>NZ_CP012673.1:0-3445000 GCF_002950945.1 Sorangium cellulosum
ATGACGATTCCGAAACACGAGCCGCGCGCAATCTTCGATCAGGCGATCGAGCATACGCGGACGCTCTCCCCGGCGACGTTCGACCAGTGGTTCGGGGGGGTTCAGTTCGATGATCTGACCGACGGCGTGCTCACGCTGCGTGTCCAGAACGAGTTTGTCCTCGAGTGGGTCAGGGACAATTTCCTGCCGGCGCTGACGGACAAGATCCGCGAGCTCACCGGCTGGTCGGTCCAGGTGGCGTGGACGGTGGATCAGAACCTCGAGGCCCCGATCGCGCGGCGTGTCGAGATGACCCCGGTGCGCCCGCGGGCGCTCGTGGTGCGTCCGACGAGCGCGGCGCCGACCCCGCCGCCGCGCACCGAGCCGTCGCTGCGGCGTGTCCCGTCGCTGCCGGACGACCTCAACCCGAAGCACACCTTCGCGAGCTTCGTCGTGGGCCCGTCGAACCAGCTGGCGCACGCCGCTGCGATCGCGGCCGCGGGCGGCGGCGGCCGCCGGTACAACCCGCTCTTCATCTGCGGCGGCACCGGGCTCGGCAAGACCCACCTGATGCACGCGATCGCGCACCGGGTCTACGAGGGCCGGCCGGACGCGCGGATCATCTACGTCTCGGCGGAGAAGTTCACGAACGACTTCATCACGGCCATCCAGCACCACCGGATGGACGATTTCCGCGCGAGGTACCGGTCGAACTGCGACGTGCTGCTCGTGGACGACATCCAGTTCCTGGCCGGGCGCGAGCAGACGCAGGAGGAGTTCTTCCACACGTTCAACGCGCTCCACACGCTCGATCGGCAGATCGTGGTGACGAGCGACAAGTACCCCCAGAACCTCGAGCGCATGGAAGAGCGCCTCGTCTCGCGGTTCTCCTGGGGGCTCGTCGCCGACATCCAGGTCCCGGAGCTGGAGACGCGCGTCGCCATCGTGCGGAACAAGGCGGCGCTCGAGGGGATCGCGCTCACGGACGACGTGGCGCTCTACCTCGCGCAGATGGTCCGCTCCAACGTACGCGAGCTCGAGGGGACGCTGATCCGGCTCGCCGCCAAGAGCTCGCTCACGGGCCGCCCGGTGGACCTGCCGTTCGCGCGCGCGGAGATCACGGCGACGTCGCCGCCGCGGGCGCAGATGATGAGCGTCGAGGACATCCAGCGCGCGGTGTGCCACCACTTCCACCTGCGCTCGATCGACCTCACCTCGAAGGACCGCCACAAGAGCGTGGCCTTCGCGCGGCACGTCGCGATGTACCTCTGCAAGCAGCGGCTGAAGTGCAGCTTCCCGGAGATCGGGCGCGCCTTCGGCAACCGCGACCACACGACGGTGATGAGCGCCGTCCGCAAGATCGAGGCGCAGCGGGACTCCGATCCCCAGGTCCGCGCGCACCTCGAGGCGCTCGAGAAGAAGCTCGCCGACGAGTAAGCCGAGTCAACCGAGCAAGACGGGCGAGACGAGCGAGGACCGCGGGATGCGGCCGGGCGATCATCAAAGCTCGGCGAGCGCGGCGCGGGCGTCGTCGGCGACGAGCTTGTTGCCGTACGCGGCGGCGAGCGTGAGCACCTCCGCGAGCGTGAGCCGCGCCTCCACGAGCTGCCCCTGGTGCTTCAGGAGGGCGCCGAGCAGGTACCGGCTCTCCAGGGCGTCCGTCCGGCAGGAGCGCGCGTCGGCGTACCGCGCGAGCTCGCGCAGGAGGTCGGCGGCGCCGCCCGCGCCGCTCAGGCCGTCGAGGTAGGCGAGGTGCGCGCGGTTGATCGAGACGAGGCGCTCGTGGCCGCTCTCCTCGGCGAGCTCCTTCGACTCGGTGAGCGAGGCGTAGGCGCGCGGCAGATCGCCGAGCCGGCGGCTCGCGTCGCCGAGGTTGTGCAGCGCGGCGGCGGTCTCGAAGCGCAGGCCCGCGGACCGGGCGAGGTCGACCGCGCGGGCGGAGGCCTTCACGGCCGCGTCGAAGTCGCGCCGGAAGACGTGCACGAGCACGCGCTGCTTCTCGCGCTCGCTCGCCGCGGCGAGGTCGTCCGGATCGCCGAGCCGCTCGGCCCGATCGAGCGCGCGGAGCGCCGCGTCGACGTCGCCCATCGCCGCGCGGGTGTGGGAGATCGCGAGCAGCAGCCGGGCGTCGTCGACGTCGCCCATCGCCGCGAGCTGCTCGATGGCGCGGACCGCGCGGGCGAAGTCGCCGGTGCGGACGCCGATCTCCGTCTCGCACGCGAGCGCCTTCCGGCGGAGGTCCTCGCGGTCGCCGGTGAGGGCGTAGGCCTGCTCGAGCCGCGTGTAGGCCTCCTCGAACAGGTCGACCGCGCCGAGCGCGCGCGCCACGTCGACGCGGGCCGAGAGCTTCTGTTCGACGGTGCCGGCCTCGTCGATGCGCCGGAACGCGCGGGCCACGACGTCGCCGAGATCCGGGGTGGAGCGCACGCGCACCACGACGTCCGCGAGCGCGCCGAGCCACGCGGACAGCTCGGCGGGCGAGCGGCGGTCGTGATCGGCGAGATCGAGCGCCTGGAAGATGAGCCGGAGCGCCGGCTCGAGCTGGCTCGCGCGGATCTTGTGGAGCGCCGCCCGCGCGTAGAACGAGGCCGCGCGGTCGCGATCGCCGGCCTGGTAGAAGTGCTGGCCGATGCGCTCGGCGTGCTCGGCGCCGTCCTCGCCGACGACCGCGACGTAGGCCGCCGCGGCCGCGCCGTGCAGCTCGCGGCGGAGCTCCGGCGGGATCGCGTCGAGGACGATCTCCCCGTGCATGGGCGACGCGAAGCTCGCCTGCGCGGGGCCCTTGAGCCGCAGGAGGTCGCGCGTCGCGAGGCCGGAGATCGCCCGGTCCACCTGCGAGAGCTTCTGCTGGAGCAGCGCCGCGAGGACCTCGGTCGGCACCGGGTCGCCGAGGATAGCCGCCGCCTGGAGCACGGCGCGGTCGCTCGGGTCGAGGCGCCGCACCCGGGTGGCGATGAGCGTGCGCAGCGAGCGCGGCACCGCGGAGGCGCCGTCGAGGCGGGCCTTCACGGCGCCGCTGACGACGCTGAGCGCGCCGGAGTCGCTCAGCTCCTTGATGAGCTCCTCGAGGAAGAGCGGGTGCCCGCCGGCGCGCTCGCGGCAGAAGGCGAGCAGCTCCGGCGGAAGGAGGCTCGCGCCGATGCGCGCCGACACGAGGCGGGAGCTGTCGTTGTCCGAGAGCTCGCCGACCTCCAGCCGGTGGAAGTGCGGGTGCGCCGCGAGCAGCGGCGGCGGGTCGCTGCGCGTCGCCAGGAGCAGCACGGCGCGGAGCCCGCCCGCGCGGCCGGCGGTGGCGGCGGTGGAGAGGAGCGTCTCGGCGGTGAGCTGGTCCATCGCCTGCGCGTCGTCCCAGGCGAAGCAATGGAGCCGGTCCTCGCAGAGGCTCTGCACCATCCGCGGGAAGGCCGTGCGCAGGATCGCGGTCGTCCCCTGCGGCGCGCGCTGGTCGACGAGCGCGGCGCCGAGCTGCCCGAGCACCGCCGCCGACTCGTCCTCGCGCAGGCCGAGCGCGCGGAGCCGCGGCAGCACCGCGCGGATGCGCTCCTCGTCGTCGCCCTCCTGGATGCCGCAGAGCACCTGGAGCATCGCGGTCAGGCCGCTCCACGGCACGTCGGCGCCGTTGTGCGGGCACGAGGCGACGTAGAACCCGACGTTGTAGTCGCCCTTCGAGAGCCGCCGGTCCATCTCGGCGAGCAGCCGCGTCTTGCCGATGCCGCGCTCGCCCTGGATGACCACGATCTGCGCGCGCTTGCGCGTGGCGGCGGCGAGGATGTCGCCGAGCTGCCTGAGCTCGTCGCGGCGGCCGACGAAGCGGCCGTGCGCGCCCGCCGGCGGCTGCGCGGACGTGATCACGCGACCGCCCTCGGGCGCCGTGCGGCCTGCGCCGGGCAGCTCCTCGGTCGTGAACGCGCCGCGGAGGAGGCGCCCGGTGACGTGCGAGACCGCGACCTGGGACTCGGTCGCGCGGGCGAGCGCCTGGGCGGAGGCGATGAGCGACGCGAGCCGCTCGTCCCGGACGGGGACGCCGGCGCTGTCGACCAGGATGCGGGCGAGGTGGATGCCGGCGGAGACCGCCGCGCCGCCGCCGCGCGAGCGCAGGATCACGAGCGCGGCGCGCGCCGCGGCCTCGGTGTCGCGGCCGTCGGCGTCGCCGAGCCCGAAGACGGCGACGAGCTGCGACGCCTCCTCTTCGAGCAGCAGCGCGCCGTAGCGCGCCAGCACCTCGCGGGCCTGCCCGATGCGCTTCGCCGCCTCCGCGGCGGGCCCCGTGAAGATGAGCACGAGCGCCGTGACCTCGCGCCGCTCGCCGAGCCCGCGCGCGGCCGGGCTGCTGTCGGCCTTCTCGAGCAGCTGGAGGAGCCCCGAGGCGGTGCGGCTGCGCGCGCTCGCGGCGTGCGGCACCTCGACCGGCGTGCGCTCGTTGGCCCCGAGCGGCTCCTCGTCGAGCACGGCGCTCGCCTCGAGCACGGCGCTCGCCTTCTCCTCGTGGAACGGCGCCAGGAACTCGGCGAGATCGTTCGCCCCGAACCGCTCGCCGGTCGCGTAGAAGTAGCCGAGGAGCGCCTCGTGCAGCCGCCCGGCGTCGGGGAACCGATCCTCGGCGCTGCGCGCGAGCATCGTGCTCACGATGTCGGCGAGCGGCCGGGGCACGTCCGGCCGCACGAGCGCGAGCGGCGGGTACTCGCTCGCCTGCAGCCTGCGCATCACCTCGAAGGCGGTCGGCGCCGTGAACGGGTTCGAGCCGGCGAGCATCTCGTAGAGCACCGTGCCGAGCGAGAAGAGATCGCTCCTGCCGTCGATCGCGCCGGCGCGCGACTGCTCGGGGCTCATGTAGGCGAGCTTCCCGCGGATCCGCCCCGCGCGCTTCTCGCCGACCTCCTCCTCGGTCATCGACTGCGTCGCCTTCGCGATTCCGAAGTCGGTGACCTTCACCTCGCCCTCCCAGGAGAGCAGGATGTTCTGGGGCGAGATGTCGCGGTGCACGATGCCGAGGGGGCGCGACTGCTCGTCGCGCCGCCTGTGGGCGTGGTCGAGCGCCTTCGCGATCTCGGCGGTCAGGAAGACGGCCATGCCGAGCGGGATCGGCCGCTTGGCGCGACGGCAGCGGGCGAGCAGCGTCGCCAGGTCGAGCCCGGGGACGTACTCCATCGCGATGAAGTAGCTCGTGGGGTCGCCGTTCGGGTGGTCGACGCGGCCGAGGTCGAACACCTGCACGATGTTGGCGTGCGACAGGCGCACCGCGAGCTTGGCCTCGTGCACGAACATGTCCACGAAGCGCCCCTGCTCGGCGAGCTTCGGGAGGATGCGCTTGATGACGAGGACCTTCTCGAACCCCTCGACGCCGAAGCTCTTGGCCTTGAAGACCTCGGCCATGCCGCCTTCGCCCAAGCGCTCGAGCAAGCGATAGCGTCCGAAGGTCTCGTTCAGCATCGTCCCGCCTAAGCCCCGAGCAGCCCGACGTCTAGAGCGCGCGCGGCGCGTCGGCGTGCCGCGCGCGCCGGTCCTTCCTCCCGCGGCGAGCCGCCCGGCCGCGCGTCACGTCTCGACGGCCTTGTCGTTCGCGCCGGCGTCATCATCGCCTCCATACATCGACTCCGCGATCCGGAAGGCCGCCCCCTCCAGGCGCGCGTACGCGGCGCGGAGCGCCTCGAGATCGCCGCCGCCGTCGAGCAGCTTCCGCAGCGCGGCGCAGTCGGCGTGGACCTCGCCGAGGAGCTCGGCGTCGAGCAGATCCCCGTAGCCGTCGAGGGCCTGCTCGGTCGTGTAGACGAGGGTCTCGGCCTGGTTGCGGAGCTCGGCGAGCTCGCGGCGGAGCGCGTCGGTCTCCTTGAACCGCTCGCCCTCGGAGACGAGCCGGTCGACCTCGTCCGGGGTGAGGCCGCTCGTGGGCGTGACGCGGACCTCCTGCACCCGCCCCGTCCCGAGATCCCGCGCCTCGACGCGGACGATCCCGTTCTCGTCGATGCGGAAGGTGACCTGGATCTTCGGCAGCCCGCGGGGCGCGGGCGGGATGCCGGTGAGCTCGAAGCGGGCGAGGCTGCGGCAGTCCGCGGCCATCTCGCGCTCGCCCTGGAGCACGTGCACGGGGACGAAGCTCTGGTTGTCGACGCTCGTCGTGAAGATCTCGCTCCGCTCGGTCGGGATCGTGGTGTTCCTCGGGATGAGCTTGAACATCACGCCGCCGCCGGTCTCGACGCCGATCGACAGCGGCGTCACGTCGAGGAGCAGCACCTCGTCCACGTGCCCCGAGAGGGCGGCGCCCTGGAGCGCCGCCCCGACCGCGACGACCTCGTCGGGGTTCACTCCCTTGTTCGGCTCCCGGCCGAAGAACTCGCGCACCGCCGCCTGCACGGCGGGCATCCGCGTCATGCCCCCGACGAGGACCACCGTGTTGACCGCGGAGACGGGGAGCTTGGCGTCGGCGAGCGTCGCGCGGCAGACGTCGACGGTGCGGCGGATGAGGCTCTCGCAGAGCATCTCCAGCTCGTTGCGCCGCATCGTCCGCTCGAGGTGGAGCGGCCCGCCGCCCGGGCCGACGGCGATGAAGGGGATGTTGATCTCGGTCTCGAGCGACGACGAGAGCTCGTGCTTCGCCTTCTCCGCCGCCTCCTTGAGGCGCTGGAGCGCCATGCGGTCGCGGCGCAGATCGATGCGGTGCCTGCCCTCGAACTCGTCGGCGAGCAGATCGATGAGCCGCTGGTCGAAATCCTCGCCGCCGAGGTGGGTGTCGCCCCCGGTCGCCTTGACGCTGAAGACCCCGCTCGCGATCTCGAGGATCGAGATGTCGAACGTCCCGCCGCCGAGATCGTAGACCGCGATGGTCTCGGCCTTCGACTTGTCGAGGCCGTACGCGAGCGCCGCGGCGGTCGGCTCGTTGATGATCCGGCGCACGTCGAGCCCGGCGATGCGCCCCGCGTCCTTCGTGGCCTGCCGCTGGGCGTCGTCGAAGTAGGCCGGCACGGTGACCACCGCCTCGGTCACCGGCTCGCCGAGGAACCGCTCGGCGACCTGCTTCATCTGGCCGAGGATCATCGCCGAGATCTCGGGGGGCGAGTAGCTGCGCCCCTTGACCTCGACCCACGCGTCGCTGTTCGGCGCCTCGACGATCTTGTACGGGGCGAGGTGGATCTGCTTGCTCACCTCGGGCGCGTTGAATTTGCGGCCCATCAGCCGCTTCACCGCGTAGATGGTGTTCTGCGGGTTCGTGACCGCCTGGCGCCGGGCGACCTGGCCGACCAGGCGCTCACCGCTCGCCGGGAACCCGACCACGGAGGGGGTCGTGCGCGCGCCCTCGGCGTTCGGGATCACCCGCACGTCGTTCGCCGAGCCGGCGCCTGTCCCTTCGACGACAGCCACGCACGAGTTGGTCGTCCCGAGATCGATGCCGATCACCTTCCCCATATGCGGCGAAAGATACTACAGGCCTGGATGCGCGCCGGGTGGGGAGACGACCTCGATGTCCGCGATATTTGGGGAGGGCGTGCGACCAGGTGGCGGGACACAGCAGATCCCGGAGCGGTCCGCCGCCATGATGCGCAGGAGGCAGCGCGTGTGCGCCGGGGGGCGACGTGGCGCGACAGCGCGCGACGCCGCGAGGTGGCTCAGTTCGCCTCGGGCGCCTGCGCGCCGGGCGAGCCCTTCGAGACGACGACCATCGCCGCGCGGATCAGGTAGTCGCCCAGCATGTAGCCCGGCTGGACCTCCGCGATCACGACGCCGGCGGGGTGCTCGGTCGAGTCGAGCTGCTGGATGGCCTCGTGGACGCTGGGATCGAACGGCTTGCCGACCGCGGCGATACGCTTGATGCCCATCCGCTCGAGCGTGTCGACGAACTGCTTCAGCACGATCCGGAGGCCGTCGGCGACCGACTTCACGTCGGGCGCGCCCTCGGCGTGGCTGGCGGCGCGCTCGAGGTTGTCGAAGACCGGAAGGAGATCCTTCAGGATCGTCTCCCGGCCGCGGCGCTGAGCGTCCTCGGCCTCGCGCCGCGAGCGCTTGCGGAAGTTGTCGAAATCCGCGGCGGTCCGCAGCAGCTGCTCGCGGAGCCGCGCGGCCTCGGCCTGCGCCTCGCCGAGCTTGTCTTCGAGGGTGGGGGCGCGCTCCGCTGCGGGCGCCGCCTGCTCCGCCGGCGTCTCCGCCGTCTCCCCGGCCTGGTAGTTCGACCCATTCTGTTCCGAATCGCTCATAGGACGGCGGCACTATAACCAGCCGTGATCTCCTGGCAATCTCCAGTCCTGGCAATCTCCAGGCCGACGGTCCCGGCTGCCCGCGCCGCCGCCGCGCGCGCCGGCCTCGCGGACGTCGCGGCCGGCGGCGGCGCGGACGGAGACGCCCGGCCGGAGCCCGGCCGCGGACATCCGCGCTCGGGCGGCCCGACCGGCGCGTTTCGTCCGGGTCTCCGGGATCGCGACCCGCGGCGCATGGACCGTTTGCTATGGCCCCCTGCCCGGCGTTAGATCCGGCCCCATGAGCATCGCCACCAGCCCCGCCGGCGAGACCCCGACGGCGAACGCCTCCGCCTCTTCCAGCAGCGCGCCCCTCCTCGCGGCGCAGAAGCACCTGCTCGGCAACTACCGCCAGCCGCCGTTCGTCCTCGACCGCGGCAGGGGATGCGAGCTCTTCGACACGGAGGGGCGCCGGTATCTCGACATGTTCGCCGGGGTCGCCGTGGCCTCGCTCGGCCACGCCCACCCGCGGCTCGTGGCGACCATCGCCGAGCAGGCGGGGCGGCTCATGCACGTCTCGAACTACTTCTTCAACGCGGAGAACCTCCGCCTCGCCGAGGAGCTCTGCGCGAAGACCGGCTTCGACCGCGCCTTCTTCTGCAACTCGGGCGCCGAGGCGAACGAGGCGATGCTCAAGCTCGCGCGCCGCTACTTCTTCAACCGCGGCGAGGCGTCGCGCTACCGGATCATCGCCTTTGACAACGCGTTCCACGGCCGCACCCTCGGCGCGGTCGCCCTGACCGGGACGTCGAAGTACCGCGAGGGCTTCGGCCCCTCGCTCGAGGGCGTGACCCACGTCCCCTACGGCGACGTGGCCGCCGTGCGCGCCGCCATGGGCCCGGACGTCGCGGGGATCCTCGTCGAGCCGGTGCAGGGCGAGGGCGGCGTCCTGCCGTCGCCGGCCGGGTTCCTCGCGGAGCTGCGGCGCCTCGCGGACGAGCACGGCGCGCTGCTGCTCCTCGACGAGGTGCAGACCGGCATCGGGCGCACGGGGCGCTGGCTCGGATCGATGCTCGACGGCGTCGAGGGCGACGCGGCGGCGCTCGCCAAGGGGCTCGGCGGCGGGTTCCCGATCGGCGCGCTGGTGCTGCGCGAGCGGCTCAACAGCGCGCTGCCCCCGGGCTCGCACGGCTCGACCTACGGCGGCAATGCGCTCGCGTCCGCCGCGGCGCGCACAGTGCTCGCCGTGATCGAGGAGGAGAAGCTCTGCGAGGCCGCGCAGAAGCGGGGCGAGCAGCTCGGCCGCGGCCTCGCCGCGATCGCCGAGCGGCTGCCGAACGTGTGCGTCGGCGAGCGCGGGCGCGGCCTGCTCCGCGGTCTGATCCTCGCGCCGGGCGTCGATCCGCGCGTCGCGCTCGGCCGCGTGCGGGACCGGGGCGTGCTGCTCACCGTCGCGGGCAGCAACGTGCTCCGGTTCACGCCGCCGCTGATCGTCTCCGAGGCCGAGATCCAGGAGGCCCTCGCCGAGGTCGAGGCCGCGCTCGCCGAGATCCCGGCTGCAGGTTGAGGTGGCCGCCTCGCGCGCAGCCGGCCCGGCCGTCGACCCGCTCCCGTGCTCGGGCTGCAGCAAGCTCATCGATCCGCTCCGCGCGGGGCACGTCGCGATCTTCGACCAGCGCTTCCACTACTTCTGCAACGCCCGTTGCCGCCGCACCTTCCTCGGTGAAATCCCGCCGGCGCCCGGCGAGGTCCGGCCTTCCGGCTTCGCCGGAGCGGTCTTGCCGATCCCCGGCGCGCCGATCCGGGGAGGGCTCCCGTCGTCGCCGCCCGGCGTGGCCGGGGCGACGCGGCCGGGCGGCGACGAGGGCGCGGCGCGCCACGCCGAGCTCGACGCGCCGATCGTCGACGCGTTCCCGCCCGCGCCGCTCGACGAGCGGCTCCCGGAGCTGCCCTACCTCGACGACGATCGCGCGCTGCTCGAGCCCATCGGGAACACCATCCTCACCGAGGAGCCGCAGCGTTACGAGGCGGTCGAGCCGCGGGACATCGGCGCGCTCCTGCTCGTGCTCGCGATCATCGCGGGCACGCTCGCGGTCGCGCTGACCCTCGCCGGGGACGCGAAGCTCGTCATCGGCGCCCGCATCGTGCTCGCCACCGTGAGCGCGGGGATGCTCCTCGGCCGCGCCGCCACGACCCCGCGCGACGCCACGGATCCGCACCCGGCGCCGATGCTCGCCCCCGTGCTCGGCGGGCTGGTCGCCGCCGTCTGGGCCCTCTTCGGCGAGGACCGCGCGCTGGCCGCGGAGGCGGCGTCGCTCGCGGGCGTCATCGCCACGGCCAGCGCCGTGAGCGCGTGGCTCATCGAGAGCGCGCGCCACCGCGTGTTCGCGGAGCGGTCCTGGATCGCGTCCGTGCTCTCGACGCCGCCGCGGCGTCCGCCCGGCACCGCCTGGGCGCCCGGCGACCGCGGCGCGCCACGCGGCGACGCCGGCGCCGGCGACGGCGACGGCGGCGGTGGCGGTGCAGAAGAGCTCTACGCGCTGCGGCCGGGGGAGCTCGTCCAGGTGGACGCGGGGGAGGTCGTCCCCGTCGACCTCACGGTCACGGGCGGCGATATCGAGGTGCTCCCCTGGATCGGCGCGACCACGTCGGCCCGGCGCCGCGACGGCGACCCGGTCGTCGCGGGCGCCACCGTGGTCCGGGGCCGCCTCCTCGGCGCCTGCACCTTCGCCGGCGGCGACCGCGCGGTCGCGCGCGTGCTGCTCGATCCTCGCCGCCGCGCGGACGCCCTCGCGCCCATCGCGCAGGCCTCCCGCGCCCTGACCGAGCGCTGGGCGCTCGTCGCCGCGGCGATCGCGGCGCTGTCCGCCTTCGTCGCCGGGCGGGCGCCCGTCGAGATCGCGATGACCGCGGCCGCCGTGCTCGCCGCGCTCTCCACCGCGATCACGGCCGCGATCGCCTCGGTCCACGTCGCGCGGGGCATCCTGCTCGGTTTGCGCCGGGGCATCGTCTACAAGAGCGCCGACGCCTGGGATCGCGCCGGCCGGGTCTCGATCGTCGTGTTCTGCGCGCGCGGCACGCTGCTGCTCGGCGAGCCCGAGCTCGCGGAGCTGGAGGCGACCGGCCAGAAGCTCACCCCGAGCGACGTGCTCGCGCTCGCGGCCGGGGCGGAGCGCACCGAGGAGCACCCCGTCGCGACGGCGATCGTGCGCGCCGCGCGCGCCCGCGGCCTGCGGCCCGACGGCGTGCGCAACCCCAACTTCCATCCTGGCCTCGGCGTGACGGCCGTCACCTCGTCCGGCGAGGAGCTCTGCGTCGGCAACCGCGCGCTCATGCTCGAGCAGCGGATCTCGATCGCCGCGGCGGAGAGCCGCGTCGCGGAGCTCGAGGCGCTCGGCCGCACGGTGGTGCTCGTCGCCGTGGGCGCTCGCCTGGTCGGCCTCATCGGCCTGCAGGACGGGCTCCGCCCCGGGGCGCGGGCCGCCATCCAGCACCTGCTCGACGCGCAGATCGAGCCCGTGCTGATGTCGGGCGACGCGCGCGAGACGTGTGAGGCGATCGGCCGCTCGCTCGACATCGATCACATCCGTCCCGAGATCCTCCCCGCGGAGCGGGGCGCGGAGGTGCGCCGCCTGATCGACGCGGGGACGAGCGTCGCCGTGCTCGGTCACGCGGGCGTCGACGACGCTGCGCTCGGCGCGGCGGACGTCTCCGTGGCGCTCGGCGCCGCCGGCTCCGCGCCCGCCGATTTCGCCGTCGTGCTCGCGTCGGACGACGTACGCGACGCCGCCCTCTCCCTCGCGCTTGCGCACCGCACGCGCCTGGAGGCGCGCGTCGGCCTGGCGCTGAGCGTCGCCCCGGCGCTCGTCGGCGCCGCGGTCATCTCCGCCTTCGTGCTCCCGCCGGCCTACGCCCCCATCGCCTCGCTGCTCGGCGGCATGATGGCCGTCGTCCACGCGCGCGCGCTCGACGCGAAGAGCTGACCGAGGCGGCCGCGGCGCAGCGCCGCGCGGCGGCCGCGGGCCTCGTCACGAGACGTCGGCGACCGAGCTCCCCTTGCTGTCGCGGCAATCCAGGCAGACGCCGTACATCTCGTGCTTGTGCGAGGTCACCTCGAACCCGTACTTCGCGGCGATCTCGTCCTGGAGCGCCTCGATGCGCGGCTCCTCGAACTCGATGATCTTCCCGCAGCTCAGGCAGATGAGGTGGTCGTGGTGCGTGCTGGCGTCGTCCGCCAGCTCGTAACGGCTGAGGCCGTCGCCGAACCGGCGCTCGGAGGCCACGCCGCACTCGGCGAGCAGCTTGAGCGTCCGGTACACCGTGGCGTACCCGATGCCTCGATCCCGCGCGCGCACCTCGGTGAGCAGGTCCTCGATGGTCATGTGCGGGGCGCCCGAGAAGAACGTGTCGACGATCAGCCGGCGCTGCGCCGTCGACCGCAGCCCCTTCTTGGCCATGTAGGCCTGAAGGCGGGCGCGCAGCCGCTCGAGGGCAGCTTTGTCGACGTGGGTCATGCTGTCCCCCTCTCGCGCAGCGACGGTCATGCCGAGTTTATCCCGTTCGCGGCGAAGCGCGTCAAGGCCGGCGGCCAACGCCCCCCGGCGCGCCCTGATCCGGAGGCGCCGGCGTGCGCGCGTCGCGTCCGCGGGTCGGTCACTCGCCGATCTGCGCCAGGTAGCTGACCTGCGCGGCCGAGCCCCCGAGGGGGCTGAGCAGCGTGACCGGCGGCGCGACGAGCCCTGCTGCCGCCGTGTTGTCGATGACGACGTAGTAGAGGCCCGGGCGCAGCGGATAGCGCCGCGTGTCGACCATCCCGGGCTGGAGCGGGCCGCCCGCCTGCACCGGGCCGGGCGGCAGGCCGAGGGGTTTGCCGGTCTGGTACACCTCTCGCCACGCGTCGCCTGTCGGCTTGTCGACGATCATGATGTCCACGGGCGCGCCCTGCACGCTAATCTTGAGGTAGAGCGCCTGGTCCGGGTCGGTGATCTCGAACGGGCCGAGGTAGTCGCGCTGGTGCGCCTGCACCTCGACGACCTCGTTGGCGAACGTGTACCGCTCGTCGTCGCTCACCTCGAACGGGTGGTGCGGCCGCTGGGGCGGCATGAGGATCCCCAGCGTGAAGTCCTTCCCGGCCTCCTCGTTGTAGAGCACGGTGAATCCCCGGGTCATCTCGCCGGCGACGATCTGGTTCCCGAGGACGTTCGCGAGCCCCCCGAACGGCGGGACGTTCGCCATCACGTCGATGACGGGGTTCTCGACGTAGCCGAGCTGGAAGCTCGGGCCCTGCACGATCCGGTTCAGGCGCCCCCACACGTAGATGTCGTCGCCCGCGATCTGGAAGTCGGGCCGGTATTCGACGGACGTCGTCAGCGAGAAGCCCACCCGCTTCGCCGGCTGGATGTAGCCGTACCCCGTGCCGGTGATGTGCACGGTGACCGTCTGCCCCGCGTCGTTGACGTCGTACGTGCACTGCATCGGGAAGAACCGCCCGATGGCCGGCGCCCTGTCCTGCATCCGCAGCGAGACGCCGCTCTTCAGCATCTCGGGGCAGATCCTGCTGGCGCCGAAGTTCGAGAACAGGAACCAGCGCAGGCCCGGGCTCGCGTTCACGGGGCCGCTGAGGCACGGGCAGCCGACGAACGTGAACGACAGCACGAGCGCGGCGAGCCCCAGCGCGGCGGACGCGGCGGGCGCGTGGGGACGGGAAGCTCTTCGGGCGGGCACGCGGGTTAACATAGCGGGTCGACCTCGGGGCGAGAGCGGGTTTGCGCCCGGGAGGGAGGCCTCCCCCGGATCAGCGCACGAGATGCCATTGGACGCCGGGGGTCACCTCGAGATGCAGGTGATTTTTGTGCGCTCGGTCGTAGTTGGGGGTCAGGATCGACGTGAAGATGTGCTGATCCACGGCCTCGCAGACGATGGACCGCAGCTCCCGCGTCGCGGCGTCCGCGGCGGGGCCGCGCCCCCCGCCGCCGGCCGCGCCGGATCTCCCGGCCGCGCCGGCGCGCTCCCCGCAGACCGGCGCGCCGCGCCTGCCGGCGAAGTCGCGCTCGATGTCGAGCCATTCCTCGGCGGGGCCGCCGCCCTCGCGCTTCTTGACGAGCCGGTAGACGTCGATGGCGAGCCCGCCGGGGTGCCTCGTGGCCAGCTTGCCCTCCGGCCAGGTCTTGGCCGGCGGCCGCCACGCCGAGTACATCAGCACCTCGTCGATGTCGTGCACGCGCAGGATCCGGCTGAAGTCCGACAGGGCGAGCGCGAGGCGGCAGTCGAAGACGTCGTTCGGGTTCTGCGCGCGCCGGTGGCCCGGCTCCGCGGTCCGGTAGAGGACCCCGCCGACCCCCTGCATCAGCCGCACCGGCGCGAGCACGCCGGGCGCGTGCGGCACCGGCTCGAACGCGACCTTCCGTCGGACGAGCGCTTCCCGGCACTGCCCTGCGCTCATCGCCGCGTACCGCGCCGACGGGTGCCTGGCCCAGTCCTGGTGGAACCTCACCTTGGGCCTGCCCTGCGCGCTCGGCGCCGCGGCGAGCGGGCCGAGCACGAGGGCGAGCGCACAGGCGGTGGCGACGTGACGAGCGGGCGGCATCGTGGCGAAACCGTGGTGGACCAGGAGCGAAACAAGAGCGCGCGGGAGCTCGCGAAAAGGGAAGACCCGGCTCTCCCGGGGAGCGGTCGCGCCAGGATCACCCCGGGGGCGATGTGCGGCGGCCGCGCCCATCCTATAGCGCGCCATTTGACCGGGCCGCGCGATCGCCTCAAAATAGGATCCTATGCGCCGGTGGGCTCAGCGCCCGCTCGCGCGTCTTGACGTATGGGGGCGAAGGTCCGGTCCGAATGGCTCCCCGGTCCGGGCATGCCCTGGTCCAGGCAGCCACGGGCGGCGCGCTCATGCGCCGCGTGCAGTTGACATGGGTGATCTTTCCAATCGCGCTCGAAAGATCTTGTTCGCCGCGGTCACCGAGTTCATCGCGACGGGCGACCCTGTGGGCAGCAGGACGCTCGCGCGAAAGTACGGGCTCGATCTCTCGGCGGCCTCGATCCGCAACGTGCTCGCCGACCTCGAGGAAGCCGGCTACCTCCACCAGCCGCACACCTCGGCGGGGAGGATCCCGACCGATCGCGCGCTCCGGCTCTTCATCGACGCGCTCGTCGAGCTCCGGACGCTCTCGCCCGAGCAGCAGGCCGAGCTCAGCGCCCGCTTCGCCGAGATCTACGCGGTGGCGAGCGACCCGCTCCGCGAGACGGGGCGTTACCTCTCCGAGCTGTCCGGCGCCGCGGCGGTGGTCGCGGCGCCGCGGGCGGAGATCCGCGCGCTCGCGCAGCTGCGCTTCATCCCGACGAAGCCCGGGCAGCTGCTCGCCGTGCTCGTCTTCTCCGACGGCTCCGTCGAGAACCGCTTCATCTCGATCGACGGGCCGATCGACGAGGGCGAGCTCACCCGGATCCACAACCTGCTCACCGACGTCATCGAGGGGCGCACGCTCGGCGAGATCCGGGATCTCTTCGCCCGCCGCCTCGCGGACGAGCGCCTCCAGATCGACGCGCTGAGGCGCCGCGCCTTCGAGCTCGGCAGCAAGGCGACGGCCGACGTGACGCGGCGGAGCGAGGTCGTCATCGAGGGGCAGAACCGCCTGATCGACCTGCCGGAGTACGCCGACGTCGACCGGCTCAAGAAGCTGATGAAGGCGCTCGAGGAGCGCGAGGAGCTCGTCGACCTGCTCGACCGGACCCTCGCCGCGGGCACCGGCGAGGTCACCGTCTTCGTCGGCAGCGAGGCGGGCGATCTGGGCGGAGGCCAGCTCAGCCTCGTCGCCGCGCCCTACATGGAGAACGGGCGCATCGCCGGGACCGTGGGCGTGCTCGGCCCGACGCGGATGGACTACGCGAAGATGATGCCGCTCGTCGACGCGACCGCCGCGGCGATGAGCGAGGCCCGCGGCAAGGTCAAGTAGCGCCCTGCCGCGCCGGCTTGCGGAGCCGCTCGAGCACGGCGTCGAAGTCCGGGGGCGGCGGCGCCTGGAACCGCATCGGCCGGTCGTCGGCGGGGTGATCGAAGCCGAGCTCTGCGGCGTGGAGCATCAGCCGCGGCGCCGGGATCCTTGGACCGCGGTGGTCGCGCACGTAGACCGTCTCGCCGACGAGCGGGTGCCCGGCCTCCGCGAGGTGGATCCGGATCTGGTGCGTGCGCCCCGTCTCGAGGCGGCAGGCGATCAGCGTCACACCCGCGGCGCCGGCCTCGTCCTGCGGCCCCCGGAGCGTCTCGATCGGCTCGACGTGCGTCACCGCGAGCTGTCCCTCGCGCCGCCCCGCCCTCGCCGAGCCGCGCAGCCCGTCCCCCCGATCCTCGACGAGGTAGCTCCGGTGGGTGCCGCGCGGGACGGCGCCGTGCGCGAGCGCCAGGTACTGCCGGTGCATCGAGCGCACGCGGAGCTGCTGCGCGAGGTGCTTCTTCGCGGCGAGCGTCCGCGCGAAGACGAGCAGCCCGCTCGTGCCCTTGTCGAGGCGCTGCACCACGCCGAGCGGCGCCCGCCCGCGCAGCCGGTCGCGGTGGGCCAGCACCTCCCGCACGAGCGCGTCGAGCGTCGCGGCCTGCTCCGCGGGGTCCTCGTCGCCGTACGGGATGGTGCTCACCCCGGCGGGTTTGTTCACCACGACGACGCTCGCGTCCGCGTAGACCACGAGGTCGCCCTCGAGCTTTC
The DNA here is from genome assembly GCF_002950945.1 of Sorangium cellulosum. Classification (GTDB taxonomy): domain Bacteria; phylum Myxococcota_A; class Polyangia; order Polyangiales; family Polyangiaceae; genus Sorangium; species Sorangium cellulosum_E. The sequence continues at coordinate 16,844 of NZ_CP012673.1, forward strand.
GCCGCCGCACGGTCTCGGGCCGCGGCGCGCTCAGGCGGACCTCGATCCGCTCGCCGCCGAGCACCCGCCGCCTCGGGCTCGTCGCCACGGCGCTCCCGACGAGGACCTTGCCGGTCTCGATCAGCCGGCGCGCGTCCGACCAGGAGACCGACGCGAGCGCCCGGATCGCGCCGTCGAGCGGCCGCCGGTCGAGCTCCGCCGGCACCGTCCAGCTGCCGTCCTGCGGCGGCCGCACCGGCGGCTGCGGGCCGGCATCGGCCGGCTCAGCGGCGGTTCCAGCTGGGCGGGGCGGGCGGGGCGGGGGCGCGGCGGGTCGGGGCGGGCGCATGGGGGTTCACGGGGCGCGCCTCGCTCGACCCGCCAGCGCAGGACCGGGCTCTACCGCCCGGATCGCGCGCAGTTGCAGGGCCCTCGGGGCGAAACACACCGCGAATGTTGACACATCGCGCGACGGGGGCCGAAGATATCCAGCGCCGTCCTCGCTTTCTGGCGCCATCTGAGAGGAGACCCGTTCGTGGCCAGCACCCTTCTCGCCGTAGACGACAGCGTGACCATGCGCAAAGTGCTCGAAATCACCTTTGCGGGTCAGGATTTCCGCGTCGTGACGGCGAGCAGCGCCGACGCTGCGCTGCAGAAGCTCAAGAGCGACAAACCCGACCTGGTGATCGCCGACGTCACGCTCGAGCCGAAGAACGGCTACGAGCTGTGCAAGGCGATCAAGCAGGCCTCACCGGCGACGCCCGTCCTGATCCTGTCGTCCAAGCAGAACCCGTTCGACCCCGCCAAGGGGTCGAGCGCGCAAGCCGACGACCACATGGACAAGCCGTTCGACACGCAGCAGATGATCGACAAGGTCAAGAAGCTGCTGTCGTCGCGCGGCGAGGCGAAGCCGGCCGCCGCCGCGGCGGCCGCTCCCGCAGCGGCCCCCGCGGCCGCGCGATCGCCCGCCGCGGCGCAGCCTGCGGCAGCGCAGCCTGCGGCGGCGCAGCCCGCTGCGGCAGCGCAGCCCGCTGCGGCGGCGAGCCCGCTCCAGCGTGCGAAGACGCTCATCTACACCCCCAATGCGCCGGCCACCAACGCGGCCCCGGCCCAGGCCTCGGTCAGGGCGGCGCCCAGCGCGTCGCCGAACGTGCCGGTGACGACGACGATGGCGTTCACGCCGACGCCGGTCTCCGGCGTGCCGAAGACGGCGGCGGGCGGGGCGGTCGCAGCCGCCACCGCCGCGCAGCTCAACGGTGGGGTCGCGAGCAAGCTCGAGGGCCTGGGCCTCACCGCGGAGCAGGTGGACGCCGTGATGGCGCTCTCCCGCGAGGTCGTGGAGCGCGTGGTCTGGGAGGTCGTCCCGGTCCTCGCCGAGACGATCATCAAGGAAGAGCTCGCGCGCTTGACGAAGTAGCCGCGCGCGGCGGCGTGGATCGCCGCGCGGGGGGTGAACCCGCGGCTTTTCCCGGCGCCGCGGAGTTGCTACGCCAGGGCTGCGCCCCGGTTCGCGATCGGCGCAGCCATGAGCGACACGCACGACAAGGGCAGCGGTGTGCCCGAGGGCACCCGCGAGCAGGCGACCGCGATCGACGACGGCGACGGCGACGCCGAAGAGGCGCGGCTCGTCCCGCGGGGCAACCCGCTGCGCCCGCGCGGCGCGGCCGTGTTCGCCGCGGGCGCCCTCGCGGCGTTCGTCGTCATGGCGCTCGCGCCGCAGTACCGCTGGGGCGTCCCGCTCGGCGCGCTCGCGGTCGTCGTCGCGACGCTCGGGTTGCTCGACCTGCTCGGCACGTTCGACGATCCGCCCGGGCGCGTCGCCGCGCGCGTCGGCGTCCGTGCGCTGCTCGGTCCGCTCGCGCTGCTCGGGGGCGCGCTCGCGGCGCTCTTCGCCCTGATCTCGCTCAGCGTGGCGGGGTACCTCCCGTCGACCCCCTTCTCGCGCGACGGCGCGTCCCCGCTGGCCGCGCTGGCGGCGTCGGCCGTCGCGATCCCCGCCGCGTTCCTCGCCGCGGTCGTCGGCGCCTTCCGGCTCGGCGAGCGCCTCGGCCCGTACCGGGTCGACGAGTCGGGCGCGCCGCGCCCCCTGCTCCGGCGGCACGGCTTCTGGCTCGTCACCCTCGTCACGTTGCTCTACCTGCCCATGCTCGGGAGCCACTCGCTCACCGATCCGTGGGAGACGCACTACGGCGAGGTCGCGCGCGAGATCCTGGCGAGGAACGACTGGATCTCCCTCTGGTGGGCGCAGGACGGCTGGTTCTGGTCGAAGCCGGTGCTCGACTTCTGGATGCAGGCGCTCGCCATGGCCGCGTTCGGGGTCCGGTACCGCTCGGGGGAGATGCTCTCGGCCGCCGCGGAGGGGCGCACCCCGTGGCCGGAGTGGGCGGTCAGGCTGCCCATCTTCGCGCTGACGCTCGTCGCCGCGGTCCTCCTCTACAAGGCGATCTCGAGGACCTTCAGCCGCCGCGCGGGGCTGCTCGCCGGCGTCGTGCTCGCCACGATGCCGCAGTGGTTCCTGGTCTCTCACCAGACCATGACGGACATGCCGTTCGTCGCGACGATGTCCGCGGCGATGGCGCTCCTGCTGCTCGGCATCCACACCGACGAGGCCGAGGAGGCGCGCGTCTACCAGGTCGAGCTCGGCCGGCTCAAGGTGGGCCTCTCCGTCTACCACCTCGTGCTCGGGGCCATCGTCGCCTGCGCGTTGCCGCAGATCCTCTACCTCCTCTCGCGCCACGTCGAGATCAGCCCGGCGCCCTTCGGCGTGAAGCTCCACCGGGACGTCTTCAGCGCGGGCTCGCCGGGCAACTGCGGCCTCCCCGGCAACGAGGCCTGCCGCGCGTTCTTGCCCGTGGTGCCCGGCCTGCTGCCCGTGCTGCAGGCGCTCATCTGGGCGCAGACGCTCGGGATCGTCCTCTACGCCAGCTGGGGCGAGCGGCGCGTCCAGCGGCTGCTCTTCCTCGCGGCGTGGTTCTTCGCCGCCCTGTCCACGATGGCGAAGGGGCCGGCCGGCTTCGGTCTCCCGGTGCTCTGCGCGCTCGCCTACGTCGTCGTTTCAGGCCGGTACCGCGACCTGCTCAAGATGGAGATCCCCGTCGGCCTGCTCGTGCTCGCCTGCGTCGCGTTGCCCTGGTTCATCGCGATGTACGCGCGGCACGGCCAGCCCTTCACCGACCGGCTCCTGTTCCACGACATGTTCAAGCGCGCCTTCACCCACGTGCACGACACGAACGAGGGCGACGACGTGAGCTTCCGCTACTACGTGTGGCAGCTCGGCTACGCGATGTTCCCGTGGACGGGGCTCGTGCCCGCCTCGCTCGTGTGGTGGCTCCGGCGACGCGAGGGGGGGATCACGAGCGAGCCCGGCTCAACCGACGCCCGGAAGACCGACGCCTCGGTGTTCCTGGCGATGTGGTTCCTGTTCGGCTTCGCGCTCTTCTCGCTGATGCTGACGAAGTTCCACCACTACATCCTGCCGGCCATCCCGCCGGCGGCGATGCTCACGGGGATCCTGCTCGACGACATGCTGCGCCTGGAAGGTGCGGGAGGGCTCGCGCGCCGCCTTGACGGGGCCGCCTCGCCGGCGCTCTCGGCGCGCGCCCGCGCCGCGGTCGGCTACGAGCGCGCGATGCTCGGGGCCGTCGCGATCGCCGCCGCGATCCTGGTCTTCTTCGTCGGGCGCGACCTCGCGATGGCGCGCGAGGGGCAGCCGAGCCAGGCGAGGCTGCTGCACCTGTTCTCGTACAACTACAAGCGCCCCTGGCCGCCGTCGCTCGACTTCTCCGCGACGTTGTGGGCCTTCACCGCCGGCGCTGCGGCGCTGACCTTCCTTCTGATGGTCGCGCGATTCCGCCGCCACGTCCTTTACGCCCTCCTCTCGCTCGCGGTCGTGTTCACGGCCTGGGGGCTGGACGTGTACTTCGTGCGCACGTCGCCGCACTGGGGCCAGCGCGAGACGCTGCTCGCCTACGTGCGCGCGAGCCGCGAGGTTCCGGGGCCGCTCGTCGCCTACCAGATGAACTGGAAGGGCGAGAACTTCTATGGCGGCAACAGGCTGGCGACCTTCGTGTCGACCGGAAAGAAATTTCAGGACTACATCAATGAGCAGAAGAAGAAGGGCGTGAAGACCTTCTACTTCGTCACCGAGCACGGGCGCACCAACTCGCTCTCGAACGAGCTCGGTAGCCCGCGCGTGTTCGAGAAGCTCACTTCCCTGGAGCTCAACAACAAATTCCTCGTGGTTCGAGCAACCTTCGAGTGAGCCGGATGGCCGGTGTTCTCGCGCGCCCTCAGCCCACCGCGCTGTCCATCTGGGGCGCTGTACACCTGCTCCGGCGTGAGGAGCGCTGTTGCAGCGTGCGACAGGAGCGCCGTCGGGAGGGGCCTTGCACGTCTGTCGTCGTGAACACGCAATAACGCAAGGGGATCCCCGGGTCGGTGGTCCAAGTTGCTGAAATCATTGTAGGAAGGCGCGGCACGACTCCTGCTATATCGGTGGACGAGCGTCGCAGCGGAGACCTTCCCCCCCCAGGTCCGCTGTGACGCTTTTTTACTTCCATGGGCCTCACAGGACGCGCGCCGCGCGGCCCGGGGCTAACCGGCGCCGGCAGCGCCGGCCTGCTGGGCAGCGAAATGGCGGTCCAGCGCGTCCAGGAGCCCTGGCACGGTGCTCACCTCGGCGGTCACGCCGACCCGGAGCCCCCGCTTCTCGGCCGTCGCGGTCGTGATCGGTCCGATGCTCGCGACGAGCACGCGCTCGAGCCGCGCCGGGGCGACGTCGCCGAGCAGGTCGCAGAGGCTGTCGACGGTGCTGCTCGACGTGAGCAGCACGACGTCGATCTGCGCCGCGTCCAGCGCCTGGAGCAGCTCCTCCCGGCGCTCGGCCGACGCGGGGCGGGTCTCGTAAACCGGCACCACGTCGACCTCGCAGCCGGCGGCGCGCAGCCGCTCGGGGAGCACCTCGCGGGCCACGAGCGCGCGCGGGATCAGGACCCGGACCGGCGGAGACGCCCTCCGGCGGTCGGCCAGCACGGGGTCGGCCAGGATGGCCTGCGCGAGCTCCTCCCCGCGAAACTCCTTCGGGACGATGTCGGCCCGGACGCCGCGCCCGGCGAGCGCGGCGGCGGTCCCGACGCCGATCGCGGCGAGGCGCGCCGCGCCGAACGCGCGCGCGTCCAGGCCGAGCCGGTCCATCTCCTTGAAGAAGCAGGCCACCCCGTTCTCGCTCGTGAACACGACCGCGTCGTAGCGGCGCAGCCCGCGCGCCGCCTCGGTGACGCGCGCCGGGTCGGGCGGCGGGTGGATCTCGATGGTCGCGAGCTCCACCGCCTCGGCGCCCCGCAGGCGGAGGAGCCTCGATGTCGAGCGAGCCTGGTGGCGCGGCCGGGTCACGAGCACCCGCTTGCCGAACAGCGGCTTCCGGTCGAACCAGCGCAGCGCGTTGCGCAGGCCCGTGACGGCGCCGACGACGATCACCGCCGGGCTCTGGAGCCCCTCCTCCCGCGCGCGACGAGGCAGCTCGTCGAGGCGGCTCGAGACCACGCGCTGCTCGGCGCGGGTGCCCCACTGGATCGCGGCGGTCGGCGTCGACGGGTCGCGGCGCCCCGGCCCGATCAGCCCCTCGACCACCGCCTCCAGCGCCTGCATGCCCATCAGGACGCAGATGGTCCCGCGCACCGAGGCGAGCTCGCTCCAGTCGAAGGGCTTGCCCGCCCGGGTCACGCCGCTGACGATCATCACGCTGGAGGCGATGTTCCGGTGCGTCACCGAGATGCCGGCGTAGGCCGTCGCGCCCAGCGGAGAGCACACGCCCGGCACGACCTCGAAGGGCACCCCGGCCCGCGCGAGCGCCTCCGCCTCCTCCGAGCCGCGCCCGAAGAGGAACGGATCGCCGCCCTTCAGGCGGACGACGCTGCGCCCCGCGAGCCCGAGCGCGACGAGCTCGGCGTCGATCTCGGCCTGCTTCGCGTCCTTCAGGACCCGGTCGCCGCCGCGCTTGCCCACGGAGCGCACCTCGGCGCCCTCCCGCACACCGCTCAGCAGTGCGGGATGGACGAGCTCGTCGTGCAGCACGACCTCGGCCGTGGCGAGGAGTTCCGCCCCGCGCAGCGTGAACAGCCCGGGATCCCCCGGGCCCGCGCCGACGAGGTACACGACGCCCGGCCTGGCCGCGCCCGGCGCGTCGCCGGCGAACGGCGCGAGCGACGCCGGCGCGGCGCCGTGGCCGCCGTCGGAAGGGCCGAGACCCCCGGGGAGCGCCGTCAAACTGCCGTCGTTCTCTCGTTCATTCATGGCAGACGTTGATTGTCATAGCGATTCTGCAGTTAGGTTGACCCGGTGCGTCAGAGGTATAGAATCACACCCGCTCGATTCAACGCCCGACGGTTTCTGGAGACCATTCGATGAGATCTGTGAAACTGTTCGATGAACTGCTGAGCGCGGAGCGAGGCTTTCCAGACCGGTGGTACGTCAGCAACGGGGAGCAATCGGTCGGACCGGTCAGCCTCGACCAGCTCGCGCGCGGCATCGAACGCGGAATCGTCCCGCTGGACAGCTTCGTCCGCAATGAGGCCTGGACCGTCTGGTGCCCGCTCTCCGACATTGCAATGGTCACGGTCGCGGCCTCCGGGGCGCCCGCGCAGCGGCCGGACGAGCCGTTTCCATCCGATGACGAGGACGTGGATCCGCCATCGTCCACCCAGCCGTTGACCTCGACGCGCCACGCGCCGCCGGGGCACGCCGCCGGGCACCCTGGAGCAGCGCCGCGCTGAGCGAGGTCGGCGCGCTCGGCCGGTGTCCAGCGTGAGCGGCGTGAGCGGCGTGAGCGGCGCGGGCGCCCGGCGCAGCGGAGCGGGGGCGGCCTGACGAGGGGAGGGCGAAGGCCTGTCTCATGCGGGCGATCGGGCGCACCCTAGCCGATTCACGGCGCGCCGGCGATCCGCGGCGTTCGTGCGTCACCCGGGCCGGCCCCCTGCGGGCGAGGGGCTGCTATGCTCCGCCGCCGTGTTCCCCACGAAGAGACCGCGCAGGCTCCGGCGCTCGCCCGCCATCCGCGCCCTGGTGCGCGAGACGTCCCTCAACCCGGGGGATTTCATCCTCCCCCTCTTCTTCAACGAGGTGCTCGACGCGCCTCGCCCGGTCGGGACGATGCCGGGCGTCTCGCAGCTGCCGGTGAGCGCCGCCGCGGCGCAGGCGCGGCTCTGCAAGGAGCTCGGGATCGGCGGGGCGCTCCTGTTCGGCCTTCCGCGGATCAAGGACGCGTCGGGCACGAGCGCCTACGACGCGGACGGACCTGTCCCGCGGGCGGTGAAGGCGATGAAGGACGCCGTGCCGGAGCTGCTCGTGATCACGGACGTCTGCGTGGACGAGTACACCGACCACGGCCACTGCGGCCTGCTCCGGCAAGACCCGTCCGGCGCGGTGGACGTCGACAACGACGCCACCCTGGAGGTGCTCGCGCGGGCGGCGGTGGTCCACGCCAAGGCGGGGGCCGACGTGGTCGCGCCGAGCGACATGATGGACGGCCGCGTCGCGGCCCTCCGGCGCGCCCTCGACGCAGAGTCGCTGACCGGGACGGCGATCCTCTCCTACGCCGTGAAGTATGCGTCCGGCTTCTACGGGCCGTTCCGCGAGGCGGCCGACTGCGCGCCCAAGTTCGGCGACCGGGCGGGCTACCAGATGGACCCCGCCAACGCCCGCGAGGGCCTGCGCGAGGCGGCGCTCGACGAGGAGGAAGGGGCCGACATGCTCATGGTCAAGCCGGCGCTCGCCTACCTGGACATCATCGCCCGCGTGCGCGAGGCGACGACGCTGCCGCTCGGCGCCTACAACGTCAGCGGCGAGTACGCGATGATCAAGGCGGCCGCGGAGCGCGGGATGATCGACGAGAAGCGGGCGGTGCTCGAGCTGCTCACGTCGATCCGGCGCGCCGGGGCGGACTTCATCCTGACGTACCACGCGCTCGACGCGGCGCGCTGGCTCGGCTGAGCCATGCGGGGCCACGGCGCGGATGGCGCGGCTGCGCGGCGCGCGAGGTGGGCCGCCGCATGCGCGGCGGGAACGCTGGCCGCGCTCGCCTCGGGCTGCGGCCCGAGCACGTGTGATCGATCGCTCGAGGCGAACCCCCCCGTGACCTACAGGGGCGGCGAGCCCGTCGACGGCGAGTACATGAGCTCGGCGTGGGACGGCGACGACGACGGGGACGGGGAGGTCGGCCCCGAGGAGGGGCTCCTCTACTTCCCCGGCGGGATGCGGTACGACATCCGGCACAAGCTCGGCAAGGTCCCGCGCTCCTTTCAGATCTACCTCTCGTTCGAGCGCGAAGGCGCGCGCTCGGGCACCCTGGCGCAAGCGGCCGGGAACCAGGCGGAGGTGCGCTGCGTCGACGAGGAATCGCTCATCGTCGTGAACGGCAGCTGCTCGGAGTACTGGCTGCTGGTCGTCGCCTCCGCCGGCGAGGACGGCGGCGGCGCGGAGGCGCCCCCGGCGGGCGAAGGCGCGCCGGGGCGATGCCGCGAGGAGAGCCCGTCGCCGTAGCGCGGCGTGCGGCGTGCGGCGTCGGAGCCCGCCGCGTTATGCCGGCGCTGCGGCGGCCTGGCGCGCGAACTGGAGGCGGTAGAGCTTGCTGTAGACGCCGTCGGCGGCGAGCAGGTGCTCGTGGGTGCCTTGCTCGACGACGCAGCCCTTGTGGAAGACGACGATCCGATCGACGGCGCGGATCGTCGAGAGGCGGTGGGCGATGATCAGCGCGGTGCGCCCCGCCATGGCGCCCTCGAGCGCGCGCTGGAGGCGGGCCTCGGTGTCGCTGTCGACGTTGGCCGTGGCCTCGTCCAGGATGAGGATCGGCGGGTCGCGGTAGAGGGCGCGCGCGAACGCGATGAGCTGGCGCTCGCCCGCGCTGAAGTTGCTGCCGCGCTCGAGCACCACGCCGTCGAGCCCGTGCTCGCGGCGCTCGAAGAGGTCGAGGGCGCCGATGCGGCTCAGGGCGCTCACCACCTTCGCGCGATCGGGCGTCGGGTCGCCGGCCGCGATGTTGGTCAGCACCGTGCCGGGGAACAGGAACACGTCCTGCGGGACCACCGCGAAGTTGCGGCGGAGCTCGTCGCGAGGGTACGCGCGGACGTCGCGGCCGAAGACCCGCACCTTGCCTTCCTCGACGTCGTAGAGGCGGAGCAGCAGCGACGCCACGGTGCTCTTGCCGGCGCCGGTCGCGCCGACCAGCGCGATCTTCTCGCCGCTCTTCGCCGCGATGGAGACGTGCCGCAGCACGTTCACGCCCGGCTTGTAGCCGAACCCGACGTCATCGAGCTCGAACGCGACGCCCTCGTCCGCGGCCGTCGCCGCGCCGGTACAGCTCGCGTCCGCCGGGGCCGCGGTCGCGTCCTCGTCCCGGTTGTCGAGCAGCTCGAAGATGCGCTCCGCGCCGGACATCGCCGACTGCAGCAGCGTGTAACGCGCCGAGAGATCCCGGATCGGAACGAAGAACATGTCGATGTACGCGACGAAGGCGAACAGCGTCCCGAACGAGATCTGATCCGACATGCTCTTCACGCCGGCGTACCAGAGCACCGCGGCGATGCAGACGCTCGAGACCATCTCGATGGCGGCGTCGAGGGTCGCGTCGAGCACGATGGAGCGGTTGTTCGCGCTGCGGTAGGCCGCGTTGATCTCGTCGAACTCCTCGGCAGAGCGCTCTTCCCGGGCGTAGGCCTGCACGACGGCCATCCCGGACACCTGCTCGTTGAGGTACGCGTTCATCCTGGCCGTCTTCGCCCGCACCTCGCGGAAGGCGTCGCGGATCCGCCGCCGCGTCCAGTTGACGCCGAGGGCGACGGGGGGCACCGCGGCGAAGGCGAGCAGCGACATGCGCCAGTCGAGCGACACCATGATCGCCACGATGACCGCGAGCCGGATGAGATCGCCGAACGCGTTGAGCGCGCCGGACGCGAACATCTCGCCCACCGCGTCGACGTCGTTCGTCACCCGCGTGACGAGCCGGCCGACCGGCGTGCGATCGAAGAACCCGAGGCGGCGGGTGTGCAGGAAGGCGAAGACGCGCTCGCGCAGATCGGCCATCGCGCGCGCGCCGGCGAGCTGCATCAGGTAGAGCTGCGGGAACGCGAGCGACTGCTCGAGGAGCATGACGCCCGTGAGCAGGAAGCCGTAGCGCGTGAGGAGCTCGGCCCCGCCGGGCGCGCCGAAGGCGTCGAGCGCGTCGCGCATGATGAGCGGCCGCATCAGCGCCAGGAGGGCGGTGACGATGAGCAGCGCGAGCGAGAGCGCGAGGTGCTTGCCCTGCGGCCGCACGAAGGGCCACAGCCGCAGCAGCATGCGCGCGTCGTACGCCTCGCCGAGCTGCGCCTCCTCATGGAAGCGGTTCAGCACGTCCTCGGTGCGGCGCGAGCCCTTCGCCCCGGAGCCCCGCGCCGGCGCCGGCGCCGGCTTCGAGGGGCGCGGCGGGCTGCCGGCCGCCTCGCCCGCGGCCGGTCCGCCGCCGAGCTCCGCGCGCTGCGCGGCGCTTGGCTCCACGTTCGATTGCACGCTCGATGGCACGCTTGAGTTCACGCTCGATCCAACCCCAGGTTGCGTCACGAGATCCCCACCCGCTGCGAGGTCGGCAGCGCCTCGATGGTCGCGAGGTCGTCTTCGAGCTGCTGCTCCTCGGCGAACGACGCGTACAACCCGCCGGCGCGGGTGAGCTCGTCGTGCGTGCCGCGCTCCAGGACCTTGCCCTGATCGAGCACGAGGATCGCGTCGCACCGCCGCGCGGCCGCGACCCTGTGCGTGATCAGGATGACGGTCCGCCGCGCGGCCTGCCGCTCGATCGCCGCGAGGATGGCCTGCTCCGTCTTCGCGTCGACGGCCGAGAGCGGATCGTCGAGGACGAGGACGCTCGGCTCGCGGATGAGCGCGCGCGCCAGCGCGACGCGCTGGCGTTGACCGCCGGACAGCTGCACGCCCCGCTCCCCGACGACGGTGTCGAAGCCGTCCGGCAGCGAGAGCACCTCGTTCAGCACCTCGGCCTCGGCCGCGGCCGCGCGGATGGCGTCGCACGACGCGGGCGAGTCCGGATCGTCGAGCGTGTAGCCGATGTTGCGCGCGACGGTGGTCGAGAACAAAAAGGCGTCCTGCTGCGCGTAGCCGATGCCCGCGCGCACCGTCTCCAGGGGCAGATCGCAGATGTCGACGCCGTCGAGGAACACGGCGCCGCGCGGCGTCGGCATGAGCCGGGCGAGCAGGGTGGCGATGGTGCTCTTGCCCGAGCCGGTGCGCCCCACGATCGCGAGCGATCGGCCGGCCTCGATCTCGAAGCTCACCCCGTCGACCACCTTCCGGGCGCCGTAGGAGAACGTCAGATCCTTCACCGTGACGGCGCCGCGGACGACCTCGGGGCGGGGCAGGGGGCCGCTCACGACCTCGGGGACCGCCTCGAAGATCGTCTTGAGCCGCGCGTACCCGGCGCGGCCGCGCTGGACGATCGCGGCGACGAAGCCGAGGGCGAGCATCGGCCAGGTGAGCCGCAGCAGCGCGAGCCAGAACGAGACGAAGTCGCCCTTCGTCATCCGGCCGTCCAGCACGAGCTGGCCGCCGTACCAGAACACGACGAGCACGCCGACCGAGCTGATCGCCCCCATGAGCGGCCCCATCGAGCCGCGCAGCTTGGCGAGGGAGAGGCTCTTCTCGAGGTAGGCCTGGTTCGTGCCGGCGAACGCGGCCATCTCGGACGCCTCGAGCGCGAACGAGCGGACGACCCTGACCCCGGCGAGGCTCGCGAGGACGCGGTCGCTCATCGCGCCGATCGCCTCCTGGTTCTCGCGGGTGCGCACGAAGAGCCTGGTCGAGAACGACCGCGTGACGAGCATCAAGAGGGGCATCGTGACGACCGCCGCCACCGTGAGCTCCCGCGAGATGTTGAGCATGACGTACAGGGCGCTCGAGAAGGCGAAGAGCGAGCCGACGACGTTCAGCAGGCCGAAGCCGAGCAGCAGCCGCACCTGCGTCAGATCGTTCGTCGCCCGGCTCATGATCTCGCCGGTCGACATCTTGCGGAAGAAGGCCGGCCCGAGCTTGTGCAGGCGCGCGAGCAGGATCGCCCGGAGCTCGTACTCGACGTTGCGGCCCGCCGTGAAGATGGTGACGCGCGAGAAGACCCGCATCACCGCGGCGCTCACGCTCACCCCGAGCATGATGAGCGCCGCCCGCGACGCCTCGCTCGACTGGAGCTGCACGGCGGCGTCGACGGCGTCCTTCACGAGGAAGTCGCGCTTCGCCATGAGGAGCTGCTGCGCCGCGAGCAGCGCCGCGCCGGCGAGGTAGAACGGGAGCTTGTCGCGGAACTGGGCGCCCAGCTCGACGGGGTAGGTTGAGGGATCGCGCTTGGCCATGTCAGGGGAGCCGCGCGGGCGGCGCTCAGCGCGCCTTGCGCGGCGTCGGGGCGAGCGGCTTGCGGTGCGATGTGGAGAGGGCGGGGCGCTCTTTGCCGTCGATCACGAGCTCGAGATCGTCGAGCTCGAGCCGGGTCGAGAGCAGGCCGAGCAGGACCCTCGCCCCCCCTCGACCATCGAGCTCGCTCACGACGCCGACCTTGTCTCCGAAGGGACCTCGTCGGACGCGGACGCGGCTGCCCTTCTCGATCACGCCGCCCTTCGCGGGCTCCGCCGCGGCCTTCGCGGCGGCGTCCGGCTCGACCGCCGGCGCCCGCTGCGCCCGCTGCGCGGGCTCGGCCGGAGGCCTCTGGGGAGCGTCGGCCTTCGCGTGCTGCTCCGCGTCGGCGTGCTGCGCCCGTCGCGCCGGCGCGCCGCCCTCACCGGCGTGCTTCGGCCCGGGCCGCGCCTCGCTGCGGCCGCCGCCGGGGCCGCTCGCCGACTTGAACAACGTCGCCAGGGTCGGCCGGCGTGCGGGGAGGGAGGCCTCCACGCGCTCGTCGCCGCGCGCCCTGGCCTGCTCCATCGAGCGCTCGCGCGCCTTGGCCTGCTCGGAGCGCCACCGTTCGTTCTCGGCCTCGAGCTCGGCGTGGGCGCGCGCCCGCTCCTGCTCGATGCCCTCGAGCTTGCGGTCGAGCGCGATGTGATCGTTCTCGCGGGACCACGCGACCAGCCGGTAGATGGGGGCGAGCGCGACGATCGCGTCCTCGAGCTGCTCGTCGAGGATGTCGGCGTGCTCGATCGCCGTCTCGCGCGCGACGGACCAGCCGATCCAGAGCGGCACCTGCCCGTCGGCGGCGCGGCGGAGCATCTCCGCGATCGCGTCGGGCGTGGCCGCGCTGCAGGCCACGCGATCGGCGCCGCCGGCGCCGAAGGAGAACTGCTCCGGCAGCGCGTGCAGCGCGCTCGTGAGCTCGGAGGCGAGCGGCGAGGCGTGCTCGCCCGTCGTCGCCTCGGCCGCCGCGAGGCGGGCCCGGAGGTTGTCGACGTCGACCTTCGCGTCCGGGTGCACGGCGAAGCACACCTCGACGTCGCCCTCGGAGAGGCGCAGCGCGAGGAAGGCGTGCCGCGTGAAGGGGCTCGGATCGTCGATGGCCTCGGACATCGAGCGGCCTCGGTCGAGGAGGCGATCGAGCTCGTCGCGCGCCGCCTGGTCGCGCCAGAAGAAGACCCACTGGCAGTCGGCCCGGTGCTTGTTGCGGATCGACGGGTGCTCGTCGGAGCCGTGCACGTCGACCGAGATGCCGAGCTCGGCCAGCCGGGCGACGACGCCGCGCGCCCAGGCGAGCGCGCGCTGCTTCACCTCGAGCCGGGGGCGCGAGTAGGCCTTCGAGGTCGCTTTCTCGGCGGCGTACGCGTCGAAGTCACGAGCGGTAAGGTGCAGGGGGGGATGGCTCATTGCTTCGACTGGTCGCGAGGCGCGGCGTGGGCGGGTGTGCCGTGGTCCGTGGCGGGAGGCGCAGCGCTCCCGGTGAAAGTCGCGCGGATGGTATCTTGAGGAGGCTCGAAATCAAATCCTCCACACGGCGCGATGGACCCGGGATCGATCCCGGAGACGCGCGGTGGTGGCACGCTTGACCGCCCAGACAAGCATGTCACCGTAGGCACTCCTGTGCCCCATGACGAGGGCGATCCCACCGAGTTCATCTAGATCCCCGCACAGAACGCGCTGCTCCGGCGCAGCGGGGGCGGCTCCCGGGCCGCTCTGGTCGCCTTCTCCACCCAGGCTGCCCGAGCGCACCAAGCACCCGAGCCCGTGAGCCTGCGAGGCCCGTCGGCCTGACGAAAGAGGAATCATGGAACAGCATCGAGACGAGCACATTGTCTGCGCGAGCTGCGGCACGTCGTTCCTGTTCTCGGCCGCAGAAGCCGCCGTGTATGCCGAACGGAAGCTCGCGGCCCCGCCGAAGCGGTGCCGGACCTGCCGCCGCGCACGAAAGGACAATCGAGGGGATCACGAGAGCGCGCCGGCCCGCGCCGCCCAGCCCCACCGCGCTGGCCCGGCCCGGAGCGCCGGGGGGTTCCGTGGCGCCGCGCGAGGCGATGGACGGCCGCGGAAGCCCCGCTACACCGGCGACGTGAACGAGTACCGGAGCCCGATGCAGGACGCGTACTCGGGGCTGACGCCTGCGTGGACGGTGCCGAGCCACTACCCTCAGCGCCCGCGCGGCGGCGCGCCCGCCCGCGATGACGGCAACTACCGCGCGCCTTCGTTCGCCGGTGAGCGCCGCGCCGTCGCGCCGAACCGCGCCGCGGCGCCGCAGCCCCGCGCGCCGCGCACCCGTCCGATGTTCTCGATCACCTGCAAGTCGTGCGGCTCGGAGGGCGAGGTCCCGTTCAAGCCGGTCGAGGGCCGCGACGTGTTCTGCCAGGCGTGCTACCGCGCGCGCAAACCTTCCTGAGCTCCCCTCCTTGACACGCGGCGCGCTCACCGCGCGCCCTCCTTGACACGCGGCGCGCTCACCGCGCGCCGCGCGCCTCCTCAGAGGCTGATCTCGCAGGCGAGCTCGGACGTGAAGCCGAGCTCACCGAGCGTGATCGTGACCTTCACGCCGCCGCCGGACGCGCGCCGGGCCGTCTCCTCGACCATCCCCACGACCCACAGCCGGAGCGGCAGCGAGGCCGGGTCGAAGTCGCCGATGTGCAGCGTGACCCTGCCCGTCGGGCCGGTGGCGACGCGCCACGAGCCGAACGTGAAGAGCCGCGACCAGATCGACGTCCCGCGGCGCATGAGCGACGCGATGTCGGTCAGCGGGCGGGCGAACAGCGTGCGCACGAGGCTGTGCAGCTCGCCGCCGACGGCGAGCCGGCCGATGTCACGCCAGCGCTCGAGATCGCGCAAGACGAGCGAGGTCGCGAGCTCCATGTACGCGTCGAGCGCCTCGAGGTCGTACCCGACGAGCGCGTTGATCGAGTCGTGCCGGAAGTCGTCGGCGTAGCGGATCGGCATCTGCGACACGACCTCGTCGCGCGCGCTCCTCCCGTACTCGTCGACGATGGTGCGGTCGACGCTCCGCAGGACGGGGCCGCGCACATGGTACTGGCCCGCGAAGCGCGCCGGCAGCGGCCGCACCGGGGTGACGTTGGGCCGCCTCGTGTCGCGCTGGCGGTTCATCAAGCCGCCGAAATCGGCGCTGCGCACCGTGGGCTCGGACTTGATGCTGATGTCGGCGCTGCGCACCGTCGGCAGCGACTCGCCGCGCTGCGAGAGCAGCGTGGGCTCGGGGTTCCGGCTCCGCAGCGCGTTCGAGAGCGTCACGCCGGGCACGGGCCTCGCCGGCTCCGACGGCCGCATCCCGGGCGGCGCCTCCGTCGGGCGCGCGCCCGAGACGACCGGCGGCGGGATGCGCATCGGCGGCGCGGCGTTCATGTCGAACGACGTGCCGCGCGACCGATCGCGCGACGACGAGAGGCGGTCGCGCTCGTTCTCCGGGATGCCGCCCTGGCTCATGGCCATCCGCCGCTGCACGTTGATGAGCCGGCCGAGGGCCATCGTCCGTCGCGGCGGATCCGGCGCGACGCGCTCGAGCTCGCGGACGACGTCGCCCGCGGTCGGGAAGCGCTTCGCGGGATCCTTCTGCAAGAGCCGCTGCACGATCGCCTCGAGCCGCGGGTCGACCGTCACCCCCGCCGAGGCGAGCGTGGGCACCTCCGCGTGCACGACGCGGAACGCCGTCGCCACGGCCGTCGGCGCGCGGAACGGCCGCGTGCCCGTGAGCACCTCGTAGAGCAGGACGCCGACGGAGAAGAGATCGCTCCGCCCGTCGAGCGGCGACTCCCCGGTCGCCTGCTCCGGCGACAGGTAGTCCGGCGTTCCGAACACGACGCCCGTGCGCGTCCGCGGCGACGGGCCGTCGGAGTCGAGCACCTTGGCGATGCCGAAATCGAGCAGGCGGACGACGGCCGAGTTCCGGCTCGGATCGAAGGCGATGAAGATGTTCTCGGGCTTGAGATCGCGGTGGATGATCCCCGCGCGGTGCGCGGCGTCGAGCGCCTCCAGCACGGGGATCGCGACCCCGACGGCGGCCTCCATGTCGAGGCGGCCGAAGCGCGCGAGCGCCATGCCGAGCGACTCGCCGTCGAGGTGCTCCATCACGATGTAGGGACCGAGCTCGCCGACGCCCGCGTCGATCACGTCGACGATGTTGGGGTGGCGGATCCGGTTGACCGCCTGCGCTTCCTGGAAGAACCGGTGGGACAGCTCCGAGTTGTCCGCCAGCTCCGGGTGCAGGAATTTGATCGCAACGGCGCGCCCTGCGAGCACGTGCTCCGCCCGGAACACGTCGCCCATGCCGCCCCCGCCGATGCGCTCCGCGAGGCGGTACTTGTTGTCGACGAGGAGGCCGGGGGTCGGGGGTCGAAACGCCATCTGCTGCCGCGGGCGGGCGAGGGACCAAGGTCATGGTCCCCGAGAACCCGCGCCCCTGTAAAGGGTTGGGAGGGATTCCCCTCCCGAAAGACTGATCCTATTCCGCCTGTGCGTGCCGCGGCTAGGCTACGCGCTCCAGGTGTGGGGCGGATCGCAGCGATTGTGCACGCTGCGCGCGGGGCTCACGGTTCCACCCCGTTTCCCCGCAGCGCGGCGATCCGCCGGGCGATCTCCGCGAACCCGCGCCCCATGGGGTGGGAGGCCACGAACCGCGGCGGCACCGACAGCTTGCCGAGGTGGGCGCGCACGTTGGAGACCCCGAAGGTCCACGCGAAGGCGGCGAAGGCGACGCCGTCGTTGCCGCTGTCGCCCACGAAGGCGTAGCGGTACCGTGCCCGGGTCGGATCCTCTCCGAACCGCGCCGAGAGCAGCCGCACGACGCCCGTGGCCTTGTCGGAGGGGTCGCGGGTGAGGTGGAGGTGGACGCTCGAGAGCAGCGTCCTCACGCCGCGATCGCGCAGCTCGGCGCGCATCCGCGCCACGTCGTCCGACGGTACACGCCGGTGCTCTCCGATGTCGATGGTAACGTCGGTCACTCGCTGGTCGTTGTCGTCCGCGAGCGCCGCCGCAGGAAATCGACGCACCATGGCCTCGGCGAGCTCGACAAGCTCGGCGCGGCGGGCGCGCCGGGTGTCGCGATCCAGCCCACCGAGCGCGACGATGCGGTCAGCGCCGGCGCTCGGCGGGGGCCCTCCGCGGTGCCCGGCCCCGGCGACGGGGGTGGCCGCCTCTCGGACCAGCGCGACGGCGCCGTTCTCGGCGATCGCCGCGTCGAGCGGCCACTGCCGCAGGATCACCTCGCCCCATCCGGCGGGCCTCCCGGTGCAGGCGATCAACGTGAGCCCTGTCTCGCGGAGACGGAAGAGCGCGCCGTACGCGGCCTCGGTGAGTGCGCCGTGATCCAGCACGGTGTCGTCCAGGTCGAAGATCACCCCGGCGAGGGCGCGGGCGGCGTCGTGGGGCAGCAGGGACAGGGGTTCCATGGGCGGTCGGCCTCGTCCGTCAGAGCGCGTCGAGGCGCGCGATCAGGCTCTTCAGGTAGAGCCCCTCGGGGAAGGCGGCGGGGACGGGGTGGTCCCCGCCCTGGAAGTGCCGGTCGAACACCGCGGCCTGCATGCGCGCCTCGCGCGCGCCGAGCGCGAGCACCCGGGTGAGGTCGTCGAGGCTCACGGCGCTGGAGCAGGAGCAGAGCACGAGGATGCCGCCCGGGCGGGTGGCACGGCACGCCCCGGCCGCGAGGCGCCGGTACGCCGTGAGCGCGGCGTCCTTGGAGGCGCGTGTGCCCGCGAGCTTCGGCGGGTCGCAGAGGACGAGGTCGAAGCCCCCGTCCTTCGAGGCGCGCTGCAGGGCCTTGCGGGCGTCGTCGCGCGTGAAGGTGATCCGGTCGAGCAGCCCGTTCTCCCGCGCGCACTCTGCCCCGACCTCGATCGCCGTCGCGCTCTCGTCGACGGCGATCACCTCGCTCGCCCCGCCGCGGGCGGCCGCCATCGCGAACGTGCCGACGAAGCAGAACGCGTCGAGCACGCGCCGGTTGTGGGCCAGCTGCTCGACGCGCGTCCGCAGCGTCCGCTGGTCCACGTAGAAGCCGGTCTTGTGGCCGAGCGCGAGCGGGATCGTGTAACGCAGCCCTCGCTCCATGAACCGGAGCTGATCGAGCCCGGCATCGCCCCGCACCACGCCGGCGTCCGCGGTGAACCCCTCGAGCTTCGCGGCCGCCTCCGGGGTCCTGTCCACGATGGCGCGGGGCGAGAGCGCCGCCTGGAGCGCGTCGAAGATCACCCCCTCGCGGCGCTTGACCCCGATCGTCCCGAGCTGGACGACCACCACGTCGCCGAACACGTCGACGATCAGCCCCGGCAGGCCGTCCCCCTCGGCGTGGACGAGCCGGAAGGCGTCGGTCTCGTGGCCGGGCGAGCGCGACGGCAGGCCGAGCTCGCGGCGGTGGGCGATGGCGCGCTCGATCCGGTGCCGGAACAGGGCCGCGTCGATCGGCCGGTCCTCGCGCGTGTACATGCGCACCGGGATGGCCGAGCGCGGGGTGTAGAGCCCACGACCGAGAACGCTGCCGTAGGGGTCGGTGACCACGACCTCGTCGCCGGCCACCGCGCCGCCCTCGATGCGCGCGATCGCCTGCGCGAACACCCAGGGATGCCCCGACCACACGGGCCGAACATGACCGGGCTTCAACGTAACGATGGGCATGATGGAATCCGATCGCTTTCGATGTGGGCAGGGCCGCCCGCAGAGGCGGCCCTGCCGTGACGTTTGCCGCCGGAGCTAGTACCCTGCGGAACGGCGCGCGTGTGAACCTTCCGCCACAGCGCGCCGTGGCGGCCGATGCACGGCGGCGTGCTTCGTGGCCATGGTGACGACAATCCAGCGAGATGGTCGATGGCATCCCGGTTGCTAACTTCCCTGCACCGAAGAGGAGTCGCCCGATGCGCCGTTGCTTGACCCATGCCCTTGTTGCGGTGGCGATGACCGCGCCGCTGAGCGCGCTCGCGCAGGAGGACCCGAACTGTCCTCCCGGCGCGTGGTTTTGCGAGGAAGTGGAGCCGCCTCGTGACGCCGGGGAGCCGCCGCCCGCCGCGGCGCCCGAGGAGGCTCCCCCGGCCGAGGCGCTGCCCCCGCCTCCGGCCCCGCCGCGCCGCCAACGTGCCGGCCGGCCGGCTCAGCCGCCCGTCGTCATCTACCAGACCCCGTCGGGGCCGCCGCCGCAGGTCATCGTCGTGGCGCCCGGGGCCACGCCGCCGCCCCGCGTGATCGTCCGTCGCATGACGCCGCCCGTTCCGCCGCCGCCGCCGAAGCGGCGCTGGAGGCGCCAGTGGGGCATCAACCTCCGGATGCAGGGCCTCATGATGGGAGAGGAGCACGGCGGGGCCGAGAACGCCGGGATGGGCGGCGTCGGGATCAGCCTGCGTTACCGGCCCATCCCCGCGTTCGCGTTCGACGTCGGCGCCGACTTCCTCGGAGGCACCGACTACAACGGCTACGCGCGGACCGAGGTGCCGCTCTCGCTGAGCGGGATCCTGTTCGTCAACCCGCGCAGCCGCACCCAGTTCTACTTCACGGGGGGCCTGCACATGTCGCACGCCGAGGTCGAGCGGCCCTGGAGCAGCGCCGCGTCCGGCGGCACGGAGTTCTCTCCGAACACGGAGTACGACTACTTCGGCGCGCACGGCGGCATCGGCCTCGAGTTCCGGCTCTCCCGCCGGCTCGCCCTGAACATCGACGCGCTCGGCTTCGTGCGCGGCCGCACGGACGATGGCGTCGTTCCCGAGTTCACGGATCCCGAGACCGGTCGCACGACCGACACCTCGGGGGGTGGGCTCTTCCGCGGTGGGCTCAGCATCTACTGGTGAGCGGCTCGTCGTCGCCTCCTGTGCGCCCTGGCCGGCCGGGGCGCACGGTTTCTTTCTCCTGAGGGTTCCCATCGCGGTCCGGGTCGGCTCCAGGCGGTATAACGCCGCGTCGTGCCCCACGTCTTGACCCTGCGCGCGCTCCGCGGTCGCGCCCCGCTGCTCCTCTCCGTCGGCGGCGGAGCGACGTTCGCCCTCACCGCCCCGCCCACCGACCTCTACCCCGCCGTCATCGTGGGCCTCGCCCTGCTGGCGGCCGCGGTCCACGACGCGCCGACGTTCTGGCGCGCCTTCGGGCGCGGCGCCGCGTGGGGAACGGCCGCCGGGATCGTGGGCCTGCGCTTCGTGCCGGAGGTCATCCTGCGCTTCACGCCGCTCGGCTCGGCCGCCGCGTACCTCGCGCTCGTGCTGCTCGCGGCGGCTCAATCGCTGGTCTGGGCGGCCTGCGCCGGCGTCACGAACGCGCTCCTCCGGCGCGCGCGCGCTCCGCTCGAGCTCGCGTTCGCGGCCGGCGTGCTCGTCGCCGTGGCGATCCCGACCGTGTTCGCCTGGACGCCGGCCGGCCTGCTCAGCCCCTGGCCGGCGCTCGTCCAGCTCGCCGATCTGATCGGCGAGCGGGGCGTCTCCGTGGTGTTCGCCGTGGGCGCGGCCCTGCTCGCCCGCGCGGGGCTCGCGGCCTTCGGACGGGCGCCGGGCGGGCGCCCGCTCGCGCGCGACGCCGCGCCGGCGCCGGTGCCGCGGACCACTCGCCTGCGCCTCTCCCGCGCGGTGGTCCTCCCGGCGCTCGCGAGCGCGGCGTTGTTCGGGCTGCTCGCGGTGTACGGGGCGCTGCGCATGGCCGCGGTGGCGCGCGCGAGCGCCGGCCTGCCGACGGCGCGGGTCGCGCTCGTCAACCAGGCCGTCGGGCCGCACGAGCGCTGGCAACCGAAGAACCACCCGCGGATCCTGCGGACCTTGCACGAGCTCACCCGGCGGGCCGAGGCCGACGGCGCCGAGCTCACGATCTGGCCGGAGGCAGCGTACCCCTACGCGCTCTCGCACAGCGCCCGGCAGGCGCCGCGCGGCGGCCGGGCGATCCTGGGGCCCGGCGTCCGCGGCCCGGTCCTGGTCGGGTTGATCAGCCAGGCGCCGCCCGTGAAGGGCGCCGACGGGGTCGAGGAGCGGAACAGCTACAACTCCGCGACCCTCGTGCTTCGTGACGGGAGCATGCAGCCGATGCAGGACAAGCTGCAGCTGCTCTGGTTCGGCGAGACGGTCCCGGGAGGCGCCTACCTGCCGTGGCTGCGGCGCATCTTCCAGAAGAGCGGCGGGCTCATCGCCGGGGCGGAGCCGCGCGCCCTCACGCTCCCGCGGGAGCAAGGGCCGGAGATCCGGGTCGGGGTGCTCAACTGCTACGAGGACACACTCACCGGCGTCGGGCGGTGGGTCACCGGGGCGCTCGTCCCGAACCTGCTCGTCAACATCACGAACGACGCCTGGTTCACCGGGAGCGCCGAGCCCGAGCTGCACGCGCGGCTCGCGGTCATGCGGGCCATCGAGCTGCGCCGCGATCTCGTGCGCGCCGTGAACCTGGGCGTCGCGTCCTGGGTGGACGCCCGCGGCGTCGTGCGCAGCCGGGACGAGAGCGCCGCGCCGGCGGTGATCTTCGCCACCCCGGCGATCCGGGACACGCCGCTGACGCTCTACACCCGCCTCGGCGACGCGCCGCTCGCCTCGTTGATCGCCCTCGCGATCGCCGCGTGTGTGTTCCGCGCACGGCGCGCCACGCCGAAGGTCTCGCGCGACGCAGGGGGCACGGAGCCGGGCCCGGTCGCCAGGGATCCGGAGCTCGTGTCGCCCGACGCCGCGGCGCAGCCGGCGGCCGGCGAGGTGCCGCTCAGCCGTCCTTGAGGGCCTTGACGGGCGCCGCGCGGAGCTTGCGGCTCGCCGGCTTGCCCTTGATGGTCATCGGCTGCTTCGTGAAGGGATTGATGCCTTCACGGTCCTGCGTGGCCGGGATCTCCTTCGCCTTGATCTTCACGAGGCCCGGCACGGTGACCTCGCCCGGTCCCTCCGGACCCAGCTCTTTCTTGACGAGCTCGCCGAGCGCATCAAGCACGCTGGCCACGGACTTCTTGTCGAGGTTGGTGGCCTCAGCAAGGCCGACGATCATCTGCGCCTTGGTCAGCTTGTTCGAACCGGGCATGTTTCCTCCAAGTCGAAAGGGGGCGTCCGTTTAACAAGCGAGGTTTCGCATCGCAAGCGATAAGTCACTGCGCCCTCGTCTTATTCGGCCGCGCGTCGCCGCCTCGTGCCCCGATTCCAGTGGGACTGCTCCCCCGGGCCGCTGCGGCGACCTCGAGCTCCCCGGTCAGGGCCGTCATTTCGCGCTCTTCCGCGTCGGTCTTGTGGTCGTAGCCGAGCAGGTGGAGCAGGCCGTGCCCGAGCAGCATCGTGATCTCGTCGAGCAAGGGCCTGCCACGTTCTGCGGCCTGTCGCGCCGCGGTATCGACCGAGACGATCACGTCCCCGAGCAGCCCTTGCCACGCCGACGGATCCACAGGACCGCGCCGGCCGCGCTTGCGGGAGCCGGCGCCGTGCCCGTCGATCATGGGGAAGGCGAGCACGTCGGTCGGCTTGTCCTTGCGGCGGTACGTGCGGTTCAGCTCGTGGATGGCCGGATCGTCCACCAGGGCCACGGAGAGCTCGACGCCCTGAAGCGCCAGGTGGGCGAGCATCTTGAGGGCTCGCCGGCGCACGACGGCCGCCGACACCCCCTTGAACGGCCCGCCCTGCGTCGTGATGGAGACGACGGTGGGGGCAGCCGGGCGGCTGCCTCGTCGCTTCGTCCCCGAGCTCTCCTTGCGCTTCTCGGTCACGGTGTCCGCGGTGCCATCTCGGGGATCTTCTTCGCGTCGGCGAGGAACTGCGCGAGCCCGACGTCGGTCAGCGGGTGCCTGGTGAGCTGCTTGATGACCTTGAACGGCAGCGTCGCCGCGTGTGAGCCCGCGAGGGCCGCCTGCACGAAGTGGACGGGGTGCCGCACGCTCGCGGTGAGCACCTGCGTCGGGAAGCCGTAGTTCCTGTAGATGGTCACGATCTGCAGCACGAGCTCCATCCCGTCGCCCGCCGCGTCGTCGACCCGGCCGACGAACGGCGAGATGTACGTGGCCCCGGCCTTGGCCGCGAGGAGCGCCTGGGCGGCCGAGAAGCAGAGGGTCACGTTCGTCTTGATGCCCTCGGCGGCGAAGATCCGGACGGCCTTGAGCCCCTCGTCGATGAGCGGGACCTTGACCACGACGTTCCGGTGAATCTTCGCGAGCTCGCGCCCCTCGCGGAGGATCGCGTCCCGCTCGACCGCCACCACCTCGGCCGAGACGGGCCCGTCGACCACCTCGCAGATCTCGGCGATCACCTGCTTCGTCGGCCTGCCCCCCTTGGCGAGCAGCGACGGGTTCGTGGTCACGCCGTCGATGACCCCCATCGACTGCGCCTCCCTGATCTCCGCGATGTCCCCTGAGTCGATGAAAACCTTCATGGTCCTGCCTCCCCGGGCCACCACGTCGGCTCCCCGGGCTGCCGGGCCGCTGCGGCGGCCCACGGCTACCCGGGGAGCCGCGGCGGCCCCTTGCTGCCCGGGCCGCTGCGGCGGCCCTTTGCTGACAGTGTCCATGCGGGGGTCAGGCGCGGGAGCAAGGGCCCCGCGGGGTCTCGGCTGCAGCGATGCAGCCTGTCCGCCGAGCGGGCGGGGGGCGCCGGCTCAGACCGTCACCTCGTCCTCGGCGCCGTGGCACACGTTGAACGGCTTGCCGCTGCCGCAGGGGCACTCCTGCTCCTGCATGACCGCCGGCTGCGGCAGCGCCGGCGCCGGGTTCGCGCCGATCGGGAGGGACTCGTCGTGCTGCGCGACCGCGTCGAGCAACGCCGCCGCGTGCCGCGCGCGATCGGCCGCCTCGATCTGCTCCTCTTCCTGCTCGGCGCGCCTGACGTTCACGCTGAAGAGCTTGGTGACCACGTTGGAGGAGACGCGGGCCACCATGTTCACGAACATGTTGTAGCCCTCCTTCTTGTACTCCTGCTTCGGGTCCTTCTGCCCGTAGCCGCGCAGGCCGATGCCGTCGCGGAGGTGATCCATGTCGGTCAGGTGGTCGACCCAGGCCTTGTCGAGCTCCTCCAGGTAGAGGTGGCGGAAGATGCGCAGCGACAGCTCGACCCCGATCTCCTCCTCGCGCTTCACGAACGCGCCCTCGGCGCGATCGTAGAGCTCACGGGCCAGCGTCTCCTGATCGCCGATGTGCGAGACCTCGTCCGGCAGCTCGACGCCGAAGTGCTCGCGGAAGCCCTGGAAGATGCCGCCCCAGTCCCAGTCCTCGGGCGGCTTGCGCGCGGGGCACGACTCCTCGACCATCGCGCCGATGATCCGGTCCATCAGGTCGAGCAGCCGCTCGCGCTGCTCCGTGAGGGCCTGGGGCACGAGCGCGCTACACTCGTCGTAGATCTCGAGGACCTTGTCGGCGCGCGACTCGAGCTCCACCTTCACGCCCCAGCGCGTGTAGATCTCGCGCTGCAGGTTCTCGAGCTCGACGAACCGCTCCGTCTTCTCGAAGTCCTTCCGCTCGATCTCGCGGCGGTTGCCGTCCTTGTCGAGCGGCATCACCGGATCGTTCGCGAACATCCCGAGCAGGTAGCCGACGTCCGGCCGCACCAGCTCCGCGATCGACGGGAGCGGCTTGATGGCGCGCTTCTCGCCGGTGGGCTTGCCCTCCTCGTCGAGGATCTCGGGCTGGTAACGACCGACGAGCAGCGCCTGGCGCATGTCGTAGATCGTCCGGCGCTGCGCGCTCATCACGTCGTCGTACTCGAGCAGGTTCTTGCGGATGTCGAAGTTGCGCTCCTCGACCTTCTTCTGCGCGTTCTCGACGCTCTTCGTCACCCACGGGTGCTCGATGGGCTCGTCGTCGGGCATGCCCATCCGCTCCATCAGGTTCTTCACCCGGTCGCCGGCGAAGATGCGCATGAGGTCGTCCTCGAGGGACAGGTAGAACTTCGACGTCCCGGGATCGCCCTGGCGGCCGGCGCGGCCGCGCAGCTGGTTGTCGATGCGGCGCGACTCGTGCCGCTCGGTGCCCAGGATGTACAGCCCGCCGAGCTCGCGGATCTCGGCGCCCTCCGCGGAGCACTCCTTCCTGATCTCCTCGACCAGCGCCTCGAACGCCTCGGGCTCCGCCTCGGGGCTGCGGTTCTGCTCCTTGAACTTGAGCTTCGCGAGCATCTCCGGGTTGCCGCCCAGGATGATGTCCGTCCCGCGCCCGGCCATGTTGGTCGACACCGTGATGGCGCCCTTGCGGCCCGCCTGCGCGACCACGTACGCCTCGTTCTCGTGGTGCTTCGCGTTGAGCACGTTGTGCTTCACGCCGCGCTTCGTCAGGATGCGGCTGATCGCGGTGCTCTTCTCGACGCTCGTCGTGCCCACCAGGATCGGCTGGCCGAGCTCGTGCTTCTCGAGGATCTCGTTGATGACCGCGGTGAACTTCTCCTTCTCGGTCTTGTAGACGAGATCCTCGTAGTCGACGCGGACCACCGGTTTGTTCGTGGGGATGATGACGACGTCGAGCTTGTACGTGCTGTGGAACTCCGCGGCTTCGGTGTCCGCGGTGCCCGTCATCCCGGAGAGCTTCTTGTAGAGCCGGAAGAGGTTCTGGAAGGTGATGGTCGCCATCGTCCGGCTCTCCTCCTGGATCCGGACGTTCTCCTTCGCCTCGACCGCCTGGTGCAGGCCGTCCGACCAGCGGCGGCCGGCGAGGACGCGGCCGGTGAACTCATCGATGATGAGCACCTTGCCCTCGCGCACCATGTAGTTGACGTCGCGCTTGTAGAGCGTGTGCGCGCGCAGGCACTGGTTCAGGATGTGCAGCGTCTCGAGGTTCACCGGGTCATAGAGGTTCGTGCCCTTCAGCACCTTGAGCGCGGAGAGCAGCCGCTCCGCCGTCTCGACCCCCTCGTCCGTCAGCGTCACCGAGTGCGCCTTCTCGTCGACGGCGTAATGCTCCTCGTTCCGGAGCTGGGGGATGATCTCGTTGATCTGCTTGTACTTGTCGCTCGATCGCTCGCCCTGCCCGCTGATGATGAGCGGAGTCCGCGCCTCGTCGATGAGGATGGAGTCGACCTCGTCGACGATCGCGTAGTGAAGCGGGCGCTGCGCGTACTCGAGCGCCGAGAACTTCATGTTGTCGCGCAGGTAGTCGAAGCCGAACTCGTTGTTCTGGCCGTACGTGATGTCGCATCGGTAGGCGTTGCGCTTCTCCGCGTCGCCCTGCTGGTTGACCACCACGCCCGTCGAGAGGCCGAGGAAGCCGTAGAGCTTGCCCATCCACTCGGCGTCGCGCCGCGCCAGGTAATCGTTCACCGTGACGACGTGGACGCCCTTGCCCTCGAGGGCGTTCAGGTAGCAGGGGAGCGTCGCGACCAGGGTCTTGCCCTCGCCGGTGCGCATCTCCGCGATGCTGCCGTTGTGGAGCACCATGCCGCCGATGAGCTGCACGTCGTAATGGCGCATCTTGAGCGCGCGCCGCGACGCCTCCCGGCACACCGCGAACGCCGGGACCAGGATGTCGTCCAGCGTCGCCCCGTTCGCGAGCTTCTCCTTGAACTCCGCCGTCTTGCCCCGGAGCTCGGCGTCCGAGAGCTTCTGCAGCTCCGGCTCCATCCTGCCGATCGCCTCGACCCGGGGTCGCATGCGGCGAATGGCACGCTCGTGGGAGGTGCCGAAAATCTTCTTCATCGCCCAGGTGAACATCTTTACGTGCCTTGGCTCCGCGGCGGTCGGGTAGAGAGAGGGGTCCGGCCGAGGAACGCGAACGTAGTCGCGCCGCGGGCGCCGCGCAATTACGGGACCGCGCGCGCCGTCTCCCCGCGCGCCGTCTCCCTCCCTAACCCCGCGCGCGATCCGGCCCGAGCCCCCGCGGCCGCGCCCCCGGCGGATCCCGCTCGCGCGCGAGCCCGCCTCCGACGGAGGCGCCACGGCGCGCCGCGCCCCGAGGCGGCCGCGCCCTCCAGGAGGGATGCCGTGGTGCACGAGGCGGGACTCGAACCCGCAAGCCTCGCGGCGCCGGAACCTAAACCCGGTGCGTATACCAATTCCGCCACTCGTGCGCGCGCACGCTTGTGGCACCCCACGCCAGCCTCATCAAGCTGGAAAATGAGTTTGCCGCAGTGCGCCGATCGCGTCAGCGCGGTGTGAGCGGGATGACCCGGACGGGAGGTGCTGGCGGCAGGTCGAACCTGGACCCGCCGGCGGATCGGCCGACATGGCCGCCGCTGACGTCCGCCAAACCTGGGCTGGTCCGTGCGCACGAACCGCGCACCGGCGGTCGGCGGCGCGGTAGGGGAGCCGACAGCGTGGGGGCTCCGTCGTTGCCGGGGCGGAGAGGCCGCCGTGAAGGAGCGCGAAATGGGCACAGCGGCGGCCGGAGGCGCGGCGGGGCGACCTCACCCGCCGCGCCGCGCGAAGGACGGCGTTGAGGCCGGGAACCTGGCCCAGCGAGCGCCGAGCGCCGGCGCCGGCGCGCCGTCGGCACGTGCGTTGCGAAGGGGGCACCGTCCGCGGACGCGGATGCTGCCGCTGGGAGACGGGGAGCGCCTCGGGGCCGTCCTCGTCGATGCGGCGCACCTCGACATCCAAGCCGCAGGGATACCGATGACGTACCAACCGAACGTTCTCCTCCTCGATCAGGACCATGTCCTCCGCAGGGCCACGGCGCTCCTTCTCTGCAACCGCGGCGCGCTCGTCAGCCAGGCCGCGACGCTGGAAGAGGCGATTTCTCTGTCCCTCGAGCGCGCTTACGACGTCGCGCTGATCGATCTCGCTCCCGGGCTGCCAGGTGCCCGGGAGATCCTGGCCCGCCTGCGGCGCGAGGGCGATGCGCCCCGGCGGACCGTCTTCTGCGCCGACGAGCCGATCTCGTGCGACAGCGCGAGCGACGCGAGCGAGGTCCTGCTCAAGCCGTACGCCTTCGGCCGGCTGCTCAGCACGATCTTCGTCGATGTCGGCCCTCGGCCCTCCGAGAGATCCGGGGTCTTCCCTCGGCTGCGGCTGATCCGGGGCGACCTCGGCAGGCCGCAGCCGGGGGCGGCGCACGAGCAGGGCGCGGGCGTCGCCGGGGCGGTCGCGCTGGAGGGCGGCGCGGCGGAGCCCCGTCCGGCCGCGCCGCGCGGGGGCGCCCTGGTCGAGGCGCGCGGCGACGCCGTCGTCCGGCTGCCGCGCAGGGCGCGGGGCGGCCCCTCCGGGCGGGCGATCAGATCGACGCGGCGCGCGCCGCGAGGTGCGCGGCATCCCGGATGACGACCCGCCGCCGGTCGAACGAGATCAGCCCGGCGCGCTTCAGCTTGCCGAGCAGCAGGGTGACCGTCTCGCGCGTGGAGCCGATGAGCAGCGCGATGTCGGCGTGCGTGAAGGGGGCCGACACCAGCTGGCCGGCCGCGTGCGGCTGCCCCCAGCGCCGCGCGGCGGCGCGGAGGAACTCGAGGAGGCGCGCCTCCACGGTGAGCAGGAGCAGCGAGCCGAGGCGCGCCTCGGTCTCGAGCTTTCGCGCCACGATCGCGGCCGCGAGCGCGGCCCGGAGCCCTGCGTCGACGGCGAGGAGCCGCTCGAGGCCGGCGAGCGGCACCACCAGCGCCTCCCCCTCGTCGAGCACCGTCGCGTTCTCGGTCGCGTTCGGGCCGCCCGCGAGCGCGCTCTCGCCCACGAGATCGCCGGGGCCGCGGTGCCCGAGCGGGAGGACCCGCCCCTCGGTCACCCGCTCGACCTTGACGCGCCCCGCGCCGAGGAGGACCACGTGCCGCGGCGGCGCGCCCTGCTGAACGAGGCGCTGCCTGCGCGCGAGCCGCTCGACGCCGCCGAGATCGAGCAGCGCACGCCGGCTCGGAGCGGCCAGCTCGGCGAGCGGTGAGCAGGCGAGGATCCGCTCCTTCGCTGCGTCCAGCGAGGCCCCGCCGATCTCCTCCTCGCCCGCGCGCGTTGGCGCGCGCACCTTCGGCCGATCCATCGCCCCTCGCCCAGCCTTTCGGGATTTCAAGCCTCCCGATCGGACGCCGATAGTGCAACGATCCCCGACGAGGGCCAATCCAAACCCGCTGATGATCCTGCTTCCCGGGAAGAACGAAAAATCCAGCGGTAGTACAGCGGCTGACAAAGTGTTCAGCGCTGCAGATGCAGGCCCTGCGCTAATTTTTGGTACAGACGTGAAAGCAAGACCCGGGCCGCGGCCCGGTTCGATGCTACGTTGGGGGTGAGGCCACCAATGAAACAGTCGATGGCACGAACCTCGCGCAATGCCCCGGCCCCCCTTCGGCGGGTGGCGTTGGCGGCGAACTGAGAGAAGGAGCTCCTCATGGGCATGGAGATGAAGCTCCAGTTCAAGCTGTCCCAGCAGCTTGTGATGACCCCGCAGCTGGTGCAGGCCATCCGGCTGCTGCAGCTCTCCCGGCTAGAGCTGGTGGACGAGATCAGGAAGGAGCTGGACGGCAACCCGGTCCTCGCGGACGACATGACCGACCCCAAGGCCCGCGACGGGGAGAAGGGGGATCAGAGGGGGAGGAACGCCGAGCTGCCGACCGAGCAGCGGCTCGAGAACGGCGAGCGGTTCGACCGAGACACCGACATCGCGGCGCGCGAGACGGAAAAGCGGGTCAAGGAGGTGGACTGGGAGCAATTCCTGGAAAACCGCCAGCTCCAGCAGGCGATGCCCGCGAGCCGGGGCGGCTTCGAGGAGCTGCCGCCGATCGATCAGAACCTGACGAAGCCGTCGAACCTGCGCGACCACCTGCTCTGGCAGCTGCAGATGAGCGATTTCGTCGAGAACGAGCGGCAGTTCGCGCTGCTCGTCATCGGCAACCTGGACGAGAAGGGCTACCTCGACCTGAAGGGCGGCGAGCGCCCCGACGGGACGAGGGGCGCCGACCTGAGCCTCGCGGACCTGGCGCGGGAAGCGGAGCTGCACCCCGAGGACGCCGAGGAGGTGCTGGCGATGATCCAGCGCTTCGACCCGATCGGGGTCGCGGCGCGCGACCTGTCGGAGTGCCTGCGGGTGCAGGCCGAGGTGCTCGGCTTCGACGCGATCGAGATGGCGATCATCAAGGACCACCTCCACAACGTGGAGCGGCGCAACTTCGGCGCGATCGCGAAGGCGCTGAAGATCCCGCTGGAGGACGTGTACGACGCGGTCCAGGAGATCCAGAAGCTGGAGAGCGTGCCGGCGCGCAACTTCGCGGAGGTCGACGAGAAGACCATCGCGATCACCCCGGACGTGTACGTCATCAAGGACGGCACCCAGTTCGTCGTCACCGACAACGACAAGGGGCTCCAGCGGCTCTACATCAACGAGAACCTCGCCCAGCGGATGCTCAAGGACCCGAAGGCGAAGGAGTTCATCAGCGAGAAGCTCCGGAGCGCCCAGTGGCTGATCCGGGCCATCGAGCAGCGGCGGCGCACGATCATCAAGGTGACCGAGTGCATCGTCGAGAAGCAGCGCGAGTTCCTGGAGCGCGGCGTGGGCTACCTGAAGCCCATGATCCTGAGGGACGTCGCCGAGTCCGTGGGCATGCACGAGTCGACCATCTCCCGCGTGACCTCGAACAAGTACGTGCACACCCCGCAGGGGCTCTTCGAGCTCAAGTACTTCTTCAACTCGTCGATCCACAGGGTGGCCGACGAGGACATCGCCTCGGAGAGCGTGAAGCAGGCGATCAAGAAGATCATCCTGGCCGAGGACAAGTCGAACCCCTACAGCGACCAGGCGATCGTCAAGATCCTGGAGGAGACGGACGGCATCAAGATCGCCCGCCGCACCGTCGCCAAGTACCGCGAGATGCTCGGGATCCTGAGCTCGTCGAAGCGCAAGAAGATGTTCTGACGCGCGTCGCGCGTGCGGCGCGCGCCGCGTCCACGGCGCGCTGCGCCCACGACGCGCCGCGCGCGCAAGCCGACCGCGACCGCGAACACCACGCCCAGCCATGCACGCCGAACCGCTGACGGCCGCCAAGCTCTTCGAGCGCTACTTCGCGCCGCACTACCCGGCCGACGCGCTCGCCGACCTGGCGAGCGCGCGCGCCAAGGACGCGAACCCGGCCGGAAACCCGTCGATCCTGGCCCAGATCGAGCACGCGGCGGCGGTGTTCGCGCGGCTCGCGCCCGAGGCGTTCGGCCTGCCGGACCTCGAGCTCGATCTCTCCGACGCCTCCGTTCACCGGCTCGGCGCGGCGCTGACGCGCGAGCGGCGCGACGCCTGGCTCGCGCCGGGGGCAGGCGCGACCGGCGCCTCGCCGGAGCAGGGGGCGGGCGCGCCGCCGATGCTGGTCACCCTCGTGACGCACGGGGCGCTCTACGTGGGGGCGTGCGTGGTCAAGAACCACGGGGGGAAGTGGCAGGTCCGGAGGCCGCTCTGGGAGTCGCTGGTCCGGCTCGAGTCGATGGCGGGCACGGGCGATCTCGCGATCTTCCAGTGGTGGCTCAAGGCGCTCGGCGACGAGGAGATCGGCCGGGGGAGGCTCGCCGACCGGTACCGCACCCACGTGGAGGTGCCGACGTTCGACGCCGCACGCCTGCCGGTGATCGCCCCGGACGACCGGCGGATCCCGAGGCTCGCGAAGGTGCGGTACGACACGCTGTATAAGCACCTCCGCGCGCACCTGCCGGAGCTCAAGACCGTGGGCGAGGACTTCCCCTCCCCGGAGCGCTTCGAGGAGATGGCCTTCAAGAGCATGGAGTTCGTGCTGCTCGGCGGCGGGCGGATGCTCCTCCTGCACGGCGCGACCGCGGAAGGGGTGCACCTGTTCTGGCTGGACGCGCGCGGGTTCGTGAAATCCGCGTACTATCCGGCCGATAGCTTCCCCGCCCACGTGGTCCAGGTCGACGGCCAGAAGATCCGGGTGATCGTGCCCGTCCGCGGAGAGACCCAGGCGCACGAGATGCTCTGGTGGGGAGCGTGAACGTCCGCGCGGCCGCGCGCGAGGCGCGCGCCGGGGTCGGGCTCGCGCACGGGGCGCGCCGGGGGTAGGCTCGCCCCGTGCTGTCGCCCGACGTCCGCTTCGAGGGGTTCACCGCGACCGACTGGGTCCGTGTGCTGTCGCTGTTCCGGCCCCGGCGCACGGCCGGCAGCGCGCGCGACGCGGGCGACGGAGGAAAGCCGCGCGGCGGCGTGGTCGCGGTCCGCGCGGGCGGCAAGCTGAGGAAGCTCGTGCACACGGACGCGGGCCGGCTCCGGATCGACGAGGGGCCGCGCGCCGCGCCCATCTCCGCGGAGGAGCTCGCCGCGCGCCACCACGCGAGCTGGGCCGCCGTGCTCGAGGCGGGCAGCCTCGAGGCGATCGTGGAGCGGTTCGGGGCGCGGGTGCGGCGCGGCGACGACCTCATCGCGCAGTCGATCCTGCTCCTGCAGCTCGCGCGCGAGGAGCACCTCGCCGGGAGGATCGATCTCTGGCCGGCGCGGCTGCGCGGCGTGCCGATCCCGTCGCCCGGCGTCGTGCGCGGCACGCTGGAGTCGCTGGCGGGGGTCGGCAAGACGGTGGTGGTCGGCCTCTTCGAGGGCGGGGAGCTCTGGACGAGCGTGGCGCTCCGCCGCGACGCGCGCGGGATCAACCTGATCCTCGGGCCGGACGAGGTGCGGGAGGACATGGGGCTGCTCGCCGGCGACTGGCGCCGCGACTACCGCCACCTCTCGCGCGCGATCGAGGAGCGGGCAGGGGAGCTGTCGCTCGGGTGCTTCGCGGAGGCGGAGACGATCCGCAAGCTCGAGGTCGATCCGAGCCCGGGCGCCTGGGCGCGCGCCGTGGCGGTGCGGGACGTGATCCTCGCGCCGGTGCCGGCCGCGCTCGCCATCCCGCTCGGGATCGACGCGGGGCGCGCGGCGCTCGCCGCCCTCCGGTCGATCGCGGAGCGGATCGATCCCATGGGGGTCGTGGGGCCCGCGGTGCGGGCGGTGCTCGAGCGGGCCGGGACCGACAGCGACATGGCCGCGATGCTGCCGTTCCACCCGCTGGAGCTCCTGCGCAAGCTGCTCAGCCGGGAGCGCTGACCGGGCGCGGCAGCGCGGCGCGCCGGGTCGAGCGCGCGCGGCGCGCCGGCGGGTCAGGGGTGCGCGGTGCTCGAGTCGCCGCCCTGGACCGCGGGCGCGAGCTGGAACCGGCGCTCCTCGCAGGCATAGGCGGTCGGGGTCAGCTCGATCACGGTGTGCAGCGGGATCGGCAGCGTCGGGCACGAGGGCGCCGGGCGGTCCACGAGGTAGGCGTACAGCGCGCGCAGCACCGCCTGGTGGCCGATCACGAGCACGGGCGAGCGCTGGCGCTCGAGCTGGATGATCAGCGGGTCGAGCCGCTGGATGACGTCCTCGTACGACTCGCCGCGCGGGTAGCGGTAGCGGAACTTGTCGGCCGCGCGCGCGTGGAAGACCTCGGGCATCTTCTGGCGGATCTCCTCGTAGGTCATGCCCTCGCAGACGCCGGCGTCGATCTCGTCGAGGGCGCGCCAGGCGACGTGGTTCTGCGTGATCGGGCGCGCGGTCTGGATCGTGCGGCGCAGGGTGCTCGTCCAGACGTTGACGTGCTCGTCGCCGGCCCGCTCGCGGATGAAGACGGAGAGGTTCTTCGCGTACTCGTCGCCGCGCGCGCTGAGATCCGAGTCGCCGCCGAGCAGGCCCTTCTCGTTGAACACGCTCTCGCCGTGGCGGGTGAGCCAGATCGGGTGCGGCGTGAGGTGCATGTTCATCAAGAGCGGGACGAGGCGCGCCGGCAGGTAGCCGTGGATGCGGTTCAGCACGACCTGGCGGCCGACGTCGATGATCTTGATGTAGCTGCGCTCCGGCTCGCCGAGCGGCTCGTAGGCGCGGGCGTAGTGCGCGATGCGGGCGCGGAAATCGCGGAGCGCGGCCTCGGGGTCGACCCCCTGGTAGTCCGGCGAGCGGAGCTTCGTCTCGCGGACGTTGGTCTCGATGATCGACTCGTCGTTGCAGATCGACTCGATGAAGACGACCGGGAAGCCGTGCGCCTGGCAGCGCTCGGTGACGAGGTTCCTGCGGGCGCGGGTGCTGTTCGTGGCGTCGTAGATCGCCACCTCGCCGCCCGAGCTGAGCCAGCCGAGGAGGTCGTCGAGCGCCGTCATCGCCATGCCGAGCAGCGCTTGCCGGCCCTCGCTGTTGTCCGGGTCGAAGAACTGGTGCGGCTGCGCGGTGCCGAGGTGCGCGCGGCGGTAGTTGCCGACGTTGAAGAGCCGCGTGGGGTGGCCGAGCCACGAGAGGTACCGCGCGATCTTGCGGGCTATCGAGGTCTTCCCGCGCGCGGGCAGGCCCACCATGGCGAGGACGATCGGCGACGAGTCGCGCGCGAGCGAGACCATGAAGGCGTTCTAGCTGATGACGGTACGGCCGGCGACGATCGCGGAGAGGAGCCGGCCGCTCCGCTGTCCGTCGCGCCGGTAAGAGAAGAAGCGGGCAGGGTCACACGTGGTGCACCCCCGGACGTCATCGACCGCGTCGCGGCCGAGGCCGGCTTCGGCGAGCTGGGCCCTGAGGATGCGCCGGATGTCGGCGCGCGGGCGCGGGCCGGAGGCGCCGCGGACGATGGCGGCGCCGCCGGCGCTGGAGCAGGCGGCGAGGTCGGCGGCGACCTCCTCGCCGATCTCGAAGCAGCAGGCCTCGATGTGCGGGCCGATCGCCGCGACGAGCTCCGCGCCGGGGCCGGCGAGCGACCTGAGCGCGCGGACGGCCTCGACGACGACCCGGAGCACGGTGCCACGCCAGCCGCTGTGCACCGCGGCGACGGCGCCGCTCCGGCGATCCGCGACGAGGATCGGGGCGCAGTCGGCGCTGCGGACGCCGCAGCCGACGCCGGTCGCGCGCGACAGGGTGATGTCCCCCACCTCGCGGACCACGTCGTCGCGATCCTCGTCGCCGGCGAGCACCCGCGCCGCGACGCCGTGGACCTGGCTGAGGTAGTAGAGCCGCGCGGCCGGGATGCCGAGGCGCCGCGCGGCGCGCTCCAGGTTCTGCCGCACGGCGGCGGGGTCGTCGCCGAGGGCGACGGCGAAGCTGAGGGTGTCCCACGGGGGGGCGCTGACGCCGCCGCGCCGGGTGAAGAAGGCGTGCGAGAAGCCGGCGGCGGCGAGCAGCGGGCTCTCGAGCGCCTCGGCCGCCTCCCCGGGATCGTGCAGTTTTGCGGTCATTTTTGCTGTCGCGGCAGGATCCGATGCGTCCGCTGCTTCGGTCATAGACGATACGGGTGGGTTGCGTGGTATTTTCCCGCTCCACGCATGGCTGCCGGTCCGGACCCGAACATCGGTCGAGATCTGCTCGGGGGGCAGTTCCAGATCCTTCAAAAGATCGGCTCCGGCGGAATGGGGTCGGTCTACAAGGCTGCACAGCCGGCGATGAACCGGATGGTGGCGGTCAAGATCCTCCACCCGAAGCTCGCCAACCGAAAGGATCTCGTCTCCCGCTTCCGCCGCGAGGCGCGGGCGATGAGCCACCTCACGCACCCGAACACGGTGAAGGTGCTGCTCTACGGCGAGCTCGAGGACGGCTCGCTGTACATCGTGATGGAGTACCTGGAGGGGAAGAACCTGAACCAGGTGGTCCGCAAGGAAGGGCCGCTGCCGGTCGAGCGCGCGATCCCGATCCTCATCCAGGTCTGCGGCGCGCTGCAAGAAGCGCACATACAGGGGATCGTGCACCGCGACCTCAAGCCCGAGAACATCTTCCTGTCGACCAACGGCGGGCTGAAGGACTACCCGAAGGTGCTCGACTTCGGCCTCGCGAAGGTGACGGAGCGCGAGCTCAGGCCGGGGTCGGTGATGCTCACGCAGGAGGGCATGGTCTTCGGGACGCCGGAGTTCATGTCGCCCGAGCAGGCGCAGGGCAAGGTGCTCGACGCGCGCAGCGACATCTACTCGCTCGCGACCATCCTCTACGAGGTGCTCACGGGGAAGCTGCCGTTCGAGGCGCGGACGCCGATGGAGTACATCCAGCACCACGTGACGAAGTCGCCGATCCCGATCGACGAGCGCGTGCCCGGGAAGCAGTTCCCGCCAGGGCTCGGCCTCGTGCTCGGCAAGGCGCTCGAGAAGCGGCCCGAGGACCGGTTCGAGTCGGCCGCCGAGTTCGCGGACGCGCTCAAGCCGTTCGCGGGAGGCGCGGGCAAGGGCTACACGGCGATGATGCCGAAGAACGCGAACGCGGTGCTCGAGCAGGCGGCGAAGCAGCACGCCGCCGCGCTCCAGGCGAACAAGGCGCCCGCGTCGTCGCCGTTCAAGTCGCCGGCGAAGACGGTGAAGATGGCCCAGGCGCCGCAGGCGCTGGCCGCGGCGTCCCCGAAGCCGCAGCCCGCGCCCCTCGCCAAGGCGGCGGCGAGGTCGGGCGAGACCAAGCCGCTGCTCCTCGTGGGCATCGCGGCGGGGTGCCTGATCGCGGGCATCCTGATCACCATCGTGGCGATGAGGCTGTTCCAGGGCGGCTGATCCTGCCCGGAGCGCCGCCGGATCGCGGCGTGCCTCCGCGGGCGTGCTAGCGTCGCCGCTCCGGCGCGCCGGGCGCTCTGGATGCGCATCGCGGGCGCCAGCGTTCATGGGGACGGCGCCATGGCCTCGGAGCAATCAGGGAACCCTGGGGGAAACGAGAACGATCCGGCCGGGAAGGTCGGCCCGCCGCAGCACGAGGCGGAGCCGCCGGCGCGGTGGTCCGGAACGCCGGGGCGAGAGAGCGAGCCGCCGGCGCGAGCGAGCGCGGCGGCGCGGCCAGCGAGCGCGCCGCACATCGCGGGTGCGCCGCGGCCAGCGAGCGCGCCGCACATCGCGGAGGCGGCGCGGCCAGCGAGCGCGCCGCACATCGCGGAGGTGGCGCGGCCAGCGAGCGCGCCGCACATCGCGGGGGCGCCGCGGCGCGAGAGCGCGCCGCACATCGCGGGCGCGCCGCCGCACATCGCGGGGGCGCCGCAACCGCCGGACGGCGCGGCCGATCCGGGGAGGCGCGCCAGGATCGCGACCTGGGCGAAACGCATCGGGATCGCGCTCGCGGCGCTGCTCGTCCTCGCCGCCGTCGCGGTTGTGCTCGTCGTCCAGCACTACGAGGCCGATCTCCCCTCCACCGTCGAGCTCAAGGACTACCGGCCCCCGCAGGTGACGCGCATCCTGGCGCGCGACGGGACCCGCCTCGGCGAGCTCTTCACGGAGCGGCGCACCGTCGTGCGCATCGGCGAGATCCCGAACCAGGTGAAGCTGGCCGCGCTCGCCGCCGAGGACGCGGGCTTCTACGAGCACGCAGGGCTGAACTACCTCGGCATGCTCCGCGCGCTCGCGGTGAACCTCCGGTCGACCCAGACCCGGCAAGGGGCGAGCACGATCACCCAGCAGGTCGTGAAGAACGTCCTGCTCACGCCCGACCGGACCTATCGCCGCAAGGCGCGCGAGATCATCCTCGCCCGCAAGATCGAGCAGGAGCTCACGAAGGACGAGATCCTGGAGCTCTACCTCAACAAGATTTACTTCGGCCACGGCCGCTACGGGGTCGAGGAGGCGAGCCGGTACTACTTCGGCAAGAGCGTGCGCGACGTGACGCTCGCCGAGGCGGCGCTGCTCGTCGCCGTCGTGAAGGGGCCGTCGGTGTACTCGCCCCGGGTGAACCTCGAGCGCGCGGTCGCGCGGCGCGCCTTCGTGCTCGATCAGATGCAGAGGAAGGGCTTCGCGGACGAGGTCCAGGTCGAGCAGGCCAAGCGGGAGCCGGTGGTGCTCGCCATCGAGACCGAGACGCTCGCGGAGCTCGCGCCCGAGGTGGTCGGCGAGGCGCAGCGCATGCTGCGCGAGATCGTCGGGCCGGCCGCGCAGCTCGGCGGCTACACGATCACGACCACGATCGAACCGGCGATGCAGGCCGCGGCGCGCGCGGCCGTCCGCAAGAACCTCGACGCGTACGCGAAGCGGCACAAGCTGCTCGGGCCGCTCGCGCGGACCAAGAAGGAGCCGCCGCCGTTCGATGGGACGCCGAGCGGCCACAAGGTGTTCCGCGGGGTCGTCACCGGCGCGGACGACGCGCGGGGGACGCTGGCGGTGCGGGTCGGCTCGCTGCACGGCACGGTCTCCCTCCGCGGCGCGGAGCGGTACAACCCGAGCGGGCTCGCGCCGAGCAAGTTCGCCGAGGTGAACAAGGTGGTGCGCGTCAGCTTGATCGGCCCCGCGCCGGAGCCCGTCGTCGAGGCGGTCACGCCGGGGCAAGACGAGGACGAGGCCGCCGCCGGCGAGGCGGCGAAGCGCGCCGCGGCCGGCGCGGCGAAGCCCGTGGCGCCGGTGCCGCTGCGGCTCGAGCTCGGGCCGGAGGGGGCGCTCGTCGCGATCGACGTGCGGACGCGCGAGATCGTCGCGCTCGTCGGCAGCTACGAGGCGGTGCGCGGCGGGCTCGACCGGGCGACGTACGCGCGGCGGCAGCCGGGATCGACGTTCAAGGCGTTCGTCTACGGCTACGGGATCCACGCGCGCACGCTGACGCCGGCGACGATCCTCGAGACCAACCCGCTCGCCGTCGCCGGGTACAAGCCGCAAAACCACGACGAGAGCGAGGGGCGGTCGCCGGCGCGGCTGCGCGAGGCGGTGGCGCACAGCGTGAACGTGGCCGCGGTGTCGGCGCTGTCGCGCGTCGGCGCCTCGAACGTGGTCGCGTTCGCGAACGCGCTCGGGATCCAGTCGAAGCTCGGCGCGGACCTGTCGCTCGCGCTCGGCTCCTACGAGGTGACGCCGCGCGAGATGGCGGCCGCGTACGCGAGCATCGCCGCGGGCGGCGTGCACGAGCAGCCGGTCCTGATCACGAAGATCGTGGGCCCCGACGGGGCGGAGCTCCCGCTGCCGCGGCGCCCGCCCGCGCACCGCGTGATGGAGGAGGCAGAGGCCTACGTGCTCACGAGCGTGCTGACCTCCGTCGTGCAGAGCGGGACCGCCAAGCAGGCGCGCTCGCTCGGGCGGCCGATCGCCGGCAAGACGGGGACGACGAACCAGTCGAAGGACACCTGGTTCGTCGGCTACTCGACCGACATCGCCTGCGCGGTGTGGACCGGCTACGACGACGCCGCGCCGCTCGGCGCGGGCGAGGCGGGCGCGACGGCGGCGCTGCCCGCGTTCGTGGAGTTCATGAAGCAGGCGCACGCGAAGCGACCCGCGGCCGACTTCCCCGTGCCGAACGGGATCGTGCGCGTGAAGATCGATCCGCAGACGGGCCTGCTCGCGCGCGAGGGGCAGGAAGACGCGATCGAAGAGGTGTTCGTCGCCGGCACGGAGCCGGCCGAGGAAGCGCCGGTCCCCGAGGCGGACGCGGGCGCGGAAGGCGCCGACGCGGGGGCGCCGGAAGAGCTTCCGGGCGCCGCGGGAGCGGCAGCGCCGGGCGAGAAGGCCGCCGAGCCGGCGCAGCCCGGGGCAGCCCCGGCGCCAGCCGAGCCGGAGCACGCGCCGGAGCCGGGGACGCTGCCGGCCCCGGAGCCGGGGACGCTGCCGGCCGCCGGCGAGATGGCGCCGCCGCCGTTCTGAGCGGCGGCGGCGGCGACCGCTGGTCTGAGCGGCGGCGGCGCGCCCGCCGGCGCTCAGCCCGGGACGCCCGCGCGGCGCGGCGCGGCGGCGCCGCCGGGCTCGGGGAACGGACCCGTGACGGCCAGGGTGAGGCCGTCTTCCTGCATGTTCACGAAGAGCGCCTTGCCGTCGGGCGAGAAGCACACGCCCGTGAGCTCGCTCGTGCTCCGCGCGTTGCGCGCGATGTCGTAGACCTTCCCGTCCACCGTCAGGCCCCGGATGAAGTCCTCCCGGTAGCCGTCCTCCACCATCACGACGTCCCCCCACGGAGCGACGGTGAGGTTGTCGGGCGAGTCGAGCTCGTCCCGGTCCGTCGACTGCGCGACGAGCTCGAGCGTGCCGCCGTCGCCCGCGGGGAGCAGGCGGAAGATCTGCCCGGCGCTGGCCGGGCCGCCGACGGTCGCGCAGAGGTACACGGCGCCGTTCGAGGAGCAGATGCCCTCGCCGCGCCGGATGACGGCGGCGCCCCGGGCCTGGGCCTGCTTGCGGACCGTGTCGTCCTTCGGGTCGGGATCGTCGATGTCCACCCACGCGATCTCGCGCGGGGCCGCGAAGGCCCAGGCCGACGTGTCGAGGCGCGGGTGCCCGACGACGCTGAGCGCCTGGAGCTTGCCCTGGAACGGCGCGGCGGGGTCCGCGGGCTTGAAGCGGTAGAAGCAGCCGTCCGCGCGATCCTCGGTGAGGTAGGCGATGTGCGTCGCGCCGTCGACGACCGCGGCCTCGTGGTAGAAGCGGCCGTAGCCCGAGAGGCGCCGCGGCGCCTCCACCGCCGACGCGGTCGCCGAGCACAGGAAGACGTAGCCGTGGCGGTCGTCGACGTTCTCCTCGCAGGAGAGCCAGCCCCAGGGGCTCACGCCGCCCGCGCAGTTCACGTTCGTGCCGGCGAGCACCAGGTTGCTCGAGACGCGCGCGAACGTGGACGCGTCGAGCACGAGCCGCGTGACGCCGCCCATGCTCGCCGCGTCGTAGGCCTCCGCCGGCGCGCGCTGGCCGGATTTGTAAGGACCCTTTGCTTTGTCGCCGGGCGAGACCTCGTGGTTCCTGAGCAGGACGAACGTGCCGCTCGGACCCGGAAAGCAGCCCATGCCGTCGGGGCGGCCCGGCACCCGGTAGCCGTCATCCATGCCGCCGCCGGCGCGCTCGAGGATCCGGTACGTGAAGCCCGCGGGCAGGTCGAGGATGCCCGCAGGATCCGGCTCGAGGGGACCGAGGCGGCCGGGGGCCCGCGATCGCGTCCTCCGCGCGAAAATCATGGAGAGCGGCAGGGCCAGCGCCGCCGCCGCCCCGCCGATGTGCAGGAACGATCGCCTCGGAATGCGCCGCACCATGGGAACTACCTAGGGTAGGGCGCCCCCTCGCGAAAGCCACCGAGATGGCGCGCCGCAGGGCGGACGTTGCGCGCCGCACGCCCGACGGCGCGGACCCTCCGTCAAGGCGTGGGCGCCGGGACCTGCTCGCCGTCGCGGCGCTGCTCCACCTGGTCTCCGTCGGGGACGACACGGACGAGGGCCTTCGAGGACGCGCGCGCGACGAGGCGCCGCAGGAGCTGCTTGGCGCCGATCGCACCGCCAGCGCCCACCGCGAAGACGAGCGGCGCGGCGGCGCCGCCCGTCACCGCGACGAGGCCCGCCGCGAGCAGCACGCCGGCGCCCGTCGCCACCGCGCCGGTCGAGGCCTCCTGGGCCGTGTGCACGAGCGCCTGCTGCTTCGTCATCTCGCCGCGCTGGTAGGCGGTGAGCCCCGCGTACGCGCCGAACGCGCCGTCGACGACGAACCCGATCCCGGCCGCCTTGCCGGCGCCCTTCAGCACCTCCCGGCCCGCGGCCTTCATCACCTCGCGGGTGAGCGTCCGGGCCGCGGCCGCCGGAGCCCCCTCGGCGAGCGCCGCCTGGCCCACCTGCCGCGCCGCCTCCGTGATGCCGAGCGCGCCCGCCTGTGCTCCACCCTCGTGCGCCAGCGAGAGGCCCGGCGCGAGCGCGTCGACCACCGCGGTGGTGTTGTCGACCAGCACGCGCCGCAGGCCCTCCCGCGCGCCCTCCTCGAGCAGCCCCTTGCCGGCCTCGGCGAACAGCGCCTCCGCCGACCCACGGACGGCGACGGCGCCGCTCCCTGCCACCGAACCCAGGATCTTGTTTCGCAGCGAGCTCATCTCGACCTCCGCCGTGTTCGCGACGCCTCCCAGGGGGTAGCGCTCCAGGCTGGAAAAACAAGCTCGACCACGCCCGTGCGCCGGCGTCAGAACCGCACGAGCAACCGCGAGCCGAGACCTCCCGGCGACGGCGAGAGCGAGAGCTCCGCCGTCGGCTGCTTGTTGCCGGTCGCAGGCGGCGCCTGCCCGGAAGGGCTCAGCAGGAGCAGCGTGACGCCGGCGCCGATCCCGACGAGCCCGACGCCGGCGAAGACGCTGGCGAGGGTCGAGGCGGTCGAGCCGGTACGGTAGTCGTCGGCGAGCTCCGGCGGGCACACGTAGGTGCCCCCGGCGCGTGTGCACCCGTCCTCGACGGCCGACAGCGCGCTCGCGCGCACGGCGGCGGCAACGACGGTCGCGATCGCGCCCGCGCCGCCGACGCCGAGCGCGACGTAGCCCGCAACGCGGTAGCCGCTGGGCGAGGACGAGCCCGCCGGCGGGGCCACGTCCTGCGCGGCGCGCGGGCCGGGCGGCGCCGGGACGGTGAGCGTCACGACCCGGTGGGCGCCGGGCGTGAGATCCACGCGCTCGGTGATCGGCGCGGCGCCGCCGTAGAACAGCTCGACCGTGTGCAGGCCGAGATCGCGCTCCAGCTCGACGCCGAGCAGCCTCGGATCGATGGGCTTGCCGTCCAGCGCCACGCGGACGTTCGGGGTCCGCTCGGCGCCGCGCACCTCCAGCTTCAACGTCGCGACCTTGTCGCTCAGCGCACGGAAGCGGCTCTCGGCGTCCTCGCTCCATCCGGCGTACTTCGCCTCCGTGGACTGGAGCGCGGCGCGCCGGAGATCCCACCAGTCCCGCCTCGCCGAGGCGTAGAGGCCCAGCGCCTCCTCGCACTCGGCGATGTTCCGCAGCGCGCCGAGGCCCTCGGGGTAGACCTCCAGCGCGCGCCGGAAGGCGAGGATCGCGGGCTCGCACTGGCCGGCGCTCCGCAGCTCGCGGCCGCGGGCGAACAGCGTCTTCGCGTCCTCCTCGGCGCCGGCGGCGCGCGCGGGCGCGGGCGCCGCCGCGAGCAGGGCGGCGCCCGCGAGCGCGAGGAGGTGTCGCTCAAAGGATCTCACTCTTGTCGATCTCCTTGCGGCGAGGGAGGGCAGGCGGGGGCGGCGTCCTCGGCGCGGTCGTCGCCGTGGCGCGGGGAGCGGCCCTGTCGCCCGCAGGACGGGGCGCGGTCGAGCGCGGCTGCGCGGACGCGGCCGCCGACGCGGCCGCCGGCGCAGGCGGAGCGGCGGACCCCTGCGCCGCGGCCGGAGGCGCCGCCGCGGAGGCCGCCGCGGGACCTGCTGCGGCCGCGGACGGCAGCTGCGACGGCGGCCGCGACGCGAGCTCCTGGAGCGCATGGCGCACGCCGGGGGACACGCGCCGCGCCGCTGCGTGCGCCGGGCGCGGCGCATCCAGGAGGCGCGACGCGATGAAGCTGGCGGCGGCGACCGTGCTCACGCTGGCCACCACCACCGCCGCCAGCGCGGCGACCGGACGCCGCGCCGGCGCGGGCGGCGACGTCGAGAGCGCGGCGCGGTAGGCGCGGGCCATCTCCCCCACCGACGCGAACCGCCGCGCCGGCTCCTTCGCGAGGGCGCGCGCGAACCAGCCGTCGAGCCCCCTCGGGAGCGACCGCCGGACGTTCGTGGCAGGCTCGATCTCGCGCGTGTTGATCGCGATGATGATCTCCGCGATGGTGTCGCCCTGGAAGGGCGGCCAGTCCGTCAGCACCTCGTAGGCGAGCACGCCGAGCGCCCAGATGTCGGAGTGCGCGTCGACCTCGAGCGGCGACGTGAGCTGCTCCGGGCTCATGTAGTTCGGTGAGCCCAGCATGATGTGCGCGTCCGTCTCCTGGGGCCGATCCAGGCCGAGATTGCCGCGGGTCGCCTTGGCGATGCCGAAATCCGCGACCTTCACCGCCGGCGCGCCGTCGGGGTCCTCGAAGATCATCACGTTGGACGGCTTCAGGTCGCGGTGCACGATCCCGAGCTCGTGCGCGACGGTGAGCGCGTCCGCGATCTGCTCGAGCAGGTCCGCGAAGCGCAGCGGATCGATCGGCCCCTTCTCGGTGACCTCGGCGAACAGCGTCCGTCCCTTCACGTACTCCATCACGAGGTACGGGATGTCGTCGTGAACCCCCGCGTCGTACACCGCGACGATGTGCCGCGTGCGCGCGCTCAGGCGGGCGGAGATCTGCGCCTCGAACCGGAACCGCTCGAGGATGGTCCGGCTCCGCTCCGGGTCGCCGGTGAGCGTGACGCTGAGGAACTTGACGGCGAGCTCGGTCTTGAGGTGCACGTGTGCGGCGAGCCAGACCTCCGCCATGCCCCCGCGCCCGAGCGGGCGGACCAGCCGGTACTTGCCCTCGACGACCTCGTCCGGCTCGTGCTGCCAGATGTCCGATTCGTCCGCGCCGGGCGCCGTCGCCATCTCGTGCGAG
The DNA here is from genome assembly GCF_002950945.1 of Sorangium cellulosum. GTDB lineage: Bacteria > Myxococcota_A > Polyangia > Polyangiales > Polyangiaceae > Sorangium > Sorangium cellulosum_E. The sequence goes on from NZ_CP012673.1 coordinate 61,207, forward strand.
CTGACCCGGAGGGTCGTCGGCGTTCGGCGCGAGGCGGCGTCCACGCCTCGAAGGATAGTGGATGCCGCCTGCGGGAACGGCACTATTTGAGGGCGCGCGCACACAGGACGCCGCGGGATGTAGGCCCGGCGCGCTGCCGTCTCGCGGCGCGCGCGGACCCGGCGCGCGGGGCGCGGGCCGGCCTGCTACTCGGCGGCGTCGGCGAAGAGCTCCGCGGGCGCGGCGTGGGGCAGCGGCGCCGCTGCTCCCACCTCGAGGTCGAGCGCGTCGAGCGCAGCGCAGAGGAGCGCGTGCACGCCGGGGACGACGTTGTCGATCGCCGCGTCGGCCTCGCGCGGGTTCAGCCACCAGAACGGGTTCAGCAGCCGGCGGAGATCGCGGTAGGAGCGCGAGGGGCGGCTCACCTCGACCGTGAACGCGAGCGCGCCGAGGTTCGCGTCGAGCCAGTCGTCCATGTCGCCGACCGTCGGGTACCAGTGCGCCGCTTGCCGGACCGCGTAGCGCTCGCGCGGCAGCGCGCGGCAGAAGGCGTCGCCGAGCGCCCGGTACAGCGGCGCGCGCGGGTTCGCCGCGGCCGTGTGCGCCCACGGGTACAGCAGGAGGTTGCCGCAGCTGTGGAAGCCGAGCGCGAGCGCGGGCCTCGTCTCCAGCGCGACGTCGCGCAGGGCGCGCGTCTCGGGCTCGGAGAAGGCGTGGGGGCCCGTGTAGTGCGGCGACCAGCGGAGCCGCGAGCCCGCGAACGGGTGCAGCGGCCGCGTCGAGGACAGCGGCGCGAAGTTCCGGTTCAGGTCCACGCCGCGGGCGTTGCACCGCTGGGCCGCCACCCGATCGCTGTCGAGACGCTCCAGGTTCTCCGCCACCGCGTCGGGGTTGACCACCGGCACGACCACGAGCCGCGCCCGCGCCGCAGCGCCGACGCGCCCGCTCGCCAGGATGGCCCGGACCGCGTCGAGCAACGCCAGCCCGCCGATCAGCTCGACGCCGTGCATGAGCGACGTCAGCAGGATCGTCGGCCCGTGCGGGTCGCCGAAGTCATACCGCCGTAACGGTCTCCCGTCCGCGGACGTCCCGACCGTCATCTCCCGTCCACCGTAGGCGTTCGCCAGGCGGGCCCAGGAGTCGTCAATCCGCGGAAGATCCGCGTAGCGCCCGAGGAGGTGGAGAGAGCATGCCATCCCAGTGTCTTTTATGTGACACCGGGGTGGCGGTGAACGCCAGCAGATTGAGCCGCCGCGCGGCGTGCGGCGAGGGCGCGTCGGCTTGAACCGCCGCGCGGCGCGGCGGCGAGGGCGGGGCCGTCGCGCCCGTTGCGTCAGCGCATCAGGGCGACCCCTTCTTCGCCGCCAGGAGGGCGAGGCCCTCGAACAGGAGATGCGCGCCGAGATGGAGGGTCATGTCGGCGTGGTCGAGCGCGGGACACACCTCGACGAGATCCATGCCGACCAGGTTGATCCCTGCGAGGCCGCGCAGGAGCTGGATCGCCTCGCGCGAGGTGAGCCCGCCGGGAACGGGCGTGCCGGTGCCCGGGGCGAAGGCGGGATCGATGCCGTCGATGTCGAACGACAGGTAGACCGGCGCGTCGCCGACGGCGGCCGCGATCGCGGCGGCGACGGCGCCGGCGCCGGCGCGGTCGATCCGGTCCATGTCGTACATCGTCGCCCCGGCGTGCGCCGCGAACGCGCCCTCCTCGGGGTGGCCCCACGTCGCGCGGATGCCGATCTGGTGGAGCGCGCCGCGCGCGAGCAGGCCCTCGTCGATCGCGTTGCGGAACGGCGTGCCGTGGTGGAACGGCTCGCCCCACACCTCCGAGGTGCTCGTGTCGAGGTGGGCGTCGACGTGGACGACGGCGACGGGGCCGTGGTGCCGCGAGAGCGCGCGGAGCACGGGGAGCGCGATGGAGTGATCGCCGCCGACGACGAACGGGACGGCGCCCGCCGAGACCACCTCGTCGACCGCGGCCTGGATCAGCTCGCGGACGGACTCGGCATGGAAGGGAGGGAAGGGCACGTTGCCGCCGTCGAGCACGTCGAGCGCGCGGAACACGTCGATGCGGTGGCCGGGGTGAAACGACTGCACGAGCGCGCTCACGCGGCGCAGCTCGTAGGGGGCGAAGCGCGCGCCCGGGCGGTACGTGACGCTCCCATCCCACGGGACGCCGAGGAGCACGGCGTCGGCGCCGGCATAGGCCGCGGCGCCGCCCTCGTGGAACGCCGCGGTCGCGAGGCGGAAGAAGGGGGTTTGCCCGTGCCGCAGGTAGGCGGCTGCACGTTGTTGAGGCATGAGAACTCCTAGAGGCTCAAGAGGTCCACGATGACGGCGCGGGCGCGCTCGGCGAGCTCGGGCGCGCCCCCGTGATCGCCGAGCGGCGGACCGAAGGTGACGAAGGCGGTCGCCTCGCGGCGGCGAGCGAAGCGGAGGTAGTGGGGGACGAAGGTGTCGTCGCCCGCCCAGCAGAGCGCCGGGTCGTCGTAGGTGACCGCCGCGGGCACGATGGGGACGCCCGCGATGCGGGCGAGGCCGAAGATGCCTTTGCGGAAGGGGAGGACCCTGTCGGCGCGTGTGGTGGAGCCCTCAGGGAAATTCAGCACCGGGACGCCGTGGCGCAGGGCGCGGAGCGCGCCCCGGAGCACACGCGCGCCGCTCGCCGGGCGCGCGCGGTCGACGAGCAGCACGCCGAGCTCGCGCGCGCGGTCGCCGATGAGCGGCCAGCCGCCGACCTCCTGCTTCGCGATCGCGGTGCACGGGGTGAGCGACGCGAGGACGATCGGGTCGAGGTAACTCACGTGGTTCGCCACGAGGACGAACGGCGGCTCGGGCGGGGAGCCGGTCACGCGGACGTGCAGGGCGTGCATCGCGCAGAGATCCTTCGTGACCCGGTGAAGGAGGTGCGCCCTGCCGCGGGCGCGGTAGGCAGGCACCTCGGGCAGCCGGCTCGTCCGGAGCACCGTGTCGAGCGCGAGCCCCATCACGCCGGAGACCCGGCTCGCGACGGAGATCGCCTCGGTCCACAACCCGTCGCCGGGCCCGCTCAGGCGGCGGCCCGCGTCCAGCGGAGCGGTGGTCGTCATGGGTCCGTCCGCCTCAGGCCAGCGCCGCGGCCGAGGCCATCCCGCCGCCGTCCGCCGGCCGCGGCTCCGCCGCGCCGGACGGGCGCTCGACGAGCCCCACCTTCTCGAAGCGGGCCCGGAGGGCCAGGAACGCTTCCCGGTCGATGCGCGAGATGATGCGCGGGTGGCCGGTGCCATAGAAGTCGGGGCGGACCTCGATCTCCTTCGCGCCGAGCATCGCGTGGAGCGCCCGCGCGGCGTGGTTGTCCTCCTCGACGGTGAACCAGCACGACTCCGCCCACCCGAGGATCGAGCCGACGAACGCGCGCAGCAGCGTGTGCGTCGCCCGGGACCCCTGGTACGCGGGGAGGACGGCGAGCGTCGTGCAATAGACCTCCTTGCCGCGGGCGAACGAGAGCAGGTAACCCGCAGGTTTGCCCGCCGCCTCGACGATGAAGCAGGAATCCTTGAAGAAGTCGCAGCAAAGACGGATGTAATACCGCCCGAGCTCCCCTTCTCCCGCGCTTCCGAAGAGCGCCGATTCCATTTCCATCAGCGTCGAAAAGTCATCGCTCCGGAGCGTGCGCGCCACATAACGGCTCATTGTTGCGCCTCCTACCGTGGTTGGCTTGCTTTGCGGCGGGCAGGATGGCGGCAATCGATGGAGAACAGGTCACAGAATCCCCGAGGTTGAGCGGCAGCCCGGGGGCGGCGACGCGTCAGGAAACTTGTCGCTGCGCGTACGGAAGGTGCCAGAGGCGCAATGGCCCCGTCACGGTTTGCGCGACAGCATCGCGGCGGGGATCTCGCGCGCGATCCGGGCGGCCGCGCGCGCCGCGTCGAGCAGCGCCGCGACGCGCGAGGTCGCGCGCCATCCGCCGGTCACGCCGGTCCAGTGGTTCATCGGCGCGAAGATGTTGCCGTCCGTGTGCGGCGCGGCGCGGTCGAGGAACGTCGCTTGGTTGATGTAGGCCGCCAGCACCCGCTCGGTGAGGCCCGGCAGGACGGCGAGCGCCGCGGTGGTGAGGCGGCCGGCAGCGCCGACGTAGACGTCGCGCCTCGGCCGCTCGGCGAGGGAGAGCATCGCCGCGACGACCCGCTCGGGAGGGAGCACCGGGGGCATCGGCTGGACCGCGCGGCCGGTGTAGTTTCCCGCATGCTGGTAGATCGGGGTGTCGACCGAGGACGGCAAGATCGTGCAGACGTGGATGTCCGGGGCGCCGGCGAGCTCCTGCCTCAGGCAGGAAGCGAGGCCGACGATTCCGAACTTGGAGATCACGTAGGCGCTCATCGTCGGACCGCCGAACTTGCCAAGGGCAGAGGCGTTGTGGATGAGCACACCCGAGCCCTGCGCGCGGAAGTACGGCAGCACGGCCCGCGCCCCGTGCAGGGTGCCGAACAGGTTCGTCTCGATGACCTGACGGTAGGTGTCGTAGGGCGCCTCCTCGGCGCGCGCATAGAGGAACACCGCGGCGTTGTTCACCCAGACGTCGATCCTGCCGAACGCCTCGCACGCGAGGCGGGCGAGGTCCCTGACCGCGCACTCGTCCCGCACGTCCGTTGGGACGGCGAGCGCCGGAGGGCCGACGCTCGCGCACTCGGCGGCCACCTCGGCGAGGGCCGCCGCGTTCCGCGCGGCGACCACGACCCTCGCGCCCCGCCGCGCGAAGGCGACCGCCGCGGCTCTCCCGATCCCCGAGGACGCCCCGGTGATAACGACCACCGCGTCGCGAACGCACTTCCGCATGACTGACAACCTCCCGCGCGGTCTGTCCCGCACCGGGAGGAGAGCAATGCGCGGGCCACGACGGGGCCGGCGGTCGCTTCGAACGTGATCGCTGAACTCGATAGAACCGGTGACCGTGGTGGATGGCTGAAGAATTGAAACGCAAAGGCGAAGACGCAAAGACGCAAGGAAGAGGTAGGGAAGTGTTCTTTTCTCCTCCTTGCGCCTTTGCGCCTTTGCGCTTTTTCTCTCTCTTCAGTCGTAGAAGGGCTTGCCGGTCCTCGCCGCCTCCACGAGCGCCGGCGCGGGGGCCCAGCGCTTGCCGAAGCGCCGCTCGTAGACCTCGATGCGGCGGAGCACGTCGGCGGCGCCGAGGGTGTCGACGTAGCGGAACGGGCCGCCGCGGAACGGCGGGAAGCCGAGGCCGAAGATCGCGCCGATGTCGCCGTCGCGGGGGCCGCGGAGGATGCCCTCGCCGAGGCAGTGCAGCGCCTCGTTCACGAGCTGGAGCGAGCACCGCATCTGGATCTCCTCGACCGGGACCGGGGGCTTGTCCTTCGCCTTCGGCACCGGCAGGCCGAGCACGGCATAGACGCTCTCGTCCGGGTGCTTGCCCTTGCCCTTCTTCTTCGCCGCCGCGCCGTACAGGTACATGCCCCGCTCGTTCTTGCGGCCCTTGCGGTCGTCGGCGACCAGCTTGGCCATCGTCGGCGGCGGGGCGAGCCGGTCGCCGAACGCCTCGATCATGATCGGGCCGACGTGCGCGGCCACGTCGATGCCGACCTCGTCGAGCAGCGCGAGCGGCCCGACGGGCCAGCCCCACGCGACGAGGGCCCGGTCGATCTGCTCGATCGCGACCCCCTCGGCGAGCAGCCAGCTCGCCTCGTTCATGTACGGGCCGAGGATGCGGCTCGTGTAGAAGCCGACGCCGTCGTTCACGACGATGACCGTCTTGCCCTGGCGCTTGCCGACCGCCACCGCCGTCGCGACCACCTCGGGCGAGGTCTCGGGCGTCCGGATGACCTCGAGCAGCGGCATCTTGTGCACGGGGCTGAAGTAATGCATCCCGACGACGTTCTCGGGGCGCCGGGACGCAGCCGCGATCCGGGCGATCGGGATCGAGGACGTGTTCGACGCGAAGAGGAGGTCGTCCCTGCCGTTCTCCTCGACGTCGCGCAGGACCGCGTGTTTGACCGCGAGATCCTCGAAGACGGCCTCGATCACGAGATCGGCGCCCCGGAGGCCGGAGCTGTCCGTGGTCGTCGTGAGCAGCGCGAGCTGCTGATCGCGCTCCAGCGAGGTGAGCTGCTTCTTCTTCACCCGCTCGGCGAGGATGTCGGTCACGTACTTGAGCCCGCGGCCGAGCGACGTGTCGTCGCGGTCCTTGAGGCGCACCTGGATGCCGGCGCTCAGGCTGACGCAGGTGATGCCGGCGCCCATCAGGCCGGCGCCGAGCATCGCGATCTTCTCGACCTTCCTCGGCTGCACGGCGGGGTCGTCCACGCCGGTGTCCTTCTTCAGCGCCGTCGTCGCGAAGAAGAGCTCCATCAGCCGGTGCGCCGTGCTCGAGACCGCGAGCTCGCCGAAGGCGCGGGCCTCGGCGTGCTTCGAGGCCTCGAGGCCCCGGTCGGCGTAGGTCCGGAGCACCTCGATGATCCGCTCGGGCGCCGGGTAATGCCCGCCGGTCTTCTCCCGCGCCTGCTTCTGCGCCTGCTGGAACAGGACGGACCGGCCAAGGGGGTTCTGCTCGAGGGCCGCGCTGGTGAACGTGCGCGCCAGCGCGGCGGCGCCGAGCTTCGGCCCCTTCTTCTTCGCGACGCGGTCCGGCCGGAACGGCGCGCCGGCCGCGGCGAGCTTCAGCGCGAGCGCGGCGGCCGTCTCCCGGAGGATGGGCGCGGGGACCACGTCGTCGGCGACGCCGAGCTGCCGCGCCTTCGACGGCCGCATGGTCTTGCCGGTGAGGCCGTGATCGAGCGCCGCCTGCAGCCCGGCGCGCTCGGCGAGCCGCTGGAGGCCGTTCAGCCCGGGGAGCAGGCCGAGCTGCACCTCGGGCAGGCCGAGCACCGTCTTGCGGTCGTCGCTGAGCACCCGGCCGTGGCAAGCGAGCGCCACCTCGAAGCCGCCGCCGAGCGCGGCGCCGTGGACCGCGGCGACGATCGGCTTGGGTGAGCCCACGAGCCGCTGGATGGCCGCGTGGCCGGCCCGGCAGAGCGCCTCGGCCTCGGCCGCCGTCGTGACACTCTTCAAGAGGTCGATGTCGGCGCCGGCGATCCAGGTGTCGGCCTTGCCGGACACGAGGATGGCGGCCTTGATGCGCCCGTCGCCCGCGATCTCGGCCATGATCCGCGCGAGATCGGCCGCGAACGTGGGCTTGAGCGTGTTGACCGCCTCGCCCGGGACATCGTAGGTGACGACGGCCACGCCGTCGGGGCGGACCTCCAGGGAGATCGGGCCCCGCTCCGCGGGGGCCGGCGTCACGGGATCGAGGGTCGTCGTCATGCTGCCTCCAGGACGACGGCGGCGCCGAGGCCGCCCGCCGCGCAGACGGTGAGGAGCGCGTGCTGGCCGCCGCGCTTCTGGAGCTCGCGGAGCGTCGAGAGCACCATGCGCCCGCCGGTGGCCGCGAAGGGGTGGCCGAGCGCGATCGAGCCGCCGTTCACGTTGAGCTTCTCCGGGTCGACCTCGCCGACGGCCTCGGACCGGCCGAGCTTCTCCGCGGCGAACGTCGGCGAGGCGAGCGCCTTCAGGTTGGACGCGACCTGGGCGGCGAAGGCCTCGTGCATGTCGACGAGATCCATGTCGCGGAGCGAGAGGCCGGCGCGGTCGAGCGCGCGCGGGACGGCGAGCACCGGGGCCATGAGGAGCTGCCAGCCCGGGTCGACCGCCGCGTAGGACCACGATTTGACGTAGCCGAGCGGCCGGTAGCCGAGCGCCTTGGCCCGGGACTCGCGCATGAGGAGCAGGGCGCTCGCGCCGTCGGTGAGCGGCGACGCGTTGCCCGCGGTGATGGTGCCGTGGCGCCGGTCGAAGGCCGGCGAGAGCTTTTCGTAGGCCTCGAGGGTGGAGTCGTCCCGGACCACGTTGTCGCGCTCGACGGGCTTGTCGTAGGGCGGGGGGATGACGTGCATGACCTCGGCGGCGTACGTGCCGTCGCGCCAGGCGCGGGCGGCGTTCGTGTGCGAGCGGTGGGCGATCGCGTCCTGCTCGGCGCGCGAGATGCCGTTCTGCTTGGCCATCTTCTCGGCGGCCTCGCCCATCTGCTCGCCGGTGGTCGGCTCGCGGGAGAAACCCGGGACCGGGGGGACGAGGTCCTTCAGCGAGAGGCGGGAGAGGGCCTTCAGCTTGCCCTGGACCGTCTTCTGCTTCTGGAGGTCGGTCAGCGCGGCGGCGAGCTTGCGGGAGACGCCGAGCGGGACGTCGCTCATGCTGTCGGCGCCGCCGACGACGGCGACGTCGTGCTGGCCGGCGAGCATCGCCTCGGCGGCGCTCGTCATGGCCTGGAGGGACGTCGCGCAGGCGCGCGAGACGCTGTAGGCGTCGATGTCCTTGGGCAGGCCCGTGCGCAGCACGACCTCGCGCGCGATGTTGAGCCAGTCGAGCGTCGGCACCACCTGGCCGTAGACGACCAGCGTGACGTCGCGCGGGCTCACCTCGCTCCGCTGGAGGAGCTCCTTCACCACCGTGGCGGCGAGATCGACCGTGCGCAGCGCCCTCTGCGCCGTGCCCGCCTTGGTGAACGGCGTGCGCAGCCCCGCCACGACCGCCACCCGGTCCTCGCCGCCCATCCCCATCGTGCCTGAAGCCATGTCGACCCCTCTCCTGCCGAGCCCTGCCGAGGCCCGCCTCGAGCGCGCCCCGCACCGCCCCCGGAGCCCGGCTGGAAAGCAGCCAGCGCCGGGAGGAACTCCTTAGGTGGGGTAACGCGACGTGTCAACCTCGCGCGGCCCCTCGCGGGGCGAAACGCGGGGCGGGGAACGTTCCTCACAAAGGGAGATGGAAGGGAGATGGAGGACGATCCGTCCAGAGGAGCAATGTCGCTAATTTGGCCTACATCGTCGCTCCTCGATAGGGTGATGGGCCATGCGGAAACTCATTCAATTCAGCGCAGTGCTCTGCGTCGGCTCGGCGCTCGCCGGGTGTGCGACGTGGGCGAGCAGCTCGGCGCCCGCGGCGCCGGGCTACGTGTATGTCACCGGTCACAAGAACAACATGCCTGCTATCTGGATGTGCCCTGATCAGCCGGGCAAGGCGGAGTGCACCCAGGTCGATGTGACGGAGGTCAGCGAATGAAACGTGCTTTGATTTTCGGGCTCTTGCTCGCGAGCCTCGGCGCCGTCGGCTGTCAGGGGAGCTACACGAGCATCCGGCAGGTCGACGCGGCGCGGTACCAGGTCACGCGAACGAAGCAGGGTTTCTTCCACACGTACGGCACGGTGCTCGACTGCCAGGCGAAGGGCGACGAGATGACGTGCACCGAGATCAGCGACATGTGAGCCGCGCGCGGGGCGCTCGCCCCGCGCCGCGCCCCTAGGGCGTCGATCCGCTTGAAACGCCCGGGAATGAAGAGATTCGAACCACAGAGGCACAGAGGGCACAGAGTTTTTTTGTTGTTCCTCTGTGTCCTCTGTGCCTCTGTGGTTCATTTTCCCGGGGTTTCAACCCGTTCGGTGTCCTAGGGCGCTGGTCTGGAAGGAGAGCCGCCAGGACACGAGACGAGGCCAGGCGTGAATCACGGCCTGGCGTCGCCTCGAGTCCTGGCGGTTTCTTCATTTCGTCGCTGCGCCGCGGCGCTCGCCGGCCGCCGGCGCCCGCTCACCCCTCGCGCAGGTACGCCTCGAGCAGCGTCGCCGACACGTCGAGGAGGTCGCGCTCCGTCACGATGCCCACGAGCCGCTCGCCCGCGATGACGGGCAGGCAACCGACGCGCTGCTCGCGCATGATCCGCATCGCCTCGAGGGTGGGCGTCTCCGGCGTGACCGTCACCGGATCGGGCCGCATGATGGACGCGACCGTGGGCGGCGCGGCGCCGCCGGCGGCCGCCGCGGCGGCGCCGCGCGCGACCAGCCGGAGCAGCGCCCGGTGCGAGACGACGCCGACGAGCCGGCCCTGATCGTCCTCGACCGGCACGTGGCGCACGTGCCGCCAGTCCATGACGCTCGCGGCGAAATCGACGATGTCGGTGGGGCGCACCGTGAAGAGATCGGTCGACATGAACTGCCCCACGGTCTGGTAGCTGTCGCGCAGGAAGTCCCGATCGGCCTCGATCGCGGCGGGCTCCCACGTGTGCACCGGGCCGCCGGCGCCGCCGCCCCGGGCCTCCTCCTGCTGGTGGGCGAGCATCGCGGCGCACAGCGCGCGATCCTGCATCTCCGGCGTGCCCTTGCCGGCCATCGCCGCGAGCGAGCCGAGCGCCCACTGGGCGCCGGTCTGGCCGCGGCGCACGCGCTCCTCCACGACGCCGAGGTAACGGTCGATGTCCGCGGCGTCGATGCCCGCGGAAGAGAGCCCCTCCCGGGCCGCCGGGAGCAGGCGCGAGAGGATGAGCTCCGGGGCGGGGTAGGTCTGCCCGCCCACCCACGTGAGCTGCGCCTTGAGGCCGTGGCGCGCCGCCGCGAAGAAGTTCGCCTTGGCGTCCTCGAACGGCATCTCGAGGTCGATGTGCGGGTGCTCGCCGGCGAGGCCCGCGAGCAGGCCGAAGAAGAACGCGGCGTTGGCGACCTCGTCGAGGACCGTGGGCCCCGCGGGGAGCGCGCGGCTCTCGATGCGCAGGTGCGCGATGCCGTCGGCCACCCCGTAGCAGGGGCGGTTCCAGCGGTAGACGGTGCCGTTGTGGACGCGCAGGGCCTTGAGGTCCGGCGCCTCGCCGCGCGCGAGCACGGCCGCGGGCGGCTCGCCGGTCTCGGCGGTGATGATCACGCGGAAGCGCGCGATGTCCTCGCGGAAGAGCTCGAGCGCGCCGTCCTGCACCCAGCCGTCGCCGAAGTGCACGCGGGGCTTGTGCTGCCGGCGCTCGCGGGCGCTCGGGCGGGTGTCCACCGACGTCCCGAACAGGGCGATCCGCGTCTCGTGCCAGAGCCGGCGGCCGAGCAGCAGCGGCGAGTTGACCGCCGCGGCGAGGACCGGCGCCGTCACCGCCTGCGCGAGGTTGTAGAGCGGCGCGAACTCGCGCGCGCCGACCTGGAGGTGGACCTGGAAGCTCGTGTTGCACGCCTCGAGCAGGATGTTGTCGTGGGTCATCTCGAGCTCGTCGATCCCGTGGATCCACACGTGGAAATCGCCCTGGCGCAGCTGCCGCAGCGCGCGGTTGAGCTCGTGGTAACGGGGCATCGGCGTGAGGCGGTCGAGGTCGAGATCGCTGGCGCGCAGCGTGGGGAGGATGCCCGCGAGCAGCACCTCGGCGCCGACGGCGCGCGCCGCCGCGGCGGCCCGGCCGACGACGTCCGAGAGCTCGGCCTCGAGCCGCCGCAGGCAGCCGCCGCCGAACGGCAGCGGGGGGAGGTTCGCCTCGAGGTTGAAGCGCGCGAGCTCGGTCGTGAGCCGCGCGTCCGAGGCCCGCTCGAGCACGTCCAGGGCGAGCGGCGCGGGCCGGAGCGCGCGGTCGACGAGGAACATCTCCTGCTCCGCGCCGATGCGGCGCACGCCCGACTCGATCCGGTCCTCCTCGAGGAGGCGCTCGAGCGCGGTCACGTCGTCGAGCAGCGCCCGCATGAAGGCCTGTAGCTGCTCCTCGTTCACCTGCTCGGAGACGTGCTGCTCGCCCATCGCTGCCCTACCCGGCCTTTCACCCGGGCGTGTTCCCGGTCCGCCGCAGCCTACGATGCGCGGCGGCGCAGGGGGAGCCGGCACGGCGCGCCGGCCGCGACGATCGGAGCAGGCCGGGCAGCGGGGCGCGGAGGCGCGGTGGGCGCGCGCGACGCGGCGCAGCGCGGCATCAGAACCTGCGGCCGACCGCGAGCCGCAGCGTGGCGACCTTGTCGTCGGCGAGGCCGAACCCGAGCGGCGCGTCGAGCGCCACGAGCAGGCCGGCGCGGCCGTAATAGCCGGGCCCGTCGGGCTCGTAGCTGACGAACGGCTCCAGCGCGAGCTGCGCCATGTCCTCGCTCGTGAGCGTCAGCGCCGCCTGCAGCCGGAGCCCGCCGCCGAGCCGGCCCTTGCCGCGCAGCTCGAGCTCGGTGCCCTGCTCGAGCACGAGCTCGACGTCGCCGCCGCCGGTGGGCAAGGCGAACAGGACGGCGGTGTCCGTGCGGTAGAAGAGCCGCGTGGCGAGCTCGGCCTCGATCCCGCCGCGCGCCCTCAGCGGGAGGTGCTCGGGGATGAGCCGGTGGAGGTCGAAGAAGGCGCGCGCCGGGGTCGTCGCCTGGAGCGTGGCGCGCGCGTCGGCGCCGGGGTCGTCGAGGACGGGGATCGAGAGCGAGCCCCCGCCGAAGACGGCGAACCTGCGCGAGAGGGCGCGCGCGTAGTGGGCGCCGAGCGTGGGGTTGCCGAAGAGGAGGCTGCCCGCGCTGCTCTGCTCGTCGACGTCGGGATCCTCGGCCTTGTACTGCGCGGAGACGTCGCCGTAGGCGAGCGGGAGCTCCGCGTCGAGGTGGAGCCGGCCGAGCCACCGGAGCTGGCCGACGAGGGTGAAGCTCAGGCCGAACGTGCTCACCTCGGACTCGACGTCGGCCATGCTCCACTCCGCCGACTTGCCGAGCAGATCGAGCTCGAGGCCCGCGCTGTTCCCCTGGGACCGGACCCAGCGCTCCTTGCCCGCCTGCGCCCTCGCGGGAGGCGCCGCGAGCCAGAACGAAAGGAGGAGGGCGGCGGAGAGCAGCGGTTTCGCGTTCAATCAGCCCCAGAGGGGTAACTAACACGATCGGGCGACTCTGTGGTTATCGAACGGAGCCGCTCCAGCGGGTCCGCGACGTGGCGTGCTGGTCTCGATTGGAGAGATGTCACGGCGTGATGCCGTGCGCGTCGCGCCTCCATGACCTGCGATGAGGGGAGGCGGGCGAAGCACACCTACAAGGGCGCGTTACGGCCTGCGCGCGGCGGGGCGCGTGGAGCCGGGGGCCGCCTGTTCCGCGGGCGTGGGCTCCTCGTCGGCGTCGCCCTCGTCGCCCTCGTCGGCGTCGTCCTCGTCGGCGTCGTCCTCGTCTTCGTCCTCGGCTCCGCTGCCGCTCTCGTCCTCGAAGAGGAGGGAGGGCGCGCCGCCGGCGCCGTGCTCCGCGAAGATCCCGTCGGCGGCGACCACGAGCGCCTCCAGGCGCTCCGCGTCGACGGGGCCGTAGGCCGCGACCGCCATGACGCGGTCCTGCACGAAGAGCCACGCGTCGGGGAACTCGCGCAGCGCGCCGCGGACGCGCCGCGAGAGCCACCGGCCGATGGCCTTCGCGTCTGGGCCCTCGACCAGGAACTGATCCATGAACTCCGGGTCCTTCTTGAACTGCACGCCGGTGTTGGGGACGGGGTTGCCGTCGAGGATCGGCAGCGGGCAGACGGTGAGCGGGGGCGCAGCCTGCTCCAGCTTCGCGAGGACCACCTGGTACTCGCTGCCGTTCTTCGCGCTGGGCCCGACGACCGCGACGTAGGCGAGCTTCGCGACGAGCTCGTAGCGCGCGAGGACCACGCCGCCGCCCGTCGCCTCCAGCGTCCGCTCGAAGCTGGGGGGCATCGCGCGCACCGGGCGAGGGCCGGCGATCTCGGCGGTGGTCTTGCGGGTCTTCCGGCCGCGGTACCCCGCGGGCTCGTGCGCCTCGCGCTGCGGGATCATGAGCGCGCGCCAGCGCACGAGCTCGGCGTCGCGCCGCGACTCGTGCCGGGTGCGCAGGCCGGTCAGGAACCAGACGACGAGCACCGCGAAGGGACCTACGTACCAGAGCCAGAGCATGGGGCGGCGATGTTAGCAAAACTCGCCGCGCCGCGTGAGACAAGCCGTCAGAACGGGACGAAGTCCTGATCGCCCGTGGCGTGCACCGCGCGCCCATTGCTTGATGCGCCGCCGCCGCCGCTCGGGCCGCCCTTGAGCGGCGGCTTCAACGGCGCCTTACCGCCGTGGCGCTCCGGGAAACGCCCCGCCCCCGGAGGCCTGTGGCCCAGGTCGCCGTTGCTCTCCCGCAAGAGCCGGAACGACGCCATCACGTTCTGGAGCTGCTCCGCCTGCGACGAGAGCTCGGCTGCCGTGCTGGCGAGCTCCTCGGCGATCGCCGCGTTGCGCTGCGTGGCCTGCTCTATCAGCTCCACCGCCCCGTTGATCTGGGCCACGCCGTTCGACTGCTCCTTGGACGCGACCGCGACGACCTGCACCAGCTCCGCGGTCTCCCGGATGGACGGGACGAGCTCCGCGATGAGCTGCCCCGAGCGCTCCGCGACGGCGATGCTCGACGCGGCAAATGAGCCGATCTCCTTCGCCGCGTCCCGGCTCCGCTCGGCGAGCCGCCGCACCTCCGCGGCGACCACGGCGAAGCCCTTGCCGTGCTCCCCCGCGCGGGCCGCCTCGATCGCGGCGTTCAGGGCGAGCAAGTTCGTCTGGTACGCGATCTCCTCGATGATCACGATCCGCTGGGTGATCGACTTCATCGCCTCGACCGTCTCCCGGACCGCGTGACCGCTCTGCTCCGCGTCCTTCGTCCTCCGGTGCGCCGTCTCCTCGACCTGCTTGCAGTTGGCGGCGTTCTTCGCGATCGTGCCGCTGAGCTGCTGCAGGCTGGCCATCGTCTCCTCCACGGACGCCGCCTGCTCGCTGGTCCCGTGCGACAGGCTCTGCGCTGTCGCCGAGAGCTGCACCGCGACCGAGGAGACCGAGATCGCGCCGCTCCGGACCTCGCTGATGAGGCCCGCCAGGCGCTCCGACATGGCCTTCACGGCGACGAGCATCTGGCCGAACTCGTCGGAGCTCTTCACCGTGACCTCGCCCGTGAAGTCGCCCTCGGCGATGCGCTGGTGGATCGATACGGCCTGGGTGAGCGGCAGCGAGATCATCCTGCTGAAGAGGACGGCGAGCGCGATGGCGACGATGAGCCCGAGCAGACCTCCTATCTGCAGCGTCGTGTACATCGTCGTGACGAGCGCGTTCGTCGCTGCCTGCCGCTGGACGAGCAGGGCGCGCTCCTCGTCGTCGATCTCCCTGATCGTCGCGCGCATCTGGTCCATGAGGCTCTTCCCGCGCCCCCGCCTGACCTCGTCGAAGGTGCGGTCCGGCGGCGCCTTCGCCTCGTCCGCGCTGCGGCGGAGCTGGATGATCGGCTCCAGCGTGGAGGAGAGCCACTCGCCGTGCTCCTTCGAGAGCCTGTCGAGGCGCTGCTGCTGGCGCGGGTTGTCCCTGGTGAGCTCCTTGGCGCGACTCAGGCTCTCGTCGAACCGGTCGCGCCCGCGGCGGTACGGCTCCAGGAAGGACTCCACCCCGGTGATGACGAAGCCCCGCTCCCCTGTCTCGGTGTCGAGCAGCGCCTCCATGATGTCACTCGTCGCGAGGAGCACCTCGTACGTGTGCCGGTCCCATGAGCGGGCCTCGTCGAGCTCCGCAAATTTCTTGTAGGCCGTGCCCGCCAGTCCGAGGACGATGATGACCATGGCGGCGAAGCCGAGGTGGAGCTTCCGGCCTACTCCGAGATGCGCAAGCATGATGCATGCTCCGGGCTAGATGTGATCGCGGCTTCCCTTGAGCCCTGCCAGGGCTGGAGCCGATAAACGGATGGCGCGACGCATCGCACGCGGTGGTCCGTCCCGTGGAGGCCCTCGGCGTGCCCGAGGAACAGGTACCCTAAAGGCGCGAGGCTGGCGATGAGCCTCGCCACGATCGACGCCCTCGTCGCGGCGTCGAAGTAGATGAGGACGTTCCGGCAGAAGATCAGATCGAACAGGCCGAATCGCTCGGGCGCCGCGTCGAGCAGGTTGAAGCGCCGGAAGCTGACGAGCCGGCGTAGCTCCGGCCGGGCCTTCATCAGGCCCGTGCTCGCGCCCGTCCCGCGGAGCATGTAGTTGCGCAGGTGCCCGTCCGGGATCTCCGAGGCCCGCTCGATCGGCCACACCGCACGTTGCGCCTGACCGAGCGCGCGGGCGGACAGGTCCGTCGCGAGGACGCTGACCCCCGGAGCGCGCGTCGACGCGCCGCTGCGATCCAGGGAGGACAGGCCGTCGAGCAGCGCCATCGCGATCGAGTAGGGCTCTTCCCCGGTCGAGCAGGCCGCGCTCCAGGCGCGCAGCGGGCGGCCGACGCGCGCGGGGGGCGCTCCGCGGTCCGGCGCGCCGTGGCCCGCGCTCTCCTGCCACGCCGGGAGGATCTCGCGCTCGAGGAGCTCGAACTGCTCGCGCTCCCGGAAGAAACGGGTCTCGTTGGTGCAGATGCAGTCGAGCATGTGGACCAGCTCGCCCTCGCCTGCCGGCGCGGTCACCCGGCGGTAGTACTCGCCGAAGCTGCGGAGCCCGAGCGCGCGCAGCCGGGGCGCGAGGCGGCAGATCAGGAGCGGCTTCTTCTGCGGGCCCAGCGCGATGCCCGAGAGGCGCTTGATGAGCTTCTGGAACAGCACGAACTCGTCGTCGCTGAGGGAGCGCGGGGCCAGCTCGGCGAGCGCGATCATGGCCTGTCCCCTTCGCCGGCCGGCGCGCCGTGGCTGCCTGGGAGCGCCGGCGGGGCCCCGGGGGCCGAGGGGCCGAGGTCCGTCGAGCCCAGCAGCTCCGCCGGCGAGAGGATGTGGTCGATGTTGAGCAGCAGCACGAGCTTCTCGCCCACCTTCGCCACGCCGAGCAGCTGATCCATGCGCACCTGCATGCCGAAGGTCGGCGCGGGCTCGATCTGATCCTCGGAGAGCGTGAGGACGTCGCCCACGGCATCGATGAGCAGGCCGAGGCGGGTGCTCTCACCGTCGAGATCGGTCTCGACAATGAGGATGCAGGTCCACCGGCTCACCTTCGTCGGCGGCAGCCCGAGCATGATCGCGAGATCGATGACCGGCACGACGCGGCCCCTCAGGTTCATGGCGCCGACGATGCACGCCGGCATCCTCGGGACCCGCGATATGACGCTGTGCTCGACGATCTCCCGCGTGCGGAGGATGTTCACCGCGTACACGTCCCCCGCGATGATGAAGGAGATGTACTGCGACACGGGGCTCGACGCGTCAGGGATCATGACGCCTCCACGGAGAGAGACGGGAAACGGGCGCGCTGCGCGCCGGGGCACCGGCTCATCCTGGGCTGCCTCCGGCGGCCGCGGGCGCTGCCGTGCCTTCGCCGAGGGCGAAGGCCGGGCCCAGCTCCCTGAGGACGCGGCCGAGCAGCGCGTCGACGTCGAGGATCATCGCCACGCTGCCGTCGCCGAGGAGGGTCGAGCCGGAGATGCCCGGAACGCGGCGAAAGAGCTGGCCGAGCGGCTTGACCACCGTGCGGCCCTCGCCGTCGAGGGTGTCGACCACGAGGCCGGCCTCGGAGCCTTCGTGCGCGACGATGACGACGCGCTCATCCGGCGGGGGAGGGCCGTCGAGCCTGAAGAGCGCCCGGAGGCGGACGCACGGCAGCGCGCGTCCGCGCCGGACCATGAGCCCCTGGGTGCCGCCGTGCGCGAGCGTGCCGCGGGGCAGATCGCAGCAGGCGAGCACCGAGCGGAGGGGGATCACGTACCGCTCGTCGTCGATCCCCACCGAGAGCCCTTCGATGGTGGCCAGGGTGAGCGGGAGCTGGATCGACAGCGACGTGCCGCGCCCTTCCCGGCTCTCGATCCGGATCGTGCCCTGGATGGACTCCACGCGGCGCCGGACGACGTCCATACCCATGCCGCGCCCCGCCAGGTGGGACGACTCCGCCGCCGTGGAGAACCCGGGCTCGAACACGAGGCTGAAGAGCTCATGATCGGGGAGCGCGTCGGGCGCAGGGTGCCTCCCCTGCGCGCGGACCTGGGCGGCGATGCGCTCGCGGCTCATGCCGGCGCCGTCGTCGGCGATCCGGAGCGCGATGCCGCCCCGCTCGTGCGCGGCGTGCAGGGTGATCGTGCCGCAGGGGTCCTTGCCCGCGGCGCGCCGCGCCTCGGGCGCCTCGATGCCGTGACAGATGGCGTTGCGCAGGAGGTGCGTGAGGGCGTCCCGGAACCGCTCGATCACGGCCGTGTCCACCTCCACGTCGCCGTGCACGACGAAAAGCCGCGCCTGCCTGCCGTGTGCGTGGGCGAGATCGCGGACCGTGCGCTCGTAGTGCCGGAACCAGGGCCCCACCGGCACCATACGCGCGGCGCGCACCGCCTCGTCCAGCTCCTTGCAGAGCCGATCTTGCTCCTCCATCTCGTCGCGCAGCGCAGCGCCGGCCTCCCCGCGCGCCGCGTGGAGCTTTCGCGCGATCCTGTTCCGGCCGAGGGTGAGCTCTCCGACGAGATCCGCCATGCGATCCAGCTTCTCGACGGCGACACGGATGCTCTTGATGCTGGTCGCTTCCTCCGCGTCGTCCTCGGTCGCGCGGCGCGCGCTCGTCCCCCGCACGTCCTCGGCCGTCTCCAGCCCTCCGCGACGCGCTTCCTGGAGGCGCGCGACGACCTCTCGGTGGGAGGTGCTGCGCTCGATCTGTCCCTTCTCGACCTCGGCGACGAGCCGGCGGGCGGCGTCCACCGTCTCGAGCAGCAGCGAGACCACAGCCGTCGTCAGGGAGAGGTCGCCGCGGCAGAGCGCCTCGATGACGTCCTCCGCGGCGTGCCCGAGATCGCTCAAGCCACCGAGGCCCATCGAGCCGGCGCTCCCCTTGAGCGTATGGGTGGCGCGGAAGACGCGCTGGAGGACGTCGTGAACGTTGCGGCCGGTCTCGAGCTGCAGCAGCGCGCGCTCGATCTCGTCGAGGATCTCGTGCGCCTCCGCCATGAACGTCTGGAGCAGCTCGTCGCGATCGCTATCCATACGGCTCACAGGGGTTGGATGGCGATGCCGCCGTCGCTGGTCCGGAATACGAGCTTGCGCCCCCGGGTGCCGCCCGTGTCCATCTGCGCGATCTGGATCCCCTCCGCGCGCAGGAACGCGAGCCCGGCGCGGACGTTCTGCGCGCCGAGGTGGGTGCCGCGCTCCCGGAACGCGGAGATGAGGCAGGCGCCACCGACGATGTGCGCTTGCAGCGCCCGGGTGGAGATCCCGAGCTCCCTGAGCCGCTCGAGCAGGCACCGACACGCGGTATCGGCGAAGCGGGCGGAGGCCATCCCCGGGCTCGGACATTCCGGGAGCACGTAGTGGTTCATCCCGCCGACGCCGGTCGTGGCGTCCCAGAGGCAGATCGCCACACACGATCCGACGATGGTGGTCACCGAGGTCGGCTCCGACGAGGCGAAGAGCTGGCCCGGCATGACGTGCTGGGACCTCCCCGGAAGCGAGCGCAAGCTGGGCGGTCTTACAGACACAGGCGTCGCCGTGAAGTCGGACGGCGTGGCCCTGTCCTCTCCACCGACATCCTCGGGCGGAAGTCCGGATCGAGCGGCGTCGCCGGACGGAGCGCGATAGGCGCCATCGGATGCCCCGCCCGCCGCGTCAGTCGCCAAGGCAGTTTCTCACTTTTGCCAGGAGTTCCATGGTGTCGATGGGCTTCGAGACGAAATCCGAGCATCCGCTCCGGAATCCCTGTTCCATGTGCTCGACGTCGCTTCGGCTGGTGACGAGCAGGATCGGCGTGCTGCGTGTCACCTCCTCCGCGCGCAGCCGCCGGCAGGCGTCGAACCCGTTCACGTGCGGCATGACGACGTCGAGGAGAATGAGATCGGGCCGCTGCTCCATGGCCACGGCGACGCCCTCGCGGCCGTCGTTTGCCGTGATGAGGTCGTAGTGCTCGCGCAGCACCATCTGCTCGATGCGCAGAATGGTCTGAGAATCGTCGACCAGCAGAATCTTCTTCCGACGCACCCTTCCACCCCCTTGCTCCGATGCAGCGGACAAAGCCGCAGCCATGCCCTCACGTGTGGCAGGATAGACCCTCCTCATCCACCCACGTACAGGGCGCCTCCCCCTTGGCAGGCATCACCTTACCACGGGAGTTTGTCCAAGCTCCACGTAATATTTTGCAGCATGCACACATGGACTCCCTGGGTCTGGCCGGTCGCGATGTTGTGCCCGCGCGTGTGGAGCATCGATGAGGTTGAAGAGACCCTGCTTCCGGTGCTTGCCGGCGGCCAGGCGCTGGCGTTGGTCGGCCTGCGGGGCAGCTCGACGGGCGCCCGCTCAGGGCCGGCGAGCTCGCTGGTTGTCGAGCTGAGCGGCGCTCTCGGCTCGGGTTGCTCGTGACGTTCACACAGCCACCCACTGGTGCTGGGGTGAAGGAAAGCAGCACGAGTGGAGGGAGCGAGGTAGGACGGATGGGCGCCGCGGCGCACACCACCGATCCGGTGGCTCACCTCGCGTGTCGGACGTGCACCACCCGGGTCGCGCCGGCTCGCCAACGCACGTTCGTCCTCGGGTGACGTGGTGCTAGCGCGGCGCCGCCTCGGTCGGCGGGGACGGCGGCGGCGCGTCGTCCCGCCGCTCGAAGACGCACCAGTAGCCGCCCTTGGAGTGCCGGATCATCCCGGAGACCTCGTAGACGCCCCGGAAGCGCCGGTCCTTGCGGAGCTTCTCCTGGGCCGGAAACGGGAGCTTGTCGCAGGTGTCGGGGCTGCCGACGAACACGAAGTAGCGCGGCGCCTTGTCGAACACGCGCTGCACGTAGCCGGGGCCGGTCTTGCGCGTGTAGCCGCCCGGGAGCTTCGAGATCACCGGGTCGACCAGGCCGAGCAGGTCGAGGATCGGGTAGTCGGTCGCGTACCCGATGTACCCGATGTCGCCGACGGCGATCTCGCCGGGCTGTCCGTGCTGCTGGAACCACGCGGCCGTGCCGCCGGCGGCGCTGTCCCAGAACCGCTTGTCGTCGTCGAGGATCCGGTGCTGCGCGCGCTCGAGCTTGGCCGTCCGGAAGACGCCGAGCGCCACGATGCTGCCGGCGGCGAGCACGCCGGCGCTCGCCGCGAGGGCGATGGCGCGCCGCGCGCGCACCTCCGCGGCGCGGGCCGAGAGCGCGGTGAGCAGCGGCTCGAGCAGCGCGCGCGCGCCGAGGCCCGCGAGCAGGAAGCAGAACGGCTCGAACGGGCTCATGAAGCGGTAGAACGGCATCCAGTCCCCGCCGACGAGGAGCACGTAGCCGGCCACCGCGAGCGCGAGCGCCGCGACGCACAGCGCGTCGCGGTGCCGCGCGACGATCGCCACGCAGAGGCCGAAGAGCGCGAGCAGGAGCACCGGCCCGGTGTGCTGCGCGTACTCCGTGAGGTAGCGCTGCCCGCCGGCGATCTGCTCGGCGAGGCTCCCGGTCTTGGCGCTCAGCGTGTTCGGGAGCCACGTGCCGTAGTAGCTGTGCCGCCAGAGCATGTGGCACGCGATCGGCGCGGCGAAGACGGCGCCGCGGAGGAGGTTCTGCCGCCCGAAGAAGCGCAGGCCGAGGAACAGCATCGGGATGCCGATGAACATCGGCGCTTCGGGGCGGGTCAGGCCGGCCAGCCCGAAGGCGAGGCCCGAGTAGGGGAAGCCGGTCCCCCGGTCGCGCTCGCGGAACATCATCTCTGTCCCGGCGAGGACGAGCAGGATGAAGAGCGGCGTCTCCAGGCCGAAGACGGCATACCCGCTCTGCACGATCGAGCTCGCGAACAGCCACGTGGCGATGCAGGGGATCGCGCCGAGCGGGCGCAGCCGGTCCGAGAGCAGGTAGAGCGCGCCGAGCGATCCGCAGGCGGCGAGCCCGCCGAGCACCTTGGCGAGCACGTCGGGGTCGAGGCCGATCCGGATGCCGCCCGCGAGCAGCACGGTCCAGAGGAAGTTCGTGTACCCCTCGATGCGCTCGCCGGCGTTGTAGACGAGCCCGAGGCCCCGGGCGAGGTTGCGCGCGTAGCGGTACGAGATGTACGCGTCGTCGATCGTGAACGAGCGCACGCGCACCATGTTCACGACGAGCACGAGGGCGGGCAGCACGAGGCCGAGCGCGAGGTGCACGCGGCCGGGGAGCGGCGCGCCGCGCAGCCAGTCGCGCGGGCTCCGGGCGACCGGCACGTCGCCGCCGGCGCCGCCCGCGTTCACGTCGTCGCCGGCGCCGTCCCCCTCCGCGCCGTCGCGTTCGTGCTCCTCCCCCGGACGGTCGACCGCGGCGGGCGCGCGCGCCTCGTCGTGCGCTCCTTCGTGCTGCTCTGCGCCCTCGTCTGCGCGCTCGCGCTTCTCTTCCAGGAAAGCCATGTGATGCGCCTCCCTAGCATGGATGGCCAATGCCGGGATCGTTTCTTGGTCGAGGCGGTCATCCCCGCTATCCTTGAAACATGCGTGCAGCCATTGTCGCTCTTGCCGCCTCCTCCGCGTTGTTCTGCCTCCCGTCGCCGGTCCGGGGGGCCGAGGGCGTGCCGTGCGACTTCTATGGCATCGATCCCGGGGCGCCCGTCGAGGGAGGGGACGTGATCCTCGACGCCGGTTACGCCGAGCAGCTCGCGCGTGCGGGCGCCGGCGCCGTGCGCGTCGAGTTCCGGCTCGACGGCGCGGAGGCGTGGGGCGAGGAGAAGCTCGCCGAGTACGACGCCATCGTCGACGCCGTGCGCGGCGCGGGCCTCGTGCCGCTCGGGCTGCTCTCCCACCGCGCGGCGCGAGGAGGGCAGTCCGACTGGAACGATGATCAGGACGAGGACGGCAACAACGCGTATGTGGAGGAGTTCACCGGCGCCGCACAGGCGCTCATGACGCGGTTCGCCGGGCGCGTCGTCCGCTGGGAGATATGGAGTCAGCCGAACTGCGCCGCGCGCGCGGACTACGCGGACGATCCCCTGAACGCCGGCTGCACCTACGTGCTGCCCCGGGTGCTCGCGCGGATCCTCGCGCAGATCCGGACCGGCAACGAGGCGCTGTTCAACGTCGACGCGCTCTCGCTGACGACGGGCGGCCTGCTCGCGGTCGACGACGCGGCGGGGTCGTCCACGGGGCTCGACTACCTGAGCGAGCTCTACGCGCAGCCCGCGTGGGACGATCTCGAGGCGCGTTACGGCCGGCGGTATCCATGGGAGCACCTCGGGGTTCAGCCGTTCATCCATCAGGAGGGCGCGGTGGATCCGCTGGTGCTCGACGGTTATCTCGACGAGGTGCGCGAGCTCGCCGAGGAGAACGGCGACCGGAGCGACCTCGTCATCACCGGCATGGCGTGGGCGTCGGCGTTCGCGGGCGAGGAGGTCCAGGCGGCCAACCTCCAGACCTCGTTCGACGCCGTCGCGGCGCGGGAGGACGTCGCCGGGGTGGTCTGGGCCCGTTATCGCGACGACCCGCGCGAGCAGCGCTACGACGGTCTCGTCGGCGAGAACGGCGTTCCCAAGCGCTCGCTCACCGCGTTCGGCGAGGCGGCCGCCGGCTGCGAGGGCGGCGGCGGGGACGCGGGGGCGGGCGGTGGGGGCGGTGGCACCGGCGGGAGCAGCTCGAGCGGCGGATCGATCCCCGTCCCGTCGACCCCCGGCGTCGGCGTCAATGGCAGGCCCATCAGCGGACAGGAGCGCGAGAGCGCCTGCAGTTATGCAGCGGGCGCAATCCACGACACACGGGGTCCTTCGGGTGTGGGCTGGATCGCGCTGATTGCCGCCGCTGTGAGCGCGCTTGCACGTTCCAGCGCCCGCGCGCGTCGCGTTTCCTGACGGACAGCGTCACCGGAAGATCACACCGCCGGCGCCGGTATCGCCTAGAGTAGCATCATGCCTCAACGGTCGATGCGCTTCGTGCGGCTCTGCGCCGTGCTGCTGGGTTTTCTATTGCTGAACGGCTGCGGGGACGACGACCCGAGCGGGGGCCCCTCCGGCCAATGCGGCGACGGCGTGCTCGGCGCGGGCGAGCAATGCGACGACGGCAATACCGCCGCCGGTGACGGCTGTTCGCCGACGTGCGCGCAGGAGCCGGGGGCTGGCTGCGGCGACGGCGTGGTCGGCGCGGGCGAGCAATGCGACGACGGCAATACCGCCGGCGGCGACGGCTGCTCGGCGACCTGCGAGGACGAGAGCCCCCCGCGCTGCGGCGACGGGGCGGTCGATCCGGGCGAGCAATGCGACGACGGGAACGTGGTCGACGGCGACGGCTGCGAGGCCGACTGCACGACGACGGAGGTGCAGGAGATCGTCTGCGAAGAGCTCGCGCCGCTCGCGAACGCGACGTGTGAGGTCACGCCCGGCGCCGGCGCCACGTTGATCCGGGGCGTCGTGCTCACCCCGGGCACGGTCTACCTCGGCGGGCGGGTGCTCGTCGACGAGCGGGGGGCGATCGCGTGTGTGGGCTGCGACTGCGAGGCGGCGGGCGCGACGGAGATCACGTGCCCGACGGGCGTCGTGTCCCCTTCGCTGATCAACACGCACGACCACCTCACGTTCACGCAGAACAGCCCGTACACGCCGACCGAGGAGCGTTATGAGCACCGGCACGACTGGCGCACGGGCAACAACAACCACACGGAGATCAGCACCCCCGGCTCGGCCAGCGCGGCGCAGGTCCGGTGGGGCGAGCTCCGCTTCCTGATGGGCGGCGCGACCTCCATCGTCGGCGCGGGCGGCGCGGCCGGGCTGCTCCGCAACCTCGACCAGGACGAGCAGGAAGGCCTGGACCAGAAGCCGGTCGAGTTCGAGACGTTCCCGCTCCGCGACTCGAGCGGCCGCGAGCTCGCAAGCGGCTGCGGCTACTCGGGCGACATGGTGACGCGGGAGGACATCGAGGGAGAGGACGCGTATTGCCCGCACGTCGCCGAGGGGATCGAGGCGTCGGCGCGCAACGAGTTCATCTGCCTGCGCCGGGATCCCAACGACGTGCTGCAGCCGCAGAGCGCTTACATCCACGGGATCGGCCTGACCGCGCCCGATTACGCGGCGATGGCGGTGAACGGGACGGCGCTCATCTGGTCTCCCCGCTCCAACATCACCCTCTACGGCGACACCGCGGTCGTCACCGCCGCCGCCCGGCTCGGCGTGCAGATCGCGCTCGGCACCGACTGGATCGCGACCGGGTCGATGAACCTCCTGCGCGAGCTCCGGTGCGCGGCGACGCTCAACGAGACGTATTACGGCGGCTTCTTCACGGACGCGGCGCTGTGGCGGATGGTGACCGCGAACGCCGCCGCGGTCACGGCCACGGACGACGTGATCGGCGCGCTGTCGACGGGGAAGATCGCCGACATCGCGATCTTCGACGGCAGGGAGCGCGCCGCGCACCGCGCGGTCATCGCCGCCGAGCCCGAGGACGTCGTGCTCGTGATGCGCGGCGGGAAGGTCCTTTACGGCGACGCGGCCGTGGTGATGGGGGTCCGGGGCGAGGGCGCGTGCGACGAGCTCGACGTGTGCGGCGTGACCAAGCAGGTCTGTCTGCAGGACGAGATCGGCATGGATCTGGCCGGCCTCGAGCAGGCGGCCGGGGAGATCTACCCGGTCTTCTTCTGCGGCGAGCCCGAGCGCGAGCCGCTCTGCACGCCGTCGCGCGCGGGGGCCGAGCCGGTGATGGCCTCGGTGAACGGCTCGACCGTCTACACGGGGCAGCCGACGGACGGCGACGGCGACGGCGACGGCCTCCCGAACGACACGGACAACTGCCCCACCGTCTTCAACCCGATCCGGCCGCTCGACGGGGGCGCCCAGGCCGACTTCGACGGCGACGGCGACGGCGACGCCTGCGACGTGTGCCCGCTCGACGCGGGCAGCACGGTTTGCTCGGAGCTGGATCCGAACGACGGCGACAACGACGGCGTGGCGAACGGCGCGGACAACTGCCCGGAGCGCCAGAACCCCGAGCAGGCCGACAGGGATGACGACGGCAAGGGCGACGTGTGCGACCCCTGCCCGGCGCAGGCCAACCCCGGAGTGCAGGGGTGCACGGTGTCGATCTACGACATCAAGAACGGCACGGTCGCGGAGGGCGCGACGGTGGCGCTGGAGAACGCGCTCGTGACGGGGCGGCACACGAGCGGCTTCTTCGTGCAGGCGAAGATCGGGGACCCGGTCTACGCGGGCGCTGCCAACTCCGGCGTCTACGTTTACAGCCCCGAGAACGACGTGGCGGCCGGCGATCGCGTGCGGATCACGAGCGCGGTGGTCACGAACTTCTACGGTCAGATCCAGCTCGGCTCCGCCGTCGTCGAGGTGGTCTCGTCGCTCGGCGAGGCGGCGCCCGCGCCGGTGCGCGTCGCGCCGGCCGACGTCGCGACCGGCGGGGCGCGCGCGGCCGAGCTGGAGGGCGTGCTCGTCGAGGTGGAGGACGTCGACGTGGTCGGGGTGGAGACCATGTACAACGAGTTCCTCGTCACGGGCGACCTGCGCGTCGACGACCTCCTGTACCTGGCCAGCCCGTTCCCGGCGGTGGGCGACGAATTCACCAGGGTCCGCGGCATCCTCACCTACCGCAATGAGGAGTCGAAGATCGAGCCGCGCAGCGCGGAGGACCTGCTCTGGGGTGCGCCGCGGCTCTCGGCGTTCGGGCCGGCGACGTCGTTCGCCTACGTCGGGCAGGCCGCCGCGCCGTCTTTCCCGGAGCCGCTCGAGGTGACGCTCTCCTGGCCGGCGCCGGCCGATACGTTCGTGGCGGTGACGTCGGACGACGCGGCGCTCGTCGTGGTGGGCGGCGGCGTGACGGTTCCGGCCGGCGCGGCGAGCGCCGTCGTGCTGCTCGACGGCGTGATGGCGGCCGAGGCCGTGACGCTCACGGCGGCGCTCGGCGACGAGAGCCTGACCGCGGCGGTGCGTGTGCTCGATCCGGCCGAGGAACCGGAGCTGGCCTCGATCGACCCGGCCTCGGCCACGGTCGCGCCCGGCGGCACGGTGTCGTTCACGGTGAGCCTCGACATCCCGGCGCCGCCGGGCGGCATCGAGGTGGCCCTCGCGCTCGCTCCGCCGGGTGCCGGCGCGCTCCCGGCGACGGTCGCCATCCCGGGCGGACAGCTCGGCGCGAGCTTCGACTACGTGGACGGCGGCTCCGGGGCCGCCGCCACCGTGACGGCGACGCTCGGGGCGAGCTCGCTGACCGCGACCGTGCGGGCCGCGAGCGCGACGGGCGGGCTCGTGATCAACGAGGTCGATTACGACCAGCCGGCCGGCGATTCGGCCGAGTTCATCGAGATCTACAACGGCACCGGCGCGCCCGTGGACCTCGAGGGGCACGAGGTCGTGCTGGTCAATGGCAGCACGACTCCCCCCTCCGTCTACGGCCGGCATGACCTGAGCTCTGCCGGAACGCTCGCTGCGGGCCAGTACCTCGTGGTCGGCAGCACGGCGGTCACGGTGCCGGCGGGCGCGCTGAAGGTCGTGTTCTCGGGCGCCCAGATCGACCGGGTGCAGAACGGGGCTCCCGACGGGATCGCGCTGATGAACACCGCGACCGGGGCGGTCATCGACGCCCTCTCCTACGAGGGATCGATCACCGCCGTGACCATCGACGACGCGACCGTGAACCTCGTCGAGGGCACGGTCCTGCCGGCAGCGGAGGCGGACAGCAACATGGAGGTCGGCTCGCTCTGCCGCCTGCCCGACGGGACCGACACCAACCAGGCCGCGAGCGACTGGGCGTTCACCGCCACGATCACGCCGGGCGCGCCGAACGTGTCCAGCGCGCCGTGAGCCTCGGCCGGGCGCTCCGGCTTTTCCCCTGAGCGCCGCGGAGCTCGATCCATCCCCGTTCCCCGGGGAGCACCGGGCCTCCGCGGCGCATCCTCCCGCGGTGTTACTCGATCGTGACGAGGTAATCGTCGACGGCGGGCGCGCGCTCGATGTGCCCGAGCTCGACGAGCTGCTTGCCCATGGTCTCCCAGCGCTCGCGGGTCATCTGGCCGAGCCCATTCGGCTTCTTCTTCGTCTCCTCGGTCTCGACGAACTTCTCCTGGAGCTCCGCCGCGGTCTTGAACGTGTCGGCGTCCATGCCGGTGTTGAGCTTCGCCATCACCGCGTTCGCCGGCGTCGGATCGTCGAGGTAGGCGCGCCAGCCCTCGCGCGAGGCACGCACAAACGCCCGAACTTGTTCAGGATGTTCCTTCCAGAGGGCCTTCCTGGCGATCACGACGCCCGCGTACGGGTTGAACCCCTCGTCGGCGACGAGGAACACGGTCGGCTCCACGCCCTTGCGCCGCGCGGCGACGGGCTCGGCGGTCACGAAGCATTGCTGCGCGAAGTCCTTCTCGGCGATGAAGCGCGCGACGCCGCCGTCGTAGGGGACGATCTTGACCTTGTCGAAGCCGTATTTCTTCTTGAGGAAGGCCGCGTAGGGCACGCCTGGCTCGATGGCGAGTGTGCCTGACGAGAGCACGTCGGCCATGCTCTTCGCCCCGCGCGACGGGTGCGCCATGATCCCCTGGGGGAAGGTCTGATAGATCGTGAAGAGGGCGACGATGTCCGCCCCGCGCGACACGGCGGTGATGATCTCGTCCGCGTTGGAGATCCCGTACTCGGCCTTGCCCGTGGCGACCATCTGGAGGACGGGCACGCCCGCCCCGCCGCCGAGGATCTCGACCTCGAGGCCGTTCCGCTTGTAGGCGCCGATCTCGCGCGCGGCGTAGAAGCCTCCGAACTCGGGTTCGGGGACCCAGTTGAGGACGAGCTTGACCTTGGCCGGCGCCGCGGCGGCGCTCCCTGCGGCGGCCGGCGCCGAGCCGGCGGTCCCCCCGGCGCTCGGGGCCTGCTCTCGCGAGCAGCCGAACGCAGCAAAGACGAGGCCGAACCAGAACAGAAATCCGAAGACGCGCGCGTTCATAGGAGGCTCATGCGGGTAGAAATTTCAGTGAGACCGGAGAATGCTGGCCTGATTGTGAATCAGGCGGCGATGGTCTCATGAATTTCGGCAGGCCGTCCAGCGGGCGTGGTCCCGGCCCGCTCCGCTGCTCAGAGGCAGCCGCAGAGCGGGTCGCCCTGCTTGCACACGCATTTCCCGCCCTTCTTGCCGCGCGTCCCGGGCAGGGCGCTGCTCGCCCCGCGTCCCTGTGCCGCCCGGCCGCGCCTCACCGCGGCTGCCTTGGGCGCAGCCTTCGCCGTCTTCGCGCCGGCCGCCGGCGTCTCCTCGCCTTCGGCCTCTTCTTCCTTTGCCCTCGCCTCTTCCGCGGCCTTGTAGGCGGCGATGGCCTTGGCGGCCTTCTCCGCGTCGCTCTTCGCGGCCTCGAGCGCCGCGGTGAGCTCCGTAACCTTCTTGTCGCGCGCTTCGATCTGGAGATTGAGCTGAGCGATCCTGTCCTGTTCGACGATGCGGGCCGCCACCGCCTCCGCCTGAGCCGCCTCAGCCTCCTTGATCTTGCCGGCGGAGACGAAGACCGTGGCCGCGAGCAGCCCGACCCCGAGCAGCCCTGTCATGGCGAGGATCCGATTGCGCCGTTTCTGCCGCACGCCTTGCGCGAGCAGCTCGAGCTCGAGGTCCAGGTCTCCCGCCGCAGCGGGGGGCACGCTGGCTGCAACAGGCGCAATGCTGACAGGTGTCATTGGCCTGTGGACGTCCGCTCCCGAGCTCTCATGTTGGGTGATCATCGCGCGCGACCCTCCTCCCGCTGGACCGAGACATCGCAAGCAAATGTAGTACCAGGTATGACACCCTGGCGAGTTGCTCGCGATCTCCCTTCGCCCGTGGGATCGCGCCACGAGCAGCCGCCCCCGCCGCGTCGCTTCGAAGCCGAGTCCTCACCGATCCGGGTGGATCCTCCGTGCTGGTGCCCAGACACCTCACCCGGACGCCCGCGTGTCCCCCTGGCCCGCCCAGCCCTTCTGTCCCGCGCGCCACCCGCTCACCCGATCTCGCAAACCCCTCTCACGCCGAACACCCCACTTGCGCCGCCCCACCCGACGGCGCTTCCGGCTGGGCGCTCCGTCATCGTCCGTCTGCCGCGCGCCGCCCCCCGCCCCCCGGCGCTCGCCTGGCGAGGCAGTACCTGAGCCCCTCCCGCAGCGACCGCATCGGATTGAGCTCCTGGAGGTGCACCCCGAGATCGACGAGCGCCCGAGCCACCTGGCTGCCGAGCCCCGTGAGGATGCACTGGGCCCCGAGCAGCTGCACCGCGCTCGCCAGCTTGAGCAGCCGGTCCGCCGTCTCCGTGTCGACGATCGGCACCCCCGTCATGTCGATGAGCACCCACTGCACGTCGCCGTCGGCCACCCGCGCGAGGAGCTTCTCCATCATGTCGGCCGCGCGGTCCCCGTCGAGCGGCCCGACCAGCGGCACCGTGAGGATGCCCTCCCACACGTCGATGATCGGCGCCGAGAGCTCCCGGAGCGCCTGCCGCTGGAGCTCGATGGTCCGCAGCTTCTCCTCGATCTCGCGCGCGGCGCCGGAGAGCTCCTCCATCGCCTGGGTGTTCTGCCGGGAGGCCGCGGAGAGCTCGTCCAGGAAGAGGCGCATCGACCCCTCGAGCATCCCGAAATCGTCTTCCTCCCCGACCTCGATGCACTCCTGCGCGACCTCGAGCCTGCCCGCGGAAGCCACGGAGAGCGCGGCCACGAGGCGCTCGATGCGCTGCCGGTCGATCGAGAGCTTTCCTCTGGGCTCGCTCATGACATCCCCTCCCACCGTCCCTGGACCCGCTCGCCGGCGCTGCCCATCGAGCCCGGGCCGCTGGCCGGGCGCGCCGGGAGCGCGGCGGTCGAGCCCTGACCGTACCTTGAATCGCGCGCGTTGCGATCCCTGAACACGCCGGGGGTGTCGCCCCGCGGCGCTGCGCGCAGCGACCTCGGCGAGCGGCGGTGAGCTCCCCGACGATCGCGGCCGCTCGCCCGTGACGCCGCGCGGGGTGAAGGATCCCGCGCCGCTAGATCAACACGAAGTCCTCGGCCACGGAGACCTCTTCCTCCATGATGCTCGTGGTCTCCTCGTCGCGCTGCACGGCGAGCTTGTAGAGCTGCGCCAGCACCGTCGGGTGATCCTCGACGAGCCCCATGAACTCGGTGGCCGGAAGGTAGAGCGCCACGGTCGGGTGGGCGGCGATGACGTCGGCGTTCGCCGGGCGGCGCAGGACCATCGCGACCTCGCCGGCGACGTCGCCCGGGCCGAGCGTCGAGAGCACGAGCGGCTCGCCGCCGTCGCCCGCGGCGTCGCGCCGGACCACGGCGACCTCGCCGGAGGCGATGAGGAACAGCCCGGAGGGCCGCTCGTCCTGCACGAGCAGCCGCTCGTTCTTCTCGAAGGTCCGGGTGCGGAACCGCTTCACGAGCGCGGGCCGGTCCGCCTCGGGGAGCACGCGGAGCACGTCGCTCATCCGGACGAGGTTCTCCACCATGCGGTCGCGGCAATAGGAAGCGAGCTCCACGCTGACCTCGGGCTCGCGCTGCGCGATGTCGTCGACCGCGTCGCGCTTCACCTCGAGGATGATCGACGGGCGCGTGGCGACGACGCTCCCGGTGCGCGGCGCCCGCGAGAGCAGCGCCATCTCGCCGAACATGGCGCCGTTCGTGAGCCGCGCGAGCACGGTCTCCTCGTCCCCGCGCCGGCGCCGCGCCTCGAGCTCCCCGCGCGCGACGAAGTAGGCCTCGCTGCGCGCCGCGCCCTGCTCGATCACGGTCGTCCCGGCCGTGACCCAGACCGGCGTGAACGCCGCGCACAGGGCCCGCAGCGCGTCGCGCCCGACGGACGAGAAGACCGGCTGCGGCGCGATCCCGGGGTGGTCCGTCTGGGCGGCCAGCTTGCGCGTCGCCTCGTGGATGATCTCCGTCGCCTTGTTGAGCAGGAGCGCGCCCGTGAGCACGGAGTGGAGCGGCTGGAACGCCTCCGCCGTGGGCAGGGGCGGCGGCGGCGGCGCGCCCTCGCCGAGCCGCGGCGAGTCCTTGCAGAAGGCCGCGGCGATCCGATCGAGCTCGGGCTCGGGATCGCCGCCGAACCGCTCGAGCTCGCGCGCGGCGGCCACGGCGAGCGGCAGGTTCTCCAGGTCGATCGCGCGGACGATGGCGATGGAGCACGCCTTGCGCGCGGTCTCGTGCCGGTTGAGCTCACCGAGCAGGCGCCCGCAGAGGCAGAGCGCCGACGGCATCGTGGGGTCGTGTCGGACCAGCGCCGCGGCCCAGCGGAGCGCGGCGTCGTGCTCTCCAGCGAGCGTGAGCGAGAGCGCCCGGTCGATCGGCGACTCCGCCTGGTGGGTCGAGCCCGGGAGGACCGGGGGGAGGGCCATGGGAGCGTCTATATCAGGGTTCGTTGCGCGGCGGCAAAGAAGGCCGAGCCCGGTAGCAGGGCGCCGCGCGCGCCGTCCGGCGCCTGGCTTGCCGCCGGGACGGTCGCCGGGCGGCGGCGCCGGCGCGTGTACCCGCCGGCGCCGGCGTGCCGGCGCGGGGATCGGCCGGCGCCGATACCCGGCGCGGGGGAGGGGACGTGCGCTCAGCCGAGGTGCTGTTTCAGGAACTCGATGCTGCGCTCCCAGGCGATCTTGGCCGCGTCGGGGTTGTAGACGTCGGGGCGCGTGTCGTTCGCGAAGGCGTGGTCGGCGTCGTAGACGTGGAGCTCCATGGGCTGGTTGCGCGCGGCGAGCTCCTTCCGGATCGCCTCGGCGGCGGCGGGCGTCGCCCACCCGTCATGCGCGGCGAAATGGGCGAGGATCGGCGCCTTGACGCGCGAGTAATCGGGCGCGGGGCTCGGGACGCCGTAGTAGGGCACCACGGCCGCGAGCTCCGGGATGGTCGCCGCGGCGGCGAAGCTCAGCGCGCCGCCCATGCAGAACCCCATGACGCCGACCTTGCCGTTCGTCCGCTCGTGCCCCGCGAGGAAGCTCACGGCGCCGGCGATCTCGTCGAGGGCGCGCGGCTTGTCGAGCTCGGTCATGAGCCGGTTGGCCTCGGTCGGGTCCTTGGTGAGCTTGCCGTGGTAGAGGTCGGGCGCGAGGGCGACGAACCCGGCGGCGCCGAGCCGGTCGAGCAGCGAGCGGATCTGATCGTTGAGGCCCCACCACTCCTGGATCAGGACCACGGCGGGCGCCTTGCCGTCCTGCTTCGGCCAGACGATCTCGCCGGTCGCCGAGGACCCATTCTTCGCGGGGAACGAAACCTTCTCGGACATGGGACTCCTCCCTTTTGTCGTGTGAGCAGTCGGGGATCGGCTCCGCCATCCTCCGTCTGAGCAGTCGGGGATCGGCTCCACCGTCCCCTGGCGCGGCGCAGGATAACCGCCGAGCCTGCGTCGCGCATCGCGATCTTCTACCCGGCCGCACTCCTCGCCGGCCCGTTGGCGTTGTAAATTGACGGCGTGGATCCGCTGGCGGAGCGATGGAGACGGGCCGTCCCTTCCTTGAAGGAGCTCCGGCTGCGGGTCGCGTTTCTGCGGAGCGAGATGTTGCGCGCCGAGGTCGCCGCCGTCGCCCGCGCGCTCGACGACCTCTGCCGCGACGCCGAGCAGGCGAGCCCCGTCGCGCGCGACGTGCTCAGCGCCGCGGTGCCGGTCCTCGCGGATCCGGCGCTCTCCGAGCGCGTCGAGCAGCTGCGCGAGCTCGCCGCGTCCTCCGCCCTGCTGTCGCTCTCGCGGCTCCTGCGCCGCAAGGCGCGGCGGCACGAGGCGGCGCCGCCGCCCGCGCCGCTCCCGGACGAGCGCCGCCTGGCCGCGTCGAGCGCCGGCCGCGCGCTCACGCTCGGGGAGCGGCGCGCGCTCGCGCGGCGGCCGACGCGCGCCGCCTTCGACGCCCTGCTCCGGGATCCGCACCC
The DNA here is from genome assembly GCF_002950945.1 of Sorangium cellulosum. Lineage (GTDB taxonomy): Bacteria > Myxococcota_A > Polyangia > Polyangiales > Polyangiaceae > Sorangium > Sorangium cellulosum_E. The sequence goes on from NZ_CP012673.1 coordinate 94,565, forward strand.
GCTCGTCATCCGCAACCTGCTCGCGAACCCGCGCATGACCGAGGACGACGTCGTCCGCCTCGCGGCGCGGCGCCCCGCGACGCCGGAGGTCATGATCGAGATCGCACGGCACCCCGAGTGGTCCCAGCGCGCCCGCGTGCGCATGGCGATCGTGCAGAACCCGGGCGCGCCGCCGGAGATCGCGGTGCCGATGGTGCGCCTCCTGCTGCGGCCCGAGCTCACGCAGCTCGTGGCGGCGCCGGACGTGCCCGGCGTCGTCCGCGCGGCCGCGAAGGAGATGCTCGAGCGGCGCCCGCCCGTCCCCTACAAGCCGGGCGGCGCGCTGGAGCAGTGAGCGGTCGCGCGCAGGGCGCCGACCACGAGCGGCGGTGTGTGACCCCGGCTGGGCTCCTGGGCGAGCCGCCGCCGTGGCGCGGATCCGCGCGTCAAGCCACCTCGGACCAGCACCGCGAAAGGCGTCGCACGCCCTCGTCGAGGTCCTCGTCACGGGACACCGAGGAGAAGCACAGCCGGAGCGCGAACGGGCGGACGGCGCCGCTGGCCCGGAACAGCGAGCCCGGGTCGAAGGCGACGCCGTGCTCGATGGCGGCGGCCAGGAAGAACGCCTCGTTCGGCTCGGCGTCGGGCTCGACCCAGATCGCGAACCCGCCGGCCGGCGGCTCGAACTTCCACCGCGGGAGGTACCGGCGGAGCGCTTGCTCCATGCGGGCGGCGCGGCGGGCGTAGAACTCCCTCAGGCGCACGAGCCGCTGATCGAAGTCCTCGTTGCGGAGGTAGTCCTCGAGGATGGCCTGCGGCAGGCTGGCGGCCTGCAAGTCGGCGGCCTGCTTCAGCTTGAGGACGTCCGCCCGGAGCGCGCGTGGCGGCACGAGCCAGCCCACGCGCAGCCCGGGGCATAAGGTCTTCGAGAAGGTCCCCACGTGAAACACACGATCCGGCGCCTCGGCCAGGAGCGGCCGCGGGGCGGCGCCGTCGAAGCAGAGATCGGCGTAGGCGTCGTCCTCGATGACGGGCCGGAGGGTCGAGAGCACCTTCGCCCGCTCGTGGGCCGAGAGCCTTCGCCCGCGCGGGTTGGGGAGCGCGGGCATGAGGTAATAGGCGTCCACGTGGCTTCCGTCGTCGACGAGGCCCATGCCGAGCGACCGGAAGAGATCGAGCGCCCCGGGGTAACTCTCGGGGTCGACGCCGATCCTCGCGTGGGGTCCGCGCACCATCTGCGCCGCGAGGGAGACGGCTTGTTGCGCGCCGCTCGTCACGATGATGTCGTCGCGCGCGACGCTGGCGCCGCGCCGGCGCAGCTGTCCGGCGATCCACGAGCGCAGGTCCTCGTCGCCCTCCGGCCAGCCGTACTGGAGCGCCGGGCAGCTCGGGGCCTGGAGCGCGCGGACGAACGAGCCCGCGAGCTTGGTGCGCGGGAACTCGCCCGGCGCGGGCAGCCCACCCGCGAAGCTGATGAGGCCAGGTGTCTCCGCGGCCCGCCGCGTCAGCAGGTCGAACCGGCCGACGCCGAGCCGCGGACCGCTCCGCGGCGGCTCGCTGGCGGGGGGCGTCGGGGATCGCCGGGTCTCGGACGATGGGGGGAGATGTCTTGCGAGCGCGGTGGCGTCCATAGGTTTATCGGGGTCCGGGGCCGGCTCCATTCAAGGATGGTGCCGTCTACGCTGTGCGTCTCCAGACGGAGCGGACGCCCTCTGGCGCGGTGACAGGACGTATTTTCCTGGAGAACTTCGTCACCTGACTGCCGCCTGAACGGGCGAAGGTGTGTCTCGAGGTGTGGCGTGCGTGCGCGGCGTGTCAGCCTGCCACGGTGCAGCGCCCGGCCAGCGGGGCGTCTCCAGGCCAGAGACATCCCGGAAATACGGCCGTCATGGTCTGAACCGCGGCGGCAGGGTGGGCGTGAGCGGCTGATGTGCGGGGGACACGAGGGAGGGGAGCAGGAGGTGTGCCGTGACCGCCGGCGGCTGCGCAGGAGGGCACCGCGGCGCGCCGGCCCGTCCGTCACGGGGCAGCGCCAGCACGGCTCCGGGGAGCTGTTGGCGTGGGCGGATGGGCGCGCGCGCACCGATCCTGCTGTTCAAGGCGTCCCGGGTCGTCACGGCCTCGCCTTGCCAGCCTCGCGTCTGCTTGGGCCAGCTCGGTCCGGTTGTGGTCGGCGCGTTATTGCCTGGGTGGAAGTTGATCGGGAAGGGGATGGTTGCAGGCGCACATGTATGCTTCTACCGGGTTCCTCTGGTCCGCCAGGTGCTGCGGGCGATCCCCGGTGTCCGGGGTGGGCAGCGCCAGTCCGCCGAACCCGAATTTGTCGCTCCACGTTCCATCCCCGTCCTGGCGATAGACGTGGTACGAAAAAGGATTGGCGTACATGTAGATCTTGGTCCGGTTGTCGGGACACGGCTCCGTCAGCGAGGAGGGGATGAGCCCGTCGCCCGCGGCGTATTGCTCGAACAGGTAAGCCTGTTCTCTGGTCGGTCGAAGTCCCATCGTGTAACCCGGATCTTGAGCGACCCCGCTCACCGGGTATCTGTTCTGCGCATAGTAGTAGCAGTTGGACGGGACCGCGCTCCCGTCGGTATACGTCCACTTCTCCGGTTCGAAGACGGTGGGCTCACAGGTGTGCTCGGCGCAGGAGCGGCCGCACACGGGCTCCACGAGGTCGACGCACGTGTCGTCCCAGGCGGTCGTGCAGCACGAGCCTCGGTGCTCACACACGGCGCTCACGCAGCTGTCCACCGAGCTTTCGAGCGCGGTTCCCGGGTTGCAGAGCCCATGGGTCCCAGCCTTCTTGCGCGCGACGACCGCATAGGCGGTCGTCGTGCCCGCGCTCGCGACGAACTGATCGCGCGAGGTGACGGACACGCTGCGGCCGTCTTCGCCTGGCTGGATGGAGACGAGCGTTCGATTTCGCTGCTCGCCCGCGTAGTCGATCGACGCGCCCACCCCGATGAGCGCCCACCCCGGCTCGATCTGCAGGGAGCTGGTGCTGTATCCATAGTCCGCGTGTTCGGAGCTCCCTTGGATGGCCTTGATCTCGAGGCCGCCGAAGCCTTCGATGACCTGGTCCTCGATCTGGAGGACCCAAGCAGACGTCGTGCCCGCGGCGGGGATGACGTCGTCGGTCGAAGCGGTCTCCCACCCGTCGAGGCCCGCGGGGTAGCTGGCGGTCAGGAAGCGCGCGGCGCCGCCGGCGACCGACACATCCGCGGCGGTCTGGGCGCCGCCGCCGATCGCCATCCAGCCGTCGTCGACCTGAACCGCGGCGACGTCCGTGGGAAGTTGAACGGACCTCCGCTGGATCGAGTCCTGGAGATCCTTGGTCCTGACGCCGTCCAGGCGTATTCCGATGGCGTACACCGTCAAGTGGTGGGGATTGGGCGCTGCGCGCGCGCTCGACGAGGCCCGCCATGTCCGGGCGTCGAGCGGGCGGCTCTCGCGCAGGAACGCGGGGCTGCCGGTGCTGCTGTCCGTCGTGGCGCCGCCGCCGACGAGCGCGTACTCCGGGTCGACCACGCAGTCGACGCCCACGTGGACGTCGGACGAGGCGATCGTCGTGCACTCCTTGATCTGGACGTGCACCGGAGCTGCGGAGTCGTCCCTGCGCGAGACCACGGTGACCTCCTCGCTCGAGAGCGCCGACTGGGCTTGCCAGGTCACGTCGCCGGCAAGCGCGCTGTCTGCGTCGCCCGAGACGCACCCGACCAGGCTGGCCAGAATGATGCTGGAAGGCGCTCCGAGCGCAAGCTACACCGAGGGACGTCTACTCATGATTTCACCATGCCTTTGTCGTATGACCTAGCTGCCAGTCCCCAGCGTCTGGAGGGATGCAAGGACGACGACACACACGTCCGTGTCGCGCACCCTCGACGCGGCCCATCCTGCCCGCAGGCTGCGGAGTGAACGCGCGGTCCCCGATCATTCAAGGCCGGCGTATCACTGAATTAGCACTCGCCGTGCCACGGCTCGACGCTGAACGGACCGTTGACGTCCTCGATCGGAGAGGATCCTTGCAGCGTCGGGGGCGCGGGCGTGTGGCGCCACGGCAATACTTGCCATGCCCGGGCCTTTCGGCGCTGGCAACCTTTGCCAGGACGGCAAGTCTTGCCATGCGCAGGCGGCGCGCCTGGTGCACCTATCGCGCGAAGAGGCCGGCGTTGCGCCCGGCCGTGGGCGTCGGCTCGCCCGTGGTGAGCTGCCTCCAGGGTCGAGGGGCCGCGGTATCCGGGCAGCGAATCGTATCCACCTCCCCGACCCTCTTCCTCCGGTTGCGGTGCTCCCCGCCATGCTGTAACACCGCACGTCCAGCCCCGGCCCGCCCTTCCTTCGATGCCCTCCCAGCGCCTCACCCGCATCGCGCCTCCGCTCTTCGTCGTCATCTGGTCGACGGGGTTCATCGTCGCGCGGCTGGTGGCGCCGCACGCGGAGCCGCTCACCTTTCTTCTGGTGCGCTACACGCTCGCCGGCCTCGTGCTGGCCGTCGTCGCGCTCATCGCGCGGGCGCAATGGCCTAGATCCGCGCGGTCATGGCGGGACGGCCTCGCGGCCGGCGCCCTGCTGCACGGGTTCTACCTCGGCGCGGTGTTCTGGTCGGTGAAACACGGGCTGCCGGCGGGCATCTCGGCGCTGGTCGCGGGGCTGCAACCGCTGGTCACGGCCGTGCTCGCCGCGCCGCTGCTGGGCGAGCGGGTCTCGCCGCGCCGCTGGCTCGGCATCGGGCTCGGCTTCCTGGGGGCCTGCCTGGTGGTGTTGCCGAAGCTCGGCGCCGGCGTGCCGGCGCTGCCGCTCGGCGTGGCGGTCCTGGGGATGTTGTCGATGACGCTCGGCACCCTCTGGCAGAAGCGCACGGGCGGCGGGGTCGACCTGCGGGTCAACGCCGTCATCCAGTACATCGGCGCCGCCCTCGTCACCTTGCCGATGGTGCTGCTGACCGAGCAGCGGCGGATGGAGCTCACGCTCCCGCTCTGCGCGGGGCTGCTCTGGGCGGTGTTCGGGCTCTCGATCGGGGCGGTCGGGCTCCTGCTTTACCTGATCCGGCAGGGCGCGGTGGTGGCCGTGGCGACGCTCCTCTACCTCGTGCCGCCGGTCGCGGCCCTCATGGCGTTCGGCCTCTTCGGCGAGACCCTGAGCCTGCTGCAGGTCGCCGGAATGGCCCTCGCGGCGGTCGGTGTTTATGCGGTCGTGCGTCCGACCTGAGGAGCGAGACGATCTCGAGCGCGCGGCCGGGAGATCGCGGGCCGGTGGGTGGCGGAGGAGCGGAGAGGATGCGCTTGATCAGAACACGGCCCGGCGGGCTCGCCGGGCTCGGCATGGAGCTGCTGCTGTCCGCCGTGCTGCTCGGTGTCCACGCGGCGCCCGCGCGCGCCGACGGGCAGCCGCCGGCGCTCCCGTGGCACCAGGGCGTCCCGGAGGAGCGCAAGCAGAAGGCAGAGCAGCTGTTCCAGGAGGGGCGGCGGCTGCACCGGAGCGCGATCCTCGCGGAGGCGAGGACGAAATACGAAGAGGCGCTGCGCTACTGGGAGCACCCCGAGCTGCGGGTCTACCTCGGGAGGGTGCTGATGCGCACCGGGCTGCCGCTCCTCGCGTACGAGAACCTGCAGAGAGCGCTGCAGTGGGGCCCGGGCGCGCTCGATGCGCAGCTGGAGACGGAGGTGCACGCGTCGATGAGCGAGCTCCTGCGGCAGCAGCTCGCCGTGATCGAGATCCGCTGCGACGAGCCGGGCGCCGCGGTGCTGCTCGACGGCAAGCCGTGGTTCGTCGGCCCCGGCGCCGAGCGGCGGCTGGTCCTCCCCGGCGAGCACGTCGTCGCGGCGAGGAAGATGGGATACTACGCCGTCGTGAAGCCCGTGGTCGTGCTCGCGGGCAAGCGGGCGTCGGGGACGCTCCAGCTGAGCGCAGACGCCGTGATCACCGAGCGCCGGTGGCAGGCGGCGTGGGCGCCCTGGGTGGTGGTCGGCGCGGGCGGGGCGCTCGGGCTGCTCGGCGCCGGGCTCACGTGGCACGCCAACGAGCAACACAACGAGGCGGACCGGGAGTTTCAGGCCACCTTCCGCCGCACCTGCCAGAAGGCGCCGGCGTGCGCGCCGAGGGAGGGCAGCGTGTACGACCAGGGCTTCCTGGAGAGCGGGATCGCGATAGGCTCGTTCATCGCGGGAGGAGCGGCCCTGATCACGGGCGGCGTCCTGGTCTACATGAACGGGCCGCGGTCGCGCCGGACCGAGGATCGAGGCGACGTCACGATCGAGCTTGCGCCCGCCGTGTCGGGCAGCGCCGCGGGTCTGTCGGCGCGGATCTCGTTCTGAGGCGGGCGGGTCGGCGTGCGCGCGGGACAGGCACGAGACGTGCCTTGGCATCCGGGCAGAACGAGGGTGAGGCGATGATGGCGGAGCGGAGTTCATCTGTGCATGCGAGGCGGACCGGCGCGGGGCGCCGCTCGGCGGGCGGCGTGGCTCGTCGCCTCGCGGCGATGCTGGCGGCGATCGCCGTGGTGATCGCCGCCGGAGCGTGCCTGAAGCCGGGGGGTGAACGCTGCGGAGACGGCTACTGCTCCAGCGGCTACGTGTGCAACGAGGCCAACCTGTGCGTCATCCCCTGCGGCGACCTCTTCACCGACGTGGCGGGCGGGGAGGTCTGCGACGACGGGAACGCGACGGACGGCGACGGATGCAGCGCCGATTGCCGTTCCAACGAGACCTGCGGCAACGGCGTCCTCGATACGGTGAAGGGGGAGGTGTGCGACGACGGGAACGCGACGGACGGCGACGGATGCAGCGCCGATTGCCGGTCGAAGGAGACCTGCGGCAACCGCATCATCGACACGTCGAAGCGGGAGGTCTGCGACGACGGGAACACGGTGGATGGCGACAGATGCAGCTTCGATTGCCGATCCAACGAGACCTGCGGCAACCACGTCATCGACGCGGTGAAGGGGGAGGTCTGCGACGACGGGAACACGGCGGATGGCGACGGATGCAGCGCCGATTGCCGGTCCAAGGAGACCTGCGGCAACGGCATCGTCGACACGGCCATGGCTGAGACCTGCGACTGCGGCGCCGGCGCCGTGAAGTCCGCAGAACGGCAGTGCGAAGAACGGCAAAACTCGGCAGGCGGCGGCTATTGCCGCGCCGATTGCAAGGTGCACTGCGGCGACGGCGAGGTGGGACCGGAGGAGGAATGCGATCGGGCAAAACCCGCTGATCTACCGTCTTGTATCAGCCTGCGCTATGACCTCGGCCACCCAGGCTGTTCCGCCTCGTGCGATAGCTTGTTGACGGATTCCTGCAAGGACTGGAACTGGCGTGAGCAAGAATCCGGCACGCTGAACAGCTTGAACGGCGTCTGGGGGAGCGGTCATGACGATGTCTTTGCCGTCGGCTGGGCTGGCACGATCGTGCATTACGACGGCGAGAGCTGGGAGCCCGTGCCCTCCTCGGGCACATCGGAAGGTTTGTATGGCGTCTGGGGAAGCGGCCCTGACGATGTCTTTGCCGTCGGTGTGTCCGGCACGATCGTGCATTACGACGGCGAGCGCTGGGAGCCTGTGCCCTCCTCGGGCACGTCGAAAGATCTGCGTGGCGTCTGGGGAAGCGGCCCTGACGATGTCTTTGCCGTCGGTGTGTCCGGCACGATCGTGCATTACGACGGCGAGCGCTGGGAGCCTGTGCCCTCATCGGGCACATCGGAGCTCTTGCTTGGTGTCTGGGGAGACGGTCATGACGATGTCTTTGCCGTGGGTGAGTCTGGCACGATCGTGCATTACGACGGCGAGCGCTGGGAGCGTATGCCCTCCTCGGGCACATCGTATCCATTGCTCGATGTCTGGGGAAGCGGCCATGACAATGTCTTCGCCCTCGCGCTGTTTGGCACGATCTTGCATTACGACGGCGCGAGCTGGGAGCCGGTGACCTCCCTGGCTGCACCGGAGCATCTGAATCGTGTCTGGGGAAGCGGCCCTGACGATGTCTTTGCCGTCGGTAGGACTGGCACGATCGTGCATTACGACGGCGAGAGCTGGAGGCGCATGCCCTCGGGCTCATTGGAGAATTTTTATGGTGTCTGGGGAAGCGGCCGTGACGATGTCTTCACCGTCGGTGGGTCTGGCACGGTCGTGCATTACGACGGCGAGATCTGGGAGCCTGTGCCCTCCTCGGGGACGCCGGAAATTTTGGAAGGCGTCTGGGGAAGCGGTCGCGGCGATGTCTTCGCCGTCGGTCGCTTTGGTGCTGTCGTGCACCACGACGGCGAGAGCTGGGAGCCTGTGCCCTCCTCAGGCACGTTGGCGAACCTGTATGGTGTCTGGGGAAGTGGTCCTGGCGATGTCTTTGCCGTCGGTGAGTCTGGCACGATCGTGCATTACGACGGCGAGAGCTGGGGGCCCGTGCCCTCCTCGGGCACACCTAACGATTTGTACGGTGTCTGGGGAAGTGGTCCTGGCGATGTCTATGCCGTCGGTGAGTCTGGCACGATCGTACATCATGACGGCGAGCGCTGGGAGCGTGTGGCGTCCTCGGGGACAGAAAAATATTTGTTTGGCGTCTGGGGAAGTCGTCGTGACGATGTCTTTGCCGTCGGTGGGTCTGGCACGATCGTGCATTACGATGGCGAGCGCTGGGAGCCCGTGCTCTCCTCGGGTACACCGGAAGATCTGTATGGTGTCTGGGGAAGTGGTCATGACAATGTCTTTGCCGTCGGTAGGTCTGGCGCGCTCGTGCATTACGATGGCGAGAGCTGGGAGCGTGTGGCCTCCTCGGGCACACCGGAAGATTTGCATGGCGTCTGGGGAAGAGGTCCTGACGATGTCTTTGCCGTCGGCAGGTCTGGCGCGCTCGTGCATTACGACGGCAGCTCCTGGTTGCGGTTCAATTCCACGACGGAGGAGGATCTGCTTCACATCTGGGGCCACGCAGGCACCTCGTTCATCGTCGGCGATTACGGCACCATCATCCGCCACACCCGGACCGTAACCACACCGTAGACCTCCGGCGCGGGCCCGGTGTGCTGCCCCACGATCGCGGCGACGCACACACCCGCCGGCCCGGATCGGCCGGTGGCCACAAACGTGCCAGCCGTGTCCATCGTCGGTCATTCCCCGGCCGGAGCGCTCGGCTTAAGGTGATCGTGTCGCCGCTCGTCACGTCACGCGAGCCAATCCGCAAAGGGGAACTTCCATGAGCGATCCGCAGGTCACTCTGTTTTCCGATTCCAAGTACCGCGGCAGCCAGAGCACGCTGAGCATCGGCCGGTACGCTACCGGATTCGGGATCAGCAACGACGCCCTGAGCTCCATCAAGATCCCGGACGGCCTCAAGGTCACGCTTTGCGAGCACGGCAACTTCGAGGGCCGCCGCTGCACCCTGATCCGTGACACACCCCACCTCAAGGGCGTCAACGACACGACCTCGTCGATCATCGTCGAGCGCCTCACGACCCCGACCGTCGCCGCGCCCGACTGGATGCAGTACTGCCGCCGCTGGGGGCCGCGCATCACGTACAAGTCCAGCGACGTCAAGGGATCCATCAAGTCGTCCCTGGGCGGCATCCCCTACGCGGACAAGGCCGTCGATTGGATCTACGGGGCGATCCCGGAGGAGGCCAAGGAAGAGAACGGACCCACCGGACCGTGGATGAAGGGGGCCTGGACGAACGACGAGTAGGCCGCTCCCGCCGGCGGATCGCCGCCGGTCCGGAGGGCGCGCGCGAGCCGGACCGGCGATCGCCACGGCGAACCGGTCGCTCGCGGTCCTGAGCACGCCGCGACGCTCGCGAGCTCGACCTGCGCCGGATGGCTCCCGGGGCTGCGTGTACCGGCTGCGGCCGGCGGGTTGAATCCCTGTCCCATGGCGAGCAACAAAGGGGCATGAGCAATCGTGATCCACGGCGGACGTCATCCTACAACCTGGCCTATTTCGGGAGAGGCGCTGCCTCGGCGGTCCTGGTCCTCGCCGTCGCGTGTGACCCATCGGCAGGTGGGGGCGGCTCCGGGGCTGCGTCGGGGACCGGCGGCGGCGATGCCGTGAGCAGCGTGTCCTCGGGCGGGGACGGCGGCGACAGCCACGGCGGCGGCGGGGGGGGCGGCGCTGAAGGCGGCCACGGTGGCGGCGAAGGCGGCGACGGCGGCGGCGATGGGGGTGATGGCGGCGAAGGCGGCGACGGCGGCGGCGATGGGGGTGATGGCGGCGAAGGCGGCGACGGCGGCCACGGTGGCGGCGACGGCGAACCGACCGGCGCTCCGCGCTGGTCTGCGCGGTTCGGCGCCGCGGGGAACGACGTGGGCTACGGCGTCGCCGCGGACGCGTCAGGCAACCTGTACGTCGCTGGGTGGTTCACCGGGACCGTCGATTTCGGGGCGGGACCGCTCGTGAGCGCGGGCGGCGAGGACATCTTCCTCATCAAGCTCGATCCGCTCGGCAACGTGATCTGGAGCCAGCGATTCGGGACCGAGACCGATGAGCGCGGGGGCGCCGTGGCCGTCGATGCCGCCGGTGATGTCCTCCTGACCGGCTCCTATGTCGCGCGGGATCCCGGCTTCTCGGAGCCGCCCCCGGCGACCGTCGACCTCGGCGGTGGCCAGCTGCCTCACGCCCCCGCCCTGAGCTTCTTCGGGAACACCGAGCCCCTGTTCGTCGCGAAGTTCACCGGAGACGGCGAACACCTCTGGAGCCGAGGGTATCCGCCTGTCGGCTTCGCATGGGAGCCCGAGACGTACGATGTCGCCGTCGATACAGCAGGCAACGTCGCGGTCCTGTACGGCTCGCTCTACGACAACGGGCAGCCGACCCCCGAGGGGAACAGCGCCATCAAGGTGCTCGACGCGTCAGGCAACCTGCTCTGGGAGGCGCAGAACGACCTGGGCGACGGGATCGAGGGCAGCGTCGAGTTCGACAGCGCCGGCAACCTCGTCGTGGTCGCCTGGCGGCATGAGGGCTACGGTACCGGGTGCCCCTGCCTCCAGGCCATCGTGGTGAGGAAGCACGACCCCTCCGGCGCCCTGCTCTGGAGCGAGATCTTCGAGGGCGAGGACACCACCGTGCTGGGCGGCGGCTCTGCGCGCAGCGTCGCGATCGACGCGTCGGACAACATCCTCTTCTCCGGCTACGTCGCGGAGGCGATCGACCTCGGAGGAGGCCCGTTACCCCCCGGGTCGACGTTCGTCGCCAAGCTGACGCCCGCGGGCGAGCCTCTGTGGAGCAGGGTGGCCCCCCACGGCGATCGTCTCGCCCTGGATCCGGGCGGCAACATCGTCGAGATCTCCGGGGGGGCGGGGGGCCATGGCTTTCGCCTCACGAAGCTCGATCCCGATGCGGCGGAGCTCTGGAGTCAGGAGTTCGCCGGCGCCCTCGCGAGCCACCTGGCGATCGACCGGGAAGGGCGGATCGCGGTGACAGGCCAGCTGACCGGCACGGCCGATCTCGGCGCCGGCCCGCTCGTCTCCGCCGGTGCCAAGGACATCTTCATCGCCACGTTCGACCCCTGAGCACGCTCCGGGCCGGAGCGCGCTGCGCGGCGTGTGTGGATCCCGGCACGCCGGGAGGTCGGGGGCATATTCCGCAGGCGTAGGAAACGGCACGGCGCGCAGAACGAGCGAGAAATAAAACGCCAAGGACGCCAAGGCGCCAAGGACGCCAAGATATTATCTTCTTCTTGGCGTTCTTGGCGTTCTTGGCGTTTCGAACTTCTGCTCGTTTCAGGCTGGTTCAACCCGTTTGCCCTTCTAGGGCTCGGTACCCCAGGCCAGCATGCCGTCGTGGTAGACGGTCACCCGCGGCGAAGGTGTCCAGTCGGTCATCGCCGCGTCGAAGGAGTAGTCGTTGGCCTGCATCAGGTTGTTGTACGCCGCGGTGAAGATGCGGAGCTCGGTGTGGGCCCCCGTGTCGCCCGGGTCGATGCTGCCCGCCGCAGCGGTGAAGCCGAGCTCGAGATAGTGATCCGCGTACATGCCAGACGTGTCGCTGAACGTCCTCGTGACGCCGGCGCACGTGACCTCCGAGAAATCACATTCGCTCTGGAGCGGCGATGTGAAGCCGTCGACCGTGAACCAGTAGCGAATCTTCAGATCGCTGAGCTCGAGGCTCTCCGTTCCGGTGTTCTTGATGCGCAGCTTGAACGACACGTTGTTGGTGCTGGCCCTGGCCTCCTTGACGGCGTACTGGAGCTCGAGCGCCGGTGAGGTCCCGCCGCCCGTGGTGGAGCTCGTGACAACACCGCCGCCCGTCGTGGAGGTGACCGCAGTGGTGGAGGTGACCACGGTGGTGGAGGTGACCGCGGTGGTGGCGGTGGAGCTGACCGCGGTGGTGGCCGTTGTGCTCACCGAGCTGCTCACCGTGGCGCTCGTCACGTCAGCGCCGCCGTCGCCGCCGTCGCCACCGGCACCGCCGTCGCCGCCAGCTCCCCCGGCCCCTCCGGCACCGCCGGAGCCTGCCGAGCTGCTCCCCGTGGTGCCCGTGGCATCACCGCCGGAGCTTGCCGAGCTCGTCGCGGAGGTGGTCGAGCTGCTCGTCGTGGACACCGTGGAGCTCGCGCCGCTGGAGCTCGACGAGAACGCCCCGCTCGAGCCGGAACCGGCGCTGCTCCCGCCCCCCGAGTTCTCGCCGCCGAGGCTGTAGCCTTCCGCGCACGCCGCGAGCGCCAGGAGAGCGACGGCAGAGAGCGCCCGCGTCCCCTTCGACCAGGCGCTGGACACCCGGACCCGAGCGCCGCAGCTGCCGGACCGCCGCGGCGCTCCTGCCCGCGCCGACTCCTCCGTCCGAGAGCCCTCAAGACACGCTGCTCCCGAGGTGGCAGGGCCGAGCAGCGACTCACACCTTGGCATCGGTCGCATCTTGAATACCTCCGGAGGCGCCCGACCGAGTCCGATGGTCGAACGGAAGAAAGTGGAGAGCACGAATCTATACAGATCCGCTCGGCACCAGCAAGCGGCTCTCTATGGGAATTTTCTGCTGGTGTCGTAGCCGGGTCGGGAGTTCACCGACGCACGGGCCAGTGAGCGCGGACCGGTGAGCCAACACCGGCCCACGTCGTGTGCGTCAGTGTCCGGCGGACCGAGCGGCGGGCGCTGTCCGGCGAGACCGGACTCGTCCGCTGGGCCGCGTCACGCGTCCTCCAGCGGGGGCGCCGCGTGCAGCCAGTTGAGCTCGGAGTCGTCCATGAACCGCGTCTGCCACTGCGCGGGCCTGTCCCACTCGCGGAACGAGAGCACCGCGCCGCAGAACGCTTCGCCCGTGCGTTTGCCCGGCGCCTCCAGCAGCTCGTCGGACAGGCGCAGGAGGTCCGCAGGCCTGTCGGGCGCGTCCGCCACGAAGGCCCTCATCCACTTGTGGTACGGATACAGGATGCGGTTGTGCGCCAGGATCAACCGGTATCCGAACAGCACCGCGCGCGCCGCGGCCCACGTCAGGAGATACCGGTTGCCGTGCTGCTCCGCCGACTCGAGGTAATAACGCATCGCTTCCAGCTGGGCGACGAAGCCCTGTATCTTGTCGGCGCGCTCGTGCTCCGGATAGACCGGGATCGCGCGCACCAGCACGTCGACCTCCGGGCTCCGCGACCAGGCCACCATCGACCCGAGGAACGCCGCGCGCGCGGGCTCGCTGCCGCGGTCGCGGACCTTCTGCAGGAAATCCAGCGTGATGATCTTGCCGTCGACGTACCCGCCCGGATAGTCCACGAGGCCTTCGTCCGAGGCGACATAGACCAGCTCACCCGACGCCCGCCGCCGCCGGTGCTCCTCCTCGGTGACCACCCAGCAGAAGTCGATGTCGGACGTCTCCTTCCCCAGGCCCTTCGCCTGGGAGCCCCCGACGAGGATCGCCACGGAGCTCGGGTCCGGGCTCAGCCGCTCGACGAGGCGCGTGATGGTCCGGAGATGATGCGCGTGGTAGTTCGGTTCTCGCATGGAGGCCATCCCATCAGGTCATGGACCGAGGAATCTCTCGGTCCGGAAGCCGTCGCACGGCTGCGCGCCGCCGAGAAGCCTTCCGCACAGGACCGCCGGAGCCGGCCGGGACCGCGGGGCATGGCCGACCGCGGCTCAGGGCATGGCCGCGCAGGGCCGCGCAGGGGCGACCGAGCGCGCGGCGCCGGAGGGCGGCCCTGCGCGGCCCTGCGCGGCCCTTGCCCTGCGCCGCGACCGGCTATGGACGGGGCGTCCCAGCGAGGGTATAGGTCCGTTCAGCCGTAGCTTACGTCAGGGGAAAACTTCATGAAGACCACAGCGATCAGCGGTCGACTGGCAGCGTGGGCCCTGGGCCTCCTCGCCTTGACCTCGTGCTCTCAGCAACAAGGAGGGTCCGCCGAGGGCGACAAGGGGGCAGCGGCGGGGAGCAAGGCGCCGGCCGCGGGCGACAAGGCCGGCGCTCAGGGCGCGATCAAGATTGCCCTCCTCCTCCCGGAGTCGAAGACGGCCCGCTACGAGTCGAAGGATCGCCCGTTCTTCGAGGCCAAGGTGAAGGCCCTCTGTCCGGACTGCCAGATCCTCGCGAGCAACGCGAACCAGGACGCCTCGCAGCAGCAGGCCCAGGCGGAGGCGGCGCTGACCAACGGCGCGAAGGTGCTCGTCCTCGACGCCGTCGACAGCGCGTCCGCGGCCGTCATCGCGACGAAGGCCAAGGCCCAGAAGGTGCCCGTCGTCGCCTACGACCGCCTCGTCCCGGGGACGGACGCCATCGATTACTACGTCTCGTTCGACAACGAGTCCGTGGGCAGGCTCCAGGGCGAGTCCCTGCTGACCGCGCTCGGCAACAAGCCGAACGCCCGCGTCGTGATGATCAACGGCGCGGCGACCGACAACAACGGGATGCTCTTCAAGAAGGGCGCCCACAGCGCGCTCGACGGCAAGGTCCAGGTCGTCAAGGAATACGACACACCCGACTGGAGCCCCGACAAGGCGCAGGACGAGATGACCCAGGCCCTCACCGCCCTGAACAACCAGGTCGACGGCGTGTACGCGGCCAACGACGGCACCGCCGGCGGCGCGATCGCCGCGATGAAGGCGGCGGGCATCAAGCCGCTGCCGCCCGTCACGGGCCAGGACGCCGAGCTCGCCGCCGTCCAGCGCATCCTGCTCGGCGAGCAGTACATGACGGTCTACAAGGCCATCAAGCCGCAGGCGGAGGCCGCGGCGGTCATCGCGTTCCACCTCGCCACCGGCAAGCCCGTGCCCACCGACATCACCGGCGGCAAGACGGTGAACAACGGGAAGAAGGACGTCCCCTCGGTGCTCCTGGTCCCCCTCGCGGTCACCAAGGAGAACCTGAAGGACACGGTCGTCGCGGACGCCTTCTGGACCAAGGAGCAGATCTGCACGACCCAGTACGCCGACGCCTGCAAGGCGGCAGGCCTCCTCTAGCCCCGGATCTCCCACCGACGCCCATGAGCACGGCGCAGCGAGCTCCGATCCTGGAATTGCGCGGCATCAAGAAGCGATTCGGCGCAGTACAGGCCCTCTCCGGGGTCGATCTCGAGGTCTTCCCCGGCGAGGTCGTCGCCCTCGTGGGCGACAACGGGGCCGGCAAATCGACGTTGATCAAGACCATCGCGGGCATCTTCCCGCCCGACGGCGGCGAGGTGCGCTTCGCCGGGCAGCCGGTCGTGCTCCGCGGGCCCAAGGACGCGTCGCGGCTCGGGATCGCGACCGTCTATCAGGACCTCGCCCTGTGCGACAACCTCGATGTCGTCGCGAACCTCTTCCTGGGCAGGGAGGAGATCGACCCGCTCTCGCGGGCCATGGACGAGGAGCACATGGAGCGGCGCGCCCTCGAGGTGCTGAGGACGCTCAACGTGAACATCCCCGCCGTGCGCACGCCGATCGCCGCGCTCTCCGGCGGGCAGCGGCAGTCCGTGGCCGTGGCCCGCGCGGTCATGGGTGAGGCGAAGCTCGTCCTCCTGGACGAGCCCACCGCCGCCCTCGGCGTCGCCCAGACGAGGCAGGTCCTCGAGCTCATCGAGCGGCTCAAGCAGCAGGGGCTGGGCGTGCTCGTGATCAGCCACAACCTCGCCGACGTCTTCGAGGTCTCGGATCGCATCGTCGTGCTCCGCCTCGGCCAGCTCGCCGGCAATTTCACCACGAGCGCGGCCTCGCGCGAGCAGGTCGTCGCGAGGATCACCGGCGCGGACGTCGCCGAGGCGAGGAGGGCAGGGTGATGGAGGCACCGCAACGCACCGGAGAGATCGCGGCCGCCGCGCCGCAGGCAGCAGGCCTGTCGGCGCTCGCCCGGCGCCTCCGGCAGGGGGACGCGAGCTCGCTGCCGGTCCTGCTCGGGCTGGTCCTCATCTGGGGCATCTTCGCGTCCCAGAACGAGAACTTCCTCTCGGCGCGCAACCTCACGAACCTCGTCCTCCAGATCGCCGCCATGGGGACGATCTCGGTGGGGATCGTGCTCGTCCTGCTGCTCGGGGAGATCGACCTCTCGGTCGGCGCGGTGAGCGGGATGAGCGCCGCGGTGATGGCCATCCTGAACGTGCAGCACGAGGTGAGCCCGGTGCTGTCGTTGCTCGCCGGGGTGGCGACCGGCTCGCTGATCGGCCTCTTGCAGGGGTTCTGGTTCACCCGGTTCCGGGTCCCCTCGTTCGTCGTCACGCTGGCAGGGCTGCTCGCCTGGCAGGGAGCCCTGCTCTGGGTGCTCGGCACGACCGGCACGGTGAACGTCTATGATCCGCTCATCTCCGGGCTGGCCGGGACGTTCCTCTCGCCCTTGCTCGGGTGGGCGCTCGGCGCGCTCTGCGTCGGCATGGCGGTGTTCGGCCAGGTGGTGACGCTGCGGCGCCGGACCAGGGCGGGCCTGCCGCCCGGCTCGCGGGGCGCCATGGTCGCGCGCGTCGCGATCGTGGCCGTCCTGGTCCCGGCCGTCGTCGGCCTGCTCAACGCGGACCGCGGGGTGCCCCTCGCGCTGCTGCTGCTGCTCGGCTTCGTGATCGGCTTCGACCTGCTGCTCCGGCGGACCCGGTTCGGGCGCCACGTCTTCGCGGTGGGCGGCAACGCCGAGGCCGCGCGGCGCGCCGGCATCCGCGTGGACGTGATCCGCGTGGCGGTCTTCACGTTGTGCGGCGCGCTCGCGGCCGCGGGGGGCATGCTCGCCACCTCGCGGCTGCTCGCGGTGAACCAGTCGTCGGGCGGCGGCGACGTGCTGCTCAACGCCATCGCCGCCGCCGTGATCGGCGGGACGAGCCTGTTCGGAGGCCGGGGCACGGTCTGGTCGGCGCTGACCGGAGCGCTGCTGATCGGGTCGATCTCGAACGGGATGGATCTCCTGGCGCTCCCCTCGTCGGTGAAGTTCATGGTGACCGGCGCGGCGCTGCTCGCCGCCGTGACCATCGACGCGCTCGCGAGGTCGGGCCGCCAGCAGCCGGCCGGGCGCTCCTGACGGCGCGCGCTCCTGACGGCGCGCGCCGGCCCGGGGAAGGTCCCCGGGCGCACGTCATGCGGCCTGGCCTGCCCGCGGCGTCTCGAGCCGCGCCTTCTCGGCGAGCAGCAGCTCGGTGAACGCCGCGACGAACATGCGCCTGGCGAGCGCGCCGAGCGCGTTGCCCACGAGCGGCACCGGGACCTCGAAGCGCGACGTCCAGTCGACCTCCGTGCCCTCGCCGCGCGGGGTGAAGCGGAGGCGCGAGCCGTGGTGCCGGAGCGGCTGCGAGCTCTCGAGGATCCGGTAGTCGAACGACGAGGGCCGCTCGAAGGCCGTGATCTCCTCGACGTAACGGATCCTCTTGCCGACCCGCACCTCGCGCACGGCCCCGAGGCCGTTGCGCTCGGTGCGCCCCGGCCGGACGACCGTCGTGCGGGTGCTCTCCCCGGCGCGAAGGAAGCGCTCGTGGTCGGCCACCGCCTCGAAGACGCGCTCGACAGGGGCGTGGATGTAGACGTTCACGTGGACCTCTTCCATGCGGCGACCATCGCATGGACCGCGCGGAGAAGGCACACCCGGCGCGACGTGCTCGAGGGCTGGCCGCGGACGGCGAGCGGACCGGGGGCAGCGGGAGGCTTGCCAACCTCCTCCGGTGCACCTATGGTGAGTGAGTACTCACTCACCTAATGGAGGCAGCCATGGCGGGAGCATTGGACGCGCTGGTCGTCGGCGGGGGGCCGACGGGGTTGACGATGGCGGGGGAGCTCGCCCGGCGAGGTCTCGCGGTGCGGATCGTGGACAAGGCGCTGGAGCCCCCGCCGGATCATTCGCGGGCGCTCGGGGTGCAGGCGCGGACGCTGGAGCTCTTCGACAGGATGGGGATCGCCGAGGCCGCGACGGCGCGCGGCCTGCGCGTGGAGGCGTTCAACCTCCTGCTCTCGAGCGGACGGCGCGCCCGGCTGCCGATGCGCAGGCTCTCGGAGCTGGCCACGTCCGTCCCGGGCCTGTTCGTCATCCAGCAGTTCGACACCGAGCAGGTGCTGGCCTCGCGCCTGTCCGGCCTGGGCGTGGCGCTCGAGCGCGGCGTCGAGCTCGTCTCCTACACGCAGGACGGCGACGGCGTCACATGCACGCTCCGCCGGCCCGACGCGAGCGTCGAGGAGGTGCGCGCGAGGTGGCTCCTCGGGTGCGACGGCGCGCACAGCCCGGTCCGCAAGGGCGCGGACATCGCCTTCGAGGGCGACACCTACGACGATCACTGCCTGCTCGGCGACCTCGTCGTCGACTGGCCGCTGCCGGACGGCGAGATCTACATCAGCCCCACGCGCCGGGGCGTGGCCGCGGCGTTTCCCGTGCCGGGGGGCCACCGGTTCCGGATCATCCTCATCCTGCCCGAGCTGCCGCCGGCGCGGGGCGCCGCGCTCTCGCTCGAGGAGTTCGAGGGCACGATGCGCGGCATGATCCCGGTGCCGTTCAAGGTGGAGAAGGCGATCGTCCTCTCGCGCTACCGGCTGCATCACCGCGTGGCCGCGCGGATGCGCCGCGGGCGGGTGTTCCTGGCCGGGGACGCGGCGCACATCCACAGCCCGGCCGGCGGGCAGGGCATGAACACCGGGATCCAGGACGCCTACAACCTGGCGTGGAAGCTCGCCGCGGTCGCGCAGGGCCGGATGCCGGCGTGGCTGCTGGACACCTACGAGATGGAGCGCCTGCCGGTGGCGCGCCGGCTGGTCGACACCACGGACCGCATGTTCGGCCTCCTGGCCGGGCACGGCCCGATCGGCCGCACGTTGCGCCTGGTCGCGCCGACCCTCATGGCCCGCGCCTTCGGCCTCGCCGCCGTGCAGCGCCGGATCCTGGGGTTCGTGTCGCAGCTCAACATCCGGTACCGGAGGAGCCCGCTGTCGGTGCAGATCGGGAGCCCGCCGGCGCGTGGGCCCCGCGCCGGCGACCGCGCGCCGGAAGCCGCGCTGCGCACCGCGGCGGGCGAGCCGGTGCGCCTCTTCGAGCTGCTGCGCGGCGTGGAGCCCGCGCTGCTGCTCTTCACCGGTCCGCGATCGGACGGGCGATCGAACGGCGATGAGGGCGAGGCGCGCGCGCTCGCGCGGCGGCTCGCGGCGAGGCTCGGCGGGCCCGACCTGAAGGTCCTGGTCATCGGCGCGCCCGAGGCGGGAGGGTACGCAGACCCCGACGGGCAGGCCCACGCGGCGTACGGCGTCACGGGGACGGCGGCCGTGCTCGTCCGACCCGACGGCCACGTCGGCGTGCGCAGCGACCCGATCGACGAGGGCGAGCTCGGGCGGGCGCTCGGCCGGCTCTTCGCGCAGCAGACCGAGGCCAGCTAGAACACCGATCACGTTGAGGAACGAGAGATGAACCGCCAAGGCGCCAAGGGCGCCAAGGGCGCCAAGATATTTTCTTCTCCTTCTTGGCGTCCTTGGCGCCTTGGCGGTTCGAAAATCTGCTCGTTTCAGACGGGTTCAGCCCGTTTGTCGCTCTAGAGGTGACGAGAGGACCCATGAGCCGCCGCCCGCGCGCGAACGACACGTTGACCGAGGCGCAGAAGAAGATCGTCGAGGCCGCGGTCAGCGCCTTCGCGGAGCAGGGCTTCGCCGGGACCGCGACGAAGGACATCGCCCGGCGCGCCGGGGTCGCCGAGGCGACGATCTTCAAGTACTTCCCCAGCAAGCGGGAGCTCCTGCTCGGCGTGCTGGGGCCCGCGATCGAGCAGCTCGTGGGCCCCGCGATGGCCCGCTCCATGGACCCGGTGCTGAGCGCGACCTACCCGAGCTTCGAGGCGTTCCTCCGGGCGCTGCTCGCCGAGCGCATCGCGTTCGTGCGCGCGCACCCCCGGCTCGTGCGCATCCTCGCGCAGGAGCTCCCGTTCGACGCCGAGCTCCGGATGGGCATCCTCCGCCGCGTGTACGCGCCGCTGCTCGCGAAGGGGCTCGCCTTGATCGAGCGCTTCCAGCAGGAGGGGCAGGTCGTCGACTGGCCGGCGCCGCTCGTCGTCCGCTGCGTCGTCTCGACGTTCATGGGGTACATCGTCCATCGCGTGTTCATCGCGCCGGACGCCGCGTGGGACGACCAGGCCGAGGTCGACCGGATTATCACCTTCCTGGTCCGCGGCCTCTCGCCCGGCCAGCCGGCGTGACACGCGCGGCCGGCCGCGGCCCAGGGCTCAGCTCGTCGTCAGCAGCGACCGGAGCTTCGTCGGCGACACCTGGTAGTCCTTGCCGCAGTAATCGCAGCGGATGTCGAGGACCTTCCCGTCCTCGACCATCTCCTCGATGTCGCTCCTCGGCAAGCTCGCCAGCGTGGACATGACCCGGAGCTCGCTGCAGCGACAGCTGAAGCTGAGCGGCGAGTCGTCGAGCCGCGAGAACGGCATGCCGTAGAGCAGCTCCTCGAGCAGCACGTCGGCCGAGGCCCCCTCGTGCGCGAGCACGTCGTCGAGGCGCTCGAACTCCTTGAGCCGCTCGGTCATCACCATGAGCGGCCCGCGCTCGACCTCCGGGAGCAGCTGCACGAGGTAGCCGCCGGAGGCGCCGACGCCGTCCGCGCCGAGCAGCGTGGCCACCGCGATCATCGAGACGACCTGCTCCGACTCCTGCATGTACGTCATCAGGCCGCCGGAGATGCCGCCCTCGGCCGGGATCTCGACGACGCCCTGGTGCAGCATCCCGCTCGGCAGCGTGCGCATGACCTGCAGCAGCGACCCTCCCCCGATCTCCACGGCGCTCCCCTCGGCGCCCTTGCCGAGGTTGACCAGGCCGCGGCTCGTGCCGTCGGGGTGCGAGTCGGCCACGAGGGTCCCGCGGCCGGCGGCGCCCTTGACGATCGCCTGCACACGCAAGGTCGGCGCCATCGCCTCGCGCACGAGGATGGCGCCGGTGATCAGCTCTCCCAGCCGCTGGGCGGTCGTGCCGGTGGCCGCCTGCACCGCGACGGCGCCGCGCACGGTGTCGGTGGTCAGCGCCGTGATGACGCGGAAAGCGCCATCCATCGTGATGGCGCGAACGACGGAATCAGAAGGTCGGAGCAAGATGCATTCTCCCGTGGGGAAAAATATCGTTAGACCACGGACGGCAGATCGCAACCCGCGGCGCCCCACCGAGGTTGGGGCCGGCTGCCACCTCGGCGCCGCCGGCGGCGCGGGCCCTGGTCGAAAATCTCTGTTGTTTCGGTGATTTAGAACACCGGCACCCCGCGCGGCCTCCGCCTTCGGGGTGCCGGCTCGTGGCCCGGCGTCAGCTGCGCCGGCGGCGCCGGTGGAGCGCGGCCGCGCACGCGGCGGCCGCGAGCAAGGCCCACGGCGCCGAGCGGCTGCCGCCCTCGGCGCCCACCGTGCAGGCGCAGCCGCCGCCTTGCACGACGACGCCGCTGCCGGGGGGCTCCGGGGCGCACGGGACGATCCCGCCCGCCGCGTCGCGGCAGCCGGCGACACACTGCTTCGTCTCCTGGTCGCACACCATCCCGGCGCCGCAATCGCTGTCCTGCTCGCACGCCACCGGCTGATCATCCGAAGGATCGAGCGGATCGCGCTCGCCCTCGTCGACGGCGCCGTCGTGGTTCGCGTCCTCCTCGCCGTCGATCGCGCCGCCGCCGTCGGTGTCGGCCTTGATCGGGTCGGTCGTGGTGTCCCCCTCGTCCGCGTCGGGCACGCAGGTCCTCTCGGCGGTGTCGGTGGCCGGGTTCGAGCAGTCCTTGCCGAGCTCGGTCCCGTCGAACAGCCCGTCGCCGTCGCTGTCGGGATCGAGCGCGTTGATCTTCCCGTCCTCGTCGGTGTCCGACCCCGGCCGGATCTCCTCGCCGTCGATCGCGCCGTCGTCGTCGCTGTCGGCGTCGTCCGGATCGGTGCCGAGCTCCGTCTCCTCCGTGTTCGACAGCCCGTCGCCGTCGCGGTCGCCGCGATCGTCGCCGGCGTCGTTCGGGTCCGTCTCGCCGCTGCCCTCGTCGACGGCGCCGTCGTGGTTCAGGTCCTCCTCGCCGTCGCTGATCCCGCCGCGGTCCGTGTCCTCGTCCACCACGCTCGTCGTCGAGTCCCCGCCGTCGGCGTCCGCCGTGCAGGCCCCGGCGCCTTCGGCGGTGTCCGCGTCCGAGCAGTCCTTGCCCGCCTCGGTGCCGTCGTGGAGGCCGTCGCCGTCGCTGTCGTCGTCGAGCACGTTCAGCGTCCCGTCGTCGTCGTGGTCGTCGCCGGGGTTCGGCTCGTCGCCGTCGAGCAGGCCGTCGTCGTCGGAGTCGCGGTCCGCCGGATCCGACGCGAGGAACACCTCCAGGTCGTCGCTCAGCCCGTCGCCGTCGCCGTCCACGCTCTGCGCGTCGTCGTCGCCGTGGCCGGCGCCCGGGTCGGTCTCCCCGGCCTCGACCGCGCCGTTCAGGTTGCTGTCCTCGGACCCGTCGCGCGCGCCGCCGCCGTCCGTGTCCGCGCTGACCGCCGACGTCGTCGTGCCCCCGCCGTCGGCGTCCGCCGTGCAGTGGCCGCCCTCCGGGTCGGTGCCGTCGGCGTCGCAGCCGAGCCCGATCTCGGTGCCGTCGTAGAGGCCGTCGTCGTCGCTGTCCACGTCGCGCGTGTTGACGAGGCCGTCGCCGTCGGTGTCGTCGGCCGGGTTCGGCTCCCGCCCGTCCAGCACCCCGTCGTCGTCGGAGTCCGCGTCGGCCTCGTCCGTGCCGAGCGTCGCCTCCAGGTCGTCGCTCAGCCCGTCCTCGTCCCCGTCGGCGTTGCCGCCGTCGTCGTCGCCGTGGCGGCGGGTCGGGTTGGTCTCGCCGTTGTCCGCGACGCCGTTCAGGTTGGCGTCCTCGGACCCGTCGCGCGCGCCGCCGCCGTCCGTGTCCGCGTCGATCGGCGACGTCCGCGTGGTGCCGCCGTCCGCGTCGGCGGCGCAGTGCTCCGCCCGCGCGTCGGTCGCCGCGTCGCTGCAGCCGAGGCCGAGCTCGGTGCCGTCGTAGAGGCCGTCGTCGTCGCTGTCGACGTCGAGCGGGCTGACCAGGCCGTCGCCGTCGGTGTCGTCGGCCGGGTTCGGCTCGTCGCCGTCGCGCACGCCGTCGTCGTCCGTGTCCGCGTCGTCCGCGTCCGTGCCGAGCGTCGCCTCGAGGTCGTCGCTCAGCCCGTCGTCGTCGCCGTCGGCGTTCTGCAGGTCGTCCGAGCCGCGGCCGGCGCGGGGGTCGGTCTCGCCCGCGTCGCGCACCCCGTCGAGGTTCGTGTCCTCGGAGCCGTCGCTCGCGCCGCCGTGGTCCGTGTCGGCCTCGAGCGGCGAGGTCTTGGTGGCGCCGGCGTCGCCGTCCGGGATGCAGTCGCCCGCCGCCGCGTCGGTCGCCGCGTCGCTGCAGCCGAGGCCGAGCTCGGTGCCGTCGAAGAGGCCGTCGTCGTCGCTGTCGATGTCGAGCGGGTTGATGAGCCCGTCGCCGTCGTTGTCGTCCGTCGGGTTCGGCTCGGCGCCGTCGCGCACGCCGTCGTCGTCCGTGTCCGCGTCGCTCGGGTCCGTGCCGATGTACTGCTCGACCAGGTCGCTCAGCCCGTCGCCGTCGATGTCGTCGTTCCCGCTGTCGTCCGCCCCGTGCCCGGTCGTCGGATCCGTCTCGCCGGCGTCGAGCACGCCGTCGAGGTCCGCGTCCTCGGAGCCGTCGAGCACGCCGCCGTTGTCGGTGTCCGAGTCCAGCGGGTCGGTCGTCGTCGCGCCGGCGTCGCCGTCGGGCACGCAGTGCCCCGCCAGCGTGTCGGTCCCCGGGCCGTTGCAGTCCGTCAGGCCGATCTCGGTCGCGTCGAGGAGCCCGTCGTTGTCGCTGTCCACGTCGCGCGCGTTGACGAGGCTGTCGTTGTCGGTGTCGCGGTTCCAGAGCTCCTCGTCGCCGTCGCCGACGCCGTCATCGTCCGTATCGGCGTCGTTCGGGTCGGTGCCGGCGGCGGCCTCCTCGCCGTCGCTCAGCCCGTCGCTGTCGCTGTCGACGAGGATCCCCGTCGGCGGCGTGCCCGCCTCCGCGCCGTTGCCGTCGGTCGGGTAGTCCTGCGCCGCCCCGCCCGCCGGGCTCGCCGCGCGGATGACGGCCTGGTTCTCGATCAGGCCGCTCGTGCCCGGATCGATGGTGACGCGGAACCGCACCGTCGTGGTCTCGCCGACCCCGAGCGACCCGCCCTGCGCCGCGCCGGCGCCGTCGCCGAGCCGGACGCGGAGCGTCCGGGTGCCGGCGATGTACTCGCCCTCGTCGTCGCCCGCGGCGTCGGTCAGGCCACCCGCGTTCGGGCCGGTCGTGATCTCGAGCGATCCGGGCACGTAGGTGACGCCGGCGGGCAGCACGTCGCTCATCACCACCTCGGCCGCCTGGTCGTTCCCGGAGTTGGTGACGAAGATCGTGTACTCGAGCGTGTCCTCCGGCGAGACGCCGCCGCCGTCGAGGTCCAGCACCGTCTTGCTGGACGTGGAGAGATCCGGTAGGAGCGTCGGGATCGACGTGATGATGCCGCCGAGCAGGTAGTTGTCGGTGCCGGGGATGACCGCCGAGACCGTCGCCTCCGTGGCGCCGGCCACGAGCAGATCGGCCGGGATCTGGACGACGTCCAGGTCGATGCCGCTCAGGCTCCCCGGCCCGCCGGTGAGCCTCGGCAGATCGCCCGCCGTCGACGACGGCGCGCCGAGGTACGACCGGGAGCTGTTGAAGAAATTGTTCACCGGGTTCTGCGCGTCGAACAGCGCCGTCCCGTTCCACTGGAGCGCGTCGCCGGTCGTGCTGTCGCCGTCGTAGCCGATGACGCCGAGCTTCGCCTGGGTCGCGCCCGGGGGGACGACGAACGCCGAGATGAGCCGGTCCACCCTGCCGTTGTCGATCACGGCGTCGAGCCCGTCGAACACCGCGATGTTCCGCGCGGGCGCGGTCGTGAGCTCGTAGAGCACGACCATCCACCAGCCGGCGAACGCGAACGGCTGGTTTGCGTTGTTGAGGGCGGCCGCGTTGCCGATGCCGCCCAGGCGGTACGGCCCTGCGCCGCGCGCCTGCACGATCGAGGTGATGTCGGCGCCGGCCTGGGAATGCGAGAGGCCCGAGATGTCCGTGTTGTCCGAGAAGGCGCCGACCACCGCGGAGCTGAAGGTGCCGCTGCCGCTCGGCCGATCGAGGGTGACGTTGAGATCGATCACGCCCGAGGAGCGGCTCGCCGCCCAGTAGAGGTACGCGTGGGTCACCCGTGCGCCCGCGGGCAGCGTGAGCACCGCGGTGCTGCGGGCCGCCGACGGGGCCACCGTGGTGCTCGCCTCCGCCTGCCCCGCGAGCGGGCTGTCGGACCGCCAGTAGACGTCGGGGGCCGAGTCGCTGGTGTTGTCGCCGCACGTGCTGCTGACCGTGCCCACCACCGGGGCCGGCGTCGAGGCGATGCAGTCGTGCGCGAGCGTGTTGCCGATGAGGATGAAATCGCCCCGCTGCGCCACCTGGACCCGGGGCATCGGATCGCCCGCGCCCGCGGTCCCCGTGAGCGCCCCGAGCAGCGCCGCGCTGGCGAGCCCTGTGATTGCCGATCGCCTTGCCATCGAAGCCTCCAGCCTCACTGCTGCTTCTTTGCCTTCTCGAGGATGTTGAACTGGACGCGCCGGTTCTTCTGGCGCCCCGCCTCGGTCCTGTTCTCCGCGATCGGGACGTCGGGGCCGTAGCCCTTCGCCTGCATGCGCTCGGGGCCGATCCCGCGCTCGACGAGCGCCTTGACCACCGACTCCGCGCGGCTCTGGCTCAGCCTGACGTTGAACAGGCGCGCGCCGCGGTCGTCGGTGTGGCCCTGGACCTCGAGCTTGACGATCTCCGGGTGGTCCTTGAGCACGCCGGCGACCTCGTCGAGCAGCTCGTTGCTCACCGGCCGGATCGTCGCCTTGCCCGTGTCGAACTGCACCTGCTGCAGGATGACGATCTCGGTCTCGGTCACCCGGACCGCGACCGGGCACCCGTTCTGCTTCGGATCCACGTCCGCCTTGCCCTTCTCGAGCGGGCAGGCGTCCTTGTCGTCGCGGATGCCGTCGCCGTCGGTGTCGCCCGGGCAGCCGTTCGTGGCCGGATCGGTCGTGACGAGCCCGGGGATGTCGGGGCACACGTCCGACGGATCGGGGACCTTGTCGCCGTCGCCGTCCGGCGGCGGGCAGCCGTTCTTCTTGGGATCGGGGTCGGCGACGCCGGCCACGTCGGGGCACGCGTCCACGGGGTCGACGAAGCCGTCGCCGTCGGTGTCCTTGGGCGGCGGGCAGCCGTTCTTCTTGGGATCGGGGTCGGCGACGCCGGCCACGTCGGGGCAGGCGTCGACGGCGTCGACGATGCCGTCGCGATCGGTGTCCCTGGGCGGCGGCGGGCAGCCGTTCTTCGCGCGATCCGCGCTCCCGACGCCGGGAACGTCCGGGCAGGCGTCGTCCGGATCGTGGATGCCGTCGCCGTCGCGGTCGTGCACGGGCGGCTTCACCTCCGGCGAGTAGGCGATCATCGCCACCGCACGGAACGAGGGCGTGCCGACGCCGGCGGAGAGGCCGGGGCCCAGGCCGAGCCCGGCCTCGAAGTCGCTCGCCACGCGGTAGCGCCCGCCGAGCAGGGCCTCCACGTTGATCGTGCGCTGCTGCAGATCGGAGATCGTGACGTCGCCCGTGATCTCGGGGCCGATCTGCAGGCGCCGCTCGTCGTCGAGCAGCATGCCGAGGCCGGCGCCCCAGTGCACCATCATGCCCTGCTCGACGTTGGCGAACGGCTTCTTGGCCCGGAACTCCGGCCCCGCGGCGATCGACCACACCACGCGGTCCGCGTTGCCGCCGAGCACGAGCTGGGGCGAGCCGCGCAGGCTGCCGTCGCCGGAGTACGCCTCGGGGCTGCCGGTCGGCACCCAGACGTAGCCGGCGATCGCGAGCTGGAGGGGATCGTGGTAGCCGCCGAAGAGCGTCGCGCGCGCGCCGAGCCGGAGGTCGCCGAGCGCGCTGCTGCTCGGCCCGGCGAGCACCGCGCCGGAGGCGGCCCCGCCGTCGCCGGACTGGAGCGCGAGCGGCAGATCGGCGCTCACGGTGACGCGGCTCCAGAGCGACAGCGAGGCGCTCAGGTGGAGCAGGAGCTGGTTGCCGACGACCGCGCCCGCGTCCTCGTTGCCGTCCTCGGTCCGGAGCACGAGCGGATCCTGGGCGTAATCGCCGAGGATCATGATGTGGGGCGATGTGTCCCCCGCCGTGTAGGCCGACTGGACTCCGAACATCCTGTCGCCGGCGGGCGCCGGCTGGAATCGGTCGAGCGCGAAGCCCTCGGACCCCGCTCGTTGCTGCGCCTCGGCGTGGCCTGCTGCGCCGAGCAGGCACAGCGCCGCCGCGAGCGCGGCCGTCGGATAGATCCCCTGTGTACGAGCCTGCATGAACGAGGTCGCCTCCTTGGCGCGAAGGAACAGCAAGCGCGGGAAGTATCGACCGAAACCGTCGCGGCGTTCAACGTTTCACGAGGTTTTCGGCGATCCGCCTGCGCGGCGCGCTCGGGACGGCGCGGGCGGCGCGGGCGGCGCGGGCGGCGCGGGCGGCGCGGGCGAGTGGAGCGCCGCGTCGACCTGACCCCTTGCCGGCGCACGCGGCGTCCGTCCCTTCGACCCCTCGGTGGACCGGGGCAGGTGTACGGAGTTTCCCGTAACCAGGCCAGGCTCACCGGCGCCGCGTGGCCAGGGTGTGACGTGACGTTCCGCACGCCAGGGTTGCGACCGGACAGCGGCAGCGGTAGAGCGGCCATCTGAACCCGCGGCACACGCTGCTCGCGGAACTCGTTTAGGAGGCACCATGGCCCGCGAACCGAAGAACTTCGACAACCTGCTCGGCGGCAACGCCAAGGGCTTGAGTGATCTGCAGCTCAAGGCGCATTTCACGCTGTACCAAGGGTATGTGAAGAAGCTCAACGAGATCTGGGAGCAGCTTGGCAAGGCGGATCGCAGCGCGCCGAACTACTCCTACAACGCGTACAGCGAGCTCAAGCGGCGCGAGCCTGTCGCCTTCAACGGGACCGTGCTGCACGAGCTCTACTTCGAGAACCTGGGCAACGGCTCCACGCAGCCGAGCGCCGAGTCGAAGCGGCTCATCGAGGCGTCGTTCGGCAGCTTCGACAGCTGGCTGGCCGACACGAAGGCGGCGCTCCTCAGCGCGCACGGCTGGACGGTGCTCGTGTACGACTACCAGGAGAAGAAGCTCTTCAACAACCTCATCCGGACCGAGCACGACGTGGGCCTGTTCGCCAACACGCATATCATGATCGCCATCGACGCCTGGGAGCACGCGTACTTCGCGGATTATCAGACGAAGAAGGCGGATTACGTGGCCAGCACGCTCTCCGGCCTGAACTGGGACGTCATCAACGCGCGCCTCCAGCAGGTCGGCCCGCAGTCCGCGACCTGATCCTCCCGCCCCACGGCGGGGGCACGCGCCCCCGCCGCCCCACCACCCCGCGATCCAGCTGGAGCGCCGCGAGCTGGCCTATCCGCCGCGGTCCTGTAGACTGCGCGCGACCGATGACCAAGCCCGCGAGCTCACCTGCTGCTGAGGACGAGAGGCTGATCCATGTCCGCCGGATCCACCGGCGCGATCTCAACCGCGTTTGGGAGTTCCTCAAGAAGGTGTTCCGCGACGTCAACCGGGAGACGGTCGAGTACCAGCGTCCCCGGTCGAAGAAGCGGTTCCTGGAGGTCTACGAGGAAGAGGGGGTCGAGCAGCTCCTCTTCGAGGTCCGCGAGGGGAGCGCGCAAGAGATCGCGGGCTACGCGGAGTGCGCGTTCGAGATCACCGGGACGGACAACTGGATGAACGAGCGCTACTTCGCGAAGCACGACATGCGTCCGCTCTTCGTCGAGGAGCTCGCGGTGCACCCGGACTACCAGGGTCGCGGCGTCGGGGCCTTCATGCTGGAGCAGCTCGAGCACCTCGCGCGGATCCGCGGCTGCACCCACCTTGTGCTGGAGGTGGCCGAGAACAACATCGGCGCCCTCAAGTTCTACCGAAAGCGCAGCTTCTACCGGCTCGACGCCGCGATCTTCATGGCGAAGAAGGTCGCCGTGGACTCGGAGCTCCTGCCGCCCCGGGCGCTCAAGCGGCCGCGCCCCCAGGACGAGCCCGGCGCACCCGCGAAGCCGAAACGCGCGGCGCGGCGCTCGTCCAAGGCGCGGGGCGCAGAGCGGAAGGTGACCTCCGCGCCGCCGCCGCTGGCCGCCGCGCTCGGCGCAGGGTCCGGCGCCCCCGCGAAGCCGGGAGAAGAGGGCGAGGAGAGCTGAGCCCGGGCGCGGCGGTGGCGCGCGGGCGGGCGAGCGGGGGCGGCGGGGGTCAGAGGTCGGCGGTGCCGTGCTGGCGCAGGGTCGCCGGCAGCGAGAGCGCGTGGTCGATGCAGGCCCGGATGTCGTCGAAGCTCGGCATGCCGTACCAGAACACCGTCCATTGCTCGTTGCGGTAGCTGCCCTCGGCCTGCTGGAAGTACCAGGGGTTGATCTCGTTGCCGTTCCGGGCGCGCCAGAAGAGCCGGGGGTTCTCGTTCCTCATGCGCGTCCAGAGCGAGCCGCCGATCCCCACGCCCTGCGCCTCCGTGGTCACCGCGAACTTGTCGAGGTACGGGATCGAGGGCGACTTCCCGCGCGCCCCGAGCGTGAGGATCGCGGTCGCGCGGTACGAGTCGGACAGGTAGACGCGGTAGAACTCCTTCTTCTCGAAGTAGCTCTCGTCGAGCTTTCGCTGGAAGCACGCCTCGAGCAGGTCGCGCAGCCGGGCCCTGTCGATGCCGTCCAGCGTGTCGTGCCGGAGGATGCGCTCGCCGCGCCGGACGAGCGTGCCTGACCCGGTGTGCGTGAAGAGCTCCTTGGCCAGGTGATCCGGCGACGTGATCGAGACCGAGGAGGTCGCCGGCAGGCCGTCGAGCAGGAGCTTGATCTCCTGCAGCTTGAGCCGCATGCCGCCCTCGAGCCACGGCTGGGTGACGAGGACCGCGTAGTCCTCCTCGAGGTTGATGGCCGAGATGATGCGCCCGTGCTCGTCGAGCAGGCCGCCCGTGGTCGTGAGGAAGATCATCTTGAACGGCTGCGTCGCCAGCGCGAGCTCGCGCGCGGCCACGTCGGCGTTGATGTTGACGATCTGCCCGCCCGAGGTCTCGCCGAGGCAGGCGAGGATCGGCAGGTGGCCGGCGCGGATGCTGGACCTCACCGCGTCGAGGTGCACGCGCTCCACCTTGCCGACGAGCCCGAGGCGCCCCTCGTCGACGAGCGACGCCTCGAACACGCCCGCCGTGATCGGCCGCGTGCGTGTGCCCATCTCCTCGAGCGCCTCGACGAGCCGCAGGTTCTCGCGGAGGAAGACGCGGCGCGCGATCTCCAGGATGCGCGGCGTCGTGACGCGCAGGCCGTTGACGCGCTCGGTCGGGATCCCGGCCTCGGCGAGGGCCCGATCGAGCTGCGGCCCGGCGCCGTGGATGACGATGGGGTAGAGGCCGACCTGGTTGAGGAAGACGAGCGAGGTCGCGAGCGCCTCGAGGTCCTCGTCGAGGATGGCGCCGCCGACCTTGATGACGGCGAACTTCTGCTGATCGACGGCCGCGTACTGCTTGAGGTACTGCTCGACCTCCTTGCGGCTGCCGAGGTTCCTGAGCAGGCGGACGATGACGTCTTGTGTCGGGCCCATCGCGGTCATCCCCCGTTGATCAGCACGTCCATCACGGCCTTCTGGACGTGGAGCCGGTTCTCGGCCTCGTCGATGACCATGGAGCGAGGGGAGTCGAGCACGGCGTCCGTGACCTTCACGTTGCGCCGCACCGGGAGGCAGTGCGAGAAGAGCGCGCCCGGGGTGAGCGCCATCTTCTGCTCGTCGACGATGAAGTGCTTGTACCGGTCGCGGATGGGCTTCTCCTGCTCCCAGCGGCCGAAGTAGGGAATCGCCCCCCAGCTCTTCGCGTACACGACGTCGGCGCCGCGGTAGGCGGACTCGATGTCGTAGGTGATCGAGAGCTTGCGCCCGTTCTCGGCGGCGCTCTTCCGGGCGGCGTCGAGGTAGCGATCGTCGAGGTGGTACTCCTCGTTCGGGCAGAGCACGGTGATGTCCATGCCGAGCTTGGAGGCGATGAGAACGGCCGAGTTGGCGACCGCGGTGTTGAGCGGGCGAGGGTGGTAAGTCCACGTGAGCAGGAGCTTCTTGCCGTCGAGGCGGCCGAGGCGCTCCTTCATCGTGAGCGCGAGCGCGAGCTCCTGGCACGGGTGGGTGATGGTCTCGAGGTTGATGACCGGCACGGTGGCGTGGCGCGCGAACCCCTGCAGCACCTTGTCCTTGCGGTCGTCCTCCCAGCGCTGGAACTTGGGGAACGCGCGCACGCCGATGAGATCGGCGTAACGCGAGAGCACACGGGCGACCTCCTGGATGTGCTCCTCGGGATCGCCGTCCATCACGGCGCCCTCCTCGAACTCGATCGGCCAGGCGCCCTTGCCGGGCTCCAGGACGACGGCGTGGCCGCCGAGCTCCTGGATGCCGACCTCGAACGAGGTGCGCGTCCGCAGCGACGGATTGAAGAACACGAGCGCGAGGGTGCGGTCCTTGAGGCGCGGGTCGACGGGGCGCCGCTTGAAGCGCTGCGCGCGCTCGAGGAGGCCCTCGATCTCGGCGCGGGTGTAGTCCATCGTGGTCAAGAAGTGCCGCATCGGATGCCTCCTCGTTGAACGAGCATGGAGCGGGCGCGCACGCATTGGAGCAATCCTGGGGGGGATGTCAACGACGCGGGGGGGTGGGCGCGGATCCGAGGGGCACGCGCCGGCGGGGGGCGCTGCGCGGCAGGGCGCGGGCGGGCGCTGGCCATCCGCCGAGACGGGGACTCGGGAGCTTGCGCTGAAGACACCGCCCGGCATGTCTCCCTTCGGGCCTCGACAGCTGAGACGTTATGGAGCGCGCCACACGAGGCGCGCCTGAGACGTGGAGCCGTGGGAGACCTTATGGCACCTCGGTCGGTGCTCGCGCGCCCGCCCGCGCCCTGCCGCGCAGCGCCCCCCGCCGGCGCTTCCGTCGGAGCGTGGAGGGGGGGAAGGGGGGGAGGGGGGGAGGGGGAGAGGACGGAGGCGCGTCGCGGAGGTGTGGAAGAGGGGTGTCGAGGCGGAGGGAGCAGCCGGGGACGGACGAGCGGGCTGTGGGAATGTCAGGGTTGCAAGGGAGGGGATTGCAAGAACGGAAGGGGTACGGAGGTGCTCTAGGGGGAACCCGCGAAATTGAGGGGGGAGGGGCTTGGCCTGCATCCTGCTAAAGGGGTAGGTCAGAGCGCCCGTGACGGTTTCCCCCCCCCCACCGTCGAATGGGCGCTCTTTTTTTTGTGCTCCTGCTTCGAGGTGAGGCGTGCGAGCGAGCAACCGTCGAATGACGCTGGTCGTGATCCTCACGGTGCGCTGCGAGGCGATCGAGACGTTCCGCGCATTCGAACGGAAGGCGGCCGGCGTGATGGCGCGGTACGGCGGCGCCATCGAGCGGACCGTGGTGACAGCGCCGGATGGCGCCGGGGAGCACGTGAAAGAGGTTCACCTCGTCACCTTTCCGGACGAACAGGCCTTCTCGGCGTACCGCAGAGACGCCGAGCTCGAGGCGGTGGCGCACCTGCGAAGAGAGTCGGTCGTCCAGACGGAGATCCTGATCGGGGAAGAGGGGCCGGACTACCACGCCGGGGCGGGATAGCGGCTGAGCCGCGACGAACGCCGGCGGGGCCGGCCTCTGCGGGAGACCAGATGCAGAGTCGTCGGGGGCGTCAGGCTTGCTCGGGCGGCTCCGCGATGCACGCGGTGGCGACGCGGCGGAAGCCGACCCGCTCGTAGACGCGGGCGACGTCGTCGTTCTGCGCGGACAGGAAGACCGTGCGGTTCCCTGCGTCGAGGGCGCGCCGGGCCAGCACCGCGGTGACCGCGGCGGCAAGGCCTCGCCGACGGGCGGCGGGCAGCGTTCCGACGCCGACGATCTCGGCGACCTCCTCGGCATGCTGATAACTGCCCACGCAGAGCGGACCGGCGAGCTCGCCAGCGCGGCCCCGCGCCGCGGCGTGCACCATCGTCCCGTCGATCAACGACGTGGTCCACGAGGTCGCATGGCCGGCCGGGAGCGCGGCCGCGGTGGCGTCCCGCTCGGCCGGACCCGCAAGGCCCGCCGCGGTGTCGAACGCGCCGAAGGCGACGTACGCCACCGCCTGCACCGCGGCGAGATCGGGATCGTCAGGGGTGACGAGCCCAAGAGAGACGTCCGCCGGCGCCGCCACCTGGACAGGCTCGCCGGAGAGCACGAGCAGCGGGCAGCGCCGGACGTGCAGGCCGGCCGCCTCGGCGGCGGCGTCGAGCCCGGGCGTCGTCTCCAGCACCCACTCGAACGACTCCGGGAAAGAGAGCCCCCGCTGCCGCGCGCGCATCGCCGCCATGTCGTCGACCGAGACAGGGCCGGCATGGCCAAGGGTGGGGCGAGCATAGTACGGCCAGCCGTCGCCGCGGCGCACGAAGAGCGTCAGCGGGCCATGGACCTCGGCGTCGGCGCGCCGGCGGGGGACGGCATCGTAGAACCGCTCGATGGCGGCGAGGAGGGCGCTCACAGGGGCACGATTGTGTCATCGGCCGGGGCTGAACGTCGAGGGGACGCGCAGGCGCGAGAGGACACTTCGCCCGGGGAAAGACGACGGTGACCCGGAGAAATGGCTGCGCGATGGCGCGGGACCCGGGCGCAGCGAGCCAGAGGAGCGGGTCAGTACGTGAGCGAGATCCTCGGGCCGGCTCCTGCTCGGCCTGGTCGTTGGCTCGCAACCCCGGCGCGTCCGACACTGGATGCCGGTAAGGGGCGCACGCATACCCGGGCCGACCGGATCTCGCCGGCGCCGCCGCGGAGCCGCCCCGATGCTATTGACTTCACTGCCCGATCTCGGAGACAAGCAGACGGGAGACGCGTCGATGAGGTCGACCTCCCGTCGGAGCGGCGTTCGTTCGCTCCGGCCAGACGGTCCGCGAGAACGACTCATCTGCGTGCGGACGGAGACGATCGCCAAAGGGGGCGGGCGGCGGCGACGAGGAGCGCGCATGCGCCCGCGCAAGGGAGGACACGAGGTGAGCAATGACAAGCTGTTCCAGGTCTCGGCGGGACTCCTGGCCACCGCGGACGCGAGCGGCCGTTTCCGTGATCTGAGCCCAGCCTGGGAGCGGACGCTCGGCTGGTCCCTCGACGAGCTGAGGAGCAAGCCGTTCATCGAGTTCGTCCATCCGGGCGACCGCGAGGCCACCCTGGCGGAGGCGGCCGGGCTCTTCAAGGGCCAGACGACGACCCGGTTCGATAACCGTTACGTGTGCAAGGACGGCTCTTACAGGTGGCTCGGCTGGACCGCCTGCGTCGACATGAACGACGCCCCCTCGGAGCGCCGCATCTACGCCACGGCGCTCGACGTGACGAGCGACCGAGAGCGGCTGTCGCAGCTCTCGGAGACGGCGGAGCTGGCCGGGGTGTACGAGAGGCTGTTTCAGGTCTCGGTGGGCCTGCTCGTCACCCTGGACGAAAACGGGTATTTCCGCCACGCCAACCCGGCGTGGGAGCGGACGCTCGGCTGGTTGCCCGAGGAGATGACCTCGAAGCCGTTCATCGAGTTCGTCCACCCCGACGACCGCGAGGCGACGCTCGCCGAGGCCACCGCCCTGTTCCAGGGCCGCATGACCATCCGGTTCGACAACCGCTATCGGTGCAAGGACGGTTCCTACAGGTGGCTCGCGTGGACCGCGTTCATGGACCCGACCGAGGATTCATCGGACCGCCTCGTCTACGGCACTGCCCACGACGTCACGTCCTACAGGGATCTGCTCGAGCAGCTCGAGCGGACGCTCGCGCGGCTGCGCGACACGATGCAGGCGATGTCGACGCCGCTCATGCCGATCACCGATCGCATCGTGGTCATGCCGCTCGTGGGCCAGATGGACTCGGATCGGGTAAGTCAGGTGATGTCGGTCGCGCTCGAGGGAGTCCAGGCCACCCAGGTTCAGATCGTCATCCTCGACGTGACGGGGCTCAGGGACATCGACACGAAGGTCGCCTCCGCGCTCGTCGACACGGCGAAGGCGCTGCAGCTGCTCGGCGCGAAGACCATCCTGACCGGCATCCGGCCGGCGGTGGCGCAGACGCTCGTCGGGCTCGGGCTCGACCTGGCGGGGATCGTCACGAAAGGCACCCTCCAGAGCGCCATCGCGTTCGCGCTGCACAGCGACCAGCGCTCGGCCGCGCTCCTCTCCAGGTAACATCCGCCGGGGCAGAGGCGGCGGAGCCTCCCGCGGCGGCGTCAGCGCCGGCGCGCGCCCGGCTCACGCTTCGTCGCGCTCGGCCTTCACCGCCTGGTCGTCGTCCTCATCCTCCAGCAGCGGCGCCACCTCGATCCACAACGCGTCCAGATCGAGCTCCAGCCCCTCCAGACCCGCGATGCGCAGCATCCCCTCCGAGGCGGGCTGCACCTGCACGTAATGCCCGTCCGGCCCGAGCTGCCAGATCTCGACGAGCTGCGCGTCGGGATCCACCAGCCAGTACCAGCGCACCCCGAAGCGCGCGTACTCGATCGCCTTCTCCATCCGGTCGCGCCGCACGTCGCGCGGCCGCCGCGACAGGACCTCGACCGCCACGGTCGGCGGGATCCGGGAGAGCGCGTCGCGCCCGCGGAGGCGCGTGCCCGGGGCGTACATGCACACATCGGCCTTGCGCCCGCGTCGCGCCGACACGCCGAGCTTGTGCTCCGAGCCGAACACCCAGCCCCCGCGCGGCCGAGCCCACCTGCGGAGCACCTCGATGAGCCAGCTCACCACCGCTTCGTGCAGCGTCGTCGGCGCCTCTTCCTCCACGAGCCGGCCGTCCAGGAGCTCGCCCGGCTCGTCCTCATCCATGTCGGCCCACTGCTCGAGCGTCATCGGCTCAGGGTGGAGGATCTCCGCCGTCGCTCTCGAACCCATGCCGCCCATCGTACCACCCGCGCGCGGCCCCGCGACGGTTCCTGGCGCCCCTCACACCCGGAGCACCACGCCGCGCGCCCGCTCGCCGGTCGCCTCCGCGATCGCCTCCACGTAGAGCCGCACCTGCGCCTCCTGCGCCGCGTGCGCGGTCCCCGCGTCCGAGCCGGTCTTGAAGTCGATCACGGTCCAGATCCCCACGTCGCCCACGCTCTCGCGGAACGAGAGGTCCACGACGCCCTCGACGAGGGTCCCGTCCGGGAGCCGCAGCAGCAGCGGCGTCTCCCGCTCGCACGCGCCGCGGGCCGCGCTCTCCGCCGCGCGCCGGAGCAGCGGGTGATCGAGCGCCGCGAGCGCCGCCGCGACGGCGGCGTCGACCTCCTCGGCCGGCGCCGCGAGCAGCCGCGCCTGCGCCGCCGCGACCTCCCGCACCTCGTCCTCGCCGGCCCGCAGGTCCACCTCGGCCAGCACCGCGTGCACGAGCGTCCCGAACCGCTTCCCGAACGGCCGGCCCTCGCGCGCGATCGCCGTCTGCTCGAACGAGATCACCGGCAGCGCGTCCGCCCGCCCGCCCCGCGCCGCGCCGCCCTGGGCTCGCCCCGCGCCGCCCGCCGCGCCCTCGGCCACCCCCGCGGCCTCGGCGGCCGCCGCCGCAGCGGCCGCGGCCGCCGCCTCGTGGCTCAGCTCCGTCGCTGTCTTCACGCGCACCGCCGCCGCGGCGCCGTCCCGGATCGCCCGCTCCCGCGCCTCCTGCCACGCCTCGTGCCCCTGCAGCCCGGGCTGCGCGAACCCCAGCTGCCCGCGCCCCCCCGCGGCCGCCGCCGCCGCGCCGCCCACGCCGCCCGCGCCGCCCGCGTCCGCCTGCAGGATCCGCTGCTGCCTCAGCCCCGCTTCCGGCTCGCGATCCAGGTCGAGCGCGCCCGGATCCCACCAGACGACGCGGTGCGCCCCCACCATGGGCGCGTGCACCCCGGGCGCGACCGCGTCCCGCTCGTCCGCCTCGCACCGCGCCGAGCGCTCCAGCACGGTGTCGGTGCCGAACCGAGGGCAGCCGAGGTCGTCCCCGGGCCGCGCGTTCCGCCGCTCGCGCGGCGCCGGATAGAGCACCGGGTGCAGCACGTCGAGCCAGCCGTCGCTCGAGCCGTCGCCCGGGCGCGCGTCGCCCACCGCGGGCACCACGAGCAGATCGCGCGCCCGGGTCGCGGCCACGTACGCGAGCCGCACCGCCTCCTCGCGGTCGCGGCGCAGCACCTCGTCGCGCCGCTCCCAGAGCTCCGCGGGCACGCAGCCGGCGATCGGCTCGGCCCACAGGTTGAGCTCGGGATCCACGTGCCGCGACGGCTGCTGGTGCACCGCCGGCGACGCCGGATCCGCCAGGATCACCACCGGGAACTCGAGCCCCTTCGCCCGGTGCACCGTCATGATCCGGACCCCCTCCGTCCCCTCCTCGACGACCGGCGCCTCCGCGACCTCGCCCCGCTCGGCGTCCGCCTCGAGCCGCTCGACGAAGGCCCGGAACGACGTCGCGCCGCCCGCCTCGAAGCGCCGCCCGAGGTCCATCACCCGCAGCACGTTCGCGAGCGCCTGCTCCCCCGTCGGCCAGATCGCGATGCCCGCGTGCGCGCGTGTCTCGTCGAGCAGCCCGCCGATCGTGTCCGCGATCGGCCGCCGGTTGCGCTCGCGGTGCAGGCGCCCCAGCACCGCGAGCGCCTCGGCCACCTCCCGGAGCGGCCGCGCCCCGCCCGCCATCGCGGCCTCGAGCGCCGCGTCGTCCGGCTGGAACAACGGGTGGAGCCGCTGGAACCGGTCGCGGTAGAGCAGGAGCACGTCGT
The DNA here is from genome assembly GCF_002950945.1 of Sorangium cellulosum. Classification (GTDB taxonomy): domain Bacteria; phylum Myxococcota_A; class Polyangia; order Polyangiales; family Polyangiaceae; genus Sorangium; species Sorangium cellulosum_E. The sequence goes on from NZ_CP012673.1 coordinate 132,649, forward strand.
CCGTCAGCGCGAAGAGCGGCCCGCGCAGCGCCGCGTACACGCTGAGCTCGTCGTCGGGCCACTCGATCGCCGAGAGCGCGCTCCGCACCGCCATCACCTCCTCGCGATCGTGGAACGACCGCCCGCCCACGAGCACGTGCGGGATCCGCCGGGCCTCGAGCGCCCGCACGTACGCGCGGGTCGCGTCCTCGCCGAAGGTCTGGAAGCGCTTGAACAGGAGGCAGATGTGCCGCGCCTCGAGCGGCACCCGCTCCCTCGGGCGCTCGCGCTCGGTCACCGTCCAGCGCCGCTCCCCCGACGCCGAGCCCCGGCCCGCGTGGATGAGGTGGTGCACGAAGGCGCCCACCGCGTCCGGGATCGACTGTCGCACCCGGAAATCGGAGATCTTCCCGAAGTCGCCGTAGGGCCGCGGCACCGGCAGCGCGATCACCGTCGGTTGACCCACCGGGTCGTCCCGGAACCGCTCGAGCGCGACGTACCGCGCCTGGCTCGCCGCGCGCGCGCCTGGGCGCTCGTCGCCGCCGCCCTGCATGAGCGGCGCGAACGCGCCGTTGACGGCCTCCTGGATCGACGGGGCGCTGCGGAAGCTCGTCGACAGGTACAGCACGCTCGCGCCGCACGCGACGAGGCGGGCCTTCGTCGCCTCGTAGAGCGCCACCTCGGCGCGGCGGAAGCGGTAGATCGACTGCTTCGGATCGCCGACGACGAAGAGCTTGCCGGGCAGCGGGCGCGCCTTCATCCAGTCGGTCTCGGCCGGGTCGTCGGCCGCGAGCAGGAGCAGGATCTCCGCCTGGAGCGGGTCGGTGTCCTGGAACTCGTCGACGAAGAGGTGCGAGAAGCGGAGGTTGAGCTCCTCGCGCACGCCGCGGCTCGAGCGGAGGAGGTTCCGCGCGCACAGCAGCAGGTCGAGGAAGTCGAGCTTGCCGGCGCGCGCCTTGAGCGCGTCGTACGCCTCGATCGGCGGCCTCAGCTCGCGCGAGAGGCAGGCCGCGAGGTCGGCGCTCGCGGCGGTGAGGACCGCGTCGAGCTCGGCCTTCACCCGGTCGCGGAGCGCGAGCACCTCGGCGCGCGAGAGGTCCGCGCCGAAGCTCTTGCCGGCGCCCTTCCAGCGCCATTCCTTCCAGCGCGCGAGCTCGGCGAGCTCGGCCTCGAGCCCGTCGTGGTCGCGCCCGCCGGTCACCTCCTCGCGGCGGCGGAGCTCGGCGAGGTACCGGTCCAGGTTCCGCAGGCCCTGCGCGAGGTAGTCGTCCTCGCGGTCGGCCTCGGCCGCGAGGTCGGCCAGGGACGCGAGGCGGCCGATGATCTCGTCGAGGGCGCGCTCGCGGTCGAACGGGTCGCGGCGCCAGGGCCGGGTGAAGTCGCGGTGCTCGGCGAGCTTGTACGCCGCGCTCCGGAGCAGGTCGCGCGGGCCCTGCGCGCCGTCGCGCGGGCGCCGGCGGAGGATGCGGCGCACGCCCTCGGGCGGGTCGTTCAGCGTGCGCTGGAACCAGGCGTCGAAGGCCTGATCGAAGAGCGCCTCGGCGTGGTCCGCGGCCGCGACCTGGAAGAGCGGATCGACGCGCGCCTCCACCGGCCACTCGCGCAAGAGGTCGGCGCAGAAGGAGTGGATCGTCCCGATCCGGGCCGCCTCCAGGTGCGCGAGCGCCTCGTCGAGCCGCGCGCGCTCGGCCGGTCCGGCGGCGGGATCGCTGCGCGCCCGCTCGATCTCGGCCCGGAGGCGCAGCTTCATCTCGCCCGCGGCCTTCTCGGTGAAGGTCACCGCGACGATGCGGTCGAGCGTCCCGCCGCCCTCCTCGGGCCCCTTCCGGAGCACGGCGACGATCCGCGACACGAGCGCGGTCGTCTTGCCGGTGCCCGCGGCCGCCTCGACGACGAGCGTCGTCCGGAGATCCTCGCGGATGCGGCGCCGGGCCGGCTCGTCCGCGAGCTCCCGCACGCCGCGCGCCCGGCCCGGATCGGCGGTCACGGGCGCCCCCGCGCGGGGCGGGCGCGCCGCACGACGCCGCGCGGCGCGATCGCGCCGGCGGGGCCCGGGGAGGTGAGGAGAACGTACGGCACGAGGTGGCGGGTCGGGGCTGCCGAGGGGGTAAGGTGGCCCAGATCGGCGGCGAAGGAAACGTCGCACCGCGCCGCAGAGGGGCCCCGGGCTCCGCGGCGGACCCTTTCCGCCGGAGCGCCCCGCTCTGCCAGCGCGCGCCGGCGGACCACGTCCCGTCCGGCGTTCCGTTCCGGAGCGACGTCATCGGGCCCGAAGGTGAGGGTTCTTGTGCTAGCAGCAGGGGACCTGAGCCATGCGCGTCGAGTCGATGAGCCCTGGAGCGCGGTGGTGGTACGCGCTCAAGCCCGCGAGCTGGCCGAAGGTGCTCGTCCCCGCCCTGTGCGGCCAGGCCGTGGGCGCGGCCGCCGCCGGCCGGCCGTCCGCGGGCGCGCTCGCCTTCGGCGCGGCGTGGATGCTGGCCGACGTCGCCTTCGTCGTGCTCCTCAACGACTGGGGCGACCGCGGGGTCGACGCCCTCAAGCGCCGGATGTTTCCGCACGGCTGCTCGCCCAAGACCATCCCCGACGGCATCCTTCCGGCGAGGGCTCTCCTCCTCGCCGGCCTCGGCGCCGGCGCCGCCGCGCTGCTCGTGGCGTGGGGCGCGGGCCGCGCGCTCCACCGTCCGCTCCTGCTCCCGCTCGCCGTGCTCGCCCTGGCCGTCTTCGCCGCGTACACCCTGCCGCCGCTCCGGCTCAACTACCGGGGCGGCGGCGAGCTGCTCGAGATGGTCGGCGTCGGCGGCGTGCTGCCCGTGCTGCACGCCTATGCCCAGTGCGGCGCGGTCGCGCCGCCGTGGCTGGGCGCGCTCCTGCCGGGGCTGCTCCTGCTCTCGCTCTCGAGCGCCCTCGCCAGCGGCCTGTCCGACGAGGAGAGCGACCGCGCCGGCGGCAAGCGCACGCTGACCACCGCGCTCGGCAACGCGGCCGCGCGCCGGGCCGCGGAGGCCCTGCTCGGCCTCGGCGCGGTCCTCTGGCTCGCGGCGTCGGCGCTCGCCGATCGCGCCCCGCCGGCCTGGTCGGTCGCGCCGGCGGCCGCGATCGCGCTCGGGTTCCGGGCGCGGCTCGTCAAGAAGAGCGCCGCCGCGGTCACGAACGCCTTCGCCGCGCAGGCGGCCTACAAGGCCGACCTCCACCGCGCGATCTGGTGGGGGACGGCCGCCCTGTCGGCGGCGGTGCTCGCCGCCGGGCTCACCGGCCGGGGTGCGCCGAGGTGACCCAGCCCCCGGCCACCCCCGCGCTCCCCGCGGAGGAGCGCGACGCGCTCGCGCGCCTCACGCCGCTGCTCGGCGCGCGGGCCTCGGTCGCCCCGGACCGGCCGTGTGCGCCCACCCCGCTCGCGCTCGTCGAGCAGGTCATGGACGGCAGCGACGGCAGCGAGGACGAGGCCCGCGCCCGCGCCCTCGCCCGCGGCCTCGGCGAGGTGATCCGCGCGGTCGCCGACAACTTCCCCGACAACATCTTCTGGGACCTCGACTACCTGACCTTGTGCCTGTGGCAGGCCGGGAGCGCGCCCGCGACCCTGGACTTCGCGCGCCGGGTGGTGTCGCTCTGCCTGGGCTTCGGCAACAAGTCGAAGCTGCGCTTCCGCTACGCGCACGACTTCCTCTACGGCTACGACTGGGCCCGCTGGGTGATGCGCAAGCCGGAGGAGCGCGCGGGCGTCGGGCCGTTCGACCTCGCGTTCTTCGACTACCTCGACGGCCGGCAGCAGGCGCTCTGCGAGCTCGTGGCCAGCAACGACCGCAAGTACTCGCCGCTGAACGGCCGGGAGTTCCGCAACCCCTTCTCGTTCATCCGCGAGCCGTCCGAGGAGCGGCAGCTGCACTGCCTGCTCGCCCAGGTCGATCTCATCCCGCTCAAGGCCTGGCGCCTCGACGGCGAGCGCCGCTGGGACCTGCCGTTCACCGACCTGCGCGCAAGGCTCGCCGAGCGCCTCGGCCTCGCGCGGGCAGGCGACGGGCGATGACGGCCGGCCCGGGGTCGCTCGGGGCCTGGCTCAAGGCGTCGCGGCTGGCCTCGCAGCCCTCCATCGCGCTCCCGCTGCTGCTCGGGCAGCTCGTCGCGACGCGGCCTCTCGGCGACCGCGCCCCGCTCCACCTCGGGGCGCTCGCCGCGGTCCACCTCTTCGGGCTGCTCGACCAGCTCTTCATCGTCTACGCCAACGACGTCGCCGACCAGGAGACCGACCGCCGGAACCGCACGGCCACCCCGTTCTCGGGCGGCTCGCGTGTGCTCGTCGAGGGGCGCCTCTCCCCGCGCGCCCTCGCCGCCGCGGCCCTCGCCTGCGCGGCGGGGCTCGTGGCCGTCTCGGTCGGGCTCGCGGCCGCGCGCGGCGCGCCGCTGCTCGTGCCGCTCGCGCTCCTCGCGATCCTGCTCCTCTGGGCCTACAGCTACCCGCCGCTCCGGCTCTCCTACCGCGGCGGCGGCGAGCTGCTCCAGATGGCCGGCGTCGGCGCGGTGCTGCCGCTCTACGGCTACCTCGCGCAGGGCGGCGCCCCGGGCCGTTTCCCCTGGGCGCTGCTCGTGTTCCTGCTGCCGAGCCACCTCGGCTGCGCGATCGCCACCGCGCTCCCCGACGAGCCCTCCGACCGCGCGAGCGCAAAGCGGACATTACCCGTGCGGCTGGGCGGCGAGCGCGCGGCCCGGTGCATCGTCCTCCTGAACGGCCTCTCGCTCCTGCTCGCGCCGGTCGGCCTCGGCGCGCTCGGCCTCCGGGCGGGGGCGGTCCTGCTCGTGCCGGCGGCGGCGACGCTCGCCGTGCTGCTGGCCCGCCCCGCGCCGCCCGGCTCCCGCCTCCTCCTCGTCCGGGTCGCGGCCGCGGCGACCGCCACGCTGTCGCTGGTCGGCGCGGTGATCCTCGGCCTCGCGGCGCGCTGAGCGGGCCGGCGCCGTGACCCACGACTTCCTCGTCCTCTCGCTCCTTTTCCTGCTGCCAGGGGAAGTCATCTGGTGCGCGCGGCCGGATCTGCGCCCGCTGATGAGGCGCACGGCGCTCGCCTCGCTGCCGTTCGCGGTCACCGAGCGGCTGTTCTATCCCGCGTACTGGACCCCGAAGTTCCTGTTCGACCTCGCCGATCACCTCGGGTTCGGCATCGAGGACGTGCTGTTCGTCGTCGGGCTCAGCTCCTTCGCGTGCGCCGCCTATGCCGTGGTGTTCCGCCGGACGCCGGTGCCGTGCGGCGCCCCGCGCGGCGCGCCGTGGCGGCGGGCGGCGGCGGCGATCGCGCTCGCGATCGGGGCGGCGGTCGCGCTGCTCGCGGCCGGCGTGCCGATCCTCTATGCCGCCGTGGCGGCGATGCTGGCGGTCTCCGGCGCCCTCCTCGGGATGCGGCCGGACCTCATCGCGCCGAGCCTGCTCGGAGCGGTCCTGTCCGCGGCGATCTACCTCGTCCTGTGCCTCGCCTTCGCGGCGCTCGTGCCCGGCGTGTTCGAGCGCACGTGGCGGCCCAGCGTGCTGCTCCCGGGCAGGGCGCTGCTCGGCGTGCCGGCCGACGAGATCCTCTACGGGCTCGGCGCGGGCCTCTCCGCCACGGTGTTCCCGGCGTGGGCCTTCGGGCTCCGGTACGTCCGGTACACCAGCGCACCCCCGGCCGGGCCGCCGGCGCCCTGAGGTGTCGGCCGGTGCCGCGCGGCTCATTAGTAAATACTATTTACATCACGGGCGAACGAGGGGGCTCACCGGGGGACCACGTCGCAGAAGAAGTCGAGGGCTGTCCTCAGCTCGAAGGCCGATTCGCTGCCGCCGCGCTTCGCGACGAAGATGTCGAGCGGGTACGTCTTGCCCTTGTCCAGCTTGATGTCGAGGTGAGCGGCCCGCTCTTCGATGTCGATGCCCGTCTCGATCCCTGGTGTGGCCGCGTCGCGCCCGTCGCTGGCGAGCACCCGGATCCTGTTGATGAACACCCAGACGTTGTCGTTCGCCTGGATCTGAAGGGTGTCCCCGGGGTGGTACCTGAAGCTCGCGTGGAGCTCGTACGTGAAGCCGCGCGTATCGCTGGGGGCGCTCTGCTCCGCGGGGCCGGCGGGGGAGAAATGCCTGCTGCCGAGCGTGACGCGGTTGCCCTGCTCCGTCTCTTCGAGGCGGAACTCGGGGACGTACGGGAAGGCGTCGTTGACGCCTTGCACGTCGCCGAACCACGACGTGAAGTCCTCGGCGCTGACCCCGTGGCCCGCCGACGAATCCGCGTTGTAGACCGGTCTACCGGCGTGATCCAGCTCGGGCTTGATGAGCTCCTTCAGGCCCTTGGCGCTGGAGCTCTCCGGGGCCGGGGGCATGCCCGGGGTGCTGAGGGACCTGAAGCGGCGCACCGTCCCCGCGAGGTTTCGCGCGCACCTCTTCTCCCATTCTTGTTTCGACATCTCGCCGCCGGTGTTGCCGGTCCCGCCGTTGAAACTGGCGGGATCTTCCCCGGCGAGCGCTTCGCCGCCGCCGCCACCGCCGTAGTCGCTGCCGCCGCTGCCGCCAGCCCCCTTGTTTTCAGGCGTCTCGTCGGGGTCCGTCGGGGATCCGGCCGTGTTGTCCCCGCTGACGATGATGGCGTTCTCGAGCGGGCACCCGGCGAGCACGAGCGCCGAGCACGCGAGGAGCAGGACGCCGGCGGGTCGCGTGGCCGCCGGGCGGGGGGATGTCGTCGGCCGGGACAGGGTCATCGAGAGCGCCTCCTTCCCCGTGGATGCCGCCTGGCGTGCTGAGCCTTCGCGGAATCGTTCTCGACGGCATCGTTCTTCGCGGCGCCGTGTGGTCAGGTGTCGCGCCTCGTGGCGGTGAGCGCCGCGCGAGGAGCGGCCTTGTGCGGCCCGTGTCTCCGCGTCAGGCAAACGCGCCATCGCGGCGCGAGCGGACGTGCGATCGGCTCACGCCGCCTCGCCGCCGAACGCGACGGGCACCTCGGAGACGGTGACGCGGAACTTGCCGCCCCGGGTGACCGGGATCTCGTCGACGACCTGCATCTGGATGCTCGCCCGGTCGCCGAGCAGCCGGCGGATCTCGCGCTCGATGATCTGCGACGTCTCCGGCCGGTAGTTCTCGCCCGGCATGATCTTGATCGTGATCGCCCGCGTCTTGTCCTGGTGGATCTGGTAGCGCGACACCGTCGGGTGATCCTTGAAGAGGTGGGGAAAGAACTCGCCCGCGAGGACCTGCCCGTCCGGCCCGACGATCATGTCGAGCACCCGCCCCTCGACCGAGGCGAGCAGCGGCAGCCCGCGGCCGCACGAGCAGGGCGCCTCGGCGGCGACCGCGATGTCCTCGTTCTTGTAGCGGAGCAGCGGCATCGACCGGCACACGAGGTCGCTCACGATCACCTCGCCGGGCTCGCCGGGCTTCGCGGGCCGCCCGCCCGCGTGGAGCTCGACGAAGGCGTTCTCCAGGTTGAGGTGCTTGCCCTTGTGGCGCTCGCACTCCGCGCCGATGAGCATCACCTCCCGGCAGCCGTAACGGTCGAAGACCGGCGCCTCGAACGCCCGCTCGATGGTCTCCCGCTGGTGGCTGAAGAGCCGCTCGGCGGTGGCCACGATGCCCCGCGGCGAGGGCAGCTTGCGCCCCGTCTCCAGGGCATAACGCGCCGTGTAATAGAGCGGGCTCGTGTACCCGATGACGAGGTTCGGCCGGTAGTGGACGATCTGCTTCACGACCGACGCGAGCCGCGCCTCCGAGAGGTCCCACGCGCTCACCATCTTCTTTCGCAGCACGGCCTCGTGCACCGCGCGCTTCGCTTGCTTCCAGCGGGGCTCCGCCGCGGTCGGGGTGCCCCAGATGTGGAGCTCCTTCTCCCCGATCCGCCCGCCCGCCCAGCCGTCGGCGCGCATGGCCGCCGCGAACCGGCGCTCGTAGGTTTCGTGGTCGTAGTAGAATTGCACCGGCGCCCCGGTCGACCCGCCGGTGCCGCTCTTGTAGAGCTTGCCCTTCCACCCCGTGGCGATCATCTCCCTGCCGTTCGCGCGGATGTCCGCCTTGGTCAGGACCGGGAAACGCACGAGATCCCCGGGCGCGTGCACGTCTTTCGCGCGCACCCCGTGCTCGGCGAAGCGGCGCCCGTAGTACGGCACGTTCCGCTCGGCGAACTGGAGCGCCTCGAGCATCTTTCGCCAGTTCAGCTCCCGGAGCTCCTGCTCAGGCCGCCATTGCGACCGCTCCAGCTCCTTGAGGTAGGTCAACGTTGCCCGCCCTCGGAGCCGGTTTTCGTAGAACGGGAACAGGACCTCGCGAAAGAGCATTCCGTACATATCGCGGGCTATCCTCTCGAATCTGCACGAGGAGTCAAGTCGTGCTTTCGCGTAACCGCTCCGGGTCACCTGGTGCTGCGGCGATCCAGGGAGGGAGTCGTGGTTCCGCCCTGGGTGATCCTGGAGTCGGCGTTGATCCCGCTCGGCCGAGGACGTCGTGTCCAGCCGGCGTCCTCAGCCGTCGATCTCGGTGACTGCGACTGCCGGGGAGCCGAGGTCAAGGGCAGGTGATCGGCGGGGCGCTGCCTGCCTGTCCGGTTGCAGATCGGCACCAGGTTGCAGCGGCGATATCCACCCTGGCGCTGCGCGCGGCAGGCGAGCGGGGAGCGCCCGCCGGAGGGGGCGAATCCGGGCGAACGTGACGTGAGCTCCGGAGGCGCTGTCGGCGTGTGGAGCTCGATCCGCGGCTCGGGCAGAGCCCGCGCGGAGCGCGGAGGACATGGCGGGTCTTTGCGGGATTGGCGGGATTGAAGAAGAGCGCGCCCCGCGCCGCGCGCCGCCTGGAGGGCGACGGCGGCGCGGGGCAGGGCGATCAGACGTCCGGCCCGCAGGCGCGCCCGGAGGGCCTGGGCGCGCCCTGAGGCCGAGCCGTCAGGGCGGGCTCCCGGCTCACGGGAGCATCAGGACGCACTCGATCCGGCAGGACGGGACGGAGCCGCCGCCGCTCGTGGTGCTCACTTCCTCGCAGATGGTGCGCTCGATGGAGCCGGGCGGGCACGGATCCTCGACGGGCACGCACTCGCGCCAGCAGGTGCCTGGCCCCGGATCCCCGGTATAACCGCCGCCGGAGGAGCTGCTGCTGGTGTCCACGCCGCTGCACACGGTCTGCTCGACGGTGCCGTCCGGGCAGGAGGGCTCGACGGGCACACACTCGGTGAAGCAGCCGCCGCCGGGGTAGGGCATGCCGCCGTAGCCGGTGCCGGTGGTGCCGCTGTCATAACAGGTCGTCTGCTCGACGGTGCCCGGCGGGCAATAGGGCTCCACGGGGACGCACTCGGTGTAGCAGCCGCCGCCGGGGTAGGGCATGCCGCCGTAGCCGGTGCCGGTGCTGACGCTGGAGCTGCCCTCGCAGACGGTCTGCGGGATGGTGTCCGGCGGGCAGTAGGGCTCGACGGGGACACACTCGGTCCAGCAGCCGCCCGGGCCGCCCGCGCTGCCGCCCCAGCCGGTGCCGCTGCTGCCGCCGGCGCCGCCGGCGCCCCCGCCGCCGCCCATGCCGCCGCCCGAGCCGACGGTGACGCTGGAGCCGCCGTCGCAGAAGGTCTGCGGGATGGTGTCCGGCGGGCAGTAGGGCTCGACGGGGAGGCACTCGGTCCAGCAGCCGCCCGGGCCGCCGCCGTAGCCGGTGCCGCTGCTGCCGCCCGTGCCACCGGTCCCGCCGCCGCCCCAGCCGGAGCCGCTGCTGGGCACGTCCGCGGGGGCAGCGCCCCAGCCGGAGCCGCTGCTGCCCGCGCCCGCGCCGCCGGCGCCGGCGCCCCAGCCGGAGCCGCTGCTGCCCTCCCAGCCGCCGCTGCCGCCCGCGCCGCCCGAGCCGGCGACGCCGACGCTGACGGTCGTGCTCTCATCGCAGACGGTATGCGGGATCGTGTTCGGCGGGCAGTAGGGCCCCACCGGCACACACTCGGTCCAGCACTCCTCGTGGAACTCGGTCGTCGTGGGGGCGCCCGTGCCGACGGCGACGGCGGTGACGTCGGTGCAGGTCTTCTGCTCGAACGTGCCCGGCGGGCAGACCGGCGGCGGCGTGCACTCGGTCCAGCACTTCGGATCGGTCGGCAGCGGCAGCCCGGGGCCGGCCGCGCCCGTGCCGACGGAGCTGCTGGTGACGGTCGTGCTGCCGTCCTCGCAGAGGACGTGCTGCCCCCACCCCGGCGGACATACGCTGTCGGCCACACACTGCTCCTCGCACATCTCGCCGACCTCACACGGCGAACAGACCGTCTCCCAGTGGAAGCCAGGTCCACAGTCGGGCTCGGGCGGCGGCGACGGCTCGTCCGCGCCGCCACAGCCCTGTCCCTTGGCGCCGGTGAGCACCACGAGCGCCGAGAGCGCGATGAGCCCCTGAAGTGATGAACGAGCGACCGAAGAGCGAGAGACGAGCGAGGAGAAGAGCGTGAATCGCATGGGAAGACTCCGTCCTGCGTGCCTGGGCCGACACGCGACCAAGAAACGATGCTCTGCGCCGCACCTGCGGAGCGCTGCTGCTCCGCGGCTGCTCAGCGCGACTCGGAGAGCTCGTCCGGAGATAAAGCACCGGACATGCCACGCCCGTCCGCCCGCCCACCGCGCGCCCCGGCGGCGTCCCCCGGGCGCCGATCCGCACGTTTCGGCGCGTTTTCCGGCGAGATCCCCGCGGCGCCCGACCCCGCGGGGCGGCATCGCGGCTCGCGGCCGGGCCACCGTGTGACGGTGAGCGCCGAGCTCGTGCCACAGTGAGCCAGATGCGCCACTTTGCTCAGGCGGCGCACAACAGGTTGGAATGACAGCGGAAACTTCCGCGGGAGCGCCAGCCCACGGCGACGCGTCTGGCCTGCCGTTCGCTCGACGTCGCGGGAGGTGAGGAGGGGTAGGGGGCTCGCTGCTCCCCCGGCGTCCGGTCGAGCGAGCAGCGAGCGCGCCCTCGGTCATGTCATGGCGTCTTGGCGATCTCGACCTCGACGTCGGCCGCGATCGTCGGCGTGCTCTTCAACGTGACGCGGAGGTGCGCCGGCGTGCCGTCGGCCCACGCGAGCTCCAGGGAGTCGCCGGGTCTGTCGAGCGCACCGAGCAGCCGGACGGGCGGGCGCCCGCCCTCGCACGACGGGTCGACGGGGGGATACGCGACCGCCGTCGCGCGATCCTCGATCATGTGCCAGACGACGATCTCGTTGAACCCGAAGTCGTGGTTCTGCATGAAGTAGACGTCCCCACCGTTGCGGTACTCGACGACGAAGTACTCCTTGTCGCCGCGCTCCGGGTCGTAGAGGACGGTGACCTCGCGCGACCTCTCGACGGCGCCGATGCGCAGGGTGCGCGTCGACCACGAGGGGATGGCGATCGCGTCCGGCGTGACGAACCCGCTCTTCATCTTGTGCAGCGGATCGAGGTGCGTGGCGAAGTCGTGCGACGACATCAGGCTGTACCGGCGGGGGGTGAACCTCTCCGGGCACTGGCCGTAGATGTCCTGCGCGCCGAGCAGGCCATGGGAGAGCTCGTGGCAGGTGAGACCCACACTCTCGAGCTGCTTGCCGGGCAGGGATGAGAGATAGAGATCCTGCACACGGACGCTCAGCGGGGTCGTGTCCCCGTCGAGGGCCACCGACGTCGTGCGGTTGGTGCCGGACGGGCCGTCCTGCGGGCGGACGATGGCGACCACGAGCTCGTCGGGCGTGAGGCGGTCGTTGTGGTTGCGGTCGTACGTGTGGAAGTCGAACGCGGGGTCGGCCGCGCGCAGCGCGTCTTGCCACATCTCGGGGAACTTGTCGTTGTCCCAGTACCAGTTGCCTCGCCTGGCGGGAGGGGCGAGGTACCAGGCGCCGTCCTCGCAGCCGAGGTAGGTGACCCTGCCGAGGCCCACGCGGCCCCCGCTGTTCTCGTCGAACCACGTCTTCACCGACGACCGGGAGCCCTCGAACATCGCGACGAGCTGCGCCTTGGTCGGGCGCTCGTGATCCGGGCGCATGGGATCGAAGCAGATCACCACGGTCTGGAACGTCCGGTGCTTCGGGCGCATGGCGTTGTACGGCTTGACGAAGGCGGAGCCGCTGCGCCGCGCGTGCTGCACGCGGAGGGAGCGGTCGCCGACGTACGCGACCGTGTCCGGGTCGACGGCGGCCTGGATCCGGACCTCGTGCGAGCCCGCCGTCAGGTTGTCGAGCTGGAAGGCGAAGCTGTTCGCGCGGTACCTGGGCTCGCGCTGGAGGAACGTGAGGGTGCCGGGCTGCGCCGGCTGCCCGTCGACCAGGGCGCGCAGGCGCAGCCGGCCGGAGGGCGCCGCGGCCTCGGCCCCGACGTCGAGGATCACGGTGGAGGCGTCGCTCGAGGTGACGAACGACGCGCGCAGCGCGGGCACGTCGACGAAGGTCGTCCCGGAGATCTCGGTGGGCGCGAGCTGGCCGCCCACGACGACCATGCCGCCGTCGCCGGCGTGCGCCGGACCGGCGGTCACGGTCAGGGTGCGCGCCGCGATCTGGGCGGGCGCGCCGTCGACCCGCGCCCGCAGCCGCACCTCGTGGGCGCCGGGCGCGACATTGCCGCTCAGGAAGGTGTAGCGGCGCGCCCCGCGGTGGGTCGTCGCGCCGGTCGCGCCGGTCGCCTCGAGGAAGAGAACGTCCGAGACCACCACGCCGTCGACGAGGGCCTGCACGACGAGCCGCCCCTCGTCGACGGTCGCGTCGGCGCTGAAGGTGATGGCGAGGGGACCGGCCTTCGCCGTCTCGATCGAGGTGACCATCCCGGCGAGGTTGATGTTGTCGCTGGAGGACACCGTGGTGGTGGACCCCGAGACCGCGGTCGCGAGCCGGCCCTCTCCGTGGTCCGGAGCGCCGGTGTGCAGCGTCATGGTGCGGTCGCGCATGCGCGCGGTCCGGCCCGATGCGCTGAACCACTCGAGCTCGACCACGTGCTGGCCGGCCGCGAGGCCGGGCGCGACGAACGTGAAGGCGCGCACGTCGTCGCGCCCCTCGCCGGCGGCCTTGAAGAGGGTCGAGGAGACCACCGTGTCGCCGTCGACCCTGGCGCGCACGCTCGCCCCTTCCGACCCGAGCATCTCCGCGCTCAGGGTGATGGCGAGATCGTCGCCGGCCTCCGTCACGATGGCGCCGGAGAGGCCCGGGACCGGGACCCACAGGCCGGGCTCGCTCTCGACGATCGATCCGTCGGCCGGGGAGACGACCACGACGTCGCCGACGGAGCTCGGGACCGACACGGAGAGCGCGTCGCTCGCCCCGGCGAGGTCGCCCTCGGACGACGCGAGGGCAGGGGCGTCCGGGCCCTCCGCGGCGCACGCCGACAGGCAAGCCGCCACGAGCCACGATGCATGAGCGCGAAGAACGGAATGTCGCATGGATTCGCTCCTGTGCTCGCAGGGCGAGCACGAAGGGGCTCGCGACGCGGGCAGCGATGCCGCGTCGACGAGCGGGTTTCTCGGGGTACGAGGCCGGCGGGCCGCGTCAGCGGACCGTCGCCGGCCTCTACAGGAGAGGCGTGACTCGCCGAGTCACACCCCGTGACCCGCGCGGTGTCACGGGGGGAAAGGGCGCCGACGGGCGGCGGGCGCCCTCTCCGGAGCGGGTGGCCGCCGCGCTAGCTCGACGCGGCGACCGCCTCCACGAAGTTCCGGGCGAGCCTGCTCGCCGCCTGCTCTCCGGGGATCCCGGCGTAGACCACGAGCGCCCGATCCACCACGCGCCCGGCCTCCTCCGCGATCGCGTCGAGCGCGCCGCGCCTCGCCTCCTCCACGCGCCGCCGCTCGGCGGGCGAGAGCCTCGGCCGCACCCAGGCGTCGATCGCCCATGACAGCTTCGCGTGCCTCGTCTCATCGCGGGCGATGCGCGTCATCACGCGGCGGACCAGGGGATCTCGCGCGGAGCGCGCCTGCCACATCCCGACGAGCGCGCCGTACGTCTCCCGCACGCACCCCTCCGCCGCGTTGTCGAGCGCGAGCTCCTCCAGCGACCGCACCGGCCTCGGATCCACCCTCGGCTCCTGCCATCGGCCGCCGTAACGCGCCGCCACGCGCCGCATCACCCGCGCGTGCCGCACCTCGTCGCGCTCGGCGATGCGGGCCCGCTCCACGAGCGGCCGCGGCGCGCCGTGGTGCGCGAGCTCGCGCCCGAGCGCCTCGAACGCCCAGACGCTCGCCGCCTCGAGCTGGGCGATGTTCGCGAAGTACGCCCCGACCCGCGTCGCGCCCCGACCCCCGCGCCGCACGAGCCCCGCCGGCCTGCGGCCGACGCAGCCGCCGTCCTCCGACTCGATCACCTCGGACTCGAGCTCCCGCACCGCGCCGTCCGCGCCCACCGAGAGGACATAGAGCGTGCGCTCGTACGGCGTGCAGTCGCTCGTCGTCTGCGTCGCGAGCACCTCGTACCCGTCGCCAGCGGCCTTGACACCGGCGGTGTCGCGGCTGCCGCAGCCGATGTTGTACCCCGCGATCGACGCGGCGAGCACCGCGTCCGCGGGCGTGTCCACGGGGCCGAGCCACGCCCTCACGCCGTCCGGCGTGTCGATGACGGTCACCTCGTCACCCTTGTTGACGATCAGGATGTGGTGATCGCAAAACGGGCCACATTCGCCGAGGGAGAACCCCTGGCGCGGCGTGGCTGCCGCCACCGCCATCTCACATGCCGCCCTGTCCGTCGCTGCGGAGCACTTCTCCCCGATGGATTCACGCGTGTGCACCTCGGGCGCTTCCGTGAAGGCCTCGAACTCCCGCAGCTCGAGGTAGTCGGCCGGCTCGCTCGGAGCGACACCGGCCAGGTACTGGGTAGCGTGGTCGCTGGTGCAAGGGATGGGCTCGAAGCCGCTGGTGTCGATCCCGCAGCCGCCGGCGAGGGGCGCGAGCGAGAGCGATAGAACCTGACGCAGGATTTTGTCGATGGGTCGTGATGATCTCATGGGGTCCGTGCAGAACAAATTACGTGCCGGCGCGCGGGGCGCGGCACGCCGCGCTCGGCCAGGGAGCGCGGGCCTCTCGTCCATGACAACGGTGTCGCGCTGTCCGCTCTGGGCGCGGCCTGGCCGGGCGGCGCGGAGGCCGCTGGTGCTTCCCGGTGCCGCGGGCACGGGATCGCTCACGGTTCCGCCGAGGCCGCTGCCGCGACGGTGCCCTCAACCTCCGAAGGGTCGGCGAGCGCGGCCCAGCCCGCGGTGGCGAAATGGCGCGCCAGGAAAACCAGGTGACCCTCGACCAGAAGCGGGCTATTGCCAGCATCCCGCGCATGAAGCAAGCCGAGATGTCCGCTTTGCTGCTGCCGGGCATCGGAACCACGGACCATCTGAGGATGGCCAAGGACCTGGACGTACATACCATCCGGGTGGCGATCCACTGCACCGAGGCCGACGTTTCAGAGCAGCACCTCGGTCTGGCACGCAAGTGTGGGATCAGCACGCGTCGTGCTGGGTACCGTCGCCGGGCGTGATAAAGATCATCACGCTCGGCGCGCGCACGATCTGCCGGTGCCAGACGCCGCGAGGGACGATGCACGTGCCCTGATCGCGCAGCTCGATCACGCGCTCGCCGCGCTCGTCTTCCAGCACGACGTCGACCGAGCCGGAGAGCAGGATCAGGACCTCGTCGCCAAGGGGGTGGACCTCGCGGTGATCGGGGCTCTCGGCCATGTGGAAGAGGCCCACCATGCGGCCGGCGTGCAGCTCCTCGCGCTCGCCGATCTTCGCCCAGAACTCGGCGTCCACAGGGATCTGCTTCGCGGCGCCGCCGTCGAGGAGCTGCACGTAGGTGTCGGAGAGATGAAAGGCGTGGCTGTCGTGTCGGGTCATACGCGGATCATGGACCCTCGCGCGCACCGGTGATTGTAGATTTTTTTCCGGCATCCTCGTTATATCCTACAACACATCTCTACAATGCCACCGCAGCGCGGGGTCGCGGTCACGTTGAACCAGTACAGCTCGGCCAGACCCGCGCGGGCGCTCGTCGTTACTGGCCTTCCTCTACGCCTCTCCGCGCTCACTTCGCTCCACCGGCGAGCCAACGGCGCGCGGGCGCTTACGGCGCATCGCCTCTTCCAGGGAGATCCATGAAACTGTACTTCAGCCGAAACTTGAATCCACGGGTTGCCGTTGCCGTGGCGCGCCACCTCGAGGCACCGGTGGAATTCATCCACGCGGCTCCTCTCGACCCGTCACAGCAGGAGAAGTTTCGAGCGCTGAATCCGAACCTGCGCCTGCCCATCCTGGTCGAGGGGAGCCAGTCGCTGTGGGAGACGGACGCGATCGCGTGCCGCCTTTCGCAGCTCACGGGCTCGGACTTCTGGCGCACGGGCACCGCACAACCGGAGATGATCCGCTGGTTGAGCTGGGGCACGCACAACTTCGTCGCCGCGTGCGACAAGGTCCACTTCGAGCGCGTGACGAAGCAGCGCTACGGGCTCGGTCCCATCCGCGATGACCTCGTGGCGGAGGGGCTCTCGGGGTTCGCCGAAGCGGCGACGCTGCTCGAACAGGTCCTGAGCGGCAGGGACTGGCTCGTCGGGAGCGCGGTCTCGTACGCGGACTTTCGCATGGCGTCGGTGCTTCCGTTCGTGGATCTCGCCGGGCTGCCGCTGGCGGACTACCCGCACGTCGCAGCCTGGCACGCGCGCCTGTGGCAGCTCGATGCTTGGCGCGATCCGTTCGCGGGGCTCGAAGCCCCGGAGCTGCCGGAGGTCCCGCGCTTCGATGCCACCGGATCGAAGCGTTAGACAGACGACGTGGGCGACCGCCGCGCAGCGATGTGGCCGGCGACGTGATTGTCGGCCATGATGTCCACGTGTTGTATGTCCGCCACGTGCCGGGTCCGCCGCTCTCGGCGCACGTCGCCGAGCTCTGGTACCTTTCGGCTGCTCCGCCCCGCGCGGCCGAGCGCATCCTGCCCTCCGGTACCCTCCAGCTGGTCGTCAACCTCGATGAGGACGAGCTTCGCGTCTACGACGGCCCCACCATTCGCCGCCACTCCGGTGCCGCCGTGTCGGGCGCGTACCAGGCCTCCTTCGGCGTCGACACACGCGAGCACGCGTCGATGGTCGGGGTCCACTTCCGCCCCGGCGGCGCGTGGCCGTTCCTCGGCGCGCCGCCCGGCGCGCTGACCGACACACACGCCGACCTCGCGGACCTCTGGGGGCGGCGAGCGGCGGAGCTCCGCGACCGTCTGTGCGCGGCGCCGGACCCGCGCGCTCGCTTCGCGCTGCTCGAGCGCGCGTTGCTCGACCGCCTTTCGAATGCGCGCCCCGGTCATCCCCTGGTGCCGCACGCGATCGCGGCGCTCGAGGGAGGCGAAAGGCGCGTCGCCGACGTCGCGGCCACGCTCGGCATCAGCCACCGCCGGCTCATCGACGTGTTCACCGCCGAGACCGGCCTCGCCCCGAAGGCCTTCGCTCGGATCACACGCTTCCGGCGGGCGCTTTCGCGGGCCGAGAGGGAGCGCGAGCCGGACTGGGCCCGGCTCGCTGCCGCGTCGGGGTTCTGCGATCAGTCGCACCTGATCCGCGAGTTCGTGGCCCTCTCCGGTGATTCGCCGACCGCGCTCATCGCCCAGTCCTCCCGCGAACGCGTCAAGTTGCACCACATCGCCATCGCCGCGTCAGCCGCGCCGGATGGGGCGCGGGGAAGGGGCCGGCAACACGCGCGACCTCGAGGTGTCCTGATCCGCTGACTGCGAAGGATCGGCGCGGCGCCGGGACGCACCGCAGCGCGACCGGCGGCGAGACTCATAGTACAACCATGCTCTGAACTTCTACCCGGTGCGCTGCTAACCCTCCGATGCCTCGTGAAGCTCGACCGGGTTGCCGTCCGGATCTTCGATCTGAATCTGCGCGCCACCCGTGCCGCGTTCGATGTCGTTTCGGAAGGGTGTCCCGGCCGCGCGGAGTCGATCGATGATCACGGCGAAGTCGTCGACGTAGAGGACGACGCGGTTCCAACCGCCGGCGACCTGAGCGCGACCGTCGGGCATCGGGCGCGCGCCGGAGCTGCCGGGGCCGCTCAGGAGCAAGTGCAAGTCACCGCGCGAGACCGCCGCGAACTCCGTGCCGGCCTGCAGGTCGAGCGCGAAGCCGAGTCGTTCGGTGTAGAAGCGAACGGCGCGATCGACGTCAGCGACCTGGTAGCGGACGACTGCCGAGGTGGCAGCGGGGCCTGCCGCGGCCGAGGTCGATCCCTCCGACGCCTCGTGAAGCTCGACCGGGTTGCCGTCCGGATCTTCGATCTGAATCTGCGCGCCACCCGTGCCGCGTTCGATGTCGTTTCGGAAGGGCGTCCCGGCCGCACGGAGTCGATCGATGATCGCGGCGAAGTCGTCGACGTAGAGGACGACGCGGTTCCAACCGCCGGCGACCTGAGCGCGGCCGTCGGGCATCGGGCGCGCGCCGGAGCTGCCGGGGCCGCTCAGGAGCAAGTGCAAGTCACCGCGCGAGACCGCCGCGAACTCCGTGCCGGCCTGCAGATCGAGCGCGAAGCCGAGTCGTTCGGTGTAGAAGCGAACGGCGCGATCGACGTCAGTGACCTGGTAGCGGGCGACCGCCGAAGCGGCAGCGGGGCCTGCCGCGGCCGAGGATGATTTCGTGTCGTCGGCCATGCAGCCCCCGAGAGCGAGCATGACCAGGATGAGGATCATTTTCATGAGCCGATCGTGTTGTCCGCGCGCGCCGCCGTATTGGACAAATTGGAAGCCGCGGGCCTCGTTGTCGCATCGGAAGCTGAAGATGTCGCGCGTGATAGGGATCGGGCGCTTGGGTAGCTGGGTCCGAACTTCCGCGCTTTCAGACGGATTCAACCCGATTGTCGATAGCTCCCCGTGTAGCGGAGGGCGTGCGCGATGCCGCTTTGCAAGGTGCTCAACGGGGTGATCCCGGAGAGGTCCACGCCGAGCGTGACCAGCGTCTGCGCCACCTCTGGGCGGACGCCCGTGAGCATCACGCGGGTGCCGAGCAGCTGGGCGGCGCGCGCGGTCCGCGTCAGCGCGTCGGCGACGTGCGCGTCGATCGCACGCACGCCGGTGACGTCCAGGATCGCGGTGTGGGCGCCCTGATTGCTGATGCCGGAGAGCAGCGTCTCCATGATCTGGTCTGCGCGCGCGCTGTCGATCGTCCCCACCAGCGGCATCGCCACCACCCGGTCGGCGATCGGGATGAGGGGCGTGGACAGCTCCCGGAGGGCGGCCTGCTGGGCGACGATGATCTTCTCCTGCAGCGCGGCCCGCTCGGCCTCCGCGTGTCTCAGCGCTGTGATGTTGGTGACGACGCCGCCGAGGCCGATCGGCTCGCCACGCCCGTCGAGGATCGGGAATTTGACGGTGGCGAAATGAGTATACGTGCCGCCGAGCAGCAGGACCTCTTCGTACTGCATCGCCTTCCCCCCCGCGAGCACATCGCGCTCTCTCGCCACGACATCGTCGATGGCATCGGGGGCCAGGGGGCTCAACTCATGTTCATTCTTGCCGATGATCTCGACGACGTGCCTCTTAAAGACCTCCGCGTGCGCGCGGTTGGCGAACACATAGCGCCCGCCTACGTCCTTGACGAAGATGGAGTTGCGCGAGTGGTCCAGCAGCTCGAGGAGCATCTGAAGCCGCCCGAGCAGCACGTGCTCCCCCCACGGTGAGTCGCTGGCGTCCTCGACGATCGCCGCGATCTCACGCACGGCGCCGCGGTCGTCGCGCAGCACCGAGTGGTTCCACCGGCAGAGGCGCGCCTGCCCGTCTTTCGTCCTGCCCTCGCTCGTGACCGAGGCGAACTGGTTCTCCGTCCAGTCGAGCACGAGCGCGCGCACCGCGTCGGGGGACACGGGATCTGCAGCCACGAGGTCGGAGAGCCTGCGGCCGACGGCCTCGCCCTCCCTCCAGCCGAAGATGCGTTCGGCGCCATCGTTCCAGAGCGTCACCGTGCCGTCGGGGCGCCAGCGGATCAGCGCCGGCCCCGGCGTGAGCAGCCACGAGAGCGCGGCGAGCGCTGCGTGAGCGTCCGCGCTCGCCGCGTCGCACGGCGCTGCTCCCTCGGCCGCGCGGACGTTTGACCGCTCCGCAAGTGCTCTCTCCAGCTCCTGGATGCGCGCCTGCTGCGCTGCGATCTCTGCCCTGAGCCGCCCCATCTCCCCCAGCCCGTCATCTGCCATTGGCTATATTCTGACTGTATGCGGAGTGCGCCCGGGGTTGCAAGGTTGACGAGCGCCAAGAGTACGCAAAGGTGGGCGCCCAAGCGGCGCCTGGACTCACGAGGCCGATCGCACCGACCCGAGCGTCTGCCGTACGAGGTCGGGCGCGGGAGCGCGCGGGAGCGCGCGGGAGCGTCGAAGGCCAATCCGGTCGCGCGGCGAGCGGAGAGCGGACCGCGGGAGATGTCTTCAGAAGAGGCGGAGGGCTTCGGACCCGCCGGACGGCAGCTCAGCGGAGGAACGCCCACGTGCGCGAGCGTCGCGGCGCGCGGTCACGGCTGCTTGTCTACGGATTGCACGTCGAGCTGTATGAATTGACCGATGAACGGCTCGGGCGCCGGGGGAACACCGTCCACGACCAGATGCTCGAAGTTGGCGATCATGACATGGTTCGGATCGTCGCCCAGGAAGGACACGGTGGCCCCGCCCCGAATTGGAATGGTTTTCATGTGGTCGATGATGAACACGTCGTGCCCCACGGTGGGGCTATCGTTGAGGTAGTAGACCTCGGGCGGGTCAGAGACAGAGAAGCTGTAGACGTTGTACGTCGGGTTGTCGGGTGAACCGCCCACGCGAAAGTGCATGCCGTCGGGCGTGCCGTCCTTGTACGTCTCCGGCTCGACGACGCCGCGGAGCCGGACGGTCACTTGATAGATCGTGTCGGGCGAGCCGCCGAACGTCCTCTCCTCGTCGACCCGCGTGGACGTCGTACACTCGTCACGGTCGCCCGGGTCCTGCTCGCACGGCATCTCCCAGCGGAAACCGTCGATGCTGGCGGCCGCCGCGAGCAGGTCCTCGCCATCGCTGCCGCCGGCTCCACCGCCGCCGCCCGCTCCGCCGCTGCCGCCGGAGCTCGCGCTGCTGGAGGCGCTCGTGCTCGCGGCCGTCGCGGCTCCCCCGCCCGAACCCCCAGCGCCGGTGGAGCTGGAGGTAGCCTGGTCGTTCGGAGGTGGGTCGGCATCGGAGCCGCAGGCAAGAAGGATCATCATCGCAGGGACCACGAGCAGAGAGATTTTCATGTCAAACCAGTCCGGCGAGAGCGCCGGTATAGAGGTTGGGAACGCCGAACGTCGCCATCGTTGATGGCGAGCGTCATCACCAGCGTACCCATCGTGAGGTTGCCGACCCTGGGATCGCCGCGTTGCTTCGTCTGCTGGCGGGGGCGTTCGCGGCGAATGTGAACGTTCACAGATTCGGCGTCAACTTCAATCCACCCGTCCGCGGCCGAGCTTGGGCCGGATAACTGGCAAATTTCACGAAGCGCCGCGTCAAGCGAGGCGGGCGCCGGGCCGGTGTCATGGTCGAGGTGGATTCCAGTCGTACCGCCCGAGCTCTGTGCTGCAGCGGCTCGTTACCGGGCCCTTGCCGACCCTGGGGTGGTCAGCTTGAGCTTCGACACGACGCTCCACGACCCGGCGCCCGCCTCGCTTGACGCAGCGCTCCGGAGGCGTCACCCCAGGCTTGTCCTCCTTCAGGCTCAAGGATACGCGCGGTCCCGCCGACAAGAGTTGACACCCAAAATGTGACC
This sequence comes from Sorangium cellulosum, assembly GCF_002950945.1. Classification (GTDB taxonomy): domain Bacteria; phylum Myxococcota_A; class Polyangia; order Polyangiales; family Polyangiaceae; genus Sorangium; species Sorangium cellulosum_E. The sequence continues at coordinate 154,280 of NZ_CP012673.1, forward strand.
GTTCACAATGTGTGCCTTGCCGCGATTCTTGGAACGCTGCCGGTGAGGGCGAAGTCGCGCCTGGAGATTGAAATGACCAACAAAACCGCTTTCGCTCGAGCCACGTTTTTCGTGGCGCTGGTCGGCTCCTACGCTCTCTCGGGTTGCAGCGGTGACGGTGGTCACGGCACGGGCGCGTCGGGCAACGACCCTCAAGCCGGAACGGGCGGGGACGCCGTCTCAGGCAGCGGCGGCAGCACCACGACCGGGGATAACGGCGCGTCCGCGGGTGGAGCGGGCGGCGAGGGAGGAATGAGCGGAAGCGGTGGCTCGCCAGGCGCCGGTGGCTCGGGCGGATCGATGGACGGCAAGGTCGCCCCGCAGCCGAGCACGGGTTGCAACAAGGCCGATCCGCAGACGGGCAGCGCGCAGAGCCCGCTCACCGTATCGGGTCACCAGTACTACGTGAAGCTGCCGACCGACTACGACGCCAGCAAGCCGTATCCAGTGATGATCATGTTCAACCCGACGGGCAACCCGATCAGCTGGGCAGAGCAGAACGCGGGCTTCGAGGCGACCGGGCCCAGGGAGGCCTGGATCCGCGTCTACCCTCACCCGGCCAACTCCGGCTCGGGCTGGGGGGCGAGCGACGTCCCTTTCTTTCAGCCGTTCTACGATCAGATCACGGACAACTTCTGCATCGACAAGGCTCGCGTGTTCGCGGCGGGCGAGAGCTCGGGCGGCGATTTCTCGAGCATCCTTGGCTGCGAGCACGCGGACAAGCTGCGCGCGGTAGGCCCGTGCGCCACCAAGAACGTACCCCAGTATCCACTCGACGCCGGCGCCCGAGAGTGTACCGGACAGGTCACGGCGGTCGTCATCCACGGAAAGCGCGACTCGGTGGTCGGGACGGAGAACGGCCCGAGGACGCGCGACTTCTATACCGAGCTGAACCAGTGCCAGGCGAGCACGACGCCGGTCGAAGGATACACGGACGACCTCTCGAACTGCGTCATGTATCAGGGCTGTGACGAGGATCATCCGGTCTACTGGTGCCTTCACGGAGACCCGAACTACAGCAACACCAATCACGGCTGGCCCGCGTTCGCGCCCAAGCTCCTCTGGAGCTTGTTCTCGGCCTATTGAGAATCGTGATTTGCCCGGCGACGACCGGCGCATGATGCCTGCAAGAACCAGCCGGGGGAGCGTGGCGGACACCTCGTGATCGTCCGAGCCCTCGACGAGCAGCAGTTAGCGAGGTGGTGTCCCCATGAGTAAATATGCGTTTGGACTGAGCGTTCTTTTCACTGCGGGCGTGGCGACGGGGGTGGCCGCTTGCTCGTCGGAGTCGGAGCCCGTCGAGCCCGGCGCTGGTGGATCTTCTGGCTCCACCACGAGCACGAGCGGCGGTTCCACCGTGGGATCGACGTCGGGCGGAGGTGACGGCGGGAGCGGGGGCGCGGGCACGGCCGACAGCGCGAGCAGCACCGGCGGCGCGGGCGGCGACTCGGCCGGCGGCGGCGGTTCGGGGGGCGCCGGCGACGCCGGCTCGATGGGCTGCGGCAGAGCCGTGACGCGCCCCGACCCTCGCACGCAGCAGACGCTGACGGTCGGTGGGGTGACGCGCTACTACCTGATCCACGTGCCGGAGAGCTACGACCCGAGCAAGCCGCTGCCGCTGGTCTTCGGCATCCACGGCCTGAACATGAACAACGTGTGGGCCGCGCACGACAACAGCGGATTCCAGCTCATCCAGGAGACCGACGACCAGGCGCTGCTCATCTACCCGCAGGGGTTGCCGGCGAACGGGACATCCCAGCCTCCGAGCACCCAGTCGCAGTGGGGTACCGCGGACTCCAACTGGGGCGGCCCGCCGCCCAACGCCAATCCGGCGCGCCTGGAGGCCGACCTGGCGTTCTTCGATGCCATGATCGAGCATGCCAAGACGAACTACTGCGTGGACACGGAGCGCGTCTTCGCGGTCGGGTTCAGCCAGGGTGGTTTCATGACGAACGCGCTCGGCTGCCATCGCTCTTCCGTGTTCCGCGGCCTCGCTCCGGTCGCCGGATGGGGCCCCAACGGATCCCAGCCCACGTGCAGCGACACCGGCGCCGCGCACGCGGTGATTCAAACGCAAGGCGACACCGACGGGACCGTGACCCCCGCGCTGGGACAAGCCACGCGCGACTTCTGGCGCGACCGGAACGGCTGCGGGGCGACCACGGTGCCGTCGGCGAGCTTCGGCGATGCGTGCGTCGAGTATCAAGGCTGCAAGGACGGTCTGCCGCTCGTCTACTGCAGGCACCCCGGCGGTCACTCCGTACCGTCCGGCGCGGGCGGGCGAGCCTGGCGCTTCTTCCAGTCGCTCGAGTGAGCCCCGCAGGCCTCCGAGCGACGTGAAGGCGCGCGACGAGCGCGGAGGCTACGGATGGTCGAAGAAGTCGAAGACGTCGGGCAGCACGAGCGGAACCATCCCTGCATGGTCCGCATCGACTTCCTTGTACGTGATCGGGTAGCCGCCAGCCATCATCCAGTCGCGCAGCTCCCGGCTGCCAGCCAGGGAAGGCGTGCCGCGGGTCCCTTCCGTCACGAAGATGGGCATGTCGCGCAGCCGGTCCCAGGGATAACCCGACTCCTGGACGAAGGGGCCGGACATGGGCGCCAGAGCCTTCCAGTAGTCGGAGTATTTGGCGCCGATGTACCAGGTGCCGCCGCTCCCCATCGAGTGTCCGGTGAGGAACATCGCGCTGCGATCGATCGGGTACTCGTTCAGCACCAGCTCCAGGACGTTGATGACGTCCTTCTCGCTGAGCTCCTGATCGCGTTGGCGCTCGGGCGTCACCATGGCCAGGAGCCGCTCCGCCTCCTGGGGTTGCCCGAACACGGCCGGCAGCCGCAGGAAGTTGCCGTACGCGCCGCCATAGCCGAGCGGCGAGACCAGCAGCACGCCGTGCTGGTCGGCCAGCGTCACCATCTGCTTGTTGTTCTGATCCAGGTACGAGCTCTCGTCGTTCCCAGCGCCGTGCAAGAACATCACGAGGGGCAACTCCGACGTGCCGTCCCAGCGGTCCGGGACGCAGACGCGGTAAGGAACGTCGGCGCCAGCGGCTGGAAAGTGATAGGTCCTGCGCTGGTCACCCTTGGCGCGCCACTGAGGCGAGCTGGGATCGGCAAGGGACCTGGCGAGCTCTTGCGCCTCGAGCACCTCGGTGCGCGGATCGAGCGTGGTCCCGAACGAGATGGTCACCGGCTCGAAGTCGTCCTGGCCGCCCGTCCCCGTCGAGCCTCCAGCGCCGCCCTCGCCGCCGGCCGCCGTCGTTCCGCCGCTGGGCGCCCCGCCGCCCATGGCGACGCCTCCTTGACCTCCCGCGCTGGCCGAGGCGCCTCCAGTGGACGCGCCGCCAGGGTCGTCGCCCGCCGCGCCGGCTCCGCCGCCACCCTGACCGGTGGAGGCGGCGCTGCCGGCGTCATCGCTTCCGCAAGCGGCGAGCGACAGCGCGCAGCCGATGCAGGCCAGGAACGAAAGGACTCGATGGTTCTTCATTGTCACTCCGGGGGGCGCGAGAAGCCGGTTCTGAGCGCGCCGCTGGGCGATCCTATAACTGCGAGGCACCTCGGCGTAAACTCCATGTTTCTTGAGGCGTGTATAGAAGAAATGCGCTGACATTTCATCCGGTCGAGCAGCGTGGGCGTGACGTCTCGCATCGGGGCATAGGCGATTATGCCTATGGCATGGGCGAGTATTGCCTATGCGTCGCGCAAGAGGGCTCGTGTACGAGGTCGTTGCAGTCGATCAGCACGTGTCCGAGCTCCAGGTATCCTCATGAGCACGCCGAGGCATGGGCGCTTACCTCCACCGAGACGCACCTCGCTTGTGGCATATTCCGGGGCGCGAGGCCCATGGCTCGCGCGTCCATCGCGCATCGCGCGAACCCGATGGACCGCCTCGCCGTCTACAAGCCTCGGTCGCGCGAGATCCCCTACACTGACGTCCCGGCAGCCGCCGGGAGGAGGCGTGCTCATGGGTCGATGGTCCGTTCTGTTGTGTGCATCAGCGCTCGTCGCGTGTGGTTCGGGGGACGGGTCGGCGGGCGGCGGCGACGCCGGCTCCGGGGGCGGGGCGGGCGGCGGCGGCGCCAGCTCCGGGGGTGGGGCGGGCGGCACCGGCGGTGGGGCGGGCGGCGGGGGCGAGGGGGCCCCTCACGCGTTTCGTTATGGCGTGAACCTCGGCCATCGCAATGCGGCGTGGGGCGATGACAAGGAGGCTACACTCGCGGCGCGCGCGGGCGTCCGCAGCCTCCGCGTCAAGCTCCCCGCGGCCCACCTCGCGACGTGGGGATACGACATCGAGCTCGGTGACCTCCAGACCTACGCGTCCCTCGGCATGGCCGAGCACATCGGGTTTCTCATCGGCTCCGAGTCGGTGGACCTGACGGTGGCGCCGCCTGGCGCGGCCGACTGGCAGAACGAGCACTACATCCCGAAGAGCCTCTACGAGCCGATCTTCTCGCCCGACGGGTCGGTGAACCCGGCCAATACGTGGGCCTCGTACGTGTACCGGACGGTCGACACCTACAAATCGTGGATCCACCTGTGGCACGTGTGGAACGAGCCCGACTGGGTGGCCGACTGGCGCGTCACCGAGACGTGGGAGACCGAGCCGCCGGAGGCCGCCGACCTCCCCCGGTTCAACGGATCGATCTTCGACTACGTCCGCATGCTGCGCGTCACGAAGGAGGCCGCGCGCAAGGCCGACCCCGACGCGCGGATCGCGACGGGAGGCATCGGTTATCCTGCGTTCCTCTCGGCGGTCCTGCGCTACACCGACAACCCCGACGGCGGGACCGTCACGCCGGAGTACCCGGAGAAGGGCGGCGCCTATATCGATGTCGTCGACTTCCATTATTATCCGATCTTCAGCCCGAAGAGCTCGGACGCGTCCGTCGACGATTTCCTGGACCTGAAGGGCGCCTTCGCCGCGGCGCTGGCCGACGCCGGCGTGGAGGCCGAGGGGTGGAACGTGTCGGAGACCGGCGCGCCGCTCGCGCCGACGCCGGATTACCCGGAGGTGGGGAGCCCGGAGTATGCGCGCAACTACCTCCTCAAGATGATGATCATGGCGCAGGCGCACGGGATCGGCGGCGTCGACTGGTTCATCCTCTCGAACGGCGAGGAAGGGAGCGACGACGTGTTCGCGCACATGGGGCTTTACAGCGACGTCGGCGCCCTTTCCGGCGTGGATCAGGCGACCAGGACCGACCTCGGCGAGGCGTACACCACGCTGAGCGAGGTGCTCTCCGGCGCGAGCTACGATGACGCGGCGACCCGGGGGCTCGCGCTGCCGGGGGGCGCGCGAGGCGCCGTCTTCAAGAAGGACGGCAAGCGCCGCATCGCCCTCTGGGCCGTGACGCCGAGCAGCACGGAGGACACGTCGGCGAGCGTCGAGCTCGCGACGGCGACGGGGTTCGACGTCCACGCGTGGGACGGCGCGAGCACGTCCGCCGATGCGAGCGGCGGCAAGGTGACGCTCGCCCTGACGGGGAGCCCGGTGCTCCTGGTCGAGAGGTGACCGCCGGCGGCTACTTCAAGTACGAGAGGGGCACGGCGTTCGCCATCGCCTCGTGGCCGGCGTCATTGGGGTGCAGGTGATCGCCGCTGTCGAACGAGGCGAGGAGTTTTGTAGGCTGCTCCGGGTCACGCACGGCGGCGTCGAAATCGATGACCCCGTCGTAGGAGGTGTTGCCGCGGATCCACGTGTTGACCTCCTGGCGCATGGCCTCTCCCTCGGGCGTGTAGTAGGGCGGGAACGCTTCCTCGAACGGCATCAGCGTGCCGACGAACGCCTTGACCCCCTTCGCCCTCGCCCTGTCGGCGAGCGACTTGAGCCCGTCGATCATCTGATCCGCCGTCGCCTCCTCGGCGGGCCCCAAGAATCCCGGCATCCCGATGTCGTTGATGCCGATCAAGACAATGACATGCGTCACCCCCGGCGTGCCCAGCACGTCGCGCTCGAAGCGCGACACGGCGCTTGGACCGACGCTGTCCCGGAGCAGCCTGTTGCCGCCGAGCCCCTGGTTGACGACCGCGAACATCCGCGTCTCCGGATCCACCTGGAGCCGCGCGAAGAGCCGATCCGAGTAGCGCTTCTCGGCGTCCATCGTCGAGCTCGATCCGTCCGTGATCGAGTCGCCGAACGTGACGACGACCTTCTGGGGCTCCGTGGACTCGACGTCGACGCCCGCGAGCCAGTACGTGGACGTGATGTTGGTCGGCGACGTCAAAGCCTCGCTCGCCGCCTGGTTTCCCTTGGCCACCGCGTGCGTCGTGAGGGAGAACGGGTGCCACGTCGCCGGCTCCGACGCCGCCGCGCTGTAAATGCTCACGATGAGGCGGTCACCCGGGCTCACCGCGAGATTCACGCCGTCGCTCACCGCCTCGCTGGCCGGCGGGATCGACGCGCTCGGCTTGCCGGAGAACTGGACCCGCCGGTCGGTGCCCGGCGCCGCGACGAACGGCGAGGCCTCTTTCGCCACGTGGACCTCGGCGAGCTCCAGCGGCTGGGTCCCGAAGAGGTTCGAGAGCCGCAGCCGGACCTGATCGCCGGAGGCGGTGACGGCGATCCTCTGGCGCACGGTCTCGTCGCTGAAGCCACGCGGCGCCAGGTCGGGGAACGGCGAGTCCGCCCCCTGCATCGTCGCCCCCCACGCGGCCGTCCAGCTCGCGACGGGCGCCTCGTCGTCACCGCCGCAGCCGGCGGTGGCCAGGGCCAAAACAGATGCTCCTACGGTCGACACACGGGTGAATTTGGATGCGATCATCACACACCTCACTCCACGGAAAGCTGCTCATTCCTGGCTTCACTCGGGCGACGAACGACCGCCGGCGGGATCGACAGCGCGAGACACTTTTTTTGCGCCCCCGCCCGGCGCGCGGCCGGGAGGCTACCCGAGGGGCTCGGCCCCTCGAGCTCCTCGCGGATCTCGACCTCGCCCTCTCCGTCCGGGCCGAGCGGGTAGGGGTAGCGCTTGACCCACCCGATGGCCTGGTCCAGCGACCTCGCCTGGATCAGCCAGTCGCCGGCGACGAGCTCCTTCGCCCCGGCGAAGGGCCACACCGGAGCCGCCCTCGACGGGTGGCCGCCCTGCCCAGGAATTGCGGCGGCAGGTGCGCGTTGTCCTCAACTCCTCGCGCTGCCTGCGCTGCCCCGTCGTGACGAGAACTCACGCTCTAGCGGATGTCGTCGACGCTCACGCCGAGTCGCTCGGCGTAGAGGCCAAGGGTGCGCTGCCACGCCGGGCGGGCATGACAGCGCTCGTAGTAGGCCTTGAGCCTCGGGAAGGGCTGCATCAGGTCGGTCTTGCGGATGCTGCGCAGGACGCCGGCCATCATGATGTCGGCCGCCGTGAAATCGGCGCAGGCGATCCACTCGCGGCCCTCGAGGCGGCGCTCGAGGTGGCCGAGCCAGCGGCGGGCGAGCTTGGGCACCTCCGCGTGGAGCTTGTGCGCGGCCTTGCCGCTGTCGAATATGCCGATCAGGTCGATGCACACCAGGGTCGGCTCGACGGTGCTGGCCGCGGCGAAGCACCACTGGACGACGCAGGTGCGGCCCTGGACGTCGCCCGGGATCAGCTTGCCGGCCTTCTCCGCCAGGTAGAGCACCACCGCGGCAGATTCGGCCACCACGAAGCCGTCGTCGTCGATGACCGGCGCCTGGTGGAAGGGGCTGATGCGGCCGTAGGCGTCGCTGTCGAGCTCGCCGGCGGTGTGGTCGAGCGCGTGGACTCGATACGGCAGCCCGGTCTCCTCGAGCGCCCACTGCGCCCGGAGGTCTTTCGTTTCGCCGACCCCCTCGGGGAAGATCCTTCCGAAGCCATAGAGCGTGATCATGTCGTCCTCCGATCGGTGCCCGGATCCACCGGTCCACGCCGGAGGCTGCCATGCCGCGGACGGCGGCGCGAGCTCCATCGCCAGACCGCGCGCGAGAGCCTCCATCTTCGTCGAGCGGCTCCGAGCACCGCGGTGCCAAAGTCGTTCGGATGATCGGTCAACTCGCCCTACACGAAGCGGCTCAGGCGGATCGCGAGCGCTGGAGCGACCTGCTCGCGCGGCTCCTCGATCAGGCTCCGGACCGTTGAACCAGCTGCGCGATGGCGCGCGCGCTCGCCTCGTTCGCGGGTGAGAACACGAACATCGAGAAGAGAGCCGCTGGTTACGTCGACGATGGCAATCATCACTGGCTCGCGGTGCATCGCGACGATGCGGCGCCGTTGTACCGGCTTGCCGTCGAGAGCGCACCGCCGGGATCCGTGTTGCACGGCGTCGCTGAGGAAGGCATCGCGATGCGCGCGATCGCGGAGACGATCAGCAAAGGCACCGGTGTGCCGACGAAGAGCGTGCCGGCCGCGGAGGCAGGCGCTCACTTCGGATGGATGTCGATGGTCGTCGGGCTCGATAACCGCGCCTCGAGCAAGGCGACGCGTGAGCTACTCGGCTGGAAGCCGGAGCAGCCGGGCCTGCTCGACGACATGCGCGCTCACTACTTCTGATCTACCGTGCGGCCATGAACGGCTTGTCCGTACCTGCCGTCAGCCATCCTCGGCCCATCCGTGATCGGGGTTGAACACCACGAACGTCCCGGTCCGGATCGACGCCTCGAGGTGCGACGCGACGGCGGGTGAGGCCTCCGCGACCTTGCGGACGACGCCGCGGATCCGCTTCTGGACGTTGACCCGGGCGCGCTCGGTGGCGGCCGCGGTCCGGCGGTCACGGCCGCCGAGGCCGACCGCCGCCGACAGCTCGTGCTCGAGGAACTCGAGCTCGGCGCGCGCCCGGTCGCACCGCGCGGGATCGGCGAAGGCCTCGGCCTGCGCCACCTCGGCCCGGAGCTCGTCGATGCGGCGCTTGTATTGCTGCTTGGCGGCCGCGTCGAGCGCCGGACCGGCGTCGCCGAGGTCGATCGGCTCGCCCTCGCCCGCGAGCTCGAGCACGTGGAGGGGGCGGCCCGGACACGCGAGGACCCTCGCCAGGATCTCGACCGCGCGCGAGTGCTTGAGCAGGATGCGGTCGGAACCACGGGCGAGGGTCCAGACCTCCCCGGCGCGCGTGAGCTCGACGGCGCCGCCGGCCAGGGGCGCGCTCGCGGCGTCCTCGACCCGCGCCGTCGCCAGCGAGCGGTCCGCGAGCAGCGCCTCGACCCGGGCGCCGAGCGCCGCGAGGCCGAGCGCGCTCGCCTCGGCGCGCGCCCGCCGCGCGAGCGTCAGGGCGCGGGTCCGGTCGCCGCCGGCGTTCCGGGCGACCAGCGCCCTCGCCAGCAGGTAACTCGCGCGGGCGGCCATGGGGCGCGCGCCCATCCGCTCGGCCGCGTCGACCGCGTCCTCGAGCATCGCGGCTGCCCGATCGAGCTCGCCGGCGAGCCCGAGCAGGCCGCCGACGAAGTAGGCGCCGGGCCCGTCGTACGTCAGCCCGAAGGGGTTCGACGTCACCGCCGCCGCGCGATCGAGCAGCTCGGGCTCGGCCCTCTCGAGCAGCACCTTCGCCTCGCCGGCGAGCGCCGGGTGGTCGAGATCGATGAGCGCGCTCGCGAGCACGGCGCAGCCCCACGCGTCGAACGCGCGCAGCCGCCGCGGCCACGACGTGCCGTCGAGGGCCCGCCTCGCGGCGTCGCCGTGGCCCATCCGCGCGTACAAGGCCGCGCTCAGCCCGCCGCACACGAGGTCGGCGTGGCCGAACGCGCCGCCGAGCTCGGCGATGACCGGCGCGATCTGCTCGGCGCCCGCGGGCTCGCGCGCGATCAGCGCCATCGCGCGGTGCATCGCCAGCGTGAGCGCCGCCGGCGGATCCTCGGCGCGCGCGGCCTCGGCGGCCGCCTCGGCCTGGGCCCGCTCGGCGTCGGGCCAGCGGCCCTCGAGCAGCGCCCACGTCGAGCGCAGGAGCAGGCTCCGCCAGCGCCAGCGGGCGTGGCCCAGCGCCTGGCCGAGCCGCGTGAACGCCTCGGTCGCCGCGCGGGCCTCCTCGATCTCGCCGAGCTCCAGCGCGTCGATGAGGAGCCGGCCATAACCGCGCTGGGCGAGCACCAGGTCGTTCCGCCGGGTCGCGAGCGCGACGAGCTCGCGGGAGAGCGGCAGCCGCTCGCGCGGCGGGCCGAAGTTGGTCAGCGCGGCCCCCGCCGAGGTCACGACCGCGAGGCGCGTCCCGGGATCGCGCTCGTCGCTCGCCAGGGCCAGCGCGGCGCGCGCGATCCCCATGGGCACGTGCGGGTCGTCGGCCGGCTGCAGCGCCGCGGCGCGGCGGGCCATGAGGCGCGCGCGCAGGGACGGGGCGGCCTCGCCGAGGGCGTGCTCGGCCTCCTCGAGCAAGGCGACGAGCACGGGATCCACGATCGCGATCCGGATCTCGCTCCCGTAGAGCAGGGCCGCCTGAGCGAGCCGCTCGGCGTCCCCGTGGCGCCGGGCCCGCGCCGCCGTCCGGGCGCAGAGCTCCCTGGCGCGGTCGTAACGCCCGGCTCGGGCGAGCGCCTCGGCGAGCTTCAGCTCGACGTCGATGACCCGGGCCGGCTCGGGCGGGGCGCGGCCGAGGATCTCGAGGGCGCGCGTGTAGAGCACGCTCGCGCGATCGAAGGCGAGGCTCGCGCACAGGGCCTCCGCGGCCCGGAGCACGACCGCGAGCGCCCGCTCCGGCGAGACGAGCGGGATGGCCGCGGCGAAGTGGCGGGCGATCGCCTCGTCGCCGACGTCGGCGCCGGCGTGCTGGCGCTCGGCGAGCGACTCCGCGATGCGCGCGTGGAGCTCGGCGCGCCGCGAGGGCTCGATCTCCTCCTCGAGCGCTTGCCGGAAGAGCGCGTGGGCGAAGCGGACGCGCTCCGGGTCGACGACCTCGACGACCCCGGTCCTCGCGGCCAGGTGCAGCCGGGCGCGGACGCTGTCGGCCGAGGCGCCGGCGGCGTGCGCCAGGGCCGCCGTCTCGATCTCGCGCCCCAGGAGGGCGGCCAGCTCGAGCAGCGCCCGGTCCTCGGCGGGCAGCCGGGCGAGCCGGTCGCGGAGCAGCGCGACCGCGCCGTCGCTCGGCCGGAGGCGCGCGCCGGTCCGCAGGAGGCGCACGCTCTCGTGCACGAACAGCGGGTTGCCGCCGCTGGCCTCGAACACCTCGTCGACGACGTGGCCGTCGGTCGGCCCGAGATCGGCGATCAGCGCGGCGACCTCGCCGCGACCCAGGCGCGCGAGCTCGAGGACGCTCCCCTCGCGCGCGATCTTCGCGAGCAGCGCGCCGAGCTCGGCGTCGAGCCGCGCCTCGGCGTCGCGGTGTGTGGCGACGAGGGCCACCGGCAGCGCGCGCAGCGAGCGAGCGACGTAGTGGAGCGAGAGGAGCGAGGCGCGATCCGCGGCGTGCAGGTCCTCGAGCACGAGGAGCCAGCGCTCGCCGCGCGCGCGCTCGGACAGGAGCGCCCTCAGCGCGTCGAAGCGACGGAAGCACGCGAGCTCCGGGTCACCCGGGGAGAGGTCCGAGCCCTCCTCGCCCAAGAGCGGTCCGAGGTCCTGGCGCAGCCGCGGCTCGAGCGCCCCGGCGTGGACCTGCATGCCGCGGAGCACCTCGATCCAGGGCCAGTACGCCGGCGCGTCCCCGCCGTCCCACGCGGCGCCGCGCGCGACGTGGATCCCGCGCCGGGCCGCCTCCGCGGCGATCGCGTCGGCGAGCGCGGTCTTCCCGATACCCGGCTCCCCGCACAGCACGGAGAGCGACCCGCGCCCTTCACACAAGGCGTCGAGGCCGCGGGAGAGCCGGGCTCGCTCGGCGTCACGGCCCACCAGCGTCGCGTTCACGGCGTCACCGCTGCCAGACGTCGAGCACGGACGGGGGCAGCACGTCCGGCGCGACCGCGAGCGCGCCCCGGCTGAGCTGACGCACCAGGCTGTCGAGCACGGCGAAGGCATCGTTGTAGCCAGCGAGCTGGGCGACGCCGTGCCAGGGCAGCAGCACCTGCCCCGACAGGGCCCCGGACACGGAAAGGTGCCGCAGCGCCGAGCCGGCCGGGACCGGAAGGCGGGGCGCGGCCGGAAACCCGGCAGCCTGCAGGGCCGCAGTGAGCCGGGATAACACCGCAGGGTCGATGACGCCGGTCCAGGCGTGGTGCTGTCCTATCCGGTAGTTCTCCAGCCTGGCCACGCCCAGGGCGTCGATCACGAGCACGGTACGGCCGAACGGGTCTCCCGGGTTGTGCTCGTTGCCGGCCTCGTACTCGACCCGGTCGAAGCCGCGCTGCGCATCACCGGCGATGATCCTGCCCATTTCGGACCTCGGATCCTTTCATTGCGCGCTCCAGCTTGCAAGCGGCGGCGGGGGACGGAAGGGCATGAAGAAGAGGAGGACGACCGGGACGGGTGATCGCCGCCCGTCGCTTCGCCGCCTCGGGAGTCCCTGACCAGCGCTTGTCGTAGACCTCGCCGACCGAGCGCACGAGGAGCGATCAGCGGAAGGGCACGCTCGGTCCTCGTGGGTTATCTAGGTGTCTTTCGCCATGCGCCTGCTCCGCGGCTTACCATCGTGGCCAACGAGCGCCAGGTCGCCATCCCGCCGAACATGCGGCGACAGGGGATCGCATGCTCCGGCGGTGATGCGCGCGGGCGCGTTCACCAGCGGCTGCGCACCGTGAGGCCGGCGCCGGTCGGTCCCGCGAGCAGCGACCAGCTCACCGCGCCCGCGTGCGGGAGCGGCGGGCGCGGCTCCGTCAGGAGGAGCAGCACCGCCGCTCCCGCCAGCACGCCGCCGGCGCCGAAGCCGATCGTGCTCATCAGCCCGAGGTGCTTCGCGCGGTCGCCGGCGGCCTTTCCGAGAGGGCTGCACTCCGCCACGTCGGGGCCGATATTCGAGCACTCCGTGGCCGCCCGGCTGCTCTCGCTGAGCGCCATCCACCCCGTCACCGAGCCGAGGACCAGCCCGCTCACGGCGAGACCGCCCGTCACGTAGGTCACCGCGCGCCGCCCGCCGGGCCCCGCGGCCGGCGGCGCCGGCGCGGGGCCAGCCACGCGGTCACCGGGCGGCACGACGCCCTGCTTCACCGACGGGCCCTGCGACCTCACGGGCGGCGGCTCCTCGACGGGCGGCTTCACCTCGAGGTGGATCGTCCTCGACTCGGACGCCTCGATCGTGAACTTCACCTCGTGCACAGGCCCCCTCGGCGCCTGCGTCGTCACGACGTGCTCGCCCGGGTCCACCGGGAGCGCGACGCCGAGCGAAGGCCGCTCCAGGGTGATGCCGTCGTGCCGCACGACCGTCCCCGCAGGCGCGCCGCTCGGCAGCGACAGCGTGACGTGCGGCACGAGCGGCGCGAGGGCGTCGCGCTGCTCGAGCGAGAGCCTGTAGCGCTCGTGCTGCTTGATCCGCTCGGCCTTCGACATGCGGGAGTACAGCGCCAGGTAATCGTTGTAGCGCGCGATCGCAGTCGCGATGCGCCCCCGCCTGGCCTCGCACTCGGCGAGCGTGAACAGCCGCCCTGGGCGAGGGTCGAGGCGATGGCTCTCGGCGAGCGCAGGACAGCCGGTCTGATACCGGCCCGCGAGCATGTCCGCACGGCCGCGCACGAAGTGCGACTCGGCCATGGCCACGGCGTCAGGTTGCGCGCTGGCCGGAGCGGCAATCGCGACGCTCAGCAACCCGCTCAAGAGGTACCCAGGCGAATAGACGCGCATCGGCGAGATGAAATCCTTCGGGTTCGTCCCAGGCAGGAGATCAGCGCTCCGCCGCCCCCCTTGCGTTCAGTCAGCCGTGTAGAGCGACTCCCGGGACGTGGATGCTGCTGACGTCGGCCGCTGCGCGGACGGCGCGGGCTTACGCTCCGCGCTTGGCGGCGGCATCGCCGGGAGCTTCGCGCTCGCGGACGGCGCCGCGTGAGCGAGCGCAGGGTCGCGGCAAGGTGCGGGTGCATCACCTTGAGCGCCCGGCGGCGCTCCGTCTCGACGTGGATGACCTCGTAGACGGCGCCCATCGCGCCGGTCGCGAGGCTACGCACCACGCGGTACCTGCCTGCGAACAGCGTCCCCTCGTGGAAGTTAAGCAACATGGGTCCCACCGCGTCGGGCCGCGTTTATACCATGAGGTCCGATCGCTGCGCTCGGGAACCGAAGGGCGTGAGGCACCCTACACCCAGCCCGGGTGTAGGGTGTTCTCGCTCGCTCCGCGCTGCGTGGCCGAGGTGCTTTGCCGGCTGTAGGCGGCCCGGCGGGGCCGGGCGGCGGTGGATTGCGCCCGGCGCTGTCCCCTTCCCTCTGGGCCACGTCCCGCATACGCTCGCTGGTGGAGCGCTCGAGGACTTCTCTTTATGATTACGCAGAGGACGCAGACCGTCATCAGGTGCGTTGGCGGCGCCGCCATCACGATACTTTGCATCGGGTGCGCGCAGATATTCAACTTCGACAAGGAGTACCTGATCCGCAATGAAAGCTCCGGAGGCGGCGGCGCGGGCGGAGACGCTTCAGGCGGCGGCGCGGGCGGAGACGCTTCAGGCGGCGGCGCGGGCGGAGGAGGCGCCGGGGGTGGGCCTGTCGAGCTCGATTGTGACGTGAATGAAATCCCGCCGGGAGTGGACTTGCATCTTTCGCTGATCGACGATCTGGAAGACGGAAACAACAGAATCAAATACATAGAGCGCCGTCACGGGTACTGGGTCGTGTTCAACGACGGAACAGGAGTGAAGCAGGAGCCCACGAATTCTGCTCGCCTCGTCAGCGCCATCGACCCGCCGCGCCCAGGCAGCAACGGTGAGATCAGCAAGAAGGCCCTTCACACGAGCGGGGAAGGCTTCACCACATGGGGGGCCGGCGTCAGCACCGATCTGAACGACACCTTCTACGACGCCTCCGAGTACCGCGGCATCACCTTCTGGGCCAGGGCTGACGGAGACTCCTTCACGGACTTGAACGTGGATTTCGTCGACAGGCAGACCGTCTGGGACGGGGGCATCTGCGTACAGGAGCCGACCGAGCCTCGCACCGGCTGCAACGATCATTTCCACACGTCCGTTACCCTGGATTCCCGGTGGAGGTATTTCCACGTCACCGCCTCATGCCTCGTGCAGCAAGGATTCGGAATGCAGTTCGACGGGGTGAAGATGGACGAGCTCAAGACGCTCCATTTCACCGTGTTCGGGCCTCAGGCATTCAGCATCTGGATCGACGACATCTCTTTCTATCGATAGGCGCGGCAGCGGAGCCGGCCGGCCGCCCGCCGCGCGCCCGGAGGCGGTGAGCGAAAGTGGCGACTCGACCCAGGTTGACGTTGCGACCGAGGTTGACCCTGGACGGATTGACCGACCCAGGTTGAGGTGACCCGACCCGAGTTAAGATTTGTTAAAATGTGTTTACTAATGGATCGGTTTGAGTACTCTCCGGGCGGCCTTTGGCCGTTGCCGGCGAGTCCCGAGGCTTCCAGAGGTTCTTGACGTGGTCGTGTCCAGCCTGGCCAGCGAGGTGTTCTTCATGAAGAGTTTGTCCGAGATGGTTGCCCTTCCTGGAAGTGAGTGGAGGCCCGGGGGAGCGCTGTATGGTCGTGAGAGCGAGCCGGGTCAGGCGCGGTCATCCGGGGGTTCTGGCGAGCTCGTGTCCGTCGATGGAGGTCGATGGATGGCGGGGCGCTCCCATCAGCGCGCTGCGCGCGTCACCTTCGTTCTGCTGGCGCTCCTCATGAGCGCGTGCACCAGCGAGGACGCCCGCCCTGGTACGAGCGGCGATCAAGGCCCCGAGCCGGGCACCGGCGGCGGCGGCGGCACCGGCCCCGACTCGGGCACCGGCGGCGGCGGCGGCACCGGCCCCGACTCGGGCACCGGCGGCGGCGGCGGCACCGGCCCCGACCCGGATACCTCGATGGCCCCCAGCAAGAACCCGCAGTTCAGCTGGTTCGAGTACGAGGGCAAGGACCCCGTCTATCAGGAGTTCACGGCGGGGGAAGGCGAGTACTTGAACCCGATCCTCGCAGGGTTCTACCCTGATCCCAGCATCTGCCGGGTCGGGGAGGACTACTACCTCGTCAACTCCTCGTTCTCCTACTTCCCCGGCGTCCCGATCTTCCACAGCCGCGATCTCGTCCACTGGACGCAGCTCGGGCACGTGCTCGACCGCCCCTCGCAGCTCGACCTCGACAGCCAGGCGATCTCCGAGGGCATCTTCGCGCCGGCGATCAGGTACCACGACGGCGTGTTCTACATGGTCACCACGCTCGTCGGCGGCGGCGGCAACTTCTTCGTGACCGCCACCGACCCGGCGGGGCCATGGTCGGACCCCATCTGGCTCAACAGCGTCGATGGGATCGACCCCTCCTTCTTCTTCGACGACAACGGCAAGGCCTACGTCGTCAACAACGGCCCGCCGGCTGGCGTGTCGCTCTACGACGGCCACCGAGCGCTCTGGATCCAGGAGTTCGATGTGGCGACGCAGAAGATGGTCGGCCCGCGCTCGGTGATCGTCGACGGCGGCGTCGACATCTCGAAGGAGCCGATCTGGATCGAGGGACCCCACATCTTCAAGGTGGATGGAACGTACTACCTGATCGCCGCCGAGGGCGGCACAGGCGATCAGCACTCCGAGGTGGTGTTCCGCAGCGCGTCGGTGACCGGCCCGTACGAGCCCTACGCGGGCAATCCTATCCTCACGCAACGCCACCTCGATCGCAACCGGCCTTTCCCGGTGACGTCCACCGGCCACGCCGACTTCGTTCAGCTGCCGAACGGCGACTGGTGGTCCGTCTTCCTGGGCACCCGGCCCTACGAGGGCGATCTCTACAACACGGGCCGCGAGACGTTCCTGATGCCCGTCCGGTGGGTCGACGGCTGGCCGGTCATCACGGCAGGCATGGAGACGGTGCCTTACGTGCACGACACCCCAGCCCTGCCGCCGCAGCCGGCGCCGGCCATCCCGATGAGCGGCAACTTCACGTACCGGGATGAGTTCGAAGGCGACGAGCTCGCCCCGACCTGGAACTTCATCCGCACGCCCGTCGAGCAATGGCACGATCTCACCGCGTCGCCCGGGTGGCTGACCTTGAGGGCGCGCCCTGCCCACCTCGGGCAGCGCGAGCAACCGTCGTTCGTCGGTCGGCGGCAGCAGCACGGCTGGGCCTCCGCCTCCACGGCCATGAAGTACCTGCCGTCAGCGCCCGGGGACGCGGCGGGGCTGGTCGCGTTCCAGAACGACGACTTCTATTACTTCCTGGGCGTCACGCTGGCGGACGGCGAGCCGGTCATCCAGCTGGAGAAGAAGGCCGGGAGCAGCGCGAACGGCGAACCCCAGGTGATCGCCTCGGCTCCGCTTGATCTCTCCGCAGGCGCGCCCATCCACCTCAAGATCGAGGCGCAGGGCGCCGCCTACAGCTTCTCCTACGCGCGTGAGCCCGGGGCGTGGGTCAGCCTCCTGGAAGAGGTCGACGGGAAGACCCTGAGCACGCAGCAGGCCGGCGGCTTCGTCGGGACCTACATCGGCCTCTATGCCTACACGGAGCAGCCGTGAGCAGATCGGCGCGAGCTCTGCCGCGTCGTCGGTTTACCCCGAGATACGGGCGTCGCGCCGACCGGTCGCTCCCCCCGGGGGGCACATGTTAAGCATCGGTTAACCGACGCTTCCGCGCGGCGCGCGAGTGCTACCCTGCCGCGACGATGGCACCGGAGAGAGGCACCGCGTCGATCGTGTACATCGAGGACGACGAGAAGCTCGCGCGGCTCACGGCGCGGTACCTCGAGTCACACGACATCCGCGTCACGCTCGCGACCGAGGCTCGCGAGGGCATCGCCTGTGTCCTGCGCGAGCGCCCCGACGTCGTCCTCCTCGATCTCATGCTCCCCGAGCTCGACGGCTTCGAGGTCTGCCAGCAGCTCCGCGCCCGCGTCGACACGCCGATCATCATGGTCACGGCGCGCGGCGAGGAGGCCGACCGCGTGATGGGCCTCGAAGGAGGCGCCGACGACTACATCGCCAAGCCGTTCTCGGCGCGGGAGCTCCTGGCGCGCATCCGGGCGCAGGCGCGGCGCGCCCGTGGCCTCGCGGGCCTCGCCTCCGAGCGCCGCCTCGTCGCCGGCTCGCTCACCCTCGATCCGGCCGCGCGGAGGGCGACCCTCGGCGGCGTGGAGCTGTCGCTCACGACCTACGAGTTCGATCTGCTCCACGCGCTGGCCGGGCGCGCAGGGTGCGTGCTCACGCGAGAGCAGCTCGTCGATCTCGTGCGGGGCAGCGCCGACGAGGCCTTCGATCGATCGATTGACGTGCACATCTCCCACCTGCGCAAGAAGCTCGGCGACGAGCCGAGGAGCCCCCGGATCATCAAGACCGTCCGCGGCATCGGCTACCTCTTGGCGACCGACGCGACGAACCCGACGTGAAGCATGGTGATCCGAGACCTCTTGCGCGCGCGGCTGGCGCTCCGCATCTACCTCGTGGGGCTTGCGCAGGTCGCCGTCGTCGCGGCCGGGTTCATCGCCGTCATCGACCTGAACCGGCGGACGGGCCAAGACCCCGGCAGCTCTCAGGTCCGATTCGCCACCAGCGTCATCGCTCGCTCACTCGACGATCCGCGCGCCCTCGAGCGCGTCCTCGCGAGCGCGCGCGACGAGCTGCACACCACGGTGACCGTGCTCGATCCGGACGGCGCGGTCCTCGCGAGCAGCGCCCCCGCGGGGGTCTCGCGCTGCTCGACGGCGCGTCCAGCCTCGACCTGGAAGCCCATGACGCCGCCCTGCCACGCGGCGCCGCTGCGTTTTCCCGACGGTCGGGACGGGCTCATCGAGCTGACCGCCGCCCCCTCACCTCCGCCGTTCAGCGGGCTGCACGTGATCGCCTTCGTCCTCGTCGTGGTCGGCGTCTCGTCGTGGCTCCTGGCGCGGACGCTCACGCGCCCGCTGCGCCAGCTCTCGTCCGCCGCGCGCGCCTTCGGCCGCGGAGACCTGAAAGCCCGCGCCGCCCTGTCGAACCGGGACGAGCTCGGCGAGGTCTCCCGCGCCTTCGACGAGATGGCCGGGCAAGTGACCGAGCTGTTGAGAGCCGAGAGGGAGCTGCTCGCCAACGTCTCGCACGAGCTGCGCACGCCCCTGTCGCGCGTCCGCATGGCGCTCGCGCTGATCTCGGAGGCGGAGGGAGACGTGGCCGTCGCGCGGGAGCTGCTCTCCGACATCGGCGGCGATCTCGACGAGGTCGAGCGGCTCATCAGCGACGTCCTCACCGCCGCGCGACTCGACCTCGAGGAAGCCACCTCGCCACGCGGCATCCCCCCGCTCCGGCGTGAGCGCGTGGACACCTCCGGCTTGCTCGCGCACGCGGTGTCGCGGTTTCGCGCGGCGCATCCGAAGAGGACGCTGCGGGTCGACGTGCCCGAGGAGCTGCCCTCGGTCGATGCAGATCCCGTGCTCCTGCGGCGCGTCATCGACAACCTGCTCGAGAACGCGCACAAGTACACGGAGCGGAGCTCGGCAGCGATCGACCTCGTCGCGCGCGGCGGCGAGGAGGTCGTGATCGAGGTCGTCGACAAGGGCATGGGCATCGCCGCCGCCGACCTCTCGCGCGTGTTTCGGCCGTTCTTCCGCGCCGACAAGAGCCGCACCCGCGCGACCGGAGGCCTGGGGCTCGGCCTCACGCTGGCGAAGCGGATCGTCGACGCCCACGGGGGCCAGATCGAGCTCCTGAGCGCCCCGAACCAGGGGACGCGCGCGCGCGTGCGGCTCCCGATCGGATACGGTCCGGGAGCAGGAGATGCGCTGCTGCCCCGCGCCACGCGGAGACCTTCCCCGTGACGACAGGGCTCGCCGTCACCGGATGTCGCCGCCGCAGTTCACGAACTTGATCGTGGTCTCGACCCGGAAATGGGAGTCGGTCACGTGGCGCTCGGCGAAGAAGAAGTCGAGCTGATACTGCCGTCCCACCTCGAGGCCCAGCGTGTCGAGATCGACGGCCGCCGTCTGCTGGGCGTGAATGCCGCCAAGGTCGACGACCTTCTTGCCATCGATGTACGTGAAGACGTCATCGTCACCGGCGAACGTGAACTTCTCGCCGCCATTGTAGATGAAGCCCATGTGCATCTCGAAGGTGAAGTGATAGTTGTGGGGCCGACCTTCGTTTCCAAACAGCATCCCGTCGATGGGGAAGAAATCCTGGTCATCGTACGTCCACACCCCGTCGCCCTCGGGGTCGACGAACTGGAGCGTGAGCGGCATCGGGTAGTTCACGTCCTCGGCGTCATGGAACCACATGTCGAAGTTCGCTGGACCGGTCGTGGTCAAGGTGCCCTGTGCCCCACCGGCGTAGACCGGCTTGAAGTCAGCTCCGAGCGTGTCGGCGACAATCGCGCGATCATCGCAGCTGTCGCACTTGCCGGAGTGGGCCGGCTCCATGTCGGGGAAGGTGTCGTGAAAATCACGGATCGTGCCGGTGTACTTGCCGTCGCACGACTCGCCGTCGCCCTGGCCAGGGACCGTGCCGCCTCCACCCCCGCCAGAGTCGCCGCCCGGGTCGATGGTGCCGAAATCACCGCCGCTGCTCGTCATCCGCCCAGTGGAGCTGCTCGCCGTCGCCCCGGTGGAGCTTCCCGGAGGCGACGAGCTTCCCCCGGCGCTGTCGTCGCCGGCACCGTCATCGTTACCTGCAGCACAAGCGCTCAGTATTCCCACAAGAGCAAACGCCGTTACACGACCAAACTTCGCATCCATCTCAATACCTCGCTTCGAAAGGCCGCCGTTCAAGCCCGCCCGGATGTTCAGCGCAATGACTCATGAAGTCTTATGTTGATGTATTGCGCTGCTGACCTCGCTGGCGCAGGCTGCGCACGGCCACGTCCAAGATCCTGCAAGCATCATCAGGCACGCCGGCACGCCAGGGCACGCCATGCCAAAGGTCCCCCGGACAGCACCTCATGCCCAGCAGTTTGAAGACAGACTTCAGTCGATGCAGAGGTCGAACTCGGGCACGGTGTTGAACTGGAGCTGGATCGAGTAGAGCTTCGACGCGTCGATCGCCTCCGTGGCCGCCGGATCGCCCCAGCCGCCCTGCGCGAGATCCGCGAAGGGAATCGTGAACTCCTTCCACTCCTCGGTGAGAGAGAGCGACTTCGCCCAGTTGTCGTCGCACCCGGCCCGACGATAGCAAGAGCGCGATTGCCCAGCGCTGGAATTAATAAACAAAAATATGTTGCAAACATGAGGACGTGGGCCGCGAGGCCCCCTGGCCGTCCCGCTGAGCCTTCTGAGCAGATTAACAAACGCTAACAATCGATTAACAAACGCTAACAATCGATCGTGAAATTGAGGCTAGTCTCGCCGCGTTTTTCGTGGATAATGCCCTCATGAATAACTTGGTTCTCCTCGGGGCTCTCCAGCTCTCTCGAGGTGTAAATGCCGGCGTCCACGAACTCCTGAAGGGCGGGAGGCTTTTGTGGTGAATCGACATCCCTGGTTTTCTCCCACGCAAGCCGCCCTGTGTACACGGGATGGAAGAGGACGCACACGACCCCATGGAATGAGGGTCCTCGTCCTCCTCGCGTCTGCCGCCTTCCTTGCCTGTGGCGACGACGGCCAGACCTCCTCTACCGACAGCGGTAGCGGCAGCGGCGGCGGCGGCAGCGGCAGCGGCGCTGCTGCCGGCAGCAGCGGAACCGCCGGCGGCGACCAGGGCGGGTCCGGTGGCCATGCTCCTGCGAGCATCGTCGAGCCCGGCGATCCGGGGCCGGGCGATGTCACCTTCACGGTCCGCGCCGACCAGGATGTGCGACCCATCAGCCCGCTCATCTATGGTATCAACTGGTCAGGCGAGCTCGACGGTGAACAGCGCGGCGCGACCGTCCTGCGCATGGGCGGCAACCGCCTGACCGCGTACAACTGGGAGAACAACGCCTCCAACGCCGGCTCGGACTGGATGCACCAGAACGACGCCCACCTCGTCGGGGACAGCCCCAGGGGCGACGTGCCCGGCGAGGCGGTGCGCATGCAGGCCGAGGCCGCGCTGGCGCACGGGGCCGCGTTCATCGCGACCGTCCCCATCTGCGGATACGTCGCGGCCGACAAGGACGGCGGCGGCGACGTCAACCAGACCCCGAACTACCTCCAGACCCGCTTCCACCCCACGTTCGCGCGCAAGGGCGCCCCCTTCTCCTCTTCGCCCGATCTCGAGGATCACGCCGTGTACCAGGACGAGTTCGTCGCCTGGATGAAGCAGGCGTTCCCCGACGCCTTCCAGGGCGAGACCGCGAACATCCTGTTCTCGCTCGACAACGAGCCGGATCTCTGGAGCTACACGCATGAGCGCATCCACCCGGACCCGGTGACCTACGCCGAGCTCGTCGACAAGAACATCGAGTTCGCGTCCGCGATCAAGGACGTCGCGCCGAACGCGCTCGTCACCGGCTTCGTCTCGTACGGGTACGGCGGCTACATGAGCCTGCAGGGCGCACCCGACGCGGACGGCAACTTCATCGAGCACTACCTCGACGCCATGAAGGACGCCGAGGCGAGCGAGGGGCGCCGCCTGGTCGACGTGCTTGACCTGCACTGGTACACGGAGGTCTACGCCAACGGCGAGCGCATCACGGGCAATGACAGCTCCCCCGAGTCCATTGCGGCCCGCGTCCAGGCGCCGCGCTCGCTCTGGGATCCCACCTACGTCGAGGACAGCTGGATCGCGAACGACGTCTTGCAGGGTCCGATCCAGCTCATCCCCTGGCTCCAGGGCCTGATCGACGCGCATTACCCGGGCACAGACATCGGGTTTACCGAGTACAACTACGGGGGCGGCGCGGACATCTCCGGCGCGATCGCGCAGGCGGACGTCCTCGGCATCTTCGGCCGCGAGGGCGTGCGCCTCGCGTCGATCTGGGACTGGAGCGAGGAGGCCGTGATGACCCGGGCCGGCATGCGCGCCTTCACGAGCTACGACGGGCAAGGCGGGCGCTTTGGCGACACCTCCGTTCGTGCCGAGACGAGCGACGTCGCCAAGGCGACCGTGTACGCGAGCATCGGCGAGGCCGATCCGAGCCGCATGGTCCTCGTCGCCATCAACAAGACCACGGCCCCGCTCACGGCCACGGTGCGCCTCGCCGCCTACGGGAGCTACACGGCTGTTGACGTCTGGCAGCTCACGGCCGCCGAGGCCGATCTCGTGCCCGCAGATCCGGTCGCCCCGAGCGCCACGAACGCGTTCACGTACGCCATGCCGGCCCTCAGCGTCTCGGTGCTGGTGCCCCGCTAGTTCCGCCTGTCAAAGGTCTTGACAGGCCGCGACGGTCTGGCTGTCGACGAAATCCACGTTCAAGTCCGTCGTGGAGTCTCCGTCAGCCAACCGAATACCTGCGCGCACTCGATCGAGAGCATCGCGATGGCACAGCCGCCAACGCACCCGACGAAGCCCGGCGTCCTCTGCGTCATCATTCGAAGTCGTCCTCAAGCCCTCCACCTGTGAGAGCTTAAGGGAAGTGGCTCAATAGGAAGAGGACAACGGAGGTGCGATCCACCGCCGCTCCTGCCCCGCAGAGCCGGCCACAGCGAGCAACACAGCTCGGCCGCGTAGCGTAGATCGACGCGAGCGTAGCCCGCACCCGGAGTTGACTGTAGGGCGTATCACAAATCTCGTTTGCCGAGCGCAGCCGCCCGACCTCATGCTATAAGCGCTCTCGACGCGGATGGGGCCCATGTTGCTGAACGTGCACGAGCGGATGCTGTTCGCAGGCAGATACCGAGTTGTGCGCGGCATCGCGACCGGCGCGATGGGCGCCGTCTACGAGGTCATCCACGCCGAGACGGAGCGCCGGCGGGCGCTCAAGGTGATGCACCCGCACCTCGCCGAGAACCCCGAGTTCCACGCCCGGTTCAAGCTGGAGGCGCGCGTCGCCGCCCGCGTCGCGACCGAGCACATCGTCGAGGTGTTCGACGCCGGGATCGATCGGAAGACCGGCATGCCGTTCCTCGTGATGGAGCTGCTCCGCGGCGAGGATCTCAGCAAGCGCCTCCGCCGCTCCGGGCGCCTGCCGCCGGAGGAGGTCGTCGCCTACCTGCGCCAGACCGCGGTCGCCCTCGACAAGACGCACGCCGCCGGGATCGTCCACCGCGACCTCAAGCCGGCCAACCTCTTTCTGGCAGAGAGCGATGACGACGAGGAGCCCCGGATCAAGGTGCTCGACTTCGGCATTGCCAAGCTCGTCGCCGAGACCGCAGTCGACCCGGCGACCACCGCCGGGGTCGGGACGCCGCTCTACATGGCGCCTGAGCAGTTCGTCGGCAAGTCGATCTCCGGCGCGGTGGACATCTTCGCCCTCGGCATGCTCGCGTACACGCTCCTCGTCGGCACGGCGTACTGGTCGAGCGAGCTTCGGGAGCTCTGCAGCACGTTCGAGTTCGCGGTGATCGCCGGGCACGGGCCGCAGGAGGCCGCGTGCGCCCGCGCGGCGACCGAGGGGGTGAGCCTGCCTCCTGCCTTCGATGCGTGGTTCGCGAAGGCGACGGCGTGCGCCCCCGAAGCGCGCTTCGCGACCGCCTCGGCCGCGGTGGAGGCGCTCGCCGAGGTCCTCCATGTCACCCTCGTGCCGATGAGGTCGTCACGCCTGTCGGTGCTGGAAACGCCGCTCCCGAGCGTAAGCCAGGGCGTGCAGACCCGCGCGAAGCCGCCGGGCCGGATCGCGCTCGCGTTCGCGGCGCTCGCCATGATCGCCGCAGGCGTCATCACCTTTGCCCGGCTGGGCGATGGCGCGCCCCCGGCCCCCGGTGGCGCGGAGTGCGCGCAGGTGGCGCAGACGGCGGCGTGGTCGCCGACCTCCACGCCACCCGAGGCCGGATCCATCCCCGCTCACCACGAGGCTTGCATGACGCCCAGGCGGTACGACCTCGTGGCGTGTGCGCCCTTCGCCTACGCGCCGCGCGCCGACGGCGACCGCTCCGCGCCGCGCGCCGACGGCGACCGCTCCGCGCCGCGCGCCGACGGCGACAGCTCCGCGCCTCGCGCCGACGGCGACCGTGCGCTCGCCCACGTAGAGCCTTCGGCGAGTGTGGAGATGGCCGCGATGCCGCCGCGGGGCGCGGTGCGCAAGGCTGCGTCATGCGCGCACCCGTCGGCTTCAGCGTCATGCAAGTCCCGGGAGCGGCTCTACACGGCGGACTGAGCGCAGGGGCCGCGGAGCCGCTGCGTGCTCGAGTGCCGCGTCCTCCACAGGTTTCGCGAAAACCCGCAGCTCGCTCACGTGCTGTCGCCTCACCGGCGGACCATTCGCCATCAGCTGGCCGTCCGGCGCGTGTTGGTTGAGACGCGGGCCCAGGTTGTCACTACCGTGCGCGGCGTCCTGCGCGCTTGCGGACACAAGCTCGCGACGGGCACCACCGAGGGCCAGCAGGCGCAGGGCATGAAGGAGGCCGCGGTCAAGGCGCGCCGCCGGCAGCGCTCGATCGACAAGGCACTCGGCGTCGCGGCGGCAAGAGGGAGGCGCCATGCGCTCGACGGCGGCCGCGCCGAGCTCCCCCTCGTCGAGTTGCTGGATGGTGAACGCCGGGCTCCGGGTAGCAGCGCAGGACGTCAGTCCCAGCGGTACGCCGCGCCGAGCGGCAGAGAGAGGCCCACGCCTCTCCAGCCGACGAGCAGCAGCGGCGTGGTCTGCAAGAAGAGCGCGCCCGCCGGGCCGTCCATGAGCTTCATGCCGAGCTCGGCGCTCAGCCCGACGGTGAACTCCAGCGGCACGCTGGTCCCGGGCCGGATGGTCTCGACATAACCGCTGCTCGACCCATTCCATGGATCGCCGCCGCTCATCCATGCATCCCCGGTCTGTGTTACCGCGCCGAAGGACAGTGTTGTTCCCAGCCGGAAGCGCTCCCCGGACCGGTACGACGCCGAGGGGCCGAGCGCGATGAGCGCGCCGTGGGAGTGAATACCGGCGAGGAAGCGAAGGCCGAGGTCGAGGCGCTCGAGCGGCGTGGCCCCGACGAACCCCGTCGCCCCTACGACGAGGTTGTCGGTCGAGAGATCGTAGTCGCAGCTCCCGGCGCCGCCGCTGCAGCCTTCCTGCTTGTTCGCCTCCAGCCAGAGATAGCCGGCGATCACGCCTGCCTCGTAGACGAGGCCGCCCGTTGCGCGCGGCTCGGCGGAGCGCGCGCTCGCCTCCTCGCGCGCTCCATCGCGCTGCGCGGCGGTCTGCTGCGCCGGCTCCGGCGCGGTCGCCGGGGCCGGCTCCGCCGGCGCGGCCGCCGGGACGTCGACGTCCACGCGCTGCGACTCCCTCATCGCCACCGTCGTCTGCCAGAAGATCTCGCCGAGATGGGCCGCGGCCACGACGTGGTCGCCCGGGTCAACCGGCAGCTCCTTGTCCCAGGCGACCGGATCGAGCGCCGCCCCGTCGATCAGGATCGTCAGCTGGTCCGCGCCGGCGCCGCCCGCCGCCGCGCGCACCCGCAGCCAGGGCACACGCGGCTCGAGCGCGTCGAGCCGGCTCCTGGCGAACGCCTCCCGCGCCGCGTCTCCCGCCGTTCGCGCCGTGGTCAACGCTTCCTGGAAGCCGACCCACGCCGTGGCCACGTTGCCGAGCCGCTCGTGGCAGAAGGCGAGGTTGAGCGTCGTCCCCAGGCTCGGCTCCAGCCGCAGGCTCTCCTCGAGCTTGGGGCAGGCCTCGGCGAAGCGCTGCTCGACGAGGAGCGCGCGGCCCTCCCGGAACAGCCGCTCGGCGGCGCTCTCCTCGGCGGCGACCTGCCGGACCGAGAGCAGCGCCGACGCGCCGAGGAGCACCCCTGAAAGGGGACCAGAGAGTGTACGGCGAGATGGACGGAGCGGGTTCACGTTGTCCTCGAGACGCTGGATGTTGGGGCTCGCGACCCCGGATGTCATCTTTTCCTCATCACACGCGGCGAGCAGCAGGGCGAGGCTCAGGAGAGGTGTTTTTTCATGTTCTGTTCGCAGCCCGGCACGCCGGCAGGCCCGTGATGGACCTTGCGCCGGCGGCCCGCCGGAGCTCCCGTCCGGGGTTGGCCTGTGGTAGCTTCGCCTCGTCGATGACCCTGTTCCGCGCGGCCCCCGCGTTCCTTTAGACATGGCCGACGATTTCTCGCGCGGGGCCCCGCGCGGCAGGTTTCCGACGACCCACAGGTCGGCCGTCGTCGCGGTCGGCAGCGACGACCCGGCGGAGCGGGCGCGCTCGTTCGACGTCCTCGTGCGCGCCTACTGGAAGCCGGTCTACAAGCACCTCCGCGTCCGCTGGCGCATCGAAGACGAGCGCGCCGCCGATCTGACGCAGGGCTTCTTCGCCCGGGCGTTCGAGCAACGCACGTTCTCCGCGTACGACCCTTCGCGGGCCCTGTTCCGCACGTATCTCAAGGTGTGCCTCGACCGCCACGTGATGAAGGAGGCCGAGAGCAGCGGGCGAGAGAAGCGCGGCGGACATGCCGTGACGCTCAGCCTTGATTTCCCCTCTGCCGAGCGGGAGATTGGAGCGCTCGCCATGCCCGCGCCCGACTCGCTCGACACCTACTTCGACCGGGAGTGGACCCGGCACCTCGTCGGGATGGCGGTCGATGCCCTCCGCGAGCGCTGCGAGCGGGGCGGCAAGCAGCTCACCTTCCGTGTCTTCGAGCGCTACGTGCTCGACGACGGCCCGGAGGACCGCCCCACCTATGCTGAGCTCGCCAGGGAGCTCGGGATCAAGGTCACCGACGTGACCAACTACCTCGCCTTCGCGCGGCGCGAGTTCCGCGGCTTGCTCCTGGAGAAGCTCCGGGAGATCACCGGCTCCGAGGCCGAGTTCGAGGCGGAGTCCCGCGCCTTGCTCGGTAGCGCCCGATGACCTTCCTCGACGACGCGGGGGTCGGGCGCCTCGTCTCGCTCGCGGCGGAGCCCGAGGTCGTCGCGGGCAGGTTCGAGATCGACACGTTGATCGGCGAGGGCGGCATGGGCGTCGTCTTCGAGGCCTGGGACCGCGAGGCGCGCCGGGGCGTCGCGCTCAAGCTCCTGCGCGACGTCGATGAGGCGGCGAGCGCGCGCTTCGACCGGGAGGCCGAGGCGCTCGCCGTGCTCTCCCACCCGGGGATCGTCCGCTACGTCGCCCACGGCAGCACCGCGCTGGGCGAGCGGTACCTCGCGATGGAGCGGCTCGTGGGCGTGACGCTCGAGGCGCGGCTCGCCGAGGGCCCGCTCGGCGTCCGCGACGCGGTGCGCGTCGGGCACGGCGTCGCCGCGGCCCTCGCCGCCGCGCACGAGAGGGGCCTCGTGCACCGGGACATCAAGCCGAGCAACATCTTCCTGGAGAGCGGCGCCGCCGAGCGCGTCAAGCTCCTCGATTTCGGGCTCGCGCGCGGCAAGGACGCGCCCGCCGTGACGAAGGCCGGGTCGCTCGTCGGCACGCCGAGCTACATGGCCCCCGAGCAGGTGCGCGGCGGCGCGTCGTCCCCCGACGCGCGCGCGGACCTGTTCGCGCTCGGCGCGGTGCTCTTCGAGTGCCTGGCCGGCCGGGCCGCGTTCCTCGGCGCGGACACCGAGGCGGTGCTGGTCAAGATCCTCGTCGAGCGGCCGCCCGCGGTCCGCGAGCTCTGTCCGCTCGCCCCGCCGGCGCTCGAGGCGCTCGTCGCGCGCCTGCTCTCCAAGGACCCCGGAGGCCGCCCGGCGAGCGCCGCCGAGGTCGCGCGCGAGCTCGCCGCCCTGCTCGCCGACAAGGCCCTCGGCGCCGCCCCGGCTGCGCCGGCCGGCGATCCCGCGCCGGCCGCGGGGACCCTGATCGCCGGCAAGTACCGGGTGATCCGCGCGCTGGGCCGCGGCGGGATGGGCGTCGTGGTGCTCGCGCGGCACGAGGCGCTCGAGCGGAACGTGGCCATCAAGCTCCTGCGCGGGAGGAGGAGCGGCGGGGACGTGGAGCGCTTCCTCCGCGAGGCGCGGGCGGTGTCGCGCCTCGAGAGCGAGCACGTCGCGCGGGTGATGGACGTCGGCACGCTCGACGACGGCGGGCCGTTCATCGTGATGGAGTTCCTGGGCGGCAAGGACCTCGGGCAGGTCCTGCACGACAGGAAGCGGCTGCCGGTCGGGGTGGCCGTGGACTACGTGCTCCAGGCGGGGGAGGCGATCGCCGAGGCGCACGCGCTCGGCATCGTCCACCGGGATCTGAAGCCCTCGAACCTGTTCCTCACCACCCGGAGGGACGGCTCGCCGCTCGTCAAGGTGCTCGATTTCGGCATCTCGAAGATCTCGCGCGCGAGCGACGCCGCGGAGCCGGGGCTTCCCCCGGCCCACGCGAGCATCACCGCGCCCGACGCGGTCATGGGCTCTCCGCTGTACATGTCGCCGGAGCAGCTCGAGAGCACGAAGCGCGTCGACTCCCGCGCTGACATCTGGTCGCTCGGCGTCGTCCTGCAGGAGCTGCTCACCGGGCGTCCGCCTTTCGAGGCGGACAGCTTCATGGCGATGGGCGCGAAGATCGCCGCCGGCGCTCCCGCCCGGCTCCGCGACGGCTGCCCCGAGGCGCCGGAGGGCCTCGCCGCGGTCGTGCTCCGCTGCCTGGAGAAGGACCCGGCGCGGCGGTTCCGCAGCGTCGCCGAGCTCGCGCAGGCGCTCGGACCGTATGCGCCGGAGGGGTCCCGGCTCTCGGTCGATCGCATCAGCCGCATCGCCGGCGCCGCGGTCGCGGACGAGCCGGCCGCTCGCCCGGAGGTCGTCGCCGCGGACCGGGCGACCACCGCACGGACCTGGGACGCTCCGGTCGCTCGCGGGAGGCGGCGCGGGGTGCTCGTGCTGGGCGTGGCCGCGGCGGCGCTCGCGCTCGGCGCCGCGCTGCTCGCCGTGCAGCGCTCTCCGGGGGTCGCGGACGGCACGCCCGCGGCGCCTGCGTCTGTCGCTGCGACGGCGCCGTCGACCGAGGTGACGCCGGGCCAGGCCCTCCCGAGCCGCAGCGCGGCCGCGCCACCGCCCCTGCCGTCGCCGACGACGACCGGCGCGGCGCCCGCTCCGGACACCGAGGCCGCGGCGGGCGCGCGGCCTTCGCAGGGCGCCGGGCCCTCGAGCGGCGCGCCGCCTTCGCAGGGCGCCGGGCCCGCGCTCGGAGCGCGATCGCCGAGCCCGCCTGCGCGTCCGCCGTCCAGCGCGCGCGCCCAGCAGCCCGCGCCGCCGGGCAAGGGCAGACCCCCTGCAGCGCCCGCGGTCGAGCCCTCGCGCCCTGCCGGCGCGCCGCCTGCCGGCGCGCCGCCTGCCGGCGGCGCCGTGGACCCGATGGATCCGGCGCTGATCCGCCGATAACCCACTCCGGGGCTCGGGGCGCTCCTCTGCTCCCAGGGCGCGCTCCAGGCGCGCGCGCGGTGGACGGGGACGAGGGTTATGGAGAGGAGGACGACGGAGAAGACGCCTGATCGCCGCCCGTCTCCTCGCCGTCCCAGTAGTCCCTGACCTGCGATTTGTCATAGACCTCGTGGACCGAGCGCACGAGGATCTTGTTCGAGTCGGTGTAGACGCAGACCTCATCGGGTTTCCGCTCACCGATCACGAGGAAGCGGCACAACGCGTCGCTGGTGTTGACGAGGCAGTGGCCGGCCTTCTGGCGCGCCGGGAAACAGACGTAGTCCCCGGCCGACACCTCGATCGTCTCCTCGCCGAGCCGCAGCGTGGCGCGCCCCTCCAGGATGAGGATGTGCTCTTCCTCCAGCAGGTGATAGTGCGCGGGCGAGGACTGCTTCCCCGGCAGGAGCTCCTCTATCTGCACGCCGACGTGATACCCATCGCCCACGGCCGCCTTGGTCAAATGACGGTAACGGCTGCCGAAGCGCGATCCCTCCGACCACTCTTCCCAGGGGACGTCCTCGACGGCGATCGGCTTGCGGATGACCGGCGGATCGGCCTTTTGATCGTTGCTCGACACTGCGGGGCTCCTTTTGCTTGGCCGCGTCCACGGCGCGGTGATCTCCGGGTTGATTGTACCTCTGGGTGAGCCCGCGCCAACGCTCGTCCTCGGGATCCTGGGGCATGCAGCCGGCCCGCGCCCGCGGCAGGTGCGCTCGACGCGCGGCGGCCCAGGCGCGCGCCGCGACGAGGCCGTGGACGGCACTCGGCTGCTCTGTTATGGGGCCTGCATGATGCGATGGCTCGGAACGGGGGTAGTCACGCTGCTGCTCGCCTCACCCGCTGCGGCGCTCGCCCAGACGGCGAGCGCGCCGGGGCCTTCCTCGGCGGCGGCGCCGCAGGTCGCCGGCGAAGACGAGGTGTCCCTCAAGAACGGCGGCATGCTCCGCGGAACCGTGGTGGCCGTGGAGCCCGGCAAGGAGGTCATCCTGCTGGTGCCGGGCACCGGCGAGCAGCGCCGGATCCCCTGGGCCGAGGTCGACCAGGTGCAGCGTGGCAAATACGCGCCCTCCGCGGCGCCGGCGCCCGCCGCGCCGCCCCCGGCCGCCGCCCCCGCGCCGCCTCCCGCTGCTCCCCCGGACCTGCCGGCCGCCCCGAAGCGCGGCGCGCCGCGGGTGCACATCGCCACCGACGATCCCGCGGTGTCGCTCCACCAGGTCACCATGACGATCGGCGTCGTCGGCGCCGGCGGCAGCGCCTATGGCGTGGTCAGCCGTCCGATCTGCCAGGCTCCTTGCGATCGGGTCGTCGACGGCACGGCCGGTCAGCAGTTCTTCTTCGCCGGCGAAGGGATCACCCCTTCATCCCCCTTCCGCCTGTCCGACAAGGCCGGCGACGTCTCGATCGCCGTCGACGCGGGCAGCGCCGGCAAGCGGTTCGGCGGCATCATGTTGTCGAGCGTCGGCGCCGCGGGCGTGGTCGGCGGCGGGATGCTGCTCCTTCTCGACGGACTCGGCCCCAAGGGCAGCCAGGAATCCTCCTTCTTGCCCACCCTCGGGGGCGTCGCGCTCGGCGCCGGGGCGGTCATGCTCGTGCCAGGGATCATCCTGTGGGCGACCAGCGGGACCGACTACTCGTTCCAGGACGCCGTGGCGCGGACGCGGACGCTGCGCTTCTAAGGAGGCTCCCACGGCAGCAGCCGCCGCTCTGACCCGGCGCTCAGCCCCCGGCGCCGCCGTCGCGCGGGAGCACCACGAAGAACGTGGTCCCCTCGCGCTCCGTCGATCGAACGTTCACCCGGCCGCCGTGCGCGCTCGCGATCTCGCGCACGATGTAGAGGCCGAGCCCGACGCTGCGCGAACCCGGCCTCGCCCGCGCCGCGCCCCGCTGCATCGGCTCGAAGATCTGCGCCTGGATCTCCTGCGGAATCGGCTGCCCCGCGTTGTGCACCCGGATCTCCAGCGTGCCCTCGGCCACGGCGGTCGTCACCGTGACCGGCTGGTCCGGGGTGCCGTACGTCAGCGCGTTGTTCACCAGGTTCGTGAGGATCTGCGCGATCCGATCCGCATCCGCGAACCCCCGACCGTCCCCCGCGCGCCGGTGCTCCACCTGACGAGCGGGCCAGGCGAGCCTCACCTCCTCGAGGCAATCGGCCGCGACCAGGTGCAGATCGATCGCGCGGCGCGCGACGCGCAGGCCGCCGCCGAGCCTCGCCTGCGTGAAATCGAGCAGGTCCGTGATGAGCCGGTTGGCGCGGTGGGCGGCGGCCGTGATCCGGCCGGCGAGCACGCCCTGAAGGTCGGCGTCGGCGTCCCCGAGCAGCTGCGTTCCCAGGAGGATCGCGTTCAGCGGATTGCGGAGATCGTGGCTGACGATCCCGATGAGCTGCTCTGCCAGGATCGCGCGCTGCTGGGCCTCGCGCTCCTGCTGGCGCAGGGCGGTCACGTCGCGCGTGAGCCCGAGGACCGTGACGATCTCTCCGCGCGCGTTGCGCTCGGGGACGATATGGGCCTGGAGCTCGCGCCGCCGGCCGTCCCGCCCCTCGTACGTGAACGCGAGCGTGACGCGGCGGCCCGCGAACGCCTCGTGGACGGCGGCGGCCCAGGCGGCCACGTCGGCGCTCCCCATCCCGCCCTGGTCGATCGGCTTCCCGAGGAAGTCCGCCACGGGCCTCCCGGTGAGGCCCTCGGCGGCGGGGCTGAGGTACACGAAGCGGTGCGCCCGATCGAAGCGCACGATCACGTCGGGCGAATTCTCGGCCAGCGTTCGGAATTCAATCTCGCGCTGCCGGACAGCCTCCTCGCTCCTCCGGCGGTCCGTCACGTCCTCGAGCACGCCGGTGAAGTGGAGCGGTCTGCCGTCATCGTCGAAGAACGAGCGCCCGGTGGAGCGGACGATGCGCTCGACCCCGTCGTGGCCGAGGAGCCGGTACTCTACCGAGTACGTCGCGCGGCGCTCCGGGTCGATCGCGGCGGCGAACGCGGCGGCCTCGACGGCGCGGTCGTCCGGGTGGATGCACGCGGCATACGCCTCGGGCGTGACCTCGTCGGAGGGAGGGAGCCCGATCAACGAGGCCACGTCGCGCTCGTAGTGACGCGTGCCGGTCGGCACGTCGACGCTCCACACGCGCAGGCGCGCCGAGTCGAGCGCGAGCCGCAGCCGGGCCTCGGCGTGCGCCCGCGCCTGCTGCGCCTGCCGCTCGCTCGCGAGCAGCTCCTCCGCGCGCTTCCTCGCGAGCAGCAGCTCCCGCTCGTATTTGCGTCGGTCCGTCGCGACGAACACGGCCACGTCGATCGGCGGCCGGCCGGCCGGGGCCGCCCCGGCCGGCGCCGCGCGGCGGGCGGCGTTCACCAGCACCGCGAGCGCGCGGCCGTCGCGGCGCACGATCTCGAGCTGCACCTCGGCCACCGATCCCTGCATCTGCAGGAGCGGCATCCAGTGGGTGTAGTGGAACAGCCTGCTTCCTACCGTGAGCAGGTCCTGGAAACGCTTGCCCAGGAGCTCGTCCGCGGCGAACCCCGTCCATGCGCACATCGTGCGGTTGACGCGCTGGATCGTCCCGTCGGCGGCCGTCGTGAGGAGGCCGCACGCCGCCAGCTCGTAGAGGTCGAGCGCGTCGCGCGAGCCGTCCTCGGGAGACGTCATCGCCCGCTCCGGCTCACGCCCGTAGAAACTCTCGCATCGCGTCCACGATCGACTCAGGCGCGCTGAGATGGGGGCAGTGACCGATGTTGTCGATGAGGCGGAGCGTGCTGTTCCGCAGCGCCTTGTGCATGTAATCGCCCACCGAGAGCGGCGCGATCATGTCGTCGGAGCACTGCAGGATGAGCGCGCGCGCGGTGAGCTTGGGGATGTCGGCCCGGTTGTCCGAGAGGAAGGTCACGTGCGCGAAGTGCTTGGCGATCTCCGGATCGGTCCTGCAGAAGCTATTGGTCAGCTCCTCGCCGAGCTCGGGTCGATCCGGTGCGCCCATGATGGTAGGGGCCATCGCGCTCGCCCATCCGAGGTAGTTGCTGTCGAGCGTGTCGAGGAGCGACTCGATATCGGCGCGCGTGAACCCGCCGATGTAGTCGCCGTCGTTGATGTAGCAGGGCGACGGTCCGACCATGACGTGCTCGCGGAAGCGCTCCGGCGCCGCGATCCCGGCGAGCAGCCCGATCATCGCGCTGACCGAGTGTCCGACGAACACCGCCGGTCCGGTCGCGACCTCCTCCAGGATCTCGATCACGTCGCGCGCGTGCCCCTCGAGCGTGTCGTACCGCTTGCGATCGTAGGCGGACAGATCCGAACCGCCGCAGCCGGCGAGGTCGTACAGGATGATGCGGTAACGATCCTCGAAGGCGCCGGTGAGCAGGCGCCACATGTTCTGATCGCACCCGAAGCCGTGCGCGAAGATCATGTCGACGTCACCCCGACCTATGACGTTGACGTTGTGCCGCTTGTGGATGCTCACGTGCGATGCTCCTCCTGTTGTGCCCCGGGTGGCATAACAGAGGGACCCGCGGCCCGCCACCGGAGGAGGCAGCCGGCCGCTCCGGTCGGCATCAACCGCGGAATCTCCGACCGCAGCGCGTGAGTTCAGTGATGAGTCTGCGCGCGCCGCCGCGGTCGCCGGGCAGGGACCGCCTTCGGCGCGCGGCGCTCCTCAGGCGTGCCTACTGCGCGGCGGCGCGCTGCACGTAGGGCAGCCGCGCGGCCACCTTCGCGACCTCGTCGGCGCCCTCGAGCAGCTGCGCGATCGGGTCCCACGTGCCGCGGATCAGCGACTCGCGCGCGCCCGGCTTGATGGTGAAGGGCAGCGCGAGGTCCCCGGCCCGGACGACCTGCTCCTTCAGGTCGACCGTGACGGGCGCCTTCGGGTCGGCGTTCACGCGCGCGACGAGCGAGGCGCGCGCGTCGCGGGGGAGCGAGACGCAGGGGATGCCGAGCGTCGTCGAGTTGCCGAAGAAGATCTCGGCGAAGCTCTCGGCGATCACGGCGCGGAAGCCCGCCTTGGCGATCGACTGCGGCGCGTGCTCGCGCGACGAGCCGCAGCCGAAGTTCCGGTCGGCGATCAGGATCGTGGCGCCCTCGAAGCGGGGGTCGTTCAGCGGGTGATCCTTCTTCGAGCTGTCGGCGTTATACCGCACGTCCCGGAAGAGGTGCTCGCCGATGCCGTCGAAGGTGACGCACTTGAGGAAGCGCGCCGGGATGATCCGGTCGGTGTCGATGTCGTCGCCCGGGACGTGGACTGCGCGGCCGGTGACGGATTGGATCTGTTCGAGTGCCATGGGATCTACCTCGGGGTGCGAGCGTCTTCAGATTCCGAACACGTCACGGGCGTCCGCGACCTCGCCGCGCACGGCGGCGGCGGCGACCATCACGGGGCTCATGAGCACGGTGCGGCCGGTGGGGCTGCCCTGCCGGCCCTTGAAGTTGCGGTTGGACGAGGACGCGCACAGCTCGTCGCCGATGAGCTTGTCGGGGTTCATGGCCAGGCACATCGAGCAGCCCGGCTCGCGCCACTCGAAGCCCGCCTCGCGGAACACGCGGTCGAGCCCCTCGGCCTCGGCCGCGCGCGCGACCTCCATCGAGCCGGGGACGGCCAGCGCGCGCACGTGCGGCGCGACCTTGTGCCCCTTGATCCGCTGCGCCACCTCGCGGAAGTCCGACAGCCGGCCGTTCGTGCAGCTGCCGATGAAGGCCACGTTGATCTTCGTCCCCTCGATCGGCTTGCCGCCTTCGAGGCGCATGTACTCGAGCGCCTCCTGGATCAGCGCCCGCTCCGAGTCGTTCGGCGCGTCCTCGGGCGCCGGCACCCGCTCCTTCACGGAGATCGCCTGGCCCGGGGTGATGCCCCAGGTGACGGTCGGCGCGATCGCGCTCGCGTCGATCCGGACCACGTCGTCGTAACGCGCGTCCGCGTCCGAGGCGATCGAGCGCCAGTACTCGAGCGCGCGGTCCCACGCCTCGCCCTTGGGCGCGTACTGCCGGCCCTTCATGTACGCGAACGTGGTCTCGTCCGGGTTGACGTACCCGACGCGGGCGCCGCCCTCGATCGACATGTTGCAGAGGGTCATCCGCTCTTCCATCGAGAACGCCTCGACGGTCGAGCCGCCGTACTCGTAGGCGTAGCCCGTGCCGCCGGACACGCCGAGCCGGCGGATGATCTCGAGGATGATGTCCTTCGCGTAGACGCCCGGCCCGAGCTTGCCCTCGACCTGGATGCGCCGGACCTTGAGCCGCTGGAGGCTCAGGGTCTGGGTCGCGAGGACGTCGCGCACCTGGGTGGTCCCGATCCCGAACGCGATGGCGCCGAACGCCCCGTGCGTCGAGGTGTGCGAGTCGCCGCACGCGATGGTCATCCCGGGCTGGGTGAGGCCGAGCTCGGGCCCGATGATGTGCACGATGCCCTGCTGCCCCGACTCGAGGTCGAAGAACGTGACGCCCTGCTCGGTGCAGGCCTTCTTCAGCGCGTCGACCATGCCCTCGGCGAGCGAGTCCTTGAAGGGCCGCTTGCGGTTGTCGGTCGGGACGATGTGGTCGAGGGTCGCGAACGTCCGCTCGGGCATGCGCACCCGGAGCCCGAGGTCGCGGAGCATCCCGAACGCCTGGGGGCTCGTCACCTCGTGGATCAGGTGGAGACCGATGAAGAGCTGGTCCTCGCCGTTCGGCAGCGTGCGTACTTTGTGGAGGTCCCACACCTTGTCATAGAGACTCTTGCCCATGATCCCCTCTGGATGCGCTGGATGTGCCTGGAGGTGGCCGCCCCGCCTGGCGGCGGCTCTCGGAGCGGGCCGGCGCGTCGCGGTCGCGCTGGCGGAGACGACTATGCGGGCGCGGCAGGATTAAGTCGAATGAAACTTTTTTCACGATGAGTTAAGCAAGGCTACATGGACGCGTCGCTGCTCCCTGCGCTCGAGGATGTGCTCCTGGTGGCCCGGTCGGGCTCGGTGGCCGAGGCCGCGCGGCGGCTGCACAAGACGCCGTCGGCGATCAGCCAGCAGGTGCGCCGGGTGGAGGAGCATTTCGGCGTGGCGCTGTTCGAGCGGGACGGGCGCGGCGTGCGGCTGAGTCCGGCCGGGGAGGCGGCGCTCGGGGCGATCACGCGGCTGTTCGACGAGGCGGAGGGGGTGTTCGAGCTGCTGTCGTCGCTGGCGGGGGAGCCGTCGGCGACGTTGCGGCTGGCGGCGAGCGACTACCTCGGCAAGGGCCTCCTGGTGCCGGTGATCCGGCAGATGCTGGCGCAGCGCGCGCCGGTGCGGTTCGCGATCACGACGGCGAACTCGCTCGACGCGGCGCGCTGGGTGGAGCGCGGCGAGGTGGATTTCGGCCTGGCGTCGGCGTCGTCGGCGGGGGGCGACCTCGTGAAGCAGCCGCTGTTCGTGCAGCCGTTCCTGTGGGTGGGCCCGCGGCAGAAGGGCAAGGCGCCGCCGCTGCGCGAGCGGCTGCGGCACGAGCCGCTCCTGCGCCTCGCCCCCGGCAGCCTGGGTCGGCGGATGCTGGACGTGTACCTCGATCGCGAGCGGATCCGGCCGGTGTCGACGATCGACGTGTCGAGCGTGTCGCTGCTCGTGTCGTACGTCTCCGGCGGGCTCGGCATCGGCCTGGCGCCGGCGCTGGCGCTGACCGAGGTCGCGCGCTCGCGGCTGGCCGTGGAGGTCGCCGAGGTGGAGCCGCTTCCGGTCGAGCTGATGATGCGCGAGAACTTCCGGCGCAATCCGGTGATCGAGCGGTTCATCGAGCGGCTCGCGGAGGAGGGGCGGCGCGCGGAGCAGCGGACGAGGGCGCTCGTCGGGGGGTAGGGCGGCGCGCCGGCTGGGGCGGTATTTCGTCTATCTTCCGAGATCAGTCAGCGGCAATCGCCTGAGCCTGATACGCGTCAGATCCGCTGTTGCTGCCACTCCTGCAAGCAGCTCTGAGCCACATACAGCGAGCACGTCCAGGATCAGCCGTGCACATGCTTCTCCGTTCAGTCGCTCTACCCGCAGCCTCAACACGGAGGGCGCGCTTGCGTCGGCGAGCGCGAGCAATGCGTGAAAATCTGCATCGAGCGTCACGACCACCTGTTTCGACTGCCGAGCCTGTTCGAGGATCTCTTCATCGAGTGCGGCCCACATCCCGATCTCGGCTACGTGGATTGCGTCGACACCGGCTGTACGCAACCGCTCTGCCGCCGAGCGCGGGAGTCCTTGATCCAGGAGCAGTCGAACCGTCGACATCACGCGCTCCGAGGCAGGTCGATGACCTCATCCCCGATCATGGCCGCGGCGAAGGCCAGGGCCTGCCGGATGTCTTCGTCCTCCAGCTCCGGGTAGTCACGCCGCAGCTCCTCGCGGTCCGGATAGGTCGCCAGCGCTTCCAGCACCCGCTTCACCGTGAGGCGAAGGTTCCTGATGCACGGCTGCCCGTTCATACGACCAGGGTGCGAGGTGATCCGGTCAAAGTTTCGCATAACTCGAGGCTCTCCCTGCGGAAGGATACCGCAAAGACGGTCCGCCGTCCTCGCCTGGGCAGCTGCGCTCGTGGTGACGCGAAGCGCTTGGGGCCGGTCGATCGGGCTCTCGTCGGCCGCGCTCATCCTGTGCGGCACAGCCGGCGTGTACGGACTCGGCCTGCGGCTGAGCCCGACGAGAGCGACGTGCTCTTCGAGAGCGCCGCCCCCCCGCCGCCGCCGCGTCCTACAGGAACGCTCTCCCGTAGCGCGCCAGCCACTCATCGTACGTCCGCGCCTTGCGCCCGAGGAGCTGCTCGACCGTCGACGTGATCAGCTCGTCCTGCCCCGCCTTGACCAGCGCGTGGATCTCGAGGACGGCCTGGATGAACACCTCGGGGAGCCCCGCCTTCTCCATCCCCTCGCGGGCGGCGGACTCGGGCACGTCGACGAACCGGAGCGGCCTCCCGATCGCGGCGCTGATCTTCGCCACCTGCTCCGCCGCGCTCAGCGCCTCCGGCCCGGTGAGCACGTACGACTTGCCCTCGTGCCCCGGCGACGTCAGCGCCTTCACGGCCACCGCGGCGATGTCGCGCTGGTCGATCGGCGCCCTTTTGCCGTCACCCGTGGGCTGGTACACGGCGCCTTGCGCCTTGATCGAGCCGACCCACTGGAGCGAGTTCGACGCGAAGGCCCCCGGCCGGAGCATCGTCCAGGCGAGCCCGGACGCCTTGATCTCCGCCTCGGCCGCGCGGTGCCAGCGGGCGATCGCGTAATCGCGCGTGTCGCTGGCGGTCGCCGACGACAGCAGCACGATGTGCCCGACGTCCGCCCGCTTCGCCGCGCCGGCCGCGTTGCCGGCGAGCTCCGACAGGTCGCCGCTCGCGCAGACCACGAACGCCCGGTCCACGCCCGCGAACGCGGCGTCGAGCGTCTCGGGCTTCGCGAGATCGCCCTTCACGACCTCGACCTGGCTGCCGCGGTCGCCCAGCCTGGCCGGGTCGCGCACGAGCACGCGGACCTCGTGGCCCGCCTCGACGAGCTACTCGAGCACCGCGCCGCCAACGTTCCTGTCGCTCCGGTCACGAGGATCATCTGCCGCTCCCTTTCATCGCTCATGTTGCCTCGCCTCTGCGTCGTCGAAGGCGCGGGAGGAGCACGCTACACGAGCGACCATCCTCTGGATTTGTTTCCAATGTGTTGGAATCGACCGCCCGCCCCGGTGGCGCCCCGGGTGTCCAGCGTGTCAACTCCTGGTTGACAGCCGATCGTGGTCAGCGCCTGCGTGCGCCGCTGCACCCCGGGCAGGGACAGGCGGCGTTTCCGCGGAGGGAGCGGTGAACGCCGGCGGCTGGCCGTGGCGTCGCGCCGCGTGGTGCGCGAGTTGCAACCAGCGCGCAAACCAGTGCGCAGCGCTCACCCGCCATCGAGCGACCCGGCAGGAGCAAGGTAGAACGATGAGCATGACCACCAGTTCCAGTCGAATCCTCTCGTTTCCACTCGTGCTCCTCGTGCTCACCCTCTCTGGATGCGACGGCAACGGTTCGAGCGACGCGCCCTCTTCGGGGGGTGGCTCGGCCACCGCGGGCGCTTCCAGCAACAACACGTCTTCCGGGGGAGCCTCCGGCAGCGGCTCCGGCGCTTCGTCGTCGGGCGGCGGCACCGGCGCCGGGAGCAGCTCCACGGGCGACACCTCGGGCTCTGGCGGCGCCGGCGGCGCTGGCCCGGGCGGCGCTGGCGGTGCTGGCTGGGGCGGCGCGGGCGGCGCCGGCTCGGGCGGCTTCGCAGAGGGAACCGACTCGCGCCCGCAGCTCACGCGGGCGGAAGCGGCCGCCCATACGGTCCTGAAGCACCTGGAGAAGGCCGGCGACCTCGCGTCCGGTCTGGTGACGGACGGCTGGGATCCCACCGCGGGAGCGGGCGATGTCGACGGCTTCACGCCGACCTACACGGTCGCCGCGAGCGGGGGCACCCATACCAAGGTGCAGTCCGCGATCGATTCTGCGGTGGCCGTCGGGGGGAGGAGCCGTGTCTATATCCAGGTCTCGTCGGGGGTCTACCGCGAGGTGATCTGCGTGCCGTCGTCCGCCCCGCCGATCACGCTCTACAGCACCGGCGCCGACGCCAGCCGGACGGTCATCGTTTACAACAACCACAACGGCAAGACCAAGGCGACGGGCGAGCCCGCCAACCCCTGCAACCCGAACCTCAGCGCGACGACCTACGGGACCAGCGGCAGCGCGACCTTCGCCGCTTATGCGAATGAGTTCCGGGCGAAGAACCTCACCATCGCGAACGATACCGACGAGCGCGCCGTGTCCAGCGGAAAGCAGGCCGTCGCGTTGATGACGCAGGCCGACAGGCTGATCTTCGAGAACGTGCGCCTGCTCGGCAATCAGGACACGCTCTACGTGAAGACGCCGAACGCGGGCACGGTGTCGCGCGTGTACTTCAAGGGCTGTTACGTGGAGGGCGATGTGGACTTCATCTTCGGCCGCGGCACCTTCGTGCTCGACGGCTGCACGATCAAGTACCTGACCGCGCGGCAGGGCGCGACGGGCGGGTACATCGTCGCTCCCAGCACGGACGCGCGCAACGACCACGGGATCCTCATCATCAACAGCGAGCTGACCGCCGAGGCCGGCACGCCGGACGGGCTCGTCTACCTCGGGCGGGCCTGGGACGAGGGGCAGAGCGACCTCTCGACGTACGCCGCGAACGTCGCGATCGGCGTCTACCCGAACGGTCACGCGATCATCCGGAACTCGGCGCTTGGCGCTCACATCCGAGCGGAGGATCCCTGGCACGCCTCGACCGTCAGCCGCCCCTACAGCTCCACGGCGGGCACGTACCCCGCGAACCGCTTCTACGAGCACGCGAACACGGGTCCGGGCAGCGCAGCGCCTTGAGGGGGCGCGCCGACGCGCCCCGAAGTCGACTTCTCCTCGGAAGCGGCCCGCCGCCAGCCCCGGGCCGCGGCGGCCTCCGCGGCTGAACAACCAGCTCTATTCAGGCGGGATGAAGAACTCGCGTGGCGTCCTCCCGGGATCGGCTCCCGGCTACATCGATGGTCCTTCAACCCGCCAGGATCACCAGCCGTCGGCCACGCGAATCGCGATCTTGCCCATCGTGCGGCCCGACTCGACGGCGCGGTGGGCCTGCGAAAGCTCGCGCACCGGGTAGCTCGCGGCGATGACCGGTCTCACGTGGCCTTGTTCCGCCAGCGCCGCGACCGCGGCCAGCGCGCGGCCCTGTGCGTGGGGGTCGAGCCGCCAGATCGAGGCGGCCCCCATCACGTGGTAGATGAGCGACGCCGCCTTCATGAACAGCCTGTCCGCGACCGGCGCCGGCGTCGGCACGATGCTCACCACGGTGCCCATCGGCGCCACCGCGTCGAGCGCCTGATCCAGCGCGCGGCCGCCGGCGTTGTCGAAGGCCACCGCGACGCCCGCCCCACCTGTCAGATCCCGGCAGGCCTGCCCCACGTCCTGCGCGGCGTGATCGAGCACGACCGCGGCGCCGAGCTCCCGGCATAACGCCGTCGATCCGGGGCGGCTCGCGGTCGCCACCACCCGCAGGCCGAGGTGCCGCGCGAGCTGCAGCTCGAGGTGCCCCACCCCGCCGGCGCCCGCGGTGACGAGCACCGTGGCGCCGGCCGCGGGCTGGGCGCGCGCCAGGCATTCCCAGGCCGTGACGCCGGCCAGCGACAGGCAGGCGGCCTGCTCGTGCGTCAGCGCCGCCGGCTTGCGCCCGAGGGTGCGGCTGTCGACCAGCACCTGCTCGGCGTTCGCGCCCTGGCCGAACAGGCTGGGCGAGCCGAACACGTCGTCGCCGACGGCGAGATCGTCGACGCCGGGACCGACCGCATCGACGGTCCCGGAGACGTCGTAGCCGAGCACCAGCGGAAACTGCCGCTCGATGCGGCGCGGCCCGGGCGCCGCCGAGCGAGCCCGGATGTCCGCCGGATTGACCGACGACGCGATCACCCGCACCCTGACCTGGTGCGGCCCCGGCTCCGGCTCGGGCAGCTCCAGCGACACGAGCTCGGAGGCGTCACCATGGCGATGGATTCCGATTGCCTTCATGCGTTGCAGTCCTCACGGTGGATGCCGCCGCGCAGCGGCACCGGCGCAGTGTGACCCCCGGCGGAAGCCACGTATTGAACGATGTCGACATCGCGACTCGCCGCCGCCAGAAGCGCCCTCCGCGACTCGCTGCTCGGCGCGTCGCCGGTCGGCGCGCACGCCACGCACGGCGCCGGCCAGCCCGGCGTCACCGGGCTGCTCGACGTCGCGGGGAGCGTCGCGTCCTGGGGGCCTCCGGCGCCGCGCGCCTTGCCGTCGCTGCATGCGGTGCTCAGCATCGGCCTGCTCGGCGCGATCCGCAGCGAGCGCGATGACCGCGCCGGCGGCGAGGTCTGGCTGTCCGGCGTCGCGACCCGGCCGTGCGGCTACGAGCTGCCGGCCGAGCTGCACGCCGTGATCGTCCTGCTCGATCCCTGGGCGATCCCGGCGTGGTTCGGCATCGACGCCGGCAGCCTCGTCGATCGCCGCATCGATCTGCGCGACGCCATCGGCGCGGCGCCCGTGGCGAGGCTCCTGTCGGCCGTGCGATGCGCCGGCACCCCGCACGGCCGCCTGCTTTCGGTGCGGCGCTGGGTGGCCGCGCTGCCGCCGCGCGCGGCGACGCCGGCCCCGCTGCGCGACGCCCGGCTCGCCGAGCGCGACGCCGCCGGCCTGGCCCGCGCGCTGGGCGTCTCGCTGCGCCAGTCGGAGCGGCTGTTGCTGCGTCACCATGGGGTGACGCTGCGCGAGATGAAGAGCATCCGGCGCTTCCAGCGCGCGCTGGAGCGCTTCGAACACGACCTGTCCTGGGCCGCGCTGAGCGTCGACGCCGGGTTCGCCGACCAGAGTCACCTGTGCCGCGCCGTGCGGCGGTACGCCGGCATGACGCCCGCCGCGCTGCGCGGCGCGGCCGGGGCCAGCCTGATCGCGCCGCTGTACCAGCCGCTGGGTTGCCGCGACCGATTCGTCGCGATCTGACGCCACGAGGAAGGGAGTCCGACCCGCCCACCCGAGGCCGCGGAACAGGCAGCGTCCACCGCATGGCTCGTGGCAAGATCCATGGATGAGCCGTTCCCGCAGCTCGGTCGAGGTGCCCGGAACTCGACGCTCGGCGCTCACATCCGAGCGGCGGATCCCTGGCACGCCTCGACCGTCAGCCGCCCCTACAGCTCCACGGCGGGCACGTACCCCGCGAACCGCCTCTACGAGCACGCGAACACCGGCCCCGGAAGCGCGGCGCCGTGAGGGGGCGGGCGAGGGCGGGCGCGGGCGCGCTGCGAGCACGGCGCGCGGGGCGGGCTCGGCAGATCAGTAACGTACCCTGGCCAGGAAGGGCTGCCATTGACCGGTCGTGTTCACCATGACGTGCGGTCCGACGGTGAGCGTGTCGTTGAAAGAGCCCAGAAGCACCGTGCTGCCGTCGGCGCCGACGGCGAGGCGATCGACCGATTGCCCTGCTGCGTCGCCGAGGAGCGCGCGGAAGAGGACGTCGCCGTCCGGGGCCAGCCGGGCGAGGAAGATGTCCGTGGCGCCAGCGCTCACGAGCGGGTCGCCGCCGAGATCGAGGGGGTCGCTCATCTCGCCGGCGACGACGACCTCGCGCGCGCCGTTGACGCCGAACGCGGGGTCATAGCGGAGCGGGAACACCCTGTGCCAGGCGTAGCCGCCGGCCTCGTCG
This sequence comes from Sorangium cellulosum, assembly GCF_002950945.1. Classification (GTDB taxonomy): domain Bacteria; phylum Myxococcota_A; class Polyangia; order Polyangiales; family Polyangiaceae; genus Sorangium; species Sorangium cellulosum_E. Next base: position 198,647 of record NZ_CP012673.1, read on the forward strand.
AACCTCGCCAGCGTCTTGACGTATCGTGTGTCGGATCCGACCGGCCCGCCGCCGAAGTCGGTGATCCCGAGGACACTACCCTGGAGGACCACGCCTCCGAGCTCGTCCAGCTCATTCTCGACGGCGAAGACGCCGCCGTACTCCCAGTAGGACTCGAACCGCCACACCTCCTCTCCTGCCGGCGTCAGCTTCATGGCAAGCAGGCAGTTCGGGTTGAAAGCAGCGGTGTCTATCGGCTCTATCGACACCGCGGCCGAGACGGCGATCTCGCCGGCCTCGTTCGCGTCGACGCTGCGCATGGTGTCGAACCAGGAGCTGCCGATCTGCTTGCTCCAGAGCGGGGCTCCGGTCGCGCCCGCGTACTTGACCACGAAGCCGTCCCTCGTGTTGCCCTCGTCGCGCATGTCCTCCGAGACGAGCGGTCCCGTGCCGAAGTCCACTTCCCCATCGAACTCGCCGAGCAGGATCACGTCGCCTGCGCCGTCCACCGCGATGTCCTTCATCGTCATGGAATAGTCGACCCCGAACAGGTAGGCGTGCTCGCTGTAGTAGATTTGATGCCACAGGGGCTCGCCTTCCGGGTCGAGCTTCGCGAGGAAGCTGTAGCTGCGGTCTTCGGGGCCCGAGAGGAACACGTCGTCCCCGAGGGTGATGGTGCCGGACCAGTCGCCGTGGATGAAGATGTTCCCCGCGGCGTCCGTCTCGATGCCCCTCACCCATGCGTCCGCGCCGAGCGCCTTGAAGAAGAGGAGCTCGCCGTTCGCATCGTACTTGACCAGGAAGCTCTGGTCGTCCTGAGGGGGCGTGATCGGCCCTTCGTCGATCCCAACGGGTCCGGCGCCGAAGTCGACTTCACCTCGGAAGCGGCCTGCCGCCAGCGTGTTCGCGGCCGGATCCATGGCGATCGCCATGGTGGAGGCGCCGGGGAGAGGCCTGGCCCAGTACGCGACGAGGCCTCCGGGGCCGCTGCCTGCGCCGCCAGTGCCGCCGGCGCCATCTGAGCCACCTGAGCCGCCGGCGCCATCTGAGCCACCTGAGCCGCCGGCGCCATCTGAGCCACCTGAGCCGCCGGCACCATCGGAGCCGCCTGTGCCATCGGAGCCGCCTGCGCCGCCTGTGCCGCCTGTGCCGCCGGAGCCGGCAGTCCCGCCACCCTCGCCGCCCCCGCCGCCTGCGCCACCGGAGGCTGATGCCTCACCGCCCGAGCCACCTGCGCTGCCTGCGCCGCCCGCGCCGCCGGAGCCGCCTGCGCCACCAGGGCCGCCGGAGCCTGCGGACTCACCACCTGCGCCGCCGGAGCTGCCGGAGCCTGCGACCTCGCCACCTTCGCCGCCGGAGCCGCCCGCGCCGCTGCCAGCGCCACCACCGGCACCGTCGGTCGAACAGGCCGTCAGGACCGCCGGTAGCACGGCTGCCCACACCCGCCATTTCAAGCGATAACAATGCTCACCAAGCCAGCGTCGTTGTCCAGTACCCAGGTTCATGCGCCGTTGGATGCACGGCGGCGCGGCTTCGTTCAGGGCTGTGCCGCGCCCGGCGCAGCCTCGGTACGCGTCGAACGGCTGAATTCGCCGCGCCGCGCCCGCTGGCCGGGCAACGTGCTGCTGCTCGACCTCGCGGACGACACGGCGAGCGCCTCGACCGATCCGCGGCGGCTTGAGCGGCTATGGGCGGCCCGGTCTGAGGGCCTTGCGCAGCAGGTCGAGCTCGGCGAGCGGAACGCGCTCGATGCGGACGAAGGCGCCGCCGCCGTGCCGGGCGACGGCGGCGACGTGCGCCTCGGCGAGGCCGAGATCGCGGAGCGCGCGCTGCAAGGCCAGGGCGGCGGCGCGCTCCGGGGCCGTGGTGGTGAGCCCCCGGCGGGGTTTGTCGGCCGCCGCGTGGGCCTGCCGGATCTCCTTGGCCGCCTCGCGGAGCGCGCGTGTGGGCGCCGTCGCGATGTCGACGCGCTTGCCGGACGGGAGCTTCAGGACCGAGCTCGCGAGCGTGACCGTGCTGTCGTCCTCGGGCGTCGCCTCGGCGAGGGCGAGCAGGGCGGCGGCGCGCTCCTGGCCGAGCGAGCGCGCCTGCTCGCGCGGCACGGAGCGCACGATCGCGAGCAGCTGCGCGGCCTTCGAGGCCGACAGCCCGAGCTCGGCCTGGCACAGATCACCGAAGCTCTTGTGGCCGAGCGACTCGGGCACGCCGGGGCGCTTGAGGCGGACGAGCGCCTCCCCGATATCGTAGAAGTCCTCGGCGATCCGCTCGCGGCGGCGCTTGATGAGCTCGATGTCCGCGCGCGCCTGCTCGGCGAGGCGCGCGCGCTTCATCGCGGCGCTCCGGGCGGCGTTCTTCGCCAGCGCGGGCGGCAGCGGCCGCTTCGCAGGCGCGCGCGCCGTGTCCGCCGCGCCCGTCGCTCGGGCGCCACGGCGTGCGCCCGGGCGGGGCGCAGCGGCTCGCTCGGACACGGCCTCCACGGTTCTCCGGGGCATGGACGAGAGACTACGGCGCGAGCGGGGCGGAAGGGAAGCGTTCACATGCGCATGTGAACGGATTCACGTGCGCATGTGAACGGATCGGAGCGCTCTGCGTTGAGCAACAGGCCGCCGCAGCCGCCGCGCTGATCTGGCCCGGCGACACCCCGCAACGCCCGCGAGCGCATGGAGGAGGCCCTCGGCCGGGTGTGGACGAGCAACGCGCCATCCGCGGTCGGGGTCGTCGAGGCCGACGGATCTTGAGCTAGATCGTGCAGCGTGCGATGGTTCGATGGGGAGCGTGGTGTGGCCATGTCGAGTTCCGGTGTCTTGCCGATCCAGGACCTTCGCCAGTTCGCTGCGTCAGGGGCGATCACGGCGGCCGCAGGGTTGCGGCCGGCGCAATTTCAGCCGAACAGCATCGACCTGCGGCTCGGTCCCAGGGCGTATCGCACGCGGTGCAGCTTCTTGCCCGTGCCCGGGGCGCGCAGCACCGCGACCTCGCTGCTCGATGAGTTCGCCGTTTACGAGATCGACCTCAGGGATGGGTACGTCTTCGAATGCAACAAGACCTACCTGATCCCTCTCTGTGAAGAGCTGGCGCTCCCCGCGTATATCTGGGGCGCCACCAACCCGAAGAGCTCGGCGGGGCGCCTCGACATGCTGGCCCGTGTGATCACGGAGGACGGGCACATCTTCGACTCGATCCCGCATGGATATCGCGGCAAGATGTACCTGGACCTGATGACCCGATCGTTCCCGATCAAGCTCCGGGAAGGCGATTCTCTGGTCCAGCTGCGCCTGCTGACCGGAAAGGACGCGGTCATCCCGGACGACGAGCTCCGCTCTCTCGTCGATGAGCACCAGCTGGTTCGGACCGCTTCAGGCATCCCTGTCGCAGCCAAGGACCTGGAGATCGACGACGGCATCTTGCTGACCGTCAGGCTGCGCGGCCAGGGTGACGAGACCGTCGGGTACGTCTCTCGGAAGTCGACTCCAGTCGTGGATTTCTCGAGGAAGGACCACCCGGTGCGGCCCTACTGGACGTATATCCCGGGCCGCCGCAGCGAGCCGCTCATCTTGCTTCCAGAGGAGTTCTATATCTTCTCGTCGAACGAGCGGGTCCGTATCCCGCCTCAGATGTGCGCCGAGATGGTGGCGTTCGACGTGAGGAGCGGGGAGGTCCGCACGCATTACGCAGGGTTCTTCGATAGCGGGTTCGGTATGTCCGGCACCGGCGCCCATGTTGTCCTGGAGGTGCGCAACCGAGATATGCCCTTCTTGTTGCAGCACGGGCAGCACTTGTTCAGGTTGCGTTACTTCCGAAACACCGAGGCGCCAGCTGCGCTGTACGGCGTCGACCTCGACTCTCACTACCAGGGTCAGGGTCTGCGGCTCGCAAAGCAGTTCAAGACGATCTCCGATCCGTCCCTCCAGCTCGGCCTGTGGGCGGAGTAGGGCAGACGTGCCGCTCTCGTCCGCGCCCGCTGCCGTGTCCGCCGCCGAGCGGCGCGGCGCGGGGCCGCGCTCGCCGGACGAAGGCTGACGCGCGCCGGAGACCGGCCTCCCGGGCCGCGGTCCGCGGCCGGCGCGCGGCACGACGCGCGACCCGCGCCGCCGCGGATCCCCGCCGGTAGCCGGCGCCGCCGCTCCGGGCCGCGCGAACCGCTGGTCCCTCGGACGAACTCGTCGTATGAACAGGACCGCCATGCATCGGGTGTTCATCGACGGGCAGGAAGGGACGACGGGGCTCCAGATCCGGGAGCGGCTTTCGGGGCGCAGCGACCTCCAGCTGCTCGAGATCGACCCGGAGCGACGCAAGGACCCGGCGGCTCGCCGCGCGCTGATCAACGAGGCGGACCTGCTCATCACGTGCCTGCCCGACGACGCCGCGCGCGAGTCCATCGGGATGATCGACAACCCGCGGACGCGCGTGATCGATCCGAGCACGGCGCACCGCACCGCCGAGGGCTGGGTGTACGGCTTCCCGGAGCTGCGCCGCGGGCAGCGCGAGGCCATCCGGAGCGCGCGGCTGGTCGCCAACCCCGGGTGTCACGCGACGGGGTTCCTCGCCATCGTCTACCCGCTCGTCGAGCAGGGCATCGTCCCCAGGGACGCCCGCCTCGTCGCGCAGTCGCTCACGGGCTACAGCGGCGCCGGGCGCAAGCTGATCCAGACCTACGAGCAGGCCGAGGGCGCCCGGCGCGAAGAGCTCCGCGGCCCGCGTCCTTATGCGCTCACCCTGAAGCACAAGCACCTGCCGGAGATGCGCAGCCTCGCCGGGCTCGACAGGGCGCCCCACTTCGAACCGGTGGTGGCCGACTTCTACAAGGGCATGCTCGTCTCCGTCCCCCTGTTCGTCGATGCCCTGAGCCGGCCCGTGACGCCGCAGGCCGTGCACGAGCTCTACACGTCCCATTACGCCGGCGAGCCGTTCATCCGGGTGATGCCGCCCGGCGGCGAGGGCGCGCTGGAGGACGGGTATCTGAGCTCGGTCGCGTGCAACGACACGAACCGGCTCGATCTGTTCGTGTTCGGCAACGCGGACCAGCTCCTGCTCGTGGCGCGCCTCGACAACCTCGGCAAAGGCGCCTCGGGCGCGGCGGTGCAGAACCTGAACCTGATGCTGGGCGCGCCGGAGAACACCGGGCTCGACTGAGCGCGGGCGCCGCGCCGGTCAGCGGGAGAGCTCGACCTCGTAGCGGGCAAACGTCCGCCGGAAGGCGCGCGGGAGGTCGAGGTCCCACGCCGCGTCCTCGAGGCACCGGCGGACGGGCGCCGCGGCCGCGCCGTCGCTGCCCGCGAGCTGGATCGAGGGGACGTCGACCACCTCGTCGACGGTGGTCTCGAGGCTGACGCGCGCGCTCGCCGGGCCCGCGGGGCAGCGCGCGAACGCCTGGCCCAGCGCGGCGCGGAGGAAGCCGGCATGGTCGAAGCCATCGCTGGCTCCTCGACCGATGCCGATGCCGGAGAGGCGCCCGCTGCCGCTGCCGAAGCCCATGCCGGAGCCGCTCCAGTCGAGGCCCTCGGTCGAGGGACGCACGCCCGGCTCGATCGCGAGGTAACTCGTCACCGGGGAAACCGCCCCGCCGCGGAAGGCGAGCACGGTCATCTCCGGCTCGGTGAGCGAATCGAGGAGCTCCGTGCCGAACACGAGGGCGGACCAGAGCCGGCCGTGGGTCTGGTCCGGCGTGAACACGCGCCGCACGGGCCGCGCCCAGAGCTCGCCGGTCAACACGGCTTCCGCGACAGGCGCCTCGTGCAGGCCACGGAACTCGAGGCCTTCGCCCTCGGGCAGCTGCTCGCCGAAGCCGAGCTCCGAGGGGTCGAGTCCGGGCAGCCGCACGTCCAGGTGCTCGATGCGGATGGGGCGAACCCACTCCTCGTAGACGCGGCGCATGTCGACGGCGTCTGCGGGTTTCTCGCTCGCGGTGGCGGTCCAGACGAGACCTCCGGTCGCGCGCACCGGGGCAGCGAAGGGGTGCTCGTCGTCGCGCGTGAGATCGGGCGAGCCGGGGGAGGGGAGGCCGACGTGCACGAGGGCGCCGCTCTTGAGGGCGGCGCCGAGGCCCTCGGGGGTGAGCGCGGAGCGGGTGTGGAGATCGGTGAGGGCGAGGATGCGGCGGGGGAGGCCGGCGGGGGTCGAGGCGAGCAGGGCGTCGGCCCGGGAGAGGGCGTCGTCGATGCGGCTGCCATTGCGGCGTTGGAGGACGAGCTTGTCGAGGTCGGCGAGGGCGCGGGCGGCGGGGACGAAGCGGCCATGGCGCGGGTGGACCTCGCGGTCGAAGGTGAGGACCTCGACGAGGGCGCCGTCGAGATGGGCGAGGTAAGCCCTGGCCGCGGCGAGGGCGGCGGCGCCTTCGTTCTCGCGCAGCGAGCGCGAGCTGTCGAGGAGGACGACGACGCGCGCGTTGCGCGGCGGCTCGGAGAGGTGAGCCGGGGCGTCGATGCGGAGGGCGACGAGCTCGCGGCCGCTGCCGAGGGGCGACGAGGAGAAGGCGCCATCGAGGGCGAGTGACGGGCGAGGGGCGAGGGCGAGGTCGGTCTCGTCCTGCGCGAGCTGGAAGGTCGCGCCGGGCGAGATGGGTTTGCCGTCGAGGAAGAGGCGATCGCCTGGGCGCACCGCCGAGACGATGACGGTGGCGGCGAGGGTCTCGGTCCCGACGCGCGGAAGGGAGAGGTGATGCCGGCCCTCGCGGTAGGTCGTGGGCATGCGGAGGGTGTACTCGACGGTCTTCGGCTGGCCGGGCGCGCATGGGAAGACCTGGAGGGCGAGGGTCTCCTGCGAGCGCCACGAGAGGAGTGCGGGATCTTTGGGGTAGAAACCTCCGATTCCGGTCAGCTCCCTGTACTTCTCGGCGGCGGCCTCGGCTTCCATGAGGTCTCCGCGGAACCAGAACGGCTGTCCGTTCTTGAGGCCGAGCGATGCGAGGCCGGTCGCGACCGCGCGTTGCGGGAGATCCAGCATGAAGATGGCCTGATCGTGGCGGGGACCGCCGTTGTGGACGGTGCGCTGGACGACGAGCTCGGCGTGGCCGCGGTCGAGGCGGAGCGCGATGCGGTGTTCCTTCTCGACGAGGGCTTCGGAGCGGGTGCCCTCGACCGTGTCGGCGCGGGAGCTCGCGGGGACGAGCTGGAGCGCAGAGCCGGCGAGACACCCGGCCAGGAGGACACGCGCGCGGAGGGAGGGGCGGGGGGGAGAGGAGGATGGGGGTCGGGGGAGCATGCAATAGGGAATGACAGCCTTGGAAGGCGTGGGTTCCCGTCTGGAGCGCGGTTCGCTCGCCTTCTCTCGTCTCTCGTCTCTCGTCTCTCGTCTCTCGTCTCTCGTCTCTCGTCTCTCGTCTCTCGTCTCTCGTCTCTCGTGAACGTCTTTCGTGAACGTGAACGTGAACGTGGCGGTGGCGGCATTCGCCACGCGTACAAAAGGCGAGAATGCGAGACGGCATTGTCGAGCACGTTCACGTTCACGTTCACGTTCACGTTCACGAAAGACGTTCACGAAGGACGAAGGACGAAGGACGAAAGACGAAGGACGAAGGACGAAGGACGAAAGACGAAAGACGAAAGACGAAAGACGAAGGACGAAAGACGAAAGACGAAAGACGAAAGGCGGGAGGTCGAAGAGCAACGCGGAGGCCGCGTGGCGGCGATACGACAAACACGGATCCGTGTCAGCTCAACGCGAGACCTCGATCTCATACCGAGCGAACCGCTCCCTGAACCCCCGCGGCAGCGCCAGCCCCCAAGCCGCCTCGCCCAGGCATTCCCGCACCGCCGCCTCCTCGCTCCCCACGAGCTTGATCTCGGGAACGTCGACCACCTCGTCGATCGTGGTCTCGACGCTGACGCGCGCTCTCTCCGCACCCCCAGGGCATTCACCAAACGCCTTTTCCAGCGCCCTGCGCAGGAACGCGCGATGGTCGAACGGGTTCCCGCTCCCTGTCGTCCCGGCACGATCGATAATCCCGCAATTGCTGGACCCGTACCCCATCCCTCCTCCCCCAAGCTCCACGTTCACAGGGCGCACCCCGGGCGCGCTCGCGACATAACTCGTCACGGGCGACACCGCCCCTCCACGGAAGGCGAGCACGGTCATCTCCGGCTCGGTGAGCGAATCGAGCAGCTCCGTGCCGAGCACGAGCGCGGACCAGAGCCGGCCGTGGGCCTGATCCTGGGTGAACACGCGCCGCACGGGCCGCGCCCAGAGCTCACCTGTCAGCACCGCTTGCGCAACGTGATCGCTGTGCAGGCGAAGGAGCTTCAGGCCCTCTCCCTCGGGCAGCTGCTCGCCGAAGCCGAGCTCCGAACGGTCGAACCCGCGCAGCTGCACGCCCAGGTGCTCGATGCGGAGAGGGCGAACCCACTCCTCGTAGACGCGGCGCATCTCGCCGGCGTCTCCGGGCCTGTCGCTCGCGCGCGCCGTCCAGACGAGGCCTCCGGTCGCGCGCACCGGGGCAGCGAAGGGATTCCCTTCGTCGCGCGCGAGGCTCGGCGAGCCCGTGGCGGGGACGCCGATGTGCACGAGGGCGCCGCTCTTGAGGGCGGCGCCGAGGCGCTCGGGGGTGAGCGCGGAGCGGGTGTGGAGATCGGTGAGGGCGAGGATGCGGCGAGGGAGGCCCGTGGGGGTCGCGGCGAGCAGGGCGTCGGCGCGGGCGAGGGCGTCGTCGATGCGGCTGCCGTTGCGGCGGTGGAGGACGAGCTTGTCGAGGTCGGCGAGGGCGCGGGCGGCGGGGACGAAGCGGCCATGGCGCGGGTGGACCTCGCGGTCGAAGGTGAGGACCTCGACGAGGGAGCCGTCGAGATGGGCGAGGTAGGCCCTGGCCGCGGCGAGGGCGGCGGCGCCTTCGCTCTCGCGCAGCGAGCGCGAGGCGTCGAGCAGGACGACGACGCGCGCGTTGCGCGGCGGCTCGGAGAGGCGGGCCGGGGCGTTGATTCGGAGGGCGACGAGCTCGCGGCCGCTGCCGAGGGGCGACGAAGAGAAGGCGCCGTCGAGGGCGAGTGACGGGCGAGGGGCGAGGGCGAGGTCGGTCTCGTCCTGCGCGAGCTGGAAGGTCGCGCCGGGCGAGATGGGTTTGCCGTCGAGGAAGAGGCGATCGCCTGGGCGCGCCGCCGAGACGATGACGGTGGCGGCGAGGGTCTTGGTCCCGACGCGCGGAAGGGAGAGGTGATGGCGGCCCTCGCGGTAGGTCGTGGGCATGCGGAGGGTGTACTCGACGGTCTTCGGCTGGCCGGGCGCGCACGGGAAGACCTGAAGCGCAAGGAAGCTCTGCGACCGCCACGAGAGCAGCGCAGAATCGCTGGAGGGTTGCACCCCCGTGCTGCCGGCGAGCCCGTGGTACCTCGCGGCCGCGGCCTCGGCCTCCATGAGGTCTCCGCGGAACCAGAACGGCTGTCCGCTCTTGAGGCCCAGCGAGGCGAGCCCGGTCGCGACCGCGCCTTGCGGTAGGTTCAGCAGGAAGACGGCCTGCTCACGGCGAGCGCCGCCGTTGTGGACGGTGCGCTGCACGACGAGCTCGGCGTGCCCGCGGTCGAGGCGAAGCGCGATGTGATGTCCCTTTTCGACGAGGGCAGTCGTGTGGGTGCCCTCGACGGCGTCGAGGCCGTCGGCCCGGGCGCCTGCGGCGCCGAGCAGCAGCGCCGCGCCGGCGACGCTGCCCGCGAGGACGGCGCCGCCGAGGCGAGGGGAGGGCGCCAGGGCGGCGACGGCCGCGGCCGCCGGCCGAACGGCTGGACGGCGCGGGCGCGGGCGCGATGGAGTGCGGCCGGTGAACATGCAACGGGAGCGACACCACGCCGCTGCGAGGGTTCCCGCACCGAGGACGAACACGGCGGTGCTCGGGAAGGCCAATGTCAGCGCTGGGAAGGCTCACCTTCGCCTGCGTTGAGGTGGAAAATTATCTCTGGTGTTCACGCGAGGCCAGCGCAGGCGTGAGATCGCGAGACACGATCGTGCCGCAGGGTAGCTTGACGCGGCCGTGCGCCTCGCCAAGGTACCCGCGATGGCGCGCGCCGCCGCTCGGGTCGACGTTGCTCCGTTGTCTTCCGGCTGCTCGCGCGCATGGAACGGAACGAGCGAAGGAGGTCACCGATGAGCGCGATCCTGGTGGGAACAGAGCACGGCATCCACGTCATCGCCGCACCTCCGTCCGAGTCGAGCGGAGCAGGCCGGGCGCCGGCGGACGCCTTCCAGGGACGTTCCATCCACGCGCTCGTGCGAGGCGGCGCGCTCGCCGACGGCGACGGGGCGATCTGGGCCCTGGTCGACGGCCGCGAGATCTGGCGCGTCGAGCGCACCGAGGCTGGCCTCGCCACGGCGCTGGTCGCGGCGTCGCAGGCGCCGGATCTCCGCTGCCTGCATCCTTGGAACGACGTGCTCCTCGCGGGCGCGGCCGGCGCGCACCTGCTCCGGCTCCAGGACGGGGAGCTGCATCTGGTGCAGCCCTTCGAGTCCGTCGAGGGCCGGGAGACCTGGGGCACGCCCTGGGGCGCCCCGCCGGACGTCCGCTCGATCGCGTCGAGCGCCGACGGGACGCTCTACGTCAACGTGCACGTGGGCGGCGTCGTGCGCTCCGACGACGAGGGCCAGAGCTTCCTCCCCACGCTGCCCGTCGACGTGGACGTCCACCAGGTGGTCGTCCCGCCGTCGTCCCGCGCGCGCGTCGTCGCCGCCACCGGGATGCAGGGGCTCGCCGAGAGCACGGACCACGGCCGCACCTGGGAGTACTTCACCGACGGGATGCACGCCACCTACTGCCGCGCCGTGACGGTCGCGGACGGCACGGTGCTGGTGTCCTGCTCGCGCGGCCCGAGCGGCAAGGAGGCCGCCCTCTACCGCCGTCCGCTCGGCGCGCCGCGCGCCGTCGTGTTCGAGCACGTCCGCGAGGGCGTGCCCGAGTGGCACGACGACAACATCGACACCGGCTGCCTGGACTCGATCTACACGAGGGTGGCGTACGGGACCTCGAGCGGCGAGGTGTTCTGGTCGGAGGACGCCGGCAGGAGCTTCCGCCGCGCCGCGAGCGGGCTGCCGGGGATCCGCGCGGTCCTGATCCTCTGAGCCGCTGCACAGACAGACGCCGGTTTCAGCGTGTCAGAAATCCCGCCAGGATTCCGGTGCGGGGGCGAACCGTCGCGAAGCGTCGCTTTCCCCGGAGTTTCAGTGGGGCATGACGACGGATCGACCCCCCTCGGACGGCATGGACCCAACCCCGGCCCAACCGGCGAGCGTGGGGCTCGGTGAGCTCGCGACGGTCGATCCCTCCCCCCGGATCGCCGTGGTTGCCTCGCTCGCCGGCATCCTGAGCCGCGCCGTCGCCCTCGGGGATGGCGAGGCGGCCCGGGTGGTTCACGAGGCCATCGGCCGGCTGCTCGGCCTCGATCCAGCAGCGGGGGGACGAGCAGGCTCGCGCCAGTAGCAAAGCCTGCCGCCGCCGGGGGTGGTCTTCGCGGACCCGCACCGCGTTGGCGAGCAGCAGGCGCCGTCCCCCCCACGGACCCGTCGAGGCGCGCGACCTGCTGGAGCAGCGTAAGCGCCCGAGCTCGCCGGGCGCCTGCTCGCCGCCGGGCAGATCGTGGTCGGCGTGCCGCTGCTGGAGCAGGCTGCCGCGCGCGAGGGGACCGCGCTCCGCGATGTCCGGCTCGCGATCGACCAGCTGTGCAAGGGCGAGGCGCGTCCCCGCTCATCCGGGGACACCACCTTCGCCGAGTTCGCTGAGCGGGTGCTATCTGGCCAGCTTGCCGAGCAGTACCCGCTGCATGTGAAACCACTTCGACATCCGGAACAGTACCGACATAAGCCGAATCATGTTCTGGGAGTGCTCGGCCCCGTCCCTCTTCCTCGCTTCACGGTCGATCACGCGGATCGCGCAGTCTCTATGTTGCCGGCACATCTTGAGGCTGAGGCATCGCAAAAGTTATTCACCGGATACTCGCGCTCGCGACCTATCCGGCGCGTATCATCGCCAACAATCCGTTGCCACGTGGATGTGTTCCCAAGGCGGACAACAACAAGGCCAAAAGCCCTCTATACCCCGACGAGGACAAGCGTCTCATGGCTGCGTTGGATATTCGACTGTCTTATCGGATCTATTACGGGTTTCTGATCCGTGAGGGGATGCGTGCAGACGAAGCTGGCAGGCTGGAGCGCTCATCGGTTCCGGGGGACCGCGGCGGTGCTCTTGCGCAAGACCAGCTCGGCCTCGACCACGACGCGCGAGCAGGAGCGGCGGCCGCTCTCGATCTGCCCGAGCAGCAAGTGGAGGCACCTGCGCCCCAGCTCGGAGAAGTCCTGGCGGACGGTGGTGAGCGGCGGCGTGAAGTAGGCCGCCTCCGGGATGTCGTCGAAGCCGACGATGCTGATGTCCCGCGGCACCGCGCGTCCGATCTCGTGGAGGTAGCGGAGCACGCCCAGCGCCATCTGGTCGTTGGCCACGAACACGGCGGTGACGCCTGGCGTGCGCGAGAGCTGCGGGGCGAGCTCGTAGCCCGAGCGTGCGCTCCAGTCGCCGCGCAGGAGAGGCGGCGGCTCGACGCCCGCGGCCTCCAGCGTCGAACGCCAGCCGTCGATGCGCTGCTCGGCCTCGAGCGAGTCGATCGAACCGGCGATGTGCCACACCGTCCGGTGACCCAGGTCGAGGAGATGGCGCGTCGCGGCCGCCGCGCCGCCGTGCTGCTCGACGGCGACCACCGGGACCGAATCGTCCGGCCCCCCCTCGACGGCGACCACCGGCACGTCGGAGGTGACGTGGCGGAGCGCGTCCACCGCCGACCGCAGCGGGGCGATGACCATGATGCCGTCGGCGCCCTGATCGCACAGCCCGTTCACCGCATCCACCACCGGCGCGCGGCTGAGCGATTTCAGGCTGACGACGCTGACGCCGTACCCGGCGTCGTGCGCCGCCGTCTCGAGCCCGTGGAGCGTCGACGCCGGGCCGTAGTGCGTCGTGTCGAAGCTGACCACGCCGAGCGTCCGCGAGCGCCCGGTGACGAGCGCCTGCGCCACGGAGCTCGGGCGGTAGTCGAGCTGGCGGATCGCGTCGAGCACGCGCTCCCGCGTGTCGGGATGCACGTGGGGGTTGTCGTGCAGGACCCGCGAGACCGTCTGGTACGAGACGCCGGCGAGCTTGGCCACATCGACCATGACCGCGGCCCGGCGCCCGCCTCTCTTGATGCGCCGCTCGGGAGGAGAGTTGCCGTCCATCGGGGCCAAGCTTAGTCGCGCGCGGGGCGAATGGTATCGACATCCACCACGACCGCGCCCCGGCGCCCGCCTCTCTTGATGCGCCGCTCGAGCGGAGCCTTGCCATTGGCCGGGCCCGATCTCGGCGGCGGAGGGGCGGATCGGTGTGAACGTCCCCGGTCGGGCCTCGTCCCTCCGGCTTTGCCCTGAGCGGGTCGTCAGCCGCCGGTGGTCGCGCCGCTCGCCTCGATCCGGACACGATCAGCCCCCGTACGCGTCGGCGACCCAACTCGCACCTGCCTTTCTTCCGCGTCGCCGACGGGCGCTTCTGCGAGCACTGGGACGTACTGCGGGACCTCCCGGCCGACGCGCCGAACTCCCGCGGCGCTCCCTGTCCCCAGGGCGTGGTCCGATGCGCGTCGCCGGCAACCCGGTCGCATGATCTTCGGTCGCAGCGAGCTGCGCGCTACCCCGGCTTCTTCGTCACGATGAACGCAACCATCCCCCCAGCACCAACCTCCCTCTCCTCGATCTCGACGAACCCTACCTCGCGCATCTCGCGGAGGATCGTCTCGCGATCGTAGACATAGACGACCGGCGCCATCCCGAACCAGCGCAGTACCGTGATGATCGCGCCGTAAGGTACCCAGGTGCTGCCGAGGCAGACGTTGGACGAGATGAACGAGCCACCGGGCTTGAGGAGGTCGAAGATTGTCTTGAGGGTGCGCCTCCGATCGGGGACGAGGTGGAGGATGGAGTAAGCCCAGGCGCTGTCGAAGTGCTCGGACTCATACGGAGCACGTCCATCGAGCGTGCCCTGGCGAAAGGTGACGTTGGTCGCGCCTTGGACCTGCTTCTTCTGGTTGGCGATGCGGATCATCTCGGACGAGAGGTCCATCGCGTGGATGTGGCCGGCGAACGGCGACATCTCCAGGGCGAGCGAGCCGGTGCCGCAGCCGATCTCGAGGACTGTCGAGCCCGGGCGCAGGTGCTCGCGGGTGATGGCCTTCTTGCGCTCGAAGGCCGTGACGTTCCCCACCGGCTTGGCGGCGTACTTCTCGGCGATACCGTCCCAGAACTTGGCCTCGGTGCTCATCATGGTCGACGATTCTACGCACGCGGCGCGTCTGCGCCCGGTGCAAGTTCGTGACGCAAGGGCGCAGTTTCGCGCCACCCCTCGGCCTCGCAGCGGAACAGCGCTGCGCGCGCTGTCATCGCCGCGGTGATGCCCTCGCGCGCGGCCCGCAGGCGCGCGTTGTCCCGGAGGTCGCGGTGGCTGAGGAGCCAGAAGTCGGCGAGGTAGCGCAGGTCCGGCTTCGCGAGGCGCTGGAGCCCTGGCTCCGGATCGCCGGCGTAGGTGGGTAGCCGCTTCGACAGATCCAGGTTCTTGGCATCGGCATCCAGCTCGAGCTCGATGCCGGGATGCTGCTCGCAGAGGCCGGCCAGGGCGCGAAGGAGGATCTTCGCGATGAAGGGGTCGGTGCAGGTCACCCGCACGGGCCCCTCGAGCCGCGCGTCTTGCCCGGCGAGGCCGCGCTCCAGCGCGGCCATCTCCCGCTCGACGCGCTCCGCCCCCGAGACCATCTCGTTGCCCGCGTCCGTCAGCAGGTACCCATCGCGGTGCCGGTCGAACAGCTTCACGCCGAGCCGCGTCTCGAGGGCCTCGACCCGCCGCGCCACGGTCGAGTGGCTCACGCCGAGCATCGAGCCCGCCGCGCGAACGGAGCCCGTTCGAGCGGGCGCGAGAAAATGGCGCACGTCATCCCAGTCCACGATGCCCGCCAGCATACCCCTCGCGCGTGCGCGCGACAGATGCAGACACGAGCCGCCGTGACCGAGGGCGCCGAGGCGCTGCGGGTCGATGTGGCGGCCGAGGCGCGCGTCAAGAAGAACGCCCAGTCGAGGAGGAAACCGTGTGAACCAGGTGGCGTCCGCTCACGTACAGCCATGGTGGCGCGGGCGAGGGTCGGGCGGGGCGAGAGGGTACCGGAGGGCGCGCGCGTTCCGCCCCACGAGCGGGTTGACACCCGGCGCGTAGGTAAAAGAAGCGCGATCGCGGGCGCGGGGAGGTGTGGAGCGGCGAACGGATGGGCTACCTCGGAGGGCGGCGAGCACAGGGGTCCGGAGCACTTGGAGGCGCGGCGCTGAGCACGCGAAGCGGCGCAGGGCGGGTGGCGTTTGATGCAGAAAGCGCATGGACGCTGCAAGGACAGAAGCCGCAAGGACGCAAGGGGCACGAGGGAGAGAGCGCACGCGCGTCTACTGGAGCCTGTGGAGCAACTCCGTGTCCTGGTCGCCCAGCAGGTAGGTGGCGATGAAGGTCGCGGGGGCCGAGCTGGGGGCAACGTCAGCCGCTGCACCTCCGACGCGGGTCACGGCCTTCCCGCCCGCGACCGCGTGAGTCCCCAGCGAGGCTCGCTCTAGGACCGAGTCCCGCGTGCATCCCGCGCCGGCACAGAGCAAGGCTGTCGCCATCGCGAGCGCAGCCCGGGAGAGGCGGCGCTCGCTCCCGGGGAGCGCCCTCCCCGGACGCCGCGTGCGACGGACGTGCTGCGCAGCTTCGTCACGTCGGTGACGTGCTGCTCTCTGGGGTGCTGGGGCGGTTTTCGCGCGCCCACCCGCGGGTGCGGATCGAGGTGCGGGTCGCGCGCAATGCGGAGCTGATCGAGCGGGTCACGTCGGGCCGGCTCGATCTCGCGCTCGCGTGGGGCGACGGGATGGGCGCGCCGCATGGCGAGCGTCTGGCCGAGCTGCCGATGCGCTGGATCGGGTCGGCCGCGGGGTGCCCTGCGTGGACCGGGGCGGAGGGCGAGCCGCTGCCGCTCCTGGCCATCGAGGCGCCGTGCCGGTTCCGGGATGCCGCCGCGGCGGCGCTCGATCGCGCTGGCATCCCGTGGCGGCTCGCGTTCACCAGCCCGGACCTGGGCGGGCTCTGGGCCGCGGCGGCGGCAGGGCTTGGGTTCGTCGCGCTTAGCGACGATCGTCGGTGATCCCTTGGTCAGAAGTCGACTTGCTGGAAGGGGCGCAGGCGCATGGTGTCAGCTCAGGGGGACGTCGAGGGTGCCGCGGGCGGCGGGCGATTGCCGCAGGCCTTCGTACCAGCGGCGCAGATGCGGGTGCTCGGGATGCTCGAGCGGCAGGCCCCACCAGCGGTGCATCTCGCAGGCGATGGGGACGTCGGCCATCGTCAGGCGCTCGCCGGCCATGTAGGGCCGCTCTGCGAGGTGGGTATCGAGCAGCGTGAGAAGCGGCTCGGTCGCGGCGACGGAAGCCGCGATCGCCTGCGCGTTGCGCTTCTCCGCGGGCGTGCGAACGAGCTGGAGGAAGGCGTCGCGGCCGGCGCCGTTCAGCGTCGTCTGCTGCCAGTCCATCCAGCGCTCGGCGTCGAAGCGGGTGCGCAGGTCCTCCGGGTAGAGGCCGCGTGCCGCATGCTTCGCGCACAGGTAGCGCACGATCACGTTCGATTCCCACAGGACGAAGTCGCCGTCCTCCAGCGTGGGCACCAGCGCGTTCGGGTTGCGCGCCAGGTACTCCGGCGTCTTCGTGATCCCGAAGACGGCGCCGGCGTCGATGCGTTCGAAGGGCAGATGCAGCAGCTGCGCGGTGAACACCACCTTGCGCACGTTGATGGAGGAGATGCGGCCCCAGATCTTCAGCATAGCGTGGTCCTCGCGAGGTCCTCGCGGATGATAGCGGCGAGCGCCGCGATCCCGGCGTCGATCTGCTCCACCGATGCGGTGACGAAGGACAGGCGCAGCGTGCACACGTCCGCCGCGTCCGCATCGAAGGCCGCGCCGGGCACGAAGGCGACGCCGCGACCCACGGCCCGCGGCAGCAGCTCCACCGCGTCGAGGCCGCTCGCCAGTGCCCGCAGGCTCTACTGGGATCGCCCGCACGCGGCGGTTGCGTGCCGAAGCGCCCCGGAGGCATCCGGAAAGTGATGCCGGCAAGCACCAGGCCTGTGCCGGGAGGCAAGCGCGGCGGCGTGCGCAGGCGACGACCCTCTCGCCGCGATGCTGCATGGCGACGCCATGGCGGAACTGCGGACGCCGCGGGGAGCGGTGGGAAAACGAGCGGCGAAGCGGCTCCTGCATGCTGGCACGGAGGCGGCACGCGCACTATGCGCCTCGGCGCCAGAGAGCGCAGATGCAAGCACGTGCCTGGCACGCTGCTCATCCATGGTCCCGATGAGAGGCATGACCATCACCTGCTCGGTGATCGGGATCATCGGCGTGGACAGCTCCGCTAGCCGGCTCTGCTGCACCCGGATGATCTCCTCCTGCAACGCTGCGCGCTCGCGCTCTGCGTTCTCGCGCGCCGACCTATCGAGCGCGAGCCGGGTGCTCGGCGAGCGCCTCCGCCGCCGCGGCAGCGAGCGTCGCGGCCCGCCGCCCCCCGGCCCGCCGCTCCGCCATGGCGCCGCCATGGGCGATAGCCCGGCGGATTGTCGAAATTCGCGGCGAAAACGCGCCCTCACCGAGTGGCGTGCGGTGTCGGCGCCGTGTGGCCAGCGCGGCTCGCACCACGGGCGTCGTCTACGAGCGCCGTCGTCCCGAGAAGACGACGCTCTACGAGATCGTGCGCGACAACGTGGAGACGCTGTACGGGGCCATCGACGACGGCGCCATCGCCGTCCGGATACCCAAGCACGCGAAGAAGGAGCTCGAAGCCTACCTCGACTGCGGGCTGCTCTGCCGCGGGTTCGCGCGGCTCCGGTGCGAGCGCTGCGAAGAGAGTCGGCTGGTGGCCTTCAGCTGTAAAGGACGCGGTTTCTGCCCGTCGTGTCTGGGCCGACGCATGTGTGCCACGGCGGCGAACCTGATCGAGGACCTCCTGCCCGAGGTGGCGCACCGTCCGTGGGTGCTCACGTTTCCGTTTCCGTGGCGGCGCAGGCTCGCCCAGGACGGGGTTGTTCGGCGTGCTGACCCGCCTCTTCGTCGAGAGCGTGGAGCGGTTCTACGAAGAGCGCGCCGCGCGCCGAGGCGCGTGCGGCGCGGTCAAGAGCGGCGCGGTGACCGCCGTGCAACGCACGTCCGGCGACATGCGGCTTAATCCGCATCTGCACGTGGTCTTCCTCGACGGGGCTTATCACGAAGACGGCACCGAGCTCGTGTGGACCGAGCTCGGTCAGCTGCGAACGGGCGAGGTCGGTCAGGTCCTGGAGCACGCCGTCGGGCGGATGCTCCGAACCCTCCGGCGGCACGGGCATCTCGAGATCGAGCACGACGCCGTGGAGGACGGCGAGCCCGAGGCCGCGCTCTGTGCCTCCGCCGTCTCGGGACGAGAGCCGCGCCACACGTCGTCGCCCCGCAATGGCTCCGCGGGCTCTCGCCGTCTTCTCCGAGCGCGCTCGCGTACGACAAGCCGCTGTGCGCTGCGCTCGATGGCTTCACCTTGCACGCAGCGACGCGCGCCGGTGCGCACCATGCCGCGGCGAGGGAGGCGCTGCTGCGTTACGTGCTGCGACCCCCGATCGCAATCGCAAAGGAGCGCGTCGAGCCGCAGCAGGACGGCCTGGTGCGGCTCTCGCGGAGGCGCGCCTTCGCTGACGGGACTGTCGCGGTGGACATGGATCCGCTCTCGCTCTTGTGCCGCCTCGCGGCCAGCGTCCCGCCGCCGCGCTTTCACACCGTCAAGTACGCGGGCGTGCTCGCCTCGGCAAGTCGCCCACGTTGGCGCGCAAGCGCATCGGACCGCGCCCTGCGAAGCCACAAGAGCCTACGAAGGCGGACGAAGACGCCGCTTCGAAACGCAAGCGTGGCGGCTATCGGCCGTGGGCCGAGCTCTTGCGCCGCACATGTGCGATCGACGTCCTCGAGTGCCCAACTTGCAAGGGGCGGATGAAGCTCGTCGCCATGGTGCGTCGTCGTGATCGATTGCTACGACGCGTACCGGATGCCCGGCCATCTCCTCACTGCCGAGCTCTTCGCCGAGGTCTGGGCCAAGGTGACGGGCGCGGTGGTGCTGAACCTCGTCGGGAATCTCCGCCGCACGCTCGTGCCCGCGATCCTGGGCGGGCTCGCGCGCGCGTTTCCGGACTGGAAGATCGCCGTCTTCGCCGTGCCCGACGAGGCTCGGGGACGGCACCCGATCGCGAACTTCATCGTGCACGTGAACGGGGCGCTGCCCGACCTCGCGGGGAGGACGGTCCCGGTCGCCCCGTTCCTCGGCGAGACCACGGCGGCGCGGATCGAGCCCGAGATCGATCCAGAGCGCGCCTATACGGATGCCACGGCGCGGACGTGGGTCCCGGTCACGGAGTGAACGCGGTCGCCGTCGCGACGGCCTCGCACGCGTCCATGTCGGCGGCGATCTCGGCGAGCTTTCCGCGCACGAGCGCAACGGCGTCCGCGCCGAGCGGAAGGCGGAGCGTGGGTGCGCCCGCGGCGACGGCGGCGACGATCGCCCTCGCCGCCTTCGCCGGATCTCCGTCCTGGTTACCGGCTTGCTGCGCGACGTAAGCGCGCGTCGGACCGACCGTCTCCACGTACGCGGCGCTCTCGGTCATGCTCTTGAACGCATGGCCGAAGAGGTTCGTCCGGAAGGCGCCCGGCTCGACGATGAGCACGCGGATACCATGGGCCGCGACCTCCTTCGCGACGCACTCGGAGAGGCCCTCGAGCGCGTGCTTCGCCGCGCAGTACGCGCCGAAGCCCGCCGCCGTGGTGAGGCCGCCGACGCTCGTGAGCTGGACGATCGTGCCGCCCTTGCGCTCGCGCATCTGCGGGAGGACCGCGCGCGTCAGGGCGGCAGGGCCGAAGAACATCGTCGCCATGACGTCCTGCAGCGTTTCGTCGTCCGTCTCCTCGAGCGCCCCGATGATGCTGTAGCCGGCATTGTTGACGAGCACGTCGACCGCGCCGGCGCGCTCGATCGCCGGGGCGATCGCGCCGAGCTCGCGCACGTCGAGCTTCAGCGGGACGACGCGATCGGGCGCCTTGACGGCGAGCTCCGCGAGCGCCGCCTCGCTCCGCGCGGCGGCGATCACGCGATCTCCGCGGGCGAGGACGTCCTCCGCGAGCGCCCTGCCGAAGCCGGAGCTCGCACCCGTGATGAGCCATGTCTTCATGCCCCGAGCCTACGGCCCGATGAACGGCGGCAAAAGGCGTCGAATCGCGGCAGGTCTTGAAGTAAAACTAACGAATGGAGCTCGCCGGTCTCACCACGCTGCTGGCGGTCGCGGAGAAGCGGAGCTTCACCGCCGCGGCGGCGTCGCTCCGCGTCACCCCCTCCGCGGTGAGCCAGACGATCCGGGCGCTCGAGGAGCGCGTCGGCGTCCGGCTCGTCCAGCGCACCACGCGGAGCGTGGGCCTCACCGAGGCCGGCGAGCGCTTCGTCGCACGGCTCCGACCGGCGCTCGCCGACGTGCAGGGCGCCTTCGATTCGGTCGCCGAGCTCCGCGATGGACCTGCGGGCACGCTGCGCCTGAACCTGCCGCGCATGGCGTTCGGTCGACTGATCGAGCCGCACCTGCCCGCCTTTCTCGCCGCGTACCCGCGCATCCAGGTCGACCTCGTGCTCCAGGATTCGCTCGCGGACATCGTCGCGACCGGCTGCGATGCCGGGATCCGGATCGGCGAGACGGTGGAGCGCGACATGATCGCGGTCCGCATCGGGAAGGACGAGGAGAGCGCGATCGTCGGCGCTCCCGAGTACTTTGCCGCGCGCGGGGTGCCGCGGAGGCCGCGCGATCTCGCCGGCCACGAATGCATCAAGTACCGGCGATCGTCCGGGGAGATCTATCGCTGGGAGCTCACCGAGCGGGGGCGCGATATCGAGGTTACGGTCGAAGGCCGGCTCACCGCGAACGATGGCGAGGTGATGGTGCGGCTCGCACGCGCAGGGCTCGGCCTCGCGAACGTGCTCGTCAGCTTCGTCGAGGACGACCTCGCGACCGGCCGGCTCGTACGCGTGCTCGCATCGTACTGCCCGCCGTTCCCCGGGCTCTTCCTCTACTACCCGAGCCGCGTGCAGCTCGCGCCGAAGCTCCAGGCGTTCCTCGACTTCATGCGCGCCCGTACGATGCGACGACCCGCCCGTCGGTAGCCGATGCGCAGGTGTATGCACATGTCGCGCAATCGCGCATGCGTGCACGATGCATCACGAAACGAAAGACCCGTTGGAGACGGGGCATCTCGATCGTCATCACTAGAGTGCGCGGCGATGAAGCTGCTGCTCCCTTCCTTCGGCGTCGCGCTCCTCGCTTCCGCCTGCGCGACGGCGACGACGACGACGACGGCCGGGTCGTCGAGCGATCTCGTCGAGAACGGTCCGGCGCGATGCGCGGCCACGACCGGCGAGGCGTCGGCCACCACTGCACCGGCAGGAAGCGCGGCGCATCCGTCGAGGACCACGGCAGGGGCTGCGAAGGTCCGTAGGCCCGCAGCTTCCAGCGGCACCAGTACAGCTGGCAAAGCTTGTACCCCTCGTGCCGCGCGAGCTCCTCGGCAACCAGCCCGCTGCGCTCCCATCGCTCGACCCCCTCCACCCTCGTTGCCATCGCTTCCTCCTTCGCCGCGAAGGGGGACAGGTAACCGGCGCTGCGCCGACGATCACGCTGGCGTTGGTCGGGCGCTTGCGCTACGGACGGTCATGTTTCCAATTATCCGCCAGCATCGTAACGAAGAAATGGGTCGACTCGTTGCTGCGGGATTGCGAGTCGCTGGGAGAGACCCTGGCCTTGCACAGGTCTGGAGAGTGATGCAGGAGTAAAGCGTCGATTTGGGCCTTGCGCTATATGAAGGTGATATATGCGTTTTCGGCGACATGGAACAGATGTTACGGCTGTGACTATTCACATATCGAGCATCGAAGGGAACTCTTCGGCCGGCATCGAGCTCGCCGATGTTCCACGCTCGGATTGCGTTCCCAAAATAACGAGCAGTGATCCCGATGTGGTTAGCGTCGATGGCATGCCTCGTATGCGCGCCGTTGGCAACTTTTCGTTTTACCTCAGCGCGCTTGCTACAACATCAGGTAGTGGCGCTGTAACGGTGACTGCGGCGACACGGTCCGGAATCCAGGCGACACTAAGTGTTGTGGTTGACGGTGCGATAGAGTTGCCGGATCCTGCTACTGAAGCTGGAGCTGTCGCCAGACTGTTGATGTCGGAGGCCCGCGGTCCGTCCCACGCAGACTACCTGGCAGCAGACACATTGGAGAGTATGGGGTGGATGCAACGGGTTCTGGAGAATCGATTGGCGAACGATCCTTCTCAATTCGGGGCACGCGAGGCGAGAAATTTGATCGACATCATTCGCGCCGTCGATCAGTTCGATGGGTTTTCCGATTATCCGAACTACGATCAGGGGGTTCGTCGTCGGCTGCGGCAGATGGTTAATATCGCGAATAATGACAATGATCGAATGCAGTCGGATTTTCGAAATTTTATACAGAATGCTATCGATGTGGCTCAGTTGCGGGTCGCCATCCGGAACCCAAGCTCAACAGGCTTGTTCGGGTGGAGAGCCGCAGGGACTGGAAGTCCAGGGCCCAGATTCGCGAGATTTCGTACGTTGGCTGGAAACACGTTCTTTACTTTGCGGCCATGATTGAAACCTTGACATGATCTGAGATTTTTGCTGCATGCATGGACGCACTCCGGCTGTGGCCAGTAGCGAGCCGTGCCAGGAAGCAGGGGTATGGTGCAGTTGCATGCAGCGCTGTCGAGGCATCGATGTGCCGTCTCGCATCGGATGTTGGGGCAGCGGCGGCAGTGCGGGCAACGGCGGCGCCGGCAACCGTGGCAGCGGCGGCGGCAACGACGGCGGCGGCCCGCGCGCGCCCCCGCGAGCGTGTACGTGGCGCCCGACGACCACGGCGACAGGTGCCCGACACGATCGCGCGGAGCGGCATGACCCCGGACGACAGCGGCGCCGTCTCCCGGAACATCAGCGCGGAATGCCCCAGGCCGCACCTCGCGGAGCTCGACCAGGAGCACGGGCTCTTCATCGTCTGCGAGGGCGACCAGACCGTGACGCCGGGCAAGGTGCTCCGGCTCGATCCCGAGACGCTGGAGACGCGCAGCGAGGCCGTGCAACGCACGTCCGGCGACATGCGGCTCAATCCGCATCTGCACGTCGTCTCGGTGAGCACCAGCGATCGACGTTCGGGCACGCGCCGGAACCCCTGATAGGCCCCGCGTGGGGTCGCCCGCGGCGGGTCCGGCGCGGTGCTGTTCGAGGGGCGCAGAGCGCCGGCTCCCGAGAGGCCCTCACTCGCCCAGCACGCGGCGTGGGCCCGTCTCGTCCAGCAGATCGACCGGGCTGCACTTCTCGATGTGGCCGTACAGGCCTCGGTAGATGCCATAACCGACCAGCTTGCGCAGGCGCGGAGAGAAGCCCTTGGCGATCTCGCGGGGGATGCCGAGCTGCTGGTTCTCCTGCTGTCGCATCCAGCCGGCGCAGTAGTTCATGGCGATCCCCAGGCGTCGCTCGCGCGTGCGGTTCTCGCCGCCGCCGTGCCACACGCCGCCGTCGAAGACGAGGACAGAGCCCTTCGGCATCTCGGCGGCGACCCAGCCGTCGTACGCCTTGCCGAGCTCGGGGTTGCCATCCGCCCTGTGCGTCCCGGGGAGGATGCGGGTGGCGCCGTTCTCCGCGGTGAAGTCGGTGATCGCCCACATCGTGTTGCACACGAGCGTCGGGTGCGGCTTCGGGAGCGGGATCAACATGTCGTCCGCGTGGATCGGCTGCGCCGCCTCGCCAGGGCCGATGGCGATCGAGGAGAGCGACGAGACCAGGCAGCCGCGGTCGAGCACCCCCTCCACCACGGGCAAGACGCGCTCGTGCACCGGGATCGCCTCGTAGATCTTGCCGCGCGCGAGGAGGTTGTAGAGGCGGACCGTCTTGAAGCCCTCGAAGAGGTTCTTCCCCGGGCCCTCGCCGAGCTCGCGCTCGAGCCGCTCGAGATCCGCGCGGAGCTCATCGGCGAAGGCTGGATCGAAGGCGTCCTCGATCACCGTATAGCCGTCCCGCGAGAGGCGCCCCAGGTGCAGGGTGAGCTGTGCGTCGTCGAGCATGGAGGTGAGGCTACCACCGAGGACGCGCCTGGATCCATCGGGCTCCCACTGCTGTTACCGAGCCGGCTGGCTGATGGCACTGCGCCCCGGCTGGATGATGGCCATCTTGCGGCCGCTCGGTAGGGTCCCAGCCGCCGATGACCATCGCGGGCGTCGCCCCGACGCTGCGCGGCGCGATGGGCATCGAAGGCACACGCCCCCCTTACCCCCGTGATGATTTCGGCTGGTCCGGACTCAATTCAGCCAGCGGGCGAGCTGCGACCGCTCCGGCACGTGCAGGGTCGTGCCCCGACCCGACCGGGCCAACCTTCCCGGGACGAGGATGAGCGCGCGGCGCAGCCACGGCGTTCGCCAGCTCGCCAGGTGCGGAACGACGTAGATGACCGCGCTCGGCGCAGCGGCGCGCGCCCGGTCGATGCACTCCTCGACGAAAGGCACATCGGCTTCGCCGCAGCTCGTGTCGCCGGGGCGCAGCTTGGCTCCGACGATGGCGTCGGCCTCGGCGATGCGCGCCAAGATCGGATGATAGCTCGGCCGGCCGTGGTAGCGTGGATTCGGGCCCGGAAGCGCCCCCTCCTGCATCCCGAAGAGCGGCTCCACGGTCGTATCGACGTCGATGTGCACGAACCGGTGCTTTCGGCGAGCAATGAGGGCGAGCCCGTGGTCGACAACCATGCTGTGCAGCGTTTCGAGCGCGTCCTCATCGAAGCGGCACAGGTCCCGGTAGACGCTGTCGATGCTCGGGACGACCCCGCCCGCGAGTCGCACGAAGAGCGGATCGACGGCGAGCGCCTCGATGCCGAAGACGCGCTCCTCGCCCGCGAGCGCGCTGTCCATGTTGAGTCCTGGCATGAGAGGCTGCCTTCACCACCCGGGCAGACTTTGTGAAGGTTGCGCGTACCCTACGGCATTCAGTCATCGGCCTCGCGCATGCCGCACGCCCAGCTCAGGCCTTGCTGGCGTCCACCCCCGAGCCCATCGACTTCGGCGGGGGGCTCCTGTCCGCAGGAGGCAGCGCTTACACAGCATCCCTGGCGAAGCTCGACCGCGCAGGGAATCACCTCTGGAGCACGAGGTTCGAGGTATCGGACGGCCTCCTGGTGGCGCAAGACCTCGTGATCGATGCCTCGGACAACATCATCGTCGCGGTGTCGGCCACCGGGACGAGCGTCGACCTCGGCGGAGGAGCCGTGGCCCTGCCCGGATCCGGCTGGAACACCGTCGTCGCCAAGTTCGACGCCGCCGGGAACACGCTGTGGAGCGAGGCGTTCAGCAACGTGTACACGCGAGCCGTCGCCGTCGACGCCGCGGGGGACGTCGTCCTCGCGGGAGGGTGTGAAGCGGACGCCGATCTCGGCGGCGGTGCGCTCGGGAGCACAGGCGCATGCGCGGCGAAGGTGGACGCAGCCGGCCATCACGTCTGGAGCCGGCACGTCAGCGGCCCGAGCCTCAGGGACCTGGCTTGCGATGCGATGGGCAACATCGTCCTGGCGGGATACGTCGGCTACATCGAGGGCGCGACCATCGATGATCCCGGAACGGCGGACGTTTACGTCGCAAAGCTCGATTCCGCCGGCAACGACCTCTGGAGCGAGACCTTCGGTGGTGAGACCGTGCAGATCGCTAACAGCGTCGCGATCGATGGATCGGGTGACATCGTCCTTGCAGGGACCTTCTTTGGCAGCCTTGATTTCGGCGGCGGTCCCCTGGTGAGCGCCGGCGGGCGAGCTTACGACCCTCACTGGGAGGGCACGCTGCAGTGGGGCGACGATATCTTCCTTGCCAAGCTCGACGGCGCGGGCGACTTCGTCTGGAGCAGGAGCTACGGCGACGCTGGCGTGCAGGCGCCCTGGGGCGTCGCGGCCGCGGGGGACGGCAGCATCGCGCTCACGGGCGGCGTCCTTGGCGTCGTCGACTTCGGCACCGGCCCGCTGACCGCGAGCAGCTCGTATGGAGACGTGTTCGCGGCGAAGCTCGACGCCACGGGCAACACGCTGTGGAGCAGGCTCTATGGCGGTGGGCCCCAGCAAGTGGGCCAGGCCGTCGCGCTCGGCCCTGCGGGGCACGTGATCGTCTCGGGGATATTCCACGAGAAGATCGACTTCGGGTTCGGCCTGCACGAGACCAGCGCCGAAGAGTACGAGCAAAGCGACATCTTCCTGGCAAAGCTCGACGGCCTCTGACCTGCTGCAGGGCTCGCTCAAGCGCGCCTTCGCTGACGGGACTGTCGCGGTGGACATGGATGCGCTCTCGCTCTGTGCCGCCTCGCGGCCAGCGTCCCGCCGCCGCGCTTTCACACCGTCAAGTACGCTGGCGTGCTCGCCTCGGCGAGTCGCCCACGTTGGCGCGCAAGCGCATCGGACCGCGCCCTGCGAAGCCACATCGCCCGCTTCCTCTCCGCGCTCGGCGAGCCGACCGACGTCCCAGCACGCTCTCCCAGCGTCCACGCGGCGGCCGCCGTACTGGAAAAGCACCGTTCTGCGCCGCAAGGCGCCCGGTGACGCCGCATAACGTCTCGCGACGCGCCTCCCGGGCCAGACCAACGCCCGGACGGACACGTGTGCCCACGGCACGCCGATGCGCCCCGTAGCGCGCTCGGCGCCGCCCGGACCACGCTCTTTCGACCCAGGACCGAGCCATCACGACGCTCGCGGTCCCACCCTTTCGGTTTGCTGCGCTACACTTCCTCGCGCTGCAATCCGGCTTCTTTTACCTACGGTGCGCCAAGCACAGCTTCGATCAGGAGGATGCCATGTGAAGTCCACACCAACTGAAACCTGATGTAGCGACCCAGCGGGTTGAATTCCTGCGTATTCCGGGCTGACGTGACGGCCGATTCCGACCGCACGTGACGGCTCGTTCCGACGGGACGTGACGGGGCGTTCCGGGCCACCCGACGGGGGGTTCCGACACACCCGACGGCTCGTTCCGACGCACGTGACGGGCCGTTCCGAGGGACGTGACGGACCGTTCCGACGGGGGTGACGGCCCGTAGGCGGCGCTCGCGGTCGCAGCCTCATCGCGTACATGGGCGCGATGTCGGAGCGGCTATCGATGCGTAAGGTTCGAGAGATTTTGAGGCTCAAGTTCGAGTGCAAGCGCAGCCGAGCGGAGATCGCGGCGGCGGCCTGCATCGGCGAGAGCACGGTGAGCGGCTACCTGGCGCGCGCGGCGAAGGCGGGGCTGACGTGGGAGGTCGCCCAAGAGATGACCGACGCCGAGATCGAGTCGCGGCTGTTCCGCGACGTCGGTCGCAACGAGCCGCCCGCGCGCGTGCCGATCGACTTCTCCTGGGTCCACCGCGAGCTGTCGAAGCCGTGCGTCACGCTGCAGACGCTCTGGCTCGAGTACCGCGAAGCGAGCGCGGCACAGGCTCCGCTGAAGCCCTACGAGTACAGCCGGTTCTGCGACCTGTACGCAGGCTGGAAGAAGAAGCTCGGCGTCGTGATGCGTCAGGTTCACCGCGCCGGCGAGAAGGTCTTCATCGACTACTCGGGAAGGAAGCCGCACCTCGTCGACCGGACGACCGGCGAGGTGATCGAGGTCGAGCTGTTCGTCGCGGTGCTCGGCGCGAGCAACTACACGTACGCCGAGGCGACGCGCTCGCAGAAGCTCGCCGACTTCGTCGGGTCGACGGTGCGGATGTTCGAGTACTTCGGTGGCGTGCCCGAGGTGCTCGTCCCGGACCAGCTCCGCAGCGCGGTCTCCGGGCCGGATCGGTACGAGCCGGACATCAACCCGACCTACCTCGAGATGGCGCGGCACTACGGCGTGACGGTCATCCCGGCTCGGCCCCGGAAGCCGCGCGACAAGGCGAAGGTCGAGGGCGGCGTGCTCATCGCGCAGCGCTGGATCCTCGCTTCGCTCCGGCACCGGACCTTCTTCAGCCTCGCCGAGCTCAACGACGCGATCGCGTCGCTGCTGGAGCGGCTGAACGCGCGGCCGTTCCAACGGCTCGACGGCTGCCGGCGCACGGCGTTCGAGACCATCGACAAGCCCGTGATGCGGCCGCTACCGGCGCGGCGGTACGAGCTCGCCGACTGGAAGCACGCCAAGGTCAACATCGACTACTGCGTCTGCTACGACGACCGGCTCTACAGCGCGCCGTACACGCTGGTCGGTGCGCGCGTCGAGATCCGAGCGACGGCCTCGGTCGTGGAGCTGTTCCACGACGGCGTGCGCGTCGCGTCGCACGCGCGCAGCTACGGCCGGAAGGGGTCGGCCGTGATCGTCGACGAGCATCGCCCCAGAGCCCATCGAGACTACGGCAAGTGGCCGCCGGAGCGCGTGGTGGCGTGGGCCGAGACGATCGGCCCGAACGTCGGCGAGCTCGCGCGTGCGGTCATGCGCCACCGCACCCACCCGGAGACGGGCTACCGGACGTGCCTGGGCGTGATCCGGCTCGCGGACAAGTACGGTCGCGAGCGCGTCGACGCTGCGTGCGCGCGTGCGCTCCGCATCGGCAGCCCCACCGCCAAGAGCGTGACCGCGATCCTGAGGAACGGCCTCGACCGCGCGCCGCTGGTCGAGCCGCCGCCCCGGGGGGCGCTGGCGCACGAGAACATTCGCGGTGCTGAGTACTTCAACAAGGAGGAGAGGAGTGATCTTGGAAGAGACGATTCAGAAGCTGGTCGAGATGAAGCTGAACGCGATGGCGGCGATGCTGAGAGAGAGGGCGGCAGCGCCGTCGACGGAGCCGCTCTCCACTGAGGAGGTGATCGGGTTGCTCGTCGACCGCGAGTGGACGGCGCGTGAGAACAAGCGACTCCATCGCCTGCTGAAGGATGCGCGGGTGCCGGGGGGCGCGTGCATGGAGGACTTCTCCTGCGAGGCGGGGCGCGGCGTGGACAGGCCCTTCGCCCGGGTGCTGGGCTCCTGCCAGTGGGTCCGCGCGAAGCAGAACGTGATCGTGCTGGGAGCGACCGGAGCCGGGAAGAGCTTTCTCGGCGGCGCGCTCGCGCAAGCCGCCTGCAGGCAGGGCTTCCGCGCCCTCGTCATCCGCGCCCCGCGCCTGCTCCAACAGCTCGCGGTCGCGCGTGCCGACGGGACCTACGCGAACGCCCTCGCGCGCCTCGCCAAGGTCGCCGTGCTGGTCCTCGACGACTTCCTGCTCGCGCCCATGACCGACGTCGAGAGGCGCGATCTGCTGGAGGTCCTCGAGGATAGATATGACAGGTCGTCGACCGTGATCACCTCGCAGATCCCGGTGAAAAGTTGGCACCAGGCCATCGGAGAGGCGAGTATCGCCGACGCGATCTGTGACCGCGTCGTCCACAACGCGCACCTGGTGACGCTCCGCGGTGGATCGATGCGGAAGAAGAAGGCGGTGGCTCCCGAGGTGACCGAGACGAAGACCTGACCGCGCTCGTCGCTGCGCTCCGGTCCACGTCACGCCGGACTGGGCCGTCGCGTCGCTCCGGAACGAGCCGTCACGTCCGTCGGAATACGCAATTCCTGCCCGACCAAGGTAGGGCCGCCAGTCGGAAGCGAGTCTTGCGTGGTGACCGAGGGCAACCCGGACCACGAAGCGTAGACAGCGAGCATGCGGGCTGCGGAATCGGGCTCCGAAAGAAAGAAGTCGTGGAAGCCGACGGGACCGTAAGCCCGGAAGGCAACATCGAGGGAGCGATGCGTAGGGACATGTTCCCGGAGGCCTGCTCCTGAGATTCCACCGGAGTCGAAGAGCCGGGGCATGCGTGGCGAGGGTCGCCGAGGAACTTGGGAGGTCCCATTGGCTCCGTCGTGAGACGGAACCGTGAAGGCGAGCACGAGCGAAGCCGAAGCGGGGCAGTGGGACGTCGGAGCGCGCCATAGTAGCGACGAATCGGGGGAACCGAGCCGTGGGACCCCGTGGAGCGAAGGGCGCGCAGGGACACGGAACCGTATGAGGGAAAGATGGAAGAGACATCGAGCTTGGTACCCATCTCAACACGACTCAAACGGATAGCATGGCTGGCGCGGCAACTCCGCGAACAGCCGCTCACGACGCTTGCTCATCACATCGACCTGGAATGGCTACGTGAGGCACATCGAAGGACGCGCAAAGATGGCGCGAGGGGTGTAGACGGACAGAGTGCGGGCGACTATGCGGCACACCTGGAGGACAACCTCCGGTCGCTTCTCGAACGCGCGAAATCCGGCACGTACCGTGCGCCGCCGGTGCGCAGAGTCCATATCCCGAAAGGGTCGGGCTCGGAAACGAGGCCGATCGGTATTCCAACTTTCGAGGATAAGGTGCTGCAACGCGCAGTTGCCATGGTGCTTGAAGCCGTCTACGAGGAGGAGTTTCTGGACTGCTCGTACGGCTTTCGTCCCGGCCGGTCGGCGCAACAAGCGCTGGACGAGCTGCACCGCGAGGCGATGAGGATGGCTGGCGGTTGGGTCATCGAGATCGATATACGGAAGTATTTTGACTCGATCGATCACGAGCGTCTGGGCGAAGTGCTGCGTCGTCGGATACGCGATGGGGCGATTCTACGCCTGATAGGTAAGTGGTTGAATGCAGGAGTGCTCGAGGACGGAAATCTGAAGTGCCCGGATGCGGGTAGTCCGCAAGGCGGGGTCGTTTCCCCGATTCTTGCAAATGTCCTTCTGCACGAGGTGTTCGACGTGTGGTTTGCCAGAGAGGTGCGACCGCGCATGCGCGGCCGAGCCCATCTGGTGCGCTATGCCGATGACGCTGTGATGTTGTTCGAGTACGAGGAGGACGCGCGTCGCGTGATGGCTGTGCTACCGAAGCGATTCGGCAAGTACGGTCTGACGCTGCACCCGGACAAGACCCGGCTTCTGCCGTTCAAGCGGCCGGACCGGATGATGCGCCGACGCGACGCGGACGAGGGGCCGTACAAGCCGGCCACCTTCGACTTCCTCGGCTTCACCATCCACTGGGGCAAGAGCCTCGCGGGCAAGTGGGCAGTGAAGACGCGAACGGCATCGGATCGCTTCCAACGGGCATTGAAGGGTATCTCGCAGTGGTGCAAGGCCCATCGCCATGAACCACTCGAGAGGCAGCAGCACGTCTTGAACCTGAAGCTCCGAGGCCACTACGGCTACTATGGCCGCCCTGGCAATCGGGCGAGGCTCTGGACTCTTCTGCATTGGGCCACGCGGGTGTGGTGGCGGTGGCTGCATCGCCGTTCCCAGCGTGGTCTCTCCTGGGCGGCAATGAATCGGCTCCTGAAGCGCTACCCGCTTCTGAAGCCGACCGCCGTCCGAATCGTGTAGCGAAGCCGTGTTTCGAAGAGCCGGATGCGGGAAACCTGCACGTCCGGATCCGTGGGGGCCCCGGGAAGGCGACGACCCGGGGCTACCCGACCGCTCGATGCTCCGCGTTGACCCGCGACCGCTTCCCGACGGTTGGGCGTGCCCACCCGGCTTGGCTCATCTTGAAAATGTCTCGACCGGCGATACCCGTCCGCTTCCATTCGCTCATGAACATGGGGTCCTGGCTGCAGATCTGAAGGATGTGGTCGGTGGTCGTGAGCTGAGGGTCGGTGATGTTCTGTTTTTTTTTGATAGCCAGTATTGCCACTATACACTACCCGCGAGAGCTCGGCGAGTGGGCCTCGCCGTGCGATTCAGCGTCGGTGCGCCGGTGTATAATGGCTATTTTTGCGAGCAGCGACCGCTCGACGGCCGGAGTCAAACCGAGCACAACCGGAGGGTTCTCGCAGCGGCTTTTGCTGGCGTCAAGGCGGGGGAGGTAGTAGATGCAGGACGTCTAGTGAACCGATTTGACTATCATCCTCCGACTGCCTTTCTGTTTCGATTCCAGCGGAAGATTTTTCTAGGACCCGTCCTGAAGACGCCGCTGCTGCCACAGTACGAACAGTATGCCGAGGACGTCCGGAATAGGCGCACGAGTCAATTGGCTCGCGCCGTTGCCTAGCCTGGATTTCACAGAACCCTCTGTGCCAACGTCGGGTGAGACAAGCTCCCCCTGGAAATCTGTGGTGAGAGGGCGGACAGTGGACCTGACCCGTGCCGAAGCCTTCCCATCTCCGCTCCTCGGCTCGCTCGGCGTCGTTCGTAGCCTCAGCCGGCCTCACGTCAGCGACGACAACGCCTTCTCCGAGTCGCAGTTCAAGACGCTCAAGTACCAGCCAGACTATCCGGACCGCTTTGCCTCGCTGGCTCATGCACGCGCGTCGTGCCAGGAGTTCTTCACCTGGTATAACGGCCTTCATCAGCATTATGGACTTACGCTCTTCACACCTGCCGATGTATTCTACGGCCGAGTCGAAGATATCGCGGCTCGGCGCCAGGTCGCCCTGGACGCCGCGTACGCCGCGCAACCGGAACGCCTCCCGAACGGAGCGCCCGTCGTGCGCAGGCCGCCCGCTTCGGTAGCCATCGACCCGCTGTCCGTTGATGATCAGTGCCCAAGTCGAGACTAGCCTCCAGTCACTTCGCTATTTTACTTCGGAATAGCTGCTCAGTCACATAGCCGAGAAACTGAACAAAGGCAAATGCACCCCCATGCGGAAAGAGGAGCTCGACTTCACTGCCAGACTTAGTTCGAACAATGAGTGATTTTGAGATAGGATCTTTGGAGAGCTTTGCCCATCCTTCGACGGCCTCATAGGGTAGCCAAATGGGCGCACGGGGGTCGTTGAAGACCCCCAAACCTCGCTCCGTGACAACAATCGCACCGTCAGATCTGTCGCGCTCGATCTCATGGACGCCAAAGATCTCACCCCAGCTGTCAGGAGCGAGCTCATCCATCCACCAGCGAGGGCGCTCCTCTTTATCGAACGACAAGTAGCCTGGGAATATAGGCTGATCATTCGCCCCTCTGACCGAACCAGCGAGGACACGCTTTGCCTGCCTGCGAATCCTGCCAACCAGAGCGCTGCTAATCGAACTACTCACTTGAGTGCTCCCTCCCAAAACATTGTTCCATTCGGTCGGACACCGAAGCCTGCTCGTTCCAGGATCGGAGCAAGTCGCCCCGTCTCCTCGATCACGCGCGACGTCTCGATCTGAAGGATGCTCGCACCCTCCTCTTTGGCTGCGGCCCCGAGAGCCTTCCGCGCTCTGAGCAAGCCAGAGCCAAGGCCCTCCGGGGGCTTGCCCAGGTACCGCACATATGCTGTCGCCTTTGCCCCGTTAATCGCAAAAGTCCCCTCCACAATGGTGTTTTCGCCGAGTCCCAAATCAGCGGGAGTAAGAGCCCGCACGGCTTTGCCTGCTTCCCTTGCGGACCCGACCGACTCTCCCAGCGCCACTACACCGGCGCGCGCCGCGCTCCCTGCCTTGCCGGTCGCGCCGGCGGCCTTGCCGGCGAGCTTGACGACGACGCCTACGCCGACCACGCTCAGCGCGTCGACGGCGACCGCGATCGCCTTGTCCCTGGGCGTGGCGCGCGGATCGGAGAACACCATCAGGCTGCTCATGCCAGGGATGTCGTCGATCACCGCGCGACGCCTCGACATGACGAGCTGTAGCGATCATCTGCGTTCGCGTCGGGCGATGCCGAGGTGGATGGCCGCGTCGGGTACGGCGATCAGGGTTCGGCGCAGGATGCGCCGCCGCGCTGGAGGGATCGCACAGCGGGCATGCCCCGACGTGCCTGGAGACGACGAGCTGGGCACGGCGAGCACGTGGCGTCGCAGTGCCCGCCGACGCGTTGTCGTGAGCGTCGGCGGGCACTGGAGCGCGCGCGTCAGGCGACGGCCGGGGGCTCCTTCGACCGGCGCCGGGAGGCGGAGCGGCGCAGCTGTCGCTCCTGGGCGTCGCGCAGCCGGTAGCTGTCGCCCTCGATGACCACGAGCTCGGCGCGATGAAGCAGCCTATCGACGAGCGTCACGACGCAGGCGGCGTTTGGGAACACCGTCGGCCACTCGGCGAAGGGCTTGTTGGTCGTGAGCACGATGGACTTGTTCTTCTCGTACCTGCGCGTGACGACCTCGAAGAGCAGGTCAGCGTGCCTCGTGTCATAGGAGAGATATCCCACCTCATCGATGCAGAGAATCGCGGGCTGCACGTACGCGCGCAGCCGCCTTGCGCGTGCGACCGACGACTCCTGGCCTGCGAGGTCGGCGAGCAGATCGCTCGCGCTGCGCACAAGGACCGGGTGTCCGGCGTGCAGCGCGCGGCACGCGAGGTTCTTGAGCAGCATCGTCTTGCCGACGCCGTTGGGGCCGAGCAGGACGACGTTGGCCCCCTCGGCGACGAAGCGCAGCAAAAAGAGCTCCTCGACGAGCGAGCGGTCGATCTTCTTCGGCCATGTCCAGTCGAAGTCACAGAGCGCCTTGTAGCTACCGAGCCCGGCGATCCGCGTGCGGTTCTCGAGGCTGCGCCGCGTGCGCTCCTCGCTCTCCAGCGTGACGAGGCGCGTGAGCCAGGGCTCGTTCTCCAGCTCGTCGAGCCGCGCGAGGCAGCCGAACAGATGCAGCTTCTTGAGCATCGCCTCGAGCTCAGGACGGGTCGTCATGCGCGCCTCCCTCGGGCTCGCCCGGCGCGTGCAGCCGGTCGTAGGTCGACAGCGCGTGCGGGCGCACCTGCACCGCGGCGCGGGCGTCGGTCGTGACGGGCTCCGACAGCGGCGGGGGCTGGCCCGCCTCGTGGCGGAGCCGATCGAGCGCGTGGTGGACGGCGCGCAGATGCGGCTGATCATGAGCGACGCTCTCCGCGACCGCGCGCTCGAGCAGCTCGGCGCCGACGCGCTCGAGCAGCTGCAACAGTCCCTGCGTCGTGGCGCCGAGGTTGCCACCGCGCTCGGCGATCTTCTCCATCATGACGCGAGACGAGGGCACGACCGAGAAGAGCCGATCGAAGCCGCGGCTCTGGTGGGCGCGTCGCTTCTGCGCGACGAGCGCGCGCAGATGGCTGGGCTCCTCGATGCGCTGGTCGCGATCGAAGGAGCGCGCATGGTCGGCGAGCACCTGGGTCGGGTCGCTGGGATCGACCACACGCACGCGGTCGTCGGTGGCGATGACCGTCAGGTGGCGCTGCACGTGGGGGTGCGGCACGCTGTAGTCGTTCTTGTCGAAGCGGACGTAGGGTGTCTTGCCGACGCGGACTTCGACCCGCTCTTCGACGGGGAAGTCGTCGGCGACGAGCTCGACCATCTTCGGCCTCTCCTCCAGGAAGGCCTCCTCGACCGTCAGATCGCGCGCGTCAGGCACACGCCGCTCGCGAGCGATCTCGAGGCACCAGGCGCGCGCTTGCTCGTTGAGCTCCTCGATGGAGCGGTACTGGCGCGCGGCGAAGAAGCTCTCGCGCACATCGCGGATGGCGCGCTCGACGCGCCCCTTCTCGTTGGGGCGGTACGGCGCGCACGCGCGCGGCTCGAAGCGGTAGTGGCCGGCGAGCGCGAGCATCGTTGGATGGAAGCGCACGGCGTCTCCCTCACGCTCGAGCACCGCGCTCTTGAGGTTGTCGTAGAGGATCGTCCGCGGCACGGCGCCGAAGAAGCGGAAGGCCTCGACGTGGCCAGACAGGAAGCTCGGCATCGCGGCGCGCAGCGAGAAGCGCATGAAGCGAAGCCGGCTGTAGGAGAGCACGATCACAAGCAGCCACAGGTCGCGCAACGCGCGACCCATCGCGACCTTGCCGAAGTGCGCCCAGTCGACCTGCGCCTCCTGTCCGGGGAGCACGGTCCGCCGCAGGTACGCCTCGGCGTGGGGACGTGGACGCAGCCGGCTCACGATGGCTCGAAAGCCGCTCTTGCTGCCCGTGTAGCCGCGCGCCTTGACCATCGACCACAGGCGGCTTGCGCGCAGCCGCGGATACTTCGCGAGCGTCTCCTTCATGAAGGGGAGGAAGGGGTCGACCAGCCGAGCCCGCGTCGAGACCTTCTGGACGCCGAGGCCTGCGTGCGCGAGCACGGCCTCGACGGTGTCGTGGTGACGGCCAAGCTCTGCGCTGATCGTGCCGACGGGCCAGCCCTCGGCGTGGTGCAGCCGCAGGATCGTGGCGCTCTCCTCCTCGGTCACCGGGCGATACCAGCCCTTCATGACTGCCTGCCTTCCGCGCGGAGCAACTCACGGCCCGAGTGCGCGCGGCGGCCGAGGAGCTCGCCGAGGGAGCGGGCGTCGTGGCGGTGTCCATTCGCTCGGGCGAACACGCCCCGAGAGCGCGCGGCCGCACCGCGCACAGCGCAACGCCTCGCCGGCGACGGCGCAGCGGTCTTCTGCTTGATTCGATGATTCATGGAGCGGCACCTCCGTCTCGCGCGCCGGCTCCACCTCGGAGCTCGACGGCGAAGGGGGTGTCGGCGGGGCGGGTGCTTGTGTCGAGATCGTGTCCGTTACTGTCCTTCGGTTCAGCGCCATCCGCCTGCGCCGCCGGGCCTGCCGCGCCCGGTTCGAGGCCACCCCCTTCGCCGTTCGCGCGTAGGCGCGGTTGGCCCGCCGGTGCGCCTCGCGCCGGCGCTCGCCCGCGCACTCACCGCAGCACGCGCCCACCGACGCGCACGGCCCGCAGAAGACCCGCACCCGTTCGCAGCCCCGGCATCGCCCGAATCGACCGTCCACGCACCGCTCCCGCCTGGAGCTGCTGGACAGGCGCCGCGCTCTGCCGCACCCTCTCGCGCGGTGGGCGCGTTGCCTGCGCTCACCGCGAAGGCTCGGGTGGCTAGACCCGGGCCTTCACCTTCTCCATGGCCGAGATCTACCTCAGCGCGGCGCGCTTGGGGGCGAACCGCTCGCCGGCGACGGCGGTCGCGACGCTTCCCACACGCCCTCCACAGCCGGCCCCAGGTTTTCAGTCTCCCCCCTGGACCCCCCTCGGAACACCTGCACCGCAGCGATCTGCTCACGCTCGCTGAGCCGCCATTACGACGACGGCGCGATGTTTATCAACGAAAGAGAACGAGCGCTCGACGTCGTCGCCGCAGCCGCACGCGATGACGACAGCGCGGGATCAGTCCAGCGGGACTTCGTCAGAGTCCGGCGACACCAGGTGATCATCGACACAGGGATGGGCATCCAGCCAATGGCCGCACGCGCCATCTCCGGCGACGGCGACCACGTAGCGATAGGTCTATCCGCCCCGAATACATCGCGCCCTGCCTGCCCCAGTGAACTGTGCGGGTTCCACCGCGACCCGAGCGCGTAGCCCGGCCGCAGATCGGACACATCGAGGCTGAAACCCAGCCCCAATCCTGGCGGACCAGGCTCGCGGTGGCCGAACGGCTCGCCCGACGCCGTATCATTGTAGATGCCGTGCAGGTTGAGCTGCCCCACCTCGATCTGAACGCATCCCGGGCCGGCAACACAGTCGTCGGAGGTCGGCATGGTAGGCGTCCCACCGTCCATCCAGTCGAAGAAGAACTCGCCGGTCGCCTGGTACCCCGTGGGATCCACGAAGCTCAGCGGATTGTTGAACGCGTAGCTGTAGCGGTTCAAGCTCTGCGAGAAGAACGGCGCCTGCACGAACGGATCCGCCGACAAGAACCTCCCCAGCGCCGGATATCCCGGTAGGGACGGCCCTTTCGGGCCGCCCCCCGGACAGAACCCGGCGAGCGGATTTCCCGCACCGGGCTCCTGCCTTAGGTCAACGGATGAGAGCACCTCGCCTGGAAGCGTTCGAGGGGTTTCGGGTGGTAGATGCGGGGTCGCGGGAGGGGGTAGCGCTCCGCAAATTTCCTCCATTGCGTCGCGTTCCACCGTCCTCGTTGGCTTCGCCGTTGGAGTCGGCGATGCCATGCTGCTTCGATCTGCTGACGGAAGGAGTCGAGCGCCTGGTAATTACCTGGTACTCCGTAGTACCGGTAGTGCCCGACGAGCACCTGTACCAGCCATTGATACTGGCTTCCGGGCGAGTCGTGCATCCGTCGGCGGATCTGCTCCTTCACGTTCGCAATCTTCGCTGCCCGCTTCTTCCTGGATGTTCTCCGTACGAGCCAGAACCGTCCGTGCCTGCCGTTCCCGCAAATGTGCGTGAACCCCAGGAAATCGAACGTCTCCGGACGCTGCCTCCCATCCAACGCACTATCCTTCTTGGCAAATCTGCCAAAGCGTAGAACGCGCGTCTTGTCCGGGTGCAGTTCGAGACCGAACTGGACGAGGCGCTCTGCAAGTGCTTTGCGCATCGCCCTCGCGTCCTGCTCGTACTCAAAGGCCATCACCAGATCGTCCGCGTAGCGCACGTAGTATACTTGCCCGCGCGCCTGCGTTCGCCGCCACTTCAGGATCCACAGGTCGAGCACGTCGTGAAGGTAGATGTTCGCCATCAGCGGGCTAATGATGCCCCCTTGTGGCGTCCCCTCCTCCACGCGGTGCCACTCCCCGTCCTCGATAACACCTGCGTGAAGCCACTTCATCAGCAGCCTCACCAGACGTTTATCCCCGATCCGGTGCTCGATGAACTTCTGCATCCATCCATGGTCGATGGTGTCAAAGAACGACCGGATGTCTGCATCGAGCACCCAGCTCGTCTTCCTGCAGATTGCCACATGGAGCGCGTCCAGCGCAAGGTGCTGCGACCGGCCAGGCCGGAAGCCGTACGATACACCGACGAACTCGCTCCTCTCGTAGATGGGCTCGATCACCGTCCGCACCGCCTGCTGGACGATCTTGTCCTCCAGCGATGGGATGCCGAGCGGCCTCGTGCGCCCGTCTCCTTTCGGGATGTGCACGCGACGCACCGGCGGTGGATGGTATGCACCCCGGTGGATGCGATCCTGGAGATCGCTCAGGCGGGCATCGAGCTGCTCGCCGTAGCTCTTCCAGGTCTCCCCATCGACTCCCGCTGCCGCGTTCTTACGAAGCCGAAGATAGGCTTCTTTCAGCAGCGGCACGCGTACATGGCTCAGTAAGTTGACGAACCGCTCTCCCTTGTTCCTTGCTGCTCTCTCTCCGACCCGCGCGAGGTCCGTGAGCGCGCCTTTCCGGTCCTGTGCCCGGAGCGCGTTTCGCTCGGCGGGTTTCCCCTCGGCCGCGTGCCTTCCCTCCATCTCCTCCACAGGCGTTACCCATGTGTTCGGCGACTTCCTCGGTACTACGCACGCGTCTGACTCCTCGGTGCTTTCGACCACGGGTTGCGGCGTGTCGCCTTTCCGTGGCTGCCTCTCACCCACCACCGGCGAGGAGGCGCTCCCGAGGTCTCCCGGTTCCCGTGCAGAAGACGTATGAGGACATGCCGAATTCTTCTCAGACTCGGGTTTCGCCCTTTACGCGGCGAGTCTTCGCCCGTGAATCCCGTGAGTATCGGGCAGCGGCGCCTGCGCCCGCCGTTTCTTTAAGTGCTCGAAAGTATTGATCGAGTCAAGAATATCGAGGCCCGCCATCGCGCGCTGTGCCGCGCGGAGGATGTCGGCGAAGCAGAGCCCTCGCTTATGCGGGTACCACGGGCGAAGCGGCGGCGTAGCCAGGTGGCTCTGGGCGGCGCCTTCGAGGAACCAGAGGACGAGCGCCGTGTAGAGCAGACCGACGAAGGGAGCGACGCGGCGTACGGCCGCCTCCTTGCGGGCCGACGAGTCGGCGAAGCCGAGCAGCTGCTTGCCCTCCCGAAAAAAGACCTCGATGCCCCAGCGCCCTGCGTACGTTTCGAGCAGACGAATGACGTCCACGCTGCTATCAGTGCAGAAGAAGACCCGGAACGGCACCTGTCCTTGGTCGGTCGCGACGATGACGATGCGCAGCAGGCCGTCACCGCACGCTCGGTACCATTGCGCGCAGAGCGTCTTGTACCGGACCTTGGTGATGCATCCGTACAACTCGGCGGTGCCGTTCTGCCAGGGAATCCGGTCGTCCTTAGCCAGGGCTTGCGGTTTCGGGAGCGGTGCGCCGCGCTTGCTGGTACGCCCGCGCTGGCCCGGCTTACGCGGGGTGGGCAGGGAGGTGAGTACCGCATCGGGGCGCATGGCGCCGAACACAACAATTGAGGGAGGCATCCCGCGAAGGACGGTGGCGTTGCAGTAGGCTGAGTCAGCGGCCAGCTCCACACGGCGGGCGCCCACCCAGGAGACAAAGACATCAAGCATCTCGCGGGCGAGCTCGGTCTTCTTGACGTAGCTCGCCTCGGGCTCCGAGCATTCTTTCTTTCCTCGATAGAGACGAAAGAGGACGGGCAGCCCCCACGTCCGCTGGGAAAACGGAACACGCACGAGCACCGTCAACACGACCCAGCAGTGGCCGAAACAGAAGACGCGGAAACGTCGTGTCGAGCGTACCGGGTCGATGTGCGTTCCGATCCCGAACACATGCGGGCCTTTCTTCGGGGCCACCGTGTCGTCGATGGCGATCCGGAGCGCGCCCTCCCCGAGGAACGGCGCCAGACGCTGAAACAGCCACAGGCCGAGCTCGTCCGGATTCCACGTCCCTCGGGAGAAGAAGCGATGGAACGCTTCGTGATGTCGTCGTCCGGCGGCCCCGGTCATCACGAGCGCCTCGGTTACGGCGTGCGGGCCCTGGGTCAAGATCCACCCGCACGCGATCACGAG
Organism: Sorangium cellulosum; assembly: GCF_002950945.1. Lineage (GTDB taxonomy): Bacteria > Myxococcota_A > Polyangia > Polyangiales > Polyangiaceae > Sorangium > Sorangium cellulosum_E. Next base: position 239,191 of record NZ_CP012673.1, read on the forward strand.
CAGGTTCGTGAACGACGGACGGGTGAACGCGATACGAAAGACTTCCAAAACAGCCAGCAAGCTGGCAAGATTGGGGTCGAGCACGGTTGTTCCTGTCCCGTTGTGCCTTGACAACCCAACGGATCAACAGGGCAGCCGTGCTCGTCTACTCTCCGTTCAAGAGGCGCGTACGAATCCTGGAAGCAGCACGCATTCCGGTTCAGCCCTCGCGATTTCCGGAAAAAAGACATCCACGAGCATTCTGCTGATACTGCACAACCGAGCCGGCGTTCGACTCGCGAACGGACGCACCATGACAGGGCACGATGACGGGCGAGTGCGCAGCGACGGTCCACGCGCCGTAGCGTCCAGCTTGCGGCGAGGCGTTCACTATAAAGTCTGGTGAACGGCCCGTCGTGCCAGGGTGCATGAACGCCTCCGACTCGCCGCGATCGGGACGTTGCCCCGGGGTAACAGGCAACAAAAAGGGCGAAACCCGAGTCAGACCTCGGGAGGAGAGCGGGGGCCTTGCTCCGGTTATCGGTCGCCGCTCCATGGCCTTGCACGTCTACGAGCGCTTCGGCTCCTGCCCACTTAGGAAGTTTTCGAGGCTCCATCACCCGGCCTGCCCTCTCACCTGTCTACGCTTCGCCGGCAGGGTCGCCCCTACCTGCGCAAGACTCGGCTTCCTGGGGGGGAGCTCCTTCCCAGGGCAGGACTTGTATGGTCAAGATCTGTGTTTCCATCTCTTCCGTCCTCACCTGCTTTCTCCTGCCGGTTTTGACCGGCGCACCGTAGATCCTCCCTCGCATGTTGATGAGCGACAGATCCTCCTCGTCCTCGTGCCCGGTGAACCCGATCGTCTCGCGCGGAGGCGCCGCGGCCGGTCCACCGGTCGCCCAATCGGGATTCCTGCGCTGCCCGAACGGGTCGTAGCTTCGCCGCTCGACCACCTCCCCCAGCTTGTTCGTGATCACGCCCGCGGACCCGTCGTGCCCAGGATGCAGGTAATGCTCGCCGCGCTTCTCATTGCCGGCCGCGTCGACCGCGATCGTCTTCACCGCGATCACGCCTTCCGGCCCCACCACGTGCATCTTGTGCGTCACGCCCCCCGCCGTGTGCTCGTGCCGCTCGTACAGCCCGCCCACGTACGTCGTGATCTGCGCCGGCGACACCTTGCGCGCGCGCTGCCGGTCGCCGTCGTACTCGTACGTCGTCGGCCCGTGCTCCGCCTCGATCCGGCGCGGCTTGTCGAACGCCGTGTACGTGATCGTCGCCGACGCACTGGTCGCGCCGCGCACGTCGATCGGGCGGACGGTCTGGTTGCCGTTCTCGTCGTACTCGTAGTGGTAGAGCGGCGTCACCCCGTCTCCGAGGTAGACATTCTCCAGCCGGTCCAGCTCGTCGTAATCGAACGTCTCGTTCAGCCCTTGCAGATGGTCTGTCCGGCGCTCGAGATTCCGGTTCCCGTCATACCCGTACGACAGCCGCTGCAGGGTGATCACCGGCGAGTTCAGCGGGAACAAGGGCCGCCAGCTCGTCGTGCTCTCGTCCAAGAGCCCGGTGGCCGGCACGTACTTCCGCGAGGTCGTCACCCGGTTGCCGAAGCGCTCCCGGGTGATCCGATTCGCCGCATCCGCCTCCTCCCACCTCCATAGCACACGGTTGGTTGCCGGTTCCTCCACGGCCGTCAGGTGGCCATAATCGTCATAACGGTAGACCACGGCGAACGGCGCATCGTCGTCCACGGCGGGATACGCCACCCGGCGGAGCTCGCCCCGCGCGTTGTACACCCGCCGAATCGCGAACGACTCGCTCCCCCCTGACGGGCCGGGCAGCTCGGTGGTCTCCCTCCAAGGCCGGCCTGCCTCATCGTAGTCAACCTGCATGATGACGCCATCAGGGCTCGACATCCTCACCAGCTTGCCGACCGCGTGCGGCCCTTCATCGTACGTCCATCGCGTCAGCCCGTCCACGTCCTGACGCACCGTCGGCCGGCCCACCTCATCGTGGCAGTACAGCGTCGTCTGCTCCTTGTTGTCCGTCTCCGACCGGACCTGCCCGAAGGCATCATAGACGAAGCTTCGCACCCCCGAATCCGGGTTCCACGCCTCCGTCACGCGCCCGTACGCGTCGACCACGTGCACGAGCTGGTCGCCCCGCGCGTCCGTGATCCGCAGAAGGCTGCCGAACGGCCCGTAGTGGTACTCCGTCGTCTCGTGGCGCGCGTCCTCCGCCTCCACCACCTGCCCTCGGCCGTTGCGGACCACGGTGCTCTGATGCGCCCGCCCGTTCGTGACCGTCGTCCTCGTCTCGGTGTACGTCATCGAGATCGTCACGCCGTCCTGCTCGACCACCGAGGCGGGCCGCCTGCGGCGGTCGTAGGCATGCTCGGTCCACCCCGGAGGCGATTCACCGGCCCGGTACGGCAACGCCTCGGCGCGCACGCCGCCAAATCCCCAGTAGCGCCGGCTCGTCTCGCTCACCTGCCCCCTCAACCCGTGGCGCTGCCCCCAGAACGGGCGGCCGAGCCGGTCGACCCGCGTCGCCGACGTCGCGCCCGTCGTCTCTTGTGCGTGCGCCGCGACCAGCCACTCCGCGCCCACCTTCTCGCGCGTCAGCCAGTGCGTCGTCGAGCTCCCGTCCGGGCGGTGCTCGCGTCGCAGATTGCCAAAGGCATCGTAAATCGACCACGTCGTGTGGCCGTTCGGATCGACGACCGCAGCCAGCTCACCCAGGTAGGGATGGTACTTGAAACGCGTGGTATGGCCGAGGCCGTCGCGCATGGCGTGGAGGAACGTACCGTCGGGCTCGTACGTATACACGGTCTGGCGCGTGTCCCCATGGGCGTCGACCGTCGTCGAGCGCTCGATGTTTCCATAATCATCGTAGTCGAGGCGGGTGTCGAGCCAGTGCGCCTCCTCCCAGGGGTGGCCTCTCGTGATCCGCGTCGGCAAGCCCGTCGTGGTATCGTAGATCGTCTCACCCGTGCGGACTTGAACGCCCTCGGCGCTGACATCCGTCGTCGTGACCACGCGGCGCAGGCCGATCAGCCACGAGTCGGTGTGGTTGTCGTACGTCGCGACCGTCGTTGTCAAAGGAATCACCACGTCGACGGAGGGAGCCCATGCTCGCGTCGCCTCGATCGTCAGATTGCCAAAATCGTCCACATGCCTGTCGAAATCCGCGGCTCGATACGGAATGTTCTCACCGTTGAGCAGCTCTTCCGCGGCAAACACCCGTCCGAGCTCAAGAGGCATCCACCGCAGGCACTCCTGGTCGCTGTGCTGCCCGCGGTCCTGATAGACGAAGTGGCTCGCACCGCCGTTCGTCGCGCGCACCTTCCAGCTCGCCCGGTCTATCGACAGCCACATCCCCAACGGAGCGCTCGGATCCGGCCCGCAGCCGTCGTGGCCGAACGTGAGCGTCAGGATCGGCCTCCCCGCATGCGGATAGGTCCGGGTCGCTGCGTCGAAGGTCGTCGGCTCGTAGACCGTCCGCGTCCAGACGGCGCTCCTGCTGACAGGATGCCCGTCGACAGAGCCGCTGAGATCGTCGGTGTGAACTGTATTGCGAACGTGCGCGCGAAAGCCGAGCCACCCGCGGCCGTGTCGATCGACGAACGCGTCCTCGTACGAGTGCGCCGTGAGCCGTCGGTTCGTCGCTCCCGTCAGGCTGCCGGGCTCAGTGCTGACGTCCTCCAGATGCTGGGCCACCACGTACTTCGGCCCGACGAACCGCTTGCACGGATAGCTGCAAAGTGCCCCAGCGCCCGCGCGGAGGAAGTAGACAGCATCCCGATCGGTCCCGTGCTCGAGCGTCATGCTCGGGCCGTAGGAGCGGATCAACGGTGCATTGTGGATGGCGACGGTCGGTGGAGCAGACCCTCCTTGCGTCTGCCCGATCATGCCATGATCGAAGTCATTTCCGCCGTCGCGGATGCTGACGACCGCATCCGGTCTCCCGCCATGGGGAGCCCGGTGGAGCCGTACCCGAAAATTCCCGTGATGAACGGTCACCAGGTCATGAAGACCGTCGCCGTCGACATCGGCGATCCGCGGACCTTGCCGGCTCGGCCAGGAGGTGCTCGTCGCCTCGTCAGGTGCGGGTTCGTAGGGAAGCCCGGGGTCTTCGACCACGAAGGCTCGTCCCGACGGCGCCGCCCGGAGGAGGAAGAACTTCTTGAACTTATCATCAAAGGGCCAAGCTCCCTCGAGCGACGTTACCAATACTCGTGGGAGCCGGGCCAAAAATCGAACTCGAAGAGATCTTTAATTCCGTCCCCATTCAGATCGATCAGGTAAATACCCGCCGTAAGAAAGTCGTATACGAAATCGCTTATCAGGAGTGATCGCGGCGAGCGAGGTATTCCCGTATTCTGGATCTCAAACCCGGTCCCCGTCGACTCGAGGACGCGCCAGTTCGGCGACAAGTCCGCCAGGAGAAGGTCGGTCTTGCCGTCTTGATTGTAGTCGATTGGGAATCCGCGCTGATAGTCGCCCACCTGGTACTCATCCACGGCGGGGGTGCTCGTCGAATACGTTTTTGGGAGATGCTCCCTCTGTGTCTCTCCCCAGCCAGCATCGACGCCGAGCGCGAAGTTCCACCGCTCGATGTCAGGGTAGACGACATCGTCCCTTCCGTCCCCGTTCATGTCCATCACGACGACTTGGGAGGCAAGGTACTCATCGGCCTTCGGTGTGATAGCCGTCGTGTCGATGCCCCCTTCGAATCCTGCCTCTGCCTCGGACCATCCGAACCGCGTCGGGCGCTTGCACACACCCGCCGTGCACTCGGTGACGGCCTCCAGAAGGCTGTGGCCGCTGCCTTTGCTCTGGGTGTACGTGAGATCGTAGCGGCGAAACAACGTGGAACCGGGATCCGCGGTGACCTTGATCTGCCGCAGGCGCCGTTGCACCGTCGTCTCCAGCCCGTGCGTGTACCGCGTCAGCACGTCGGGGCGCGCCTCGTACTCGAACTGAACGCTTCTGCTGTGAGGAACCCCGAGCACATGGCCGCCGTAGCGGATCTCCTTCGGGTAGTGCTCGACCGTACCGCCCTCGACCGAGATCCTCTCGTACTCGATCTCCATGGAGTCGCCGACGCGGTCGTGAACAGCCCGCAGCGCCCAGCTCCGCGCAACGTCGCCCGTGAGCACCTTCGCGCTGGAGGTACTGCCCCCGTACGTGAGCTTCAGCCCGCTCTTGGTGTAAACGGTGAACGAATCTGGCCCGGTGTACCGGTTCGGCTGGTTCGACCCGCCATGGGACACGACCTTCACGAACGTGTCTGGGGAGGTTCGGTACTCGGTTCCGTTTGCCCGCGCCTGAGCGCTCCGGCAATCGCGGCCGCAGGATGGTGCCGATGTAGCCGCTCCGCAGAGCGCGTTCCGAAGCGTGCTTGTGGAAGGCGGCCCCGTGCGTAGAGTCGCGGTGCGATGACGAAGCGACGGAGCGGGGAGGAGGGAGTCGAAGTCCCGAGCCTGACGACGGCGGTGCTGAAGCTGTCCGCGCCGCATGTCGCGTGGCAAGGCCGCGAGGACGCCCCCGCCCGCGCGAAGGGGCGCCCGCGTCGCGCGGCCGGGCAGCAAGAGGGCGCGGGAGCAGCCGACACCGCAGGCGTGCGGCGCCGCAAGAGCGAGCCGTCCGCGGAGGAGGTGGACGGACAGCGGCCGACCCCGGGCGCGGACAAGCAGCGCCGAAGCGAAGCGACCCGAAGGCGCCCCACCAGGACGAGCTCGACGGTGACCGGGCGAAGCGACGACAGCACCGGCTCGACGAGCCGACGCCCCTCGCCGCGGAAAGGACGCGCGCCTGGCTCGGCCGCTCCGGACGCGACGAGCGCTGTGGGCGCGACCGAAGCGGGCGACGCGGCGCGATCAGCGGTCGCGCAAGGCGAGCCGCGAGCCGGTGATCCGAGCCAGATCCTGGTACTTGAGCCGACGTCCTCGAGTGCCCAACTTGCAAGGGGCGGATGAAGCTCGTCGCCATGGTGACCGAGCCAAGGAACATGGGTGTAGATCTCACACTGACACGAAATCATTGAAGTTTTCTGGGCGGTCAGATCCGTGCGGTGACAGAAATCTCGGAGGCATGAGAAAATGTCGCGGCTGTTCGGAACTGATATGGCATGGCCAAACGATCGACGGTGACGGCGGTACCTGAGACACCTGCGAAGACGAAGGGCAGGGCGCTCGAGCGTCTCAAGGAGCTGCTCGAAGAGCGCCAAGGCAAGCCGCTGGTAGACGACTTCGGCTCCTTCGAGCGCGAGCTGCGCGGGAGGATGGCAGAGATCGAGCGAGACGTGCTCGCCGAGGAGCTGCAGCGGTTCGACATCAACGCGCCGGTGGTGCTGATCGACGACGTACCGCATCGGCGGGTGCTCCGCTGCGAGGAGACGTACATGTCGGCGGCTGGACCGGTGCGGGTCGAGCGGACGCTCTACTCGACGAGACGCGACGGCGAGCGCGCGGTCAGCGCGCTGGAGCTGCGGGCGGGCATCGTCGAGAAGCACTGGACGCCGCTGGCTGCGGAGCAGGCGGTGTTCATGGTGTCGCTCATGACGCCCCAAGAGACCGAGACGCTGTGCGCGAAACTCGGCCAGATGCAGCCGTCGAAGAGCAGTCTCGATCGGCTCCCGAAGCAACTCAGCCGGGAATGGGAAGCGAAACGCGAGGCGTTCGAGCAGCAACTCCGTGCCGACGACCTCGTACCCGTGGAGGCCGCGACCGTGGCGGTCTCACTCGACGGAGTGCTGGTGCCGATGCGCGACCCTCGACGGCAGGTGACCGAAGTTCCCTTCCGGCGCAGCGATTGGCCGGAGGGTGTCCGCGTCATCGCCGTGCGGACACGAGACCGGGAGAACGGCAAGCAGATCTACCTCTGGGAGGGGCTTGACTACACGGTGCAGGTCTTCTTGACCAACGAGCCGGTCGAAGCGCCGGAAGACGTCGCGGCACGCTACGACCTGCGCGCCGGCATCGAGCCGCTCATCGGCGATCTCAAGCATGGGTGGGGATGCGGCGGTGTACCGAGCCATAGCTTCAACGCCAACCATGCCGCGCTGCTGGTGAAGCTGCTGACCGCCAACCTGATGCGCCGGTATGTGCTGGACCATGTTCCGCACCTCGCGAGCTGGCGAACGCCGTGGCTGCGGCGCGCGCTGATCCTCGTGCGGGGAAGGTCGGCCCGCTCCAGTCGGCGCACGAAGCTGCACGTGCCCGAGCGCTCACAGCTCGCCCGCTGGCTGAATTGAGCCCGGAACCAGCCGATATTGTGGTGGGGGGTAAGGGGGGCGTGTGCCTTCGTGACGCTCTGGGCGCGCGCAATTGTAATGAATGTCGCATTCTTCGCCGGAATGCCGTTCGCTCGTCACCCTCGGCCCACCCCGCGCACCCCGGGCGCGAAATCCACGCTCAGTCGGCAGGATCGTACCGGCACAGGACGGACCCGCGCGGCCGAGGCGCGGGCCAAGGGCAGCTTGGCCACGGCGGGATCCAGCCCGCTCGGCGGCGGCGAGCCCGTCGAGCCCGAGGCGATCGTCCTGGACCACGCGCGCGGCCCCCTGACGCGCGGGCGGCGGAGGGACGAGGCAGGCCCGCGATCCGGCTCCGCGCCCCCGGCGGCGGGCGACCACGATTTTTTCGTGAAGGATCCCGTATCCGGCGGCATCCACGGAGCGAGCGGGCGCCGTCTGCATGAGTCCGTCCGCTGGTGCACATGGCAAGCGCGCGAGTCGAGCGATTCGCGCCGCGCGGGCGCGCCCTCAATGCGTGCGCAGGGATGAACATGACTGGAATGATCCACCACAGATCACACGGGTTGCTGGGTCAAGCAGGTCTGCTGCTGGCGTGCTGGGCGCTGGGCTGGGTGCCTGGTTGCACCAGCGAGGTGCAGTGGGAGGACAGTGAGGCGGTCGCGGACACGTCCGCGCCGGCGACCATCGCCGCGAACGTGACCGAGGTCATCGTCTACGACAATCCGGACCTCATCGACGACCTGCCGCGCGAGGTGCCGGTCGTCGTCAGCTTCAAGGACAACAAGCCGAACGTCGTGTTCCAGATCGGCTGCGGCTCGAATTACGGGCCGATCCTGGAGGGCTTCGGGTACCCGCGGACGCTCGATCTCAACCAGGCCGCGTTCTACGACTCGTTCGACTCGATGCAGATGCAGCTCGAGCGCGACGCGGGCGGGCCGGTCCCCATCCATACGCTGCGCTGCGACGCCGATCCCAACGTCACGCGCCAGCAGATCTTCCAGGTCTACCGCCGCGTCGACGCCGATCTGGGGAAGGGCGAGTCCGAGTACTACCTCCGGCTCCGCGACGACCCAGGGACGATCTACACCGTCGGCTGCAGCAACGTGCTGTCGGCGCTCTCGTGGACGAGGGCGGACGGCAGCAACCTCGAGCAGGTGAGCATCCCCATCAACCGCGCCGTCCTCGATGTCTGGAACGCGCAGGGGATCGCCACGCGGGATATCAACTGCCACACGAGCACCGGGAAGGCGCTCCCGCGGGCCCGCCGCGATCTCCCGCAGCAGACGGCCGAGACGAGTTACACCGCCGAGGCGGAGCTCTACCTGGTCCGCTATTCCTTCACCGGGATCAGGACGCGCGTGACGCCCTACCTCATCGCCGGCGGGAAGGGCTACGCGATCGACTGCGGCTCGAACGCAGACATGATGAAGCGGGCGTTCGGCTTCGACCCCGCGGCGACGCTCGAGGAGCTCTCGACGAGCGACCCGCGCTTCACCGCCTCGGATCCTGACCGGCAGCCGCACCTCGCGTGCGACAGCAGCGTGAAGATCTTCCAGACCGCCGATCAGTCGCCCTCGGCGCGCTATTTCCAGCTCGACGGCGGCAAGGCGCTGGTTCGCTTCACGTGCCCGACGGCCGCGAATTTCTTCGCTGAAGGGGCGCCGGCGGCGCAGTCGGTCCCGAGGGCGGCCGTGCCGTACCTCTTCGTCGACCCGAACGCGCCGGCCAGCACGACGCGGATTCTGGAGGTCGGGTGCTGGGGCCCCGGTCGCGCCAGGATTGCGCAGCTGTTCTTCTGGGTCTTCGGGCGGGAGCCGAACGAGCGCGAGCTCCAGGACACGATGGCGGCCTATGCGGAGTACAGCAAAACGGGCGACACGAGGGAGGCCGAGGCCAATACGATGATGTCGCGCGCCTACGCCGTCTACCTCGGGCTCGCCGACCCGCTCAACGACATCCTCGGTCGCGCCGTCGGAAACGGCAAGAGGAGCAACCCGCGCCGCACGAACCTGGACGGCGGGCGTGTCTTCGACGAGGAGCGGACGTACTTCACGAACGACATCAACGCCAACATCGAGCAGGCGGCCCGGTATGGCCTCTACAGGTGGACGAACGAGCGCGTGACGAACGCGACGCCCGCGTCGCGCGACGAGCTCTTGGCGAGCTACGATTGGGCCTACGGGTGCTGGCAGACGCCCGTGGAGGTCGGCCCGTGCCCTGCGTCCGAGGGGATCGCGTGGTGGACCGGCGAGTTCTACGCCCCCGCGAACAAGGACAAGGACTACACGCAACGCTCGCTCGAGGCGGAGCACGCGAGCTACCTCAAGAGGTGCTCTGACAAGGCGAACGGCTGCTTCTACGAGATCGAGAACGTGACCGATCGCGCCTGCCACAGGGCCGGCAAACCGTGCGTGGGGAGCGCCGCCTGGAGGGACTACATCGGGGAGTTGCTCCGTGGCAGCCACATCCCCGGGAACTACCTCTCCATCATCTGCGTCATAGAGCAATACGGCAGTTCCTCGCCGAATATCGCGGCCTGCCGCAGGGGGCGCTGAGCGGCCGCGCCGACGGGAGTGACACCATGAAGATCCGCACTCTGAGCATCGTCGCCGGCGCCGCGTGCGTCGTCGGCTCGACCGGGGCCGCGCGCGCCGCGGTCCCTCCGCCGCCCGCGTGCACGGCGGCGGCCTTCGAAGGGCCTGTGTTCACGCAGAACAAGCGCCTGTGTTACGAGACGCTCGCGGCGCGCGGGAGCTACCAGGAGATCGTCGATCTCATCGAGGTGGAGAGCCTCGGGCTCACGCCGCAAGAGCGGTATTTCCTCGGGACGGCCTACTTCGGGCTGTCGAACCGGACCGGCGCCGACAGCCTCCGGTGCCACGCCGCGGTCCGCGCCAGCGGGCTGCTCGAGGCGTTCCTGACCGAGCAGCAAGCGCTCTACCGCGAGCAGCACTCGTTCGGCACGTCCGACGACATGAAGTACACGTACCACGCGACCAAGATGCTGGCGGCCCTCGAGGCGGTGAAAGGGTGCGAGGAGTCGTCGCACACGCCGGCCAGCCTGGAGCGCTACGGCCGGCGGTACGCGGTGGAGCGCCTGCGGGGGCTCTTCTACGAGACGTCGGGGCCGGACGGGCTCCGCGAGAGCTTCAACGCGAAGATGACGCAGCTCGGCGACCAGATGAAGGCGTTCGTGGCGACGGCGTCCAGCGTGGAGACGCGCTACGGCCTCAACCTGACCGAGATCGACGTGGGGCGGCAATACCTCTTCGGGATCAAGGACCGCATCAACGGCCTCTTCGGAGCCGATGCGGTCAAGGTCGCAGAGCAGCCCGTCGGGGGCGACGAGTCGTTCCCCAGCTTCGTGTACGACGCCACGTGGAAATCGCAGATCCTCGGCACGATCGGCGCCAAGACGACCCACTTCACGGATCTCCTGCTCCCGGAGAAGCGCGGGGAGATCGCGGTCATCGAGGCGGAGGTCATCGCCGCGATCGGGGGAATGTCGATGGAGGATTATGTGAGCCGCAAGGAACAAACGGTGATCGAGCTCAGGGATCTCTCGACGTCGCTGATCCTGGGCACGAACTTCTGGACGGCGATGGAGGCGCCCGAGCGAGCCGGCAGGGCCGCGCTGGACGACGCCCTCTCGAAGCCGAACCGGAACGAGCTCGCGCGGACCGCCGCGCACGTGGAGACGCTCTGGCAGGAGGGAATGGCGAAGTTCTGCAATCCCTCGAGGCCGGCCTGGTACTGCAGGAGGACGCCGTGAAGAAGATCACGTGGCGTGTCGCCCTGGCCGTCGTGCCCCTCTCGGCGCTCGCGTCGATCGCCTCGCACGCGGCCTCGCTCCCGACCCCGAGCGGCCCCGCGATCGAGGTGCCGTCGTTCGTCGACGTCGACGAGGCGTTCCGCCGGGCGACCGCCGGGCGGCCGCTCGATACGGCGCTCCTCTCGTTCGCCTCGAACGAGCTGCGCCCGCCCGCGTCGGGCGGCGGCAGCTCGGGCGGCGGGATCATCGAGGAAGACTTCGTGCCGATCGAGGAGGTCACCGGATCCGTGACGACCGTCCGCCTCCTGCCCGTCGCCGGCGTCGAGCCGGACACGGCGCGCGAGCTCCACCGCCGCGTCGCGCTCCTCGAGCTCCTCATCGGTGCGCTCCGGAGCTACCGCGAGCCCGAAGGCGCCCCGGCGGCCCGCAGCGAAGAGGTCCTGCAGATGGCGAACACCGTGCACCTGGAGCTCTTCGTCGCCCACAGCCTCGCGTACCTCGAAGGGCAGACGCGCGAGGAGAAGTGCCTGTCATACCAGCGGGCGAACGAGCACGCGCGGTATGTCGGGTTCGGCGCCGACTTCGGCCTGCCCGTGCCGGTCCGCGCCGGCTGGGAGACCCTCCTCGAGGAGGCACGGACGTTCTACGCCGGGCCCTTCGCAGACCAGATCCCCGCGAACCTCTGCGCGATGCGCAAGGCGGTGCGCAAGGCCGAGGTCGAGTCGATGCTCCGCGCCGGCATCGACGAGCGGATACGCTCGCGCGTGGAGGCGGAGATCGACGCGACGTCGCAGAGCCTCGCGGAGAAAGAGCGGCAGTACGCGGCGGCCCTCCGGGACTCGGCCGTGGAGCTCCCGACGCGCGAGATCTTCCTGCTCAAGAAGACCGTCGAGGACACGGCGACGCTCTACGAGTTCGTGGAGCGGGACACGCTGGGCCTCGAGCGGGCGCCGGCCACGACGCCGGGGCAGTCGCTCATGGCGCGCCTCCGCGCGAAGCGCAGCGAGATCGACCGCATCCGGAGCAACGCCAGCGCCGCCGGGGTCGACGCCGACGTGGCGGCGGCGCGCGCCACGCTCGAGCGGCACGCGGCGCTCCTCGGCGCCGTGGTGGAGGCCCTCCGCGAGATCGCGAATACGCCCGGGCTCGACTGGTCGACCCAGGAGAAGCTGGGCGTGTGCGCGACGATCCCCGACGCGCTCACGCCGGAGAACTTCGCGGATTACGCCGGACGCGTCGACGCCTGCCTGACCGAGGCGGCGCGGGCGTACAGCGCGCTCAAGGACGAGGCGGGCGCGAGCGACCCGGCCCGGACGGCCTTCGTCGAGAAGGTCTCGGGGCTCTCGAAGGCTTATATCGGGTACATCAATAGCCTTTAGCCCACGGCAAAGCTTGCTGGAGCGATCCATGAAACGACTTTTGTCTTCAATCGCCCTTGGTCTCTTGTTGCTGCCTTCGGCTGCGCGCGCCCAGGAGATCGAGTGCATTCCTTCGAACGAGACCGCGATACGCGCGGAGGTGGGGCGCCTCGTCTCGGAGCTCAAGATCGCGCAGTACCGCGCAAACATGGCGCTCCTCGAGGACAGCTTCGGCGAGCTCGAGGCGCTCGTCGGCGCGACGGGGAGGTGCCGCGAGTCCATGACGGTGCGCGTCTGTGACGTCGAGTGCTTTTACCAGCGCGCGAACGTCTATCGCTTCCGCGCCACGGGGCTGCCGCTCCTCAACGCGAAGGGGGCCACGACGCCCGGCGATACGCTGACGAGCCCCGCAGAGCTCCTCGCGCAGGCCACGGCGGGGCTCGAGATCGTGGAGCAAGGGATCGCGCGCCTCCCGCGGCAGGCGAGCTCGGGGACGGGCGAGGAGCAGAAGAACATCGCCTTCAACCAGTACCTCAAGGCGATGGCCCAGCTCCAGGGGCTCAAGGCGAAGCTGCTCGTGGCGGCGGGCGACGTCTGGTACCGCGAGGCGTCCGTCGCGCGGCTCGACCACATGGGCTACCTGGTCGGCGAGGCGCTCGGCGAGGCGCCCGCGGCGGACGGGGACAAAGGGAGCGAGTACTACAAGGCGGCCACGTATTACGATCAAGCGTTCTGGCTCGTCCTCGAGGCCAAGGGCTCGCTCCCCGATAGGGACCTCTTCACCGCCGAGCTCGCGACGCTCGCCACGATCGAGAAGGACGTGACGCTCCGCCTCGACTCGGTGCGCAAAGGCTACCTGTACATCAACATCGATCCCGAGGATTTCCCGCTCGTCAGCATCGAGCGGCTCGGTCAGCAGCTGCGGATGCAGGAGGCCGCGATCGAGCAGCAGGACGCGAACATCCAGAACATGCTCGAGACGTGGGCACGGAAATACACGGATCTCCAGAACCAGAAGTTCGACATCGCCAACATGAAGCACTCTCGGGCAATCGACCTCGAGGTGTACAAGATGGCGCAGATCCAGGACATGGCCGAGCAGCTCAAGAACGACGTGCAGCAGAAGCTGAGCGCGCTCCAGAGCGACATCTCGACGTTCGAGCTCGAGCAGAGGATCCGCGTGCTCGAGCTGGCCCTGAAGCGCGAGACGAAGGAGCTAGAGAACCAGATCGTGCTCCTCCGGGGGCAGCGCGAGCAGGATCTCCTCGCGCTCGACCAGGACGCGGTGCGCGAGCAGATAGCCGAGATCCAGTTCAACATCGACATGACGCTCGCCGCCTTCAACTTCGAGATGCAGCGCGACGGCCTCGAGCTGCAGATCGACGAGCTCTTGAACCGCGTCGCGTCCGACGACAAGGAGCTCGAGCTCGTCGACAGCCGCAAGGCGCAGATCGAGCGACAGATCGCGCTCGAGCAGAAGCGCATCGAGGGCTCCGAGATCATCACGAGCCGGCTCCGGGCCTCGCAGGAGACGGTGTTCGAGTCGATGCGCGTCCCCGTCGTGCACCAGATTTGCTCGATCGACGCCGAGCTCGCGTTCTACACCGGTGCGGCGCAGGGGTTCACCGATCCGATCTCCGGGGCCTCGTGCACGAGCCCGCCGTCCGTCGAGACGCCGAAGCCGGAGCTCATCGACGAGATCTGCCTGGCGCGGAAAGAGCTCTCCACCAAGACCAAGGAGGAGATCGATAAGATCAGGGCGTGCATCGACGGCTCCGGCACGAGCTGCTCCACGAAGGACGAGAACCTGAAGCGGGTCGCGGAGGAGCTCTACACGCAGAACCTCAAGATCTTCGACCACCAGCGCGCCATGTGGCAGACGACGATCGATCAGATCAAGGATCGGATGGCAGCGCTCGACCGCGCGATGGCCGAGCAGAACGGCCTCGACGCGCTGAAGGGGACCGCGCTCGCGCTCTCGGCCACGGCGGGCGTGATCGCGGCCATCCCGGACGGGGATACGGGCATCATGGGCATCTTCCCCGTCAAGACGTTCCGCATCGCCGAGGCGGCGGCGGCGGCCGCGAAGATCGCGGCCGAGACGGCCACGAACGTCTACGAGTGGCAGTTCGGAGAGCTGCAGTTCGAGGAGATGATCGCGCAGGAGCGGCACGAGCTCAACGTTCGGGCCGAGGAGCTCAGGAGGGAGATCAACGCCCTCGACATCCACGAGCTCATCGAGGAGTGGACGAAGAAGCGGGCGCTCGCCGAGATCTCGGTCCAGCTCGCGGAGCTCGACAAGGAGGTCGTCGAGATCAACGGCGAGGAGAAGATCCACGTCATCCAATGCCGGCTTGATCGGGCGGAGATCGCGGCGACGGTCGCCAAGCTGCAGGCCGACCGCGCGGCGCTCGTGGCCGATCTCCAGACCAAGTCGGACGAGTCGGCGCTCGTCGACTTCGACATCGACGAGCAGGAGAACGTGCGCGAGCAGTCCCAGATCGAGATCCAGCGGCTCACCCTCGCGCTCGGGGAGCTCGACATCGAGGCGAGCAGGATCCAGCAGGACAAGCAGAACCTCCTCGCCATGAAGTCGTCGATCGAGGCGCAGATAAGCCGGATCAGCCACTACCAGGGGAAGGTGCACGATCTCGAGGGGCACTACGACGCCACGCGCCAGGTGCTGAACGACATCCGGGAGAAGATCCGGCAGAACACCATCAACATCTCGGAGGGTCAGATGGCGTTCCTCGCGTCGGTCATCGAAGACGAGAGGGCGGCGACCTTCGCCCAGATCGAGGACCTCCGCCGGCAGATCCGGATGGTGGAAGAGGCGAAGGATCTCGAGCACGAGATCCTGGCCATCGAGCGGGAGATGCGCGACGCGGTGCTGGAGAGCCGCACGCGCATCATGGGGCTCATCGAGATGGCGCCCGTGAACAACGCCGCCGAGGTCCTCTTCTGGGACTTCGAGAACATGCAGGCGGAGCTCACGCGGGGAGCGAACGAGTTCCTCGAGGCCAAGCGCCGCGTCGTCGAGAACGTCAACTTCACCTACAACCTGTACCGGAACCGCTACAACGTGCTGAGCGACTTCGCCGGCGACGTCGGGCACCTGTCTCCGGACAGGACGTTCATCGGGACGGCGGCCGAGCTGGACTCGTTCCTCAGCGACTGCGGGACGATCGGCACGAGCGAGGTCTGCCGGCCCTCTTCGCTCGCCTGGAGCACCGAGACGATGGCGGGCAGCGTGGCCGAGTTCACGCTGGAGAAGACGAGCGGGCTCGTGTCCGAGCTGCTCGAGAACGGGCGCGCGCGCTTCGAGATCTCGCCCTTCGCCGCCTCGCAGGCGGACAGCCGGAACCTCGGCAACTTCGTCCTCTGGGACGAGATGACGATGAACGAGAGCGAGCCGATGCGCCTCGTGCACGTGCTGGCCGGGGTCTCGAGCTCGTCGTGCCGCTCTCAGCAGATGCAGGTGACCCACCTCGGGTTCGGGACCGTCTTCTCGCGCCTGTCGAAGGACAGCCCCGAGATCGTGCCGAGCCTCGTGGTGAAGCGGCCGGTCACGGCGCTCATCCCGGTGTACGGCGGCTCGGACATGGATCTCATGAACGACGAGTACATCCGCTTCCGTCGCGGCCCGTACAACGCGGAGGGGCTCGAGCGGCGCCTGACCGACGGCCTGATCCAGAACGCGTATCCGTTCGTGGGCCATCCGCTCGTGGGGACGTACGAGATCACCGCCGACGAGAACCTGGTTCGCTGCATGAGCGAGGGTGCTCCGACATTGAAGCTCGGGTTCATCTTCGTGCGCAAGCCGGTACGCTGACGCTCGCGCACAGGCCGGAGAGCCGAAGCGTTACAGAGGATAGAAGGAGTCTGACCGATGGTTCGACAGGATATGGCGTCTTACATCCCGCTGGTCGTTGCGGCGGTGTTCGCGACGCTCCCGGGGATGAGGATGGCGGCGGCCCAGGTGGACGACGAGTGCTCGCGCAAGCTCGCGTCGTGCGACCTGCAGGAGCGGAAGACGCATCTCCGGGCGCAGATCTGGTCCGCTCCCTGCGATCCGTCGCAGTGGGACGCGCTCCCGCGGCAGGGTTATCCCTTCGACACGCTCGATGGGAGGCAGAAGCTCACGGTGGGGCCGCGCGCGCCGGTGCACTTCCTGAACGGGGTGTGCGAGGCGCATCGTCCGGACGGCGACGTCGACCACGGCCTCCACGAGCTCGAGAAGGCCGCGACCGTCGGGCTGCTCCCGTCGCAGCGGAACGCGGCGGCGCTGTTCGAGGGGCTCCTTCACTGCCGCAAGCTCGCGCAGCTCGAAGATCGGTACCAGGGCGAGCTCACCACGAGGCTCGCTCCCCGCGAGGCGTTCTGCATGCACCGGGGCATGGCCAAGGCGAGCTTCACGCGCGTGCGGTGGGAGGGGCTCGAGATGAGCTACGACACGTCGGACTTCAGCCTGACGCGGCACGCGGAGAGCATGGCGCAATGCTACGCGGAGTACCTGCACGGGGGGTACGACGCCACGTGCGGCGTCGTGTCGTCGCCCTCGCCGGCGGCCATCGACGCGGCGGCGGAGGCCGTCTCCAGCGACATCCTCGCGGATTATTTCGGCACCGCGACGGAGGACGCCCCGCCCGGCGACAGGGCGATTCCGCCGCTCAAGGCGATGCTGGCGCGCAAGATCGAGATGGCCGACAGCTCGCTCCGGGACTCGGCGGCGCTCCTCGACGGCCTCGTGCAAAAGAAGGATCTCCTCGTCAGCTCCTACCAGGGGATCGCGTCGATGTTCTGCCTCCCGGGGAGCGAGACCACGGGGCTCTGCTCGGGGCCCCTCCCCTCGGCCGTGGCGCGCCTCCACGAAGGGTACGAGCGCGCGGTGCTGCGGAGCCAGACGATCCTCGACTTCGTCGATCGCTGGGTCAGCGGCCTCTACGAGTACCAGGGCAAGGACGTCCGCGTCGAGCTGCAGACGAGCCACGAGGGCCTCCGCGACATGCTCGCGCGCGCCGAGCTGCCGGCGGTCCCGAACGAGATGACCCTCCTGCAGAAGCTCGATCTCATGAAGCGCGACATCGCGCTCCTCGCCGACCGGAGCACGGCGGAGAACGACATCCTGAAGCGGCAGTGCAGCATCTACTTCTGCGAGATCCGGAAGCGCAACCGGACGTTCTTCACGAACGCCTGCAACCAGGTCGACGCGACCGCCGGCCGCCCGCTCAAGGACGTGAACAATCTCTGCGCGGCGGACGTCGCCGGGACCGTCGTCTCCGGCACGCAGACGGCCGCCGCGCTGTGCGCGGGCGTGGGGCTCCCGGCGTCGTACGTCTCTAACACGGCGATGACCGCGAGGGCGGTCGACACCTGCATGAGCGAGTTCCACCCGTGATTCCACGTAGCGAGGCCAAATTGAACACGCGAAGATGGTTGTGGGCGCTCGTCCCGGTCGTTGCGAGCGCGTGCGGAGATGCGGGCGAGCCAGAGACGGCGATGACGAGCGCGCAGGCCCTCCTGGCCGCCAAGCCGACGCTCTTTCGCTACCGCGCGATCGGCGAGGCGGGCTCGGAGATGCGGTATGCCGCCGAGCTGCCGCAGGAGGACGGGACGACGATCCTGCTCCGCCTGGAGGGGTGCCTCGAGGAGCGCGTCGTGCGCGAGCTCTTCGGCGTGAGGCGGAGCGCGATCGCCGAGCGGACCGACGTGGTCATCGACGCGACGGCGCCGATGATCGCGTGTCCGGACCGCATCGCCGCGGACGCGAGCGTCTACGCGGAGCCGAGGACGCAGGGCCTGTCGCTCCTCGAGTACCGGCTGGACGGCGAGCCCCAAGAGGCCGGGCCCGGGCGCTACTTCGTCATTCCCAACCGCTGCGGGGGGCTGATGAAGCACCTCGGGATCGCCGAGCGCGCGCGGCGCGCGCCGGCCCCTCCCCTGGGGAGCCCCGGCTGGACGCCCGATCCGGGCGCCTCGCCGATCCAGCTCTCGTGCGCGAACGAGCGCGCGACCGAGCCCTACGACGGCTGGGAGGTCCACTCGGCCTGGTTGCCGAGCGTGGAGTTCCGGTGGATGGTGCTCGTCAAGAAGGGGAATACGTCGTTCTTCGTCGAGTCGCTCGACGGGCGGCCCTACAACGACCTCACCGACGCCGAGCGCGCCAAGGCGCTCAGCGACGTCAGGAAGCTCCTCGCCGTGCCGAGCTCGTGGGAGTCGACCGACGTCGTCCCGGAAGACGAAGAGATCCAGCCCGACATGCCGTTCTTCGATGTGTGCCTGGAGCGGTGCGGCACGGCCAGCTGGGTCCCGGCGCACAAGGTCCTGAGGGACGGCTATCTCGAGTGCGAGAGCGGCTCGCTCGATCCGAGCACCGGCGGGTGCCTGGACGGCGAGCGGAAGGGCTATACCGACCGCCTCGAGCTCAACGGGACGACGAGCCGGCGCGCGCCGCTCGGCGGCGTCACCCTGGATCTGCCCATCTGCACCGCGAGCGAGACGTGGGAGCGCCGTTTCGGCCTCTCGGGCCACGCCGACGGCGGGACGTGGCTGACGCGGCTCATCGCGGCCTACAACGCCGGCAAGAGCGAGGGCGCGGCGCCCCGCCTGGTCTCGCTTCCGTGCCTCGTGCCGGAGCGCACGTGCTCGGTCACGCTCCGCGAGGGTGCGGACCTGTCGACCACGACCGTCGCCACCCTGACGCGGAACTGCGCGGTGGACGCCGAGGCCCTGGAGGTCCGCGTGGGCGAGCGCGCCACGGTGAGCCGGCCGCCGTTCACCCTGGACGCGGCGACGCTCCCCGCGAGGATGCGCAAGGTGCGCATGATCGGCGAGCCGGAGGGCTCGATCATCACCGTGGCGCAACCGACCTGCGGCTTCGGCACGAACACCGCGTGCACCGACGCGCAGCCGACCCTCCTGGTGCAGGGGGACCTGACGGTCGATCTCGAGCACCTCCGGCTCGTGTCGCGCGCCCCCACGGGGAGCACCGCGGGCCCGCCGGCGCCGCTCGCGCGCGTGGGCGTGCAGGCCGCGGGCAGCGCTGCGCGAGGGCTCGTCCTGCGGGTCCGCGACGTGGTCATCGGCGGCGACACGGCGCCTTTGTTCTACAAAGGCATCGTGTTCTCGGGAGGCACGCTCGCGCTCCACAGCTCGAGCGTGCGCGCCTTCACCGACGGGGTGTCGGCCGACCGGGCGCGCGTGTCGATCGTTTCGTGGCCGGTCGCCGGGGGCCATAGCATCGAGTCGCTCGCCCAGCCTGACCTCACGACGGATGATCTCGTGGATCTCCGGGGGGATTGGCTCGGGGGCTCGGTCGCGAACTTCCGCGCGCTGACGCTCAGCGCCGACGTGCAGGCGTTCGTCGTCGGGATGCGCGTGTCAGGCCCGATGGCGGTCGCGTGGAACGACGACCGCGCGACGTGGACCGAGGACGGGCTCCTCGCGGTCGACAGCACGTTCACGAGCGCTCCCGGATACTTCGATCGCGAGTCGGTCATGCTCTCGGTGGCGGGCAGGGGCCAGCTCAACTTCGTGAACTCCACGGTCGTCAACTTCGGACACGTGCTCCGCTGCCCCTCGCGGCTGTCGGGAGGGACGGCGAAGATCATCTTCGACAGGCCGGAGTTCGACGAGATCACGTATGGCCTGAGGCAGGGAGCCTGCACCTTCGAATCGGCGACGCTGTGGGAGCCCACGGGCGAATAAGGCGAGAAGGACCATGACAAAAAGGAAGAGAATCGTCGCCGCGGCCGCGGCGGTGGGGGTCGTGTCGCTTGCGCTCTCGCTCGCGTACCTCGTGCTGCGCCGCGCCGAGCGCGACCGGGGGGTCGATCTCGAGCTCGCGCAGTCGGTGAGCGCCGACTTCGGGGCGCGCGTCGAGGAGCTCTTGAAGCCTTACCTGAAGGCGCAGCCGGGCGTGCGCGTGCGCGTGACCTACAGGCCCCGCGCGGCCGAGGAGGGCCTCTCGGGGGCCCGAGGCGCGCACCTCGTCCTGCGCCCCTTCGAGCCGGCGGAGGCGGACAAGGTCGCGCCGCTCTTCGCCGCGGACTACGCGGTGCTCGCGTATGACCGCAGCCGCGTCGCCGAGCCGCCGGCGAGCTTTCCGGATCTCGTGACGCAGGCGCTCGCGCTGAAGGCGAAGGGCGATGTGGCGTATGGCCTCGCGCTCCCCGAGGAGACCCATCCCCTCCTCCCGTTCTTCTCGGACGTCTTCTGGCCTGCCGCGCCGCCGCACGAGGCGAACGCGGCCGCGAAGGAGGCCTTCACGCTCCTCGGCGATCTGCGCTTCACGTACGGCCTCTCGCCTCACGCGTGCACGTCGGACTGCGCGGCAAGCCTGCTCGCGGAGGGGCAGGTCCCGTTCGCGGTCCTCGGCGAGTGGCGGATCCCCGAGCTCCGGCGCGCGCTCGGCGAGCGCCTCGGCGTGGCGCCGCTGCCGTCGCTCTCGCGCGGGGGGCCGCCGCTCAGGAGCGTGCGGCGCACGTACGGCGTGGAGCGCGCGCCGGCGCTGAAGGATCGCGAGGCGAGCGCCGCGGACGGCGTTGTCGCCTACCTCCGCGGCGAGGGGCAGAAGCGCGTCTTCGCGGCGCTCGGAAAGCTGCCGCTCGCGGAGCCGCCGGGCGCGGCCGATGGCGCCGCGGAGGCGCCGGCGCCCGCGCAGGTGGAGGAGGAGGGCGCGCTGCGCGCGCCGGCGGTCTCGGTGGGCTGGGCGAGCGTGCGCGCCATGGAGGCGGCGCTCGCCCCGCTCTGGGCGGAGTTCGCCGACGGGCGCATCGGCGCGGAAGGCGCCGCGCGCGCGCTCGTCGAGCAGGTCATGGAGGATTCCTCGTCAGAAGGAGTGAATGCGCAATGAAGCGAAGGATATTATGGTCTGGCGGTCTAGCTTTCGTGCTGGCCGCCTGCGGGGGCAATGCGCCCGAGGACGACGTGACGAACTCCGAGGAGGAGCTTACAAGTCCGGCGTTATCAGCGGGCGCGTCGCCCAGCGATGTCTCGGCGCTGGCGCCGCGGCCTGGGCTCGACGTCACGGTTTCGCCGGAGCGCGGTGAGCTCTTGGCGAGCCTTGCGTTTCCGACCTTGCCGTCGCGCGCCTCCTCCGGTGCGGCGCTGGCGCTGTCGTATGGGTCGGTGCCCGCCGACCTCTCGCAAGGGTTCGGGGTGGGGTTCAGCCTGAGCGTGCCGTCGATCGAGATGACGACGGACTGGGGTGTACCGTACCGTGGCCGCGAGGCGGACACGCAGGACGTGACGGCGCGTCTGTCGCTGGGCGCGGAGCGTCTGATCTGGGTGAAGAAGGAGACGGTGAGCGGCAAGACGAGGATCGAATACCGACTCGACGCCTCGGCGTCGACCGTTCGGCTCTACCGGTATCCGCAAGGCGGTACCGTGACGATGCGCGACGCGTCGGGCGCATTGCAAAGCGTGGCGTTCACCGGGTTCGAGGTGGTGTATCCGGACGGCCGGCGGGAGATCTACAGCGAGGACGCGAGCGTCGCAGAGGGGGTGGCGGTCACGTCGGGGTTCTTCCCGACGCGGTGGCCGCTGTTGCACGTCATTTCGCCGACGGGCGACGCGGTGTCGTACGAGTACACGAAGGCGGGAGAGCGCTCGTATCTCAGGAGCGTGCGCTTCGCCGGCGGGCGCTCGGTGTACAGCTTGGAGTCGGTGCCGCGGAGCGAAGGGCGGGTGAGCCACCTGATGGGCTATCCGCAGGGGCCGGGGCAGCTAACCACGAAGCTCACGGCGAGCTTCGACGGCGAGCCGATGTACACGTGGTGCTTCGTGCACGCGGTGCACGGCGAGAGCGGCCCGGAGATCGTGACGCATTCGGATTGTCAGGCGCTGGCGAGCGAAGACTTCGAGGCTGACCGGCAGCGCGTGGCGGCCGCGCTGAGCCGCGAGAGCAAGCTTTTGGGGGTGTATCGGTTCGGGCGCGGCCAGGTGCCGTTCGACCGGTCAGCGCTCGCAGAGCCGCTGATCCGGTTCCGGTACACGGCGTGGGGAGCGGACGACATCACCGGCCACGAGCTGGTCTATGACATGGACGTGCCGGACGTGTTCGGCTTCGGGCCGAGCGGTGGCTCCGAGCTGATGGACATCAACTCGGACGGCCTCGCGGACATCGTGCGGTATTCGGCGCGCGAGGGGACGAGCGTGCCGGCGTACAACGGCGGTGATCTCGCGGAGGCGAGCCTGTTCACGACCAGCGGCGCGCCGCTGACCGTGGAGCGAACTATCGGCGGGGTGTCGCGGAGCGACGTCCCGCGGTTCGACGCGGCGGCGCAGGCGACGAGCGTGTTTCTCTCGGGCGACTTCGACGGCGACGGTCGAACGGACCTGGTGCAGGCGACGGCGTCGGGGACGCGAACGGAGCTGGCGCACTACGCGGGCCGCGCAGATCGGGCGCGGCCGTTTGCGGCCGCGGCGAGCTCGACGGTGGTGGAGGTCGAGCTCTCGCGGTTTGCGCGCGGCCGGACGCAGGCGGTAGACCTGAACGCCGACGGCAAGGCGGACCTGCTCACGACGGTGGCTGGATCGACGGACAGCACGTGGACAGCGTTCATCAACGTGACGCAGCCGGGCGCCAGCGCGCTGTCGTTCAAGCCGCTCGTGGGGTTGACGTTCCCGTACCGGCAGGGAGCGGGGACGGAGCTCGACAACCCGGCGTATCGCTTCCTGGACGCGAATGGCGACGGGCTGACCGACTTTGCGGTGATCCGGTCGAGCGGCGCCGGAGAGAAGGGCATCTGCGTCTACGAGAACCAGGGGAAGGTGACGGCGTATTCCGTAGGCTCGACGTCGGTGGCGAAGCTTCAGGCGGGATCGCTCTTGTTCGGGGACCCGAGCGCGAATGACCCCGTGTGCGCGCAGGGCCGCTTCGTGTCGGTGCCAGGGCTCTCGTCGAGCCAGAACATCAATGCGATGTGGCTGATCGACGTCAACGGCGACAGCGACATGGACCTGGTCAACGTGACGGCGGCGGCCAACGAGCTCGGCGTCTGGCTCGGACAAGGGGAGGAGGGCTTCGCCGCCGAGCGGCGGGTGCCGCTGGACGAAGGGGTGTCCGTCGATCCGGAGAACAAGTGGAACACCCAGGTCCTGGATATCGACGCCGACGGCGCGGAGGAGATCCTCGTCTACGAGCGGAACGCGGGCGGAGGTCGAATCAAGGTCATCGACTTCAATCGAGACGGTGTGAAGAACCGGATTGGCCCAGACCTCTTGTCGGAGGTCGAGGAGGGCCCGGGGCTCAAGCACGCCGTGCAGTACGCGACGAGCACGGATGAGAGGATCCGCGACGCGCGCCGCTTCGGTCGGGACGACGCGCGCGCGCGGGCGCTGCCGTATCCGGTGACGCTGGTGAAGCGGCACCTGACGGCGGTGGGGGACGAGGCGCCGCGGGCGCGGGAATTTCAGTACCATGCGCCGTACTTCAACGAACGAGAGCGCAACTTCGCGGGCTTCGGGCAATGCGAGGAGCTCGATGTTGGCGACGACAGCTCGGCGAGCGTCGTTCGCCGGCGCGTTTACCAGGTGGCGTTGGCGGCTGCGCCGGTGAGGCGCTTCTTCGCTGGCAAGCTGCGCACCGAGGAGATCTTCGAGCCGCGGCTGATAGGCGCGCAGGCGGCGCGGATCGCGGCGCGCGCGGGCAAGTGGCCGAGCGGCATCGAGGGGGCCTCGCAGACGGCGGAGACCTGGAGCGAGGAGCCGTACGAGGTGGCGGCGCTGCTCGGGGTGCGCGAGGAAACATGGGCCCTGGTGCCGCCGGCGCCCGGCCCGAAGACGCCGGCGTTTTTGCGACAGGCGAGCACGCGGGACGTGCAGTGCAGCGGGACGGGCTGCGCGCCCGCATGCGCCACGGGGCCGTGCGCCGAGGCGGCGACCGTGACGCAGACCTTGACGTACGACACGGCCTACAACCGGCTTGTCCGAAGGGAGCAGTCGCTGTCCGCGGTCGCCGGGCCGAACGGGACGGAGGTGCCCGCGCGGAGCTACGTGGGCACCTATGCGTACGACGCGGGCTGGGAGGCGCGCGGCGTGCTCACGGCCGTGCGGGAAGAGACGCTGCTCGCGGGGCCGTCAGGGCGGGTGCTGCAGAGGACGTCCTATGAATACGGGTCCGACGTCCCGCTGCCAGTGCGCGTGACTCAACCTCTCCTCGTCGACGCGGAAGCGCTCGCCGGCCTGCCCGCGGCGGTGAGCGCGCCGCTCTTGGCGCCGCGCACCCAGGTCCAGACGTATCGCTACGACGCCTTCGGCAACGTGGTGCAGACCTCGGACGCGCTCGGGCTCCGGGGCACGAACGTCTACGATACGACCGGCGTCTTGCTGGTCGAGACGCGGAACGCCCTCGGCCACGCGACGCAGTACTGCTACGGCACAGCGGGTTGCGCGCTGACCGTGCTCGCCCCGCGGGCCGAGGGGGTCGTCCCAGCGCGGAGCTTCTTGCCCACGCACCTCAGGACGCCGCAGGGCGACGTGGAGCTCACCGAGTACGACGCGCGCCATCGTCCCGTACGCACGGCGCGCTCGAGCGGCGCAGAGAGCCGCTACGCCTACCGCGACGCGGGCGCAGCGGCCCCCGCGCTGGTCCGCATCACCGAGCGGCGCGCGGCGGAGGAGGTGGAGAGCGCGCTCATCGAGCGACTGGCCGCCTTCCGGGCGGACGGGCTGTCCCTCGGTCAGGCCGTGGAGCACGAGGCCGGCGGCGCGCGCGTCGTCGCGTTCGACCGCTACGGGCGCCGCGGTCAGCCGGTCTTCGAGGCACTCCCGTACTCCAGCGAGGTGGGCATCGGCGCGGCCTTCGACGCGGGGCGCTTCCCCTCGCCCGACGCGACAGCGCGCGGCACGACCAACGCTTACGACGCGCTCGGGCGGGTTGTCACCCGCATCGACGCCGCGGGTCTTGTGACGCGGATCGCGGTTGAGCCTTGGGGCCAGCGCGTCGAGGAGGAGCGTGGCGGCGGCGCAGCGCGCGTCGAGACGCGCCTCACCGTGGGGCGTGGCGGCGAGGTCTTCGCGATCGTCGACGAGCTCAACCAGGTGCATCGCTATGAGCGCGACGAGCGCGGGAGCCTTCGCGCCGTCGCACTCGCGGGGACCGGGACGCCGCGCCGCATGGCCTACGACTCGGCGGGCAACCTTGTGATGATGTCGCTCTCCGGGGGCCTCACGCGCCTATGGGCCCGCGACGCGCGCGGGCGGGCGACGGAGGTGCGCACGTGGGATCGAGCGTTCGCGGCGTGGGAGAGCGTCGAGATGGCGTACGACGCGCAGAACCGCCCGACGGACGTCTTCGCTTCCTCGTCGTCGCGCCCGGAGGGCTGGGATGATCGCTCGTTCGTTTACGATGCTCGAGAAGGGGAAGACCAGCGCCCCGAGCTCATCGGGCACCTCGTCGAGGTGACGACCTCCGATCGGGTGAGCGGGCAGCGCGTCCAGGAGTCCTTCACGTACGAGCTTGACGGGCGGATAAGCGGCCGGCAGATAGCGCTCGATGCCGGGGACACCCGCCGCGACTACGAGGAACGGTGGACGTACGGCCTCGACGGGACGGTCGCCTCGTACCGCGATCCGTTCGGCAACATGCTGTCGTTCACGCGGACGCCATGGGGCGCGCTCTCGTCGATCGCGTGGTCAGCCGGCGGGCGCGCGGCCGCTCCGCTCATGACGGAGATCGGCTATGACCGGCGCGGTCAGCTCGCGAGCTACCGCGTCCCGTCCACCGGCCTGCACCGGGAGCTCGGCTATGATCCGAGCTCGGGGCTGCTCACGCACCTTAAGGCGTGCGTGGGCGACGGGGCGGATCCGTGCGCGCTCGGGCCCCTGCAGGACGTGGCCTATGACCGCCGCGCGGATGGCCGCGTCATCGCTGCGCGCGCCAGCACCCCGCGCGCGGCGGCTTCGGATACTGCGTCGTACACGTACAGCGCGCGCGGCGAGCTCCTCGGGGCCGTCATGGCGGGTGTAACGCACACGTATACGTATACGCCCGCGGGCAAGGTCGCGTCGTTCGGGGAGGGCGCCCAGGCACAGCCGTTCCTCGACGAGGAGGGGAGCGATGCGCTGCCGCTGCCCGAAGAGGGGAATGGCCAACGCGACAGCTTCGGGCGGCTCAGCGCGTTCGAGAGGTTCCGCAACGCCGAGTACGACCCCTGGGGCCGACTGCGGCGGGTCGAGGTCGACGGCGGCGTCTTGGTGTACGGCTACGATGCCGCCGGCGAGAGGCTCTCCAAGCGGCTGCTCCGCCGCGAGGGGGATCGGGAGGTTCCGGCGTCGCTCGTCGTGTATCCGACGCGGACGACGCGTGACGACGGCGTGGAGCGCCAGAGCCTCTTCCGCCTCGGAGGCCACCGCGCCGTGCTCCTTGTCAACGAGGCGCGCGTGCTCTCGCTCATCGACGACCAGCACTGGGTCGTCCAGCGCGTGGTTGACGAGCGCGGCGAGACGGTCCTCTCGGCCGACACGACGCCGTTCGGATCGCTCGCGCGCGACGCCCAGACATCGGCCACGGAGCTCGCCAGCACCGAGCTCGTTCTCGGCTTTACCGGCCAGCTCCGCGATCCCGACACGGGGCTCGTCCACATGGGGGCGCGCGACTACGTCCCAGCGCTCGCGAGCTTCGCGACGCCCGACCCCTATGCGCTCGGCGAGCCCGAGCTCTGCGCGAGGAGCCTGCTCGATTGTCACCCCTACGCCTACGCGGACCACGACCCGGTGAACTTCACCGATGAGTCGGGCCTCATGCCCCTCTTCACACAGAGAAGCTCACGGAGACAGCAGCGGCACCAGCAGCGGCAGACGGAGCGGATCCGGCAGTGGGCCGACGAATCTATAGGACCACCGAGCAGGTTGAGGAACGTTCAGGAATTGCCCCAAAGGCCGGGGCCCGTGTACACGACCGAGTCACCCGCGCCCCCCGGGCAAACGCAGCTTTTTGAAGAGATGGATCGGCTTCGTATTGCAAATCGTTCTCTTGCCGCGTTCATGGATAACAGGAACCAAAGCAGACACGTCCACTTTCAGTGGGGCATCAACAGCGCTGGGCATGTGCTTATCCAACGCTCACGCAACAGTGGGAACCCAGCGACGCCTAGCGGTCTGGCTACTGAACAGCGCATCGGCGGTCGATTCGATCGCCAGAACGACCAAAACTACAGGTACGTCATGAGCAATAACTCCCACTTCAGCAGGGCTGCCACCCGCGCCGACGGAATAGGCGTGGGCATAATTCCATTGGGAAACGCGTACGCGGTATTGCGGGAATTGGGCGCCGACATGACCGGTATCGAAGTGCAGGACGTGGTGACGGACCGAGAGGCCACTCCGCCAATGTATGAGACGCCGACCCCGCCAGAATATCCGCCGCCGCCGGCATACTAAGATGAGCGCCTCGACGTGAGGCGACGACGAGATCGATCGTGCGCCGTGGCTCGTCACGGGCGTGCCGCTGCGACGGCCCTCGCTCCGGTCTGGATTGAATTTCTCGACGGGCGCGTCGGCGCGTGTGGATGGCCTTCCAGATCCGCGGAAACGTGACGCGAACTGCTCGCAGAGGCTCCATGTTCGTAAGCTTGCTGATGCCGGCGTGAGAAAAAGGGAAGAGGGCTCAGGTAGCCGCCTGAGCCCTCGGCCGGCGCGATCCGCTCTCCGTCCGACCTCATCGAGCGCGCCTCGCAGAAGCACGTCGCGCTTCGCGCTCGTGACGCCCGAGCAGCCTGAGGGACCCAATGCGTCGGTAGTCCCGCATGTCCGGAGCCGTGGAGGGGACGGGGGTAGCCAACGTCGGCATGTCCGACCCGGGTGAGCCACTTCGGTTGCTGGACAAATATGCCTTTCCGTAACATCTAAAGTTGCACGAGGTTATGCCGGAGCGTGCGATTGTGAGCGAATCATGACACGAAAATTCTTGTGGCTTGGCTTAGCCTTCGTGCTGGCCGCCTGCGGTGGCAATGCGCCCGAGGACGACGTGACGAGCTCCGAGGAGGAGCTTTCAAGTCCGGCGGCGTCGGCGGGCGCGTCGCCCAGCGATGTCTCGGCGCTGGCGCCGCGGCTGGGGCTCGACGTCACGGTTTCGCCGGAGCGCGGTGAGTTCTCGGCGAGCCTTCCGTTTCCGGCGCTGCCGACGCGCGTATCCTCCGATGCGGGGGTGGCGCTGTCGTATACGCAAGCGCCCGTCGATCTTTCGCAAGGGTTCGGCGTGGGGTTCAGCCTGAGCGTGCCGTCGATCCAGATGACGACCGACCTGGGCGTGCCCTACCGCGCTCGCCTGAGCAGCTCGCAGGACGTGACGGCGCGCCTGTCGCTGGGCGCCGAGCGCCTGATCTGGGTGAAGACGGACACGGTGAGCGGCAAGACGAGGATCGAGTACCGGCTCGACGCCTCGGAGACGACCGTTCGGCTCTACCGGTATCCGCAAGGCGGGACCGTGGCGATGCGCGACGCATCGGGCGCGCTACAGAATGTGGCGTTCACCGGGTTCGAGGTGGTGTATCCGGACGGCCGGCGGGAGATCTACAGCGAGGAGCCGACCGTCGCCGAGGGGGTGGCGGTCGCGTCGGGGTTCTTCCCGACCCGGTGGCCGCTCGTGCACGCCATCTCGCCGACAGGCGACGCGGTGTCGTACGAGTACACGAAGGCGGGCGAGCGCTCATACCTCAAGGGCGTGCGGTTCGCCGGCGGGCGCTCGGTGTACACGCTGGAGTCGGTGCCGCGGCGCGAAGGGCGGGTGAGCCACCTGATGGGCTACCCGCAGGGGCCGGGGCAGCTGTACACGAAGCTCACGGCGAGCTTCGACGGCGACCCGATGTACACTTGGTGCTTCGTGCACGCGGTGCACGGCGAGAGCGGCCCGGAGATCGTGACGCACCCGGATTGCCAGGCGCTGGCGAGCGAAGACTTCGAGCCGGACCGGCAGCGCGTGGCGGCCGCGCTCAGCCGCGAGAGCAAGCTTCTGGGGGTGTATCGGTTCGGGCGCAGCCAGGCGCCGTTCGACCGGTCGACGCCGGCCGAGCCGCTGATCCGGCTCCGGTACACGGCGTGGGGCGCCGACGACCTGTCCGGCCACGAGCTGGTCTATGACATGGACGTGCCGGACGTCTCCGGCTTCGGTCCGAGCGGCGGCTCGGAGCTGATGGACATCAACTCCGATGGCCTCGCGGACATCGTGCGGTACTCGGCGAGCGACGGGACGAGCGTGCCGTCGTTCAACAGCGGAGATCTCGCGGAAGCGAGCCTGTTCACGCCGAGCGGCGCGCCGCTCACCGTGGAGCGGACCACCGGCGGGGTGTCGCGCCGCGAGGTGCCCCGGTTCGACGCGGCGGCGCAGGCCACGAGCGTGTTTCTCTCGGGCGACTTCGACGCTGATGGTCGAACGGACCTCGTGCAGGCAACAGCGTCGGGGACGCGAACGGAGCTCGCGCACTACGCGGGCCGCGGGGAGCGGACGCGACCGTTCTCCGCGGCGCCGAGCTCGACGGTGGTCGATGTCGAGCTGCCGCGGTTCGCGCGCGACCGGACCCAGGCGATCGACCTCAACGCCGACGGCAAGGCGGACCTGCTCACCACGGTGGCCGGGTCGACGGACAGCACGTGGACGGCGTTCATCAACATGACGCAGCCGGGCGCCAGCGCGCTGTCGTTCAAGCCGCTCGTGGGGCTGACCTTTCCGTTCCGGCAGGGCGCGGGGACGGAGCTCGACAACCCGGCGTATCGCTTCCTCGACGCGAACGGTGATGGACTGACCGACTTCGCGGTCATCCGGTCGAGCGGCGCCGGCGAGAAGGGCATCTGCGTTTACGAGAACCAGGGCAAGGTGACGGCGTATGCCTCAGGCTCGACGTCGGTGGCGAAGCTCCAGGCGGGAGCGCTCCTGTTCGGGGACCCGAGCGCGAACGACCCCGTGTGCGCGCAGGGCCGGTTCGTATCGGTGCCTGGGCTCTCGGCGAGCCAGAACATCAACGCGATGTGGCTGATCGACGTCAACGGAGACGGGGACATGGACCTGGTCAACGTGACGGCGGCGGCCAACGAGCTCGGCGTCTGGCTCGGACGAGGCGAGAGGGGCTTCGCCGCCGAGCGGCGGTTGCCGCTGGACGAAGGGGTGTCGGTCGATCCGGACAACAAGTGGAACACCCGGGTGCTGGACATCGACGCCGACGGCGCGGAGGAGATCCTCGTCTACGAGTCGAACTCGGGCGGAGGCCGGATCAAGGTCATCGACTTCAACCGAGATGGGGCGAAGAACCTGATTGGCCCTGACCTCTTGTCGGAGGCGGAGGAGGGCCCGGGGCTCAGGCACGCCGTGCAGTACGCGACGAGCACGGACGAGAGGATCCGCGACGCGCGCCGCTTCGGCCCGGACGACGCGCGGGTGCGGGCGCTGCCGGATCCGGTGACGGTGGTGAAGCGGCACCTGACGGCGGCGGGCGCCGAAGCGCCGCGGGTGCGCGAGCTCCAGTACCACGCGCCGTACTTCAACGATCGGGAGCGCGACTTCGCGGGCTTCGGGCAGTGCGAGGAGCTGGATTACGGAGACGACAGCGCGGCGAGCGTCGTTCGCCGGCGCGTCTACCAGGTGGCGTCGGCGGCTGCGCCGGTGAGGCGCTTCTTGGCCGGCAAGCTGCGCACCGAGGAGGTCTTCGAGCCGCGGCTCTCGAGCGCGCAGGCGGCGCGGATCGCGGCGAGCGCGGGCAAGTGGCCGAGCGGCATCGAGGGGGCGTCGCAGACGGCGGAGACCTGGAGCGAGGAGCCGTACGACGTGCAGGCGCTGCTCGCGGTGCACGAGGAGGCGTGGGCCGTTTTGCCCTCGGCGCCCGACCCGAAGACGCCGGCGTTCTTGCGACAGGCCAGCACGCGCGACGTGCAGTGCAGCGGAACGGGCTGCGCGCCTGCGTGCGCCACGGGGCCGTGCGCGGGGGCGGCGACCGTGACGCAGACCAACACGTACGACACGGCCTACAACCGGCTCGTTCGCCAGGAGCGGTCGCTGTCGTCGGTCACCGGTCCGAACGGGACGGAGGTGCCGGCGCGGAGCTACGTGAGCACCACCGCGTACGACGCGGGCTGGGAAGCGCGCGGCGTGCTCACGGCGGTTCGCGAACAGACGCTGCTCGCAGGGCCGTCGGGACGGGTGCTGCAGACGACGTCGTACGAGTACGGTCCTGACGCTCCGCTGCCGGTGCGCGTGACCCAGCCTCTCCTCATCGACGCAGAAGCGCTCGCCGCATTGCCCGCCGAGGTGCGTGCGCCGCTGCTTTCGCCGCGCACCCAGGTTCAGGCGTATCGCTATGACGTTTTTGGTAATGTGGTGGAGGCCTCGGACGCGGGCGGACCGCTGGGCACGACCCGCTACGACGCGACCGGCGTCTTCGTGGTCGAGACGCGGAACGCGCTCGGCCACGCGACGCAGTACTGCTACGGCACGACGGGGTGCGCGCTGACCGCGGTCGCCCCGCCGGCCGAGTACGCCGTCCCGGCGCGGAGCCTCTCGCCCACGCATCTCCGGACGCCGCAGGGCGAGGTGACGCTCACCGAGCATGACGCTCGCCATCGCCCGGTGCGCGCGGCGCGCTCCAGCGGCGCGGAGACCCGCTTCGAATACCGCGACGCGGGCGCGGAGGCCTCCGCGCTGGTTCGCATCACCGAGCGGCGCGCAGCGGACGCGGCGGGGGGCACGCTCGTGGAGCGCCTGGCCGCGTTCCGCGCGGACGGGCTCCCCGTCGGTCAGGCTGTGAAGCACGAGGCCGGGGGCGCGCGCGTCGTCTCGTTCGCCCGCTACGGGCGCCGCGGCGACTCGATCTTCGAGGCGCTCCCGTACTCGACCGTGGTGAATATCGGCACGGCGTTCAATGCCGGTCGATTCCCCTCGCCCGAGGGCGCGGCGCGCGGCACGAGCACGGTCTACGACGGGCTCGGGCGCGTCGTGGCCCGCACCGACGCCGCGGGCCTCGTCATGCGCATCGCACATCAGCCGTGGGGCCAGCGCGTTGAGGAGGAGCGCGGTGGGAGCGACGCGCGCGTCGAGACGCGCCTCCTGGTGGCGCGTGGACCCGAGGTCTACGC
This sequence comes from Sorangium cellulosum, assembly GCF_002950945.1. Classification (GTDB taxonomy): domain Bacteria; phylum Myxococcota_A; class Polyangia; order Polyangiales; family Polyangiaceae; genus Sorangium; species Sorangium cellulosum_E. The sequence continues at coordinate 271,621 of NZ_CP012673.1, forward strand.
GATCGTCGACGAGCTCGGCCAGGTGCATCGTTACGAGCGCGACGAGCGCGGGAGCCTGCGCGCCGTCGCGCTCGCGGGGGCCGGGGCGCCGCGCCGCGTGGCCTACGACTCGGCGGGCAACCTCGTGATGACGTCGCTCTCTGGAGGCCTCACGCGCCTCTGGGTCCGCGACGCGCGCGGGCGGGCGACGGAGATGCGCACGTGGGATCGGGCGTTTGCGGCGTGGGAGAGCGTCGAGACGACCTTCGACGCGCAGAACCGCCCGACGTACCTCTTCGCGTCCTCCTCGTCTCGCCCGGACGGCTGGGATGACCGCGCGCTCGTCTATGATGCTCGAGAGGGGGAAGCGCAGCGCCCCGAGCTCGTCGGGCAGCTCGTCGCGGCGACGACCTCCGATCGCGTGAGCGGGCAGCGCGTCGAGGAGTCCTTCGCGTACGATCGCGACGGGCGGCAGACCGCCCGGCGGCTGTCCCTCGACGCCGGCGACGCGCGCCGCGACTACGAGGAGCAGTGGACGTACGACCTCGATGGGACGGTCGCCTCGTACCGCGATCCGTTCGGCAACACGCTGTCGTTCACGCGGACGCCCTCGGGCGAGCCGTCCTCCGTCGCCTGGTCGGCCGGCGATCGCGCGGCGGCGCCGCTCATGACGGACATCACCTATGATCCGCGCGGCCAGCTCGCGGGCTACCGCGTCCCGTCCACCCGCCTGCACCGGACGCTCGGCTACGATCCGCGCTCGGGGCTGCTCACGAACCTGCGGGCGTGCGCGGGCGACGGACCGGATCCCTGTGCGCACGGGCCCCTGCAGGATGTCACCTATGAACGCCGCGCCGATGGCCGTGTCATCGCCGCCCGCGAGGGCGCTCCGCGCGCGGCCGATCCCGGCAGAGCGTCGTACGCGTATAGCGCGCGCGGCGAGCTCCTCGGCGCCGTCGTGGCGGACGTGGTGCATACGTATGCGTATACGCCCGCTGGCCTGGTCGCGTCGTTCGGGGAGTGTACCGAGGCACGGCGGTTCCACAGCGAAGCGGGTCAAGAAAGGCTGCCGCTGCCCGAAGAGGGGAATGGTCAGCTCGACAGCTTCGGGCGGCTCATCGCGCACGGGCGGTTTCGCAACGCCGAGTACGACCCCTGGGGCCGACTCCGGCGGGTCGAGGTCGACGGCGGCGTCTTGGTGTACGGTTACGATGCTTCCGGAGATCGGCTCTCCAAGCGGCTGCTCCGCCGCGAGGGGGATCGCGAGGTCCCTGGGGCGCTCGTCGTGTATCCGACGCGGACGACGCGCGACGATGGCGTGGAGCGCCAGAGCCTCGTCCGCCTCGGAGGCCACCGCGCAGCCGTCCTTGTCGACGAGTCGCGCGTGCTGTCGCTCCTCGACGACCAGCTCGGGGTCGTCCAGCGCGCGGTTGACGAGCGCGGCGAAACGGTCCTCTCGGTCGATGCGACGCCGTTCGGAACGCTCACGCGCGAAGTCCAGACAGCGCCTCCGGGCCTCGGCAGCACCGAGCTCGTGCTCGGCTTCACCGGCCAGCTGCGCGATCCAGATACCGGGCTCGTCCACATGGGGGCGCGCGACTATGCCCCCGACCTCGCCAGCTTCACGACGCCCGACCCCTACGCGCTCGCCGAGCCCGAGCTCTGCGCGAGGAGCTTGCTCGAGTGCCATCCGTACGCTTATGCGGGCCACGACCCGGTCAACTTCATCGACGAGTCGGGCTTCGTGAGGCAGGGGCAAGGCTCGTCTTCTCGGCAAGGGCAGAGCTCGTCGAGCTCAAACCGGTACAGGCGACGCGCGTCGACGCCACGAGCGGAGGAGGATCCGAGTGACAGAGCCGAACGTCTTATCGGATCGAGGTCCGGAGTCAGAGGGGCCAGCAACGATGGGGGGTACCACTTCCCGTCGACGAGGTACGGTACAGACATGGAGGGGGACTACCAACTTGTTTCGTTCAGGCAGCTGGGGACCCAGAGGAGCCTTGGCGTCATAACCGACAGCGGGAGCGTCAGGGTTGCGCCCGAGGAGCAGGCTGATTTTCGACAAGCATATGGGCGCGCCGTGAAGCATCGAGATCTGGTCGAGCCGGCAGCAGATGGTACGCCTGGATCGGCGCGCTTTGGTTTCGTGATCAAGCCGGTTTATCTGGAAAGTCGCCAGATGTGGGTTTACATGTTGAACTCCCATTCTCGTTATAGCAGTGGCCAATATCGAGATGACAGGCAGGATCTGCAGGATTCGGCGATATACAATTTGGTGCGTTACATGGACGGTATGGGCATCGACGTGAACGATGTCGCCATAGATCCGCGCTTGTACCCAAATCGGTGAGCCGCGCCAAGGAGACGGAGAGGGATCCGGCAAATCCTGACCGAGCTCTGCGAGGGGCTCTCCTCAATGCCGCGATCCATCGATGTTCGGCTCGGGGGCAAGGTGAGGAACGGTGGCTTGATAGATCGACTGAGCCGTCGTCGAGAGCGCTTGCTGTTTCGTACGATGGATTGTGGGTGAACAATGAAACGAAGCTTCTTGTGGTCTGGCTTGGCTTGTGTGCTGGCCGCCTGTGGGGGCGACGTGCCCGGGGACGACGGCACGAGCTCCGAGGAGGGGCTCTCGCGTGCGGCGTCGTCAGCGGGCGTATCGCCAAGCGATGTCTCGGCGCTGGCGCCGCAGCCCGGGCTCGACGTCACGGTCACGCCGGATCGCGGTGAGCTGTCGGCCGGCCTTGCGTTTCCAGCCTTGCCCTCGCGCGCGTCCTCCGCTGTGGCGGTCGGGCTTTCGTATCAGCCGGTGCCGGCCGACTTCGCGCAGGGGTTCGGCGTGGGGTTCGGCCTGAGCGTGCCGTCGATCCAGATGACGACGGACTTGGGCGTGCCGTACCGTGGCCGCGAGTCGGACACGCAGGACGTGACGGCGCGCCTGTCGCTGGGCACCGAGCGCCTGGTCCGGGTAAAGACGGAGACGGTGGGCGGCAAGACGAGGATCGAGTACCGGCTCGACGCCTCCGAGTCGGCCGTCCGGCTCTACCGGTATCCGCAGGGCGGGACCGTGGCGATGCGCGACGCGTCGGGCGCGCTGGAGAGCGTAGCGTTCACGGGGTTCGAGGTGGTGTATCCGGACGGGCGGCGGGAGATCTACAGCGAGGACGCGAGCGTCGCGGAGGGGGTGGCGGTCGCGTCGGGGTTCTTCCCGACGCGGTGGCCGCTGTTGCACGCGATCTCGGCGACAGGCGACGCGGTGTCGTACGAGTACACGAAGGCGGGCGACCGGTCGTTCCTGCGGAGTGTGCGGTTCGCCGGGGGCCGATCGGCGTACGCGCTGGAGTCGGTGCCGCGGCGCGAAGGGCGGGTGAGCCACTTGATGGGCTACCCGCAGGGGCCGGGGCAGCTGTACACGAAGCTCACGGCGAGCTTCGACGGCGAGCCGATGTTCACGTGGTGCTTCGTGCACGCGGTGCGCGGCGAGGGCGGCCCGGAGATCGTGACGCACCCGGATTGTCAGGCGCTGGCGAGCGAGGACTTCGCGCCGGACCGGCAGCGCATGGCGGCCGCGCTCAGCAGCGAGAGCAAGCTGCTGGGCGTCTACCGGTTCGGGCGCGGCCAGGCGCCGTTCACCCGGTCGACGCTGGCCGAGCCGCTGATCCGGTTCCGGTACACGGCGTGGGGCGCTGGCGACCTCGCCGGCCACGAGCTGGTCTATGACATGGACGTGCCGGACGTCTCCGGCTTCGGTCCGAGCGGCGGCTCGGAGCTGATGGACATCAACTCCGATGGCCTCGCGGACATCGTGCGGTATTCGGCGCGCGAGGGGACGAGCGTGCCGTCGTACAACAGCGGAGATCTCGCCGAGGCGAGCCTGTTCACGACCGCAGGCGCGCCGCTTTCGGTGGAGCGGATCTCGGGCGGGGTGTCGCGGAGCGACGTTCCGCGGTTCGACGCGGCCGCGCAGGCGACGAGCGTGTTCCTCCCCGACGACTTCGACGGTGACGGCCGGACGGACCTCGTGCAGGCTGTCGCGTCGGGTACGCAAACGGAGCTCGTTCACTATGCGGGCCGCGCGGACCGGGCGCGGCCGTTCGCGGCGGCGCCGAGCTCGACGGTGGTGGGCGTGGAGCTCTCGCGGTTCGCGCGCGGCCGGACCCAGGCCGTGGACCTGAACGCCGACGGCAAGGCGGACCTGCTCACCACGGTGGCCGGGTCGACGGACAGCACGTGGACGGCGTTCATCAACATGACGCAGCCGGGCGCCAGCGCGCTGTCGTTCAAGCCGCTCGTGGGGCTGACCTTTCCGTTCCGGCAGGGCGCGGGGACGGAGCTCGACAACCCGGCGTATCGCTTCCTCGACGCGAACGGCGACGGGCTGACCGACTTCGCGGTGATCCGGTCGAGCGGCGCCGGCGAGAAGGGCATCTGCGTCTACGAGAACCAGGGCAAGGTGACGGCGTATGCCTCAGGCGCTGCGTCGGTGGCGAAGCTCCAGGCGGGAGCGCTCTTGTTCGGGGATCCGAGCGCGAACGACCCCGTGTGCGCGCAGGGCCGGTTCGTGTCGGTGCCTGGGCTCTCGGCGAGCCAGAACATCAACGCGATGTGGCTGATCGACGTTAACGGAGACGGGGACATGGACCTGGTCAACGTGACGGCGGCGGCCAACGAGCTCGGCGTCTGGCTCGGACGAGGCGAGAGGGGCTTCGCCGCCGAGCGGCGGATGCCGCTCGACGAAGGGGTGTCCGTTGATCCGGACAACAAGTGGAACACCCGGGTGCTGGACATCGACGCCGACGGCGCGGAGGAGATCCTCGTTTACGAGCCGAGCGCAGGCGGAGGCCGGATCAAGGTCATCGACTTCAACCGAGACGGGGTGAAGAACCTGATCGGCCCTGACCTCTTGTCGGAGGCGGAGGAGGGCCCGGGGCTCAGGCACGCCGTGCAGTACGCGACGAGCACGGACGAGCTGATCCGCGACGCGCGCCGCTTCGGCCGCGACGACGCGCGGGTGCGGGCGCTGCCGTATCCGGTGACCGTGGTGAAGCGGCATCTGACCGCGGCGGGCGCCGAGGCGCCGCGGGTGCGGGAGTTTCAGTACCACGCGCCGTACTTCAACGAGCGAGAGCGCGACTTCGCGGGCTTCGGGCAGAGCGAGGAGCTCGATGCGGGAGACGACAGCGCGGCGAGCATCGTTCGCCGACGCGTCTACCAGGTGGCGTCGGCGGCTGCGCCGGTGAGGCGCTTCTTGGCCGGCAAGCTGCGCACCGAGGAGTCGTTCCACCCGAGGCTCTCGGGCGCGCAGGCCGCGCGGATCGCGGCGGGCGCGAGCCTCGGGCCGAGCGGCATCGAGGCGGTGTCGCAGACGGCGGAGACCTGGGACGAGGAGCCCTACGAAGTGGAGGCGCTGCTCGCGGTGCACGAGGAGCGGTGGGCCTTGGTGCCGGCGGCGCCCGGGCCGAAGACGCCGGCGTTCCTGCAGCAGGCGAGCATTCGGGACACGCAGTGTGGCGCGGCTGGCTGCCCGCCCGCGTGCGCCGCGGGGCCGTGCGCGGAGGCGGCGACCGTGACGCAGACCCTCTCGTACGACACGGCCTACAACCGGCTCGTCCGGCAGGAGGATTCGGCGCCTGCGGTCCCCGGGCCGAACGGGACGGAGCGGCCGGCGCGGAGCCATGTGAGCACCTTCGCGTACGACGCGGGTTGGGAGGCGCGCGGCGTGCTCACGGCGCTGCGGGAGCGGTCGCTGCTCGCGGGGCCCTCGGGGCGGGTGCTGCAACAGACATCCTACGAATATAGCTCTGATCTTCCGCTGCCGGTCCGCGCGAGCCAGCCTCTCCTCATCGACGCGGAAGCGCTCGCCGCGTTGCCCGCCGCGGTGCGCGCGCCGCTTCTGGCGCCGCGCACCCAGGTCGTGACGTATCGCTACGACGCCTTCGGTAATGTGGTGGAGACCTCGGACGCGCTCGGGCCCCTGGACACGAACGTCTACGACGCGACCGGCGTCTTGCTGGTCGAGACGCGGAACGCCCTCGGCCACGCCACGCAGTACTGCTACGGCACGGCGGGCTGCGCGCTGGCCGCGCTCGCCCCGCGGGCCGAGGGGGTCGTCCCGGCGCGGAGCATTCTGCCCACGCATGTCCGGACGCCGCAGGGCGACGTGGAGCTCACCGAGCACGACGCCCTCCACCGCCCTGTCCGCGTGGCGCGCTCCAGCGGTGCGGAGGTCCGGGTTGCGTACCGGGACGCGCGCGACCAGGGCCCCGCGCTCGTTCGCCTCACGGAGCGGCGCGCGGCGGCGGAGGCCGACGGCGCCCTCGTCGAGCGCCTCGTCGCCTTCCGCGCCGACGGCCTCCTCCTCGGCGAGGCGGTGGCGCACGAGGCGGCGGGCGCGCGCATCGTCTCGTTCGCCCGCCACGGGCGCCGCGGCGACCGCGTCTTCGAAGCGCTCCCGTATTCCAGCGAGGTGGGCATCGGCACGGCCTTCGACGAGGGGCGCTTCCCCCCCCCGCCCGAGGGCGCGGCGCGCGGGACGAGCACCGCCTACGACGGGCTCGGGCGCGTCGTGGCCAGCACCGACGCGGCGCGCCTCGTGACGCGCATTGCCCACGAGCCGTGGGGCCAGCGCGTCGAGCGGGACCTCGGCGCAGGACCGGGAGCAGGCGTCGAGACGCGCCTCACGATCGCGCGCGATGAGGACGAGGTCTACGCGATCGTCGACGAGCTCGGGCAGGTGCATCGCTACGAGCGGGACGAGCGCGGGCGCCTGCGCGCGATCGCGCTCGCGGGGACCGCGGCGCCGCGCCGCGTGGCCTACGACTCGGCCGGCGACATCGCGATGACGTCGCTGCCGGGCGGCATCACGCGGCTGTGGCTCCGCGACGCGCGCGGGCGCGTGATCGAGCAGCGCACCTGGGATCGTGCGTTCACGGCCTCGGAGAGCGTCGAGGCGACCTACGACGCGCTCGACCGCACGAGCACCCTGTTCGCGTCGTCCTCCTCGCGCCCGGAGGGCTGGGACGAGATCACGTTCGCCTACGACGCGCGCGACGGCGAACCGGAAGAGCCCGCGCTTGTGGGGCGCCTCGTCGGCGCGACGGTGATCGATCGCGTGGGCGGGCACCGTCTGGACACGGCGTTCGAGTACGGTCGCGACGGCCGCGTCACGGGCCGGCGCACGACCTTCGAGGCCGACGATGCCCGACGCGACTACGACGAGCGGCTCTCGTACGGCCTCGACGGCACGCTCGCCTCGTACCGCGATCCGTTCGGCAACACGCTCGAGTTCGCGCGAACCCCGGGCGGCGCCCCCGCGTCGATCGCGTGGTCGGCCGGCGGGCGCGCGGCCGTCACGCTCCTCGCGGACATCGCGTACGACGCCCGCGGCGAGCTCGCGGCCTACCGCGTCCCGTCGGCCCGCCTGCACCGTCACATCGGCCATGACCCGAGCTCGGGGCAGCTCACCCACCTCCGCGCGTGCGCGGGCGACGGCCCGGCCCCGTGTGATCGTGGGGCCCTGCAGGACGTGACCTTCGACCGCCGCGCGGACGGGCGCATCATCGCGGCGCGGGACGCCGCCCCCCGCGCGGGCGACGCCGGCGGCCAGGCTCCCCGCGTCACCTCGTACACGTACAGCGCGCGCGGCGAGCTCCTCGGGGCGGTCGCGCCCGGCGTGGCCCACGCGTACGCGTACACGCCGTCCGGCCAGGTCGACGCGTTCGGCGAGGGCACGGAGCCACACCCCTTCGTCGGCGAGGCAGGGCGCGACGCGCTGCCGCTGCCGGACGGGGGGCATGGCGAGCTGGACGAGCTCGGCCGGCTCGTTTCCTTCGGGCCGCTCCGCCGCGCCGAGTACGACCCCTGGGGGCGGCTCCGGCGCGTCGAGGTCGACGGCGGGGCCATCGTTTACGGGTACGACGCGTTCGGCGAGCGGATCGCAAGGCGCGCGCTCCGTCGCGAAGGGGACCGCGAGGTCCCGGTGTCGCTCGTCGTGTATCCCACGCGGACCACGCGCGACGACGGGGTGGAGCGCCAGAGCCTCGTGCGCCTCGAGGATCGGCGCGTCGCGCTCCTCGTCAACGAGACGCGCGTGTTCGGGCTCGTCGACGACCACCTCGGGGTGGTTCGGCGCGTGGTCGACGAGCGCGGCGAGGCGGTCCTCTCGGCCGATCCGACGCCGTTCGGCGCGCTCGCTCAGGGCATCGAGGACAGCGGGTCCGGGTTGGGCAGCACCGAGATGCTGCTCGGGTTCACGGGGCAGCTGCGCGATCCCGACACGGGGCTCGTGCACATGGGGGCGCGCGAGTACGTCCCGTCGCTCGCGAGCTTCGCGACGCCGGACCCGTACGCGCTCGTGGAGCCCGAGCTCTGCGTGACGCGCTTGCTCGAGTGCCACGCGTACGCCTACGCGGCGCACGACCCCCTGAGCTTCATCGACGAGTCGGGCCTCGCGACGAGCTCGCCGACGGGCTCACCGGCAACGGCGCGGCGCCAGACCTTGACCAAGCCCAGGCAAGCGCCCCGCGAGCGCAGCAAGGTGGGCTCCTTCCTCAGGAGGTGGCTCCAGAACTACATCCAGCACGCGGTCTTCGAGCTCAAGCACGGCACCGAGCCCACGAACTGGCCAATGAACACGGCGGACGCTGCGATGAATCGCACGACCGAGGCTCCCGCCTCGTCGACGCAGGCGCCACTCCAGCTGTCGACGCAAGCACGGCCTCCGCGGAACCCGAGTGAGGCCGATGAGAGGAGCGCCCCCGCGACGTCCAGCCCGTTGCGCTGGTTCGAGCGGGCGTTCCGCGTCGCGAGGGCGTTCGCGGCGTTCGCACGGAGCAATCGAGGGGCCAGCGACGACTTGCTCGGCGCCAGCATCGATCCGCGACGGAACGGCGGCCGGAGCTGGCACGACATGCTCAGGGCCGCCACCAGCAGGAACGGCCGATAGCCGGGTTCTTGGCGGCCAAGACCGCTATCCAACGGCGCGGACCGCCGAGCGAACCGCCGCCCCGCGAGGGCGGGTGAAGGATCTCGGGGCACGCGGCATTCACGCCGGCAGAGGCGAACGCTCGTGCAGGCGATCCCGGCCAGGCTCCTCCAGCTCCCGTCAATCTTTGCGCTCGCAGCGCTCGGAGCCCTCGCTGGCTGCGCTCCCGAGGACATCCTCGAGGGCGCGCCGGAGCTCGTCGGGGAGCAACGGGCCGCGATCCTCGGCGGCTCGCCCGATCCCGCGCGTGACTACGTCGTCAGCGTCGGGGACGAGGGCGGCGCCCTCTGCTCCGGCGTCCTCGTCTCGCGGCGCGTGGTGCTCACTGCAGCGCATTGCGTCGCTCCCGACGCAGGGCCGCACGGAGGGATCACCCGGGTTTACTTCGGCGCGGACCTCCGCCCGTAGCCGCTCCGCCGACTGCGTTTTTGACATAGCCAGTTTCGGCTGCACGCTACGCGGCGCCGGAAGGGAGCAGTGCCCTGCTCGGCGTACAGGAGCGAGCGATGCCAGGAAGCAGAGATCTGGTGCAGCTGCGTGCAGCGCTGTCGATGCATCGAGAGCAGCAGAGGCGTGGGAAGTATCCGAGCGAGCTGCGAAAGCGGGCGGAGGCGTACGCGAAAGAGCGCTGCCGGGCGGGGGCGACGCCGACCGAGATCGCCACGGAGCTCGGTGTCCGCAAGGTCACCGCCGATCGATGGGTATCTGGAGGTGAGCGTGCGGACGAGGGCGCGTGGCCAGCAACCTCCAAGGCGGTCGAGAGTTTTCCGCTCATGCCCGTCGTGGTGCGCCCTGAGCGCCGAGAGGCGCCGCCTTTGCGGCTCAAGCTCGCGTTTGCCGATGGGACGCGGATGCAGGTATGTGGGATCGGCGCGCGCGACCTCGTCGAAGCGATCGAAGCGCTGCGGAGGGGACGGTGACCCCCGCGACGATAGCCAGTCTATCTGGCGGTCGGTCCGGTGGACTTGCGTGGCGCGTTCGACCGGCTCGCCGCGATCACCCGGCAGGTGCTGTGCCTGGACCCGGCGAGCGGCGCGCTCTTCCTGTTTCTCAATAGAAAGCGCAACCGGCTAAAAGCACTTTGGTGGGACCGCAACGGGTATACAATCCTGTACAACCACCTGTCTTCACACTACACCTCTTTCGCTTTCAGACGAGGACGTTGGTTCCGGCTCCGTGATGCACGGGCTGCCGCCGCCCGGTTGCTGAGGCGATCCCAGCGGCTGCAGTGCTTCGTAGGGTGAGTCGCCGGCTCCTCGTAGAGCCACGCGTGGCCATTGTACGCGTGTGCCTTGATGATGCCGTGCTTCACCCAGCTGGTCAGCGTGGACTCGTGGATTCCAAGGCGAGCGGCGAGTTCCTTCTTGGTAAGCAGCCCGCGGGCGCGCAGCCGGTCGAAGCGCGGTCGCAGGTCATAGGTATGCACGAGGTACTGCACGCGCTTCGGCGTGAATCGGGCCCCACCTCGGCCGGGCCAGGCGGCCCCGCCGGGATGGAGTCCACGCGCGTTAAGGATGTCGGCGATCTCGTCGTAGATGTGGCGGTCGAGCAGCCGGTCGACGAGCTCGACAAGCTCCGCCGGCGTCTTCACTTTCTCCCAGGAAGCCTTCGGGTTCACGGTCGTGAGGGTCGTCGTTTGACCGCCTCGGAAGCGAATATGGATCTTCGTGGTCCCGTCGGCAGGTTGCTTCACGAGCGTCGCGTCCTCCACCACGTAGGCTAGCATGCGCTTCCGCTCCCGGTTCGGCGTCGACGGGTCGGACCACAGCCGCTTGAAGTCGGTCGTCATCGCGACGAGTCGATCGCGAAGCGCCTCATCGATCGCGATCCCATCTTCGTGCCGAGCGCGCTCGCGTTCGTCCCGCGCCTTCTCCAGTGCGCGAAGTTTCTCATTCCAATCGGACTCGAGTGTATCTGCGACGAGACGGTTGCCGGGGTCAACCATCATGAAGCGGCGCTGTGCGAGGTCGGCGTCGATCTGCGCCCTCTCGATCGCGCGACAACGAAGCTGATCCGCTTCCTCGTACCGTGCCTCGATCTCTTTCCGAATCTCGATCGCCAACTCGACGGCGGCAGGCGTCATCTTCTCGGCCACCAAGAGCCCGACCGCTTCGTCGATCGGAGGCCCTGCGAGGGACTGGCAGTTCGGTTCGGCACGGGAATCGGTGGCGCGGTCACAGACGTACCAGGACTCGATCTTCCCTCGCGCCTCCCTGTAGCGCACGCGAAGATGCTGCCCGCATCGCCCGCAGACGGCGCGCCCCTGCAGGAGCGCGCCGCCCTCACGCGGTGGCGATGCACGCGCGACGTCGTACCCACGACCGTTCGACGCGAGGAGCCTGAGGTTCTCTTGGTATCGATCCCAGGTGATGTAACCAGGGTGGGCGTCGGGAATGCAGGCAAGCCAGTCGTCACGTGCGCGTTTCTGGTGCGTCATCTTGCCATCGATCGTCCGACTGTACACGCGCTGTCCGTACGCGTAGGCACCGGCGTACCGCGGGTTGCACAGGGTCCGCATCGCCGCCGATGCCGTGAGCGGACGGAAGATCACGCCCGCCGCTGGGGCGCGGAGGCGAGACGGGAAGCGGAGGCCCTCGTCTCGAAACGCCTTGACCGTCTGGTGTGCCGAGCCGACGCGGGCGAAGGTCTCGAAGAGGTGTGCGATCGTTTCGCGCACCTGCGTATCCGGGTCGAGGACGACGGTCCCGCTCTCATCGTAGACGAAGCCGGTGGGGAGAGCGCATCGATACTCACCGCGCCGGGCCTTGTTCAGGACCCCGCCGCGCAGTCTCGACTTCAGGACGTGCAACTCCGCCTCGCTCATCGTTCCCTTGAGGCCGAGAAGGAGACGATCGTTGAAGTTCGTCGGGTCGTACACGCCATCCTCGTCGAGGATCAGGGTGTTCGCCAGGGCGCAGATCTCTAGCAGTCGATGCCAGTCGGCGTTGTTCCTCGCGAGCCTCGAGACCTCGAGCCCCATCACGATGCCGGCACGCCCGAGCCCGACATCCGTCACCAGCCGCCGAAACCCTTCGCGCCATGCCGCGGATGCACCCGACTCTCCCTGGTCGGAGTCGATCACGACAATACGATCGTCGGGCCAGCCGAGCGCTGTCGCGCGCGCTCGAAGCGCATACTGGCGTTTCGTGCTCTCGACATTCTCGATCACCTGCTTCATCGACGACTGTCGGATGTACAGGTAAGCGTCACGTTCGAGATGGTGCGACTGAACTTTGCGCGACTCATTCATGGTTCCTCGGGGATGTGGATTTCATCGCCATCGCTGCGAAGAGGTGAACAACGGCTCGTTGTTCGTCACCGGGGGTCAAGCTCGGAGGTGACGATTGCGTCGGGCGGGATGTCGTGCTCTGGGCGGCTGCTGCCCGCGCCCACGCCCACATGCCTCGCCGAAGCAAGAGCGCAAGACCGCCCCTCGCTTCGATGGGGAGCCGTTCTCCAAGAGCGGCCGTTCGCAATGTCTCGTACTGCTCGGTCACTTTCACCCCCGCAGCGGCTTCTTCACCACCGGCTCGGGCGCCCGCTGTGCCGATTTTTTTTTCCGCCGAGCGCGCGCTCGATCGTCCTGGGGTGGATCTCGACCGAAAACATTTGCCAGATCAGCCTCGCCAGCCCGCGCGCTCGGAGCGGTTTCCCCGGGACGATCTGTCTCTCGGCGAAGGCTAGAACGCCGAACATGTTGAAAATCGTCTAATTCCAATAGGTTACGCAGCCTCCTGGATCAGCCGCTGGGCCGCCTCAAGATTCTGGATCGCTGCGGCGCGACGGAGGTCGAACAGGTTTCTCCTGGCGCCGATGTAGCGCGCGCTATGTCCTTTGCGTGCCGCGATGTGGGCAAGCGCATGCTCCACAGCTGTCCGCTGCCGGAGCACGGCGCGTCCTGGCCCGGTCTGCTGCAACTTCCGGAACTTGCCCTGCAGAGCTTCGTCCTCGGCGATGGACACGGTCCGCCCTCGCCCCGAGGCAGCTTGCGTGCACTTGGCTCGGAGGGGGCACGCGCCGCACTCCTCGGGATCGAACTCGACCGTGTCACCCGGCTCGAACACCTCGACCTGTCCCGCTGGACACGTGATTGTCTTGGCGCGAAGGTCGATCTTGAAATCGCGCTTGCTGAACAAATCGGGGCTTCGAGCCCGCTGGCCCCAAGGCTTCGAGAACACCTGGCCGCCCGCGCGGATCACGTCGTCAACGACGGGACTGTTCACGTAAGCGCGATCAATGTGGAGCTCGACGAGGCGCAGCCGCTGATGCTGGACGTCCTCGGCGATCGGTGCGGCCCCCTCTTCTTCTGGTCGATTCGCAGGCGTGACCGCGCAGGCGACAATGACGGGAAGGTCAAGGTCGCGCGCGATGTGCTCCTTGTAGCCGTCGAACCGCTTCGAGCGGCTCTTGCGGCCGTGGCGCATCTCGGGGTCTTCGATGGAGACACGGCGGTCAGGCGCAACACCTTGCCGGATGCGAACGGTCCCATCCTCGGCTGTCTCCAAATCCTGGTCTCGAACCTGTGTGACCGCATCCAGATAGGTACGAAGCGGCAGCTCGACGACGTCGTCCAGATGGCGGTCGACCCACTGCTGCAACGACGAGACCTGCCGCTCCAGGATCTGGATCGCCGCCGCCTTCTGTTTCGGGTCGCTCCAGTCGAGGTCGAGCCCGGCCTTGATGCTGGGAGCCAGAAGCAGCGGAATGCCCGCCTTGCGGCAGATCTCCTCGGCCGGACGCTCCGTGATCTTCGACACGACGCGGACGATGCTGCGTGCAGCATGGCCGAGCAGGTTGATCGTGTCTTCAACCCGCCCGGCCCCCGCTAAAGGGCGGCTATCGATGGCCACCCGCAGCGCTTTGGATACCGCACGCCTCTCGCCCTCCGTCATCGCGCCGGACCGAACCAGCGCCACGGTTCGCTCCAGCAGCACCCGGTCCATCTCGTGCGCGACCATCCGCTCTCGGAACGCCTGCAGAGCGCCCTGCGAGAACGGCGGCGTGGCCGCACCCAGGCAGCCGAGCACCATCTGCCAGCGTAGGTCAACGACCGCCAGCTCCACCGCCTCGGCATCCGATGCGCCCACGTAGCCTTGGAGCAGCGTGACCATGCACATCAGCGCCGGCGGATGCGGCGGCTCACCTGCCCCCGTCGTCCGGTACATGCCTTCCAGCTGCTCCTGGAACGTCTCATCGAACAGCTCGTGCCGGTGCAGCCTGAGAAAGCCGAACAGTGCTCTCACGCGTGTCAGCCGCTTCATCAGCGCCTGCTCCTGCCGCGACAGCTCCACCGGCGGCGACCATCGTTCCATCCGTGAACCTCCGGACGCGGACGAGATCATGGCCCGGGCGAGACGGTCGAGCCTTCCATCGAAGCGCCCGGAATTATCACAAAATCAACCTGATCGGTCCTCTAGAATGTCACCCTGGAGCTTGTGCGGCCCACGGGGCCCCCTCTTCTTTGGCACGAGTCCGGCAAGCCCCGCCTCATCGAAGCTCGCTCTGGCCTGGTAGTACGTCGGGCGAGAGACCCCGTACTCGGCGGCGGCCTGCGTTACTGACAGGTTGTCGATCGACACGCGACGCAACATCTCGTACCTCACCTGCATCAGGTCGCGAGAATCGAAGAAATCGCCCGTCTGGAACTTCGGGTCGCTGACCTTCTCAGGGGACGGGTTCAACGTGCCGTCCCCGCGGAGCGCTGCGGTCTTGGGATCTGTCCGGTCGCCTCGCTTCGGCATGGGCTCTCCGACCTGTGAGTCACGATAACTTCGCCGCACCAGTGACCGATGTCAAAGGTGCGCAACGCGTAATTGGTCAGGCCTTGCCGCGATCTCTCGCATGTTCGGATCGTCTCTTTTCGGTGGGCGGCGCATTTGGTTTTACATCTGCGGTCTTATTTCCTTTACGCGCTTGAGCCCGGCGCATCTGCTCGAGGAGGTGCGATACCAGGCCGGCAAGCTCGAGGAGATCGGCTACCCGGAGCAGCGCACGGCCCTCGCCGATGACGCCCTCTGGATCGGGCGCGACGACGTCGGTCCACTGCCGCGGCACCGAGCAGACGTGTTCCTCGTCGACGCGCAGCAGGAGCCGCGTCCCGTACCGGTTGTACCGCTCGCCCACGCAGACGAACTGCCGTCCGCTGAGCGGGTGGAACGGGTGCGTCACGCGCACAAGGCGCGCACCCGTGGGCGAAGAACGTGCAGTTCGTGGTGAGTTACAAGCGTCTGTCGAAGGGTGCGTTTGCTCTGCCCTCGTTCACCGAGGCCGACGGCAAGTGTACCGAGCTGTCAGCACAGGACTTCGCGCAGCTGCTCGCCGGTCTACCCGTGGAAGAGCTGGCAAGCCGCCGCCGGGTGGTCCACTGAGGCGTCTGCGCCGGCGCTCGTTCACCGCGCTGCCGGCGCCAGCGCGGCCCGATGGCGGCCGGCGCAGCCCGATGCGGAGATGGAGCAGGCGCGAGCTGCATCGGCGCCCGAAGACCTCGCGAGCGCGCGGCGCCGACGGCGCACCATGCCTGTTTTACATTCCCGTGTTCGACGAGAAATTCTCATCAAAACCAGCGAAAGATTCGCTGAATAAGGTACTTGCCAAGGGCAAGCGGAGGGGGCATCCATGGCGCGCCTTGACCTCGACAACACGACCCAGTGAGACCGCGCTGCCGCAGTTGGCGGAGATACAGCGCCTTGACGGCGCGGCGCTCGTGCTCGGCTATCTCCAGGCCAGGGGACATGGACAGGGCAGCCCCGCCGACCCCGCGTCGGTGGTCGACGCGCTGCTCCGGCGGGTGCAGGAGCTCGAGGCGAGGCTGGCCGAGCTCTCGACGGCGGAGCAGCAGGCCCAGGAGCTCGCTCGCTCGGTCGAGTCGCTCAAGGCGTACAATCAACAGCTGCAGGAGACGATTCGGACCTTGGAGATCGGGTTCCGGCGCCACGTCTCCGAGCGGGTCTCGCCTGACCAGCTGCGTCTTTCGCTGGCCGGCGAGCCAGGCGCCTGTCCGGCGAAAGCTTCGCCGCAGGCCGAGACCCACAGCGCCTCGCCCGATGCGGACCCGAGCGACGGCAGCAGCATCCAGCCGCCGGGCCCCGCGAGCCCGTCGGAGCGCGCGGCGACGGCAGAGTCCTCCTCCGGCTCGGATCCCGGAGATGGCAAGCGAGCCAAGCGCCACGAGCACGGGCGCCGTCGCATCGGTATCATCCCGAGGGTGATCATCGAGTCGCTGCCGCCGGAGGTGCTGCTCAAAGGCATCGAGCGCTTCGAGCGTGTGGGCGCCGAGGACAGCTCGGTCATCGGCTACCGGCGTGGCGGGCCCATCGAGATCGTCACGCCGCATCGGCCGCGGCAACATGACACGCTGGCAGTACGATTGTGGCGGCATCGCGATGCGCATCGCCGATGCCATCTGGAGCGACGCGCTCTCGAGGTCGTGGTTCGCCATGGATGCGACGGGCACCGCCATCCGGGCCAAGGACAAGCACCGCTATGGGCATGTCTTCGTCCTGGTCGCGCCGGGCGATGGTGTGCTGTTCCGCTATACACCGACGTACGACGGCCCCACCGTCGCGAAGCTCTTCGGCGGCTACCAGGGGACGCTTGTCGCCGATGCCTCGGCCAACCACAACGTGCTGTTCGGGCCGGGCAAGGCGCGCGAGGCCGGCTGCTGGAGCCATGCACGAAGGCGCTTCTTCAAGGCGTTCAAGGCCGGGGCGGGCAAGGAGGCGGCGTTCGCGCTCCAGGCCATCCAGGCGCTCTTCCGCGTCGAGGAGGAATGCGCCCTGTGCAGTCCGGACGAGCGTCTCGAGATCCGGCAGCGCGAGTCCGCACCGCTGATTGAGAAGCTCTTCGCCTGGGCCGAAGCGCAGCGGCAGGTCGTCCCGGAGCATTCGCCGTTGCGCGAAGGGCTGGTCTATCTGCACAACCAGAGGGAGGCGCTCTGCGAGTTCCTCTACAACGGGGAGATCCCCATCCACAACAATGCCAGCGAGAGGGCGCTGCGCCGCGTCGTCAAGGGGCGGCGCAACTGGCTCTTCCACGGCAGCGACGAGCATGCTGTCCGGGCGTGTGCCATCACGTCGCTCATCGCGACCTGCCAGATGCACGGGCTCGACCCCGAGCTGTACTTGCAGGAGATCCTGACCGTGGCTCCGAGCTATCCGCTCCGTCGCATCCTCGACCTGAGTCCCAGGAACTGGGTCGCGACGCGACAACGCCTCATCGCCGAGGGGCGGCTCAAGTACCTGGACCTGGCTCGGATCACCGGCTCGCGGCTCGCCTTCCGCGACCGCTGATCGCGCCGCGTCGCCCGCTTCCGTCGCGCCCACAGCGCTCGTCGCGTCCGGAGCGGCCGAGCCAGGCGCGCGTCCTTTCCGCGTCCGCGCCGAGGTGCGTCGGCTCGTCGAGCCGTTGCTGGCGTCGCTTCGCCCCGCCACCGTCGAGCTCGTCTTGGCGGGGCGCCTTCGGGTCGCTTCGCTTCGGCTCTGCTTGTCCGCGTGCCGGTTTGCAGCCTCATGGGGCCACCTGGCGGCGTTTTTTGCAGGGTCATGGGGCCACCCCAAACGCAGGAGGATGGGGCCACCCGCGCGGGGGCGTGACCCAGGTTTTTGCAGGGTCATGGGGCCAGCTTCCGAGGTTTTTTGCAGCCTCATGGGGCCAGTTCGGGACGCCGCGGTCGGGATCTGAGACGGGCTCCTTCCGAGGACGGCGCGGGTCGCCGTCGGAAGGAGGCCGATGCCCTACCGAGAGCTGATCATGGTTGACATCAAGGAAATGCTCCGCCGTCGTGCGGCGGGGCAGAGCGCGCGTCACGTGGCGCGCGAGACGGGGTTCGATCGCAAGACGGTCGGCAGGTACTTCGAGGCCGCTGCGACGTTGCCACTGCCGCCCGATCGCGAGCCGACGGACGAGGAGAGCCACGCGATCGCCCAGCGCGTACAGTCGCGCCCGGTGCCCGACGCGAGCGAGGAGTGGAAAGAGATCGGTGCGCATCGCGCACGCATTGAGGCCTGGCTCGCCCAGCCTCGGCCGCTGAAGCTGACGAAGATCCACACGCTGCTCAAGCGCGACCACGGCGTCAGCGCGAGCTACGACACGCTCCGGCGCTTCGCCATGGAGGAGCTCGCGTGGCGCAAGAAGACGCCGACGGTTCGCGTCGCGGACACCGAGCCCGGCGAGGTCGCGCAGATCGACTTCGGCCTGATGGGTAAGCTGTTCGACCCAGCGACGCAGCGGGTTCGAAATCTGTGGGTGCTCGTGGTGACGCTCGCGTACAGCCGCTACCAGTTCGTGTGGCCGTCGTTCGAGCAGACCACGGCGGCGGTGTGCGCGGGCCTGGATGCGGCGTGGAGGTTCTTCGGCGCGATGGCGCGCGTGATCCTCCCGGATAACATGAAGGCCATCGTGCTGCGCGCTGACGAGCTCGCCCCCGTGCTCGTGCCGGCGTTCCTCGACTACGCGCAGACGCGCGGGCTGTTGGTGGATGCCGCGCGTGTCAGGTCGCCAAGAGACAAGGCGCGTGTCGAGAATCAGGTCGCGTACGTGCGAGAGAGCTGGTTCGATGGCGAGTCGTTCACCAGCCTCGACGAGGCGCGCGCGTCTGCTGAGCGGTGGTGTCGCGACGTCGCCGGTGCGCGCGTCCACGGCACGACGCGCGAAGTGCCGCGCGAGGTGTTCGAGGCGCGCGAGAGGAGCGCCATGAAGCCGGCGCCGACAGCGCCGTTCGACGTACCGCACTGGACTGACGCGAAGGTGCACCCCGACCATCACGTGCAGGTCCTCCGGTCGCTCTACAGCGTGCCGACGCGCTACGTCGGCAGCACGGTGCGCGTTCGCGCCGACAGCGTGTCCGTGAGGATCTACGCCGGCACGCAGCTCGTGAAGGTGCACGCGCGCGTTACGCCGGGCAAGCGCTCCACCGACCCGAGCGACTACCCCGTGGGCAAGGACATCGCGGCCGAGCGCGATGTGGCCTCGCTCATCGCGAGCGCGAAGAAGTGCGGCGTGCACGTCGGCATCTACGCCGAGCGGCTGCTCGATGTGCCGCTACCGTGGACGCGCATGCGGCTCGTCTATGCGCTGCTGCGGCTGTGCAACAAGTTCGGCAACGGGCGCGTCGAGGCGATCTGCCAGAGCGCGCTCGCGTTCGATGTCGTCGACGTGCAGCGCGTGGCGCGCATGCTCGAGACGGCGAAGACGCCCGCGTCGCCGACCACGGATGAGCGCAAGGTCGTTGCGCTCCCCACGCCGCGGTTCGCGCGCAGCACCGAGCACTTCGCGACGCGCACGCTGGCGGCTGCGGCGACGAAGGAGGAGGCGTGATGAGCTCGAGCGAAGTCGACCCCGCGCTCGTCACGGCGCTCAAGCGCCTGCGCCTCGGCCGCATCGCAGCGACGTTGCGTGAGCGGCTGCTGCTGGCCGAGAAGCAGTCGATGGGGCACGAGGAGATGTTGCTCATGCTGCTCACCGACGAGATCGCGCGCCGTGACGCGAGCGCGACCGACAACCGCGTACGCGACGCCGGGCTCGATCCCAACATGCGCCTGGAGCTCTGGGACAAGACCGCGAAGGTCAGCTTCGACAAGCGTCTGCTCGGTGGGTTCACGAGCCTGCGCTTCCTCGAGGAGCACAAGCACATCGTCATCCTCGGCTCGGTCGGCGTGGGCAAGACCTTCCTCGCGAACGCGCTCGGACACCTCGCGTGCCAGCACGGCTACAGCGTGCGCTTCCTGCGCGCCGACGCGATGCTGCGCAGGCTGCGCCAGAGCAGGCTCGACAACTCACGCGACGCTGAGATGGTCGCGCTCACGACTGTCGACCTGCTCATCCTCGACGACTTCGCGCTCGAGGCGATGAGCAAGGAAGAGAGCCGCGACGTCTACCAGCTCTTCCTCGAGCGCACGGGCCATGCGTCGATGATCGTCACGAGCAATCGCGATACGGCCGAGTGGCTCGCGATGTTCGACGACGTGCTGCTCGCACAGAGCGCCGTCGATCGGTTCAAGAACGCGGCGTTCGACTTCATCGTCGAGGGCGAGTCGTACAGGCCACGGCTCAAGCCGAAGCTCGACGAGAGCAACACGGCCGCGCCAGTGCCCGCGCGCAGCAAGCCGCCCACCCATCCACGCAACAAGCGGCGATGACCGCTGCGGCCCCGGCGAGCACGTCGATCCCGGGGCCGCTCCGCTGACCCTCTCGCTCCACTCGGCGCGCCTCGCCCACCCTCGTCAACGTGACCCCGAGGGGCGCCGGGGGCGGCGTGGACGTTCCTGCTCCTGAGCGTCGCGGTCCCTGCGCCGGACCTACCAGGGGCCCGGGTGGCCCCATGACCCTGCAAAAAGAGGGACGTCGCCGGTCGCTTCGCGCCCGGCTCCGGGGACCTCGACACGCTTCGCGGTCTCGGGCATGGTCGAGACCGATCACGTCGTCTCCCCCTGGACCCATGACCCTGCAACGGGGTGGCCCCATGACCCTGCGACGTGGCAATTTCCATAGCGTCCGCCTGTTTCGCCGCCGGGGGCGGGGCCGGTGTGGCCCAACGGGGCGCCCTCCGCCGCCGCGTCGCCCGCGGTGAAGGGCCCGCGGCATCACCGGTCCCACCGTACGGCCACGCTCCGCGCACTGGTGACATCGAGCACCTTACGCGATCCACCTCCCTCGTTGAACATAGCACCTTACGCGACCCACCTCTCTCCTTGGAAAGTGGCGCTGTATCAATAACTTATCCATGCATGCTCTTGCCCATCAGGTCCACGTGCGGGGCCGGGTGATAGTGCTTGTCGAGGAAGGTTCGGGGTCGCACGTCGACGTCAGCGAGCGACGCGACGTCGCCGAGGAAGCTCAGGCGACCCTTCCCGCAGCGTTCGTCACGTATACGCTTGTCAAGCGACAGTAACTTTTTGCTGACGCTCTACAACGCTCAAGAGCGGTGCGGGCCCGCGCCCTGCTCGCGCCCCCTCTCGGCCAGAGGAAGCTGGCACCGGAAACCAGGCGTCGGGCCACATGTTCGCTCGCGGCCCTGCCGCCGCGGGCTTTCGAGCTCGAGCGAGCAAACGTCGCTGCCGGGGAAGGGGTCGCCCGCGTTTGGCGTTCCCGAGTGCCGCCGCGCTCGTCATGGGTGCGCGTGAGCCTCCAAGGGACACAACGACATGAACCTCCGACGCGCTCTCGTTCTCTTCGCCCTTCCGCTCCTCGTGACCTCGTGTCAATCGCAAGCTCCCGTCGTCTCTCCGAGGAGCATCGGAGAGGAGCTCCTGACCGAGCTCTGGGCAAAGGTTTACAATCCGCCCCAGGACCTGAGCGCCATCGACAGGCTCTGCACGGAGGACTTCATCCTCACGACGGCGGGCACCGATGTCGTCGGACGTGATGCCTTCAAGGCCTGGGCAAAGTCCTTCAGCAGCAAGATCGGCGACATGCGCCTGACGAGCGTCGACATGTTCAGCAGCACGGATGGCAAGCGGGTCGTGTCGCGCTGGAAGGTCACCGGGCGCAATCTCGGCCTGCTCGGTACGCATGCCGATAACCGGCCCATCGAGTTCACCGGCATCGCCGTCTGGGAGGTTCGTGATGGCAAACTCGCGCACAACTGGGTCGAACGCAGCGCCTACGAGCTGGAGCAGCGCCTGAAGCAGCCTGCCGAGTGAGCGCCGGCGCGGGACAGGACGCGCCTCCACGTCATACGCACGCTCGAGAGCACGTGCACGTGGGTGCATCTCCGGCCTCGATGGCAATCCTTGCCGAGGCCTCGACGCCTTGACCGCGAAGCGGGTCGAGGAACTCGTGCAAAGGCCGCTGTGTATGCCCGAGCCGTGGCCAGAGTCGGATGAACGCTGCCGGGGTCGTAGCTGCCCGCGCCGAAGGCATCGTATGTTTGCGTGGTCAGCGCGTCGGCGAGCTGCCGGAGGCCTCCGGGGCGCTTCGGCACGCAACCACTGCGCGTGGGCGATCTCAGCAGAGCCCGCGGGCGCTGGCGAGCGGCAAGGCTCCGGCAGCGAGTCCACGCGAGCGGCGCGCTCGACGTTCGGTCCAAGCTTGCTCACCGCTCCGGTGCTACCGGCAGCCCGAGCAGGCGACCGATCGTCTCGTGAACGACCCGGGCCGCCACCTCATCCCCGAGGGCGACGGCGCAGCCCAGGGTGATGGCGAGCGAGGCGACCACGGCCGCCCGAGGCGACGGGTCGGTCACGGCGAGCTCCCCAGGCCCAGGGCTTGACCGCTGGGCCCGGGTTGGGTCCATGCCTCCTGAGGGGGGGCGATCCGTCGTCACGCTACCCTCAAATCCCCGGGGAAGCGACGGATCGCGACGGTTCGCCACCGCGGAACAGTCCCGCCAGAAAAACCGGTCGATGACGAGCGGTCGCCGGAAACAGCAGCAATTGGGATAGCTATGCGCCGCCGCCAGCCGCTCCGGATGGACGGCGGCGTAGCGCCAGGTTCCGCAGCCACCCATGCTCGGACCGGTGAGCTAGACGCGGTCGCGATCGATGTCGTGTGTAGCGAGCAGGTAGTCGAGGAAGGCGTCGATCTTGGCCGCGTTCCATTCGCCGGGCGATTGCGGCGCCGCGATCAGCACGCCCGCGTCGCGAGCGGAGACGACGAGCCGAGCGCCTCGGCGCGAAGAAGTGCATGCTGGCATCATGGCCCCCGATCTTCGTTGGTGCGCGGCCGGGCCCGCGTCAGCTCCGCGTGCGGTGCGCTCGCCGGTACGCCGCCGGGCCAACGCCGACCCAGCTCCGGAACGCGCGATGGAGCTCGGTGGGCGAGCCATAGCCGAGCCGCGTTGCGATCTCGCTGATCGGCAGGTCCGAGTGCGCGAGCGCGTGCATTGCGCGATCGCGGCGCACCGCGGTGAGCAGGCTACGAAACGTCGCGCCGCCGGCGATAAGGCGGCGCTCCAGCGTGCGCGCGCCGAGCCCGAGCGAGCGCGCCACCCGGGACAGCTGCGCGTCGCCGGTCGGCAGCAGCTTCACGATCTCCGCGACGGTGGCGTCGAGGATCGACGGCTGCGTGGCGCGGCCAGCGAGCCGTTGCTCGGCCAGATCCCGCAGCAGCTCGTGGAGCACCGGATCCGCGCTGGCGACCGGCGCCGCGCCCGACGCCGCATCGCACACGATCAGGTTGCGAGGCATGCCGAACCGCACCGGCGCGCGCAGCAGGCGCACATGCTCGGACGTGTCGTCCGGCGGTCCATGGCGGAAGTGCACCTCGCGGGGACGCCATCGCCCAGCGCGGAGCTGTCCACCTGCGTTGGCCGCGGCCATCATCGACATCTCGCAGTCGTGGCGCCGCGGTGGGGCGGTGAAGTCGAAGTAGGTCCAGGCGACCTCGATCGTCGTGCGCGAGCGATCGATCTGAAAGCCCGCGCTGGTCGTCCACAGCGACAGGTAGCGCGCGAGGACCTCGAACACCTGCTCCAGCGTCGCCGTCGTGAGCGCGAGATACCCGAGGAGACCGAAGCTGCGCGTGTCCACGCTCGCTCCGACGTGCAGGCCGAACCATGGATCGCCGGTCCAGCGCGCCGCCGCTTCATACAGGTCGGCGAGCTGGCGGTACGGGACCCGCGCGTCTGGCTCCCTGGGTAGCGCGACGTCGAGGCCGACCTCGCTGCACACCGCCTGCACGGGGGCGCACCCCTCGACCGCACGCAGCACGTTGGCGAGCGCGGCGGCCGGCACCGTCGACCCGTCGGTGTCGCGGATCGTCATGTCTTTGACGTGATTCGCCATGAACGCCTTCTAGCACCGCGGGTACAGTAGTCGAGCGCGCACGCATGCACGACGGTACGGTTGCTTGGGCGCCAGGAAGGATTCATTATGTTTTTGCTGCACGTTACGCCCCACCTCGGTCCCGCAGAGCGCACCATGCGTTCACCGCGGCCATCCATATCGATCGCCGCGGCCGCGCTTCGCGCGGTGATGATGGCGATTCCACTTTGGGCGGCGGGGTGCGAGTACGAAGACGATGCGTCGTACGGGCCGGACGACGCCAGCGAGCAAGGCGACGCCGTGGCAGCGGTGTTCCTCAACCAGGACCAAGGGCGCGTCGAGATCAGCCGCCGCGACGAGTACGTCGCCGAGATGAGCGGGTTCGATCTGCAGCTCCGGACCGGCTCGCTGACCCCCGTCACCGTCGACGACTACCTGCGCGCGATGCCGCTTCACGTCCTGGAGTTCTCCGAGGACGAGCGCCAGCGCGTGGCCGCGGCGCTGAGCATTGTCTTCGACCGGATGGACGCCATGGGCCTCCAGCCACCGGAGGATCCCGCAGAGGTCAACTTTGTCCGGACCGATGGCAAAGAAGAGAGCGGCGGGTTGGCCTACACCCGGAGCGCGTCGATCTTCCTCTGTGACAGCCTGTTCGCTCAGGATGACGCCTTTTTCACCCACATCATCGCGCACGAGCTGTTTCATGTGTGGAGCCGCGCCAACCCCGACGTGGTCCGCTGGCCGACGCACGAAGCGCTCGGCTTCGTCCGCGAAGAGGAGATCAGCTTCCCGGCGAGCCTCGCCGACCGCCGGATGGCCAACCCCGACGATCCGAGGGTGCACGAGATCATCAACGTGCAGTTCGACGGCAAACCCGCGGCCGCATTTCTCGCCATCATGGCGAGCAAGGACTATGAGGGAGGTTCGCTGCCGGATTACTTCCAGCTGCGGCTGGTCGAGCCTGAGAGCGCCGCGTTGCACCCGCTCGAATCGGCGCAGGGCCTGTTCGAGCAGATCGGCACCACGACGCCGAATATCCTTTCGGCCGAGGAGATCTCGGCGGAGCACTTCGCGATCGGCCTGTTGCAGGATAGACCGATAAATGATCCTGAGCTCATCGAGGCGGCTCTGAGACCATTCGCTCAATGACGCGACCAGCCGCGCCGTACATCATCCGGCGCAGCGCTGCGCTGCTCGACCTCGGCGAAACATCATTACGGACGACACGCGCCGTCGCGCGGGCGGGGGCTGCCCGAGCAGCCGACCGATCGCTTCGTGAACGACCCGGGCAGCCACCTCATCCCCGAGGGCGACGGCGTGGCTCAGGGTGCTGGCGAGCGACGCAACCACGGCCGCCCGAAGCGACGGCTCGGTCACGGCGAGCTCCCCAGGCCCAGGGCTTGGCCATTGGGCCCGCGTCGGGCCCATGCCTGTCGAGGGGGTGCGATCCGTCGTCACGCTCTCCCCAAATCCCGGAGCAGGCGACGGATCGCACCGGTTCGCCCCCGCGGAACAGTCCCGCCAGGAATTCCAGGTCGGAGAGGAGCGATCGCTGGAAAACTTAGTGGTTCCGGAAGCTTTCGGCCGTTTCGCCGCCGAGGGCGGCACCGACGTGGCGCAACGCGGGCCCAACGGGCCGCCGTCCGCCGCCGCGTCGGCCGCTGTCGAGCGGCCCGCGGCATCATCGGTCGGGGTCGGCGCCTGACTCGATGGCGCGGCGCCGAAGGAGCCACCGTCGCTCGCCGCCCCGGCATCCGGTCCCGCCAACACGAGAGTTCCTCCGACCGACCCGCCCATACCTCGGAGCTCGGGGATCGCCTCATCCAGGGGGTGAATGACCTTCGCGATGGCTTGACGCGAAGAAGCCTCAAGATGTCCCGGCAACATGGATATCGCGCGATCCGCATGGTCGAGCGTCAAACGAGGGAGAGGGACGGGGCCGAGCACATCCAGGACGTGGTTCAGCTTATGCCGGTACTGCTCCGGACGTCGAAGCGGTTTCACATGCAGTGGGTATTGCTCGGCGAGCCTTCCAGAAACAACCAACTCGGCGAACTTCCGGCGTCGTCTTCACCGGCATCGGCTGCGGATTTCACCGGTGACGCGGCCCTGGTCTGCGAGCCGTTCTACGATCGGGCGTTGTCAAACAGGGAGCGGGGCGTGCTGCGAGGCGCTTACGCCTCGGAGGACCACGCCGAGCGCGGCCCGTCCGGGGCCGCGGCCGATCTCACGCGCACGCCGGAGTTCGCGTCGTGCGCGATCGAGCGCGTGGTCGAGTCGTTCCTCGGGCGGCCGCTTCGCGCGGACGAGGAGGCGCTGCTCGGGTCGCTGCGCGCGCTGTTCGTGGCGCGCGGGCACCGGATGCGCCCGCTCGTCGGGGCGCTCGTGCGCGCCCCGGCGTACGCGCGCGCGAACGACCTGCGCCCGGCCCTGGAGCGCGGCGGGGACGTGCGGTGAGGCAGGCGCCGCGGGCACGCGCGGTGAGGCGCAAGCGACGGGAACGCGCCGTGAGGCACGCACGGCGTGGGGGCCTGTGCCTCGCCGCGGCCGTCGCGGTCGCCGCGTGCGCGCCGCCCGCGGTGATTGCGCCCTTGTCGGCGGAGCGGCTCCGGGAGACGGCGCGCGTCGCGCAGACGCAGGCGGCTATTAACGCGCAATCCCGTTAATGCCGCCGGCGGAAGCGTACGTGCGCACATACCTGCAGCTCTTCGGCGGCCTCGCGCCGGCCGAGGTGCAGGCGCGCGCGCGCGGCGCCGACGGGGCCGCGCTCTTCGATGCGTGGGAAGACTACCTCGCTGCCCTCGGGTTCCCCGATCACCGCCTCGATCCCCCGCGCGGCACGCAGACCAACTCGCTGATGATGGCGGCGTTCGAGCGGCTCGGCATCGCGCTCTGCGATCGCGCCCTGAAGCACGATCTCAAGTCGAAGAAGCCAGTCCGCCTCGGAGATCGGCTGATCTTCGCGTTCGATGTGCCCGCGGGGCGGCTCGACGCCGCGGCGTTCGCGCCGCGCTTCGACGTGCTGCACCGCACGTTCCTGAGCTATCCGGCGCGCCTGGCCCCGGGCGGCCGCGCGGCGGCGTTCTTCGCGCTCTACGAGGCGACGGTCGCGCGGCACGCGGTCCCGGGCGCGGCCGCGTCGCGCTTCACGCCGAGCGAGGCGGGGTGGGCCGCCGTCTGCTACGGTCTTGTGCGTCATCCGGAGTTTCACCTCTACTAGCGGGCGTGACGGGCTCTCGCCGCTTTCGCGGAGTGCGCGCGCGTAAGACAAGCCGCTGTGCGCCGTAGAACCGTTCATGAACGTGGTCTTCAGCAAGAAGCTCGTGCTCGAGTGCGAGCGCAGAAGCGACCTCGCGCTCGTCCTGACGATCGATCCGAAGAACGCAGACGCGGTGACCGCCTACGGGTTTGAGAGCCTCGGGCAGGGCACCTGTCCCGTGCGCTGTTCGACGTGTACAGGGCTGTCCGGGGCGCGGATCCATGTCGAACGCGACGGTCCCGTCGGCAAAGGCGCGCTTGAGCGATAGCCGCACCAGTCCGTCCTCTTGCAATTCGACGGTTGCTGCGCAATCGGAGGCCTGAGGACGTAGCGTAAGAGCGCCTCCCAAGGCGGCGCTATCTGCTGGAAGGCAAGGGGGAATAATGGAGGTGCCGAAGCTTCAACTCCCCGTCGATCTTGGACCAAACCATCGTCAAGGCGTACCGAGCCTCCACCGGGTTGGATACATCCGGGGCCGCGATATACCCCACGCGAGTAGCGGTGACGACCGCTACATCGCCAAAAGCCTGGGCTTCCACGTCAACGGCACGCAGATTGACTTGGTTGTCCGAGTTGAAAAAGTCCACGAAGAACCCCAAGTCAAGGCGTTCTAGCTCCTTGGAGCTCGGGGTAAATTCACTGAACCCGCCGTCGGGACGATAGCGTAAGAAGCCCGCAGCATCCTTGGCGGTCATCCGGGTGTAGATGTCGACTGTCGCTGCCGCGGCTTCCTCCGCCAAGCCATCCGCTTCGTCAGGCGCGCAACCTCCCACCGAAACCAATATCGACGCGGATAGAAATGTTCTGACAACCGCCAACGTGGTTGTCGCCATGACGCCGAGGTTCGATTTCATGTCGTCTCCCATTTGACTGCGAGAGTGTCCCTTCTGTTTGACCGGCTGTTTTCGACGCATTGCCTTCGCTGCCTGAAAATGTAGGAGGCGAGCTCGCGCCTGATAAGTCGCACCAACTGGGAATCAGTTTCAAACGGGCGTTGAAGATCGCGCTATGGTTTGCCTCTCCTGGAAGGTGACAGCTCTCACGCCGTGGTGACACCTACCAGACAAGCAGACTCATCGTGCCGAAGCGTACCCGTCGCCACCACAGCAGCGAGAAGGCCGCGCTGCTGAAACGTCACCACCTCGAGAAGGTCCCCGTCTCGGACTTGTGCGACGAGCAGAAATTTCTGCCCAGCCTGTTCTACACGTGGCAGCGGCAGCTGTTCGAGCACGCGGCGGCTGCCTTCGAGCGCCCCAAGGCGTCGCCCTCTGCCTACCGGTCTCCGGCGCGCGGAGGAAGAGGAAGCCGGGGCGGTTCGAGCTCGCGATGAGTTTGCGAACGACACGTTCCCATGATGCCTACGCGCTCGCCCCGACGAGGAGTTGGTCCATGGAATCGCGCCGTCTCCACCAGAACGGGCATGTCCCCGACATTTTCAACTCCCGCTTGAAAGTGTTTGCTAGGGAACGAGCATTATCAAATCGCATCAGCCATCTTAGACTCCTGCCCACGGAGCCCAAGGCCGCGATCAACCCGCAGTAGAATCGTTGACCAGCCGAAGGCACCTCGCTCAGCATTTGCGCGAGCCACAACGCACCCCGAGCCCCGCCCCGGCCTCCTCACACGAAAGGGATTCCCATGTTTAGAATCGCCCTGTTGGCCCCGTTGCTTCTTCTTTCGGGCTGCTCGGCCGGCTTGGCAGCAAACCAGTATCACAGGAGCTACCATTTAAACCAAGACCGAACGTTGCGCGAAGATCCCCCCTCGCGACCGCCGACCCCCGTCGAAATTTCCAAGCGGGTGGCCGATCTTCAAACCAAGCATAGCGAGCTGAACAGGAGGCTGATGGCGCTCAATTACGCAGAGAACTACAAGAACAAGGCTCCGACCCTGGCAGGAGTCTATCCTCTGACAGTGACGCGATTCACTTGCACCTGTGCGCGCAACGATGAGGACAAGATGTGCGAGCAAATCACCGCGAGGATGGGCAACCTGAGGATAATCAAGAACGTGCCCTTCATGCGCAAAGGGAATGCGGTAATAGGAATGCGCTCTCAGGGGCTCGTGGACGAGTCGACCGGCAAAACAGACACCGTCGACGCCCTGTTCAACGGCGGTATCTACTGGACCGGCAAGCTCACGGACGAGACATACGAGTACACCCTTCATCTTTTCAAGAGTGAGAAGGACCAGTGCGTCGCAGAGCTGGAGGAAAAGTACGATTTCGCCCATAAGGTGAGAGAGGTCGACCCTGGCATGTATGAATGCGAAGGCGCTTACCACTTCCAGAATGAAAGCAACGGTCCACCCGGCAAGCCCACCTTGCCTCGTACGCTCTCCAAATATTGCTCTCCTCAGGAAGAAGCGCAGGTCACCGAGTGCTACACGGCCGCCGCCGCATTCAATACTGCCCCCAGTGACTCCCAAAACCTCCCCGCGCTCGCTGAGACAGCCAGAAAGGCCTGCATATCGGTGCCGGCCAAGCGGCTTTATCAAGAATACGATGCGTTCATGAAAGGCATTCGCTACAACGCCGATTAGCCTTACCAGATTTTTCCGCGCGAGGCCTGGTGCGCGCTTCCTAAGCTGGTGCCATCACAACGAGGAGCCCAATGGATCGGTTTAGCCACCTCAAGTACACGCTCGCGAGCCTCTCCCTTTCAGCGGCCCTGGCGGCCTGCGGCGGAAGCCAAAGCCCGACGCAGGCCCCGGAGTCCACGCTGGAAGTCTATGCGAAGCTCGATTCGAGCGCCGTCGGCGGCATCACCCAGATGCCTGACGGCCAGGTCATCATCGGCTTCCACCCGTTCTACGCGCCCAAGGTGCAAGTGGCGCTGCTCAACCCAGATCGCAGGTCCACCACGCCCTATCCCAGCCTGGAATGGCAGAGCTGCAAGAACGCCGACGGCACCTGGAAATCCGATTTCGATTACTGCCTGGACTGGGTACTGGGCCTGCACACCGACCAAAACGGCGTCCTCTGGATGCTGGACTCGGCCCGATCCACCGACAAGGCAGCGGGGCGCCCCGCCGGCCTCACGCCCAAGCTCGTCGCCTGGAGCACCAAGCTCAACAAGCTCGATCGTGTCATCCCCATTACACCCGACGCCACCCTCACCGAGTCGCAGCACAACGACTTCGTGGTGGACCCGAAGAACAACGTGATCGTGATCGCCGACGAGGCCATCGGCGAGGGCTCGGGCGGCGTGGGCGCAAAGGCGGCGCTCGTGGTGGTGGACCTGGCCACCGGCCAAAGCCGGCGCCTTTTGCAAGGCCATCCCAGCGTGATGCCGTTGAACGAGCCGATCCGCTGGGACGTGGGTCAACCCACGGCCGGCGCGTTCAACCTGTACGTGGGCGTAGACGGCATCGCCCTGGACACGAACAGCGAATGGCTGTACTTCGCCCCGCTCAACGCAACCACGATGTACCGAATCCGCATGAGCGACATCTTGGACACGTCGCTCACCCCCGAGCAGCTCGGCGCCAAGGTGGAGACCTACGCGGACAAGCCCTTCAACGGCGGCCTGTCGATCGACCAGAACAACAACCTGTACCTCACCGAGGTCGGCGAGCGCGCCGTGGGCATCATCCCGTCGGACACCCGCCAATACCGGCGCCTTGTCAGCGATCCCGCCATGGTCTGGCCGGACGGCGCCACGTACAACAGCGACGGCTTCATGTACACCGGCGCGGCGCAGTTGCCCCTCGCAAGCGCGCTTCAACCCGATGGCGTGGCCAAGAACGAGCCGCCCTACCTGATTTACCGCTTCAAGCCGCTCGCGCCGGGCACGCCGGGCTTCTGAGGCGGAGGGGCGCGGAGCTCCGTCTAGGATCGTCCGACCATGGACCGGCTCTTCCCGGAGGGGGCCCCCTGCGCCCGCCTTTCGAGGAAATGGGAAGGTCCTTCTCGCGCACCCTGGCTTCCGCGGCGGGGCAGCGTGCGCAAATTTGCCCGTGTCCTGATGAATCGAGAACAGCGGCGACGGCGGTTGGCTCGGCGACGTCGCTCAGGAGCCGAAGCCGGCCACCAGCGGGACAGGCGAGGACGTCCTGTCAAACGACGCGTCGGAGCAACGAGGTCGAACCGACGCGTAGGGCTTGGGCGCCGCATCTTGCCCGAGGCTCTTTCGCGAGTCCGAGGGCGCAGCGGCAGTCGCAGGCATTGAAGACGAAGGGACAAAGTCTCTCATCCAAGGAGCAATTTGTATGCACGAGATAACATCGAGTAAGATATTGGCGTCTCACTCGCTCTTTGGCTCGCGTGCTCTCCGCGCCGTCGCGATCGCGGCGTCGGCTGCGCTGGCCGGATGCGCGGAAGATCCCGACATCCCGGCGGCTCCTGACGAGAGCCCGCTGGAGAAGGCGTTCGCCGCGATCGGTGGGCGAGATGCGGTCACGGCGCTCAGCACGTTCCGTATCGAGAGCTCTGGATCGCGGTGGCTCCGCGGCGAGGCGTACTCGCCGGATCAGCCGGCGTCCTACGTGGGCGACTTCACGCTCGACCTCGACGTCGATGCGACGGGCGACCGTTTCCGCCTCCACTACGCGCGAGACATACACTTCCTCGGGATGATCTACAAGACCGATTACGACCTGATCCTCAACGGCGAAAAAGGCCACGTCGAGGGCACCGATGGCATCTTCGGGCCCACGGGGGAGGTGCCCTCTGATCGATGGGCGTCCACCCGCAAGCAGCAGCGTCTGTTGAACCCGCATTTCGTCCTCCGCGACATTGCGGCGGACCCTGCCTTGGTCCTCGACGACAAGGGAGAATCGGTCGTTTACGGCAAGCGCTATCAGCTCGTGGTGGTGCACGACGCCGTCTCGCCGCTGACGCTCTACGTCGACGCGGCGACGGGCACCATCGACAGGGTGACCATCACCGAGAACGACCCAGTGGTGCGCGACACGACCCTGGAGATCGCTTATGCAGGATGGGCTCAGGCCCAGGGGGGCTCGCTCTCCTTCCCTTCCGAGGTCTCCATATTGAAGAACGGCGAGCTCGTCCACCACGAGACGCGGAGCTCGGTGGAGGTCGGAGGCTCCCTCGCCGCCGAAACGTTCGCGCTCCCCGACGGCATGATCCCGGAGTTCTCGCCCGATCAGGCGACGCGCGGCGAAATCGAGCACGAATATCATGAAGATGTCGAGTCCGTCGGGGTCCCCTTCGACGCGTACGCGCGGTCGGACATCTCGGCTGCCGAGATCGCGCCAGGCATCCATCATCTGACCGGCGGTTCGCATCACTCGTTGCTGGTCGAACAGGCAAACGGACTCATCCTCGTCGAGGCGCCGCTGGGAGAGGTGCGGAGCCAGGCGATCCTCGACTGGGTCGGGTCGACGTTCAACAGCAAGCCGATCACGCACGTGGTGGCCACGCACTTCCACTCGGATCACAGTGCGGGCGTGCGCACCATTGCGGCGGCCGGCGCGGAGGTCGTCGTCGGCGAGCCGTCGGTCCGCTTCTACCAGGACGTCTTCGCGAGGGAGTCAACCATCCTGCCTGACGCGCTAGCGAAGCGCTCGATCACTCCGAAGATCCGCGCCGTCGCGAGGGATGGCCAGCTCGTCCTCGAGGACGAGCGCCGGCCCGTCGTGATCTACCCCGTGCAGAACAGCCACGCCGTCGACATGGTGTTCGCCTACGTTCCGCAGGAGAAGCTCGTGTTCGTGAGCGATCTGCTCATCGCCGCCACCCCGCTCGTCATCACGCCTCCCTTCACGAACTTCGGGAGAGAGCTCAACGACGCGATCGAGGCGCTCGGCATCGAGGTCTCCACGTTCGCCGCGGCACACGGGGCGGGCACCAACACGTATACGGAGTTCGTCGCTGCGCTCGGGCTGTAGCCGAGGTGCCGCCGCGGATGTACACTGCGCCTGCGCGCTCACGCGCTCCGCTCTTTCGCGCAGATCAGATTGTGTCCTGCGCAACAATACTACGACCTGTGTAATCTAGCATAACGGCCATACAAATGCAATACGCCCGCGTCGGTCCAACGGCCTTCGGCGGGCGGTGGCCGCACACGTCGACGAGGGGCCCACGGCGGCGGTGCTCTTCCTGGACAAAGGGGGACATGCGCCTTCCAGCTCCAAGGAAAATTCGTTAGAAGGAAGGCTCCTTCCAGGCACGTCGACGATGAACGAAGCCGATCTCCTTCTTTTTCTTCAGATCGCTCAGCAACCGAGCCTGTCGGCCGTGGCGCGCGCGTCCCGGCTCTCCGTGGCCGTGGTCTCCCATCGGCTCGCGGCCTTCGAGTCGCGCCTGGGCGTGCGGCTCTTTCACCGCAGCACGCGCAAGCTCGCGCTCACGGAAGACGGCCGCGCCTTCCTGCCCCACGCCGAGGCCCTGGTCGAGGCCATGACGACCGCGCGGGGGGCCCTGGGCAGCCCAGATAAGCCGTTGAGCGGCGTCTTGCGCGTCACCGCCTCGGCCTCGTTCGGGCGCATGCACCTGACGTCCGTGCTGGCCGCGTTCCTGGACCGGCATCCGGGCCTCTCGGTGGATCTGCACCTCTCGGACAGCGTCGTCGACCTCCTGGAGAACCGATACGAGCTTGGTATCCGCATCTCCGAGCGGCTGGCCCCGGGGCTGATCGCGCGCCGGCTCACCCCGGACAGGCGCTTTCTCTGCGCGTCGCCGGCGTACCTGGAGCGCGCCGGTGTCCCGCGCCATCCGGACGATCTCTTGCGACACGAGTGCGTCGTCCTGCACGATCAGCGAGACTGGCGCTTTCGTATGCCGGACGGGTCGGTGCACACGGTGAAAGTCGGCGGGCGCTTCCGCTGCAACAACGGCGAGGCGACGCGCGAGGCGGCGGTGGCCGGGCTCGGGATCACGCTCAAGTCGCAGTGGAACTGCTACATGGAGATTGCTGCCCGACGGCTCGTCCCGGTGCTGGAGGAGTATCCGCTCGAGCATGACATCGCCATCTGGGCGGTTTACCCGTCGGCGCGCCAGCTCGCGCCCCGGGTGCGGGCCTTCATCGACTTCCTCGCGACCGCCTGGACCAAGCCGCCCTGGGAGCAGGGAGGCGCGGCGCGCGAGGCGCAGCCCAAGCCCGTGCCCTCCGGGGGAGCGCCGCTCACGCGGGCTCCGGCAGGTACGGGCGACG
Source organism: Sorangium cellulosum (assembly GCF_002950945.1). Classification (GTDB taxonomy): domain Bacteria; phylum Myxococcota_A; class Polyangia; order Polyangiales; family Polyangiaceae; genus Sorangium; species Sorangium cellulosum_E. Next base: position 305,656 of record NZ_CP012673.1, read on the forward strand.
CGCGACCTAATCCACCGGGCAAAGGCTCGCGCGCGCGGACACGCGCCGCGGGGTGAGCGCTCACCTCCTCCCGGAGGGGGGCACCCCTGCGCCCGCCATTCGAGGAGGTGGAAAGGTCCTTCTCGCGCACCCTGGCTTCAGAAGAAGCTGCCGAGGCGAGCACGCCCGCGTACTTGACGGTGTGAAAGCGCGGCGGCGGGACGCTGGCCGCGGTGCCCTCGCGGAGGGAGAGCGACTGCGCGTCGAGTGCGTGAAGTAGTGATCAGAGGTAGCGCGTCTGGTCGCTCGCCTCGAGCGGCGCCCACGTGTCGTGGAGGCCGTCGAGGTACATGATCGGGATCGCCGCGCGCTCCTCGGGGGACAGGCCGTCGAGCGTGGCGACGTTGACGGAGTAGTAGTCGCCGTCGTTCCACTCGGCGGCCTCGCCGAAGGCATACGCGACGATCCCGCAGTGCTTGCAGAAGCCGCCGGGGCCCTTGGAGTTGCCGAGCTTCACGAGCTCGCTCTCGCCGGCGATGGGGCGGAGGTGGCCGGGCTTGACCATGACGCCCCACCAGCGGCGCTTGACGCAGCTGGTGCAGTTGCACCGGGTGGTCCCCTTCGAGAGGTCGACGTCGACCTCGAACTGGACCTTCTTGCACATGCAGCTCGCGCGATATGTCTTCACCGTCATATCCTATCGATAGCAGCCGCGGATGACAACCTCTTGTCAGCTTTTTTCGTGAACCGGTGCAGCGCCAGGTACGTGACGCGCCGAACGGCCCGGCCACGGCCCTCGTCGTGCGAGGCGCGCGAGGGCGTTCACGTACGTGCCGTCGGCACGCGCGACCGCGAGCTGCTGGAGCAAGCGCGGGGTACGGATGACGAGGGCGCGGAAGCCCTGCCTGCACGACGCCTGCGCGAGCGCGCCGCCGAGAAAGCTCTTCCCGGCCCCGGTCGCTCCCAGCACGATCACGTTCTGCTTCGCTCGGACCCACTGGCAGGAGCCCAGCGACCGAGCGAAGGACCTGTCTACGCCACGCCCTGCCTCACGGACGGTGCGCCACCTCGGGCAGGACGTCCTCGATCAGGTTCGCCGCCGTGGAACACATGCGTCGGCCCAGACACGACGGGCAGAAACCGCGTCCTTTACAGCTGAAGGCCACCAGCCGACTCTCTTCGCAGCGCTCGCACCGGAGCCGCGCGAACCCGCGGCAGAGCAGCCCGCAGTCGAGGTAGGCTTCGAGCTCCTTCTTCGCGTGCTTGGGTATCCGGACGGCGATGGCGCCGTCGTCGATGGCCCCGTACAGCGTCTCCACGTTGTCGCGCACGATCTCGTAGAGCGTCGTCTTCTCGGGACGACGGCGCTCGTAGACGACGCCCGTGGTGCGAGCCGCGCTGGCCACACGGCGCCGACACCGCACGCCGCACGCCACGCGGTGAGGGCGCGTTTTCGCCGCGAATTCCGGCAACCCGCCGGGCTATCGCCCATGGCGGCGCCATGGCGGAGCGGCGGGCCGGGGGGCGGCCGGCCGCGACGCTCGCTGCCGCGGCGGCGGAGGCGCTCGCCGAGCCCCCGGCTCGCGCTCGATATGTCGGCGCGCGAGCTCGCGGCCCGGCGCGGCAGCGTGCTCGCCGTCACCCACGCCTGGTTCCGCGAGGTGCTGGCGCGGGCGCTGGCCGAGCGCGTGCACGCGTCGGGGCGCTACGCCCACTGGAGCGCGTGGACGCTGGCAGACTGGGCGTCGCTCCGCGATGTCGTCGTAACGATCATCCGCTCATCGAAGCGGGTCGCCTCCACGCCACTACCTCGGAGGCTCACTCGCTCGGAGGCTGGCACGAGGTCCCGCTGCAGCACGTGGTCCCGTTGCAGCGGAGGCCACTAGAGCGACAAACGGGTTGAACCCGTCTGAAACGAGCAGATTTTCGAACCGCCAAGGCGCCAAGGACGCCAAGAAGGAGAAGAAAATATCTTGGCGCCCTTGGCGTCTTGGCGGTTCATCTCTCGTTCCTCAACGTGATCGGTGTTCTAGGAGCCCCCCGGCTGCGGAGCGCTGCAGGACTCCATCGTGCTCCCACCGGCGTGCATCCGGCGCTCGCTGGATAGGTACTCCGCAGCCCGCAGCGGGTGACATGCTCCGTCGAAAAAGATCCGGCTACAGCGGCACAGGAAAAGCGAACCCGCTCCGCAAGCGCCTCCGCGACGCGCTGACCACCGCGCGCAGAACCGCCAGGTGAGCGCGGGCCTCGTCGGAGACTTGCGCGGCGCCGACGCGCGATTTACGACGCTCCGAGTCCGCGGAAGGCCACGGCTATTGACCCGTTCGCGAAAGCGCTCGGTGAAGATCGAACGCGACATACCAGCCCGCGCGGCCAGCTCCTGCAAGGTCCAGGGATACGCTGGATCTGCATGTATCGCTCCGAGCGCCACGCTCAGTTGAGGATCGGCCAGGGCAGCAAACCATCCGACATCGTCGTGGGAACGCTCGGACAGATACAGGCGAAGCGCTTGCACCAGCATCATGTGTGCGAGCTGTTGCCAGGACATCTCTTTGGAGGGAAGCAACATGAAAGCTGCAGTCGTGAGCTCATTCGGTGTCCCGCCGTCGTTCCAGGATTTTCGTGCGCCAGAGGCCGGCAACGGCGAGGCCGTGGTCACGGTGCACGCCGCCGCGCTCAGCCCGATCGTGAAGGGCCTGGCCTCGGGCCGGCACTATGCGAGCGGCGCGTCCGCTGGATTCGTGCCGGGGGTCGACGGCGTTGGGATCGACGGAACGGGGCGCCGCGTCTACTTCCTGTTCCCGAAGGCGCCCTTCGGCTCCATGGCGGAGAAATCACTCGTCGCGAGCCACATGATGGTGCCGGTACCCGAGAATCTGTCCAGCGAGCGCGCGGCGGCCGTCGCTGCCGAACCGAGAGGTGCCACGTCCAAGTCCCTGATTTCCATACCGTTTCCTCCGCTCTGGCGCGAGGGAGGGGGGGCAGTTTTACTGTCGCGCGGGGGTCAGTTTTACTGTCGCTCTACAACGCGCTCGTCGGCCGACGCTTCGGGGCCCCTCACTGCCGTGTCGCCGTTGCTGGCGGCGCCCTGCCGTTGCTCTCGCATCGCACGGCAAGCCTATGTCCCTGGCCCCCTCGGCGTCAGGATGGGCTCTACCGAACGCATACGGTCCGGGCGGCGCCGCGCGCGCTAAGGGGCGCATCGGCGTGCCGTGGGCACACGTGTCCGTCCGGGCGTTGGTCTGGCCCGGGAGGCGCGACGCGAGACGCTATACGGCGTCACCGAGCGCCTTGCGGCGCACAACGGTGCTTTTCCAGTACGGTGGTCCCCGGTTGGGAGAGCGTGCTGGAACATCGGTCGGCTCGCCGAGCGCCGCGCTCGCGGCGGCTTGAGGGAGGAATGACAGCACGGCTCCCCGGCGGCTGTCACGTCCGCTTCTTGCTCGGCGGCGTCGGTGCCTGTGGGTTGTGGTAGCGTCGCGCCATGCGAACTCTCATGAATCTGCTGGGCAAGGCGTTGCTGGTCGGTACGATTGGCCTGCTCGCCGCGTGCGGTTCTGGCGTTACGAACAACGGGTCGAGCGGCGCTGGCGGCGCCGCCGGCGGCGGCTCGGCCGGCGACGGCGGCTCGGCCGGCGACGGCGGCTCGGCCGGCGACGGCGGGACGACCAGTGAGCAGACGTGCCTGGATTTCTGCCATCATTTCGAGGAGAACGACTGCGCCATCGATACCAGGGACTGCGCCACATACTGCAGCGAGAGGCTCAGGGCGGTCGGTGACGCGTGCGATGACGAGCTCGCCGCGGTCTTCGTGTGCCTCTTGCCCTACGCGTCCTCGTGTCCGGACGACAATCCCGCCGAGTGCGACGAGGTGGCGAAGGCATTCGACGCGTGCAACGATATCGTCGTGTGCAGCGGGAGTGGATGCTCCGGCGGCGGCAGCAGCGAGGGCGACGAGGCGTGCGACTGCGAGACCCACTGCGGAGGCAAGGAGTACGCGACGCAATGCGAGAACTCCGCCGACGGCACGAGGACGTGCGTGTGCCTCGTCGACGGCGTCGAGGTCGGGACATGCGAAGGATCGAGCGCCCGCTCATGCCTCGTGACGAGGAGCTGTTGCCAGGAGCAGTATTTCAACATTCACTGAGCGCCTCTCCAGGCCTCCCCGAGCCCGGCTGACCGCATGGCCGAGGGGCCGCTCACTCGATCCCCTGGATCAGCGCATCCACCTGGATCAGCGCACCAGGAGGCAAGCGCTCGTTCAGCTCAGCGATATCGCGCATCACCTCCAGGCGACGTGGCCGCCGGTCGGCGTCCGACGGGAACGGGATCGCGGTGAACGCCGCGAGCGGGGCCTCGGCCACGCGCGCGGCGCCCTCCGGGCCGCGGAGGCCGAGATCGAGCGCCGCGAGCGCCGCGCCGATGTACGTGTCGAACAGGCGCACCCCGCCGATGGCGAGCTCGCGCCGCGCGTGCTCGGGCGTCGCGACGACATCGTGGATGAAGACCGCCCTCACCGCCTCCGGCGCGAGCTCGAGCATGCGCTGGCCAAAGTGGATGTCGCCCTGGCCGCTGTCCCCGACGAAGACGAAGTCGTACTCGGGATAGAGCCGCCGGTACTCGACGAAGTTCTCGAGCTTCTTCTCCGCGATCGCGCGGTTGCCGATGAGTGCGTAGGTAAAAGAAGCCGGAGCGCAGCGCGAAGAAGTGTAGCGCAGCAAGCCGAAAGGGTAGGACCGCGAGCGTCGTGATGGCTCGGTCCTGGGCCGAAAGAGCGTGGTCCGGGCGGCGCCGAGCGCGCTTCTTTGCGATCGGGGGTCGCAGCACGTAACGCAGCAGCGCCTCCCTCGCCGCGGCATGGTGCGCACCGGCGCGCGTCGCTGCGTGCAAGGTGAAGCCATCGAGCGCAGCGCGCAGCGGCTTGTCGTACGCGAGCGCGCTCGGAGAGGACGGCGAGAGCCCGCGGAGCCATTGCGGGGCGACGACGTGTGGCGCGGCTCTCGTCCCGAAACGGCGGAGGCACAGAGCACGGCGGGATCCAGCCCCGTAGAATCAACCGTTCGCTTGCCACCAAACGTCCCGGCGCCCCGCTGCACGGCGCCGTTGCGCTCCAGGAGCCCGCTCGGTACCCTCGGGGGAAAAATGACGTCCCCCGCGCCGCAGGGCTGCTGCGAGAGGAGCCATGTCCACCGTTCGGCTCCCCCTCTGACCAGAGCCCTGCCTCCGCCGCCGCTCCCTCCGGCCCGATGAGCAAACGGCGCGGCGCCCCGTCCCCCCTCCAAGGCATGTTGCACACAGCGGCGCACACCGACATGCGAATCAAGCACCACGCCAGGGCCGAACGCCGTGGCTTCGCAGACCGATGAAAGGATTTCTGACGACATGAAGACGTTCTTGGCTCTTTTTGCCTCCTTGGGTTGCTTCCTCGCCACTTCGCTCGTGCTCGCGGATCCTCTCCCTGTGACCGGCCAGTGGCGGACGATTGATGAGCAGGGGGTCGAGCAGTCGGTGGTAGAGATTTACGAGAAGGGCGGGAAGATCTTCGGCAAGATCGTGAGCCTGAAGCAGCCGCTCGACGAGAAGGGGAAGCCGAAGATCTGCACCGCCTGTGAGGGTGCCGACAAGAACAAGCCCCTTGTGGGGCTCGTCATCATCAAGAACATGGCCCGCGATGACGACGAGTACGATGACGGTACGATCCTGGATCCGAACAACGGCGAGACCTATAGCTGCAAGCTCGAAGCGATCGAGGGCGGGAAGAAGCTAAAGGTGCGCGGCTTCTTGGGCATCTCCCTCCTCGGCAGGACCCAGACCTGGCTGAAGAAGTAAAATCTTCTCATACACCAGTCGTGGTGCACCTTGGATGAGAGTGAGGTCATTGGAACCGCCCCCTGCGACGGGGCGAGCGGGTGTCTGATGCGCGATAGACGGCTCGCCCGGCGCCGTTCCCGCGGGGCTTGACACGGGCGAGAGCTCTATGGTTTCCTATCCGCTCCACGCTCACTTGAGAAAGCGTTTGCATCGCCTATCGGCCCCTCTGGCGGGTGGCGCCGGGCGAGCCGGCGATCACCGTCCGATAGACCGCTTGCGGCGCCCGCGGCCCTCTCCTCAGATACCGACCGGGCCACCCACCGTGAACGGCATCCCGAGCTGGGCCTTGCCCAACTCCTGGACCAGGAGGTCCGTCCGCCAGGCCATTGCCACGCAGCCCATGAGGTCCCGGTGGAGGCGCTCCAGCGGACTGCTGGCCGCGTAGGCATGAGCTCCGCAGAGCTTGATGATGTCGGTCGCGACTTCCTCGGTCATCCGGCGGAGCTCGTAGATGGTGTGACCAAGGGCGGCAGCGAACGCCTCCTGGCTTTCGTAGGGGCGGTCCGCGCTAGCAATCATTTCGGCCAAGACAATCCCGCTCGTGCGTACCTGGTGCGCGATCGCTCCCAGCCGCGCCTGCGCCCACGGCTCTTCGGAGCGGTATCCCGCCGTGCGGACGCCGGGCAGCGGGTTCGGCCCTACACCTACACCATAACGTGCCTGAATGTAACGAGTCGACTCGTCAACGGCGGCCCGGGCGAGGCCAAGCCAGATGCCGAGAATGCCAAGAAGCCCGCGCGCCCGTCGCTGTCGCGCAACGGGGTCAAGCGCGGAAGTCCGTTCGGCCAGCTCGGCCATAAAGGCGCCTGGTACCACGAGGGCGTTCGTCTTCGGAATCCGTGCATCTTCACACACGATGTCGTGGCTGGAGGTGGCGCGAAGGCCCATGGCGTCCCAGTTTCGGGCGTTGCTGATGCCCGGCGTGTCGAGCGTCGGCGTGGTGAAGAAGAGCGTCGGCGACTCAAAGTCGCTTCCTTCCATGAAGCCGCGCAGGAACACGTACTTCGCGCCCTCGCTCATCGAGGCGAAGCCACCGCGGCCGTTGACCACGATGTGGTCACCTTCATTCCGGGCGGTGTAGCCCGACTTGCGCACATCCAGCGCCGTCAAGCTCGCGGAGCCGGGGCCGCAGATGAGCGCGTTATTCTCGGCGATGTCCTTCAGCACGGGGACGGCGGGACCGGTCGGGGCGAGCAGGAGCAGGTCGGCCGCGACGAAGTGCATGTTGATCGCCACCGCAGCGGAGGCATCACCGTAGGCCACCTCTTCGACGACCCGGACCATCGCTTCGGTCGACACGTTCATGCCGCCGAACTCGTCCGGCAGGCCTATCCCGGGGATGCGAAGCGCCTGCAGCTCCGCGATGTCTTCGGCACAGAACGTCCCGGTACGGTCGTACCGCGACGCCCGCTCCACGAATCGCGTCCGCGCCAGCTCGCGCACGTCTTGAATGAGTTTGGCCTCTGTCGCTGACAACATTGCGTCGTAGTACCCCGCAGCAGGCAAGATGCGGCAGCGTAGCACACGTCACCCGCACGTCCTTCCCGAGTTCGACACCGAGCCTCCGTGGTGGCGTGCGCATAGGTAGCGTTACGTAAACCAATGTGGGAGGATAGCCCGCGCAAAGCCATTCCGACCTGTCAAGAAGTTCCCGCCAACGACCGGCAGTTGACATAACGTACAAAAAGTACGGATCCACTGATCCGCCTACAAAAACCAACAGATTCAACGAGTTCACTCGGCTGTGTAATATTGTCTACACCACGCTGAGCTCGTCCAAACGCCGTCACGCACGACCCCCGCAGCGCACCGTGTCCGGCATCGACGGCTGCTCGGGCGGCTTTCGCTTCTTGACAAATCGAAATGGCTTTGCGCGGGCTATCCTCTCATCTTCTAGCTCGTTTTCGGCCTGCTGGCGCTGGTTCTCGCTGACAACGAGACGACCGTCTCGTTGTCAGATGCCCGAGCGGCGCGCTTTGGTCGTCGCCGAGCATGAGTATCGATTGCCCTTCTCATGCTGGCCACGTAAGCTCGCCGGACAGGCGAATTGACGCCCGCGGGTGCTGGTAACATCACGGGCGGCGTGGCTGAATCCCGACAACCCGAGGTCCGGCATGTCCGTTGTATACTTACGGCCTCTGACTCGGGTTTCGCCCTTTTTGTTGCCTGTTACCCCGGGGCAACGTCCCGATCGCGGCGAGTCGGAGGCGTTCATGCACCCTGGCACGACGGGCCGTTCACCAGACTTTATAGTGAACGCCTCGCCGCAAGCTGGACGCTACGGCGCGTGGACCGTCGCTGCGCACTCGCCCGTCATCGTGCCCTGTCATGGTGCGTCCGTTCGCGAGTCGAACGCCGGCTCGGTTGTGCAGTATCAGCAGAATGCTCGTGGATGTCTTTTTTCCGGAAATCGCGAGGGCTGAACCGGAATGCGTGCTGCTTCCAGGATTCGTACGCGCCTCTTGAACGGAGAGTAGACGAGCACGGCTGCCCTGTTGATCCGTTGGGTTGTCAAGGCACAACGGGACAGGAACAACCGTGCTCGACCCCAATCTTGCCAGCTTGCTGGCTGTTTTGGAAGTCTTTCGTATCGCGTTCACCCGTCCGTCGTTCACGAACCTGCTCGTGATCGCGTGCGGGTGGATCTTGACCCAGGGCCCGCACGCCGTAACCGAGGCGCTCGTGATGACCGGGGCCGCCGGACGACGACATCACGAAGCGTTCCATCGCTTCTTCTCCCGAGGGACGTGGAATCCGGACGAGCTCGGCCTGTGGCTGTTTCAGCGTCTGGCGCCGTTCCTCGGGGAGGGCGCGCTCCGGATCGCCATCGACGACACGGTGGCCCCGAAGAAAGGCCCGCATGTGTTCGGGATCGGAACGCACATCGACCCGGTACGCTCGACACGACGTTTCCGCGTCTTCTGTTTCGGCCACTGCTGGGTCGTGTTGACGGTGCTCGTGCGTGTTCCGTTTTCCCAGCGGACGTGGGGGCTGCCCGTCCTCTTTCGTCTCTATCGAGGAAAGAAAGAATGCTCGGAGCCCGAGGCGAGCTACGTCAAGAAGACCGAGCTCGCCCGCGAGATGCTTGATGTCTTTGTCTCCTGGGTGGGCGCCCGCCGTGTGGAGCTGGCCGCTGACTCAGCCTACTGCAACGCCACCGTCCTTCGCGGGATGCCTCCCTCAATTGTTGTGTTCGGCGCCATGCGCCCCGATGCGGTACTCACCTCCCTGCCCACCCCGCGTAAGCCGGGCCAGCGCGGGCGTACCAGCAAGCGCGGCGCACCGCTCCCGAAACCGCAAGCCCTGGCTAAGGACGACCGGATTCCCTGGCAGAACGGCACCGCCGAGTTGTACGGATGCATCACCAAGGTCCGGTACAAGACGCTCTGCGCGCAATGGTACCGAGCGTGCGGTGACGGCCTGCTGCGCATCGTCATCGTCGCGACCGACCAAGGACAGGTGCCGTTCCGGGTCTTCTTCTGCACTGATAGCAGCGTGGACGTCATTCGTCTGCTCGAAACGTACGCAGGGCGCTGGGGCATCGAGGTCTTTTTTCGGGAGGGCAAGCAGCTGCTCGGCTTCGCCGACTCGTCGGCCCGCAAGGAGGCGGCCGTACGCCGCGTCGCTCCCTTCGTCGGTCTGCTCTACACGGCGCTCGTCCTCTGGTTCCTCGAAGGCGCCGCCCAGAGCCACCTGGCTACGCCGCCGCTTCGCCCGTGGTACCCGCATAAGCGAGGGCTCTGCTTCGCCGACATCCTCCGCGCGGCACAGCGCGCGATGGCGGGCCTCGATATTCTTGACTCGATCAATACTTTCGAGCACTTAAAGAAACGGCGGGCGCAGGCGCCGCTGCCCGATACTCACGGGATTCACGGGCGAAGACTCGCCGCGTAAAGGGCGAAACCCGAGTCTGACGGGCCAAGGAACGGAGCCGCCTTCAGGACGGGCCCCCCGCCTGTCCGCTTCCCCTTCTGGAGACGGGCCCGCCGGCCTGCTGCAAGACGTGCAGGTGAAGCGCCCGCGGAAGGGCGCCAGGGCCGAGGCCTGGGCCGAGCCGGCATCGGTGCGCTCGCGGACCCAACGACACGGGCGGCCCTCAGCCCAGCCGCTCCCGCTCCCACCGCACCTGGTCGGCGATCGCTTCGTCGGCGGCCCGCACGCCGTCGACGAAGAACTCCGCGTGGACGGGGTCCTCTAGGTCGAGGCCGAGCCGGAGCAGAAGGGCGCGGTCTTGCGGCGGGACGGAGCCGAGGATCTCGGCGGCGGAACGAGGGTAGCGAGCGCGACGCACGGCGTGAGCGTACCAGACGGCGCGGGCGGACGGTGCGGCTGCGCAGCCGGCGCGAGCCTGAAACAGGCTGACGAGAGCGTGCCCAGGCGAGCGTGGTGTACCGCGGCTTGGGCGTGCGATCAGGTACCGCGGCGCGGCTCGGGTCTGGCGTAGCGCCGCGCTCCTCGGCCAGCCTGGACAGTGGGTCGTCCCCGCCGACGATGCTCAGCCCGTGCGGCCGTGCTTCGGCGCGTTCGGGCATCTCAGCACGCGCCATCGGCGGAGCGCCTCGCGAAACCGCCGACGCAAGGCGGATCTCGGCCTTGTGCTGTCCGAAGACATCACCGGCGTTACCGCCCGTTAGCTGTCGTTCGACAGCCGATGATTCAGCGGAGCTGCCTGAGCATCTCTTCGCGCTCGCGAGCGAGCCGCCCTCTCGGGAACTCCCGCGCGTGGTCCTCGAGCAGCCGGCGCGCCTCGAGATCGGCCACGGCGTTGTGCGCTGCCATCGCGCTCCGGGCGTCGCGGATCAGGCTCTTCTCGCGCACGCTGACGGTGGAGCGCTCGGCGCTCCCCGGGGATGAGGCACGAGGAGCGGTCGCGGTCGACGGCGCGGGCGTCCTGTGGACCGCCGCGTCAGCGGGCGCGTCGCCTCGCGGCGCGGGCGGCGCGAGCTCGCGCGCGGCTGGAGCGGCGATCTCTGCGGCGGAGCTCCCTCCGCCCTCTCGGCCGGGCGCGGTGGCCCCCTGTGCCGTGCGCGCGGCGTCGGGCTCCCGGACAGTCGCCGCCTGCAGCCACGCCTCCAAGTGGGGCGAGACCCCAGACACGACAGCGCCCGTCAGGACGGCGAGCGCCCCCTGCACCAGGATCCGGAAGACCACGCGGCGCAGGGTGGTCAGCCACGACTCGCGGCGGTGCAGCCCGAAGGCCAGCGGTACGCAGGCGTCCCCGTCCCGTCCGCGCGCTCGTTGCTCCGCGATCCAGCGGCGCTTCTCCGCTTGCAGCTGCGCGCGAGCCCGGCGGTGTTGCGTCTTCACCGCGTCCGTATTCAGCCCCAGCTCGGCGGCGATGTGGGCGAGCGGGATCCCCTCGAGGTCGTGCCTGATCAAGAGATCCCGGTGCTTCGGTTCGAGCCTGCCGATGAGGCGGCGGGTCAGCGCATGCCGCTGGCGCCCGCGGAGCAGCTCCTCTGGATCCGGGCACTCGGCTTGGACCTCGCTCTCGTCAAACGACGTCAGGACCTCTCCCCGACGACGCGTGTTGCGCACATGGTTGCGTGCCTGGTTGAGCGCGACGGTGACGCGGTACGCGCCCGAGTCGCCGTCCGACTCGATCCCCTGGTTCACTTCCAACCCGCGCAGGAGCGCGTCTTGCGCCACGTCCTCGACGTGGCGTTCCGGTACACCGAGACGCCTCGCGAGGCGCCGGAAGAGCTCGAAGCTGCTGGAGATGCTCGACGAGTTGCCCACACCGGTAGCACACCTGAGGGCCCCCCTCGGGGTCAGCAAAGTGCACGGACGCCGCTACTTTGGTAGGATAATGTGGTTTAAGGTGCCACAATCCATCGCGTAGGCTGCATCTTGGCCGACACACAGGACGGACGACCTCTTTCCGCCGTCAGGCCGTTAATTCTCGTTCATATGCGTGTTTTGCGGCGTTTTCTACCGGTTGACGCTGAGCGGCCGACGTAAGTACCGTCCCTGCATGCGTTGCGGTGCGCACCTGCTTTCCGTTTTGCTAGCTCTTGGCGCTTCAGCGGGCTTGTCCAGCTCGGCCGATGCTCAGCAACGGTCTTCGTCGCTGGGAAGAAGCGACAGTCCGACGCTGAAGGATCTCATTCGCCGTGCTCGGAAAGCGCGCGACCGCGGAAACTGGACCGAGGCCCGCGACGCCTACAAGGCGGCGCTTGAAGCCGCAGACCAGACGCCAGGCGGGCGGCTAGACCGCGCGGAGATCGCCGGCGAACTCGGCCTCTGCGAGCTCGCGCTGCTCAACTACCGTGAGGCGGCGGAGCTCCTGACCCAGAGTCTTGAGCAGCGCGAGGTACTGCCGATCAAGGTGCAGCAACGATTCGAGATGGGACAGGCGAAGGCAGCGTTTTACGTCGTTAGGCTCCTGCTATCTGTCGATCCGCCGGACGCCGAGGTGTTCATCGATGGCAAGGCCATCGGTCGGACCGCTCGGACCTACAGGCTGTTCCTCGATCCCGGACGACACGTGGTGCGGGCCAGGGCGCCTGGTCGCGAGGAAGCCGTTCATGTGTTCAACGGCGAGCGGGGCGCCGAGCAAGAGATCTCGATGCAGCTGCCGCACGCCGCGGTGAGCAGCATAAAAGAGACTTCGCCCGCAACGCCAAGGCCCGTGAGCCGATCGCCAGCCGCGCGCCCAGAGGCTCCCAGCCCGCGGGCTTCCTGGCCGGGCACCCTGCGGATCGGCGGCATCGCGATCACGACGGCAACAGCGACGGCCGGTGCGGTCTTCCTCCTGCGTGCACACGTCGTACACACCAACCTGCGCGAGGCCAATGAGGTGCGTCGGGAGCAGGGGTGGACGTCGCACGCCTGCCGGGACGCGAGCGCGCCCGCGGCGTGCGCCGGCATTCATGGCCAGGCCAAAGAGCGGGACCTGTTTGCCACCCTCGGCAAGGTGTCGCTGGCAACGAGCGCTGCGTTCGGCTTGGCGACAGCGGCCTCCTTTCTCACGGAGGTGGCGGTCTTCGGCACAGCGCCAAGAGCCGCTGGCGTCCGCGTTGTACCGGTGACGACGAGCGAACAGGCAGGTGTGCTGCTCCAAGCAGCATGGTGAGGCGGAGGCTGGCTCATGCATCGTAAAGTGAATGGCCGAGGTCGAGAGCTCCTTGGTCCCCTCTCGCTCATCGCGCTCAGCTTGGCCTGCGCCACCGGCACCTCTGGGTGCTATTCTGATGACTGCGCCGACGTCTTCATGTGCGAGAACCCTCCTCCAGAGCCGTCTCCTTGTGATGGCCACCCAGCGGGAGCGCCAGCGCTCGATATGTGCGGGGTGTTCGTCAGCGAGCTAGGCGACGACAACAACCCCGGCACGAAGAGCGCGCCGGTAAGGACGCTCCAGCATGCGGTCCGTCTGGCCGCTGGTAGCAGACGAGGCGATGGCACGGGGCTGCCCCGGCGCGTGTACGCTTGCGGCGGCAGGTTCAAGGAGACGGTGGCGCTGCCATCAGGGATCGACCTCTGGGGCGGCCGCCGTCGCTGTGAGGCCGGCGGCGATTGGTCCTACTACGAATGGTCGTTCGAGGGACCCGATCACTCAACCACCATCTCCCCGCCGGTCGGGATCCCGCTGCGGGTGCTCGAGGGCGAAGACGCGAAGGCGACGTCGACGATCTTCGGCGTCCGCCTCATGGCGGCGGACGCCTCGGCGATGGATCACAAGTCGTCGATTGCGATGATCCTGAGCCAGGGGGCCAAGGCGAATGTCGTGTCGAGCGAGGTCGTCGCGGGGAACGGCAAGGACGGGGAGGCGGGAGAAGATGCGCATCGAGAGCGGGCAACGGACGGCCTCCCCGGGAACGACGGCGCGGACGCCTGCACCGCGGATGCCGCGGTGGGCGCTCTTCCGGTTGTTTCCGTTTGCGACGATGGTACCGAGTCGACGAGCGGATACGGCGGTGACGGCGGCATTGACGTCGGCGGCGATGGCACGCCAGGGCAGCCGGAGCCCGCGGACAATCCGGAAGGCAACGGCCGGGCGGGGACGGGCGCGAGCAGCGCGGTTTGCTCCGCTGGAACTGCCGGCGCGGACGGTGCAAGCGGTGGCCGCGCTGGCGGCGCGGTAGGTGAAGGCTACCTCACCTTCGACGGATGGATTGGTGCCCGTGGTGAGGACGGGAAAAAGGGCGCTGTCGGGCAAGGAGGGGGCGGCGGGGGCGGCAGCAAGTCGCGCGGGCACATGTATGCGTGTCCGACAAGCCGGCCTCAACGTGGTGCGGCCGGCGGCTCGGGAGGAAGCGGGGGCTGCGGCGGCGATGGAGGCAGGGGCGGCAGCTATGGCGGCGCGAGCATCGCCATCGTTGCACTGGAGGACTCTGAGCTAGCACTCACGGCCACGAAGATCATCGCGGGCAATGGCGGCAATGGCGGGGTCGGCGGAACGGGCCAACTGGGCGGCGTTGGTCGCCCTGGTGGCCGGGGCGGGATTGGTTTCGATGGGACCAGCGGTGTGATGTGGATGGCGTGCGACGGTGGCAGCGGAGGCTTTGGTGGCCGCGGCGGTGATGCCGGCGGCGGGCTCGGCGGCGCTGCCGTCGGCATCGCGTACGTGGTCCCCAACCTGGCCATCCGGCCCGGCACGACCATCCAGGTTGGCAAATCCGGAGATGGCGGGCATGCAGGAAACGCCGGCATAGGCGATGAGGCCGGCAGAGGTGCGACCGGCCCGTGTGCTCAACTCTATCGTTTCGGTGCGGCCAACGAGCCGCCCCGTTGAGTCGCTCACCGCGGCGCTGCTGTCGAGGAATGCCGATGATGTCAAGATGCACGACTGTCCTGCTCGTTGTTCTTTCTCTCGCCGCCGTTGGTTGCGAGACCGCACCAGGTCCCATCGATTCCGGTGGACCGCCGTGTGCGCTCACATCGTCGTGCCAGGACGAAGCACCGCCGGAAGCCGTCTGTCTCGAACACCTCGCCGCCGATCAATTGGACGATGGCTGTGGCGTATTTGTCAGCGGCCCCTTCTATGGCGGCGACGATGCGAATCCAGGCACGAAGCATAAGCCGGTTCGCTCTCTCCAGCGCGCGATTGCCATAGCACGCACTGGTCGAGGAAGGGTGTTCGCGTGCAACGACGCCTTCGAGGGAGCCGTCGTCCTACCCTCTGGCGTGGACCTCTACGGGGGCTTTCATTGCCAAGAATGGGAACGCACGGACGAGGATTATACAACCGTCATCATCGTCCGTCAGGATCCAATCATCACGCTGACCGTCGAGCCGGCGGGCGCTGGCGATACCGGGGCGGGCGATGGAGTCTCGACGATCGACCACGTGACCGTCCGGAGCTGGATCTATCTGGGAATGCTCGTTCAGTCAGGTACCGCGGTGGAGTTCATCCGGAGCGAACTCCGCGCATCGTACGGAAATGGCGGCCGCCACGGAGAGAAGTGGGGCGGGCTGAATCACGCACCTGATGGGGCGCACGGCATGTACGGCGGCGATGCGTGCTCGGCCGCCACCGTCGCCGGCGGACCTGCGGTGGTGAACCCGTGCGAGGGCGGGATCCAGAGCCTCGGTGGCAAGGGAGGCGACGGGCTCGCCGACGGCGCAGGAGATGGGACGGACGGCGATCCCGTACCCACGCCGAACCCCGACCACCATGGCCAAGGGGGGATCGGCAACCGGACAGACGGTGGTTGCGGCGCTGGCTTCCCCGGGATCTCCGGTGCGTGGGGCGCCGCCGGCGCGCCTGGCGAGGGCATCGGGCGGCTCACCGACAGGGGATGGGAGGGCGACAAGGCAGCCGATGGCAGCCGCGGCATGCCGGGCCAAGGCGGCGGCGGGGGCGGCGGCCGTCGCGGTGGGCTCGCGGTGTGCGGCGTGGCCTCCAAGGGGGGCGCCGGCGGCGGCTCCGGAGGCGCTGGCGGCTGCGGGGGCCGAGGCGGTCGAGGGGGCGAGAACGGCCGGCCGACCATCGGCATCGCCGCGCTGCACGCCAAGCTGACGGTGCGCGACAGCCTGATCGAGACGCTCGACGCCGGGCGAGGCGGCGACGGCGGGCCCCCCGAGCATGGCGGCGAAGGCGGTCGAGGCGCACCGGGCGGCGCCGTGGGGGACGGCACCTGGTCCTGTGGCGGGGGTAACGGCGGCCGAGGAGGCGACGGCGGCTACGGCGGCCCCGGGCGCGGCGGTGACTCGATCGGCATCGCCTACCTCGACGAGGACCAGCTCACGCTCCAAGGCGTCATCTTTGAACTCGGTCCGCCCGGCAAAGGCGGCACGAGCTGGAGCCACGATGGCAGCATGATAACGGGAGAGGACGGCATGGAGATCGAGACGCTGCGGTTTCCTGAGTAGGAGATCGGCTTGTCCCGCCAGCTCGATCGGCGCGGGGGCGCCCGCTCCAGCAACGTCGTGGCGGCTCTGTCAGGCCGCTCCGGGATCGGAGCAGGCCGGCGCTATCGGCTCGACAGAAACCGACAGCGACCGCAGCCTGTGCCTCGAAGGCGCCGGCCGAATCGGTCGCTCCGTGGACTTCAGCGCGCGCCAGGCGGCCACGGTCCAGGGCGCCTCGCGCCGGAGCGCCTCGCACGCGGCTGGGTAGCGGCGCTCGCGCTCCTCGGCGTCCCTCAGCCCTACGCCGGCATCGACGACGACACCCTGCGCCAGCCCCTGCTCGCTGCGGGAAGGCGCCTGCTCGACCGCCTCCGGCGCTGGCACAGCCCGGCTCGGCCTGGAGCGCTCGGCCTGGAGCGCCAGCCCGGGCGAGGGTGGGCTCACGGGCGGCGTGGGCGCGCGCAGGCGGCGTGGGTGCGGCGGCCGCCGCGCGACGTGCTACACCGCGGGCTCACGCCGGCCCTCCGGCGCGATCGCCCCCCGAGCATCGATATGACTCAGCCCCAGCCCAACAATCCTCTTCACGGCGTCACGCTCCAGATGATCCTCGAGCACCTGGTCGCGCAGCACGGCTGGGAGCAGCTCGGGCGCATGATCGACATTCGCTGCTTCAAGTACGATCCCAGCATCAAATCGAGCCTGCAATTCCTGCGACGGACCCCGTGGGCCCGGCAGCAGGTGGAGGCGCTTTACCTGCGGGACAAAGCCAAGCCCGGCCCGTGACCGGCCCGCTCGACACGAAGACTCCGCAGCGCAGGTAACAACGTTCATCCGCCCGGCGAGGCAGATCGCGTGCTGCTCGAAGGTGACGAGGTCGTAGCTCACCATGCCGCGCCTGCACCCCTTCGGGCCCTCGGATCCGGAGGCCTCGGGGGCGGGCGCCCCCGGGCGAACCGCGCAGCGGGCGAGCACGCACCTCTGCGAGCGCGCCCCGGTGCAAGCGCGGGCGCGTCAGTACGTGAGCGAGGGCGTCGTGCAGCCCAGGCCGAAGGCGCCGATGGCTCCGCCCTCGACGACGGTCTGAACGAGGTTCGCGACCTGGTCTGCTCCGCAGAAGGTGTCCGGGAACTCGCTGCCGCCGTCGCCGCCCACGCCGTCCGGCCACGTGATGGGGCCGAGCTCGACGCGGAGATCGTCGGGAGGTCCCGTCACGAGGAGCGGCGCACAAGCGATGAAGAGGACATCGAGGTACCTGCCAGCCCAACCGCTGAAGCCCACCACCACCTCGTTCTCCGGGCACTCCATCTCCCAGGGCTCGGTGCCCTCGCTGCCCTGGAAAGGGGTCACGTCGCCGGGCGTCGTGGTGATGGTGTACGGGCCGCCTTCCGTCAGCTCCAGGTAGCCGCACTGCGCCTGGATCTTGGCATGGATGAACGACTCCCCCAGCGGTCCCAGGGCCCCTCGAAACCCGAGGATCACCTGGCTCTCCGGGCACCGGTCCATCGCAGGGGTGGCCGTACCGGGGCTGCCGTGCAGCCCGGTGTAGGTCTGCTCCACGACGTCGACGCCTGTCGGCGTCGGGCACGGCTCCCCCTCGCACTCGCCGCCGCCGCCCGCGCCGCCCGCGCCGCCCGCGCCGCCCGCCGCACCGCCGCCGCCCGTCGCACCGCCGTCGCCCGCCTCACCGCCGTCGCCGTCCGACCCGCCACCCCCATCGCCAGGCGGGGCGCCGCCTCCTCCGCTCGCGCCCACGCCGTCGAAGGTCAGGCTGTCGATACCCGAGATCGCATTGCATCCGGCGAGGACGAGACCGGAGATCAGCGTGGAGAGGCCGAGCAGATGGCGCGTCACGGAGAACGAGTACTTGATCCGCGGCCGGACCGGTAGATGGTCGACCGAATGCCGCGCGATCGTCGTTTCAGCGGGCGCGTCGCCGGAGGCGGCCGCCGCGCGGCGCCGTCATGGCCGGACGTCGTGGGCGCCCCGGGCGGCCGCGTGGGCGCCCCGGGTGCCCGCGCCGCGTGCGTTCGCCGGCTGCCGCAGCGCCGGCGGTCCCCTTGCCGACGGCGGCCAGCGAACGGGCGGTCCGCTCGATCCGCGCATCGGCTCGAGCAGGCACGTCACCGCGGCGCCACGACGAGCAGCCGGCCGTCCTTCGCGTCCTGAGGGTGCGACGTATCAGCGAGGTGGGCGGCAGCCGACGTGGCACGGCCGGCGCGGCGCCCTCCGCACGGATCGCGACGTGTAAGAAATGTTCAGCCGTCGGCGAAGACCGCAGTGGGGAATGCCCCAATCTCCTGCCGAGGACGTCATGAAGAACGATGGATGCGCTCTCCAATCCAGGATCTGGCAGCTCGCTGCAGCAGCAGTGAGCGCACTGTCTCTCGTCGCCTGTGGTGGGACGGACGAGAGCACAGCCGAGCCAGCGCTCGACGAAGTGGGCGTGGCCTACCAGGGGCTGAGCTCCCATTCGGGCTGGGCCCACACGGACCACGCGAATCCCTATACGAACCGCTGCGTGAACGACGCCGCCAGCAGCATCAACGCGCTCTACGACCCGAGCTATGTCATGGCCTACCGCAGCGGCAGCGACGCCTGCAGCGCGTATGCGCCCACGACGGGCGCCGGGCTCATCCACCACCAGGGCATCCAACGGCTCGCGCGTGACTACAACTATCTCCTGGTGACGACCTCGGTTCAAGGGGGCGCACGCCCGGGCTTCGAGGTCGTGCGCCTCGGGTCGCTGAGCAACAACCCGTGGCTGCTGGGTCGGAATGCTTCTCCCTCCCGGCTCCCGTCCTGCAGCGACGCGATCGTGCACTACCAGTCCGACGACTCAGGGATGCCGTACGATCACTCGGGCGGTCTCCAGGTGAACGGCGAGTACGTCATCGTGCCTTTCGAGAAGAACGACGACCAGGCGACGGCGGGCTTTCGCATCGCCAGGCTGTCGAATCCCCTGAACCCCCAGTGGAGCCCGCTGGTCTTGCGAACGCGAGGTCAGACGGTCAACGCGGGAGCGGTGAGCCTCACGCTGCTCTCCTCTGGCCGCTACCTCGCGTTCGTCTTTGGCCACAACTCGGACGACGTCGAGGTGTTCGTGTCCTCGGAGGCGGCGATGCCCTATTTCGGCAGCTCGACCTCCACCTGGGTATCTCAGGTGAGCGTCTCAACGCCCTTCGGCGGTGCGGAATACCAGGGCCTGCAGCTCGTGACCCAGTGCGACGGGCAGCTCTTCGTGGCCGGCACGCACAGGAACAAATGGTTCGACGAGGACTGGGTCGACCTGTGGCGTGTGGACCTCAGCGCGGCCTTCGTGCCTAGCTTCACCGAGGTGGCCAGCCGACACATGTCCTGCAGCAGCTCGGCTACGGGCAACAAGCGCTACTGCGCCTTCGATGCAGGGGCCGGGATCTATGTGGATCCCGACGGCGAGATCCTGCTCTATGGGGTGGAGCACTACAACGACGCCTACCCGGGCACGACACGCGCGGTCAAGGTGCGCGAGTTTCCGTAGACCCCGCGCTGAGGCCCGCCTCACAACGCCGAGCAGCTCCGAACGTTTCGTACCGCTGCCTCGACAGCCAGGGCCTGCTCGTCGACGACCGGCGCATCGACGACGAGCACAAGCGCGAGTTCACCTGGCCGGCCGCGCTCGCGGCGGCGCGCGGGATCGGCGCGGGCGACCGCGATCTCACCGCGGTCCCGTCGATGGGGCCGCTCGAGCGCCGGCAGACGGCGCTCGGCGCAAGGCGATCGCGCCAGCGCAGCGCTTGCGCCCCGCTCGACCCCCGAGGCGCTTGCACCCCCCAGGCGCATGGATCCTCGGCCACGGATACTCCCGCGGAGAGCTGCCGCTCGGAGCGCGGCAGCGAAGCACGAGGAGCGTCGGCATGCGCCTTGCTCGATGTGCTCGTCACGAGGAGTGTATCCATGACGAAGAGACGCGTTCGAATCAAAATGAAGGGGGAATCCACGACCCTGAATACCGAGGGCGCGATTTACCGGTCGCCCTATCACGCTGGCGCGGAGCCGGTCGTCGCCCAAGTTCGCGTGCGCCGGACGGAGGCGGACGAATTCGACGTCGCTCCCGGGCGGTACGAATACCGCTTTGACGTGCAGGACGATCGCGGCACCTTCGAGCTCGAAGCAACTTATGGTGGCGCGCCGCCGCCGTTCGCCTCCGACAAGTACGATACCGCGGTCGCGATGAACGATCTGCAACTCGTGTTCACCGTCAAGGGGCCATCATGAGTCGGCGCATCGGCCTCGCAGGCCTCATCGCGCTGCTCGCAGCCACGGCCCCCGCGCTCGGCGCCCCGCCCGAGGACGGTACCGCGCAGGGGGCCGCGACGGCGACCTCGCGGCCGACCGTGGTCCTCGTGCCCATGAAGCTGGCCGGCTCCACGGACGGCAAGGGCACAGCCGAGGTCGGCGTCGGCGTCGTGGCGACCCCGTCCTGGTGGACGGACGTCAACATCGGCGGCGTGCTCACGGCCAAGGTGGACACCCCCGACGGCCTCGCGACGATCATCGGCGTGAAGGACGGGGAGGTGGAGCAGCCCGCCACGTGGTCGTTCGGCGTCACACTGTCGCTGCTCTATCTGCCGCCGAGGGGACCGCTCCCGCCCGAGATCCGGGACGGGCGCGAGAGCCGCGCCGCGGCGGCATACGCGGTGTGTGCCCCGCGCTGCCGCGCGAGCTCGATCTCTCCGGACGACGCGCCCTTCTGCAAAGCCAGGAAGGAGGCCATCGAGCACAATGCCGGGGAGGTCCTCGCGCGCCGCACGCAAGCTGACGATCAGCGGGACCAGCCCGCCGCGTTCTGCAAGAAGGCCCAGGCCGCGCTGACGGAGGCAGATCGCGATCTGGCGTCCGGCAAGATCGATGACAAGCAGCACACGGACGCCAAGCGGGCCGCGTTCAAGTCGTGCCTCGACGCTTGCGGCACCGCGGACGAGGACATGTCGTTCTGCGCGCCGGTCGAGCTCGATCCCGCCGCCATCGGCGAGGGGAAGACGTGCGCGCTTGCTCGTGAGACGATCTACAAACCTTACTACGAGTCGCACGCCACATCCCGCGATATCCCGCGGCTCTATCCACCGCTCCTGCTCAAGGCGGGGGCGCAGGTCGGCCACGCCGAGTTCACCTACCGGACCGCCGACGACGGCGCGCCCTCGCGCCTCGTCGAGAAGATCGACCCCGTGACCCCCTGGTCCGGAGGCATCTCGGTGGCGTCCATCCCCTCCTGGGGGCGGTACGCGACGACGATCGAGGGGCTCGTCGCGTACAGCTCGTCGTGGAAGGCGTCGAAGAAGACGGCGCGGTGGTGCTCCCCCGTCGGGGACGTGGCGCGGGATGAGGACGAGCGCGACCCCGCCGATCCCGCGGAGAGCTGTCAGGAGGCGACGCTCAACGGCCCGACGAACACCAAGAAGTTCCGCATCGCAGCGCAGGCCGGAATCGTGGACGGGTACCACGGCGTCTGGCGCCTCGCGGCGGGGCCGGAGCTCAGCGTGCCGGTTGAAGACGCGGAGGAGGAGTTCTCCCTGGGCCTCCGGTTCCCCTTCTACGTCAGCTTCGCCTCCGCCCCGGAGAAGTTGAGCTATCACGGCATCGTGCGGGTCGCACCGAGTATCAGCTTCACGCGGATGAAGGACGGAACCAAAGACATCGGCGGCTTCATCGAGCTCGCGATCCTCGGTCAGCGGTCGCTCTTCTCGGATCAGTTCGACGCCCTGTAACGTCCGCGTCCGTCTACCTCGCCGCGAAGAGCGGCCTCACGGCGTAGATGGGATGCTAGAGCGTGGCGCTGGATTGCCCCAGGTGAGAAGGGATAGCGAAGTCCCAGGCTTCGGCGAGCTGTTGAACGGGTCGATCCGTGATCGGATCGGCATGGGCCACGAGGATTCGATGGAGCGGCAGCGCGCGCATCTGCGCGATTGATTCAGCCACCGCCGTGCTCGCACGAGCATGCATCCTGACGTCCGGGGGCGTCTTGACTTTCCCGTAGCGTCCCCAGATGCGTGCTGCCATTCGCCAAGTCCAGTGGTCGTGTGCGCAGGCGGATATGAGTAGATCTGCAGCGATCAGGGAGCCGCTGGCTGCGTGGAAGAAGACTGTCTCGTCAAGAAAAGGAACGCCCCTTAGCTGACGACAAGCGCGTCTGGGTATCGAGCGGCAGTGGCTGGAGTTTGTAGATGATGGAACCGATTGGGCACCACGATCCAACGCACCTCGCCGAGCGTATCGAGCGCCGCGCATACATCGTCGGTGGGTGTGCAGGGGCTATGAACCCAGAGGGAATCACCCGAGAGTCGAACGACGGTAGTCCTCGCTCGTCGGCGAACGCCGCCGAACCATATCGGACGTTCGGTGACCCAGATGGAGTCTGGCACGACGGCTTCGAAAACGCTGGGAACTCCCATTAGGGTAGCTTCAAATGCTGTCCCGCGCCACAGGGTAGATCCGGCTAACTCCGGCGGCAGTCGCCGCCTTCCCGGGGGGCGGGGGCGCCTGGAGGGGCGCGGCGGACGCACAGCCGGAGGTGTCGCGCCGCGTCGTGCCTGGGTGACACGGCGCGGCTGCCTCATCGGGACGTTGCCGGACACAACCCGGTCCGCTCACAATCTCGGACCGAAGGGGCGACGGCGAGCGAGGTGACGGGCGAACCTCAGCGCACGCACCTCGCCCAGGCTGCCGTGAAGTAATTCCACTTGCCGCTGGCGCCGGCGTTGAACCCGGTGAAGCCGTCGTCGAAGTTGAGGGCCCACGCCGCCGACGCGCTCCGCGCGGCCGCGTGGGAGCCCCAGTACCAGTCATTGCTCCGGGCACCGTACTGCGTGTCGGGGAACATCGTCCGGTGGATCGAGGGCGCCACCAGCGCCTCGTCGACGAGGGTCGCCAGCTCCCGGATGCTCGGCAAGCGCCAGGCGTGGTCGTTCAGGTCGAGCGTCGCACAGTAGCTCTTCGCCTCCTCCCACGTCATCGTGGTCGGTGAATACCCCTGCTGCCAGATCAGCCCTGTGTAGTTGTCTCTCACCTCTCCTTGCGACACGACGGTGTACTGGTCGGGCGGCGCCACGGCCGGGCTGCTCGGCGCCTCCCCCGCGCCGTTGCCCCGCACGCAGCGCAGGCTCGCCGCGTTCGCCTTGGAGTAGGCGTTGCTGACGATCCCGTCGCTCAGGTTGAAGGCCCAGGCGAAGTCGCGATCGCGCCCGGCGCCGGCCTGCCGGATCGTGAGGATCCAGTCGGACGACGTCTTGTGGAAGCCCCCCCGCGCTCCCGGGAACGCGGTCCTGTCGATGGCTGGGCTCCGGGTGAAGTCCACGAGCGACGTCATCTCGATGCGCGTGGGAAGACGCCAGTCGGAGAACCCGCCGAGCGTCAGAGATTCGCAGTAGCTGATCGCCTGGTCCCACGTGTACACGTCCGCGGGAGGGCTCTGCTGCCAGTCGAGGCACGTGACGTCGTCGTGCACCACGCCGCCGCCGAGATCGGTGTAGCTCGCGGGGTTGGGCAGGCCGCTGCCCGCCGGATTCGGCATCGGCCAGCACGCCCATTTGTGCGAGCCGCACGCGGCGGCCCTGCCGCAGGTGTCGGTCGCTCCGCCCGCGCCGCCGCCGCCCGCGCCGCCGCCGCCGCCCTCTCCCGGCGCTCCGCCGTCCCCTGGCCCGCCTCCGCCCGCGGCCCCCGTCCCGGCGCCGCCCGAGCCGGCGCCGCCCGAGCCGGCGCCCTCCACCGGCACGAGCTCGATGTAGTCGACCTTCAGGTCATGGCCCGACGCGGAGGAGTTCTTGCCCGTGACCTGGAACGAGAACTCGACATCGCCGGAGAGCGCCTTCTCCCCGAGCGTCGCCGTCGTCCAGCTGTCGCCCGTGGACGAGCTGTAAGCGTCGAGGCTCCCCACCGTCGAGCCGGCCACCTTGACGTCGTACCTGCCGTATACGTTCCGCTTGGCGTAGCGGAGGACGATCTTGTACGTGCCAGCCTCGACCGACGTCGAGAACTTGAAGAAGTCGCCGCTCTGGCTGGCACGGAGCTTCACGTTGCCCGAGCTGGTCTCGATCCTGTCGCCGGAGGAGATCGACCACGACTGCGCCTCGGCCTCGATCCTGACGGCGCTGAGCGCGTCGCTCAGCGAGCCCACGTCCATGGTGTCCGCGTCCACGGAGCCATCGTCCGCGGCGACGCAGCCGACGAGGCCGATCGACAGCAATGCACCGAAAGCGTAAGTGTACTTGAAGATCATGGTTTCACCATTCAATAATTTAAGTATACGCGAGGCCGAGGTGCTCGTTTGAGGTCGTCCGACACTGCAGGCTCGCTGCGCTCCGGCTCGACCAGCGCTCCACCGCGCGGTTCACCAGAGACATGAGGCAAAGCGCGGGCCACACGGTCACCTCAGCTCCTTCCTCTTCCTCTCGTGATCCAGGTGAGCCGAGGCGCCCGAGATCAATCACGGGTCCTTCGCCTTTTTTTGCTTCTCTAACCGATCGCTCAGGAATGTATTTTTGTGCTGAGGAACGATGAAAAGTTACATGCGCCGGCGGCCACGAGGGGTGAGGTCGCCTGATGCCCACAGCTGAGGAGGGATGGGCACACCGGCGCTGCTCGGGCGCCGTTCGAGGTGGGCTATGATTCACGCGCTGGCGCAAGGAGCGGGGCAGCCGGCGCGCATCGATCGGATGGCGTCGGGCTGCCCCGCGGCGGCGCTGGCCGGTCAGTACTGGGTGTTGTTCGAGGTGGAGATGTTCGACGAGCTCACGCCGATGAACGGCGAATTACCGATCTGGCTGTAGCGGGTGTTCGTCATCGTCACGGTGCTCGTGCTGCTGTCCGTCCTGAAGATGGACTCTTTCATCTTCGAGATGTCGCACCGGTCGATGATGACGTCGACCTTGAAGGTGGTGCCGCCGTTCTGCCGGATGAACTTGCCCGCGTTGGTCGCCTTGAAGTTCGAGACCTTGAACGTGCTGGCCGCGTTGATCTGGAAGACCTTGTCGTCCCCGTCCTTCGCGGAGCCGCCGTCGATGACAACGGTGCCGGATCCCTTGACCGTCAACGCGTCCTCACCGATGTCCTCCCAGACGACGTTCTCGAGCGTGACGTTGCCGTAGGTGTGGATGCCGTCGGCGGCCGGCGCGCCGAGGACGACGTTCTTCAGCTTCGCGCCGTCTTCGAGCTTGAACACCGGCTTCTGCCCTTCGCCCTGGCTGCCGTCGCCGAGCGTGTCGGCGTCCGCGATGAACCGCTTGCCGCCGCCGTCGAACGTCTCGCCGGCCTTCACGACGATGGTCGACTTCACGACCCCGCCGCTCCCGGTCGTCGTCGTGCCGCCCGAGTCAGCGCCGCCCGAGTCAGCGCCGTCCGAGCCGGCGCCCTCCACCGGCACGAGCTCGATGTAGTCGACCTTCAGGTCATGGCCCGACGCGGAGGAGCTCTTGCCCGTGACCTGGAACGAGAACTCGACATTGCCAGAGAGCGCCTTCTCCCCGAGCGTCGCCGTCGTCCAGCTGTCGCCCGTGGACGAGCTGTAGGCGTCGAGGCTCCCCACCGTCGAGCCGGCCACCTTGACGTCGTACTTGCCGTATACGTTCCGCTTGGCGTAGCGGAGGACGATCTTGTACGTGCCAGCCTCGACCGACGTCGAGAACTTGAAGAAGTCGCCGCTCTGGCTGGCACGGAGCTTCACGTTGCCCGAGTTGGTCTCGACTTTGTCTCCGGAGGAGATCGACCACGACTGCGCCTCGGCCTCGACCCTGACGGTGCTGAGCGCGTCGCTCAGCGAGTCCACGTCCATGGTGTCCGCGTCCACGGAGCCATCGTCCGCGGCGACGCAGCCGACGAGACCGAGCGACAGCAATGCACCGAAAGCGTAAGTGTACTTGAAGCTCATGGTTCCACCTTTCAATGATTTAAGTATACGCGAGGTCGAGCTGCTCGTTTGAGGTCGTCCGATACCGCAGGATCGCTGCGCTCCGGCTCGACCAGCGCTCCACCAGAGACATAATGCAACGCGCGAGCCACGTGGCGGCTGCGGTCCACGTCAATAGATCATCGCAGTGCCGCTGCAAACTCGTTGCGAAAGGCCCTCTTTTATCCGCTCCGGACGACGGCTCTGTCGCCGCCGTCACGCGGGGCGTCAACCGCGTCAACCGGCGGTTGACATTTGACAGTGCCCTCTGTTCTTGACGCCCAGGACGGATCGATCTCTGCTGGACCTCACTTTACATGCACCTCTTCACGAAGCTTCCGAAACCTTTCCTCGGCCTCATCAAGCTCTGTCGCGTCGAGGAGTTTTACGGCAACACGATCGCGCTGGTCGCCCTGGGCGCGGTCTTCGCGCCGCGGCTCTCGGCGCTCGACATCGCCCTCCTGTTCGCGGCCAACTTGCTGCTCACCGTCTTTGCCTTCGCCATCAACGATGTGGAGGACGCCGAGGACGACGCCCGCGACCCGCGCAAGGCCGCGCGGAACCCGGTCAGCGCCCGGCTGCTCGGGCGCCCCGCGGCCGTCGCCGCGAGCTGGCTCGCGGCCCTCGCCGGCCTGGGGCTGCTGCTGCGCTTCGGCCCCTCGGTCGTCCTCCTTGGGTGCCTCAACATCGCGCTGGGCTTCGTGTACTCGGTGAAGCGCGTCCGCCTCAAGGCGCTGCCCTTCGTCGACCTCATCTCGCATGGCCTGTTCCTGGGCACGCTCCAGTTCCTCACGACCGTACGTGCGGGGGCGCCCGCGGTGCCCGCGGCCGCCGTGCTGGGCGCCTGCCTCATCTGCGCCGTGTCGATGACCGGCGATCTCTGGAACGAGATCCGCGATTACGACGTCGATCGCCGGACCGGGATACGCAACACGGCGTCCGTGCTCGACGTCCGGCGGATCGAGCCGTTGCTGCCCCATCTGTTCGTGTGGCCCTCGGCGGGCATCTCGCTGCTCGTCGCGATTTCGCTGTCCGGCGCCCAGCGCGTCGCCGCGCTCCTCCTCGCGCTCGCCTGCGGCGTCGTGTTCGCGCTCCTCCCTGCCCGCGCGAAGAAGCTCCTGGTCACCGATCAGGCCCAGCCCGCCGCTGCCCTCGGCGGGCTGCTCCTCCTCGTCATGCTGCGCGCCGCGCCCCTCGCCGGATGACCGCGGTGGGGCCGGCGACGCGGGTGCACTGGGTGGACGCGCTCTTCGCGCGGCTCGTCCTCTCACGGGAGCCCCGGTATTTCGAGGACGGCTGGGGCCCTTCCGCGCTGCTCGACGAGCTCACGCGGCCCCCGCCAGGCGCGGCCCCCCCGTCGCTCGGCGATGTCGCGCTGGGGCTGCCTGCGCGGGAGGGGCGGCTCTGCGTGCAAGAGGGCCAGTGCACGAGCCCGGCCATCGGACCGGAGCTGCCCCAGGCGTGCTGGACGATGCGCTTTCAGATCCTCCTGCCCTCCGGCGCCGGGCCCCGGCCGCCCATGTGCGTCCTGCTGGCCGGGTCCGGGGATCAGGCTTATTCCCTGCGGCGGCCGCTCGGAGCAGCGCTCGCCCGGCATGGCGTGGGGACCTTGCTGCCAGAGCAGCCCTATTGCGGCAGGCGCAGGCCGCCCGCGCAGCGAGGGGCCGCGGTGCGCACCGTGGCGGACTTGCTCCTGATGCTGCGCGCGGCGTCGCTGGAGGCGATCGCGCTGTCCCGGTGGCTGCTCGCGCGGGGCCACGACAAGGTGTGTCTCTCCGGGTATAGCCTCGGCGGCAGCCTCGCCGCGCACGCCGCCGCGCAGAGCGCGCTGCCGCTGGCCGTCGTGCCGGTCGCCGCGGCGCACGCGCTCGACGCCGTCTTCCGGGAGGGCGTGCTGCAAGAGATGGCCGACTGGGAAGCGCTGGGGAGCGGCGGCGGCCCGCGCGAGGCGCGACGGCGGCTCCTCGAGGTGCTCGGCGCGGCGTCCATCACGGCCCTGCCGCCGCTCGCTGACCCGCGCCGCGCCATCCTGCTGCACGCGGCCGAGGACGGCTTCGTGCCGCCGAGCTCCACCCTGCGTCTGGCCGAGCACTGGCGCGGCGCCGAGCTGCGCCCCTTGCGCGGCGGCCACGTCAGCGCCTTCTTCACCGGCCGCCGCGCGACCGCGCGCGCCATCCTCGACGCGCTCGCGCGGCTATAGGCCCGCTGCGGCGCGCCCCGGGTCGGAATGCATGCTGGGCGACGCAGCGCGCCTTCCTTGCAGGCGGGGACGAATACGATGCGTTCGTCATCGCGCCGTCCTCGGTCGACGTCAGGCGAGCGCAGCGCCGTCGCCGCGCGTCGCGTGTCGCGTGTCGCGCGTCGCGCGTCGCGCGTACTCGGCTATAGTGCGGCGCCATGTTCGCAGACGTCGAGCTCGCAGCCCGTATCGATCAGGCCGAGGCCCACCTGTGCATCGCGATCGCGACCGCGGTCCGGGAGCACCACCCGGACACGGGCGTGCTCATCGCGCCCTTCGCGGGCGGCGCGGCGACCTACCTGCGCCCCCAGTCGCCCCTCAACAAGGTGATCGGCGCGGGCTTCGCCGGCCCGCTCGACGAGCGCGCGCTCGCCGCGGTCGAAGCGCCGTTCTGGTCGCGCGGCGAGCCGGTGCGCGTCGAGCTCGCGACCCTGGCCTCACCGGAGGTCGGGGCGCAGCTGACCGCGAGGGGCTACCAGCTGCGCGGCTTCGAGAACGTGCTCGGGCTGCCGCTCGCGGCGCCGCGCGCTCGGGGAGGCGAGGCGGCCGGCCAGGGAGGCGAGGCGGCCGGCATCTCCATCGAGGTCGTGGACGCGGCCGCGGACGCCACCTGGCTCGACGTCGCGGTGAGCGGCGCCGCCGAGCCCGACGTGGGCGGCGCCGGCGCCGAGGTCGTGCCGCGCGCGGCGCTCGAGCAGGTGTACCTCGACTTCGTGCGCGCGGCCGGGTTCCGCCGCTACCTCGCCCGGATCGACGGGCAGCCGGCCGGGGCAGCGACGCTGCGCCTGGACGGCAGCGTCGCGCTCTTCTGCGGCGCCGCGACGCTGCCCGCGTGGCGGCGGCGCGGCGTCCAGACCGCGCTCCTGCGGGCGCGCCTCGCCGACGCGCGCGCGGCGGGCTGCGAGGTCGCCGCCGTGACCACCGAGCCGGGCTCGCGGTCCCAGCTCAACGTCACGCGCCAGGGGTTCGCGCTGCTCTACGCGCGGGCGATCCTCATCCGCGAGGCGCCCGGCGGCGACAGCGGATAAGATCCGCGACCGCTTATGCCCAGCAACACCCTGCCGCCCCTCTCCTGCCTCTGCCTCTTGCTTGCCGCCGCCGCCCTCGGCTGCGCGGAGGAACCCCCGTCCCAGCCCGAAGGGTGGGACCGCGCGGTGGCGCTGCGCCCCGCGCGCGACCTCGACGACAGGCCGGAGGTCGTCGAGGTCGACCTGACGGCGAAGGTAGCGGACGTGGAGATCGTGCCCGGCACGGCGACGCCCGCGTGGACCTACGACGGCGGCATCCCCGGGCCGCTCCTCCGCGCCAGGGCCGGCGATCGTGTGATCGTCCACTTCCGCAACGAGCTCGCCGCGCCCACGACCATCCACTGGCACGGCGTGCGCCTGCAGGCGGCGATGGATGGCGCGCCCGGGCACAGCCAGCCCGAGACGCCGCCCGGCGGCAGCTTCACCTACGACTTCGTCGTGCCCGACGCGGGGCTGTTCTGGTACCACCCGCACGTCGACTCCGCCGTGCAGTCCGGCAATGGCCTCTACGGCGCGCTGCTCGTCGACGATCCGGGCGAGCCCGCGGACCTCGGCGACGAGCTCGTCCTCGTGCTCAGCGACATCGACGTGCGCGAGGACGGCGCGCTCGGGGACCCGGCGTCGGGCGGCAACCTCGGCACGGTGTTCGGGCGCGAGGGCAGCCACCTGCTCGTCAACGGCCGGGTCAACCCGGTGATCGAGGCGCGCGCCGGGCTCCGGCAGCGGTGGCGCGTCGTCAACGCGGCGAAGAGCCGTTATTACCAGCTCGCGCTCGCGGATCACCGCTTCACCCGCATCGGCGGCGACGGCGGGCTGATGGAGCGCCCCGTCGAGGCGGACATGCTGCTCGTCGCCCCGGGCGAGCGCGCCGACGTGCTGGTCGCGCCGCGCGGCGCGCCGGGGGCGACGCTCTCGGTGCGGTGGGTGCCGTACGACCGCGGTTACGGCTCGACCTTCGCGCGGCCCGAGGTCGAGGCCTTCCGCATCCACCTCGCGGAAGCGCCGGAGGCGGAGGACCAGCCGCTCCCGGAGATCGCCCGGTCGATCCAGGCGCTCGACCCGGCGGCGGCGAGGCGCGTCGACCTGCAGCTCACGCAGCGGGAGGGCCCGGGCGACCTCGAGATGGGCATCAACGGCGTGCCGTCCTGGGAGGCCGAGCCGCTCGTCGCGGCGGTGGGCGACACCGAGGTGTGGACGGTCGAGAACACGATGGCGTTCGACCACCCGTTCCACCTGCACGGCTTCTTCTTCCAGGTGCTCGGCGACGACGGCCTGCCGGTCAGGCCGATGGAGTGGAAGGACACGGTGAACGTGCCCGTGGACGGCGCGACGCGGTTCGTCGTCCGTTACGACAACCGGCCCGGCATGTGGATGTTCCACTGCCACATCCTCGATCACGCCGAGGCCGGGATGATGGGTATGCTGAACGTCACGCAGTGAGGGCGCGCGGCGCGCTCAGGCGAGTACCGCTCAGGGGCTGCCGGGGCCGGGGAAGTCCACGCCCCACCAGTAGTGGTCGCGGAACTCGCTCCAGAGCGCCGCGCGCGTCTGCCCGGTCTCGGTGACGAAGACGCTCTCGTCGTACGGGAGCGCGTCGTAGGGCGCGAGGCTCCTGTTGAAGGCCGGGATGAACCCGGGCTTCTTGAACTGCTCGATCCAGAGGAGGAACGTCGCCATCTCGCCGTCGTTCTGCACGAAGTTCCCGGCCGTCCGGACGGTGAGGTCGTGATGCCCGGCGCGCAGGCGCAGGGAGTCGGCGAGGCCCTCGATGATGTACCCGTTGCCGCTCCCCACGTCGTCGAGCTGATAGACGTGCGCGAGCTCGTGGTAGAGCGTGCCGATGATGACGCGCCGCACGTCCTGGCCGCCGTTGAACTCGTTGTTGATCCAGAACGCGCTGAACTTCACCGTGGCCACATCGCCGCTGTATTCCGCCGAGGCGAACCCTGGCTCGTCGACCACCCTGAGGTTCAGGGTGTTCCTTCGCTTCCAGAACGCGCCGGGCTGCGTATAGAGCCCCTCGAGCACCTCGCGCGAGATCTCGCGCAGATCCTTCACGATGGTGCTGCCGATCGCGTTGTTGAAGTGCGTTCCGCCCGCGGTCGTGGACACGTTCTGGTACTGGACCGTCCCCGGGAGGAGGGCGCGGTACGGATCGTCGGTCCGGAGGAGCTCGATCTCGCTGAGGTGCAGGACGGAGGTGTCGCTGGTGAAGTTGAACCGGTAGTTCTTGTAGGCCGTGGTGTTGTTGATGAAGTAATGGTTGCGCTGGAACCTGTTCGCGAAGCTCTGGCCCGCGCGCGTGTCGAGCGTGGTCCAGGTCACGCCGTCGTTGGAGCCCTGGACCGTCCAGGACTTCGGATCGCGCGCGGGGAGGTCGTTCGCGGAGGTGATGGCGTAGCCGTCGATCGTGAACGCGGTGGGCAGCTCGTAGCGGATCCAGCCGGTGCTGCTGGACGTGAGCCACTTGCTGATCGGGCGGCCGTCGAAGGCCCTCGCCGCGGTCTCCTGCGGGGCGTTCTCGCCGCTCGCGGTGATCACGGGCGGCGCCGGGAGGACCGGCGTGCCCGGCGACCCGAAGAGCGCGAGCTCGGAGAGCTGGATCTCACCCCAGCCGCCGAAGTTCTGCTGGATCTCGAGGCGGAACTTCCGGTACGCCTGCGCGCCGGCGACCGTGTACGATTTCGTCTGGAATCGCGCCGAGAAGCTCTCGTTCGAGCGCGCGTCGAGCTGCGTCCACGTCAAGCCGTCGTTCGAGCCGAGGAGCCGCCACTGGCGCGGATCGCGCTCCGGGTGGTCGTTCGCCGAGGAGATGCTGTACGAGCCGAGCACGTACGCCTCGTTGTTCGGCGAGTCGTACTGGAGGAAGCCCTGGCCCGCGAAGATGAGCCATTTCGTCCCGACGTCCTCGTCGAAGGCCTTCTCGAGCCGCTCGTTCGCGGGAGAGTCGTAGGTGCTTGCATAGAAGGTGCCGCCCTCGAGCCTCACATCCACGAGCGCCTGCTCGGCGGTCTCGATGTCGCCGTCGTCGAGCTCCTCGCCGACGACGCACGCCGAGAGCGCCGCCATGGCAGCGAGGGTCGCGGTGTGTTGAAGAATTGTTCTCATCGCGTTTGCCTTCCTTGTTGTGTTCGAATCGCTGAGGGCCGGGGCGCGCGACGTCCTCGCGCGCCAGGCCAAGAGCGCCGGACTGCCTCGGGCCAGCCAGACACGCCCACGGGCCGCACCGCCTCGACGATGCGCGCAGATCCCGGGGATTCACCCGTGGATTCACGGCCGCAGGGCGCGGCGATCGTCGGGCGCCCCGTGTTCCCCCGGAGAGGCCTCTCGCGCTGACGAGAGGATCGCCGGGCTGCGCGAAGCGCGCTGTCCAACCTGGCAGGGCGGCAATATGGCACCTCGTGTCGGGGACGCAAGGTCGCGCCGGTGAAGGATCGTTGAGCCACACGACCTCGGCGTGACGACCACGCCGATGACGATGACTCACACACTCCTTAACAGAGCGGATTCACACTTTTTAACGCGAGCGCCAGGTAAAGAGAGTGGAAGTCCCCCGCCGTTCGGCGATACTCGGCGCCCTCATGGCGCCGCTCCCTGGGAGGGAGAGCCGCGTTCGACGGGATGTGGGGAATCCGGGATCGGGGAGGGCTGGACTCCGGCGTTCGCGGCGAGGCGTCGCGGGGGGGCGGCTCGCAGGGGGCTCGCTCCGGCGTCGGCCGGCTACGTCACATCCACATCCGCGCCACGACGCCGTAGGTGCCGGGCCCGGGGGACATGCCCACGTCGCCGCCGCCGAGGAGGACCTGGTCGCCCGAGACGACCTCCACCGTGTGCAGCTGTCCGAACTCGCCGAGATCGACCGGGAGCACGCCGCCCTCGCCGAACGCCGGGTCGAGCGCGCCGTCGCACGTGTACCGCGCGAGCAGGGGTGTGGTCGTGCCGCCTTCGCCGCGCTCGCCGCCGTTGCCCGCGACGAGGACGGCGCCGCCCGGGAGCAGGGCCATGTCTGCGGCCACGTCGTCGCCGCCGGTGGTCGGCCACGCGGCCACGCCCTCGTCGCCGAACTCGAGGTCGGGCGCGCCGTCCGGGTGGAAGCGGCGGACCTGGAAGTCGCGCGCCCCCTCGGGACCGGCGTCGCCGGCCACCACGAGGCCGCCGTCGGGCGACAGCGCGAGCGCGACCGCGCGCTCGTCGAGCCCGGGATCGCCGGCGACGATCGCGCCCCCGCGGCCGAAGGAGCGGTCGAGCGCGCCGTCCCGGCGCAGGCGGATCACGAGCATGTCGCGCTGGCCGCCCCGCTCGACGGAGCCGGCCACGACGAGGCGGCCGAAGCGATCGAGCGCGACCGCCTCGGCGACCGAGGAAGTGCCGAGCGAGACGGTCCGGTAGCCGCGCGGGCTGGCGAACGACGTGTCGAGCGCGCCGTCCGCGGTGGCGCGCGCGATCAGCAGGCGCCCGTCGCGCTGGCCCACGGCCACGATGCTGTCGTCCGGCGCGACCAGGCCGCCCCGGATCTCCTCGTCCCCGCCGAGGTCGAGCAGGCTCCTGCCGCCGTCGCCGAAGCCGGCGTCGAGGGAGCCGTCCTCCACGTAGCGCGCCAGCGCCACGTCCGCCGAGGCGTCCCGGAACCGATCGTGCCAGCCGATGGCGACGACCCCGCCGTCGCGCTGGTGGCCGACGGCGGCCAGATAGGCCAGGGCGGCGGTCGAGTTGAACCAGGAGGTGGCCACCATGCCGTTGTCGCCGAAGGTGGCGTCGGGCGCGCCGGATCCGGTCAGCCGGGAGAGGCGGAACCTGATCGCGCCGAGCCCGCCAGCGCCCCACCCGGCCGCGATGATCCTGTCGCCGACGATATCGAGATCGAAGAAGCCGCCGTCGTCGTCGGCGCCGAAGCGCACCCGCGCGATCCCGGTCCCCGCCTCCCCGAACGAGGGATCGAGCTCCCCTGCGAGCGGGCCAGGCTCGTCGCCCGCGCAGCCGCAGGAGCCGCCGCCGCGCGCGGGATCCGCCCCGGCGGGAGGGGCGCTCTCGGTGGGCTCCTCGGCGAGGAGGTGACTCGGGACGAGCAACAGGAGCAATGCATAGAAGGTTCTCATGCAGTGCTCTGTTGGACGCGCGAAGAGGGGTGTCAAACGGGCGGCCATGTCGACATCGCGGCGTCACCGTGGGCGCCGGCGATCTCACCGCCTCGGACACATCCCGCGCCGTCCGCCGAGCCCGCTTCTCCCAGCGCGACGGGCCGACGCGCGCCCCGGGAGGGCGGCCGGCGTTGCGCTGGCGGGCGTGGCGGGGGCATGATGCCGTGCGACGATGCGCATCACGCACCTGCGGCAGGCGGACCTGAATCTCCTCGTCGTGTTCAGCGTGCTCGCCGAGGAGCGGAGCGCCTCGCGCTCCGCGAAGCGCCTCTCGTTGAGCCAGCCCGCGGTGAGCCGGGCGCTGCAGCGGCTGCGCGGGACGTTCCACGACGACCTGCTGGTGCGGACGGCGGGCGGATACGAGCCGACGCCCAGGGGACAGCGGCTCTTGCAGGAGCTGAGCGTGATCCTGCCCAGGCTGGATCGCCTGCTGAAAGGGGCCGAGTTCGATCCCGGCGAGGAGCAGGCGACGTTTCGTGTCTCCGGGACCGACAACGCGGCTCACGTGCTGTGTCCGGCCCTCTGCAAGAGCATGCTCCCCTGGGCGGACAAGGTGTCGTTGCGGATGGTCGGCTGGCACGACGGCGTGTTCGAGGATCTGGAGCGCGGGCGGCTCGACCTCTCCCTGAACGCCGATGACGGGCACACGCCCGAGCGGTTCCTCCGGGAGATCATCTACGAGGACGACTTCGTGTGCGTCGTGGCGAAGGAGAGCCGGCACGCCCGGAGGATCCCGCTGGACGATTACGTGAAGGGGCTGCACGTCGGCATCGACACCCTGGGGGGCCGGCAGACGATCCCCGAGCAGCGCCTCGCCGCCCTCGATCGCCGGCGCAGGTGCGCCATCGAGGTCCCGTACTTCACGGCCGCGATGCGGTGCGTGGCGGGCACGGAGCTGATCGCCACGGTGCCGCGGCGGATGGCGGCGCGGGAGCCCGACGATCCCGCGGTGAGGATCGTGGAGGCGCCAGGAGAGCTCGGCAGCTTCCGGTACCTCATGGTGTGGCACGCGCGGGTGAACTCCGACGCGGCGCACGCCTGGCTGCGATCGCTCGTGCGGGAGGCCGGCAAAGGGCTCGCCGCGGCGCCGGCGCGCGCGGCGCCGGCGCGCCCGGCGCGGCCAGAGCAGCGGCGGCCGAGGCGGCGGTCGCGCTGAGGTACGTCAGCTGCTGGCGGGCTGCCCGCGCTGCCCGCGCTGGACGACGGCCGGGCGCCCGGACGCAGGGTCGACGTGCGGCAGCGCGCGGCGTCGTTGCAGGTACGACTCGAGCGAATACCTGCCGCTCCCGAGCAGGATCGCCGCGAGCGCCCCGACGATGAAGAGGCCGTTGAGCTCGACGCCCCAGCCGCCGTGCGAGTTCAGGGCGAAGAGCTGCGCGCGATGGACGAGCAAGACGGCCACCACCATCGAGCCCACGATCAGCGCGGCAGCATGCCGCGTCTTGTAACCCACGATCATGGCGAGCGGCGCGGCCACCTCGGTGAGCAGGGCGCCGTGACCGAGCCAGGAGGGGAGGCCCGCGCTCGTGAAATACTGGAGAACGTGGCCGTGACCGTGAATGAGCTTGTACACGCCGTGAGAGAGCATCAGGGCGGCGATCCCGCTCCGGAGCACGAGCTTTCCCACGTCTTCGAGGTGCGTCTCACGAGTCGAGGTGTCCATGGCAACTTCCCTTTCACCGGGCTGGAAGCGGTTCGCGCTCGCGAACATGGGCTCAAGGTATGTACGGCGGGGCCATACGTCCAATGCATAATGATGCATGACGAGTATGCGTCCAGCGCAAGATCCCGGGTGGGCTGCTCGGCGCCGCGCCGCGCGGGGACGGCGGTGAGCCCGAGCGCGCCGGCGGCGGCCTTCAGCCGGCTGCGGGCGCTCCGGGCGAGGGGGCCGCACGCACCCAGACGCGCTTTCCGTCGAACGCCACCGCGAACGCGTGCACCGGCGCCGCCCCCGCGGCCCGGAGCTCCGCCGCGTAGTCTCTCTCCCGGATCTGCCCGAGGCCTTGTTCCAGCGCCGCCTCTGGCGTCCGGTCTGGACCAACCACCTTGATCTCCACCACGACGCCCGGATGGCCTGGCCGCGCCGGCCGGATCAACACATCCGGCCTCCCGCTTCCCGACTCGCGGTTCGACCGCACCTGGTGCTCCGGCTCGAGCACCGCGAGCAGCCCCACGACGAACGCGTGCACCACCTGCTCCGGCTCGACCCGGGTGACGTCGTGGTACGAGAGCAGGTCGGCCACGAAGATCTGCAGCTGCCGCTCGAACCCCTCGGCGTCCCCGCCGGCCAGGAAGCTCAATATCGACCACGGGTTGTAAACCACCTGCCCGCCGAAGACATACCCGTTGTACCAGGCGCGCACGTCCCCGAGCCGAGCGCGCAGCCCGGCGCGCTCGAGCAGCCCCTCGACCTCCGGCTCGGTGAAGCCGAAGCAGGTATTGAACTCCGGCCGGAGCAGCGAGTAGACGCTGACGTTGTTGAGCCCCGAGAAGATGCTCTCGCGCGCGACGCGGAGGACGCCGGTGAGCACCCCCTTGAACAGGTGCGGGTTGCCCTTGAGCGCCTCGCCCAGGAGGTTCCGGCAGACGCCGAGGATCTGCGGCGCGTACCCGCAGGCGTGGCCTGCGTGGATCGGCTCGTCGTAGTCGTCGATGAGCAGCACCACCCGCTCGCCGTGCGTGCGGTGAAGGTAGCTGGAGAGATCGAGCAGCGAGCGCTCGTAGAGCGCCCGGCTCGCGCTGCCGTCCAGGATGCCCTGGAAGTCCAGCGCCTCTCTCGGGCTCAGCGCGCCGCCCTCCAGCAGCGAGCGGTGCTCGTCGAAGACGACGACGATCTTTCTCCGGATGGCCTCCCAGCATCCCTCGAAGCTCTCGTGCCGCGTGCCCTTGAGCGTCAGGTAGATGACCGGATACCGCTGGAAGTGGGCGCGGTACGGCTCACCCGCCTCCCAGACGTGCAGGCCGCGGAAGAGGTGCGCGAGATCGTCCTCGCGCCGCTCGCGCCGCTCGAAGAAGCAGCGCAGCATCGAGAGGTTCAGCGTCTTGCCGAAGCGCCGGGGGCGCGGCAGGAGCGCGACCTCCAGCCCGGGCCGGTCGATCAGCTCGCACGCGAGGTGGGATTTGTCGATGTACTCGAGCCCGAGCTCCCGCAGCTTGCGGAAGTCATCAACGCCGAGGGAGAGCTGAGCGGGCATGGCAAAGGCCGCCGGGCGGGCTGACGGGGGGCCGTCGCGCCACCGCAGGCGGCGGGAGGCAGCATGAGGAGGTCGCGACCGAGGGTCAAGCGGTTCACCTGCGCACGTGAATGCGTTCACATGCGCAGGTGAACGCCGGGGCCGCGGCTCGTCCCTGCCGGCGCGCCACGGCGCCGCCGCTCAGCGCGCCGTGAGGGCCTCGTCGATCACCACGCGGATCGCCTCCGCGGGCTGCGCGCCGATGATCCGGCGCCCGTTCACGAACATCGTCGGCGTCCCTCCGAGCTTGAGCCGGGTCGCCTCCGCGTCGTCGGCCGCCACCGCCGCCTCGATCTCGCTGGACCGCATGGCGCGCCGGAAGTGGTCGAGGCCGAGCCGCGACGCGCTCCAGCGAGGCGTCGTCGAGCGCGCCGGGCGACGCGAAGAGCGCGTCGTGGAACCTGCCTGCGCGTCCCGGTCCAGGGCCTCGTCGGCCGGCGGGTCGCGCTCCTCGGGCGCAAGCGCCGCCGCGACAGGCCACACCTCAGGCATCGATGCCACGCAGCCGCTGTGGCCGAGGCCGGCCGGCGGTTACGGAAACCCGGAGGACGGCAGCGCCTCGTCGCCGGCACAACGTACGACGTGAACCGCCTTCCTCCTGGAACAGCGACTCCACATCCCGCTCACTATTTGAGCCGGTTGCGCCAATAGCCAGGCCTTCGACTCGTGTGGCCAAACGCCAGCACGAGGGCATGCTCGTCCCGGATGACGAAGTAGGCCACGTACGGGAACCGTGTGAACAGGAAGCGGCGGACGACCTTGCTGCCTGGAACGAGAGGCCATGTGGTCGGGCTCGACGCGATTGCGTTCAGTACGCGATCGGTCTCGGCCAGCAGATCGTCGCCGAGGCCCTCTCGCTCCTGCTCATACCAGTCCGCGGCGGCGGTGAGTTCAGCATCTGCCTCGTCGAG
Source organism: Sorangium cellulosum (assembly GCF_002950945.1). Taxonomy (GTDB): domain Bacteria; phylum Myxococcota_A; class Polyangia; order Polyangiales; family Polyangiaceae; genus Sorangium; species Sorangium cellulosum_E. Next base: position 344,264 of record NZ_CP012673.1, read on the forward strand.
AACGACGACCCTCATTTGCGGTTCGTGCGGAGACGCGTGGCGAGCCGCTCCCGAACAGCGTCCCAGGGCTCGACCTTCGCCGTGCCGCGGTCGACGTCCCGCAGACGTCGCTCGACCTCGGCCAGCCAGGCAGCCTCAACGTCATCGTCCTCGGGTCCGTCGAGGCTAGCGATCAAGCGCTTCGCGACGTCTGCTCGCTCCTCCGGCGGAAGCTGCAGGGCCTCGGCAAGCACGGCATTCCTGGACGACATGTCGGGATTGTAGCAGGAGTTCGGCCCATGGGCATCCCCGAGGACCGGACGGGGCAGTCTGGGTGCTGACGGCATCCGCGGGGCGCGCCATCAGGCATGCAACTTGACGAGATCGTCGTCTGTACAGCCGCCAAGATACCAGTCTCCCTTGGTGACGCGATGCTCTCAAAAATCCGTTGCATAAGCGGCGTTCGCTTCATAGACGGCGATTGGCTTACCTGAAGCGACGAACGCGAGCGACGGCGCGGACAGGCCCTTGAGCCTACTCCTCCGAGCCGAGGAGGTCGCCCTGCGACGAGCGCGCCAGTCATCGGCCGGGCGCTTCAACCCGTCCCCTCGTCACATCGGCCGGCCGCCGCTCGCGCGGATGATCTCCCCGGTGACCGCGGTGTTCGCCGCCGAGCACAGGAAGACGACGGTGGGCGCCACCTCCTCGGGCGGCAACAACCGTCCGACGGGATACGCCTTCCCGCGCTGCGCCGCGAACTCCGGTGATATTCGCGCGCTGAGCTTGGGGGTCAGGGTCAAGCCCGGGACCACCACGTTGGCCAGGATCCCGTGCGGCCCGAGCTCGCGCGCGAGCACCGCGGTGAGCCCGTGGAGCGCCGCCTTGGCGGCGCCGTACGGACCGGCGCCCACCACCCCGTCGAGCGCCACGCCCGAGGAGATGTTGACGATCCGGCCCCAGCCGCGGGCGCGCATGGAGGGCACCGCCGCCTGGATGGCGGCGAAGGCGCCGTCGATGTTGTCGTGGATCGTCCCCTGCCACTCGGCGAGGGGGATGTCCTCGAAGCGCGGCGCTTCCCAGGGCAGTTGCTCGCTCCAGCGGACCGCGTTGTTGACGAGGACATCGAGCTGCCCGAAGTGCTCCAGGGTGGCCGCGACGGCCGCCTTGACCGACTCGAGCGACCCGAGGTCGAGCTCCAGCGCGAGCGCCTCGCCGCCTCGCCGCTCGATCTCCTGGACGACCTCCGCGGCCTTGTCCCGCTCGCTCCGGTAGGTGAGCGCCACGCGGGCCCCCTCGGCCGCGAGCTGCAACGCCACCTCCTTGCCGATCCCCTGCGAGCCACCGGTCACCAGCGCGGCCCTCTTCTCCAGTCCCAGCTCCATGCGACACCTCACTTTCGAGTGGAAGGTACCGCAAGTGGAAGGAACTTCCAGAAACAAAATGGAAGGATCCTCCAGTAAGGCCGGCTGGTCAGCGGCGTGCGGCTGGGGTAGGGGAGGGGCCATGGCCGTGGCTCGACAGAGCGGCGTGGCCCGCCGGGAGGCGCTGCTGGACGCGGCGCTCCGCTGCTTCGCGGAGCGGGGCCTCTTGCGCACCGGCATCGAGGACGTCCGCAAGGCGGCGGGGGCGAGCCCATCGAGCGTGTACCACCTCTTCGAGGACTTCCCGGCGCTGGTGGCGGCGCTGCTGGAGCGGACCTTCGAGCGGATGGCGGGGTACATGACCGCGCGTGTGCTCGCCGAGAGGACGGCGCGCGCGGCGGTGCGGACGCTGGTGGAGGCGCACCTGACCTGGGTGTTCGACCACGAGGCCGAGGCGCGTTTCATGTACCAGGCGCTCGCGCTGGAGCTGGACGGGCATCACCGCGCCGCGCTCCGGGACACCAAGGCGCGGCTCAAGGCGGAGATGATGGCGCACATGACGGAGCTCGGCGTCTTCTCCGGGGCGGGCTCGTCCGGGTCGTCCGGCTCGTCCGAGGTGATGTTCGACGTCGTGCTGCTCGGGCCGGCGCACCAGGCCTGCCGCGTGTATCTGTCAGCGTCCGGCGCGGTGGACCCTGCGTGGATGAGGGCGATGCTGCCCGAGCTGGCGTGCGGGGCGCTGGCTGCGGTGGAGCCGGCGGCGCGGGCGGCGCGGAGAGGGCGGCGGGGGGCCGGCGCGGAGCCGGCTCAGAAGCCCGGGGGGAGAAGGAAGAGCAAAGCGAGGTGAGGATGTGATGGGGGAATCGCGGCGCCTGTGTCGGGCTGACCTCTGGGGCTCCGGGGCGGCATAGGCCTCCGGCCCAGACCTCGAGGCGACAGAAGATCCATGATGCGAGACGACACCCTCTTGCCTCGCGGAGTTACGCAGACTCTTCCTCGAAGTAATCGCTATCCATCTTCGGCACCTTGACCGGTCGTAGGGTGACGCCAACTTCATGATCGATCATGAGTTCGGCAAGTCGACCGCCGTCGACCAGCACGACGCGCTCGACGGACCGGGCAAAGTCTAACGCCTGAGCAGTGAACGAGGATGTTGTTATGAGCACGCCCTTGTTCGCCCGTTGTCCCGCGAGAGCACCGTAGAACGCTTGAACTTCCGGGCGTCCGACGGTCTGCTGCCAGCGTTTCGCTTGAACGTAGACCTTCTCCAAGCCGAGCTTATCGAGCGAGATTACTCCGTCGATGCCACCATCTCCAGAGCCGCCAACACGCTGAAGGTCCGCGCGGCTCGCGCCGTATCCCATGCGGTGCAGTAGGTCGAGCACGATGGTCTCGAAGAACGTAGGTGAAACTCGACGAAGTGCCTCGAACACTTCGGCGGCGACGGTACGACGAAGCTCGGCCACCGCCTCCTCGAGACGGTCGTCGGGACTAGCCGCGATGGCGGATGCCGCGGGACCTGCGACCGATGGTGCCATTTCAGCGGCGGCGCCGCGAAGACGTACGTCGGTATGGCTCGTGGCGAGCTCCTCGAGTTGCTCATCCGACAGAGCTTTTGGGTTCTTGGCGACAAACGCAAGACCATCCGGGGTAAGCTGCCAGAATCCACGTCTTGGGCTGCTCGAAAGTCCAGCTCGCTTGAGACGGTCGTGAGCCCAGCCAGCGCGATTCTTGAAGACGGGCTGGATGCCACTGGGCAACAATTCCTGCCTATCTGCTTCCGTCAAGCGCAGGGCGTTCGCCGCTGCCTCGTGGACATCACGAGCAGGAGCTCCAGCTGGGTGAGCCGACAGGTATCTGAGGATCGGCTCGATGAACATATCGAAAGTGGGGACCGTCATGTTGCCTTCTGCCTAACGTCACAATCAGCTGTGATGCGCTATCTACGCGGGTCCGCATGCAGGCGGCGAACCGTGCTGCTCGGCCACAGGGATGTGCGGACCACGATGGTCTACACCCGCATCATCGACCGCGGCCCTCTCGGCGTCATCAGCCGCAGGAGCCGCAGACCGCCGTCGCCGCATGGAGCGCCATGAACTCCGACCCCACCCCGTCGTGCCGCCCCCACTCATCGTGGAAAGGTAGCGTATCCGACGGCTACCCCGCCTTGTCAAGGAGACCAGCGCAGGCGGCGCGTGCGGGCTACACGCCGGACGAGGGGGCGAGCGGGGCCTCGACGCCCTACCCCTCCGAGCCAGGAAGGCCTGGAACGGCGCGGCCGAGCAGCGGCCGGCTATTCGAGCTGCCGCGATGTACCGACGTCTCCACCTCGCGGGACAGCGTCCGCAGTCGCAGCAAAGGACGGGCCAACTCTGAGCCAAGCGCGCGCTGGCCGCTTCCGCCCGTCCCCTGTGCTTTTTTTGTCGCCGGCGCCCGCCGGCGCGCCGGGGGCCGGGCATCGTGAGCCAGGCGCACGACCTCGGACGGCGTGGGAACAGGCGCTCGCCCCGGCTGGGACCACGCTTCCGTGGTACGCTCGGCCATGACCACCGGCGTGCTGCCGCGCGATCTGGATCCTGATCGCAACGCACCGGAGGTCGAGGCCGCATTCGAGGCGGTGCCGCCCGAACAAGTGGCAGAGATCCTCGACGGGGAACTCTTCATCTTTCCGCGGCCCGGCCGCCCCCACACGCGGAGCGCATCACGTCTCACGATGAAGCTCGGCAGCGCCTTCGACCTCGGCGATGGCGGGCCCGGCGGCTGGGTGCTCCTGGATGAACCGGAGCTCCACCTCGGGCCGCGGCCGGACAAGGTGGTCCCCGATCTCGCAGGGTGGAAGCGGGAGCGCATGCCGGACGCCCTCGGGGACGAGGCCACGCCCGCGCACTACGACGTCCCTCCGGACTGGGTGTGCGAGGTGATCTCGCCGCGTACCGAGCGCGTCGACCGGGGGAAGAAGATGCGGATCTACCGCCGCGAAGGCGTGGGGCACGTGTGGCTGCTCAGCCCCTTGCTGCGGACACTCGAGGTGTACCGACTCGAGGGCGGGCGGTGGGTGCTGCTCGAGACCTACGAAGAGGACGCGAAGGTGAAGGCCGAGCCGTTCGATGCGGTGGAGCTCGATCTGGCGTCGATCTGGACCAGATGAACGGTCGCACGCCAGCGCACCTCATCGGAAGTCACATCGATCGAACCCATGATGCTGCGCGCGCTGAGCCTCGGCAGCGCCCCGCCTGGGACGACATGCTCCCGGAGCTCCACGTCGACCTGGCCCTTCGCGGTCCTTCTCCGCGAGCCCGGCGACGTGCACCGCGAGGGGCCCCTCCACCGGCCGGACCTGGGCTACTGTGATCGCCATGAACCTCGCCGGAATTGCCCACATCCAGCTCTCGGTCACCGACTTCCCGCGCAGCCGCGCGTTCTACCGCGCCCTGTGCGAGCACTTCGAGATGCAGTGCCAGTACGACGATCCGGGCAGCGAGACCGAACGGCCCTCGCTCTATTACATCGGCGGCAAGACCGGCCTGCTCATCCGCCCGGTGAACCCGGAGTACGCCGGCGCCCGCTTTCACCAGTACAAGCCCGGCCTGCACCACCTGTGCTTCCGCGCCCGCAGCCGCGAGGACATCGACGCATTCCACGCGTTCTTCGAGAGCACCCTGGCTGCGCTCGGCGGCAAGCTCGTTCATGCGCCGCAGGAGGGGGCATGGGCGGCGGGCTACTACTCGATCGTGTTCGAGGATCCGGACGGCATCCGGCTCGAGATCAACCACGTCCCCGGCAAGGGCAACCTGGCCGAGGGCGTCACGCTGCCGTTGCCCACGTTCGGCCCGGGGGGTGTGCCCGAGCAAGAGTGACCGTGAAGCGCACGGCGTCCGCTCGGCCGGGGGCGCCGCCCGCGGCCGGAGGGCGTCCCTGGCCTCGGCGCAGCCCGTGATGGTAGGCCTGGACCATGCACGAGCCGAGCGTGGGCCAAGTGGTCGCCGAGCTGCGCGCGCTCGGCGTGAGGCCGGGCGGCGTCCTCCTCGTCCACACGTCGTTCAAGGCGGTGCGTCCGATCGAGGGCGGGCCGCTCGGGCTGATCCGCGCCCTGCGCGCGGCGGTCGGGGACGACGGCACGCTCGTGATGCCGACGATGACCGACGGACAGCGCGTGTTCGATCCCCGGTCCACGCCGACCTGCGGCATGGGGATCACCGCCGAGACGTTCTGGCGTCAGCCCGGCGTGCTGCGCAGCGGCCATCCCGGCGGCTCCTTCGCCGCCGCCGGACCGCAAGCCGAGCGCATCTGCGCGCCGCAGCCGCTGTCACCGCCGCATGGGCCGGACAGCCCCCCGGGCCGCGTCCACGAGCTCGGAGGCCAGGTGCTGCTGCTCGGCGTCACGCACTCCGAGAACACGACGCTCCACGTCGCGGAGGCGATCGCGTGGGTTCCCTACTCGGTCGCGCACCCGTGCGTCCTCGAGGTCGACGGCGTGGCCCGGACCGAGATGGTCCACGAGACGGATCATTGCTGCCGGCGCTTCGGGCTCGCCGATGGCTGGCTGCGCGAACGGGGGCTACAGCGGGAGGGGAGGGTGGGCAACGCCCACGCTCGCCTGTGCGATTCACACGATCTCGTGGCGGTGGCGGTCGAGCACCTCGCAATGAATCCGCTGGTGTTCCTCTGCCCGCGCGGCGAGGGCTGCGAGCAGTGTGACGTGGCGCGCGCCAGCGTGCCGGCGGACCGAGTCCGCGGAGATCATGAATGAGGGGTGGCCGGCCCCCGGGCGATAGCCGGCCTGCCGCCGCGCGGCCCTCTCAGGCGAAGGACTTGATGAGCATCGCCTGCGAGTACACGGCCACGAGGCCCGCGCGCTCCAGGTTGCGCTGCGAGGTGCTCCCCGCCCCCGCCACCGAGTAGGCGAGGTCGCACCCCACGTCGCGGGCGTACGCGACGCGGGCGTCGATCAGGGCGCGCTGTACGCCCCGGCCGCGGTGGGCCTCCAGCGTGGCGCCCGCGAACAGGAGAGCGACCCGCTCGTGCACGCAGACCGCGCCGACGCCGGCGACGGCGCCGCCCGTGAGCGACGCGAAGAAGTACGCCGCCCCGGGCTGGTGGAAGCCCGCCTCGAAGATGTCGACCCGATCGGGCGGAGGCTCGCCCGGCAGGGCGAAGGCGGAGAGCGAGGCCGCGACCCACGCCGAGGCCTCCTCGCGCGCGGCGCGCCGCACGACCACGCCGCCGCGCGCGGCCGGCTCCGGCGCGTGGGCCTCGGCGGCGAGGGCCAGGTGGCGCACGAGCACGGTGTCGAGCGAGTCCAGGCGGAAGCCGCGCTCCCCGAGCCGCGCGAGCAGCGAAGGGTGGGCGAAGGGCGAGACCAGGATGCGCGCCGCGGTGCCGCGCGAGGCGTAGAAGTCCTCGAGGGCCTCGACGTCGCGCGCCTCGACGGGGCCGCTCATGCCGAGGCCGGCCGCGCGCGAGACCCGGGCGTGCGGGACGACGAACGCGGCGCGGCCGTCCGCGATGACGGCGACGGCGGCACGCTGCGCCGGGACCCGCACGGCGACCTCGCGCGCGAACGCCTCGACCTTCGCGGCCTCGGCGGCCTCGATGCGGGCGGACAGGGCGCGATCGACGAAGACAGGCCGGGAGGTCACGAGGGAACCGTAGCGCCGCAGACGGCGGCGCGGAAGCTACCTGATGCCCGACCGCCCAGGATGGCTCGGTGGCTGGGCAACCGGATGATTCATCGCCCGCTTCCCCAGCCAACCTCCAACCCCATCAGCGCAAGGATTGTTGAGAGTCAAGCTGGTTGATGCCCTCTCGCTCGGGCTGGCTGATGGCCATCGCGCCGGTGAGCGGGCCTCGGTCACGGGCGTGATGGTCGGCCCATCGCTGGCCTGAGCGTGCCGGTGTTGGCCTGCGGTCCGCGCGGCGCTCCGGGGACCCCCATGACCAAGGAGCTCATGGCAGGTCCGGCGTGCGCCGCGAACCCATGTCGAAACGCCTCCTCGGCGTGCGACGCGCAGAGCCCGTGAGATCAATCGAAGAGGGATCCCAGCAGAGAGAACACCCCATCGAGCAGCGCGACGGCAGCCTCGGCGCCGCCCTCGGAGACGGCGTCCACGCCGACCTCGGCGACCCCCTCGAAGCTCGCTGCGCCTTGCTGCGCCTGGGCCGGCGCAGGCGCGGGGACGGTGCCCGCGACCGCCGCGCCTGCCACGGCGGCGCCCGCCACGGCGGCGCCGGCGCCCACGCCGACGCGCCAGCGCGAGCGCTGGGCGGCGATGGCGCCGGCCACCCGCTCGAGCTCGTGGCGGTCGTACCAGGTGCCGTGCGCGCCGCACATATCGAGATCCAGGCGCGCGGCCGCGGCGTGGGTGCGCTGCATGGGCCGCGTGCACACCGGGCAGTGGGCGATCGGGTTCACGTCCGCGTCGACCACGGCACGGGACGACGCGCGCGCCGCCAGGACGCTCGCCTCTTTCGGCAGCGCGTCGGCCAGACGCTGCGCGCAGGCGAGGCCGAGCCAGATGCCGCCGCAGCGTCCACAGCCGTGCAAGGTCATCCCGCCGGCCTGGCCGACATGGAGCGGAGCGGCGCAGCGGGGGCAGGTCAGGCTGACGAGCGAGGACATCCCGCCGCCGAGCGTACCACGCTCGCGCCGCGGGCGTGTCGCCTCTCGATCACGACCACAGGCTCAGCGCGCATGCGCGGCCAGCTCGTTGAGGTGCTCCTCGAGGTTCGTGGGATCATCGGCGTGGACAGCTCCGCTAGAGCGTCGATCAGCTTGAAACGCCCGAGAATGAAGAGATGCGAACCGCAGAGGCACAGAGGGCACAGAGGGCACAGAGGGCACAGAGGGCACAGAGTTGTTTTGTTGTTCCTCTGTGTCCTCTGCGCCTCTGCGGTTCATCTTCCCGGGGTTTCAACCCGTTCGGTGTCCTAGGGTCGTTCGCCCGCTCGGCGGGCGCGCCGCGCCCTCGCCTCCGGCGGGCCCGCGCGGCGCAGGAAGTCGAGGAACGCCCGCAGCGCGGGGGGCGTCTGCCGGCGGCTCGGGTAGTAGAGATAGAAGCCCGGGAACGACGGCGACCACGGCTCGAGGACGCGCGTCAGTGCGCCGGACTCGACCCAGGGCCGCGCCTGCTCGTCGAACAGGTACGCGATGCCCACGCCGTCGAGCGCGGCGCGCAGCGCCACGTCCACGTCGTTGACGATGAGCGGGCCCTCGACCGCGACCTCCAGCGACTGCCTCCCCTTCTCGAACTCCCACCGGTACAGGCTCCCGTCGGTCGGCCAGCGCGTGTTGATGCAGCGGTGCCGGTGCAGATCGCGCGGGGTCGCGGGGACGCCGTGGCGCGCCAGGTAGCCCGGCGAGGCCACCGCCATCATCTCCAGATCGCCGCTCAGCTTCACGGCCACCATGTCCTTCTCGAGGCGCTCGCCCAGCCGGACGCCGGCGTCGAAGCGGCGCGCGACGATGTCGGCGATCGCGTCCTCGACCACCACGTCGAGCACGATGTCCGGGTGCTCCTCGTGAAACCGGCCGATCAGCGGGGCGAGGCACCAGACCGCGGCGACCCGCGCCGTGTTGATCCGGAGCACGCCCGCCGGCCTGTCCCCGAACGACTTCACGTCGGCGACCGCCGCCTCGAGCTCGGTGAGCGCCGGGGCCAGCCGGGAGAGCAGCCGCGACCCCGCCTCGCTCGGCGCGACGCTGCGCGTGGTGCGGTTCAGGAGGCGCACGCCGAGCCGCTCCTCCAGCTCCCGGATGGTCTGGCTCAGCGCCGAGGGCGAGACGCCCAGGTGGGCCGCCGCGCGGGCGAAGCTCCCGTGCTCCACGATCGCGGCGAAGGCTGTCAGATCGGCGAACTCTCTCCCGCGCATTCTGTACCCCTGGCTTAACAGGCCATGTCAATCATGTCGGATTTTCTGAAGAGCGTCAGCCGCTTACTCTCCGGATCGAGGCAGGCCACCGCGACGCGCCTGCCGGAGACGTGGAGATAGCCATGACCAACGCTCATTCACTCGACACCTACCGGCTGCTGGGGCGCTCGGGCCTGCGCGTCTCGCCGCTGTCCCTCGGCGCGATGACGTTCGGCGCCGACTGGGGCTGGGGCGCCGACCGCGAGGAGGCCCGGCGCATCTTCGACGCCTACGTCGACCGCGGCGGGAACTTCATCGACACGGCCAACAAGTACACCGAAGGCACGTCGGAGCGGCTGCTCGGCGAGTTCGCCGGCGACAAGCGCGAGCGCCTCGTGCTGGCCACCAAGTACACGCTGACCATGCGGCCCGGCGATCCCAACTCGGGCGGCAACCACCGCAAGAGCATGGTGCGCTCGGTCGAGGCGAGCCTCGAGCGGCTGAGGACCGATTACATCGATCTCCTCTACCTGCACGCCTGGGACGGCACCACGCCCGTGGAGGAGGTCCTGCGCGCGATGGATGATCTCGTCCGTTCGGGGAAGGTGCTGTATGTCGGCATCTCCGACACGCCCGCGTGGCAGGTCTCGCGCATGCAGGCCATCGCGGACCTGCGCGGGTGGGCGCCGCTCGTCGCGCTTCAGATCGAGTACAGCCTGATCGAGCGCACGGTGGAGCGGGATCTCATCCCCATGGCGCAGGAGATGGGCCTCGGGGTCATCCCGTGGTCGCCGCTGGGGAGCGGCGTGCTGACCGGGAAGTACACGAGGGCCGATCTGGACATCGGCGACGGCGCGGCGAATCCGGCCGGCACGCGCAAGAACCTCGCCGCCGCGAACGGCGCGCTGACCGAGCGGGGTCTCGAGATCGCCGAGGTGGTGAAGGCGGTCGCGGCCGAGAGCGGCAGGACGCCGTCGCAGATCGCGATCGCCTGGACGCTGCTCAACCCGGCCGTGACCGCCCCGATCCTGGGCGCGCGGACCCTGAAGCAGATCGAGGACAACCTGGGCGCCCTCGACGTGCGGCTGACCGATGACCAGCGCGCCCGGCTCGAGAAGGCCAGCGCCGTCTCGCTCGGCTTCCCGCACGATTTCCTGGCGCGGCCGATCGTCCGAGGCGTCGTGTTCGGCGACGTGAAGATCGCCGCCCGGCGATCCTGAGGTGAGCTCGCCTCGCGGCCAGCGTCCCGCCGCCGCGCTTTCACACCGTCCGGACGTGCGCCGCCCACACCACCTCCCGAGCGCACGAGCTTCTCGAGCCCGAAGGATCCGAGCTGGCTCAAAGACCACCCCGGCCCTTGTTTCCCGCTCGCCGCTCGAACCGCAACCTGAGCACCTCGTCCTCGAGCTCGTTCGCGATCGCCATCGCCCGCCGCCTCGCCTCCGCGCCCTCCTCGCCGCCCACGATTCGCGCCAGCATGTTCAGCGCCATCGCGCGCATCCGCATGTGCCCGCCGTCCCCCGCGTGCCGGCACGCCTCCCGCGCGAGCGCCGCGCCTTCCTCGGGGAAACCCTGCTTCCACCGCGCATACGAAAGGCCGTTCGCCCGCCGCGCCCGCGCGAAGGCCGGACCGTCCTCCGGGATGCGCCGGTAAAGCGCCTCCGCAGCCGCCGGATCCGGCTGCTTGCCGCCCCAGGAGCGGTTCCGCTCGAAGGCGCGTTGATCGATCCACCGGGCGAACAGGCAGGCTCGGTCGTTGGCGGGCATCGGCAGCTCGAAGAGCGGCTCGATCTCGTCGAGCAGGCCGGCCACGCGCGCGACATCATCACGGCTCGCCAGGAAGGCCTCCGTGAGCAGAGCCTCCACCCGCGCCTCGGGCGGGGCCTTTCCGAGCAGCGGCCGGATGCGGGCGAGGTGCGTCTTTCCGGCCTCGCGGTCGTCGCCGCGCAGCACGCAGGTGGCGTGGGCGAGGGCGAGGAAGACGTGGGAGGTCGGATCCTCGCTCACCGGCGGTCGATCCCAGAGGCGCAAGAGGTCCTGGGCGAGGGGCAGGGGCAGGTCGGTGAACCGCGAGTGATAGGCGCCCATCCAGCGGGCGCGCTCGGTGAGCGCGTCCGGCAAGCCGAAGGCCGCGAGCGCGCGTGCCCCCCAGGTCCCGCCGTCCCGCTGGCCACGCGTCCGCAGCCGGCGCAGGGCGCGCTCGATCGAGGTGACGTCGTCCTCGTAGCCACGCAGGGAGGCGAGCCGCTCGGCGACCGCGGTCAAGGACCCGTGCTGCGCGACGAGCCAGGCGACGTAATCCTCCCAGGAAAAGCCTGCGGGAGCGGCCTGTCCGGTTTCGTGTCCGGGCATGTTCTTCGCGCGGATCGTATCAAGGTTCAGCAGAAAGGAGGACGGACATGGGAAAGGAACCTGCATTTTTCCTGGTGATCGATCTGGAGGCGACGTGCGACGAGGAGGGCCGCATCCCCGAGCGCATCATGGAGATCATCGAGATCGGCGCGGTCCTCGTGGACGGCGCGACGCTCGAGCCCGTGAGCGAGTTCGCCACCTTCGTGCGCCCGGTCATCCGGCCGAAGCTCACGGAGTTCTGCACGAAGCTCACCACGATCACGCAAGCAGACGTCGACGCCGCGCCCACGTTCCCCGAAGCCATCGCGGCGCTGGGGCGCTTCGTCGGCCAGCGGGAGGCGCTCTTCTGCTCGTGGGGCGATTACGACCGCAAGCAGTTCGAGATCGACGCGGCCCGCTGGGGCGTGCCCCTGCCGCTGCAGGGGCACATGAACATCAAGAAGCGCTTCTCCGCGACGCTCGGGGTGACCCAGCGCTACGGCATGGCGAGCGCGCTCGAGCGGCTCGGACTCCCACTCCACGGGACACACCACCGCGGGATCGACGATGCGCGCAACATCGCACGAATCCTGCCTTACGCGATCGGCCGCGTGCCGGTCCCGGATGCAGGGCCCGCGGGGTGAGCGCCTCGCTGGGGACCACGAGGGCGCGGTCGCGGCCGGGGCGAGCGCCTGTCCCGCGCCGTCCGAGGTCGTGCGCGCCGGGGTCACGATGCCGCGCCCCGGTGGGGACGCCGGCGTGCGCCGGCGGTCGCTGGAGTCGCCGTGTGGAGGCGGGTCGACCGCGATGCGTTACGCTGGGTCGCGCTCAGCGAGGGCCTACAGGCGGCGGCGAGCCGGGTCGCGTCGAAGAGGGCGATCTGGGTGCGCTCGGCCAGCGCCGCGGGAGAGAGGCGACCAAGCGAGGGGAGAGCGGCCGTGCCGAGCAGGCGCGGCCCGACGCCGGGCAGACCGAGCACCAGCTCGATGAAGGGGTAGCCAGCACTACGCGGGCGGGTGCCAGCCCACCTCGGCCCAGCGCCGACGTGCGGCGACGATCGTCGGGCGGTTCATCCGGAGCGCGATGACCGTTGCTCTACCGGACGGCGTCACGCCCTCTACCCTGGTTGCGTCGACGCTCCACGTGAAGTGATCGCTCCAGCGATGAAGGCGCGGATTGAAGAGCGGCACGACGTCTCCCGTCAGCGGGTCGACCGACTCCGTGGCGCCTGCCTTGAACTCGTTGCATGGGCGGCATGCGAGGCATACATTCTCGAACGAGGTCGGCCCGCCCTTCGAGACCGGCGCGATGTGATCGTAGGTCAGGGGAATTCCGCTATTGGCCTCGCTTGTCAGGCAGTATTGACAGCGGCGCCGGTCGGCCTCCTCGATACGAGAACGGAGCAGTTCGGAGACGTAGGTTGACACCGCAGTCCGTCTTCCATCTCGTGGAGGGCGCGCGCTACGGAGAAGCGACGGCGTGCCCGCGCCATCGCAGGAGCGCCGCTGCGTGCGCCTTGCGGAGCATGAACAGGTCGCTCTCGTGGCGAAGACGCTCGAGCTCGATGCGCTCCGCCGGCGTGAGGAGCCCCTGGGTGTTCCGGTCGAGCAGCTCGTCGTAGCGCACGAGCTCTGCTTCGGACCTGTGGCTCTTTGCGATCTGCCAGAGCGCCTGGTCGTCCATCTTGTCCAGGCAGGCGAGGTCGACCTGGAACTCCGGGGGCGCGTCGTCCCAGGCGGGAGGGCTACCGAGGCTCAGCGCCCGCAGCATCACGGCTTCGAGCGGCTGTCGGGTCGCGAGCGCAGTGCCCCTCAGTCGCTGGTAGAGCGCTTCGGGGAGAGCGAGGGTGACGGTGGCGGTCGACATCGCGCTGGGGTGGACGCGGGAGGCAAGCCCGCATCGCCGTCGAGCCTAGCACGAGGAGCACCCCGGCTCCTCCCCGGCCAGCCGCGATGACGAGAGCGAACGCGCGGCGGGCTGCCGGCTGGGGCGGTGCGCGGGAGGCTTTCGGCTGGATGCGCAGGGGCGGTGCGCCCCGCGCGGGCCTACTCGTGGACGGCGGCGTAGCGGCCGCTTGGGGTGACGATGACGTGGGCCTTGAACGGAACGTGCAGCTCCGCGGCGAGGTGGCGCAGCTCCAGGGTCATCGCTTCGTCCTCGGGGGTCGGCGTCGGGTCGCCGCTCGGGTGGTTATGGGCCAGCACGAAGCTGTGGGCGGCCATGTCCAGCGCCGTGCGCAGGACGGTGGCGCGGCCGACGTAGAGGGCGTCGTCGGAACCGCGGGCGAGCAGGCGCGTCTCGCGGACGCGGCCGTGGGTGTCGAGCGCGGCGATCCAGAGCTCCTCGTGGACCAGGGAGGCGAGCCTCGGGCCGAAGTACCGCGCCACGCGGGCGGCGTCGTTGAGGAGCGCGCCCCGGCGTGCGCGGGCGGCGTGGTAGCGGCGGCCGAGTTCGAAGGCGGCGGCGAGCCGGGTCGCGTCGAACAGCGCGATCTGGGTGCGCTCGGCGAGGGCGGCGGGCGAGAGGCGACCGAGCGAGGGGAGAGCGGCCGTGCCGAGGAGGCGCGGGCCGACGCCGGGCAGGCCGAGCACCATCTCGAGGAGGGCGGCCTCGGTCGCGGTCGGGAGATCGGGCAGCGTCTCGGCGGGGGCGTCGACGGGGGCGCGGCTCATCGGGCTCATCGGGGCCACCGCCAGCTTCTTTCCCACGATTACGTAGCCAGTGCGGTCCCAGAACAAGATCCGGACCTGGTCGCCTCGCCGATTCCTGAACACGAACAGATGCCCGCAGAGCGGGTCGGCTCCGAAGCTGTGCGCGACCAGCACCGACAACCCATCGAAGCTCTTGCGCAGGTCGGTAGGCTCGGCCGCGACGTAGACGCGCACCGACGGCGGCAGCGTCAGCACGGCGTCTCCTCGGCGGCCAGCGCCAGCACACGCTCGAGCGTGGCCGGGTCGAAGCCCGGCCGAACGCGGACCACCCGACCGTTGGGCAGCGCGCAGCTCCTCGGCGCACTCGGGGCACAGGTCGAGGTGCTGCGCGGCCTCGACCAGCACCGCCGGCACCGGGGCGCCCTCCGCGACCAGCTCGGCGTACTGCGGCGTGAGCTGATCCAGCGACACGTCCTTCCAGCGGGCCTTCCGCACCTCCGTGAGCGCCACGCGGATGGAGATGGTGATCGCCCAGGTGGTGAATCGGCTGGCGCCCCGGAAGGAATCGAGCGCGCCGAGCACCTTCAGCGTGGCGTCCTGAGTCAGGTCGTCGATCAGGGCGTCCCCCACGCCGCTGCGTCCGGCGAGCGCCCGCTGCAGGCCTCCCCGCACGACGCGTCGCAGCTCGGCGACAGCGGCGCTCGCCTGCGCTCCGGGCTCGTGAGGAGGAGACCGGCTCATCCCGTCGACCAGATCGGCTCACACGTCGCGGTAGCAGCGCTCACGCTCCTCGACATCTCTCAGCCCGCGGCCGGCGACCCATCGGACGGCACCACGCCTCCCGGTTGCGCCAGTCGCGCGCAAGCCGCGCCTCACCGCCTGCACCAGTTGAGCAAGGTCGGCGCAACCCGCTCCGCGCTCGCGCAAATCTCCCGGAAACCACGCGGAAATACGGCGTCAGCGGCCTGGCATCCCCGGTGCTTTGGGGTTGAGAGCGAACGCCATCACGACGTCCCACGGACGTCATGACCGTTCGCCGGCGGCCCCAGGGACGGCTCTGTCCCGAAGCCCGCCGGTCCCCCTTGCGTGAGGCTTGTGTCCACACACGGACACAGAACCGGAGAAGACCATGCAGATCGAGAGCGTGCAGTCGAACGAGCCGAACAAGGTCGAGCAGAACCCGTTCCTGTTCGAGCGGGTCACCGTCGCCAAGGCCCCGGACGAGGAGGAGATGCTCGCGATGCAGCCGGGCTGGTGTGCTTGCGCGGGCCGCTGCAATTGCTTCTGTGGCAATTGCGCCGCGTGCTCCATCTCCCCCAACTGAGAGCCTAGGTGCACGTCATGCGACGCGATCCTCTTGCTCACCTCCGCTCGCTGCCATACCTCGGCGTCGGCCTCGGCTATCGCAAGGAGCTGGACGCCAGCATCCGGGCCAACCGATCGTCGATCGACTGTCTGGAGATCATCTCCGAGCACTACTTCGACGCGACCCCGGACCGGATCGCGCGCCTGACGTCGCTCGCCGAGGAGTTTCCGCTCATCCCCCACGGTATCGAGATGTCCATCGGTACCGTGGGGGAGGTGGATCCGGCCTACCTGAGCTCCCTCGCCCACGTCACCTCGATCGCGCGGGGCGCCTGGGCGAGCGATCACCTCTCGTTCACCCGCGCCGGCGGCATCGCCCTCGGGCAGCTCACGCCCCTGGTCCGCGATTGCGCCATGGCCATCGACATCGCGCGAAAGGCGCAGGCCGTGCAGGACCGGCTCGGCGTCCCCTTCCTGCTGGAGAACGTCTCGTATTACGTGAACTTCACCTCGGAGCTCACCGAGGCGGAGTTCATCGCCGAGATCATGTCGCGCTGCACCTGCGGCATGCTCCTCGACCTCACCAACCTCTTCTTGAACTCGAGGAACCACGGCTACGACCCCCTCCAGTTCCTCGAGACGATCCCGCTCGACCGCGTCGTCCAGATCCACCTCGCCGGCGGCGACTCCAAGGAGCACCAGATGGGCGACGTCCTGCTCGATCTCCACGGCGCCGCGGTCTACGAGGAGTCGTTCAAGCTCCTCGATTACGTGGCCCCGCGGGCCGCGAACCTCCGCTCGGTCATCATCGAGCGGGACCAGAACTTCCCCGAGGACTTCGGCGAGATCCTCGCCGACCTCGATCGGGCGCGGCAGATCGTGTCGCAGGTGCGGAGGGCCGCATGAGCAGCAGCGGACTCCAGGCGGCGTTCGCCCACGTGCTCGTCGATCGCAAGCTCCGCGATCGGCTGAGCGAGCAGGGCGAGGCGCTGCGGGCCAGGTTCGATCTCACGGGCGAGGAGCTAGAGAAGCTCCTCGAGCTCAGCCCCTCGCGGCTCGGGGTGACGGCGACGACGGTGGGCGCCAAGCGGGTGGACTTCCTCGTGCGCGCGCTCCCCCGGACGAGCACGATCTTCGGCGGAAGCTGTCAGTGCCAGCTGATGGGCTTCGTCGAGGCCTCGATGCCGTTCGAGCCCTCGGACGGCAACCAGGTCAACCGGCTCGTCGCCGAGGGCCAGCGGTTCATCGAGTACCTCGAGACCCGGCCGGCGGGCGCGCCCACGTACGCGGTGGATCTGGCGAACTACGAGCTCCTGCACCTGAAGCTCAACTACGCTTCGGACGCCGTCCGCCCCCCGGAGGGAGAGGTGGTGATCGCCGGCGACGCCCCGCTCCAGCTCGGCCGTCACGTGGCGCTCGGGGAGTTCGGCCACGACGTGGTCTCGCTGATCGAGGCCCCGGAGCTGCCGAAGGCCGCCGCCCCGGCCCACGCGTTCGTCGCGCTCGTGAAATCAGCCCCGCGGAAGATCGTGCCGTACCGCATCGGTCCGGCGGTGTTCCGCATGCTGGAGTCCTGGAGGGCTCCAGCGACCTTGAGCGAAGTGCGCGCGGCCCTGTCCGCGCAGCTCGGGCCGAGCGTCGAGCCCGGCGTCGACGCCGCCGCCCGCTTCGCCCTCCAGGAAGGCATTCTCGTCACCGTGGCCAAGGATTGAGAGGTTCGAACATGCGCATCTGTTGCATCATGAAGTATCCCCCCATCCAGGGTGGAGTCAGCGCTCGTTGCTACTGGATCGCGCGGGGCCTCGCCAAGCGGGGGCACCAGGTCACGGTCGTGACGAACGCCACCGAGGTCGAGGACGATTACCGCATCTGGACCTCGCCCGAGGACATCGCCCGCCTGGAGGCCGAGTTCGACAACGGCGGTCGGGTGCGGGTCGTCACCACGGGGCATTTCCGGCAGAGCTCCTGGTACATCCCCTACGCCAACCCGTACCTCACCAAGCTCGCCGCGCTCGGCACCGAGGAGATCCGGCGCATCGACGCCGAGGTGGTGTTCTCCTCGTACTTCGAGCCCTACGGGATGAGCGCCCACCTGGCCGCCTCCTGGACCGGCATCCCGCACGTGGTGCAGCACGCCGGCAGCGATCGCACCCGGCTCATGGATCACCCCGAGCTCTCCCTCGCCTACCGGGAGATGCTGCGCCGCGCCTCCCTGGTGGTGACCGGCGATCTCGATCTCAGCGGCCTCGGCATCCCGCTGGATCGCTTCGCCCGCATCCGCCACGGCCACCTCCCCGACGAGTTCAGCCCGGAGGGTCCGAAGCTCGACATCGACGCGCTGGTCCGCCGCGCCGCCGAGCCGGGCGCGCCCGGGGTCAACAACACGCGCCCCATCGACCGCGACGCGGTGACCATCGGCCTCTATGGCAAGCTCGGCGAGGTCAAGGGCTCGTACGATCTCATCGCCGCCCTCGCCCGCCTGCGCAAGCAGGGCAAGCGCTTCAACCTGGTCACGCTCTCCAACGGCCGGGAGAAGACCAAGTTCCTCGCCGCCATCCGCGAGGCCGGGATCGACGACTGCACCTGGGTGCTGCCGTTCATCCCGCACTGGCGCGTCCCCGAGTTCATCCGCGCCTGCACCGCGGTGTGCTTCCTGGAGCGCAAGTTCCCGGTGGAGATCCACACGCCCAGCCTCCCGCGCGAGGTCATGGCCTGCGGCACCTGCCTGATCCTCTCCGGGGAGATCGCCAACAAGCCTTATTGCTCGCCGGGGCTGCGCGACGGCGAGAACGTGCTCGTGGTCCAGGATCCGTCGAACATCGACCAGCTCGCGGCGACGCTCGACCAGGTGATCACCGATCCGGAGCGGGCCCGCGCCATCGGCATGGCCGGGATCGGCGTCTACTCCCACAAGCCGATCGACGATCTCGGCGAGACCTACGAGGAGCTGTTCGCCCGCGCGATCAAGAACGGCGCCTCGCCGGCGAAGATGGACCTCGGCGTCGCCAAGCACACCTGGGAGGAGGAGATCCTCTCGATGCTGCGCCGCTTCATGCCGGTGTCGTTCCGCGGCCTCGAGGCGAGAATCCGCGCCTCGCTGCGCGGCTTCCTGGAGAGCTTCGACCTCTCCGGCGCCAGCATGGAGTCGGCGGCGCTGGCCTTCGCCGACGAGCTCCTCGCCCGCGACGAGTGGCCGAGCGAGCTCGCCCCCGCCGCGGTGACGCGCGAGGTCTTCCGCTTCGAGCGCGAGCAGCTCTGGCTGGTGGTCGACGTGGAGACCAAGCGCGGCGAGGCGCCCTTCCCCGAGCACCGCCGCCCCCACGCCGAGGCGGGCGTGACCAAGGACGGCCGCCGCGTCCTCGGAGCCCTCAAGCCGGTCCGCAGCGCCTGGGTGCACGTCGAGCAGTTCGCCGTCGACGTCGAGGCGGCGATCGCCACCCTGGTCACCGGCCAGAAGATCACGTCGATGCCCACCCTGGCCGAGCCCGCGCTCTACGTCTTCCAGAAGCGCGGCAGCCTCAAGGGCCGTGTCTTCCGCATCAACCGCGAGGCCCGGGATTTCCTCGCCGGCTGCGACGAGAAGAGGACGGTGGCCGAGCTCGTGGGCGCGGGCATAAGCCGCGATCACCTCTACGACTTCGTCCGCCAGCTCGCCAAGGAGCAGGTGATCGCCCTCCGCTAGATCGACGCATCGACCAAGGAGCTCGACCGTGTGTGGAATCGTCGCGGTGGTCGGCCAGCGGGCCGAAGACAAGGTCCTCTCGGCCATGCTGGACGCCGTGGAGGCGCGCGGCCCGGACGGTCGAGAGAGCGTATCGGGTGACTGGTTCTCCGTCGGGTTCTGCCGGCTGGCGATCTATGCCCTGGAGGCAGGTCGCCAGCCGGTACGGAGCCCCGACGGGGCCGTGACCCTCGCCTTCAACGGCGAGATCTACAATTTCGAGGCCCTGGCGGAGCGGCTCGGGATCCGGGCCGCCTCCGAGGCCGAGCTGCTGCTCCAGGGCTACCTGGCCCACGGCTCGAGCTTCGTGTCTCAGCTCGACGGCGACTTCGCCGTGGTGATCGTCGACGAGAAGCGCCGCGTCTGCGAGCTGTGGCGCGATCGCTTCGGGGTGAAGCCGCTCTATTATACCATGCTCCCCGGCCGCCGCCTCCTGATCTCCTCCGAGATCCGCGGCCTCCTCGCCCACCCCGACTTCGTGCTGGGCTGGGACGAGCTGGCGCTGGCGGAGCGCTACGTGCTGACCTTCTGGTCCACCGAGCGGACCACGTTCAAGGGCGTGCGCCAGATCCTCCCGGGGCACCGGACCGTGATTGGCCCTTTCGATGGCTCCGGTGCAGAGGGCGGCGCGCTGCACGTGGAAGAGATCCCCTATACCCCGGAGCGGCAGATCTCGGTCGTCGGAGAGTGCGAGGTCGTCAAGGCGTGCACCGACACCCTGCAGGCTTCGATCGCCAAGCGGGTCCAGCACACGCAGGTGTCGCCGGTGGTCGTCGCGCTCTCCGGGGGCATCGATTCCAGCCTGCTCGCCGCGCTGGCGCGCCGCGCCTCGAGCGAGCTCGCCGCCATCACCATCTGCGGCGGGCCCGATGAGCTCGATGCGCGCCATTCGACCCTGCTCGCCTCGAAGCTCGGCATCGAGCACCACCTCTACACGGTGAGCACCGAGCGGCTGCTCGAGGTCATCCCCGCGGTGGTGCTGGCCCAGCCGGCCAACGGCGCCTTCCTCGCCTGGTTCCTCGCCGAGGCGATGCAGCGCCTCACTCCGAGCGCCAAGGTCCTGCTCTGCGGCGAGGGCGCCGACGAGATGTTCCATGGCTATCGCGTCCACAGCGATCCCGCCGGCTTCAAGGCGCAGACGCTGGACGCGCTCTCCGCGGTGAGTGATCTCGAGGGCGGCTCCGCGCTGCTCCGCCGGGTGCGGGGCTGGGAGCAGATGGAGCCCGCCGCCTACTACGAGGACGTCACGGCCCTGTTCCTGAGCGCCCAGCTGGTGAACCGCCACCTGGTGCCGTTCGATCACGGCACCATGGCGCGGAGGGTGGAGTGCCGCGTCCCCTTCCTCGGCCTGGAGATGCTCGACCTTCACGACCGCACCCCGCGCCGCGCCCTCGGCCCCAACAAGCCTCTCCTCCGGCGAGCTCTCAACCAGCTCCCCGAGCTCGACGCCTCGACCCGCGACGCGCTCCTCACCCGGCAGCGGACCGCCGGCTACACGGCGACCGAGGCGGCGCGCGCCGGCCTGCGCAGGCTGCTGATGGACCGCGGGCTGACCCGCTCGCGGCTGATGGCCTCGAAAATCATGCGCTTCTCCCGCAACCCCGAGGAGCTGTTCTGGCTGGGCGCCGCGCACGTCGTCTATTTCGAGCGCCGCGGCAAGATCGACGGGATGGATTTCGAGACCTTGCTAGAGGAAGCCTTCAACGCCTCTCCCGAGTGGTAGGGCCCCGTGAAGCTCGACGACCTCTGCGCCACCTTCCAGTCCCTCGCATTTCCACGCCTCGGCGAGCGCGCGCACCCGGAGCGCCAGGCGGTGCTCGACGCCCGCGCCCAGGTCTTCACCGCCGTGGCCGACGACGAGTTCCTGGCCGATTGCATCGATCGGGAGCTGCGCCTGATCGAGGAGGGTCGGCTTCGACGCGGGCTCTCGCCCTTCTTCACCCTGCCGGAGCTGGGGATCCACTTCACCTTCGGCTACTGGTCCCCCGGGATGACGCCGGGCCCGCACGAGCACACCGCCTGGACCATCACCGCGGTCTGCCGCAACTGGCTCGAGGTCCTGACCTACAACCGCGAGGAGTCCTACCGGCGCCGCGGGCTGGTGCCCAAGAATCGCTTCGAGGCGCCCGCGGGAAAGGTCGGCTACATCTACGATCCTTGCATCCACGAGCCCAGGAACACCTCGGACGAGTGGTCCCTCTCCCTGCACATCGTCAGCCCGCGCGACGGCGAGCGCCCGGCCGATCAGCCGGAGCCGCTGCCCGTCCTCCAGTCCGCCTCCGGCGTGCCCGTCGCCGGCGACGCGCACCCGTTCACGAGCGTCCTGATCGCACGGCAGCGCGAGCGTTATCTGCGCCTGCTCACCCGCATCCTGCTGAAGATGCATGTGGCCGCGGCCCCTGCCCTCCTCGCCCGGTGCTTCGGGCTCGCCTCCTCGGCGACGCGAAGGCTGATCCAGCGGTCCGCGAGGGTGCCTGTCGAAGGAGTGCAGCCTGACTCGACGTGGCGCCTCGCGCGCACGCACCGGGACCTGGTCCTCACCCACCGTCACCGGGACAACCACGTCGCCCTCGACGTAGAGACGCCGAACGGCCCGCGGCAGGCGTTCGTCTCCGGCGCCTCGGCGCGCGAGGCCGTCGGGCTCATCACCCGTGAAGTGATCATCGACGTGGACGTGCTGCCCGGGAGCTTGACCGCCGAGGAGCGCGCCGCGATCGGCGAGGCGCTGGAGCAGACCGGCCTCTTCACCCGGGTTCGCGGCGAGGGGTGATCCCATGTTCTCACGCCTCCGAGAGAGCTTCGCGCACACGCCGCGCACGCTGAGGCTGGTGTGGCGCTCCTCGCCGCGCGGGAGCGTCGCCCTCGGCCTGCTCACCGTCGCCGCCGCGCTGCTCCCGCTCGCCGTCGCCTACGCGGGCAAGCGGATCATGGACGCGGTGGTCGAGGGCTCGGCCGCGGCGACGCTGCGCTGGGTGCTCTTCGAGCTCGCCGCCATCGGCGCGCAGGCGCTGGCGCAGCGCGGGCTGGGTCTCGTGCGCTCGCTGCTCGGGGCGAGGCTCGGGCTCGACATCAACGGGATGATCCTCGAGAAGGCGCTCTCGCTGGAGCTGCGCCATTTCGAGGATCCGGAGTTCTACGATCAGCTGAGCCGCGCCCGCGGCGAGGCCGCGACCCGCCCGCTCTCGGTGGTGAGCGAGACCTTTCAGCTCCTTCAGAACGCCATCACCCTGGCCGGCTACGTGGTGCTGCTCTTCCACTGGAGCAGCCTGGCCGTGCTGCTCCTCTTGCTCGCGGCCGTCCCCGCCACCGTCGCCGAGGTGCGCTACTCCAGCGCGGCCTTCCGGATGCGCAACGTCCGCTCTCCCGAAGGCCGCCTGCTCAAGTATCTCGAGCACGTCCTCGCCAACGACGGCCACGCCAAGGAGGTGAAGGCGTTCGGGATCGGTAGGGCCCTGCTCGAGCGCTTCCGCTCCCTCGGCGAGAGCTTCTACGAGGAGGACAAGAAGCTCTCCGTGCGCCGCGCCGGCTGGGGTTATGCCCTCTCGCTGCTCGGCACCAGCGCCTTCTATGGCTGTTATGCGGTGATGGCCCTCGCCGCCGCCGCCAGGCGGCTCTCGCTCGGCGAGCTGGTGCTCTACGTGGTGGCCTTCCGGCAAGGGCAGCAGGCGTTTCAGGCGATCCTCACCGCCCTCGGCGGCATGTACGAGGACAACCTCTACATGTCGAACCTCTTCAAGTACCTGGACATCCCCGTCGAGGCCCCGGCGCTGCTCTCGGCCATGCCCGGGTCGGACAAGGAAGGGATCGTCTTCGAGGACGTGGGCTTCCGCTATCCGGGCGCCGAGAAATGGGCGCTCCGGCACGTCAACCTCCACATCAAGAGCAACGAGAGCCTGGCGCTGGTCGGCCACAACGGCGCTGGCAAGACCACGTTCATCAAGCTGCTGAGCCGGCTCTACGAGCCCACCGAGGGGCGAATCCTGCTCGACGGTCGCGATCTCCGCTCCTGGGAGCCGGAGGCCTTGCGCCGCCGGATCGGCGTCGTGTTCCAGGACTTCAACCAATATCAGCTCAAGATGCGGGACAACGTCGGCCTCGGCAGCGTCGAGCACCTGAGGGACGAGGCCCGGATGCTGCGCGCGGTGGAGCGCGGCGGCGCGGGCGAGCTGCTCGCGGGCCTACCCAGGGGGCTGGAGACGCAGCTCGGGCGCGCGTTCAGGGACGGCACCCAGCTCTCCGGCGGTCAGTGGCAGAAGATCGCGCTGGCGCGGGCGTTCATGCGCGAGGAGGCGGACATCCTGGTGCTCGACGAGCCCACGGCGGCGCTCGACGCCGAGGCCGAGCATGTGGTGTTCGAGCGCTTCCGGGCGCTTTCGCGGGATCGGACCTCCATCCTGATCTCGCATCGCTTCCCCACGGTGCGGATGGCCGATCGGATCGTGGTGATCGAGGGCGGCAGCCTGCTGGAGGAGGGCACACACGACATGCTGGTCGCGCGCGGCGGGCGTTACGCCGAGCTGTTCGCGCTCCAGGCGAAGGGTTATCTCTAGATCATTTCCCGCCGCGGCGCGCGCCGCGCCCGCTCCAGCCGCAGCCCAGCAAAATTTCAACGATGCGTCATCTGTCCCCGCGCGGTGCGTCATCGCGTACAATCGATCTCGCGATGAAATTCCCTAGCTTGTTCCGGTGGCTCGGGTTGCTATTGGGCGCCGCAGCCGCTTGCGGCGCGTGCTCGGATCAGCAAGTGGCGTCCAGGACCGGCGGGGCGGGCGGCAGCCAGCCCGACGGGTCCGATGGAGCGAGCAGCACGGGTGGGGCGGCCGCCCAACCCGACGCGGGCGGCGCGGGCGGCCAGGCCGAGACCACCTGGCCGACCGGTTGCGCAGAGCGGCCGGCGTCCATCAGGACCCAGGGCACCATCGTCGAGCTCGCGTTCGAGCTCATCCTCGACGGCAAGCCGTTCCTGTTCGGCGAGCCGAACGTCGCGCCGGACGGCAGCACGGTCACGCCGCTCAACGTTCGCTTCTACGTCTCGCACGCGGCGCTGATCGGGGCGGACGGCGATCTCGTGTCCGTCGATATCGTCGGCCCGGACGGTTCCCCCACCCCTTACGGGGTCCACTTCTACAACGCCGAGGACCCCGGCTCGGCCACGCTCCGGCTGCGCGCTCCGGCTGGCAGCTATGAAGGCGTCAGCTTCGTCTGGGGCTTGCACCAGGCCTGCAACGTCTCCCGGCCGGAAACGAGCGTCGCGCCTCTGTCGGAAGCCTCCCAGATGACGTGGCCGCACACCGGCTACCTCTTCCTGCGCTACGAGGGCACGGTGGCTCCGCCGGCCGAGGGGGGTTCCGTCGATCCGGATGGAGAGACGGCCACGGTTCCGCCGGCGGTCCACATGGGAGGCAACCTCGTCATGGATCTCGCCCCCAGCGTCGAGGTGCGAGGCGTCCTGTCCGTGCCCGCGAGCGGCTCGACGGGCAAGGTCGTCCGGGTCGTCATGGACGAGGTCTTCGGGGGCGCCACGGCGGACGTCGACCTGACCGGGTTCGTCCCGCCGCCCGGGCCCGTGGGAGACGAGCTCCTCGCGGGGGAGCGCCTGCGGCGCGGCCTCCCCGACCTGACCGTGTTCGCGTTCGGTCCGTGACGCCGAGCTTCAACCGTGGAGGGGCCATCGGCCTGGCGGCGCTGCTCCTTGCGGGCGGATGCGGCGACGACGGGCCGGCGGCCCCTGGACGTTTGCCGCCGCTCGTCACGGACGCCATCCCCGCCGGGTTTCCAGCGCGCACCGCGGCGGCCAGAGCGCCGGCCGAGAGCGCGCTCACCGAGGCGAGGGCCCAGCTCGGCAAGAGGCTCTTCTTCGACAAGCGCCTCTCTCGCACCGGCGAGGTAGCGTGCGCGAACTGCCACCGCCAGGAGCACGCCTTCGCCGACCCGGCCCCCGTCTCCCGGGGAGTCGACGGCCGCCTGGGACAGCGGAACGCGCCCGCGCTGGTGAACCTGGCCTGGGGCGAGAGCTTCTTCTGGGATGGCCGCGCGGCCACCCTGGAAGAGCTGGTGGGGAAGCCCATCGAGCACCCCGACGAGATGGATCTACCGCTCGCCGAGGCCGTCGCTCGTGTTGCCGGCGACGGCGTCTACCTGAAGGCGTTCGCGGATGCCTATGGCGAGCCTCCCGGCGAGGAGTCCTTGCGCCAGGCCATTGCCAGCTTCATCCGCTCGATCGTCAGCGCCGACAGCCCTTACGACCGGCACAAGCGCGGGGACGACACGAGCTTCGGAGACGCCGAGCGCCGCGGCGAGGCGCTGTTCCTGACCGAGCGGGCTGGCTGCTTCCATTGCCACCCGTCCGGAATGCTCACCAACGAAGGCTTCTTCAACAACGGCACCTACCTCGACGGCGGCGACGTCGGGCGGCAAAGGATCACCGGACGAACGGGAGACCTTGGCAAATTCAAGGTGCCCGGTTTGCGGAGCATTGCGGCGAGCGCCCCCTATATGCACGACGGATCGCTGGCGACGCTGGAGGAGGTGGTCGACCATTACGATCGCGGCGGGCTGGGTCATTTCTCCACCGATCCGCAGATCGAAAAGCTGGGGCTCTCTCCGGACGAGAAGGCCGATCTGGTGGCGTTCCTGCGGTCGCTGACCGATCCCGCCTTCCTCGGCGATCCGCGGTACCGCCCCTGAACGCCTCGCACCAAGTAGCGCCTGCAGGAGGCCTCGCCGAGCCTTCGAGCCGATTCCTGCGCAAGCGCGCGGCCTCGCTGGTATCAGGGCCGTCATGACGACGATGCGCGCCAAGCGAGCGGTCTCGGCCACTCGTAGAGCCCCCAGCGCGGCCGCTCCAGCGGTCGCTGCTCCGCGTGCGGCGCCGGAGCGAGCCCATGTGCTCGACGTCCCGTTCGCGATGCGCGCGGTCGCGTCCGCGAGCGGCGCGCGCTGGGAAGCGGCGCATGGCGTGTTCGTGGTTCGCGCAGATGCGCTCCCGCCGGCGCTCGCGCCGTTCCGCGCCGCGCCGTACTCGTGGAGCGACGCGTCGAGCACGAGCTCAACGACGACCCCGCGCCCGCGCCGGCCGCCCCTGCGGGGGCGATCGTCCTCCGCCCGCACCAGCTGGACGGCGTGCGGGCCATCGCAGGCATGCCCGATTGCAGGAGATGGCGTGGATGTGGCGCTTGTCGGCATATGAAGTTTGGGGGATCCTTTCTTATCGCTGCCGGCGCGTGCGTGCTCCTCGCGTCCGCGTGCTCCGAGGGCACGTCGCGCCCCGCCTCGGGACCGCGGACCGCCAACGCTCGGGCCCGGGCCACGCGCCGGGCGATCAGCCGCGCCGGGCCGCGCCGCCGACCACCGCCGGCACGCTCTCCCGCATCGCCTCGATGAAGCGACGCAGCCGGACCGGATAGAAGCGCGCATGGGGATAGACCAGGTGGACCGGCAGCGGATCCGCCTGCCACGACGGCGCGAGGTGCAGCAGCCGCCGCTGCGCCAGGTCGTCGGCGACCAGCCAGGACGAGGCCACACACACGCCGAGGCCCATCAGCGCGGCGCTGCGCAGGGCATACAGGCTGTCGGTGCTCATGCGCGGGCGGATCGCGAGCTCGATCCGTTCACCCCCCGACGAATGGGTCAGCGCGATCGTGTCGCGGTAGTAGGTCCGCAACGAGAGCCAGGGCAGGTCGGCCAGATCCGACGGATGCACCGGCGGCGCGCCCCGGCCCAGCACCGAGGGCGCGGCGGCCACGATGCGCGGCACCTCGGCCAGGCGGATCGCCACCACCGCGGAATCGGCCACTGCGCCGACCAGGAGCGCGCAGTCGATGCCGTCGGCAATGAAGTTCGGCTGCTCGTCGCGCAGCAGCCACTCGACCGAGACGCGTGGGTAGCGGCGCAGGTAGTCGGCCAAGGGCCCGACCAGCTGGTGCTGGCCGAAGGCGTGCGGCACGACCACGCGCAACGTCCCGTCGGGCTGGTCGCGGTCGCCTCGGAGGTCCGACTCGAGCGCCTCCAGGCTGGCCAGCAGCGCCTTGGCCCGCTCGAAGCAACGTTCGCCGTCCTCGGTCAGCTTCATCGTGTGCGTGGAGCGCTGCAGCAGCGGCAGGCCCAGCGAGCGCTCCAGCGCCTGCAGGCGGCGGCTCACGGTGGGCTGTGTCGTCCCCAGCAGGGTGGCCGCGGCCGAGAGGCTGCCGGCCTCGACGATCCTCACGAAGGTCTGCAGCAAGGCGATGCGGTCCAGCGACGAGGAGGAGGTCGATGCCGGCTTGGTCATACGCCAAGTGTATGACCATCGTACGTCCCACGCCACTACAGCGTCGGGTCGACGCTCCATAACCTGGGTGCACCATGCTCACCATACATCCAGCGCATACGGTCTCCGTCCCCCTGTCGCCGCCCGCCGCGTCCGCGCCGCCCCTGCCCGGGGCCCTGGTGCTGCTGCTGGCCACCGGAGCGGGGCTGGCCGTGGCCTCGCTCTACTACAGCCAGCCCATGCTCGGCGTGCTGGGGGCCGACCTCGGCGCTGAAGGCCGCGCGCTCGGCCTCGTGCCCACGCTGACCCAGCTGGGTTATGCGCTGGGCATCCTGCTGCTTGCGCCGCTCGGCGATCGCTACGACCGGCGGCGCATCATCCTGGCCAAGGCGGCCGTGCTGGCGGCCGCGCTGCTGCTCGGCGGCGCCGCGCACGGGATCGGCGCGCTGCTGGTCGCCAGCCTGGTCACCGGCCTGGCCGCGACCCTGGCGCAGGACATCGTGCCCGCGGCCGCGATGCTGGCCCCCGAGGCGCATCGCGGCAAGGTGGTCGGCACCGTGATGACCGGCCTGCTGCTGGGCATCCTGCTGTCCCGCGTGGTCAGCGGCTTCGTGGCGGAGCATTTCGGCTGGCGCACGGTGTTCGTCGCCGCCGCGGGCACCATCGCGCTGCTCGGCGCGGCGATGTGGCGCAGCCTGCCGCGCTTCGAGCCGAGCACGCAGCTGAGCTACGCCGCGCTGCTCGGCTCGCTGGCCGCGTTGTGGAAGCGCCACGGCGCCTTGCGCCGCGCGACGCTGGCCCAGGCGCTGCTGTCGGTGGGGTTCAGCGCGTTCTGGTCCACCCTCGCCGTGATGTTGCACGGCGCGCCGTTCCACCTCGGCAGCTCGGTGGCGGGCGCCTTCGGCCTGGCCGGAGCGGCCGGCGCCGTGGCGGCGCCCCTGGCCGGCCGCATCGCCGACCGTCGCGGGCCCGAACGGGTGACGCGTTTGGGCGCCGCCCTTTCGGTCGTGGCCTTCGCCGCCATGGCGCTGTCGCCCTGGCTGCCGGCGAGCGGACGGCTGTGGCTGATCGGCGCCAGCGCCGTCGCCTTCGACCTCGGCATCCAGGCCGCGCTGGTGGCGCATCAGACCATCGTCTATGGCATCGAGCCCGGCGCGCGCAGCCGCCTCAACGCCGTGCTCTTCGTCGGCATGTTCGTCGGCATGGCCCTCGGCGCCGCGCTGGGCAGCGTGCTCTTCGCCCAGTGGGGCTGGCTTTCGGTGACGGCGCTCGCCTCGTCGACGGCGGCCGGCGCGCTCATCGTCCGGCTCTGGCCGGCGACGCGCCCGTCTCCGCGCACGAGGAGCGCGTGACGTCCGGAGCAGCACCCCGAGGCGCCGGATGAGCTTGATCCACGCGGCGAGCGCCCGGGCTGGACGGGGCTGCATCGCGCGCCGTATGCGTTTACTGTACGCGCACCTACGCTCATAAGGAGGCGACGATGACGACACGGACCTGGTTGGTGGCGCTCGCGATGCTCACGGCGATTGGATGCGGAAGCGAGGGCGGCGAGACAGAGGGCCTGCCCTGCACAGGCGAAGGATGTTCGTGCAGCGGGGCCGACTGTGAGTGCATGGCGGGCACCGATTGCAAGACCGAGTGTGGTGCGACGGCGTGCTCGCTCGACTGCAGGGCGAACTCCAAGTGCCAGGGCAGCAGCGAGGGAGCGCTCACGCTCACGTGCCTCGACACGAGCGAGTGCAAGGGCAGCGGCGGAGACGGGAGCGTGATCTCGTGCACGCAGGCGTCGAGCTGCGATCTGAAGGCCGGCGCCGGGGCCACGGCGACCTGCGGGGACGAGGCCGCGTGCAAGCTCAACCTGGGCGCGGGCGCCTCCATTCGCTGTGCGCAAGGGAGCACCTGCGATCTCAAGTGCGACGCGGATTGTGTCGTGGAGTGCATCGAGGCGGCGCAGTGCACGGTGAGCTGTGGCGCCGACGCCACACCCGGCGTGGCGTGTCCGGACGGACGCGTGGTATGCGGCAGGGAGTGCTGAGGAGCACGCGCTCCGTCTGGCTCTGATGAGCCTGGGCCAGGCGTACGGCACCCCCGAAGAGAGCGATGAGCGCGAGTCCATCCCGTCCTTCATCGCGCCGTCGACATCGCGCCGTCGATCTCGGCGTGACGTTCTTCGACACACCAGGCCCCCCGCGGCTTGCACAGGCGAAAGTTCTAGAGTTTCCTGTCCGCCAAAGGACGACGCGTCGAGTCCCTCGGCGCCAAGGAGACGTTCATGGCCAATCGCTTCTCATTTCCGCACGTGCTCCTCCTCGGCCTGCTCGCGGCAGCCTGTGACTCGGGCGATCCCGCTCCTGGGGGCGCCGGCGCGGGCGGCGCGGGCGGCGCTGGCGGCGCTGGTGGCGCTGGCGGCGCTGGTGGCGCGGGCGGCGGCGAGCCCGCCTCCCTGCTCGTCGAGACCGACAAGGGGCCGGTGGAAGGCGCGGTTGCCGGCGCGACGCGCACCTTCCTCGGCATCCCCTTCGCCGCGCCGCCCACCGGGGAGCTGCGCTGGAGACCGCCCGCGCCCCACGAGCCGTGGACCGAGCCGAGAAAGGCGATTGAAGCAGGACCCGCCTGCTCGCAGACAGCGTTCCTCGATACGGCGCTCGCGCCGGGCTCGGGGGAGGATTGCCTCACGGTGAACGTCTGGACGCCGGAGCGCCCGGCGTCCTCGTCCTTGCCCGTGCTCGTGTGGATCTACGGCGGGGCGTTCGTGAGCGGGAGCGGAACGCTCCCCGATTACGACGGCAGGGTCCTCTCCGAGACGACCGGCGCGGTGGTGGTCACCCTCAATTACCGCCTTGGCCCCTTCGGGTTCCTCGCGCTCCCGGGGCTCAAGTCGGAGGATCCCGATCACCCCTCGACGGGCGCGTACGGCCTCGAGGATCAGCGCGCGGCGCTCGAGTGGGTGAAGGCCAACATCGCCGCGTTCGGCGGGGATCCGGGCAAGGTCACCCTGTTCGGCGAGTCCGCCGGCGGCATCAGCGCCTGCATGCACCTCGTATCCCCGCGGAGTAAGGGCCTGTTCCAGCGCACGATCATCCAGAGCGGGCCGTGCGACACCGCGACGGACGAGGCGACCGCCACCGCGCAGGGCGAGCAGCTCGTCGAGGCGCTGGGCTGCACGGACGCGCCCTCGGTGCTCGAGTGCCTGCGCGGCAAGTCGACCGAGGAGGTCGCGGCCGCGCTGCCGGAGGACGCCGATCTCTTCTTCGGCGGCGGCCCGCGCTGGTTCCCGGTCATCGATGGCTGGAATCTCCCCGACGTGCCGAGCAAGCTGCTCGAGGCCGGCAGCTTCGAGAAGATGCCGACGATCCTCGGCAGCAACGCTGACGAGGGCACGCTCTTCGCTGCGAGCGGGGCCGCGGGGGCCGTCGCCGATGACGCCGGGTTCGAGGCGCTCGCCGAGGCGATCGTACCCGGCCACGGCAAGGACGTGGTGGAGCTCTATCCGACCGCGACCTACGGCTCGGCTGCGGCCGCGGTGACGGCGGCGGTGGGCGACTGGTACTTCGTATGCCCGACGCGGCGGGCGGCGCGGGCGATGGCCGGGGCGGGCGCGGCGACCTACCTCTACCACTTCACCTATGCGCCCCAAGGCGCGCTCCTCGACGGTTTCGGGGCCTTCCATTCAGCCGAGATCAGATACGTGTTCGGCAACCCGGGCCAGCTCCTGCCGGAGCCGCTGACCCAGGACGAGCTCGCGCTGTCGCAGGCGATCATGGGGTACTGGTCCCGCCACGCGGAGAGCGGGGATCCGAACGGCGGAAACGCCGTCGCGTGGCCGAGATACGATGAGGAGACCGACGAGAACATCGTGCTCGATCTCTCCATCTCCACGCAGGCCGGGCTGAAGAAGGAGCTCTGCGACGCGTGGGACGGCTTCGCCGCAGGAGCGCCCTGACCGCGGGACCACGCCGGCGTCCCCGCAGGAGGCCCGGGTTCTGCCGGAGAGGAACCAGCGGCGATCAGAGCCAGCCGAGGACGGACCAGTTGAGGAAGTGAGCGACCGACGAGGGGATGGTGGAGCGGGATCGCTCCCGGGTGATACCCCAGATGACGCCCCATCCCACGTTGCCGGCGAAGACCATCGGCGAGAGATCGGCGTGGTAGGCCGCGAAGACGATCGAGGTGACGCCGATGGCGACCGCGGGGGAGAACCGCGCCCGCAGCGCCGGCTGAAGGTAGCCGCGGAAGATGACCTCCTCGCCGAACACGACGTGGACGGCCACCAGCACCAGGAGCACCCGCTGCCGGAGGCTGTATCCGGTGACCTGCTGCCAGGCTTCGCCGAGCGAGGTATCGATGGTGTAGAGGCGGAACGCGATGTAGAGGAGGCCGGCGGCGAAGACCCCCACGCCGAGCGCGAGGTTCTGGCCGAGGCGATCCCGCGAGAAGCCGAGATCGCGCCACGAGACGCGGGCCACGCCGTGGAGGAAGACGAGCACGAAGACCACGGAGAGCGCGGTCAGGATCACGTTCTCGACGAGCTCCGGCGTGCTCCCCGTCCGCCGCTCCTCGCCGCGATCCAGCGCCGGCTTGAGGATGCCGTAGAGCACGGCGCCGAAGATGGCCATGCGCAGCGCCACGAGGCCGAACGCCCAGGAGATCTGCTTCCAGCTCCCCCAGGGCCACCGCGGGGCGGGTAGGTGACTCGAGCGCCCGCCAGCGGGGCCGCTTGAACGTGCGTCGTCGCGGGGTGCCGTCTCCTCCATGGAAACCTCCGTCTGGGGGCATGGACCGCGCACGCCCCTCGAAGTTCCGCGCGAGCCGGGGCCGCCCGCGGGCGCCTCACGTCGCCCTCGCCGCCCCCCGCCGCCGCCCTCGCTGGACGCAAGACGCGGCGGCTCCCCCGACCCGGGTCGCCAGAACCAGGGGTCGCCCCGGCCCGGGTCGGGTTGCAGCTCGCTCGCGTCGCAGAGGGCCGCCTCAGACCGCCGCCCGAGGCGGAGGGAGCTCTCTCGCGAAGAGCATGAATGAACTTCATGATTCTTTGCATTATTTCACAGAATAGTTTTCGAAATTGAACCAAATAAATGGCAGCGGATGTCGCATAGTGAACGTAGTGTGCCCATTGACGAGGCAAAAGTCCGCGCCTAGTAACGAGAGCGCCCGGTTCGTGCAGGAGTGATCTCCGGCATCACCTCTGAGTCACGGCATCGCGCATGCGCGTAGGGGCATTCACGACTCTAGCCATCCGGTGAATCCGGAAGCCAGATTGGTTCGAGCATCAACAGACCTGCGTGACGCAGGGGTTGCATCGTCGCCCTGCGAACGAGGCACGACGATCGGACGCTTCATCACCAACTTGGGTAAGATCTATGCACAACTTCCAGAGCAGATGGGACATGCGGGTGGCCGCTGCAGCGCTGGCGCTGCTGCCGGCGTGCAGCGACGGCTCGACGGAGCCGATCAACACGTCGCAGGCCGCGCTGCAGGGCACGAACGGGATCAGCGCCGATCTCGTGATCGACTCGCAGTGGGGTCAGGGTTACTGCACGCACATCACCGTGAGCAACCAGCACCCGAGCGCCACGACGGGGACGTGGAGCGTCGAGCTCAACGTCGGCCCGGGCGCCATCTTTTCGTCCTGGGACGGCACGTTCAGCGGAAGCACGGGTCAGATCACGGTCACTCCTCAAGGCAATAACGCGGCGATCCCTCCCTCGGGCAGCGGCCAGTTCGGCTTCTGCGCCAGCATCCCGAGCCCGGGGATCCAGCCGGCCCTGCTGTCGGTGAGCAGCGACCTGCCGCCGATCGGCAGCGGCGTCGCGATCGCGGAGTACAAGTTCCCGGCCGCGATCGACGGGCTGGTCAGCCCTGATTACGCGACCGAGCTCTGGGCGTCCTTCTACCGCCCGGCGAGCCTCGAGGCCGGCCGGCAGTACCCGCTGCTCGTGTTCATGCACGGGAACCACCCCACGTGCGGCACGGGCGAAAACCCCCGTTATGACAACAACAACCAGTATGCCGAGACGGGGACGTGCCCGGCGAACTACGTCGTCGTCCCCAACCATCGCGGCTACGACTACATCGCCGAGGATCTCGCCACGCGCGGCTACTTCGTCGTGTCCATCAACACGAACCGGGGCATCCACGCCGCCTCGGGCACGCCGAGCGACGAGTTCGTCATCGGGCCGCGCGGACGCCTGCTGCTCCGCCACCTGGAGCGGCTGAGCCGCTGGGACAGCGGAGCCGAGCCGACTCCCCCGGAGGTCGGCGTGGATCTGCTCGATCGGATCGACTTCGACCAGGTTGGCCTGATGGGTCACTCGCGCGGCGGCGAGGCCGTGCGGTTCGCCTACAACGAGTACCGCCGGACCGGCAGCCCCTGGCCTGCGCTGATCGAGAGCCCGGTGAGCATCCGCGGGATCTTCGAGATCGGTCCGACCGATCAGGGCCAGAACGGCCAGTTCCTGAACGCCGACCAGACGGCCTGGAACGTGATCCTGCCGGCCTGCGACTGGGACCTGAGCAGCCTGCCCGGGCTGCGCCCGTTCGATCGCATGATGAGCATCGTCGAGCCGGTGCCCTTCTTCAAGTCATTCTATCATGTGTGGGGCGCCAATCACAATTACTACAACAGCGAGTGGCAGATCGCGGACGGGAACAGCGGCGGGATCCAGGGCTGCATCGACCATGAGGAGCTCTTCGATCCGCTGGAGTACGGCTCGCCGGCGCAGCGCGAGACGGGTCGCTTCGCGGCCGTCGAGTTCTTCACCGCCAACGTGGGCGCGGAGCGCGACGAGGCCGCGAACGCCCTGTTCGACCCCGCCTTCCCCTTCCCGAACGTCCCGTACCGCGTCCGCCGCGGCTATCACCCGGGCGGCGACTCCACCTACAGCCTGTTGCTCGAGGATTTCATCAATCCGACCGGCACGAGCTCCTACGGCCTGCCGAACACCACCGGCGGCACCATCTCGGTGGAGCACATCACCCTGTCCGGACACGATCCTTCGCACACGGTCGCCTGGATCCACGACGTGGTCCCGGGCAGCTCGACGTTCTTCCAGTCGAACTGGTCCACCGTCGGCACGGGCTTCGATCTCACGGGGTACGACTACCTCGATCTTCGCGCCGACCGCAGCTGGGGCTCCGACCCGACCGAGGTATCGTTCCTGGTCGAGCTCGTGAACGCCGACGACACCCGATCGAGCGCCGTCGCCATCGACGACTACCTCGAGCTCGGTCCACCGCCGCGCGGCGGCCTCACGCAGCCGACCGCGCGCATTCCGCTCTCCTTGTTCAGCGGCGCCACGCTCGGGTCGGTGCGCGGGGTTCGCCTGACCTTCACCACCCCGCTCGACGGAAACAGCGTGTACCTGGCGAACATCCGCGCCACCCGCGCCACCACCGAGACCCTCGCAGCCTCGGGTCGGCTCGCCCCCGCCGCGTCGAGCGCGGCGCCGCCGAGCTCCCTCGCGCGCGTCGCCGGCACGACCATCCCCGAGCCGCGACGGATCGCGGCCGGCAATGTCATCAAGAGCGTCAGGAGCAGCGGACCCGACGCGGTCGAGCTCACGCTCACGAGCGCCGAGTTCTTCGACCTCCGCGCCACCAACCTGGTGCTCACGGTCGGCGCCGAGCGAAGCACCCGGGCTCGCCATCCGAACGGCGATCTCCACACCGTCCAGTTCCTGCTCCCGCGCGCCGCCTTCGACCGCCTCGCCGCGCAGGAGCCGGTGAGGGTCGACTACGGCGCAGGCTCCTCCGTGGTCTGGGACTTCGGTCACCTCGACAAGGTGGCGCTCGGCCGGTGAGCCGACGACGGCGCGCCCCGGCCGGCATCGCGGCCGAGCCGGGGCGCGCCGCCCGCGTGTGATCTGCCGTATCAGCCCACCGGCCTCCTTCGAGTAGAGTCGACGCTTCCTCGGTGATGCCTCGGCGCTGCGTTCAACCTCGGTTCGAGTAATCGGGGAGCTCGATCTTGTCGGCCGGCGATGAGCCGGACCCGCCCGCGCGGCGCCGCAGCAGGGGACTGGACGCAACACGAATGACCTTGTAGAGGAGCGAGATCCCGAGCCTCGACTTCGGATACATGATCCAGGGGACGCCAGGTGGGAGCTTCTGGGCCTGGTCGACATAGGGGCGCATGAGCTTTTCATAGGCCGCGAAGGCGTCGCGATGGCTGGAGCGCCGCGACAGCTCGCCCGCGAGCACGTAAGTGCCGACGAGCGCGAGGCTCGCGCTCACTCCGCTGACCGGCGACGCACAGTGCGCAGCGTCACCCGCGAGCGCGGCGCGACCGTGGGACCAGCGCGGCGCCATGACCTGGCTGACCGAGTCGAAATAGACGTCCTCGCACTCGGCCAGCGCGGCGAGCACCCGCGGCGATTCCCAGCCGGCGTCGGCGAAGACGCGCGTGATGAGCGCCTTCTGCTCGGCGGCGCTCAGCCTCTCGTAGCCGCGCGGGGGCGAGAGGAACCACAGCGACGCCCGGGTGGTGCCCACATTGTCTGGACGCAGGATGATCGCTCGTTTGCCGGGGGCGATGTACCAGCGAGCCCAGGCGCTGTCGGATCCCCCGCGAGGAATCGTGAAATAACTGCCATAGAGGCCGAGCTGGCGAATCCGGGGCTCATCGCCGACGATGAGCGTACGGGTTCGTGAGCGGATGCCATCGGCGGCGACCACGAGGTCGAAATCGCGCTCGGCACCCTTCTCGAAGGAGACCGTCACCCGGTCGCCGTGGTCTCGGAGGCCCGTGATCTGGTCACCAAAGATATACTCCGTCGTGTCCCGGGTGCGGTCGTAGAGGATCCTGGCGAGGTCACCGCGAAGGATCTCGAGCTCCTGTGTAAACCCGCCGGTGTCCGCGTTCGCCGCGGGGATCTCGGCCTTGGTCACGTCGTGTTCGTCGACGAAGCGGAGCCCCTGCTCCCCCGTCGTGGCGGCTCGGATGTCGCCTTCGATCCCCATGCGGCGCACGACCTCCCGCGCCGCGCCCTGGATGTCGATGTTCTGCCCGCCGAGCCGGAGCGCGGCGGCACGCTCCACGATGACGGGTCGGAATCCGTAACGCGCAAGCCAGAAGGCAAGGGCGGGACCGGCGATACTCGCGCCCGATATCAAAACCGTCCGATGTTCCATGGATGATTAGCTCCATTCCCCGGGGCGGCATCGGCGGGGAGGCCTTGGGCGGATCGATGTTCCCATGACCGGCTGTTCGCGCACGACCCGGCGGAGCGCCCTTAACCGGCCCGAAGGTCGGTCCAGCGCTGGCTTCTACCACGATCCTGCTCGAAAAAAAAGGAGCATAGCCTTCCATGTACCCCGCCATCGCCACATGCCGATGTCCCGCTTCGAGCTACCGCTCGGCCCGTGGGGCTCTCCGCGGGGCGCGGCGCCATGCCGCTCCGGCCGGATCGCCGACCGGGCCGATCACCGACGCAAACCGCATCGTCTGCCGGTCCCAAGCCCGGTATTCCGGCCACGGCGCGCAGGCGGTGGGCTCGCCCGTGCGCGCAAACCCGGTCCAGGCGCCGCGGATCACCGCCGAGAGGTCGGCGAGCTCGGCAGCGGCTGCCCCCTGCACCATGGGCGCGCCGCGCCATGCGTGCGGGTTGCCGAACACGAACGGGAGCTCCAGGCAATGACACGCTTTGAAGGGCGTGCCGGGCGGCGCCCAGTCGAACTGGTAGACCCACACGCGGGCGCCAGCCTCGGCGGCGGCCTCCGCAAACCGCAGAGATGGAAACAGGAAGGTGTAATCGGTCACCAGATCGCTCAGCAGGTCCACCGCCCTGCCGCCGGGACGCCTCTGCCGATACCGCTCGATGGCGTCCTCGTGCCCTGCCAGCGCGGCGAAGCGCCCGGCCAGCTGCGCCGCATCAGGGTCATGCTCCTGCGCTGAGGGATCGCAAAAGAAGGCGTTCGCCTCCTCGCGGGTGGTGCCGACGATCAGGTCCACGCGCGCCGCTCCGGCGCCCTCCGCCGCGGAATCGAGGAAGCGCGCGGGGTCGGCGAGGTGGTCGATCACGGGCATGAAAGGCGGGACGACCTGGCCGAAACGCGCGGTGGCGCGGGCCAGCGCTCCCGTCGCTTCCAGGAAGCGCTCGGCAGGCTCCGCCTTCACGCGCGCGGCGACGTCGGGCGGGTGCCCCCGATCGATCGCCAGCAGGGCCAGCAGCCGGTCTCCGCGCTCGCTCGCGGTCGCCGCGGACAGGGGCGGAAGGCCTGCGGGAGCGCTCTGCAGAATGGCCCTCCGGAACAGGCGCCGCGCGTCCGGCATCGTCAAGAGGCACAGGATCGCGTGCGCTCCGGCCGATTGCCCCATGATGGTTATCCGGTCCGGATCGCCGCCGAACGCGGCAATGTGCTCCCGGACCCATGTCAGGGCCGCGATTATATCGAGGAGGCCGAGCGTCCCGTCACTGAGGCCGGGGTGGTACAGAAAACCGAGCGCGCCCAGGCGGTAATTGACGCCCACGACGACCACGTCGCCATCCCGGGCGAGCGCCGCGCCGTCGTACCAGTCCAGCGATCCCGCGCCGCTCATGTACGCGCCGCCGTGCAGCCAGACCAGGACCGGCCGGGACCCGCCGTCAATGGCCGGCGCCGAGATCGTGAGCGTGAGGCAGTCCTCGCCCTGCGCAGCGCTCGGCATGTCGCCCATCGCGGCGCGCAGGCGGGAAGGTCGTTGCGGCGCGATCGGCCCGTGCTGGCGCGCGTCGCGGGCTCCGGTCCACGCGGAGACGCGGCGCGGGGGAGCGAAGCGCAGCTCCCCGACGGGCGGCGCCGCATAGGGCACGCCGCGAAACTGTGCCACGCCGCCATGTCGAGTCCCTTGCATGTCACCGAGCGAAGTCCGCGCGACGAGTGATTCCGTCATGGGTCCAGTCCTTTCACCCCTGATCTGTCTCCGGGCGCTCCCGCGCCGAGGCGGCGCTCCCCGCCGCCGGCCAGGCGCGCGCGCCGCCGGCCGGCGGCCGGTTGCGGTTGCTCGGGCGCGAGACGTCTGCCTTGATGGCGAGACGCCGTGGGAGCCGAGGCGCGCCACCGACGCGCGCCCGGGCATCGTAGGTCGCGCGGCGCGCGCCGACGACTCGACTTCCGGGGCGCCGCCATGGGCCCGAGAAACACGACAAGACCCCGCAAAATACCGCGTCAGAGACGCGCGCAGGCGACCGTCGACGCGATCCTGACGGCGACGGCTTACGTTCTCTCGGAGCGCGGCTACGCGCGCGCGACGACGAACCGGATCGCGCTCGTCGCCGGCGTGAACATCGGGACGCTGTACCGTTACTTCCCGAGCAAGGACGCGCTGGTCGGCGCGCTGGTCGATCGCACGGCCGAGCAGGCGCTGGCGGTGCTCGATCGGGCGCTCGCGGCGGCAGCCGAGCAGCCCGTGCGCGAGGTCGTGCGCGCGCTGTTCGCCGCGCTGGTCGAGGCGCACGCGCCCGACGCGCGGCTGCACCGTGAGCTCGTCGAGCAGGTGGCCCGCAGCGGACGGCTCTCCGTCCTGCGCGCGCTGGAGGCGAAGATCGCCGAGCGGTTGCTCGCGTTCCTGCGCGCGCGCGGCGGAGGGCGGCGCGGCGAGCATCAGGACGCGGCGGCCGCGTTCGTGATCGCGCACGCGGTCGAGGCGCTTGCTCACGCCGGGTCGCTCCTGCGTCCGGCGTCGCTGGCGGAGGACGACGTCCGGGAGGCGACCATCGCGATGGTCGCCCAGTTCATCGAGGCGCACCTCGCGGGCCCGGCCTCGGACGGCGGCAGGCGGCTCAGCCCGGGCGCTGCTGCAGGCGGCGCAGGGGGTGCCCCTCGCCGTTCAAGGTGAACGGGTCCACGTCCTTCCCGCAGCAGATGCTCGTCGATTACGTGCGCGTCTACCAGCGCTGAGCGGAGATCCCGGCGCACCGCACACTGCGAGCCGCGAGCCGCCGGGGTGATCGGCTCATCGCTCCTCGCGCGGCGCGGTGACCTTCGTCCACACCGCGAGTATCATGGCCTGTTCCATGGTGCTCGGCGGGGGATAACCCCTCGGGGGCTCGGCCGGCAGGGGCACAGGGGGCTTTCCCCTGCGCCATGGCGCGTCGCGGCGCGCCGAGGCCCCGGCCGCGGGGCCGCGGCGCGCGACCTCGTAATCGACCGCGGCAACCGCCTCCTCGAGGGTGGAGAAGCGCTCGACCAGCTTGCCGTCCAGGAGGACATGCCACCGCTTCCCGCGGCCGCCGCGGGCAAGGACGACGACCTCGCTGATCGCTCCGGGCTTCCTCTCGAAGTGGAGCGCGAGGCCGAAGCGGCCGAGAGAGGCCCACGCGTTGCGCGAGATGGCCAGCACCTCGGGATCCACGCGCAGGCTCAGCGGATCGAAGCGCGCGGCGCGATCCTGGATCTCGCGCAGCGTGATGCGGCCCGCCTCGACCTCGAACCCGGGATAGTCGAAGGTCACCTGCCGGTAGAAGCGGCCTGCCTCCGCGGCGTCCCTGCCCTCGAGATCGAGATCGCGGGGCATCCCGAAGAGCGAGGGGAGCGTGCACAGCTTCAGCGAGGAGAGGTCGACGAAATCGAGGATGAGGCAATCCTTCTTGCCCGGATGGAGGCGGGTGCCGCGCCCGACACACTGGGCATAGAGCCCGTCCGAGCGGGTGGGGCGGGCCATCGCGACGCAGGAGACGCCAGGGTCGTCGAAGCCCTCGGTGAGGACAGCGACGTTGGTGAGCACCTGGACGCGCTCCTCCCGGAAATCGGCGAGGATCCGGCCGCGGAGGTCGGACGGCATGTCGCCGTGGACGTAGGCGGCCCGGACGCCGAGGTGGTTGAGCGCCTTCGAGAGGTTCCTGGCGTGTGCGACCGTGACGCAGAAGGCGATGGTGCGGCGGTCGCGGGCGAGCTCTTGTATCGAGCGGGCGACGAGCGCGTTGCGCTCCTCCAGGTCGACGGCCTCCTCGAGCTCGTCCGTGGCGAAGTCGAGTCCGCCGGCGTCGAGGCGGGAGAGGTCGGTGGCGGTGGCGACGCGGTAGCCGGTGAGGGGGGCGAGGTAGCCGTCCGCGATCATCTCGGGGAGGGTGCGGCTGTAGACGATCGCCTCGAAGATATCGTCGAGGCCTTTGCCGTCGCCGCGGGCCGTCGTCGCGGTGAACCCGAGGAGGGTGCCGGTCCACGCGGGGTCGAAGGCGCCGAGCTGGCGCAGGACGCGGCGGTTGTCCTCGGCGGGGGCGTGGTGGCATTCGTCGTAGATGACGAGGCCGATATCGCGGCCGCCGGTGACCTGCTCCAGCCGCTTCTCGTGGAGGGAGCGTATCGAACAGACGATGACACGCGCGTCCGACGGGGCGCGGAGTTCGCCCTGCTCGACGGCGACGGTGGCCTGTCCGCCGAGGGCGCGCTCGATCTTGTCCCTGGCCTGGAAGAGGAGCTCTTCGCGGTGGGCGAGGACGAGGACCTGCCGCCTGGCGAGGCGGGCGAGATGGGAGAAGATGACCGTCTTGCCAGCGCCGGTGGGGAGGCACACGACCATGCGCCGGACGCCGCGCCTGCGGGCCGCGAGGACGGCGTCGACGGCGGCGCGCTGGTAAGGGCGCAGGGCGGGGGCGCCGGGGCTCATCGGTGCTGGGGCTGTCGTGGGGCTGGTCATGCGCTCTCGTGCTGGCGTCGCGCCAGCATAACCCGGAGCGAGGGCCCTCCTGGACCGTTCAGCGGCGGTCGCGACGCCCCCGCGCGCGGCTCGCCAGGGCCAGCGCGAGCCCGATCGCGGGCAGCGCCCAGCCCGAGGAGGCGCCGCGGCCCGCGCTCACCGAGCAGCCGGCGCTGTCGTGCTCGCCCTCCGGGTCCTCCGGAGCGCCCCCGCCGCCGCCCGCCCCGGATCCCCCCGAGCCGCCGGCACCCGGATCGGGGTCCTCGCAGGAGCTCACGTCATCGTCGGCGCAGAGGCTGCCGTGCCCCTCGCAGTACGCCGCCCTCGCGCTGCACCAGGCCTGCTCGAAGCCCTCGGGCGGAGAAGAGCACGCCTTGACGGTCTCGACGATGCGCGCCGCGTCGGCCGGGAAGACGCCCGTTGCGCCCGCGTCGCCGTGCGGAACGCAGGTGCGCTCCTTCTCGACGGTCGTGCCGTCGGCGAGGCTCTTGTACGTGAGCTGGTAGCAGTACTCGGTGGCCGCGACGTCGTACGTCTCGGTCAGGAACCCTTCCCAGACCGTCCTCTTGCCGAGCTCTTCCCCGTCGGGGCTCGAGAAGGTGAAGATCTTCACGTACTGGCCTGCGCCGTGGTCGGCCCCTCCGTTCGCATCGAGGGAGAAGGTGACGTAACGCTCCACTTCGTCCGCCACGCAGCTCTCTTGCAGACCGCAGGCCCCCGGCCCCAGATCGGCGGTACAGCAGCTCGTCTCGCCGTGCCAGCGCTCCTCCACGCGGACGTTGGCCTGGACGGGGATGGCGCCCACATCCATGTCGAGAGCGGCGCTGGCCTGGGTCTCCAGGATCTCGACGCCGAGGGTCTGTCCCTCGACCCCGACCTGGTAGATGTGGCCGTCGACGAGCGGGGCCGCGGGGCGAAAGGCGAGCAAGCGCTCGCTCTCGGAGGCGGGCACGTCGGCGACCTCCTCCTGGGTGCCGCTCTGGACCTCGCCCGTGTCCTTGTCCTTCACCACGAGCTCGGGCGCGCTCTCCGGACAGCTGGAGTAGCAGCTGACCCGGGCCACGATGACCCCGTCGAGCGGCACGGCGCGCGGGACCGAGGACGCATAACTCCCGTCCGGCGGAGGCGAGCAGGCAGAGCTCGGACGGGAGATCCCGAGAGCGCCCAGGCCTGCCATGGCGGCGAGGGTCAACGTGGTGAAACGAGAACAAGGCATCGGAGCTCCTCCTCGAGCGACCCGGCGCGGGTCAGCTCCGCACGGGCGTGTGCAGACGGCGTGCCGAGCGCGGCTCGCCCGAGCGCCGCGAAGTTTTTGTGGGCCCCAGCGGGCGTCGCGCAGGACCGTGGTGTCAACCTGTGCCGGCAGCCCTGCGCGCGCTGTCGCGCCGTGGAGCCTTGCGCGCGCCAGGGAGAGCCGGATGTAGCGCCGCGCCGCGCTCGGCCCAGGTTGCGTTCGGTATCTCATTGAATGTGCACCTTGGCCTCAGCAAACGCTTTGCTCCACTCCGCTGCGCATCCAGCAGCCCGCCTCCAGCGCACGGCTTCAGCCGGCAGCTCCGCAGGCCTCCGACAGCGGCACGAGGCGCTGGAGCACGTCGAGCCACCGCGGGATCCGACCCGGCGCACCGCACCGAGGTCGACCCACACCCAGGCATCGCCTCCGGCGACCGCTGGCGCGCCGGCGTCCGCAGCGGAAGCCCGGCATCGTGAGCCCGACGCACGACCGCGAGGTCGCGGAACAGGCGCTCGCCCCGGCTGGGATCACGTGTTCGCCTTCGTCATCGCGGTCGCCCGGCAGGGGAGGGGCCGCTGCTCGTGCCAGGCTTGAAGGCGAGCGGGAAGCGGGCCTGGCCTGCCTCCACCTCGTCCACGCACGCCCAGGGGCTCCTCACGCCGGCGGAGCGCGTCGAGATCGAGCGCCTTCCCCACGAGGCCGATCCGATCGTGCTCCGCAAGACGCACGCCACGGCACTCCTGCGATGGCGCGGGCACGCGGTGGCTTCTCCGTAACGCGAACGCGCCCGCTCCGAGCAGTGGGGCCCGCTCGGCATCCTAGACGCTCAGTGACGGATGGCGCCCCATCCGGTCCGGCCTGATGGATGGCCGTCGCGGAAGTCTCTGGTCACGACACCGGGCGGGACCCGCGCGATAAAGGCTGGCGAGACGCCTGGCGTCGTCTGCTTGCTGCTTGCATGGAGCGCGCCGCGTCCGCCGCGATGCGCGGGGCTCGTCCATCGCAGCAGTGCATGATACGCTCCACCCACGATGGTCGATCCTGAAGCGACACCTCCGGTTTACAACGAGGACGGCGTCGACCTCACGCTCATCCGCTGGATGCTGAGCCTCACGCCAGCAGATCGGGTCGCCACCCTCCAGGCCCACATCGACTTCGTCACGCTCGCCCGTGAGAGCAGGCGCGCGCGAGAACCGCATGCCCCCGTCGACGAAGATCGCTGAGCTCCTCGGAGTGCTCGCCCGGCACCGCGTCGACTTCATTGTCGTCGGTGGCGTCGCCGCCGTGATCCAAGGAGCCCCCGTCAACACATTCGATCTGGACGTCGTGCACGCTCGCACGCCGGACAATATCGAACGGCTGCTCGGTGCGCTGCGTGAGCTCGATGCATTTTATCGGACAGATCTCCAGAGGAGGCTTTCACCAGCCGCCTCTCGTCTCGCCTCCACCGGGCACCAGCTGCTGGCGACCAACATGGGAACGCTCGACCTTCTGGGGACGGTCGAGGAAGGGACGTCGTACGAGGAGCTCTTGGCCGATAGCGAGGAGCTGGATCTCGGTGGGATTCCAATACGAGTCATCACGCTCGAACGGCTCATCGCGATCAAGGAGAAGCTCACCCGAGGCGCGACCGTGGAGCGACGGCGGCGGGAGCGGGGTGGCGCAGACGGGGAGGAACGGGAGGAGACATGATGGTTCTCCGGCGTCGCTCGCGAGAACAGCGCGGCTCACCGCGAGCGCAGGCATGTCCGCTGGCGTCGCGGTCCGTTCAAGAACTGGAGATGCTCCTCGAGGGCGCTCCACACGGCGGCGACGCGCGGCACCTGGCGCAGGCCGCGCGGCGTGACGAGCCAGAGCTCGAGCACTGGGCCTGCGGGCAAACCCAGATCGAGCTCCACCAGGTCGTCGTCCAGATCGAGCGCGCTAGACGGCAAGATGGCGGCGCCGAGCCCCGCCCGCACGGCC
This sequence comes from Sorangium cellulosum, assembly GCF_002950945.1. Classification (GTDB taxonomy): domain Bacteria; phylum Myxococcota_A; class Polyangia; order Polyangiales; family Polyangiaceae; genus Sorangium; species Sorangium cellulosum_E. Next base: position 388,522 of record NZ_CP012673.1, read on the forward strand.
TCGATCTGGGCCACGTAGCTGCTCACGATGAGCTTCGGGGCCTTCTTCACATGCCGCTTCTGGTAGTCCTCCTCGATGGTGGAGGTGCCGCCCAGATCGACGCCGACCCAGTCGAGCTCGTCGCGGCTCTTCTTGGAGAGCCTGCGGTGGGCGATAGGCACGGTGGGCAGGGTGACGACGCGCGCGGCCACCAGATCACCGCTCTTCGGTCGGAAGAAGCGCACGGCTATCTCGGCCTCACGATGGCCCAGATCGGCCACTTCGTAGCTGGTCAGCAGGCGGAGCGAGACGCGCGGGTGTTTCTCGGCGAGCGCCGGGAGCACACGCGGAATGACGCCGTGCACGGCGATCGACTCGGTGAGCGCGAGACGAACCAGGCCCTCGGCCTCTCGCTCGTGGCCGCTGGCCTCGCGCACGAACTGGTCGGCGCCGCTCTCCATCGTCTCGGCGTGGCGGCGGAGCTGCTCGCCGAGCGGGGTGAGCATGGAGCCTCCCGGTCGCCGATCGAACACGGCCACCCGGAGCGTCCGTTCGAGGGTCGCCATGCGCCGGCTCACCGTCGATTGCTCGATGCCGAGCTTGCGGGCGGCGGCCGAGAAGCTGCCGGTGCGCGCCACCTCCAGGAAGAGGCGCAGATCGGCCCAGTCCACGTCGGCGAGCGGCCTGGCCGCGGGCGGGGAGGCGGGAGGGCGAGCCATGCGCCCACGCATGGCACGCCTGCTCGGATCCGTCTACCCAGACGCTGCTGCATGGCCAAGATCGACGCATGCACCTCGTCATTCAAGGTCACCCTGCTCCCGACAGCCTGAGCGACGCGCTCGCGCGGGCCTACGCCAGCGGCCTCCAGAGAGGCGGAGCCCGCGTCGAGCTCCTGGCGCTGCGTTCGCTCGATTTCGACCCGCACCTGCGCGCCGGCTTCAGCGGCCGACAGGAGCTCGAGCCCGATCTCCTCCAGGCGCGGAGCGCCATCGAGCGCTCGAGCCATGTGGCGTGGTTCTTTCCCACCTGGTGGGCAGGGCCGCCTGCGCTAGTCAAGGGCTTCATCGATCGCGCCTTCTTGCCCGGCTGGTCGTTCGCCTATCGAAAGCGAAGCCCGTTGCCCGAGGGGCTGCTCGCCGGTCGCAGCGCGCGCGTCGTGACGACGATGGATAGCCCGAGCTGGTGGTACCGCTTCTGGCACTGGCGCTCCGTCCATACCTCGTTCGTCAACGCGACGTTGTGCTTCGTGGGGTTCGGGCCCGTCCGCGAGACCACGTTCTTCAATCAGAAGACCCGGACCCCCGAGCAACGAGCGGCCTGGCTCCAGGAGATGGAGCGCATTGGCGAGCGGGATGCGCGGCAATCTCGCGCCCGAGCCCCGCGCAGGCTGGCTGCGGCGTGAGGTCGCCTCGATCGCCAGCGACCTGAGCCACGCCACGACGCCCGCGCGCCTCCGCGCCGCCACGCGACCCGGCCGGCGAGTGAGCCGCGGCGGGGGCGGCCGGCGACCGTGACCGCACGGGGCCGCGCTCTTCGTCACAGTCGCTGCGAGTAGTACTCGATGATGAGCTGAACCTCGATCGGGAACGGGATGCTCGTCTCGTCCGGCAGGCTGGTCACGCGCGCCTGCCGCGCGTCCTTGTCGACCGCGAGCCACGCGGGGGCTTCCAGGTCCGCTCTCGCGAGGCCGGCCACCACGGTCTGGTGGTCACGGCGCTGCTCGCGCACGCTCACCGTCTCTCCGGCGCGGACTCGGTAGGAGGGGATGTCGACGCGTTTTCCGTCGATGAGCACGTGCCCGTGCGTCACCAGCTGCCGCGCGGCCGGGATGGTGCGCGCGAAGCCCGCGCGGAAGATGATGTTGTCGAGCCGGCGCTCGAGCAGCTCGATGAGCTTCGTCCCGGCAGCCAGCTTGCTCCTGCGCGCCTCGAGCATGATCGTTCGAAGCTGCGTGTCGGTGAGGCCATAATTGAGCCGGACCTTCTGCTTCTCGCGGAGCCGCAGGGCGTACTCGCTGAGCTTCTTGCGGGCCTGGCCGTGCTGCCCGGGGGGGTAGGGCCGGCGCTCGGTCTTCTTCGCCGACAGCCCGGGGAGCTCGACCCCGAGCGCGCGCATGACCTTCACGCGAGGTCCGGTGTAACGGCTCATCTCCCGGCCCCCCGGGGCGCGCGCGCGTCGCGATCCTGGAGCGCGGCGCCGTCCGGCGCCGGTGCGTCAACGATTTTCTGGATGTTCATCGATGTCCTCTGGCTTCTTTCCTGGTCCTGTTCTTGAGGGCTCACGTCCGCCGGAGGTGGCGGAGGGTCGGGAGCTGCGATCTGCGAAGGAGGCGCGCGAGCCCGTTCGTGGTCCGGACACGGGCGCCGAGCGGCTCGGGGTAGTCGGATTCATCGAGGACCCGTAACCACGGGAACGACTCGACGCCGCCGCCGCTCCGGTGGAGCTCCACGTGGCGCGCGCGCCTCGCCGTGGCGGGACGGAGGTGGAGAGACGGAGTCGCGTCGAGCAGGAGCTCCACGCCTGTCGCGAGGCGCAGGGAGGCCTGGGTCAAGAAGGCGGAGATGCGCTCGGGGCCGAGCTGGGAGAAGAGGCCGAGGCCGAGGATCAACGTGGGCCAGCCCTGCGCCTCGGAGAGCTGATCGATCCAGTGATCGCAGCCGGGGGACGCGGCGACGAGCGCGTACCGCGGCGTCCGGGGCGCGCGCCGGAGCTTCCACGCGATCACGCGGGGTACGTCGATGTCGATCCAGTGGAGCAGGCCATTGTCGACGCGCGAGAAGCGCGTGCACGGCCCGGAGAAGAGCCCGATGGCCAGCCCGTCCGGGTGACGGCGGAAGAAGTCGCGCACGACGTCGTCCACGAGCCGCGTGCGGGCCGCGAGCGGGCGGAGCTCCTGCTCCGTGAAGCCCGCGCGCTCGAGGTCGAGCACGCGGGCGAGATGGCGCGCTTCGTCGTCGCGGAACCCGAGGTCTGGAAGCGCGTCGGACGCATAGGCGCACGCGGCGACGCCCGCCAGCTCGCGCCGAGCAAACGAGGGGGCTGTATCGATGATGAAAGTCATTTTCATTTTCATGACAGATCTGGGCGTCCTCTGTCAAGCCGACAAGCCGAGCCGGTGACCCAGCCCGCTACCGCCCTCTCCCAGCGAGGGCGACCGCACCCTGGCCTCGTTCGCCCCGTCGTTCTTTGACGCAATGCGTCATTGGCGGCGACGGGATGTGCGTTGCGTTGGGGTGTTCGCGCGCTCGCCCACAGGAGCGCCGAGCCCCGCTCGTCGACGCCCAGCCTCGCCAGGTCGACACCCGCGGGCTCGTGACCGCAGGCGCAGGCGCCTCGCGGAGGCTCACGATGGCGTTGGGCTGGTATCGCGGGCAGGGCCGGGGGCCCGGCCTACGGCGCGTGCTCGACCATCGCGCTCCCGCCTTGGCGGCGGACCGGCTCGGCGACCGCGGTCACCGTGCCGTCGCCGTGGAAGCGGAGCGCGGTGGCCGCGCCGATCTCGCCTCCGGTCGTGTTCGCATCGGAGAACACGTGTCCCAGGGCCCTGAGCCCCTCGGCCTCCGGCGTGACCAGGAACGCCGCCTCCGCGTCGCTCGACCCGTCGCCGGCGTTGCGCTGCGAGATGCGCGGCGCCGCGAGGGCCTTGTCGATCGGCAGGCCCAGATCGATGGTGCCGACCAGGATCTGCAGCACCGTGGTGATGATGGTGGACCCGCCCGGCGAGGCGAGGGCGAGCTCGGGCTTGCCGTCCTTCATGACGAGCGTCGGGCTCATGCTGCTGCGCGGCCGCTTGCCCGGCTCGGCCACGTTCGGGTGCGGCGCCGCCGGATCGGACGGGATGTTGAAATCGGTGAGCTCGTTGTTCAGCAGGAATCCATGGCCGGGGACGACCATGCCATTGCCGCCCTCGCGCTCGATGGTGCACGTGTAGGACACGATGTTGCCGGATGTGTCGCTGATCGTGATGTGCGTCGTCTCGTTGTCCCCCGCGTCGTTCGGTCCGGCGCCCCCCTTCCTCGCTGACCGGCCGCCCCCCGGCGAGGGGCTCGGGTCGGTCTGGAACACGAACGGGTCGCCGGGCGCGGCCGCGCTGGTCGGGGCCTCGGAGAGGGCGATCAGGTCTCGCCGGGAGTCGGCGTAGTCCTTCGAGAGCAGCCCTGCGACGGGGGCCTCCACGAACTCGGGATCGCCGAGGAAGGTGCCCCGGTCCGCGAACGCGAGGCGCGAGGCGCCGAGGTAGCGGTGCAGCACCTCGACGGGCGTGAGGGTCGCGAGGTCGAAGCCCTCGAGCAGGTTGAGCGCCTCCGCCACGGTGATCCCACCGCTGCTCGGCAGGCCCACGCCGTGGATGGTGTAGTCCCGGTACGTCGTCGAGAGCGCCGGGCGGACGCGGACCTCGTAGTCCTGCAGATCGGAGGGCGCGATCACCCCGGGTCGGACCTTGAGCGTGCTCCCGGGCTCGATCGGGGGCTCGAGGACGGCCGCGACGATGGCCTCGGCGATCTCTCCTTCGTAGAAGGCCTTCTCTCCTCCGTCGGCGATGAGGCGGTAAGTCCTGGCGAGATCAGGATTCTTGAAGATCGTGCCGACGGGCCGCGCCTCACCGTCGGGCTCGAGGAAGAGCTCCTTGCTGCTCGTGATCGCCTGGAAGCGCGCCAGGTTCCGGCCGGTCTGTTCGAAGAAGGTCTGGTCGATCTCGAACCCCGCCTCGGCGACCTGGATGGCCCGCTGGAGCACGTCCTTGAGCCCGAGGGTCCCGTAGCGGCGGAGCGCCTCGCTCCATCCCCGCACGGTGCCGGGCACGCCGACCGACAGGCCGCTCGTCGCGAGCTCGTCGAGCGCGATCGGGGCGCCGTTCTCGTAAAAGGAGCTCGCCTCGAGCCCTGAAGGCGCGGTCTCGCGGTGGTCGATCGCGACCACCTTCTTCTCGGCGGCGAGGTAGACGAGCATGAAGCCGCCGCCGCCCACGCCGCACGAGAACGGGTCCGTCGCGCCGAGCACGCCCGCCGCCGCGACCGCGGCGTCCACGGCGTTACCGCCTTTCTTCAGGACCTCGATGGCGGCCAGGCTGCCGCGCAGATCGACCGTCGCCGCCGCGCCGCCCCGCCCGGTGGCCGTCGGCGCGATCGTCGGCGGCTCGGCGAAGAGGTCGTCCTCCGTCCCGGTCCCGCCGCCGTCGGGCTCCGCGCCCGCGTCGCCGTTCCCTGGCTCGCCGCGGCTCACCGGGGCGAGCTTCTCGTTCGGGCTGCAGGCGGCGCACAGGGCGAGGAGGCCGAGCGTGGCGAGGTGATTCTTGCATCGGGCCATGCCCACGGACCCTAGCAGGGCTTACCCGCACAGGGGGAAGCACCGTTGGTGCAGGGTGTTAATTGCTGCCCAGCAAGCAGCGCTGCCTGCGCGCGACGACGTCAGCCGTCCGCGGCGCACAGACGCGTAAGCTACTTCTCAATGTACTGCTGAGCTCGCACGATCCCGCAGGCCCATTCCCGGGCGACCCCCGAGCGCGAGGGCGACCAGCGCCAGGGCCACCGCGACGCTCTCGATCCGCTGCTGCGAGCTGCGGGGCGGTTCGTGACGTGGTGCCGGATCGCGCACGCAGATCACGTGGCGTGACGACTCGAGGGAGGTGCCCGGAATTGAAGAGGTGGACGCGGTTGCTCCGGCCCCTGCGGACCCCCCGCAGGAGCTTGGCGCGCCGCTCGAGGAGTCAGCATGGCTGCAATCACCCGAGAGACGATCCGATGCCCTCAGTAACCCATGAAGCCCTGGTGGAGCTGTTCAAGAACCGGCCGACGCTGGCCGCCGAGATGCTGCAAGATGCGCTCGGCCAGCCGGTCCCTCCCTTCACGGAGGCGCGTGTCGAGTCCTCCGATCTTGCCGAGATCGTTCCCTCGGACCGCCGGGCGGACGCCGTGCTCGTGCTGCTGGTCGGCGAGCAGCAGCGACGCGCGATGGCGATCGTCGTCGAGGTCCAGCTCGGGGTGGACCCCGATAAGCCGTACGTCTGGCCGGTGTACGTCGTCCAGACGAGGGCCCGGCACCGCTGCCCGACCCGGCTGCTCGTCGTGACGATCGATGCGGACATGATGAGGTGGTGCTCGCGGCCGATCGACACGGGCCACCCCGGCTTGACGCTGACGCCGCTCGTGCTCGGCCCCGCGGGCGTCCCGGTCGTCACCGACGCCGAGCAGGCGAAGGCGGCGCCCGAGGTGGTCGTGCTCTCGGCCATGGTGCACGGGCAGGGCGAGGCGGGGGAGGCGATCGGCGTGGCGTTCCTGGCGGCTTCAGCCGGGCTCGATGAGGAGCGGCGCGCCGTGTACGGGGACCTGGTGCTATCCTCGCTGAACGCAGCGGCGAGGCGGACGTTGGAGGCGATGATGAAGAGCGGATACGAGTTTCAGAGTGAATTCGCGCGCAGCTACGTGGCCAAGGGCCGACGGGAGGGTCGCCAGGAGGGGATCCTCGAAGCCAAGGCGCACGACGTGCTCACCTTCCTCGAGGCCCGCGGGCTGGAGGTCCCTGGCGAGGTCCGGGAGCGCGTGCTCGCGAGCACCGACCTGGCCGAGCTGGACCGCTGGATCCGCCGCGCCGCGGTCGTCAGCGACGCCAGGGAGCTGCTCGCAACGACCGGCTCCTGAGCGCGTGCAGCCTTGGGAAGCGCCGAGCGGCCGTCCCGCCGAGACGCTACCGCAGCGCCCTGTGTGCCTACCTCGGGAGCACGGTGGCTACGCGCTCGGCTGCCTGACACAAGCACGCTTTCGAAGCGCGGCCCGCGGCGCGGGTCGTCGTGGATGAACCCACCGACGGGCGGCCTCACGAATGCCGGCCTCGGCGCAGCAGGAACGCGCGCAAGCGAGCTCCGGCCTCCAGGTCGTGGAGCCCACGGCCGGACCGGCTGCGCCTGGCACGCGGCGGTCAGCCTGTTGCCGTGACGCGACGCAGCCAGCCGGACAGGTCGCGGTCGAGCGCGTCCCTGCACTGATCGAGCCCGTGCCGGCTGCCCGGGTAAAGCAGAAGCTCCTTCGGCTCGCGAGCGCGCGCGTGAAGGTCGAGCGAGCCTCTGGCCGGCAGGACCTCGTCGGCCTCCCCGTGGACGAAGAGGATCGGCCGCGGGCTTACCTGCGCCACCTGCGACGTTCCCGCCGTCTGGCTGGACAGGGCCGCGACCGCGATCACCGCCGGGCTCTGCACGGCAGCGCCGATCACCACGGCGCCCCCGAACGAGTGGCCGACCAGGACGATGCGGCGCTTGCCCAGCGTCTGGAGGTACGTGATCCCGGTCAGGACGTCGGCCACACACGGCGCCAGGCGGCCGGGGTAGCGGTAGTCGAGCTCCAGCGAGGCGAGCCCTTCCGGCCGGAGCTGCTCGGCCAGGCGATCGTAGATGCCGCCCGCCGGGCCGCCGAGACCGCCGCCCGCGCCGAACACCCAGAGGACGGCGGTGTCGCCGGCGCACGGGTGCAGGCGGGCGTTGACCTCGCCGGCCTGCGTCTCCAGGCGGAGGGGATGGCTGCCGGGCTGTTGCTGGTCTGTCATGAGGGGACTCCCTTGCTCTCGGGCGCAACGTGGGGCTCTCGGGCGCAAGGCGGAACGTGGCGCGCCGCAAGAACGAGCTGCGGCTGAAGTGCTGCTTGCCGGCGAACTTGCGGATGAACGGCGAGCCGCCGAGGTACTGCAGCAGCGTCGCGTGGAGCGACCCGTCGCAGCCATGCCTCGTTCGTCAACGCGACGTTGCGCTTCGTGGGTTTCGGGCCCGTCCGCGAGACCACGTTCTTCAATCAGAAGACCCGGACCCCCGAGCAACGAGCGGCCTGGCTCCAGGAGATGGAGCGCATCGGCGAGCGGGATGCGCGGCAATCTCGCGCCAGATCCCCGCGCACGCTGGCTGTGGCGTGACGTCGCCTCGATCGCCGGCGACCTGAGCCACGCCGTCGCCCGCGGTCGCGCGCGGGGGCCGGGCCGGCTCACCGGCCCTCCGGCCGCCCGCGGCTCAGAACTCCGTGCAGAAGCTGTCGATGCACCGGAAACTGAGGCGGGGTCCGCCTACGTTGGAGCACGGCACGTCGTGCTGATAGTAGTACAGCGAGGTACGCCCGCTGTAGACGATGGGGCCGGGGACGCAGCTCAGGTACGATTGCCCCACCTTCGTCGTGAAGTTTTCGTCGGAGTAGTAGATGTTGAGCACCGAGCTGATCGGGAGCGCCTGCGGCATCTCGGCGACGTCCTCGCCCTCGGCGTCCTCCGGGCTCTCCGGCGCCAGGGCGCAGGCGGCCAGGAGGGCGGGGAGGATCAGGGTCACGCTGTACGGAAGAGCCTTGCGAACGAGCTTCACGATCACGATGTACCTCGCTGGGGGTTGATTTCCGCGAGCCATCTTCGCGGATTCATACCTCCTTACGCAGCCCCGGCCGGGTGGTTTCACCGCAGCGGGCCAGCGCACGAAATCGCCGGCAGCCCCTTCGCCGGGCGCAAAGGCCGGCCATCTGCGACCCGCCCAACGTCGTGATCATGCGAAGTTAGCCGGCACGTTTCAGCAACGCCTCCAACCGGCTCTTCAGCGCCGAAGGGTCGCGATGCAAGTGGTAGGAATAAAGCCATTGCCGGCGCCGGGAACCGAAGTGAAGAAATCCAGACGTGCGCCTGTAGGGTTCGATCCGTACGGGCAACGCGTCCTCGACCGACTCCTGCCACTTGAGCGGATCGTATGTCGCCGGTTTCGTCAGATCGTCCAGAATACATGCAATCTTTGATTCTGTAATGAGCAGCCAGGTCTTCTGAAAGCTGTTTTCATATACAAGTATCGGGCCGTCGATCGGTTTCTCTCGGTCTCGGTCGCGAGTCGATACGACTTGAACTACTCCAGCGGCAGACAGGAATCCGGCCGCGTCACGGTAAGTCGGCATTGCGGGCGTCGCCTGTCGAACTGTCCGTGCCGGACGCGCTCCAGATCTAATCTCGCTCACGAGTGTTCTGATGCCGCGTGCAACCGAGGTCCAAGCTTCATCCCGATGTGTCCATGACGCAACCGGCTTTGCGTCCTGCGGCAGCGCGCTCAGCCCAGCGAATGGAGCGTCGCTCCACTCGCAGGATCTAACTACGACGGGAACGAGTCGTGCGTCGCCGCGGTCATGTCGCTCGACCGCGCGACGCATCTCGATGTCCCAGCAGTAGTCGGAGTCGAGAAATGATGCGCTCACCAGCAGCACGATAATATCGGCCTCGTTGAGCGCTTGAGCCACGCGAGATTCTACGGCCTCTCCTGGGGGAATTGAACGGAAGCTCCATGTTTCGACGAGTCCTGCCCCACGCATACCGGCCAGCGCCATATCAAATTCCTGGCGGTATGCCTCGTCCTCGATCGAGTAGCTGCAGAAGACTTTGACGGGACGAGCAGGCGGCGAGGTCAGCATGCGAAGTTCTTCTTTATATTGGAGTGTCCAGTTCGATAGCTGCTGGCAGGACCGGCCAACGTCGAGCGTGTCCTGCGAGGCTTGTCGCGCCGGCGTGGGTCGGTTCGCGCTCGCGAACGTTACCCGCCGGGGATCGCCTGCAACCCACCCTCGATCCTGCCCGACCGGATCACCCGGACAAGCCGTTGCCGCTGCGCCGGGTCCCACGACTTGCGTCCACTCCAGAACCACCTGAGATCGCGCCGGGTGGGCGAGGGAAACCTACGGAGAAAAGCGCTTCCGTCCGCCATGTAGTTGCCTAGATCCAGTTCGTGCCCGAGCCGGGCCAACATGTGACCCAGCTCGTGCGCGGCGACGTTGCCGGCCGCTCGGGCGAGCTCCGGCTCTCCGTTCTCGAAGACCGGCTCGGTCTGCGACATGTAGTCGATCTCGAGCCGCGCCGGTTCCCGGTCAAGCGGTGACCCGCCCCGGTAGCGCGAGGGCACCAGGACCCCGCGCGGTCCGCCGCCGACCCGCATTTCGAGCAACGCGCCCACGTAGACGGCCGCGCCCCCTTCGTCACCGAGGATCAGTCCTATGTTGCTGCCGCCGATGAACCGCTCACCGAGCCTGAGCCGGTTGCCCACGAAGGTGATCGCCAGCTGATCGTCAAGAGGAGCACCGCTCATCGGGGAGCCGGCAACCACATTCAACGGCCTCCCGGCCTCCTCGGCCAGCCCCTCGAAGGCCTCGGTCACGGTCCGGATCAGAACATCGGTCGGTCGGACCCGGTGGGGATCGCGAAGGATGATGTTGAAGTCGGTCATGGAGGCTCCTATCCTCTGGCTCGGATGCAGCTCCCCGGAAGCCTACCACCGAACGGCGACGCGCGCTGGCGCGCTTGACGCTGCGGCGAGAGAGGCGCTGCTGCGATACGTCTCGCGGCCACCGATCGCGCAGGACCACGTCGCGCTGCAGAAGGACGGGCTCTCCCTCACTGCGCTCAGAACCGCGTCGCGCGCCGAGGCGACGCGCAGGTACGTGCGGGGCAGATCCGGCCCAAAAAATCCCGCGGCTTCACGTCGGGGGTAAGAGCCGAGGACCTGGCGGCGTCTCATGGACGCGGCGTGAGTGCCGCTTTCAACCGGTCGAGGAGGCCAGCATGAACGGTATACATTCCACGGCCGCAGCGTCGCTGCTGCGAGCTCTCGGCTCCGGGCGACGAACGGCGATCGACTCCGGGCGACGAACGGCGATCGACGCGTGGCTCGGCCGTGCGGCGCTGGTGACGCTGCGGTACGGGCTCATCCTGATCCTGCTGTATTTCGGCGCCTTCAAGTTCACGGAGGTCGAGGCCCGCGCCATCGAACCCTTGATCGCGCCGAGCCCGCTGCTCGGCTGGACCTATGCGTTCATGGGTGTCCAAGGGGTCTCCACCGTGATAGGTGTGACGGAGATCCTCATCGCGTCGTTGATCGCGCTGCGCCCATGGTCGGCCAGAGCCTGCGCGATCGGCAGTCTGGCGGCGGTACCGACATTTGTCACGACGTTGAGTTTTCTGTTCACCACGCCGGGCATCTGGGTGGACGTGCCGGGCTTTGCGCTGCGCGTGCCGAACGAGCTCGGCGCCTTCGTGCTCAAGGACGTGTTCTTGCTCGGCGCGGCCCTGCTCAGCGCTGCCGAAGCCTTCGCCGCGTCTCGGCCGGCGCGAGCTGCATCCTGAACGCCGGCGGCGAGCCGCCCGGACCGGCGTGGCGCACGAGCCACGTCAGGCGAAAACGCGAGAGGCTCGGCCACGATCGGCTAGACTCACCCCGGAGAGTGCATGACCGCTTTCGAAAGAACCGACGCCGCGTGGCTGCTCGATCTGCGGGATCCAGGGCCGAAGGGTGCGCTGGCCCAGCGCGAGCTGCGCGAGCTCATCGTGCGGGCGCTGCATCGGGGGCTCGCGCGGCGTCCGGAGGCCAGCGCTCTGATCGAGGACCTTGCGCAAGAGAGCATGTTGCGCATCCTGGCCAAGCTCCATTCGTTTCGAGAAGAGAGCCGCTTTTCGACCTGGGCCATCGCGATTGCCTTGCGGGTCTCCTTCAGCGCCTTGCGGCGCCGGCACTGGCGGGACGTGCCGCTCGACGCGCTCACCGCCGGGTCCCCGGTCGAAGCTCCCGGCGCATCCGGCATGTCAGAGCCCTTCGAAGACAGCTCCGCGACGCCGGAGCAGGCGATCGCGAGGCGTGAGATCTTGACGCTGCTGCAGCGCTGCGTGGCAGAGACGCTCACCGAGCGGCAGCGTCAGGTCGTGCTGGCCGAGCTGCGGGGGATGCCGCAGGAGGAGATCGCAGCCCAGCTCGGAAGCAATCGCAATGCTATTTACAAGCTGTGCCACGACGCACGTCGTAGCTTGCAACGAGCGCTCGAGCAGGCGGGCTACTCCGCAGAGACCGTGCGTTGGGCCTTTGAATGACTCCTCGAGAGGAACGTCTCATGCTCTTGAAGCCGTCGGATCTGAAGATGCTCGTGCAGGCCACGCTCGTCACGCGTGAGCAGGAAATCGGCTGCGACACCTGTCTCGATCGGGTGGCCGCCTATGCCGAGGTGCATCTGGCGGGGCTGCCCACGCCCGAAGCGCTGCGCCTGGTCGAGGAGCACCTGGCGATCTGCGGCGAGTGCCAGGAAGAGTTCGCGGCCCTCGCCGCGGCGCTCGATGAGGGCGCCCGATGATCACTCGACCGGGCCTCCGTCAGAAGTGCTCGCCGTCGTGGACCCCTCGTCCGTGTCCTCATCCTCGTCGTCAGAGTCGCTGCCCGGATACGCGCTTACCCGGTAGGAGAGGCCGACCTCGGCCAGCAGAGCCAGATCGTCCGGCGCGAGGACGATGCTCGCCGTGAACTGCGCGGATGAGCCCACCGTCATTCCCACGTCCAGCTGGGCCGCGGCTCCGTGATGTCTCAACTCGATCAGGGCCGATCTATTTGACCGAATCCACGCACGTAAGCCCTCGACGAGAGCGTCCGCAGAAGGCTCGTCACCGATGCAGACGTTGAAACCGGAGTCTTCTCGAATTTGACCCCTCATGGTGCGGTCACCGACGCGCCAGACCGCGTCAGGTGCAAAGCCGTGGCGGCGCAGGTAGTCGTCGACTTCGAAGATCGGGCTCGAGACTCGAATGACAGCCAGTCGCACGTTCATCCCCTTCCGGTGCCTTGCCCGCCCAGCGGCTCGGCCGTGTGCTGCGGGCCGGGCTGCCGAGCGCAGCTCCGGGATCTCATGGCAGCCAGCCTGGTCATACCAGGCTGGGAGCGCCGGGGCAACGGGAGGCGACGCGGAGAGGACGTGCTCTATTCCAAGGCTGCGTCTGTGCTGCGCGATGAGCTCTCCTGGCCTGGCACGAGAGCACCGGCGCCGCACAGGACAGCTCGAGCTCCGTCGCATTCAGCTTCGGCTGAACGCCGTGTCGCTCGCCGCCCCCGGCCTCTCCCTGCACGAGATCGCCGCCTCCCTCTCGCTCCCGCCCCCACGGTCGTCACCCGCCTCCGCCTCGCGCGCCGCCTCTTCGCCCGCACCCTCGCGCGGGCGTGCGCCGCTTCCCGAGCACCTGCCGCGCACGCGGGATCCCGGGCGCGCGTGGCTCTCGGGACGTGAGCGAGCGAGGACGACCGGCGCGCCGGCGCGCCCCTTTCCAGGGGCCTTGCCTTGTCGGGAGCGGGACCGGGCGTTATAGGGAGTTCGCAGTAGATGAACCCGAACGCAGCTGATGACCTGGCCCGCTTGAGCGGTCCGGTTCTGAGCTTCCGCGAGAACCACAGCGCGGAGCGCCTCCTCTGCGCCCTGCAGGAGCTATGGCGCGCGCCCGATCTCCAGAGCATCGCGCGAATCGCGGCCCGAGCCGCCCGGGAGCTCACCGGCGCCGACGGCGCGTCCTTCGTCCTCCGCGACGGTGAGCTCTGCCATTATGTCCAGGAAGATGCGATCTCCTCGCTCTGGCAAGGCCGACGGTTCCCGATGTCGAGCTGCCTCAGCGGGTGGGTGATGCAGCATCGATCGCCGGCGGTCGTCGACGATATCGCGCTCGATCCCCGGATCCCGAGCGAGGTCTACAGGCCGACGTTCGTGCGGAGCATGGCGATGGTCCCAGTCCACGCCCGCGCTCCCCTCGGGGCGATCGGGTGCTACTGGGGCTCTGCGCGCGTGGCCACGGCGCACGAGGTGGCGCTGCTGCAGGCGCTCGCCGACGGCACCGCGGTGGCGATGGAGAACATCGTGCTCCGCGAGTGTGTGGAGAAAGCCCAGGCGCGGATGAGCGAGCTCGACGCGGCGACCCGCGACCTCGCGGAGCGGTGTGGGGCTCTCGCGGACAGCCAGCGGCAGAACGACGCGCTGAACGAGCTCCTCGCGCACGACCTCCGGAGCCCTGCCGCGGGCATCCTCCTGACTGCCAGGGTCCGGCTGCGCGATCAGGATCTCCCGGAGCGGGAACGGCGCCGCTGGAGCAGGGTGCTCTGCTCGGCCGAGCTCATCCAGCGCACGGCGATGAACCTGCTCGACACCTCGAGCCGACGGCTGGGGACGCTCGTCCCTCGGCTGGAGGAGATCGATCTCACCGCGTTGCTCGAGGAGGTGGCCGAGATCCTGGAGCCGTTCGCGGCCTCGCGCGGACAGCGCATCGAGCTCCGCCCCGGCGCGCCCCGCAGCTGCCGCCTCCGGGCCGACGGCGGCCTCCTGCGCCGGGTGCTGCAGAACCTCGTCGACAACGCCCTCCGCCATGGCCCGGCGCTCGGCGCCGTGTACGTCGAGGCGCGGCGCCTCGACGCGCCCTGGGTGGAGGTGGTCGTGCGCGACGAGGGCCCCGGCATCCCTGTCCACCTGCGCGACCACATCTTCGACAGGTACGCCCGGCTCGACGGGCAGGACGCCGGCCTCTCCTCCGTCGGCCGAGGCCTGGGGCTGACGTTCTGCAAGCTGGCCGTCGAGGCGCACGGCGGCAGGATCGAGGTGAGGGACAACGAGGGCGGGGGGAGTTGTTTCTGCGTCCTGCTCCCGGCGTGACAGCCTTGAGCGCCGCGCGGTGCGTGGAGGGTCGGAGGGGACCCCCCGCCACGGCGCTGCGCCATGGCGGGAGGGGATTCGGCAGGTTCAGAACTGGAGATCGAGGACGTACTGCACCGAGTCCCCCAGCTTGAGCCTGTCTTCCGAGTTGGGGTAGGCGTCATCCGGCTGGCCATGGTCGTGGAAGACGACCACGTACGACTCCCCCTCGGGAAGGGGATGGCTCGTCGCCCGGCTCGCGCAACGCGCCGGCACGGAGACGTTCCACCTGGGCTCCATGTCGGGCTCGTTCACGACGGGGGGGCCGTTGGGATCGACGTAGGGCCCCACGCAGAGCACGGGCTGCAGGGTGCTCCCGCCACCCGGCAGCGTGCTGACGGAGACCGCCCTTGCCCCGGTGGTCGCCTTGCTGATGCGATAGACGTCCTTCTCGCCGCGCCCGAGGAAGCCCGTGACGCCGCTCTGCGTGATCCAGAAGTCCGGTCCGGACTCGTACTGGGCCTCCAGGGACAGGACGTCGTCCTCGCCGATGTCGGTCGTGGGGCCCAGCGGATCCCAGGTGACGGTGTTCGTCGTCGTGCCGCGAGGCTTGTATCCCGAGAGCACGAACGCCGCCTTGCCGTACTGCGCCCGCGGCCCGATCGCCTCCGAGTAACGCTCCCAGAGGAACTGATACGGGGTGTTGCCCGAGGCGTCCGGGTTGGTGGCATCGAAGGCGTACCAGGGATCGGTGTCGCTGTTCGGGCTCGAGCTGCTGTTCTCCGTCTTCCCGCCGTGCAGGGGCACGCTCGGGATGTACGCCTCCGTGAAGAAGTGGTTCCCCCAGCCGCCGAGGTTGCCGTTGCTGGACACGACCCGGGAGAGCACACCCGCGCTGCGGGCGATGGCCGCCAGGACCGGAGCGTAGTCGTAGCACTGGGCGCCGTTGATCCCGTCCTCCGAGCTGAGCTGCGTGTTCGGCTTCCCGTACTGGAGCGACTCCGCGGGATCCAGGCCGTCGCTCAGGAAGATGGACGACACGTCGCCCTGGTTGGTCGGCTGGCTGTACCGGTAACGCTGCGTCACGAGGCGATACAGCCGGCGCATGGTCTCGAACTCGCTCGTGGTCCCCTGCGCCGCCGCCACGGCGTGATCCAGGAACGAGAACTTCGACTCGTCCGTCGTCCGGCGGAACGCCGCGGTGAGCTTCCTCTGCACGTCGTACGGCGGCGACCACTCGTAGAGCACCGTGAAGTGGTCGCGGATGTTGTCGTGGTCGCTGCCGTACGCGCCGCTCAGGTCGACGCCGTCCTCGTCCTCGTCGTAGCCGTACGTCTCGAGCTCCGCCTTCGAGATGGCGCCGCTGGCGACGAGCGGATAGGGGTTGTGAATCGCGTAAAACACGACGTCCTGGCCGATGCGGGCGCCCGAAGGGGCGAACGCGCGCACCAGGTAACGTCCGACGGGTGCGTCGCTCGGCACGGTGATCCGCCAGTGCTCGCGGTTCCGGCTGGAGAACGCGCCGCTCGTGAAGATCCCTCCCCGGTAGTCGTACTCGGGGGGCAGCGACTTCGCCCAGGACACCTCGGCGCCCGTGGCGTCCGAGATGATCCGCAGCGTCGCGTTCTGCGTGGCGCCGTTCAGGCTCGAGTCCTCGACGGCCACGGAGAACGTCGTGCCGCGGCGGACGGGCGGCGGACGCACCCCGTTCGTGACGGCGGGGCCCTGCGCGAAGGCCACGCCCTCGCTCCAGGCGTCGTAGTCGCCCGTGCGCATCGCGCCGTAGTAGAGGAACTGGACCCGGTCCCAGCTCGTCTTCGTGCCCGCCGGCGCGAAGCTCTTCTCGCTGACGCCGAACCAGAACTTGGCAGGGTCGTAGCCGCTGGCGGCCAGCGAGAACTCGAGCGTATGCTCCGCCGCGTTCAGCTGCCCGAGCGGGAAGTTGTAACGGCCCTGATCGAACCCGCGGCGATAGAGCAGGTTGCCGTTCAGCCTCACGTTGTCGGCATAGGCGGACTGGGTGGGGTCGGTGTTCCGGTAGGCGCCTCCCTTGAGGAACACCTGGGACGCCGAGCTGTCCACCGCGATCTTGGCGCGGACCTGCACGGCGGCGCTCGGGGGGTCGACCCAGACGATCTTCAAGGAGTTCCCGGCGACGTCGGTGGCCTTGAAGCTCTGGGTGCGGCCCGCGTTCGGGGCGACGTACCTGAACTCGAAGCGATACCAGCCCTGGCGTGAGCTCGTGAGCTCGTACACCTGCTGGCCGCTGCTGTTCCACAGCGTTTGCTCGATCTGGTCCGCCTCTCCCGGGCGCGAGGTGACCTTGACGGACTCGAACCTGTGGCTCGTGTCGACCTGTCCCGTCGAGGTCTTCGCGGCGAGCTCGAACCGGATCCTCTCCCCGGTCGCGTCGGGTTGATAGACGTGAACGACCTGCGAGAAGGTCCCCGAGCTGGTGAACGTCTCCTCGACGGATTTCATGTAGACCCTGCCAGGGACCTCGAGGGCCCGGATGGGCGCCAGGGTCTTCTGGAGGGCTTCGTCCGGGATGGTGGGAATGCTCGCGAGCTCCTGAGCGGAGGCCTCGACCGGGGCCTCGAGCGCGAGCTCGTCGTCGGCGCATCCGACGACCGCGCCGAGGGCGCCGAGGAGCAAGAGGGCCAGCGCGTCGCCGTGACGGGCGGCGCGCCGGGCGCGACGAGGCGTGATGTGCGTCGACGAGATGCTGGTGTCTAGCATGCTGCCTTTCTCGGAGATGCTGGGCGCGCGCGGGGTGGGCGGTCGGGCGGGCGTATGGCGTGGGAGGCCCATCGCGGCGAGCCGGCTCGACCGTGTGCGCGCGGCGCCCAGCGTAGATCCGACGGACATCTGACCCATCGTAAATAGATTTTCCAAATCAAAAACTGCATGTCCATCATGCATCCTGTGCATCCCGTCGCCGTGGCCTCGCGCGGGGGTGAGCTCCGCGGCGCCGCCCTGAGGGCCGTCAAGCTCCAGCATGGTTCCGACGGTCCTCTCCTGCATGCTGGCGCGCCGCGCTCCGTCGAGCGTCCATGCGTAACGACCGTTCTCGTTTGTTTGCATTGTCCGTCCTCCTCGCCGCGTGCGGCAGCTCCCCGGCGGATACGTCGTCGGAGGGCAGCGGCGGTGCTGCGGGCGCCGGGGGGAGCTGGGGGACCGGCGGCACCGATGGCACCGGCGGCACCGATGGCACCGGTGGCACCGGTGGCACCGGCGGCGCTCCCCCGGCGGAGAATCTCACCTGGAAGAAACAAGGCGCGGCCGGGCCGTCCGCCCGGACCGCCTCCGCGATGGCCTACGACGAGAAGCGCAACGTGGTCGTCCTCTTCGGCGGCCTCGAGTGCGCCAACTTCCCCGATTGCACGATAGAGAACGACCTCGCGGATCTGTGGGAGTGGAACGGCTCCACGTGGACGCAAGTCGCCGAGGCGGGCGTATGGCCTGGTCCCCGCAGCCGCCACGCCATGGCGTACGATCCCCTGCGAGAACAGGTGGTCCTCAACGGCGGCGGAGGCGCCATGATGGGCTGGAACGGCTCCACCTGGGAGGAGATCATCGCCTACTGCAACTTCGGTTGTCCCGCTGGCCGGCTGGACCACGCGCTCGCGTTCCACAAAGGCCGAGGCCACCTCGTCGCCTTCTCCGGGGTCGGCACCGCCCTCAACGACATCTCCATCTCCGTGCGGGCCGATTCCTACGAGCTGATCGACGACTTCTGGCACCCCATCGACGGCGCTGAGCACCCCGATGGCCGCGTGGGCTCGCAGCTCGCCTACGACCCTGTCCGTGACGTCATGTGGCTCTTCGGTGGTTCGTCCGAATACTCCGCCGGGTTCGACGGGTATCCCAACGACGTATGGATGCTCGACGAGGGCGGCTGGCATCAGGTGAACGCGGGCGGCTCGGCAGGCGACACGCTGCCCTGGGGTCGACGACAGGCCATCTTCGCCTGGCATCCTGCGATCCAGAAGGTGGTCCTGTTCGGCGGATTCAGCTATCCCGCCACGCAGCTGGTCGATCAGCCGCTCTACGTACCGGAAGCCTTGTCCGTCTGGACGTGGGACGGCGACGCCTGGGAAAATCGGCCGGACTGGTTCCTGAAGGACACTTTCCGCAGCGACCAGGCAGCCGCTCAGGACCCGGGCACGAACGGGATCGTGCAGTTCGGCGGCGAGAACTTCGTCGAGACCCCCACCGCAGACACGCACCTGTTCGGCCCGCCCTGAGCGCTGGCGCCCTCGCCCCGCCCGGGCGAGCCCCGCCGCGGGGGCTCACAATGCAGGGGGGCAGGCCTCGCCGCGGACGTCGCCGAGCAGGCTCGCGAGCTGCTGGCGAGGCAGCTCGCCGACCGCGCGCTCCACCTCCTGCCCGGCGGCGTCGACGGTGAGGAACGTCGGCACGAAGCGCACGCCGTAGTGAGCCGCGAGGGCCTGCCCGCGGGGATCGTCGACGGGGATGCGCAGGACGGTGCCGGCGTCCTTGGCGCAGCGCGCTTCGAGCTCCTCCACGAGCGGCG
The DNA here is from genome assembly GCF_002950945.1 of Sorangium cellulosum. Classification (GTDB taxonomy): domain Bacteria; phylum Myxococcota_A; class Polyangia; order Polyangiales; family Polyangiaceae; genus Sorangium; species Sorangium cellulosum_E. The sequence continues at coordinate 407,449 of NZ_CP012673.1, forward strand.
CCATGCGCTCGCACACGGCGCAGTGCGCGCTCTCGAACTCGATCAGCCGGGGCATCCCCTCGGGCAGCGCGACGTCGCCGTGCTCCAGGGCGCCCTCCGGGGCCGCGCACGCGCCGGCGGGGCCGCCGTCGCAGGGCGCGCCTTCCGCCACGGCCGCCGCGGGCGCCGGCGAGAGGGCGTCCAGGCGGCCGGTCGCGAACGTGATCCCGAGGACCACGAGCAGCGCCCCCGTCACGCGCTGGAGGGCCGGCGTGGCCGGCATCAGGCGGCGCGCGAGCTCGACGGCCGCGGGCCCGGCGAAGGCCGCGACGACGAGCGGCGCGGCGAGGCCCGCGGCGTAGGCGCCGAGCTGGATCGCGCCGGTGAGCGGGCTTTCGCCCGCGCTGGCCGCATAGGTCAACGCGGCGCCGAGCACCGGGCCGACACACGGCGTCCACCCTGCCGCGAAGGCGATCCCGAAGAACATGCCTCCCCAGAAGCCGCCCGCGCCCGGGAGGCGCGAGAGGAGCGGGCGCGCCTCGCGCTCCAAGAACGGCAGGCGCAGCAGACCGAGGAGCTTCGCGCCGAAGAGCGCCAGGATGGCGCCGGCCGCGACGGTGAACACGCGCCGGTGCGGCGCGAAGACCGCGGCGAGCGCCGACGCGCCGGCGCCGAGCGCCACGAGCACGATCGCGAGGCCGAGCGCGAAGCCGATGCCGGCGAGGCGCACGCCGCGCTTCGCCGCGGCGCGGTCCGGACCGCCGAGCGCCCCGGCGCCGCCGAGGGCCGACAGGTAGACGGGGAGCATCGGGAGCACGCAGGGCGACGCGAACGTCACGAGCCCGGCACCGAAGAGCGTCAGCAATGAACCGATCGTCATGGGTCCTCGCAACGAGCGAAATCAGCGCCTGCCGAGCGCCGGCGCGAGCGCGGCGACGTCCACTTCGGCGACCGCGAACACCGGCTGTTCCACGCTCCTCGCGCAGATCGCGCTGCCGAGCGGCCCCTGGGTGCACCCCACGCCGCGCCCCGCGAGCGCGCGCGCCGCCGTCGCGGCGTCGGAGCCGGGCGGCGGTACGAACACCGTGAGCGGCTTGTCCCCGCTCTCGTACATGAGCGCCGCCGTGCGTGTGTCCCCGATCTGGCAGAGGCGCGCCCCGAGCAGCCGGGCGCCGGACAGCGGCGGGACGGTCACCGCGTAGCCGAGCTTCCCCTCGAGCCATCCGGCGACGGCGTCCGGATCGGGCGACTCGAAATCGCACGGGCGCTCGCGCGCGAAGCCGCGCACGTGGTGGCTCACGAGCTCGTCCGCCATCGCCGCGCCCACGCCTTGGCTCGGGCTGCCGACGAGCAACGCGGCGGCCGCCGCGGCCGCGGCGAGGGCGGCCGTGATCACCCAGGGGCCGCGGCGCGGCGCGCGCGGGCTCCGCGCGGCGGCGGCCTCCGCCCGGTCGCGCAGGCGCTGCGGTACCTCCCGGTCCGCCTTCGCGACGAGCGCGCGCCGCACGCCGCCGAGGACCTCCGCGGCGCGCCGGCAGGGCCCGCAGCCGGCGACATGGGCCTCGATCCGCGCCGCGTCTTCGGGCGTCACCTCGCCGTCGTGCCACGCCGAAATGTTGTCGAACCACTCGCGGTTGCACCCTGCCATGACATCTCCTCGTGCCGTTCGGAGAGGCCCTCGACCAGCGCCAGCCGCGCCCGCGAGAGCCGTGATCGCACCGTGCCCACGGGGCACCCCTGGAGATCGGCGATCTCCTCGTAGGAAAGATCCTCGACCTCCCGCAGGAGCAACGCCTCGCGCCACTCCGGGGGCAAACGCGCGAGCGCGCGCTCGACCTCGTCGGCGAAGCCCCGCTCGAGGAGCTCCGCCTCCAGATCGCCCTGCGGCTCCGGCACCGACTCGGCGCCGCGGCCGCCCTCGATCACCTCGAGGCGCTGCCGCGCCCCGCGCGTCGCGTTGAGCAGCACCGAGCGCTCGATGCGGAGCAGCCACGCGCGCATGCGATCCTCGTCGCGCAGGTCGGCGTGCCGCTCGATCGCGCGCACGACCGTCGCCTGCGCCAGGTCCTCGGCGTCCTGCTCCGAGCGCGTCAGGCGACGCGCCGCGCGCAGGAGGCACGGGAGCTCGGCGAGGAGCCGCTCGACGAACGAGGCGTGGGGAGACGTGGGCATGGGCTGGGCGGGGAGCAGGAAGGCTCCACGCCGCCCTGTTCCCCGGACACTCTCAGGACACGGGGAGCCCCGCGAAAAGTTCCCGACCCTGCGTCAGAACACCGATCACGTTGATCGAGCGAGAAATGAAGCGCCAAGGACGCCAAGGCGCCAAGAACGCCAAGAACGCCAAGATATTATCTTCTTGGCGTTCTTGGCGTGCTTGGCGCCTTGGCGTTTCGAACTTCTGCTCGTTCAGGCTGGGAGCGCGGACGGCGGCCCTTCCGTTGTGGCGGCGTCCCCGCGGCGGGACGGCCGCCTTCGCGCTCACTCGTAGTCGCTGCGCAGCGCCTCGTAGAACGCGTCGCTCATGAGGTAGTCCGCCCACCACGGCTCGACCGGCGTCACGCCCCGGCGCTGCTGGAAGAGCACCAGATCGTCCAGCTCGCCGTCGTACCAGCCCCACAGGAACCGGGCCCGCAGCACGTCCACGTTGCGCCGGCGGAGCTCGGCCACCGCGTCCTCGAGCGACTCGTCGTCGAACTCGTCGACCAGCGCCTCCGCCTCGTCGATGATCTCGCCGAGGTAGGCCAGCCCCTTCTTGGTGACCTCGAACCGCGCCTTGCGGCGGTTGACCTCGACCAGGTCCGCGTTCACGAGCTCCTGCAGGACATCCTCCAGCGGGCTCAGATCGGACGGCAGCACGAGGGGGATCTCCATGCCGCCGTCGGCGGGCTTCAGGTCCATCTTCTTCAGCACGTAGATGCCGGCGTAGACCAGCTTCTGCTCGCGCGACACGATCGGCTGCTTGCGTCCGTCGAACATCGTCTCACTCCGCGATGCGCCAGGCCTCCGCCTCGAGGCGGATGTGCCGGCGACCGTTTGCGTCGGTGTCGAGCCACGCGTCGACGTCGCCGTCGGCGTAGTACACGGGGGTGCGCCCCGCCGCCTCCGGCCGCCGGATGCGCGCGGCGTGGGGGTTGCACATGGCGAGCACGACGGCGCGCTCGCCGGAGAACGCGGCCGGCAGCCAGCGCTCGAGGAAAGCCGACAGGAGCACGGTCACCGAGTAGTCCTTGGCGACCTCCTCGACGAAGAACTCGAGCTCCACGTCGTCGGGCAGCACCTCCGGCTCGTCCGCGGAGTGCACCGCCACGACGAGCGCGTCGGTCACCCGGAGCGGCTCCCGATCCGCGCGGCCGTCCAGCAAGAGCTCGGCCACCCGGCACCAGCCGAACTGCGTGGACTCCACGTCCGGCGCGTCGCGGTGCTGTTCGAGGTTCAAGAGCTCCAGCGCGGGACGGCAGCGGAACGGGAGCTCGGAGATGCTTCGCAGCGGCTGCATCGTGGCGGGCGGCGGCGGCGGCGGGCGGGAGAGCGCGGCTACGCGACGAGGCGCTCGGGCTTGCGGCCGCGCTCGCTGCGGCGGACGCCGAAGCGCGAGCCGGCGCCGGACTTGCCGCTTCCGAAGCGGCTGCCGCCGGTGTTGTTGTAGCGCCGCCCGGTCTGCGACGACTTGCTGTTGTCGACGCCGGACGGATTCGAGGCGCGGTACGTATCGCGGTGGGAGCGCAGATCGGACATCCGGTTCGGCGGCGTGGTGTACGGCTGCGTGTACATCGGCACGTAGCTCGGGCGCAGCGCCGACGACACCATGGCGCCGAGGATCATGCCCGACGCCAGGCTCATCATAGGCGAGTGGTAGTACGCGTAGGGGCCGAACCCGGTCGTCTGGAGCTGCGCGGCGCCTTCGCCCGAGACGTCACGGCGGATCGTGAACACCTTCTCGGGGTCCTGCACGCCGCCGTCGCCGTTCTTGTCGAAGAACCCGGTGACGACCTGCGTCTTGGCGTCCAGGTCCTGTACGGCGACGCTGATGACCTCGCTCCCCTGGTAGATCTCGTTGACGCGCCGCTCGAAGTCCTCGGGCCCCTCGGCCGCCTTGAAGGCCTCGTTGACCTTGTCGAAGTCGAGCTCGACGGTGGTGTTCTCGGTGGTCGCCCACCGCTCGTTGGAGCGCCCGCCGTTGCCGGAGCTGTCGCAACCGGCGGCCGCGACGGCGAGGGCTGTCATGAGCACGACGGGCAGGGTGGTCTTCGTCATCATCTGGGATGATCTGTCTGGTGCCGTCGAAGGATTCTGTCAAGCAGGCGCGGCTGAGCCCGCAGGCACCGGGAGCCGGTAGGCGCCGGGAGCCCCGCCCGGAGTGAGCCTGCGCACGCGAGCCGTGAGGGGCGTCGCGCAAGATCCTGGGGGAACGCGATGCGTCAACGCACGCGCGGCGGCCGATGCGCCCCCCCGGGGCGATCGCGGTCGTGCGGGATGCGCGCCGCTCCCACGCCGCCCGATCGGCCAGGCCTCCCGCTCCAGGGTTCCCGCGCCGGACGACCGCGATGGAACGCGCGAAGACGGCCAGGTCTGTACGTTGACATCCACCAACTTAACCGGTAAACACGACATCGTAGTGTCGTGCACGGCACGGAGGCCGCGCGCGGTCGTCCTTACTTTCTTTTTGTGCCGGGCCACGGCGCGGCGTGCTGCCACGTAACACGCAGATGGAGCGTCGCGGGGACCCGAGGTCGCCCGCGCGGAGAGGCTTGTCATGAAGGCTGGACTGATGCCGCGTCGCATCTTCTTCCTGTCGGCGCTGATGCTGTCCGCCAGCGCCGCCGCGGGCTGCTCTTCCAAGGAAGGAGCCGAGGCGGCTCGTGGCGCTCCGGACGGGCCGGCGGCGTCCGCGCCGCAGCCTGCGGCGAAGGGCGCCGCGATGGTCACGATCTCGAGAGAACAGCAGGCTTCCTGGGTGCGGAACTTCAACCCCCTGCTCGCCGAGGGCAGCGTGCGATTCCCGACGATCGCCGGCATCTACGAGCCGATGCTCGTCTACAACACGATGAAGAACGAGTACACGCCGTGGCTCGCGACGAGCTACGCGTGGAGCGACGGGAGCAAGAGGCTCACGTTCACGATCCGCCCCGGGGTCCGGTGGTCGGATGGACAGCCGTTCTCCGCGAAGGACGTGGCCTTCACGTTCGAGCTCCTGAAGAAGCACTCGGCGCTCGATCTCTCGGGGGTGTGGAAGTTCATCGACGCCGTGGCGGCGAAGGGCGACGCGACGGTCGAGTTCACGCTGAAGCGGCCCTATGTCCCGGGGCTCAGCTACATCGGGCACCAGCCGATCGTGCCGGAGCACAAGTGGAAGGACGTCGCCGACCCGGTCACGTACACGAACGAGAGCCCCGTGGCGACAGGGCCGTTCACCGAGGTGAAGGTCTTCCAGAACCAGGTGTACGAGCTCGGCCGGAACCCGAACTACTGGCAGCCGGGCAAGCCGGCGGTCGACGGGCTGCGCTTCCCGGCCTACCCCGGCAACGACCAGATCAGCCTGGCGCTCATGAACGGCGAGATCGACTGGGCGGGCGCCTTCGTCCCCGACATCGAGAAGGTCTTCGTCGCCAAGGATCCGGCGAACCACCATTACTGGTTCCCGCTCGTCGGCGGCACGGCCACGCTGTATCCGAACACGACGAAGAAGCCGTTCGACGACGTGCGCGTGCGCAAGGCGATCAGCATGGGCATCGACCGGGAGCAGATCGTCAAGATCGCGGCGAACAACTACACGCAGGGCTCGGACGCGACCGGGCTGGACGACTCCCACAATCGCTGGCGCAACGAGAAGGCCGTGGCGGCGGGCGACTGGGTGAAGCTCGACCTCACCCGGGCGAACCAGCTCCTCGACGAGGCCGGCTACGCGAAGGGCGCGGACGGGATCCGGGCGAAGGACGGAAAGCCGATGCGCTTCGAGATCAACGTCGTGACCGGCTGGTCGGACTGGGTCCGCGCGGTCCAGATCATCGCGCAGAACCTGAAGCAGCTGGGCATCGACGCGACCCTCAAGACGTACGACTTCAGCGCGTTCTTCGAGGCGCTCCAGAAGGGGACGTTCGACATGTCGATGGGCTGGACCAACGTGGAGCCCACGCCCTACAACTTCTACCGCGATCTCATGAGCGCGGAGCTGGTGAAGCCGGTGGGCGAGATCAGCGCCCGCAACTGGCACCGCTTCGGCGCGAAGGCGGCCGACGCGCTGTTCCAGCAGTTCGAGCCCGCGACCGACGTCGCCGAGCAGAAGCGCATCCTCGACGAGCTGCAGATGATCTTCGTGCAGGCCGCGCCGGTGATCCCGCTCTTCAAGAACCCGTCCTGGGGCGAGTACAACACGAAGCGCTTCACCGGGTTCCCGACCCGGGAGAACCCGTACGCCAAGCTGACGCCGAACAACCCGCCGGAGTACCTGCTCGTCCTCACCGAGCTGAGGCCGAAGTGACTCGACCGGCGCCGCGTGCGCGACCGCCCCGTGACCCCCTTCAAGATGGCGGAGACTAAACCGATTAAGTATTTGCAGAAGAAGAACAGATCGCCGTGAGGTTGCGCGCGATCTGGCCCGTACGTCGCCAGGTGCAATCAGGAGAGAGAAGGGAGATCACGATGCGTGTTGTTCATGGTTGGGTAGCTGGTTGGGCCGGGGCAGCCCTCATGGCGCTGGGCCTCTCCGCGGGATGTGGAGGCGGCTCCGACGACCCGCAGGGCGGGGAGCAGGAGGCGACAGGCTCGGGCGGGGGCGCGTCGGGCGCGGGCGGGGGGGCCACCGGAGCCACGTCCGGCGCCGGCGGCGCCACCTCGGGCGGCGGCGCCACGACGAGCAACGGCGCCACGTCGGGCACGGGCGCCGGGGGCGGGGGCGGGGGCGGCGAGGAGTCGACGGGCTTCTCGGTGCGCGGTCGCTTCCTGCACGACCGCTGCGGGGAGAAGGTGCTGCTCCGGGGCATCAACGAGATGGTCGTGTGGCTGCCGTCCGGGACCGACGGGCTGCCGGAGTTCGCGGAGATCGCGAAGACGGGCGCCAACGCGGTGCGGATCGTCTGGCTCACGGACGAGCCCGCGGCGGACCTCGATGTGGCGATCACGAACGCGCTCGCGCAGAAGCTGATCCCCATCGTCGAGCTGCACGACGCGACGGGGAAGTGGGAGCTCTTGCCGACGCTGGTCGACTACTGGACGAGCGCGGACGTCGTGGCCGTGATCAAGAAACACGAGCAGAACCTGCTCGTGAACATCGGCAACGAGGTCGGCGACCAGGTGGACAACGCGGCCTGGGAGGCGGGCTACAAGCAGGCGATCACCCGGATGCGCGAGGCCGGGATCACGGTGCCGCTGGTGATCGACGCGTCCAAGTGGGGGCAGAACATCGACCAGCTGCAGGCGGTCGGCCCGGCGCTGGTCGCGCACGATCCGAACATCCTGCTCAGCGTGCACATGTGGTGGACGGACGGGAGCGCGGCGGCGATCACGAGAGAGCTGGAGGAGTCGGTGGCGCTGAACCTGCCGTTGATGGTCGGCGAGTTCGCGCAGCACGCGGTGTACGAGTGCGGCCAGCACCCGTTCGAGTACAAGGCCCTGCTCGCCAAGAGCGTCGAGCTCGAGGTGGGGTGGCTCGCGTGGTCGTGGGGTGCTGTCAAGAACGGCGACTGTCAGGACGACGGACCGTTCGACATGACGACGGACGGGACCTTCGCGGGGCTCACCGGCTGGGGCCGCGAGGTCGCCGTGACCGACCCGAACAGCATCCAGAACACCTCGGTGCGCCCGCACTCCATCGAGACCGGAGCGTGCAGGTAGAGCGACGCCGGCGGCGCCGTGGTGTCGCCGGGAGCGCCGAGGCCCGCCGTGGCACGGGCATCGCAAGAGCGGCCCCAGGAAGGAGGTGCATGATGGACTACGAGCACTTCATCGAGGAGGTGCAGCGCCGCGCCGGCTTCGAGGGTCGTGACGAGGCCGAGCGCGCGATCGCGGTGACCGCGCGGACGCTGGGCGAGCGGCTGCTGGAGGACGAGGCGGCCGCGGTGGCGGGCGGGCTGCCGGGGCCGGTCGCCGCCGCGGTGCGCGGCGCGGTGTACCAGGGCGATTTCGATCGCGACGAGCTCTACGACCGCATCGCCCGTCGCGAGGGCGCGCCGCGCGGCTTCGGCATGGAGCACGCCCAGGCCGTGTGCCAGGTGATCGGGGAGGCGCTGCCCGAGGCCGAGCGCCTGCGGCTGGAGCGGCACCTGCCGGACTGGGCGGACCTCTTCACGCCGCGCGCGGCCGGAGCGCCCCCGCCGCGGCCGGCGCACGCAGCGGCGCCGCCCGAGGTCGGTCAGGGCGCGACGCTCGCCACGGGGCGGCCCGGCAGCCGTCACCCCCTGAGCGAGGCGCGCCCCGATACGGCGCACGCGGAGTCGGTCGCCCGATCGGACGAGCCGCACGCCGAGACCAAGCTGTCGAGCAGCCCGGGGCTGACGCAGGAGCGCCTCGAGGACACGCTGGCGGAGGGGCGGCCTGGCCCCGAACATCCGGTCAGCGAGGCGTGACGCTGACGACCCCCACCGCTACTGCTCAGCGCCGATCAGATCGAGGAAGTCGCCATCGCGCAGCGCGCGCTCCTCGGAGGCGACGCGAGGGCGGCCATGGGCGGGTGGCTCGGCGCCGAGGCCGTCGCACCGGGCGGCGCACGCTGCGGACGAGCACCTCGCAGGCGAGCCCCCGCGACTCGGGTGACGCTCCGGCCGCGCGGTGGCAGGCGTTCTACAACCAGAGGAGCTTGCCTGACCGGCAAGATCATCTCCCGGACGTGCTGCAGAAGCACTGGACAACTCCTTCCCACGAGCCGCCCTGAAGCTTGTGCTCCACGAAGTCGCCAGCCGTGAACTCGCCGATGACCGCGCGCCAGAAGCGCTGCGCAGGCTGATTGAGCAGCATTTGTCCCACCTCCCATGACCCGGGCAGCGCCTCGAAGGCAGCCCGCGCCAAGGTGCGCCCAACTCCAGAGCGGCGATACTTCTTGAGGACGAAGAACTGATCCATCCAGTGCCCCGCGCGACCCACCTTGACCGCTGTGTCCACCAAGGCGAGGCCAGCGTACTTGCCTTTGACCGTGGCGACGAAGGGGTAGCACTGCCCATGGGACCAATAGCGATCGAGCGAATAGCCGTACTCACCATGGAGATCGAGATCTTGGTCCCAGATGTCGGACAGATCGTGCTGGTAAAGCTCGAGCATCCGGAACATCGGCGATCGATCTTCCGGCATGGCGCGGCGCACTTCGGCTTCAACGACTGACATGGAGAGACCTCCTCGCTCCGCCAAACGTCGCGATCATCCGTGATGCGCGACATGTCTGCACGGCTCCGCATGCAGGCGGCGAGCGGCGGCGCCGTATCCCCGTGTTCCCGCGGATACGTCGTGGCTCGCCGTGAGGATGTGCGGACCACGATGGTCTACACCACACATCGTGGGCCGCGGCCCTTTCGGCGTCATCCGCCAGGTCGCCCGCTGACCGCCGCCTCCGCGTGGGGCACCTTGAACTCCGAGCCCACCCCGTCGTGCCGCCCCCACGCATCGTGGGAGGCTAGCGTATCCGACGGCTACCCCGCCTTGTCAAGGAGACCAGCGCAGGCGCGTACTGTGGCCGAGGTCGAGCTGAACGAGGCCGCCGCCTGCACCGCTCGGGCGTGTCCTGGCCCCGGCGACGCCTTTTCCGCCGAGCTCGAGGTGCAGTCGATGCCCTGAAGCCGACGGCTGGCTCGCCCAGGAGCCGAGCTCGACGAGCCCCCGCGACTCTCGGATGACGCTCCGGCCGCGCGGTGGCAGGCTTCCACAACACATGCGTGACCGTTCCACCCTCATCGAAGTACCACCTCGCTTTCGCGTGGTCACCGGTCCCTGGGACGCGGAGGTCGACGAGCGCACCATCGTCCTCGGTCCAAGCCGCGCATTCGGTGACGGCCGGCACGAGAGCACGCGGATGTGCCTTCAAGCGCTCGCGTCGTTCGCGCCGCGGAGCGGCTTCCGCCTCTTCGACGTGGGGAGCGGAACGGGCATCCTCTCGATCGGCGCCGCGAAGCTCGGCGGCGAGGCGATCGGGGTCGACATCGACGCCGCCGCGGTCGCGGTCGCGGAGGACAACGCACGACGGAGCGGGGTGGAGGCTCGCGTGAGCTTCGCGACGACGTGGCCGGACGGGACGTTCGACATCGTCGTGGCCAACATCCTTCGCGATGTGCTCACGGCGCTCGCCCCCCTGATCGTGGCCCGCCTGGCCCCGTCGGGGATGTTGATCCTGTCGGGGCTCGTGGCCACCGACGTTCCGGAGATCGTCGCGCGTTATGCGCCGCTGCTCGCCGGGCGTCGACCGGAGATCTTCGAGCGTGACGCGTGGCGTACGCTCGTGTGGCGCGCGACCGCCCCACCGACGCTCTGCGACGCTCGTACCAGGGGCGGGTGGAAACCGCTCTAGAACACCGATCACGTTGATCCGACCGAGAAATGAAGCGCCAAGAGCGCCAAGGACGCAAAGAACGCCAAGAAGAGGACGAGATCTTGGCGCTCTTGGAGGCTTGGAGCTTTATCCTGGATTCATCGTCTCGAGTGGACTTGGCAGGGGACTCGTCGCGGTCTCTTGAAGAGTAGAGCGATGCCCGACGTCACGCGTCGGGCATCGCAAGCCAAGAAGGATATGCGCTCATCCGATGCCGCGCGCAGTCGAGACATTCACGTCGAGAAGCTGCGCCGCGCCTTCCGGAGCGGGATCTCCGCGCGGCGACGGGCGCCGCGTACACGGGCGGCGGGCGCCGCGTCCGCGACCCGGGCGCGGGCCGCGGACGCGCAGGCCGGCAGGCTCGCGGTCGCTCTCGCGGAGGTGGGCCGCCAGGACCGAGACGTATCGAGTCCTCGCCGGCAGGTCGATCTCCGACCGGTGGACGATGGAGAGGCCCACCCGCTCGAGGTCGTCGTCCTCCTCGATGCCTACGACGTCCACGTACAAAGGCGCACCTCGAGCGGTCCCGCGCTGACGCTCACGACGTGGAGCTGATGGACGACGGTCGTCCTGGGGTCGAACACGAGGGCCGTGCCCTCGGGATACCTGGCCGGTGGCGTGTCGGATCCGGTACACTGGGCCCACGACGCGTCCAGTGCGAGCGAAGCATTGCCGTGACTCTGGTGGCAGCCAAGGCGTGATGGCCGGAAACAGCGGGGTAGCCCTGGATAGATCGGCTCGTGCAGGTGGAGCGACCCCGGCGAGATCGCCTTGTGGCGGGGCCGCGACGCCGGCGCCGCGCGCTTTGCGCTTCCTCCTCCCCGCCGTCACATTAGCGGCGCCTGTGACCTGAGCAACTTCCTACCCCCACGGAGCGGCATGTCGCGACCGAAGCCTCTGATCTCCCACATCTACACCGCGGACCCGCGCGCCCACGTCTTCGAGGGCCGCGTGTACATCTACCCGTCGCACGACATCGAGACGGGCAACCCCGAGAACGACAACGGGGACCACTTCGACATGCGGGACTACCACGTCCTCTCCATGGCAAGCATCCCCGGCGAGGTGACGGACCACGGGGTGGCGATCGCCGTCAAGGACATCCCCTGGGCGGGGCGGCAGCTGTGGTCCGGCGACGCGGCGTACAAGGACGGGACCTACTACCTGTACTTCCCGCTCAAGGACCACAACGACGTCTTCCGTACCGGCGTGGCCACCAGCAAGCGGCCGGAGGGGCCCTTCAAGGCCGAGCCCGAGCCCATGAAGGGCAGCTACAGCATCGACTGCTCCACCTTCCAGGACGACGACGGCACGCACTACATGGTCTTCGGCGGCCTCTGGGGCGGGCAGCTGCAACGCTGGCAGAGCGGGAAGTACGACCCGACCGTGCCGCCCGAGCCCACGGAGGCGCAGCCCGCCATCGGCCCGCGCGTGGCGCGCCTGAGCGACGACATGCTGCAGTACGGCGAGACGCCGCGCGAGATCCGCATCCTGGACGAGCACGGCGAGCCCCTCCTGCAGACCGACCACGAGCGCCGCTTCTTCGAGGCGGCATGGCTGCACAAGTACAACGGCAAGTACTACCTGTCGTACTCCACCGGCAACACGCACCTGCTGGTGTACGCCACGGGCGATAGCCCGTACGGCCCCTTCACCTACCAGGGCGTCCTGCTCACCCCCGTGCTGGGGTGGACGACACACCACTCCATCGTGGAGTTCGAGGGCAAGTGGTGGCTCTTCTACCACGATTGCGAGCTCTCCGGCGGCAAGACGCACCTGCGCAACATCAAGGTGACGGAGCTCACCTACCGGCCCGACGGGGCCATCGTGACGATCGACGGCAGCGTTTGAACGCGATCCGTTGAGCCCGCGGCTGGGCGCCGGACATCCCCGTCGCCCCTCGGGACGATCACCCTCTCCGCTCTAAGCGCCTTCGCTGGGCCTTGAGACCAGGATACCGGAGCCCATCGCCGCAGCAGTTCCCCCGGCCGCGGGTATCGCGGAGGCGCCTCGCCGACAGGCCGGCCAGCGTGAGCACGAGCGCCGCGATCGCGGAGGCGCCGCGCGCCGGCTGATCTGGAGCGACGATCCGGCAGCCGAAACCCGCACCGCCGTCGGTCCCAGGGCTGTCCGCTCCCGCAGACGCCGTGCTGCCGCCCGCGCCGCCGCCGCCACCGTCTGCCCCGCCGCCGGCGCCGCCACCGTTGCCCGCGCCGTCGCCGCCGCCGCCCGCGGACGTCGTGCTGCCGCCCGCGCCGTCGCCGCCGCCCGCGGACGTCGTGCTGCCGCCCGCGCCGTCGCCGCCGCCCGCGGACGTCGTGCTGCCGCCCGCGCCGCCGCTGCCGCCCGCGCCGCCGCTGCCGCCCGCGCCGCCGTCGCCTGCGGGGGCGCACTGGCCCTCCTCGCATGCGCCGCTCAGGCAATCCGTGTCGGCCGCGCATTCCGCGCCGTCGAGGGACGGCAGCGCGTACACATAAGCGGCGCCGCTGCGTTGCTGCGGGGCGCTGTGGAACGGCGCCCCGACGATTGCGCTTCCGCCGGCGTATCCCGTGCTCCACCCGAAAAAGTCGTGTGTTTGCCCGTCCGACGGCGCCAGCGTTCGCGCTTCGGTCCATGTTCCTCCTCCGCCGTGGAACACGGACACGACCCCCTTGTTGTCAGCCACGCCCACGAAGCCGGCCACCACGGCGTTCTCCAGCAGCCGCACGCCGGTCGCCTCGCTCCCCGTCAGGGCGGGGACGAGCTTCGCCTGCTCCGTCCAGGCGCCGCCGCTGCGCGTATACACGTACACCGCGCTCCTGGCGCCGATCGCCGCCGTGTCGCCGGCGAGGGCGACCGAGAAGCCGAAGGCCCGGCTGTCGTCGAGGTCGTGCGGCAAGAGCTTCGCTTGCTGTCTCCAGCTGTCCCCGTCGCGCACGAACACGTAGGCCGAGCCGGCGAAGGCGACGCCGTCGGGCGAGTCCGCCGCCGCGCCCACGATCGCGGTGTCGCCCGACACCGCGACCGACCCGCCGAAGCCCCGAGGGCTGTCCTCCGGCTCGAGCTCCACCCGCGGCGACCATGCGCCGCCCGCCCTCGTGAACACGAACGCCTTGCCCAGGACGAGCTCGATGTCCTCTCCCACCGTGCTCGCGACCAGCGTGTCGCCGTCGACGCCGACCGCCATCGTCGAGAAGCTCAACCCCGGGTCCTGCGGGACGGTCAGCTTCGCCTGCTCCGACCATGCGCCGGCGCTCCGGACGAACACGTAGATGCGATCCTCGACCGGGCTCACCTCGTAATCGGCGCTGGCCATGACGGCGGCGGTGTCGTCGTCGATCGCCACCTGACGGCCGAACCCCATGCCGTTCGCGCCGTCGCTGGGCACGAGCGTGGTCTCGAACGTCGCGGCCCCGCCGCTCACGGTGTAGACGTGCGCGGCGCCGCGGGTCAGGTACCCTTCGTCCGGTGCCCCGAGCAGCGCCGTGCTGCCGCTGCCCGCGACCGAGATCCCGAGCACGCGCCCGGCGGCCGGGGTCTGCTCGGTCAGCTTCTGGTCCTCGGTGAAGGTGAGCGCCGCGCGGGCGGCCGCAAGCGGCCCTTCGTCGAGGCCTGCGGCTGTGCACGCCGCTGCGCAAAACGCTGCCGGGAGCGCGATCATGCGTTCGATCCGTCGAGACTTCATCGATTCCACCTCAGGGCGCTCTGGAGCACCGGTTCGACAGGGAGAGGGAAAAACAACCCGACGCGCAGAGGTCATGTGGGAATCGCGGCGCCCGTGTCGGACTGACCTCCGGGGCTCCGGATCACCTCCGCCCTCCGCAAGAGACCCGGTGGCGACAGAGGAATCCTCGCGCGGTTCACCGCCTTCCTGGGAAGGCGACCCTCCATCAATAACGCATCCACGCATCGAAGAGATCGCCTTCACGCCGCGGCCAGCGGCGTGTCCCGGGAGGGAGTGCGTCAGGCCGTGGCCGACCCGGAGAGCGTGCCCTACAGATGAGGGGAACAGGACACCCGTCGCGCAGCCCCACGAGGTGCGCGGAGGGCCGGTCGTCGGCAGAGAGGAGAGGGGCACGATGTTCAAAGGGCTGGAGCAGCTGGTCGAGTCGCGAATCCAGGCGGCGACCGCGCGCGGTGACCTCGACCGGCTACCAGGGCGGGGCAAGCCCCTCCAGGACGACGGGCTGAGCGGTCTCAGCCGCGATGAGCGGCTGGAGGTCCTGCTCGCGCGGTGCGCGGGGAGCCCGCCGGAGGAGGTGCTGCTCCTGCGGGAGGTCGCCGAGCTCCGCGAGGCGGTCGCCCGCACCCCCGAGGGGCCCGCGCGGCGGAAGCTCGCGCAGGCGCTGCGGGACACCTCGCTGCGCCTCAGCGTCCTGTTCGAGGCTTCGGGGAAGCACGCCCTGCTCCGCCTGCTGGACGACGCAGCGCAGGCCGGCGCCGAGCCTGCTCCGGGCACCGGCGCCGCGCCTGCTCCGGGCTCCGGCGCCGAGCAGCGCCCGCGCGGCGGACGCGCCCGCTAACGCCGCCACGTGCGGCTCGGCTCCGTGGACGCCTCCGCGCGAGGACCTCATCGCGGGACCGGCGCACGGCGGCGGTACTCGCCGGGCGGGACGCCGGCCCAGCCCTTGAAGACGCGGTTGAACGCCTCGTCGGACCCGTAACCCACCTTCGCCGCGATGTCCTTGAGGCTCAGGCGCCCGTCCTCTAGCAGCCGCGCGGCGTGGCGCATCCGCCACGCGGTCACGTGGGCCAGCGGCGGCTCGCCCACGTGACGGCGGAACTCGGCGGCGAACGCCGAGCGCGACATCCCGGCGCGCCCGGCGAGCGTGTCGACCGTCCACGGGGCGCCAGGATCCGCGTGGATCGCGGCGAGCGCGCGCGCGATCGACGGGTGCCCGAGCCCCTTCAGCCACCCCGCGCCCGCGGCGCCTCGCGCGATGGAGGCGCGCAGCGCGTGGATGAAGACGAGCTCGGCGAGGCGCGTGAGCGCGGCCCTCGATCCCGGCCGAGGCGCCGCGACCTCGCTGGCCAGCGCGCTCAGGACGCCGAGCAGCCCAGGGCCCGCGGTCTCGGCGGGGAGGTGCAGGAAGCCAGAAAGCGCCGACCCCAGGAGAGCACGGCCGGCCTCGTCCACCGCGAGCGACCCGCAGACCAGCGTCGTGCGCGGCCCCGGGCCGCCCCACCGGAGCGGGCCGGGGCCATCGCCGGCCGCGCGGCGGAGCTCGTCGCCGGCCGCGCGGCGGAGCTCGTCAAACGAGACTGCCACGCTGCTCGGGCTGTCCCGCAGCGCGTGCGCGCGCCCCGCCTCCACGAGGACCACGTCGCCGCTCGCGATCGCGACCTGAGCCCGCGACGCGTCGAGCAGCGCGAGGTGCGCCGCTCCCCGGACGACCACGTAACAGACGATCTCCGGGATGCCCGGCGTCTGCACGCCCCAGGGAGCCCCGAGCTCGCCTGCGCCGAAGACGCTCCCGCGGAGGCGGACCGCATCGAGGACGCCGCTCAGCGGATCGACGGCGTCGTCTTCGGATCCGGACGACCTATCAACCATGAAGGATTATATATCACTGATTGTCCAGAGTCGCCATGGTAGCTATCAACCGCCGTGGCGAGGAGAGGACCGATGAAGGAGCGGAGTGTGGCGGAGGCGAGCTTTGTGTTCGTGGGTGGGTCGGCCGGCATCGGGCTCGCCGCGGCCACGGCGGTGGCGCGCCGCGGCGCCTCCGTGCTTCTCGTGGGGCGCGACCGCGCCCGCGGCGAGCAGGCCGCGCGCGCGCTCCGGGAGGCGGGGGCGCGGGAGGCCGCCTGGGTGCAGGCCGACGTGTCCTCGGTCGCCGGCGTGGCGCAGGCCGCCGAGCGGATCCGGGCCTCCCGGCGGGTGATCCACGGGCTCGTGCACAGCGCGATGACCGTGCGCTTCCGGCGTGCCACCACGGCCGACGGCTTCGAGCTCGCGTTCGGCCTCCAGTACCTCGCCCGGTACGCGCTGAACCGCGCGCTCGTCGGGGAGCTCGCGGCCTCGGGCGACGGGCGGATCGTGCACGTCGGCGGGAGGGCGCCCGCGGGCCTCTTGCCCGACCTCGAGGATCTCCAGATCGAGCGGCGGAGGTGGTCGCTGCTCCGAGCGCTCATGTCCTCGCAGGTGCTCGGCTATCTCCACGTGCAGGAGGCGGCGAGGCGCTGGCATGGGCTGCCGGTGACGGCGAGCATCGCCTGCGTCGGGATGACGAAGACGCTGAACGCGATGAGCGGTCCCTGGTGGGTGCGAGCGCTCTACCGCCTCGCCGGGACGACGCCGGAGCGATCCGCGGAGAACGTCGTCCGATTGCTCACCGCGGCCGACGCGCGCGACGCACACGGCGCGGTCCTGTTCGATCCGAAGCGCTTCACCCCCACCCGGCTCTCGTACGACGCCGCGCTGGCGAGGCGCACGTGGGAGCTCTCGGAAGGGCTGGTCCGGGAGCGAGGGCTCTCGTTCGCGCCGGGCTGAGGCGACCTCGAGCGAGCCAGTCGCGCCGCGCGCCGCGCCGCCGGTTGACGCCCCGCGCCGCCTGCATGTAAGGGCATCCGATGCATCGCGTCCTCGCCGCCGCTGCGCTGCCGCTTCTCCTGCTCGCGTGCGCCCCGGCGTCACCGCCGCCCGCCGCGCCGGTGCCGCCCGCCGCGCCGGCGCCTGCGGCGGCGCCCGATGCGCGCGCGCAGCAGGCGCTCGGGGAGCAGCTCGTCGCCGCGTTCAACGACGCCTGGAACCGGCACGACATGGATGCGTTCGCTGCCCTGAACGCCGAGGACGCGGACTTCGTGAACATCTTCGGGATATGGTGGCACGGGCGCGCGGCCATCCGGGAAAGCCATGTTGGCATTCACAAGACCGTCTTCCGGCAGAGCCGCCTCGAGAGCGTGCGTGTCGAGACGCGCTTCGTGGCGCCGGACGTCGCGGTGGTCCGCTGGGCATGGGTGCTGACGGGCGCCCTCACGCCCGACGGAAAGCCGGCGCCCGACATGCAGGGCATCCTGGTGCACGTGGCGCGGCGCGAGGGGGACAAGCTCCGGATCGTGACGACGCAGAACACGCAGGCGACCGCCGACGCTTTCCGCGCGGTGCGCGGCATGGATACCGAGGCCAAGCCAGCCCAGTAGGCTGCTCCGGCGAGCGGCTCAAGGCCGGTTCAGGAACAGCACCTGATCGTACCCGCGACCGGCGAAGTCCCCGACGCGCAGCACGTCCCGCGCGTCGTGCCAGCCGCCCAGCAACGCGCTGTATCCCCAGCTCTCCAGGTAACGGACCTCCGCCCCGGGAACGCCGTCGCGGAAGTCCGCGATGAGGACGTGCCCGGGCGCGCCTTCCGTGTTGATGAACATCACCTGATCGTGACCCCGACCCGTGAAGTCGCCGGCCAGCTGGAGGTCGCCCGCGTCATGCCAGCCGTCGAGCAAGGGGTGATCGCCCCGGAGCTCGCGGTAACGGGCTTCCGCCGGGGCGGCGCCGTCGCGGAAGTCCGCGACGAGGACACGCTTGGTCCCGCTCCCCTTGTTGAGGAACAGCACCTGATCGTATCCCCGGCCCGCGAAGTCTTCCACGAGCTGGAGGTCGCCGGCGTCGTGCCAGCCGTCGAGCAGGTTGCTCTGGCCCCAGCTCTCCCGGTAAACGACCGCCGCGGGCGCCGCCCCGCCCTTGAAATCCGCGATGAGGACGCGGCCCTGCCCGACGCCGTTGTTGACGAACATCACCTGGTCGTGGCCCAGGCCCGTGAAGTCGCCGACGAGCTGGAGATCCCCTGTGTCGTGCCAGCCGTCGAGCACGGTGCTCTCGCCCCAGCCCTCCGCGTAGCGGCGGTACGCCGGGGGATACCCGCCCTTGAAATCCGCGATGAGGACGCGCCCGGGCGCGCCCGCCGCGTTGAGGAACATCACCTGATCGTAGCCCCGGCCCATGAAGTCGCCGACGAGCTGGAGATCGCCTGCGTCGTGCCAGCCGTCGAGCAGGGAGCTCTTCCCCCAGTCCTCCCGGTAGCCGACCTCCGCCGGCGCGGCGCCGTCGGAGAGGTCGGCGATGAGGACGCGCCCGCCGTTCGCGCTCCTGTTGAGGAACAGCGCCTGAGCGCGGCCGCGGCCCAGGAAGTCGCCGGCCAGCTGGACGTCCCCGTCGTCGAGGAAGCTGCCGAGCAAGCCGCTTTGCCCGCGATCCTCGCGGTAAGCGACGCTCGCCGGCGGGCCGCCGCCGGCGAAGTCGGCGACGAGCGCGCGCCCCTCGGCCGGCGCGAGCCGCTTCAACGTGGGAGAGCGCTCGACGAGGCGGCTCATGCGCATGGCGCTGTTGCCGTACACCGGGGCGCCGGGGTTGCACCCCGCGCTCGTGTGCACCCCGACGAGCACGCCGTCGGCCGAGAGCACGCCGGCGCCCGAGCTCCCCTCCGCCGTGTCCACCTGATGTCGGAACCAGTTGACCCCCGACGCAGAGGCATAATCCAGCACCGGGCCCGCGTGGATCACCTTGGGCACGTGCGCCGGGTGCTGGATCACGACGGCGAGGCTGCCGGCCGCCGGATCGACGGCGGCGATCGGCGTGGACCCGAAGCGCGATCCCGGGCTGTCCGCCAGCCTGACGATCGCGTAGTCCCAGCCGCTGCCGTTCTCCTGCTCCACCACCTCGACGACCTCGTGGTCCTGCGTCGGGCGCCGGACGCCGTCCGGCGCGTTCTGGTAGTTGAAGCGGACCCTGTGACCGACCTGGTACTCGCAGTGGCCGGCGGACAGGAAGAGGTCGCTCGAGACGAGCGTGCCCGAGCACCCCACGTCCACGTGATACCCCACGGCCCCCTGACGGTCCATGACCCATTGCCGTGATATCCCGAGGCTGCCGTCGTAGCGCTCGACGTCCTGCACATCCCAGCTCGAGCCGCACTGCGACTCGAGCCGCTTGGTGTCCACGAGCTCCGGGGGGAGAGGCACCTCCGCCTGCACACACGACGCGAGGAGCCCCAGGAGGGGGGCGGCAGCGAGGAACAGGCGCGAGCGCGCCGGCTTCGATGGATTCATGGCAAGACCTCGTGCCCGCAGGCAGAGAAAGGAAGTGAAGTCGTTCCCTGGTAGCCGTTGCTGTGGCTAACGGGATCCGTGGGACCCCACGGCCAGCCGCCGCGCGCGAGACGCGCCGGGGGGTGGCCGCGCAGATGGAGCGGAAGGTCGCCGCAGGCCGGGGCCGCGCTGCCTCGAGACCGCCTCCTGCGTATTGAATGCTCCCGAGCGCGCCGGTCCTTCGGCGCATGGGCACAAAATCGTCGGCGCACACGCCAGGGGAGCGGGGGCCATTCCACCAAGCGTGAAATTGCGCAGTGCTGTGGTGAGGAGGGCCGTGTGGAGGTGCGCGCTTCGCGAAAGGGGCGAGCGCCGGCGGCGCGATCTGGAAGCCGCCAGCGGGCCACCGCGGGCGACGGCGCTGCTGACCGGGTGCAACAGGGTGCAACAGGCAGCGCAACGGGCGCAACAACGCCCCGGAGGCCTGCGTCGCGCTGTCTGGACCTCGGCAGCGGCGCGGGAGACGACGCTGGCGGCCGCGCTCCAGGGCGTCCGGGCGGACGTCCGAGGCGGGGGCGCGTGGTACGGCGGTTGCGTAGCGCTCGGTCGTGACGTGCGGCGCCGCGCAAGGGGCGCGGCAGACCGCGCGCCACGGAGCGCCCGGCGACGCGGCCGCAGACCTACGGCGGCGGCGCGCCGCTCGATGTCGAGGCAACACGCCCCGTCGACTCTGGCGGGCGGCGGCGTCGCCCCGTGGCGCCTCGATGTGACCTGAAGACGCTCACCACGTTCATGCCAGACATGGTCCATTGCCTCGATCGGCACCCGGAGATCTCGGACTTCAACGCGAACTGCGCCAGCCCGCACAGCCCGGAGGCGTTCGTCTACACGACCGATTACCCGGCCCAGGCGGATCTCGCCATCGTCCACGTGTTCAGGTCGCCCAGCGGGGTCAACGCCAGGGTGCGCAACGGCGGCCGGCACGGGAAGATCACGTCGCTCGAGTGCCACGCCATCGGGCGCCATATCGTGCGCGCGCACGACGTGGCGCTCGCGCCCGGAGAGACGACGACCGTGACGGTCAGCAACCCGTTCAGCCCCGGCCAGCGCGTGACGTGTACGGTGTTCGGCGCGAACGAGGACGGCACCCCCGAGCCGACGACCTGCGTCGACGGCGTGTGCGGCAACAACACCCGCGTGGCGACGCTCTGAACCGGATTCGTTCACGCATTCTTCTGAGATTCTCTCGGCGCGCCCGCCTCCGGGCCGATGAAATGGACGCTGCAATGAAACTCTGTGCTTCATGGATGAAGATCGTCACGCCGCTCCTTCTCTGCGCCGCCGCGGGCGCGGCCGGCTGCGCCTCCGGGGAGCCCGAGGACGGGTGGGCCGAGGACGGCGCGCCGCCGGAGCTCGTCGACGACGCGCCCGCGCCGCTGATGCCCCGGAACAACCTGACCCCTGCGGCGCTCTCCGCCGGCGCGCTCTGGGAGAACCGAGCGCTCCTCGACGTGCTGAGCACGAGTCCCCTCAACGACGTCTCGCTGGCGCGTGTCCTCGCGGCCGGACCGCTGAGCCCCACCGCGACACAGCTGCTCAGATACATCGTCTCTTGCGCGCTCGATGCGGATCCAGACCGGCGCGTGGCGGGGTCCTCGGGCGAGCTCGGCCTCTGCGGGGCCGCGTCGCCCGAGCCTTACGGGGATTGGTACGAGGAGGCGCCGAGCACGGCGTGCCAGGAGGTCGTGACTGCCTGTGTGCTCGCGCGCGTCAACGCCCGCGGCAAGAGGGTGCGCCTCTCCGTGCGCAGCGACGAGGACGCGGCGATCCTCCCGCTCCTGCCGGTCGTCCCGGTGGAGTGGGAGTACCGCGACCCTGTCGCCCCGCGCATCAAGAGCCTCACGACCCATTGCGCCGATGGCGTCGCCGTCGGGCATCCCGCTCGCGACTGTGGCTGGAGCAGGCGCTTCGTCGGCACGTGCCAGCCTGGGGCGCCGGTCGTGCTCAAGCCGCGCGCGTCCGCCGGCGGGGGCGGCTCCCATTTCATGGTGCGCGCCTGCAAGGGAATCTACGGCTGCGATCACGCGACGGCACCGTCGCCTCCCTGGTACGCAGGCCTGCTCGCCGACGGGGTCCTGAGCACGGACGGGCGCCCCGGCACCACCGGTGAGCTGAGCTTCACCTGTCCTCACCCGGGCGTCCCCGGCCCGTCCTCGTTCGCGGTGATCGTCGCCCCGCCCGACCCCGCGGGGACTCTCCCCGCGGGCGCAGACGTGACCGCCTCCGGGGCAGCCGCGCAATACCCCGCACCCGAGGTCGCGGTGTTCAGGTTCCGGGAGGGTGCGTTCTATGGGAATCTCTTCTCCAACGTTCACTCGGCGCCGCCCGTGCCGGGGGCGATTCTCTCGAACCGCCAGTATGCTTGTTACAGCAACGACTGGACACGCCCCATGGTGCACTTCACCGACAGGCTGTGCGCCGGGGACGCCGCCTGCTTCGGGAACACGCCCGGTCCTTGCCGCGACAGCGGCGTGGTGCCGGCCCCGACCCCGCTCTGCGAGTCAGGTACTCTCCCTGGCCAGAACTACCGCGACTGCGCCGGAGTTGCGGGCGGGACGCGCTGGGAACACGTGGTCACCGTGTTCCTCAACCACCCGTGCGACCTCGCCAGCGACCCGAACCACTGCGACGCGGCGTACGCGCCGTTCGTGCCCCCGCCCGCCGGGCACTGAGCCCTGCCGCGGGCCCGCGCCGCGGCGCCGCGAGCATTGACCGCGCCCGCCCGGCTCTGTACCCAGGATGCGTGTCAGGCGGGCTAGAGAGCAGCACCCTCTCCGTCAGCCGGGGGCCGCAGGCGCCGGACGGTGGCCGCACGAGCCCGTTCCTGTTCCTGGTCCTCGAGAGCCACCGGCCGCTCGCGCCGCCGGCGCGCATCGCCCTCCACGAGGTGGACGAGGTGGCGATCGGGCGCGGCCCGGCCCGCAAGATCGAGCGGGTCGAGCCGGCGGGGGGCGGCGCGATCCGGCGGCTCGACGTCCGCCTCGACGACCCGTGGCTCTCCTCGAAGCACGCGCGCATCGTCCGGCTCCTCGGCCGCTGGGTCGTCAAGGACTGCGGCTCGAAGAACGGCAGCCTCGTCAACGGGGCCCCGCTCGGGCACGCGGAGCTCGCGGACGGCGACCTCATCGAGCTCGGCCGCACCTTCTTCGTCTTCCGCGAGGCCCTGCCGTACCCACACGGCGCGCCGCCGCTCCTCGAGGCCGCGGCCGCGGCGGCGCCCGCGCCCGGCCTCGCCTCGCCTCGCTCCTGCCCGCCCTGCTCGACGTGTTCGAGCAGCTCGCCGTGGTGGCGCGCTCCGCGATCCCGGTCCTGCTCCAGGGGGAGACGGGGACGGGCAAGGAGGTCATGGCGCGCGCGATCCACGCGCTGTCGGGGCGGGCGGGCGAGCTCGTGGCCGTCAACTGCGGCGCGCTGCCGCGCGAGCTCGTCGAGGGGGAGCTGTTCGGGTACCGCAAGGGCGCGTTCTCCGGCGCCACCGAGGACCGCCCGGGGCTCGTGCGCAGCGCCGACCGCGGGACGCTCTTCCTCGACGAGATCGGCGACCTGCCCGCGCCCGCGCAGGCCGCGCTGCTGCGCGTGCTGCAGGAGCAGGAGGTGCGCCCGGTGGGCGCGACGCGCCCGGTCCACGTGGATCTGCGCGTGATCGCGGCGACGCACCGCCCGCTCCAGCGCCTCGCCGCGGCCGGCGAGTTCCGCGCGGACCTGCTCGCGCGGCTCTCGGGGTACACCATCGCGCTGCCGCCGCTCCGTGACCGCCGCGAGGACCTCGGGCTCCTGCTCGGGGCGCTGCTCGAGCGGGCGGCGCCGGAGCGCGCGGCGCACCTGCAGATCGACGCGGGCGCGGCGCGCGCGATGCTGAGGTACCGCTGGCCCGCCAACGTGCGCGAGCTCGCGCAGTGCGCGACGACCGCGGTCGTGCTCGCGCAGCGCGGCACGATCGAGCCGGGCCACCTGCCCGAGGCGGTCGCGCGCGCGGCCGAGGGCGAGGGGGAGGGCGGCGGGGACCAGGAAGAGGGCGCGGCCGAGGGCGACCTGCGCCCGGAGGACGGCGCGCGCCGGCAGGAGCTCGTGGCGCTGCTCGGCCAGCACCGGGGAAACATCACCGCGGTGGCGCGCGCAATGGGCAAGGCCCGGATGCAGATCCAGCGCTGGCTCAAGCGATACCGGATCGACCCCGAGCAGTTCCGGCGCTAGGTACGGCCTTTCGACAGATAGCGACGGTCCGCCACCGCAATGCCGTCAGGCGGACGATTCTGCTGTCAGCGCACGACCCGACGTGTCCTCTGGGCTGCTGCGCGCACCGGCCGCGCGGGCCGACGGCGGACCGTGCGTTTTGATGAGAGGACGCGAAACCGGGCCGCCCACCCGACGTAGGTCTGCTCACGAGACAGGAGCCGCAGCACGTTCCGTGGACGGCTCCTCCTCCAGCAGCAGGCCCTTGTCCAGATCACGTCGCGCGCGCGACGCCGTCGCGCCGCTTCGGTCGGCGCCCCATGGGGGCCCAGCGTCGCCGCCCGCGACCCCCTCGAGGAGCCTGCTAGGCTCACAAGGCCCCATTCACACATCAAAGAGCCTCATGGCCAGCCATTTCCTCTCTCGTCTTCGTCGTAGCCTGGGCCTCTCCTCTATGATGTTGCTCGCCGGCGCCTGCGCCGCCGAAAGGAGCCCCGATGCCCCCGCGGGCGGCGGCGCCACCGCCGCGAATCCAGGCGGCAGCGGGGGCGACAGCCCGAGCGGCCTCGGCGGCAGCGGCGGCAGCGGCGGCGCGCCCGGCGTCGACGACGATCCGCAGACCTGCGCGGACGCCGCTGTGCGCAAGTCGTACATCGGCTGCGACTTCTGGCCCACGGTCACGGCCAACCCGGTCGAAGAGATCTTCGACTACGCCGTGGTCGTCGCGAACGCGGGCCGGGAGACGGCCGAGGTCACGGTCACGCGCGCCGGGGCGTCCGTCGCGGCCGCGGAGGTCCCCCCGGGCGGCCTGGCGACGCTCTACCTCCCCTGGGTCTTCGAGCTCAAGGGGTCGTTCAGCGACGACGGTTGTTCCGGGTTGGAAGATGGTGTTCCAAGCAGCGTTCGCGCCGCCGGTGGCGCGTACCACCTGACCTCGACCCGGCCAGTCGCCGTCTATCAATTCAATCCCATAGAATACGCAGGTCAGGGCGGACCGCCCGGAAAAGACTGGCAGAGCTGCCAGGATAGGTTCTGCCTCGACGACTCGCCAGCGCCTTGCTTCTCCCACACGAACGACGCGTCGTTGCTCTTTCCTTCCACGGCGCTGACCGGCAATTATCGAATCACCAACTATTCGACGCTCTCGAACTACATGTCGGGATCCGTCTTCACGATCACCGGCACCGAGGACGGCACGAACGTCACGGTCAAGCTCTCGTCGAGGGCCATGCTGGCGGCGGCTGGCGGGATCCCCGCGACGGGCCCTGGAGGATCGCTTGACCTCTCCGTCGACGCGGGCGACGTGGTCGAGCTCGTGGGGGTCACGGGCACGGACCTCGGCGGCAGCCTGGTCACGGCCACGAAGCCGGTCCAGGTCCTCGCGGTGGCTTATTGCGCGATGGTCCCGAGAGATGTGCGAGCCTGCGATCATCTCGAGGAGTCGGTGGTCCCCGTCGAGACGCTGGGGCGGCGCTATATTGTGAACGTGCCGACCGGGCCTTCGGGGCAGCTCCCCGGTCATGTCGTCTCCCTTTACGGCAACGTCGACGGCACGACGCTGAGTTATCCGTCGGGTCGCCCGCCCGGCGCGCCGACGACGCTCGACGCGGGGGACGTCGTTGAGCTCGGCGTCGTGACGAACAATTTCGAGGTGATCGGAGATCACGAGTTCGCCGTCAACTCGTATCTCCTCGGCGCGCAGCTGATCGAGCCGCTTGTGCCGTCGGGCAGCCAGAAGGGCGATCCGTCGCAGACCGTCGTCGTCGCTGTCGAGCAGTACCGGCACAAATACGTGTTCCTCGCTCCGCTCGACTACGACGAGAGCTACGTCGATATCGTCCAGCCTCCCGGCGCGACGATCCTGCTCGACGGTGAGGAGGTCCGCGAGCCTTTCAGGCCGATCAGCGCCGACTTTGGCGTCGTGCGCGCCAAGCTCGGCCCCGGCAACGCCGGGGCTCACGTGCTCACGGCCACGTCGCCCGTCGGCCTCCAGGTGATCGGCTACGGCAGCTACACGAGCTACAATTACCCTGGCGGCATCGACCTCAAGCCCATCGCCCCTCCTCCGCCCCGTTGAACCATCGTCGTGCATCAGCATATGAAACATTCACAGCAGCGATTTCGAGCTACAGGCACGCTCGCCGTGCTCTGGGTCAGCGTCGCCCTCCTCCTGCTCGCGTCGTGCGCTGCGCCCGATGACGCCCCTCCGGACGCTTGTCCCGCCTCGCTCTCGTCGTGTGGTGGGACGTGCGTCGACCTCCACACCGACGCGGCGCACTGCGGCGCATGCGACGCTCGCTGCGCTGCTGGACAGACATGCGAAGCCGGCGTCTGCGCGGGCCAGGGCGGCAGCGGCGGCGGTGGTGCTGGCGGCGGCGGTGGTGCTGGCGGCGAACCGTGTGACCCGGGCCGCACGAGCTGCGGTGGAACCTGCGTGGATCTGCAGAGCGAGGCGCAGCATTGCGGCGCCTGCTACTTCGCGTGCAACGACGCGCAACACTGCCGTGAAGGCCAGTGCACCTGCCCCGACATCGAGGTTCAAGACCTCGGGACGGCAGTGCCGCCGACGATCACCGGCACCACCGCGGGCGCGCCGCTCGCCGACGACCTCCGCTGCGCAGGACCCGCCCCGCAGCGCGCGTTCCAGTTCACGGTCCCCCCTGATGGCGGAGGAACCTATCGCTTCGATTCCAGCGGCTCCAGCGCGAACACCGTGATCGGCTTGATCGACGGCAATAGCTGCGGTGAGCTCGCCTGTCGCGACGACCTCTCGGATGAGTCCCCCAGCTTCAGCGTCATCCTCACCGCTCACCAGGTGGTCCGCGTCGTCGTCACGAGCACCCAGGGCGAGGACTCCGACTTCGAGATCGCGATCAGGCGGCTGTACGCTCCGGTCGCCTCGTCGTGTTCGCCGCTGGACATCGGCTCCACCGTGCCGCAGACGGTGACCGGCAGCGTCGCCGGGATGGGCGACCTGGCCCGCGAGCTCTGCGGACTGGCGCCGCCGGGGAGCACCGACGTGAGCTTCACGTTCACGCCGCCCCACGACGGAACCTATGTCTTCGACAAGACCGGATCCTCCGCCGATGTGGAGCTCGCGATCTACCAGGAGAGCTGCCACGATCCGGAGCTGTTTTACGGTTGCAGCACGGAAGAGGACCAGCGGCGCGTCATCCTGGAGCTCCCCGGAGGAGTCCCCTTCGTCGTCATCCTGGACGGCTTCACGGGCGGGGCCGGAGATTATTCGCTCACCATCACGGAGCGGCTTCCCCTGCCGTGTCCGGCGGTCGACCTCGGCTCGACGGTCCCCCAGACGGTGAGCGACGTGACCCTGGACCGCGCCTCGCTGGACGTCGACCCCGGCTGCACCGGCAACGGGGTGTTCATGTCCGTGGCGTCCTATCAATTCACGGCGCCCGCCGATGCCACTTACTCCTTCAGCACCTCGAGCAGCCCCTACGACACCTGGAATGGTCCTGGCCTCGTCGTGAGGGATGGCACGTGCTCCGGTCCGGAGCTCGACTGCGTCGAGCCCAACATCTACGATCGACCGTCCGAGGTCTCCCGGCGGCTCGCGGCCGGCCAGACCGTGGTGGTAGGCGTCACGTGCTACAGCGACCTTTGCCGGCACTCACTGTCCATCACGATGCCTGCCGAGCCGCCGTGCCCGGAGATCGACCTCGGCTCGACGGTCCCGCAAAGCGTGACCGGGGCCAGCTCGGGCCCCAGTTTTGTCTCCTCGACCTGTTCGATGGAGGGACGCGACCCGATCGGCCCCGAAAAGACCTTCCGGTTCACGGCGCCATCGGACGACACCTACGTCTTCGACACGGCGGGATCGGACTGGAACGTGCTGACGGTGCTCGACGGCGAGGACAGTTGCTCGGGGGCCGTGCTCGCATGCAACGGCGACCTCCCTGCGACGCGGACCGAGCTGCCGCTCCTGGCTGGGCAATCCGTGACCGTCATCGTGGACTCGGTGTTTTACATTTCGAACGGGGTTGCGCTCAACATCTACCGTCGCGATGACGTCGGGTCCTGCGCTTCTCCGCACGATTTGGGCTCTACGGTCCCGCAGACCGTGGTGAGCAGCAGGAGGGTGTTGTATGACGAGGTCGACCCTAGCTGCAACCCGGGCGCGGGGACGTCCGACGAGGTCTACGCCTTCACGGCGCCGACCGACGGCACCTACCTGTTCTCCACGTCCAGCAACACGTCCTGGTACACGACGCTGTCTCTGCACGACGGCGGCTGCTCGGGCACCGAGCTTCGATGCGCGGTGTCGAGCTCGACCGCCGGCGGCACGGCGCGCGCGTGGACCATCGTCGCGCTCACGGCCGGTCAGACCGTCAACGCCGTGGTGAGCTACAGCCGTCTGCGGTTCGATCTGCCGGACGACCTCCCGTCGCTCACGATCGAGAGCGCCTCGACCTCTGGCACGTGCTCCGCGCCGATCGAGCTCGGCTCTGCCGTCCCGCTGTGGGTCCGCGGAGACGCGACGCTGAACGCTGATTCCATCCCCGCGCCCTGCAATCGGGCGGCCGGGCCTCACCCTGACGTCGTCTATCACTTCACAGCCCCGGCCGCGGCCACCTACACGTTCAGCGCGGCCAGCTCGTTCTTTTCCCCGGTCGTCCACGTGCTTGAGGCCGATTGCGCTGGCGCCACCCTCGGCTGCTTCAGCGCCTCATCCTGGATTGCCGAGGGGTCCGTCACGCTCGCGGCCGGTCAGGTCGTCACCATCGCGGTGGAGGGGCGGGACGACCGTTCCGGTACCTTCACGCTCGACATCTTCTAGCCCTCGGCGCCCCTCCGGTGTTCCAGGCGCGCCGTCTGGAGCGAGCTCCGTCCTGCGCTGTCATCCGTCCAGGACCGCCTGATTCGCCGGCGAGGGCTCGATCGATCTCATCACCATTTCAGGGAGCGCAAGCGCCGCGCGCGAAGCCCGCGAGCTCCGTCATTCAAGGGAACATCGAGTGGCCGGGAAGGTGCACGAGGCCGCTCTCGGACTGTCAAAGAGACCTATGGACATGCATTGTTTCTCGCTTCTTCGTCGTAGGCTGGGCCTCTCCTCTGTGATGTTGCTCGCCGGCGCCTGCGCCGCCGGAAAGAGCCCCGAAGCTGCGCTGGGCGGCGGAGGCGCCGCCGTCACCAGCTCGAGCGGCGGCGGGGTCGACAGCGTGTACGGATCCGGGGGCGCCGGCGGCGTTGACATCGGGCTCGGCGGCGGCGCGCCGAGCACCGAGGACGATCCGCAGACCTGCGCGGAGGCCGCCGCGCGTAAGTCGTATATCGGCTGCGACTTCTGGCCCACGGTCACGGCCAATATGGTCGACGAGATCTTCGACTACGCCGTCGTCGTCGCGAACGTGGGCCAGGAGACGGCCGAGGTCACGGTGACGCGCGCAGGAGCGTTCGTCGCGGCCGCAGAGGCCCCGCCGGGCGGCCTGGCGACGCTCTATCTCCCCTGGGTCGCGCGGCTCAAGGGGCCGTATAGAGTCGACCGTTGTAACGAGAGTTTTGATGGTGATCTCGACAGCGTTTACGCTGCCGGTGGAGCGTACCATTTGACCTCGACGAGGCCGGTCGCCGTCTATCAATTCAACCCGATCGAATATGCAGGGCGGGGCGGACCGCCCGGAAAAGACTGGCAGAGCTGCCAGTCGGTCATCTGCGACGGGATGGAAGAGCCTTGCTTCTCCTACTCGAACGATGCGTCGTTGCTCTTTCCTTCCACGGCGATGACCGGCAATTACCGGGTCACCGCCTATTCGATCAATCGGCGCGGGGCGCCGGGATCCATCTTCACGGTGACCGGTACCGAGGATGGCACCGACGTCACGGTCAAGCTCTCGTCGACGGCCCAGCTCACGGCGGCCGGCGGGATACCCGCGACCGGCCCCGGAGGGTCGTTCAACTTCTCCGTCGATGCGGGCGATGTGGTCGAGCTCGTGGGGGCCTCGGGCGCCGACCTCAGCGGCAGCCTGGTCACGGCCACGAGGCCGGTCCAGGTCCTCGGGGCGAACCGTTGCGCGACCGTCCCGGCGGACGTGCTCGCCTGCGATCATCTCGAGGAGTCGGTGGTCCCCGTCGAGACGCTGGGGCGGCACTACATCGTGACGGTCCCGACCTCGCCTTCGGGTCAGCCCATCGGTCATGTTGTCTACCTTTACGGCAACGTCGACGGCACGACGCTGAGTTATCCATCGGGGCGCCCGCCCGGCGCGCCGGCGACGCTCGGCGCGGGGGAGGTCGTGAGTCTAGGAATCGTGCAGAGTAACTTCGAGGTGATCGGAGATCACGAATTCGCCGTCAACTCGTATCTCCTGGGCGCCGAGCTGGTCGATCCGGGGGTGTCGTTGGGCGTCGAGAAGGGAGATCCGTCGCAGACCTTCATCGTCGCCGTCGAGCAGTACCGGCAGAAATACGTGTTTCTCGCGCCGCCCGACTACGACGAGAGCTACGTCGATATCATCCAGCCTCCCGGCGCGACGATCCTGCTCGACGGCGAGGAGGTCCTCGACACCTTTCGGAGGATCAGCGCCGACTTCGGCGTCGTGCGCGTCAAGCTCGGCCCCGGCAACGCCGGGGCTCACGTGCTCACAGCCACGTTGCCAGTCGGCATCCAGGTGCTCGGTTACGGCAGCTACACGAGCTACAACTACCCTGGTGGCCTCAACCTGAAGCTCATCGCCCCTCCCCCGCGGTAGGCGTTGTTCCACGCATCCAGCGCGCGTCCCGCGCTCCCGCCCATCGCCGACCGCATCGCCGCGGTCGCTCGGCGGGGCGAGGCGCCGCCGCCAGCAGGCTCCGTGGATGCGGAGGCGGTGGCCCAGCGAGGGGTCACCTCTGCGGTGCTCGGCGCGCGCCGGGGCGACGTCGCCGCGGTGGCGCGCGCCATGGGCGAGGCCCGGATGCAGATCCAGCGCTGGCTCAAGCGATACCGGATCGACCCCGAGCGGCTCCGGCGCTAGATCGCGGCCTCGGCCGGAGGTGCGGGCGCTGTGGTTCCAGGGACGCTGATCGCCGATCGCTATCGCGTGGTGCGGCGCCTCGGCGCGGGCGCGATGGGCGCGGTGTACGAGGCCGTCGACACCGAGACCGACCGCCGGCGCGCGCTCAAGGTGATGCACGCGCACACGATCGAGCGCGCCGACCTCCGGCGGCGGTTCGCGCTGGAGGCGCGGGTCGCGGGCCGGGTGGGCAGCCCGTTCCTCGTCGACGTGCTCGACGCCGGGGTCGACCGGGCGACGTCGACGCCCTTCCTGGTGATGGAGCTGCTGGAGGGCGAGACGCTGGCCCAGCGGCTCGCGCGCGCGGGGCGCTGCCCGCCCGCCGAGGCGCTCCGCTGGCTCGAGCAGACGGCGCTCGGGCTCGACAAGATGCACCGCCTGGGGGTCGTCCACCGCGACCTGAAGCCGAGCAACCTCTTCCTGGAGCGGCGCGAGCACGAGGCGCCGCGCCTGAAGATCCTCGATCTCGGCGTGGCCAAGGTCCTGGACAACGGCGCCGGCCTCGAGTCCACGAGCGCGGCGGGCACGCCGGTGTACATGGCGCCGGAGCAGTTCCGGGGCGGCAAGGTCACGCCGGCCGCCGACATCCATGCGCTCGGGATGATCGCCTTCGCGCTCCTCGTCGGGAGCCCCTACTGGCAGGACGAGGCGGGGCGCGGCCAGGACCCGATCGCCTTCGCGCTGGCCGCGTCCGCGGGCCCCGTGGAGGCGGCGACGGCGCGGGCGGCGCGCCGGGGCGTACCGCTGCCGGCCGGGATGGATGGGTGGTTCGCGCGGGCGACCGCCGCGGATCCCGCGGTCCGGTTCGCGAGCGCGATCGCCGCGGTGAGGGCGCTGGCCGGCGCGCTGGGAGAGCCCGGCGCGGAGCTTCCGCTCGAAGAGGCCTGGCCCGCGCCGCAGGCGTCGGATGAGCAGGACGAGGGGGCGACCGAGGATGGGGCGGGCGAGCGGGGCGAGGGCGCGACCGAGGATGGGGCGGGCGAGCGGGGCGAGGGCGCGACCGAGGATGGGGCGGGCGAGCAGGGCGAGGGCGCGACCGAGGATGGGGCGGGCGAGCAGGGCGAGGGCGCGACCAGGACCTTCGAGAAGGGCGAGGGCGCACAGGGAGCCGTCCCTGCCGCGCTGGAGGGCGTCCCTGCCACGCTGGAGGGCGTCCCTGCCACGCCGGAGGGCGTCCCTGCCGCGCTGGAGGGCGTCCCTGCCACGCCGGAGGGCGTCCCTATCGCGCCGGAGGGCGTCCCTATCGCGCCGGAGGGCGTCCCTATCGCGCCGGAGGGCGTCCCTATCGCGTCGGGAGCCGCCGAGTCCACGGCGCCGCCCCGGCCCGGCGTGTGGTGGCTGCTCGGGCTCGGCGGCGTCGCCGCGGCGCTGGGCGCCTTCGCGCTCGCAGCGTCGCTCGCCGCGCCGCGCACGGCGCCGCCCGCAGCAGCGCCTCCACGCGCCGCGCCTCGCTCGCCCCTCGACGCGCCCGACGTGGTGCTCGCCTGCCCCATCTTCGAGGCCGCGGGCGTCGACGCACCGGCGGGCTGGCTCGGCGCGGCCGCCGCGGCGACCGTGTGCGAGCGGGCGCGGATCCTCCTCGGCGGCAGCACGGCGCGCACCCTGGTGCCCGCCGAGCTGCTCGTGCTCCCGCGGCAGCTCGTGGACCGGTTCCCGCTCGACCCGTACGCGGCGCCGGACGCCCGGGCGCGGTCCGTGGAGGCGGCGCGCCGCCGCGCGGCGGCGTACGTCGACGGCGAGGTCGCCCGCGACGGCGCCGCCTTCCGGGTCGCCCTGCGCCTGCACGCGCCGGACGGCGCGGAGCTCACCCGCGCGCAGGGCGCCGGGCGGGCGCTGTTCGAGGCGGTCCGCGAGGCCATGGCCCCCCTGGTGGCGGCCGGGCACCTGCCCAAGGCGGCGCACCTCGACGCCGCCGTCGCGGAGTTCTCGCGGGCCGCGGACCCGGACGGCGCCCTCGCCCTGCTCGATCTGACCCTGGCCATGGTGCACAACGCCGGCGGTGTCTCGGAGGAGTGCGCGCGGGTCGAGGCGCGCAGCGGCGCGCTCGCGGAGATGGGGCCGGGAGAGCGCCACCGGTGCGCCTTCGTCCTGGGCCTGCCCGCGCCCGCGGTCGCGCTCCCGCCGGCCGAGGCGGCCTCGCCCGGCGCGTTCGCGGCGCGCGCGCGCATCGAGCAGTTCGCCCACCGCGTCGACGATCCGGCGCTCGCCGACGAGCTCGTGCGGCGGTTCGAGCAGGAGCCGTCGTCGTGGGGGCGCTCGACGCTCGCGTCGACCGCGTCGTGCCTGCTCCAGCCGTTCGAGCCGGGTCGCGCCGCGGAGCTCTCGCTCCTCGCGGTGCAGATCGAGCCGAAGAACCCGAGCGGCGAGTTCTGCGCGCCGTGGGTGCAGCTCGCGACCGTGACGCGCGGCACGGCGAACGCGGAGAGCGCCCTCCGCGCGATGCAGGCGTGGGCGCCCTGGGACGGCTACGCGTGGCTGCTCGAGGAGGCGGGGCCCGGCGACGCGGGGCGGGCGCTCGCGTTCGCCCGGCGCGCCTACGCGCTGTCGCCGCTCGACGCCTACGTGGCCGACGTGCTCGCGAGCCGGCTGCTCGCGGGCGGCGCGCGCGCCGAGGCGCGCGGCGTCGCGCTCGCGCTCGCCGCGGGCGGGTACCCGAGCCAGAAGGTCGAGAGCGAGCTCTTGCTCCTCCGGGTCGAGGCGAGCGAGGCCCGCTTCGGCGCCGCGCTCGCGCGGGCGAGGCGGGCGATGATCCCCGCCGCCGACGACGCCGGGTGGGTGCGCGTGCAGCGGCTCGAGATCGCGTGGCGCGCGCTGGAGCTCGGCCTGATCCTCG
Source organism: Sorangium cellulosum (assembly GCF_002950945.1). Lineage (GTDB taxonomy): Bacteria > Myxococcota_A > Polyangia > Polyangiales > Polyangiaceae > Sorangium > Sorangium cellulosum_E. The sequence continues at coordinate 441,014 of NZ_CP012673.1, forward strand.
GCCGGGCGGGCGAGATCGCCGACGCCGCCGTGGAGCGCCTGCTCGATCCGGAGCCGCCGCCGCTCGCCGGCGCCCACCACATCGACGTCCCGCTGCGCATCGCGGCCCTGTGCGCCCACGCGACGGCGGCGGCGTCGCGGCGGTGCTTCGCGCGGCTGCGCGCGCTCAGGCCGCGGCTCTCGGGGGGCATCCTCCCGGGCACGGACGCGTTCACCGACGGCGCCGAGCGGTACGCGCGGGCGGATTACCCGGAGGCGGCGAGGGTCTGGCGGCCGCTGCTGCGAGACCCGGGGCCGTTCGTGGCGGTGATGGCCGACGCCATGGTGGGCGTGTTCGAGCGGGCGGGCGAGGCGGAGCCCGCAGCGCGGCTGGAGAAGGCCGTCGCGCAGGGCGAGAGCCAGCTCGGCGGCGCGAGCCTGGCCACGGCGCGCGCGGCGCGGCGGGCCGCGCGGCGGGGCAAGCTGGACGAGGCGCGCGCGCTGGCGAAGCAGGTGATCGAGGCGTGGGCCATCGCGGACGAGCCGGTGCCGGCGGTCGACGAGATGCGGCGGATCACGAGGCCGAGGTAGGGCGGCCTGGCCAGGGAGCCGGGGGATCTCGAACGCAAGGACGCAACCCCGAAATTCTTCGTGTCTCATGTCCTTGCGCCTTTGCGTTGAAATCTCTCTCTCCTCTCGCCCCTGACCCCGCCCAGACTCCAACAGGCGGGTGCGGCAGGAGCCGTTTGTGGTGGTGGAGGTGTGATCGGCGGGCCGCGCGGCCCCCGGCGCGCGCTGTGCGTCTTATCTAGAGAGGGCCCGTGGTTCACCACTGGAGGCGCCCCATGCGCTTGCTCGGTCTCTCTGGACTCGGTGTGGCGGCCGTGGCTGCCGGTGTGGCGGCCGCGGGCGGGGGGACCCGGGTGGGAGGCGGGCACCAACCCGAAGGGACACCCATGAAGACTGCAAAGGCGCCGGCCGCCGGCCCGGTGTATTCGAGATCCGGCTACGACGTGACCTCGCTCTCCGAGGTGAGGATCGCGGAACTGGCCAAGCGGCTCAAGCCGGATGAAGCGAATGTCATCCTGGCCAAGGGAACCGAGCCGGCGTTCTGCGGCACGCTGACGGACAACAAGAAGGAGGGGACGTACATCTGCCGCCTCTGCGGCCTGCCCCTGTTCTCGTCGAGCGCGAAGTTCGACTCCGGGACCGGCTGGCCGAGCTTCTTCCAGCCGTTCGATCCGGCCCATATCCGGGAGCAGCAGGATGTCGCGCTGGGGATGGTGCGGACGGAGATCCTGTGCGCCCGGTGCACCGCGCACCTGGGGCACGTGTTCGACGACGGACCGCAGCAGACGGGCTTGCGCTACTGCCTGAACTCCGTCTCGCTCAATTTCGTAGAGCGGGGGAAGGACCTGCCGCCCGCGTCGCGCCGATGAGGGGAACCGGCACCGGCCGGCGCCGGTCCCAGCGAAGGTCGACAGGAGAATGAAGTTGCCGATGTTCGTGCAAGCCGCATGCTGGGGGCTGCTCGCAGGCTCCGGGCTCCTGATCGGCGCAGTGGTCGCTGTCGCCTTCGGCGGTCGGCTGCCCCATCGCATGATTGCTGCTGTCATGGGCTTCGGCGGAGGCGTGCTCATCGCCGTGTTATCCGTTGATTTGATGGATTCGGCGTTTGAGGATGGCGGCCCCATCGCGGCCACGTTCGGCTTCTTGTTCGGTGCAGCTGCATTCAGCGCCATCAACTGGCGCCTGGCCCAGCATGGGGCCAGGCACCGCAATCGTTGCGGCGACTGCGTCGAGCAACCGTCGGAGGCGGAGCACAAAGGGAGCGGATTGGCGATCGCGGTGGGCGCTGTCCTCGACGGCGTTCCGGAGTCCCTCGTGATTGGCCTATCGCTGCTGGGCGGTGGAAAAATCGGCCTTGGTCTGGTAGCCGGCTTCTTTCTCGCGAACGTCCCGCAAGGGCTCTCAAGCGCTTCCGGCATGAAGAAGGCGGGACGCTCCAGCAGATACATCTTCAGCCTATGGGCCGGGATTCTGCTGAGTAGCGGAATGGCAGCGGCCGCCGGTTACCTCGTGCTGGGCACCGCTGCGCCGGCCCTTCCCGCCACGATCCTCGCCTTCGCGGCGGGCGGCGTGTTGGCCATGCTTGCCGAGTCCATGATTCCCGAAGCGTTCGCGGACGCGCAGCCGTTCATCGGCCTGATCACGGTCGTCGGCTTTCTTGTGGCGTTCCTGATCATAAAAATGCATGCCTAGGACACCGAACGGGTTGAAACTCCGGGAAAATGAACCACGGAGGCACAGAGGACACAGAGGAACAACAAAACAACTCTGTGCCCTCTGTGGCTCGAACCTTTTCATTCTCGGGCGTTTCAAGCTGATCGATGCTCTAGGGCTGGTCCTCTTGCCGGGACCTCGTGCAATCTCCTGCCAATCCGAAGCAGTCACATACCTTGAGGTTTTCTTCCAGCAACAAGCAATAGCCCGGGCACTCCGCGGGATCTGAACCGGTGCACACCGGCCAGCACTCCGACCCATCAAGATGGAATTGATCCGAGGCGACACATTCGCCTCTTTCGCCACAGCCGTGCCATCGGCCGTCTCCGTGGCAATAGCGGCTGCAAAACGACCAGCCGCTGGGCTCCACGTAGCAGATGTCGCAGTTCTCCGCCGTGCATGCGGCGCCGACCGCCACCCGGCACACGTGCTCGTCGATGCTGCAGTTGTCCGAGACGCAGTCCCCGTCGTCCTCGCAGGGCTCGCCCAGCCTGCGCTTCGGCAGGCACCCGACGCCCGGCTCGCAGCGGAGCGACGGGCCGCAGCCGCACTGCTCGCAGAAGACGCCCGGCTCGCGCGCCACGGCGTACTCGCACGCCGCCGACGTGTCGCCCAGGCACACGAAGCTGTCGTATTCATCCGAGGCACAGGCGGGGAGGCACATGGGCTGTCCTGCGGGGTCGATCCCGCAGACGGTGTGTCTTACCGCGTCCGGGTCCTGGCAATCAGCGTCGCTGGCGCATGGCCGAGAGCAGAGGCTCTCGGCCCACCACGGACCGACCACCGTGAGGCAGCTGCCCGAGGCGCAGTCGTCATTCGAATAGCACCCGTCGCCCAGGGCATACGTAAAGATCGGCTCCGGCGGCGGCGGCTCTGGTCCCCGACGGGGAGGTGCATCACCGCAAGCCTGGAGCCCGGCCGCGTACGCCGCGAGCGATGCGCAGCGCAAGGCTCTCTTCATGGTTCCCGAAACTGCTGTGCGAGTGTTCATGTTCATCCGATCCTGGTGCAGGCACGCCAGCGAGAGGGTGGATGTCAGGTCCTGACGGTGCGCCTGACGCGGGCTGGCAGCGCAGCGCGGGCCCTCGCAGGCGATCCGCCGCGCTCCGTGGCCGCGCCGAACGTCACGGCAGCGTCGTCACGCCTTCGTCATGCAATGTTCTGCAACCGCCGTACCACCTGGCCGCCGCCGATGGCCTCCGCCATGGTGCCATCGCGCGCAGCCTGGCAGCTTCGTTTCGCGCTCCGCTGCCAGCTTCCGGGGTGCGGCGCCGGCGCGAGGTGCCGAGAACCCTGTGGCGCCCGTTTCACCTGTTGCACCTGTTGCACCCGGTCGATCTCCCTGTTGCCGGACGCGACGAACGGCCTGAGTCGGCGTCCAGTGCGAACGAAACCGCAGATCGCCGCGGGGCTCGGCCGCGCGCCGGCGCCGTGATGGCTCCGAACCCGGACCCGGTGCGGCGCTGGAAGGGGTAGGATCCCGCGCATGCACCGCGCTTCCAAGATGATGATGGGTACGGCGATCGCCCTCGCGGCGCTCGCGGGCGGCTACCAGCTCCTGAGCTCGCGTGGGTCCGACGCCAAGACGCTGGTCGGCCGCGTCTGGCTCGAGCGGATCCCGAGGAACGACACGGACCAGGTCCAGCTCGTCGCCCTGCTCGCCGACGAACCGCTCGGCGTCTTCCAGCGGCAGTCCAGATACGAGGGCTCCTACGCGCTGTTCCGTTACGAGCTCCGCGGCGATCGCAAGGCGCAGCTGCTCTTCCCGCAGGACAAGTCGAAGCACGAGGTCGCCTTCGACGCGCGGCCGTGCGACGTGGAGGGCTTCGATTACTGCCTCGATCTGAGCGGCGCCCCGCGGGGCGCGGCGAAGTACTACAGCCGGAAGGGGTGGGAGATCGACGCGAGCGACGCGCCGGCGCTGGAGAGCGCGCTGCGGGCGCTCGGCGAGGAGCTGCTCGTGTCGCCGCCGGAGCCGTGAGGGGGCAGGGGGCGAGAGCGGGTAGTGCGGTACTTCGGCCGGGGCGACTTCCCGCAGTCGTGTCAAGCGTCGTCGCGGGAGGCCGCGCGGCGGCTTCGCGAGCGGCGTGAGGCAAGGAGCAGCGCGAGCCCGGCTGCAGCGGGCTGCCAGCCGAAGCCCGAGCCGGCGGCGTTGCAGCCGCCGCTGGTCGGCCGGGTCGTGTCGGGATCGACGTCCCTCCCGCCGCTGCCAGTGGGAGTGCCTGCGCCTCCTGCGCCTGCGTCTTCGCCACCTGCGCCCGCGTGCGCGCCACCCGCGTCTGCGCCGCCCGCGCCTGCGCCTCCGCCACCGGCGCCACCGGCGCCAGCGCCACCTACGCCTACGTCTGCGCCGCCCGTGCCGCCCGCGCCACCCGCGCCTCCGCCTCCTGTGCCCGCGCCTGCATACACGACAGCGCTGGTGGTGCTCACGGCCTGGCGCGGGAACCAGAGGGTAGTGTATCCGCCCGCCACGAAGATCCGGCCGTCCTCGAGCGGCGTCGCGGAATGAAACCCTCGCCCGGAAGGCAGGTTCGGCGCCGGTGACCACACGTTGGCGGCCGGATCGTAGAGCTGCACCCGAGCGTAGACCTGGTGCGCATTCTCGAGATAGGCCAGGTTGCAGGTGGTCCCCGGGTTGGAGTGGTACGTCGCGATCTTCTCGATGCCTCCGCTGATCATCACCTGGCCGTCAGGGAGCCGCGCCGCGGCCTCGCCGAGCATTCCGAGGCCGATCTCGTACTCGAAGTCATCGATCCAGCCCGCCGTGGGCGTGTCGCCCCACTTGCCGGGCGCCTCGGTCCACGAATCGGTGGCAGGATCGTAGACGTCGGCGGCGCCGGCGGGGCCGGTGACGAGCACGCGCCCATCGAGGAGCAGCGTCGCCGTGAGCCGACGGATCCCACCCGCGAGCGGCGCAGCGGCCGACCAGGTCGCCGTCGCCGGGTCGAAGATCTCGACGGTGCTGGCGATGGGCCCGCGGGTCACGCCGCTGTCCATGTCCAGGAGCGGTCCGGCGATGCCGCCCGTGACGAGCACGCGCCCGTCGAGCAGCCGGGTCGCCTCGTGACCGGCGCGCACCCCCGGCATGGCGGGGCCGGGAGACCACGTGTCGGCGGCCGGATCGTAGATCTCGGCGCTCGCCAGCGCGGCGGACCCGGCCTCGCCTCCGGCCACGAGGACCCGCCCGTCGTCGAGCAGCGTGGCCGTGTGCTCCGCCCGCAGCTCCGACGGCGGCGCGGTCGGCTGCCAGGAATCGAGCGCGGGATCGTAGATCTCGGCGCTCGGGGCGCCGGTCGACCCGCCGACGACAAGCACCCTGCCGTCCGCGAGGCGCGTCGCGGTATGCCCGCTGCGCCCGACCGCCATCGGCGCCGCGGCCCGGAACGCGCCCGACCCGGGATCGTAGAGCTCGGCGCTGCCCAGGAGCGTCGTCTCGAGCATCGGCTCGCAGGGGAGCGATTCGTCCCGGCCGTGGAATCCACCGGCGAGGAGGACCCTGCCGTCGGCCAGCAACGTCGCCGTGTGCTCGCCGCGCGGCGTGATCATCGCGCCGCTCGCCGCCCACAGGGGGACCGTCAGCACGGCGTGATCCGGCGGCACCTCGGCGGGAGCGAGCTCATCCCGCGCTCCCCCCGCGCAGCCGGCCGAGCAGAGGGCGAGGAGCAGGAGGCCGCGCAGGTGCACACGCGCGAGCCCCGCGCCGCGGCGGAGCGCCGGCAGCCCGGCAGGCGGCGGGAGCGCGCCCGCGGTGGGCTCACCGGCGCGGGGCGCGGGCCGCGGCCCGCGCGGCGACGGGGCGGCGGTGGGCGTGGGGCATGAGACCGGGCATGCCGGCCGAACAGGCTCTCGGTTCAAGCGCATACGGCCGCTTGGATGCGCACGGCCGGCCGGCATTCACGGCGCGAGCGCCGCAATCCAGCCCTGTTCGGGGCGGGCTGCTTTCCTGCACAAGCATGGCCGCCGGCGCCGGCTTTCAGCGCGGACGGCGATCGGACGATTCGAAAGCAAGATCCGGAGCGCGGCACGTTCCCACGAGAGCTAGCTTCCCTCGCGGCGCGCAAGCCTGACGACAGCCGCGCAAGTCACGGACGGCGCCGTCGCCCTGCTCGACGACGTCGATACGATAATGACCGTCCTGATCGACGGCTGCGCGCCGGCGTCCCGGCCTCGTCGGGACGCCGAGCAATGGACGGATCGAGCCAGAAAGAAAACGAATCATGACCAAGCGACTCGAGGGCAAGGTGGGCATCGTGACGGGCGCGAGCTCGGGCATCGGACGAGCGACGGCGGTGGCGTTCGCTCGGGAAGGCGCGAAGATCGTCGCCGCCGGACGGCGCACCGCCGAGCTCGAAGCCACGGTGCAGGCCGCCGCAAAGGTAGGTGGGCAGGCCCTCGCCTGGACCGCCGACGTCACGAAGGAGGGCGACGTCAGGTCTCTCGTCGACTTCGCGATGGAGAGGTTCGGCCGCCTCGACATCGGGTTCAACGCCGCGGGGGGGACCTTCGGCGGCGCGCTGACGCATCAGCTCGACGAGGGCGTCTTCCGCGACTGGCTCGACGGCTACCTGGTGAGCGCGTTCCTGTCGACCAAACACGAGCTCGGCGCGATGCTGAAGTCGGGCGGCGGCAGCATCATCAACGTGGGCACCTTCGTCGGGTACACGAAGACGTTGCCCGGGACTGCGGGGTACGCCGCCGCGAAGACCGGCCTCATCGGCTTCACGCGCACCGTCGCCGCCGAGTACGCCACCCAGGGCGTCCGCGCCAACGTGCTCATCGTCGGCGGCGTCGACACGCCGATGTTCCGGCTCTGGAACGACACCGACGAGAAGCGCGGCGCCGCCTCGCAGCTCCACGCCATGAAGCGCATCGCGACGCCGGACGAGATCGCGAACGCCGCCATCTTCCTCGCGAGCGGAGAAGCGTCGTTCATCACCGGAAGCGCCTTCGCCATCGACGGAGGCGTGTCCCTCGTGTAGGAGGGCCGGGGGGCGTAGGGGAGGCCGAGGGCGGTGCGCGTCACCTCGCCCGCCCGGCGGCGCTCGGCGTGCCCGCCCGCCGGGGCGCCTCCACCTCGATCCGGACGCGGGGCGGCCCATCCCCGGGCGGCGAATTCGAAGGCAAGGCCCGGAGTGCGGCGCCTTCCGGCGGGCGCTAACGTCAACGTGTGACCCGGAACGACCGCCCGGAGGAGACCACCATGGTCGCGAAGCCCGAAACACCTGCTGTGGCCATGCGCGACCCGCGCTGGGCCGCCGTGATCTCCCGCGACGTGGGGGCTGACGGCAAGTTCTTCTATTCCGTCAAGACGACCGGCGTGTACTGCCGCCCTTCCTGCGCTGCACGGGCCCCGAGGCCCGAAAACGTCGCGTTCCATCCCACCGCAGCTGCGGCAGAACGCGCAGGCTTCCGGCCCTGCAAGCGCTGCAGGCCGGGCCAACCCTCGCTCGCGGAGCAGCACGCCGGCCTGGTGGCCGAGCTCTGTCGGTTCATCGAGGACGCCGACCAGCCCCCCAGCCTCGAGGCGCTGGCGAGCCGCGCCGAGCTGAGCGTCCATCACCTGCATCGCGTGTTCAAGGCCGTCACAGGGCTGACGCCCCGAGCGTACGCGAGGGCGCACCGGGCGGAGCGCGTCCGAGCCGAGCTCGGTCGGCGCGGGACGGTCACCGAAGCGATCTATGGCGCCGGGTACAGCTCCAACGGCCGCTTCTATGAGGAATCGACTCAGGTGCTGGGCATGACACCCACCGACTACCGCGCCGGGGGCGCCAACATGGAGATTCGTTTCGCCGTCGGGGAGTGCTCCCTCGGCTCGATCCTGGTCGCCGCGAGCGCGCGCGGCGTGTGCGCCATCCTCATGGGGGATGATCCCGACGGGCTGGCTCGAGACCTACAGGACCGGTTCCCGCGGGCCAATCTGATCGGCGGGGACGCGGAGTTCGAGCGGCTCGTCGCGAAGGTCATCGGCCTCGTGGAGGCGCCCCGGGTGGGCCTCGACCTGCCGCTCGACGTGCGTGGGACGGCGTTCCAGCAACGGGTCTGGGGCGCCTTGCAAGCGATCCCGCCGGGCACGACCGCGAGCTACGCCGACATCGCCGAGCGCATCGGCGCCCCGAAATCCGTCAGGGCCGTCGCCCGGGCGTGCGCCGAAAACGCCCTCGCCGTGGCGATCCCCTGCCATCGTGTCGTCCGGAGCGACGGGGGCGTGTCGGGCTATCGCTGGGGCGTCGTACGCAAGCGGGCGCTGCTCGACCGGGAGGCGAGCGGTTGAGGCGCGAGGGGACGACCCGCGGCGCCCGTCAGCCGCCGCGCTCTTGCCCCTTCAAGCGCGCGAGGATCTTCTTGTTCTCGGCCATCAGCGCGTAGACCCGCGCGGCGGTGTCGATCGCGGTCGAGATCCGCTTCAGGTCGCCGTCCTTGACGACGTAGTCGAAGGGCTGATGCTCGATGATGACCTTGCTGGGATCCTTGATGTCCTGGTAAGCCGAGTAGAAGATGATCGGGATATCGGGCTGCTTCTTGCGGAGCTCATCACAGGCCCAGAAGCCGTCGTGCACCTCCATCTTCACGTCGAGGATGACCACGCAGACACCATCGTGAAACGCTTCCAGCCCCTCCGTCGCCGACGCGCAGCGCAGGACCTCGTACTTGTCCTGCAGGACGAAGTGGAGCGCGTCTCGCGCCGCAGCGTCATCGTCGATGACCAGGACCGTGGGGCGCGGCGCTTCGGCTTCCGGCGGAGCGCTGCTCTTCCTGCGCCATGAGTCTTTCAGGTCCTTGAACGCCATCCTCGGTACCCCTCCCGCTTGGGGCCGACCACCGCCGGCCCGCGCTCACCCCGGCGCTTCCGCCTCCGTCCAGCACCGAACCACCCGGGCGACGTCCCCGAAGCCCCTCATGACCCTCACCTCGTCGCTCGCAGGCGCGTGAGCGGCAAGGTCACGGTGAACTGGCTGCCCTTGCCCCACTCGCTCTGCACCTCGATGGTGCCCCCGGCGACGTCGATGATCCGCTTGACGATGGCGAGGCCCAGACCCGTGCCGGTCTCGGGCTTCGTGGAGTAGAACGAGTCGAAGATCTTACCCATGTTCTCCGGCCGGATGCCCGCGCCGTTGTCCGCCACCTGGATGACACACGTGTCGCCCTCGGTCCTCGCCCTGACCCCGATCACGCCCGCGCCGCCCCGCGGGTACTTCTCGAGGACGGCGTCGCGCGCGTTGTTGAGGAGGTTCTGGACCACAGAGTAGCACTGCATAGGGTCCGCGACGAGGCTGATGGATCCCGCCACCTCGGCGCGGACCGCGATGCTCGATCCATGGATCGTCTGCCGGAGATCGGCGAGCGCGCTGTCGATCAGCTCGTTCAGGTGGATCCGCTCCGCCGGGCGCTCGCCCTCGGCGATGCGGGAGAAGTCCATGAGCTTCCTGGTGATGGCGAGCGCCCGCGCGGTCGCCTTGAACACCAGCCTGAGCGCGGCGTCGAGCGCCTCCTGGTTCTCGAAGATGTGCTGGAGCCGCGCCGTGATCCGGTCCAGCTCCTCGTCGGCGAAGCGCAGGCTGAGCTCCTCGTGCAGCTTGCCGAGCTCCACCCCCGACTCGAACGTGAGGCTCGGGCGCGAGCTCGTCTCGTCCTCTCCGAGGACCCTCGCGAGCACCAGCTTCGCTCCCGAGAGCGCGTTCCGGATCTCGTGCGCGAAGCCGCCCGCCATCCGCTTCTCGGTCGCCTCGCGCTCCAGGCGGATCAGCTTCGCCTGCGCCTCCTCCAGCTCCGCCGTGCGCTCCCGGACCTTCTCCTCGACCCCGGTGATCGTCGTCGGCCGCGAGGGGAGCATCGTCTCCCGCGGCTCCGCGCGCCGGGGCGAGAGCTCCGCGTATTTCTCGTTGAGCTGCGCGACCTTGGCCTCCGCGCCCCACCGCGTGTACCCGTAGAGGGCGTCGGCCATGTACATGCGCGCGATCTTCGTCCTGCCCTTCGCCAGGTGGAACCGCGCGGCGAGCTCGTTCGCCAGCGCCTCGTGGTGCAGGTACTCGCTCTCCTGGGCTGCCTTGATCGCCTGCTCGTAGAGATCCGTCGCCGCCGCGTCGTCGCCCGAGACGCGCGCGCGCTCGGCGGAGATCAAGAGGCGCTTGTGGCGGAAGTTCTCCGGGCAGGTGCCCGCCCATTCCGCGACGTCGGCCTCGTGGCGCTCGATCTCCCTGTCGTAGCGCGCCCGGTCGGCGGCCGTCGCCGCCGGGTAGAGCGCCAGCATGATCAGGCACGCATAGAACGGGACCTCGGTCGTCATCCACATGCACGCGAGGTACGGGCGCAGCGGCTCCGCCATGCCGATGAGCGCGAGCGCGCGCGCGTGGTCCTCGTAGAGGTACGCGAGCTGAGCCCTCTGGATATGATAGAACACCGCCATGAACTCGTGGTTCGGAGCGCCCACCGTCGCGCTGAACTCGGCCTCGTCGAAGACGCCGTCGCTCAAGGTGTGGTGACCCTCCGTGCAACCTCGCAGGTTCGCGATCATCTGCCTCGATGAGGTCACGATGAGGCTCGACATCACGTCCTTGGTGCGCTGCAAGAACGGGATCGACCGCTCGATCTCCTCGGAGATCGCGGCGAGCTCGACGCCGTGGCTCAGCCGGTTCGTGATCCCGTGGAAGAGGGAGTAGCTGGCGAACTGGAAGTCCCCCACCTCGAGCCCGTCCCGGTGCGCCTGCGACAGGTACGAGAACGACGTCCGGAGCGGCTCCCGATAAGGAGAGATGAACACCGCGAAGCTGGACTTCACCTTGGACGACACCACGGCGCAGCTCCTCTTCTCGTTGAGCTCCATGGCGAGCCTGCCGAACTCGTAGGCTTCGTCGTACCGGCCCTCCTCGATCAGGACGATCGAGTAGATCAGGTATCCCCAGGCCGAGACCTCCGAGTGGCCGTGCTTCAGGGAGATGTTGGCGTGCTTGACGCACACGAGGGCGTGGAGGAGAGGGCTCGCGCCGAGCATGGCCGCGCTCACGTTGGTCAGGATCGTCAGCGCCGCCCTGTACTCCGGGTGGGTGAGCTCCGGGGCGTCGAACAGGTCCGTGATCCGGCGGCCCGCGAGGTGATTCGGCACCTCGGCGAGCTCCGCCTCGAGGGCCGCCTGGATCCGGTCCTCGCCGTCGGGCAGCTCGACCCCGAGCAGCGCGAGGGCCGTGCGCGCGCAGCTCACGGCCTCGTCGAACTTCGCGACGGTGTTGAAGAGCAAGAGGCGCCGGCCGTAGACGTCGGCGCGATCGAGGTTCGTCCGGGCGCGGGTCAGGACGAAGTTGAACAGCGACTCGGCCTGCGCGAAGTGGCCGCTCAGGAACTCGCACCCGGCGCGCTCGATGTGGAGCGCGAACGTGAGCTCGTAGGCCTGCTCCCACCCCTCCTCGCCGAGCAGCGACATCCCGGCCCCGAGGTAGCCGGCGGCGACGTCGTAGGCCGCCTTCGCCTTCGCCTTCGTGCCGGCGGCGAGGTTCAGGCGCGCGACGCTGGTCCGCTCGCTCGCCGACGTGATCCGGGCGGCGCCGAGGTTCAGGTGGTTCACCGTGTCGAACAGGTTCTCGTCGCGCTCGCCGAGCCCCCGCTGCGCGAGCAGCAGGCGCCCGATCCTGAGGTGCAGGTCCTGCTTGTGATCCTCGTCGATGAGCAGGTAGGCCGCCTGCTGGACGCGATCGTGCAGGAACCTGTACGAGACGTTCATGCCCTCGGGGGGCGGCTCGCCCTCTCCGCTCCGGTCGGGCGCGGCGTGCACGAACCGGTACTCGGCGTCGAGGGGCAGGACGATGCCCTCGCGGAGCGCCTCCCAGAGATCGGCGGCCGTGCTCTCGAGCGATCCCTCGTAGATCATCGCGAGCGTCTCGAGATCGAACTGGTGGCCGATGCACGCGGCGAGCGTGAGGATCCGCTGCGTGCTCGGCGTGAGCCGCCGGAGCTTCCTCGCCATGAAGTCGACCACGTTGTCCGTGATCCCCGCCCTCCGGATGCGCTCGAGATCCCAGCAATACGACCCGGAGGACGGGTCGAAGGTGAGCAGGTGGTCCTTGTAGAGCGAGACGAGGAACTGGTTGATGAAGAAGGGGTTCCCCTGGGTCTTGTCGAGGACGAGCTTCGCCAGCGGGGCGGACCGCTGCCGGTCGCAGCCGAGCGCGTGGGCGATGAGCTGGCCCACGTCCGACAGGCGCAGCGGGGCGAGGGTGAGCTCGACCATGCTCTTCCCCGCCTTCCGGAGCTCTGCCCGGGCCGCCCTCAGCGGGTGACCCGCGTCGATCTCGTTGTCGCGGTAGGCGCCGATCACGAGCAGGTGGCCGCGCTCCGGATCCGCGAGGAGCAGCGTGAGCAGCCTGAGCGAGGCGAGATCCGCCCACTGCAGATCGTCGAGGAAGAGGACGAGCGGGTGGTCGGGCGTGGCGAAGACGCCGAGGAAGCTCTGAAAGACGAGGTTGAGCCGGTTCTGGGACTCGGTCGCTCCGAGCTCGGGCACGGGCGGCTGGGGGCCGATGATGAGCTCCAGCTCCGGCATCAGGTCGACGAGGACCTGCCCGCTCTGGCCGAGGGCGGTCGCGAGCTTGCGCCGGAGGCGCGTGAGCGACTCGGAGCGCTCGGTGAGCAGGTGCCGGATGAGCTCCCGGAACGCCTGCGCCAGCGAGGCGTACGGGACGCTCCGGTTGAACTGGTCGAACTTGCCCGCGATGAAGCGGGCTCGCTGGTCGGCGATCGCCTTGTGCAGCTCGCTCACCACCGCCGATTTGCCGACGCCGGCGTGGCCGGAGATCAGCGCGAGCTCGGCGGCGCCGCGGCTCGCGCGGCCCCAGGCGGCGAGCAGCGCCGCGAGCTCCGCGTCGCGGCCGTAGAGCTTCTGCGGGATGAGCATCCCGTGGCCGCGGTCGTACCGGCCGAGCGGGAAGGGGGTGATCCGGCCGGTCGCCTCGAGCTGCTCCAGGCACTCGCGCAGGTCGGCCCTGAGCCCGTGCGCGCTCTGGTACCTGTCCTCCGCCGCCTTGGACAGGAGCTTCATCACGATGTCCGAGACCGCCTCGGGGACCTCGGGGCACCGCTCGTGCGGCGGCGTCGGCTCCCTCGCGATGTGGCTGTGCAGGAGCTCCAGCGGGTCGGTCGCCCGGAAGGGCAGCACGCCCGTCAGCATCTCGTAGAGGGTGACCCCGAGGGAGTACAGGTCCGTGCGGTGATCGAGCGCGCGGTTCATCCGCCCGGTCTGCTCCGGCGACATGTAGGCCAGGGTCCCTTCCAGCGAGTCCGGGATCCCGGCCTGCTGGAGCTCCTGGGAGAGGCGCGTGGCGATGCCGAAGTCGATGAGCTTGACCTGGAGCGTGTCCGGGTGAACGAGGATGTTGTGCGGCTTGATGTCCTTGTGAATGATGTGGCGCCGGTGGATCGCGTCCATGGCGTCCGCGATGGAGTCGGCGATCCGGAGCGTGGTCTTCAGGCTGGGCGCCTGCGCCTCCAGGATGTCGCTCAGCGGCTGTGCTTCGATGTTCTCCGTGACGAGCGCGAGGCCCGCGCCCACCCTCTCCAGCCCGTACGCCCTCACCACGCCCGCGAGATCGAGGTCCTTGGTGATCGCATATTCGTGGCGGAGCTTGGCGATCTGCCGCGAGGTCGGGTACTCGCTCCTGAACAGCTTGATCGCGACGGACGTGCGATCGACGTTCCGGTACCCACGGTAGGTGACGGTCTCGGCGCCGCTGTGAATCTCGCCCGTGGTGGTGTAATGAGGAAGGCTGTTCATCGTCCTCTCCTACACACAATCATCACGACGGGTGTTCCTGTGGAGTCCACGCGCGGAAGGCGCTCCCCTGCCCATCATTCTTGAGTAACATCCACGTGCCACGCTGGTAAATGGATTTTAACAACAATGTAATCTGGCACACGTCGAGTTCTTGCAGGCTGGCGCGAGTCGAGGGAATGGCGTGGAAGATCGTGCAATTGGCGCGCTCCAGGCGGCGGGCCGGCCGGCGCCGGGCATGGACCGGCAAAGGCGCGGTCCGGCGAGGCGCGGATCGAGCGGAGTCCCACATCCACGGTGGACAGGGGCGCATGAGGGGGCGCCGCGCGGCCGGTGCAGCGGGGGGCTTGGGGCGCAGGGCGCCGAAAGGCGACCCGGAGCCCCAATCGTCAAACCAGGGCGCTCCGCGGGATCACCCCTCCCTGATGAAGGACGATCCCGCGGATCGCCCCTCCGCGGCGGGGGGTGATCCCGCGGATCACCCCCGCGCCGCCCGGAGCCCCGCGAGATCGCGGCAAACCCTCCGCGGCGCGGCCGTGCGCTCCTGTGCTGCCCGCGTGGAACGCCCCGTGCAATCGCAGCTCGACGATCAGGTGCACCGAGGTTCACGGCGCACCACAACGACGAGGAGGAGCACATGGCTCGCAAGCTCGCAGGGGGTGGTCTGTCGCTGGCGCTGGGGTGGACCCTGCTGCTGGGGGGGTGTCTGGTCGCCGATGGCGAGATGTTGAAGGACGAGGACAGCGTCGACGACGCCGACGCGGTCATCGTCTCCAGCATCACCGAGGGGGATTATGTGATCCGCTCGGCCGCCACCGGCAAGTGCCTCGACGTGCCCCAGTCCAGCACCGCCGACGGGACGCGGATACAGCAGTGGACCTGCAACCAGACCAACGCGCAGAAGTTCCACATCTCCCCGACCAGCGACGGCTACTGGAAGATCGTCAACGTGAACAGCAACAAGGCCCTCGACGTGCGCGACGTGAGCACCGCGCCGAACGCGGTCATCCACCAATGGACGTAGGTCGGAGGCGCCAACCAGCAGTGGAAATTCGTCCCCCGCGGGGGCAACGAGTTCAGCCTCCACGCGCGCCACACGGATCAGGTCGTCGACCTTTCGTGGGGCAACGCCGCCGACGGGACGGACATCCTCCAGTATCCTTACAGCGGCACCCCCAACCAGCGCTGGACCCTCGACAGGGTGAGCGGCGGCTCCACCTCCGGCGGCGCCCGCACGCTCAGGATCGTCAACAACTGCGCTGAGCCGATCTGGGTCGCCCACTCCACCAACGTGCAGGGGCCGCAGAACGTCAAGCTCACCCGGGGCGCCGCGTACACCTACGACGTTCCCGAGGGCGGCCTCAGCGCGACGCGCTTCTGGCCGAAGACCGGCTGTGACGAGGGAGGCCGCAACTGCACCACGGGCGACAGCGTCGCCCCGTGTCCGGCCGGCGGCTGCCAGCCGCCCATCGAGTCCAAGTTCGAGGCCACCTTCGCGCCCAGGGGGAGCGCGGCCCAGACCTGGTACAACCTCAGCCAGGTGGACGGCTACACCCTGCCCTTCAAGGTCGTCCCCAGGGGCGCCGGCGCCGAGCAGGGCAGCTGCATCACCTCGGACTGCTCCGGCCTGTCGCTGGCGCAGTGCCCCGGCGACGAGGATCTCGGCAACGGCCAGTTCCCCGCGTACGCGCACCAGGATCTCCGGGTGCGCGACAGGAACGGCGTCGTGGTCGGCTGCATGGCGCCCTGCAAGAAGTGGAATTACCCGGCGCCCTGGGGCCTGGGCCAGCCGGAGAGCGCCGACCCGGGGCTCCACCTCTGCTGCCCGACACCCATCGATCCGGCCACGGGCCAGTGCACCGCCGCGAACGCTTGCATGACCTCGGACGCGTGCCGGAACACCGCGGACCCGCGGAGCGTGGAGCACACGGAGTACGTGCTCCGGATGCACCGGATGTGCCCCACGGCGTACAGCTACGCTTACGACGACGCTGCCGGACTGCACGCCTGCTCGTCGGAGACGAGCTTCGAGGTCACCTTCTGCCCGTGATTCCTCCTGGCCACGGCCGCCAGCGAAGGAGAACAGCTCCTGCGGGATGACCTGCGGTCATCGTGCCCCGGGCTCGGGCGCCGTTGCTCGTGTGCGCCGGCCATGGCACCCTCGCCCCGATCCCGGTCGTGCACGCGCGACGGACCTCGTGAAGCGGCTCGCTCGCCGGAGCTCGATCGGATGGAGGCAACCACGTATGGAGAACACCAGACCGACGAACGAGACCGTCGCGTCGAGGCAGCGGCCGGGAGGCCTGCTCAGGGCCGGCGCCGGTGAAGGAGGGGAGCGAGCATGACCGTCCGGCTCAACCACACCATCGTCGCGGCGCGGAACAAGAAGGAGTCCGCCGCCTTCATGACCGAGATCCTGGGCCTCCCCGCCCCGGAGCCGTTCGGGCACTTCCTGACGGTACAGCTCGACAACGACGTCACCCTCGACTTCATCGACAGCCCCGATGAGGTCCGCCCTCAGCACTACGCCTTCCTGGTCAGCGAGGCCGAGTTCGACGAGATCTTCGGTCGGATCCGCGAGCGCAAGATCCCTTACTGGGCTGATCCCCAGGCGCAGCGGCCCGGCGAGATCAACCACCATGACGGCGGGCGCGGCGTGTACTTCCCGGATCCCGCCGGGCATTATCTCGAGATCATCACCCGTCCTTACGGAAGCGGCGGCTGAGCCCCCGCGCGCCCGCGCGAGCTCATGCGGGGCTCATGCGGGGACGGCCCCGCGCATTCCGGGTGGCTCGGCGTCTTTCTCACTCCTTCGCTGCTTCATCGATACCCCCTGAAGCCTCGCCAGCGCGGGCGCGGCCGCGCTCCGTCAGCTAACATCAGCGGCCCAATGAACATTCATGTCCTCTCGTGCGCTCTCGTGGCCGCCGTCCTCGCTGCGTGCTCGAAGACATCGTCGGATCCGGCGTCGACGGACGCAGGCGCCCAGCGCGGCGCGCGGCTCCGCATCGCCGTCGTGCCGAAAGGGACGACCCACGAGTTCTGGAAGAGCGTGCACGCGGGCGCGGTGAAGGCCTCGCGCGAGCTCGATGTCGACATCGTCTGGAAAGGGCCGCTCCGGGAGGACGATCTCAAGTCGCAGGTCGACGTCGTCTCGAGCTTCGTCGCGCAGGGCGTGTCCGGCGTCGTGCTCGCGCCGCTCAACGCCGCGGCGCTGAGGGCGCCGGTGCGCGCGGCGACGCAGGCGAAGATCCCGGTGGTCGTGTTCGACTCCGACCTCGCCAGCGACGAGCACGTGAGCTTCGTCGCGACCGACAACCTGGCGGCCGGCAGGCTCGCGGGGGAGCACCTCGGCAAGGCGATCGGCGGGCAGGGGAACGTGGTCGTGCTCCGGTACCAGGAGGGCTCGGCGAGCACGCAGGACCGCGAGCGGGGCTTCCTCGGCGCCGTGCGCGCGATGCCGGGAATCACGGTCGCGAGCGAGAACCAGCACGGCGGCGCGACCACGGAGACGGCGTTCGAGAAGAGCGAGAGCCTGCTGCTCGCCCACAGGGCGGCGGAGGGGACGATCGCCGGGGTGTTCACGCCGAACGAGTCGACGACCTTCGGCATGCTGCAGGCGCTCCGCAAGACGAACGTCGCGAGGAAGGTGAAGTTCGTCGGCTTCGACGCGTCGGAGAAGCTGCTCGGCGCGCTGCGCGAGGGCGATATCGAGGCGCTCGTCGTGCAGAACCCGTTCGACATGGGGTATGTCGCGGTCAAGACGATGGTGGCGCACCTCCGCGGCGAGGCGGTGGAGAAGCGCATCGACACGGGCGCGCGCGTCGTCACGAGGCAGGACCTCGACGACCCGGCGGTGCAGGAGATCGTGAGGCCCGACCTGGCCAGGTGGCTCGGGGAGTGAGCGGCTCATGGACGCGGCGCGCGCGCCCCTCCTCGAGGTGACGGGCCTCGCGAAGGCGTTCGGCGAGAACGCCGTGCTGCGGGGCGTCTCGCTGCGGATGTGCGCCGCGAGCATCCACGCGCTCCTCGGCGAGAACGGCGCGGGCAAGAGCACGCTGACGCGCATCCTGCTCGGCATGGAGCGCCCCGACGCGGGCGCGATCCTGCTCGCGGGAGCGCCGTACGCGCCCGCGGGGACCGAGGGCGCGCGGCGCGCGGGCGTCGTGCTCGTCCCGCAGGAGCGGACGCTCTGCGCTCACCTCTCGGTGGCCGACAACGTGGTGCTCGGGATCGAGCCGATCGCGCGCGCGCGGCCCGGGATCCGGGACCGCGAGCGCGCGCGCGCCGTCGCGCGGAGGGCGATCGCGCTCGTCGCCGCCGACCCGGCGCGCGTGCCGCTCGACGCGCCGGCCGGGGAGCTCGGCGTCGCCGATCAGCAGATCGTCGAGATCGCGCGGGCGCTCGCGCAGGGGGGCCTGCGGGAGGACGGGCGGCTCGCGGCGCGGCTCCTCGTGCTCGACGAGCCGACCTCGAGCCTGGGGCACGAGGACGCCGCGCGCCTGTTCGACCGCCTCCGCGCCCTGCGAGACGCCGGCCTCGCGGTGCTGCTCGTGACGCACTTCCTCTCGGACGTGCGCGCCCACGCGGACCGCTACACGGTGCTCCGCGACGGCCGCGTCGCAGGGGACGGCGACCCGCGCGAGACGGCGCCGGCGCAGATCGTCCGCGAGATGCTGGGCCGAGCGCTCGAGGCGCTCGAGGTCGCTGGCGAGCGCGCGGTGGCCGAGGCGGCGCCTCCGGGGAGCGGCGAGGTGGTGCTCGAGGTGAAGGACGTCGCCGGCGTGAAGCGGCCGGAGCGCGCGTCGCTGACGCTGCGCCGGGGAGAGATCCTCGGCATCGCCGGGCTCGTGGGGTCGGGGCGGACGGAGCTCCTCCGCATCCTCGCGGGGCTCGATCCGAGGCGCGGCGGCGCGGTCACGCTGCGCGCTCCGCGCGGCGTCGGCCTGCTCAGCGAGGATCGCGGCGGGGAGGGGCTGATGCTCGGCCGCTCGATCTCCGAGAACGTCTGGCTCTCGCCGCGCGCGCCGCGCTTCGCCGCGCCGAGGTCGCTGCTCGCGGAGGCGGCGCGCTGGATCGAGCAGCTCGCGATCCGCGCGCGAGGGCCGGACCAGCGCGCCGGCGAGCTCTCGGGCGGCAACCAGCAGAAGGTCCAGATCGCGCGCCTGCTCCGCGAGGACTTCGACGTGCTCCTCGTCGACGAGCCGACGCGCGGCATCGACGTGGCGAGCAAGGCGCAGGTGCTCTCGCTGCTCCGCGCGCTCGCGGGCGCCGGCAAGGCGATCGTGCTCGTCTCGAGCCAGCTCGACGAGCTCGTGACGACGTGTGATCACATCGCGGTCCTCCGCCGGGGGGTCCTCGAGCCGCCGCGGCCCGCGTCGTCGTGGACCGAAGCGTCGCTCCTCCTGGAGGCCTCGTCGTGAAGAAGCGCCCGCCGTGGGTCGGCCCGCTCGTGGCCCTCTTGCTCGTCTATGCGCTCTTCGCGGCGCTCACGCCCGACACGTTCCTGCGCAGCCAGAACCTGCTCACGATGGCGCGGCAGACGGTGGTGGTCGGCATCTGTTCGGTCGGCATGACGCTCGTCATCGCGACCGGCGGGATCGACCTCTCCACGGGCTCGATCGTCGCGTTCACGACGGTCGTCCTCGCGCAGCTCCTGCGCGCGGGGGTGCCGGCGTTCCCGGCGGCGCTCGCCGCCACGGCGGCGGCCGGCCTCGCGGGCGTGCTCGCCGGGACGCTCGTGGGCCGGGCGCGCATGATGCCTTTCGTCGTGACGCTGGGCACGATGAGCGCGCTCCGCGGCGCCGCGAAGGGGCTCGCGTCCGAGCAGAAGATCGACGCCGATCCACGCGGGCTCGACGCGCTGCTCTCGGCCGAGCTCACCGCGCCCGGGCTGTGGATGACGGCGGCGCTCGCGCTCCTGATCTTCGCCGTCCTCACCTTCACGCGCTTCGGGCGCCACGTGTTCGCGGTCGGCAGCAATGAAGCCGCAGCGCGGCTGTGCGGCATCGACACCGGCCGCGTGAAGATCGCGGTGTACACCCTGTCGAGCCTGCTCGCCGGCGTCGCGGGCGTGATGGAGTTCTCGACGCTCACGGTGGGTGATCCGACGGACTCGGTGGGCCTCGAGCTCGAGGTCATCGCGGCGGTCGTCATCGGCGGCGCGCCGCTCTCGGGCGGCGAGGGGAGCGTCGCGGGGAGCATGGTCGGCGCGCTGCTCATTACGGTGATCCGGACCGGCGGAGTCCACCTCGGGCTGCCGAGCTGGGTGCAGGAGATCGCGACGGGCGCGATCATCGTGGCCGCCGTCGCGGTCGACCGGCTTCGGCGCGCGCGGCGCAAAATTACCGTGGGACACGAACGTGCAGAGCCTTCCGCGAGCGAGTCGAACACCCCGTGATCCCCGACCCGGGTCGGGCCGTTACGTCACGCCGTGTCCGGCGAGCCGGGGGTGAACGCGCGCTCCTCGTAGTCGCTGCGCGGGTTCCACGCGGCATAACCGGCGCAGCCGGCGTCGTCGATCGCGCGGATCTGCTCCCGGATGTGCCATGGCGTGTACCTGTAACGTCGCATGGGACGCGAGCTGTCCAGATCGAACGCCTGGATCCAGCTGCGCAGGAGCGCGATCCGCCCCGGCAGCGCTGCCGCCCTGCGCCACCCCGCCGAGAGCGACGCATGGAGGGTCTCGTAGGGGTGATGGGCGGGGTTCGTGAGCCCGAAGCTGCCGGGGTCCCAGTGCGACGGGTACGGCATGGGCATCACGTAATCGAAGAGCTCCACGGCGTCCTCGAGCCGCTGGCCCACACGTTCCTGCGGCCCGAGGAGCGTGATTCCGAAGAGGTCCGCCGAGATCGGGCGGGACGCCGCGTCGCCGACCTCCGCGCGGAGGAACTCGAAGAAGGCGCGGAGGGTCGGCGCTCGCTCGTGGATCGGCGTCCGCGACCGCGGCTCGCCCGCGACGCCGTAGCGCACGTAATCGTAGTTCACCTCGTCGAACCCGACGTCGAACGCCCGGAGCGAGATCTCCGCGATCTCCTGCCATCGCGCCTGCGAGCCGGGGTCGTACCAGCCCCGCGGGCCGCCCTTGAACGCGACGAGGCGGGCGATGAGGTAAATGCCGGCGTGGCGCAGGGCTTCCAGCTGGTCCCGGGTCGCCTCGTCCGTGTCGAGGAGGAGCGCTCCTCCCTCCGACCGGATGTCGATGACCAGGGAGTTCAGCTCCGTCCGCTGGACCAGGGATGAGAGCCGATTCATCCGGTTCGTGCTCCTCGCCGCCGCGAAGTTCACGTAAATCGCCTTGGTGATCGTGGGCATGCTGTTCCCCTCGGGCGAGGGGGGAGCACGCCGCCGGCCACGGGAACGCCGGGCGCGCGGGGACATGGCGTGTCCTCCGTGATGGCCCGCCTGGCACCGTGACGCCCATTCTGGACCGGTCACGGTGCTAGAACGCCGAACAGGTTGATCGAGCGAGAAATAAAACGCCAAGGACGCCAAGGCGCCAAGGACGCCAAGATATTATCTTTTTCTTGGCGTTCTTGGCGTTCTTGGCGCCTTGGCGTTTCGAACTTCTGCTCGTTTCAGGCTGGTTCAACCCGTTTGCCCTTCTAGCCAGGCGATCTTCGTGCGTAGAGGAAACGCGCGTACCCGATCTCTGCGGCGTTCTTCGTGAGCTCGACGTTGGCCCATGCGACGACGTCGCCGAACGGACGGTCCTGGAACGGCCACCGCGTCCGCCGCGCCGATCGCAGATCCACGTCGGTGGCCTGCTCGAGCGCCGCTCGCCACTGCGCGTGCAGCCTGCCGAGCCACGCGCGCACGCCGTCGGCGTCGCCAGGCCACGTCACGCCCTCGCGAGAGAGCGCTCCGTCGCCGAAGCAGTGGTCGAGCACCATGGACCACCAGAAGCCGAGGTGCCATGTCACCCACGCGATGCTCGGCGGGCCGAGGTCGTATCCCTCGTGATCCGGCCAGTCGGCGCGCCACGTGCCGTCGGGGGCCTGGTGAACGTGCAATCCCTGATCGGCGGGGCGCCACAGGCACTCCTCGGTGGTGAGCCCATCGAGGTGATAGCTGGTGAGCTGCCACGCGATGTCGAGCTGCCGGATCAAGTAAGCACAGGCTTCGTTGGCCGCAGGCTCAGCCGAAGCGGCAGGGTCGTCGTGCTTCATGGCCCGCAGCCTAGCGGACGTCCCCGCACCCCAGCAAACCGCCGGGCCGGCAGCGCGGGGCGCGGCCGCCCGTGCTGACAGGGACCTGCCGGCCACAGGCCCGAACCCGAGAGCGCCGCCGCCTCGGCCCGTGTGGAGCGAGCGCGCCGCTTCCCTCGCGGCGGCGCCGCGGGCTACCCTTCGCTCGTGCGTGCCCTGGAGGTCTGCTGCGCCCTGCCGATCTTCGTGATCCTGGCGAGGTACGTGCAGGAGAAGCGCGGCACCGGCAGGATGGGCGAGATGCTCTTTGCCTGCCACGTCGCGGCCCTGGCCGCGGCGCTCGGCCTGCTCGCCGGGGCCGCGTGGCTCGTGGGGCCGGCGTTCGTCTTCTTCGTGGGCGTGGGCATCCCCGCGTGGCTCATCGAGGCCGTCGCCGCCCGGAAGGTCGCGCTCCTCTCGGTCGGCGCGCACCTCGCGCCGCCCGCGTCCGCCGCGCTCCACCTCGCGCGGCGCGGCCTGCCCGAGGGCAGCGCGCTCTCGGCCTGGGGCGCGTTCGTCGCGCTGCTCCTGCTGAGCTACGTCGCGACCGACCCGGCGCTCAACGTGAACCTCGCCCACCGTCCTTCCAGGGAGATGGCGTACTTCGCGCCCACGCCCTGGTCGGCGCGCCTCTTGATGCTCGGCGCGACGCTCGGCGCGTTGCTCGCGGCGGAGTGGGGCGCCGCGCGCGTCTTCGGCCGGGGCGCGGCGCCCGGCCTCCCAGGGGTGATCCATGCGCTTTCGTGATCGAGGGGTCTACCATTTCGCGGGCCGCGTCCGCTGCCCCTTCGCCGGGCTGGGCACACGCGGCGATTTCGAGAGCAATCGCCTCGCCCTCGACGATGATCGCTCCGAGGTCGAGCTCGACACCGCGGCGCGGCGCATCGTCCTCTATAACGATCACCTCTACCCGCAGAAGACCATCGTCGGCGACGCCCTCTTCCTGGCCGAGGGCACCACGGCGAGCGGACACAAATCCCCCTTCAGCGTGCACCTCAAGGTGCTCAAGAAAGGGCGCGTGTTCTCGTTCGATCTGCACCGGCACCTGCGCTCGGGGGAGCCCCTCGCGGCGGTCGAGATCGAGCCCTTCGAGGTGATCGTGCGGGACGCGGTCACCCGCGTCGTCGCGCTCACGCCCGAGAGGACGCGCGAGCTGTGCCTGCGCCCGTCGCTGGCCCTGCGCGTGGTGAAGGCGATCATGGCCACGCGGGATCTGCGCCAGGGCGTGGCGCAGGATCCGGCGCAGGTGGGGTATCGCGTCGCGGATCTGTCGGTGGGGTTCGGGGCGCTCGGGGTTCATCACGGCGTCGTGCGGGCGCAGCTCGTGTCGCTCGACGCGGCGAACGCGCCGCTCATCCGCCGCGGATCGGTGGCGGAGATGCTGCGCGAGGGGGCGTGGGAGCTGTCGCTCACCGCGCTGTCGAAGCGGTGGCTCGACGAGGTGATCGCGCGGGATCTGTTCGTGTTCGGGCTGGAGGGCGTGTCGATCTTGGGGCGGGTGCGGGAGCGCGGGCTCGAGGTGGGAGAGACCCTCTCGTTCCGGTTCGAGCGCGGCGGCGGCTCCGTGGTGCTGGGGGAGGCGAGGGAGGAGCTGCCCGGGGCGACGGACGTGGCGCGGGCGTACCTGGAGTTCCACCTGCTGGGCGGGCTGTTGGCGGAGCATGCGGAGGGGCCGCGGCAGGGATGACCGACCGCCGGGAGATGTCCCGCGAGGGCAGCGCCGCGACCCGACCCGGGTGGATTGCATGAACAGGTCCGAGGCGGTCTGCATCCAAGCAGGCTGCACCGGGACGGAGAGGACGTGATGAGACCGAGCACGCGTACGGCCGCGCTGGCGATGGTGATGTTCCTGTGCGGCTGCGACCCGAACGAGGGCGGCGGCACGGGAGCTTCCGCATCGAGCGCCGGAGGAGGAGGAGGCGGCGGCGAAGGGCCCTCGCCTTCGGGCGGTAGCGGGGGCGGAGGCGGCGGCGCAAGCAGCGGAGGAGGGGGCGCGGAGCCTTCCGGGTCCGGCGGGGGTGGAGGAGGGGGCGCGGAGCCCGCTGCCTCGGGGGCGGGCGGAGGAGGCGGCAGCGGCGGCGGCAGCGAGATAGCCACGCTGGAAGGTGTCGTGCAAAAGGGGCCCTTCGTCATCGGCTCCAGCGTTGCGATCTCCGCGCTCGATTCGCGGGGCAACCCGACCGGGGAGCACGTCCTCGCCGAGACGACGACGCTGCTCGGCGGCTACACGGCGACGGTCGAGCACCTGGGTTATGTGTCGCTGGAGGCGACCGGCTCCTATTTCGACGAGCTGACCAGCCTGCCCTCGCCCGAGCCCCTCACCCTCCGCGCCCTCTACGACGTCGATCGCGCCGGGACGCAGCAGGTCAACGTCAACCTGGTCACGCACCTGTCTCACAGCCGGGCTCTGCGCCTGCTGCGGCAGGGGCTCCCGCTCCGCGAGGCCGTCGCGCAGGCCGAGGGCGAGCTGCGCAGCGCCCTGGCGATCGGCGGAGCGGCGTTCGATCCGGGGGCGCCGGGCCACGCCCTCTCGCCGCTCGGAGAGGACACCGACGGCAACGCGTACCTCCTCGCGGTCAGCGCCGTCCTCCTGCAGTACGCGTCGTTTGGGACGACCCCCCCGGGCCCGCCGGACGCGACGGTCACCCTGACGATCAACCGGATCGCGGCGGACCTCGCGGACGACGGGCTCCTCGACCCGCGCCTGCGCGCGGCGCTCAAGGACGTGGAGCGGCAGATCAACGGCGACCTCGTCTCCGACCGCACGACGCACGAGCTCCACGAGCTCGGCGCGAGCGTCACGGCGCCGCGCGCAGGCCGGCTCCTCGACACCGACGGCGACGGGGTCCCGAACGGGCGTGATTCGTGTCCGTTCGTCGAGAATCCGGACCAGCTGCCGGTCGTCGACGCGGTCTGCACCCTCGAGAGGCACTATCGATGGTCCGGCGATCCGCCGGACTGCCATGCCAACTTCGTCGTCGGCGACGTCACGGGCGACGGGCTGCCCGACGTGATCACGCCGGATGTATTGCGCGACCAACCCCGCCTGTACGCGGGCCTCGGCGACGGCAGGCTCGCGGCGAATGTCCCGCTCTCGACGGCCGACGGCGAGTTCCCGGATCAGCTCGCCGACCTCGACGGGGACGGCCACCTCGATGGGGTCGTCGAGGGCTACCGGATCTCCGGCTGGATGCGCGGCGACGGCGCCGGTGGGTTCGAGGCGACGCGGCTCTTCGACCCGCGCTGCACGACCTGCGAGGCCAGCGGGACGGCGCTCGGCGATCTGAACGGCGACGGCCATGTCGACGTGATCCGCCGCGTCTTCAGCTCGACGTCCTATCGCCTCCTCGTATCGATGGGGCCGTTCGGCGAGACGAGCAGCGATCCGGTTCCGGTCTCTCCTGCCGCCTTGCTCGAGGTACGCGACTTCGCGGTGGCGAACGTGATCGGAGACAGCTCCCCGGATCTGCTGATCGTGCACCCGAGGACCAGCACGTCGCCCTACCGGCCAGCGCTCAGCGTCCTCCGAGGAAACGGCGACGGCACCTTCTTGTCCACGAGGCCGCCCGTCGCTCAAGACACGGCAGACGTCCGGCTCATCGACTCGGGCGATTTCGACGGCGACGGGCATGTAGATATGCTGTTCACCGACGGCACGAGCTATGGAGATCCTCACGTGATGTTCGGCGACGGCGCAGGGAACTTCAGCGATCGGGTGGCCACAGGCATCCAGGGCGACGCGAGCACGTACGTGATCGCCGACTTCACCGGAGATGGGAGGGACGATATCGTCAGCGACGGGGCGTACGTGACCGTGAGCCTCGGCAGGACGTTCGCTCTGCCGCGGCTCATCCCGCTCGGCCTGTCGGCTGCCCAGCGGTGGTGGCGCATCGCCGCGGCCGATTTCAATGGAGACGGCACGCTGGATCTGGTCTCGCCGCTGTGCGAGGCGAGACGCCTGACGCACAAGAGCAGCCTCGAGACGATCTTGATCCGTCCATGAGCGGCGCGCAGGCCCGGGTATCTCACCAGAGAGGCACGATGAGAACGACGAAGAGCGCGATCACGCTGGCGTTGATGATGTCGCTATGCGGCTGTGACGTGACAGAGGGCGACGGAAACGCTGGTACGGCCACCTCCTCGTCGAACGCCAGCAGCGGGGTCGGCGGCAACGGTGGAGTGGGCGGCGGCGGCGACGGCGGCAGCGGCGGCGACGGCGGCGGCGACGGCAGCGGCGGCGACGGCGGCGGCGACGGCAGCGGCGGCGACGGCGGCAGTGGCGGCGGCGGCAGCGGCGGAGTGGGCGACGGCGGCAGCGGCGGAGTGGGCGGCGGCGGCGGCGGCAGCGGTGGCGAGGGAGGCCGCGCGAGCGCCACGCTGCGGGGCGTCGTCCAGAAGGGCCCTCTCGTCGTGGGCTCCAGCGTCGTGATCTCCGCCGTCGATCCGCTGGGCAACCCCGCGGGGCGGCGCTTCCCCACCACCACCACGACCCCTCTCGGCGACTACGCGGCGACGATCGATTACCGGGGCTACACGTCGCTGGCAGCGAACGGCTTCTACTTCAACGAGATCACGGGCAGGCTCTCGGCGGAGCGGATCACCCTCCGGGGCCTCTACGACGTGGACCGCGGCGGGGAGCAGCAGGCGAACGTCAACGTGATCACCCACCTCACCTACAGCCGTGTCCAGCGCTTGCTCGCCGGGGGCATACCGCTCGGCCAGGCCATCGCGCAGGCCGAGGGCGAGCTGCGCGCAGCCCTCGGGCTCGGCGGACCGGGCTTCGATCCGGGCGCGCCTGGACACGCCCTCTCGCTCTTCGGCGAGGACAACGACGCCAACGCGTATCTCCTCGCGTCCACCGCCCTGCTGCTCCAGGCGAACCTGTCGTCGGGCGTGACGCTCGCCGACGTCGAGGCGGACCTCGCCGACGACGGGAGCCTCGCGCCGGAGCGGCAGGCGACGCTCGCGCAGGCAGCGCTGATCGTCAACGGCGATTTCTTCGCCGACCGCGCGGAGCACGGCATGGCCGAGCTCGGCGCGAGCGTCACGACGCCCGACCCGAACCGGATCCTCGACAACGACGGCGACGGATTCCCGAACGGCCGCGACTCCTGCCCGTTCGTGGCGAACCCGGACCAGCTGCCGGTCGACGACGTGGTCTGCTCGGTCAAGAGGCATTACGCGTGGGCGCCCGTCGACGAGTACCTCACGCATCTCGTGGCCGGCGACATCACCGGCGACGGGGCCGCTGACGTGCTCGCCATCGGGCAAGTGTCCCATTACCTCTTCGCGGGGCTCGGCGCGGGCAAGCTCGCCCCGGCGGTGCCGCTCTCGACGCGCCTCCGGAATCCTCCCTCCCAGCTCGTCGACGTCGACGGCGATGGCTATCTCGACGCCATCCTGGAGGACGACCTCCACCTCCCCAGCTTCTCCGGCTGGGCGCCGGGCGACGGCACCGGCGAGTTCGGCGCCCGGGTGCCCTTCGAGGCGGTCTGCGCCACCTGCAGGATCGATTACACCGCGCTCGGCGATCTGGACGGCGACGGCAACGTCGACGTGCTGAGCTACGTGGATGATACCGAGTCCCGGAACGACGGCATTCACGTGCTGATGGGGATCGGCGGGGGCGCCTTCGACGCCCCGATCGTCCTCCCTCCGCCGCCCGATTTTTTCTACGACATCCGCTTCCTCGTCGCGGACGTGATCGACGGGGGTGCTCCGGATCTCCTCCTTGTCTACTCGATCGTGGACCCCTTCATCTTGGACAACGGTTACACGTACAGCTTCACCGTGTGCGAGGGAAATGGCGACGGCACGTTCGGCGCCCCGCAGCCGCTCATCCAGCTGGACCTCGACCTGCTCGGCGGAGCGAGCCCGGTGCTCGGGGGCTTCGCCGCGGGCGACGTCGACGGCGACGGGCACGTCGACGTGACCTTCTCCGACAACTCCGCGATGTACGTGCTGTTCGGCGATGGCGCCGGCGGCTTCAGCGAGCCTGTCAGCCCTGGCGGCGCCCACGGCGTCGGGACGCACCGGCTCGCCGACCTCACCGGAGACGGAAAGGACGATATCCTCGGTGCCTACGGCGCCCTGGTCGTGAGCCGCGGCCGGACGTTCGCCCCGCCCCGGCCGCTCCCGCTCGGTCCCCCGCAACCCTACCGGTACGGCCATCCGACGGTGATCGACCTCGACGGCGATGGCCAGCTGGATGTCGTCTCGCAGCTGAGCAGCGTGGGCTCGGGGGCCGGCTCCAGGCTGGGCGTCGAGACGATCCTGATCCAGCCCCTCGCGCCGAGCGAAGCGCGGACCGCGCGCTGAGCTCCGGCGGCGGCGCGTCGCAGCCCGGCGTCCCCTGCGGCTCAGGCGCCGAGCGCGTCGCGTTCCCATGCCGTCCCTGCCCCGCGATAGAAGAGACGCTGATGCCCGCCAATCGAGATCCTCGATTACGATCGAGCGGCGCCGGTCGTCGCGCCTAGGGAATGTCGCAGCAGCCCTCGGTGGGGCAGTAGCTGGTCCAGACCCTGGGCTCGCCCCGATCGTAGTGACCGTAATGGAACGTGGCCCAGCCCCCGTAGCCGGTCGTCGCAGCCCACTGCGTATCGAAGCGGCCCAGCACGGCGCCGTTGGTGCACAACGCGAAGTCCTGGAGCCGTGTGGAGACCATCACGGGGTGATCCGCCGTCGCGTCGGCGAGCGCCCGCTCCATGCGAGTTACCACCTTGTCCTCCGCGATCTCGTATTCCATGAGGACCAGGCGGCCGGCGGCGAGCAGCATCGACTGCCGGGCGTCGCTCGGTTGCCGATCGTAAAAGAGCCCGCCCACGTCCGCAGCGAGCGACATGTCCTGGTTGTAGCTCTCGGGGCGCGCCAGGATCTCCGCCGCGGCGAGCTCGAACGCGCTCACCAGATCCTCCACGATCCCCTCGTAGAGCTCGGGCTGCTGCATGCGCCCGACCCACGGCTCGAGGTCGAGATGGATGCCGTCGAAGCGCTCGGCCGCGGACGACGCCTCGGCGTTGTACGCGGCGATCTGGGTGATCCGCGCCAGCATGTGATCCTTCCTGATCGGGTATTCCCCCACCGTGGGCTGACCAATCAGCGCCTCCACGCGGACCCCGGCCACGCCGCGCAGCCCGGCGACGAACGCCCTGATCCGCGCGCGGTCGGGCAGCGAGGCAAAGGCGTTGTTCGCCACCGACAGGTAGACCTCGTTGATGTGATGCGCGCTGAGGAACGCGGCGAGCTGGCCGCCGTTCGGATCGGTGTCGAGCAGGCCGCTGCCGGTGGAAGAGTAGACCGAGTACACCCAGATCCCGTGGCGGACGCCGGCCGGCTGGGAGATCGCCGCGCCGCGCTGCGCCGCCTCCTCCTGCTCTGGCTCCGGGGCATCGGCGGCACAGCCGCCAACACCGGCCCACACGGACGCAACCACGAATGCCCACGCGCTGATCCGCTTCATGTTCTCCTCGACCTCCGCCCGCAGGAGCCGTCCCGCCGAGCGCAAGCCGCTCTCCTGGGGTTGACAGGCGAATAGAGTCCACTCGCGGCGACGACGCAACGGCTGCGCAGGAATGGCACGGTCGTCGCCATCGCCGACCACCGACCACCGCCGCGCCCTCGCGGGGCGCGGCGTCCCGCGCCCTCGCGGCCGTCGCCCCCGGCAGGCCGACCACCGGGACGCGAGCTGCTGCCGCCCACGCCCGCCTCGCGCTCTCCGAGCATCCGGCGGTCGGGCGAGCCGACGACGCCGGCGCTGGAGGGCGCTGGAGCCGACGGCGCCGGCGCTGGACGTGCGCTAACAAGGGGCCATGACCACGTCCTCTCCTCGCACCAAAGCCGCGGCCGTGCAGGCCGCTCCCGCGTTCCTCGACCTCGACGCCGGTGTGGACAAGGCCGTGGGCCTCATCGCCGAGGCGGCGCGCAACGGCGCCTCGCTGATCGCCTTCCCGGAGGTGTGGCTGCCCGGCTACCCGTTCTGGATCTGGCTCGGCTCGCCGGCGTGGGGCATGCAGTTCGTGCAGCGCTACGTCGACCAGTCGCTCGAGGTCGCCGGGCGGCCGATGGCGCGGCTCCGCGAGGCGGCCCGGCAGCACCACATCCACGTGGTGATGGGCTACAGCGAGCGCTCGGGCTCAAGCCTCTACCTCGGCCAGGCGCTGATCGGCCCCGACGGCGGGCTCATCGCGGCGCGGCGCAAGCTCAAGCCCACCCACGCCGAACGCACCGTGTTCGGCGAGGGCGACGGCAGCGACCTGAAGGTGCACACGACCGCGCTCGGCCGGCTGGGGGCGCTCAACTGCTGGGAGCACCTCCAGCCGCTCGTGAAGCAGGCGATGTTCACCCAGGGCGAGCAGGTGCACGTGGCGTCGTGGCCGAGCTTCTCGGTCTACCGCGGCATGGCGTACGCGTTCGGCCCCGAGGTGAACCTCGCCGCCAGCCAGATGTACGCCGTGGAGGGCCAGTGCTTCGTCCTCGCCTCGTGCGCCGTCGTCTCCGACCAGATGACGGCCCTCCTGTGCGACGCGCCGGACCGGGCGAAGCTGATCCAGCCCGGCGGCGGCTTCGCGATGATCTATGGCCCCGACGGCCGCCCCCTCGCCGAGCCGCTGGATGAGCGCGCCGAGGGCCTGCTCTACGCGGAGCTCGATCTGGGCCTGATCCCGCTGGCCAAGGCCGTGGCCGACCCGACAGGGCACTACGCGCGGC
Source organism: Sorangium cellulosum (assembly GCF_002950945.1). GTDB lineage: Bacteria > Myxococcota_A > Polyangia > Polyangiales > Polyangiaceae > Sorangium > Sorangium cellulosum_E. The sequence goes on from NZ_CP012673.1 coordinate 471,922, forward strand.
CGGACGTCCTCCGGCTCTTGTTCAACGACAGGCCCCAGCGGATCGTGCAGCGCTTCGACGCGGAGCCCGGCGGCGCCGACGGGACGGCGTGAGCCGCCGGCGAATCCGTGCTCCGGGGCCGTGGCTCGGCGGTTGAGCCCGCATTCAAGAAAATCACCTGAAGGATCGCTCCGACACGGTCCCGGCGCCCGACTTCGACCCGATCGCGCCTGGCACCGGTTACGGCCTCGGGATCATATGGATCCCGACCAGCTGCGGTGGAGGGTACTGGAGCCCTTCAAGATCATCGATCAGCTCATGTGCGCCGATTGAACGTGGACCCGGCGCGCCGGGCTCGGCGCGCCGGGCTCGGCCGCCCCGGGGAGGCCCATCAGGGATAGACGTACGGCGCGTCCAGCCCGAGCGGGAGCCCGAGCTGCCAGTAGGCGAGGAGGAACAACGTCCACGCGACGAGGAAGGTCACGGAGTAAGGGACCATCAGCGCGACGAGCGTGCCGATGCCCGTGCCCTTCACGTACTTCTGGCAGAAGACCACCACGAGCGGGAAGTACACCATGAGCGGCGAGATGATGTTCGTGGTCGAGTCCCCGACGCGGTACGCCGCCTGCGTGAGCTCCGGCGAGATGCCGAGCGACATGAGCATGGGCACGAAGATCGGGGCGAGCAGCGCCCATTTCGCCGACGCGGACCCGATGAGGATGTTGACGCTCGCCGTGAGCAGGATGATGCCCACGATGGTCACCGCGCTCGGGAGCGCCAACGCCTGCAGCCCCGCGGCGCCCTTCAGCGCGAGCAGCGCGCCGAGGTTCGAGCGGTTGAAGAGGTAGATGAACTGCGCGGCGAAGAAGGCCATGACCAGGTAATAGGCCATCGTGCCCATCGTCTTGCTCATGCCGTCGATCACGTGGCGGTGGCTCGTGAACGTGCCGGCCGCGTAGCCGTAGACGAGCCCCGGGACGAGGAAGAACAGGAAGATGAGCGGCACGATCGCGTTCATGAGCGGCGCGCCGCTCACCGTGAGCTGCCCGGTCGGCGCGCGCAGCGGCGACGAGGCCGGCGCGCTCGCCGCGACGAGCAGCGCGGCGCTCAGCGCCATCGACGCGAGGGCCAGCCAGAGCGCGCGCGCCTCGCGCGGCGCGAGCGACGCCGTCATGTGCTGCTCCTGCTCGGGCGCGGCGTCCACGGGCGTCCGGGCGACGCGCGGCTCGATCACGCGGTCGGTGACGTACCAGCCGGCCGCGACGATCACGAGGCAGGAGGCGCTGCAGAAGAACCAGTTGCAGAGCGGGTTCACGGTGCGCTTCGGGTCGAGGATGTTCGCGCCGGCCTGGGTCAGGCCCTGCAGCAGCGGGTCGAGGCTCGACGGGATGAAGTTCGCGCTGAAGCCGCCCGACACGCCCGCGAACGCCGCGGCGATGCCCGCGAGCGGGTGCCGGCCGGCGGCCTGGAAGATAACGCCGCCGAGCGGGATGACGAGCACGTAGCCCGCGTCCGCCGCGGTGTGGCTCACGATGGCCACGAGGATCAACATCGGCGTGAGCAGCACCCTCGGCGTGACCGCGAGGACCTTCTTCAGGCCGGCGTTGATGAACCCCGAGCGCTCGGCGATGCCGACCCCGAGCAGGGCCACGAGCACCACGCCGAGCGGATGGAAGCCCGTGAAGGTCTGGACCATGGTCGAGAGGAACTCGGTGATCGCCTTGCCCGAGAGCTGGCTGTTCACCACGAGCGGCTGCTTCGTGCGCGGGTCGATCTCGCTGAACTGGAGGGGCGCGAGCGCCGCGGACAGGACCACGACCACCGCGGCCAGTACGACGAAGAGCGCGGCGGGATCAGGCAGCTTGTTGCCTGCCCGCTCCAGCGCGTCGAGGATGCGGCTCGCCTTGCGGAGCTCGGCGCGGGGCAGGGGAGGGGACTGCTCGGGTTGCTCGCTGGACATGCGCGCATCTTACAGGCGATCACGCCGGAAAACGTGACGCGCTGAACGCCGCGCCGGTTGCCTCGGGCGGACGACGCACGCACGTGCTCGTGCGGGAGCAGCGGATCACCACCGGCTGTTGCTGGAGCAGCAATGCGGGCCCGGGCGCCGCGGCCTCATTGCGGCGCCGGCGGCGCCGGGCGCGAGCGCGGGCCGGCGGGCGTCATAACGTTCCGGCGGCGGATCAGGGGGGACGGCCGCCGGAAATCGTCGTGCATACGGGCCGGTCGGGCGGGCGCGCCGCGCGGCACGGACAGTGCTCATCGCAGCGGGGAAAGGAAACGGAAGCACGCATGTCCCGCTGCCTCAGCTCTCCGCCGGCCACGGGCGTCCGCCGGCGCGCCTCGGCCCTCCTGGGCCTCTTGCTGGTCCTCTCGCTCGCCGCCCTGCCCGGGTGCGGGCGCGACGGCGAGGCGAACGCCGGCCCGCGGCTCGCCCTGGACGCGGCGATCCCGGCCGACTTCCCGCGCGAGACGAGGCTCCGCATCGGCGATCCGACCGTGCAGAAGCAGCTGCAGCTGCTCGGCGAGATCGACGCGCTGCCGTTCACCGCCGGGTGGCAGAACATCAGCGGCGGGCCCCACACCGTGGAGGCGTTCCGCGCCGGCGCGCTGGACGGCGGCGCGGTCGGCGACACGCCCCCGATCCACGCCACCTTCACCGGGCTCGACATCAAGATCATCGCGGTGCAGGTCCGGGAGAAGCCGGTGTACGAGCTGGCCACGGCGCCGGGCGTGCGCCTCGCGTCGATCCAGGATCTCCGCGGCAAGAAGATCGCCTATTCGCCGGGGCAGGCGCAGGGCGCGCTCGTCCTGCGCGCGCTCAAGAAGGCCGGGCTCTCCCAGCAGGACGTGAAGCTCATCCAGATCAGCAGCGCCGAGTTCAAGGAGGCGCTCACCAGCCGCCAGGTCGACGTCGCGCCGCTCTCCGGCACGGTCCTCCTGCGGTACCTCAACGAGTACCGCGACGACGGCGCCACGTCGATCGCGCACGGCGTCCGTGACAACCTCAGCTTCTTTTACGTGCGCACCTCGGCGCTGGAGGACGCGAACACCGCGGCGGCGCTGCGCGAGTACGTGAAGCGCCGGACCAGGGCCCAGCTGTGGGCCCACGCCAACAAGGACGCGTGGATCGAGGCGTATTACGTCAAGGACCAGGGATTGACGGCCGCGGAGGGGCGCTACCTCATCGAGAGCGCCGGCAAGCCGCAGTACCCGAGCGACTGGACCGAGGCGATCGCGCTGACCCAGGAGACGGTCGATCTGGTCGCCGAGGCCACCGGCCAGAAGCGATTCGACGCCAGGACGATCTTCGACCTGCGATTCCAGACGATCGGGGCGGAGGCAGCCCGCACCGCCGAGAACTCGAGCGCGACGGACCGGCCGACGACGGCGCAGCGGAGCACGCCGTGACGGCCGCGCTGCCCACGAGGGCGAGCTCCCCCGCGCTCGCCGGCTCCCCCGCGCTGCCCGGCTCCTCGGCGCTCGCCACCGCGACGCCGGCGCCCGCGCCGCGGGCCGGCTCGGCCCTGGCGCCGCGACCCGACCTCGCCGGCGGCCGCCCGCGGCGCCGCCTCGGCCCGGGGCGGCCCATCCCCTACGGCCTCGCCATCGGCCCGGCGCTCCTGCTCGCGGCCTGGAGCGTCGCGTCGGCCACCGGCGCGCTCGATCCGCGCGTGCTCTCCGCGCCGTGGACGGTGATCGCCACCGCCCGCGATCTGCTCGCCGACGGCCGCCTGCAGGGCAACCTCGTCACGTCGGCGCTGCGCGCCTCCCTCGGGCTCGCCCTCGGCGTCGGCGTGGGCGCGGTCCTGGCCCTGATCTCCGGCCTCACCCGCGTCGGCGAGGCCCTGATCGACGGGCCCGTGCAGATCAAGCGCGCCGTCCCGACGCTCGCGCTCATCCCGCTCCTGATCCTCTGGTTCGGCATCGGCGAGCAGATGAAGGTGCTCACCATCGCCCTCGGCGTCACCATCCCGGTCTACGTCCACTCCCACGCTGCGCTGCGCACCATCGACGCGCGGTACGTGGAGCTCGCCGAGTCGGTCCGCCTGACCCGGTGGCAGTTCGTCCGCAAGGTGGCGTTGCCCGGCGCGCTGCCCGGGTTTTTGATGGGGCTCCGGCTGGCGGTCACCGCCGCGTGGCTCTCGCTCGTCGTGGTCGAGCAGATCAACGCGACGAGCGGTATCGGATACATGATGTCTCTGGCCCGCTCCTATGGCCAGACCGAGATCATCCTGCTCGGCCTGGTCGTGTACGGGCTGTTCGGGCTGGCCTCGGACTCCGCGGTCCGGCTCATCGAACGAAAGGTCCTGTCATGGCGTCGCATCCTGGCCGGCTGACCGCGGCCCCGCCGCCCGTGCGTCCTACCGCGCGTCCCACCGCGCGGCCCACCGTGCAGATCACCCGCCTGGTCCGCCGCTTCGGCGCCCGCACCGTGCTCGACGGCGTCGACCTCGAGATCCAGGCGGGCGAGTTCGTCGTCCTGCTCGGCCGCAGCGGCTCCGGCAAGAGCACCCTCTTGCGGGCCATCGCCGAGCTCGACGATCGCGTGGTCGGCTCGGGCGAGCTGCTCATGCCCGAGAACCGCTCCGTGGTCTTCCAGGACACCCGCCTCCTGCCCTGGGCGCGGGTGCTCGACAACGTGATCCTCGGCCTCGACGCGCCCGGCGCGGAGGAGCGCGGCCGGGCCGCCCTCGCGGAGGTCGGGCTCGCGGGGCGGGAGCGCGCGTGGCCCGTCGAGCTGTCCGGCGGCGAGCAGCAGCGGGTCGCGCTGGCGCGGTCGCTCGTGCGCGAGCCGGCGCTGATCCTGGCGGACGAGCCGTTCGGCGCGCTGGACGCCCTGACCCGCATGCGCATGCACGACCTCGTGCGCGAGCTGTGCGCGCGGCACCGCCCGGCCGTGCTGCTCGTGACCCACGACGTCGACGAGGCGATCGCGCTCGGCGACCGCGTCCTCGTGCTCGTGGACGGCCGCATCGCCGTCGACCAGCACATCGACCTGCCGGGCCATCGCCCGCACCGCGACCCGGCGGTGCTCGCGTACCGCGAGCGGCTGCTCGGCGCGCTCGGCGTCGAGCACGCCATCGCCCTCAATCACCCCGCCCGCCCGATCGATCTGGAAAGGACCGCTCCATGACTGCCTCTCAACGTCCCGGCAAGCTGCACCTCAACGCGTTCCTCATGAGCGTCGGCCACCACGAGGCCTCCTGGCGCTTGCCGGAGAGCGACCCGTTCGCGAACACGAAGGTCGAGCACTGGAAGCACCTCGCCCGCGTCGCGGAGCGGGGCAAGCTCGACTCGCTCTTCCTCGCGGACAGCCCGGTCCTCTGGAACAACGTCGGCCGCAGGCCCGCCGGCACGCTCGAGCCCACGGTGCTCCTGGCGGCGCTGGCCGGCGCGACCGAGCACGTCGGGCTCATCGCCACCGCGTCGACCACGTACAACGAGCCGTTCAACCTCGCCCGCCGGTTCGCCTCGCTGGACCACCTGAGCGGCGGCCGGGCCGGCTGGAACATCGTCACGACGGCGGGCGTGGACGCGGCGCGCAACTTCAACCTCGACGAGCTGCCGGCGCACAGCGACCGGTACGCCCGCGCGGCCGAGTTCATCGACGTGTCGCTGAAGCTGTGGGACAGCTGGGACGACGACGCCCCGCTCGGCGACAAGGAGAGCGGCGTCTGGGGCGATCAGCGCAAGATCTACCCGCCGCGGCACGTGGGCCGGTACTTCAAGGTGGAGGGCGCGCTCAACGTGCCGCGCCCGCCGCAGGGGTATCCGCTGCTCGTGCAGGCCGGCTCGTCCGAGGACGGCAAGGAGCTGGCGGCGCGGTACGCCGAGGCGGTGTTCACCGCCCAGCAGACGCTGGAGGACGGGCAGCAGTTCTACGGCGACCTCAAGGCGCGCGTGCGGGCGCTCGGCCGCGACCCGGAGTCGATCAAGATCCTGCCGGGCCTCGTCCCTGTCATCGGCGGGACCGAGGCCGAGGCGCTCGCGCTCGACGCCGAGCTCGATCGGCTGATCAAGCCGGAGCACGCGAAACGGCAGCTCGCGCAGACGCTGCGCGTGAGGCCGGAGGACCTCGACCTCGACGCCGAGCTGCCGAAGGATCTCCCGAGCGAGGACCAGATCGAGGGGGCGAAGAGCCGTTACACGTTGATCGTCACGCTGGCGCGGCGGGAGCGGCTGACGGTGCGCCAGCTCATCGGCCGGCTCGGCGGCGGCCGCGGGCACCGGACGTTCGCGGGCACGCCCGAGCAGGTGGCGGACGCGATCCAGACCTGGTGGGAGCAGGGCGCCGCCGACGGGTTCAACGTGATGGCGCCGGTGCTGCCGTCGGGGCTCGAGGTGTTCGTCGAGCACGTGGTGCCGATCCTGCAGCGGCGCGGGCTGTTCCGGCGGGAGTACGAGGGCAAGACGCTGCGCGACAACTACGGGCTGCCGCGGCCGGCGAACCGCAACCACGGTCAGGATCTGTTCGAGGCGGCGGAGTGAGCGGGAGGGGCGGCGTGACAACCTCGCGTCGACCGCAACCCGGGTCGGGTGACCGCTGACCGCAACCCGGGTCGGGTGACCGCAACCCGGGTCGGGTGACCGCAACCCCGGTCGGGGTGACCGCAACCTGGGTCGGGTGACCGCAACCCCGGTCGGGTGACCGCAACCCCGGTCGGGGTGACCGCAACCCCGGTCGGGGTGACCGCAACCTGGGTCGGGGTGACCGCAACCTGGGTCGGGGTGACCGCAACCCCGGTCGGGTGACCGCAACCTGGGTCGGGGTGACCGCAACCTGGGTCGGGTGACCGGCAACCTGGGTCGGGTGACCAGCAACCCGGGTCGGGTGACCGCAACCCCGGTCGGGACCCGCCCCGGACCGCGGCGAGGAATCCCGTTCTCCTGCGCCTTCCGCGCGGCTAGCTTGCGCGCCCGCCCCGCCCATGAGCGCCGCCGCCCCCACCTCCACCCCCCCCGCCGCCCCGCCCTCGCCGCGGCGCCGCCTGCACCTCACCCGCCGCGCGGCGCACGCCGTCGCGGCCGGGATCCTCCTGCTGATGGCGGCCCTCATGGCGGTCGCCGCGGCGCGCGACTCGCCCACCTACGACGAGCCGTTCCACACGACCCGCGGCCTCGCGCTCTGGTGGCACGGCGACAGCCGCCTCTCGCACGCCCACCCGCCGCTCGCCAACGCCCTCCAGGCCGCGCCCGGCGCCGCCCTCGGCACGCCGGTGGATCTCTCGACGCTCTCCGGCTGGGACAAGGCCGACTCGACCGCGGTCGCCCGCGCCTACGGCGCGAAGGCCTTCGCGCGCGCCCGCACCGACATGCAACTCGGGCGCGCGGTCACCGCCGCGCTCGCCCTCCTGCTCGGCGTCTACCTCTACGTGCGCACCCTCCGGCACGGCCCCGTGCGCGCCCTGCTCGCGCTCGGCCTCTACGCCCTGCACCCGATCGTGCTCGCGCACGGCCACCTGACCACCACCGACCTCCCCATCACCGTCGCCTTCACGATCGCGGTGTGCGAGTGGGAGCGCTACCTCGCGACCGGCAGGCTGCCGCGCCTGTTCACCGCCGCGCTCGCGCTCGGCGCCGCGATGGTCACCAAGTTCAGCGCGCTGGTGCTCCCGTTCCTGTTCGCGCTCGTCGCCCTCTACGCGGCGCTCCGGCGCGCCGGCCGCTTCTCCGGCCTCTCCTGGCCGCGCGTCGCCGGCGCGCTCGCGCGCGACGGCGCGGTCCTGCTCGCGGTCGTCCTGCTCGTGATCAACGCCGCCTACGGCTTCCAGCGCACCGGCCTCACCGTCGCCCGCATCCTCGCCGAGCCCGAGCCGGGGAACTGGCTCAGCGGCAAGGAGCGCGGCCGCCTGCTCGACCGATCGCAGCTCCGGCATCTCCCGGGCGGGCTCCCGGTGCCGCTGCCGTACACCTACGTCTTCGGCACGTTCGCCGCCGCCGCGCACACCAGGTCGAACCACGGCAACTACTTCTTCGGCGGCCTGCACGGCCCCTCGCCCGCGTACTTCCCGGTCCTGCTCGTCCTCAAGAGCCCCGTCGGCTTCCTCTTCCTGCTCGGGGCCGGCGCCTCGCTCCTCCGCTTCCGGCGCCGCTTTCCCCACGTGCGGACGGTGGCGCTCGCGACGGCCCCGGTGGTCTTCCTCGCGCTGGCGGTGCGGTCCCAGATCAACCTCGGCGTGCGCCACGTCCTGCCCGTGCTGCCGTTCATGGCCCTGCTCGCGGCGCGCGGCGGCGCGTGGCTCGTGCTCCGCCCGCGCCGACCCGGCGGCGCGGACCAGCCGGCGACGCGCGCCCTGCGCCTCGCCGCGGCGGGCGCGGCCGGCCTCGTGGTCGTGGAGGCGGTCGCGGCCACGCCGCACCAGCTGAGCCACTTCAACTGGCTCGTGGGCCCGCGCGCCGGCCACTGGGTCAGCATGGTCGGCGAGGACTGGGGCCAGGACATCGCGAGCCTCGGCGCCTACCTGCACGAGCGGAAGGCGTCGCCCGTGTATTACGAGCCCTACGGCGACTGGGCCTCCGCGGAGCTCGCGCGCGCCGGCGCCCCGCACCGGCGGCTCCGCTGCAATCAGGACGTGCCGCGCCCGGCCTGGGTGGCGATCCACGCGACCGTCGACGTCCGGCGCCGGAAGCCGTGCAAGGCGCTCCGGACCGGCGCCGTACACGAGGCCGTCATCGACCACCATATCCACGTCTACCGCCTCGAGGAATCGAAGCGCCCGCCCGCGCCCGCCCCCGCCGAGGCGGCCGAGGACACCGAGCCGGACGAGTAGGCGTGGCGCGCGGCACCTCCGCCGCCGTTCACCGCAGCGACGTCTTGACAGGCTGCGCCTGCTGGCGGAGATTCCTCCGCGATAACGGACGAACCATCGTCGGAGGAGGAGCTGACATGAGCCTGCAACTCGGAAGCATCGCGCCCGATTTCGAGCAAGCGTCCACGGAGGGGACCATCCGGTTCCACGAGTGGGCCGGGGATTCGTGGGTCATCCTGTTTTCCCACCCGAAGGACTTCACGCCGGTGTGCACGACCGAGCTCGGCGCGGTCGCGAAGCTCAAGCCGGAGTTCGACAAGCGCGGCGTGAAGCCGATCGCCCTCAGCGTCGATGACGTCGACTCGCACAAGCGCTGGACCGCGGATATCGAGGACACGCAGCGCACGAAGCTGAACTACCCGATCCTCGCCGACGTGGACCGGAAGGTGTCGAACCTGTACGGGATGATCCACCCGCAGGCGAACGACACGCTCACGGTCCGCTCGGTGTTCATCCTCGATCCGAGCAAGAAGATCCGCGCGACGCTCACGTATCCCGCGAGCGCCGGGCGCAACTTCGACGAGCTGCTGCGCCTCATCGACTCGCTGCAGCTCACCGACAGCCACGCGGTCGCGACGCCCGCCAACTGGAAGGACGGCGACGACGTCGTGATCGTCCCGTCGCTCCAGGACCCGGAGCAGCTCGCGCAGAAGTTCCCGAAGGGCTACAACGCCGTCCGCCCGTACCTGCGCCTCACGCCGCAGCCGAACCGCTGAGGCGGCGAGGGGCGGCGAGGAACCGGACCCCGAGGCCCCGCCGCGTGCGCGTGTTCGTCCGGCTGCTCGTCGCGCTGGCCTTCCCGCTGGCCGCCTGCTCGGGTCCGCCCGCGCGCGGGACGGGCGGGCTGCGCGGGGGCGCGCCGGAGCCGCCGCCTCCCCCGGCGCCGGATCCACCGCAGCAGCCGGCGCCGGCCGCGACCCCTGCGGCCGGCGTCCGGTGGCGGCTCGTGCACCACGAGACCTTCGATACGCCGTTCCAGGAGCCCGCGGCCTGGACCGAGGACACGTACGGCCCCGCGAGCCCCTACCACGTCGATGCCTTCGACGACGACGGCGCGTTCTTCATCACGCGCGCGGGCGAGACCTTCCGGCAAGGGCTGCGGAGGTTCCGCTCGTTCCGGAAGTCGTTCTCCTATGGCGAGGGCGGCTGGCTCACGGTCGAGCTCTACGGCCGCGACAGCGACCGCGACGGCGTCCCCGAGACGGGCGGCCGCTTCGAGGCCGCGGGCGGCAAGGCGCGGCTCGTCTCCGCCCGCCATTACGACGGCGCGATCCTCCGCTCGACGCGGCCCTTGCCGGCGCGGTACCGCGTCGAGGTGACCGTCTCGAACATCGATTTCGGCGGCCCGAGGGAGGGCCGCTGGCGACACGGCGGCAAGGTGAACGGCTACGACGGCGACGAGCTGGCCGATCCCTGGCGCTTCAGCAACGAGAGCACGACGCCGCTGTCCGCCACGTTCGGAAACGGCGTTTACTTTCTCTGCATCACCGACTACGCGCGCCCGGCGCCGCACAACAACGTCCTCATCCACCATCACCGGAAGGTGGTGATGGACACCGACAACAACTTCGGCGACACAGGCCCGTGGTCGGCGGTCTGGGACCCCGCGACGGGCCGGCCCGAGCAGGACGGCGCGCGTTACGTGAGCATGATCTGGCTCCGCGGCGACGCGTTCGGGAGCCCCTGGAACGGCAACCGGTTCACGTCGTACACGCCGGGCGGGTGGCAGGACGGCCCCATCTTCGTGGACAAGTACCTCGACCGGGAGGCCTACGTGTTCACGGTCGAGCGCGACGGGCGCGGCTACGCGATGTCGGCGGCGGGCACGTTCCACCACGGCGGCCGCACGACGTACGCGGCGAGGCGGGGATTCCGCGAGCCGCCGGTGACGTGGCATTACAACCAGCGTCCGGACGAGTACGAGGCCCCGCGCCACAACGAGACCGTCACCTTCGGGGAGACGTTCGAGACCTGGCCGGAGGGGTCGGCGTATCCGGATCACTTCTTCTTCGGCGACCCGCACATCAACTATTACGAGGGGACGGCCGAGTTCGACGATCTCAAGCTGTACCTGCCGGAGGAGGAAGGGGCTCCCGAGGGGCTCCCCTGAGCGGGGTCGTGGACGAGGAGCACCCCTGAGCGGACCGGGCCCGCGCGCAGAGGAGCGCAGCGGGCCGGAGATCACCCCCGCGGCGCGCCGAGGCCCGCGACGGTGAAGTCGAGGAGCTCCTCGAGGGTCGCGGCGACCTGCGCGGGGGTGGAGACGACGTCCGCTCCATCCAGGAGCAGGCACACGAAGCCGTGGAGCACCGTCCACACCTTGATCTCCGCCCCCGATCGGCGCGCCTCCGGGACGATCCCTGCCCGCACGAGATCGTCGAGCGCGCCGCCGAGGATCTCCGGCAACGTCGGGCTCGGTACGGCGAGCGGGTTGCTGAGGAGGCGGCAGATCCCGCTCGTCCCGAACATGACCCGGAAGAGATCGGGGTTCTCCACGGCGAACTCCGCGTAGGCGCGCCCCGCCGCCTTGAAGCGCTCGACGGCGGCCCCCGCGTCCGAGCCCCGCGACGCCGCGAGCTTCTTCGTCATCCGGTGCGACAGCTTCACGAACCCGGCGGCGGCCACCGCGCTGAGCAGGGCGGACTTGCTGTCGAAGTGCCGGTAGGTGGCGTTCGCCGAGACCCCCACGCTCCGCGCCGCGTCGCGGAGGCTGAACCGCTCGGCGCCACGCTCGCGGACGAGCGCCGTCGCCGCTTCGATGAGCGCGTTCCGGAGATCGCCGTGGTGGTAGGCGCTCTTCGCGCTGGGCATCGGTTCCCCACTTTTGCCCCCGGGGGTGGGGTGGGCAAGCAAGAACTCCCTGAGAATTCGCCCGCCCCTCGATGTTGACATCGTGAACTTCAGACCCATGTGTACATCGTGAACATCGCGCGGGGCAACGGGGCTCGGCGCGGTGGCGTGGTCCAGGGGACGTGCCCCGCTCGGACGAACGAAAGGATCAAGCACGGCCATGAACACGGCGCTGGTGACGGGGGCGAGCTCGGGGGTGGGTCTCGAGCTGACGCGGAAGGTGCTCACGGAAGGAGGGCACGTCATCGCGCTCATCCGCTCCGACCTCCCCGCGGGCGAGGCTGCGCTGGAGGAGGCGCAGAGGGCGGGGCGGCTGCGGATCTACAGGACCGATCTCGAGGACTTCGCGAAGCTCCGCGCGTCGCTCGCGGAGATCCGGGCGAAGGAGGCGCGCATCGATGTCCTGTTCAACAACGCCGGCGTCTCGCTCGGCGCGCCGAGGTCGTCGCCGCAGGGGCGAGACGTGCACTTCGACGTCAACACCGTGGCGCCCTACGTCATCGTCCGCGAGCTCCGGCCGCTCCTCGAGGCGGGGAGATCCCGCACCGTCGTGAACACCTCCTCCAACGCGATGTTGTTCGTGAAGCGCTTTGATCCCGACCAGCTGGAGAAGGGCACGGAGTTCCGGAAGCTGTTCGGTCCCTATGCCGCGTCCAAGCTCGCGCTGTCGCTCTGGACCGCGGCCCTGGCGGCGGACCTCGCCAGAGACGGCATCGAGATCCGCAGCGTCCATCCCGGGGGGATCAAGTCGACCATGACCAGGAGCTCCGGGATGCCGTTCTGGCTGCTCCCCATCGCTCACCTGTTCTTCGCCCCTCCCAGCCGGGGCGCGTCTCGCCTCCACGACGTCGCGTTCGGCCGTTTCCGCGGGAAGAGCGGCGTGTTCGTCAACGAGGACAGGGAGGTGCCCGTCCCGTTCTCCGATCACGCGGACGCCGTCCTGGCGAAGGTGAGGTCCATCTACGAACGAGAGCTCCTCGACGGGCGGCCGGCTGCCCGCGCCGGGTGAGGGCCTGGCGAAACATCATGTAGCCATGAGGCGCCGGGGGCTCGTGCGACGATCGCTTCTCTTGCGGTTTCAAAATTCCGATCGGCGCGTCCTGCAGCGCGTCTCGCCCCGCAGCTTCGAAAACGAAATTCCCCCGTGATTGGCTGGACGGCGGTTCCACCACAAAACACGCCGTGCTACCTCTCCATCGACGACGCCACGCGACTTCGTTGCCAGCGACCTCCCGCGCCTGCGTCGAGGAATTGACGATGCGCTATCTGGGAACATGGGCTCTGTCCATCACGATCCTCTCTGCGGCTTGCAGCTCCGGCCACGGCGCTCCCCGGGACCAGGGATCGGTCGGGGCCGGGGGCAGCCCGGGCGCCGGCGCGTCCGGGGGCGCTTCGGGGGGCGCTTCCGGCAGCGGTGGAACCACCTCCGCGAGCTCGGGCAGCGGCGGGACGGGAGCAGGCGAGGGCAGCGCTGGAGGCGCGGGCGGGGGCCCGGCGGAGCCGGCGCCATGTGAGCCCCTCGCGCCAGGGCAGCAGCTCGCGTTCCCTGGGGCCGAGGGGTTCGGGCGGCTGTCGTCGGGGGGGCGCGGCGGGGACGTGTGTCATGTGACCCACCTCGACGACGCGGGCCCGGGTTCTCTCAGAGACTGCGTGAGCGCGGGCGGTCGGACGGTCGTGTTCGACACAGGGGGGTGGATCACGCTCGACAGCGACCTCGGGATCACCCAGAGCAACATCACCATCGCCGGGCAAACGGCTCCAGGGGGCGGCGTCGGGGTCCGAGGCAGGAAGCTCTCCGTGGGGGGTGACAACATCATCGTCCGTTTCCTGCGGGTCCGACGCGGCATCGTCGCGACCACGGCGAGGGGCGACGCGATGACCGTGAGCTCGGCGGCGAGCAACGTGATCATCGACCATTGTTCGGTCGGCTTCGGGACCGACGAGAACCTCTCGATGCCAGGTGATGAGGGCGTGGGGCCGAAGGACCTCACGGTGCAATGGTCGATCGTCGCCTGGGGCCTCGCGCGGAACAACCACTCCGCAGGGTCGCTCCTCACCGCGAGCAACACCACGATCCACCACTCCGTGTACGCGTTCAACGGAACGCGCAACCCCAAAGCCCGCTCCGAGGACGGGCGTGTCCTCGACTTCGTCAACAACGTCGTCTACGGCTGGAACGCCCCCGATCCTCACGGTGAGGCCCAGGGCTGGAACATCAGCAAACACCCGTTCATCATGGCCGACACCTCGAACGGCATGCATTACGCGAACGCCGTCGGCAATTACTTCGTCTCCCACGGCGCGCGGACCGCGACCCAGGCGTTCGTGTCGGGGGCGGCGAACGCCGACGGCGTCCCCACCTACAACCTGTATTTCGAGGGAAACCTGCTCGACGGCAACGGCAACGGCACGCTGGACGTCTCGAGCGAGGACTGGAGCATGGTGGGGACGGCGACGCAGCTCAACGAGCGGCTCCCCGCGCCGCGGGTCTGCGCCGACGATGCTCCTCGGGCCTTCGCGCGCGTGATGGCCGGGGTCGGCGCGGTCATCCCGGCCCGCGACGAGGTCGACGCCTTGCTCGTGCGGCACATCGGCGAGCAGGACGGCATCAAGATCCAGGACGAGTCGGACCTCGGCGTAGGCGCTGACGGGTACGGCGAGCTCGCCTCCGGAACGCCGAGGACCGACACGGACGGTGACGGCATGCCGGACGCCTGGGAGGTGGACCGAAGGCTCGATCCTGACAACGCTGACGACCGAAACGGGGACGACGACGAGGACGGCTACACGAACCTCGAGGAGCACCTCAACGAGCTGGCGGCGCCGGCCTTCCGGTGACGCATCGACGTCCTGTTCCCTGGGTGCTTCACTGGGCGGCATGTCGATCATTCAGCCCAGTTTCGATCGGTCGGTCGTTGGTGGAGCGTTGGGGGCTGAGCCGCTTGAGTGCCGAGAAGTTCACGCGACACGAGGGGGGCCTCGACGTGGTCGCGGTCGGTGCTCCGAGGACTGGCAGCGCCGACGCATCTTGAAGAAGAGGCCTGCGCTCCGGGCCCGGGGAGAGAGCGGGCCGGTCAACCCGGCTCGGTTGCTTTTGCCGTCTCCGGCATTCCTTTCCACAGCAGCACCTGGGCACCGATGGCCAGGCCCGACAGCGCCACGAAGCCGATCTTGAAGCCCGCCGCATCCACGATGAAGCCGGCTACCAGGTTGCTCAACATGGATCCGAGGCTCAGGGCAGCGGCCAGCAGCCCCTGGGCGAAGCTGGCCCGATCGGAGTCGCCCATCAGGTCGTTGACCACCATGATGGCCACCACGCTGAACGTGCCTGCGGCCATGCCGTCGAGCACCTGAAGGCACAGCAGCGGAACGACGGCATCGGTCGTCGTATAGAGGATGCCCCTGGCGGCGAGCAGGAGAAAAGCTACCGCGAGCAGCTTCTTCCGGCCCTTTCCGGCCAGCTTGCCGCACACGTACACGGTCGGAACCATGACCAGCTGGGCGATGATGATGCAGGCCGCCAGGTACAGGGTGGAGCTCTGGGGCTCGGCCTTGGCAATCTCCTGGGCCACCAAGGGCAGCATGGCTCCGTTGGAGAAATAAAACACCACCGTCAGCAGCAGGAACATCAAGAAGGCCTTGTTGCACAGCACCTCCCGGAAGAGGCTCTTCTTCTCCTCGCCCTCTTTCTGCCGCTCCGACGCGGGGGGCGCCACGTCCTTGGACGCGATGCACAGGGCGCTGATGGTGCAGCACACCGCAAAGCCCATCATGCAATAAAAGATGCCGGCGTTGTTGGTGAAGCGGGCCACCACGCCGGTCAGCACTGCCGAAGCCACATTGCCTGCATGGTTGTAGCTCTGGTTCTTGCTGATGGTGCGATCGAAATCCCCCTTTCCGGACAGGGCGGACGCCAGCGCCACCAGGGTGGGGATGTAAAAGGAAGCGGCCAGCCCGAGCACCACCTGACAGAACAGGACCACCGGAAGGCTGCGCAGGAACGGCCAGAACAGGGCCGTGGTGCCGACCACCAGGGAAGCGATGATGATGGGGATGCGCTTCCGGCGGGTACGGTCCACCACGAACCCGGCGGGGGACTGGCCAACCACCATCGACAGCTGGGTGGCCGCGATGGCCATGCCGATGGCGCCCGGCTGCCAGTGCAGGTTCGAGGCCAGGTACACGGCCAGGAAGGGGCCAACACCGTCGCTGATGTCGGCAGCAAAAAAGTTCAACCAGTTGAGAGCCGTCCAGCTCCGCTTCGATGGCCTCTCCGACATGAAAGCACCCATCGCAGGAAGGGGCGGGTTCCGCAAGTCGTGGGTTGCCTGAAAAAACGTCTCGGAGAGTCACAGCACAGCCTGCTCAAAGCCTCCGAATGGCGAGCTCGACGGAGCGCCGGTATGTGGCCAAACGCCCCACGCAAGTCAGCACGAGAGGGGCGTGTCGACCGCGGGGCAGATCGTGCTCGGCATGTCGCTGCTGGAGCAGGCTGCCGTGGGCGACGGGTGCGCCCTACGAGTGTCCGGCTCGCCATCGACCACCCCTACAGAGAGGACGCGCGCCCGCGCGGAGGCGCTCCGCGTGTTTCCAGGTGAGCGCTCCCTCCTCGGGTGCTTCACTGGGCGGCATGTCGATCATCCAGCCCAGTTTTGATCGGTCGGTCGTCGTCCGGGGGGCCCACGCTGAGGTCGTCGGCTCCCCCACCACGAAGGTCCAGCTCCTCGCGGACAGCAGCTCGACGGGCGGAGCCCTCTCCACCGTACGTGTGACGCTCGCGAAGGACGCGGACGGCGCGCGGCCGCACCGACACGACGCCTCGGCCGAGATGTTCTACGTGCTCGACGGCGCCGTGCAGGTCCTCTCGGGGAGCGACATCGTGACCGCCGAGCGGGGCGATCTCCTGGTGGTGCCGCCCCGGGTCGCCCACGCGTTTGCAGCCGCGCGCGGCAAGAGCGCGGAGCTCTTGATCGTCATCACCCCAGGGGTCGAGCGCTTCGAGTACTTCCGCAAGCTCACGCGCATCGCGTACGGCCAGGAGCCGCCCGAGACCTTGCGCGACGTACAGGAGCTCTACGATACGTACTTCCTGAGTAGCCCCGAATGGGACACGGCGCGCCGATGAACGGGCGTGTACGACCACGGTCGGCAGCCGCGGGGGCCAGCAGGCTCGACGTTGCGGACGGCACGTTCCCATGATACCTTCGCCCCCCGCGTCTGAGCGCCCGTGGCCCCGTGACATGGCGGTGAAACATGGCGGCGAACACGCCCGGCCGCGCACGTCCCTACCCCCGCTGAGCTCGGGTCACACGTGGGCCAGCGGCTCCTCTCTTTTCTGCTCACGAGGCGCGCGGTACCCTCGTCGCTGAGGGCGCCGGCGCGACTGGATGACTGACGAACCCAAGGTCAAGGGACTGGCGTTTCGCTCCGTGTACGCGAGCTTTGGCAAGCTGCGCGGAGAGCGCCTCCAGAAGCTCAGCCTGGACGAGATGAGCGAGCCCCTGCGCGACGGCATCCGCTACGGCAGCCTCGTCTCCACCGGCTGGTACCCGATCGCCTGGTACAAAGACCTCTTCCAGGCCATCCGGCGCACCAGCGGTGAAGGCAGAGAGCTCATCCACCAGGTTGGCCGCCAGTGCACCCGCGACGACATGAGCGGCATCTACAAAGTCCTCGCGGCCCTCATCTCCCCCTCCGCCCTCTTCTCCCTCGGCCAGCGCGTCTTCTCCACCTACTACTCCGTCGGCCGCGTCCAGGTCATCGAGTCCCGCCGCGGCTTCACCCACGCTCGCTGGAGCGGGTGCTACGGCTTCGACGAGAGCATGTGGACCGAGGTCATCGGCTCCTGCGAGCAGCTCCTCGAGCTCGGCGGCGCCAGCCACGTCCGGCTACGCATCATCGCCGGCGGCGGCGACCACGACGATGGCCTCGAGCTGACCGCGCACTGGAGCTGAGAGCCCCGGCCCGACGAAGAGCTGCGCCCTCGGGCGACCTACTCTCTCCCGGTCGTGGCGTCTCTCATCTTCTCCAGCAGCAGGACCGCGCCGCGCACGACGATCACCAGGAAGAGCACCAGAGGGAACGTCGCGCAGAGCGCTATTCCGAACAGGATCGCGAAGCTCACCTTGAGCAGCGCGCCTGCGAGCACGAGCAGCAGGCCGACCGCCGCGAGCCGGAAGAACAGCCTGAGCCACCATCCCGCAGAAAACAGTTCATCTCCCGGCATACGGATTCCTCGCGTTCAAGGGGGAGACCTCTCCGACATCCTCGGCCAGCTGCCCCTCCCGGGTTGCCACCTGACCCGGGTTGATCCATCGATTGTTGGCCCATCTCCATCGGGATCGTCCACCGGCGAGCACGCTTTCGTCCGATCCCCGCGATGAGCCGTCGCGGCGGGGTCCGGCCATCTAAGGGGCTACCGGCATGCCTGCGCACCTCCGCGTCGTCCGAAAGCCCCGTCCAGCGGACCGACCCGCCGACGCGCAGCGCCCTGCCGACGCGCAGCGCCCTGCCGACGCGCAGCGCCCTGCCGACGCGCAGCGCCCTGCCGACGCGCAGCGCCCTGCCGACGCGCAGCCCGCCGCGTCCGACGTCCTGCGTGGCCTGCACGCCCGGAACCCCGCGGCGGAGCGCCGCCTGCTCGACGTGTACGCGGGCCTCGTCGAGCGGATGCTGTTCCGCATCCTGGGCGACGTCCGGTGCCTGGAGGACCTGGTGCAGGACGTGTTCGCCCGGGTGTTCTCCCGCATCGACGACGTGCGCGAGCCCGAGGCGCTGAAACCCTTCATCACGAGCGTCACCGTGTTCGTCGCGCGCGAGGCGATCCGCAAGAAGCGGCGGCACCGCTGGCTCGCGTTCTTCGCGAGCGACGAGCTGCCGGAGATCGCGGCCGTCGTCGATCCGGAGGCCCGGCAGGGCGTGCGCGCCTTCTACCGGGCCCTCGAGGCGCTCGACCCCGACGAGCGGCTGGCCTTCACGCTGCGGTTCGTCGAGGGCCAGGAGCTCGCCGACGTGGCCGCCGCGTGCGACGTGTCGGTGGCGACCATCAAGCGCCGGATCCACCGCGCGGAGCTCGCGTTCGTCGAGCGCTGCAAGAAGGACGACGTGCTTTCCACCTGGCTGGCGGAGGGCGATCGATGGACGTGAGGACCAAGGACGTCGCGGCCGTGGGGCGCCGGGTCGCCGCGCACCAGGACGCCGCGCTCGAGCGGCTGGCGCGGCCCGCGGCCGCGGATCGGCTCCAGGCGATCTACCGCAAGGAGGCCGCGCTCTCGCTGCGCGGGAGGGCGGCTCCCTCCCGGCGGCCGCTCGGGATCGCGCTCGCGGCGGCGTGCGCCGCCGCGTTCGCGCTCGTCTTCGCGTTCGCGCTGCCGCGGGCGGGCGACCCGCTCACCTACCGGGTCGAAGGCTCGCCGGGCGCCATCGGCCGGTGGGTGGCCGCGGACGTGTCGCAGGTCGGGCTCGACTTCTCGGATGGGTCGCGCGTGGACCTCGCGCCCGGGACACGCGCCCGCGTGACCGAGGTCGGCCCTCGGGGCGCGGGCGTCCTCCTGGAGCGCGGGTCGCTGCACGTGCGGGTCGTGCACCGCGACGACACCCGGTGGGTGGTGACGGGAGGGCCGTTCGAGGTCCACGTGATCGGCACGGAGTTCGACGTCACGTGGGACACGGAGGCCGAGGAGCTCGCGGTCTCGATGATCGCCGGCCGGGTGCACGTCGTGGGTCCCTGCGTCGAGCCGCCGGGGCGCGCCGTCGCCGCCCCCGAGTCGATACGGCTGACCTGCGCGGCGCCGCGCGCCGCCGCGCCGCAGGCGCCGCCTCCGGCGGTCGCTCCGGAGGCGAGCCCGCCCGCTCGGCCTACCGCCCTCCTCCCGAGCGAGAGCGTCCCGAGCGCGAGCGCCGCTGCGACCGCGCCCGCTCCCCCTGCCTCGCCGCCGGCCCGCGCGGGGGCGCCCCTGGCCGAGGCCGCCTCCGCTCCGGGGGCTGGCAGCTGGCGCGTGCACCTCGGCGCGGGAAGGCTCGGCGAGGCGCTCGCGGACGTGGAGCTCCTCGGCATCGACGTGGTGCTCGGGCGCGCCAGCGGCGTGGAGCTGGTCGATCTCGGATCCGCGGCGCGGCTCTCGCGCAAGCCGGACGTCGCGGCCCGGTTCTACCAGGCGGCGCGCCAGCGGTTCGCCGGGAGCGACGCCGCGGCGGTGGCGGCGTACCACCTCGGCCGCATGGCGTTCGACGGGCGCGGCGCCTGGGCGGAGGCCGAGCGCTGGTTCGCCGTGTACCTCGCGGAGCGGCCCCGCGGTGCCCTCGCGCCCGAGGCGCTCGGCCGCTCCCTGGAGTGCGCGAGGAACCTGAAGCTCCACGCGCGCGCCCGCGAGCTCGCCGCGCGTTACCTCGCTGCCTACCCGAACGGCGCCCACGCCGGGCTCGCGGCGACGCTCGCCGGCGGGGCCGATTGATCCTGCGCCCGCGGAGGTCACGGGGGGCGGCCCGGCGCCGGCGGAGCTCGCCGGCAGCGCGCGCGGTGCCGCGCTCGGTGTGCGGCGCGCTCGCCGTCTTCGTGGCGTTCCTCGCGCTCGCGGCGCCGTGCTCGGCCGACGAGCCGCCGCCGGTCACCGTCGTGGCCGGTGCGCGCGGGGCGCTGGCGTACCGGCTCTCGCAGGAGCTCGAAGCGGCGGGCTTGCGGGTGCAGGTCGAGGCGACGCCCGCGGCGGTTGTTCCCGGCCGGTTGCTCCTCGTCGTCCCCGAAGGCGAGGAGGGGGCGATCGAGATCTGGTCGACGTCGGGCGGGCGGGCGGAGCTCGTGGCGAGCGTGGCGCCCGACGGCCCGCTCGACACCCGGGTGCTCCGCGCGGCGGAGCTGGTGCGGGCGCTCCGGTCGGCGGCCCGCGCCCCTGCCGTCGCGCCGCCGGCTGCCGTCGCGCCGACGGCCGTTGCGCCGGTTCCGCCCGCCGCCGCCGCGCCGGTGCCGGTCCCGCCCGCCGCCGCCGCGCCTCAGGCCGTGGTGCCCGGTGAGGCGTGGCGGAGCCCGCCGCCCCACGCCTGGGCGCCTCCCGCGCCCGCGTTCCCTGTGCCCGCGGCGCCCAGGGCCGCGCTCGTCGATGTCGGCGTCGCGATCGCCGCGGGATGGCAGGCGCCGGGCGCGTCGCTGTCGCTCGACGCCTCGCTCCGGATCTGGCCCTCGCCCCGGGTCGGTGTCGGGCTCCTCATGGACCTGCCGGTGGTCAGCCCGACGATCGAGGCGCCGGAAGGTGCAGTCCGTTTTCGCTCCACGCTGCTCGGCGCCGAGCTCGTCCTCGCGCCCGTCCCGAGGAGCGGCCGTGTCGGGCTCGTCCTCTCCCCCGGCCTGGGTCTCGGCCACGTGAGCGCGTCCGGAGACGCCGAGCCGCCCTACGTCGACAGCGACGAGTCCACGTTCACCGCGCTCGTGTATGGCCGGGCCGAAGCGCGTCTCCGGCTCATCGATTCCCTGGTTGTCACGGCGGGCGCGCTCGGCGGCGCGGCGATCCCGCCGGTCGATATCCGGTCCGTGGGACAGGTGATCTCGACCTTCAGCCCGCTCGCGTCGTTCTCGCTCGGCGTCGTCGTCGAGCGGTGAGCCGTCGGGGCGAGTCGCGGCCATCTCAGGAATGGATCGCAGGCGCTCTCCAGGAGCGCTCAAGGAGTCACCGTGAACAAGACCATGGTTTCTGCATGTTTCGTGATGATGGCGCTCGGAACCGCGTGCCGGATCTCGCTCGATCCCATCGGCGGCGCGGGCGCCGGCGAGAACGCGCCCGAGGATGGGGGAGATGGGGGCGCGGGACCGGGGTCGTCCACCACCACCTCCTCCTCCGGCGGCGGCACGGACGCGCCCGACCCCGCGGTGGACCTGTTCGCGTGTGGCTTCGAGCTGAGCTGCCAGCAGTTCTACCATCACGCCTACACGCATTTGACCGACGCGCTCCCCTGTGCGGCCAGGCTCCTGGTCGGGGGCGGCACGGGCGTCCTCAGCTCGCTGCTCTCCATCGGCCCGTACGTCGACGAGACGGAGTCGGTGATGTTCGTGCTGGGCGACGGCACCGCGCTGGTGCAGACCCGCGAGAAGCATTGCGGACGCCCCGGGATGGAGTGCGGGCCCCCGCCGGGATGGGACGCGCCGTCACAGCATCAGATCTGCGACCTCGAGGTCTCTCCGGAGGTCGAGGAAGCGTGCGCTACGGACGGGGAGGGGTGCTCCTGGTCGCCGTGGCCTGGGCTGACCAACTGCCGGGCGGCCGAGGAGCACACGTGCGAGCAGGTCGCCATGCGGCTCGAGGCCCCCTGAGCGCCGCGGAGCGTGTCCCCCGTGATCGGCCGCGCTTGCCGGACGACGGCGGCCCCCGCGAGGATCAGCCCGGGTGCTGCTGCAGGCGGTGCAGGTGGTGCTCCTCGCCGTTCAAGGTCAGCACCGCCATGAACCCGTCACGCGCGAGCTCCTTCTCGAACCTGAACTCGTGTGTTCCCGGCGTGACGGAGGTGTCGACGACGCGCGCGACCACCGGCTCCAGGGCGGCGCCGGGGTAGCTGTAGATGTCGAGGCGCAGCGTGCAGGCGCGCTCGATCGTCGCGCGCGCGGCGAACGTGTCGTCGCCCTCCGTCACCGAGAAGGCGCTCCCGAGCTCTCCCTCGACGGAAGATCTCCTGATCGCCCAGGCGATCTGCTGGCTAGCGATCGGGGCGTACACGTCCAGCACCATCACGTCCTTGTTCTGCTCCTTGAAGCGCGCGTGGAGGCGCTCCCGGGTGGCGGCGTCCACGCCGCCGCCGATGGTGATGAGGTCGAAGTCGCCGGCATGGAACTCCGCGTCCGGTGACGCGCTCGCCGTGCCGACAGCCGAGTATCCCTGCTTGTTCAGCGCCGCCACGCTCCGCTCGAGGATATCGGCCCTCCTGCCGATGACCAGGATCCTCTTCACTCTCGATGCCATACGCTCTCCTTTCTCGCGAGCTGCCGCCGCGTCCTCCTGGAACACGTTCACAACGTACAGCAGCGCCTCCCTGGGGTTGGATTTCGCGCCAACAAGTTGGAATCATTCTGCTCGTTTGTCGCACGCGCGACGCGCGCTTCCTGCGCGGGGCTCGGAGTGAGCCCTGGCGAGCGTCATCGGAGGAGATCTCCTGGTGCAGACCCAGATACGGCGTCGACGCGGAGGCTCTCGGCCATGGCGCACGGGCAGGGCGAGGCGGGGGAGGCGATCGGCGTGGCGTTCCTGGCGGCTTCAGCCGGGCTCGATGAGGAGCGGCGCGCCGTGTACGGGGACCTGGTGCCATCCTCGCTGAACGCAGCGGCGAGGCGGACGTTGGAGGCGTTGATGAAGAGCGGATACGAGTTTCAGAGTGAATTCGCGCGCAGCTACGTGGAGAAGGGCCTGGAGAAGGGACGGCAGGAGGGGCTCCTCGAAGGCAAGGCGCAGGCTGTGCTCGCCGTCCTCGAGGCCCGCGGGCTGGAGGTCCCTGGCGAGGTCCGGGAGCGCGTGCTCGCGAGCACCGACCTGGCCGAGCTCGACCGCTGGATCCGCCGCGCTGCGGCCGTCAGCGACGCCTGGGAGCTGCTCGCAATGACCGGCTCCTGAGCGGGTCACGCGTGCCGCCTGGGATGAGGGCATCGGCCTTGTCCTCGCCGAGAACGTCGCTCTTCCATAGCGCCGGCTCGCTCCCTTTACCGATCTCCGCCGCCCCCCTGCCACGCCCGCGCCAGCTCCAGCGTGCGTGCGTTCTCGGGCACGTCCTCGAGGAACATCCTCCGGTACGCCGGGTCCTCGATGCGCGCCGCGATGGCGAGCAGCCGCTCGCGCGCGCTCGCCACGGCGCCGCGCGCCTCGTCGATGCGGCCGGCCCCGTGGAGGCACTCGGCGTGGACGAGGCGGACCTGGGCGCCCCGGAAGAAGCCGGCGGCGCCCTGGGCTAGGTACCGGTCGAGGCCCTCGCTCGCCGCCGCGAGCGCCTCGTCCACGCGGCCCGCGGCGAGCCGCGCGGCCGCCAGCGTCGCGAGCAGGCCGGGCGCGTCGAGCGCGACGGCGGCGAGCAGCTCCCGCGCGGCGAGCACCTCGCGCTCGGCCTCCTCGAGCCGGCCGGCGCGGAGCAGGGCGGCGCCGAGCGCCCAGCGGCCGCGGCCCTCGTCGAGGCCGACGCCCCGGGCGCGCGCGGACGCGACGAGACGCTCGGCCTCGGCCCGCGCCTCGTCGAGCGCGCCCCGATCGGCCAGCACGCCCGACCGGCAGAACATCGGGTACGCCGAGAGCAACCCGAGCTCCGGGTGCACGGCGGCGAGGGCGCCGAGCTCGCGCTCGGCCTCGTCGAGCGCGCCGAGGTACCAGAGGCTCGTGCCCCGCACGGCCGAGAGGAGGAGCTGGAGCCGCCGGTTGCCCGTCCGGCGGCAGATCTCCTCGGCCACCGCGGCCTGCGTGAGGCCCGCCCAGGGGTCCTCGGCGACGTAGCCGACCCGGTGCGCCTCGGCGGCGATCGCCCAGGCCGGGACGTCCGGCTGCTGCTCGCCGAAGCGGGCGGCGAGCGCGGCGGTCCGCGCCGTGATGCGCGCGGCGAAGTCGAGCCGCCCGGCGACGTCGGCGACGATGCTCGTGGCGCCGAGCGCGAACACGACGAGGTTCGCCGCCTCGGCCGTGGGCTCGACCTGCAGGAGGAGCTCCGAGAGCGCCGCCGTCTCGGCGGGCGCGTCCCGGCAGAGCAGCGCGCGGAGCTTGACCAGGACGCCGCGCACCCACGGCATGCTCCCCGCGGGCGCAGCGCGGACGACCTCCTCGGCGTGGGGCAGGGCGGCCTCGACGTCGTTCCGCCAGACGAGCGCCTCGCAGGCGATGCCGAGCAGCGCGCTGCGCGTGGCCCCGCCGGAGCCGGCCGCGGCGCCGGCGGCGGAGGCGAGGCCTCGCTCCGCGATCCGGAGCGCCGCGGTCGCGTCGCCGCTGCGGATCGCCCGCTCCGCGGCGGCGAGGGAGCACCGCGCCGCGCGCTCGTGGTCCCCCCGCGCTCGAAGTGCTCGGCGAGCAGCAACGCGTCGGCCTCGCCGCGCGCCTCGAGCCACGCGCCGGCGAGCCGGTGGCCCAGGGCGCGATCCTCCTCCGTGAGCATCGCGTAGGCCCCCTCGCGGAGCAGCGCGTGGCGGAAGGTGTACTCCTCCTCGCCCGGAAAGCGGCTGTCCGGCCCGCGGACGAGCACCGCCTGGTCGACCAGGTACACGAGCCTGCCGGCGACCTCGGCGCGCGCCGCCTCCCCGCCGAGCAGCGCGGCGACGCTCCCGTCCCAGAACACCTCGCCGAAGAGGCTCGCGGCCCGGAGCACCCGGCGCGCGTCGAGATCGAGGCCCTCGAGGCGCGACCGGACCATCGCCACGACGGTCTCCGGCAGCGCGCGCCGCGTGGCGCCGCCGGAGCCGGCCGCGGCCCGGATCAGCTCCTCGAGGTAGAACGCGTGGCCCTCGGCCTGATCCACGATGCGCGCGACGGTGGCGTCGTCGACGAGGCCGCCGAGCAGCTCGCGCGCGAGCCGCTCGGCGGCCCGGCGCGGCAGGGGCCGGAGGTGCATCACGTGTGCGCCCCGCTTGGCCCACAGGTCGGGGAAGGCCTCGTGGATCTCCGGCCGCGCGAGGGCCAGCACGAAGAAGGGAGACTGGTCGGCGGCGCGGAGCGCGGCGTCCACGAAGCGCACGGTGGCCGCGTCGCCCCAGTGCAGATCCTCGAGGAGGAGCAGGACCGGACCCTCGGCGCACGCGGCGCGGACCAGATCCTCGAAGGCGCGCTGCATCTGCTCGGCCATGAGGAGCGCGTCGCGGCGCGCGGCCCGGAGCGGGTCGCTGTCGTCGTCGGGCAGCGGGGCGCCGATGAGCTCGCCGATGAACTCGGCGACACGCCGCCGGTGGGCGGGCGGGACGATCCGATCCACCCAGGCGCGGAGCCTGTCCCTGCGCTCGTCGAGCGGCTCGCCGCCGAGCACGCCGACGGCGCCGCGCAGGGCCTGGCCGAGCAGGCCGAGCGGGGAGCCGTTGCGGAGCGAGTCCCCCCGGCCGATCCACACCGTGAGCGGCTCGCCCCGCCGCTGCAGGGAGCGGAGGAGCTCCTGCGCCAGGCGAGATTTCCCGGCCCCGGCCGGCGCGACCGCGACGAACGCCTGCGCCTGCCGCTCCGTGACGCACTCGGTGAAGGCCTGCTCGAGGCTCGTGAGCTCGCGCTCCCGGCCGACGCAGGGCGTGGGCTTGCCGAGGAGCAGCCGCGGGGCGTCCGCGTGCTCCGCCTCGCCCCAGAGCTCCGGCCCCGCGTCGCCGTCGCGCACGTCGAAGCGCGGGTCGAGCAGCGCGGCGGTCACCTCGTCGATGGCGACGGCGGCGAGCCCCGGCCGCGCGAGCTGCCGCGCCGCGCGGTCGATTGCGTCGCCCAGGGAGAGCCGGCCCGAGACATCGTCGACGCCGCTGGCGACGGCGATGGGCCGCTCGCCGGCGATGGCCCGCAGCGCGAGGGCCAGGCGCGCGGCGCTCGCCGCCCGATCCTTGGCGACGCCGCCGTCGCCGAGCGCGATGGCGACGGTCTCGTCGGCGAGCAGCTCGAGCCGGCCGCCGGCCGCCGCGGTCGCGCTGCGGAGCTCCGCGACGGTCTCGTCGGGGTCGCGGCGGGCGACGAGCGTCGTTCCCTCCGGGCTCACCGGACCGGCGCGCCCGCGGATCAGCACCACGGACACCAGGCGGCGCTCGGCGGCCCCGAGCGCCCCCGGCAGCGGCGCGGGGTCGCCGCCCGGCGCGTGCGGCCCGGCGATCGCCTGCACCTCGGCGAGCAGGTCCGCGCCGTCGCGGGGCCGCGCGAGGGGGTCCTTCGCGAGCATCCGGCTCACGAGCGCGTCGAGGGCGGGCGGCACGTCGGGGCGCACCTGCCCGAGCCGCGGCGGTTCGTCGAAGACGAGCTTGGCGAGCAGCGCCATCGCGTTGTCGGCCTGGAACGCCGGCCGCCCGGACAGCGCCTCGTGGAGCACGGCGCCGAGCGCGAAGACGTCGACCGCCGGCGAGAGGTGCGGGTCTCCGCGGGCCTGCTCCGGCGCCATGTACCCCGGCGTGCCGAGCAGCGCCCCGGTCTGCGTCACGCGGGAGAGCGCCCCGAACCTGGCGATGCCGAAGTCGATGAGCTTCACCCCGCCGACGGCGCCGCGGACGAGGAAGAGGTTGCTCGGCTTGATGTCGCGGTGAACGGCGCCGCGGCGGTGGAGCTCGGCGAGCGCGCCGGCCACACCCCGCGCGAGGGTCAGCGCCTCGTCGGGGTCGAGCCGCCGCCGCCGGAGGAGCGAGGCGAGATCCTCGCCGTCGAGCCACTCCATGGCGAGGTAGAGCGCGCGCTCCTCGGTCTGTCCGTGTGTGATGTAGCGTACGATCGCGGGGTGATCGAGATCGGCGAGGGCGCGGGCTTCCCGCTCGAGCCGGTGGAGGTCTTCGACCGAGTCGCCGCGCAGGATCTTGAGCGCGACCGGGGCATCTCGGGCGTCGTCGAGGGCCTCGAAGACCTCGCCCATCCCTCCCGCGCCGGCGCGCCGTCGAAGAAGGAAGCGACCGCCGATTCGATCCCCGAGACGCACGACGAGCAAAATACCGACCCGGGGCGCGCTCGCGCAACGGTGTTGAGCTCGACCGGGAGGGAGCCCAGGCGATAACCCGGGTCGACTAGAGGGGCACCCTAACCCGGGTCGACTAGAGGGGCACCCTAACCCGGGTCGACTAGAGGGGCACCCGAGGGGCACCCAACCTGGGTCGACCCAAGGCGCTTTTGGGGTCGACCCAAGGCGCTTTTCGCGCGTCGCTCGATGGGGGCGCCATCTCCGTCATGGCGCCGCCACCCCCGGCGCGCCTGTCGAACGCTAATTCCTCGCGAAATTTACGGTCCCACAGCTGGCACCCTCTGTGCCAACGCGGCTCCACATGTCCACCCCGCGGAGGCTCATCGCCGGCGCCACCTACCTCGTGACGAGGCGCTGCACGCAACGGCAGATGATGCTGCGCCCGTCCGTAGAGACGAACCAGGTGTTCCTGTACTGCCTCGCCGTGGCCGCCGAACGCGCGGGCATCCAGCTCCACGCCTTCGTCGTCATGTCCAACCACTGGCACGCCGTGCTGACCGACCCTGATGCTCGCCTGCCCGAGTTCCTGCACCTGCTCCATCGCCTCGTCGCGAGCTGCATGAACGCCTCTCTCGGTCGCACCGAGAACTTCTGGGCCGCGGAGCACGCGAGCGTCGTGACCCTCGAAAGCGTCGACGATGTGCTCGAGAAGATCGCGTACGTGATCGCCAACCCGACGGCCGCGGGCCTTGTGCGGTCCCCCGAGGAGTGGCCGGGCGTGATCACGACGCGGCTCGGCGAGCATCACATTGCAACGAAGCCTGGGCTCTACTTCCGCCAAGGCGGCGCGACGTTACCTGAGCGGATGCGCATCGACTGTACGGTGCCGCCGATCCTCCGCGAGCTCGGTGCCGAGACAGCGGTCCGGCGCCTTCGCGTGCTCGTCGCGCGCAACATCCGGCAGGCACGATCCAAGGTCCGCGACAGCGGTCGCACGTTCCTCGGTGCCGACGGAGCGCGGACGATGTCACCGTGGCGGACGGCAGCCACACCGGAGCCGCTTCGCCGTCGCCGGCCAACCCTCGCGGCGAGGGATCCGCACGATCGCAAGGCAGCCCTCGCCAGGCTCCGCGTCTTTCACACAGCCTATCGAGCCGCCCTGATTCGCTGGCAGCGCGGTGATCGGTCGGCCCGCTTCCCAGACGGCACCTACCTGATGCGTGTGTTCCACGGCGCCTGCTGCGATCTCGCGCCATAAGACATCTCGACGCGAAGCCGAGAAACGGCCCGCGAATCGCGAACGGAGCGCGGTGCTCCATCCACAGAGCGGTCAAGCACGACGATCGCGGGCGGGGCGCCCGTTGCAGGCGTGCGGTTGGTCCCGTTTCGGTGCCGCTACCCCGTGCGTTATGTCCCCGAACGCGACGTCGTCGGGCTGGCACGACCGCCGGTGCTGGCTGCCTCGCCTCGTGGGGCTTCGGGGGACGAGGGGGGAAACGGTAACCTGGGTTCGATTCGAAACGGTAACCTGGGTTCGATTCAAACGGTAACCTGGGTTCGATTCCGACGCGACCTGAACAATGCGGCCTTCAGCCTGCGACGCGGGCGGAGGCCGCCTCGCCGAGCGCCATCCCAGGACCGCCCGTGCCCGCCCCCGCATCGTCGCCCGATGCCGCCCCGCGCCCAGCATCGTCGACCGCGGCGAGAGCCGCAAGGGGCCATGCCCATGGCGATGGGCGGGCGGTTACGCACAGGCGCTGGGAGCATTGACGCTGCCCATGCAGTCCGATAAGGTTCGGTAGGGTCTGGTATGCGCCGCAAGCAACGCTAGGCGGCTCAATCTGGGGCTTGCTCGCGGCGCCACGGTACGTGCTCCACCATGACTCCAAACTCGGTTCGAGGGTCGCCCTTATGCAAATGGTCACGGTACCTCAGCTCTATTGCCCATTCCCTTCACGGATCAATCCGCGGGTCGAGGAAATCGACCGACACACAACCGATTGGCTCCGCGAATTCGAGCTGCTGCGAACGGAACAGATGCACGAGAAATTCCGGCGATACAAGTTCGCCTGGATGACCGCCAGGGTGTACCCGGACGCCGATTACGGTCTCCTGTGCGCCGCCAATGACCTGTACACGTGGCTCTTCATCCTGGATGATCAGCTGGATCATTTGACTCCGGAGACGGCCAAGATCAGGAAGAAGGCATCGCTGCAAGAGGCAATGTCCAATTTCGTCGACATCCTCAGGTACGATCGGACAGTGCCCCGGGGCACCGACGCCATTCTAGCCAGCCTGAGCGATTTCTGGGCCCGGATGAAGCCGATGAGCCGTCCCTCGTGGCAATGTCAGTTCATCCTGGGTCTCAGAGCGACCTTCGAGGCTGCGATTTGGGAAGCGGGGAACGCGAGGAAGGGCCGGCACCCGACCGCGACGCAATACATGCAGATGCGCCCGTGGTTTGCCGGAGCCAATATCGGGACCGACATGATCGAGGTAGCCGCAAAGGTGCATCTGCCGGTTTACGTGCTCCAGCACGAGCATTTCGTGCGCCTCGTGGATCTGAGCCGCCGCGCCGTATGCTGGGCCAACGATCTGTTCTCGCTCTCCAAGGAGGTGGCGCACGGCGACGAGCACAACCTGGTCCTGGTGCTGAAGCAAGAGCGTGGCACCACGCTGGAAGAGGCCATCCAGGAGACGGCTCAAATTCACGACGCGGAGATCAGACTCTTTAAGGAGCTGAGAGGGCGGCTGCCCTCGTTCGGCGATGAGATCGACGCTGACGTCGCACGCTACGTGGATGCGCTGGGGATCATGATCCGCGGGTTCATGGACTGGTCGATCTACGATACGGCTCGTTATCAGTTTGTCTACGACCGGACTTGAGCCGGGTCCCTCTGTTCTTAACAAGGAGGTCCTGGTCAGCGGCGTTGATCCCGCCGCAACGGTCACCCTGCTCGCCAACGGCAATCCGGCCGGAACGGCGTACGCGTGTGCCTGCGTGTGCACCCAGAATCGCGCATGCGCAGCAGATACGAAACCATAGAACTCTCGCCCGTGTCAAGCCCCGCGGGAACGGCGCCGGGCAAGCCGTCTTTCGCGCATCAGACACCCGCTCGCCCCGTCGCAGGGCCCGCGCGCCGTGCATTGGGTGCAGCTCTGGCTCAACGACCGCGACGTGCGTTCGCCATGACGGGCTCGGGCCGGGTGCCCACTGGCGAGCTGCAAGCTCCACGGTCTCGACCCCGAGGCCTACCTGGCCGACGTCATCCGCGTGATGCCCTGCTGGCCGCGGGACCGCTACCTCGAGCTCGCCCCCAGGTACTGGGCGCGCACCCGCGCCCGGCTCGTTGACGACGAGATGAAGGTCGCCCTCGGGCCGATCACCGTGCCCCCTCCGCTTCCCGCGGAAGAGCCGCGCGCGACGAGCTAACCGAGCCGGTTTCATCGTCCCCATCCTGCACCAGCTGACCGAGGTTGGGGCCGACGGCGCTTCATGCAGCGCTTACGAGGTTGGGGCCGACGGCGCTTCATGCAGCGCTTACGGCGCTTCATGCAGCGCTTACCGGAAGCTGTCTTGCACAAGTCCCCGGACGAGCGCGCCGAGAAGTTGCCTTCGGCGGCTGGGTCGTGCGAGACAGGCCGAACATCGGTCTGTCGCCGATCCCCGGAAGGCCCTGGTCGCTACCCAGGGCCTTCGTCTTTTCGGCGCGCCGCCTGGGCGCGATCTCTACCGCCGCCCCTGGCGCGGGCGAACTTCCCGGCCGCTCGTGCTCGCATCAGGCGTCACGACGCGAGGGTCAGAAATTTGCGGATCGGGGTGGCCGTCTACACGCGTGCGCTGCCCCATCCTGGTCTCCTCGTTTCGCTGGCTGTGAACACGAAGGGGCCACCGCAATGCGGCGGAGTCGATGAGTCAGCGCACTTTTTATGTCCTTCACGTGGCCGGGTTCGCCATTCCGATTAATTGCCCGTTGTTCTCATTCCTGGCAAGAAATCGTCGTTTTGGTGCTGTCCTCAGCTCAGCTTGCCCGAATCATTCGGCCCGATCTCCGACGAAGAGCCCATTTTCTTTCGATTAGGGCGTCTCGTCCCAAACGCGACCAGATGCAGTTCCATCGCTACCGGGGTTGAACACCTCGACGGCCATGACCTGATAGGTGGGATCGTCACTCGCGTCCAGATTGTTCATGTTCGGAATAATCCAGCCGGTGTCGGCCCATGCCTTCACGTGATCGGCGAATATGATTTTGTGGTCCTGTCCGAGGGCCTGCTGCCGAGCAGGCTTGCTCCAGTATTGGTAGAAAGTGGAGCGACCATTGATAGAGGGCTGCTGCTGCCGCGTTGAGCGGTAAGTAGAATACTCAACACCATTGCTCACGAAGGCCTTGCCAGAGGTAGCACCCTGGCTGGGATCATAACTCCATCGTTGCAGAATGTAATACTCCACCAGGTGTGCCGGGTTTGAAGTGGGCATATTCTTGTCGTACCCCCAGCCGTACAAAGTGATATAGCTCGCGCCGCTGTCACTATTGAAGCGGTAGCCGATCACCCTGTTCTCATCTCCGTAATGCCATCCTGGACCACCGACATAGTTATAGCCACCGCCCTGCCAGGTCACGCTGAATTCGCCATTCGGGTCCACAGTCAAAGATGTCGAGCCGCCATCTTTCCAGTGAGTGAAGAAAAAATCACCAACATGGCCCGTTGCGTGACTTGAAGTGATCACAGTTTTGTCAGTGTATCTCTGAGTGTAGGCTGAGAACTTGGACAAATCGGGGACGGGTGTCTCCGTTGTGTCCAATTCTCCATCATTGGAATAAATAGCAAATCCTGCGATGGTGGGATTCTCTATACCACCAATCAGCTCAATGGTGACGCTGCCGTCATTTACCGCAATATCCGCGAAGGTCTCCGTGTAGCCCACGTCATGACCAACTTCGGCATAAAGATCCAAACCATTAATAACGGTATTGCCTTCAATTGCAACGCTAAAACTGCGCGAGCCAACGCTGTTTTGAACAATTTCCGCAAAATGCAATTTCACGGTGAAGCTGCCATTGGCGGTAACCGGGACTTCATAACTGAATGAGCCATACCGCTCTGTTTGATAAAGCTGCCCACCAACGACGGAGTCTTGCGTGCTATTGGGCGAACCACCGCGAGCGTATTTGTCCGCCTGGTACTCTACGCCATCAATTATTGCGTTCGAATTACTGCCGGAGTTAATGGCGACCACCAATGCGAGATCGCCACCAGAAGAACCGGAGCTGCTCGAGGACGAACTGGAGCTGCTCGAAGATGAGCTAGAGCTGGAGCTGGAGGATGAAGAGCTGCTAGAAGACGATGAGCTGCTCGAGGGTTCTGTGGTATTGGTACCACCGCCACAGCCTGCTAGCGCAACTGACGCGAACGCCAGTATGAACGAACGATAGAATTGATTCTGCTTCAAATTTGTCATAGATGTTTTTCGGATTGCTTGCTGACGATTGTTGTGATATGATGGTTCACGGCTTGTGGCTTGACCTATTCTCTGGCAAAAGTTGTGTCCTGGGCCATGCTCTCTCTGGAAGGTTATGTGGTCCTTCGACTAAAGTCTATGCGCCATGGAGCGGCCGTGGACGTTGTCAACAGGTTTGAGGCATGCCGGACGAGAATCCTATGAGTGGATCGCGTTGAGAGGCGCGTTCCGGCTCTTGGATGTGAGCGGTTGAGGTCGCGCCGCTGCGGAGGGCGTGGCGCCAGGCTCGGGCGCGTCGCTGGTCGTGCCCGTGTGCGGCGGCGCCGCGGCCTCGCCGGCGGCGTCGTCGACGGACAGCGGGTTGATGGCTACCGAGGCAGGCGGCCTGCGTACGATGGGCGGACCGTTCGGGAAGCGCTCAGGATGGGCGGCGTAGGCCGCATCGAGGGCGACCTGCCGACGGGCCGCGATACCTTCGACGCGGCCGTAGAACACATCAGCCCACGTCCAGATCTGGTTGGGGGCCGTGGCGGTG
Source organism: Sorangium cellulosum (assembly GCF_002950945.1). Classification (GTDB taxonomy): domain Bacteria; phylum Myxococcota_A; class Polyangia; order Polyangiales; family Polyangiaceae; genus Sorangium; species Sorangium cellulosum_E. The sequence goes on from NZ_CP012673.1 coordinate 505,121, forward strand.
AGCGTCGGCTTGGCATGCGTCATCGGCCCACGCTGCGCGCCCCGCTCGTCGCTCTCGCCGGACACCGCGAGCAACCGGTACATCGTGCGGATGGAGGCGAGGTCGACGCCGCGCGGCAGCAGCGTCGCGTAGACCTCCGGCGGGGGCTGGTCGACGAACTCGTCGCTGTGCAGCACGTCGAGCACGGCCTGCCGCTCGGGGTCGCCGAGTCGGCGTGGGCTCGGAGCGGGCTCGTGCCGCGCGGGCGGCGTCGCGGGCTGGGTCTGGCGGTAAAGCGTGGCGCGGCTGACGCCGAGTGCCGTACACGTCTGCGCGAGGGGGACGAGCGGGTCATCGCGCTCTTCGATGACGTCCATCAGCGCTCTCCGTCGGTGCCACGGCGAGGAGGTCGGTCAGAACTGCTTGAAAAATTTCCACGACTCGATGGGAATCCAATTCGGATTGCCGTCGATGTTCGTGTGCCCGCCGCCGAAGGTGCACACCCGCGTCGGATGTTCCGGATCGCAATCCTGGAAATCGTAGCAGCTGTACGCGCCGTTTGAAGTCGGGATCTCGTCCGGAATCGTGCAGCCGTTGTCTTCGGCTTTTTCGAGGGCAATGAACTTGGCCCCTCGCTTTTGAGCTTCGTTGTTCACCCAGGGGCAAGTCCCGTCGCTCATGCCCGTCATGTGCATCCAAGCAATGGGCTTATGTGTCTTTTCAGGCAACCAGATGTTGTAGTTGGCCGGGGCGATGCCCACGGCCGCACGGATTTCTGCTTGATGGTTCGTCGACAGCGAATAGGTGATCATCCCTCCGAAACTGAAGCCGGTCGCGAACACGCGGGTCGTGTCGTAGCAGACATTTTCATTCATGAACGCCATGATGTCGTCGAACAGCGCGTGGTCCTTCTCTTGCCACGTTGCACCGTCCGAGGAGGGGGCCACGAAAATGGCTTGCTCTCCGTCGGCCTCCATCTGCGGTTTGAGAAAGTAGAAGTCTTGCCCCTCGACGTCTTGCCAGCGGCTGCCGATCCAATGTGAGGTGTAGAACAGCCGGTAGGGCTTGTTCATGTCGTAGTTGCTGGGCATATCGACGTAGTACACGCGATTTTGGCCCGAACTTGAGATCGTATACTCCTTGGTCGTCAACGTGGTTGCCTTGCCGCACCCCGCGCTCGGCACAGGCGCGTTCCCCATGGGAATGGCTCCTTCGGGCCAGCCACCCATGCCAGTACCGCCGCTGCCGGTCGGCTCAGCCCCGCCACTCCCGCCGCTGTTGTCACCGCCGGTCCCAGCCGCGGTGGTGCCGCTGGAGGTCGCAACGCCGCTGCCGCTCGCGCTACTAACGGAGCCGGTCGCCGTCGCTCCGCCTCCTCCGTCGTTGTTCGAGTCGGACTCGGCGGGGGCGCACGAAATCGCGGCCCAACTCGCAAGGGTGACACAAAAGGCGAGTCGGCTGAACGTTTGATCTTGCATCACAGGTCTCCTACGTACCGGAATCAGGTGAAAAGGAAAAAACGATTCGAGCGTATCAAGGGCGACTCGCCACACTCACCTCAGGTGACAGAGCGTTCCTCACGGGATCCGCCTCCCTGGCAAAGTGCCTCCCACCCGGCTGCAGGATTTCACGACAGCCGTCGAACAAGCGAGGGTTGTCGCGTCCTCTATTGGATCGCTCTTGGCAAAACGCCGATCACCATCGATCAGCAATCGCTTCCGCGACGACCGAGCGAACAGGATCGGTGTAAAAATCGACCGAATGGATCAGATTGACGAAGAGCTCGGTACTCAGGAGGACCCGAGCAAACCGAAACAAAAAGATGACCCTCGACTGGAATGTGAACGCTCACATTGCCGGTGTCAATTCCAATCGACCGGCCCGCGGGTATCTTCGGGCCCGAGGGAGGACATGGCTGGCAGGGCTCCTTCGGAGCGCCGCGTTAAGAGGGGTGGGCGCCGGACCGCGGCCATCGCCGGACTGCCCGACTACAATCGTACTGTCAGCGTGTCATGTTGCCGCGGCCGATGCGGAAACCGTGCCGCCATGGTCACTGAGCCCCGGAACATCGTCCGCTTCCTCTGCGCGCTCGGCGAGCCGGCCGATGTTCCAGCACGCTCTCCCAGCGTCCACGCGGCGACCACCGTACTGGAAAAGCACCGTTGTGCGCCAAGGCGCTCGGTGACGCCGTATAACGTCTCGCGACGCACCTCCCGGGCCAGACCAACGCCCGGACGGACACGTGTGCCTACAGCACGCCGATGCGCCCCGTAGCGCGCTCGGCGCCGCCCGGACCACGCTCTTTCGACCCAGGACCGAGCCATCACGACGCTCGCGGTCCCACCCTTTCGGTTTGCTGCGCTACACTTCCTCGCGCTGCGATCCGGCTTGATGTCCGCCGACGTCCGGTGACGAGCGCCCGCGCCACGGAGCTCGGGGGTGGTTGAGCTGGCGGATCGCCGCGGGCGGCGGATCGGCGTTGACATCCGCAACGTGAACGCTCACAATGAGACCTCATCCTTACGCTTTACCCTGAGTGGGCCGTCATGAGCACCGGGACCTCCGTCATCGGGATCGGGATCGATCTCTTCACCGGCTCCCATTGTTCGGTCGTCGCGGACACACGCGGCGGCGCGTTCGCGGGCGCCGCGCACAGGCCTCCACGACAGGGCCGCTGTGCATTTCCCGCGTGGCCGCTCAGCGTCGAGCAGATCGAGTCGCTTCACGCCGGGAGGGGCCTTGTGCAGCCCTGCCGGCGCGCGGCGCCTGGTCCATCTCGCTCCAGCTCTTCGAGCGCGCTCGCCTGCCGAGCGCGGCCGGCGCGGCCCGCTGGTCGCAGGCGATCGTCGACGAGATTCGCGCGCCTGGCGCGCCTGGCGCGCCAGGCGATCGCGCCCGTCGAGGCCTCGGCCTCCCTGTCGGCGTCAAGCCGCCATCGTCACTCTGCATCTGATGGTATCGCACCTTCTTGATGACCAGGCCCGGTTGCGATGCACAATCGGCCTTGACCTGACTGCCAGTCTCGAACAATAGATAGACCAAGAAAGGCAATCGCCATGAACAAAATCACCTGGTTTGGCATGTGCTCCGCCCTTGGGCTCCTACTGACCAACTGCGTCATGGATGGCGCAGAAGTGGACATGACCGAGGCCGATCTGGACACCGATCAAAGCGCCCTCACGATAAGCACGAATCAAACCGGCACGGACGGCCGGTGGTACACGTTCTGGAAAGATGGCGGGTCGGTCAGCATGAATTTGAACGGCGGCGGCAACTACGCTGTCAATTGGGCAGGTGGCAACTATAATTTCGTTGGCGGCAAGGGCTGGAGCACTGGGTCGTCGAGCAGGAGCATTGGCTACAATGCCGGCGTCTGGTCGACGGGCAGCAGCAATGCGTATCTAACTCTCTATGGGTGGACGACAAACCCACTCGTGGAATACTACGTCGTTGACAGCTGGGGCAGCTGGAGACCGCCGGGGGGAACGCCGGCGGGCTCAGTCACCACGGACGGGGGCACCTACGACCTGTACAGGATGCAGCGAGTCAACGCGCCCTCCATCATAGGCAATACGACGTTCTATCAGTACTGGAGTGTCCGAAGGTCGAAGAGGCCCACCGGGACCAACAGCGTCATCACATTTTCCAATCACGTAAATGCTTGGGCGTCAAAGGGGTGGAACCTTGGCACTCACAATTACCAGGTGATGGCAACAGAGGTGTTCAACCCCTCAAGCAGCGGCAGCTCCAACCTGACGGTGTGGTAGAATCAACGTACGGGGCCATCGACGACGGCGCCATCGCCGTCCGGATACCCAAGCACGCGAAGAAGGAGCTCGAAGCCTACCTCGACTGCGGGCTGCTCTGCCGCGGGCTCGCGCGGCTCCGGTGCGAGCGCTGCGAAGAGAGTCGGCTGGTGGCCTTCAGCTGTAAAGGACGCGGTTTCTGCCCGTCGTGTCTGGGCCGACGCATGTGTGCCACGGCGGCGAACCTGATCGAGGACGTCCTGCCCGAGGTGGCGCACCGTCCGTGGGTGTTGACGTTTCCGTTTCCGTGGCGGCGCAGGCTCGCCCAGGACGGGGCGTTGTTCGGCGTGCTGACCCGCATCTTCGTCGAGAGCGTGGAGCGGTTCTACGAAAAGCGCGCCGCGCGCCGTGTACACCCGAAAGCTTCTCCGTCGGGGCCGCTGCGGACATGGGGCCTCCCGGCGCTCGGCGAGGGTGCGAGCGTCCTGCTCTAAGCTACCCCCTTCCGCGCCCCGCGCAGAAGTCGACGAGCGCGCCCGCTTCAAGGCGCCGGCGCCGCGTCCGCGAGGCCGTCGGCGGCCCGCCCGATCCGCTCCAAGATCTCGCCCACTTCCTCGTCGGAGGTGTCGTGCTCGACCCCGACGTACTCGCGCAGCTCCGCGGTGTACCCGGCGCGCCGCAGCTCGGCGATCGAGGCGCGCGCGCCTCGGGTCGGCACCGCCAGGTCGGAGGCGCCGTGGAAGGCCGTGACCGGCGGAAGTGTTGCCGGGCGCGGCCCCGAGCTTAGCGCCGCCGACGGGTAGAGCGACGGCGGGAGCAGGCCGCTGATGGGGAAGGCGGCCGCCAGCGCCTCGAGGTGCGTGACCGCCAGGGCGAAGGCCATGATGCCGCCCTGCGAGAAGCCGGTGACGAGGGGCTTGCCGACGGTGGGGCGGGCGGCTACCAGGGCGGCGAGCGCGGCAGCGATCCGATCTGCTTCCCGCGTGACCAGGGGGGCGGCGACGTCGTCGCTTACGGAGTCGTACCAGATGTACATCCCGCCGCTCGGGTGGCCGTACGGGAGGATGAGCCGGGCGCGGCGGCGGTAGCGCCGGAGCAGCTGCAGGAAGTCCGCGGGGTCCCCGCCCATGGGGTGCAGCGCGACGATGATCGGCACCCGCTCGTCGGGTCGCGCCCCGCCCGTCATGTGCTCGAGGTAGCGCACGCCCGCGATCTCGCCCCGGGTGGTGCTCCCCGGCGCTCCCGCCGGCGGCGGAGGCGCGACCGGCCCAGCTGACGGCGTCTCCGACGACGGACGCGCGGCCGCCGACCCCGCTGGGGGCGCCGGCGCCGGCTCGCGGCTGCACCCAGGCCCCGCCAGGAGGACCACGCCGATGGAGAGGAGCAGGCGCAAACGAAGGGGATCGGCCGACGGGTGGCGCATTGGTACAACATTACTCAGGCCGCGGGAGCGATGCCGGGCGCAAGCCACCGAGCGCGGTGAGGAAGCGGGCGATGTTGCTCGGCTCGGTGATCATGGCGACGCGGTTGCACATCGCGAACGTTCACCATCACCGAGGCAGGCAAGCAGCGGTTCCGCCACCTCGTGCTCGACACCTCTCAACCCCACGGGAGTACCGGGAGCTGTTTGCGTTCAAGGTCACCGCGTTCGACCAGATCGAGCCGAGCGAGCGCAAACAGGTCCTCGAGCACTGCGTCGAGTTTGCGCGCGCCCATGTCCGCCACCTCGAGGCGCAAGCGCGCGACGTCGCCCACGCATCGAGCTACGGACACGCGCCTGAGCATCGGGCACGCTTCGCCGACGTCTTCGAACACCTCGTTGCGGTGTGGACACGCGAAGCCGAGTGGGCCTCCGAACTTCTCGTTCGTGAAGCCGCCGAGCCATCGACCAAGCGGCGAAGAGCTACTTGCGCAGCGCGAGACGCGCGGCCCATCGTTAAGAAGCCGTGAGTGAGCCCGGGGCCCTCGATGAGGTCCACCGCGACTCCATCGCCGTCTGCCGTTGGGTGTCGGAGCGGCTCGGTGGGCCGGTGGCGCGAACGGATAGTCGATTGGCACCCGTTGCGAGTGTGGACACGGTCCATCCAAGCCGCCGTCGACGCGGGGATCTCCAAGTTCGGGCGCATCGACGCGCTCACGAACAACGCGGGCTACGGCGCGTACGGACCGCTCGAGGTGACCTCGCTCGACAAGATACGTCGCCAGTTCGACGTGAACGTCCTCGGCGTCCTCGCGACGACGAAGGCGCTCTTGCCGCACTTTCGCGCGAACCGAAGCGGCGTCATCGTCAACATCTCCTCTGGGGGCGGCCGCGTCACGCTCCCGCTTGGCACGCACCTCCGGCGGCACGGGCATCTCGAGATCGAGCACGACGTCGAGGAGGAGGACGAGCCCGAGGCCGCGCTCTGTGCCTCCGCCGTCTCGGGACGAGAGCCGCCCGCCGGCCCGCAATGGCTCTGCGGGCTCTCGTCGTATTGTCCGAGCGCGCTCGCGTACGACACCGGCGGGGTAAGGCGTGCGTCGGCTCACCGGGATGTGGGTGTGCTCGGGGAGGTAGAGCGAGTCGAAGCCGCGCGCCTCTACGGCGCGCGCCAGCTCTACGATGCCGATACCGCGATCGATGACGAAGTGGGTAATGCCGCAGCGCGTAGGCTCTCTTACCACGTCGCCGTAGCGCACAGCGCAGGAAGAGGACGCGGCGCTCCTGCGGCGCTCGCCGAGGCGCTCCGCTTCAATCCTTCAGGGCGCTCTAAGCCCCAGGCATCTTGAGGCCGCGCTCGTCCATCACGGCTTTGTTGCGCGCCTCGCTCTTCGCGTACGCCGGGCGGGCTTTGACCCGCTCGGCATATCCGGTGAAGCTCGGGCGCGGCTCGAGCATCTTGAAGTCGAGCATGAACGCGATGGTGCCGCCGAAGATGACGTCGGCCATCGAGAACTCCCTGCCGAGGACGAAGTCACGGCCAGAGATGGCCGATTCCATCGTCGCGATCATGTCGTCGTAGTTGCCCCAACCGGCGGAGCCGGCGCGGAACTCCCAGTTGCTGGCCTTGGCCATCGAGCCGGGCTCGATGACCGAGGGGGCGAAGAGCGACCAGCGAAAATAAGTGCCGCGCGCCGCGTCGTCGAGCTTCGGCGCGAGGCGGCCCGGGGCATAACGATCCGCGAGATAGAGGCCGATCGCCGCGGATTCGGTGACGACGGTGTCGCCGTCGACGAGCAAGGGCAGCTTGCCCATCGGATTGAGCTTCGTGACGCCCTCCTTCTTCTGGTCGCCGGCCATGATGTCGACGAACTTGAGCTCGTACTCGACGCCGACTTCCTCGAGCATCCACACAGTGTTGGCGGCGCGCGAAAACGGGTGGTGGTAAAGAACGATGGCCATGGTGGTGTCTCTTTCTCCGTTCGTTTCCGCCGGTCGGTCGGCGGCGCGGCGGAGGCTACCAGAGGCCGGCCCCGTTGGGCGCGGCGTCAGGTGCGGCAGATTTGAATTCCTCTGCCCGCCGCGTTCATGGCTCCCGCCTCGACGCGTGGCGACCTCGACCGCTACCCGGCGATGATCACCGGCGCGAGCCGCGGCCACACGAACGAGAGCGCGCAGGCGCCGCGTCGGCGCCTCCAAAGCTCGTCCAGCGGGCCGAGCACACGGGCCTGCGCCGCAGGCTGTGGAGTGAGGGCGGCCCCCTGGATGGGATGAGGCAGCCCAAGCGGCGCCTGGACCCGTGATGCCAACCACACCGGTGATGCTGCGGGCCTTGACCACGGGCGACGCGGCGGCGGAGGGCGCCCCGATGGGCGGCACCGGAGCCGCCCTCGGCGGCGAAACAGGCGGAAAACGATGGCGTCGAGCGGCTCGCCGCCGAGCACGCCGGCGGCGCCGCGCAGGGCCTGGCCGAGCAGGCCGAGCGGGGAGCCGTTGCGGAGCGAGTCCCCCCGGCCGATCCACACCGTGAGCGGCTCGCCCCGCCGCTGCAGGGAGCGGAGGAGCTCCTGCGCCAGGCGAGATTTCCCGGCCCCGGCCGGCGCGACCGCGACGAACGCCTGCGCCTGCCGCTCCGTGACGCACTCGGTGAAGGCCTGCTCGAGGCTCGTGAGCTCGCGCTCCCGGCGGACGCAGGGCGTGGGCTTGCCGAGGGATCGCCTGCACCTCGGCGAGCAGGTCCGCGCCGTCGCGGGGGTCCTTCGCGAGCATCCGGCTCACGAGCGCGTCGAGGGCGGGCGGCACGTCCGAGACGCACGGCGAGCAAAATACCGAGCCGGGGCGCGCTCGCGCAACGGTTGTTGGAGACCACCGGGAGGCGTCGAGGGGTGACCCCGGACGAGCGCCTGCGCTGGACGCCTGCGCTAGCTCTTGCGGGAGCGGCGAGCGAGCCGGGCTCAATCGGCGTGGTAAATGACGCGCTCCCAGTCGGGAGGCGAGTAGTTCAGGTCGTTGTCTCCGCAGCGGTAGCCCACGTCGAGCGCTCCATCAATCGTGTGCCAGCACATCCGATGGTGCGGCACGGACTCCCCATCCGCGTCATCGCACACCATCCGCGTCACCGGCTCTCCTGCCGGTGCGAAGCCCCAGGACGAGCGCTCGTCGAAGTACCACCCCACGCCGTTCTGCTCATGAACGCAGCCTGCCGCGTCACCGCACGGCCACAGCACGTCGGCCCGCGGCGCCATCGCGAGCAGCGTGAAGCTCTCCGCGCCCACCGGGCGACAGGCGAGGAGCAGCTTCCGCTTGCTGCAGCGGGCGAGGATCTCGGAGAGCGCTGGCCCGCTCTCCGCGAACTGGTTGCTGAAGCACTGGGTCCAGCCGCTCAAGGACGAGGCCGGGACGCCCTCCAGCACGCCGGACCGCCAGAACGGGCAATCCCCGTCGTCCGCGTCGCTGCATCCGGAGGGACAGCAGCTATCGCCTGTCATGCACGCCGCGATCGCGCCGGTCGGCGCACCGCAGATGCCGTCCTGGCACGTCGTGCCGGCCGTGCACCCGTCGCCGTCGTCGCAGGCACGCCTCTCGTTGGCTGGCGTGACGATACAGGTCCGGGCGGCCTCATCGCAGCGGCTCACCGTGCAGCCGTCGTCCGGCGCGCCGCATCGGTTCGGAGCGCTGACGCAGGCGCCGCCGCTGCACACGTCTCCCACGGTGCAGAACCTGGAGTCGTCGCACGGAGTCCCGTCCGGGGCGAAGACCGACTCCACGACGCATTGCCCAGCGCGGCAGACGCTCGCTCCGCAGGTGTTTTCCAGGTCGCAGGCCGCGTCCTCGTTGATGGGGTCAACGGCGCAGCCGGCTGCCGGATCGCAGCGCCCCACCGCACACTCCGAGTCGAGCGCGCTGCAGTCGCGGGGGGTGCCCTGACCGCACGCGCCGCCCGCGCAGACCTCTCCCTCGGTGCAGGCGTCGCCGTCGTCGCACGGCGCGCCCTCGCTGTCCGGGTCGGGGCGGACCACGCAGGCCCCGTCCACGCACGCAGCTGCATCGCAGGAACCGGCGGCGGGAGGGCAGTCGCCCGCCGTCACGCACCCGCCGCCGGCGCTGCCCGCCGAGGTCGCGCCGCCCGAGCCGCCGGCGCCATCCATCCGTCCACCGCTCCCCGGGCCACCCGAGCCGCCGGCGCCGCCCTGACCGCCGCCTCCGGCTGCGCCACCCCCGGAGTCGCAGGCGGCGATCAGCAGCATCGACAGCAGAACCGAGACACAAGGGATGCTCCGCATCGGCGGCGGACCCTCTCACGACCGGCGGCGATGCGCAAGCATGAATCGCAATCGGATTGCAATTGCATCGCCGTGGCTCTAGGATGGCGTCCATGCTTGTACTGCGAGCGCATGAGCACGGGCCGAGGGCCTGTGGCCGATGGCAGCGGCGCGGCGAAAGGCGCCCGCACCCCATCGGGGAGATCCGAGGATGAAGCGGCTCGTCGTGGCAGCCCTGATGGCGGCAGGGGCGACCGGGTGCTGGCTGTTGCTCCGGACAGAGCGGCCCGCAGAACGTCCACCTGCGGAGGTCAAGGAGGAGGCGCGTCCCGAGCGGGCGCGCCCGCAGCGCCCCCGCGTGGTGCGCCGTGACTTGCCGGATCCCGTGGAAATCGAGCTCACGTCGGCGGCGGCGTTGGCGCGGGGGGACGAGCGGCGGGTCGCGGGGAAGCGGCTCCCTCTCCAGCCGGCCGCCGAGGAGCCTGAAGCCGCGGAGGAGCCCGAGGGGGACGGAGACCCGCGCTCGGAGGCCGAGAAGCTTCGCCGGCCCATCATCCAGGCGATCCGTGGCGAACACCCGAGCCCCGTCGCCCGGCGCGAGGCGATGCTCAAGGCGCTCGTGGACTCCGGAGAGGACCGCGGGCGCTGGACGACCGCGGCTCCGGAGATCTTCGCTTTCTGGCAGCGCGCGATGCCGGACGACGCCGGCGCCGTGCTGGACCCGGAAGCGTCACGCTGCTTCCGGGCCGGGTGCGAGGTCGACGTGCGCTTCGCCGATGAAGCTGCCTACGAGAGGGCGGCCGCGGTCCTGCGCCACCTCAAAGAGGATGTGCCTGGGCACGGGGGTCGCGTGCAGACGCCGCCGGAGCGCCTGCCGAGCGGCGAGGTCCAGGCGACCTGGATCCTCCTCCGGCCCGAGCGCACGGACTGACGCCCTCGGCACGCAGCCCGAGGGAGACGAGGTGCCCGAAATGACGATGAGATGGAAGAGAGGCCGAGGAGAGATGCTCGGCGCCGCGGCGCTCACCTGCGCCCTCGCGCTCGGCGCGTGCGCTCCTGAGGCGTCCTCGCCGACCGAGCGGCCCGGCGGCGCAGGCGGCGAGGGCAGCGGCGGCGGTGGCGGGGGCGGGGGAGAGGCCGTCGACCAGGTACCTCCGACGGTGGTGTCGATCTCTCCCGAAGACGGCGCGTCCGGCGTGGCGCCGCACGAGCCGATCGTCATCGCGTTTTCCGAGCCGATGAACGAGGCGCTCGGCACGGTCCGCATCGAGCCAGGGGACGGGGTGCTGCGGGCCAACGCTGGCTCGTGGAGCGCCGACTGGACCACCCTCACCCTGGCGCCCTCCGCACCGTTGCCCTCCGGAGCGACGGTGACGCTCACGGTCGACGTGGACTTCGAGGACAGGGCCGGCAACGCGATGGACGCGCCGTACACGGCCCGCTTCCGGATTGAAGATGTCGCCGCTCCCCACGTCGTCGCCGCGACGCCGACCGAGGGCGCCGCGCTGGTCCCGATCGCGACCGAGGAGATCACCATCACCTTCAGCGAGCCGATGGACCCCGCAGCGGGGGAGCTGATCGCGGGCGGCGATCTGGTCCTCGGCGAGAGGCGCTGGGACGAGCGCACGGTCCGTTACGCCGTGAGCGGGCTGGAAGACGACCGGGACTACGCGCTCTCGCTGGAGGGCTTCCGCGACCTCGACGGCAACCCGCTCGACGGCGCCGTGTTCCTGGCGGACGGCAGGCTCGACTTCACGACCGGCGTGGACTCGACGCCTCCCCACGTCGTGACCGCGGCGCCGGCGGAGGGGTCGAGCGACGCCGCGGTACACCTGACAGGCGCGGTCGAGATCACGTTCAGCGAGCCGATGGACACCACGGCCGGCGAGGCGACGCTCTCGGGCGACGCGCGCCTCGTCCCGCTCCCGATGGCATGGTCGCCGGATCGCCTGCGGCTCTCGCTCGACGTCGCCGGGCTCTTGCGCGACGGCGCGGCGTACAGCGTGCTGCTCGAAGGCCTGCTCGACCAGAATGGCAACCCGCTCGACCCGGCGCCGCACCTCGAGGACGGCGCGCTCGACTTCACGACAGGCCGAGACACGCTGAAGCCGCACGCGGCCGCGTCGTACCCTGCCGAGGGAGATCAGAGGGTCTATCCGACGGAGATCTACGACAGCGACTCCATCGTCTCCGAGCGCAAGCGCCTCCGCGTGACGTTCAGCGAGCCCATGGATCCGGGCGTGGCGCAGGCGAGGCTGATCAACACGACATCGGGCGCTGGCCGCGCGCTGTCGGGGACCTGGGCGCCCGATGCTCTGTCAATCGAGCTCACCGTCCTCCCGTCGGACGACGCCGATCACCCCCTCGACGAGGGCGTGTTCTACGCGCTCGACCTCCGGACGCTCCGCGACACCGCGGGAAACACGCTCGACACGAGCCATCCGTACCTGGGCAACGGCATCCTCAACTTCAGGACGACCACGTCCGACGCCGGCCTCAACCACACGTGCCAGCACACGCTGTTCGGTCCGTTCGAGAGCGTGAGCGCGACCGCAGCGCCGGACGGCGCGCCATCGACCAGCGCCACCCACACGGAGTTCACGATCGGCCTGCCCTCGAGCGGCGGAGAGCCCACGGGGTATACCCGCGTCAGCGCTCCGGGCGGCGGGACGCGCGTGTTCTACTTCAATCAGCTCGTGCCCTTCGCGCTGTACGACACGGCCGCGATGGCGGCGCTCTCGCTGACCGTCCGTCCCGCGCCCGATGCCTGCCCGGGGATCACCCACTACGCCGAGGCGACGCTCGCCGCGGACGTCTGGCACCACGCGAGGTTCGGTCCGGTCTCCAGCCCGCCGCTCAAGATGGTGATCGAGCCCAGGTAGCTGCGCAGCAGGCGCGGCCACGACGGAGGCGCCGGGCAGCGCCGCCCCACGCTTCAGTCGTGGGCCGCGCCGGGCGCGACGTTCACGTTCTTGACGTTCAGTCCCATCATGACGACCGCGCTGGGAGCGCCGCCGACCTGATAGCTGCGCGTGATCGTGAGGCCCTGCAGGCGAACCTCGTGCACCTCGCCGCCAGCGGGGTCCGTGACATACGCGTAATCGGGGGCGAGCGCGAGGCCCGGCCGTACCGCGTCGTCGCACTGGAACGCGGGGACTGCCGCCGCGTGAGCCGCGATGGCCGCGCTGGCGAGGTCGAGCACGTAGACGTTCCCGTCCGCGGCGAGCGCGATGACCTGCTCGCCCCGGCCGGGCTCCAGCTCGAAGTGGCAGACCGGGGCCGGGAACTCGAGCAGGCGCGCGGCGCCGTCCTCTGGCTCGATCGCGAGCAGCGTGGACTCGCCGAAATCGCCGATCAGCGTGGTCCGCTCGACGTGCGACCTCAGGGTGAACGATCGCGCGCCCGCGCGAGGATACGAGAGCTTCCGCGCCGTGGTCGTGCCGCCGTCTCGCCCGACCAGCAGCAGGCCGTCGTCGCAGGCGAAGGCAATTCCTTCCCCGATCGCGGCCTGGCCGTGCAGGCCCGGACACGGCGAGGAGACGCCCTCGAGGACCTCGCCGTCCGCGCTCAGGACATTCAGCCCGAGCGGCAGGCCGCCTGGCTCATCCTCCGGCGGAAACGACACGAGGAACGTGTCGCCGAGCGGCGCCGTGAGCCCGCGGTGCGGCTCCACCGGAGGGAGCGACAGGATCTCGGGCTCCTCGGCGTTGAGCGACGGCTCCTTGACCAGCACGGCCTGCGCCGAAGCCCCGCCCTGCCCGGTCCCGTCGAAGAAGATGGACAGCCACTGCTCGCGGGACACGAACGCGCCTGGGGACGCTCCTGGCAGCGAGAGGTCGAGGACCTTCGGCGGTGACTTGTAGATATGGATGTGATCCGTGTGATCCACGATGGCCACACCCGATCGGATGAACCGGACCTCCTCCGCGCCCACCGCGACCGCGTAGTCCCCGGACTCCGTCCCGTGAAGCGCCGCCGGGCCCCCGGCGTCGAGCTCCGCGATCACCTCCTCGTCCTCGATGTCGATGACGTGGAGGCTGCCGCCCCGGCCGTCACCGACCAGGACGCGCGCCCGCCGCCAGGACGTGTGGCGCGCTGCTTCCGGCGCATCCGCCTGGCCACCCGCGCCCGCGCCCGCGCCCGGCTCGGCCTCGCTCGAGCACCCGAGCACGGCGCCGAGGACGGTGATCGAGAGCGCGAGCCCCGGAGAAGTGCCGCTTTCACGTGCGAGCCCGCGACCGTGGCGCCGCCCGCTGGAGGGCCTGCGCGCCCCGTCCTGCCCCCTGTTCCTCGTCTTCATCACATTCCTCCCATCTCCTCGATGATCACCAGGACCTCTGGTGCCTCGGCGGAGCCGAGGAGGAGCCGGTTCGGCGCCTTCCGGCGCAGGTCGAAGAACACGGCGCGCCCGATCTCCGGGCAGGCGTTCGCGGGCTGAACCGCCCGCGGGCACACCTCCTCGCCCGCCGCGTCGAGCAGGGAGAGCGAGGTGTCCTGAGCGACGAAGAAGGCGAAGGTCGCGTCGACCCGGGGCTCGAACAGGCTCGCTCCCTCGTAGCCGTCCTGCCCGCGCGCGAGCGCCACCGCGTAGGCCGTGTGCACGTTGCGGAGCTCGTCGCCGGGAGATTCGGGATCGGCGGACGCCGCCACCGACTCGAACGGACCGTGCACCACGTGCATACACGCATGATCGGCCGCCGCCTCGGTCAGCTCGGCGCTCTGCGGCGGCGGAGGGCAGCCCTCCGGCACCTCCTCCTCGGAGCACCCGGCCGCCGCGAGCGAGAGCAAGAGCGTGAGGCGGCCGCCTCGGGAAAGGAGAGACCTCATGGCGGCTCCAGTTAACACGACAGAATTTTATTTGCAATCGCTTTGCGTTATTGTTATGCGCCGGGGCGTTGCTGAAACGTCCTGTTCAACTCGAGGCGAGGCGAGCCGCGGCGCTGCGGGTGTGCTCGCGTCTTGGTTGCACCGGGGCGGCGCTCGCCCTGCTCGCCGCAGCTTCCCCGGCGCGCGGCGAGGTGTCGCTGCCGAGGGCGACGGAGGCGCCGGCGCCAGCGTGGCCGGGCGGCGCGCCCAGCCCGGAGGACGTGCTCGTGCCCATCGAGCTCACGGTGCGGGCCGACGGCACGGTCGAGGACGCGAGGGTCGAGGCGAGCGTGGAGCCGCGCCTCGATGCGGCGGCGCTCGAGGCGGTCAGGCGGTGGCGGTTCGAGCCGGCCGTCCGCGACGGTCACCCGGTTGCGGCGAAGATCCGGGTCGCGGTCCGCTTCCAGGGCGAGGACCAGCAGGTCGCCGCGCCGCCTTCAGGTGGCCCGCCGTCGCCGCCCGCGCTCGCCGCCGCGTCCACGCCTACCCCCGCGCCGCCCGCGCCTGCCTCCGCCCCCGCGCCGCGCGCCCCTGCCTCGGCGCCCGCAGCCACGGAGGCGGCCCGCGAGGTGCCCGTACGCCCCGCCGTGGAGGTCGTCGTCGCGGGAGCGCGCCGGCCTCCTCCTCCCGTCGCGGCCGGCGACTTCCAGGTCCACGTGGGGCAGCTCCGCGACGTCCCGCGGGGCTCCGCGGAGCAGATGCTCACGCTCGCGCCGGGTTTCTATCTCGAGAACCACTCCGGCGAGGGGCACCCGTCGGCCGTCTTCCTGCGCGGGTTCAGCGCGGGCGAAGGGCAGGACATCGAGTTCGTGGCCGACGGCGTGCCGCTGAACGAGGTCTCCAACGCGCACGGACACGGCTATGCCGACTCGCTGTTCCTCATCCCCGAGCTCGTCCGGGAGCTCCGGATCGTCGAGGGGCCGTTCGATCCGCGCCAGGGCGACTTCGCGGTGGCCGGCACGGTCTCCTACGAGCTCGGGCTCGAGCCGCGGGGGGTGATCGCGCAGGCGGGTTATGGCTCGTTCAACACGCGCGAGCTGCTCCTGCTCTGGGGGCCGGCCGGGACGGAGGCTGGCACGTTTGCCGGCGTGCACGCCGAGCAGGACGATGGCTTCGGGCCGAACCGGGCGCACGCGGCGGCGCGTTTCCTCGGACAGATCGAGCTCCGGCGCGACGAAACGACCCGCGTGTTCGTGGCCGCGTCGGGCTACGTGACCCGGTTCGACAGCGCCGGCGTGCTCCGGAAGGCCGACGTCGAGGCGCGAGCGCTCGACTGCCCCGAGGACGACGACAGTCAGTTCTTCTGCCTCTACGACCCCAACCAGGGCGGCGCCGTGGGCCGGTTCGGCGCCTCGCTGCGGCGGGAGCACCGGGGAGAGTCGTACGCCGACTCGCAGCAGCTCTTCGCGACGGTGCGCAGGCTGCGGACCCGGGAGAACCTGACCGGGTACATGACCGACGTCGGCGCGATCGGAGAGCCCCAGCGCGGCGACGGGACCGAGCAGATCTACCAGGCCGTCACGGTCGGCGCGCGCGGCAGCACCACCCGCTGGCTCGACTGGCTCTCGCACCGACAGGAGGCGGAGATCGGCTTCTTCGCCCGGTACGACGACGGGGAGACCCGCCAGAGGCGGCTCCGGCGCGCCTCCGGCGTGCCCTACCGGGTCGACTTCGACAACGACTTCGGGATCGGCAACATCGCGGGCTACGTGGCCTTCCGGTTCAGGCCGTGGCGCCCGCTGGTGCTCCGGGGCGGCGTGCGGCTCGACACGTTCTTCTTCTCCGTCGAGGACCGGAACCGCCCGACCTCCGATCGCAGCGGCGAGCGCGAGCCGTCGGACGTCGTCGAGGCGCTCGGCGTCGCGCTCGGCCCGCGGCTCTCGGCGGACGTGACGCTCGCGCCCGGCCTGAACGTCGTGGCGAGCTACGGCGCGGGCAGCCGCTCCAGCGACGCGCAGGCGCTCTCCGACGGCGAGTTCGCCCCCTTCGCGCGGGTGCACGCCGCCGAGACCGGCCTCGTCTTCGAGCGCGGCCGCGGCGGCCCGATCGAGCTCAGCGCGCGCGCCCTCGCCTATTACACCCGCGTCGAGCGCGACCTCGTGCTGGACGAGATGCGCGGGCGGAACGTGCTCGCGGGCGCGTCGAACCGGTTCGGCGCCCTCGCCACGGCGCGGCTCGTCTCCTCGGCGGGGGTCGACACCCAGGCGAGCCTCACCTACGCCGAGGCGTACCTGCCGCCCGCGGGCGCCTCCTGGTACGAGCTCACCGCCGGGCCGCGCATGCCTTACATCCCCCGGTGGGTCGCGCGGCTCGACACCTCGGTGCGCCGGGAGGTCGCGCTCGCGGGCGAGCGGTTCCAGGCCGGCCTCGCGCTCGGCACCTCCTACGTGGCGCCGCGGCCCCTGCCGCTCGAGCAGCTCGGCCGCGACACGTTCACCGTCGACGCCGCCGGGCGGCTGCGGTGGCGGATGGTCGAGGTGGGGCTCGAGGTGACCAACATGCTCGATCGCCGCAACCACGCTGCCGAGTTCAACTACGCCTCGAACTTCGCGAGCCCGGATGCGCCGCTCTCGCGGCTCGCGGCGCGTCATTTCGCGGCGGCGCCGCCCAGGCAGCTGCTCGGGACGCTGCGGGTCTACCTCGATGCGCCGCCCGACCCGGAGGAGACGAAGGATGCGACCGTACCCTGACCGCGCGCTCGGCCGCGCGGCGGCCCTGCTGCTGCTCACGCTCCTGCCCGCGTGCGATATGCCGAGCGGCACCGGTGGGCGGGAGGTGCGCTTCACCCTGGAGCTCGCGACGGCGGCCGCCCCTTCCAGGCCCGCCGGCTCGTTCACGACGAGCACGGGCTGGGACGTCACCCTGGAGTCGGCGGTCATCGCGCTCGGACCGGTCTATCTCTACGAGAACCCGCCCCACCTCATCGCGCGCGGCCCGGCGGGAAGGCTCTGGGACGCGCTCGTCCCGCCGGCGCACGCCCACACGGGCAGCGAACACTTCTATGGCGGCGAGGTGAAAGGGGAGTGGCTCGGCCAGGTCGCGCTCGACGCGCTCGCCCCCGGCGTGCGGCTCGGCGACATCCCCGGCACGGCCGGCGGCGTCCGCTCCCTCTCGGTAGGGCTCTACCCTCCGCGCACCTCGATCGCAGGGGACGCAGGTCGGCTGGAGGGCCATCACGCCTACGTCGTCGGCGTGGCGACCCGCGGGGATCTCGAGATCCCGTTCGAGGGAGGGCTCGACATCGAGGCGGAGGGCAACAAGCGCGAGGTCGCCGGGATCCCTCTCACGGCCGATCTCGACGATGGCGTGGCCGTGACCATCGAGCTGCACCTCGAGGCGTGGTTCGACGAGGCGCACTTCGATCGGCTCACCGAGAAGAGCCCTCGCGGACGGTTCTTGATCACCCGCTCGACCCAGGCGGGCGCGGCGTGGTTCATCGGTGCGCGCGGCGCCGCGGCGTTCTCGGCGAGGGGGTCGCGCGCGGCGGATCAAGGAAAGAGCCTGTGACCGCCGCGCGGGCCTCGGTCTTCGTGAGCCCCGGCATCCGGGGATGGAGATGACAGCCATGGTGCACAAGGGAATGTGCCGCTGGAAGCGGCGTGGGATGATCGCGGTCCTGAGCGCCCTCGTCGGGCCGGCGCTCGGGTGCGTCGCGGGCGACGGCGGATCGGCGTCCGAGGAAGGATCGCTCGCCCTGCGCGTGAGCGGCGAGGACGCCGCCAAGAAGGGCTACCCGGTGCTGAAGAACGGCCGCGAGCTCGCGTTCGTGGACGGGTGGACGGTGACCTTCGACAAGTTCATCGTCTCCATCGGGGACATCGAGCTCAGGGGCGCTGACGGCGCCAGCGCGTTCAAGGACGAGTCCATCTACGTCGCCGACCTCCATCGAGGCGACCCGACCATCGCGGTGTTCGAGGGGCTCGAGGCGCGCCGCTGGGAGCGCTTCAGCCTCAAGGTGCTCCCTGCCACGCAGGACGCGGTGAACCTGAACGACGTATCACAGGACGATGTCGAGCGGATGGCGTCGAACGGGTACACCTACTGGATCGAGGGCGCGGCGACGAAGGGCGGCGAGACGTACACCTTCAGCTGGGGCCTCGTGAACCCGACGCGCAACTCGAACTGCACGAATGGCCTGGACGGCACGGACGGCTTCGTCGTGAAGAGCCATGCCACGACCGAGGCGGAGATCACCGTGCACGTGGACCACACGTTCTGGGACACGCTCGGCTCGGAGATCGCCGACCTCCGCTTCGACGCGATGGCGGCGGCGGCGGGCGCCGACCGGCACATCGATTTCGAGGAGCTCGACGCGCAGCGCCTGTCGGATCTGAAGGGCCTCGGCGGCGGGCCGCTGCTGGACGAGAGCGGCGCCCCGATCCTCTACAACCCCGGCAGCATCCCGCTCGAAGCGAGGACGCTCAAGCACTTCGTGCTCGCCGCATCCGCCTCGCAGGCGCACATCAACGGGATCGGCCTCTGCACGGTGAGCGCCCTGTAATCCGAGGCGCTCGGACGTCGCGCCGCACCCCCGAACCAGCTGCCCGGGCCGTTCCCTAGGGCTCTCGGCGGGGGTCTCTCTCCGCGGGACGCTCGCGGTATCACTCGCGCGCGCCTTCCGGCCGCTCTGTCCGATGACCTCGGACGACGTCCGTTCACCCGCGAGTCACGCCGTCGAGCCGATCGAGCGGATTCATTAAATCCATTTGCGATCTAGTTGCAATTGATCTACTTGTGCAATTGAGACGCGATCGAAGGCGGTCCTGCGGGCCTGCCGCGATCGGCGGCCTAGCTTCAACCTGGAGTGCAAAGATGAGAATTGCGCGCGCAGCGTTCCCACTCGCGATCCCCTTCCTCGTGGCCTGCTCGGTCTCTGCCGGCGGTGAGCCGGCGAGCCTCGACGAGGGCCAGAGCGCGCTCGAGGGCGGCGAATGCCCTCTCCTCGGAGAGGAGGCCATCGAGCATACGTGCATCCATGCGGGCGCGGGCCCGTTCGTGACGGTGACCGCGGGCGCGAATCCCGCGACGACCACGACCGACGTCAGCGCGGAGCACACGGCGTACACGGTCAACCTCGTCAGCTCGGGCGCGGGCTTCGGGGGGCGGTCCTCTACACGCCCGACGGGGACGGCGATTTCGCGATCTTCCTGGACCCCTCCGTCAACGTGTCGGTCCTGGATTCCTCGGGCACGCCGGTCGCCATCGAGGAGGACGTGAGCATCGACCCCGCGGAGTGCTCCTCGCTCTCCCGCGCCCTCATCGTCGAGCTCTCGTCGGCGGAGACGTACACGATCGTGTTCGAGCCGGGCAGCGAGCAGAGCGCGCTCGTGCTCATCGAGAACCTCGCGGAGTTCAACGCGCCGGAGGGCATCCTGCTCACCGCGGCCCGGCTCTACGACCCGTCGTCATGGGTCGTCGCCGAGGAGGGCGTCGAGCACCCGTTCACGTTCGAGCTGCCCAGCGAGATCCCGGTCGTGAGCGGCAACGCCGGCAAGGGCTGGGTGGTGTTCGCCCATCGCGACGGCGAGAGCGATCCTTTCACCTACTGCTTCTACCAGGGCGGCGCGAGCGTGTGGCACCCGACGACGCCCGCGGACGTCGCCGCTGGAGAGAAGTACGAGTTCGTGGCCTGCACGGACGGCGCCGTCCCCGGCGACGACGTGGCCGCCGACCACTTCAAGCTCAGCGTGCTGAAGGGCGACCGGCAGGTGGGCACCACGGCCGTCGAGCTCCTCATCCTGGATGAGGGGTGCGGCGGACATGAGCATGAGCACTGATCCAGCGTTTTTCGAAAAAGAGAATTCTCACGAGAGGAACATGATCATGAAGACCATCCTGCGCCTGGCATCCGTTTCCATGTTGGGCCTGCTCTCCGCGGCGTGCATCGCCGATCCCGCGTGGGATCCGGAGGGCGAGCCCATCGATGAGGTCGAGGAGATTGATGAGGCCGGAGAGGCCCTGGTCTGCTCCTCGATCGGCTCCACCGTGGTCACCCATTCGTGCAATCACACCACCGCTGGCCCGTTCGGCTCGGTGACCGCGAGCGCCAGCCAGAGCTTCACGAACGCGAGCCCCAACGTCAGCGAGACCCACAAGTGGTGGACCGTGACCCTCCCCGGCTCGGGGAGCTCGTTCCAGGGAACCGTGAAGTTTCGCTATGGTTTCACGGACGACTACGTGATCTTCCTCAAGGACCCCAACGTCTCGGTGACGGTCCTCGACTCGCTCGGCGCCACGGTGACCAAGACCTACGACATCGCGGTGAGCGGCTGCGGCAACATCACGCGGGCGATCGGCGTCACCCTCACGGCGAACGCGACGTACCGCTTCACGCTCTCTGATACGACCGCGTCGCAGCAGCTCCTGATCGAGCGCCAGAACGGGTGCAACGCCATCGACTGAGTCCGGTCGTCAGGGCTCCGGCTCGTGCTGGCGGAGGTCCACGGCGTCGCGGCGAAGTGCCGCGCGATCGTGGAGTCCGCGCCGAGCCGGAGCTCGCGCAGGCGCGCCGCGCCCCTCGCTCCACTCGAACCAGCTCCCATCGAATGCGGTAGACGTCCGCCCGCGCCGGAGCGCGGGCGCTGCCCGAGAGAGGCCTCGTCGTGACTCGAAAGCTCCCCGTGACCGTGCTGTCCGGCTTCCTGGGCGCCGGCAAGACCACGCTGCTCAACCACGTCCTCGCGAACCGCGACGCGCTGCGCGTCGCCGTGATCGTCAACGACATGAGCGAGGTCAACGTCGACGCCGCCCTCGTCCGGGGTGGAGGCGCGGCGCTCTCCCGCGTCGAGGAGCGGCTCGTCGAGATGTCGAACGGCTGCATCTGCTGCACGCTCCGGGAGGATCTGCTCGTCGAGGTGGCCCGCCTGGCGGGGGAGGGGCGCTTCGACTACCTGCTCGTCGAGTCGACGGGGATCTCGGAGCCGCTCCCCGTGGCCGAGACGTTCACCTTCGACGATCCCGAGACGGGCAAGAGCCTCTCGGAGGTCGCCCGGCTCGACACGCTCGTCACGGTCGTCGACGCGCAGCGGTTCCTCTCGGACTGGACGAGCGCCGACGACCTCCGGGCGCGCAAGGCCGCGCTGGACGGCGACGACGAGCGCACGGTCGCCGATCTGCTCGTCGAGCAGGTCGAGTTCGCGAACGTGCTCGTGATCAACAAGACGGATCTCGTCGGCGAGGACGAGGTCGAGCGGCTCACGGCGATGCTCCAGCACCTGAACCCCGGCGCCCGGATCATCAGGGCCTGCCGCGGCCAGGTCGACCCGCGCGAGATCCTCGGCACGGGGCGCTTCGATTTCGAGGAAGCGGCGCGCTCGCCCGGCTGGATGAAGGAGCTGCGCGGCGAGCACGTCCCCGAGACCGAGGAGTACGGGATCGAGAGCTTCGTCTACCGCGCAGAGCGCCCGATGCACCCGGAGCGGCTCTGGGCCTTCATCCACGGCGCCGCTGCCTGGGATGGAGTGCTCCGCTCCAAGGGGTTCTTCTGGCTCGCGACCCGCATGGACGTCACCGGCGCCTGGTCGCAGGCGGGCGGCGCGGCCTCGTTCGAGGCGGCCGGCCTCTGGTACGCGGCGCTTCCGGAGGACCAGCGGCCGGAGGACGAGGAGGAGCGCGCCGCGCTCGACGCCGCGTGGCATCCGGTCTGGGGCGACCGGCGGCAGGAGATCGTCTTCATCGGCGTCGACATGGCCCGGGAGGAGCTCACGCGCGGCCTCGACGCTTGCTTGCTCACGCAGGAAGAGATGGCCGCCGGTCCTTCCGGCTGGAGCCGGTTCGAGGATCCCTTCCCGGCATGGCAGGAGGCGGAGGAGCCCCGGATCGAGGACGAGCCCGCGCAGCCCCTCCACGCGTGACGCCCCCCTGCGGGATGACAGGCGCAAGCCGCGGCCCGCGGCGACGGATCGCCGGACATGCCGGACGCGATACCCTTATGTCGGTCTGCTCGTTGATGCAACTGTGTTGCATCATTGGCGCGTCCGGTGGCATCATGAGCCACGAGGCTTCGTCGCGGCATGGCGGCTCACGCCGCGGCGCAAAGGAAAGACAGACACGCCATGATGACGACAACGACCGCTGAGGAACGCGAGGATCTCGCGGCGCCGCGCGCCGCGCCGGTCAGCTCGACGCGCCTCGTGACGGAGCTCGCAGACCTGGCCGAGCTCGCGGCGCCCGAGGTGAACGTGTGTGTGCTGCGGCGGGGCGTCGACCCCGACGTGGACGGCTTCGTGCGCGAATGGCTGCTGCCACGGCCGCTCTCCGAGACGCTGCACGTCGACCCAGGCGCGCCCGACCTCGCGGCGCTGGCTGCTGGAGCACCCCCCTCGCCCGGTCGTGAAGCCTTCCTCCAGGACGTGCGCGGGCTGATATCGCTCTTCGTGGATCTCACGGGCTGCCCGCGGGCCGGCGTACGGCTCGCACGGCTCGCGAAGCCCATGTGCCCTCGTCTCCACGCGGACATGGTGACCGTCCGCCTGGTGACCACCTACGTCGGGCCTGGGACGGAGTGGGCAGAACACGCGGCCGTCCGGCGGGACCGGCTCGGACACCGCGCGAACGGCGTCCCCGACGAGGTCTCGGGGGTGCTGCGCGCCGGCGCGCGCCTCCGCCGGATGGAGCCGTTCGAGGTCGGGCTGCTCAAGGGCGAGGCCTGGCCGGGCAACCAGGACCGCGGCGCGGTGCACCGGTCGCCGCCCGGAACGTCGCCACGTGTCGTCGTGACGCTCGACGCCCTGGCTTGAACGCTACGCCAGCTGCACGCTGCCGTGGTGGTCGCAGTGTCCGCCGTGCGGGTGGTGCAGGTGGCCGTCGACGAGGAAGTCCACGTGGTCTCCGTGGGGGACCGCGGGGTGACCGCAGTTATCCCCGTGCTCGTGCTTCACGTCATGCCCTGAGCACGCGTGGCTCGGGGTACACTGAGCAGGGTTCTCCTCGTCCACCGAGAGAGCGTGCTCGTCGACATGGTCGCCATGCCGGTGGTGCAGGTGGCCATCGTGCAGGTAGTCGACGTGGTCGCCGTGGCGGATCGCCTGGTGCCCACACGCCTGGCCGTGGTCGTGTGCATGCTCGTCGTGTGTCGCGTGATCCTTCATCTGGTCTCCTTGTCGAACGGTGGGGAACGCACAGCTCTGAGAGGTGAAGAGGCTGATTGCATCAGCCCCTGAAGCCCGGCTGCTCGGCTGGCAGGCACGAGAAATTGGGCTCCAGGCAAACAAATCTACCTGCACGACATGTGCCGGTCATCAAAATTTCTTCTGGGACGGCAGTCTCCAGGACGAGCTCGCTTCCCGGCCAGCCTCGCCGGGCTCCTACTCCACCTGCCAGAACACGACCGTGCCGGCGGCGTCCGCGCCGAGCAGCCCCGCGTGCGCGGGGTGCCAGGCGAGCGCGGTGACCTCGCCCTCCAGGAACGCGTAACGCACCGGCTTCACGAGCCGCCGCGGCTCCCAGAGCAACACGCCATGATCCTGCGCGCCGCTCGCGAGCACCCCCTTGCGCGGGCTGAAGGCGAGCTGGACACACGTGTTTTGGTGACCCTCGAGCTCGATGGGACGGGTCCCCTCAGGGCCCTTGCCCGAGAAGTCCCAGACCGTGACCGCCGGGGCGCCGCCCGTCGCGAGCAGGCGCGACTGCGCGTCCCACGCGAGCGCCTTCGGCTTCGCGGGATACCCTTGCATCTCCGAGTCCTGCCCGGTCGAGAGGCGCCAGAAGTGCACCGACCGGTCCTGGCTTCCGCAGGCGATGACCTTCCCGTCGGGGCTCCACGCCATCGACACGAGCGAGCCCTGCCAGGCTAGGTGGCGCGACGTCGCACCGGCGGCGATCGACCAGAGATAGACGCCGCCGTAACACGCCGCGGCGAGCTCCGCGCGGTCGGTCCGCCAGGCGAGCGCGGCGACCGTGCTGGGGAGCGGCTCCGTCTCGACGACCGGCTCGCCGCGCTTGGTCCAGACACGCACCGTGCGCCCCGAGCCGGTGGCCAGGTGCTCGCCGCTGGTCGCCCACGCCACGTGCTCGACCCACGCCGCCCCGCCGGGGAGCTCGGCCACGAGGGCGCCGGACAGGTCGAAAATACGCGCCTTCTCATCCTGGCCACACGTGGCCAGGCGCGCTCCGGAGGGCGAGAACCCGAGCGCGAGGACCCCGCTCGGGTGCGCCTCGGTGCGCCAGCGGACCGCGCCGGTCTGCATGTCGACGGCGAGCACCGTCCCGGCGCCGGTCCCGATCGCACACAGGCTGCCGTCGCGCGTCACGCTCATCGCGACGACGTAGTCCCCCGCGGAAAGCCGCCAGCGCGGCGAGAGCTCGGTCTGGGCGCGCGGCGCCCGCGCCGTCACGCCAGGCATCGCTGGAACCCCCGGGTCAGCTGCTCGCGGTCGAGGTTGCGGCCGATGAACACGAGATCGCTGGCGCGGCGCTCGCTGCCCCAGGGCCGATCCTCGCGCCCGTCGAAGAGCATGTGCACGCCCTGGAAGACGAAGCGGCTGTCCAGGCCGCGGAGGTTCAGGATGCCCTTCATCCGGAAGATGTCCGCGCCCTTCTCGCGCAAGAGCTCCGAGACCCACCGCGTGAGCCGCTCGCGGTCGAGCGCGCCCTCGAGGTGGATGCCGACGGAGCTCACCTGCTCGTCGTGGGTGTGCCCGGCGGCGAACTCGCGCGAGGCGGCCGGCTCGACGACGCCGCTCGCCCAGAGCCGCGCTCCGAACTCGCTCGGGAGGTGCTGCAAGTACAGGCCGTAACGCCCGCGCTTCGGGACGGTGAGCCGGAATCGCATCGTCGTCCCCTGGGCGCGCAGGGCGAGCCTGGACGGGCGCTCTCCGACCCCCAGGCGCTCGCCTGGCGCGGTGGGCGCCGGCGGCTCCGCCCAGACCCGCACGGCGCGCTCGGCGGCCTCACGTGCGCCCGGATCGACCGCCGGTTCGAGCGGCAGGACGACGACGTCCATGGTCTCGTCGGGGCCTGGCTCCAGGGCGAGCTCGTGATCGCCCTCCTCCAGGTCGAACGCGCCGGCCCACTCGAACGGGTACTCGGGCTCCAGGAAGGCCGGCTTCTGGGCGAGCGCGCGGTCGAGGTCGAAGCCGCCCACGCCGAGCACGTCGGCGATCGGCACGTCGGCGTTCGTCGCGCGGAGCACGCGGGCCAGCGTGTTCATGCCGCGCAGGCGCCGCTCGAGGGCGTCGAGCTCGCGCTCGGTCACGAGGTCGGTCTTGTTGAGCACGATCACGTCCGCGAAGGCGACCTGCTCCTTGCACTCGCTCGAGTCCTCGAGGTGCAGGTGGATGTGCTTCGCGTCGACGAGCGTGACGATCGCGTCGAGCGCGAACAGCTCCCGCACGTCGTCGTCGACGAAGAACGTCTGGGCCACCGGCCCGGGGTCGGCCAGGCCCGTGGTCTCCACGAGCACGTGGTCGAACTTGTCCTTCCGCTTCATGAGGCTGCCGAGGATGCGGATGAGATCGCCGCGCACGGTGCAGCAGATGCAGCCGTTGTTCATCTCGAAGACCTCCTCGTCCGCGTTGATGACGAGGGCCTGGTCGATGCCGATCTCTCCGAACTCGTTCTCGATGACGGCGATGCGCTTGCCGTGGTTCTCCGTCAGGATTCGGTTGAGGAGCGTGGTCTTGCCTGCCCCGAGGAAGCCGGTGAGCACGGTGACGGGGATCTTGCCTTGATTCATGGGTCCCTTCCGATTCCGGTGTTGTTCGTGCCAGGGGTCGATCGGGTCATTGCGCCCCCGCACCGAGGAGGGCGTCGGCGCCGACCACCACGCCGGTCGCGATGCCGAGCAGCGCTGCCGCGACGACCGAGAAGCGCCGCGCCGCGCCCCCTCGCGCCAGCGTCCACCCGATGGGCCACGACAGGATCACCGTCAGCGCGATCATGCCGGCGACGGTGCCCAGGCCGAAGAGCGCGAGGTACGCCGCGGCCCAGAGCCGTGAGGGGATGGTCGTCGTCGCGAGCAGGGCGATGCCCGCGGAGCCCGCGAGGCCGTGGACGAGGCCGACGGCGACCGACCGCGCGTGCGCGGCGCCGCCGTGACCGGACGCGGACGCTCGTCGCTGCGGGCGCACGAGGTGCCAGGCGCCGAGCGCGATCAGCATGAACGCGACGAGGAGCTGGGCCGCCCTCTCGAACGGCGCAGGGATGCGCAGGCCGAGGAGGACGACGAGCAGCCCGACGCCGAGGAAGGTGGCGGAGTGGCCGAGGCCCCAGAGGGCCGCGACGAGCGCGGCGCGGCGCGGCCCGCGCTCGCGCTGGAGCAGCGTGGCGATGGCGACGAGGTGGTCGGCGTCCGTCGCGTGGCGCAGGCCGAGCCCGAGCCCGAGGAGCAGCGCAGACACGCCCGTCACGGCCGCCCTCCGGCGCCGGGCGCGCGAGGCGCCGCCATGAGGTGAAGCTCTGCTGCGTCCGGGGACGCCGTGGGGACCGCGCCGCGGCCGCGGTGCGGCGCGGCTTCCGTGTGGTGGGGCATGACGCCCGGGTAGTAGAGCTCGGATGCATTTGCAATACAATTGCAACTAACTCGGGCGGCGACGGCGCCGGCACCGGGATTTCCAAGTGCTTCACTTGGGGACGCCCCCGGCCCCGCTGTGTATCCTCGCCGGCCATGGAGATCGTCTCTCTGGGCCGCCTCCCGGCGGGCTCCCTCCTCTGGCAGCCGCGCCCGGGCGCGTGGATGTTCACCTTCGCTTGCAAGGCCACGTTCACGCTCCGCCCGGGCCAGTCCCCGCTCGCTCCCGAGCAGGAGCCCTTCCACCCGGTGGACCGCCACTGGAGCGACGACCCGGCCTGGAGCCTCTACGCTCCCACCGACCTCGTCCCGATCCGCCCCCGCGTCGACGTGGTCCTGGTCGGCGAGGCGTACGCCCCTTCCGGCCAGCCTGTCCGTTCCCTCGTCGCGCGCCTGCTCGTGGTGGACATCGACAAGGCCGTCGAGGTCCACGGCGCGCGCTGGTTCACGCAGGAGGGCGCCCTGCAGGAGGGCTCCCCCTTCAGCCGCATGCCCCTCCTCTGGGAGCGCGCCGCCGGCGGCCCGGACACGTCGAACCCGCTCGGCGTCTCCGGGGAGGAGCGCGACTCCCGCGGCCGGCGTGCCCTCCCGAACCTCCAGCCTCCCGGTATGCTGGTGGCCTATCCGGAGGACTCCATCGAGCCCATCGGCTTCGGCCCGATCGCGTCCGCCTGGCCCACCCGCCGCCAGCGGCTGGGCCGTTATGCGCCCACCTGGTCCGATCGCGACTGGGTCCTCCAGCCTCTCCCCGCCGACCTCGACGCCACCTATTTCAACGCCGCCCCGCGCGACCAGCAGACCCAGCAGCTCCGCGACGACGAGCGCCTGGTCCTCGACAACCTCCATCCCGAGCACCCGCACCTCGTCACCAACCTCTCCGGCCATCACCCCCGCGCCTTTGTCGAGCGCCCTGGCAGGCTCCCTCAGCCCATCCCGCTCCGCGCCGATCTCCTCTGGATCGACACCGCGCGCGGGCTGTGCACCTTGACGTGGCGCGGCCAGATCCCCCTCGATCACCCTCAGGAAGAGGGCCGCGTGCTCGTCGCCCTGGAGGCGCCTGGCCAGACCCTGACGTGGTCGGAGCTCGAGCGCCTCGCCGCCGCGCCGGGCGCCGCAGGAGAGGAGCTCTCCCTCGCGGACGACGACGACGTCGGCACCCTGGATCCGACGGCCACCGCGGCTGCCGAGATCCTCGACGAGGCGGCGGAGGAGCAGATCGCCACCGGCACCCTCCGTGTGTCCCTGAACCAGCCCGACCGCCCGATCCTGCCCTTTGAAGGGGCCTCGCCCGCGCCGCCTCCTTCATCCGTCCTTCCCCAGCGTCTCGAGGGCACCCCCTTCGCCCCTGCGGCGCCCCCGGCCGTCGCGCCGCGGCCGGTGGCATCATCTCGGCTGGTCGACATGGCCCCTCCCTCCCTGCCGGCGCCTCCACCTTGGTTGACCGACATGGCCACTCCGCCGCCGCCGGCGCCTCCACCTTGGTTGACCGACATGGCCACTCCGCCGCCGCCGGCGGTTCCACCTCGGCTGGCCGACATCTCCCCTCCGCCGCCGGTGGCTCCACCTCGGCTGGTCGACGCCGCTCCTCCACAGCCCCCGCCGCCGGTCGCGCCCCTGCTCGTGCGCCCCGCCGCCCCGCGCACCTTCGGCGAAGCGGCCATGGAAGCCGCCTCCTCCCTCGCCGCCGCGGCGCCGCCCGCCCTCCTCGGCGCCTCCAGCGCCGCCGCCGCGGCCGACGTCCCCTGGGCGTCGCCCCGCGACCAGCCCGCCCCCGGCCCTGTCTCAACGCCTGTGGTCCGCCCTGGCGCCCAGCCCGCCGCCGAGGCCCGGGAGCGCATCGAGCTCATCTGGTTCGATCCCGACAGCCTCCCCCGCTTCCGCCGTCAACCGCCCTGGCGCACCCTCATCAAGCAGCTCGAGAGCAAGCCGCTCGACAAGGACCTCGACGACGCCGTCCTCGCCGACGACCCCATGCAGATCGAGGATCGCCGCGAGGTGTTCGAGATCCTCGCCCACGCCTCGGCCACCGACGCCGAGGGCCTGCGCGAAGCCCTGGAGGCGGCCGAGCGCGACGACGGCAAGTTCGTGCCTCCCCTCCGCCTGCTCGCGGGCGAGCTGCTCTTCCCCTTCGCCGAGATCGAGACCCTGAAGACCACCGTCGCCGTCGCCACCCTCTTCCAGGGCAACGACGAGGGACTCAAAGGCGCCATCGCGAGCGCGCAGGAGATGCTCAAGCTCCCCGAGCTCCTGAGCGTCCCCGTCGCCGCCGAGGGCCTGACCGCGCGCATCCGCGAGGCCTGGGCGCAGGGCAAGCGGCCTGTCCCGCACACGACCCTGGACACCCAGACCGAGCGCGCGCTGCTCGAGCAGCGCAGCTACCAGCGCCGCAAGGTCTTCGGCGGCAAACACGTGCGCGCCCTGCTCCAGCCCGCGGGCTCGCAGGCGCTCGTGCCCACCTACCTGCCGGAGCAGCTGGCCGACGCCTTGCCAATGTATGCGCGCTTCAAGGCGCGCCTCGTCGCCGAGCTGCAGGTGCAGGCGGATCAGCACGAGAGCCACCCCGCTGCCCTGCGTGTGCTGGCGCTGGCCCGCACGACACCGTCCCTCCGGCGGCGCTGACCGGGCGCGCCGCGTTGACGCGGCGACGAGGCGCCGGGTAACCTGCCCGTGCGGCAGCGGCCCGCCGGCGAGCCCAGGCCAGCATCGAGGAAGACAGCATGGCAGCGCGCAAGGGCGATCATGTGTTCAACAACGTCGTGGCCAAGCTGACGAAGGCGTTCGACGCCGGGCTCCGGGCGTACTTCAGCGAGGCGACCCGGAAGATCGACCCCGCCGACCGCGCGAGCCTCAGCCGCGGCGCGCCGGCCGTGCGCCAGCAATGGATGGCGAGGCACATGCCGCGCACGCTGACCGCGCTGAGCGGGTTCAAGGAGAGCCCGGAGCTCGTCGGGATCCGCGAGGGCCTCCAGACGGTCACGTTCGAGGGCGGCGACGTCAATGGCCCGGCCTACTCGGGTCATGCCCAGGAGTTCGAGGAGGCGACCCTGGCGTTCTTCCGGAAGCTGGCCCTGACCGGCTCCTACCTCGACGAGAACACGCTGCTGCCCGACATCGCCCAGGTCCGCCGCGCCTTCCAGCACATGGCGGAGGCCGCGGAGGACCCGGGGGCGCTGGAGCGGCTCCTGGAGCAGCACAAGGGGGATCCGCGCGAGCTCGCCCGCGTCCAGGCGGAGATCGAGCAGGTGCGCGGGAGCCTGCGCTGGGCGTGGGCGAGGTGCGAGCAGCTCTATCGGATGGCGACGAACGAGCTGCTGCGGCTGTGATCGGGGAGCCCGCGCCCCCAGCCGCCGCGGGCTCGCGCCGCGGCGTCAGGCAGCCGCGGGCCTCAGTCTCCGTGCGAGACGCTGAACCACCCTTCGACGTCGTCGCGGTGCCCGTCGTACAGCGCGATCGTCAAGGGTTTGCCCACGAAGATGGGCCAGGTCTTCAGGCTCTTCCAGCTCAGGAACGTCCCCGATTCCTCGTGAAAAGCCCAGATGAAGAGGTCCGCTGACGTGCGGGTGTAAGCGACGGGATCGAGGACGAGCCGCCCTCTGTAGGGGCCATGGTAGAGCAGGGTCTCCCCCTCGGCGTCCATCGCCTTGATGAGGAGCGTGGATCCCAGGAGCTTCGTATCGTCATGTTGCGGCCGGAGCGTGATGTCCAGCGCCATGCGCGCGTGCGCGTGATCGTCCGGGCGCACGTCCCGGGACAGCTGCTCCAGGACCGACGGGCGGTAGGGCTTCCAGCGGTAGCCGCCGGCGTCTTGCGATTCCATGCGATGATCCTCACTCGCCAGTTCTCTTGCCACGACAAGACCGAGCGCTACCAGGGCCGAGGCCGCGGACACGGAGAGAAAGAGCTTCCTGCGGCGCGACATGCTCAGTCGAGGTCGGCGGTACGATACCCCGAGCTTTGTCCCGGGTTGAGCAAGTACATCCCCGTCGGCATGTCGCCCTGGGCGCTGCCGCCCCCGGACACGACGCTCCCGTCCGCGCCGTCGTCCTCCCACACGGCATTGTCGATGTTCCTCCGGTCGTCGTTGGTGTCCCAGGGGCGCCACCCGGCCCAGGTGCCCCCGTAATTGGTCTGGGTGATGGAGGCGCGGGCCTGGATGTCCCAGCTGTCCGCCATCTCCTGCGCCAGGCTGTTCTTCAGGTTCTGCTCCGCGCTCCCCTCCTGCCCAGCGTTCCCGGTCTGGCATGCCCAGGACGTCACATGACGGAAGGTGTATCTCGGGTTTCTGTCCCTCTTCGGCGTGAACGATCCGGCGTCCACCCTCCCGAGATCGCCCGCCGTCAAGAAGAGCCCCTCATCGGCAGACAGCCATATCCTGCCCGGCGAGCCGTGCGCGAAGAAGATCAGGACTTGAACCCTCTTCTGGCACCCGTCTACGGTTCGCGTGTTGATGTGGGAGGCCACCTCGCCCCAGCCGCGCACCTCTTTTGCGGTGCCACCGTACTTTTTTACCGAGGCTGTGAGCGCCGCGACCTGCCCGTCGGTATGTACACCCGGACCGCCACGGAAATACAGCACCGTCCTGATATCGAACCTCGAGCCATGACGCCTCACGTAACGCACGGCTTGCGCCATGAACATCATCTTGTTGCCCGGCCTCTCGTAGTAGTCCTCGGCGCCCACGACGATCACGTACTCGCGCTTGAGGCAGGGCTCGGTGGTGCTGCCGTAGTCAGACATCGGGCGCTCCCGACCGTTCCTCGGCGTACGCCAGCGCGCTCATGGCGCGATGATACTGGGCCAGGTCCACGTCGCCGATCAGGCGTCGCAGCCGCTCGTTGTGCTGGTCGATCGGCGCGCCCATCAACCACGACGCAGCGACGTATTTCTCGAGCGCCTCTTCGGAGGTGATCCCGTGGAGGAGCGCGCGCTGGATCTCGCCCTGAACGAAGGGCAGCGCGTCATCGAGGCTGGTGAACCTGTCCTGCCGGCGGGAGCGGAGCAAGCGGCGCGTGAGGTCCTCCTCGAAGCTGCGCTTGATCTCCTCGGAGAAGGCCAGGATCTGTGATTTCCGGATCAACATGGCCGGGGGTCATCCCTCCGGCTCGTCGGGCTTCTCTGGCTTCGACCCCTTGCCCTTCCCCGGGGAGCCGCTGACGTTGATCTTCACCAGCGTCCCCTTGATGGTGATGCCGCTCCCGTCGATCCGGATGAACCCCCCGGGGCCGCGGAGCGTCACCTCCTCCGCCCCCTCGCCGACGTACTCCTCCCCGCCCACGTGGTGGATCGCCTTCTCGGCCCGGACCGCGTAGGTGCCCCCGACCTCATCCTGCCGATCCTGCACCACGGTCAGCGACTGTTTCCCGGCGATCACCTCGCGCCGGCTGCCGCGCACCTCGAGGTGGTCATCGCCCTCGATGCGCTCGCGCCGGTGCGCCTTCGTGACGAGGTCCTCCTCCTTTCCCACCCAGCGCTGGCGCGAGCCGCCGGTCTCCTCGAATTCGTCGTTCTTGACCAGCTTCTGCCGGTCGTGGACCACGGTCGCGCGCTCGTCGTTCTTGACCAGGCGACGGCGGTCCTTCTCGGCCTGCTGCCAGACGAGCTCCGTGCCCTTGAGATCCTCGAACAGGATCTCGTTGAATCCGCCAGAACCAGGCGAGGAGTCGCTCTTCCAGGTGCTGCGGGTCCTGTGCTCGGGCAGCTTGTAAGGGACCTGCTGGACGGCGTTGTAGGCCCGGCCGAGGACCACAGGCTGGTCCGGATCGCCCTCTAGGAAGCTCACCAGCACCTCCTGGCCGACGCGCGGGACGGTGATCATGCCCCAGCCAGCGCCGCCCCAGCCCTGATGGACGCGGATCCAGCAGGAGCTGTGCTCGTCCCTCTGGCCCTCGCGATCCCAGGGGAACTGGACACGTATGCGGCCGAGCTCGTCGGTGTGGATCTCGTCCCCCGAAGGACCCACGACCGTGGCGCTCTGGAGGCCGTGGACGATGGGCCGCCGCGTGCGGCGCGGAGGACGATAGGCGGTGTCGGCGAAGACCGCGCCGGAAGTGAGGGTCCACTCGCTGCTCACGGCGCCCTCCAGGATGGTCTCGGTGACCAGGAGCCTGCGCTCCGGGGAGAGCTCGGGGTGAAGGTGGTTGTCGATGGAGAGGACGACGCCCGGGGCCAGGTCGAAGGTGTTCGCGTCGAAGGAGACGCTGCGGACGCCCACGCGGTCGCCGTGGTGGGTGAGGTCGGCGAGGGCCTGGCCGACCTTCTGGTCATGACGGGCAAAGCCCTGGTCGTCCGCGACGGGGGTGCCGGCAGGCTTGCCGGTCTCGGCGAGGAAGGCGCCTGGACGGTAATGGAACTGCTCGTAGCGATCCTCCGGGGCGGGCGAGCGGGGAGACTCGCTGAGCAGGGGGAACGCGGGGCGGCGGGGATCGACATCGCGGTAGACGGCGGCGCCGGGGCGCACCTCGCGGCCGAGGCGGACGCGCGTGACGAACTCCTTCTCGGAGTTCTGGTTGGGGCTGTCGACGAAGGGGACCGGAGGGCCGGGACGGGGCTCGTTCTCCTCGAGGCGGTCGCCGAGCGTGAGGGTGGAGGCGCCGTCGTCCGCGAAGGTGAACGCGATGCCGGCCTGCTCGAGGAGGCGGCTGAAGAAGTCGTAGTCGGTCTCGGCGTACTGGACCTTGTATTCCAGCCTGGGATACCGGGCCCGGTCGACGCGCCAGGCGGGGCGGATCTGCCACTCGGCGAGCAGCCGATCGACGATGTCCGGAATGGAGAGGTGCTGGTAGATGCGGTTGCCGCGGCGCTGGGTGAGCAGCCAGAGGGCGGGGACGATGCGGAGGTGGTAGGTGGAGAGGCCGCGCTGGCCAACAGCGGGCTGCAGGGCGTGGGCCTGCTCGGCGTAGCTGACAAGGCCGCTCCACCTGCGGGTGCCGCCGCCGAGGACATGGGCATAACCGGCGACCATACGAAAGGAGGCAGGCTGGCCGACGACGGCGCCGAGATCGAGGCTGGGATCGGGAGAGCGGGCCCAGAGCGAGATGGAGAAGGGGGTGGAGACGGCCTCCCGGATCGAGAAGCGGCGGACCGACAGGCCGCTCTCTCCGGATGCAACGACGAGATCGAGGATCGACATGGTTGCGCCCTAGCTGCCTGCTCCGGCGTTGCGGCCCATCGAGAGGAGTCGCCCCTGCCTGTCCTCGCAGAGGATCCGCGTGAGCTGCCGGGTCAGCTCGTCCAGCTGACTCACGCTGCAGACGGGGAGGAAGGTGCTCATGACACGCGGGTCGTAGAACCTGAAGTACACGCGGTCGAGCTCGTCCTCGAGCTCCGCCATCAAGAACCGCCGGAAGTGGCGGCGCACCTCCGCGAACTTCTCCTCGCTCGTGCAGAAGATGCCCCAGCGCCTGCCCCAGCCCTCGCGGACCAGGCGCTCCAGCAGCCGGGAGTCCGGCGCCATCGGGCCGGCGAGGTACGGGGCCACCTCGTCCAGCGGCTCGGCAGGCTGGCCTTCGTAGAGGGACTGGTGCCGCTCGACCGACTCGCGGAGCAGCTCCAGGATGCGGTCGTCGCGGGCGGCGTCGAGCACCACATAGAGCGGCGCCACGGCCGCTTCGTCGCGGAGCGCGGCCAGCGCCCGCTCGGCCGCGGCGCGGCGCGCGACACGAGCGCGGCGCTCCTCCTCGTCGAGCTCCTCGTCGTCGTCGTCGTCGCCGGCGTCGGCGGGCGGCGGGGTGTGGCCCTCGACGTAGACCATGAAGTCCGTGTGGCCGGCCTGGATCCAGGCGCCGTGCTGCACCTCGGCCTCGTGGAGCGCCGCGACCGCCGCGCCGTCGAGGCGGGTGCCGGTCAGGCTGCGGAGGTCGCGGAGGGTGCAGCGGGCGCCGTCCCAGGTGAGCTCGAAATGCGGGGCCGAGAGCTGGGCGTCGTGCGGCACCACGAGGTCGGCGAGATCGGAGCGACCGACGCGGAGGGTACGGCCAGGGTCGAGCACGGCCTTGGTGCCCGTCAGTTTGCCTCCCCGGATCTCGACAATACACCGCGGCGCCACGGGTCAGCCCTTTGCCCGCTGGCGCCTGGCCTCCTGCCGCTTGCGCTCGCGCTCGCAGTCCTCGCAGAAGGGCTTGTCGGTCCGCAGGGTCTCGGCCTGGGGGTTCGAGCCGATGAGCACGGTGGGGCAGCCCTTGACGATGACGCCGCCGTGGAGGGTGGGATCGCCGAGGCGGGCAGCGTCCTTCTGGCCGATCACGACCGTGGGCTCGCCGGCGGCGATGGCGTCGCCGCAGACCTCCTTGTCGCCGACGCGGGCCGCAGGCTGGTGGCCGATGATCACCGTGCTCTCGCCGCTGACGATGGGGTTCAGCGCGTGGATCGGGCAGGCGTGGGCGTCCGTGATGCGTGCTGCGGGAGGCATACGTCCATCCTCTCGATTCGATAAGATCGGGCTACTGCCCGATCAGGGTCTTGCTGACATCGTCCGTCACCGCCTCGATCGCCTCGTCGGGCTCCTCGGGGCTCGAGCCCTTGCCGCTGCCGGGGGAGCCGCCGCTGTTGATCCAGACCATCGTGCCCCGGATGGTGACGCCGCTCTGGTTGATGCGGATGAAGCCGCCGGGGCCCTTGAGGGTGAGGTCGTCCGCGGCCTCGATGACCAGGGAGGTGCCCGCGGCCAGGTGGATCTGCTCGCCGGCGGCGACCGCCAGGTTCTTGCCGACGACCTCGTGGCGGTCGCCCTTGACGGTGAGGGACTGATTGCCGTCGATGCGCTGGTTGCGTTTGCCGAGGACGCGGAGGTGGCTGTTGCCCTCGACGCGCTCGCGCTTGTCCTGCTTGATGACGATGTCCTGGTCCTTGCCGACGTAGACCCTCAGGTGGCCGAGGGTCCTGTCGTACTCGTCGTTCTGGACGAGCTTCTGACGGTCGTGGCCGATGGTGATGGTCTCGTCGTTCTTGACGAGGCGGCGGCGGTTCTTCTCGGCCTGCTCCCAGACGAGCTCCTGGCCCTTGAGATCCTCGAACATGATCTCGTTGAAGCCGCCCGAGCCGAGGGACGAGTCGCTCTTCCAGGTGCTGCGGGTCTTGTGGTCGGGGAGCTTGTACGGGACGGTCTGGACGGCGTTGTAGGTGCGGCCGACGATGATGGGCTGGTCGGGGTCGCCATCGAGGAAGCCGACGAGGACCTCCTGGCCGACGCGGGGGATGACGATCATCCCGTACCCGGTGCCGGCCCAGCCCTGGCCGACGCGGATCCAGCAGGAGCTGCTGTCGTCGTTCTGACCCTCGCGATCCCAGGGGAACTGGACGCGGACGCGGCCGAACTCGTCGGTGTGGATCTCCACGCCCTGGGGCCCGACGACGGTGGCGCTCTGGATGCCCTCGACGGTGGGCTTGGGGGTGCGCTGCGCGGGGTGGTAGGCGACGTCGGTGAACACGGCCTGCGCGGACATGGGCCACTCCTCGTTGGGAGCGCCGTCGACGGTGAGCTCGGTGATGAGCAGGCGGGTGCCCTCGGCGAGCTCGGCATGCGGGTGGTGGTCCATGGACACGACGACGCCGGGCCAGAGGTCGATGGCGTTCGTGTCGAAGGCGACGGCGCGGCGGCCGAGGCGGTCGCCGCCGAGGGCGCGGGCAGCGCGGGCCTCGCCGAACGGCTGATCGTGACGGGCGACGCCCTTGTCGTCGGCCGCGGGCGTGCCGCCGCCTTTGCCGGTCTCGATCAGGAAGGCGCCGGGCCTGTAGTGGTACTGCTCGTACCTGTCCTCGGGGGCAGGGGCCTTGGGGGCATTGCCGAACAGGGGGAAGCCGGGGTTGCGGAAGTCGTGGTCGCGGAAGGTGGCGGCGCCCGGGCGGACCTCGCGGGAGAGGCGGACGTTCGACACGAACTCCTTGTCGGGCGTCTCGCTGGGGTTGTCGACGTAGGGGAGGGGATCGCCGGTGCGGAGCGGGTTGCGGTGGAGCTTGTCGCTGAGGGTGAGCCGGGGCCCGGCCGGGTCGGCGTCAGGGAAGGTGAAGGCGATGCCGGCTTCCTCCCAGAGGCGACAGAGGAAGGCATAGTCGCTCTCGCCGTACTGGACCTTGTACTCGAGCTTGGGGTAGTCGCCGCGGTCGATGTCCCAGACAGGCTGGATCCCCCACTCGCCGAGGAGCTTGTCGGTGATGTCCGGGATGCTGAGGTGCTGGTGAATCCGGTGGTTGCGGCGGTGGGTGAGCAGCCAGAGGTCCGGGACGATGCGCAGGTAATAGCTGGACTCGGCCTCCTGGCCGGCCGACGACGGGACGGCGTGGACCTGCTCGATGTAGCCGCACACGCCGGTCCAGGTGCGGGCCACGCGGTGGCCGCCGCGGACGCCGCCGTCGACGCGGAAGGTGGCGGGCTTTCCGACGAGGGCCTCCAGATCGAGGGAGGGGCTGCGGGAGCGGGCCCAGACCGAGACGGTGAAGAGGCTGGAGACCGCCTCGTGGACCGAGAAGCGGCTGACCCGGAGGGAGTCTTCCCCGGAGGCAAAGCTGAGCTCCAACGTAGGCATATCCCTCCAGTGCGGGACCGATGGTACACGAGCCGGGCGATGGTGATCCACCCTACTCGACACGCCTCGGCGTGATCTGCGCCTCGTTCCTCGGATCGAGCCTCGTCGCCCGGGGGCCACGCTTCAAAATCTCGATGTCGCTCGACGGATTCGTCGCCGGTGCCAGGCAGAGCGCCGACGACCTGCGCGGCCTCGAGCTCGCGCGTGGGGTCGCGGCGCCGGAGGTGACGCACCTCGAGCTCGCGAAACGCTGAGCGCTCTCGACATCGGCGGGGTCGACGCGCAATCCTTCCGGCACCTCGCCGCCCGCTTCCGCGCCGCGGCAGGCCGGGTGACACGTCGGCTCCGGGAAAGCAGAGAGACCAGATGACCAAGATCAGGGTAAGCGCATTTCGGTGGGTCCCGCCTTTTGCTCAGGGGCTGGTACGCGACCTTCGCGTGCGCTGGGCGCTCGAGGAGGCGGGCCTTGTGTATGAAGAGCGGTTGATTGGACAGGGCGATCAGGCGTCCGAGAGCTACCGCCGCCTCCAGCCGTTCGGGCAGGTGCCCACTTACGAGGAGGACGGGCTGGTGCTGTTCGAGTCCGGCGCCATCGTGCTGCACATCGCAGAGCGGTCGGACGTGCTGATGCCGTCCGACCCTGCCGCCCGGGCGCGCTGCAAGGCGTGGATGTTCGCGGCGCTGAACACGATCGAGCCGCCGATCCAGAACGTCGCCGAGATCGACCTGTTCTGCCCCGAGGAGGCGTGGGCGAAGCAGCGCCGGCCGGCGGCGGTCCAGGCGGTGAAGGAGCGGCTGGAGCAGCTGTCCGCGTGGCTGGGCGGGCGAGAGTACCTGGAGGATCACTTCACGGCGGGCGACCTGCTCATGACGACGGTGCTGCGCATCCTGCGCCACACGGATCTGGTCGCGCAGATCCCGGCGCTCGAGGCCTACCGCCTCCGGTGCGAGGCGCGGCCCGCGTTCCAGAGGGCGCTCGCCGCCCAGATGGCGCCGTTCGCCGCGAGCTAGAGCTCCCGCGCTCTGCCAGGGGGTCCTGGACGGGGCCGAAGGTCGGCCCTGATACGAACGCCGGCCCGAGCAGGCGTGGCGCGAGGCCCGCTCGCTTGACCGTGTATCCCCTCCGACCAACATGCTGCCTCGTGGGCGGAGGGGGGAACATGGATGTGCTCCAGGAGCGCAAGAGGCAGGAGCGCGAGAGGCTGCTCCGGAGATCGCTCGATCGTTATCAACGCCGCCTCGAGCAGGATCTCGAGCTCCAGCGGTCCGCTCCCTCCCCCGAGGCCGTCGAGCGCCTCGCCAGCGGAGATCGGTCCAGCATCGAGATCCTCGCCCTCGCCTGCTCGCTCCACGCCGACCGGCCGGCCCTCGGCGCGCGCGCCTTCACGGTGGAGGACGGCGTCCTCCGTTACCTGCCGCGCTATCAGACGTTGAGCTACGCCGAGCTGTGGGCGCGCGTTCAGCAGTTCGCGAGCGGGCTGCGCCACGGCGGCCTGGTGCAGCCGGGGGATCGCGTGGCCATCTCCGGCTTCGCGAGCGTCGACTGGCTCGTCGCCGACTTCGCCTGCCTCTACCTCGCGGCGGTCTCGGTGCCGCTCCAGACGGGCATGCCCGCGGCCGATCTCCAGCAGATCCTCGGCGAGGTCGAGCCGCGGGCCATCGTGTGCAGCGCCGAGCAGCTCGACGCCATCGCGCCGGCGCTCGCGAGCTGCCCGGCGGTGCGCAGCCTCATCGTGATGGATCTCGAGGAGCGGGATCTCGCCCGCGCCCGGGCGGTCGCCGCGCGCATGGAGGCGCTGCGCGAGGAGCACGGCCAGCGGCTCGCGCTCTTCACCGTGGCGGACGTGGCGCGCATCGGCCGGCAGCACGGGATCGTGCCGCACGCGATCCTGTCGGAGGCGCGCGCCGGCGAGCCCGACCCGCTCATGGCCATCCTCTACACGTCGGGCAGCACCGGGACGCCGAAGGGCGCCATGTTCCCCGAGAGCCTCGTGCGCGCTCAGTGGCGGGCGCAGGCGAGGGGGCGCGTGTCGCCCGTCGCGTCCATCAGCGTCGGTTACATGCCGCTGAACCACGCGGCGGGGCGCTTCGAGGTGATGCGCTCCATCATGGAGGGCGGCGTCACCCACCTCGTCCTCGCCAGCGACATGTCCACGCTGTTCGAGGACATCCGCATCTCCCGGCCGACGCGCTTCCTGTTCGTGCCGCGTGTGTCGGCGATGATCCACCAGCATTACCAGGCCGAGCTGGTGCGGCGCGGCGCCGGCCGCGCGAGCGGCGCCGCGGGCCGGATCGAGGCCGAGATCATGGCCGAGATGCGCCGGTCGTTCCTCGGCGACCGCCTCGTGTACGGGGTGGCGGGCACGGCGCCGACGGCGCCGGAGATCATCGATTTCCTGGAGCGCTGCTTCGAGATCCCGATCTACGACGGATACGGCTCCACCGAGGCGGGGGTGATCAGCTTCGACGGCCGGCTCTCGCGCGAGGACGTCCTGGCCTTCAAGATCGCCGACGTCCCCGAGCTGGGTTATCGCGCCACGGACGCGCCCCATCCGCGCGGCGAGCTGCGGGTGAAGATGCGCCGGCACGTGCCCGGGTATTACAGGAACGCCCAGGCCACGAGGGATCTGTTCGACGAGGAGGGATACCTCCAGACCGGCGATATCGTGGAGCTGCATGGCGAGGACGAGATCGTCTGGCTCGACCGCAAGAAGAACGTGCTCAAGCTGGCGCAGGGCGAGTTCGTGAGCACCTCGCGCCTCGAGGGCGTCTATGCGGCCATGAGCCCCTTCATCCAGCAGATCTACGTCCACGGGAGCAGCCTGCGCGCCTACCTGCTCGCCGTCGTCGTGCCCGACCAGCGCGCCGTGGAGGCGCACCTCGGGCCGGCGGCGAGCGAGGGCGCGATCAAGCAGCTCGTCCGGGGCGAGCTCGACCGCATCGCGCGGGAGGCGGGGCTCCCGCGCTGGGAGGTGCCGCGCGAGATCCTGATCGAGGCGAGCCCGTTCACCCGCGAGAACGGCCTGCTGACGGCGAGCAACAAGCCAGCTCGCCCGAAGCTCAAGGAGCGTTACGGCGCGCGGCTCGACCGGATGTTCGAGGAGATCGAGCGGACGCAGCTGGAGAAGCTGCAGCAGCTCGAGGGGCAGCGCGCGGGCGCGAGCGCGGCCGAGCAGGTCGCGCTCGCGATGGAGGTCACGCTCGGCCTGCGCGACGTCGATCTGCGGCAGACCTTCGTGGAGCTCGGCGGGGACTCGCTGGCGGCGGTGCGGCTCTCGACGATGCTGGAGGAGCGCTTCGGGGTCGCCGTCCCGGTGGGGCTCATCCTCGACCCGACGAGCAGCGCTCAGCGCCTCGTCGCGCACGTCGAGGAGCGCGCCGGGGGCGCCGCGCGCGCGGTCACCTTCAGCCAGGTGCACGGCGCCGGGGCGACCGTGGTGCGGGCCGCGGATCTGCGGCTGGAGCGCTTCCTCGCGCCGGAGGAGCTCGACGAGGCGGCGCGATCGGCGGCGCCCGCGTCCGGGGTGCGGGCCGCGCTCCTCACGGGAGCGAACGGCTTCCTCGGCCGTTTCCTCCTGCTGGAGCTGCTCGAGCGGGCGCCGCGCGACGGCGGCAAGGTGTTCTGCGTCGTGCGCGCGGCGAGCGACGCCGAGGCGCTGGCGCGGCTCGGGGCGGCGTACCGGGCCGATCCCGCGCTGCGGCGGCGGTTCGAGGAGCTGTCGGCGGACGGCCGGCTGGAGGCGCTCGCGGGCGACCTGATGAAGCCGCGGCTCGGGCTCTCGGGGGCCGTGTTCGACCGGCTCTGCGACGAGGTGGACGGCATCGTCCACAACGGCGCGCTGGTGAACCATGCGTTCTCGTATCCCCAGCTCTTCGAGCCGAACGTGCTCGGGACGGCGGAGATCATCCGCCTGGCGCTGCGCCGGCGGCGGAAGGCGGTGGGCTACGTGTCCACCGTCGGCGTCGCCGGCGGGCGGGATCCGCGCGATCCCGTGCGCGAGGACGAGGACGCCCAGTCGCTCTGGAAGGAGCGGCCGACCGACTCGGGGTATGCCGTGGGGTACGCGGCGAGCAAGTGGGCCGGCGAGGTGCTGCTGCACGATCTCGCGCAGCGCTTCGGCGTGCCGGTGGGCGTGTTCCGGTGCAGCATGATCATGCCGGACCGGCGCTGCGTGGGGGAGGTCAACACGAGCGATTTCCTGACGCGGCTCCTCGCGGGGATCGTGTACACGGCCGTGGCGCCGCGGTCGTTCTACGCCGGCGAGGGCGCGCACCATTTCGACGGGCTGCCGGTCGATTTCGTGGCCGGGAGCATCGCGGCGGT
Source organism: Sorangium cellulosum (assembly GCF_002950945.1). Lineage (GTDB taxonomy): Bacteria > Myxococcota_A > Polyangia > Polyangiales > Polyangiaceae > Sorangium > Sorangium cellulosum_E. Next base: position 546,746 of record NZ_CP012673.1, read on the forward strand.
GGTCACCGACCTCCGGGCGGGCTTCGCCACGTACCACGTGACGAACCCGCACTGGGAAGATGCGGTGTCGCTCGACACGATGGTCGACTGGATCCGGACGGCGGGCTACGAGGTATCCCGTATCGACGAGTATGCCCGCTGGTACGAGGCGTTCCGGGAGCGGCTCGAAGCGCTGAGTCAGGCGCAGAGGCAGCGGTCGCCGCTGCCGATCCTCCGGCAGTGGGCGCGGCCGATCGGCCGGGAGCTGCGGTTCGACACGGCGCGGCTGGAGCAGCGTCTGCGGGAGATCGCGGCGCGGCCAGGGGCGCGGGTCGACGCCGCGGCGCCGCACCTCACCGAGGAGTACCTGCACAAGTACCTGCGCGACATGGTCGCGGCGGGCGTGATCGCGGGGCGGGCCGGGTAGTCGCTCGTGCGAGGCGCGCCCGCGTTCCGGAAGGCGCTCGCCGCCCGCCCGGAAGGCGCCGTTCGCCGGGAGCCAGGCGCAGGACGCCCCGAGCGCGGAGAGCCGGAGGGGCTCCGGGGCGTCAGAAGCCGCCCTCCACGCCGAGGCTCGGGATGGTGAGCGGCCCGAACTCATTGGGTTCACACGGCGAGGACACGTCGCAGACCCCCGGGGTCGACTCCTTCGACAGCGTGGCGTTGAGGACCTCGAGCACGAGCGACAGCCAGCCTGACTTCCCGATCGACCAGCGCTTCTCCAGGCGGACGTCGAGGCGGAAGAACGGCGGCAGCCGCTCCCACCGGGGCGGGGCGTCGGCGGTGGGCTCGACGCCCCCGGGGACGCCGCTGATCGGCGGGAGCCTCGGGGCGTCGAGCCGCTGGGGGAGCCCGGAGTAGAAGAGCAAGCGCCCGCCGGCCCGGTACCCGCGGCCGAAGTCGTAGCTCAGCGCGAGGTTCGCCACGTGGGTCCGGTCGAACGAGGTGACCTGCTTGGTCCGGCCGTGGCTCCGCGTGGAGCGGGACAGCGTGTACGACATGAACCCGCCGAGCCGCCGCGTGAGCCGCCGGTGGGCCGACAGCTCCATGCCGGTCGCGGAGCCGAGCGCGCGGAGGGTGAAGGCGTTATCGGCCGTGTCGAGGCCTCCGGCGCCGAGCGCGTCGGTCATGTTGAAGAACGCGTTGTGGAACACCGTGGCCGTCGCGGTGATGTCCTCCGGCAGCTCGAGCTCGACGCCGGCGCTCGACTGCCAGCTCCGCTGGAGCCCGCCGTCGAGCCGCGGGCGGAGGCCGGGGACCGGGGCGACGAAGCTCGGCAGCTGGGAGGCGACGCCGTGCGCCTGCACGAACGTCACGCCGGGCGCCACGGCGAGCCGCGCCGAGAGGCGCGGATCCACGGCGAGCGCGACCGTGTCGTCCGAGTGGTAGAGATCCAGCCGGAGCCCCGGGGTGACGCGCAGGCGCGGGGTGATCGCGATGTCGGACTCGAGGTAAGCGCCCACCGTGAAATCGACGCGGCTCGAGAGGAGATCGCGGAAGGGGCTGTCGTCGTCCACCAGGATGTCGCCGAGCGCGAGGTCCTCGGCCGCCAGCCCGAAATCGACCTCGTTCTCGTCGAGCACGGCGTCGATGCCGGCGCGGATCGCGGTCTCGTCGCGCAGGCGGTGATCGAGCGTGAGGCGCGCGCCGAGGCTGCGTGTCAGGGCCTTCTGGCCATTCGCGATCCCGGTCTCGTCGTGGCCGAGCGTCAGCGCGCCGCGCAGCGCGCTGCCCCGGCCATAGGCATGGTCGTACCGGACATCGGCCCGGTGAAACGTCGTGTCGAAGAGGGTCTCCATCTCGCCGTCTTGCTCGACGGCGAGGAAGTCGCGGGCGCCGAACGCGAAGAGGCTCACCCGGCCGCCCGGGACGACCTCGTAGGACAGGCGGCCCTGATAATCCCAGTAGTCGAGTTGCCCCCCGGGCGCGGCGAGCGACAGCAGCGCCGCCGTGTAGGAGTAGCGGCCGCCGAGGAGCGCGACCCCGCGGCCGCCGGCGAAGGGGCCCTCGACGAGCGCGCCCGAGTCGTAGAGCCGGATCCCGCCCTCCCCGTGCCAGTACGGGAGCGGCGGCGTCGACTCGCCGGCGACGATCCCGCCCGCGTACCGTCCATGGCGCGCGGGGTAGCCGCCGGGGTAGAGGTCGACGCGCTCGACGATGCCGGGATGAACCACCGAGGGCCCGAGCCCGAGGTGATAGAGGTAGGGGACGCGGACGCCGTCGAGGAAATAGCCGACGTTGCCCGGCGGCGAGCCGCGGACGTAGAAGAACGGCAGCCCCGAGATGATGGGGGTCACCCCGGGGAGCACCTCGATCGCGCGGAAGGGGTCGCCGAACGCGCCGGGGACCATCCTGACCTCGCCGCGGCTCAGGCTGGAGACGCCGGGCGCCGGCAGCTCGCCGCGCACGGTGACCTCGAGCGACGGCGGCGGCGCGGGCGCCTCGGCCGGGCGCGCGGGACCGGGGCGCGCGGGCGCGGGCGCGGGACCCGGTGGGGGCGCGGGAGCGGGCGCATCGGGCGGCGCGGCTTCGACGAAGTGGACCTCGATGCGGATCTTCGCGGCGACCGGCGCGCCGTTCCTGGTGGCCGGCGCGAAGCGGAACGACGTTGCGGCGGCCACGGCGGCGGACGCGAACGGCTCCGGCCCGTGCTCGGCGACCGCGGAGCGGACGGTCCCGTCCGCGTTGACGGTGAGGACGAGGCGGACTGTCGCGTCGCCGTGCGCCCCGTCGGGGTAGGGGGCGCCGAGCGGCGCGAGCGGCGTTGGTGGAACGAGCGCGTCCGGCGGCGCGGCGCTCGCGTCCGGCGGCGCGGCGCTCGCGTCCGGCGGCGCGGCGCTCGCGTCCGGCGGCGCGGCGCTGGACGGCGCGGCCGGCGGCGCGGCGCTGGACGGCGCGGCCGGCGGCGCGGCGCTGGACGGCGGCGGTTCGGGCGCCGCGGCGGCGAGGCACGGCGCGAGCGTGCTCGCGAGCAGCGCGGCGGCTGTCGTGGATTGGCGCAAGGCGCGCATCGCCGCGCCGTGGCGCTGCGGCTGAGCGAGCATCGGCGCGGAGCACGGCTCGGAGGCGCGTGGAGGCGAAGGGAACGACACCAGCGATGCTTTTACATGAGCGGCTCCCGAGCCGCCGGCCTGATGGATTGGCCAGGGGGACCGCTCACGTCCGGCTCTCTTGCCCACGTTCACCTGGATGCTGCCAGGGCAGGGCGTCCTTCGCCAGAAATCGCCGGTCGCCCCGGAGAGAGCGGTGCGGGGATCGCCAGCGGCGCGAGCGTTTCAGCGGCCGGAGGCGCGCCGTGACAGCGGCTCCGTTCGTCGTCTGAATCCCGCCCCGTCAGCCGCCCGGCGTTTCGTCCGGGCGGCGCGCGATCAGCGCGTGTCCTTCGAGCACCTCGCGCACGAGGCCGTCCGCGCCCGCGTACTTCGCGATCGCCTTGCGGATCTCGACCGCCAGGTCCTCCTCGCGCGACCCCGGCCGCCCGTGCCAGGTGGCGGCGAACGACAGGGCGCGATCGACGAAGCGCTCCACGGGCGTCTCCCGCCGCTCGAGGACGGAGATGCGCTCGAGGTGGCTGAAGGCGGACTCGAGCAGCACGGCCTCGTTCTTCACGGACTCGCGGATCTGCGGCCGCGCCGGATCTTCCGTCGAGTACTTGTCGATGAGCGCCTGGAACTCCTTGTGCCACGTGTTGCTCGGCACCTCGGGGTAGCTCTCCCCGAACAGCGCCACCGCGCCGCCTCGCTCGATGAGCCCGTCCAGCGACTTCAGGGTCTCGACGCGGTCCATCCAGTGGAAGGCGCGGCCGATGGTGACGAGCTTGAAGCGGCCGAGGTGCTGGCCGAGCTCGTACGAGCTCCCCTGGACGAACTGGATCGCCACGTCGGCCCGGGCGGCGTTCTCCCTGGCCGCCGCGAGCATCTCGGGCGACGGATCGACCGCGGTCACGGCCTTCGCGTGCGGCGCGAAGTCGATCGCGAGGAACCCCGGTCCGGTCCCCAGGTCGAGCACGGCGGCCTCTCGCTCGAGGCCGACCAGATCCGCCACGCGGCGGCTGAGGAGCTTCGGATAGGAGGGGCGGCCGGTCGTGTAATACCGGGAGGCGGTCTTGAATCGTTCCGGATAAAAGAGCTTGCGTTCTGCCATGGTAATGGGACCTCTTCTCGTCTTCTGGCTCTGGCCCGAGGCCAGCGTCGCGCGACGCGGCACCCGCCGCGGTTCGCCGTGATCGGCACCTGACCTGCGCTGAGCGCCCAACCCGCGCTGAGCGCCCAACCCGCGCTGAGCGGCTACCCCGCGCTGAGCGGCGGCGGCCCGCTCTCCTCGGCGGTGGCCACGCAGAAATCCGCCCTGGCGGCGTAGCCCTGCGCGCCCCGGAGCTCCACCACCCGGTCTCGCCCGAGGGCCGCCGCGCCCGGGACGCGGAACGTCGCGACGTCGAGCCGCGGCACCGGCCGCTGGCGGGGCGTCGGGAGCTGGGGCACCCAGGCGTACGGCGCGCGGTATGCGCGGTACACCAGGTTGAGGGCCAGCGGCGGTTTGCGCCAGTAAGGGCTGATGTACTCCCAGACGATCTCGTGCGTCCGGGTGAGCCACACGACCCGCCCTGTCTTCTTGTCCACGATGGCGATGATGTTCGCCTCGCGCGCGTCCCAGATCAGGTTGTCCGGATGGAAGCGCTCGTCGCCGGCGTCGTGCCAGCGGTTCGGTCCGAGCAGCGAGAGCGAGTTGATGTGCAGCCAGTCGCCGATCCCCGCCGCGGGGCTGCTCTGGCCGAGCACGCTCCCGCCCGGCGCGCGCAGGTTGGGATCGCGGCGCAGGGCGCTGCGCGCGGCCTCGTCGAAGCCGAGCTCCTCGACGTGCTCGTGGGCGCGCCACTGCCAGACGACGTCCCCCTTCCAGTCCACCTCGATGATCTTGTCGTCGAGCAACGGGTGCTCGGAGAGCACGAGGAGGAACGTGCTCCCCCGGTCGACGAGGCTCCTGGCCGGGCGCGTGGTACCCGACGGGGTTGCCTTCGCGCTGGAAGTCGTGGTGCTGGCGCGCGAACCAGCGCGGCGTCGCCCCGGGATCGGCGATGTGCTCGAGTCCATCGAAGCGCCAGACCACGTTGCCGTCCCAGTCGACCTGCACGAGATCGATCTGGTCCTGCGCCCCGTGCCGCGGGTTGCGCTCGCCGGTGCTGCCGAACACCTGCCCTCCGGGCAGGAGCTTGTTGGGAAAGCCGTGCAGCCCGTTCCAGAGCTGCACCTCCCGGCCGTTCATGTCGATGAGCAACGCCCCGAGGTCCGCGGCCTGGAAGATCGTGTACCCGTTCCAGCTGCGGTCGGGGTCATAGAGGGTGACCCCGGTGGGATAGATGGTCGGATGGCCCATGCCTCACGTCTCCTGGCGGTGGTCGCGGCGCGACGATGGCGGTGGTCGCGCCGCGACGACGTGCACGGCATGTACCAAGGGCGGAAGCTGCGCGAGGAAGGGGTTGCGGGCTGCGTCGTGGCGCGGCGGTGCTGCGCAGCGAGCAGCCGCGCAGCACCGCCGCTGGCCCGGGCGCATGGGGCGAGGGCCGACCCGGTTTGAGCCAGAGCGGTTTCCCCGTCTCTCGTACATGCGTCACAGAGCGGGGGTCACCCGCACAGGAGACGGGTCCAGATCGGCGTTTTCGGCGCGGAAGCGCACTCCTGTGCGCTGAGCACCGAAAACGTCGAGATGGGCCCGTCTCCGAAGCGGGTGACCCCCGCTCTAAAACAGCACCGGCAAATCCCGGAACCCGCGCATCCCGCCGGCGGCGCTCCAGCGCAGCCCCTCGGCCGGCGCGGCGAGGCGCAGCTCGGGGAAACGTCGGAGCAGGGTCTCGAAGGCGATCTGCCCCTCGATGCGCGCCAGCGGCGCCCCGAGGCACAGGTGAATCCCCCTGCCGAAGGCGATGTGACGGTGGGCGTCGTCGCGCGCGATGTCGTACCGGTCGGGATCCTCGAAGCGCCGTGGATCCCGGTTCGCCGAGCCGAGGCCGATCGCCACCTGCGCCGCTTTCGGGATCGTCGTCCCGCCGAGCTCGATGTCGTCCGTGGCGATGCGCACGCTGCGCGGGTAGTCGACCGGCCCCCAGTAGCGGAGCGTCTCCTCGACCACCCCTCTGGCCAGCCCGGGATCTGCCTTGAAGCGGGCGAGCTGCTCGGGGTGGGTCAAGAGCGCGGCGACGCCGTTGCCGATGAGGTTCACCGTCGTGATATGCCCGGCGAAGTAGAGGAGGAACACCATCGAGAGGAGCTCTTCCTCGCTGAGCGTGTCGCCGTCCTCCTGGGCGTGGATCATCTGGCTTATCATGTCGTCCGCCGGCGCGCGCCGCTTCCGCTCGAACAGATCGCGGAGGTAGCCGCTGAACGCCGCGATCCTCCTGCGGCTCTGCTCCAGGGCCACGGGGTCCCCGAAGCGCTCTGCGGGGATCTCCGCCCACTGCTGGACGGCCGCGCGGTCCTCCTCCGGGATGCCGAGCATGTCGCTGATCACCGTCACCGGCAGCGGGTATGCGAACGCCTTGATCAGCTCCATCCGTCGCTCCGGCGCCGCCTCGCCGCGCGCGGCCGCCTCCCGCTCGGCCCGGTCGAGCAGGTCGTCGGCGATGCGCTGGACGCGCGGCTTGAGCGCCTCCATCGCGCGGGCGTTGAAGCTCGGCTGGACCAGCTTGCGCAGCCGCGTGTGGTCGGGCGGGTCGAGCAGGATGAGCGAGTGCATGAGCGGCCGGAACTCCACCGGCACGGGCGGCAGCTTCTCCCGTTGCTCCGGCGTCATCAGCGCGTGGGGGTCGGACGAGAGGCGATCGTCGGCCAGCGCGGCGGCCGCCTCGTCGTAGTGGTTCACGAAGAGCACCTCGCGCACGGGGTGCTCGCCGGCCATCGCGCTCTTCTCCTCGTCCTCGTCCCTGAGGAAGGGGTGATGGCGGGTGCGCACGACGGGCCCCTGGGCGCGCATCTCCGCGTAGACGTCGTAGGCCCTGGCCAGGAAGTTAGGATCCGACCTGTCCAGCACCACGGTTCCCGCCACGGGCGCCTCCTTCGGGGCGCCTCCCGCGCCCTCTCTGCTCCCGCGCTGCGCGTGTGTTCCCGTCGCATCCAGCTCATCCGTCGGTCTCGCCGTCATGGTTCCTCCGTGTTCGGCTACCCGACCCAGGTTGGAAGCGGTCGGTGACCCGATCCAGGTTGAGCAGCAACCCGACCCAGGTTGAGCGACCCGACCCAACCCGACCCAGGTTGAGTGACCCGACCCAGGTTGGCGGCTCCGGGGAGCTTACCGGCACCCGAGCTGCCGCCGCCTGGTCCGTGCCTCCCCCGCCGAGCGCGAGCGCTCCGCCGTCCCCCACCGTCCGAGGACGCTCCCGTACGCCGCGCACGCCCCGGCCTTGTCCCCGCTCGCCTCCAGCGCCTCGCCGAGCCACGCGCTCGCCCACACGTACACGAACGGCTCGTCCAGCGGGATGCACGCCCCCGCCACGGCGCGCAGCAGCGGCACGGCCGCCGCGTGCTCCCCGGCCATCGACAGCGCGCGCCCCGCGAACGCCTGTGCCGTCCACGCGTCGCGCCCGAACTGCTCCGGCCGCGGCGCGCCCCCTAGCTGCGCCGGCATTGCCCGCACCGCCCGCTTCGCCTCGCTCGCCGACGCCACCGTCGCCGCCTCGGTGAGCGCCCACAGGTCCGCCGCCGTCAGCAGCCCGCTCCCGTGCAGCTTCGCGAGCCGCCCTCTCCAGCGTGTATCGAGCGCCGGCGCGCCCTCCCTGCGGCCGGCGCCCAGCCGCGCCGCGCGCTCCAGCCACGGATCGGTCCGGTGCAACCCGGAGAACGTCTCGTCCACCCCGAGCCGCGCCGTCCACCCGTCCTTGCGCCGCAGGTACGCGACCGCGACCGCGGCGGCCTCCTCGCGGCGCCCCGTCTCTTCCAGCAGGTCGACCACGAAGAGCGCGTGCACCCCGTGCGGCAGCCGCTCGGCGATCCCGGCCACCTGCGCCCCGAGCTCCCCCGCGAGCTGCTCCGCCGCCGCGAGGTCGCCGTCGAGCACCGCGAGCTTCGCGCGCTCGTGGCGCTCCCTCCACGCCTCGTCCCCGTGCAGCCGCGCCCAGCGCCGGCCGAGCGCCTCGAGCGCCGCCTCGCGCGGGGCGCCGCGCGCGACGAGCATCGACCCGAGATGGAAGAACCCCTCCGCCGTGTCCGGCGAGCTCGCCGTCCACCGGCGCGCGTCCGCCTCCGCGTCCTCGCAGCGGCCCGCGCGCTGGTGCGCCGTGAAGCGGTCGCGGAGGCAATCGACCGCCCCGGGCGCCGCGCGGATGCACCGATCGAGCGCCTCCATCTTGGCGGCCTCGTCGCCGAGCCGCTCCGCCGCGCGCGCGACGGTCTGCCAGCCGTCGGCGTACCCGGGGTCCAGCGCCACCGCGCGGCGCGCCAGCGCGCGCTGTTCCAGCGGATCGGGCGACATCCAGGCGCCCGCCATGGCGATCTCCGCGTCGTCCGGAAAGCGGCCGGCGAGCTGCCGGGCCTCGGCCGCGAACCCGGCGAGGTCGGGCGGGTCTTCCAGGAGCAGCGGCGCGAGCATGTCGAGGAAGAGGCGGTCGCGCTCCGGGAGCCCCTCGCGCAGCTCGCGCGCTCGCTGGAACGCGCGTCGCGCCTCCGAGGCCGAGCTGAAGAACCCGGTCTGTGCGAGGCGCAGGTGGGCCTCGGGGCAGCTCGGATCCGCCGCGGCGGCCCGCCGGAAGTGGAGGTGCGCCTGCTCCCAGCCGCCCTGGCGCAGGCTGGATCGCCCGAGGAGCACGTCGGCCGTCGCCGCGGGCGTGCACCTCGCCGGTTCGGGCATCGCCGCCAGCGTGGTCTTTCGGCTGGGCGGTGCGGGGGTCGTCTCGGCCGGTGCGGGGCCTATCGCCGGCGGTCGTGGCTGCGCGCCGATCCCGGCGGTGCCCGTTGCGCGTGCGCCGATCCCGAGCGCACCGATCCCGAGCGCGCCAATCCCGAGCGCGCCAATCCCGAGCGCGACGGAGCACGCGAGCCGCGCGCGCACCATACGGCCGCGGTCGCGGCGCGGCCGGCCAGGCTCCGCAGCGCGGTCAGGCTCCGCAGCGCGGCCAGGCTCCGCGGCAGTCGCTGCCGCCGCCGGATCGAGCCGCTCCAGCGCGTCGAGCACCACGCGGCTCGACGGCGGTCGATCCGCGGGCTCCTTGCGCAGGCACGCGGAGATCAGCGCGTCGAGCGCGGCCGGGACGCCGGCGCGGAGCGATGACGCCCTCGGGGGCTCGTCGCGCTGGGTCGCGACGACGATGTCGAGCGCGGTCGCGCCGCGGAAGGGCCGCTGGCCCGTGACCATCTCGTGGAGGAGCACGCCGAACGAGAACAGGTCGCTCCGCGCGTCCACCGCGAGGCCGCGGGCCTGCTCGGGGGACATGTACCCCGGCGTGCCGAGGATGCGCCCCTCCTCGGTCGCGACCGCCGCGGCGCCTTCGCCCGCGAGGGCGCTCCCGGCGGCGCCGGCCGGCTTCGCCAGGCCGAAATCGAGGATCTTGATCGCGCCGCCGTCGGCGATCATCACGTTGTCCGGCTTGAGATCGCGGTGCACGACGCCGGCCTCGTGCGCCTTCGCGAGCCCGCCGGCGATCCCCCGCGCGACGCGGATGGCCTCGTCGATCGCCGGCGGGCCGCCCGCCAGGACGGCCCGCAGCGTGTGTCCCTCGACGAGCTCCATGGCGAGGAAGAGGCGCTCGCCCTCGGCGCCGACGTCGTAGATCGCCGCGATGCTGGGGTGGGCCGAGAGCGCCGCCGCGCGCGCCTCGCGGAGCAGCCGTGCGTCGAAGCCTGCGCCGGCGAGGTGGGCCGGGAGCACCTTCAGCGCGACCGCGCGGCCGAGGGTCTCATCGATCGCGCGGTAGACGACGCCCATCCCCCCTTTCCCGAGGACCGACACGACGCGGTAGCGGCCCATCCTTCGTCCCACGAGCGACTCGGGCGGCTCGGGCGGCTGCACTGCGGGCGCGCGCGCGGCGAGGCGCAGGAAGGCGTCTTCCGCCGCGTTGCGGGCCGGGTCGCTCGGCTCGCTCCGCTGGCCCGGGTCGCTCCGCTGGCCCGGGCCGCTCGCCTCACTCCGCTCACCCGGCTCGCTCGGCTCACCCGGCTCGCTCGGCTCACTCGGCTCGCTCGAGCCCACCGTCTCGCGCCGCGGATCCCACGCCGTCCCGCCGGGCGCCCCGTCCATGGCTCACCCGTCGCCGTCGCGGAGCAGGCCGCGCGCGCGGCCCAGGGCGACGAGGCGCTCACGCACGAGCTGGAACCGTTTCCGGAGCCGCGCGGCCTCGCGCCGGATCACCTCGTCCTCGGCGCCCGGATCGTCGAGGAAGACGCGGGCCAGATCGTTCCAGGCGAGGCCGCGATCGAGGCGCAGGATCAGCAGCGTGCGATCGGCAACCGGGAGTTCGTCCCGCAACTTCTCGATCTCGCTGCGTTTTTCGGTGCGCAGGTACGACGCTGTCTCGGTCCGCACCGCGACGGCCATCCGGTCCACCGCCGAGCACGCCGCCAGGTCGACCTCGCGGCGGGCGCGTCTCCCCTCGACCTCGCCGTGGGTGCGGGACGTGTTGCGCGCGACCACGTAGGCCCAGGTCCGGATCGAGCAGTGCCACCGGAAGCCGGCGAGGCCGCGCCAGAGGTGCTCGCAGACGATCGAGAACAGGTCGTCCGCCTCGCCTCCGCGCGGGTGCAGCGAGAGGAGCAGGCCGTAGAGCTCCGGTCCGTAAATCCGGATCACCTCCGTCGCCGCCCCGTCGAGGTCACCGGCGTCCCACCGCGCGCGGATGGCGGCCTCCGCGGCCTGCCTCGCGTCGGACGGCGCCTCGCCCGTGCCGGAGGGTTTTTTCGGTTCGGTCGGGTTCACATCCGGAGGAGCGCCGAGTCTACCCCATCGAGGAGTGATGGAATGAACGGCATCCTACGACGGTGGGTGAGCGCCCTGGTGCTGCCCGCCCTGATCTACGTGTGTCCTGCGTGCGAGGGCGGCGGCGGCGACGGGTCGCCCACCGGGGGCGGCGGCGCCGGTCTCGCCACCAGTAGCGGCGGCCCCGCTGGCACCGGCGGTGATGGCGCCACGGGCGGCACCGGCGGAGACGACGGCAGCGACGGCAGCGACGGCAGCGACGGCACCGGCGTCGCCAGCGGCACCGGCGGCGCCGGGGAAGGCGGAGCCGGCGGCAGCGGCGCCTCGCTCGAGCAGCGGCTCCAGGCTGCGCTCGACGGCACCGTGGCGCTCCAGGAGGTGCCCGGCGGCACCGCCGCGGTGCGGTTCCCCGACGGCGCCGTGTGGACCGGCGCGACGGGCCTCCGCCGGATCGATCCGCCCGAGCCGATGGCGCCCGGCAGCGTCCTCCGGATCGGCAGCGTCACGAAGACCTTCGTCTCCACGGTGCTGCTCCAGCTCTGGACCGAGGGCGCGATCGACCTCGACGCGCCGCTCTCCACGTGGCTCGACCTCGTGCCGGACGGCGACGTCGTCACCCTCCGCCAGATCCTCAACCACACGAGCGGCATCCCCGACTACTTCGAGAGCGCCGCCTTCCTCGAGGCGCTCTTCGCGGAGCCGCAGCGACCGTGGGCGCCCGAGGAGCTCGTCGCCTACGGCGTCGCGCAGGAGCCGTACTTCGCTCCCGGCACCGGGTGGCGGTACTCCAACACGAACTACATCCTCGCCGGCCTCGTCCTCGAGGCGGCGACCGGCCGCCCCGCCGTGGAGGAGCTCCGGCGGCGCGTCCTCGATCCACTCGAGCTCGGGTCCACGTTCCTCGACGCCTCCGAGCCGGTGCCGGTCGAGCTCGCGCGCGGCTACTTCTCCAGCGAGGAGATCACGCTGCTCGACACCACGACGCGTTACCACGAGTCGCAGGGCTGGACGGCGGGCTCGCTGGTCTCGAGCGCCTCCGACGTCGCGCGGTTCATGGCGGCGCTGCTCGACGTCGGCGGCGGCGGCCTGCTCGAGGCGCCCGCGCTCGCCGAGATGAAGACGTTCCTCCCGCTCGGACACCCCACCTACACGGGCTACGGGCTCGGGCTCTTCGCGCGGGAGAGCGCGATCGGCCCGACCTACGGCCACGGCGGCGCGACCACGGGGTACCTCGCCAGCGCCTACTACGCGCCCGCGAAGGGCGTGACCGTCACCGTGCTCCTGAGCCTCACGGGCGGCAGCGCCGACGCGGACGTGGTCGCCGACGCGCTCTTCGAGGTGCTCGGCGACGCCGCCTTCTGAACCGATTCAGCGGTGGCTCAGCCGGCCGCCGCCGCGAGGATCTCGCGCACGATCGCGACCACCTCGTCCGGGCGCGACAGGAAGGGAGAGTGGCTCGTCGCCAGCCGCCGCACCGCGCTCGCGCGCTGCGACATCGCCTCTTGCGCGAAGACGGGGATCGCGTTGTCGCGCTCGCAGATCACGTACGTGGACGGCAGCTCCCGCCAGGCCGCGTTGCGCAGCGGCTGCGTGAACGCCGCCTTGGCCTGAGGCTCTAGCGCGGCCTCGGCGGCCGCCGCCACCTCTTCCGTGCAGTCGTTGTAGAAGACGTCGCGCGGGTTCGCGGGCGTCACCGTCTTGCCGTCCGCCGAGGTGATCCACCACGGCGGCTCGTTGCCGCCGATCGCCGACAGCAGCGAATCTCCGCGGTCGAGCTGGAACGCGCACAGGTACACGACGTGAGCGACCTTGCCCGTCCCGGCCGCCACCTCCGTGACCGGCAGCCCCCCGTAGGAGTGCGCGACCACGACCGCCTTCCCGGGCACCTCCGCGAGCGCCGCCCGCACCACGTCGGCGTCCGCCGCGAGGCTGCCCAGCCGGCCCGCGTCGGGCCCGGCGCTCGGTAGATCGGGCACGCGGACGTCGATCCCGCCGCCGATCAGCTGGCACGCGACCTGGGACCAGCACGACGGCCGGTGCCAGGCGCCGTGGACGAGGACGACCGAGGGGGCTGCGCGCATGGGCTCTCCTTGCCTTCGCTGCTCGTGGAGCGAGCGCTCCGGACGTTATCCGAGCCGGTCGATCGACACCAGCGCCCGCGTCGCCGGCGCCCGCGGCCATCCGCCATCCCGCGCGCCTCTTGCGCCTCTTGCGCCTCTCGCGCCTCTCGCGCCTCTCGCGCCTCTCGCGCACCTCGATCGCGCCTCCCTCGCGCACCCCCCGCGCGCGATCCTGCCGTGCCCTGGACCGCGGCCCGCCCGTGGGCTACACCATCTATCGGAACGTAATTCCGAATAATGGAACGATCTGGAACCGTCGACAAGGCCGTGCGTGCCCTCGAGGCGCTGCACTCGAGCGGCGGCAGCGCCTCCCTCGCGGAGCTCGCCGCGCGGCTCCGCATGCCCAAGGCCACGCTGCACCGGCTGCTCGCGTCGCTCGCCGTGCACGCCCTGGTCGAGCAGGACGGCGAGGGCCGCTACCGGCTCGGCGTCGGCCTCATCCGCCTCGGGCTGGGCGCGCAGGCGCTCGATCCCGTCGCCCGTGTGGCCAGGCCCGAGCTCGAGCAGGCCGCGCGCGCCTTCGGCGAGACGTTCTTCCTCGTCGCCGCGCGCGGCGGCCGGCTCGTCGTGCTCGACAAGGCGGAGGGCACCGGCCTCCTGCGCGCCGCGCCCACCGTCGGCGCCGAGGTCCCCGTCGACGTGACGGCGAGCGGCCGCCTCTACCTCGCGCACGCGCCGGAGCTCGTCGGCGCCGACGCCGGCCGCGCCGCGCCGCGGGCCGTGCAGCAGGCCAGAAAGCGCGGCTACGACGTGAACGAGGGGGAATGGATCAACGGGCTGACCGTGATCGCCGCCCCGGTGCTCGCGCGCGGCGGCCTGCACGGCTGCGTCGCCTGCGCCGCGGCGTCGCCGAACCTGCGCGGCCAGCGCCTGGAAGCCGCTGTGCGCCACACGCGCGACGCCGCCGAGAGCGTCGCGCGCTCTCTCCAGGGTGAAAGCAAGAGGTGACGGCATGAAGACATGGATCGATGGACGAATCGTCGACACGGCGGCTGCGACCGTGAACGTGACCGACCACGGGCTGCTCTACGGCGACGGCATCTTCGAGGGCATACGCGTCGTCGCCGGGCGCGTCTTCCGGATCGACCGCCACCTCGCCCGCCTCCAGGTCGGCGCCAAGGCGATCGGCCTCGAGCTGCCGCGCTCGCCCGACGCCCTCCGCGAGATCGTGGAGCAGACCGCGCGCGCCCACGGCCAGCGCGAGGCGTACGTCCGCCTCGTGATCACGCGCGGCGTGGGCCCGCTCGGCGTCGACCCCACGACCTGCGAGCGCCCCGGGCTGTTCTGCATCGTCGGCCCGATCCGCCTCTTCAGCGACGAGCAGCGGAAGCGCGGCCTGGATCTCATCACGTCGAGCCACCGCCGCCCCAACGCCGACGCGCTCGACATGCGCGTGAAGAGCCTCAACTACCTCGGCTCCGCGCTCGCCAAGCTCGAGGCCAGGCAGCGCGGCGCCGACGACGCGCTGCTCCTGAACGCGCGCGGGCACGTGGCCGAGGCGAGCGTCGCCAACGTGTTCACGCTCCACGGCGACGTGCTCTCGACCCCGCCCGCCACCGACGGCTGTCTCGAGGGCATCAACCGCGCGGCCGTGATGCAGATCGCCCGCTCGATCGGCCTCGACGTCAGGGAGCGCTCCCTCGGTCGCCTCGACTTCTTCGGCGCCGACGAGGTGTTCCTGACGGGCTCCGGCGCCGGCGTGATCGCGATGAGGAGCCTCGACGGCCGCACCATCGGCGCCGGCGAGCAAGGCCCCGTCACGGCCCGCCTCACCTCGCTCCACCGGCGGCTCGCCGAGACCGAGGGCTCCGAGATCATCCCGGCCTCCGAGGGCCAGAGTTGACCGGACGAGGCGGTGAGGGGAGGTGGGGGGCGAGGCGCGGAGCAGGGCGGTCAGCACTCGCGGGCGATGTCCGCGAACAGCCCACGTAGCCAGGTGTGCGCTTCGTCCTTGGCTTGCCGCTCGTGCCATACCTGATCCAGCGCGAAGCCGCCGAGCTCGATCGGCGGCTTCATGACGCGCAGCGCCTCCATGTCCGCGAACACCCGCGCCACGCGCGCCGGCACGGTCAGCACCAGATCGGTCTGGGCGACGATGAGCGGCGCCACGAGGAAGTGCGGGATCCGCAGCGCCACGCGGCGCGCGAGCCCGTGTTTGGCCAGCACGTCGTCGACCTGGCCGCCGGCCTCGCCGCGCGGGCTGATGAGCGCGTGCGGAAGGCTGCTGTACGCCTTGAGCGTGAGCTTGCTGCGCACCGCCGGGTGGTCCTTCCGCACGACGCAGACGAAGCGCTCCTCGAGCAGCCTTTGCCGGTAGAACCCCGCGGGCACCGAGGGGAACAGCCCGATCGCCAGATCGATCTTGCCGGTCTCCATCGACCCGAACATGTCCTCCTCGTAGGAGCGCGCGATCAGGTCGACGTGGGGCGCGTCGGAGAAGAGCCTCTGCACGAGGCGCGGCATCAGGACGAGCTCGACGTAATCGGCCGTGGCGAGCGTGAACGCGCGGCGCGCCGTCGCGGGCTCGAAGCGCGCGCGGCGCACGACGTTCGCCTCGATCTCGGCGAGGGCCGCGCGCACGGGGCCGATGAGCTCCTGCGCGCGCGGCGTCGGCGTCATCCCCCGCGGCGTGCGCACGAGGACCGGGTCGTCGACCAGCGTGCGCAGGCGCCCGAGCGCGTGGCTCATCGCAGACTGGCTGAGCCCCACGCGGGCCGCCGCGCGCGTGACGCTCCCCTCCGCCAAGAGCGCGTCGAAGACGACGAGCAGGTTCAGATCGATGGAGGCGAGATGCATCGTATGCATGACCCCCATGCTAGTTATGAGTTGGTGGCGCGCCATGAGAAGCCCTGCTGTCGGGCCACGAACCGACCTCGCCCGGCCATGATTCGATTTGTGAAGATGCGTTAACCTGTAAAGATATGTTAAATTGTTAAGATGCGTTAAGGTCCTCGGCGCGGCGGTGACTCCGCTGCACCCGAATTCGAGGGCTCGACTCCGCGGCTCGAGGCGGCGAAGGGCGAGATCGCGGCGACGTCGTGGTCGCGGCGGCGGCGCCGGCCTGCGGGCTTCACGGCATCCTCGAAACCAGGGAGGAAGGCGGACGACAGGGTGCGGGATCGCCGCACGACGTGTGGACGCCACGGAGCGGCCTTCGAGGCTGGCCAACGCCGCGCAAATCAGTAGGTTACGGGCCCCGGCGAGGCCGGTACGCCAGGTGCCCTGCTGTAATGTTGTCCGGCTCACATGGTGAACTCGGGGCGCCCCTTTCTGCGGGGCGGACCCGTGCGGGGCGTTCGCTGCTCCTGCGGCTGCTCGGCCTGAGCTGGGTGTACCGGGGGCGGGTCGCCCGGGTCCTCGGCTACCAGGTCGTCCTGCTGTCGCTGGGGCTGACGGGGCTCGGGCTGACGGGGCTCGCGATCGACCTGCTGCGCTACCGGCTCGACCCGTCGATCCGGCGGCCCGAGCTGCCGTTCGGGCTCGGCTGGCCGGTCGACGTCGACCGGGAGCCGCTGGGCGCGATCGTCGGGATCGGCGTGGTCATCCTCGCGATGGCGGCGCTGCGCGCGGTGCTCAACTACGGGTACGCGCTCGCGGTGGGGCACCTCGTCCACATGGAGATCGTCCCGGATCTCCGGGCGCGGGTGTACGACAAGCTGCAGCGGCTGAGCTTCCGGTTCTTCGACGCCAACAAGAGCGGCTCGTTGATCAACCGCGTCACCGGCGATGTCCAGCTCGTGCGCTCGTTCGTCGACGGCGTGCTGCTCCAGAGCGTCATCATGGTGCTCTCGCTCGGGCTCTACGTCGGGTACATGGTGCGCACCGACGCCCTCCTGACGCTCGCGTGCCTCGCGCCGACGCCGCTCATCTGGCTCGCGAGCACGCTGTTCGCGCGGTGGGTGCGGCCGGCCTACCTGCGCAACCGGGAGCTCGTCGACCGCATGGTCCTGAGCTTCACGGAGGGGCTGCAGGGCATCCAGGTCATCAAGGGGCTCGGGCGAGAGCAGGAGATCCACCGCCGCTTCGACGAGCGGAGCCGCGAGGTGCGCGAGCAGCAGCAGGACACCTTCTGGAAGGTCAGCGTGCTCAGCCCGACCATCGATCTGCTCGGGCAGACGAACCTCGTCATCCTGCTCGGCATGGGGGGGTTGCTCGTCGCGCGCGACCGGATGACGCTCGGGCAGCTCGTCGTGTTCGCCGGCATCCTCCAGCAGTTCTCCGGGCAGGTCGCGAGCATGGCGACGCTCGTCAACACCGCGCAGCAGAGCTTCATCGGGGCGCGGCGGGTCTTCGAGGTGCTCGACACCCCGGTCGAGATCGAGAGCCCCGGGGCGCCCGAGCGCCCTTCGCGGATCGAGGGGCACCTCGCCTTCGAGCGCGTCACGTTCGGTTACCAGGCGGGCCGGCCGGTGCTGCACGACGTCGATCTCGACATCGCGCCGGGGCAGTTCATCGCCGTCGTCGGTCCCACGGGCGCGGGGAAGAGCACGCTGCTCAGCCTGATCCCGCGCTTCTACGACCCGACCGCGGGGCGCGTCCTGCTCGACGGCATCGATCTCCGGCGCCACGACCTCGAGCTGCTCCGCCGGCGCACGGGGGTCGTCTTCCAGGACAACTTCCTCTTCAGCAACACGGTCGCGGCGAACATCGCGTTCGGCGCCCCGCACGCGACGCGGGAGCAGATCGAGCGCGCCGCGAAGATCGCCTGTGCTCACGAGTTCATCCGCGAGCTGCCCGAAGGCTACGACACCGAGCTCGGCGAGTCGGCGGTCAACCTCTCGGGCGGCCAGCGGCAGCGCCTCGCCATAGCGCGCGCCGTGCTGCTCGATCCGCCGCTGCTCCTGCTCGACGACCCGACCGCCGCGGTGGACGCGAGCACGGAGCGCGAGATCCTGGGCGCGATCCACAGCGCCACCCAGGGCCGGACGACGATCATGGCCACCCACAGGCCCCACCTGCTCCGCCGGGCAGACCAGGTGATCGTGCTCGACCGCGGCCGCATCGCCGAGCGGGGGACCCACGACGAGCTCCTCGGGCGCCGCGGCCACTACGCCAGCGCGCTCGCGCTGCACCACGCCCACGCCGCCGCGGCGCGCGCGGACGACACGCCCTCGCGCCGGGGCGCGGACGACAGGCCTTCACACCGGGGCGCGGACGACACGCCCTCGCGCCGCGGCGGCGGAGGCGCGCGCCCCGCGCCGCCGGGGCGGACCGAGGAGCCGGCGTGAGCCGCGCCGGCGAGCCCGCCGTGGAGCCGCCGCGCCGCCCTGCGAAGCAGCCGGGGGCGGCCCCCTCCGCGGCCGATCGGGCGCCGATCGACGTGAACCTCGGCCTCGCGCGGGTCTCGCTCGAGGACGAGCAGGAGCACGGGACTCGCAAGCTCGACCTCGACCTCGTGCGGCGCGTGTTCGCCTTCACCCGCCCTCACGCCAGGAAGCGCAACGCGCTCCTCCTGCTCGTGGTGGCGAGGTCGATCCAGCTCCCGATCCTGACCTGGTCGGTCGGCGCCATCATCAGCGGCCCGGTGGCCCGCCGCGACGCGCGCGCCACGGTGCTCTCCGTCCTCGGCTTCGCGCTGTTCGCGCTCGTCACCGCGGTCGTCTTCCACTTCCGCGCGCGCCTCGCGCTCGAGCTCGGCGAGGCGGTGGTGTTCGACATGCGCGATCGGCTGGAGCGCCACCTCCTGCGCATGCCGATGAGCTTCTTCGTGAAGACGAAGGTGGGGCGCCTCATCGGCCGCATGACGTCCGACATCGACGCGATCCGGGTGGCGGTGCAGGACGTCGTGTTCGTGAGCACGGTGCAGCTCGGCACGATGGCGGTCGCGATGGCGCTGATGGCGCACGCGCACTGGCCGCTCTTCCTCGTGGTCGTCGCGATGGTCCCTGTCTTCTGGGGGCTCATCGTCTATTTCCACCGGCGCCTCGGGGCCGCGCACCAGCGCGCCCAGGAGAGCTTCAGCCGCGTGACGGCGACGCTCGCCGAGTCGGTCACGGGGGTGCGCGTGACGCAGGGCTTCGTGCGGCAGGACATCAACGGCGGGCTCTTCCGAGCGCTGATCTTCGATCACTCCCGCTACAACATGGATGCGGCGCGCCACTCGGCGGCGTTCCTGCCGCTGCTCGAGTTCAACGGGCAGCTGTTCCTGGCCGTGCTCGTGGTCGTGGGCGGCTACCAGGCGCTCGGCGGCGCGATCGACCTGCGCGTGCTCGTGGAGTTCTTCTTCCTCGCGAACCTCCTGTTCAACCCGATACCGGTGCTCGGCAATCAGTACAACCAGGCCCTCACGGCGATGGCCGGCGCCGAGCGCCTCTTCCGCGTGCTCGACCGGGAGCCCGACTGGCCGGACGAGCGCGAGCTCCCGCCGCTGCCCCCGGTGCGCGGCCGGGTGGCGCTCGAGGGGGTGCACTTCGCCTACGATCCGGGCAAACCGGTGCTGCACGGCATCGATCTGGTGGCCGAGCCGGGCCAGATGATCGCGCTCGTCGGCCACACGGGCAGCGGCAAGTCGTCGATCCTCAACCTGCTCGCGAAGCTCTACCGCCCGACGGCGGGGTCGATCACGATCGACGGGCACGATCTCGCGAAGACCTCGTCCGCGTCGCTGCGCGCGCAGCTCGGCCTCGTGCTGCAGAGCAACTTCCTCTTCAGCGGCACGGTGCTCGACAACGTGCGCCTCGGCAACCTCGGCGCCACCGAGGCGGCGATCCGCGACGCCGCGCGGAGCCTCGACGTGCTCGACCTCCTCGACGCGCTCCCGGACGGCCTGCACACCGAGGTCGGCGAGCGCGGGACGGGCCTGTCGCTCGGCCAGCGGCAGATCGTGTGTTTTTTGCGCGCGATGGTCGCGGAGCCCAGGATCGTGCTGCTCGACGAGGCGACGAGCTCGGTCGACGCGCTGACCGAGGCGCGCCTGCAGGCGGCGCTCGGGCGGCTCCTGCGAGGCCGCACGAGCTTCGTCGTCGCCCACCGGCTGAGCACGATCCGCCACGCGGATCGCATCGTCGTGCTCGATCACGGCCGGCTCGTCGAGCAGGGGACACACGCCGAGCTGCTCGCCCGGGGCGGCGTGTTCGCCGCGCTCCATCGCGAGCTCGCCCACGAAGAAGAGCCGCGCGCCGCGCTGGCGACGAGCCCGCAAGAGGGCTGAAGGGGAGAGAACGCCCGCGCTGGCGGGCGTCTCGTGGTGAGCTTGTCAGGGAGGGAGCGGCGCCGGGAGCGGCGCGCGGAGAGGGAGGTCCGGGCTACTTGCCCTTCTTGGCGGGCGCGGCTGCCGGGGGCGCCGCCTTGGCGTTTGCGGCTGCCTTCTTCTGGTTCTTCTCCGCCGTGTCCTGCTTCTTCTGCCGCTCTTTGGCCTTCGGAGATTTGTCACCCATGGAGCACCGCCTTGTCGTGGATCAGTAGCAAAAATCCGCTACAGGTCGATGCTAGCACCATCGGTGGCGCCGCCACCGAATTTGTGATCCGCTTCGGAAAAAGGGGAAAGCGGCTGACGAGGGGGCGGCCGGCCGCGACGGGGAGGCGGGTGCAGGGGAATTTAGCGCTGGACGGTTCTGGCGCTGGGCGGCGCGGCGTCAGGGCGTCATGGCCTTCCGGGGGGCTGGGCCTGCTCGGTGTTGTGTACCGACACGATCCGCCAGGCGCCGTCCTGCTGGAGGAGCACCGAGGAGATGACGCCGCTCCCGGGCGGCAGGCTGCCGTCGTCGTCCGCGGCGGTCCGGTCCCTCGTCCACCGGACATGGCAGAGCGCCAGGTCCGGCGTGAGGCGCTTGACCCGGGTGCTGGTGAACGTCAGCCGGCTGCCGCGCAGGGCGGCGGCGAACCCGCGGGCGTGGCCCTCCTGGATCGCCGCGCGCCCTTCTAGCCACTGGCCGAAGACGTTGACGAAGTCCCCGTCTTCCACGAACAGCGCTGCAAGGCGCTCTGCGTCGTGCGCGTTGAAGGCCTCGCTGTAGGCGTGAATCTGGGCGCGGATAGCCTCGTCGTCGTCGGTCATGGGTCTTCTCTTTCTCCTCGGGCAGATGCCTGCCTGGCCGATGAGGCCCGCAGCGGATTGACTTTGTGTGTTTCCTGAGTCGAGGACGCTCTGAACTGCCTCGCTTCTGTGTTACTGGAAAGTTGCATGACGTGGAAGGACCGCCTTGTCGCCCTGGCCATCGTGGCCGTGTGGGGCTTCAACTTCGTGGTGATCAAGTGGGGGGTGTCGGGCATTCCGCCCTTCTTGCTGGGCGGTCTGCGGTTCAGCGCCGTCGTGGCGCTGGGGATGTCGTTCGTGCGCCGCCCGGCCATCCCCTGGCGGTGGCTGGCGCTCTACGGGCTGACCGTCGGTTTCCTCCAGTTCGCCTGTCTGTTCACGGCCATCCGGGTGGGCATGCCGCCCGGGCTGGCGTCCATCGTGCAGCAGTCGCAGGCGTTCTTCACCATGCTCATCGCGCTGGTCTGGCAGAAGGAGCGCTTCAGCGGCTGGCAGCTCTCGGGGCTCCTGGTCGGTGGGAGCGGGCTCTGGCTGATCGGCGGCATGGGCGTGGCCGACATCCCTCTCCTGGGCTTCGTCCTGACCCTGCTGGGGGCGCTCTCGTGGGCGGTCTCCAACGTGGTCGTGCGCGCCATCGTCCGCGCTGGATACCAGCCCGACGTGATGGGCATGATCGTGTGGTCGGGGTTGTTCCCGATAGCGCCGTTCTTCCTCGTGGCGGCCCTGCTCGAGCCGAGCCGGATCGTCTTGGCCGACGTGCTGACCGTCAAGAGCCTGTTCGCCGTCGGCTACCTCGCCGTGATCTCCACGCTGTTCGGCTACGGTCAGTGGAGCAAGCTGCTCAGCCGCCATCCGGCCAATCTGGTGGCGCCGTACTCGCTGCTGATACCGCTCGTCGCGGTGCTGTCCTCGTGGCTCTTGCTGGGCGAGCGGCTGTCGTTCTGGCAGGTGACCGGAGGGACGGTGCTCCTGTCCGGCCTCGCCATCAACGTGCTCGGCCCGCGCCTGATGGCCCTCTGGCGCAAGCCGGCGGCCGCGCAGTGACCGCGCTCAGCATGCCGGCCACTGGTAGGCCGAGAATACCGATCACGTCGATCGAGCGAGAAATGAACGCCAAGGCGCCAAGGACGCCAAGGACGCCAAGAAAAAGACGATGGTTTGGTGCCCTTGGTGGTTCGAAGTCCTGCTCGTGTCAGGCGGGGTCAACCCGCTTGCCGCTCTGGCCGCGCCCCTCCTCGCCTCGGCCGACGAGCCGCTGCACCGTGGCCGCCTGCAGATCGCGCGTTTGCGCGGTGAGTGAATACAGCATCGCTTCCCGGAACAGCCGCTGCGCCGTGTGCTCCAGCAGGTTCGCGCTCCCGCCGCTCGCCGCGACGGCCGCGTGTGCGGTCCGGACCCCCAGCTCGATGCACCACGCGCGAGCGCGCACGGCGTGCTCCCCGTACTCCGCGGCTTCCGGCTGGTCCGCCCATGCATTGACCTCGGCGCGGGCGTCGTCGATCTCGCCCGCGAACCCCCGCGCCGCGCTGGCCAGGGCCGCGCTGCCGCGGCGATCGGCGGCCTGTGCGAGCAGCGCCGCCGCCGCGCCCGCCACGCCGAGGGAGAGCGCCGCCGGGGCGAGCATGCCCGCGGCGTCGCGGGCTGTCTGCTGCTCGCGCGTCAGCGTGGCGATCACCTGCTCGCGGCCGACGCGCAGGCCGCGCAGCCGGAGCGACACGGTGGCCGACGCGTTCATCGCGCACAGGCGCAACGGCGGCGATGGCTGGATGGCCTCCACCTCCCGCAAGGACGAGAGCACGAAGATCACCCGCCCGTCCGGGAGTGTGCCCGCGAGGACCGCGTCGTCGGCGAGTCCATGGCCGGTGAGCCAGGGCACCGTGCCGTCGAGGAGGACCTGGTCGCCGTCGAGCTCGGCCCTCACCATCGGCGGGCCCGGGCGGCGGACGTGAGAGAAGCCGACCGTGCAGAAGCGCTCTCCCGAGGCAAGGCGGGGCAGCACACGCTCTTTGAGCGCCTCGTTCTCGCCGCGCGCGATGAGCGGGCACGCGCCGGTCGTGTGCTGCATCTGCACGAACGCGGTCACGCCGCACGCTCCGGCGAGGATCTCCGTGTACTCGCGCGCGACCCGCCCCGGCGCGCCGTGGCCGCCGTACCGCGTCGGGGTCGCGAGGCCGAGCAGCCCGGCGCCCTTGAGCGCGAGGAGGTTCTCGCGCGGAATCACCTCGGCCTGGTCTGTCGCGTTCGCCGCCGGCGCGAGCACGTCCGCGGCGATCCGCCGGGCGCGCTCGAGCAGCGCGCCGAAGTCGGCAGCAGCGGGCGGGGGCGGTGGGATCGACGAGGGCAGCATGCGAGGGCGGTCTCCTCGGGAACGAGGCGCGGAGTCCGCGCCGGCGGGGCGCCGCGGCGCACCCCAGCGTACCCCAGCGATCGCCGCCGCGGACCAGCCCAGCGCCCGGCGCGATCGCACCCGGCGCCGGGGCTGCGCGGCCGCTCGACCGGTGGCTCGCCCCCGCGCCGGGGGAGCGGCCGCGCGGCCGCGCGGGAGCGGGCGAGGGCCCGGCGCGCCGCGGATCGGGTAGAACGCGGGCGTGACGGTCCGCGCTCGTCCGAAGGCACTCTTGCTGATCGCAGGCCTCGCGCTGCTCGGCGCCGCCGTGTTCGCGTCGGGGCGCCTCGCGCCGACGAGCGCGCCCGCGCCGGCCGTGCCGTCGCTCCCGGTGCCCGCCGCGGCATCGCCGCCGGTCCCCGCCGATCCGTCGCCGCCGGCGCCGTCCTCCGCGCTCGCAGCGCCCACCGCCCCGGAGGGCCCACCTTCAGGCGCCCCCATCCGGCCCGAGGTGATGACCGTCGAGGGCGAGGATCACCTCGTCCACGTCTTCTCGTTCCGCCTCGCGGCCGCGCGTTTCGAGGTCGTCGACGTGGGGATGTCGCGCGACCTCGCGGGCGTGCTCGAGCGCACCCGCGCCTCGTTCGTCATCAACGGGGGCTTCTTCGATCGCCAGGCGAGGCCCGAGGGGCTCGTCGTGGCCGGCGGCCGGGAGCTCTCGCCGCTCGTGCCGTCGCTCGGCGGCGGCGTGATGGTGGTCTCCGGCGGTCGCGCGGCGCTGCACGACGCCGCGGGGTTCGTGCTCGGACCCGGCGTCGAGCTCGCGGTGCAGGCCCGGCCGCGGCTCGTGGTCCGCGGCGAGCGGAACGTGCGCAGCGACGGCGGTCCGCGCGCGGAGCGGACGGCGCTGTGTGTGCTCGATCGAGGCCGGCGGATGGAGGTGATCGTGGCGCGCGGCGAGGCGGCGGGGAGCGGGCCCACGCTGGGGCTGCTCGCCGACATGCTCGTGGCGCGCGGGTGCGAGCAGGCGCTCAACCTCGATGGCGGCCCCTCGACCGGCGTCGCGTGGCGCGAGGACGGGGGCGCGCGTGAGATGGCGCCGCGGGGGCCGATCCGGCACGCGATCGCGGTGCGGCTCGATCCCTGACCACCTGCGCCGGCGCGTGAGCCGTGGGCGGATCGAACCGGCTGCGGTACGCTCCTGCAGAACCCGCGACGAACAGGAGCTCTCTCCATGACCCAACGAATGCCTCTCCTGCTCGTGTCCATCGTGGTGCTCGCATGCAGCCCCAGGAGCCGCACGTTCACGGAGAGCACCGGAGGGGCCGCGGATCCCTCCGGCGGCGCGGGCGGCGCGGGCGGCGCGGGCGGGACCTCCGGCGGGGGCGCCGAGGGCGCTGGAGATAGCTGCACGGTGCTCTCGGATTGCCCTGCTCCGGCGGAGCCCTGCCAGACCTCGGCGTGTGTCGAGGGCACGTGCGCCGTGGTGCCGCTGCCAGAGGGCATCGAGGTCGCGCCGGAGGCTGGCGACTGCCGGCGCCTCGTCTGCGACGGCGACGGCGCGCAGGTAGTCCTCGCCGCGGACGAGCCCAAGGACGACGGCAATCCGTGCACCCACGACATCTGCCAGGAGACGATGCCCGCGCACCCACCGCGGACAGGGGAGACCTGCCCGGGGGGCGTCTGCGACGCGGGGGGTCGATGCGTCCCGAGCATGTGCACCGGCGACCTCGACTGCGGCGTATCGACGGAGTGTTACCGCTACACCTGCCAAGGCGGCCTCTGCATGGAGGGTCCCGTGCCGGCGGGCACCTTGTGCAACGCGCTTCAGGATCAGTGTGACGAGGCGGGTAACTGCGTGGATTGCTTCAACAGCGGCGGGTGCGGCGAATGCTGCGTCTGCGTGAGCTTCACCTGCGTCCCCGCGTGAGCCGCTGGCCCCGCCTCCGCGACGCGCGCGGCGCGCTCTGCGAGCGCTCCAGCAACGCACCGGGGGCGCGAACACACGTCACCGCGGCGCGCCGGCGAGCCTTTCTGGCCTTGCAGTCTGGACTACCGGCCTGCACCTTGCTTCTCGAACCACGCCACGATGCGCGGCATGCCCGCCTCGAAGCCCCCAGGGATGTAGATGTTGAGCAGGCCGGCGCGCTGGTCGCTCCTGTTCTCGAAGTCATGCGTCACGCCGGCGGGGATGCGCAGGAACGCCCCCTTTGACGCCTCGATGTGCTCGGTGCCCGCCAGGAACGTGATGACGCCTTCGAGCACGTAGAAGATATCGTCGTTGGCTTCGTGTGAATGGGGACCCGGACCCTTGGTCCTGGGCTCGAGCCACCACTCGGAGATGGAATACGTGTCCTTCGTCTCCGGTCCGTCCGCCTTGAAGACGCTCCGCATCGCGCCCAGCGAATACGCGCGACCCTCTCCTTCCGGCAGATAGATGACGCTTTCTCGCTGATCCTGATCGCTCATCGGTGTGCTGCTCCTCGCGGTGACACGTGCTGGTCGAGCCTCCTGACTACTACCACGGCGGCCGCGTCGCCGGAGGCTCCGTTCCACGAGCCCGCCGCTGCGTCGGCCGGGCGAGTGCGCGGTCCGCCGGCGCGGGATTCAAGAAGCGCGAGGTGGCAGGCACCGATCTCGGCGCGTGTGCCCAGGGCATCGGATTTGCCTTGCCGCGCAAAGTGCGCTCGGTTCTCATCCAGCAGACGAGGGGCTGGTTCCAGAAGCTCGGTCGCTCTGGAGCCCCTATCTAATTTGCCATGGCCCGGACCGCTCCTTTCCCCAACATCCCCGCAATCCCAGGCATGAACCCAGGAGTCTTCATTCTCGGCGGTGGTGGCGCCGGGGGGGCGGCAGTGGCACAGGGGGCGGTGCCGGCAAGGACAAGCAGGGGGCCGGCGGCGGCAACGGCGGGAAGGACGCAAAAGGCGGCGGGAAGAACGCAGGGTCGTGTGGCCCTGGGAGCAACGGCGCGTGTCCGAACCCGTCGCACGGCGCGGGGAAGGGAACGACCGCGGGGGACCCCGTCGATCCAGTCACGGGGCGAGTCTACACGGCTGCGATCCGGGATCTGGGGCTTCCAGGACCCCTGCCGCTCGTCATCCTGCGGAGCTACAGTAGCTCGCTCGCCGACGAGGACCTCGGACTCGGTTTCGGCTGGACACATTCGCTGGCATGGGCTGTGGATGAGGCGCGTCGGACAGTACGCGTGCTCGAGCCGGGAGCAAACGTCACGCAGGCACCGCGCCCAGAGGAGGACGGGGCCGTGCGCCTGCCGTGCGGGGTGCTCACCCGCCACGCATGGGGCTACTCTGTCGCGCGCGAGGGCCTCATCTACCTCCTCTCCGAACGTCGGGCGCAGCGCTTTTTGCTCTCCCGGATCGTCGACCGGAACGGTAATGCCATAAGCTTGCGCTACGAGGGCGGTCGGCTCGTCAGCGTCATTGACAGCGTCGGCCGGGTGGTGCGCGTGCGGCGGCATTCGGACGGCCGCATCGCGGCTTTCGAGGTAAAGAACGCTTCGTCTCAGGGGCAATGGACATCGTTCCGCTCGTACAGGTACGACGGCCGCGGGGATCTGATCGCCACGGTAGATCCGGAAGGTAACGAGGCACGCTACGAGTACGACGATCTGCACCGGCTCACCGCGCGTCGCGAGCCGGGAGGCACCTCGGCCGAGGTCGACCCCTCGTGGGGCAGAGGATTCTCCCCCGATTTCAAGGGGCGGCCGCAGCCCGCGGATGGGCTCGGCAAGTGGCATTATCACGAAGGAAAGTGGCAGCAGCTCTGATGGACCCCTCCTCGCTCTTCGATCGCTATCAATCTTGGCTACCCGTGCTCGATTGCGAGGACGCCAGCGGCGTGGTGCCTCGGCGCTGGGGGCGCGACCTCGCGCGGGAGATGGGGCTCGCCGCGATTCCGGGCGTGGAGGATGCTTTCTGCGATGAGGAGATCCTGTTCCTCGGCTCCAGGATCATGGCACGCTCGTCGAATGGATTCCGGCGCGTCCTCGCAGGATGCCGGGCGCACGGCTTCGTGGCGAAGCTCCGCTCGCCCGACGCCGCGCTGGAGCTCTCCGCCGATCTCGACGCTGGCGACGGGTGGACCGAGGGCCTCGCCGTTACGTTGAGCCACGGCGCTTGGCGCATCGATCTGCGCGGCGACGAGGCGGTGCGGCAGGTGTCGCTCTTCGGCGGCGTCGTGGCGGAAGTTGTGGAGGTGACGCCGGGCGGCGCGAAGCGACGGCGGCGCCCTCCGCCGTCGGTGGGCAGCGCGCGGCTCCAGCGTTTCCTCGCCGAGGGAGTGCTCGCCTTGCCGGCGGCGCCGCCCGAGCTGCCCCTGCCGGCGGCGCTCGAGACGACAGCGGCTCTCGCGCGGTTGATCGTGACTTCGCGTGGTGCGCCTCGAAGCTGGGTGGGTCTATGGAGGCTCGAAGATCTGCCCCCGACTCCTGCGGGCATGGTGCCGCGCGCCGCCGAGATTGTGCCTGGGGAACCACAGCTCCGGCCCGGGATCTGGCCTCATTACGGCTGGGGCGATCTCGACTTCGTGTGCGTCGGCGGCGGGCCGGACACTCACCATGTACTGTGTGACGCGACGGGTGCGATCTGGATCGTCAACGCTCCGTACGACGTATTCGACTTCGTCTGCGGGAACGTCTTGACATGGCTGGAACGGACGGCGTTCCAGCCCGAGCTGGACGCGCTCGGGCACGCCGGCCCGCTCCTTTCGATGCCGCTGGGCGCGCCCGGCGCGCTCGCCGCGCATCTCGGGGTGCCGGCAGTACGCGAGTGCACCGATGCTCGGTCGGCCCTCTTCGCATCGTCGCAGTACGTCATTCGGGAGGCCCACCCAACCCGAGGGCGCCCGGTGGTGTCCGTGCGCGGCGCCACCGCGGACGATTTGGTGCCCGTCGCGCAATGGGCCAGCAATGCCTGTGGAGCGCGTGTGTCCGCGCTGACCGGGGATCCAGACGAATGCGCGGAGATCGAGGCGACCCTCGCGGCGCTGGGTGTACGGTGCATTGACGGGGGCACAGGGGGTTGGCTGCCAGATGCCGCATGGGAGTTGCGTGCCAGGTAGATGATCTCGCCAGCCCGCGTCGCCGAACCCCGTCCCTGGCGCCACGAGGCGTGAGCCTGGACGACGAGGGCCTGACGCCCACGTCCTCCGCCCTCGACGGCCAGCCTGCGCTCTCTTCTTGTAAAAGCGGTGGGACACGCGCCCACCAAAAACACATCCGCCGGCTGGCATACCGACCGACCGGTCTGTATGGTATGCCGATGCCGGCCCGCACCTACGCCAGCGCCCGCGAGCGCATCCTCGACGCTGCCGAGCGGCTCGTCCTGAAGCGCGGGGTCAACCAGCTCACCGTCGAGGCGGTGATCACCGAGGCGCAGCTCAGCAAAGGCGGCTTCTTCCACCACTTCGCGACGAAGGACGCCCTCCTGGTCGCGATCCTCGACCGGCTGGTCAGCCGGATGAACGACCAGATCGCGGCGCTCGCCGCGCAGGATCCCGAGCCGCGCGGCGCCCGGCTGCGGGCGCAGATCGCCCTCGCGTTCGACGCCGACCCGCAGGAGGCCGACGCGCAGCGGGCCCTGATCCTGGCGCTGATCGAGGCGATCAGCGCCCAGCCCGCGGTGGCGCGCCGCGCCCGCGAGGTGAACGCCGAGGCGTTCGCGCGCGACGCGGCCGAGGACATCCCCGAAGGGCGGGCCATCGCGCTCCAGTTCGCGCTGGACGGCTTCTGGTTCGGGCTGGCGATGGGCACGGTCGCGCTCACCGCCGGGCAGCAGCGGGCGCTGCGCGACTCGCTCCTCGCGCTCGCGCGGCCCGAAGGGGGCGCGGGGCGCCCGCCCACACGACGACGACGCGCTCCCAAGAAAGGCAGGCAGACATGACGCTCTCCCTCGATGTCACCAGCGCTCGACACAAGGCGAACCCTTATCCGCTCTACGCGCGGCTGCGCGCCGAGGCGCCCGTGGTGCGCATCCGCTTCAGCGACGGCAAGCCCGCGTGGCTCGTGACGCGTTACTCCGACGTGGCGGCCGCGCTCAAGGACCCGCGCCTCTCCAAGGACCCTCTCCGCGCGCTCAGCGAGGCGGAGCGGAAGAAGCAGGTGCCATGGATGCCGTGGTTCCTGCGGCCGCTCGCGCACAACATGCTCGACCAGGATCCCCCGGTCCACACGCGCCTGCGGGGGCTCGTGCACCAGGTCTTCACGCCCCGGCGGGTCGAGGCGCTGCGCGGCCGCATCGAGGCGATCACCGCCGAGCTCGTGGCGCGCGCCCGGGCGCGCGGCGCGATCGACCTGCTCGAGGAGCTCGCGCTGCCGCTGCCCATGGCGGTCATCTGCGAGCTGCTCGGCATCCCCGAGGCGGATCGGCGCCGCTTCCGCGGCTGGTCGAACCGCCTGGTCAGCATCGTGACGGGCGCGGACATGCTCCGCGCGACGCCCTCGATGTGGCGGTTCATGCGGTACGTGCGCGCGCTCATCGAGGAGCGCCGCCGCTCCGGCGGGGACGACCTCCTCGCGGCGCTCGTGCGCGCCGAGGAGGACGGCAGCCGGCTCACCGAGGACGAGCTGCTCGCGATGATCCTGCTCCTGCTCATCGCGGGCCACGAGACCACGGTGAACCTGATCGCCAGCGGGACGCTCGCCCTGCTCGACCATCCGGAGTCGCTCGACCGCCTGCGGCGCGAGCCCGAGCTGATCAAGCCCGCGGTCGAGGAGCTCCTGCGCTTCACGAGCCCGGTCGACTTCGCGACCGAGCGGTACACGTCGGCGGAGGTGGCGTTCGGCGAGCACGTCATCCCGCGAGGACAGCGGGTGTACGCGGTGCTCGGCTCGGCGAACCACGACGAGCAGGCCTTCGACAGCCCCGAGCGGCTGACGCTCGATCGCGAGCCCAACCGGCACCTGGCCTTCGGCAACGGAATACATTACTGCGTGGGCGCCCCGCTCGCGAGGCTCGAGGCGCAGGTCGCGTTCGCCGCGATCCTCCGGGATCTCCCCGGATTGCGGCTCTCCATCCCGCGCGAGTCCGTGACGTGGAAGCCGTCGCAGATCCTGCGCGGGCTCACGCGGCTGCCGGTGCGCTGCGCGGCGGCGCCGACCTACTCCGTGCCCGGGACGGCCCGGCCCCCGGCGACAAACATCCAGCCGGACGTATGACCTCACCACCACGCTTCGCGCGCGGACGTACTAGCGAGGCAGCGTGTCACAGTGTGGCAGTGTGGCCAACGCGCCATCTCACGCTGTCGCCGGCAGAGCCGGGGGAGTGGACGTGCAGGTTCCACGCGCGGTACGGCTGACCGGCAGCCGCCGCCGCGCCCGTGGCGGCAGCGCGGCGAGCACCGACGAGCTCGTGCGCGCACGCGCGGCATGCCTCGTGCAAACCCTCGTGCTCACTCGTGCACACGACGAGCCATTGCGAGAGGAGCGCGGCGGCCCCATGCGGATCCACCATCTCAACTGCATCTCCACTTGTCCGATCGGCGGCGCGCTGATGGATGGGCAGACGCTGGGCCTCCGCGGCAGGCTGACGTGCCACTGCCTGCTCCTCGAGACGGAGAGCGGCCTTGTCCTCGTGGACACCGGCCTCGGGCTGCTCGACGTCTCCATGGCCAGGAAGCGGCTGAGCCGATTCTTCCTCTTCCTCGTGCGCCCGGAGTTTCGCGCCGAGATGACGGCGCACCGGCAGATCCAGCGCCTCGGGTTCCGGCCCGAGGATGTCCGCCACATCGTGCTCACCCACCTCGATTTCGATCACGCCGGGGGCCTCGACGACTTCCCGCAAGCGAAGGTCCACCTGCTCGCCGACGAGCGCGACGCCGCGGTCGCGCAGCGCACGCTCCTCGATCGCATGCGTTACCGCCCCGCCCAGTGGTCGACGCAGCCGAGCTGGGTCACCTATCCCTCGACCGGCGGCGAGCGCTGGTACGGCTTCGAGGGCGCCCGCGCGGTCGACGGTCTCCAGGACGAGGTGCTCTTCGTCCCGCTGATCGGCCACACGCTCGGCCACGCCGGCGTGGCCGTCCGGGACGCGAACGGCTGGCTGCTGCTCGCCGGCGACGCGTATTTCTATCACCGCGAGATGGACCCGGTCAGGCCGCGCTGCACGCCAGGCCTGCGCTTCTATCAGGTGATGATGGAGAAGGACCGCCGCGCGCGGCTCGACAACCAGCGCCGCCTGCGCGCGCTGCGAGAGGAGCGCGGCCACGAGGTGACCCTCGTGTGCTCCCACGACGTCCTCGAGTTCGAACGTCTGGCCGGGCGAAGCCACGCCCTGCCGGCGGGATCGCAGGAGAGGGACCCGGCCGAGCAGCAGCTCCTGTGGGCGCCCGCCGTGTGACGTATGTACCAGAGACGGAGTAAACCGCTGCAGAGCTGATACCTTCTCTATAGAGCGCGGATCCAGGCGCGGAGCGCCGCGAGGCCGGCCTCGTCGACGACCTCGGTCCCGAGCGGCGGCATCGAGGGCCACGACGGGTCGCGGCGCTCGGCGCGCTCCACCACCTCGCTGTCCTCGGGATCACCCGGGGTGATCCACTTGTCCACGGCGGTGCGGTACGTGGCCGTCGCCTCGACCGATCGGAGCTCGCCCACCCGTAGCGTGAAATCGAAGCTGTGCTGCGGATCGTAACACCGCGCTCCGCTGCGCTCCGGGCGGCGCTGGTTGTGGCAATGGCTGCAGTTCGCGTGCAGCCAGCCGAGGGCGGCGCGCGCCGCGTCATCGCCGGGCAACACGACAGGATCCTCCGGCGGGTCGGACAACATCCCGCGGGCGGCGACCTCGTCGAGATCGACCTCGCCCGGGCTCGCGGCGAGCTGGATCGCCGAGAACCCGAGCACGCGGCTCTCCGTCCCGCCGTGGCAGCCCATGCAATCGCCCGCCGCGGGCACGTCGTGCGGCGTCCCGAGCGCGTCCTCGGCGCCCCCGGGCGCCGCCAGCGCCTCGGTCCCCTCGGCGTTCCACACGTAGGCGACCGCGGCCCACGCCTCCGGGGCGGCCCCCACCTTGGCGAGCACACGTGTCTCGACCAGCACACCGTCCCTCCGGAACTCCTTCCACAGGCGTGTCCCCTCGGGGAACTGCCATGTGTTCTGATCCCCGGTATCGATCTTCGCGCCTGGCGGCAGCCGGAGGAAGCGGCGCTTCTCCGCCCCGTCGCTCCAGAGCTCGAACGCGGGCTCGTAGGCCACGACGTCGCTCGCCACCGCGCGCGCGGCGAAATCGGCGTAGAGCCCGGTCTCCGACAGCGCCGCGGGCAACGCGGCCTGGAGATCCGGGGCCGGCGCGTCGCACTGGCGGAAATCGTCGCAGCCTGCCGCGAAGGCGCCCGCGGCGGCGATCCAGAGACAGGCCACTCGGGCGCACGGGGCGCCGCTCTTGCGTGTGCTCATGGCCCTATCTAGGCAGCGCCCACGTGCCACCTCCAGTGATGGTTCGTGATAACGTTCATCACCGTGGTGAATCTATCGTCGATCGACCTGAACCTGCTGCACGTCCTCGCGGTCGCGCTCGAGGAGCGCAGCGCGA
Source organism: Sorangium cellulosum (assembly GCF_002950945.1). GTDB lineage: Bacteria > Myxococcota_A > Polyangia > Polyangiales > Polyangiaceae > Sorangium > Sorangium cellulosum_E. The sequence goes on from NZ_CP012673.1 coordinate 579,587, forward strand.
CGCGCGCCGCGCGGCGGCTCGGCGTCACCCAGCCGGCGGTCTCGAACGCGCTCGCCCGGGCGCGCGACCTGCTCGACGATCCGCTGCTCGTCCGCGACGGCCGCGGCCTTTCGCCGACGCCCGCGGCCCAGGCGATCTTGCCGGAGCTCGCCGCGGCGATGCACAAGCTCCGGTCCGTCCTCGAGCCCAGGCGGCCCTTCGACCCGCGCTCGTCGACCCGGGAGCTCACGCTCGCCTGCGCCGACAACTCCCAGCTCGCCGACGTGCCGCCCCTCGCGGCGGCGCTCGCGCGGGAGATGCCGCTCGCGCGGCTGCGCGTGGTGAGCATCGACGCCCTCATGGCCGCGGGCGGCCTGTCCGCCGACGGGATCGACATGGCGATCGGGCTGCGCCGGCGCCAGCCAGGGGTCCGCGTCGCGCCGCTCTACGAGGACCCGATCGCCGCGGTGGTGCGCCGCGACCACCCGGCGGTCGGCAAGCGCCTCACGCGCAGCGCCTTCGCGCGGCTCGCGTTCATCGACGTGCACCTCGCGCTCGGCCGCCCGGGGGCGGGTCACGCCTTCGTCGAGCACGCCCTCCGCGCGCGCGGGCTCGTCCGCCGCATCGGCCTCGTCGTCCCCGGGTTCTCGGCCGCGGCGATGGCCGCCGCCGGCACCGACCTCGTCGCGCTCATGCCCCTGCGCGTCGCCCGGGCGCTCGCGTCGAACCTCCCGGTGCGCATCGTCGAGCAGCCGGTCCAGGACCTCCGCATCGACATGTGGCTCGTCTGGCACGAGCGGACCCACGAGGACCCCGCCGCCGCCCACCTGCGGAAGCTGATTGTCCAGACATTGCGCGCGCCGGACAGGCCCGCGGCGGGATGAGGGGCGCCCGCGGCGGGATGAGGATCACTCACCCGCTGTCCTGGGCCGGCGGCGCCCCGATCGGCAGCGTGAAATGGAAGGTCGTCGGGCCTCCTCTCGGGCTCTCGGCCCAGATCCTCCCGTGGTGGGCCTCCACCAGCCCCTTCGCGATGTACAGGCCGAGCCCGAGGCCGACGACGCGCTCCCCCCTGGCCTTTCCCCGGAAGAAACGCTCGAACAGCATCGGCAGATCCTCTTGCGGGATCCCCCGGCCCGCGTTCTCGACCGAGACCTGCACCTCGTCGCCCCGCCGCTCCAGCGACGCCCGGATCGGCGTCGCCAGCTCACCGTACTTCGCGGCGTTGGAGAGGAGATTGCTGAGGATCTGCTCGACGCGCCCCGCGTCTGCGTACACGATCGGGATCTCGCCGTTCACCGCGATCTCGACCGTGTGCCCCGCGGTCTCGCTCGCGGTCCGCTCCACGACGGCCTCGACGAGCGCCTGCAGGTCGACGGGCGCGCGCTCGATCGCGAGCCGCCTCGACTCGAGCTGAGAGATGTCCGTCAGATCGGAGACCATGCGCCCGAGCCGCTTGGCGCTCGACACGATATGGCCTGCCCGGGTCTTCACCGCGGCGGCCACCTGGGGCTTGCGCTCGATCTGGGCGGCATACCCGATGATCGTCGTCACCGGCTGTTTCAGGTCGTGCGCCACCACCGAGGTCCACTCTTCCCTGAGCTGATCGAGCTCCTTGATCTGCGTGATGTCGTCGAACACGACGACCGCGCCGAGCAGCTGCCCGCTCGCGTCGACGATGGGCCCGGCGCTCACGACCACCGGTACGGCGCTGCCGCCTTCGCGCCGCAGCGAGAGCTCCCGCGCGGTCGTGACCTCGCCCCGGAGCGCGCTCACGGACGGCTGCTCCTCGCGGGAGAGCGGCTGTCCGTCGGGGAGGCGCAGGTACGATGGATCCGAGAGATCGGGCGGCGCCGCCGTCCCGGCGAGCTCCTGCGCGCGGCGGTTCCAGGCGATCTGCGCGCCGCCCGCGTCGAGGAGCAGGATGCCGACCGGCGAGCGCTCGATCACCGCGTTGAGCCAGCTCCGCTCGGCCGCGAGCTGCCCGAGGAGCTGCTCGCGCTCCTCGTCGGCCAGCTTCTCCGTGGTGACGTCGCGCGAGATGCCGATCCCCGCGATCGGCCGCCCGGCCTCGTCGCGCTGGATCGTGATGTGTGTCGAGAGCCAGCGGACACGGCCGCTCCGGTCGATGATCCGGAAGATGAGGCGCCCGCCGGCGGCGGCCATGCGCTCGACGAACTCCCAGTAACGCCCGGTGTCCTCGGGGTGGACCAGCGAGACGAAGAGCTCGGGGTCCTCGTACCACGCCTCGGGCGGATACCCGGTGTGATCGAGGACGGCAGGGCTGATGTACTCGTAACCTCCCCCGGGGCCGAGCCGCATCCGGAAAATGACGTCGCTCGCGTGCTCCGCGATGACGCGCAGCCGCTCCTCGCTCAGCCGCAGGGCCATCTCGGCGCGGCGCTGCTCGGTCACGTCGAGCGCCGTGCCGATCATCCGGACCGGGGTGCCGTCGTCGGCGCGGAGCACGTCCGCCTGGGTGTGGACGAGGCGCTCCTCGCCGCCGGGGCGGAGGATGCGGTACTCGACGTCAAAGGGCGCTTCCCCGGCGAGCGCGAGATCGACGGCGTGCATCACGCTGCCGCGGTCCTCGGGGTGGATGCAGGCGAGGAACCTCTCGTACGTGAGCGCGCCGGCCTCGCGCGACAGCCCCAGCATCGAATAACACTCGTCGGACCAGAGCAGCTCGTTCTTCGGAATGCGCCAGTCCCAGTTCCCCAGCTTCACCAGCTTCTGCGCGCGGGCGAGGCTGTCCTCGCTGAGCCGGAGCGCGGCCTCCGTCTCCCGGGCGTCCGCGATCGCCGCGGAGAGCCGCTCCCGCGCGCGCTCGAGCTCGCGCTTCTCCTGCTCCAGCGCCTCGACCCGCGCGCGCAGCGCGCGCGACTCGGCCGCACCCAGGGCCATCCCGAAGAGCCCCGCCAGGGCGCGGAGGAGCTCGGTCACCTCGGCCTCCGGGAGCTCCGGGCGCGCCGCGCTGCAGACCAGCACCGCGCGCACGTCGCCCGCGACGTGGATCGGCGCCGCGACCTCGAGGGCGCTGCCCGACGGGCCGCGGAGGGCATCGGCGTCCGCGAGCGCCGCGCCGCCTTCGCCCTCGGGCGCGACCTCCACGAGCCCGGCGCGCGCCGCCGCGGCCGCGAGGCTCTGGCCGTCGAGCGGCAGGCGCCGGAGCTCCTCCGGCACGGTGCCGCCGGCGCGCTCCGCGGCCTCGGCGGCGAGCTCCAGCGCGGGCGGCTCGCGCGACACCACGTAGAGACAGGCGGTCTCGGCGTGCAGCAGGCGCAACGCGGCGGCCACGATCGCCCGCCGGGCGCCCGCGGGCTCGACCTCGCCGGAGAGGGCCAGCGACGCCTCCGCCACGAGGTGCGCCGCCGTGTCGCTCCTCGTCGGCCGTCCGCTGCGTCGCCCGATCCCGGGCGGTCCACCCCGTCCGGCCCCACCCCCTCGGTTGTCGCTGCTCAATCCGCCCCCCGCGCTTTCTGTCCACGACCTGGTGAGCGCGGCGCGAGCGTACCACGGGCCTTCACCCCGCACCTTCGCCCGCTCGACGGCGCGCCGTGGCTCAGGCCGGCGTCGCCGCGGCTCGGCGCCAGCATCCCCAGCCGATCCACAGGCCACGGGCATGACCGGCGCGCAATTGTAAGTTGGATTTCCAAAGCGCGGCGCGCCGCACGTGTGGCGCTCGGGGGGCGCGCTGCAGACACACAGGAACTCATCATCTCCGCGGTACCCCCGATCCCCGGCGCGGGCGATCGGCCGCGCGGCGATGGCCATATGGGAGTCCCGACGCGCAAGCAAGCCCCGAGCCTCGCGGCGTGATGGCCAGTTGCATCAGGCCGGGTCCTGCAAGGTGAGACATCGCGCCACGGCGCGCTCTCCCGGGCAACCGCCGAGGCGCAGCCGTCCATGCCCACCGCGCGCAAGGACATCGACGTCTGTCCCGTCGAGCCCCACAGGGCCTTCACGTCCCCCCAGACTGAGCGATCCCCCCGCTGGGCCTCCGATGCCTCGCGGCTGCGCGACATTCATGCGACCGGAGAACGTCGAAATTGTGTCCTCTTCAAAATATTCCTGTTCATTTCTGATCGGCAGGGGACGCAAGCGTCGGCTGCCCTGGGGCGTTCACCGTCAGGTCCTCTCCTCGGGGCGAGGGGGCGAGGGGGCGCGGGATGCGCAGGCGCTGGATCGGCAGGCGGTCGCCACATCGCGCGGGGCGCAGCGCGGCGTGGCGCAGTGCGGCGCGAGATGTCGATTTTCCCGCTCCGTTCCCGCGCGCGTCGCGTCCCGCGCGCGTCGCGTCCCGCGCGCGTCGCGCGTGTGCTGCGCCGGGACGCCGGCCCGATCTCCTGCCAGTTATCCCCGTGAATACGGCGGCTTGGACCTGCACCCAAGCCCACATCCACTCGGAGGTCCCATGCACAGCGCTCGTCTCCTCATCGGTCTTGGCGTCACCTCGCTCCTGTGCCTCTCTGCCGCGACCGCGCGGGCCGAGGTGACCCTCGGTGATCTCCGCGCGTCGAACGGCGTCAGTCCGCCGCGGACCGATCTGTTCGTCGATGGAGACACCCTGGTTCTGAGCGCCTCGGCGTCCTCGCGCGAGGGCGTCCTCCGGGTCGAGGCGGAGCTGGAGGGGGCGACGGTCGAGCTCGCTGCGGTGGGCGGGGGGTCCTACCAGGGGACGTTCGACATCAGCGATGTCGCCCCAGGACGGCATGATTTGACGATCCGCGCGTACGACCGGCTCGGCGACGCGTCGACGGTGGAGAGGACGCTGCACAAGCACCCTCCGCCGATCCTCTGGCTGTCGAGCCCGCGATCGCAGCGCGTGATCGCCGGGAACACTCCCCTCGACGCGCGGTGCATCGCGACGGAGCCCTACGAGTGCCGGGTCCTCTGCATGAACGTCCGGAGCGCGACGCGCTCGGAGACCGTTTGCCGCACCCGCGACGCGAGCACGCGCCCGGGGACGTTGTACCTCCTCGCCCGGCCCTCCCGGGCGTTCGCGGCGGGCGAGGTGCTCACCGTCACGCTCACCGGCGACGTCGGCGTCGGCACCGAGATCCAACCGTCGGTCGTCAGCCCGATCTACGTCGAGACGAGCCCGAAGCTCGTCGCGGTCCAGGCCGCCCCGGGCGTCATCCTCGATTTCGACGCGACGCGGATCCTGTTCATCCACGAGGGTTATCAGATCGGCATCGTCGATCGCGCCACCCGGGAGGTGGCGTGGATCTCGGCCATGCTGCCCGACCCGGCCGGGAGCGTCCCGAGCTACGGCGCCCTCACGCCGTCCGGCGCCGTGATCCAGTCGGCGACCGGGCGCATCTTCGTGTGGCGCGACGGCGTGTGGCGCAAGATCGCGCACGGCCGGCTCGACGCGGTGAACGGCGACAGGCTCGTGTGGACGATGAACAACGATCGGTGGGGATATGTCCATTCGATCCCGGAGGGCACCAACAGCAGTATCTGGAACCGCCCGGACAGCTCGTCGCCGTTCCAGGCCGACCTCTCGGCCTCCGGCGATGTCTACTGGGGTACGTACGACGAGCCGTGGATTCGCCACCTCGGCGTGCGCCGCCTCGGGAGCCACCCGGGCAACCTGCAGCGGCCGATCACGGACGGGACGAACGTCGCGGGCCGGTGGTGGGACGGGGACACGAGCTCGAGCTACCTCTACACGGCGGAAGGCGAGGAGGTGTTCCTCGGCGACTCGATCTCGGGCAACTCCGCGGGGCTGCTCCTCCACGCGGGGTATGCCGGCTTCCTGAAGAGCGATGGGGCCGTCAACCAGGTCTGGCTGCGGACCCCCGACGGCGAGCAGCATCAGCTCAGCAGCTTCGCGACATCGAGCCTGTTTGATCAGCAGAGGCTCCGTGTCGGCCACGACGGCATCAGCGACGACGGCGAGGTGCTGTTCCTGAACGGGGGCAAGCGGTACATCGGCCGCCCGGGCGCGGAGCCCGAGGAGATCAGCTCGGATCTCGGGCACGGGCGCTGGTTTGACGGGAGCTTCCACGTGACCCTCGGCGACACGCTGTTCCGGGTCGCGAGCAAGGGGGGCGCCGCCGCGGGCTTCGCGGCGCGGAGCGAGGCGCTGCGCGACGACCTGGCGGAGGTGGATGGACTCCAGCGGTTCGTCTCGATGCCGATGGACCTCGAGGCCGAGGCGCCGGCGCTGGCGTTGCATCACCTCGAGCCCGACGCCTTGCCGTCGCTGTCCGACGAGGAGCCGTCGGCCGACCTGGCCGGCGACGAGCTGGGCGAGGATCTGCCGGCCGGAGTCGGGTGCAGCGCCGCCGGCGCGGCGGGGTCCCGCGGCGGCGCCGCCGCGTTCGCCGCGGCGCTCGCGGGCCTCGCGCTCGCGCGGCGCGGCCGTCGGCGCTCCGCCGGTTGACGCGCGCGGCCGTCTCTCCATGTTCCACGCGAACGCGGGCTCGGACAGGCCGCGCACGGAGGAGCCATGGCGAAGACAGCGTCGAATGAGGGCAGAAAGATCCGCTACGCCGTCGTGGGGGTGGGGAACATCGCGCAGGTCGCCGTGCTGCCGGCGTTCGCGCACGCCGGCGAGAACTCGGAGCTGGTCGCGCTCGTCTCGGGCGATCCCGAGAAGCTCGCGGCGGTCGGCGAGCGCTACGGCGTCGCGGAGCGCGGCGGGTACGATGAATTCGAGGACATCCTGAAGCGCGCGCGGGCCGACGCGGTGTACATCGCCTTGCCCAACACCCAGCACCGCGAGTTCACCGAGCGCGCCGCCGCCGCCGGCGTCCACGTGCTCTGCGAGAAGCCGATGGCGATGACCGAGGAGGACTGCGAGGCGATGATCCGCGCGACGAAGGATCGCGGCGTGAAGCTGATGATCGCCTACCGGCTCCACTTCGAGGAGGCGAACCTGACCGCCATCGAGATCGCCCGCTCGGGCAAGCTCGGCGAGGTGCGCGCCTTCACGTCGTTCTTCACGCAGGTCGTGCGCCCCGGCGACATCCGCACCCGCAGCGAGGTGGGCGGCGGAGCGCTGTTCGACCTGGGCGTCTATTGCGTCAACGCGGCCCGTTACCTTTTCCGCGAGGAGCCCATCGAGGCGCTCGCGGTGAGCCTGCGGCTCGACGAGAAGCGCGCGAAGGACGTCGACGAGACCACGTCGGCCATCCTGCGGTTCCCGAGCGGCGCGATCGCGCAGTTCACCGTCAGCCAGGGGATCTCGAGCGTGTCGTCGTTCCAGATCGCCGGCACGGAGGGGGACCTCCGCGTGGAGCCGGCGTTCGATTACACGGGCGAGATCACGCATTACCTGACGGTCGGTGGGAAGACGGAGAAGAAGACCTTCAAGGCGCGGGACCAGTTCGCGCCGGAGCTCGTCTACTTCTCGCGGTGCATCCTCGAGGACAAGGAGCCCGAGCCCTCCGGGCTCGAAGGGCTGGCGGACGTGCGGGTGATGCGGACGATACAGAGCGCGGCCGCGAGCGGGAGGGTCGAGGCCATCGCGCCGTTCGAGAGGGAGCAACGGCCCGATCTGGGCCAGAGCATGAAGAAGCCGCCCGTGGATGCGCCGGAGCCGGTCAACGCGCCGTCGCCCTCGGAGCAGTGACGCGACGCCATCCGACGACGGCGTCCCCCGCGCCGTGCGGCGAGCTCCCTCCCCGGGGGCCTGACCTCTTCGCGGACCAGAGACTGACCTGACGGACGTGGTGTTAGAGCGGTCTGCTTGCGCGGTAGCGCCCGTAGCAGGCCGGACATCGCCACTCCATCATCCTGCGTCCGTGCGCGTCGAGCGTCCGTGTCAGCCGCCAGCCGTAACGAGAGCTGATGAGCGTGTAGTTCGTCTCCGTCTTCGGGGCGGGAGTGCTGCAGTCGACACATCGCTGCGCGGGGCGCTGCTCGCTCGCGGGAGCCTCTCTCATCGTGTGGTCCGACGTGGCAGAGTTCATCCGATCGCTGTCGTCGAGCCTTCCTGGGAGAACGGAGCTGCGTCTCATGCCTGACATCTGGACCTCAGGTGCGCTCGGAGCCGTCCGTGAAAAGAGCGAGTCGATGAGAGGGCGAAATACTCCAGAAATATATCCCGACGTGCCTGGAGCGCCAAGTGCATCTCGATGACATGCTGGATTTCAGGAATGTCCCGAGTCCTCGGTTGCACGGATGACAGGATCGCAGAGAGCCGACGTGTCGTGTGTCATCGAGCGCGCCGGGGCGCTCTGGAGCGAGGGCGGCGACTCTGTGGGACACGCGCGGCGCCACCGGGGTACGGCGTCTGTGGTGTACGCCGGTGTACGCCGCGCGGCCCGTGGCGCGATGGCCCTCCGCGTCCCATCCTCTCCGCTCCGGGGGGGGCACCTCGCGGAGGAAACGCGCCGTGCTCGCCGGGCGCCGCTCGCGCCAGGAGCGGCGCCGTCGGCGGCCCGGCCGGCAGGTGCCCTCGCCTCGACGTGCTCGAGGCGGGTAACACCTGCCGCGATCGTTCGATCAGGGTCACCGCGCCGGGCGCCGGTGCTCGACATGGACATGGGGCCGGTGATGCTCGACGTGGGGCGACCTCATCGGCCCGCGCGTCGTCGCGGGGTACGCGCGGTAGTGCTTGTGCGGGCGGTGCCGCTCGAAATCGACGCGGTAGCGGACGAGGGCGCGAGGCTCCTCGCGGTAGTAGACCCAGCCGTGGCGCGATGGATAGTACCAGCGGCCGTCCACGTAGTAGACGTAGGTTCCCCGGTAGTAAACGCGGGGGTAGGTCTCGATCTGGACCGGCGCCGCCGCGATGTGAACGACTGGCTCCTCGTACACCGTGACCTCCCGGTACGTCACGACCGGCGGGGGCGCCGTCGCGACGGTCCTGGTCCGGACCTCGGCGACGCAACCGGTCGCGCCGAGGAGCGCGGACGCGGCGAGCGCGGCCAGCACGGCGAGCTTGCTGCGCTGCGGGCCGCGCGCCGTGGTCACGGGAAACGAGCTCTTGAGGGCTGAGAGGTGGATCTTCATGCCGTTCACGGCAGCAATCGCAATGCCACGAGGCGCGCCGGGACGCCACCGCCCGCGCCTGGGGCGGCGCCGCGTGTTGGTACAGCGTTTGCTGAAAGGGCGGGCATCGGCGCGACAGCGCCAGACTCCAACGAACGAAGGAAGATCCCCCCATGAAACTCTCGAAGATGCTCTCTGGTCTCACTGGCTGCATGCTCGCCGCTGCCTCGCTCTCGGGGTGCATCATCGTCGATAACGATGACGACTACCCCTCGAGCGGCTCGCTCACCGTCGAGATGACCGTGGACGGCAGCGATCATTCCTTTCAGTGCTTCGACTACGACGTCGACGGGCTCGCGGTCATGATCGAAGACGGGGCAGGTTATGTCACCGAGGCGATCGTGGATTGCGACGACTTCGGTCTCACCATCGACAACCTCCCGGCGGGTTACTACGACGTCAGCGCCTGGCTCACGGACTTCGATGGGTTCTCGAAGAGCGATATCGTGGTGGTCCCGGACGTCGAGGTGTTCGACGGCCTGGACACGGTCGTTGACGTCGACTTCGACTCCTCGTGGATCGATCCGTGACGCGCGCGCGGCTCGGTTGACCTGCCGCGGAGGCCGCCGCCGGGCGCAGGCTCAGAACCTCTCCACGGAGGGGCGCACGTCGATCTCGTGGGTCCAGGCGCTCGGCGGCTGGGCGTGGAGCTGGAAGTACGTCTCCGCGAGCGCCTCGGGGGAGAGCATGGTCTGGGGGTTTCTCCCGGGCAACATGGCGCGCACCCGCGGGGTGTCGATCAGCCCATCGATCACCACGTGGGCGACGTGGACGCCGCGCGGGCCGAGCTCGCGCGCGAGCGACTGCGCGAGGGCGCGGAGGCCGAATTTGCCCACGGCCAGGGCCGCGAAGCGGGCCCCGCCCCGGAGCGAGGCGGTGGCGCCCGTGAAGAGGATCGTGCCCTGGCCGCGCTCGAGCATGCCGGGCAGCACGGCCTGCGCGCTCAGGAAGCCGCCGAGGCAGCTGATCTTCCAGTCGTCCTCGAGCTCTCTCGGCGTGATCTCGAGGGCTCCGGCCACGCGGAAGGCGCTGGCGTTGTAGATCAGCACGTCCACCGGACCGAGCGCCTCGTTCACCCGCGCGAACGCCGCCGCGACCGAGTCTGCGTCGGCGGCGTCGGCGGGGACGCTCAACGCACGTCCGCCGGCCTCCTCGATCTGCCGCTGGACGGCCTCGCACGCGGCGGCGGTCCGGGCCATGAGCCCGACCGAGAAACCCTCGCTCGCGAAACGCCTGGACACCGCGGCCCCCAGGCCGGGGCCGACACCGACGACGACCGCTACCTTGCTCGAGCTCATGAACGACCGACCCTCCCGCCAGGCGATCGACCCGGCGAACGGTGGCAGAGTACCCCGGGCGCGCCGTGCGCGCTGGCTGATCGGTGCCGCGCACGGCCGTCTGGGGAGCTCTGCGTCGACCGAGGTCGTCCCCGGGCGTGCGGGAGGGGCGGGAGGTGTTGCCGAGGGGCCTAACGAGCTCCGGAAGCAGGGACGGGCTCGTCTTGGTCCGGTGCGGCGCGCCACTGGCGCAGGAAGAACGGCCACGCGTCGTGGAGATACAGGCCGAAGGGGATCCACCAGACGAGATCGTTGGTCAGACAGAGCACGGCGGCTCGGGGCGGCCACTGGCCCGTCGCCAGCAGCACCGCGAGGCCGATCGGCCCGAGGATCTTGCCGAGAAGACCGACGGCAGCCAGGAGAAAGCCGCGCTCGGGGGCCCGCGCGACCTCCGCGTAGAGGACGGCGTAGACGCCGACGACCATCCCGAGGCAGGCGAAGATGGCGGGGTGGTTGAGCGGCGGCATGCCCGCGAAGCGGAAGAGCCATTGCGGGTCGAGCGCCGCGTAGAGGCCCCAGCAGGCGTTGTACACGGCGGCGAGCGCGAAGACGGCGCGGTGCAGGCGGCGGCGGGGGATCATGCGGCCGGCCGCGCGAGGTGGCTGTTCCTCATCGATGGAGGAGGATAGCCGGGTCGCATGGCGGAAGGCCACGAACAACCCATCCGCGCCGGCGGCGACGCGGTGAGGGGCGCTGCGCGGCGAGAATGGCCGCCGGCGGGCGCTACGGGGCGACGGCGGGCCAGGACCGGCCTGCCGGCTCAGGTCTGACCGTCAACCGCCGGAGCGCGCCGGGGGCTCCGGCGAGGAAGCCACGCTGGCGGGAAGCCGTGCGGGTTCGTGAGGCGCCCGCCGCTTCCGGCGCTCACTGCCCGTGCTGCTGCGGACCCCGTTGCTGCACGTACTGCGCGGACTGCTTCTGCGCGCCTTGCTGCTGCTTTTCGCGCTGCTGCGGCTGGTCGGGCTTCTTGGTCTGCTGCTTTTCGCGCTGCTGCGGCTGGTCGGGTTTCCTGGCCTGCTGCTTGTCGCGCTGCTGCGACTGGTCGGGTTTCCTGGCCTGCTGCTTGTCGCGCTGCTGCGACTGGTCGGGTTTCCTGGCCTGCTGCTTGTCGCGCTGCTGCGACTGGTCGGGTTTCCTGGCCTGCTGCTTGTCGCTCTGCTGCTGCGGCCCTTGGAGCTGCTTGCTCTGCTGCTTGTCGCTCTGCTGCTGCGGCCCTTGGAGCTGCTTGCTCTGCTGCTTGTCGCTCTGCTGCTGCGGCCCTTGGAGCTGCTTGCTCTGTTGCTTGTCGCTCTGCTGCTGCGGCCCTTGGAGCTGCTGGCTCTGCTGCGGCCCTTGGAGCTGCTGGCTCTGCTGCTGCCCTTGGAGCTGCTTGCTCTGCTGCTGTCCTTGGAGCTGCTTGCTCTGCTGCTTGTCGCTCTGCTGCGGCCCTTGCAGCTCCTTGCTTTGCTCTTTCCCGCTCTGCTTCGGCTCCTGGAACTGCTTGCTCTGCTGCTCTTCATGCAGCGCGCAGAAGATCTGCTCGGCATCTTTCAGGTGCCGCTCCACGTTCTCCCGCATCGACGCGACGTGTGCTCGGAGCTTCGTGTCCCTGGTGTTCTCGACGATCGACAGGTCGAGCACGTCGAGGGCACGGCGATGCATGGAGACCTGCGCCCCGATATACGCAATGTCAAACTCCTCGCCTTCCAGCGCCTCCAGCGACTCGCTGAACTGGGCTGAGCTCTCTTTCAGCTGAGCGCAGCGCTCGCACTGGATGAATTGCATCCTGACGCTCTCCGGCACGTCGGCAGCGCGCTGCTCGGCCCGGGTGTGATCTTCGATCGCCTGCTCGGCATACTGCTTGACGTCCGAGGACTCGGCCTTGTCTCGAGCGATCGCCGACAGCTCGATCTCCTGCTGGTTGATGGTCGACAGCAGCATCGCGACCTCGCCGTCCGAGGAAGCCTTCATCTCGCTGTGACCACCGCACTGCACGCTGCCCACGAACGCGGACCCGCCGCTGACCTGCTTGCTGTCCGCGTGCTGGCCGCCGACCTGCTTGCTGTCCGCGTGCTGGCCGCCGACCTGCTTGCCGTCCGCGCGCTGGCCGCCGACCTGCTTGCCGTCCGCGCGCTGGCCGCCGAACTGATCGCCGCCCTGCCGGCGGTCCGCGCGCTCGCCGCCCCGCGCTCGACCGCCTTGCCTGCCGCCGCGCTCAGCGCCGGCCCTGCGGTTCGTGTCGGTGCGTGTCTCTCCGGCAGCGGCGGCCTCCCCGCCTTCGGTCTCCGGCTCCTCATCGCCGCCGACGCACCCGCCGGCGCCCGCGAGCGCGAAGCTCCCCGCGAACATCATCGCCATGAGGCGACCTGAACGATTCCGCAACATCATGCTTGCTCCTTGCTCGATATCGGCATCAGCGCGCTGTCGCGCTCACCTGCCGGTCATCGGCCCCCAACATCTGGGTTCCCCCAGCTGCGATGGTGAGCGAGGTGGAGCCCGAAGCCAGCATCGTCTTTTCCCCGAGAGCCACACGGCGACGGAGAGGGCCGAAGTCGCGATGGACGCTTGACCCTGGCTGTCGCGTGGATGCCTGTGCGACGTCGATCCCGGGGGCGATCGCCTGCTCGCGCCCCCGCCCGCTCGCGCCGGGCAGGAGGGCAGTCGGGGCGCGCGCGGCGAGCGAGGATCCGGCCGCCCGCCTTCGACGGCGCGCGGCACGTAGACGAGCCCGAGCTCGAGCGTCGAGCGGACGGCGGCGCTCCGGGGGTCAGCCCCTATGCCCCACCCTCAGCCGCCGACCACAGCGGCCCCGGAGAGGCCGTGGCCGCGTCGGCACGGCACCTCGCGCGTACGTGTCCCTGCGCCCGCGGGAACATCCCGCGCGTGCGGGCGTCCTTCACGCTCATGCCGCCGGCCGTCGTCCGCTTCTTCGCGCTCGCCTGCGCGATCACCTGGCTTTGCCAGCTCCCGCTCCTGCTGCTGCAGTGGGGCGCCCCCATCCCGCCGGCCGCGGCCATGGCGCCGCTCGTGCTCGGCGCGGTCGGCCCGTCGGCGGCCGCCCTCGTCTGCGCGTGGCGGGAAGGCGGCCGCGCCGGGCTCTCGGGGCTGTTCTCGCCGCACCGCGCGCCCGCCGGCTGGGGGTACGCGCCGCTCGCGCTGTGTCTCCCGGCGGCGCTGCACCTCCTCGGCCTCGCGCTGCTGGCGCTCGCCGGAGGGAACATGCCCGCGACGCTCCTGTACACGCCGGTTACCCCGGATCAGCGCGGCATCGCCGTGCTCGGCCCGGCGGGCGAGGAGCTCGGATGGCGCGGTTATGCCCTCCGGCGGCTCCTGCCGTCGCAGGGGCCCGTGCTCGCCAGCGTGGTCGTCGGTCTCGCGTGGACCTTCTGGCACCTTCCCATGATGTGCCTCCCCGGCGTCCCGTGGTGGTCGTGGGCGCTGGCCCCGCTGTTCATCACGGCGCTCAGCGTGCTCATGACGGCGCTGCACATCAAGTCCCGCGGCAGCCTGCTCGTGGCGTGGGCGGCGCACCTCGGAATCCACCTCGATAACGTCTCGCGCGCGCACCTGTCCGGAGACGGCGCGGCGCCGCTCGCGGTCACCACGATCGTCGCGCTCGTGGCCGCCGCGATCATCGCGCGGCGGATGCGGGCATGGAAACCGACGTGAGCGGCGCCGGACGTCCCGCAAACGCCGCGCGACGCGACCGCAGGCTGCGCTCTCCGCTGTAGCGCGCCCTAGGGAGCTGCCCCACATGACCGCGGGCGCAGAGCGCCTTCTTTCGCGGCGCCACCGGCCGGCGTAAGCTCCGCGCGATGCCCCGGCCGCGCGCCGCCTGGCCGGGCGTCGTGCCTCTCCGCTTCGGCCTTTTTATGGAAATCTCCGCGCGTTACCCCTCCTCTCCCGCGCCGACCACCAGCGCTGATCCGATGGACGGCGAAGCGCTGAAGCGCGAGCTGGAGCGGCTCCGCATCGCCGCCTCCCGCGATCGCGGGTGGCTCGACGCCGTGCTCCAGCACAGCCCCCACGGCGTCATCCTCTGCGACGCCTCGGGGAAGCTCATCCTGCACAACCGGGCGGCGGAGCGGATCTGGGCCGGCAGCGCGTCGACCGAGTCGATGAAGGACTGGACCGCGTACCGCGCGTTCCACGCGGATGGCCGGCCCTACGAGGCCGCGGACTGGGCGATGGCCCGCGCGATGCAGTCCCGGCAGGTCATCGACGCCGAGGAGGTGTGGATTCAGCGCTTCGACGGCGCGCACGGGGTGGTCCTCGGGAGCGCCGCGCCCATCCTCGGGCCCGGCGGTGAGCTGGAGGGCGGCATCTCGGTGTTCGCCGACATCTCGCGCCTGAAGCAGGTCGAGGCGGAGCGCGTCGAGCTCGCCGAGCAGCTCAGGCGGCGCGTCGAGGAGCTCGATCGCGGCGCGCGCGTGACGCAGGCGCTGCTCGCGGTCAGCATGGCGCTGAGCGGCGCGGTCACGATCGAGCAGATCTCCACGGCGGTGGTGCGCGACATCCACCGCGTGCTCCACGCCTCGACGACGATGATGTACGCGGCGAGCGACACGTCGCAGGTCGCGACGCTGATCGGCCAGTGCGGGCTGGAGGAGCAGCGCACGATCCCCTACCGGACCGTGCCGCTCGACGCCCGCCTGCCGCTCTCGGAGGCGATCCGGGAGCGCCGCCCGATCTGGGTGGAGACGAGGCACGATTTGTACGCCGCGTACCCGGAGCTCGCGGCGCTCAGGCCGGCGCGCGACGACATCCAGGCGCTCGCCGTCCTGCCGATCATCACGCACGCCGAGCTGCTCGGCTGCCTCTCGTTCTCGTTCGCGGACGAGCGCGCGTGGAGCGCCGACGAGCGCGAGTTCCTGCTGAGCGTCGCGGCGCAGTGCGCCTCCGCGCTGGACAGGGCGCGCCTGCTCGAGCAGGAGCGCGTGGCCCGGGCGCGCGCGGAGACGCTCGCCGCCGAGCTCGAGAAGCAGCAATCGACCCTCCGCCTGCTGAGCGAGGCCGGCGCCGCGCTCTCGAACTCCCTCGACGTCGAGGCGCGGCTCAGGCAGCTCACCCACCTCGCGGTCCCCATGCTGGCGGACTGGTGCGCGGTCGACATGCTGAACGGCGGCGTGATCGAGCGCGTGGCCGTTCACCACGTCGACCCGGCGAAGATGGCCCTCGGCGAGCGCCTGCGCGCGATGTCCCCGCCTCGGCTCGACGCGCCGACCGGGGTGCCCGCCGTCCTCCGCACCGGCCGCCCGGAGTGGGTGGCCGAGATCCCGGGGTCCGTGCTGGAGTCCGCCGCGATGAGCCCCGAGCACCTCGAGCTCATCCGGTCGCTCGGGCTCAAGTCGTATGTCGTCGTCCCGCTCAGGGCGCGCGAGCGCACCATCGGCGCGCTCACGCTCGTGCACGCGGAGTCGGGCCGCCGCTTCAGCGCAGGCGACCTCCCGGCCATCGAGGAGGTCGCGAACCGCGTGGCCTTGCTGATCGACAACGCGAGGTTGTTCCAGGAGGTCGCGGCGCGCGAGGCGCGCCTCCGCACGCTGGTCCAGGCGACCACGGCCATCGTGTGGACGGCCTCGGCCGCGGGCGACGTCGTCGAGATCTCGCCGAGCTGGCTGGAGTTCACCGGGCAGACCGAGGACGAGTACCTGAACGGCGGCTTCTTGAAGGCGATTCACCCCGACGACCGCGAGCGGATCATGCAGGTCTGGTCGGACGCCGTCGCCCGCGGCGCCCTGTACGAGACCGAGTACCGGCTTCGCCGCGCCGACGGCACCTATGCCCGCACGATCGCGCGCGCGGCGCCGGTCCGCGCCCCGGACGGCGCTGTCCGCGAGTACGTGGGCTGCAACATCGATGTCAGCCAGCAGCGCGAGGCCGAGCGGCTCACGCGCGAGCACGCCGAGGTGCTGGAGACGCTGCACGAGGTAGGGCAGGTGCTGTCGGCGGAGCTCGAGCTCGACGCGCTGGTCCAGTCGGTCACCGACGCCGGGACGAAGCTCTGCGGCGCGGAGTTCGGGGCGTTCTTCTACAACGTGAACGACGCGCAGGGCGGCAGCTACATGCTCTATTCACTCTCCGGGGCGCCGAAGGAGGCTTTCATGCATCATCCCATGCCACGGAACACGGCGGTGTTTGCGCCGACGTTCGCCGGCGAGAGCGTCGTGCGCCTCGATGACGTGACCAAGGACCCGCGTTACGGCAAGAACGCCCCCAACAAGGGCGTGCCGGCAAACCACCTTCCCGTCACGAGCTACCTGGCTGTCCCCGTGGTCTCCCGGAGCGGCAAGGTCATCGGCGGCATGTTCTTCGGCCACGCGAAGGCGGGCGTCTTCACCGATCGCTCCGAGCGCCTCGCGGTCGGGCTCGCCGCGCAGGCCGCGGTGGCGATGGACAACGCGCGGCTGTTCCGGGAGGCGCAGGCGTTGATCGCGGCGCTGGAGCGCACCAACGCCGAGCTCGACCAGTTCGCGTACGTGACGAGCCACGATCTCAAGGCGCCGCTCCGCGGCATCGCGAGCCTCGCCCAGTGGATCGAGGAGGACCTCGGGGATAAGCTCACCGGCGACACGCGCCGGCAGATGGAGCTCCTGCGCGGGCGCGTGCAGCGCATGGAGGCCCTGATCGAGGGGATCCTGGCGTACTCCCGGGCGACCAGGATGCGTGAGAAGCCGGAGAGCGTGAACGTCGAGAAGCTCGCCAGGGAGGTGGTCGAGCTGATCGCCCCCCGGCCGCCTGCGGCGGTCACGCTCGACGTGCCGCCGGTCTCCCTGCGGACGCACAAGGTGCCGCTGCAGCAGGTCCTGATGAACCTGATCACGAACGCCCTGAAGCACGCGGGGCGCGAGGACGCGGCGGTGAACGTCTCCGTGAGAGAGCAGGGCGATCACTACGAGTTCTCCGTCACGGACAACGGGCCCGGGATCGCGCCCGAGTTCCAGGAGAAGGTGTGGGGGATGTTCCAGACGCTGCAGGCGAGGGACAAGGTGGAGAACACCGGGATCGGGCTCGCCATCGTGAAGAAGATCGTGGTGAACCGCGGCGGTCGGGCGTGGGTGGAGTCGGACGGCAAGAACGGCGCGACGTTCCGGTTCACGTGGCCGAAGAAAGAGCCGGCGCAGGGGTAAGCCCACGTCGGCCGCGGCACGCCGCGGCCGACGGCGCGATCACAGGTCGTCGCGCGTTGCGCTCCTGGCAAGGTCGTCGCTGTCGATGAGCGCGGGAGGGCTCGGGGCCTCCGAGGCGAGCGTTGCGATCGCCGTGGCTTCGCCCGGAGCTCGGCCGATCAGAGCGTGTTCACCTCGACGCGTGGAACGCCGATCCGGAGCTGTCCCGTCGCAGGGCGCCGGACCACGATGCTTGCGGCGCCTTGAATTCCCAGCTCGCCGAGCTGCCGGCGCGCGCGGTGGATGTCGACGTTGAGCTTGTTCACGTCGGTCGCGAGCATCCGGCAGACGGATTCCCGGTCGATCCAGCCTCGGGCGGTCGGCGTCGCGCCGGCGTCGTTCAGGTAGGCGCGCGCCAGGGTGAGCAGCAGGTAGTGGTGGCTCCTCGGCGGTACCGGGATCGAGCGCTCCTCGTGGACCACCGTCAGTTCCACGTGCTCCTCGTCGCGGCTCACGCCGAACCGGAGCGCGCACGTCTCGAGCGCGAGCTCCACCTGGCCCGCGGTCCAGGTCTCGACCGCCGTGTTCGGCAGCTCGACGAGCCAGCCCTGCTCGCCCACCACGAGGATGGTCTGATCGGCGATGGGCTGCGCACCGTCTCTGGACTCGGCGACCCACCCCCCCTCCGCGCTGGACTCGAAGATGCTCACCAGCGGTTGCTGGTCGTCCGGCAGCACGAGGAGGCCGCCGGCGGCCTCGCGCACGGCACCGCTCGCAGGGTTTCTCGCCACGGCCCGGGGTGAGCTTCCGTCGGCGAGCGCAAACTCCTCTTCGGTGCCGCCGAGCGTGAACACGACCCCTTCGGGCAGCCTCGCGCGCTCGCCCGAGGACAGCCGTCGCCCGTCCAGGTAGGTGCCATTGCGGCTCCCGAGATCCCTGAGCTCCCAGCGGTCGCCCATCCAATGCACGCTCGCATGCTCGCCCGAGACGCGCGGGTGCTCGACGCGCAGGTCACAGGTGGACCGCCGTCCGAGGAGGCAGCTCGAGCCCATCGTGAACCGCCGGCGCGCCGAGCGTTGTTCAAGGATACCCATACGTATGCGGGGGTGCTATGGCAGCCTACGGCATGGTAGTATAACCCGGTGCGGGGCGGGTGGACATGACGTTGCCTCCTGGCTCCCGCGCTGCGGGGTCATACGAGCGAGACTGCTCCCCCGCGTTCACCCGGACGGCGGCTCCGGCGAGCGTCTCGGCGGAGGGCGACCTCGCCGCTCCTCGCGCCGATCCGCGGATGCCCGAGCGTTACGAAGATCTCGGCCGGATCGCGGGCGGCGGCTCGGGTGAGGTGCGCCGCGTGCGCGATCGGCTCCTCGACCGCGTCCTGGCGATGAAGATCCTCCACCTCGAGCACGCGCGCGACCCGCGCCTGCGCGCGCGTTTCTCGTTCGAGGCCGAGGTCACGGCGCAGCTCCAGCACCCTGGCATCGTCGCGATCCACGAGCGCGGCGAGCTCGAGGACGGCCGGCTGTGGTTCACCATGAAAGAGGTCCGTGGCCGGACGCTCGACTGGGTCATCGCCGAGGTGCACGCCGCCGCCGGCCCCGAGGGGTTTCGGCCCGCGTCCTCGGGCTGGACCTTCCGCCGCACGGTGGACGCCTTTGCCCGCATCGCCCAGGCAGTGGGCTACGCCCATTCCCGCGGCCTCGTGCACCGCGATCTCAAGCCGCAGAACCTCATGGTCGGCGAGTTCGGCGAGACGCTCGTGATGGACTGGGGCCTCGCGCGGCGCGTGGCTGCCGGGGACGAGCCTCCGGCCGCGTCAGAAGGCGCTGCGCCGCAGGATGCTCTCGCCGAGAGGACCCGGCACGGCGACGTCCTCGGCACGCCCGCGTACATGCCTCCGGAGCAGGCCCGCGGCGATCGCGCGCTGCACGGCCCGGAGAGCGACGTCTACGCGCTCGGCGCGATCCTGTACCACCTGCTCGCGGGGAGGCCGCCGTACCTCGGCAGCGGCCAGGCGATCTGGCGGCAGGTCCTCGCCGGGCCGCCGGTCCTGCTCGTCGAAGCCACTCAGGGCGGCCCGCCCGTGCCGTCGGAGCTCATGGCCATCTGCGAGCGCGCCATGCAGCGGGAGCCCGGAGCGCGCTACGCCGACGCCAGCGAAGTCGCGCGCGAGGTCCTGCACTGGCTCGACGGCGCTCGCCGCCGCGAGCAGGCGCTCGCCGTCTTGGAAGCGGCGCGCGCGCTCCTGCCCGAGATCCACGATCTACGGGCGCAGGCGGCCGCCTGCGCCGCGAAGTCCGGAGCGTTGCTCGCGGCGGTCAGGCCTTTCAGCCCGGTGGAGGAGAAGCGGGCCGGGTGGGCGCTCGAGGACGAGGCCGCGGAGCTCGAGCGGCAGGTCATGTTGCGGGAGACCGCGCTGATCCAGCAGGTGCAGGGGGCGCTGGCGATCTCACCGGACCTCAACGAGGCGCACGGCATGCTCGCCGATTACTACCGCGACGCGCTCGCCGATGCGGAGCGCGCGCGCCGCGGCCGGGACGCGGCCCGGTTCGAGGCGCTGCTGCGGGCGCACGACCGGGGCCGGCACGCGGCCTTCCTGCGAGGGGAGGCGGCGCTCTCGCTGGAGACGTGTCCGGAGGGCGCGGAGGTGTCGCTTTACCGGTACGTGCTGCGCGATCGGCGGCTCGTCCCTGTGTACGAGCGCGAGATCGGTCGCACGCCGCTCCGGAGGGTGCCTTTCGCGCGGGGCAGCTACCTGCTCCGGATCCGCGCTCCGGGCCGGGCGGAGGCCCGTTATCCGGTCCTGCTCGAGCGCGACGGCCACTGGGACGGCTGCGTCCCGGGAGAGGAGGCGGCGCACCCCATTCCGCTGCTGCGCGCGGAGGAGCTCGGGCCGGACGACATCTATGTGCCAGCAGGCTGCTGCCTCGTCGGCGGGGATCCGGAGGCGGCCGACAGCCTGCCGCGGCGTCGCATCTGGGTCGATGGCTTCGTGATCCGCCGTTTCCCCGTTACGAACCGCGAGTACCTCGACTTCCTGAACGACCTGGTCGGCCGCGGTCGCGAGGCCGAGGCGCTGCGGGCCTGCCCGCGCTCCCAGCCGGGCATGGCCGAGAACGCGGACGAGCGGCCGGCGTTCGCCCGCGACGCGGCCGGGCGCTTCGTGCTGGCGGGAGAGGAGTGGAGCGCGCGCTGGGAGCCAGACTGGCCTGTCTCGCTGGTCGACTGGCACGGTGCCATGGCGTATGCGGCGTGGCTCGCGGAGGCGACGGGGAAGCCCTGGCGGCTCCCGAATGAGCTCGAACGAGAGAAGGCGGCGAGGGGAGTGGACGGGCGCAACTGCCCGTCGGGCGATCACCTGGACGCCACGTTCGTGTGCGCGGTCGACAGCTTCGCCGCCGGGCCAACGCGGGTCCCCGTCGACAGCTACCCGACCGACGAGAGCCCGTATGGCGTGCGGGGGCTCGCGGGCAACGTCCGCGACTGGTGCCTGAACGCATGGCGGAGGGACGGGCCGGCGATCCGGGGGGAGCGGCTCGAGCTCGACGCCGCGGATCCTGCAGATCCTGGTCACCGCGCCGTGCGGGGGGGCGCGTTTGTCAGCGCGCTGGCCTACGCGCGATCGGCGACGCGCCTAGGCAATCGGCCGGGCGATCGCAGGGTGACCATCGGGCTACGTGTAGCGAGGCCCATCTAGCAGAGTGGTCAATTCATGGAGCTCGTGGTGTGCCAAGCGCTTCCTTCGAATTTGTAGGAGCATTGCATGTAATACTGGCCGCTGATATCGATGGTTTTGAGAGGAGTGTTTCCGGTGTCGTTGTACCACAACTGAACGCACGCGCGCTGGTTGTCTGAGGGCGCCGTTATACGCCAGCAGACCTGCTTGTCAGCTCGCAGGTACAAGGGGCTCGTCTCGATGTGGCCCTCTCCTACACATGTCCATTGTGTGCTGCTGTTGATGTGCTGGAGCGTCCAATTTTTCCAATCCTCAGGAGATGTCAGAGGCGAGCCTCGCTTGGAAGGATGCTCGATTCCTCCTTTGGAATTTTCCCAGGATCCATCCGTGAATCCGATCACCACGCTTGCGTACGTTGATGGAGCATACGTCGGCGCGGTAGACCAGTGCTCCGAGTCCTTTTTCCACGTTCCCTTGGTGGCTGTGCTGGGGGCTGGCGCCTCATTGATAACGATGCAGCGCGCTAGAATTCCGGCGCCTTTGAAGTCGAACTCGTAACTCCGCCAGTCCTTGACCCCTCCATCGATCTCTAGCTTGATGGGTGCGGGGTTGCCGCCTCCGGCGGCCTTCCTGGTAGACTGATCGTGCTTTCTCTCGTTCATGTGCGCTCCTTGTCTCCTGAGCCTGCATTAGCAATGCGCCTGCGAGGAGTCCTCTCGCCGAGCTCGGTGCTCGGTGCTCGGCATCTCTATAACGCTACCGTGGGCAGCGTCGCTATTACAGCTCCTTACAGCGCTTTCGCTTGTTGCGTCTACAAAATAACCACGCAGCAAATAGTGCGTGAGTGAGGTCGGTGTCACGGGTGCCAAGTGCCGGCTTTGCTGAAAGATCCTGTAATGGCCTTTTTGAGCATCGTCGCCCATGATCCCCTCTGTCGACGCTGATGGGCGGAGGTGCCCGCGTCGTATGGCAGTAAATCGGTGATTTTAGGAGGGTGCCATGGTTTTGTCGCACGTTTTGAGTCTGTCCTTGCTCGCTTCTGTCACGGCCCTCGTGTTCCCGGGCTGCGTCGTTGACGCCAGCGACCAGGGAGAGGATGACAGCGACACCGAGACGATCGCGTCCGTCGAGGAGGCGCTGAGCTTCTCCGCGATCGTCATCAAGAACGTCAACAGCGGTCAGGCGCTGAACATCTACGACAACTCGACGGGGGATGCGGCTCCGGTGATCCAGTGGCCCTACTCCGGGCAAGCGAACTCGCAGTTCAGGATCGAAGACCTCGGCGACGGGCATCACAGGATTGTCCCCCTCTCCAGCGGCAAGTGCCTGGACATCATGGCTGGCGCGCCCTACCCGGGCGTCGCCGTCCAGCAGTGGACGTGCCTCGGCGGCGACAACCAGCGCTTCCAGTTCGAAGCCGCGGGGATGGGCACCTACCGGATCAAGGCCAAGCAGAGCGGGCTCTGCCTCGATGTCTTCGCGTCGGGCACGGCGTCCGGGAACGCCATCCTGCAGGCGCCCTGCGACACCGCGAAGGCCAGCCAGAAGTTCGTCCTCCAGGTGCCCTGAGACGGCCTCACGGCGCCCCGGCGCTGCCTCGCGCCGGCGCTGTCTGTCGTACCGCCGCCGCTCGCGACCACGTCGCGCGTCTTTGACCGAGCCGGCGGCAGGCGTAAGCTCACCGGATGATGTCCGACCAGGAACTCCTCTCCAGGATCACCGTAGATCCCGATTTCTTCAGGGGAAAACCGATCCTTCGCGGCCGCCGGCTGGCGGTCGAGCACGTGCTCGGGATGCTCGCCGCAGGCGACACCATCGAGACGCTCCTCGAGGAGTACCCGTGGCTCGAGCGCGAGGACGTGCAGGCCTGCTTGCTCTATGCACGCCGGCTGGTGGGGCATGAACGGGTCGAGCCCTCGTTTCTGAAGACGGGCACGTGAAGGTCTTGCTCGACACCTGCGTCGCGCCCAGGGCTGCGACGCTCCTCCGGTCGCTCGGCCACGACGTGGAGCACGTCGGCGACTGGCCCGAGGACGAGGTGCTCGCGCGGTTCGGAGATGAGCGCTAGGCCGGTGCGATCATCACCCTCGACACCCGCCGCGTTCGCATCCGGCCGCCTCCCGGACGCGAGACCTGATCGCGACTCCCTGCCTCACGCCAGCCTGCGGAGCTGCTCCAGCCTTCTGCGCGGCTCGATGTCGCGCCGCTTGATCTTCCCCGTCCGGAGCTCCTCATAAGGCCCGCACACCGGCCGATAATCGCACTGCGCACACGCGCCCTCGGCCGGCAGCGGCAGCAGCGCCGCCTTGTCGATCGCGTCGCCGATGATCCCCGCCACCTGCGCGGCGGCCTCGCGCGCCCGCGCGTCCAGGTAGATCGGCACCTCGGTGAAGCCGCCGGCCGAGGTGCAGTAATAGAGCCGCCCCGACTCGACCTGGGTCCCCGGCGGCATGAGCTTCTCCAGCGCGAGCGCGTAGAGCACCGGCTGCAGCGCCCCGCCGCCGCTCACGACCGCATCGCGCGGCGACCGCGCCTTGCCCGTCTTGTAGTCGGTCGCGCGCATCGCGCCCCACACGCTCCGCTCGACCAGGTCGATCGACCCGCGGAGCTTCACGCCGCAGTCGAGCTCCACCGGCTGGTCCGAGCTGCCCGGGTCGCGGGCGGCGAAGCGGCGCGGCAGGCCGAACGACAGCTCGAAATGGATCGGCTCCCAGTCGCGGTCCTCCGCGGCGCGCCGCAGCCACTCCCGGAGGTCGGCCCGCACCGACGCGATGCCGTCGTCCCACACCCGCTGGATCGCGGGCGCGAGCTCGTCGGCATAACGCGCGGCCACGCGGTCGAGCGTCCGGTCGAGCTCGGCCCGCGCCTCGTCGAGCGTGGACACGCTCACGGGCAGCTTGCCCGCGTCGCGCAGGGCGACTAGGACCTCGTAGAGCACGTCGTGCACGAGCCGGCCGCGCTGGAGCGGATCGAGCTCCTCGATCGCCTCCGGCGCCCGGCGCGGCGCGAGCCGGTGCACGGCGTAGAGGAAGAACCGGTACGGGCACGCGGCGAAGTGCTGGAGCGCCGTCGGCGAGAACGACCGGCGCGCGAACCCGTGCTTCGCGAGCGCCTCGCGCGCCTCCGGCAGCGGCTTGAACAGCCCGTCGGCGCTCGTCCAGCCCGGGATCCAGCGCCGCGCCCGGAAGCGGAGCGCCCGCGCGAGGTGCGGGTTCGCGCTGAGCAGGTAGCGCGCCGTGCCGACGGTCCGCTCCTCGGGCAGGCTGAACAGCGTCTCCAGGAGCGCGAGGTCGTGCTCGGCCGCGTCGATGGCGTCCTCGGGGTGCGCGGGCGCGGGCCAGCCGATGCGCGCGGCGCCGCCGCCCTGCTCGGCGCGGCGCTCGAGCTCGCCGAAGCCGGGGAGCCGCCCCTCGGCGGCGCGCAGGAGCTCGAGCCCGTAGAACGACGGCACGCGCGGCCGCGACTGGTCCATGTCGACGCGCGGGTACGACACGACGAGCCGGCGCCGGGCCGCGCCGACCGCGAGCCGCAGCGCGAGGCGCTCGCGCGCCACCCGGTCGTCGCTCGTGTCGAGGCGCGACGCGCCGCCCGAGATCGCCCGGCGGAGGGCGTCGCGGAGGATGGGATCCTCGGTGACCTTCTGCGGGAAAATCCGCTCGGCGAGCCCGGGCACGAAGACCACGTCGAACGAGCGGCCGCGGGCGGCCTCGATCGGCGCCACGAAGAGGCGCCCGTCGCGGCGGGCGGCCGGGGGCAGCACGAGGTTCGTGAGCCGGTGCGAGAGGCAGAGGCGCACCTCGCCGAGATCCACGGGCCCGACGTCGGCCATCGGCGCGAGCTCCGCGAGCACGGCGAGCACCCGCTCCGGCCGCCGGAGCGCGCGCGTCGCGAGCGCCGAGAGCCGGTCGCGCCACTGCCCCCAGGTCGCGCGCTCGCCCGGGCTCGGCAGCGCCGCGAGCAGCGGCAGCGCGAACCCGCGGAGCGCGGCGAGATCCGCGAGCGCCCGCGCGATGCGCGCGGTGTCCCGCTCCTCCGAGGCGCGCGCGAGCTCCTGCCGGAGCTCCCGCTCGAAGCCCGAGAGCCGCGCCTCCCACCGATCGAGCCCGCCGATCACCGCGGCGTCGACGAGGATCCGCTCCCAGCGCCGCGGCGCGCGCAGGGTGCCGTCCTGCACCGGGGCGTCGGGGTCGCCGGGCGCGCCGCTGGCCGCGGGCCCGCCATGGCCGGCGGGCGCGCCGCTGGCCGCTTGCGCGCCGTTGCCGGCATGTGCGCCGTAGCCCGGCGGCGAATCGTCCTCGGCCGGCCCGTCGTCGACCGGCGCCGGCGCGGGGTCGTCGAGCTCGCCGCGCAGGAGCTCGGGGAAGAGGTCGTCGTCCGGCGGCACCCACCGGTCGGCCTCGGAGGCGGCCGGCGGCGGCTCGCCGGCGGCCGTCGCGTCGGGCACCTGCCCGAGCGAGAGGTACTCGGCGAAACGCGACGCGGACAGGTGCTCGGCCGCGCACGCGAGCAGCGCGAGCAGCGCGCGGCCGGCCGGGTCGGGCTGGACCGAGCCCTGCGCGAAATACGCGGGGATCCCGGCCCGGCGCAGCGCCTCGACGAGGTGCGCCCGGTACTGCTCGGGCGCGCGCAGGAGGATCGCCATCCGCTCGAACGGCACCCCGCGGCCGGCCTCGCGCAGCGCGATCCGCGCGAGCTCCACGCACTCGCGGCTCTCTCCGGGCGCGGAGAGGATCTCGACCTCGTCGCCGAGCCCGGGGGCCTCGTCGGCGAGCGGATCGAACAGGTGCTCCTGGAGCCGCGCCAGCGACGTGCTGGGCGCGCCCGGCGGCGGCTCGCCCAGCTCGTCGTCGCCCGCGGCGTCGCCCGCGGCATCCCCGGCGCCGGCGCCGTCATGGGCGGCCGAGACCGCCGTGAGCGCCACCCGCCGCGCCGGCGACCGGAGCGCCGCCTCGAGGTGACGACGTGACGCGTCATCGCCGGCGGGCACGGTGGCGAGCGCGTCGGGCGAACGTGCGGCGACGGCCTCGAGCAGCTCGCGCTCCAGCTCGAACCGCACCGGCAGGTCGAGCAGGAGCATCGGCAGGCCGAGCAGCGGGTGCCTGGCGCGCGGGTCGCCGTTCCCCTCGGCCCGGGCGCGCTCGGCCGCGAGGCGCAGGACGAGCGCGCGGTCGGCGAGCCCCGCCTCGTCGAGCGCGGCGTCGAAGGCGCGGGCGATGCGGTCGAGGTCGGCCGGGGCGAGCGCGTCGGGCTCGACGCCGGCGAGCCGCACCTCGTCCAGCGTGCGCGCCACGGCCCGCGGCAGCCCGGGCCGATCCGCGACGCGGGCGAACCGCCCGAGCTGCCCGTCCTGCGCGAGGCCGTCGAGCGCGCGCGCGCAGAGGGCCTCGATGGCGAGCGGGCTGGCCGGCACGAGGCCGCGCGCGGCGAGCGCCGGCATCGCGAGCGCGGCGGCGAGGCGCCCGAGGGTGAGCCGGTGCCAGCCGAACGCGGCGCGCCGGCCGCGGAGCGCCGCGCGGGCGAGCTCGCTGGCGGCCTCGACCGAGGCGCCGACGAGCAGCACGGGCTCGGCGGGGCGCCGGCGGCGCAGCCAGCCCACGGCCCGGTCGAGGCGGGCGGCGGCGCTGGGGGAGGTGAGGACGGCGTGGGGCACGAGGTCGCGGGAGGAGGCGGATGCCGGGAGCGGGGAAGAACGCTGCACGACGGTGCAGGCCGGCGGAGTGTGAAGCAGAACGGCCGTGGAGGAAACCCGGCTCAGGACGTGCTGACACGCTCCGTAGATGCCACCGCCGACGGGGACTGCGTGGTCCTCATCCGCCCGGCGGGCGGACTCGACGTGCGCGGCCGCGTTTGCCTTTCCCGCGCCCCGATGGCCGCCGCGAGTGGGCGAGGGGTAGACGGAGTCTCCGGCGGGGGGTGCCGGGATCCGGAGGGTTCATGGACGAGAGCGTGGGACGGCCGGCGCCGGTCGGGTCGCCTGATCGCCTCGCACCGGAGGCTTGGCACGTCGGCGCGACCGCCAGCTACGCTTTCGCCCGCGTATCCCGCTTCTATCGCCGTAGATACTCATGACACCCCGACCGATTCCCTCAGCCTCGGGTCTTGAACTTCGCTGAGCGACCCGTCGTGAAGCCTGGGGAGTCCGCTGGCGAGACGCCTTGCCTCGCGGGCCAGAGCCGGCAAGAGTAGGGTATGGCCTTCGCAGACCTGAAGAACGACTTCGTCTTCCGGCGCATCTTTGGAACGCACCCCGACATCCTCCGCGGTTTACTCAACGATCTGCTCGATCGGACGGGTGATCAGGCCATCGAAACCATAGAATACTTGCCGAGCGAGCAGCTCCCCGTGGCGACGGGAGCGAAGCTGTCAATCCTGGACGTTCGGTGTAAGGACCGGGCTGGCACCTGGTTCGTGGTCGAGATGCAGCTCATCCACGTCGCCGGCTTCATCAACCGCGTCGTCTACAACGGCTGCAAGGCGTACGTCGATCAGCTCAAGGCGGGCGAGCCCTACACCAAGCTCACGGATGTCGTCGCAATCTCGATCTGCGACTTCGAGCTGTGGCCGGACTCCGAGCAGGACGCGCAGAAGCTCCCGCGCATACCGATGCTCAGCCGGTGGTACATGACCGAGAGCATCTCAGCCGGTGGCCGACTTCCGGAGCATCAGGAGGGCAAGAACAAGCTCCTGCAGGTGCAGTATGCGTTTCTGGAGCTGCCGAAGCTGCCCGATCGCAAGCCCGACACGGGGGCGTTGCAGTGGGCGTGGTTGTTCGTGCACGCCCCTGCGTTGACCGAGGTCCCGGCCGATCTACCCCCGGGACCTCATCGGCAAGCGCTGGAGCTCGCCAATGAGGCGACATTCACCCCGGCCGAGCTCGACGCGTACCGCAAGGTGATGGACGAGATCCAGCAGGCGCGCGAGTACGGCGAGGCGAAGGAGGCAGAAGGCTTCGCCAAGGGCGAGGCCGCCGGCCTTGCTCGTGCGATCTTGACGCTGCTTGCGGCGCGCGGGGTCTCTGTGAGCGCTTCTGCTCGCGCCCACATCGAGGCATGTAAGGACGTGGTGACGCTGGAACGATGGATCGCCCGGGCGACCACCGCGGCTACCGTCGAGGAGATCCTCGGCGCGACGGCGGCGCGCTCATGAGGCAGCTGTCCTCGCGGTCGCCCGACAAAGGTTAGGGGCCGATGAGCGGGCGCGCGGGCTCGACCCTGCGAGCCTCACCTCGCCCAGCGTGCGCGCCGCGGCCCGCGGCAGCCCGGACCGATCCGCGATGCGGGCGGACCGCCCTAGCTGCTCGTCCCGCGCGAGGCCGTCGAGCGCACGCGTGTGGATGTCTCGATCCTGAGCGCGCCGGCGGGGACGAGGTCGCGCGCGGCGAGCGCGGGGGCCGGGCGGAGGAGACCCGCCGCGGCACGGCGTGGGCGGGGGGGGGCGCCGCTCGGGCGCGCCGCCGCGGCCGGCATCCGTTATACTGGCGGGGTGACGCTGTGTGACACCGCCGCGAGCTCGCCTCGCCGCCCCTCCCTGGACCGCCGTGCCCCGAGGCCGGCATGAGCGACGTGGACCTGCGCTGGATGGAGCGCTGCCTCGAGCTGGCGGCCCGCTCGGCGGGGCGCACCGCGCCGAACCCGATGGTCGGCGCGGTGATCGTGCGCGGCGAGGAGCTCCTCGCCGAGGGGTTCCACGAGCGCGCCGGGCTGGCCCACGCCGAGGTCGACGCGCTCCGCAAGCTGACCGGCAGCGCCGAGGGCGCCACGCTCTACGTCAACCTCGAGCCGTGCTGCCACCACGGCCGGACGCCGCCGTGCACCGACGCGCTCCTCCGCGCCGGCGTCCGGCGCGTGGTGATCGGCATGATCGACCCGAACCCGCTCGTCAGCGGGAAGGGCGTGGCCATCTTGCAGCGCGCCGGGATCGAGGTGGCGATCGGCATCCACGAGCTCGCGTGCCGTGAGCTCAACCGGGTCTACATCGCCAGCATGGATGAGCGCAGCGCCCAGCCCGCGCGGGCAACCTCCACCTCGTAAAATTCTGTCGTCGCTGCTCGGAGCGCCCGGCCCGGATCGCCGGATCCAGGTTGCGGTCGGCCTGACCGCCGAGCCCGCCATTGGCACCGCGCTTGTTAAACCCCGCGCACCCGCGGGCATCGAGCGATGTCGGCCCGGCGCGCCCTCGCGACCGCGTCGCCCTGGACATCCCTCCTCGGCGGAAAGGTGGCAGTATGAAGAAGGCTCTCCTGATCGCGACCTTGTGCCTCCGCGGGCTCGGCTGCGCGGATACGCCGCCCGGAGGCGGCGGCGAGCAGCCGTTGCTCACGTCCCGGCAACCGATCGTCGGCGGCGCCGTGGACACAGCGCACGCGTACGTCGTGGGCGTCGGCAACAAGAGCCGCGCCTTCTGCACCGGGACGGTCATCTCGCGGCGCACCGTGATCACCGCGGGCCATTGCCAGGGCAGCCTCACGCGGGTCTACTTCGGCACGAGCCTCGGGCGCCGCTCCGAGAGCGTGCGGATCGAGACCTCGAGGCGGCACCCCGACTACGACCCGTCCACGCTCGAGAACGACCTCGCCCTCCTGAAGCTCGAGAGCGACGCGCCCGTGCAGCCCGCGCCGCTCCTGCGCGAAAGGATGGAGAACAACGGCTGGTACGTCGGCCCGGCGTACACCTTCGTGGGGTACGGGGTCTCGGACGGCGTCGCAGGGACGGGGTTCGGCACGCGCCGCGTCGTGACGTTTCCCATCCTCGCGGTCGGCCCTGCCGCCGTCGGTGGGACGCCGGGCTCCATCGACGCGACCCAGTTCTATTACCAGGTCCCCTCCATGAACACCTGCAGCGGCGACTCCGGGGGCCCGGCGTTCCTCGTGCGGTGGGGCGTCGAGCGGCACGCCGGCGTGACCTCGTTCGGCGACGACCCCTGCACCCTCGACGGCGTGCAGGCGCGCACCGACGAGCGCCAGATCGCCGAGTTCATCCAGCCCACGATCGACGAGTTCGAGGCGGACAACCCGTGCCGCGCCGACGGCCTGTGCAATCTGTCATGTGACGTCGGGCCCGATCTCGTCGACCCCGACTGCGCCGAGCGCCGCTGCGGGGCCGACGGCGTCTGCGCCCTCGCGTGTGTCGCTCCCGCCGACCCGGATTGTGCACCTCGCGACGGCGCCCCGGAGCCGTGATGTCCCCGGGGCGCCGGCCGCCGCCCGCGCGCGCGGCGGCGGTCAGGGCGTGTCGGCGGGGTCCGCCGGATCGCTGCCGGCGCTGCGCTCGTCGCCGTCGAGGAAGCCGTCCTCGTCGCGGTCGAGGCCGACGCGGTAGCCCGACCCCGGCGGCGCGCACGTGTAGGTCAGCGCGCGCCCCGTCGCGACCGCGATCTGCCGGAGCGCGGCGTCCGGGAGCGGCGGCAGCCCCATCCGATCCACGGCGAAGTGCCCTGCGCCGGTGTAGAGGAAGCCGATCTCGTGCAGGAGCAGGCGGCTCTTGGCCACGAGGTCACACTCCCCCGCGTCGGCCCGCGCGATCAGGAGATCGACGCGCGGGCCCACCACCGCCGCATTGCCGCCGCGGAGCGTGATCTGCTGGCCGACGATCGGCGCCACGTTCGAGTCGAACGCGAGCAGGAACGCCTCGAGCTGCCGCCGGACCGCGTCGCCCGCCGGCGAGTCCGGCAGGCCCGCCGGGTTGTCGGGGAAGGTGCCGAACTGGTTCGTGAAGCCGGTGAACGGCGAGAACCCCATCCCACGGAAGAACCGGAACAGCGTGTCGAAGCTCCCGTCGTGCAGGAACCCGAAGCCCCTCACCTGATCTCCCTTGGGGTCGTTGTCGCCCGGCAGGATGCCGAACATCGGGGCTGCCATCCCGAACATCCCGACCTTCTGGTACATGTTCCTGAGGTGCGGCGTCTTGATGAGCTGCGGCTGGAAATCGAACGTCATGTTGCCGTTCGCGCCGAAGAAGCCGGGCTTGTCGACGCCGGGGTTCGCCTCCGGGTCGAGCACGTGGCAGCCGTTGCAGATGGCGGTCCCGTCCAGGTTGCCGCTGAAGAACGTGTCGCGCCCGGCCTGCTGATCCGGCGTGAGCGAGTTGTCCAGGCTGCGGATCGGGTTGGGCGGATAGGTCACCTGCAGGATGAAGTCCGTGAACGCCTCCATGTCGGCGGCGGGGATCGGGCCGCTCCGGCCGAGCAGGTCGGTGAAGCCGGCCTGGAACTTCCTGAACGCGGCGCGCTCGTCGAACGAGCCGCTGTCCGGCTGGGCGGTCGGCGCATCGTTGCCGCCGGTGCGGTCCCCGCGCCAGTGCATGGGGCCGTGGTTCGCCATGCCCCTCAGGCTCTGGGTCGTGGTCGGGCCCTTCATCGGGTGGAACTCCCGGGGCATCGGCTGCTGCGTGAAGAGGTTGAGCAGCGGGCCGACGAACGGGCCCGGGTTCTCCGTGACCACCTCGTCCGGATTGCCGAGGTCCCACCCCAGGCTGTCGAAGTCGCCGAAGATGTGGCAGCTCGCGCACGAGGCGTCGCCGTGCGCGGAGCTCGACCGCGCGTCGTAGAGGTGGCGCCGCCCGATCGTGACGCTCGGCGGCTCGGGGCTATACATCGCGACGTGGGCCGCTTCGCCTCCGGCCTCTGTGTCGATGATCGAGATCGCGTTGTCGAAGCGGGTGAGCACGTAGAGCTGGCCCCGCGGCTCGTCGAGCGCGAGCCCCGTCGGGCCGCCGCCGCTCACCTCGATGTGGTCGGCCGCGTCGGGCACGAAGGTGTCGTTCTCGAGCGCGGCCGTGCTGAACACGCCGATCTTGCTCGACCCGAGCGCGGCCACGTAGAGCGTCGCGCCGTCGCTCGAGACGGCCATGTCGGTCGGCTGGGCCAGGCTCTTCTCGCTCTCCGCGTTCGGCGTCGGGGCGCAGCAGACCGAGTAATCGATGTGTTTGTTGAGGTGCCGCGGGGCGACGCTGCCCGCGCCGAGCACCGTGACGCGGCTCTCGTGGAGGTGGCCCCGGAGGCTCTGCCCGGCGAAGATGCCGGGGCCCTCGAACCGCTGCTCGTTCCTCGCGTCGGTGTTGGAGACGTAGACCTTCCCGCTCACCGGGTTGACGACCATGTTGAAGAGGATCGTCCCGACGCCGGTGAAGTAGCCTGAGGCCCCGGCCACGGGCTGCGGCGGGTTGCTCATCGCGTCGATCGCGAACACGTCCTTGTCCGGCAGCGAGAGCCTCACCTGCTCGTCCCAGCGCCGGCCCAGCTCGTCGACCCAGTGCGCGCCGTCGAACTTGACGATGAGGCTGACCTCGGGCGCCGGGGCGCCCTCCGCGTTCGTGGTCGGGCCCGGCGAGCCGCCGTTCGCCTCGCCCCCGTCGGGCACGAGCAGCTCGGTGACGACGGTGGTCTGGTTGCCCGAGTGGAAGCCGGCGGCGTAGACGCGGGCGCCGTCGGGCGTGGCCGCGAGCGCGCGGGGCGTGTCCGTGAAGAGGGTGAGGATGGTGAGCGGCGCGCCGCCGAGCGACGCGCCCAGGTGGTTCGCGTCGAACACCCAGACGTCGGCCCGGCCCACGCCCGGGGTGGTGAGCTCGGGATCGTTCGGGTTGTTCTGGCCGCGGTGCGCGGCCGTGATGAACGCGCGGCGCTTCGAGGGACCGGCGAACACGATGTCCCGCGGCTCGTCGCCGACGAGCAGCGTGCGCTCGACGTGCCCGCCGAACCCGCCGGGCGAGAGCTCGACGACGCTCACGCTGTCGGACAGGTGATTGACGACCCACACCTCGGTGTCGCTGCGCGCCGCGACGGCGACGGGCTCGAGCCCGACGGGGATCGAGCTCCTGTGGGTCAAACCGCCCTTGTGGACGCGGAAGACCTCGAGGCGGCTATCGGGCGTGTTCAGCGCGAAGAGCAGGTTCCCGCTGGGGGAGAGCGCGAGCGGGCGCACCTGCCCGCCCTCGAAGAGCGTGTAGGAAGAGCTGGCCAGCGCGGGCGCGCTGGTCGCGAGGGAAGCCGCGGACGTCACGGCGAACAAAAGTCGAGCGGCCACCCTTCGCGGAGCGACAGGCGTTGTCATGGGGCCTCCTTGAGAAAGCGATGTCAGGGGCGACGTTGAATCGATGAAATGGGCGAGTCTTCACCGATACCATGAGCGCTCTGTCTTGAGATCATGGAACGCACGCCGCCGGCAGAGCTCGTGTGCGCTGTCTCACGCGCCGTAGCTCCCGGCGCTTGCTTCTTGTCCGGCGCGCAGCGCGGGCGTCAATGACAGTCGATGACTTGCGTTTGCCACCCTGCGCGCGCGCCGCCCCGCGCGCGCGCCGCCCATCGACGAACCCTGCGCGCGGCGTCCGTCATGTGTGCCGATATGCGCGCGTGTGTACAGGCGGCCAGTCGCTACTTCTTCGCCGCCACGTACCGGAAGTCGCACCGCTCGGCGCCGGTGCCGAGGGTGCCGGTGCGGCGCAGCTCGACCCCGCGGCGCGCGCTCGGCTTGAGGTCGTCCAGCCGGCAGATCATCGCGACGATCTCCGGCGCGTTGTGCCGCCGGGCGAAGCTCACGAGCGGGCACGCGCGCACGTCGAACGCCATCAGCGCGCCGGCGTCGTCGGCCTGCTCGAAGCGGAAGCCGTCCGGCTCCTCGGCGAACAGGCTCCTCATCAGCAGGTTCCGCGCGGGCCTCAGGCGGAACATCATGTCCATGGCGATGCCGTCGAGCGCGCTCCGGTGCAGCTGCTTGCGGTGGAAGGCGTGCAGCATCTCCTCGGCGAGGCGCAGGGCCGGCTCCCGGTCCACGCCGAGGTCGTGGTGGAGCGCCTGGTAGATCGCGAGCACGGGCGGCCCGAGCTCGAAGATCCGGCGGCTCATGCTGCGCCGGAGCCGGGGTATCGTCGCCTCCAGCGCGAGATACCTCTCCTTTGCGTGGGTGTGGAGCTCCGCCGCGCACTCTTCGCCCAGCGAGCGAATCGCGTGGAATCGGCCCTCCGCAAGGATCTGAGCGAGACATTCTGACGGCGACGACATGCGCTCAGACTATCACGCGCAACTCCGGCGCGTGCAGCTCCTCCACGAATTTTCGCCGCCGAGGTGGCCAGTTGGACTGGCCGGCCAGGCCGGCCATTGGACACGATGAGTGGCCGGCCAGCGCGGCCAGCGCGGCCAGCGGTGCAGTCGTGTTGACCTGCTGACCCCCGACCCGGGGGCGCAGGAGCCTCGCATCCCGGCAATACGTCGCGGGCGTGAGGGGTCCGCTATGGCAGCATCCAGGTCCCTGACCGGGAGAGGGTCACGCCGCTGCCGGCTTCCACAGGCCAGGCACGCGCGTGCCGCACGCGGGGCAGGCGCCGCCGGTGAGCAGGACCTCCTGCGTCTCGTAATTGAAGCGCCGCACCACGACCTCGTAACAGCCCGGGCAGCGGGTATGGGAGAGCTCGCGCAGGCGATCGGCCATGTTGCTGACGTAGACGTATTTCATGCCGCGCGCGTACGCGACGCCGGCGACGTCCATGAGGAAGGCCGGGTCGGTGGCCTGGCGGTCGCGCATCTTGTAGCGCGGGTAGAAGGCGTTGAGGTGCCAGGGGATGTCGGGGTCCACCCTGGCGATCTCGGCGCCGAGGGCGCGGAGGCCGGCCGGATTGTCGTTGAAGCCGGGCACGACGAGCGTCACGACCTCGACCCAGTAGCCGAGCCGCCGGGCCTCGCCGATCGCGGCGAGCACGGGCTCCACGCGGCCGCCGAGCGTCCGGTACTGCTCGGCGCTCCACCCCTTGAGATCGACGCGGAACACGTCCGCGACCGGGCGCATGTACGCGAGCGCCTCCGGCGTCGTGTTGCCGTCCGAGATGAGCGCGGTCACGAGCCCCCTCCGCCGCGCCTCCGTGAAGATCGCCCGGGCCCACTCGGCCGTGATCATCGGCTCGTTGTAGGCGCTCGCGAGCACCTCGCAGCCCGCCTGGACGGCCATCTCGACGAGCGCCTCGGCGGTGAGGTCGATCGGCTCGCCCCCGCTCTCCGGCTCGCGCAGCGCCTGGGACACCTTCCAGTTCTGGCAGTAAGGGCAGCGGAGATCGCACCCGAACATGCCGAAGGTGAGCGATCTCGCGCCGGGGCGCACGTGGAAGATCGTATTCGTCTCGACCGAGCGCACGTAATGGCGAGCGACATACCCGAACGGGACGCGCAGCTCGCCGTCCTTCTCGAAGCGGATGCCGCACGCGCCCGCGCGCCCCGGCGAGAGGACGCAGCGGTGCGCGCACGCGGTGCACCGGAGATACCCTGGCTCGGGCCCGGGCTCGTACAGCGCGCCGGGCACGGTCCGGCGGGCGAGCTTGGCGGTGAGGGGCTCGTCCGCGCCGACGCCCGCTCCGGGCTCAGCCGCCGCGCGCTCGTCCGAGGGAGCCAGAGGAGCGCCGCGCACGAGGTCCTCCAGGCGGACGTGCGGCCGGTCGCCCGGTCCGAGCTCATCCACGCGTGTTGCTTCC
The DNA here is from genome assembly GCF_002950945.1 of Sorangium cellulosum. Lineage (GTDB taxonomy): Bacteria > Myxococcota_A > Polyangia > Polyangiales > Polyangiaceae > Sorangium > Sorangium cellulosum_E. The sequence continues at coordinate 615,126 of NZ_CP012673.1, forward strand.
GGCGCGCGCCTGCCGTTCGTCTCCATGGGAAGGCGCCCATCCTCGCATCGGCGCGGCCAAAGACAAGGGCCGCCTCCTGCGTCGTGACCTGCATCAAAAAGTCCCGGGCGCCGTCGAGTGACAGTGCGACCAGCCTGGAGAACATCCCACGCGGGCAGCGCGCTCGAGCCGCCGGCGAGCCAGCCGGCCAGCGCGAGGGCTGATGAAGGAAGCGCCGGCGCGACGACGGCGTGCTCGCCGCTTCGGGGGCGCTGGCCGTCCCCCTATGCTGGCGGCCGTCGCGCGGCGCAGCGAAAGGACGGGTCATGAAGCGATCGTGGATCAAGCAGGCGTGGGCGCTCGCCGTGCTCGGGCTCGCCCTGTCGGCGCTCCTCTTCTGGTCCTTGTGGCGCCGCCCCGCCGGGGCACCCCCGACCGGCGCTGACGTCCCACCGGAGGGCGCGGCGCCCGCGAGGCCCGGGGCGCGCCCGCGCGCGCCGGCGGCGCGGGCCCGTCAGCCCGGGAGCGTCGCCGGGCGCGTCGCCGAGCCTGCGGGCGCGCCGGTCGCGGGCGCCATGGTGTGCGCCACCGTCGAGTCGGGCGCGATGTCGCTGGTGGAGGCGCGCGAGCCGGTGTGCGCGCCGGCCGCTCAGGACGGTCGATATACACTCTCCGGCCTGCTGCCGGCGCGCTGGCGCATCAGCGCCTCGGCGCCGGGGCACAGGCCGGCGCACTACGTTGCTCCCGACGCCTTGCGTGCTCCCTTCCTCGATCTCGGCGCCGGCGAGGCGCGCACCGGCGTCGATCTGACGCTGGCGCCCGGCGGGGTGGAGGTGAAGGGGCAGGTCGAGGACATCGGCGGAGGGGCCATCTCCGGCGCGCTGGTCATGATCAGCCGGTTCGGGCCGCACGACGTCGTGGTGGCCAGGTCCGACGCCCAGGGCTCCTATGCGGCGTGGGTCGACGAGGGGCCGTACATGGCGCGCGCCGAGGCCGACGGGTATTCGGTGGGGTTCAAGGACGGGGTCGCCCCGGGGCCGGCGCTCAAGCTCCTCTTGACCCCGGCGTCGGTGCTCGCGGGTCGGGTCTTGGAGGCGGGGACCGGGGCCCCGGTCGAGGGAGCGAAGATCTCCCTGGAGAGCGAAGAGGCGTTCGGGATGATGCCCGGCGCCGGCGCCGCACACGCACTCAGCGACGCCGAGGGCCGCTTCCGCGTCGATCGGCTCCCGCCGGGGCGCTACAGGATCCTTGCCCGCGCGGTCGGCAGGTTCGGTCAGGCGCGCGAGAGTGTGGTCCTCGGCGTGGGCCAGACCTCGAGCGAGGTGGTCGTCGAGGTCCACCCCGCGCGCACCCTGACGGGTCGCGTGGAGATCGCGCCGGACGGCGCGCCGTGCAAGAGCGGCAACGTCGGCCTCATGGACACGGCGTCCGGGGGGATGGTGGGCGTTCCCGTCGAGGCCGACGGCGCGGTGCGGTTCGACGGGGTGCTTCCTGGCAAGTACCAGGTGCTCGTGAGGTGCACGAACCAGCCGGCGGAGCCGAGCTACCCGCCCGTGGAGGTCAGGGATGTGGACGTCGAGGGCCTCGTGTGGACGGTGCGCGCGGGGCTGACGATCCGGGGCCGGGTCGTGGACCGCGACGGCGGGCCGGTCCGCGCGAACGTCCACGCGCATGCGCCGGAGATGATGGGGCGGAGCGGGGCCACCGGGGCGTCCGCGTCGAACGAGCCCGACGGGAGCTTCGTGCTCCAGGGGCTCTCGCCCGCGAAGTACATGGTCGCTGCGGAGCCGATCGACCACGTCCAGCCCGAGCCGGTCGAGGTCGAGCTCCGCGACGAGCACGCCCCCGAGGTGACGATCGTGGCCGACCGCGGCGGCGCGATCGAGGGGACCGTCACCGACGCGGACCGGAAGCCGGTCGAGGGCGTGCACATCATGATCGCGAGCCCACCGCGCATGGACGTGGACCCGCCGCGCATGGGCCCGCACCCGCCGCGCATGAACGCGGCGGTGTCGCGCGAGGATGGGAGCTTCGCGAGCAAAGGCCTCCCGCCGGGCGAGTACCGCGTCTGGACCAACGAGAACGACATGACGCCGCCGCCGCCGCCGGGAGCAGACCCGCTCGCCGGGGGGCCTCAGGCGGTCTCCGCGACCGTGAAGGCGGGCGAGAGCGCGCGCGTCGCGCTGGTCGTGGAGCGCCGCAACGGGGAGATCCAGGGTCGCGTCGTCGACGAGATCGGCGAGCCCGTGACGGACGCCTTCGTCCACGCGGTGTCGGAGTCGGAGGGCGCGGCCCCGCCGGGCGCGAGCGCCGTGAGCAGGGCGCGGTGGGGTGCATTCTCGCGAGCGCCGGTGCTCACCGATCCCGAGGGCAGGTTCGTCCTCGGGGGCCTCCGCGAGGGCGTGTACACGGTGCGCGCGTACCGGAAGGGCGGCGGCGACGGCATCGCCGAGCACGTCAAGACCGGCGACAGCGTGACGCTCACGTTGCAGCCGGCCGGCGCGATCTCCGGCACGCTCTCCGTGCCGGGCGGGAAGGTCCCCGACAACTTCACCGTCCGCGTGATCGACAGCGCGTCGATGTTCTTCCGGTCCGAGACCTTCGTCTTCACGGAAGGAGCCTTCACGATCAGCGGTCTCCCGGAGGGGAAGTACTCGGTCTCCACCGAGGCGCAGGAGGGAACGGCGGCGGTGGAGGTCCCGCTCGGGCCCGGGGAGCATCGGCGCGGCGTGGTGCTCGCGCTCGCGCCGCGGGCCGCGGTGAGGGGACAGGTCGTGTCGCTCGACGGCGGCGCGCCCGTCGCCGGGATGAACGTCCGAATCGTGAATCGCGCGGGGGGGCCGCCGATGCTCCCGTCCGGTGGCAGGGAGGACAACCTCACCGACACGTCGGGTCGCTTCGAGGTGAGCGGTGTCGCCTCCGGTCGCATCACCGTCATGTTCATGCCGTCCGATCCGATGAATTCCCCCCATGACGGCGCGGCGATCCCGTTCGACGTGCAGGCGGGCGGCTCGACCGACCTGGGCCGGATCGCCCTGCCGAAGCGCCGGCTCAAGCCAGAGGACCCGCCTGGCGATCTCGGCTACTCGATCAAGTGGGGATCGGACATCATGGTCGACATCGCCGAGATGACCTTCGAGGTGAGCCAGGTCCGATCAGGGGGCCCCGCCGCCGCTGCAGGCCTCCGGGGGGGCGACGTCATCGTGTCCGTCGACGGCCACGATGTCCGGGGAAAGATGACGTATCTCTACCACCCGCTCACCACGGTTCCCTCGGGAACCCAGGTGACGCTCGGCCTGGCCCGCGGGGCGAACGTCTCCATCACCGCCGGAAATATACAGCCTCCCCCGGGGATGCCGGGCATGCCTGCCTACCCGCACTGAGGGAGCGAGCCCGCGCTTTCGGCGAGCCGGCCGAGCTCTTCTTTGCTCAGCTCGCGTTCCTCCGCGAATGCGATCCCCACCACCGCGCGCACGTCCCCTGACGCCCCGCGTACGGGCAGGGCCACCGCCCCTTGCGCCGCGACGGCCTTGGCCCCTGGCCGCACGTCCCCGGACCTATCCGTCTGCAGATTGCATGTCTGCACCGGCTCCCCCCGCTCCCACGCGAGCCCGGCCATGCCTTTCCCTCGCGGCACCCTGCGCGTGATCTCCTGCACCTTCTCCGGAAGGTTCATCGCCGCCGCCAGCTCGAGCCCGCCTTCTCCGATGAAGTGCACGCTCCCGGCGACCCCTCCGTTGCTGGTCACGAACCCTCGCAGCCACGCCTCCACCGCCTCGCTCATTCTGCCACGATCGACCGCCTCCGCCCCAGCGTCAACGCCTTCCCGAAGCGCCGTGGGGAGGGTCCGCGCTCGCCGACGTGGCGCGGGTGGGCGCGCCCAGCACCGAGCAAGGTACCATAAGCTTCCAGTCCTCTCCACGTCTCAGGCGCGCCTTGTGTGGCGCGCACCATAACGTCCCAGCCGGCATGGCCCGAAGCGAGACATGCCGGGCGGTGTCCCCTGCGCAAGCTCCCTCGCCCCAGTCTTGCCGATTGGCCAGCGCCCACCCGCGCCACGTCGGCGAGCGCGGACCCTCCCCACGGCGCGCTCCGCTCGGAACGCCCCCCTCGCGTCCGGTCGCGTCCCGCCGTGAGTCAGCCCGTCAGTCCGACTCGCAGATATACCGCAGGTGCAGCGAGCACGGCTCGTCGTTCCACCCGAGCTCCGGATAGAACCGGTTCAGCTGCGCGCAGTCCTCGCCGCTCCCGGCGTCGTTCGGCTCCCCCGCGTACCAGTTCGTGTAGCCGGCAGGCTCCCCGCTGTCCCACACGAAGTTGCCCTCGGCCCCCCTGTCGTTCAGCCCGATCCACCACTTCTGCGTCGAGAGCGCGCTCGCGAGCCCGTAGACCCACGCCTCCTCCGCCGCGTCGTTGATCGTGACCAGGCTCTTGCCCTCGCTCGCGCAGCTCGCCCGCGCGTCGTTCCACGACTGCTGGCCGTCGCAGAACAGGTACTCGTGGCCGCCGTACGTGTGCACATCACACGTCGACCCGTCGCAGACGAGGATCGTGTGCTCGCACAGGACCGACTGCACCGTCTCGCCGACGACGATGTCCACGTAGAAATAGATCGTCTGCTCGACGCACTCGTCCGGGAGCGACTGCGGCTGCGCGGTGGGCGCGCCGCTCCGGTGCTCCCGCGCGATCATCCGCTCCACCTCCAGCGCCGCGATGTCGTCCGCGGTGAGCTCGGCGAAGTTCGAGGGATCCGCCGTGATCCGGAGGCGCCCGTCCTGCGCGTCCAGCGGGCTGTACGGGTGCGAGAACAGCGGCGCCATCGCCGCTGCCATCTGCGCCTTCCCCTGCTCGCCGAAGTCGAGATCGACGCGCCCCAGGTCGAGGCCCTCGAACGCGACGTGGTACATCACCTCGCGCGCGCGCAGGTCGACCGAGAGCCGCTCACCAGGGGACAGGCGCGCGACGCTGTCGGCGCTGATCTGCACGTTCCTGACGGCTCCGTCCTCCTCGGCCTCCGCCCCGCCGGGCCCGGCGACGCTGCAGCCGGCGAGGGCGGCCGCGGGCAGCGCGGCCGCGGTGAGGGGAAACGCCAGCAAACGGGTGATACGGGCGAGCTGTCTGATCATGATCCCTCCAGAGGTGATGAAGCCTGTCGGCGAGCCGCATTGTCGGGACAGAGCGCGACGCGTCACGCTCCCGGACCCTCGCCATGGCGGCGGAGAGGAGCCTCCCCAGAGGCCCGCCGCGCTCCGAGCCGGGCGTGATGTCCCAGAGGGGCGCCGGGGCCCGGCCTCCCCCCTGGCCACGGCGCGTCCTGCCCTGTCGATGTCGCTGTCGGGTGAGGCACGCTCACCGTCTCCATGCATGGAGCGAGTGACTGCCACCCTATCCGCTAGATCGCGAGTATGCGGACAGCGCGGCTTCAAGCCAAGGAGAAAATAGCGGCTCTCGATGTTCGGGGGGAAGGTGTCCGGGCGTGTGCGTCCTCACGGTCACGCCCGCACACTCACGCCCCCTCCTTCGCGCGCTTCGGCCAGCTGAAGAAGAACGTCGCGCCTGCGCCCGGCTGCGATTCGACCCGTACGCTCCCGCCGCGGCTCTGCACGACCTTCTTCACGACGGAGAGACCGATACCGGTCCCTTCCACCTTGTCGCGCGACTCGAGGGTCTGGAAGAGCCCCCAGATCTGTTCGTGGTACTCGGGCGCGATCCCGGGCCCGTTGTCCTTCACGGCGAACTCGTGAAACTCCCCGGCGTCCCTGCACGACACCTCGACGCGCGGATCGGCGCGGCGCGTGTGCTTCAGGGCGTTGCTGATGAGGTTCTGAAACACCTGCTGCAGCGGGACGCGCTCGGCGACCAGCGTCGGCATCCCGGGCGCGACCTCGACCCGGGCCTCGGGGCCGGGCGCGAGCAGCTCGACGATCTCGGCGAGCAGCCGGCCGACGTCGACGCTCGTCGCCCGGTCGCGCTGCCGGCCCGCGCGCGAGTAGTCGAGGATCCCGTTGATCAACGTCTCCAGGCGGCGCACGCGCCCGCGCAGGAGCTGCATGTGCTGCTGCGTCTCTTCATCCATCTTCCCCGCCAGCGACTCCTCGATCCACTCCGACAGGTTCGCGATCCCGCGGAGCGGGGCCTTGAGATCGTGGGAGGCGACGAAGGCGAACCGGTCGAGCTCCTCGTTCGTCTCCGCGAGGGCCGCCATGAGCTCCTCCACGCGCCGCCGCGCGAGCACCTGGTCGGTGACCTCGAAGGCGACCACCATGACGCCGGTGACGGCGCCCGACGCGTCGCGGATCGGCTGCGCGACGTAGTTGAAGAACGCGTCCCTCGCGACGCCCCCGCGCTGGATCGGCACGTTCAGCTCGAATATCCGCAGCGGCTGGCCGCCCTGGAGCACCCGGTCCAGCGTCGCGATCACCTCGTGCTCGCCGAGCTCGGGGAACACCTCGCGCACGGTCTTCCCGGCGATCTCCGGCCGGCCGACCATTTCACAGTAGGGCGGGTTCGCGACCTCGTAGAGGTGCTCGGGGCCGACGAACACGGCGATCGGGACCGGCGCCTGCATGAACAGGTCGTGCAGCTTCGCGCGCTCGCGCTCGGCCGCCGCCCGCAGGCGCGCGATCTGGAGGTGCGTCGCGACGCGGGCGACGAGCTCGCGCGCGGAGAACGGCTTCGGGAGGTAGTCGTCCGCGCCCGCCTCGAGGCCCTCGACGCGCGACTCCTCGCCCGCGCGCGCCGAGAGCATGATCACCGGGACGCGCTGCGTCCCCGGGTCCTCGCGCAGCGCGCGGAGCAGGCCGAAGCCGTCGAGGTTCGGCATCATCACGTCGGTGAGCACGAGATCCGGCGGGTCCCGCCGCGCGGACGAGAGCGCCGCGGCGCCGTCGGCCACGGCCTCGACCGTCCAGCGCTCGCGCAGCACCCGCCCGACGTAGTCGCGCATGTCGGCGTTGTCGTCCGCGAGGAGGATGCGCGCGGGCGGCCCGACCGTGAGATCGGGCGCCGCGGGCGGTCCTGGCGCGGCGAGGACCGCGGGCGCCACGTCCTCGCCCAGCGGCGCCCCGGGCAACCAGCGGAGCGCCTCATGCACGTACGGCGCCGCGCCCGTGGCCGTCGAGATGAGCGTCCGGCGGGCGTTCACGCGGTCCGGCGGGAGGTGCGCGCTCCCGCGAGGGATCGAGACCGTGAACGCCGTCCCCCTGGACACCTCGCTCGCGACCTGGATGGTCCCGCCGTGCAGGCGGACGAGCTCGTGGACCAGCGCGAGCCCGATCCCCGACCCCTCGTGCGTGCGGGACCGCGCGCCCTGCACGCGGTGGAACCGCGTGAACAGGTGCGGCAGCTCGCCTTCCGGGATGCCGGTCCCCGTGTCGCGCACGGTGAGCTCGACGCGATCGTCACGGGCGCGGAGCGAGACCGCGATCGCCCCCTCGAACGTGAACTTGAGCGCGTTCGAGAGGAGGTTGAGCACGATCTTCTCCCACATGTCGCGATCGACGTAGGTGGGCTCCTGCAGCGGCGGGCAGTCGACCTCGAACGCGAGCCCTGCGCGCTCGACGGCGGAGCGGAAGGCGCTCGCGAGATCCGCGGTGAGCGCCGCGAGGTCGGTCATCTCGTAGGACGCCTGGGCGCGGCCCGCCTCGATGCGCGAGAAGTCGAGCAGCGCGTTGACCAGCTTGAGCAGGCGGACCGCGTTGCGGTAGGCGGTCTCGAGATCCACGCCCGACAGGCTTCGTTTCGCCGACGCGAGCGCGTCCTCGAGCGGCCCCAGCATCAGCGTGAGCGGCGTCCGGAACTCGTGGCTCACGTTGCTGAAGAACGTGGTCTTCGCGCGGTCGAGCTCGGCGAGCACCTCCGCCCGCCTCTTCTCTTCCTCGTACGCCTGCGCGTTGGCCAGGCTCGCCGCGATCTGGCCGGCGACGAGCCCCAGGAAGCCGCGGTAGCTGTCGTCGACGAGGCGGAACGGGTTCAGCCCGACGATCAAGACCCCGGCGCGCCCCGTCTCGCCTGCGGGGGCGATCGAGAGCGCCGCGGCCCGCGCCGGCGGCTCCTGCCAGGCGCCGGTCGGCAGCGCGCCGAGCGCCGGCGCGAGATCGACGACGCGGAAGGCCTCGTGTGCGCGCACCACCTCGGCGAACGGCCAGGGCGACTCGCCGTCGAGCGCGACCGCCTCCGGGGCCGCGGCGTGCCCGCGCTCGATCCCGACCGCCTCCGCGAGATGCATGTGGCGTCTGTCCGCGTCGAGGACGTAGAGGAGCGCGAACGGGAGATCCTTCGTGTTCGTCGCGAGCGAGCGCGCGCTGCGCGCGCACACGTCCTGCCACGAGCGCGCCTCCGCGGTGCGCGCCGCGAGATCGCGCAGGAGCACGAGCTGCCGTTCCCCGATGATGCGCTGCGTGTCGTCGGTGTTGGCGCAGAGGATCCCGCCCGTCCCGCCCTGATCGTTCGGCACGGGGCTGTAGGAGAACGTGTAATACGTCTCCTCCTTGTACCCGTGCCGCTCCATGACGAGCAGGAGCGCTTCGTCGTATGTGCCCTCGTTGCGGCGCATCGCCGACGCGGCGCGCGGCCCGACCTGGGCCCAGATCTCGCGCCAGACGACGGACGCGGGCTGGCCCAGCGCCTCGGGGTGTTTGCCGCCCACGATCGACCGGTACGCGTCGTTGTAGAGGTTGATGAGCGCGTCGCCCCACCACACGAACATCGGCTGGCGCGAGGTCAGGATGATGCGCACGCACGTCTTCAGGCTCTGCGGCCACGCCGCGACCCGCCCGAGCGGCGTGCTCGACCAGTCGATCGCGCGCATGCGCGCGCCCATCTCGCCTCCACCCTGGAGGACACTCGAGGCGTCCGAGGCATCCGACGAAGGAGCGTCCAAGTCGAGCGGCATCGCTCCTTGTAACCTGCCGCTCGTTGCTCGACCAGAGCAGAGCTCCCGTGTTCCTCGCGGCGGCGCGGCGGTTCGACGCGCGCTGGATATGCCGGGGCGTTAGTCGCCGGGCTCATCCGGCGCGGCGTCGAGCACCGCGCGCAGCACCCGCCGCACCACGTCGGGCGCGTAGCCTTGACGCGCGAGGAACGCATAGAGCTTCTGCCGCTGCTCCGCCGGATCGAGGCGCGTGAGCGACCGCAGCTTCTTGCGTGCTGCCCGCTCGGCCACGGCGGCCTCATCCGTCCCCTCATCGGCCATCACCTGTCGGATGGCCGCGTCGGCCACGTCGCGCGCGACGCCTTTCCGGGCGAGGTCCTGCGCGATCCTCCGGCGCGAGCGCGGCTTGCCCACGATGCCGGAGCGCGCCTTGGCCTCGGCGAAGCGCGCGTCGTCGAGCAGCCCGTTCGCGAGGAGGCGCGCGATCGCGGCCGTCACCTGGTCGCGGGGCTCGCCCTTCTCGATCAGGCGCTTCTCGAGCTCGCTGGCTGACCGCGCCCGGAAGGACAGGAGCCGGAGAGCGCGATCGTAGGTCTTCTGCGCGGCCTGCGCGGCCTGCGCGCTCTGACCGCCCGGCCGCAGCGCCTCGGCCCCGGCGGCAGGGCTGTCTTGCCCGGCGGCGAACGCCGCGGCGCTCTCCTCGGGGACCGTGGCGAAGGCGACCCCATCCACCAGGATGACGACGTGGCCGGGCTGGTCGGGCGAGGGGACGATTCCGGTGATGATCGGCATGCGCGAGAGGACGATGGCGCACCCCGCGGGCGGCGCAAGCGCCCGGCTACCGGGGGGGTCGCCGTCCTGCGCTCCTGATCGCGGCTCACGGATCGAGCACGAGCCACCCGAACGCCTCGGGAACATGGAAGTTCGGCTTCTTCGTGCGGGGCGGGCTCCACGCGAGGTAACGCCGCGGGCTCTTCCCCTCCATGCGGTAGAGGTTCATCGGCAGCCGCGCCCCCGGCGCGAGCGCCTTCACGATCCCCGGCGCCGTGAGCCGGGCCTCGATCACGGCCTTGCGCGACGCCGCGTCCCGGCTCGTCGCGATCGTCGCGCCGCTCGACCACGCCGTGTCCTCGAGGCGCACGTCGCGGTCGATCGCGAGATCGAAGAAGTGGCCGAAGGGCCCGATCTCCACCTCGAAATAGCGCCTCGGGGCCGCCGGCTCGGGCGTCAGGAAGAGCTCGACACAATCTTCCTCGTAAAGCGACCTCCGCTCCTTGTCGACAGGCCTCGACGTGTCGGTGTTCAGCCCGGCGCTCGAGAGCTCGAAGAGCACATGAAGCCCCTCCTTCGACCAGAGAAAGCGCGCCCGCGTCTCGATGCCCGTGCTGGCGGCGGCGTAATCGGTGTCCCATCGCGCGGCGCCCGCGCGGCGCCAGGCCGCGTCGTCCGCCTTCCCGTCGAGCGTGATCGTCTCTCCGGGCGGCAGCGGCAGCGCGTGCACCTCCGGCTTCGCCGGCGCCCCGCCGGGCTCGAAGCCCGGCTGCCCCTGGCTCACCTTCTCCCTGGTGGACGGCGCAGGATCCAGCCCTCTCGCCGGTCCGCCGGGCAGCGGCGTTTGACCAGGCTCCCAGTCCAGCCGGAATGGCGCCATCGCCTTGTAGTGCACCGGGCGCGGGCTCTTCAGGAGCTCCGCCCCGTCTCCGGTGATCGCGGTCGCCCCGAGATCCAGCCCGAAGCGCTTCGCCGCCGCCTCGATGAGCGGCGAGGTCCGGTGCCCGCCGAGCTCGCGCGCGAGCGCCGGGCTGTTCCACACCCCCAGGAACTCCGCGATGACCCGGTCGACCCGCACCGGGTTCGTCCCGCCGACGGCCACGTGCTCCGCCGTCGGGCGCAGGACCTGGAACCCGTCTCCGCCCATGGCCGGCGCGCCGTCGCCGAGCACCGCGTCGGGCGTCGAGATCTCGAGCACGTCGACCATCCGCTCGGAGAAGGCGCGGAGCGACGACAGGTACAGCGCGCGGTCCTCCTGGCTTCCGCTCTTCGTGTCGAGGTACTGCTTGAGCTCCCGGTGCATCCGCCACTTCTGCTTGTAGGCCGGCGCGCGGTCCGACAGCATCACCGTGCCCTGCATGCCCTTGATGCCGGCGGAGATCACCGAATACCGGTGCATCTTCATCCGGGGGAGCGACAGGAACAGCCCGCGGTCGAGGTGCTCGGCGAGCACCTTGGGCAGGAGCAGCGTCGGCACGTTCGTCGCCTCGATGCCGCGGATGGCGAGGGGCTTTCCGGGCCTGTCCCCTTCGACATCGTAGACGCCGTCGTCGTCCATCGCGACGAGCGCGGCGCCCTCCTCCGCGGCCATCGCCTCGTAACCGGTCCGTTGCACGAGGTCTTTCCAGAACTTGTGCGAGTGGCCGCAGCCCTCGGCGATCGTGATCTTCGTGTGCCCTCGCGCCTTGAGGCACTGGACGACGCCCCGCACGAACTCCGGCTGGGTGATGCGGCCGGTCACGCCGTCGTCGCCCCCTGACTTGGCCGGATCCTTCACGCTGTCGAACCCGCACAGGTTCGGCTTGAGGAGGACGGGCGTCGCCGCCGGCCGCCTCGGCACCACCACCTCGCAGAGGCGCCTCCCGAGATCCAGGGGGCCCTCCCCGCGGAGCACGGTGACGGGCGAGCTGTCGGCCTTGATGCGCTCGACGTGCCGCTTCCTCAGGACGGCGCCGTCGATGCTGTCCGACGTGATCACCGAGGGGCCGGCCTCGTACCGCGGCGACGCGCCCGCGACCACGTCGCTCGGCGCGCCCGGATCGGCGGTGGGCACGGCCGGGTGCGCCGAGGCGGCGGCGAACGAGGACGCCGTCGCCGACGGCGCGGCCGGGGGTGCCGGGTCGGAGGGCGCCGCGCTGGCCGACGCCGACGCGACGGTGGCACCGCCGTCGCTGTGCGGCCCGCCCGGCGGGTGCCGCCGGTCCCCGCAGCCCGCGAGCAGGGCGAGCTGCGCCGCCAGCGCGGTGATCTCGAGGGCAAGACGCCGCGCTCGGCGGCCGAGAATCGGCAGGGTGCTTTTCATCCTCGCCGTGCACCATGGCGTCGAAAAGCGGCGACGAGAAGACGGAAAGCATCGTGTGCGCGTAGAGTGCGCGTAGGTAGACTGCGCGCTGCGGACGAGCCCGCGCGCCGCGAAGGAACGTGCCGCGCCCGGCGGCGGTAGATCCCGGGTGTCCTGCCGATCGTCCCAGCGCTCGATGTCTTCGAGACGCTCATCGAGACGCCCACCGAGACGCGCGAGGTGAGGCACGACTCCAATGCGGTTCACCCCTTGCATTGCGGACCCGACATGAGCATTCGGCGCATTTTGGTGGGCTTGAAAACGACGACCTGCACTGGAATCGTCGGGACCGCGCTCTTGCTGCTGGCCGCGAGCCTGGGTGCCTGTCGCGGCGCTCCGCCCGGGGAGGGAGAGGGGGGTTCGGGGGACGAAGGAGACGCGATCTCGCGCGCCACGGCGGCGTGCGAGGATGCCTGTGACGTGTACAGCGAGGCCTGCGGACCGGAGAGCTGCGCCACCGCATGTCGCGTCATGACGACGGACTACAAGGCGGATGTCTGCACCGCCGAGTTCGAGGCGTATTACGCCTGCGTGGCCGTCCAGGCGCCGGAGCAGATCAGCTGCCGGGGCTCCGGGGGCTTCTTCGGCAATCCGGGGCCAGCGTGCAAGTCGGAGTGGGCGTCGTTCATCCAGTGCCGCCGCACGAGCGGCGCGGACTGCGCGGTGCTGGCCAGGGACACGACCTATTGCACCCACAGCGGCGATCCGCCCGACTGGACGACGTGCAAGGTGGGTGTCGAGCCGCCCCCGGGGTGCGTGCCGCTGACCAGCATGGATTACTGCTGCCCGTCCTCGGCGCCGCCCTGACGGCGAGGCCGGCGGGCGCCGCGGCCTCGCCGCGCGCCCCGGCGGCGCCGGCTACTGGCCCTCGGGGAGGGCCGTGATCACGAACGGGATCTCGGGGACGGTGCGCCCCGGCGCGCGCAGCGCGAGTGTGCCCTCGATGCGTGTGACGACCCCTGTCTCGGGATCCACCGCCGTCACCGTACCTTTCACGTCGCCGGCGTCGCCGGCAGCGCCGCGCGGCGACACGGGCATGGCGAAGCCCTCCAGGAGGAACGTGTCGCCATCGAGCCGCGCCCAGACCTCCTGGCGCTGCTGCGTGCCGACCGTCAGCGGGACGATACGCACCGTCAGCGCGCCCGGGATCTCGCCCACCACCTCGAGCTCCTTCTCGAGGGCGAGCGGCTCCCCACCCTGGGACGGCACCTGCACCACCATCTTCATCCGCGCGGGGAGCGTGCCTGTCGCGGGGCGCGCCACCGTGAAGCTCGCGCGGCGCTCGGCCTCGAGCGCGCCGCCCGAGCGGAACGGCAGCCCCTCGAGCACGCGGAAGGCGTAGGCAGCGGAGGGATCGAGGGGCTTCGCTGGCACAAAGCGCAGTGTGCCACCGTCCACCTCGACGGTGCCATCCACCCGGCCCTCGCCGTCGCGCTCGAGGATCACGAACTCCCGCGCGAGCGCCTCGGCCGTCCGGTCGCCTGCGGTGTCGTCGATGGGCTCGGAGAACGCGACCCAGGGCGTAACGTCGGGATAGACCGCCTCGCCGCTGTCGATGTCGGGCCACATCGCGAGCGGCGCCGCGCCCTTCGGCGTGAGCTCGCGCAGGAAAGCGACGAGGTCGGCGCGCTCGTCCGGCGAGAGATCGACGCCCACGTAATCGAGCGCGACGTCCGCGGCGGCCTCGAGGCCGCGCGCCTGGCCCTTCACGAAGTAGACGCCGTGGCGGTAGGCGCCGAGCAGGGTGGGCACGTCCGCGGGAATGCCGGATTTGCCGACCTCGATGAGCGCGCGGCTCGTGTAGAGCGGCGGGACGTGGCAGCCGGCGCAGGTGGCCTTGCCCTGGAAGAGGGCCTTTCCGCGCAGCGCGGCGTCGGTGTAGCTGCCGTCGAGCCGGGTGTAGCCCGTCGCCCGCGGGGCGCCGAGCAGCGAGGACAGGAACGCCGCGAGCGCCTCGGCCTCCTCGGGCGACGGCGGGCGCGCGACGATCGAGCTCGGGCCCTGGTAACCAAAGTTCTCGGTGCTCGTGACATAGCCGTCCCACCCGATGGGCGTCGTGGCGTCGAGCAGCTGGAGCGGGCGGATGTTCGCGTCGACGCCCGGGCCGAAGTTCCAGATCATGCCCTCGTTCTGCGCCTCGACATGGCAGCTCGAGCAGCTGTGGTTGTCGGCGAAGCTCTGCCCGGGGCGGGTGAAGACGCGCTCGCCGAGCGCGACGGCGGCGGGGCGCGGGTCATCGGCGAGCGCGACGGCGTACGGGGCGCCGCCGTCCGGCGGGATGACCCAGAGCTCGAGGCTCTGGAAGCAGTGCACGCCGATCGTGCCCGCGTCGTCGAGCTGCACGAGCTGCCGCGCCCCCGGGCCGACCTCGAAGCGCGCCTTCTCGGCGAAGGTCGCGCGGTCCAGCGCGACGACCACGCCGGACGACTCGGCGGCGACCCAGAGCGTGTCGCCGACGGCGAGCACCCCGGCCGGCGAGACCACGGGCCCGGCGGAGCCGGGGTCGCGCGTGAGATCGACCCGGCGCAGCACCCGGCCGTGGCGGGGCGCGCCGGGGTCGGCGCCGAGCGCGACGACCTCGTGGACGAACGGCTTCGCCTCGACGTCGGCCTGGGAGGGCACGGGGTTGCCGTCGGTGGCGGCGACGTAAAGCTCCGCGCCGTCCCCGGAGAGCGCGAGCGCGCGCAGGCTGGACGAGACGCCTGACACGCGCTTTTCCACCTCGAGCGTCACGGTGTTCACGATCCAGAGGTCCTGATCGTCGGACAGCCCGTAGGTGCCGTTGAGGTCCTTCTCGGGGTTGCCGGAGCGGTAGGCGGCGACGAACAGCCGTGTTCCGTCCTCGGAGAGGGCGAGCGCGCGCGGGTCGAAGCCGAGCGCGATGCGGTCTTCGACCTCGCGGCGCGCGAGGTCGACCACGGCCACCTGGCCCATCGTCGGCAGCGAGACGTAGAGTCGGTCCGCGTCCGGCGCGATGGCGAGGCCGGTCGGCTCGTCGCCGACCCACAGGGCGTCCTCGAGCACGCCGCGGGTCCGGTCGATGAAGCCGATCGTGTCGGAGCCGCGCTGGGCCACGACGACGTACGGCAGCGGGTCGCGGTGGGCCACGGCGGCGGGCCATGAGCCCACCGTGATCTCTCCTTGTCTGGTCCAGACGCCGTCCTGGGCCCGCGCGAGCCGCGTCACCGTGGGCGAGGCGCCGTTGGCGGTCCAGAGCTCGTCGCCGACGCGCGCGGCGCCGTAGAGCGGCGTGAGGTAATGGTTGCGGAACCGCTCGGCCGGCGCCAGGTCGAGGACACGCAGCGGCATGTCGGCGCCCGGCACGCTGCGCAGCCGGAAGGTGTACTCGCCGGCGACGTCTGGCGTGAACCGCACTTCCGGCGCGCCTTCTTCATAGAGGACGTTCTTGCTGCCCGGAGGCGCGCTCGCGAGCTCCCACGCGGCGTCCGCGGGGCAGCTGTCGCTCCGCTCGATGCGGGGCAGATAGAAGGTCTCGCCGAGCGTATGGGCGCGCGGGTTCTGCAGCGGCAGCGGCGCGACGGTGCACGAGATCGGGGCGACCTCCACCGGGTCCACCGGGCGTGTGCTCTCCTCGGCGACACATCCAGGCGCGGCGCAGCCGAGCGCGGCGCAGCCGAGCGCGAGCCGATGGAGCGGGGAGGGGGCGCGCAGACGCGCGAGGAACGCAGGGGATCGCATGGAAGTACCTCCAAACGAGCCGCCTTCGCGCGGCCCGCACGGGACTGTAGCACCGGGTCGGTAATGTCTGAACAAACATTATACAAAGATTGAATATGAATGCACCCCCGCGGCTGGTGGCCTCGGCGCAGGACCCGCGCCGCCGGCGGAGGCCTGGGCCGGCGGCGCAGGCAAGAGGTGATGGCGCGGCGCGCTGGCGGAGGTCTGGGCCGGCGGCGTCGGCGGGGCGCGCCGGCCGGAGCTCACGCGAGGCAGGCGCGCTGCGGCGCCGCGGCGGCGGCGAGGCCCGGGACGAGCGTGTGGAGGCGCGCCCGCTGCCGGCTGGTCAGCTCCCCGAGCGCGCGGAGGATCGCGAGGTCCTTCTGCTTCGCTTCCACGATCACCACCACCTCGCGGCGGTCCGAGGCCTCGTCCACCTCCTCGCAGAAGCGGAGCAGGCCGCGGCCGGTGATGTGCTGCGCGTGGGCGCCGGACGGCTTGCCTTTCCACTGCTCGCTGTAGTGGAGCTCGGGCAGCTGCTCTGCCGGCCAGGTGCGGAGGGCGCCCTCGAGCTCCACCTCGTAAGGCGCGCTCCTCGGGTTCGCCGCCCAGTGCAGGTTGTCGAACACGATGGGCACCTCGCCCCCGGTGGCCTCGAGCAGCTCCGGCACGGTCCAGCAACGCTCGTCGTTCTCCAGCGCGAGCCGGTGCCGAGCGGCCGGCGTGAGCCGCGCGATGCCCTCCCGCAGCCGGGCGGCGGTGCTCTCCCGGTCGCCGTAGACGCCGCCTCCGTGCAGCGTGATCGACCCCTGCGCGCCGAGCAGGTCCATGACCCAGCCCTGGTCGTCCATGACCGCGAGCGAGTTCTGCAGCACCTCCTCGCGCGGCGACGAGAGCACCACGAACTGGCTCGGATGATTCGACAGGTGCACGTCGCCGTGCGCCGCGGCGCGGCGCACGGCGCGCAGGTCCGGCACCAGCATGCGCGCCCCCGGCGCGATATCGAGCAGCGGGAAGAGATCGCTGGAGATCCGGTGGGCCGTCAGGCCGAGCGCGGCCGAATGAGCGATGGATCGCCGGACGTACTCCGCGTTGTACGTGTAGATGGGCGTGAGCTCGACCAGGCCTTTGAGGTAGCGCCCGAGCTGAGCGGTCCTGAGCGAGGGCTCCGGCATGCCCAGCGACTGACAGACATAGCCGAGTCGGATCATGCCACCAGCGTGTGTCGTCCGGGGTCTGTCGGCATCGGGCTTGCAACGATTTAGCCCATGCCATCTTCCGAACAGTCCAGCCTGGCCCGTCAGACCGCGCGAGATCTCCTGTGCCGCGCCGGGGCGCAGAGGTCCCGTGTGGCGATCGTGTACCACGCCGATGCGGACGGGACGTCGTCCGCCGCGCTCGCCTGCTTTGCCGCCCGCGCCCTCGGCGCCGAGGTGGTGCCGGAGACGCCCGACAAGGGCGAGAACGTGCACAGCCCGGCGTTCGGCGCGCGCGTGCGGGCGACGGGCGCCGCGCTCGCGGTGGTGCTCGACACGGGATCGAGGCCGGGGCGGTTGTTCGAGGTGCCGACGGTGATCGTGGATCATCACCGGGCGGACCCGGCCGAGGCGCCCGAGGTGGAGGCGTTCGTGAGCACGTTCGGGGACGATCGCGGGACCTCCACGAGCGCGCTCACCTTCGAGCTGCTCGCGCCGATCGCGCCGATCGCGCCGCGCGCCTGGCTCGCGGCGCTGGGCCTGCTCGGCGATCTCGGCGACGTCGCGCGCCGCCACCCGCTCGTCGCGGCCGCGGCGCGGCAGCACGGGTTCACGGCGCTGCGCGAGGCCGTGTCGCTGGTGAACGCCGCCGGCCGCTCCGCGGCCCACGACGCGGGCGTCGCGCTCGCGGCGCTGCTCGAGGCCGAGCGCCCGGCGGACCTCGCGCGCGGCGACGGCGAGGCGGCGCGGCGGCTGCGCGCGCTCCGGGAGGACGTGGCGGCCGCGACCCGGCGCGCGATCCGCGCCGCGCCGCGCGTCTACGGCCGCTGGGCGGTCATCGAGCTGGACGAGCCGTACCGGATCCATGGCCCCGTCGCGAGCGCGTGGACGCGGCGGATGGAGGGCCGGATCGTGCTCGTCGCGAACCGGGGTTACGTGCCGGGGCGCGTGCACTTCTCGGTGCGATCGCACGAGCCGATCGATCTCCGGGCGGCGCTGTCG
The DNA here is from genome assembly GCF_002950945.1 of Sorangium cellulosum. Lineage (GTDB taxonomy): Bacteria > Myxococcota_A > Polyangia > Polyangiales > Polyangiaceae > Sorangium > Sorangium cellulosum_E. Next base: position 632,965 of record NZ_CP012673.1, read on the forward strand.
GCGCTGCTGCCCGACGCGGGCCCCGACGTCGCGGCCGGGCACGACCGGGCCACCGGCGGGATCGTCGAGGTGCCGGTGTTCGAAGAGCTGCTCCGGCGCATCCAGGGCGAGGCGGCGCAGGGCGCCGCGGCGTGAGCGAGCGCGCGGCGTGAGCGGGGCGCCTGCGCAGCGATCGGCGCTGCACAACAGCACGCGCCCGCGCATGTCAAGAGGCGAGCACGCCCTGGCCTACCGAGCTCATGCCTGCAAGGCAGCTTAGTTTCGCCCAGGACGATCTTAAACCCACCTCCTATTGGCGAGCGCGCCGCCGTGCGGGCGCGGGTGGAGGGCAACGTCCCGTCGAGAGACGGCCAATCCCGCGGGGGATCCGCCGGCCGAAGACCGCGCTGGCGCGGTGCGGCCCACAACACCTCGCGCGCGAGCGAGGCGATAACCAGAGCCGAATCGCCGAGCGGCGGCCGTCGCCATACGGCCCGCATCACGCGGCGCCGGCTGCGTCATCTTGCGCCATCTCGTGTGTACCTGGATGGGGGCAAGGGTAGGCGCCGGTCGGTGGTTTTCCGCTGGACCGCACCATGAAAACCGGTGTGTCTCCGCGGCGCGCGACGCGCGTGGTATGGGGGAACCCAGCGAGGTGCAGCGAGATCTTCTACCATTGCTGGTGCATGTGATAGGATCCCTGACCATCCGGCGCTTCTGAAGAGCCGAGAGACCGCGCGACCGTCGACCGTCATCTGCGCAACAAAGCTCGACCGGCTGGGGGGCCTATCCAGGTAAGGCGTCTTCCACCCCTCACGAAGTCGGGGCGTCGCGGGTCTTCCGCCTCCAGGCGTCCTTTTCGTGCGGATGAACCGGTTTTTTGAGGCACACACAAATTCCTGAGGGTGATGTAACGTGATTGGGCCTGCGCAGCTTGAGCTCCTCGGGGCGAATCGCGACGGAGCCGGCCGCAGGTCCTGCCCGGGTCTGGGCAAGAAGGGGTTAGTACTCACGAGCCGCATGGCACACGCAGAGCTGACGCTTTCCTGTGCCGCCAGACGAGCAACCGATCGCTGAAGCGCGGAGCTTCGCGCGGGCCATGGTTGCACTGCCGGCGCACCGAAGGGTTGTAGGGGGTAAGTGAAATGGTCGAGCTCGTCAATCACGAACTGGTCGACACGCTGCACGACGGATCTCGGAGCAGCGTCTACCTCGGGCGAAGCAAGAGCACCGGGAAGCTCTGCGTCATCAAGGTGGCCCGGAAGGGCGCGAACGGCACCCGCAACATCGCGATCCTGAAGCGCCAGTACGAGATCACGCGGCGGCTCGAGCTCGACGGGATCGTCAAGGTCCACGACCTCGAGGTCCGGCTCGACTACGCGGCGCTCATCATGGAGTACTTCGCGGGCCGGTCGCTCCGGGCGGTCATCGACGACGGCGGGAACGGCGTCGGGCTCGTGCCGGCGACGAGGATCGCGCTGCAGCTCGCGGCGACCCTCGGCGCGATCCACGAGCGGAACGTCATCCACAAGGACATCAAGCCGAGCAACATCATCGTCGACGACGCGATCAGCACGTCGAAGATCACGGACTTCTCGATCGCGTCGCTCCTGCCGGGCGAGCAGGCGACGGTCTACGACCCGTGGACGGCCGGCGAGGGCACGCTGCAGTACATCTCCCCCGAGCAGACGGGCCGGATGAACCGGTCGGTCGACTTCCGCTCCGATTACTACTCGCTCGGGGTCACGCTCTACGAGCTCACGACGAGGCACCTCCCCTTCGAGGCGACCGACCCGATGGAGCTCGTGCACTTCCACATCGCGAAGACCCCGGTGCCCCCGCATCAGGTCCGGCAATCGATCCCGGAGGCGCTGTCGAAGGTCATCATGAAGCTCCTCGCGAAGACGGCGGAGGAGCGCTACCAGAGCGCCTTCGGCCTGAAGGCGGACCTCGAGACCTGCCTCAAGATCATCCAGACCGGCGAGCCGTCGTCGGATTTCGTGCCCGGCCGGCAGGACAGGCCGACCCGGCTCCAGATCTCGCAGCGGCTCTACGGCCGGGAGGACGAGGTCGACACGCTGATGGAGGCGTTCAGGAGCGTCAGCGAGCCCGGGGCGGGGGGCGCGAGGTCCGGCCAGTCGGAACTCGTGCTCGTGGCCGGCTACTCGGGCATCGGCAAGTCGGCGATCGTGAACGAGATCCACAAGCCGATCGCGAGGCAAGGCGGGTACTTCGCCGCCGGCAAGTTCGACCAGTTCACGCGCAACATCCCGTACGCGTCCATCATCGCCGCGCTCCGGGAGATCGTCCGGCAGATCCTCACGGAGAGCAAGGAAGAGCTCGCCGACTGGAAGGCGAGGATCCTCGCGTCGGTCTCGCCGAACGGCCAGGTGATCGCCGAGGTGATCCCGGAGATCGAGCTCATCATCGGGAAGCAGCCGCCTGTCCCCTCCCTGGGCCCCATCGAGACGAGGAACCGGTTCAACCTGACGTTCCGGAGCTTCATCGGCGCCATCACGCTGAAGACGCGGGCGCTCGTGCTGTTCCTCGACGACCTCCAGTGGGCCGACACGGGCTCTCTGAACCTCATCAGCGTCCTCATGGAGGACCCCGACATTCGCCACTTTCTGCTGATCGGGGCGTACCGGGACAACGAGGTCGACGACGCTCATCCGCTCATGATGATGCTGAGCTCGCTCGGTAAGGCCAAGACGCGCGTGCGAACGGTCGCGCTGAAGCCTCTCGCCCACGAGCACGTCAATCAGCTCGTGTCAGATAGCCTGGGGACCGGTCAAGAAGAATGTCACCTCCTCTCGGAGCTGATCCACACGAAGACCGACGGTAATCCGTTCTTTGCCGTCCAGTATCTGACGAACGTCTACCGCGAGGGGCACCTGAGCTTCAACTCGGAGCACGGTGCGTGGCAGTGGAACGCCAGCGGCATCGCGAAGATGACGGCCACGGAGAACGTGGTCGATTTCATGGTACGCACGATACGCAGCCTGGGCGAGACGACGCAGCGGGTCCTGAAGTACGCCGCATGCATCGGCAGTCAGTTCGAGCTGAAGCTGCTCGCGCAGCTCAACGGGACAGATCTCCGCAGCACCGAAGAGTATCTTTGGGCTGCGCTGGAGGTCGGGCTCATCGTCCCAGTCGATGGCGACTATAGAATCGTACGGTTCCTCGACGATGCCGAGGAGAGCTGCGCTGTCTACAAGTTCTCCCATGACCGGGTGCAACAGGCGGCATATCGGCTACTCGCCGAAGGCGAGCAGCAAAGAGCTCACCTGATGATCGGGCAGTTGATGCTGCAGCACACGCCGCCTGAATCCATCGAAGAGCGGATTTTTGATATCGTGTCGCACCTCAATCTCGGTGCTCCGCTCGTGGTCGATGTGGATAGTCGCTACCGAGCCGCGGCGCTCAACGTAAAGGCTGGGCAGAAGGCCAGGCGCTCCACCGCGTACGGTCCCGGAGTGCAGTGTCTCCGGGCGGCCGCGGCGTTTCTCCCCGAGGATTCCTGGCAAACGAACTACGAGCTGTCGCTCTGCGTATATACAGATCTTACCGAGCTCGAGTACTTGACGATCAATTTCGAGCGCGCCGAGGAGGCCGCCAGAGTCGTCGTAAACCAGGCCAAGGATCCACTGGAGAAGATCCGGGTCTACGAGACCCAGATCCAGTTCTACATTTCACAGAACCGCATGCTAGACGCCATCGACGTGGGCATGAGCGTGCTCAGCACGCTCGGCGTCACGCTCTCCGAGGCGCCCCCGAAAGATTTCGACATCCCCCAGCTGGAGCAGCTTCCGCCGATGACAGACAAGCGGATGCAGGCGGCCATTCAAATACTGTGTACTGTCCAGCCGGCCATCTACGTTGCGAAGCCAATGCTGCTTCTGTCTAACGCGTTCACAATGGTGGATATCTGTACGAAGTACGGAAATTCGCCTACTGGCGCGTTCGCTTACGCGATCTACGGAAGTATTCAATGTAATTTCATGGGTAACGTTGATGTGGGCTTTGCGCTCGGTCGGTTGGCGATCGATCTGGTCCATCGGTTTGGCGCCGTCGACCTGGAATGCAAGCTGTATAACGCCGTGTACGTCTTGATCTACCACTGGAAGCGGCCCCTCAAAGAGACGGTCGAGCCGCTGGGCCGGGCTGTTCAGGCCGGCGTGGAAATCGGTGACATCGAGTACGCCGCGCATAGCTCGTTTGGGTATTCGATAAACTCCTTCTTTGCGGGGATAGATCTGGCGACGGTCGAGCTGCGGATGAAGCAAGCGGTCGACCTGTCGCAGAAGTTTGATCAGCAGTTTCCGCTCTACCACATCAAGATCTGGAAACAGCTTGTGAGTGGCCTGAGAGACGTGTACGCGGAGAGGCTGAGGCTCGTCGGGGAGAGCTTCGACGAGACAACGATGGTCCCATACCTGGGCAGGCCATCGATGTTCTCACTTCATCTCGCAAAGGGTATGCTGCTGTACTACTTCGGCGAGTCGAAGCATGCCCGCGATTGCCTTCGCTCCTGCGAGGAGTACCAGGACGGGGCCGCGGGCGTGGTCACCATCGTCGAGCAGAACTTCTACTATTCGCTCTCGATCCTCGCTTCCCTTGACCGGCTCCCGAAGGAGGAGCAAGAGATTGAGCTCACGAAGGTCGAGGAGAACCAGCGCAGGCTCGAGGCGTGGGCGCGCGCCGCGCCGGATAACAACCAGCATAAGCACGACTTGGTGGGCGCGGAGCTGGCGCGCTCCAGAGGCGCCCCGATCGACGCGATGGAGCTCTACGATAAAGCTATCGAGGGAGCCCGAAGGTGCGGATTCATCCAGGAGGAGGCCCTGGCGTGCGAGCTGGCGTCCTCGTTCTATCGAAAGCTAGGTCGCCAAGAGATCGCCCACCACTACATGATCCTCGCGTATAGAGGTTATGCGTTGTGGGGTGCTGATGCGAAGTGCCAGAGCCTCGTCGCGGCGTTCCCTCAGCTCATGTTTGAGGGGGCGCCTGACAGGACCGCGTCGATGACAGGGACGTCCAGCCACGACGGCGCAGCGCTGGACCTCTTGAGCGTCATCAAGGCGTCGCAGGCAGTCGCGAGCGAGATCGTGCTCGAGAGGTTGCTGGAAAACCTGATGACGATCGTCATCGAGAACGTCGGGGCGCAGGCCGGGGTGCTCGCGCTTGTGCGCGGAGATGCGCTGTTCGTCGAGGCCGAGCGGACGGTGGAGCCGAAGCAAGTCAATGTGCTGAAATCTGCTCCGATATCTTCTTGCAAGAAGGTCCCGCTGTCCGTGGTGAGCTACGTGCAGCGTACGCTGCAAACCGTCTTGCTGGACAACGCGGCTGCAGAGCCACGATTCTCTGAGGATCCGTACATACGGGCGAGGCAGACGAAGTCCTTGATGTGCTCGCCGATCCTGCGCCAGGGCCGCCTGGTCGGTGTGTTCTATTTCGAGAACGACCTGTCGACAGGAGTCTTCACCAAGAGTCGGTCTGAGCTCTTGAGCCTTCTCTCGACGCAGGTGGCGATCTCCATCGAAAACGCGAAGCTGTACGAAGGCCTCGAGCAGGCGGTCGCCGAGCGCACGGAAGAGCTCCGTGTGTCGAATGAGCGGCTCCAGGCCGTGAACGAGCGGCTGCAGGTGGAGCTGGCGGAGCGCGAGCGCCTCCAGGAAGAGCGAGTTCAGATGCAGGAGGAGATCATCCAGACGCAGCGGGCTCGGCTCCACGAGCTGTCGACGCCGTTCATCCCCATCACCGACGACATCATGGTGATGCCGATCATCGGGACCATCGATGACAAGCGGGCGGCGCAGATGCTCGAGACGGCGATGGAAGGCGTCGCGACGAGCTCTGCGAGGGTCGTGATCATCGACATCACCGGCGTGAAGACCGTGGATACCAGCGTGGCGAGCAGGCTGATGAGCCTGGCCAAGGCGGTGAAATTGCTCGGGAGCAAGGCGATCCTCACCGGGCTCCGGCCTGCGGTGGCGCAGAGCCTCGTCGCGCTTGGCCTCGACCTCGGATCGATCGAGACGAGGTCAAACCTCAAGGCAGGCATCGCGTACGCGATGAAGCGGACCGCGACGATTCATCGCCACGCCTGAAGCGGTCATCGGGAGCGAGACCGGCGAGCGGGTCAGGCGCGCTCGAACCTCACGCGTGCGGTGGTCCGGGGTTGCGTCAGCGGCAGGTAACCAGGGCGTGGCTCCGCTCCGTCGTGCACAGGCCTTAGCCCTCTCCTCTTGCACGCGCGTGCCAGCGCGATCTGCAAGCAGACCCCCTCAAAGAGCGCGAGCCCGTAACCAAGGCAAAAATGCGAGCCACCGCCGAAGGGCGCGAGCTCGAGGGGCGTGGGCGCTCGCGAGCGCCCTGTCCAGCGTCCGGCATCGAAACGTTCCGGATGGGGAAAGTTTGTCTTGTCGAGGCCGAGCACGGCGGGGCTGATGGCCATCGGTGTGCCTGCCTTGATGCTGCGCCCCGACACCACGATGTCGGTGCCCGTCCTGAGAAGCATAAACCACACCGGTGGGTACAGCCTCAGAGCCTCCCGGAAGATGGCCTCGGCGATGGGGAATTTGCTGATGTCCTTCGGAGACGAAGGCAAGGGGCCACCTGCCTGGGCGTCGTGCTCGTCCATCAACGAACGCCAGAGGTCAGGGCGCCGAGCGAGCAGGAGAATCACCCATGCAAGGACGGAGGCCGAGGTCTCATGCCCCGCGAAGAGGATCACGCGCAGGTTGTGCACCAGCTCGTCGGTCGAGAGCGCCTCGCCGTTCTCGTCACGGGCAGACGTCAGCGTACCCAGGAGACCACCCTGCGCATGACCGAGACGCGCGTTGTCGACGAGCTGCCTCAGCTCGGCGTTGAGCCACGTCTGAGCCCGGGCCGAGCGATAGCGCGGCAGGCCCGGCAGGTGCCCCGGCACCGGTATGAGCCCGAGGATGAAATCGCGATACGCTTGCTTCCATGCGTGGAGGCGATCCACGGGGACGCCCGCGAGCCGAAGCACGATCTCGAGCGTCAGGTCTTGCATCTCTGGCAGCGCGTCGACGGAGCCACGCGACAGCCATCGCTCGATGTGCTCCTCGATCAGCGATACCAGCGGCGCCATCAGGCCCGACACCGACAGGCCATGCGTGGAGAACGACGGGCCCAATGCCGAGCGCATATGCCGGTGCGATGCGCCATCCGCGGTGACCAGCGAGCCACCAAACATGGATTTGATTTCTGGGTCTGAGGCGTCGTTTTCTACAGAAGGCGTGCGCAGGAGATCGAGGCTGTCAGGCCCGACGCAGAAGAGGCGCTCGCGGCCGAAGCCAAGGTCGACCCAGAAGACGGGGCCGAGCTCCGCCTGGCTGCGAAGGAGGAACCCCGGCGCGTCGAGGTGGAGCCGAGGTAGATGACCGGCTATCGGGAGCCCCCCAGGAGCGACCGGGTGGTCGTCACGATCCGCGCAAGGACGGACCTTCCGCCAGAGCCTCACCGGCCAGGATCCGCGCGACCCACCGCCGAGCGAGTTTTTGCTGTCGGAAGGAGAGCCGCCGTGTGCTGGGGTCGATACGTCTTCGTGGATGGGGCTGAGGATGCGTGCTTGTTGCATGGCTACGGATCTTCTGTTCTTACTTGCTCGCTGCGCTGGCGTCGCCGTCGGCGTGGTGACGTTCCGTGGCCGTTGTCCAGTTGAAGATGTGTGGGGCGCCGGCTGACTCAGTTGGGCACGTCATGGCTATAAGTGGGATTGGCGGTCCAGCGCGTGCGGAGACTATGTTGGTTACGGTGCGGTGGTGATTTGTTTAAGCTCGACGAAGTCGCCGATCGAGTACATCATGTCTGCTGCGGCGAGCTGGTGGAGCATACAGATGCTGAGGCTTGAAGTCGGGTCGTCCGCGCTTCTGCTGCCTATGTTTTGCTGGCAGAGGTGCTCGACCTCTCGTGCGAATTCGTCGATCATTCTGCGAAGATCTGCGCGAGCTCGGCCCGGGGGGACGCCGTTGCTCATCATGATCGATACGGGGTTGGGTTTCCTTTCGAGTACGTCCTTCTCGTAGGTGGCGACATCGTTCATCAGGCGTAGCGCTCCCGACAAGGGTGCGGTAACGGGCTCGATGACGCGCCAGCGCTCTCCGGCGCCGGGGAGCATCGCGTTCAACGCGCTCATGCATAGAGTTACGCAGATCGTGACGCTCGCGGTTCGTAGATACTCCGATACGTCGGTAGGTGCGCTCTGTTCAATGCGCCAGCGTGCCTCGGTGCACATCGCCGGGACCACGCCGTCGATGAGGCACCGGTCGAAAGTCCTGAGGCCCACGGCGTCAGGGGATGCCTCCTCGAGCGACCGACGGAGAGGTTGGATCCCGTCGACGATGTCCATGATCGAGTAGTCCAGGCCGGGCGCGTCTTGAGTCGGGTCGCGCGCGAGGTCCATGTCCAGCCACGTCAGCTGCACGTCGCTCGGCAGCTCCAGCCGGCGCCGGAGCAACGACGACAGGTCGTCTGCATAATCGATCGACGGGCACGTATCCAGCAGGGCGTCCATCGCGTACACCCAGCCGCTCATGTAGGAAGGGATGCGCGAGAGCTTGCTGCGAAGCTGTGGTGGCGTGGTCAACGTCGCAAATGAAGCCGCGGCCGGGAGTCGCTCCGACACGGTTGACCCGAATACCGAGAGCTCGGCACGCAACGTGGCGGTGAGCCCCCGGATGAACTCCCCTGTACCAGGAGCCTGCAGCTGCTCCCGAATCAGTCGCTTCGCCTCTTCAGCCTTCATCTCGCCCCCTCACCGCCTGCCCCCGCGGGGGCCCCTCTTCCGCGCGCTCCCTCCACCGGCGGCCAGCTCGCGGGGCAGCGGATCGGGCGTGCCCAGGAAGCGCACCTCGCTCACGCGCCTCCGGGACGCGCCCTGCAGCGCCGCGTCGATCGCCGCGTTCACGATGTTGCGCGGCGTGTACAGGCACTTCTCGATCCAGAGCGGCGGGTGCTCCGCGCCTTGCTGCGACAGGAGGTAGTCGACCGCCAGCTCGAGCCGCCAGTCGTCTCCAGGGAGCGCCAGCCGGCGCGCGTGCCGGAGCGCCAGGACGCCGTACGCCGTCTCCTCGGCCGTCGGGCGGTCGTAGAACCCCCAGGAGCCGTCCGCGTTCTGCGTCTGCCTCACCCAGTCGAGCGCCGTGCGCGCAAGCTCGTCGGCCACATGGCTGTGGGGCTCCGGGAGGTCGGCGAGCGCCGCGAGCGCGTGGGCGGTCGCGTAGTACGGCGAGATGTGCCACTTGTCGATCCAGTACGTCCCGTGGGTCCGCGTGTCGGCCAGGAAGGTGAGGATCCGGCCGATCTTCATGTCCCTCTCCTGGGTGGACGGCATCCACTTGAGCGTGTCGAGCACGTGCATGTTGACCCCCGAGGACGCGTGCCGCTCGTAAGGGTAGCTCGCATAGTGCCCGTCGCGTTCGAAGGGCGACAGCGCGTCCGGCTTCACGTCGTACCCCATGGAGCGGAGCAGCAGCATCGCGACCGCCGTGTCGTCCGCGTCCGGCAGGGGGAAGGTCGCAGACGCGCTGATCCCCTCTCCGGCGTCGAGGGCCGCCCGGAGCGCCGAGATCGTCGCCTCGGGCAGCAAGCCGGGGCCGCGCGCCCCACCGAGGAAGTGATGGTACGCGCTCCAGAGCAGATCGTACGTCTCGCAGGGGTGCACGACGGGCACCGCCGCGCCGCCGTCCAGCTCGAGGCACCGCCGCAGGTAGTCGACCGCGGCCTCGCTCTCCCTCTTGTGAAGGAAGAACGCCGTGGCCGCAGGAGAGCTGCCGACCGACCCGTTCTCCCACTGGACGGAAGCCAGGCGGTCCACATCGACCTCGTCGCCCAGGAACTCGAGCGAGTGGACGATCGTGACCTTGGGTGAGTAGAGGAGATCGCTCGGGATCATCGCGAGCTTGCGCCGGCGCTGCTCCGCGTAGATGTCGAGGTACGACGGCAGCCGGACGCCGGCGCGGGCCGCCCTGCTCTGCAACGTCGGCAGGAGCAGCTCGAACCCGACGAGCTCGACGGGCTCCCGCGAGAGCGCGTGTGCGTGCTGCCAGATGTAGCGCTGCCCGCTCTCCACCGCGCGTGTCGTCCGGGCGTCGCCCTTGAAGCGCGTGATCGCGCAGAGGGCGCTCAGCGTCGACAGGATGCGATCATGCTCGTACGCGATCTCGCCGCCCCAGCTCCCGTCCGGCCGCTGATGCTCGAACACCCACTCCAGCGCCGCCGGGAACCTCGGCCGCTCCGGGCGATCCGGGTCGGGCAGGCTCGCGACCCACGCCGTGTCGTAGGCGCAGCTGGCGATGGACGGGTGTGCAGCTGGATCGGGATTGGTCGTGCCCTCGTACGTCATGTTCTCATCCTTTCAGAACCAAAAAACCGGTGTCGCGCGGATCTCTGCTGCGGCGCGGCGGCTGCTCCGCGCGTGGACAGCCGCCGGGGCCTGATGGGCGCCCGCCCGCGCTTCAGCTCGCCGAAAGGTCGGCCGCGAGCGCGTGCGCGATGGGGGCCAGGCAGCGCCAACCCCAATTAGGAAGGACCTTTGCCATCCAGTGGATCTCGAGCTGCTGCGCGGCGGACCTGATCCAACCCGCGGTCGCGCGCAGCGCCCCGCAGCGGGCGAGGGCGTCCACCGCCTCGTCCACCATCGCGAGGGTGCGCTGCTCCCGCGCGCACTCGAGCAGGGCGCGGACGGGCGCGACGGCCTGCGCGCTCCCGTGCTCGAGCGCCCAGATCACGGGGAACGACAGCTTCCCCTCCATCAGATCACGGCCGCGGTGCGTGCGCCCCTTGTCGCCGACGATGTCCAGGTAATCGTCCTGCACCTGGAACAGCAGCCCCACGTCCTCCCCGTAGGTCGTGGCGCTCTCGACGACGTCGGCCTCCGCGCCCGCCGCCAGCGCGCCCGCGCGGACGCAGGCGGCGAACAGCGCCCCCGTCTTGCTCCTGGCCATGGCCTCCCACGCCTTCAGCGTCACCGCCGGCGCCGGGCGCTGGTGGAGATCCAGATCCATCGCCTGTCCCTCGGCGATCCGCGTCAGCGCGTCCATGAGAAACGGAAGGAACTGACGTGCTGCCGGGGAGCGCGCGATGCGCTCGATCCCCTGGAAGATGAGGGCATCGCCGGCGTTGATGGCCTGCGCGACGCCCCACTGGAACCACACGGCCGGACGGCCTCTACGGTGCGAGTCTCCATCCTGGATGTCGTCATGGATGAGCGTCGCGTTGTGCAAGAGCTCGAGGCCGACCCCGAGATCCAGCGCATCCTCGGCGCGTCCGCCGAGGTTGATGCACACCCAGATGGGCAACAGGGCGCGCATCCGCTTGCCGCCCGACGCGAGGTGATACGCCGTCATCCCGTGGACCAGCCCCGCGCCCTGGCGCTCCATGACGCGCCGCTCGACCTCACCTGAGTACCGCCGCCTCACCTCTTCGTAATCGAGGAGCGCGGTCCGCAGGGCGCTTAAGCCTTCTATACTCGTCGTCATCATTGGTTCCCGCGACCCCCCGTGTTGCCCAAGGTCAAATGTCCTGTCTCCAGGATCACAGGAAACGTGTGTCGATCGCTGGGGGGACACGGCTCTTGCGCGATAGAGTGTCTCGCGCGATGGATGACGATTGCTCGTTGAGCGGCCTGCGTCCGATTGCGATCGAAATTACCGATTATGTAAACCCTGTCAAGCTGATTTCGCGATGTTGCGCACAGAGCGATAGAGGCGCACGCGTCACGTCTTCTATCGAGCAGCTCGCATCATGCAGAACTATCGGAACCACGCACGGCTCGCGACATCCGTGCAGGATCGTTCACGTCGCCGTTACCGGAACGTGCCAGCCGCGTCCCTTCCCGCCCGTGCGCGGCGTCACCCGTGACGCTCGCTCGACCTCGGACGCGGCCTGCGCGGCGCGGCCTCGTCCACCATGCAGCCAGCCGGCGCGCCCGGACGGCCGCGCGCTCCATGTCCCGGACACGAAGCGCCGCCGCGCCGATGCACCCGTGTGCAGCGCCGCGCACGTGTCGACACCTCGATCGAGCCTGCCTCGCGCATCCGTCCGCTTCCCTGAGATCAACATTCCAAGCCATGGAGCACGTCGATGCGCGACTCCGGAGAGTCGCACATCGCACGACATGTCACGTCCGTATCATAGCGGCGAGGTCACCGCGGGCAAGTTAATCCTTCGTAAGAGGGTTGAACGCCCGGATCTCTTGCGATTTCATGGACTTGTGCGTGTCGGGTTTCAGCCGTGAAACGACGTAATGAAACGGCGTTGCACCGATGTGCTCTGCGATGCCGCGTCGAGCTCGGCCTGCCGAACCAATGAGCATGGCACCAGGCCGTCCGTAGCGCCGCGTTTTTTCTTAGTACGGCAAACATCTCGAGTCTCGCCGCGCGCGGCGAGAGCGGCGAGAGCGGCGGATCGCGCTGCGCGCTGCGCGCTGCGGCGCGGTCGCTCCTGTCCGGAGCGGCGTCCCGTCGCGGAGCGCTCTGCGAGTGTTCGATTCCTGCAACACGGAAACAGCAAAGAAACGCGCGCGCTGGCGTGCGACGACAGCAGTGAAATCCAATGGAATTGCTGTCGATATCGACATGAACACGACAGCAGCATGACGCGCGTGTTCACCGGGCGCGGCGCGTACCGCAGCGCGTTGGCGCGCGGTCGTCGTCCTGTAACAGCCGCTCTCGCCTCGTGGTCGCGTGGGCGAGGGGGGTCGGGGGCTCCGCCGCCGGCGCGGCTCAGGGGCGCCGGTCGAGCCCCACGAGGGCTCAGGGGCGCCGGTCGAGCCCCACGATCCGGTCGAGCAACGCGCGATCGAGGCTCGACTCCACCGCCGTGGCGAGCCGGTCGTACTCGTCGTGCCGGCTCGGGATCGCCGGCTCGCCCGCGGGCGCGGCGGGCAGCCCTCGCCGCTCGCGCAGGGCCGAGAGCAGCGACCGCCGGAGCCCGTCGTTCTCGAAGATCCCGTGGATCATCGTCCCGACGACGGCCCCGTCCGCGGAGACGGCCCCGTCGAGCGCCCGCTCCGCCGCGCCGCTCCGCGACCGGATCTCGAACGCCGCGCGCGCGCCCCCCGCGCGCTCCACCCGGCCCATGTGGATCTCGTAGCCGGCGAGCTCTCCGTCCGCCCCGCCGGCGCACGCCGCGCCGCCCAGGAACGACGCGCCGGCGAGCCGCGCCCGCACCTGCGCCACCGTCTTCGTCCGCTCGAACCTCGTCCACACGTCGAGCAGCCCGAGCCCCCGCGCGGCCGGCTCCGCCGACTCGACGCCTTCCGGATCCTCGATCGCCCCGCCGAGCATCTGGCACCCGCCGCAGATCCCGAGCGTCCACCCGCCCTCCCGGGCGCGCTTCGCGATCACCTCCGCGAGGCCGCTCGCGCGCAGCCACGCGAGATCGGCCATCGTGCTCTTCGTCCCGGGGAGCACCACGAGGTCGGCGCCGCCGATCTCGCCCGGACCCTCGATGTACCGGACCACGACGCCCCGCTCGTGCTCCAGCGGCTCGAGGTCGTCGTAATTCGATATGCGCGGCAGGCGCACCACCGCGATGTCGAGCTGCCCGGCGCCCGCGGGGGCCCTCCGCCGCCGGCCCTCCAGCGACACCGAGTCCTCGTCCGCGATGCGGAGCTGCTTCAGATAGGGAACCACGCCGAGCACCGGGACGCCCGTCCGCGCGGTGAGCATCTCGAGCCCCGGCTCGAGCAGCTTGAGATCCCCGCGGAACTTGTTGATCACGAACGCGGCCACGCGCGCGCGCTCGTCGGGATCCAAGAGCGCCATCGTCCCGACCAGCGCCGCGAACACACCCCCGCGATCGATGTCGCCCGCGAGCAGCACCGGCGCGTCGGCGACGCGCGCGACGTGCATGTTCACGATGTCGCGGTCCTTCAGGTTGATCTCCGCGGGGCTGCCCGCCCCCTCGATCACCACCACGTCGTGCGCCGCGCGCAGCCGCCCGAGCGCGCCGGCGATGATGTCCTTGAGCTCGCCGCGAGAGGCATAATAATCGCGCGCGTGCAGGCTCCCGATCGGCTTGCCGAGGACGACCACCTGCGAGCGCGAGTCGCCCTCCGGCTTGAGCAGGACCGGGTTCATATCGACCGTCGGCGCGACGCGCGCCGCCTCGGCCTGCACCGCCTGCGCCCGGCCGATCTCGCCGCCGTCCAGGGTCGCGAAGGAGTTCAGCGCCATGTTCTGCGACTTGAACGGCGCGACCCTGAGGCCCCGCCGCTGGAACATCCGGCAGAGCGCGGTGCAGAGCAGGCTCTTGCCGACAGAGGACGCGGTGCCCTGCACCATGACGGTGAGCGCTGCCATTATAAAGCCTCCTTCCAATACCCCATCACGTCGATCGCGAGCGCCGCGAGCGCCGCGAGCGCGGCGAAGAGCAGCGCCGCGAGCACCATGATGCGACAGGCCTCGTCGATGAGCTCCCGCCGGAGCGGCGCGATCGGGTCGCCGAGGCGGTAATGGCCGCGCTTCTCGAGCTCGACCCGGAGCAGCCCGGCCATCGCCGCCATGGGCCGGCCGGCGTTCGGGCTCTCGGTGAGGCCGCCGTCGCGCCGGAGCACGGCGAGGCCGCGGCGCGCGTCGGCGCCGCGGAGCCACCCGGCGGTGACGAGCAGGAGCGCGGTGATCCTCGCGGGCACGAAGTTGAGCGCGTCGTCGAGCCGCGCCGACGCCTTGCCGAGGTACTCGTAGCGGCCGTGATACCCCACCATCGCGTCGAGGGTGTTCACGGCGCGGTAGAAGAGCGCGCCGGGGAGGCCGAAGAGGGCGAAATAGAAGAGCGGGGCGACGACGCTGTCCGAGGTGTTCTCGGCGACCGACTCGATGGATGCGGCGACGAGCGCTGGCTCGTCGAGGTCGGAGGCGTCACGGCTGCACAGGCTCCCGAGGGCGGCGCGGGCCGCGGGGAGGTCGCCGGCCGCGAGCGCGTCGCGCACGCCGAAGGCCGCGCCGCGCAGGGCGCGCAGGGCGAAGGTGGGTTTGAGAAGGACTCCTGACAAAAGCACCGAGAGGGCCGGGTGCGGGGCGAGCAGCGCGGCGAGGCCGGCGCCGAGCGCCGCGAACAGGCAGGGGACGGTGAGGGCCATGAGGGCGCCCCAGAGGAGCTCCGCGATGCGGCCGCCCGCCGGGGCACGGCGCTTGAGGAGCTGGATGGTGGAGCCCATCCACACGACCGGGTGGACGGCGGCAGGCGGCTCGCCGCAGGCGAGGTCGAGCGCGACCGCGACGAGCAGCGCGGCGGCGGCGCTCAACGGCCGTCCTCACCGACGGCAGCGGCGCTCATCTTTCCTCACCGACGACGGCGGCGCTCAACGGCCGTCCTCACCCACGACGGCGACCGGGCCCGGGCGCAGGCGGAGGATCACGCCCATCATCGCCATGTAGAGCTCGCTCGCCGAGCGGCCGAGCCGCTGGTGCGCGCGCCCAGCGAGGTCGCGGAACACACGGCCGAGCGGGCTCTCGGGGACGACGCCCATCCCCACCTCGTTCGAGACGAGCACCACGTGTGGTCGCGCCGACTCGACCGCGGCCGCGAGCGCCTCGATGTGCTCGTGGATGTGGGCCTCGGCCTCGTCGCGCAGCAGCAGGTTCGACAGCCAGAGCGTGAGGCAGTCGACCACGACGACGTCGACGCCGGAGAGCGCGGCGATGCGCTCCGGCAGCGCGACCGGCTCCTCCACGGTGGTGAACTCGTCGCCTCGCTCGCGGATGTGGGCCGCGATGCGCGCCCTCATCTCGTCGTCGAACGGCTGGGCGGTCGCGATGAAGGCGCGGCGCTGGCCGAGCGAGCGCGCGAGCGCGAGCGCGAAGGCGCTCTTGCCGGAGCGCACGCCGCCGCCGATCAGGGCGACCCGCCGCGGCGCCGCGCCGTCGTCGCGGCTCATCGCGCGCGCTCCTTCCGGTACGCCGCGGCGCTCGCGACGAGCCCCTCCGGCACGAGCGGGTTGGACGCCCAGTGGGCGTGGACGTAGGAGGCGAGCACGCTCTGCGTCCAGTAGCCCTCGCGCGCGACCTGGCCGCCGCGCCGGCGGCGCACGGAGTAGGCGTGCTCGATCGGCAGGGGCGGGGAGGACGTCGCGGGCGCGGGCGCAGGAGACGCCGCGGGCGCGGGCGGCGAGGGGGCGGGGGTCGACGGCGAGGCCGGCGCCGATGCCGCCGGGGACGCGGGCGACACGGGGCGGAGCTCGGAGTAGCGGAACTGATGGCCGCGGAAGCGGAGCCCGGCCTGGCCGAGGATCGTGCGCGCCTGCGTCTCCACCTCGACGTACCCGAGCGCCTGAAGCCGCTCGCACATCACGGCCTCCGCGGGGATGAGCCCGACCATCGGGTGCGCTCGCCCGTCGAGGGTGCGGATCGCCTCGGCGAGGACCATGAGCCCGCCGCACTCGGCGTAGATCGGGCC
Organism: Sorangium cellulosum; assembly: GCF_002950945.1. Classification (GTDB taxonomy): domain Bacteria; phylum Myxococcota_A; class Polyangia; order Polyangiales; family Polyangiaceae; genus Sorangium; species Sorangium cellulosum_E. Next base: position 649,372 of record NZ_CP012673.1, read on the forward strand.
CCCGCCGCCGGCGAACGCGCGGATCTCGGCGCGCATCGCGGCGTTCTCGGCCAGGCGCTCCGCGTGCACCTCCGGGTACCCCCCGCCGAGGTAAAGCGCGTCCACGTCGGGCAGGCGCACGTCGCGCAGCGGCGAGAACCGGACGAGCTCGGCCCCGGCGGCCTCGAGGCGGCGCAGATTGTCCGCGTAGTAGAAGTGGAAGGCCTCGTCGAAGGCGACGCCGATCCGCGCCGCGCGCGGCCGAGCGCCGGGCGGATCGACGCGCGGTTCGCCGGACACCGTCGCCGCCCTCGCCGGAGGCGGCGACGGCGGCGGCGACGGCAAGGCCGGCGCCCCGCGCGCGATCTCGAGCAGCGCGTCGAGCCCGATCCATTCCTCGGCCCGCGCCCCCCAGTGGTCCAGGCGCTCCTCGGGGAGCGCCGCCTCGTCGGCGGTGCGCAGCCCGAGGTGGCGCTCGGGGAAGCGCTGCGCCTCGTCCCGCGGCAGCCCGCCGAGCACCGGCGGCGAGCGCTGCGCCTGCCGCAGGAGGTCGAGGTGGCCCCGGCTGCCGACCTGGTTGCACACGACCCCGGCGACGCGGAGCCCCGGGTCGAAGGTCGCGAAGCCCTGCACCAGCGCCGCGATGCTGCGGGCCATGCCGGACGCGTCGGCGACGAGCACGACCGGCGCCTCGAGCCACTTCGCGATCTCGGCCGTGGAGCCCTCCTCGCCCGCGGGGCTCGCGCCGTCGAACAGCCCCATCACGCCCTCGAGGAGCGCGACGTCGGCGCCCGCGGACTCCTCCGCGAACGTGGACAGCACGGCGTCCCGGCCCATCATCCAGCCGTCGAGGTTGTGCGACGCGCCCGCGATCGCGCGCGCGTGGTACGTCGGATCCAGGTAGTCGGGGCCGCACTTGAAGAGCGCGACCCGGAGGCCGCGCGCCCGGAGCGCACGCGCGATCGCCACCGTGACGGTCGTCTTGCCGACGCCGCTCGCGACGCCGGCGACGACGAGCCGGGGGATCTGCCGGGACATCAGAAGTCGACTCCGATCTGGGCCTTCATCCCCTGCGCGAACGGGTGCTTGACCGACTTCATCTCGGTCACCAGGTCCGCGAGCTCGACGAGCGCGTCGGGCGCGTTCCTGCCGGTGATCACGACGTGCACGTGCGCCGGCCGCCCGCGCAGCGCCGAGAGCAGCTCGCCCTCGGCGATGAAGCCGTAGTGGATCGCATACGTGATCTCGTCGAGCACCACGATGTCGTGCTCCCCGCCCGCGATGAGCGCCGCGGCCTCGTCGAAGGCGGCGCGCGCCGCCGCCTTGTCCCGCGAGAGGTCGTCGCTCTCCCAGGTGAAGCCGCGCCCCATCACGAGGAAGGTGAGGCCGGGGAGCGTCTCGGCGAACAGGCGCTCTCCCGTCTTCCACTTCCCCTTGATGAACTGCACGACCGCGACGCGCATGCCCCGCCCGAGCGCGCGGAACACCATCCCGAGCGCCGCCGTCGTCTTGCCCTTGCCGTGGCCGGTATAGACGATGACGAGCCCTCTCTTCTCCGCCGCCTCCGCCGCCCCCGGCGCCTCCGCCCCCGCGCTCACGACCCGTCCTCCGCCGGGCCGGACGCGCGCCGCTTCTCGGCCTTGCGGAACCGGTGGCTGAACTCCGGATCGTAGAGCCGCGAGTCGGCGAAATCCGTGGCGGTGAGCACGCGGCCGACCAGGATCATCGACTGGCTCTTGATCCCCTCGGCGCGCACCTTCTCCCGGATGTCGGCGAGCGTGCCCGTCACGATCTTCTGATCGGGGCAGCTCGCCTTGTGCACCACCGCGACCGGGCAGTCGGCGCCGTACGACGGGATCAGCGCCTCGGCGACGTCCTTGAGCAACGTGATGCTCAGGAAGAGGCAGAGCGTCGCCTGGTGGCGGGCGAGCTCCTCGAGCCGCTCCGCGGGCGGGACCGGCGTGCGGCCCTCGGCGCGCGTCAGGATCACCGTCTGCGAGAGCTCGGGCAGCGTGAGCTCGCGCCCGAGCGCCGCCGCCGCCGCGGTGAACGACGAGACGCCGGGGATGATCTCGTACGGGATGCCGAGCGCCTCCAGCCGGCGCATCTGCTCGGCGGTCGACCCGAACAGGACCGGATCGCCGGTGTGCACGCGCGCCACGTCGTGGCCCGCCTCCTTCGCCTCGACGAAGACCGCCACGATCTGGTCGAGGGTCATGCCGGAAGAGTCGATGACCCGGGCGTCCGGCCGCGCGGAGGCCACGACCTCCCGCGGCACGAGGGAGCCCGTGTACAGGACGACGGGGCAGCGGGCGACGAGCTCGGCGCCGCGGACGGTGATGAGCCCGGGATCGCCCGGGCCAGCGCCGATGATGTAAACGCGCATGAGGGATCTCCAGCTAGATGCAGCGCAGCACGTTGTCGCGCACGAGCTGCCAGATGGCCTCGGGGATGTCGCCGAGCCACCGGGCGTCGCGCTCGATCGGCTCCTCCGGGTCGTCGAGCGGGTCGTCAGGGGAGTAGACGAGCCGCCAGAGCCGCTCGCTCACCGAGCCGTTCCGCTCGATCAGGAAGCGCTGCGCGAGGCGCCGCGCGAGCTCCTCGCCCTCGACGTCGAGCAGCAGCACCGGCGCGGCGACCTTCACCTCCCGCAGCGGCAGCAGCTGGACATACGGCTTCTTCAGCGCGTCGATCTCGCCCGGCGGCTCGAACCCCGCCTGCTGGAAATCGCACGGCACCTTGGTGTTGCCGATGAGGTAATACGTCCCCTGGGTCTCGGCGAGCAGCGCGCCGCCCAGCCTTCCTACACGCGCCATCTTAGACCTCCTCCGCAGCGGCGCCCTCGTCCGAGAGCACCAGCGAGCGCCCCGGCGTCTGGCCCGGGAGCGCGGCTCCATCCCATGTGTACTTGTTGGTGTATCCGCGCGGCGTGACCATGTATCCCTCGAACATGAAGGTGTTGGTCGACCCGACGAGCACCGTGGTCAGCATACCGATCTCGTACTCCAGGAAGTGATCGAGATCGGTGAGCACGGCGCTCTCCAGCTTCCTGTAAGCGCTCTTCACGAGCGCGACCGGGGTCGTGCCCGCGCGGTGCTGCGCGATGATCTCCTGGGCCCGGACGATCTGGCGCGTGCGCCGGCCGCTCGCGGGATTGTAAAGGCCAATGACGAAGTCGGCCGCGGCGGCGGCCTCGAGCCTGCGCTCGATGACCGGCCACGGGGTCAGGAGGTCCGAGAGCGAGATGGCGCAGAAGTCGTGCCCGAGCGGGGCGCCGACGAGCGACGCGCACGCGTTCAGCGCGGTCATGCCGGGCACGATGCGGAGCTCCGGCGAGCCGCCCCGCTTCCAGCCGATCTCCTGGAGCACCTGGAAGACGAGCCCGGCCATGCCGTACACGCCCGCGTCGCCCGACGAGATGATCGCGACGCGCGCCCCGTCCCGCGCCCGCTCCACCGCGGCGCGGGCGCGGCCGATCTCCTCGGTCATCCCGGTCTTGATCACCTCCTTGCCCTGGATGAGGTGCTTCACCAGCCGGATGTAGGTCGTGTACCCCACGATGAGGTCCGAGGCGGCGATCGCCTCGAGCGCGGCGCGGGACGCGTGCTCCTCGGCGCCTGGGCCGATGCCGACGATGGACAGGACTCCGTGCTCAGCCATGGCTCTCCTCGACGGTGCGCTTCGGGAAGGGGACACGCGCGACGGCGAGCGTCATGGACCGCCCCGCGCCCTCCTCGGTGTACGCGCGCTTCGGGACGAGCAGCCTGGCCGCGCCCGCGGCGCGCAGCGCGGCGGGCTCGGCGACGCCCCGGGCGCCGACGTGCTTCTTCACGGTCTCCGACGGGTTCTCGATCCCCTCGGTCGCGTCGAGCTCCTCGGCGGTGAACGTGACGAGCGGCCAGCCCCGCCGCTCCGACAGCGCGAGCAGCGCCTCCTCGTCCGCCTTCTTGTCGATGGTCGCGAGCGCCTTGACCGACTTCGCCGACAGCCCGTGCTCCGCGAGCAGCTTGTCGACCCCGCGCTCCACCATGTCGAGCGGGGCGCCGCGGTCGCAGCCGACGCCGAGCACGAGGCTCTTCGGGCGGTAGACGACGGCGCGCTCGACGACGGCGGGATGCGAGCGCGCGAGATCGCGGTCGCTCGCGACGAGCAGGATCTCCCAGGCGTCTGGATCGACGCCGTCGAGCGACGTCGCGTAGCGGACGCCGGGCGGGAGCGGCGTCGCCTCGGGCCAGAACGACGGCTCGCCCGCCTCCTGGACGAACAGCACGGGCGCGGCGTTCACGACCGCGGCGCAGCCGCGCGTCACGTTGCGGTCGGGGTCGTCGAGCGTCCAGCCGAGCTCCCGGCCGAGGATGTCGACCGTCAGCGTCCCGAGCGCGTCGGACGCGGTGGTCACCACCGGCAACGCGCCGAGCAGCGCGGCCACCTTCTCGGTGAACGCGTTGCCCCGCCCGACGTGGCCGGAGAGCACGCAGATCGAGAAGCGGGCGGTGTCGTCGACGCACACGACCGCCGGGTCGACCTTCTTGTTCTTGAGGAGCGGAGCGATCATCCGCACCACGGCGCCGACGCTGATCACGAAGACGTGGCAGTCGTAGGCCGTGAAGGCCTCGGTGAGCAGCGGACCCATCGGCAGCGGGAGCGGCTTCGCCCCGGCCGGCGCCGCGTCGAAGAGCTTCTGCGAGACGTAGAGATCCGCGCCCGGCAGCCCCTCGAGCAGCGTGCGGCCGATGGCGATCCCGTGGCGCGTGATCGCGTAGACGGCGTACGGCTTGCGCGCGGCGGTCACGGCGCCTCCGGTTCGTCAAGGGTCTTGCCGAAGGCGCCCGGCGGCGAGGCCTCGGCCTCCCCGACGAGCAGCCCGCTGCGCTCCCCGCGCGTGACCACCACCATGGCGAAGCAGTCGCCCCGCTCGCCCTGCGCGGCCCGGAGGTCCCGGACGATCCGCTGCTCGGGCATCGTCGCCTTGGACACGAACACCGCCCGATCGAGCAGGCCCGCCCGGGTGAGCGCCTCGGTGACCTTCGGCATCTCCGAGCCGATCTTCATCAGGACCACGGTGTCGAAGCGCTGGAGCACCTCGGTGAGGTCGTCGACGCCGTACGTGGCCGGGAGGATGGCGATGCGCTCCTGCCCGTCGGCCAGCGAGAGGCCGCTCACGGCCGGGACCGCCGTGACCGAGGTGACGCCGGGGACGACCTCGACCTCGAGCCCGGGGAAGCGGCGCAGCGCCTCGCGGCGGACATAGACGAACGTGCTGAAGAGCGACGGATCCCCCTCGGTGGCGAACGCGACCGAGAGCCCGCGCGACAGGCGCTCGCCGATCTTGTCGATCGCGGCGTCCACGTGCGGCCGGACGCGGTCCGGGTCCTTGCTCATGGGGAAGGTGAGGAGCAGCCTCTCCTGCTTGCGCGGCTCGCGCGGCTTGCCGAGGACCGGCTCGAGGATCCGGTAGGCCATCGAGGCGCCGAAATCCGAGCTGCGCGGGAGCGCGAGCACGTCCGCGCTCTCCAGCACACGCACGGCGCGCAACGTGAGCAGATCCGGGGCGCCGGGGCCGACGCCCACGCCGTAGAGCTTGCCGAGGGCGGTCATGACACCTCCGAGGGGGACGGCGCGGCGCCGGACGGCGCGGGCGGCGCCTCGTCCGCGCCCTGCGCGCTCGCCGGCTTGGTCGCGGCGAAGATGTGGATGGGGTTCAGCGCCTCGTAGCGCATGTAGCGCGCGAGCGGGACGCCGCGCGAGACCTGGAGCATCGTGATCTCGGGGTCGAGCCCCCGCGCCTTCAGCGCGCGGTACGCCTCGGCGACGTTCTCGAGGGTGATCGCGTTGACCACGAGGCGGCCGCCGGGCCGCAGCCGGTCCAGCGCCGCGGTGATGATCTCGTCCATGCTCCCCTTGCTCCCGCCGACGAAGACCGCGTCCGGGTCCTCGAGCGCCGCGAGCGCCTCGGGCGCGCGGCCCGCGACGACACGCACGTTGTCGACCCCGTGCGTGCGCACGTTGTCCCGGCAGATCTCGACGCCCTCCGGGTCGACCTCGATCGCGTAGACGCGCCCGAGGGGGCAGAGCATCGCCGCCTCGATCGAGACCGAGCCCGAGCCGGCGCCGATGTCCCAGACGACGGCGTCGGGACGGAGCGCCATCGACGCGATCGAGAGCATCCGCACCTCGCGCTTCGTGATGAGGCCGTTCTTCGGCATGCGCTTGGCGAACGTGTCCTCGTGCAGGTACGGGACGGCCGGCGGCGGCCGCCACGCCGGGTCGCTCCGGAGGAGCAGGAGCACGTTGAGCGGGCCGATGTCCTCGCAGGCGGCGAGCGCGGCGAGGTCGAACGCGCGCACCCGCTCGCCCGCGCCCGCGAGGCTCTCGCAGACCCACGCCTTCCAGCCGGCGTCGCCGTGCTCGAGCAGCCGCGCGGCGAGGCGGGCCGGGCTGTTCTCGCCGTCGGTCAGCACCGCGACCTTCGAGAGCCGGCGGAGGCGCGTCGCGAACCCCTCGGGCGAGCGCCCATGGACCGAGACGAACGCGGCGTCGTCCCACGCGATCCCCGTGCGCGCGAACGCCCACTGGACCGAGCTCAGGCTCGGGAGGATCTCGACGTGCTCCTCGCCGAGCTTTCGGACCACGAGCGCGCCGATCCCGAAAAACAGCGGATCGCCCGAGGCGAGGATGCACACGTTCTGCTCGGCGGAGAGGCTCTCCACCCGGTCGAGGACGGCGGACAGCCCTCCCTTGAGGGCGATCTTCTCGCCGCGGAACTGCGGGAAGAACTCGAGGTGCCGCTCGCCGCCCACGAGCACCTCGGCCCGCGCCACCGCCGAGGCGGCGCGGCTCGACAGGCTGGCGCACCCGTCGTCGCCGATGCCGACAACGGTCACGGCGCGGCGCGCGTTCATCGCGCCACCTTCGCGTTGTTCGTCGCCTCGCCCGCCTCGCCCGCCTCGGCCGAGAGGAGCAGGAGCGCGTGCACGATCGCGACCGCGATCGGGCTGCCGCCCTTGCGCCCGCGCGCCACGATCGAGGGGAGCCCCGACGCGATCAGCGCCTCCTTGGACTCCGCCGCCGACACGAAGCCGACCGGCACGCCGATCACGAGCGCCGGCCGCGCCCCCTCCTCCTCGGCGAGGCGCACGACCTCGAGCAGCGCCGTGGGCGCGTTGCCGATGGCGACGATCGCCCCGTCGAGCAGCCCGAGCCGGTGCGCCTTGCGCATCGACTCGATCGCGCGGGTCGAGCCGGCCGCGGACGCGGCCTGGATGACGTCGTCGTCCGAGATGAAGCAGTGGATCTTGCAGCCGTAGGACGCGAGCCGCTGCTCGTTCAGGCCGACGCCGATCATCTTCACGTCGACGAGCACCGGCGCGCCGGCCCGGAGCGCCTGGATCCCGCGCGCGATCGCCTCCGGGTGGAGCCGCATGAGCGACGAGAACTCGAAGTCGGCGGTCGCGTGGATCACCCGGCGGACGACCTGCCACGCGTCGTCCGGGAACCCGTGGCCCTTGGCCTCCTCGTCGATGATCGCGAAGCTCTTGTCCTCGATGCGCCGCCCGAGCGCGGTCATCTGCCGCATGTCGTTCACCGCGGGCGCGCGCGCCTCTTCACCGCTCATGGCTCCTCCGCTCTCTCTGCGCTTTCGGCGCCGCCGCCGGCCGGGTACCGGCCGAGCAGCGCCCCGTTGAAATCGACCAGGCAGGCGTGCACCTCGAGGGCGCCGCCCGCGTGCCGCGAGGTGTGCTCGACGACGCGCCGGCAGATGCCGCCGGGCACGCCGGTGAGCCCCTCGCGCTGGCACAGCTCGAGCACGTGCCGCGCGGTGTTCGCCTGCCGGATCTCGGCGGCGATCTCCGGCCGCGCGCCGAGCTCCTCCGCGATCTGCGCGAGCAGCTCCATGCTCACCTCCGAGCCGGCGGCGTGGGTCATCATCTTGCCGTCGGCCATCTTCGAGAGCTTGCCGATCATCCCGACGATCACCGCGCGGGCGATCCGCCGCCGCGCGGCGTGGCGGACGCCGGTGCCGATGAAGTCGCCCACCTGGATGAACGCGTCCTCCGGCAGCTCCGGGTAGAGCTTCATCGCGTACGCCTCGGACTTGCCGCCCGTCGTGAGCGCGACGGTCGTGAGGCCGCGCTCGGCCGCGACGTCGATGGCCTGCACGACGCTCGCGCGGAAGGCGGCGGTCGAGTACGGCTTCACGATCCCGCTCGTCCCGAGGATCGAGATCCCGCCGATCAGCCCGAGCCGCGCGTTGATGGTCTGCTTCGCCATCTCCTCGCCCCCGGGCACGCTGATCGTGATGGTGGCCCCGGCGAAGCCCGAGCCCTCGAGCTCCTCGAGGACCATCTCGGTGATGTTCCGGCGCGGCACGGGGTTCACCGCCGGCGCGCCGACCGGCAGCCCGAGCCCCGGCTTCGTGACCACGGCGACGCCCTCGCCGCCGCGGATCTCGACGCCCGGCTCGCGGCGGAGCTCGACCTCGGCGACGAGCTCCGCGCCGTGGGTGCAGTCCGGATCGTCGCCGGCGTCCTTGATGACGCTGCACGTGGCGCGCGCGCCGTCGTGGTCGCAGCGCTTCAGCGGGAACGTCGCCCGCTGCCCGTTCGGCAGCGTCGTCTCGATGGCGTCGACCGCCGCGCCGCGCGCGAGCACACGCGCCGCCGCCTTGGCCGCGGCGGCCGCACACGCGCCCGTCGTGAACCCCTCGCGCTGCCCTTTCGGGTCTCTCGGCCGGAGCTCTGCCATCCAGGATCCTGAATTGTTACGTGGACTTCTTCAGGGGGTTGTTGAAGAAGCTCTCGAGGAGCACGGCGCCCTCCGGCGCGCCGAGCGAGGCGAGCCGATCGCGGACCGGGTAGAGGACCGCGCCGTCGCCGGCGCAGAGGACGGCGTCGTACGGGCCGCGCGCGAGCTGCTCCTCGGCGATCGCACACGCGCGCGCCGGCCGCTCGGGGTGGCCGACCGGGAGGAAGCCGCCGGCGATCGTCAGGCTGGCCGCGGCCGGGAGGCGGTCGCGGACGAACGGCTCGGGGAGGAAGTAGGCGGCGGACTCGACCAGCCAGAGGAGCTCGAGCTGCCGCGCGCCCGCGGCGGCCGCGCTCCGCGCGATGCCGAGCGCCGCGGTGATGCCGGTGTCGGTGGCGACGACGAGCGCGCGGCCGGAGAAGCCGTCCGGGAGCCTCAGCTTGCCCCAGGGGCCGCTCCACTCGAGCTCGGCGCCCACGGCGATGTCGCTCAGCATGTTCGACCCGGGCCCGGCGGCGATGCGCTTGACCGCGATCTCGACGGCGCGCTGCTCGGCGTCGCTCGAGAGCAGCGAGTAGGCGCGCTTCGCGAGCTTGCCGCCCGGGAGGGTGACCCCGGTGTTGATGATCACGTACTGCCCGCCGGCGAAGCCGACCTCGGCGCCGTCCGCGCGCTCGATCCGGAGCAGCCGGGCCCCCGGCCCGAGCGGCTCCGCGCAGGCGATCCTGATCCTCGTTCCCTGGGTCGCCATGGGGTCACTCCGCCGGGTAGATCTCGTGGACGAAGTCGTGCATCTCCTCGAGCTCGCGGTAGAGGCGGGCGAGCCCGTCGACCTGGGCGCGCAGGTCGAGCTCGACCTGCTTCGTGAGGATGACGAGCGAGCGGAGGTAGGCGAGCTTCTCGTCGCCCGCGGGCGTCTTCGCGACCTTCTCCTGGAGCTCGGCGAGCGACGCCTCGAACAGGCGCGAGAGGTTCTTGAGATCCCCGGCGCGCAACATCGCGGAGACGGGCCCCGGCGCCGCCGCCGCCGGGCCGAGCTCGGCGAGCTCGTGCGCGCGCTCGCCGGGGTCGTCGATGCCGAGGAGGTTCATGAGCCCCAGGCGGAGCGCGGCGATTTCATGGCAGGCCATGGGGGCTCCCCTACCAGCTAGAGCACAGGGCGGGAAGGAGCAGGCGGGCGCGGGAGACAGCGGGCCGGAACGCGCGCGCGGAGGGGGCCGGCGGTGCCCGGGGCGCGCGGGTCAACAGCCTCATCCTTGTCAGGCGGGCGCCCCGGCGCCGGCGCGTGGTGCTCCTCGGGATCAGAGCACGTCGGCGCGCTCGAGGAGCGCGCCCGCCGCGGCGATCGCGAGCGCGGCGAGCGGGATCGCCAGAGCCAGCGCGGCCGGGCCGAGCCACGCCGAGGTGGCGTCGTTCCAGAGCAGCGACGCGAGCACGATCGCGTTGCTGAGCCCCTCGCGCCCCTCGAACGCGTCGGGCCGGTACATGTAGGCCGCCGTGGGCATCAGCGGCGCGATCCACACGCCCGACGCGATCAGGAGCGCGTGGAAGCCGTCGCGCATGCGCACGAGCAGCGGCAGGAGCGCCGAGAGCAGCGCGAGCGCGAGCGCGACGAAGACGAGGCCGCCGCCGAGGGCGCCCGCCACGCTGACCATGTCGCGCGCCTCGATGTGCGGCGCGACGGCGAGCGCGGCGCCGACCGCGACCACGACGCCCGCTCCGGCCCCGGCGAGCAGCGACGGCGCCGTGCGCGCGGCGAGGAGGACGCGGGCGCGGATCGGCTTGGCGAGCACGATCTCGAGCCGATGCTCCTCTCGCGCCGCCACCGTCGCGTCGAGCAGGCCCGCCAGGGCGACGAAGTACGCGACGAAGTAAATGGCGAGGAGATCGTTGATCAGGAGCACGGCCGCCATCCCCTCGACGCGGAAGGCCTGCTCGAGGAAGCGGATGACCTGCGCCGGCACGCGCACGAGCAGCGCGTGTGTGCCGAGCACCACGAGCACGCCGCCGATCGCCGCGACCAGCGAGGCGCGGCGCGGCGCGTGGCGCGCTTCGTGCGCGAAATAGCCGCGGAGCGAGCCCGCGGCGGGGGCGGTCTTCGTGGTCATGCTTCCATCCTCCGGACGCCCGCGGCGCCGGCCGCGATGACGAGGGCGGTGAGGGCGGCGAGCGCGAGCATCGGAGGGCCGAGCACGGCGGGGCCGAGGTGGTCGAGGCTCCCGAGGCCGAGCGCGCCGAGGGTCATCGGGTTCGCGAGGGTGAGGCCCCTCCAGGCGGGCTGGTAGAAGCCGATGAGCGAGAGGCCCACGAGGCCCCCGAGCGTGGCGAACCCGATGAGCGCCGAGGCGCCGCGGTGCTTCACCCAGGCGGCGATCGCGGCGCAGAGCGCGGTCGCGAAGAGCGCCGCGAAGGCGTGGAGCGACATCGCGCCGAGGAACGGGCCGGGGCGGAACCCGGGGACGCGCGCCGCGAAGTAGACGGCGCCGGCGAGCTGGGTCGCGACGTGCAGGGTCACCATCACCGCGCACACGCTCAGCGCGCGGAGCGCGAAGTAGCGAGGGATCGAGAGCGGCTTGCTGGCGAGGAGCGGCAGCACGCCGGCGTCGCGCTCCCGGAGCACGACGCCGCTGGCGAGCACCACGGGGACGAACGCGATCACCTTGTTCATCACCAGGTCGACCCAGACGTACATGAAGATCTGGAACGGCGCGGCGCCCCCGAACCAGGTGGTGATGGCGGCGCGCACGTGCTCGGGCGGGCGCGCGAGCACGACGGGGACCACGAGCAGGGCGTAGGCGAGCATCGCGACGCAGAGCCAGGTCTTCCGCTCGCGGATCGTCGCGAGGTAGTCGAGCCAGAGGAGGCGGCTCATGCGGCCTCCCTGCGCACGAGCGCGAGGTAGAGATCGTCCATGGTGCGCGCGCCGTGCGCTTCCTTGAGGCGCTCGACCTCGTCGCAGGCGACGAGGCGCGAGCGATGCATCACCGCGACGCGCTGGCAGAGGGCCTCGACGTCGGAGAGGATGTGCGACGAGAAGACGATGGTGACGCCGCGGTCGCGCGCGAGCCCGCGCAGCAGCTCGAGGAGCTCGTGGCGGCCGAGCGGATCGAGGCCCGAGGTCGGCTCGTCGAGCAGGAGCACCGCGGGATCGTTGATCAGCGCCTGGGCGATCCCGACCTTCTGGGCCATGCCGGTGGAGAAGCCGCGCAGGGGGCGGTCAGCCTCCCGCTCGAGGCCGAAGCGGCGCAGGAGGGCGTCGGCCCGGGCGGCCGCGTCGCCGCGGGGCAACGCGAACATCGCGGCGATGTAATGGAGGAACCCGCGCGCCGTCATGTCGGGGGGCAGCGAGTACGACGCGGGCAGGTAACCCGCGCTCCGCCGGACCTCGAGCGTCTCGTGGACGACGTCGCGCCCGAGCACGCGCGCGGAGCCCGAGGTCGGCCGCGTGAGGCCGAGGAGCATGCGCAGCGTCGTGGTCTTGCCGGCGCCGTTGTGCCCCATGAAGCCGAAGATCTCGCCGGCCGCGACGGTGAAGCTCACGCCGTCGACGGCCGTGACCTTCCCGAAGCGCTTGCCGAGCGAATTCACCTCGATCGCCTGGTTCATTGCTGCCTCCTCGCGCGCGACGTGGTCGCGCGCTTCTTCGTGGGTGTCGCCTTCGTGGGTGTCGCCTTCGTGGGTGTCGCCGCGCGCGCGGCCAGGCCGGCGCGGAAGATGTCGGCGATCGCGTCGAGCGTGCGCTCGCCGGCGAAGAGGCCGGACGACGTGACCAGCCCGAGGTGCTGGGGCGCGAAGCGCAGCACGCCGAGGACGAAGGGGATCGCGTCGCGATCGACGTCGGGCCGGATCTCGCCGCGCGCGATGCCCTCGTCGACCCAGCCGATGATCTGGGCGACCTGCGCCTTCGCGGCGGCGGCGCTCGCGGCGTCGTCCTGCAGGCGGAGCGCGCGGAGGTCGGGGTCCTCGCGGAGGAGCTTGCCGAAGAGCGGCTCGGCGGCCTGCTGGCGGTAGGCGAAGCGGAGCGTCGCGACGAGGCGCTCGAGCGGGGAGTCGATGCCCATCACCTCGGCGGCGAAGCGGGCGCGGATCGCGGCGAACGACTGCTCGATCACCTCGCGCAGGAGGGCCTCCTTGTCGGCGAACTCCAGGTAGAGCGCGCCCTTCGCGCAGCCGGCCTCGGCGGCGACGGCGTCGAGGTTCACGCCCTTGAAGCCGCGCTCGGCGAAATGCCGCTTGGCGGCCTCGAGGATCCTGGTGCGCCGCGCAGGATCGCGCGGCTTTTCGGGGCGACGGGCGGGCACGACCTCTATATGACTCAAATGACTGTATTGGTCAAATAGATCAAATCCACGGGGTGGGGGACGGGTGAGGGGAGCGCGGGGGGTCGGCGCGCGGGCTGCGGGGAGCCCAGGGCGCTGCAGCGGGCCCGGGATCCTCCCGCGAGCTGCAGTGGGTTGTTTTGACGATATTCGTATGCTACGAAGTTCGTACGATGTCGGACGCCTCGGAGACCGAACAGCTGAACGCGGCGCTCCACGTGCTGCTGCTGCGGCTCAACCTGGCCCGCCTCGATCTCTGGTCGGACAAGCTCGCGGGCATCGGCTACCTCGATCTGCACGCGATGTCGTTCGTCGAGGAGAAGCCCGACCACACGCTCGCCGAGATGCGCGCGTACCTCCAGGTCCCGCAGAGCACCCTCACGAGCATCCTCGACCGCCTCGAGCAGCGGGGCCTCGTGCGGCGCGGCGTCCACCCGACCGACCGGCGGTCCTACCTGATCGAGCTCACCAAGAAGGGGATCGAGCTCCAGCGCGAGCACCACCGCGTCGAGCGCCTGATCATGCGGAAGATCCTCGACGCCCTCCCGGACGCCGGGGAGCGCGCCCAGTTCGTCGAGCTGTTCCGCAAGATCGCCAGCAAGGTGTGAGCCGTCGCGGAGGGGTCGCGATGGCGCTCTTGCGCTCAATAGTACGATGTTCGTACTTTACCTAAATAGAAGAATAGGAGGTTCGTATGTCGAAGCAGCGGGTGAGGATCGCGGTCATCGGGGGTGGGATCGGCGGCTTGACCGCCGCGCAGGTGCTCCTGCGCGCGGGGCACGAGGTGACGTGCTTCGAGCAGGCGGCCGAGCTCCGGGAGGTCGGCGCCGGCATTCAGGTGGGACCCAACGCCTCACGGGTCCTCCACCGGCTCGGCCTGGCGGAGCCGCTCGCGAAGGTGGCGGTGCAGCCCGTCGCCATCGAGATCAAGCGCTGGGACACGGGGCGGGTGCTGAGCGCGATGCCCGGCAACCCGGAGATCTCGCGGCGCTACGGCGCGCCGTACTACACGATGCACCGCGCCGATCTGCACGCGGTGCTGCGCGCGGGGGTGCCGGACGCGGCGCTGCGCCTCGGCGCCCGGTGCGTGGGCGTGACCCACGGGGCGCGGGAGGTCATCGCGCGCTTCGCGGACGGGTCGACCCACGCGGCCGACGTGGTCATCGGCGCCGACGGGATCCGCTCCCAGATCCGCCGCAGCCTCGCCGACGACGCGCCGCGCTTCTCGGGGCAGGTCGCCTGTCGCGTGCTCGTCCCCGCCGCGCGGGTCCCGGCGCTCGCGTCGCCGCCCACGGTGCGCATCTGGCTCGGGCCCGGCCATCACATGGTCTACTACCCGGTATCGGGCGGGAGCCTCCTGAACTTCGCCACCGCGATGCCCTCACGCGCCCCGGCGGCGGAGTCGTGGATCCACGAGGGGCGCCGCGAGGACGCCCTCGCCGGGCTCGCCGGCTGGCACGAGGATCTCCACGCGATCATGAACGCGGCCGAGGGGACGCTGGAGCTGCCGCTCTACGACAGGGCCGCCCTCGCTCGATCCGGCGAGGGGCGGGTCACGCTGCTCGGCGACGCCGCGCACCCGATGCTCCCCTTCTTCGCGCAGGGCGCGGCGCAGGCGATCGAGGACGCCTGGGTGCTCGGGCGGTGCCTCGAAGGGGTAGCCCCCGAGGGCGTGGCGGGCGCCCTCCGCCGGTACGAGCGGGCGCGCGCGCGTCGCGCGGCGCAGCTCCAGCGCCTGTCGGTGCGCAACGGGAAGCTCTTCCAGCTGCCGGACGGCCTGCGCCAGCGGGGGCGCGATCTCCTGCTCAGGAGACTGTCGCTCGAGAGCTTCGACTGGCTGTACGGCTACGACGTGACCTCCGCGCCCCTCGATCCGGAGAGAGGAAGCGAGGGGGGCTGGCGATGGAGGATAGGCCGCATCACATCGCGCCGGCCGTTGCCAGAGGGCCTGTGACACACCGGCGCTGCCAGGGGGCGAAAGGCGACAGTCCGCCCGCGCGGGCTCAAGCGCGCATCGCGCGGGAGCGCGGCTCCACGGCGCCCCGCCGCTTCGCGCCTCACTGCATGATGTCGTCGACGAGCCGCGCCACGAGCCTGTCGCCGAGCAGGTGCTCTTCCACGAGGTCCTTCGCGTCCCCCTCGCGGACGCCGCGGTACCACACCCCGTCCGGGTAGACCGCGACCGTCGGCCCCTCGCCGCAGCGCCCCATGCACGAGGTCTTCGTCACGCGGATCTGCTGCTGCTGGCCGGCCTGCTTCAGGAGCCGGCGCAGCGACTCGAGCAGCGCGAGGCTGCCGCGATCCACGCAGTCGGCGTTGCCGCAGACGAGGACGTGCTTGCGCAGGGGGCGGTGCGCGTGCAGGTGGTTCGAGGCCTGCGTGTGCGTCAGCGTGTGGCGCACGCTGTAGAGCATCGCCTTGAGCCCGCCGACCTCGCGGGCGAGCCCGGGCATGGCCGTGCGGTACATGCACGTGTCGCAGGGGAGGGGAGCCTCGCCCGCGAGCGCCTGGCGCGCGCGCTCGTCGATCAGCCCGGAGAGCGCGCTCGACCGGCCGAGGTGCGGCGCGAGCGCGGCGCGGATCCACGGGTAGGTCGCCGAGAAGCGGTCGACCTGCTCGGCGAGCTTCGTCATGAGCCGCCCGGCGAAGAGGAAGTACGGCACGACCACGACGCGCTCGGGCCGCTGGCGCGCGACGCGCTCCAGCGTCTCCTCGACCGACGGCCGCGTGATGCCGATGAAGGTCGGCTCCACGAGCAGGAGGCCGCGGCCCTCGCCGATGAGGCGCGCCATCTTGTAGAAGTCGCCGTTCGCGTCCGGGTCGCTCGCGCCGCGGCCGACCACGACGAGGGCGGTGCGGGCGCGGGCCGCCGGATCCTCCGGCAAGACGGACGTGGCGCGCTCGAACGCGAGCTCCGCGAGCGCCGGGTGCACGCCGAGGTGGCGCGCCGCCGCGAAGCGCACGCCGGGGTGCGCCGCCCGCGCCTGCTCGAGCGCGAGCGGGATGTCGTTCTTCACGTGCCCCGCCGCGAACAGGAAGAGCGGCACGACGGCCACCCGCGACGCGCTCGGCAACCGCGCGGCGAGGGACGCGAGCGCGTCGGCGAGGTACGGCGTCGCGAGCTCGATGTACCCGTGCTGCACGACGAGCTCGGGCCGCGCCGCGCGGTGGTCGGCCACGAGCGCCTCGAACTCGGCGTTCGACGCGGCGTCGCGGCTGCCGTGGCCGATCAGCAAGAGACCGGTGTCATGCATGCGAGCGCCTCCTCGAGGGTGAGCGGAAGATCGGCCGCCCTGCCGGGCGCGGGCGGCGGGGCCATCCGGGTCCAGAGCTCGGCGACCCACGGCCGCCGGAGCCGCGCCCGCTCGAGCAGCTCGCCGCGCGCGAACACCTCCCGCGGCGGGCCGTCGGCGAGGATCCGGCCGTCGCCGAGCAGGATCGCGCGCCCGGCGAAGAGCGGCACGAGGTCCACGGCGTGCGTCGCGATGACCAGCGTGGCGCCCTGCCGCTCGGAGAGCGCGCGCAGCGTCGCGCACAGGGCGAGCTCGCCCGCGGGGTCGAGGCCCGCGGTGGGCTCGTCGAGCAGGAGCACGCGCGGCTGCATCGCGAGCATGCCGGCGATGCACGCGCGCTTGCGCTCCCCGAAGCTCAGCGCCTCGATGGCCCGGTCCGCGAGGTGCGCGATGTGCACGGCGGAGAGCGCCGCCTCGGCGCGGCGCCGCGCCTCGGCGTCGGGCAGGCCGAGGTTCCTCGGCCCGAACAGGACGTCGTCGAGCAGCGTCGCGCCGAGCAGCTGGTCGTCCGGGTCCTGGAGCACGAGCGCGGCGCCGGCGGCGACCGCGTCCGAGGGCGAGGCGACGCGGCGGCCCGAGAGCTCGACGCGGCCGCCCGGCGTGGGGAGCAGCCCGACGAGCGCGCGGAGCAGCGCGGTCTTGCCGGCGCCGTTGCCGCCGAGCACCGCGACCGACTCGCCCTCGGCGACGTCGAGGTGCACGTCGCGGAGCACGGCCGCCCTGCCGGGGTACCCGATCCCGGTCGCGCGCAGCGCGATCGCCGTCATCGCGCGGCTCCGGCGCCGATCCCGGCCGCGACGCTGAGCGTGAGCGCCGCGAGCGCGGCGGCGGTGAACGCGAGGTTCGCGGCGGGCGCGCTCGGCCGCGGCGCGGCGACGGGCAGCTGCCCGCGGTAGCCCCGGAGCTGCATCGCGACGGCGGCCTGCTCGGAGCGCTCCAGCGTGCGGAGCGCCACGACGCCCGCGACGGCGCCGGCCGAGCGCGCGGCGGCGACCGGCCGCGCGAACCCGCCGCGCAGCGCGGCGGCGCTCCACGCGCTGTCCGCCGCGCGCTGGAGCACGCCCGCGAAGCGCCGCGCGAGCGCGAGCAGCTCGACCAGGGCCGCGGGCGCGCCGAGCCCGGCGAGCGCCGCGTCGATCTCGGCGGGGGCGGCGGAGTGGGCGAGCCACCGGAGCACCGCGGCCGCGGCGAGCACGCGCGCGCCGATCGCGGCGGCGGCGCGGGCGCCCTCCCGCGTGAGGGCGCCGAGCGGGAACGCCGCGTCGGGGAAGAGCGGCTCTCCCCGGGTGAGCAGGAGCGCGAGCGCCGCCGCGATCCCGCCGATCCACGCGGGGGGCGCGAAGGCGCGGAGGATCGCGCCCGCGGTCATGCCCTGGAGCCGGAGGGCCGCGCACGCGGCGAGCAGCAGCGCGGCGGGGGTCGTCACCGAGCGCGCGCCGGCGGCGACGCAGCACGCGGCCACGGCGGCGCCGAGGCGGAGCCGCGGATCCACGTCGCGGAGCCGCGCGGCGAGGTCAATCCGCACGGAATCCCTGGGCGCCGGCCTTTTCGGCGGGCTGGTCCGCGCGCTCGACGAAGAGCACGCGCGAGAAATAGCCGAGGGCGAAGCCGGCGAGGAGCCCGGCCCAGAGGAACGCGAACAGCAGGAGGTCGCCTTCGAGGCCCGCGAAGAGCGGCCCCGTGTCGTGGCGCCCCGCGTCCTCGGCGACGCGGCGGACCACGGCCTCGTCGACGCCCTCCCAGGTGGCGCTGCCGCACGCGGCGAGCGAGAGCGCCGCGGCGAGCGCGGGCAGCCGGCAGAGGGCGAGCGGGATCAGCCGGCGCGAGGCGAGCACGAGCGGCCGGCGGAGGGCGCGCGGCCGCATCACGGCGTCCCGGCGGCGAGGGGCACGACCCGGAGCCGCTCCAGGATGTCGGGCCGCCGGGAGCGCAGGAAGACGAGCGCCCCGGCGGTCATGACCCCCTCGAGCAGCCCGAGCGGCAGCTGGGTCGGCACGAAGGCGAGGGCGACGCCCGCGAACATGGTCTTCACCGACCCTTCGCCCGCGAGCCCGAGGGCGAGCTCGAGCGCCGTGGTCGCGTACGTGGCCCAGTCCGACGTCACGCCGGCCAGGAACCCGGCGACCCACAGGCTCGCGCCGCAGCGCTGCGCGGCGCGGAACGCGAAGTACCCGGCGAACGCGCCCGCGATGCCCATCGACGCGACGTCGGCGCCGAGGGTGGTGAGCCCGCCGTGCGCGAGGAAGAGGGCCTGGAGGAGCAGCGCCACCACGGTGACGAGCACGGTCATGCGGGGGCCGATGAGCACCGCGGCGAGCCCGGTGCCGCACGGGTGGGAGCAGGTCCCCGCGGTCGGCACCGGCACGGGCATACACGAGATGGCGAACACGGCGGCCGCGACGAGGCCGACGAACGGCTTGTAGAAGGCGTCGCGCTGCGTGCGCTGCCGGAGCGCGTGGAGGGCGGCCGCGACGAACGGCAGGGCGATCGCGTTCCAGAGCGCGCACCAGCCGAGCGGCAGGACCCCTTCCGCGAGGTGCATCGCGGCCGCGGGCCTGGGCGCGAGGAGCGCCGCCAGGAACACGGCGAGGACGAACACAGGGCGTCCGGGGAGACCGGACTCGGCGCTTCGGGTGAAATCCGCACCCGGACGCCACGATGACGTGCGCAAGCTGCACCTCGTGGGGACTTCGGGTAGGTCTCCCGGCTCATGGGTTCAGGGGGCCTGTTCGGGCTCCCGGCGCTGCGTCCACCTTCCCAGGCCTCTTGTCGCGAGGCCCAGTGGTTCTCGGAAGCAGCTCCCCATTCACGGTGGCGGCACCGCGCCGGTTTCACACCGGCTTCCCTGTTATGCCCCTGAGGGCACCCGAGGAATCGATTGTCAGGTGGAGCTGGGTAGGCCCGTTTCGAGCGCGGCGTCAAGGAGGTCGCGTCGCGGCGGCGGCGGACGGCCCCGCCGGGTCTTTGTCGCGCCGGCCTCGGGCGCGAGAGAGACCCGGCGCGAGCGCCTGAGCGGCCCCGTCGCGCCGGCGACGGCCCGTCGCGCCGTTCGTCCGACGGACCGACTGCC
The DNA here is from genome assembly GCF_002950945.1 of Sorangium cellulosum. Classification (GTDB taxonomy): domain Bacteria; phylum Myxococcota_A; class Polyangia; order Polyangiales; family Polyangiaceae; genus Sorangium; species Sorangium cellulosum_E. The sequence continues at coordinate 668,778 of NZ_CP012673.1, forward strand.
GACGGGCGGCCACACGCCGTGTAGGGCTGTGCTGCGGCGACGCAGCGTGCCCTCGCGCGTCACCTGCGCCAGCCGGCGGTCCCGCCGCTGTCTGGGCAGAGGACGCGCCCGCTGCGCGTCGGGTGGACCAAGGAGACCGTCGTGACGTGACGCGTGATGAGGCAAGTCACCTGGTGCGCCGCTGCGTGTCGGGGCCATCAGGTGACGATCCGGCGAGTGATCTCTGCATCCGTCTGCCCCGTGCGACCGAGCGACCGGGTGGCGAAATTGACCCAGACACATCGCCTCCGCGAGCGACCGAGTTGCCTCTGTCCGCTGTGTCCGCTGTGTCCGCCGTGTCCGCCGTGTCCGCCGTGTGTCGTTGTTAAATGCTCTTTACATTGGTGTCACGTCGGCCCTCGGGCTCCGCGCCTCCCGTGCGGCGCGTGGAGCAGGGGGCTCGCCGTGCCCCGACCGTGCCCGCCGTCGCGCTTCTCGCGACGGTGTGCGTTGTTCGTCCTGACTCTTTACTCACGTGCTCAGGTGTTCCGTGCCTCGGCCACAGGGCGCCGCGCCCGCTGGCCGGACGGGCAGGCCGTGGGGTTCTCTTCTCTCAGGATCGAAGAGCTCGCCGCGCCGGTCGCGGCATTCCGCGCATCGATGGATCCAACCGCCCGGCTCGGACGTGTTTCCCACGAAATCGGGCGCGTCCGCGCCGCCGGTGTGCGCGTGGCGCTCATCGCGTGGGAGCGCTGCGCTCGCGCCGTGCGCAGCCCCTGCACTTTGTTATCGACAACGCGCAGCTGGGTGCCACACTCTGGATACCGCATGCGCGCCGGTGCAGCCCCCCAGCCCGGAGCGCATGCGGTCTTCCTTGTCGAACCGCGGTGGACGTTTTAATCCTCCGGCGCGGTCATCTGCCGTGCCCGTGCCGGTCCCCCCTCCGGCATGGTGCGCGGTTTTTTTTTGAAGTCGGGCGCGTCCTCGTTCACTTCACTTCCCGGTGAACGTGGCCTGCGATTTCGCCAGGAACGCCTTCATACCATTCTTCTGATCTTCGCTGCCGAAGAGCGCGGCGAACGCCTGGGCTTCCAGCTCATTGGCGGCGGTGAGGTCGAGGTTCTCGCCCCGCAGGAGGACGCGCTTGGCGGCGGCGACGGCGAGCGGCCCGCGCGAGGCGATCTTGAGCGCGGCCTCGCGGGCGCGCGCGACGAGCTCGGACGCCGGGAAGATGGCGTTGACGAGCCCGAACGAGAGCGCTTGCTCGGCGGTGATCATGTCTCCTGAATAGATGAGCTCGCGGGCGCGGCCCGGGCCGACCCGGCGCAGCAATCGCTGGGTTCCGCCGAACCCTGGAATGACGCCCAGGTTCACCTCGGGCTGGCCGAGCTTGGCGCCTTCGGCTGCGTAGATGAAATCGCACGCGAGGGCGAGCTCGCAGCCTCCGCCCAGCGCGAAGCCGTTCACGGCGGCGATGACGGGGAACGGCGCGGTCTCGATGAGCTCCGCGAGGCGGTGGCCCGCCTCGGCGAACCGCTTCGCGGCGATGCTGTTCATCGAGGCCATCTCGGCGATATCGGCGCCCGCGACGAAGGCCTTGCCGGCTCCCGTGAGCACCGCGGCGCGGACCTCGTCGCCTTCGGCGGGGGCGAGGAGCTCGCGGAAGGCTGCGGTCAGCTCGCCGATCACGGCGGGGTTCAGGGCGTTGAGCTTGTCGGGCCGCTGGATGGTCACGGTGGCGACGTGGCCCGCGCGCTCGACGGCGACGAACTGGAGGACGGGACCCCGAGGAGGGTTCCCCGGCTGCTGTTCTTGACCGTTCATGGGGTGTCGTTAGCAGCGGGCGGCGCCGGGGGGAAGCGCGGGTGAGGTGCGGCGTGCCGCCGCGGCGGTGTCGAGCGGGCGGCCTTCGGCCTCGCCACGCCCCTTCCGGGACGGCCTCGCTGTCGAGGACGACCGCCGGCGCGTGTTGCTCAGGCCCCGTCGTCTTTTCTACCGCGGGTGAGGATGACGCGTGTCTTCGACAGCCCATCGTGCAGGCCCACGCCGCTTCGTTGCAGGAACGTGAACGCCTCGAAGGGGATGAACCGGCACAGGGTGCGGATCATGATTCGGCCCACGCCGGCGCGGCTGCCGTCCTCCATCACGACCCGCGTGCCGGTGATGAGCTTGCCCAGCGTGACGCCGAAGAGCGACTCGGCCCCGACGTAATAGAGGAGCATCATCAGGATGCCGAACAACGTGTCGTTGGTCTGATCGATCAGCTCCTCCTGACCGATGAGCCCGAAGAGCATTCCGACGAGGAAGGTGAACAGCAGCATGCCCACGTAATCGAGGAGGAGGTTCGCGAACCGCCTGCCTTTGCTCGCGAGCCGCATGCGCGAGCGCGCCTCGGGGTCCGGCGCGGCGGTGACGTCGGCCTTGGGGGGTTGGTAGGGGTTGTAGCTCTCGGTGGGGCCGGCGTTGGGCGCGTTCATGAGACCTCTCGAACAGGGTCAGGGTGGCGCTGGCGGGAGGAGAGTTCGTCGAGCTCCTGGGAGTCGACGCGCAGGAGCGCATCGTACGCCGCCGGCTGCGCCCGTGTCAGCGCCCTTGGACCCCGGGTCAGAGAGTCCTCCCGTTCACGAACGCTGGCGGAGGGATAAATCCCCCACTCTTCCGTCCCCCGTCTTTCGTCTTTCGTCTTTCGTCTTTCGTCTTTCGTCTTTCGTCTCCCGTGGTCGTCCTTCGTGAACGTGAACGTGAACGCTCCGGCACGGTTGCCCTCTCGATGGGCTCCGAACATCGGGAAAGACTTGGGGAAAACTGGCGATTTCAGACCGAGTGTATTTTTGCGTGGCCGGTGTGCGCCTGCGATGGAGTCCAGCGCATTGGTGGACGTCTCCGACGTGGACGTATGAACGGCATAACCGTTCACGTTCACGTTCACGAAGGACGTTCACGAAGGACGAGAGACGAGAGACGAGAGACGGGAGACGAGAGACGAGAGACGAGAGACGAGAGACGAGAGACGAGAGACGAGAGACGGGAGACGGGAGACGGACGGCGGTGGAGCGATACGACGCGCCCCGGCGCCAGCGAGGCCTCCCCCGTGCTCCCTACAATGCGTGAATCTGTAGGAGCTCGTGTCTCCCTGGACGGCGGAGCCCCTCCGGCCGCTACACCGCCCTCCCGCCCCTCTGCCCCTTCTCATCGTACAGGTAGAACCCCCTCCCGCTCTTCTTCCCGTACCACCCCGCCGCCACGAGGTTCCTGAGCAGCGTCGGCGCCCGGTACTTCGAATCCCCGAACTCCCGGTGCAGGACCTCCGCGATCGACAGCACCGTGTCCAGCCCGATCAGGTCGGCCAGCTCGAGCGGCCCCATCGGGTGGTTCAGCCCGAGCCGCGCCCCCGCGTCGATGTCCTCGGGCGTCGACAGCCCCTCCTGCAGCGCAAAACACGCCTCGTTCAGGAACGGGATCAACATCCGGTTCACGATGAACCCGGGCTGATCCTTCGACGTGATCACCGTCTTGCCGAGCTCCACCGCGAGCGCCCGGACGGCCTCGTACGTCGCCTCCGACGTCTGGACCCCCCGGACGATCTCGACGAGCTTCATCAGCGGCACCGGGTTCATGAAGTGCATCCCGATCACCCGCTCAGGCCGGCCGGTCACCGCCGCGAGCCGCGTGATCGAGATCGACGACGTGTTCGACGCCAGGATCGCCCCCTCCGGCAGCGCCGCGTCGGCGAGCTTGAAGATCCCGCCCTTCACCTCGAAGCTCTCCGTCACCGCCTCCACCGCCAGGTCGACCCCCGACAGCCCCGCCATGCCCTCGGCCACCGCGACGCGCCCGAGCAGCGCGTCCCGCGCGTCCGCGGCCATCTTGCCCTTCTCCACCTGCTTCTCGAGGATGGCCGCGATCTGGGCCCTGCCCCGCTCCGCCAGCGCGGCGGACACGTCGCACAGGACCACCTCGAGCCCGGCCGCCGCGGCGACCTGAGCGATGCCCCTCCCCATCTGGCCGGCCCCGATCACCCCGAGCCGCTTGATCGTCGTTGCTTCCATGGCCGCGGTGGATACCCGAAGCAGAGGGCGCCGTGAACCCCGTGAACCGCGCTGGCGCCGGCCTCCCGCCGGCCCCGGACGCCCCCGGCGCAAGCGCGCGAAAGCTCCGCCCCGCTTCCAGGGCAGCGGGGGCGAGGATCCTTGAAACCGTGTCGTCCGCCCGGCTATCTTCGGCCGGCCCGTGAACGGACCCGGCCTGTTTCGCGAGGTCCGCGGAGAGACGATGAGCGTTGAGACGATTCGGATGGCCCTTGGGCGCCTGCAGGATGAGCCTGAAAATGAGGCGGCCTGGAACGAGCTCGCGGAGGCCGTGACCGCGCCGAACAACGGCGTGGGCGCCGGGGACGTCGAGCGCCTGCTCGGCGCAGCGCGCTCGAAGCACGAGCAGCGGCGCGAATGGCAGGCCGTCGCTCGCCTGCTCGAGCTGGAGATCGCCCTCGCCGCAGGGACCGCCGTCGAGGGCGCGATGCAGGCGGAGCTCGCCCGCGTCTACCACGAGGAGCTCGTCGACGTGGACCGCGCGACGGCCGCCTACCGCCGGCTGCTGGAGCTGCGCCCCGACGACGACGCCGCCGCCGAGGCCGTCGAGACCGACGCCTCGAAGCGCGAGCGGTGGCGCGACATCATAGACCGCTACCTCGCCGAGGCCGAGGCCTCGACCGACGACGCCTTCAAGAGCGCGCTCTACACCAGCGCGGCCGACATCGGCTACCGCTACGGGCGCGCCGAGCTCGGAGCCAAGATCCCCGAGCTCCTCGAGCTCGCCCTCAAGCTCGACCCCAAGAACCGCCGCGCCGCGAACCTCGCGGAGCTCGCCTTCGCCGCCGCGGGCGACTGGGAGGCCGTCGTCCGCGTCCAGGCGCTCGTCAAGACCGAGGCGCAGAGCAAGGAGGACCGCATCGCCGCCGGCCTCCGCCTGGCGCGCACCACCAAGGCCCACCTCGGCGACCCGGCCCGCGCGGTCGCGGCCTACGAGGAGGTGCTCGACCTCTCCCCCAGCCAGCCCGAGGCCCTCGCGTTCCTCGCCGAGGCGTACTCCGCGGCGGGCGAGTGGGAGCGCCTCGTCGCGCTCTACGAGGACCAGCTCCGGAGCGGCGGCGTGAAGCCGGGCGAGGAGCTCGGGATGCTCGTGCAGATCGCCATGGTGCACTGGCGCATGCGCGGCCAGCCCCAGGCCGCCGAGCCCTACTTCGACCGCGTCCGGCGCGCCGACCCGGCCCACGCCGGCATGCTCAACTTCTACCGCGAGATCCTCGAGCAGCGCGGCGACAAGCCGCGGCTCACGACGATCCTCACCGACGCGCAGCGCGCCGTGCCCGACGGCCCCGAGAAGCGCGCCCTCGCCACCGAGATCGCGCGGCTCGCCGAGTCGCAGGAGAACGCCGCCAAGGCGATCGAGCAGTACAAGTCGGTGCTCCGGACCGACCCGGAGAACCGCCAGGCCCGCGACGCCCTGAAGCGCCTCTACCTGCAGACCGAGGGGTACAACGCCCTCGTCGAGCTCTACCGGCAGGACCTCGAGCGCACCCCCGCGACCGACGTCGCGGGCAGGGTCGCGGTGCTCCGCGACATCGCGGCGATCTACCGCGATCGCGCCAAGAACGACGCGGCGCTCGTCACCGTGCTCACCCAGATCGTCCAGCTCGACGACAAGGACGTCGACGCGGTGCGGGAGCTCACCCGCATCTACGAGGCGCTCGGGCGCTGGCGCGACCTGCTCTCGTACCAGCAGCGCCTCGCCGAGCTGACCGAGAGCCAGGCCGAGAAGGCGGGGCTCTACCGCGCGGTCGCGCGGCGCTGGATCGACCAGTTCTCGAACGTGCAGAACGCCATCGCGGCCTACGAGGCGCTGCTCACGGTCGAGCCGATCGACGAGGAGGCGCAGCAGAAGCTGCGCGAGCTGTACCTCAAGCGGCGCGCCTGGCCGCAGCTCTACTCCCTCTACGAGCGCAAGCTCGAGAGCGCCGAGGGCGCCGCGAAGATCGAGCTGCTCGGCGAGATGGCCAAGCTCGCGGCGGAGCGGCTCGACCGCGGCGCGGACGCGATCGCCCTCCAGAAGCGCATCCTCGAGCTCGACCCGAACGCCCCCGGGGTGCTCGACGCGCTGGAGAAGCAGGCCGAGCGCGAGAAGGACTTCGCCACCGTCGCCGAGGTGCTCGAGCGGCGGGTCGACCTCGCCGCCGACGACGCGGCGCGGCTCGTCTCCCTCCAGAAGCTCGGGGCCGTGTACGCCGAGCGCCTCAAGGATCCGGCCCAGGCGGCGCGGACCTGGCGGCGCGTGCTCACGCTCTCGCCGGGGCACGCGCGCGCGCTCCGGGTACTGCGCGACTCCTACTTCGCCGCGGGCGACTGGGACGGGCTCGAGGAGCTGTACGCCTCGCAGAACGACTGGGAGGGCCTCGTCGACTTCCTCTCGGGCGCGGCCGACAAGGCGGCCGACCCGGCGACGAAGCTCGACATCTCGTTCCGCGCGGCCCGCATCTTCGAGGAGCAGCTCAAGGCGCCCGAGCGCGCGGCCCGCTCGTACGAGCGCGTGCTCAGCGTCTCGCCGAGGGACGCGCGCGCCGCCGCGGCGCTCGTGCCGATCTACGAGGAGGAGGAGAAGTGGGCCCGGCTGCCGGCGCTCTACGAGATCCTGCTCGCCGCGACCGACGACGCCGAGGCGCAGGTCAGCATGCTGCGCAAGCTGGCGGCGGCCACCGGCGGCCCGCTCTCGGACAAGCCGAGCGCGCTCGGCTACGCGCGCCGCGCCTACGAGCTCAAGCCGGACGAGGAGGGGCTCGAGCTGCTCGAGGCCTGGTCGCGCGCGGCGGCCTCCTGGGGGCCGTTCGTCGACGCGGTCGAGGGCCGGCTCAGGACGGCGACGGATCTGCCGACCGACGTCCAGCGCACCCTCCGGCTGAAGCTCGCCGAGGTGTACGCGCGCGAGATGGGCAAGCTCGACGAGGCGGTGACCGTGTACCGCGGCCTCGTCGAGGACGACCCCTCCGACGAGGACACGGTGCGGGCGCTCGACGCGCTCCTCCGCGCGAACGAGCGGCAGGAAGACCTCAGGTGGCTCTTCGACCTCAGGGCGAGCCAGGTCGAGGGCGAGGCGCGCGCCGACATCCTCGAGGAGTGGGCGACGCTCGAGGAGGAGGTCTTCGGCGATCCGGCGAAGTCGATCGAGCTCCTGCGCAAGGTCATCGCGCTCGCGCCCGGCCGCCTCGACGCGCTGCGGGCGCTCTCGCGCCTCCTGATCGCGGCGGGCGAGTTCGAGGCGGCGGCCGAGATCGTGGCCACGCAGCGCGACGTCAGCGAGGGCGACGACCGGGCGCGGCGCGAGATCGAGCTCGCGGCGCTCTACCTAGACCGGCTGGACCGGCCGGCGGACGCCTTCGAGGCGGCGGTGCGCGCGCTCGATCTGTCGGCGCACGACCCGGAGGCGATCGCCGTCCTGTCGCGGCTCGTGGAGCGCCCGGAGACGCGCGTGCGCGCGGCGCGGGTGCTCGCGGTCGAGTACGCCGAGACCGGCAACCACCGCCGCGAGGCGATGGCGCTGCGGGTGATCCTCGAGGCCGAGCGGGACCCGGCGCGGCGCCGGGAGCTCTACCTCACGCTCGCGGAGGTCGAGGAGACGAAGCTGCACGCCGCGGGGACGGCGTTCGACGCGCTGCTGCGCGCGCTGCACGAGTTCTCGGACGACATCGAGCTCTGGGACCGCGCCGCCGAGCTGTCGCGGCGCGCCGGCCGGCCGACCGATCTCGCGGAGGCGTACCGCGTGCACCTCGTCGCGGGGCGCACCGAGGGCGACAAGGTGCTCGGGAGCTCCGTGGAGGTCGAGCTCTGCGAGCGCGCGGCGAGCCTGCACGACGAGCAGCTCGGCGACCCGGAGGGCGCGAGGCCGTACCTGGAGCGCGTCCTCAGCCTCGACCCGAACAACCACCGCGCCTTCAACCGGCTGAAGCAGATCCTGACGGCGGCCGAGCGGTGGGGCGAGCTCGAGGAGCTCTACGACCGCGCCGCCAAGGGCACGACCGACGAGAAGGAGCGCATCGAGCTGCTCAACGAGGTGGCGCTGATCGCCGAGGAGATCATCGGCGACGCCGCCAAGGCGATCGGCTACTACGAGCGCATCCTCGAGCTCGATCCGTTCTACACGGCGGCGCTCGACTCGCTGGAGAAGCTCTACGAGCGCGAGGGGCGCTTCCGCGACCTCGCGGCGCTGCTCGAGCAGCGCCTGAAGACGGCGACCGAGTCCGAGGGCGTCGAGATCAAGCTGTCGCTCGGCAGCATCTACCTCGACCGGCTGCACGAGCCGGAGGGGTCGCTCGGGCACCTCGAGGACGTGCTCCGGATCCGGCAGAACGACCCGAAGGCGCGCGAGCTGGTCGAGCGCCTGCTCGACATCGGGGCGCTCCGGCTCCGGGCGGCGCGCGTGCTCGAGGCGGTGTACGAGGCGCGCGACGAGATCCGGCAGCTCGTGCGGGTGCTCGAGATCCGGCGCCAGGGCGCCGACAGCGAGTCGGAGCGGCGCGAGCTGCTCCGCCGCGTGAGCGTGCTCCAGGACGAGCGGCTCAAGGACGACGCCGGCGCGTTCGCCAGCCTGTCGGAGCTCCTGCCGCTCGAGCCGGAGGACCTCCCGGCGCGCGAGCGGCTCATCGAGATCGGCCGCCGCCTCGGCGAGCACGAGCAGGTCGCCGAGGTGCTCACGGCGGCCGCGGACGCGTGCCCCACGCCGTCGATCCGCGGCGAGATCCTGATGGAAGTCGCGAGGATCTGCGAGGATCTTCTCGGCGACGTCGGCCGCGCCGAGAAGGTCTACCAGCGCGTCCTCGGGATCGATCCGACCGATCCGTCGCTGGTCATCCCGGCGGCGCAGGCGCTCGGCCGGATCTACGCGGCGCAGGAGCAGCACCAGGCGCTCGCGGGGGTGCTCGCGATCGAGGTGCGCCTCGAGGAGGACGTCGCGACGCGGCGGTCGCTCTACGAGCGCATCGGCACGCTGTACGAGACGGTGCTCGACGACCCGCAGAAGGCGATCGAGGCCTGGCAGGCGCGGCTCGGCGACGACAGCGCCGACGCGGCGGCGCTCGCGGCGCTCGAGCGGCTCTACGAGCGGACGTCGCAGTGGCGGGAGCTCGTCGGCGTGCTCCGGGCGCGGGAGCAGTCGACCACGGACCCGGAGGAGCGGCGCCGCGCGATGACCAAGGCGGCCGAGACGCTCGCGCAGCGGCTCGCCGACGTGCCCGAGGCGATCAACGCCTGGCGCGCGGTGCTCGACGAGTTCGGGCCCGAGCGCCCGACCCTCGCGGCGCTCGAGGCGCTGTACGAGCTCGACGAGCGCTGGGTCGACCTCGCCGAGACGCTGGAGGTGGACCTGTCGCTCGCGGCGGAGACGTCCGCGCGGCTGGATTTGCTCGCGCGCCTCGGCGACGTGCGGCGGCTGCACCAGGCCGACGCGCCGGGGGCGCTCGACGCGTACCGGCAGGCGCTCTCGCTCGACCCCTCGAACGCGCGCTGCCGCGCGGCCCTGGAGGCGATGCTGGAGCGCGAGGACGCGCGGCGCGACGCGGCCGAGACGCTCGAGCCGCTCTACGAGGCCGACGGCGACGCCGAGCGCCTGCTCCGCGTCCTCGAGATCAAGGTCGAGACGTCGGACCTCCCGAGCGAGCGGCTGGCCACCCTGCAGAAGGCGCTCCGCACCGCGGAGGGGCTGCTCGGCGACACGTCGCGGGCGTTCGGCTACGCGCTCCGCGGCGTGCGGGAGGCGGCGGGCGAGCCCGAGGTGACGACCTGGATCAGCACCGTGGAGCGCCTCGGCGAGGCGACCGGCCGCTGGGCCGAGGTGTGCGCGCTGTTCCAGCGCATCGCGCCGGACATCCTCGACAGCGACGTGCAGCAGAACGTGCGGCTCCGGGTCGGCGAGCTCGCGCGGCACAAGCTCGGCGACCGCGAGCTCGCGGTCGAGCAGTACAAGAAGGCGCTCGAGGCGCGCGGCGACGACCGGCGGGCGATGATCGCGCTCGAGGAGCTCTACGGCGAGGCGAGCGACGCGGCCAGCCTGCTCGAGATCCTGAAGCTCCGGGTCGAGCACGCCCAGAGCGACGAGGAGAAGACGGGGCTGCTCTTCCGGATCGCCGAGCTCGAGCGGGGCCCGCTCGGGGACCAGGCGAGCGCGATCGCGACGTACGAGACGATCCTCGACATCGCGCTCCACCCGGACGCCATCGCGGCGCTCGACAGCCTCTACCGCGAGGCGAAGCGCTTCGAGGACCTGATCCGGCTCTACGAGCGGCAGCTCGACGTGCGCGCCGGCGACCTCGCCGACCTGCACGTCAAGATCGCGCTCGTCGCGCACGGGCACACCGGGGACGTGCAGCGCGCGTTCGACGAGCTCTCCGAGGCGCTGCTCATCGAGCCGGCGCACGAGGGCGCGGTCGCGCTGCTCGAGGCGATCCTCGAGCGCTCGGCCGAGGCGGAGCACCGCGCGCGCGCCGGCGAGATGCTCGAGCCGGTGTACCTGCGCCGGGCCGACTGGAACCGGGTGAAGATCGCGCTCGAGGCGCGCCTCGCCGCGAGCCAGGACCCGGCCGAGCGCCGCGATCTCCTGCAGCGGCTCGCGACGCTGCACGAGGAGCAGCTCGAGGACTACCGCGCGGCGCTGGAGACGGTGGCGAAGCTCCTCCACGAGGACCTCACCGACGAGGGGGTGTGGGCGGAGCTCGAGCGGCTCGCGAAGGTCGCGAGCGCCGAGCGGCGGCTCGCGGAGATCTACGCGACGGAGCTCGGCGGCCTCACCTCGGACGACGCCTCGAGCGCGAAGCTCAGCCGGCGCACCGGCGAGCTCTACGCCGAGCTCGGCGAGGTGGCGGACGCGCTGCGGTGGTACCGGCGCGCGCACGAGTTCGAGCCGGACTCGCGCGAGCTGTTCGACGCGATCGACGGGCTGCTCATCAAGGAGGGGCGGCACGGCGAGCGGATCCAGCTCTACCGCGCCGCGCTCGATTACCGGAAGGACGACGGCCGGCTCGACGCCCTCCACACGATCGCGCGCCTGGAGCGCACGGAGCTCCGCGAGCCCGCGCTCGCGATCGAGACCTACCGGGCGGCGCTCGACGTCGACGAGAACGACGCGCGGGCGCTCGACGCGCTGACCGAGCTCTACCGCGAGCTCGATCGGCCGCGCGACCTCGCCGATCTCTACCTGCGCCGGGCCGAGGCGGCCCCGAACGGCGAGCGGGCGGCGCCGTACCGGCTGGCGCTGGCGGAGCTCCTGCGCACGCGCCTCGACGACACCTCGGGCGCGATCGATCAGCTCGAGGCGATCGTGGGCGAGGTGCCGACGCACGCCGAGGCGATCCGGGCGCTCGAGGCGCTGATCCAGGATCCGCAGCACAAGGCGCGGGTCGTCGAGATCCTGAGGCCGCTCTACGAGCAGGCGGACGACTGGCGGCAGCTCATCCGGCTGAACCAGGAGCGGCTCGGCCTCGCGACGGACGCCCGCGAGAAGGTCGGCGTGCTCCGCGAGACGGCGAAGCTCTGGGAGACCCGGGGGAACGACGAGCTGCGCGCGTTCGACGCGACGCGGACGGCGTTCAGCCTGGATCCGGACGACGGCGAGACGCGCGGCGAGCTGGAGCGGCTCGCCGAGCAGCTGGGCGCCTGGGAGGAGCTCGCGTCGAGCCTCGAGGAGGGCGTGACTACGACCGCCGACGAGCTCACGAAGCGGGAGCTGCTCTCGTCGCTGGCCAAGGTCTACGACACGCGGATCGACGACCCTCGCCGGGCGCTCGGCGCGTACGCGCGCCTCTCGGCGCTCGACCCGAGCGACCCCGAGCCGCTCGAGCAGATGGACACCCTCGCCGTGCTCCTCAGCGACTGGGACACGCTGATCGCCGTCCTGGAGAAGAAGAGCGAGATGGCGTCGGACGAGGAGAACGCCTCGATCTGCCGGCGCATCGCCGAGACCAAGCTCGAGATGCTCGAGGACACCGAGGGCGCCATCAAGGCCTACGAGCGGGCGCTCGATCTCGATCCGGACAGCGCGATGACGATCGACGCGCTCATCGAGCTCTACGAGCCGCGCGGCGTCGCGAGCCGGCTGGTGGAGCTCTACGGACGCCGCGTCGAGCTCGCGGACGCCGAGGAGGAGGGGCTGCGCTACGACCTCAACGTGCGCGCCGCCGAGCGGTACGAGCGGGATCTCGCGAGCCCGCGCGACGCGATCACCGCGCTGAACGCGGCGCTCGAGGCGAAGCCGGGCGATCCGGCGGTGCTCTCGGCGCTGGAGCGGCTCTACCGGGCCGAGCGGATGTGGGACGACCTCCTCTCGAACCTGACGCTCCAGGCGGGCGCGGCCGCGGACAGGGACGCGCGGATCAAGCTGCGGACGGCGATCGGCGACCTCTACGCGGGGGAGCTCGAGAGCCCGAGCGACGCGATCGAGCAGTACCGGCTCGTCCTCGACGAGGATCCGGCGAACAACCACGCGATCCAGGCGGTGCGCACCATCGGCGAGGCCCGCGAGGAGCTGCGCCTCGACGCCGCCGAGGTGCTCGAGCCCGTGCTCCGCGCGGCGGGCCGCCACGAGGAGCTCGCGGCCGCGCTCGAGCTGCGCCTGCGCGCGCAGACCGAGCCGGCCGACCGCGCCGCGACCCTCCGGGCGATCGCGGTGGTGCAGGACGTCGAGCTCGGGCGCCCGCTCGAGGCGGAGCAGGCGCTCCTGCGCGCCCTGGAGGACGCCCCCGACGACGCGTCGCTGCACGCGGAGATCGAGCGGCTCGCCGCCCGGACGGACGGCTTCGGCCGCTACTGCGACGCGCTGGCGCAGCGCGCCGCCGCGACCTTCGACGCGACGATCGCGAAGGACCTGTTCCTCCGGATCGGCCGCATCGCCGAGGAGAAGCTCAAGGACGACCGGCGCAGCGCCGTGGCGTACGCCAAGGCCGTCGAGCACGCCGGCGACACGCCGGAGCTGCTCGAGGCGCTGGATCGGCTGTACGGCCGGCTCGGCGACGAGAAGGCGCTCGCGGACGTGCTCGAGCGGCGCGTCTCGGTGACGACGGGCGATCGCGAGCAGGCCGATCTCTTCTACCGGCTCGCGGTCATCCAGATCGGGTCGTTCGGGGACAAGTCCCAGGGCCTGAGCACCCTGCGGCAGGCGCTCGACCGCGCCGTGGACCACGAGCCGGCGAGCGCCGCGCTCGAGGCGCTCACGGACGATCCGGCGCTCTTCGACGAGGCGGCCGAGGCGCTCGAGGGCGTCTACCGCACGCGCGGGGACAACGCCGCGCTGGCGCGCCTCTACGAGAAGCGCATCCGCTTCGCCCCGACCGGCGCGGAGCGGATCCGGATGCGCCTCGACCTCGCCAAGGTGCTCGAGGTGCGCTCGAACGACCCGCGGGCGGCGCTCGCGACGCTCGAGAAGGCGCTCGCCGACGACCCGTCGGACCCCGACGTGCTCGGCGAGATCGAGCGCCTCGCCCCGCTGACGGGCGGCTGGGCGAGCGCCGCCGCCGCGCTGGAGCGGGCGGTGCGCGAGGGGGCGGACCTCGACAGCGACACGGCGCGCGACCTCTGGATGCGCATCGCCGAGTGGCAGAAGAACAAGGTCAATGACCCGAAGGCCGCCGAGGCGGCGTTCGAGGAGGCGCTGAAGCACGATCCCACGAGCGAGCACATCCTCCGGGCGATCGAGGAGCTGCAGCGCGCGCCGGGGCGCGAGCGCGACCTCATCGGCACGCTCCGCCGGATCGCGGCGCTCGACGGCATGGAGGGGAGCGCGGGCGAGCTCCGGCGCGAGGCGAAGCAGCTCGCCGAGCGCGCGCTGGGCGACCGCGAGCTCGTCGAGGCGATCCTGCGCGAGATGATCGCGGCGGAGGAGGGCGACACGTGGGCGCTCGGCGAGCTCACGAAGGTGCGGGAGGAGGCGGGCGACCACAAGGAGGTCTTCCGGCTGCTCGTGCGCCAGGCCGAGCTCTTCATGGAGGCCGATCGCGTCCGCGACGCGCGGCACGCCGCGGCGGCGGTCGCGCGCGAGAAGCTCGGGGACGACGCGGCGGCGATCGAGCTCTACGAGACGCTCTTCGAGGCGGATCCGGGCGACGAGCGCGCCGCGACGGCGCTGCGCGAGCTCTACGCGAAGGCCGGCAAGCACAAGGAGCTGCTCGCGTTGCTCGAGCGGCTCACCGAGCTGGCCGAGTCCCCCGAGGCGCGCTCGGCGCTGCGCCTGGAGAGCGCGGAGATCTGCCTCTCCCGGCTCGACGCCGTGAGCGAGGCGACCGAGCACCTGCGCGCGGTCCTCGACGAGCAGCCGGACAACGAGAAGGCGACCGTCCTGCTCGCGCAGCTGCTCGAGAAGACCGGCCGCGATCAGGAGCTGTCGGACCTGTTCGTCGCGCAGATCGAGCGCGCGAGGGACCGGGGCGACGTCGCGGCGGAGCTGTCGTACAGCGTCCGCCTCGGCGAGGTCTACGAGAGCCGGCTCAACGACACGGCGCGGGCGATCGAGACCTACCGCGCCGTGCTCGAGCGCGAGCCGCGCCACCCCGGCGCGCTGCTCGCGCTGGCCCGCCTGCACGAGCAGCGCGGGGAGAAGGCCGAGGCCGCGCAGCGGCTCGAGGTGATCCTCGAGGACGCGAGCGGCGCGGACGCCGTGCGCACGGCGCTCCGCCTCGCGGAGCTGCACCGGGCCCTCGGCGACGAGGGGGCGGTCCGGCGCGTGCTCGAGCGGGGCCTCGCCGCGGACGGGTCGGCGCAGGAGATCCGCAGGCAGCTGCTCGCCCTGTACGAGAAGCAGCAGGCCTACGGCGAGCTCGCCGACCTCATCACCGGCGACGCGGACGCGGCTGCGCAGCCCGCGGAGAAGGTGGCGCTCTACCGCAAGGCGGCGGGCATCCACCTAACCAAGCGGAACGACCCTGGCCGGGCCGCGGATCTGCTCGTGAAGGCCACGGAGCTCGTGCCGGGCGACCGCGAGCTCCTGCTCGCGCTGTGCGACGCGTACAGCGCCTCGGGCCGCGGGCAGAAGGCGGCCGAGGCGCTCCAGCTGATCGTCGAGTCCTACGGCGGCCGCCGCTCGAAGGATCTCGCCGCGATCCACCACCGCCTCGCCAAGGCCTACCTGGCCGAGGGGCAGCGGGAGCGGGCGCTCGGCGAGCTCGACATCGCGTTCAAGATCGATCCGGGCTCGATCGCCATCCTCCGCGACCTCGGCGTGCTCGCGCTGGAGCTGTCGGAGTCGGGCGACGACGCGGCGAAGGCGGCGCACATCGACCGGGCGCAGAAGACGTTCCGCGCGCTGCTCCTCCAGAAGCTCGACGAGGGGGCGCCGATCAGCAAGGGCGAGGTCTTCTACTACCTCGGCGTCATCAGCCACCGGCAGAACGACGACAAGAAGGCGATCCAGATGCTGGAGCGCGCCCTCGACAACGAGAAGGATCTCGCCCCGGCCAAGGAGCTCCTGGCGCAGCTCAAGAAGTGACGTAATCTCGCCGTGTGACGCGGCTTGTCAGCATCGACGGGGCGATCTTCCGGCCGGAGGAGGCCAAGGTCTCGGTCTACGACCGCGGCTTCCTCTACGGCGACAGCGTCTTCGAGACGATCCGCACGTACGGCGGCAAGCCGTTCGCGCTCGAGGATCACCTCGCCCGGCTCGAGCGCTCCGCCGAGCGGATCGCGATCTCGCTGCCCGTGCCGCGCGAGGAGCTCGGCCGCGAGGTGACCGCGCTGATCCAGGCCGCACGGGAGGCGCCGGAGGGCGGGGGCGCGGCCGGCGCCGCCGCGCGCGGCGTGGTCGAGAGCTACGTCCGCGTGATGCTGACCCGCGGCAGCGGCCCGCTCGGCCTGGATCCCGCGCTCGCGGGCGCGCCGCTCCGGGTCATCCTCGTGGAGCCGCTGAAGCCGCTGCCGGCCGCGCTGTACCGCGACGGGATCTCGGTGGTCACGACCCGCACCCAGCGGGCTGGCGACGCGGCGCCCGGGGCGAAGGTCTCGAACTACCTCGAGAGCCTGCTCGCCTTGCGGGACGCGCGGGCCGCGGGGGCGCACGAGGCGCTCATCCTGGACCCCTCCGGCCACGTGGTCGAGGGGACGACCTCCAACGTGTTCCTGGTGGAGCGGCGGCCCGCGACGCACGAGAGCCCCGAGGATCCAGGGCACCTGCTGATCACCCCGCCCAAGGAGGCGGGCATCCTCGTCGGCATCACCCGGGGGCACGTGATCGACGTCGCCGCCGAGCTGGGCCTGCCCTCGTGCTGCGAGCCGGTCACGATGTCGCGGCTGCTCTCGGCCGAGGAGGTGTTCATCACCTCGAGCCTGCGCGAGATCGTCCCGGTCGTCCGGGTCGACGCCCACGTGGTCGGCGCGGGTGTGCCCGGCCCGAAGACCCGGGCGCTGCACGCCGCCTTCCGCAAGAAGGTCGGCCTCGGCGGGGCCCCTCTCCCGTGGGAGTCGCCCTGAGCGCCCGCCGCGCTCGCGCTGCCAGCTGATTTCGTGCGATCCATGAGCCGCGGCCCGCGGGGCGCGACCAGGGTGCGGGCCCGCGTGATCGCTGCGCGGCCGGGCGAGGCGCGTCCGCCGCTCGCCGCGCAGCCTGCCGGGAGGAGACCACGATGATCCGCTCGCTTCGAATCGCCTGCTTCCTGATCAGCGCCGCGTCCGCCGCTGCGACGGCCGGGTGCTTCGTCGGCGAGACGCCGCTCCTCCTGTTCGAAGGCACCGAGAAGAGCGTGCTCCTTGAGTATCGCCCGACCCAGAGCGTCCGCATCGTGAGCGCCACCGGGGAGGTCGAGGTCACCACCGGGGACGTGGACGGCGTCGAGGTCACCTTCTCGCCGTTCACGGAGCACCGGGACGGGCAGGGGTATGCCGCGAGGGAAGAGATGGAAGAAAACCTCGCCCTCGACGCGGTGGTCGACGGCGACATCCTCGTCACGGTGCAGAAATTCAAGGACGAATGGGGCTACAACCCTGACCTCGGGGCCCACGTCCGGGTCGTCCTCCCCGCGCGCTTCGACGGCGCGCTCCGGGTCGATCAGGGGGACGGCGGCGTGCACGTCGACCTCGACGGCGCCCGGTCGTCCCGCGCCGTCGTTGTCGAGAGCGACAGCGGCAGCATCGACGTGGTCGGCGCCGGCGGCCCGGTCGATCTGATCACCGGCGACGGTGACATCTCCGCCGCGATCGAGGGGTGGAGCGACGTGGACGGCCTGATCCGGTCGGGCAACGGGAGCATCAAGCTCGCCATGCCGGCGCAGGTGGACGGGACGATGACCGCACAGACGAAGCTCGGCGAGGTCGTCGAGCAGGACCTCCCCTCGGCGTGGGTGGTCGCCGGCGAGGGCAGCGCGAGGTCGTACACGATGGGCGCCGGCGAGGGCGGGTGGCTCGAGGTCGTCACCGCGCTCGGCGACATCGCCATCGTCGTGAAGTAGCGCCGCGGCGGAGCCCGGGGGAAACACAGGACGAAACGCATCGAGGCGAGCCCGGGCAACCCGGCGCTCGCCTCGATGCGTTTCGTCCGTCGTGTCGTGTCGCGGTTCCGGCGCGCCGGCTCGGCCGGCGCCCCCGGTCACCCGCCGGCCGGCGGCTGGGCCTCGGCTTCCGGCGCGTCGGCGGCTTGCTCGCCGCCCTGCGCCTCTGCGGCTTGCTCGCCGCCCTGCGCCGGGGCAGCCCCGGCGGCCGGCGCCGCGCCCGCGGGCACCGGCACCCGCAGCTGCCCGCCTCCCTGCTGCGCGAGCACGCCGAGGGCCTTCTGGAAGAAGGCCGCGAGGAAGGGGATCTCGCGCGGGGGTGCGGTGATGAGCCCGGCTTCCTTGATCGCGCGCGCGATCGCCAGGGCCTGGGTCGCCGCCGCGTCTCCCTTGCGCGCCCGCAGCGAGACGGCGCTGCTGCGCATGCGCGCCGCGAGCACCGAGCGCACCTCGGGCGAGAAGAACCGGTCGGTCGCGAGCTCGAGCTCCTCGCTCAGCGCGGTGTTCACCTGCTCGGGATCGCGCATCCCGGCGGCCCCGAGCCGCTGGCCGACCTTCTGCAGGAGCTCGTCGAGCGCCTGGCGCGCGGGCAGCCAGTGGCGGAACTCCGGCTCGTCGTGCAGGGCGGCGGAGGTGGGGATCAGCGTCGCCACCAGCTCGGCCGACAGGCTCTCCTCGAGGTCGGCCACCGGGTGCTGCGGCTCGGCGTCCGGCGCGGGCTCGATGAGGTCGCGACACCCCTCGAGCCCGAGCGGCAGGACCTGCCCCGACGTCGCGTTCTGGCGCTTCGCGGCCGCGATCCGGTGCCGCGCCCACTCGACGGGGACGGGGACGGGCGCGGTGCCGAGGTTGTCGTAGGCGCGCGCGCGGCCCTCCTTGAGCTGCGAGCCGCTGAGCCACCCGGCGCCGGCGTGGAGCACGCCGACCGAGTCGCGCACGATCACCTCCGCGATCCGGTAGCGGCCGCTGGTGTCGCGGCTCGTGATCGCGATCGCCTCGGTCCCGCTCGAGTCGGGCGGGATCAGCGTCGCCTCGATCACCTCGGCGCGCTCCTCCGCGAGCCGCGCCACGCGCGGGCGCGTCGGGATCGCCGCCCCGCGCGACTTCAGCACGTTGAGCGCGCGCCGCGCCGCCTTGCGCGCCGCGCCGGAGGCGTCCTCCGCCTCGGCGGCCGCCGCGATCGCCTCCACGTTGGAGGCGGCGAGCCAGGCGTCGACGAGCGCCGGCGCGGCGTCGCCGGCCGACCGCAGCGCCTCGAGCGCCCGATCCCAGCCCGCGGCGAGCACCTCGGCGTCGAAGTCGACCTTCGCCTCGGCGCCCGCGCTGCCCTCCGGGCGCGCGCCGCTGTCGGCCTTGGGCTTCGCGCCCGTGGCGGCCTGCTTGGCCTTGGTGCGCGCGCTCAGCGCCTCGCGCGCCGTGAGCGCCGGCTTGTCCGCGCCCGCGACCTGCTTCGCCTTGGCGGCCGGCAGCGAGAACAGGAGGTGCGCCGGCCTCGACGGGCCCTGCGGCTGGCCCTGCGGCTGACGGACGTCCTTGCCCGTCACGACCGTCGCGGTCGCGCCCTGCCCGGTCACGGTCACCATGCGCTGGCTCTGCTGCCCCGCCGCGCCCGCCGGCCTCGCGGCGCCCCCGGGCCCCTTCGCCCCGGGCCGAGCGCCCTGCGCCCGCCCGCCTTCCGCCACCGGTCTGGCCGAAAGGCCGCGGTCCGGCCGCGGTCCCCGCTCCGCGCGGGGGCCCTGCTCCGCCCTGGGCCCGGCGCCTTGTTCTGCCCGCGCGCCCTGCTCCGCGCCGGGTCCGCGCTCCATCCGGGGCCCGCGGTCGGGCCGAGGGCCACGGTCGGGCCGAGGTCCACGGTCGGGCCGAGGTCCGCGGTCGGGCCTGGGGCCGCGGTCGGGCCTGGGGCCGCGGTCGGGCCGAGGTCCGCGGTCGGGCCGGGGCCCGCTGCTCGGGCCCGTGGCCGTTCGTTCGGGCCTCGGCGCGCGGTAGTCGCGGATCCGCGGCGCCACGGTGGGTGGCGGCGCGGCGTCTTCCGTCGTGGCCGGCGCGGCCGGCGGCGCATCCGCGAGCGCCGGCCGCTTGCGGGGCGCGATCAGGTCCAGCAGCGAGCCCTGGGGCTCCTTCGCGGCGGCCTTCGCCGAGGGGCGCGGCGCCTCGCCTTCGGGCTGGGCCGAGGCCCCCTCGGCGTCGTCGGCCCGCTTCGCGCCGCCCGCGCTCGCGGACGTGCTTGCCGAGCGGACGACCTTCCGCGTGCGCGGCTTGTCTGCGCTCTCTGCATCGGGGGCGCCCTCGTGCGCAGGTTCAGGGGCTGCGCTGGCGGTCCGCTCCGTGCTCTCGATCTCGTTTTTTGTGCTCATGTCGAGGCTCCCGGGGACATTTTTAGGAGATGGGGACCGCGGCCGCGGCTCCCCGATTATCGCGAAAGATGGGCAACGGCTTCGATCTCGACGGCGGCGCCCTTGGGGAGCGCCGCCACCTGCACCGTCGCCCGCGCGGGCAACACGCCGCCGACGGCCGTCCCGTACACCTGGTTGACGACGGCGAAGTTCGCGAGGTCCGTGAGGTAGATCGTGGTCTTCACCACGTCGTCCCAGGTCGCGCCGGCCGCGGACAGCACCTCGGTCAGGTTCCTGATCACCTGGGCCGTCTGGACGTCGATGCCGCCGTCGACGAGCTCGCCCGTCGCGGGGTCGACCGGGATCTGGCCGCTGCAGAAGACGAGGTGGCCGGCCTTGACGGCCTGCGAGTACGGGCCGATTGCGCGCGGGGCCCGGTCGGATGTGATGGCTGTTTTGGACATGTTGACCTCTGAAATCGTGGAGCGCCTAGGGGGCGGATGTCCCGCCCGCCCCGGCCCTCGCTCTCGCGGGTCGGGGACCGGTGCTCGCCGTCCCCTCTAGCCGAAGTGTTTCCGGCCTTCGATGGCTCGCCCCAGGGTCACCTGGTCGGCGAACTCCAGATCTCCCCCGTGCGGCACGCCGCTGGCGATCCGCGTGACCTGGATCCCGAGGGCGCCGAGCTCGCGCGCGAGGAGCAGGGCCGTCGCCTCTCCGTCGACGGAGGGCGGGGTCGCGACCAGCACCTCCCGGACGGGCTCTTCGGGGTCGCGCACGCGCGCCCGGAGCGCCTCGAGCGGCAGCTCCTCGGCCCCGACGCCTTCGAGCGGCGAGAGGAGCCGGCCGAGCACGAAGTAGCGCCCGCGCATCGCCCCGCTCCGCTCGATGGCGAGCAGGTCCTGGACGCGCGCGACGATGCACAGGAGCCCGCCGTCGCGCCGTGTGTCCAGGCAGATCGCGCAGAGCGCCGGGGCGTCGCCGCTGTCCTCGGCGACCTCGGCGATGTGGCCACACCGGGCGCACGGCCGGATGTGTCCGCCGAGCTCCGCGAGCTCGCCGCCGAGCTCGCGCGCGGTGTCCGCGCCGCCGGTCGCGAGGAACAGGGCGAAGCGCTGCGCCGTCTTCTCGCCGACGCCCGGCAGGCGCGCGAGCAGCTGGGCGACCCGCGACAGCCGGCCGGGCAGGCCGCCGGGCGCGCTGCGGAAGCCGGCCGCGGGCGCGACCCGGCCGCCGTTCGGGAGGTTGGGGGAGCCGGGGAGCGATGCCGGGGGACGCAACGCAGTCAAGTGTGCATGCCGGGGAGCTTGACGCCGCCGGTCACCTTGGCGATCTCGCCCTCGACGAGCTTGTCGGCCGTCTCGAGCGCCGAGTTCGACGCCGCCACGATCGCGTCGAGCGCCATCTCCAGGCCTTCGCTCGCGAGGAACTCCGGGTCGACGTCGATCCTGCGCACCTTTCCCTCGCAGGAGACCACGACCGTGACCTTGTCGCCGGCGGCGGTCGCGCTCACCTCGCGGTCCTTCAGCTCGCCCTTCACCTGGTCGATCTTGCGCTGCATGCGCGCCGCCTGGCGAACCAGCTCATTCATTCCGCCGCGAAATTGCATGGTCAGACGGCCGTCTATGCCGTGAACGGCGCCGCGCCGCAACCGGGAAGGGGGAGGGGACGGGAAGGGGACGTGGAGGGCGCGCCCCGGCGCCGTGGGCCCGTCGTGCCGTGGGCTCCTTCCGCCTCTCCAGGGACTCCTCGACGCCTCGACTTCTCGACGCCGTGTGCCGCCGCCGCCCTGGTCATGGCGGAGCAGGTGCGTCCGGTGCGGCAACTCTGGCAGGCTCTCCGGAATGCAGAGGAACGCGGGGCGGCCGCTGCTCCGGTGACAGCCGCGGCGACGCGCACGCGAGAAGGTGCTAGTCGAGCAGCGTATGAGCTACGTCGTCCTCGCGCGCAAATGGCGCCCGCAGTCCTTCGAGGATCTCGTCGGCCAGGAGCACGTATCCACGACGCTGGCCAACGCCATCGCGCGGGACCGCGTCGCGCACGCGTTCCTCTTCACGGGCGTCCGCGGGGTGGGCAAGACGACGAGCGCCCGCATCCTCGCGAAGGCGCTGAACTGCGTGCGCGGCCCCACGGCGAAGCCGTGCCAGACGTGCGCGGCGTGCGCCGAGATCACGGTGGGCGCGGACGTCGACGTCCAGGAGATCGACGGCGCGAGCTACAACGGCGTGGACGAGGTGCGGAAGCTCCAGGAGAGCCTGCCGTACCGGCCGTCGCGCGACCGCTTCAAGATCTTCATCGTGGACGAGGTCCACATGCTCTCGAACGCGGCGTGGAACGCGTTCCTGAAGACGCTGGAGGAGCCGCCTCCGCACGTGAAGTTCATCTTCGCGACGACCGAGGTGCACAAGGTCCCGGTCACGATCCTGAGCCGCTGCCAGCGCTACGACTTCAAGCTGATCGGCGCGCAGCAGATCGCGGCGCGGCTCCGCTGGGTGCTCGAGCAGGAGCGGATCCCGGCCGACGACGTGGCGCTCAGCGCTCTCGCGCGGGAGGCCGCGGGCAGCATGCGCGACGCGATGAGCCTGCTCGACCAGGTGATCGCCTGGGTGGGGACGAGCGGCGATCGCATCACGGCCGAGGGGGTGGCGAAGGTGCTCGGCGTCGCCGACCGCGTGGTGCTGCACCGCCTCGCGGAGGCGCTCGTGGACGGCGATCCCGCGGCGTGTGTGCGCATCGTCGGCGAGCTCGCGCAGGAGGGCTACGACCTGCCCCACGTGGCCCGCGACTTCCTCGCGCACCTGCGCGACCTCGTGGTGGCGAAGGTCTGCGAGGATCCGTCGCCGCTGCTCGACCTCGCCGACGAGGAGATCGCCGACGCACGCGCGCTCGCGGCGCGGGCCGACGCGGACGATCTCACGCGGCTGCACCAGGGGTTCTCGCGCGCCTTCGATGACATCGTCCGGAGCGGCCAGCCGCGGGCCTCGCTCGAGATGGCGCTCGTGCGGCTCGCCAGGCGGCCTCCGCTGCTGCCGATCGACGAGCTGCTGCGCCGCCTCGGCGATCTCGAGCGGCGCCTGAACGGCGGCGGCAACGGCGGGGGCGGCGGCGGCGGCGGCGGCGGCGGCGGCGGGGCGACGGAGCGCGCGCCGCAGCGGCCCGGGGCGCCGGCCGGCGGAGCGGCGGCGCCGCGGCGCGCGGCGGGGATGGCGGAGGCCGTGGCCGAGGAGGGGCGCGGCGCGGGCGCGGCGGGGGCGGGCGGCGCGGTGATGGCGAGCGGCGCGGCGATGGCGATGGCGATGGGCAGCAGCGCGGCGGTCGCGAGCGCGGCGGCAGGTGGAGCTGGCCATGGCATGGTCGCGGTCCACGGCGCAGCGCCGGCGCCATGGCGGGGCGAACCGCCGGGAGCGGTGGCGGCGAACGGCGCGGCGGTCGCGCACGGGGCGGTGGCGGCGAACGGCGCGGCGGCGAACGGCGCGACGGCCGTGAACGGCACGGCGGCGAACGGCGTCGCCTTCGCGCACGGCAGCGGCGCGAGGGGCATGAACGGCGTGGCGGCGAACGGCGCCGCGGCCGCGAACGGGGTGACGAGGGGGTACGGCGCGGCGGCGGCGAACGGGACGGCGGCGAACGGCGTCGCGGTGGCGAACGGCGTGGCCGCCGCGAACGGGGTGGCGAGGGCCAACGGCGTCGCGGCAGCGAACGGGATGGCGGCGAACGGCCTCGCGATGGCGAACGGCGTGGCGGCCGCAAACGGGGTGGCGAGGGCCAACGGCGTCGCGGCAGCGAACGGGATGGCGAGGGCCAACGGCGCGGCGGCGGCGAATGGCGCCGCCTTCGCGTTCAGTGCGCCGGGCGTGAACGGCGCCGCGCCCGCCTTCGCGAGGGGCACGGACCCCACGAACGGCGCGCCGGCGTACCGCACCGACAGCGCGCCGCCGCTCACGCCGCGCAGCGCTCCGCCGCCCACCGGGGCGCCTGGCCCGGCGGCACGGACGAGCGCGCCGCCTCCTCCCTCCATGAGCGCCGGCGACCTGGCCACCTGGCGCGCGGTGCTCGCGGCGGTCCGGGGGCAGCGCCCCGCGCTGGCCTCCGTGCTCGAGCACGCGGCCGTCATCGAGCTCACACCGACCCGCGTCGTCCTCGGCTACGAGGCGAACTCCTTCCTGTCCGGTCAGGCCACCGAGCCACCGGCCCGCGAATTGCTCAGCAACGCCCTGCGCGCCCATTTCGGCGGACCGGTCGAGCTCGTCTTCGAGACGATCACCCGCGGCAACGCCGGCCCCTCGCTCGCTCAGGTCGAGACCGCCGAGCGGAAAGCCCGCGTCGACGCCGCCCGGCGGGCCGTGGCCGAGCACCCGCTCGTCACGGCCGCCATCGAGCTGCTCGGCGCCGAGCTCAAGGACGTGCGGCTCGCTCCGGAGTTCGCGGAAGGGTGAACACGAGATCCGGGCGGGTGGCATGCCGACGGCGCCCGCCCGGCATGGGGTGAGCCCTTAGCGACTCCTGTGCGGAGCATTCGGTCATGGAGGGCGCGTTCCCAGAACCACACCTCGCGCACCCCGAGCCCGCTGTAGACAGGCAGCTTGTCGAGCCCACCGTTCGTCAGCATCACCTCGGTCGCGATGTCGGGAAACTCCTTGAGTGTGCCGCCCACGCAGTAGCACTCGTCGGGCTCGAGGCCGCGTGCTTTGGCTTCACGACGAAAGCTCGTCGAGCTGTGGCCGTAGAGCGGCACATCCCGCTCCACCGCGAAGATCTCGATCAGGCGGGCGATGCTTTTCTTCGTTGCTTCGTGCTTGAGCGATGGACGCATCAGCTCCAGCGTTCCTTCGCAGAAGGTCATCCGCAGGCCGGGGGTATTCAGCTCGTCTCGTAGGCTCACGTACGTTTACCAGAGGACGCCGTCGAGCACGACACGCTGCTCACCCGCAGCTTCTACCCCTCTTCGTGTGGAACAGGAGAGGCCAGAGATGCTGTCCGCTTCGAGCTGGTCCACGTTGTCCTCTGCCGCTCCTTCAAGGCTCCTGCCTCACCGCTTCGGAGCCTCTGCATCACGCGGCTCATCACGCCGAGAGCTGCCCACCCGCCGGCGCCGCAGCCGTTCCCGGGACGATCGGCCTTGCCCGGACGAACCTCGCGAGCTCTTCGAGCTGGAGCACGACCAGCGAGATCGCCTCCGCCTCCGCCTGCCCCGGACGATGGTTCCAGCGCCTCAGCGTCCGGAGGCGCGCCTTCGCCATCAACCCGGCCGGGGTCACGTCGAGGTCGAAGCCGCCGCGTCGAACCACGCTGCGCGCATGCGCCATTCAGGCGACTCCTGCCAGTGCGCGAGGTAGCGCTGCTGAGTCGAGGGATCCTCGTGCTCGGAGAGTCCGGGCAGCCACGCGGCGAGCAGGATCCATAACTTTGGCGGGAGGCGTTTCGGTCGTGTGCCGCCGACGTCGGTCACGAGCAGCACGCAGAAGCCGGACACGGGGAGCTCACTCGCGCCATAGTATGGACCGCCGCGAAGGATATCGGCCGAGACGGGGGCGGCCCATACCGTGTTCAGCCATCGAAGCACATCGGCCGGGCGCCCGGCGAAGAGCCGTTCGACGGAGGCGCGCACCTCGGCCCAGACACGCCGGCGGGTGAACAGCGCGCGCAGCTCGACGCTCGCCGAGAGGAGCAGGAGCAGCGGAAAGAAGGCTCGAAACAGGAGCTGCCCGATCATGTACGCGTCGAGCTGCTTGACCCGCACAAACGCAACGATCCAGACGGCGAGCGGCACCGAGAAGATGAGGAACCCGACGACCCAGGGCACGGCGCCCCTCCAGGCGATCGCAGGCCCCGACGCGCGGCCGGCCCACCCGCGGCGCTCGTCGCGATAACACGCGACCCGCGCCGCAACGACGAGGTAATCCGCCGCGTCGAGGGCTCGGGCCATCCCGCTGCGATCGGCGATCAGCGCGGTGCCGCAGCTCCGACACCGGTTGAGCGCCCGGTCCATCTCGAGGCTGTTCGGGCCTCCGCAGTTCGGACAGGCGAGCGTCGCCGCCGGAACCGCAAGGGCCTCCGCAACGTCACCACGTTTGTGATGGCCGCTCACGAGCGCCGCCAGCGAGGCGACGCCGAGGACGGCTGCGATCGCGAGCGGGGCCGTCGGATCGCCGGACGCGAGACCGACCAGCGGAAGCGCCACCGCCGCCGCTGCCAGCGCGGTCGCCCCCATACAGCCGACCACGGCGAACGGCGCGACGGCGCTCCCGCGCGGCCGCACCTGCGCGCGCGCCGCCTGTAACCGAGTGGCAATACCGTGCTCGTAGGCGCCGACCTCGTGGAGGAACTCGGGCGGGACGGCGAGCTCTTGGCTGCATCGAGGGCAGCGGATCGTGGGCGCGAACGAGGTGACGAGGACCGCGCCCCCACACCATCCGCAGCGCATCGCGCGGGCATCAGGCATCACGGAGGTGGGCTTATCCATCGTCCGGCGGGACCAGGCCTTTCGTCCGAGTCACTCCCAGTCGATACGGTACGGCCATTTCGCTCGCCACTCGGGGTCGACGACGTGACGTGAGCTTCTCGCCACCTCGGAGTCGACTGCGGTACAAGAGGTGGTGTGCTCGCTTGCGCGAACTGGTGGCGCCATCTCGTTCAAGATCTCGTCCACCGCCTTGCGCGTCAACTGACCTCCCCGGCTCATGCTCGTCGAGGCGCCTCGGCATGTCAACCGGCCGCACATTCCGGGCGCATCTCCCCACGACCGTACCGAGGTCGCTCAAAACACCTCGCGGCAACACTCCCGGTCTCCCGGCGCGACTACCCATCACCCCCCGCCCGCCGCGGCAGCCTCGCCGTGAACGTCGTCCCTCTCCCCGCCGTGCTCTCGACCTCGATCGCCCCGCCGTGCGCCTTCGCGATCTGCTGCGCGATGAACAGCCCGAGCCCCAGCCCGCGCCCCGCGCTCGTGTTCCCTCCCACGGGCGCCCGGTGAAACGGGTCGAACAGCGTCTCCAGCAGCTCGGGCGCGATCACCGGCCCGTCGTTGTGCACCTCGATCACCAGATGATCGTCCCCGCCCGGATAGACCGCCACCCGGACCGCGCTGCCCGCCTCGGCATAATCGAGCGCGTTCTGCACGAGGTTCGTCACCATCTGGACCACGCGCTCGGGGTCCCATGACCCGGCGCCGCTCCCCTGGAGATCGAGCCGGATCGGGACGCCGGGTTGCGTCGCGCCGAGCTCGTCGATCACGCCCTTGCAGAGGACATGCAGGTCCTCCGGCCTCGGCGCGATCGGGATTCCACCGCCGAAGCGGCTCCGCTTCAGATCGAGCAGGTCGTTGATGGTCCGCGCCATGCGGCGCGCGCTCGCCGCGATCCGCTCGACGTTCCTCGCCTGCTGCGACGTCAGATTGCCGTGGTGGCTCAGCACGCTGGCCGCCAGCGCAATGGAGGTCAGCGGCGTGCGCAGGTAATGGCTGAAGGCCGCCATGAATCGATCGCGAAGGACGAGCTCCTCGCGCCGCGCCGCCTCGGCCCGCTTGCGCTCGGAGATGTCGATAACGGTGCCGATCATCCTGACGCTCCGCCCCTCCGCGTCGAAGAAGGTGCGCCCCTGCACGAGGGCCCAGCGCTCCACGCGATCGCGGAGCCCCACGAGGCGGTACTCGACGCTGTAATCTCCGCCGCTCGCCGGGTCCTGCGAGCGCCGCATCGCCTCCTCCACGCCAGCGCGATCCGCCTCGTGGATGGCCGAGAGGAAGACGTCGAATCGGACCTCCGATTCCGGATCCAATCCGGCCACCTCCCGGCAGCGGTCGTCCCAGCGCAGCTTGCCGGTCACCATATCGTAATCCCACACCCCCACGCCGCCGGCCTGCGTGGCGAGCCGCAGGCGCGCCCAGCTGTCCTCGAGCGCGGCGCACGTCGCGCGCTCGAGCTCGACTGCGCTCGTCCACATCCTCGCGTCCACGACCGCGTGAAGCGCCTGAGCCTCCCTCGCGCCAAGGGAGATGCCTTGATCGACACACACCTCGAACAGCGCCCCCCGGAGGTGCCCGAGCTCCCGCAGCGCCGCCGCCGCGGCACATCGGCCCTGCGACGCGCAGCGGTGCGCGTGGATCCCGGCCCGCTCGACCTCCCCGGCCGCGGCGAGGTCCGCGCCGTCGCCGGCCTCGCGCTCAGCGCGCCGGCCCGCCGCGAGCGCGTCGACCATACGATCGAAGAGCTCCGGGACCTCGTGGACCAGCACGGGGCCCCCGGTCCGCTGCACCCCCGCTCTCGGATCCTCGAGCACGCGGCGCGTCCAGCGCTCGATTACGTCGTCCTTGCAGCAGCGGAGCCTGGAATCGAGGGAGCCATCGCCCGCACCGGCGTCGAACATCGAGATAAGCGAATGCGAGACGGCGCGGATGTCACGTGCGGACACCCCCTGATTGGCCTGTCGGTGGCCGTCTCATCGGATCTCGCGCCGCGCCAGCCGGCCGGCGTCTACCGCGACTGCGCCCTTCTCCGCCGCCGTCCTCTCAGAACGTCCCGAGCACGCCCACGCCGCCGCCCTCGGGCCCGATCACCGGCACGACCCGGGCGCGCACGCCTCCCGGCGCGCTCCGCCGCGCCCCGGCGGCGCTCGCGCTCTCCGTGCGCGAAGGCCCCGACGTGAGCACCAGGACCACGCCCGCGCCGATCGCGGCGACGCCGACGCCGACGCCGATCGTCGAGAGGAGCGCCTTCGTCTCCGCGGCGTCGAGCTCCTCGCGCCCTCGCGGCGTGCACTGCTTCTTCGGGCAGAGCGCCGGATCGTCCTCCGCGTCGCTCGCCTGCCCCGCGGCGAGGATCCCGAACACGGCGCCGGCGCCGAGCGCCGCCACGCCGACGCCGCCGATCACGAAGCCCGCGGTGCGCAGCCCGCCGCCGCCGGCGCTCTCGCCGCCCGGCTGCGGCTGCGGGCCGGCCGGCCTGGCCGCCGCCGCCGGCACCGGCACGAGCTTCGGCACGGCGATCGTCTTCAGGTCGGCGTTGTCGCCGACCTGCACCGTCGTCGACCAGACCGAGTAGCCCTGCGCGGTCGCCTCGATCTGGTGCGACCCCGGATCGACCGGGATCGGCGTGCCGAGCGCCGCCGCGGGGATCTCCTGGCCGTCGTTGCGGATCGCCAGGCCGGGCGTGTTCTCCGCGTTGATCTGGATCCGCGAGAGCCTCGGCTCGAGGGCGCTGATGTGCTCCTGCGCGAACGCCTCGCGCGCCGCGTTGCCCTCCTTCTTCGAGAAGAAGAGCGCCTCCTTGAACTGCCCCCACGCCGTCGCCGTCTTGCCGAGCGCCTCGTTGCACAGCGCCAGGTTGAGCAGCGTGCCCGTGCCGGGCCGCAGGCGCTGGCTCTCCGCCAGCTTCGGGCACGCCTGCGCATAGTCCTTCGCTTCCATCAGGCGGCGCCCTTCCTCGAACAGCACCTGGGCGAGCGTGGGATCGGACGCGGCGCCCTGCGCGACCGCGGGCGCCGGCGCGAGCAGGGCCGCGGAGGCGAGGGCGATCGAGGCGAGGGCGAGGCGGGCGCGGCGGAGCGCGCGCGGCGGGGGCAATCTCGAGGGGATCATGGCTGGGCTCAGTGCGGGTCGTTCAGGTCGATGCCTTGGGGCGGCCGCTGGGTCGGCGCGGTCTGCGAGGGACGGGAGGGCGGCGTGGGACGGCCGGCGCCGCCCCGCGGCTGCACCGGCGCGGGCGTGGCCCGTGCCGGCGGCGCGGAGGAGGCCGGCTGCGCGGAGGAGGCCGGCTGCGCGGAGGAGGCCGGCGGCGCGGAGGAGGCGTCGGGCGCAGGGATCGCCGCGGGCGCAGAGGGGTCCGCCGCGCCCGCGGGCCGGATCTTCGACTCCTCCTGGGCGAGCGACGACGGCATCTCGGGCGTCGGCGTGGCGGAAGCGGCGCTCGCCGCCGCTTCCGCCGCGCCGGCCTGCGACGGAGCCTCGCCGCGGTTCCGGAGCACGACCACGGTGGCGACGATCCCGAGGAGGAGCGCCGCGGAGAGCAGCGCGATCGCGATCACCGCGACCGGGGAGCTCGGGAGGCGGCGCCCGTCCGAGGAGATCCCCACGTGGGTCGCGGAGGCGAACGTCGCCGCGGCGCGGGTGCTCATCGGGGCGTTGTACGGCCCGGGGACGATCTGCTGATGCGCCGGGGGCGCCGGCGGCGCGTCCGTCGCCCTGGTCCCCGCCGGCACCCCGGGCGGCGCCTGGCCCGGCCAGCCGCCGGTCGGGGCGTGCGGCCCGGGCGCGCCATTGCCGGTCGGCGGCGCGTGCGGCGCGAACGCATGCGGCGCGAACGCATGCGGCGGCTGCATGTGCGGGGGCGGCGTCGACGCCTGCCACGTCCCCGCGGCGCTGTCCTGCCCGGGCGCCGACGGCGACGGCGGCCTCGGCCACGATGGCTCGCGCGGGGCCGGCGTCGAGGCCCTCGGATCCACGCCCGCGAACGACGGGTGCGTCGCGCGCTGGCCGCCGAGCGTCGCGGCGACCGGCGGCAGGCCGCCCATGCGCGCGATCCGGTCGATGGTCGGGTACGTGCGCGCGGGCGCGAACGGGGCGAGCGCCACCACGAGCTCGGCCACCGAGGTGTACCGGCGCTCGCGGTCCCGCTCGTAAGCCTTCTCCAGCGCGCTCGCGAGCGCCTCGGGCGCGTCGGGGCGGAGGCTCCGGAGCGGCGTCGGCGTGCCCGTCAGCACCTCGGCGCAGAGCTGCGGCAACGTCTCCGCGTAGTACGGCTGCCTGCCGGCGAGCAGCTCGAACAGCGAGACGCCGAGCGCATAGATGTCGGTGCGGTGGTCCACCGAGCGCGTCTGCCGCATCTGCTCCGGCGACATGTAGAGGGCCGAGCCCAGCGCCGCGCTCGTGCTCGTCAGGTTCTCGATGCCGCCGCTCGTCGTCGCCATCTTCGAGATGCCGAAGTCGAGCACCTTCACGAGCGGCGAGCCGTCGGCGCGCCTCGTCAGGAACAGGTTCGCCGGCTTCAGGTCGCGGTGCACGATGCCGTGCCCGTGGGCCTCGGCGATCGCCTCGCAGCCCTGGACGACGTAATCCACGGCGTCCTCCACGGCGAGCGTGCCGTGCTGATCGAGCAGGCGCGAGAGGTCGCTCCCGATCAGGAACTCCATGACCATGTAAGGGGCGCCGTTCTCGAGCGTGCCGAAGTCCGAGACGCGGGCCACGTGCTCGCTCTTGATCTTCACGGCGGCCTGCGCCTCGCGGAGGAACCGGGCCGACCCCTCCGGGTGCCGGGTGAACTCGGGCAGCAGGAACTTCAGCGCGACCCGCTCGTCCAGCACGACGTGCCGCGCCTCGACGACCACGCCCATGCCGC
Source organism: Sorangium cellulosum (assembly GCF_002950945.1). GTDB lineage: Bacteria > Myxococcota_A > Polyangia > Polyangiales > Polyangiaceae > Sorangium > Sorangium cellulosum_E. Next base: position 699,920 of record NZ_CP012673.1, read on the forward strand.
CCTGGCCGATGATCCGCTCGACGCGGTACTTGCCCGCGAGCACGGTTCCCGGCTCGACCGGGGCCAGCGAGGGGAGTCTCGTCGCAGGATCCGACACAGCGCGCGATAATCACCGCTCCGCCCTCGGACGGCAAGCGTACGGCAGGGAGCGCAGGGACGCGGCGCCGCGCCCGCGGAAAGGGCCGGCGGCCCCGCAGAAGGCCCGCCGGCCGCGCCCGCGGCGAGGGCCGGCCGACGCCCCTCAACGTCCCCCGCCGGCGCCTCCGCCGCGGCGCCGCCGCGGGACGGATGTGCAGGGGAACGCAGCCGGCGCCGGTCCCGCCGCCCCCCCGGCCGGCGCCCCCCCCGCAGGACGATCGCGCGCTGCGTCGTGGAGGGCGAGACGCGCCGGGCCAGTTCTGGTTGGATAGGGCTCCTTCCTGGAGAGAAATACCGTGCGCCTGCTCATTCAGCACTGGACCCACTACAGCTACCCCCGTCCTGCTTCGCTGGGTCCGCACCTCATCAGGTTGCGGCCGGCGACACACGCCAAGGCGAAGATCGAGTCGTACAGCCTGAAGATCGACCCGCCGCTCGCCGTGCGCTGGCAGCAGGATCCGTACGGCAACCACATCGCGCGCGTGCTCCTGCAGCCGGGCGAGCGCGTCCCGCACTTCGACATCCTCGTCGAGCTCGCGGTCGACATACGCCCCGTGAACCCGTTCGATTTCTACCTGGACGAACGCGCGGAGAAGGTCCCGTTCGAGTATCCGGCCGAGCTCAAGCAGGACCTGATCCCCTTCCTCGACAGCGCCGACCCCGCGCTCTCCCGGGGGCCGCTGCTCGACGAGTTCCTCGCCGGGCTGCCGAGGGACGGCGACACCGTGTCGCTCCTCATCGCGCTCAACGCCGCGGTCAACCGGCGCATCAAGTACGTGATCCGCGAGGAGGCCGGGATCTGGACGCCGGAGGAGACGCTCGCGCAGGGGCGCGGCAGCTGCCGCGACTCGGCGGTGCTGCTCATCGCGGCGCTCCGGTCGCGCGGGCTCGCCGCGCGCTTCGTCAGCGGCTACCTCGTGCAGCTGACCGACGAGGGGATGATCCCCGACCAGCCGCGCGGCGTGAGCCGCGACGTCGTCGACCTGCACGCGTGGGCCGAGGTCTACCTGCCGGGGGCCGGCTGGATCGGCCTCGACGCCACGAGCGGCCTGCTCTGCGGCGAGGGCCACATCCCGCTCGCCTGCACCGCGTCGCCCGCACTCGCCGCGCCCGTCGAGGGCACGAGCGACGTGCTCGCGACCGACGTGTCGTTCGCCATGAAGGTCGGGCGCCTCGGCCACGAGCCGCGGCCCACGACGCCCTACGAGGAGCCGGTGTGGGAGGAGCTGCTCGCCGTCGCCGACCGCGCCGATCAGCGGCTCGCGGCCGCGGGCCTCACCCTCACCATGGGCGGCGAGCCGACGTTCAACTCGCGCGAGTACCCCGACGCGCCGGAGTGGCGCGAGGGGGCGCTCGGCCCGACGAAGTGGTCGCAGGGGCTCCGGCTCGCGCACGAGCTCCGGCGCCGGATCACGCCCGGCGGCCTCCTGCTGCTCCGCGCCGGCAAACACTACCCCGGCGAGAGCCTGCCCCGCTGGGCGCTCGAGATCGTCGGCCGGCGCGACGGCGTCCCCCTCTGGACGGAGATGTCCGACGTGCGCCACGCAGACCCGGGGACCTCGCGGAGCAGCGCCTCGCGCGCGCGCGGCCACGCGCAGGCGCAGCGGTTCGCCGGCGCGCTCGCGGCCCGGCTCGGGCTCAGCGACTTCCTGCTGCCGGCCTACGAGGACCCCTGGCGCCACCTCCAGGACGAGGCCAGCCTGCCCGTCGACGCCGACCCGCTCAAGGCGAACCTCGACGACCCGGAGGAGCGGCGGCGGCTCGCCAAGGTCCTCGATCGCGGCCTCGGCAGCGACGTCGGCTACGTCCTGCCCCTCACGCGCCAGGGGGGCGCGTGGGTCAGCGAGCGCTGGGCCTTCCGGCGCGGGCACCTCTTCCTGCTCCCCGGCGACAGCGCGATCGGCCTGCGCCTGCCGCTCCGCTCGCTCGTCGCCGCGGCCGCGCCGCCGCCCCTGGAGGAGCTCGTGACCCCGCCGGATCCGCGGCGCGGCGATCTCGATCCCGAGGAGGACGAGAAGCAGCGCCGGATCGAGGCGGCAGGCGGCGACGCAGGCGACGAAGGCGCCGCGGCGGGCGCGAAGGACACGTCGCGGCAGGGCGCCGCCGGCGCGCTCGCCGCGCAGGCCCAGCGCGCCGCGCCGGCCGCGGGCCGGTCGGGCTACGGCGTGCGCACGGCGCTCTGCGTCGAGGCGCGCGACGGCATCGTCCACGTCTTCCTCCCGCCGCTGCTCGCGCCGGACGACTTCTTCGAGCTCATCGCCGCGATCGACGCGACCCGCCTCGACACCGGCGTCGACGTGCTGCTCGAGGGCTACCCGCCGCCGTCCGGCGCGGACCTGTTCCGCTTCTCGGTGACGCCGGACCCCGGCGTGCTCGAGGTGAACCTGCCCCCGACCGACGGCGTGCGCGCGTACGCGTCGCTGCTCGAGACGGTCTTCGACGCGTCGCTCCACAGCGGCCTGCACTGCGAGAAGTACCTGATCGACGGCCGCATGGCGGGCAGCGGCGGCGGCCACCACCTCACGTTCGGCGGCCCCACGCCGCTCGCGAGCCCGTTCCTGCGCCGGCCGGATCTCCTGGCGAGCCTGCTCACCTTCAACCAGCACCACCCGTCGCTCTCGTACATGTTCGCCGGCCTCTTCGTCGGCCCGACGTCGCAGGCGCCGCGCGTGGACGAGGCGCGCCACGAGAACCTCTACGAGCTGGAGATCGCGCTCTCGCGCGCGTTCGAGCGGCGCGAGGGTGAGCCGCCGTGGCTCACGGACATCCTGTTCCGCCACCTGCTCGTGGACGTCACGGGCAACACGCACCGCGCCGAGGTGAGCATCGACAAGCTGTTCGACCCGCAGACCGCGCAGGGCCGGCAGGGCATCGTCGAGCTGCGCGCCTTCGAGATGCCGCCGCATTTCCGGATGGCGGTCGCGCAGATGCTGCTCGTCCGCACGCTGCTCTCCGCGTTCGCCGAGTCGCCTTACTCGGGCCGGCTCGTGCGCTGGGGGCAGGCGCTGCACGACCGTTTCCTCCTGCCGTACTACCTGTGGCGCGACTTCGAGGACGTGCTCGACTACCTCAAGCAGCGCGGGCTCGCCCTGCCCGCGGACGCGTACCGCCCGTTCATCGAGCTGCGCTGTCCGGTGGTCGGCACGCTGCACGCCGGCGACGTGACGCTCGAGGTGCGCAACGCGATCGAGCCGTGGCACGTGCTCGGCGAGGAGCTGACCACCACGGGCACGTCGCGTTACGTCGACTCCTCGATGGAGCGCATCGAGGTGCGCGTGCACGGGCTCGTCCCGGAGCGCCACCTCGTGCTCGTGAACGGCCACGTGCTGCCGCTCCGGCCGACGGGCACGGCGTCCGAGTTCGTGGGCGGGGTCCGCTTCCGCGCGTGGGCGCCGCCGCACAGCCTGCACGCGCACATCGGCATCCACCACCCGATCCACCTCGACGTCCTGGACACGTGGGGCAAGCGCTCGATCGGCGCGTGCGCCTACCACGTGTGGCACCCCGAGGGCCGCGCCTTCGACACGCCGCCGCTCACGCGCTTCGAGGCGGCGGCGCGGCGCGCGCAGCGGTTCACGGTCGAGGGCCCGATGCAGTGGCCCGTCTCGGCGAAGCCGGCGTTCCCCCACGCCGACGCGCCGTACACGCTCGACCTGCGGCGCTACGCCGTCGACCGCCCGCCGCCCGAGCCGCGGGACGCCGGGGCCGAGGGCTGACCACCCGGGCGCGGCGGGCGCATGTAGGGCGCCCGCTGCCGGCGGTGGCTGTGGCGATCTGGTGCGCCGGTCCTGAAGAGATCGCCGCCCGACGAGATGCACGAAAAACCCGGGCTGCCGGGAGACCAGGCCCAGCCATGGCCTGCTCCGCTGTGGCAACTTTGCCTTTCACCGGAAAGGAACTGCCCGTCTGCTCGATCACAACCGGGCGACCGGCGGGAGATCGCTGAGCTTGCCAGCCCGGCCTGCGTGCCGTCCTGGGCCCGGCGGGGCAGCGGCGAGTCGCGCAGGACGGTGATTGGTACGTCCCCTGCTTAGGTATTCGATGTCCCCTGCATCGCATGTGGACAGTACACCAAGAAGGAGGACAACCCCATGATGCGCAAGATGCTGGCTATGCTTCTGGTCTCCACGATTCCCCTCGCGGCGGGCTGTTTCGTCGACGCGGACGACGACGACAAGGGCGAGGGCGGCGACGACTGCGTGACGGCCTGTACGACCGAGCGCGAGGACTGTATCTCGGCCTGTGACGACGACGGCGACTGCGTCCAGTCCTGCGAGGACGATCACGATTGCGCGTCGGTGTGCGCGTGAGCGCGCCCCGCGCGAGCGTCGGGTAGCGTCAAGCAGCGCCAGCGCACGTCGCGCAGCGCCCCCAGCTCCCGCTTCCAGGCTGGACGGCCCGGAGGCGGGAGCGCTTCGTCTGGAGGGCTCCGCGCGCACCCATGGAGGTGAGGTGAGGCCTCGCTCGGTTGCTCGACGGCTGGCGAGCTGGCGCGTCGAGCCCTGGCCTCAGGCGCCCGACAGATGAGGCCTCGCGAGCAGGTCGTTCTGGAGCCAGAGCAGCTTGTTGAACGCGCGCAGCGTCCGCACCTCGGCGTCCCGATCGAGGCCGAGGCTCAGGATCGTCTGCAGGAGGGCGTCCGACACGAACCCCATGAGCGCGTTGATCTGGACGAGGGGCACGACGACCTCGGGATTGCCGGCCTTGGTCGTGTGGATTCGCCCCACCATGTCGAGGTAGGAGATCATCTTCGCGTCATAAGCGTGGGTCACGAGCCGGACGAGGTAGTCTCTCAGGTGCGCCTTGCGGAACCTGATCTGCTCGTGATCCAGCGTGAGCGACGAGAGATCCCGCGGGACGTTCCCCTCGTAGCCATGTTGCTTCGGCACGAAATGTCGCTTCGTCGCGTCGTAGAGGAACAGCTTCTCGTATACCGCGTCCACGAGCGCCTCGACCCGCGGGGCGAGGTGCAGCGCGGCCCCGTGGATCGCGGCGACATCCTCCTCCCCGAAGCCGACGAACTCGACGAGGTAGGCGAAACGATACTCGAGCTCCGATTCCAGACGCTTCTCGTCGATGTGTTTCATGGCGATCGATGCTCCTCCGCGCCTTCGCGCCGGCGACATGCCGCGGGACAACGCAGGGCGACGACACCGGAGCACCTGCCCGATGTCAAGCCTTGACTTGGCAGGCTACGGCCGGATCGCCGTCGCCGCGCTGCACCGCGCTGCTGCGCGCAGCGTCGGGGAATCCCGCTCCGTCTCAGGGGAGCTCTGATCGCTGAGTCCGGGACCGCACCGATGGCAGATGTGCCAGTCCGCCGTTATTGCCAAGTACCGCCGGGAGCGCATCGGTCTCCCGCGATAACACGACACGAGAGCAAAGGAGGAGGCATGCAGAACACGGGAGCGCCCCAGGACCCCAAGGACGCAGGCAAGAAGCCGCCCTTCCCGGGCCAGAGCCAGGATCGGCCCGGAATCGAGGCCGAGATGCGGCCCAGGCCCGATTACGGCGAGTCGTCGTACAAAGGCCTCGGCCGGCTGAAGGACCGCGTCGCGCTGATCACCGGCGGGGACAGCGGCATTGGGCGCGCCGTCGCGCTCGCCTTTGCGCGGGAAGGCGCCCACGTCGCGATCTCCTACCTGAGCGAGCACCAGGACGCCGAGGAGACGGCGCGGGCCGTCAAGGAGGCCGGGCGCGAGGTGATCACGCTGCCCGGCGACCTCGCCGACGAGAGCCATTGCCGCAAGATCGTCGAGGAGGCAGCGCGCAAGTTCGGGCGGATCGACGTCCTCGTGAACAACGCCGCCGAGCAGGGCAAGGCCGTCGAGCGCTTCGAGGAGATCGACGCCGCCCGCGTCGAGCGCACCTTCCGCGTCAACATCCTCGCCATGTTCCACCTCGTCCGGCACGCGCTGCCGCACATGCGCGAGGGCAGCTCCATCATCAACGTCGCTTCCATCCAGGCATACCAGCCGAGCCCGAACATCCTCGATTACGCGTCGACCAAGGGCGCGATCGTCACCTTCAGCAAGGGCCTGGCGCAGGACCTGATCAAGCGCGGCATCCGGGTCAACACCGTGGCCCCCGGGCCCGTGTGGACACCGCTCATCCAGCAATCGTTCGAGGAAGAGAAGGTGTCCACCTTCGGCAAGGACTCCCCGATGCAGCGCCCCGCCCAGCCGGCCGAGCTCGCGCCGGCGTTCGTGTTCCTCGCCTCCAACGAGGCGAGCTACATCAACGGCGAGGTGCTCGGCGTGACCGGCGGCAAACCGCTGGGATGACGCAATGCGTTGATCTGGCGCTCGCGCGCTTGCACACGAGGGGCCGGCGCGCGAGCGCCAGGAGCCCGGCGCGACGCGCGCGGGGGCAGATCACGTCACGGAGCCTGACATTCCGCGCCGCACTGCGCGCTTCCACACGCGGCGACCGCCAGGTCGGCCTGCTCGCCGCCTCGGTGGTTTGCCGCGCACCGATCCCGGCACACCGCGTCGGTGGGGTTGCATGCGCCGACACACGTGCGGAGCCCATGGCATGCCGGATCGGCGATACACGTGTTCATCTCGCCGGCGCAGCGCGCGAACAGGCAGGATTCGCAGGGCGACAGCGCCGCGCGGGACGGGCACTGGACCTTGCAGCGCTCGGCCGAGCAGCCCCCCTCGAGGAAGCTGTCGGAGACGCCCGGCGCGTGCGCGGTGAAGCACCTTTGTGTGCAGGCGTCGTCGTCCGCCTCGCACCCGAGGAAGCAGTTGGACAGCGCGGCGCACTCGGGGTTCTGCTGGCAGGCGCAGAAGCTCTCCTGGCACCGCAGCGAGAGGCAGGTGGAGCACGGATCGCCGAACGAGGGGCAGACCTGAGGGGCCTCTCCGCCTGCCCCGCCGCTGCCCGAGGTCGAGGCGCTCGCCGCGCCGCCCGCGCCGGAGCCGCCCGCGCCGCCGGTCCCGGAGCCGCCCGCGCCGGAGCCGCCCGCGCCGGCGCCGCCCGCACCGCCGGCCCCGGGGGGAGGCGCCTCCGAGCTGCACGCCCCGGCGAGGAGCGCCGCCGCGGCGAGGTTCTTCCAGGAAGCAGAGGCCATACAGGACGCTAGCGCGAAGGTCGGCGGGAGCTCAAGGCGAGGCACGGAAGCTGCGTGCTACCGTGCGGCCCGCGACGCGACCCATCGAGGAACCCACGCATGGCCACCATCGTCAATCCAGACCTGGAGCGCTACGTCCACGACCACACCACCCCTCCGTCCGCGCTCCTCGAGGAGCTGCGCGAGCACACCTTCACGAACCACCCCAGCGCGACCATGCAGGTCGGGCGCGTCGAGGGCGCCCTGCTCAGGACGCTGGTCGCGCTCATGCAGGCGCGCCGCGTGCTCGAGATCGGCACCTTCACCGGCTACTCGGCCCTCAGCATGGCCGCAGCGCTCCCGCCGGACGGCGAGCTCATCACGTGCGATCGCGATCCCGACGTGACCCGCGTCGCCCGGTCGTTCTTCGACCGCAGCGAGCACGGCAAGAAGATCCGGATCGCGCTCGGCGACGCCCTCGACACGATCCGCGCCCTGCCGGCGAGCCCGCCGCTCGATCTCGTGTTCATCGACGCCGACAAGCAGCGGTACGCGGCCTACTACGAGGAGGTGCTCCCGCGCGTCCGCCCGGGCGGGCTGATCGTCGCCGACAACACCCTCTGGGGCGGCGAGGTCCTCGCCCCGCAGACGGAGGAGGGCCGCGCCATCGCCGCCTTCAACGACCTCGTCCACCGCGACCCGCGGGTCGAGCACGTCATGCTCGCGGTGCGCGACGGCGTGACGCTCGCGCGCAAGCGCTGACGGCCCGCGCCCGCGCGCCCGGCGCGGCGGCGTCGCGGCCGCTTTCCACATGGCGACCGGAGCGCCGCAGAGGATAGATTCCCGCGGGCATGCTGCTCGCCATCGACGTCGGGAACACGAACATCAGCTTCGGGGTGCTGGAGGGCGAGGCGCTGCGGCACCACCTCCGCTGCGAGAGCGCGCGGGCGCGCACCGCGGACGAGTATGCGGTGCTCGTGCGGCAGATGCTCGACCTCCGCGGCGTCCCCCTGGCCCGCATCGACAGCGCGATCATCGCGAGCGTCGTGCCGCCGCTGACCGACACGATGGTGGGGCTCGTCGAGCGGGCGTTCGGGATCGAGCCGCTCGTCGTGGGGCCGGGCATCAAGACCGGCATGGCGATCCTCTACGAGAACCCGCGCGAGGTCGGCGCCGACCGGATCGTCAACGCGGTCGCCGCGCACGAGTGGGTGAAGCGGAAGGCGGAGCCCGCGCGGCCCCACGGCGGCGGCAGGGCCGAGGCGCCGCGCGACGTCGCACCCGAGCGCGTCGTGGCGCCCGAGCGCGTCGTGGCGCCCGAGCGCGTCGTGGCGCCCGAGCGCGTCGTGGCGCTCGAGTCCGGCGGCGAGCCCGCCCCCGGCGTGATCGTCGTCGACTTCGGCACCGCCACCACGTTCGACTGCGTGACCCCGAAGGGCGAGTACCTCGGCGGCGTCATCGCGCCGGGCATCCAGATCAGCGCCGAGGCGCTCTTCTCCCGCGCCGCGCGGCTCTCGCGCGTGGAGATCGCGCTCCCGCCCCGGGTCGTCGGGCGCAACCCCGTCCACTCGATGCAGTCGGGCATCGTGTACGGCTACGCCGGGCTCGTCGACGGCCTCGTGGGGCGGCTCCGGCGCGAGCTCGGCTACCCGTGCCGGGTCGTCGCGACGGGCGGCCTCGCGCGGCTCATCGCCCCGCAGACCGAGACGATCGAGGCGGTCGACGACGACCTGACCCTCACCGGCCTGCGCCTGCTCTACGAGCGCAACACCGCGCCGGCCGCCTCCGCGCCGCCGGCGGCGCGCGCGGGTGACCTGGATTGACGGCCCCCGCGCCCGGCCCCGCTCTCCCCGGCGAACGCGCGCGCCCGCTCGCGCTCGTCGCGGCCCCGGCGGCGCTCGGGCTCGCGCTCCTCCTCGCCGTCCTCCTCGGCGCCGAGCCCGTCTCGGTCGAGCGCGCGATCGCGGGCCCGGGCCTCGACCGGACCCTCCTGCTCGACGTGCGGCTGCCGCGGGTGCTCCTCGCGGCCGTCTCCGGCGCCGGCCTCGCGGCGGTCGGCGCCGCCTTCCAGGCGCTGCTCCAGAACCCGCTCGCCGAGCCGTACGTGCTCGGCGTCTCCGGCGGCTCCGCGCTCGGCGCCTCGGTCGCGATCGCGCTCGGCGTCGGCTCGGCGACCGTGCTCGGCGCCACGCTCCTGCCGGCCGCGGCCCTCGTCGGCGGCCTGGTCGCGACGGTGCTCGTCTACGCCATCGCGCGCGGCGCGGCCGAGGGCACCTCGGGCGCCTCGATGCTGCTCGCCGGCGTCATCGTGAACTCCATCGCCGCCGGCCTGATCTCCTTCCTCAAGACGGTCGTCTCCCCGTCGCGCTCCCAGCAGCTGCTCCGGTGGCTCATCGGGTTCGTCGAGCTGCCCACGACCTCGGCCCTGCTCGGCGTCGCGGCCTACGTGGCCGTGGGCTGCGCGGTGCTCCTCGCCGACGCCGCGCGCCTGAACCTGCTCGCGCTCGGCGACGAGTCGGCCGAGACGCTCGGCGTCGACGTGCGCGCCGTCGAGCGCCGCATCTTCTTCGCGTCGTCGTGTGTGGTCGGCGCGATCGTCAGCCGCACCGGGCTCATCGGCTTCGTCGGCCTGATCGTCCCGCACGCGGTCCGCCGGCTCTGGGGCGCGGACCACCGGCGGCTCCTGCCGCTGTCGCTCGTCGCGGGCGCGGTGTTGCTCATCACCTGCGACCTCCTGGCGCGGCTGCTCTTCCGCTGGCTCGGCACGGAGCCGCCCGTCGGCGCGGTGACCGCCGTCCTCGGCGGCCCGCTGTTCCTCGTGCTGCTCCGCCGATCGCCGCGGATGTGACCGTTTGGTTTGACGCTTGGGGCTCCGGGTCGCCTGGCGGCGCCCTCCGCCCCAAACCCCGCGACGCCTGGCGCTCCGGGTCGCCTGGCGGCGCCCTCCGCCCCAGACCCCGCGTCAGACCATGCCGAGGAGCTTGTTCATCGTGGCCTCGTCCGCGGGCGTGAACGGGTACCGATCGAACTCGGCGCTCGTGACCCACCGGAACGCGTTCACGGCCAGCGAGGCGAGCTCGCCGCTCTTGATGTGGCACTCGTAGAGGTACAGGTCGACGGTGTACCGCTCGTACGGGTGGCTCACGAACGAGATCAGCTGGCCCACATCGATCTCGACGCCGAGCCGGTGCCGGACCTCGCGCTTCAGCGCGGCGGCGTCGGTCTCGGACTCCTCCACGCGCCCGCCCGGGAACTCCCAGAGCATCGGCAGCACGGCGTTCGGGCGGCGCTGCGTGATGAGGTAACGGCCGTCCTGTTCGATCACGGCGGCGACCACGCGGATGGTGCGGACCATTTCCATGGCGAGTGCCTCAGGGATGCCCAGCGTACGCCGGGGTGTCGAAATGTGCGAGCGGGACGGCCTCGTCCCCGGCGCGTCGGTCGCGCTCCCTCACACGCTGATGCGGAACAGCTGTTGCCCCATGAGCAGGATGTCGCCGTTCGTGATCTCGGTCTCGCCGAGGACGCGGAAGAAGGTGCCGTTCGAGCTGCCGAGATCCGTGAGGAGCAGCCGGCCGCCCTGGTAGGCGATCTGGCAGTGGAGCCCGGAGACGTAGCCGTCCTCGGGGAAGAGGATGTCGCCGCGCTCGCGCCCGAGGTGCAGCCCGGTGTCCGGGACCGGGAACGCGTTGCCCGTCGCGTCCCTGCCGATGATCAACGCGAGCCGCGCGACGTAGCCCTTCGAGGGGCTGCCGAGGCGCTCCACGCCGTCCGGCGTCGCGGGCGCGGGGGCGAGCGCCTCGACCCGGATGAGCTCCTGGCCGATGCGGAAGATGTCGCCGCTGTCGAGCGGCACCGGCGCGTCCCGGCGCAGCCGGCGGTAGACGCCGTTCAGCGAGCTCTCGTCCTTGACGAAGAGCTTCCCGCCCTTGATCGAGAACGTCGCGTGGCGCGGGGAGAGGTAGCTGTCGCCCGCGAAGATCGACCCGGCCTCGCGGCCGATCGTCGTGGGGCTCCCCGGCAGCGTGTACGCGCCGGCCTCGGTGCCGTCGGCCCGCAGCGCCGTCAGCACGACGGTCACGTTGCCCGCCGGGGCGGGCACGACCGGCGCGGGCGCCTGCGCGGGCGGGCTCGCCGGCTTGACGAGCTTGAAGCCGCAGAGCGCACAGAACTTGTTCGTCGGCGGGTTGGGCTCCTGGCACTGCGGGCAGACGACCGTCCCCGCGCCGCCCGTCGCCGCCGTCGTCGTCGGGCCCGTCGGCGCGGCGGCCGCTCCCGCCGCCGCGGCCTTCCTGCCCGCGCCCGTGTCCTCGCCGCGGACCGGGACCGAGAACGCGGCCGGATCGACGAGCGCCGGAGGCGGCGGCGTCGCCACCGGAGCCCCCTTCGCCGCGCCGGTGCCGATGGCGGTCGGCTCGTCGCCGAAGCTCATGTTCGACCGCACGGCCGCAGGCACCCCGTGCGGCGGCGTGCCCGCCGCGAACTTCTTCGGCGAAACGTCGCGAGGCAGCTCGGCGCCGCAGCCGAGGCAGAACTTGTAATGGTCCTGATTGTCCTTGGAGCACTTCGGGCAGGTGATCACCAGGCCTCCTCACAACGAGAGACCGACGGGGTCTCAGGGCAAACGGCGGCGGGAGCATATTCGCCGTGGCCGCCTTCTGTCGACTGTCTGTCGATCGTTGATCGTCGCGCGGCGCCCGCCGCGCCGGAGAGCGGTCCGCCGCCGCCGGCCGCCGTCGGCCACCGTCCGATGGCCGGCCGCTCTCCGGAGCGGCGGGCGCCGCGGGCGGCTCACCTCGACAGCAGCGCCAGCGCGTCGCGCACGAGCTCGCCCAGCGGGGCGGTCTCGACGCGCGCCCCGAGGGCGGTGACGGCGCGTTCGGCCTCCGCGGGCCGGTAGCCCATGCGGGTGAGCGCGCTGTGCAGGAGGTCTTGCTTCGCGCCGGTGGGCGCGGGCGGCGGGGCGGCGGCGGAGAGCGGGGCCGAGGGGAGGTCGACGAGTTTGTCCTTCAGCTCGAGGACGAGCCGCTCGGCCGTCTTCTTGCCAACGCCGGGGATGGCGGTGAGGCGGGCGGTCTCCCGGCGCGCGATCACCGCGGCGAGCTCCCCGGCGGCCAGCGCGCTGAGGATGGCCACCGCGATCTTCGGGCCGATGTTGGAGATCCCGATGAGCACGCGGAAAGCCGCCCGGTCCTCGCGCGTCGCGAAGCCGTAGAGGAGGAGCGCGTCCTCGCGCACGTGCGTGTGGACGAACAGCGTGACCCCCTCCGCGTCGGCGGCGATGCCTCGCGCGCGGCCCAGGGTGCCGAGCGGGACGGTCACCTCGTACCCGACCCCGCCGACGTCGAGCACGACCGTGCCCTCGTCGCCCTCCTCGACCACCCGGCCGGTGAGCCGGCCGATCAATTGAGCTCGGCCCCCTGCGCGATCCAGCGGCGGATCGTGTCCCGCTCCGCCGCGGGCAGGATCTTGCCGCCGAACGGCATCGGCGCCTCGCACCGGTCGGGCGCGCACTCGAGGTCGGGGCAGGTCAGGGTGTGGTCGACCTTGTGCATGAGGAAGCTGTTCGCCGGGTCGCCCGCGGCGATCCGCGGCATCCCCGCCGGGGCCCTGGACGGGACGCCGACGTTCTGGCTGCCGATCTCGGCGATCTGCTCGTCCGTGGCCTCGGTCCCTATCCCCGGGCCGAGGTAAGCGAAGCCGGCCGAGCCCGCCTCGGCGCCGTGGCAGGTCGAGCTGAACGCGCAGGAGCGCTGGAACAGGGGGAGGACGTCGGCCCGGAAGCTCACTGCGGGGCTCGCGCCGTCGAAGCGGCTGTAGTCGAAGCACGCGGTCGCCCCGGGCTCCTCGCCGCCGTCGTCGCCGCACCCGGCGCCGGCCAGCGCCGTCGCGATCAGGGAAATCAGAAGGAGTCTTCGCACGTGGAGCCCTCGTGGTCCGATGTCGGGCGGGACGCTAGCAGAACTGCGCGCGCCCCGTCACGGGCGACGTCGCGCCCGGGAGCCGGCGCCCGCACCGGGTGGCCGGCGCTCCGCCCGCGCCCGGATCGCCGCGCGTTTGGCCGCCCGGCGCGGCCGCGGGTAGGCTGGGCGCTGCATGAGGATTCGTCCGGGCATCTGCGCGATGGGGTTGTCGCTCGCCGCGCTCGCCGCCGGGTGCGGCGGGGGCCGTGATGGGGTCGAGCGGCAGCTGTCCGAGCTGCGCGCGGAGATCGTGCGGGTGCGCGCCGACAACGCGGTGCTCGCGGACCGGCTCGGCGCGCTGGAGCGCGCGCGCGTCGCGGCGCGCTCCAGCGCGCCCGCGCCGGCCGCCGCGCCCTCCGAGGAGCCGGATCGGCCCGACCTCGAGGTGGTGCGGCTCGCGCCGGATGGCGACGGCGCGCGGCCGCCGGTGCTCCGCGGGACCGCGGGCGACGTCGCGGTCGACGAGGCGCCGGGCGACCTGCCCCCGGGCCCGTCCCCCTCCACCCTCTCGAGGCGCAAGCGATGAAGATCCACGCGAAGACAACGCTGCTCCCCCTCACCCTGGCGCTCGCCGCGGCGCCGCCCCTGGCGCTGGCCCAGGAGGAGGGCGGCGAGGCGGGCGCCGCCCCGGGCCCTGGCGTCACCGTGGTGCAGGTCCCGCAGCCCGCGCCGACGGTCGAGACGCAGGTGGTGGTGCCGGGGTATCCGCAGCCGGGGTTCGATCCGAACGCGCACCTCCCCTCGAGCGCGCAGGGCACGACGGACGTGGCCCGCTCGGCGGACGGCTTCGATCTGAACCGCCGGGGCGAAGGCCCCGTGTCGGTGCGGGGCAGCGAGAGCGGGAGCTACGTCGTCGAGGGGCAGTTCGTGCCCGAGGCGCACTCGGTGCGGCGCGGCGACACGCTCTGGGACATCTCGGGCAGGTACTACACGAACCCGTACGCGTGGCCGCAGGTCTGGGCGCTGAACCCGCAGCTCCAGAACCCGCACTGGATCTACCCGGGCGACACGATCCGGCTCCGCGATCCGAACGAGCCGACGACGCGCGGCAGCCTCGGGTTCGGCGCGAACAAGGCGGGCACGGGCGGCTCGCGGGTGCCGCCGAGGACGATCTTCCTGCGCGGCCTCGGCTGGGTCGACGACGTGAACAAGGACACGTGGGGGGAGCTCGTCGCGAGCCCGGAGGATCACATGCTCCTCGGGGAGGGCGACGACGTCTACCTGAAGCTCGAGGACGATCACGAGGTCGCGATCGGCCAGGAGCTCACGATCTTCCGCGAGATCAAGAAGGTGAGGAGCGGGGGCGTGAGGGGCGAGCTCGTGACCGTGCGCGGCACGGCGCGCGTGGACCGTTACAACCCGAAGACGCACATGGTGCGGGCGCGGATCGTCGAGTCGGTCGACGTGGTCGAGCGCGGGGACCGGGTCGGCGGGGTGCTCCGCCGCTTCGACGTGGTGCCGCCCGCGAGCACCGATCAGGACATCGAGGCGCGGATCATCGCGTCCGTCTACCCCTACCAGCTGTTCGGCCAGTTCCAGGTGGCGTTCATCGACAAGGGCGAGAAGGACGGCGTGAAGCCGGGGCAGCGCTTCTTCGCGGTCCGGCGCGGGGATCGCTGGGTGCAGCAGCTCGGGGGGGCCGGCCAGATGGCGACGGTCAGGCCGCGGGTGCAGGACGAGCGGCCGGCGCAGGTCGATCACCTGAAGTACGGCTTCGACGAGGAGCTGCTGCCGGACGAGACCTACGCCGAGCTGCGCGTGGTCCACGTGCGAGAGCGCACCGCCGCGGCGATCGTGACGCACGCCATGCACGAGGTGGAGCGGGACGCGACGCTCGTCTCCCGCAAGGGCTACTGACGACCGGAAGGCCGCCGCCGCGCGCGGGCAGACGGCGCGGCGGCTCGCCCCGGCGCCGGCGCTTGCGGCGAGCCCTCAGCGCCGGCGCCCGCGGCGGATCGCGTGAGGGGGCGAACCGTGGCAGCGCGGGCGCACGCTCGGGTCTCGCGCTCGTGGCCGGGACGGCGTGGCCCGGGCCCGGGCCCGGCCGAGACGGCCGAGACGGCCGAAACGGCGGAAACGGCCAAAAGCGCGGAAACGGCCGAAACACACGCGGCGGCTTCGCGAGCGCAGGCGCAATGTTGCCACGAGGAGCGCGCGGCCACGGTATGATGGTAGCTCCGCCATGCGTCCTCGCGCAGACGCCCAGTTCGAGTCGAAGGGGGTGGATGGAGATCCTCCTACCCAGCGTTCTTTCGAGGGCGTGGCGGAGTGCTATGCGCCGCCCAGCGCTCCGAAGAGCTCGCCGCACGGCGCGCCGAGGAGCTCGCCGCACAGCTCGCCGAGCAGCGCACCGAGGAGCGGCCCGCTGGGCGAGCCGCTCGGCGACGGTGTCGGGGTGAGGTCGTCTCGCTCGAGCGCCGTTCCGCCGACCCTCGAGGGCATCCCGCCCGAGGCGCGCGGCCAGGCGTTGAGGGAGCGCGGCCACCTGCTGCTCCGGCGGAACGACTACGCGAGCGCCGGGCGCGACTACGACGAGGCGCTCGCCGTGTACCGGGCCTCGGGCGACGTGATCGGCCAGGCGCAGGTGCTCATGGACCGCGGCGCGCTGCGCCTGCGGGAGGGCGTCGCGGTCCAGGCGGTGCGCGACTACGACGAGGCGCTCGCCCTCTTCCAGGCCGCGGGCGACCGCGCGGGGGAGGGGGAGGCGCTGCGGGCGCGGGGCTTCGCGCGCGCGGAGGAGGGGGATCTCGGCGGCGCGGTCTGCGACTACGATCAGGCCATCCAGCTCTTCCAGCTGCTCGGCGATCGCGAGCCGCTGAAGGCCCGCGCCGCGCCGCGAAAGACCGTGGCCCCTGGCGAGAGCGACAAGGAGGGCGGGAGCGCGAGGGCCTCGGAGCCGCCGCGGGCGCGCGTCTACGGCGCCGGGCACGGGCGGGCGCTCAAGGCGCGCGGCGACCTCCGGGTCCGGCTGCGCAACCTCCCGGGCGCCGCGCGCGACTACAGCAGCGCGCTCGCGCTGTTCCAGAGCGCGGGCGATCGGACCGGGCAGGCCAGCGTGCTCAAGGCGCGCGGGGACATGCGCCTCGGCCAGGACAACATGTCGGGCGCCGCGCGCGATTACGACTGGGCGCTCACGCTCTATCAGGCGACCGAGGACCACCTCGGGCAGGCCAGCGTGCTCAAGGCGCGCGGCGACCTGCGCTCCCGGCAGGAGGACCTCGCGGGGGCCGAGCGGGACTACGATCAGGCGCTCGAGCTGTTCACCGCGATGCGCGACCTGCTCGGGCAAGCCACCGTGCTCAAGGCGCGCGGCGATCTGCGCGCGCGCCAGGAGGACCTCGTGGACGCGGTGCGCGACTACGACCGGGCGCTCGCGCTGTTCCGGGCCGGCTTCGAGCGCCGGGGCCAGGCGGCCGTGCTCAAGGCGCGGGGCGATCTCCGGCGCAAGCAGTTCGAGCTGGTCGCGGAGCTCGTGGGCGTGGCCGCCGCCGACGCGGACGACCTGGAGGAGGCGCTCGCGGACTACGACCTGGCGCTCACGCTCTTCAACGCGCTCGAGGACGGCGCGGGGCAGGCCGGCGTGCTCAAGGTGCGCGGCGATCTCGCGCGCATCCAGGGGGACCTCGGCGCCGCGCTCGATCTCTACCTGGACGCGAAGCGCCTGCTGGAGGTCTCCGGCAACGCGTCGGAGCTGTCCGCGGTCCTCGCCGAGATCGCCCGGACCCACGCGCTCGCGGGCCGCGCGGCCGAGGCCCGCGGCGCGGCGGAGCAGGCGCTCGCGCGCGCGGATCGCGCGACGAGCGCCGAGGTCCGCGAGCTGGCGGAGGCGGTCCTCGGCGGGCAGATCGCGGCGCCAGGAGAGGTGGGCTCCGCGCACGATCCGAGATCGCCGCGCGGGTACAGGCGCTTCTGACGAGATCGATCGAGCGGCGTCACCGCCTGCCGCGCGAGGGTTTGCCGCCTGCGCGCGGCGCGGGCTTGTTCCCGCCGGCGCGCGGCGCGGGTTTGCCGCCTGCCGCGCGCGGTGCGGGCTTGTTCCCGCCAGCGCGCGGCGCGGGCTTGTTCCCGCCAGCGCGCGGCGCAGATCCGCCCCCACCGGCGCGCGGGGGTGGCGTGCCGCCGCCGGTGCGCGGCGCGGGCTTCTCCGGCGGCGCTTCCGTCGTCCGGACCACGAGCAGCGCGCGCCCGCGGTCGAAGGTCGGCGTCACGCTCACGTAGCCGTTCTCGCGCGCGAAGCCCGCCATGTCGCCGCGGTGCTCATCCATGTACCGGCTGAACCGCGTCCAGAGATCGCGCGCTTCCTCGTCGGGGAGGGGCGCGCCGTCGATGGAGGCGGCGAGGTTCGATCGATCGCTCACGGGATCCTTCACGCGTGGCGGGGTGGCGTGACCGGCAGGGCGCGCCCGTTCTCCACGCGGCGGAAGCGTGCCCGGAGGCGCGCAGCCCGGCAAGACGCACCGACCCTGCCGGGAACGAGCCGTGAGGAGCAGGGCCCGGGAAGAGCCCTTCGCCAGAGAGGGTCGCGCGGAGGGGGGGGGCCGGGGTCAAGGCGCCCTGCTCGGCCTGGCCGCCTTGCTTCGCGGCGCGCCCCTGGGCACGCTTCGGTCATGGGTCAGCCCGCCGAGAAGCAACGCCGCGCTACCTACGCCGACCTCGAAGCCGTCCCGCCGCACAAGGTGGCGGAGCTCATCCGCGGCACCTTGTACGTCTTCCCCCGGCCCGCGCCGCGCCACGCCAACGCGAGCTCCGTCCTCGGCGTGAAGCTGGGGGGTCCCTTCGGCCTGGGCGATGGGGGCCCCGGCGGCTGGTGGCTCCTGGACGAGCCCGAGCTGCACTTCCCCGACCCGGCATCACTCGGCGCGGTGGAGGCGGTCGTGCCCGACCTCGCCGGCTGGCGCCGCGAGCGCATGCCCGAGCTGCCCGAGACGGCGTACTTCCCGCTCGCCCCCGACTGGATCTGCGAGGTCCTGAGCCCGTCGACGGAGGACGTCGATCGCGAGGAGAAGATGCCCGTTTACGCGCGCGAGGGCGTGCAGCACGCCTGGCTGATCGATCCCGTCAGGCGAACGCTCGAGGTCTTCTCGCTCGTGCCCGGCCGAGGCCTCGCCCCTGCGGCGATCCACCACGACGCCGCGCGGGTCCGCATCGAGCCGTTCGACGCCATCGAGCTCGACCTGTCGGTGCTGTGGGCGAAGTAGCCGTGGATCACTGGATCCCGTACTCCTTCAGCCGCCGGTAGAACGTCCGCCGCGGCAGCCCGACGACCTGCGCCGCCTTCACCCGGTTCCAGTTACAGCTCGACAGCGCGACCAGGATCCGCTCCCGCTCGCTCGCCTTGTGCGCGTCGAGCGACGTCTCGATGCGCTGAGGCTCGCTCGGCGCCGGCGCCCGGCCGCTGCTCGCGGGCGCCCCGCCGCCGCTCCCCGACGCGGGGCCGCGCGAGAGCGGCGCCGCCTCGGCGCCTCGCAGGGAGCGCGGCGCCGCGTCGGGCAGCTCGAAATCGTCGCTCTCCAGCTCGGGGCGATCCGAGAGCACCCACGCGTTGAGCAGGACGTTCTCGAGCTGTCGAACATTTCCAGGCCAGCTGTACGCCGAGAGCCGCTTCAGCGCGGCGCGCGAGACGCTGCGGCGATCGCGGCCGTACCGCGCGGCGAAGATCCCGAGGAAGTAGTCGATGAGCAGCGGGATGTCCTCGATCCGCTGGCGCAGCGACGGGATCCGCACCTCGACCACGTGCAGCCGGTAGTAGAGATCCTCGCGGAACGTGCCGCGGGAGACCATGTCGGCGAGATCCCGGTGCGTCGCCGCGATCACACGCGCGTCGACCGGCTCCTCCCGCGAGCTGCCGACCGGGCGCACGACCTTCTCCTGCAGCACCCGGAGCAGCCCCGCCTGCATCTTCTGCGGCATCTCGCCGATCTCGTCGAGCAGGATGGTTCCCCCCGTCACCTCCCGGAAGAGCCCCTTGCGGTCCCGATCCGCGCCCGTGAACGCGCCGCGCATGTGCCCGAACAGCTCGCTCTCCAGGAGGTGCTCCGGGATCGCGCCGCAGTTGATGCCCACGAAAGGCCGCTTCGCCCGCGGGCTCGCGTTGTGGATCGTCCGGGCCACGACCTCCTTGCCCGTCCCGCTCTCGCCCGTGATGAGGATCGGGATGTCCGTGTCCTTCACCCGGTCGATCAGCGCGTACACCCGCCGCATCGCCTCGCTCGTGCCGACCAGGCCCTCGTAGCCGAAGTGCCCGCGGATCACCGCCCGCGCCGAGCGCAGGTCGCGCCGCGTCGCGGCGAGCTGCGCGGTGCGGTGGCCGAGCAGCTCCTCCAGCTTGGCCCGCGCGGCGCGCAGCTCCTCGTTGGTCCGCTCGAGCTCGCGCGCGCGGCGCTCGTTCTCGCTCACGAGGCGCGCGGTCTCGATCGCGATCGCCAGCTGATCGGCCAGCGCCGTCAGCGTGGGGAGCTCGGCCTCGAACTTCGCCGCCGCGCTCAGGCGGGTCTCCAGGTACAGCGCGCCGATCACCTGCCCGCTCCGCTGCCGGATCGGCACGCAGGCCACCGACTGCAGCATCAGCTGGTGGACCGACACGTAGTCGCTCATCCGCGCGTCGTCCCGCGCGCTCGCGGTCACCACCGGCTCGCCCGTGGAGATCACCCGCTCGGCGATCGAGCTCGAGAAGCGCGCGTGCGGGTCGTCCCCGGCCTGGTCGCGCGACGTGTGGATCGAGAGGTCGACCGCGGCCTCGCCCGAGGCGGCGGGCGGCTCGTCGCGCGGCGGTCGCTGCAGGATGATGAACCCGCGCTCGGCGTTGAGCAGCGCGATCGCGTGGTCGGTCACCTTCGCGAGCAGGCGCGCGAGGTCGTGCTCGCCCGCGATCGCCCGGTTGATCTCGAGGACCCGCGCCAGCCGGTCCTCGCCGGGGGCCGGGGCGCTCTGGGTGAACGGCACGGTGCGGCCGCTCATCAGCTCGAGCATCGCCGCCGCCCGGATCTCCTTGCGGCGCGCGTCGTTCCAGAAGACCTCGCGCAGGTCGCGCGGCAGCTTCGACGCGATCTCCTCCAGGGTGATCAGCGCCTCCTCGCGGTCGTGGCGCGCCCGGATGAGGTGGCCCCGCTCCGCCTCGAGCTGCGCCCGCGCCTCCAGCGCGCGCCAGATCCAGTCGCGCTGGCCCGCGGCGCGCGCCGCCTCGAGCGCCTCGTCGTACGCCGCCCGCGCCCGCCGCTCGTCGCGCGCGAGCGCCGCCACGCGCCCGCGCGCCAGCGCGAGCAGCGCCCGGTGCGCCCCGGTGCTGCCGAGCCGCGCCGCCGCCGCGTCGATCTCGTCGCCGAGCCCGCGCGCGTCGGCGCCGGTGCGCGCCACCGCGAAGAGCACGCGCTCGAGCCGCGCCTCGACCGCGTCGACCCGCCGGCCCATCGCCTCGTACGCCTCGGCGCACTCCAGGCAGAGCCGCTCGGCCTGCTCGAGGTCCCCCGAGCGCGCCGCGTGCTCCGCCTCCAGCGCGAGCAGCTGCGCGTTCTGCTGCGGCGCGAGATCCGCGCGCTGGGCGGCGAGCGCGTCGATCGACACCCGGGCCCGCGCGAGCCGCCCGAGGTAGAGGTCGAGGTTCGAGAGGTTGAGCAGCGCCTGCCGGATCGTCGCGACGCGGCCGGAGCGCCGGCCCATGTCGACCGCGGCCTCGAGGTGGCGGATCGCCGCGCCGAGATCGCCCTGGAGCTTCGCGATCGCGGCCAGGTTCAGCCGGGTCGTCGCGAGCGTGCCCGCGTCGCCGGCCTGCTCCGCCGCCGTGAGCGCCTCCTCGTACGCCGCCTTCGCCTCGCCGAGCCGGTCGTCCCGCTGGAGCGCGAACGCGAGCGACACGAGCGCGACCGACAGGATCCGCGGCTCGCCCGTGAGCCGCGCGAGCCGGACCGCCTGCTCCAGCGTGCGCTTCGCCTCCTCGTGCCGCGAGGCGAAGCTCTGCGAGAGCCCCCGCATCGCCACGGCCTCGGCCAGGATCGCCTCGGGCGACGCGCCGAACGCGGCCCCCGGCCCGTGCGCCGAGTGCGGCCCCCGGGCGAGCTCCGCCTCGAGCCGGATCGGCCCCACCCGCTCCGCCGCCTCGCTCGCGCGGCGCTCCGCCTCGCCGTAGTCGCCGGAGCGCACCAGCGCCCGCGACATCTGCAGCGACCAGAACGCCGCCAGCGCCGAGTCGCCCGAGGCCTCGACCTCGTCCTGCACGCGGCGGAGCTCGGCGAGGGCGCGCGCGGGGTCGCCGCGGTTCATCGCGAGCCGCGCGCGCGCGATCACGACCACCGGCGCGCCGTCGCCCTCGTACCGGCCGAGCGCCTCCGCCGCCGCGTCGAAGTGGCCGCGGTCGAGCAGCCGGTGGATCTCCGCGGGCGGCAGCGCCGCCCCCTCCGCGCCGTCGGCCGCGGCGCCGGGCGCCGCGCCCCCCGAGGCGGGCGGGCCGTCGAGCAGCCGGTCGACGTCCTCGGTCGAGGCGACGGGCGCCCGCGCGATGCGCGCCACGATCTCCCGGATGCGCCCCGGCCACCGCCCTGCGCGCGCCACGACGTGCGCGGCCACCGCGTCGCTCAGCGACGGGATGGTGCGCTGCACGAGCTCGCGCGCGACCTGCTCGTCGAGCGGCTCCATCGCGAAGACCTCGAGCGCGCCCGCCCCGGTCCGCGCCGGCTCCGCCCCGTGCACCAGCACCAGCTTGCCGCCGGCCTTGCGCACCTCGTCGAACCGCTCGAGCTCCGCGGCGCCGAGCCGGTCGGCGTCGTCGACGAGCGCCGTCACGCGGCCGAGGTCGTGGCCCGACAGCTCGATCGCGAGCGCCTCGCGCGGGTCGGCCACGCTGCCCGCCTCGACCCACGCGACGGCGTACCCGGCGACCTCCAGCGACCACGCGATGCGCCGGAGCAGCGCGCTCCGCCCCGACCCGGGCGGCCCCGCGATCGAGAGCGCCCCGCCCTCGCCGAGGGCCATGATCTGCGCGTGCAGCCGCGCCGCCTCCGCGTCGAGCCCGACGATCGGCCACACCACCGCGCCCGGATCGGCGTCGGGCCTGCCGCCCGCGTCGCTCCGCCGCGCGGCGTCCTCGGGCGGCGCGCAGGGGAGCCGCGCGGCGCGCCGGAGCGCGTTCGCGAGCTCGTCCGCGCTCGGGTAACGCGCGTTCGGATCCCGCTCCGTCGCCCGGTCGACCACCGCCTGGAGCGCGGCGGCGGCCTCTGGCGCGAGCTCCCCCGCGCTGTCGCGGATCACCTCGGCGAGCGTCGCGCCGAGCGCGAACACCTCGGCGCGGACGGTGAGCGGATCGCCCTTGAAGAGCTCCGGCGCGGCGTAGCGCGGCGTGATGCCCACGGGCCGCGAGCCGTCGTCCCGGAACGGCGCGGACAGGCCGAGATCGACGAGCGTCGCGCGCCCGCCCTCGCCGACGACGATGTTCGCGGGCTTCACGTCCCCGTGCAGGACCAGCGCGCGGTGCAGCCGCGTGAGCTGATCGGCCGCGTCGGCGATGGCCTCGAGGTTCTTCGTGAGATCGCCCCTGCGCGCGAGCAGATCGGCGAGGCTCATCCCCTCGACGAGCTCGCGCACCATGAACGGCCGCCCCGACCCCGGGAGCCGGCCGAAGCGCAGGACCCGCGGCACGCCCAGCCCCTCGACGCCCGACAGCGCCGCCGCCTCGCGGACGAGCGCGAGCACCTCGGGCTCGTCCCCGTCCTCGCCGAGCGTCTTCAGCGCGACCGTCTTGCCGGTGATCCGGTCGCGCACCGCCCACACCTCGCCGCCGCCGCCCTTTCCGAGCGTCCCGATCGGCTCATAACGCGGAGGGAACAGCGGCCGCGGCGTCACGTCACCCCTCGATCCTCAGCGGCCATACCCCGCCATCAGAGGCCATACCCCGCGGACAGTCCGAAGTAGAACCCCGTGATCGAGAAGCCGGTGTCGAGCCGGGTCTGGAGCTGCTTGATCGGCTTGTACCGGAAGCTCACCTGCGGGAACGAGATCCACGGGAACACGGACGGCTTCGAGCCCCCGTTGACCCAGCTCGGCTCGTCGTAGTTGCCGTAATGGTTGTTGGACGCGTCGCAGAACGCGCCGCTCGGGCCGGCGCATTTGCTCCAGGCGCCCACGTCGTCGGGGTTCAGGTTCGACGGGTCGTTCGGGTAGGCCTGCGCGCGGTAGAGGTTGCCGAACACGACGCCGATGCCGACGCCGGCGCCGAACTGCACCGAGAAGCGGCCCTTCTCCTTGTCGAGCGGGATCTCGACGAAGAGGATATCGGCCGTGAGATAGAGCAGCTTCAGGTCGCTCGACACCATCTCCCAGGCGAAGTTGTCGTCCTGCTTCCCCTTGAAGAGGAACGGATCCATCGAGTAGTCGGCGTAGGAGATCGCGAGATCGATCTCGAGCCCGTCCCTGCGCGTGACGAACTCCGGGCCGACCGTGAACACGTTCACCGTCGAGCCGCCGTCCGCGAAGAAGTTGACCATGAACTTCGGGACAATGACGTTCCGGAACCGGGCCCCGATGAACCGGTAGGTCTTGCCGTCCCTCTCGAGCGGCGCGTTGTCGTCCGCCGCCTCCGGCGCGGGCGCCACCGCCTCCACCTTGTCTCCCGGCGCCCCGTCGCCTTGCTCTTGCTCGTCCTTGGCCTGCTGCTCGGCAGCGAGGGAGTCGTCCGGATCCTTGCCAGACCCGTCCTCCGACTGCGCGCGGGCGCTGGACGCGAAGCTCACCACGCCGAGCAGCGCCGCGAGCGCTGCGGCCCTGGCATGTACCCCGGACACCAGCCGCCGACCCGTCTTGATGTGGTCCATTGTAGGTCACCTAGCGATGCATAAGGTCAGGACCGGCTCCGGGCGCCCGCGGAGCGGGCGCGCCGAGGCCGGACTCCAGCTCTCCATGGGCGCGCCCGGGGTTCACCGGGTGCCAGTCGCAGGGGAGGGTACACGAGACGCAGCGCCGTGTGACGCCCGCGTACCGCCCACGGCGGAGCTTTTTCTGACGCGGGTCGCGCACGTTGGCGGCGCGCAGCCGCCTCGGGCCCGCCGCCGGAAGCGACGCGGCGCCGGCCCGGTTCGCCTGCTCTGGCCGAGCCCGGCCGAGGTTGCACACAGCAAAATGATCCGCAATAGACGGAAAGGATGATCCTCCATCAGTGCCAGGTCGAGCAGACGGTCGACCGTGATGAGCGGGACAGGTTCATCAAAGAGCTCGTGGTGGTGCGGGTCCGGAGCTCGGCGCCCGAGGCCGCGCCGGCGAGCCGCAGGGGCGAGGGGGTGCGCTCGTCGTGGGTGGAGGACCCCGGGGTGGTGGACCGGGAGCCGGTCGTCTGCGATGTGCCGCTCGCGATGATCCGCAAGCGGAGCGCGCGGCTGCGCAGCACGGTGGCGAGCGTGCTGCTCATCCACGGGTACGGCCAGAACCGCTACATCTGGCACCTCCCGTCGCGCAGCTTCTCGAACTACCTGGCGCGGGCGGGCTTCGACGTGTTCAACCTCGACCTCCGGGGGCACGGGCGGTCGCGGCACCTCGGGGCGCGGCGGCCCGGCCACGTGACCGACTTCGTGCGCGAGGACCTGCCCGCGGCGATCGAGGAGGTCCGGCGCATCTCGGGCCCGCGGCCGGTGTACCTCATCGGCCACTCGCTCGGGGGGCTCATCAGCTACGCGACCGCGCCGACGATGGGCGGCGCCGTGGGCGGGATCATCACGCTCGGGAGCCCGTACCTGTTCACGCACGGCTCGCGGCTCCTGTCGCTGCTCGGCCGCCTGATGCTGACCGTCGACCAGCGGGTCCCGCTCGGGCAGGGGGCGCTGGCGCTCTCGGCGTGGGGGGAGCCGTTCCGGTTCGTGCGGGCGTTCGTCGAGAGCCCGATCTTCCCGCTGCCGATCCGGGGGTTCGTTCCGGGCTCGATGGAGACCCGGGTGCTCACGCAGCACATGTCGCTCGCGATGGACAGCGGCAGCATCACGGTGCTCCGGAACATGTTCCTCGACGCGGCGGCGGCGCGGAAGAGCGGCCACCACATGGGCAGCCTCTTCGGCTACGCGCAGCGCTTCGAGGCGATGGATCTGCCGCTGCTCGTCGTCGCCGGCACGCGCGACGACCTCGCGCCGCCCGCGTCGGTGAAGCCGGCGTACGAGTTCAGCAAGTCGTCGGACAAGACCTACCGCGAGTTCCCGCGCGGCCACCTCGACATCGTCGTCGGCAGGGACGCGCCGCTCACGGTGTGGCCGCTCATCGAGGCCTGGCTGAAGACGCGGATCAGGCGCGCGGCGGCGAAGGAGAGGGAGCGGTTGAGCGCGTAAGACGCGGCTCAGGGGGCGCGGCGCCGCCGCCGGGCCCCCTCCCGCGCACGCTCCCGGCGGTGAGCCCGCCCGCGCGGAGCGGGCCTCTTTGCTATCGTGGCGCGCATGCACATCGAGCTCCGGCAGATGACCGCCGAGCAGCAGGCCGAGTTCAGCCAGCCCATCCTCAACGCGTTCGGCGTTCCGCTGGACCTCGAGCGCCTGGAGGGCACGAAGCGCCTCCCGGAGCTCACGTCGCGCCTCGGCGCCTACGACGGCGACACGCTCGTCGGGGCCGCCGGCTCGTTCTCGTTCACGATGACCACGCCCGGCGGGGCCGTCCCCGTCGCCGGGCTCACGGCGGTCGCGGTGACCCCGACGCACCGCCGCCGCGGCATCCTCACGACGCTCATCCGCCGGCACCTGGATGACGCGCGGGCCGAAGGGCGGCCGATCTCCTCGCTCTGGGCCACGGAGGGCACCATCTACGGCCGCTTCGGGTACGGGCTCGCGTCCCAGGCGTGCTCGATGTCGATCGAGCGGGATCGCAGCGCGTTCCGCGGCGCGGCGGGCGCCGAGGGCCGGGCGCGGCTGCTCGGAGAGGCCGAGGCGCTCGAGGCCTTCGCGCCGATCTGGGAGCGCGCCCGCCCGCTCACCCCCGGGATGTTGTCGCGCTCGGCGACGTGGTGGCAGGTCCGCCGGCTCGTCGACAACGACTACATGCGCAAGGGCGGCGGCCCGCTGCAGCGCGTGGTGATCGAGGTCTCCGGGCGCGCCGAGGCGTATGCGCTCTACTGCCTGCACCACCAGTGGGATGCGTCCCACATCCCCGTCGGCTCGGTCCGCGTGATCGAGGCGGTCGGCGCGACGCCGCTCGGGACGAGGCTCGTCTGGCGGTACCTCTTCGATATCGACCTGGCGCAGCGGATCGAGGCGAGCCTCCTGCCGATCGATCACCCGCTCGGCCTGCTCGTCGCCGAGCCGCGGCGCTTGCGCCTTACCGCGGCCGACGGGCTGTGGGTGCGCATCGTGGACGTCGAGGCCGCGCTCGCGGCGCGCGCCTACGGCAGCAAAGAGCCGCTCACCCTCGAGATCACCGACCGCGATTGCCCCTGGAACGCCGGCCGGTTCCGGCTGCACGGGGGCGAGCGGCGCGCGGCGCGGACCACGGACGCGCCGGACCTCCGCCTCGACGTCGCGGCGCTCGGCTCGGTCTACCTCGGCGGCGTCTCGTTCCAGCGCCTGGCCGACGCGGGCCAGGTCGAGGTGCTCACCGAGGACGCCGTCCCGCGCGCGGACAGCCTGTTCCGCGCCGCGCGCGCCCCGTGGTGCCCCGAGATCTTCTGAAGGCCCCATGACGCTCCCGCTCCGCGGCGTCTACGCGGTGACGCCGACGCGCCGCCGCCGCTTCCTGTGGGCCGCCTGGTGGACGGGTGAGCCCGCGCGCGAGCCGTTCCGCCCCCCGGACGCGAGCCAGGGCGGCGCGCGCACGGCGGAGGAGGCGCGGGCGCAGGCCGAGCGCGCCGCGGGGCGCCCGCTCGTCGAGATCGAGCCGGCGTGGGCGACGGCCTGGGCGCGTGTCCTCCGCGGCGAGCCCCCCTGGCCCAGGCCGCGCGCGCGGCGCGAGGCGCCCGCCGAGCCGCCGCCGCCCGGGCCGCCGCGAGGCGCCTCCGCGCGGCCCTCGTCCGCGCGCGGCGTGTCGCCGTTCGTGGTGCTCGGCCTCCCCGACGCCGCCGGCGTGGCCGAGGTCCGCCGGGCGTTCCGCCGGCTCGCGCTCGCCACGCACCCCGATCGGGGCGGCGACGCCGCCGAGTTCATGCGCGTCAAGTGGGCCCACGACGAGGCGATGTCCCGGCTGGCGCGGCCCCGGCGCCGGGATCGCTAGGCTCTGCCCGACGAACGTCGCGCGCGGCCCGCGCTACAGGCGATCCCCGTCCGCCTCGAGGAGCGCCCGCGCCTCGTCGCGCAGCGGCGCGTAGTCGCGCGCGAGCAGCGGGTTGCCTTCGAGCGCCCGCTCGAGCCGGGCCCCGGCGAGGCGCGCCCGATCGAGGCGCAGCGCCGGATCGCGCTCCGTCCTGGCCTCCAGGAGCAGCAGCGCCCCCTGCTCGGCGATCGCCGCGGGCAGGCCCGGGTCGATGCCGATCGCGCGGTCGATCATCGCGAGCCCCGCCGCGATCTCCGCGCGTGTGCCCTCGGGCGCCTGCCCGGCCGAGCCCGCGCGCCGGCGGTAGACCTCGGCCAGCGCGCCGAGGATCCGCGCGTCCCCGCCGTTCGACGCGATGGACTCGAGCGCGCGGAGCAGCGACCGCTCCGCCGCGTCGAGCGGCGCCGCCGGGGTCCTCCCGGGGGACGCCGCCCACCGCGCGGACAGGAGGTGGAGCCTCCCGAGCGCGAGGTGCGCCTCCGCGTTGCGCGGCTTCGCGGCCACGATCGGCTCGAACACGCCCCTCGCCGCCTCGATCGCGCCGGTCGGATCCTCGCCGCGATCGAGCGCCGCGTGCGCCGCCTCCGTGAGCGCGAGGCCCGCCCCCTGCTGCGCCTCGATGTCCTCTGGATCGAGGTGCGTCGCCGCGCCGTAGCAATCGAGCGCCCGCGCCAGCGAGACCTCCGGGCTCGCCCCGGTGAGCCGCTCGTACCGGGCCTCGATCAGGTACGCGAGGCCCAGGTTGCTGTACGACGGGAGGTTGTCCGGGAGCAGCCGGATCGACGCCTCGAGGCTGTCCTTGGCCAGCTCGAGCGACTCCTCGGGCGGCAGCCCGTGGTCGAGCTCGTACTGGGCCCGCTGCGCGTAGAACCAGCCCTGGTTCACGCGCGGCGGCGCCTCGTCCGGGTCGATCTCGATCGCCCGCTCGAGGTGCGACACGCTGAGCTCGAACAGCCGCAGGGGATCGGCGCCGTGGGACGCGCTGTACTCGGCCATCATCCCGTACGCGATGCCCGCGTCGTTCCACGCCCAGGAGGAGCTCGGGTCGAGGGCGATCGACCGCTGCATGTTCTCGACCGCGCGCTCGAGCGACGGCCTCGTGTCGCGCCCCTCCGCGCCCTCGTAGGACGCGATCAGGAAGAAACTCGCCCCGATCGCGCCGTACGCCGTCGCCTCCTTCGGGTCCCACCGGATCGCCTGCTCGCCGGCCGCGATCGCCCGGTCGAGGTCTGCCCTCGGGTCCGAGCCCCTCGACAGGTCTCGCTTCGCCCGGAGCACGTACGCGCGGGCCTTCTTCACGTGCGCGCCGCTCGCGCGCGGCTCGGCGCGGATGGCCCGGTCGCAGCTCTCGATGAGGCTCGCGAAGGTCCGGTCGATCTCCTCGCCGAGGTGCGCCTCGATCCGCAGGATCTCGCCGTAGGCGCCCGCGGTCGCCTCGTGCAGGTCGGGATCGCTCTCGGCCATCTGCGCCGCGACCTCGTACGACGCGATGGCGCTCCGGAACCCGGCGAGCGCCTCGGCGCGCTCGCCCCGGTCGCGCGCCGCCGCCCCCTTCGCGAACAGGATGTCGCCCTCGAGCTCCTTCGCCTCGTAGTCCCAGGGCGCCCGCGCGAACGCCCTCCGCGCGTCGTCGAGCGCCTCGTCGAACCGCTCCTCGTAGAGCGCGATGAGCGCCGAGGTGTAGGCCGACCGCTCGGCGACCGACCGCGCGCTCTCCCGCAGGTACTGGATCGCCCGCTCTTTGTGCCGCTCCTTGTGCCGCTCCTGGAGCTCGGCCTGGCGCTCGGAGCGCTCCAGCTTGCCGCTGCGGCGCCGCGCGCTGTCGAGCCGCTTGCGGTAGAGCATGCCGTGCGCGAGCCCCGCCGCGAACTTCGCCTCCTCCGCGGCGTACCCGCTGCCGAGCGCCGCCTCGAGCCGCGCGAGCGCCTCCTCGGGCTCGTGCAGCGCGAGGTGCCCG
The DNA here is from genome assembly GCF_002950945.1 of Sorangium cellulosum. Classification (GTDB taxonomy): domain Bacteria; phylum Myxococcota_A; class Polyangia; order Polyangiales; family Polyangiaceae; genus Sorangium; species Sorangium cellulosum_E. The sequence goes on from NZ_CP012673.1 coordinate 729,228, forward strand.
CGCCCGAGCGCGTAGTTGCCGGGGCCCGCCACGAGGTCGCCCGCGTCCCCGCGCATGGCCTGCATCTTCCGCTCGAGCTCGGCCATGCGCGCGCGGATGACGTCCTTCTCCCGCGACACCTCGTGGAGGGGGAGCGCGTACGCATAACGCATGAACAGCTCCATCTCCTTGACGTCCTGCCCGAAGCCCTGGGCCAGGGAGGCGACCTGGGCCGAGAGCTCGGCGTGGCGGGCGGCGGCGAGCCGCTCGCGGACGGCGACCCCGCCGACGAACGAGAGCACCACGAGCGCCGCGGCCGCCGCGGCGACCGCGAGCTTGTGCTTCTGCGCGAGCTTCAGGGCGAGGTACCCGAAGCTCGGCGGCCGCGCCTCGATGGGCTCGCCCTCGAGGTAACGCCCGAGGTCGAGGGCGAGCCGCTTCGCGGAGTCGTACCGCCGCTGCGGCGCCTTCTCGAGGCACTTCATCACGACGGTCTCGAGATCGACGGGGATCTCCTTGTCGAGCTGGCGCAGCGGCGCGGGGAGCTCGTTCGCCACGCGCCAGATGAGGCTCGTCACGCACGCGTCGACGAACGGCGGGCGCCCGACGAGCACCTCGTACAGCGTGGAGCCCAGGCCGTAGACGTCCGTGCGGCGGTCGAGCTGCCGCAGGCCCCCGGACACCTGCTCCGGCGCCATGTAGGCCGGCGTCCCCTCCTCGGTCGTGCTCGCCCTGCCGTCCGCCGCGATCTCCCGGGCGAGCCCGAAATCGACGAGGTAGGGGCGGAAGGCGCCGTCGGCCGTGCGCTCGACGAGGATGTTCGCCGGCTTGATGTCGCGGTGGATGAGCCCGAGCCGGTGGGCGGCGTGAAGGCCGTCCGCCACGTCGGCCATGACCTTCACCCGCTGCTCGAGCGTCATCGTCCGCGCGATGTGGTGGAGCGGCTGGCCGTCGACGTACTGCATGGCGATGAACGGCTGGCCCTGCGCCTCGCCGACCTCGTACACCTTGCAGACGTTCGGGTGCTCGACGCGGGCCTGGGCCTGGGCTTCCCAGATGAGGCGCTGGACGAGCTCCGGATCGTTGTCCCGGATCAGCTTGAGGGCGACGTACCGCTGGAGGCGCGGGTCCCTGGCCTTGTAGACCGCGCCCATTCCCCCCCTCCCGAGGAGCGACAGGCACTCGTACCGGTCCCAGTCGCGGATGGGGAACCGGGGCGGCGCGGGCGAGGGCGGCGGCTCGACGCACACGAACACCGTGTCTTTGGACGCGCCCGAGTCGCCCGGGGGAACGGAGCGAGACGGCCCGCTCTGCGCCGCGGCGCTGGACGCGCGGCCCAGGTCCGCCGGCGTCGCGGCGGGCGCGCCCTCCGGGCCCGCTCTTCTCGTCCGGTCCATGATTCAGGCCCTGCTCAACATCGACGGCGACGCCCCTCGGGCGCAGGGGCTCTGACTCCCGCTCTGGGACGCCTCGGGGCCGCGCGGAGCTCGGCCGGAGGCCGGAGGACGGAGCGCGTCGCGGCGCGGCTTCGCATCAGCACCTGCCTGCCTTGGAAGCTCCCAGCGCGTGATCCCGAGTCGTCATCATGTCGAACTGCCTGGGCTGCTTGCCAGCTGGCAGCCTCGCCGGGTTTCCGGCCGTGTGCTCAGCGCATGAGCCACTGGCAATCTTAAAAGACTCGGGCACAACGGTAGACCGGCTGTTCCGGCCGTGTCAACTCCCCCGACGCGCCGGCCTCGTGTGGCGCCTGACATGGGCTGTGCTGTTCTGTGGTCGCCGTGGTCGCCGTGGTCGCCGTGGTCGCCGTGTTGGCTGCGCTCGCCGCGTTGGCCGCGTTGCGCTCTCCGCGCTGGCCGCGCCGCTCGGGCGGGGGTCTCAGTACTTGACGGTGCAGCCGAACGCCTCGGTCTCGGCCGTCGAGACGGGCTTGCCGGCGGCGAGCTCGGCGAGCGCTGCGTCGACGTAGTTCGTGACCTTCTCGTCCTGCTCGGGCTCGCCGCCCTTCGTGCTGTCGATCGCGCCCGCGTAGACGAGCGTGCCCTTCGGATCGATGACGACCATGTGCGGCGTGCGCTGCGCGCCGTGCGCGCGGCCGACGTCGCCCTTCTCGTCGATGAGCAGCGGATAGCTCATCCCGAACTCGGCCTTCGCCTTCGTGTTCTCTTCCTTGGTCGTGCCCTGCTTGCCCGGAGCGCCCGAGTTGATGGCGAGCCACACGACGCCGTTCGCGGTCTGCTGCGTCGGCACGTCCTTCAGGCCGCCCTTCCGGTGCGAGAGCTGCACGAAGGGGCAACCGGGGTTGAACCACTCGAGCACCACCGTCTTTCCCCGGTAGTCGGAGAGCTTCACGACCTTGCCGTCGAGGTCCGGCAGCGAGAAGTCCGGCGCGGGCTGTCCGATCTTCGCCTGAGTCGACGGCGCGGCCTTGGCGTCGGCCTTGGCGGCGTCCGTCTTGGCGGGCTGCTGCGCCGCGGCGCCGGGGGTGACCGCGGGCGCGGCCGGCGCGCCGGCGTCGCCCGGCTGGGTGCATGCCGCGAGCGCCGCAGCGAGGAGGGTCAAGGAAATCAGCTTGTTGGTCATCATCAGGGCACGCTTACCACGCCCCGCGCCCGGCGCATGCTCAGGGGAACTCCGGCCATCGGTCGCCGGTCGCCCACCGGTACCGCAGGCCGAGCTGGCCGAGATCCGCGCCCAGCAGGCCGAGCCGGTCCGGCGTCGCCGCCACCACCATGACCGTCCCCAGCGCATCGAGGTGGTGTGTCAGCGAGATCGCGAGCACCGGGCCGACGCGCACGATGGCGCTGCCGCGGCCCGGGTTGCCGATCACCTCCGCGGCGGCGCCGAGCCGGAGCTCGCCGTACTCGTCCATCTCCCCCAGAAAGCCGATCCGGGCCCGGTAGAGGAACGGCGGCTTCATCACCGCGTGGAGCGCTTCCTCGTAGAGATAGAAGCCCCGCGGCGCCCCCAGCACCACATAGCCGGTCGCGACGCCGAACAGGCTGCCTCCGAGCAGCGGTGTCGATCCCGAGAGCTCGACCTCCCCGGCGACATAACGCGACCGGGGGCCCAGCATGAGCTCGGTGTCCCGGCGCGTGTACGACGTCTGCGGCTGGAGGAAGTACTGGCTCGTCGAGAACGCGTAGCGCGCGCCGGCGCGGAGCTCCACGCCGGGCAGCGCCGCGCGCAGGCCCACGTACTCCGCGCCGCCGGTGGGCGAGACGCTCGCGTAGCCCTCGACCCCGACCCACGACCAGTGCGGCCGGCCGACGCCGATCGCGAGGGTCGGCCGGTAATAGATGACGCCGAGCTCCAGGACCGCGGAGACGAACGGGCGCGCGCCCGCGCTCCGCGCCCAGTACGAGCGCTTCTGCAGGACGTCGATCCCGGCCGAGGTCGGGGGCGGATCGCTGATGGACGGCGGCAAGTCGGCCACGTCCTGGGCGGCGGCCCGGGCGGCGGCCAGGGCGAGCGCGGCGAGCGCGGCGGCGGCAGGTGTGCGGCGCGCCATCGCTAGAACCTGCCCACGAGGTACCCGCCGAGCGGCGCGGGCACGAAGCGGATCGAGACGCCCTCCCGGCGCGGCGCGTCGGCCTCGGGGGCGCCGTCGCGGTAGTGCAGGAGCCACGGGACGCCGAAGCCCGTGAGCGTGCCGAGCGCCGCGCCGGTGAGCGCGTCGGTCGCGAAGTGCTGGTCCGAGACGACCCGCAGCGTCGCCACGGCGGCCGCCGTCGCCAGCGAGGCGCCGCACGCGAGCGCGTCGGCCGCGCCGCCGCCGTAGAGCGGCAGGCGCGCGTGGTGCGAGCACGTGAGGCCCGCCGCCGTGAACGCGGTCGAGCTGTGGCCGCTGTAGAAGCTCCGGTACCGCTTGCTGCCGCGGCAGTCCCTGTCCTGCAGCTCCTCCGGCCCGCCGCACTGGGCGCGGTACGGGCGCTCGCGGCTCGCGAACCCCGCGACGACGCCGTTCATGGCCGCGTTGAGCGCGAGCGTCTCGATGTCGATCATCGCGAGCTGCCACGCGACGCTGCCGCGCCCGTGCCCCCACCAGGCCACGAGCAGGGCGTCCACGGCGAGGTGGTTCGTCGTCAGCGCGAGCAGCAGGTCGCTCGCGTCCCGCGCGAACTCGCGGTTGCGATCGCTCCCGATCCGCATCACATCGCGCGCGGAGCGGTCGAAGCCGCTGACGCCCGTCCACCGGCCCTCGGCCGGCGGGATGGCCAGCGTGGCGAAGGCGGTCGCGGCCAGGACGCCCGTGGCCACGTACTCGCCGACGCGGAAGCGCGGCCAGCGCGGATCCCACGCGAGGTGGCGCGCGGGCGAGGGGCGCTGCGGGCCGCCCGCGGGCGGCGCGGCCGCAAGGGGCGGCGCGGTCGCAAGGGGCGGCGCCGCCGCCACGGGCCGCAGCGCGCCGGCCTTCCCAGCGCCGCGCGCCGACGACCCCGCCCCGGCCGCCCCGCCAGGCGGCGCCGCGGGCTGCTCGGCGCCCGCCGCCGTTGCCCCGAGCAGCGCTGCCGCGGCGAGCGCGACGGAGGCGAGGCGCCTCGCCCGAAGGCGCCTCGAAGGCGAGCGGCGCTCTCGGCGCGCCGCCGCCCGGCGGTCCACCTCGCTCTCCACGCCTGAATCTGATGAAGGATCCATAAGTAAGATCGACGGGCGCCCCGCGCGCGGCGCGCCGCCGCTCCTCGCGCGCCCCGCGCCGCGGCGGCGGGCTCGCTCAGAACGGCAGCACCACGCTCGCCGAGGCGCGGATATCATAGCTGAACGACATCGTCTTCACGGCCTTCGGCGGCAGCTCGACCTGGCCGCGGAGGAAGCCGTCCTTCTCGTCGAGCGTCCAGCCGGGGGCCTCGCCGAGCGCGATCTCCACCTCGGCCACCTCGCTCACGGGGATCCGCTCGGTGACGAGCACCCGCTTCGTGTCGCTGGACAGGTTGGACAGGGAGAGCTTCACCTTCCGCCGGATCTTGCGGCTGCCCGTGATCGCCGAGGTGTCGTGCTCCTCGTCGACGGTGCGGCGCACGCGCACGGCGTCGTCCACGCCGAAGCCGAGCTCGAACGGCTCCCCGGCGCCGACGAAATCGAGCCGGGCGCGGCCGATCAGGCTGCCGCCGCGCGCCACCCGCACCGGGCCCGCGAGCAGCGGGTGCGGCCTGGATCCGGCGCCGCCGTCGAGCGTCACGGTCGCACGCACGTGCGCGGCGGGGTGGGCCTCGGGGTACAGCACGAGCGCGAGCTCGGCCGGGAGCGAGCGCCGCGCGACCTCGATCCGGAGCGGGCGGCCGTTGGAGGGGAGGGTCACCGGCTCGGTCGCCTCGAAGGTCAGCGGCTCGCCTCCGTCGTCCACGCCCGGCATCTCATCGACGGCCCGCGCCCCGCGGTCGAGCCCCGCCGCCGCGATCGCCTGATCGCGCGCCTCGACCACGACGCGGCGGCGCTCGAGCTCCGTCTTGCGCCGCACCTGGAGGACGTCGTCCGCGAGGATCGGCGCCTCGGCGTTGCGCGACGGGCGCGCCGTCGAGAAGCGCGCGGTCACGTTCTCCCACACCTCGCCCGTGGCCTGCCACGCCGCCGCCCAGGTGGTGAGCTCGACCGCGCCGCGGCCGCCCTGCGCGTCGGCCCCGGGCGCGCTGCCCGCCGAGAGCCGCGCCAGGTGCTCGGGGCGCCAGACCGCGCACGCGACGCGGTACGTCAGCTCGATCTCGACCGGCTGCGGCGCGGGCGCGTGCACCTCGACCTCGATCACCGCCTCGAAGCGCGGCCGCTCGCGCGACCCCTCGCGCAGGCGCGCCGCGGCGCGCCGGGCGTCGTCCTCGGCGTGCGCCCGCGCCTCGCGCGCGTCGGCCGACGCGCCGAGCGCCTCGGCGAGCGCGGCGTCGAGCGCCTCGTACCCGGCGCGCCACGAGGCGATGCGCTCGGGCTCGCCGGCGTCCTTCGGGACCGCGCCGAGCGCCTGCGCCCACTTCGCGAGCAGCTGGTCGACGTGCGCCTCGCGGCGCGCCGCCCGGTCCCGCGCGAGCTCGGCGGCGGCGGCCCGCCGGGACGCCTCGCGCTGCTCGCGCTCGAGCGCGTCGATCTCCTCGCGGCCGAGCGCCGCCTCCCGGTGCGCCCTCCACCGCACGCGCGCCGCCGTCACCCGGACCGCGCCCGCGCCCTCCGCCGCCACGGCGCGCGCCTGGACGGTGCGCTCGTCGACGAACACCGACACGCCGCCGATCGCCACCCACTGCGCCCCGGCGCCGACCTCGACGCGCGCGACGCGCACCACCTCGGCGCGATCCTCGAACAGCGTCACGACACGCGCCGCGCTCGGGTGGCCCGCCGGGGGCGTGCGCTCGCCTGCGCCCTCCTCGCTGGTGCTCCGCTCGGATCCGCTCGGACCGTCCGCATCCATGCCCATGGTGCGCTCGTTTCCCCTGTTATTCCCGGCGGTTACCGCCGACGATCTCGTTCTTCGAGGCGAGCACCAGGCGGTAGGTGAAGGCGACGGACGCCTTGCCGCCGGCCGTGATCGGGACGCGCCAGCGCAGCCCGCCGCGCACCGGCTCGCCGATGTCTTCCTGGGTGTACGGCTCGGCCCGCGGCTGCGACGCGAGCAGCTTGACCTCGACGTCCTTGTCGTCCGTGACCGGGACGCGGTCGATGACCTCGACCTCGACGTTCATCCCGAGCGACGAGGACAGGTCGACGGCGACCGCGTGCTCGACGGCGAGCGAGCCGCCGAGCAGACCGGCGCTCGACTCGTCCACGCGCGCGTTCCGGGCGACCCGGATCCGCTCCTCGACGCCGAGCCCGACGCGCAGGACGCCGCCCCGGTCGACGTGCCCGATCGCCGACTGCGCGGCGAGCGCGCCGTCCACGAACACCTCGACCGGCCCCGCGAGCAGGGGGACGCCGAACGGGTTCTCGACGCGCGCCTCGCGGTAGACCTCGGCGGCCTCGCGCGGCACGGTCACGAACCGCGGCCTCGACGGCGCGCTCGCGGCGATCAGCGCGACGCGGTGGAGACGGCCGTTCGACGGCACGTCCGCGGCGCTCTCGCCCGCGTAGAGGTGGTCGAACTGCCCGCGCGAGGCGCGCGGATCCACGGTGCGGGGCGGGCCCTCGAGCTCGTCGACGGCGGCCTGCGCCTGGTCGGCCGCGCGTCTCGCCTGCCCGGGCCCCTCGCGCACGAGGCGGCCGCGCTGCGGGCCCGAGCGGGGCAGGTGCAGCGCGTCGAAGTCGAGCCACGCGTCGGTGGGCTCGAGCGGCGCCGGCGCCTCGGCGAGGCCGTCCGCGGCCTCGGCGTAGCCGAGCTCTTCCTCGGCCATGCCGCTCGCGGACTGGAGGCTCCGCGAGCGGTCGGCGAACGCGGCGGGCTGGGCCGCGAGCGGCGCGCCCCTCGGGGCCGCCATGGGCGCGGGCGCCGGGACACCGCCTCCCCCGAACGACGGCAGCGGCAGCCCGACCGACTTGCGCGCCGGGGCCGGGGCCGGCAGGGCGGCGACCATCACCGGCACGCCCGGAGGCGGCGCCATGCCGGGCGCCTGCGGGAGCGGCGCCGGCGGCGGCGGCGGGCGGCGCGTCGCGCCCGTGTCCGCCAGGTCCGCCTCGGCGTGTGCGCTTCGCTCCGGGAGCCGCGGCTTCTTGCTGGCGCCGTGCGCGGGCGCGAGCGCCGCTGACGCGGCCGTGCCCTGCGCGGCGGGCTCGGGCAGCGCGGCGACGGAGCGGTCGAACCCGGTGAACATGGCGTCGAGCCCCTCCGGCGCGGGGCGGTAGCCGCGGCGCGCGGGCCGCTGCGCGCGGCTGAGGCGCAGCGAGGCCAGCTCCGGGAGCCGCGTGTCCTGCACGAGGTCGGCGGTGGAGAGCGCGAGGCGCACGTCCTTCCAGTCCTCGCCCGAGGCCTGCGCGACGAACGCGTCGAGCTGGAGGGCGACCTGGGTCCCGCCGCGCGAGAACCGCGCCGCGTAGGCGGGCCACCACCGCGCGGCGAGCACGGCGTACTCGATCCGGAGCGCCGGCTCGGCGGCCGCGTCGCCGCGCGCGGGCGCGAGCCGCACGACCACCTCGAGGCGCGGCGGCGCCTTCTCCTCGACCTCGGCGCTCGTCGCCTGGGCGGCGTCGAGCCGCGCGTCCGTGAGCTCCTTGCGCGCGCGCTCGAGCGCCGCGTCGAGCGCGGCGATGCGGGCGTCGAGCGCGGCGAGCTCGCCCGAGAGCAGCCCGCTCACCGCGAGGGCGTCCCGGAGGCGGGCCGCCGGGTCGCCCGGCCGGAAGCGCCGCGCGAGCGCCGGATCGAGCGAGACGGCCCCGAGGTGCTCGCGCCACAGGTGGAGGTGGGTTTGCTCGGCGGACAGCCGCTCGATCGCGAGCTCGCGCGCGCGGAGCTGCGCCGAGAGCGAGCTCTTCGAGGCGGGCGCCGGGGGCACGACGAGCCGCGCCTGCACGCCGAGCACGTCGCGCGCCGCGCCGGCCGCGTCCGGCGGGCCCTCCTTGGCGGCCACGAGCGCGCGGAAGCTCCCCGGCTCGGCGAGCAGCGTGACGCCGGGCACGGAGAGCTCGACCGCCCCTCGGGGAAGCGGCGTCGCGAGCTCGACGCGGCGGGTGACGACCGCCCCGCGCGCGTAGACGACGACCCCTTCGATACGGCTAGCGCACTCGATCTTCTCCGCCGCCATCGTCCGTCCCCTCGCGCGCGAAACGCGCTGCGGAGCGCGAAGGTATCACGCCGTGGGCAGGGCGAGGGTAGAGTCGGCCCATGGCCTCCCCCCCGTGCCCTGGTCCCGTCGATCGCACCGCCGCGGGCGCTCCCACCGCCGCGGGCGCTCCCACCGCCGCGGGCGCTGGCCGTGAGGGCGCCCTCGGGCCGCCGCCCGTCGGCCGGCGCCGCGGGGTGGCCGAGGTGGGCGCATGATCCTCGGCGTTGGCATCGACGTCTGCGGCATCGGGCGCATGGAGGAGGCGCTCGCGCGCTGGGGAAACCGGTTCTGGGAGCGGGTGCTGTCCGAGCCCGAGCGCCGCTCGCTCGCGCACCGCGTGGACCGGGCGACGGCGCTGGCGGGCCGCTTCGCCGCCAAGGAGGCGGTGGTGAAGGCGCTGGCCGGGGCGCCGGGGGTGGGCTGGCATCACCTGGAGGTGCGCGGCGCCCCGCGCACGCCGCCGACGATGGCGCTCCACGGCCCGGCGCGCGCGCTGGCGGAGCGCATGGGCGTCAAGCGGGTGCACCTGTCGATCACCCATGACGCCGGCGTAGCGGCGGCCGTGGCGATCCTGGAAGGGGACGGCGTGGGCCGATCCCCGACGATGGAAGAAGCGGGCGGCGAGAGCCGATCCTTGATGCCTGAAGAAGCGGGCGGCGAGAGCCGATCCTTGATGCCTGAAGAAGCGGGCGGCGAAGGCCGAACCACCCTGGACGACGAAGGGAAAGAGCGCTCGTGATTCCCGTCCTCTCGCGCGCGCAGATGCGCGCTTACGACAAGCACGCGATCCATCAGTGCCACGTGCCCGGCGTGGTCCTCATGGAGAACGCGGGCCGCGGCGCCGCCGACGTCATCTCGGCGATCATCGAGGCGCGCACCGCCGGACAGCCCGGCGCGGCCGCGCTCCCCGGCCACGCCGCGCGGCCGGCGCCGCCCCCGCCCGCGCCGGGCCAGGCGCCCGCGAGCGCGCTCTGGCCCGCGACGTTGCGCTCGGGGGGCGGACCCCGCTCCGGGAGCATCCCACCGCCGCCGAACGGCCGCCGCAGCGCCGAGGACGCGCGCGCGGCGCGGGCCCGCGCCTTCCCGGTGCGGCACGTCCCGAGCCCGGGGCAGCCCGCGACGTACCCGCTCCACGCCCGCGTCGTCGTGGTCGCGGGCGCCGGCAACAACGGCGGCGACGGCTTCGTCGTCGCGCGCCACCTCCTCGCCCGCGGCGCCGAGGTCGAGGTGTTCCTGGCGGCCCCCTCCGAGAAGGTCACCGGCGACAGCCGCATCAACCACGACGCGTACATCGATCTCGGCGGCGCGCTCCGCGAGCTCCCGCCGGGCGCGCCGCTCGCCCCGCTCGAGGCCGCGCTCGCCGAGGCCGATCTCGTCGTCGACGCGCTCTTCGGCACGGGCCTCGACCGCCCGATCGAGGGCCACCTCGCCGACGTCATCGGCGTCCTCAACGCCTCGACCTGCCTCTGCATCGCGCTCGACGTGCCCTCGGGCCTCGACGCGGACAGCGGCGCGCCGCTCGGCGCCGCGGTGCAGGCGGACGAGACCGTCACGTTCGGCCACCTCAAGATCGGCCTGCTCACGCCCGAGGGGGCGCGGCTCGCGGGCAACGTCCACGTCGTCGACCTCGGCGTCCCGGACGGGCCGATCCTCGCCCACGTCGGCCACGTGGCCGAGGTCCTCCGGAAGGAGACGATCGGCTCGTTCCTGCGGCCGCGCGAGGCGAGCGTCTACAAGCACCAGGCGGGCAACGTGCTCGTGGTCGCCGGCTCCTCCGGCAAGCTCGGCGCCGCGCTGCTGACCGCGCGCGCCGCGATGCGCTCCGGCGCGGGCCTCGTGACCATCTGCACCTGGGCCGACGCCGCGCCCGCGATGGAGTCGCGCGTCGTGGAGCTGATGACGACCGCGATCGATCCGGCGCGCCTCGAGGCGTCGCTCGACGGCGCGCTCGCCGGCCGCCGGGCGGTCGCGATCGGCCCCGGCTTCGGCCTCGACGACAGGGCGCGCGCCGCGGTGGATCACGTCGTCCTCGGCTGGGACGGCCGGAAGGTCGTCGACGCCGACGCCCTCACGCACTTCGTCGGCCGCCCCGAGGCGCTCGCGACGGCGCGCGGGAGCCTCATCCTGACGCCGCACTCCGGCGAGCTCGGCCGGCTCCTCGGCCGGAGCTCCCGGGCCGTCGAGGAGGACCGCTTCGGCGCCGTGCGCGAGGCCGTGGCGCTGACCCGGGCGATCGTGGTGCTGAAGGGCGCGCGCACCGTGATCGCCTTGCCGGACGGCCGCATGTTCATCTGCATGGCGGGCAACCCCGCGCTCGCCACCGCCGGCTCGGGCGACGTGCTCGCCGGGATGATCGCGGCCCTGCTGTGCTCGATGGAGCCGTCGGCCGCCGCCAGCGCGGGTGTCCTGATCCACGCGCTCGCCGGGGACGTGTGGCGCGCCCACACGGGCAGCGACCGAGGGCTGCTCGCGAGCGAGATCGCCGAGCTCGTCCCCGGCCTGATCGCCGCGCTGGCCGCGGGGAGCGACCCGCTGTCGATTTGATGAGGATTCCGCGGAGCATCGCACGCCCGCTCTGCCGGTCTCCAGCATGGATCACGAACCGCGGACGCAGGGCCTCGGGGCCTCTTGGCGGAGCGCCGCGAACCCGGCTCCTCGATCGCGCCCCCGGCCCCGTACATGCACGACCCACGCGCCGCTGAACGCCTGCGCCGGGCCTCGCGACCGCGGCGCGCGCCGCGGTCGCGAGGCCCGCGCGCCACTCTGACGCCGCCGGGCGCCCTGCTGTCGATTTGACACGCGCCCGCGTGTCCCCGCCCGCGCCATGGCGCGTCTTTCCCGCCGTGGACGCGGTCATCCCGGTGGCATCTGCCTTGCCAGCGCCCGTAGGCAGGAGGTCCCGCCATGCTCGTCCCCGCCGCCCATGCCCCCGCCCGGTCACCGAATTCAGCGCTGCCCCCCGTCGATCGACGCCGGCGCGGACCTTCGCTCGGCGCGGCCGGGACGGCGTCGGGCGGCGCGGGCGCGGCGGCCGCTGCCGTCGACGCCGTCGACGCACTTTGCCGGGGCCTTGTCGAAATGACACCGGAGCTCTTCGGCCGCGCGCTGCGGCTCTCCCGATCGCCCGCGACGGCGGAGGACCTCGTGCAGGACACCGTGGAGCGCGCGCTCCGGTTCGCGGCGAGCTACGAGCCCGGGACCAACCTGCGGGCGTGGGTGCACCAGATCCTCTTCAGCGTCTTCATCACCCGGTGCCGGCGCAGCCGCCGCGAGCGCAACGCCCTCGACGTGCTCGCGACCGATCCGTGCGCGTGGACCGCGCCCGAGGGCTGCGCGGAGACACACGCCCTGTCGCCCGGCGTGTGGCGCGCGCTGGCGACGCTCCCGCCGAGCTTCCGCGACACCGTCGTGCTCGTGGACCTCGAGGAGATGTCTTACAAGGACGCCGCGGCGCGGCTGGGCGTCCCGGTCGGCACCGTCATGAGCCGCCTGCACCGCGGCCGGAAGCTGCTCGCCGAGGCGCTGCAGGGCGACTCCGCCGCCGGCGTGAAGGCCGCGGCGTGAACGCGTGAGCCACCGCCGCGCTGCGACCGCGGGCGGCGATCGGACCCCCTCGACACGCCCGCTCCGCCCCTGCGCGAGCTGCCCACGCGCGCTGCCCACGCGCGCTGCCCACGCCCGAGGTTCCTCCTGCCCACGGGCAGCGGCGCCACGCGCCGCGCTTGTCGCGTGGATCGGCGAGCCCTACCATCTCGGCGCCACCGAGGATGTGTTCCTCGTCGAGGAGGCACCATGGCAACGACCGCGAAAGAGCCCCACGTCGTCATCGTCGGCGGAGGCTTCGGCGGCCTGAACGCGGCGAAGGCGTTTCGCAAAGCGCCCGTCCGGGTCACGCTGATCGACAGGACGAACCACCACCTGTTCCAGCCGCTGCTCTACCAGGTCGCGACCGCCAGCCTCTCGCCCGCGGACATCGCGGTCCCGATCCGATCGGTCTTCTCGCGCCAGCGCAACGTGCGCGTCCTGCTCGGCGACGTGAAGCGCGTCGACCTCGCCGAGAAGCGCATCGAGGTCGACGACGACACGCTCGACTACGACTACCTGATCCTCGCCGTCGGGGCGACGAACAACTACTTCGGCCACGACGAGTGGGCCCGGTTCGCGCCGGCGCTCAAGAGCCTCGACGAGGCGCTCACCATCCGCGAGCGCATGCTGCTCGCCTTCGAGGCCGCCGAGCGCGAGGACGACCCGGCCGTGCGCCGCAGGCTGCTCACGTTCGTCGTCATCGGCGGCGGCGCGACCGGCGTCGAGATGGCCGGCGCCTTCGCCGAGCTCGCGCGCTACATCCTCGAGCGCGACTTCCGCGCCCTCGACCCCGCGTCCTCGCGCGTGCTGCTCGTCGAGATCGGGCCGCGCATCCTCCAGGCCTTCCCCGAGAGCCTCTCGGCGAGCGCCGAGCAGCAGCTCACCTCCCTCGGCGTGGAGGTGATCAAGGGGCGCCGCTTCCGGAGCATCGATGAGCAAGGGGTCGAGTTCGAGGACGGCGAGCGCCTCCCCGCCGCCACCGTGATCTGGGCGGCGGGGGTCCGCGGCACGCCGCTCGCGCGCACGCTCGGCGTCGAGCTCGACCGCATCGGCCGCGTGAAGGTCGCGCCGGACTGCTCCGTGCCCGGACACCCGAACGTCTTCGCGATCGGCGACATGGCCGCGCTCCGCGACCGGAACGGCGTCGACGTGCCCGGCCTCAGCCCCGCCGCGATCCAGGAGGGGCGCTTCGTCGCGCGCTGCATCCTCGACGACCTGAAGGGCAAGCCGCGCGGCCAGTTCGCCTACCTCGACAAGGGCACGATGGCGACCATCGGCCGCTCGCGCGCCATCGCGAAGATCGGGCGCCTGAAGATGTCGGGCATGATCGCGTGGCTCGCCTGGCTGCTCGTCCACGTGCTCTTCCTCATCGATTACAAGAACCGCCTGGCTGTAATGTTCTCGTGGATGTGGCAGTACATCACGTTCAAGCGCGGCGCCCGCCTGATCACCGGGCACACCGCGCCGAGCGCGCTCCCTGCCACCGCGGAGGCGGCCGCCTCGCTCCGGGCGCCTCGCCTGCCGGCCCCGATCGCGGCGGTCGACGCGCCCTCCGGCAGCGCCGAGCGCTCCCCGGCCTCGCTCGCTTGACGCGCGCCCTCCACCATGGCGGATACGCCTCCAGTGAAGGCACGGAGAGCCCAGCAACCCGCACGCGCGGCGGCCGCCGAGCCGCCGCCTCCTCCGGCGAGCGAGCCGGGAGCCGACGAGCCGGCGTTCGACGAGGCGTCGGACCTGACGCCCGTCGTCGCCATGAACCTGAAGCGGTTCCGGGCCGAGCGTGGCCTGTCGCTCGAGCGCCTGGCGAAGGCGTCCGGGGTGAGCCGGGCGATGCTCGGGCAGATCGAGCTGGGCCAGAGCACGCCGACCATCAACGTCCTCTGGAAGATCGCGCGCGCCCTCGGCGTCCCGTTCTCGGCCCTGATGAGCCAGGCCGCCTCGCCGGTCACGACCGTGCTGCAGGCCGACCACGCGCGCATCCTGCGCTCGCGCAACGGCGACTTCTCGTCCCGCGCGCTCTTCCCGATGGACCGCCCGCGCAACGTGGAGTTCTACGAGCTCCGCCTCGCGCCCCGCGCCGTGGAGCACGCCGACGCGCACGCCCCCGGCACCTCGGAGAACCTGATCGTGACCGAGGGCTCCGTGGAGATCACCGTGGCCGGCGAGCGGCGCGTGCTCGAGACCGGCGACGCCATCCTGTTCGAGGCCGACAGCCCCCACAGCTACCGCAACCTGGGCGGCTCCGAGGCCGTCATGTACCTCGTCATGACCTACGGCTCCCGGGGTTAACCCCGCGTCGCCCCGTTTCCGCTCGTGAACGTCGCCGTGTCCCTCCGGTATCTAAGACGTTTCTCCGTTATAGCGTCAGATCTCGCTTGCGCCATCCGTTGCAGCGTGAGATATGTCCGTTATAGCGGCGTTCACCGCGGGAAGCAGCAAGGAGACGGCGCGATGCGGATCACCTGGATTGGTGGGTTGGATCGCAACCAGGCCCAGCTAGAGCGGATGGCGATGCAGGCGGGCCATCATTTGGAATTCCACACCGGCAACACCGGGGGCCGCGGCGCGGCCGAGCTGCGGGCGGCCATCGAGCGGGCCGACCTGGTGATCGTGTTGACGGACGTGAACAGCCACGGCGGCGTGCTGCTCGCGAGGAAGCTCTGCCAGAAGCTCGGCCGCGCGGCCTTCATGGCCCGCCGCTGCGGCGCGGCGCGCTTCCAGCAGCTGCTCGACGCGCTCGCGCAGCGGGATGCCCGGTTCCTGGCGACCGGATAAGGGAGTAAGGACGATCGATGCGACGCTTGATCACGTTGGTCTGTTGTGTGCTCACGCTGGCCCTGGCCGCGTGCTCGAAGGGCGACGCGACGGGCGACGCCCCCGGCGCCGCGACCAAGTCGGGGCGGGTGCAGATCCTGAACGTCTCGTACGACCCCACGCGTGAGCTCTACGAGGAGGTGAACGCCGCCTTCGCGAAGAGCTGGAAGGCGCAGGCCGGACAGGACGTCACCATCAAGCAGTCGCACGGGGGCTCGGGCAAGCAGGCCCGGTCGGTGATCGACGGGCTCGAAGCGGACGTGGTCACGCTCGCGCTCGCCTACGACGTCGACGCGATCGCGTCGGCGGGGCTCATCAAGGAGGGGTGGCAGGCGCGCCTCAAGGACAACAGCGCTCCGTACACGTCGACCATCGTCTTCCTGGTGCGCGGCGGCAACCCGAAGGGCATCAAGGACTGGGACGATCTCGTGAAAGAGGGCGTGTCGGTCATCACGCCGAACCCGAAGACCTCGGGCGGCGCGCGGTGGAACTACCTCGCTGCGTGGGGGTACGAGATGAAGCGCTCGGGCGGCGACGAGGGGAAAGCGAAGGACTTCGTCGGCCGCCTGTTCAAGAACGTGCCGGTCCTCGACTCGGGCGCGCGCGGATCGACCACGACGTTCGTGGAGCGCGGGATCGGCGATGTCCTGATCGCCTGGGAGAACGAGGCGCTGCTCGCCGTGAAGCAGGCCGGCAAGGACAAGCTCGAGGTGGTCGCGCCGTCGGTCAGCATCCTGGCCGAGCCGCCGGTCGCGGTGGTGGACAAGGTGGCCGACAAGCGCGGGACGCGGGCGGTCGCGGAGGCGTACCTCAACTTCCTGTCCACGGAGGAGGGGCAGCGCATCGCGGTGAAGCACTTCTACCGCCCGCGCCACGCGGCGACCCTCGCGGCCGCGGAGTCGGAGGGCGCCTTCCCGAAGCTCGCGCTGTTCACGATTGACGAGGTGTTCGGCGGGTGGCAAAAGGCCCAGAAGGCGCACTTCTCCGACGGCGGCGTCTTCGACCAGATTTACCAGGCCGGCAAGTAGGTTTCGTGTCTCTTCTCTGGCGACGACAGAGCGTCCTGCCCGGCTTCGGGCTCGCGATGGGTATCACGGTCACGTACCTGTCGCTCCTCGTGCTCGTCCCGCTGTCGATGATCTTCCTGAGGACGGCGACGCTCCACCCCGGCGAGATCTGGGCGGTGGTGACGTCGCCGCGCTCGATCGCCTCGCTCCAGATGAGCTTCAGCGCGTCGCTCATCGCCGCGGGCATCAACGCGGTGTTCGGGGTGCTCGTGGCCTGGGTGCTCGTGCGGTACAGCTTCCCGGGCAAGTCGATCGTCGACGCGCTCGTCGACCTGCCGTTCGCGCTCCCGACGGCGGTCGGCGGCATCGCGCTCACGGCCATCTACGCGCAGCAGGGGTGGGTGGGGCGGTACCTCTACCCGCTCGGGATCCAGAGCGCGTTCAGCCGCCTCGGCGTGGTCATCGCGCTGACCTTCGTGGGGCTCCCGTTCGTGGTGCGCACGGTCCAGCCGGTGATGGAGGAGCTCGAGGTCGATCAGGAGGAGGCGGCGGCGTCGCTCGGGGCGGGCCGCTTCGTGATCTTCACGCGTGTCCTCTTGCCGTCGCTCTGGCCGTCGATCCTCACCGGGTTCGCGATGTCGTTCGCGCGGGCGTTCGGCGAGTACGGGTCGGTCGTGTTCATCTCCGGGAACATGCCGTTCAAGACCGAGATCACGCCGCTCGTCATCATGACCAAGCTCGAGCAGTACGACTACGCGGGCGCGACGGCGCTCGCGGCGGTCATGCTGCTCTCCTCCTTCGTCCTCCTCTTCCTGATCAACCGGCTCCAGGCGTGGAGCGGCGCGCGCGTCTCGTCGCGCAGCCCGGTCGAGGCGCCGCGCACGGCGACCGCCGGGGCCGCCGGGGCGGGGGCCGCCGGAGGCAACGCGCCCGGGGTGGTGTCGTAGATGGCGGGCGCGGCGGGCAAGCTGCGGGTGAGGTCGCGCGCGGCGGTGCGCGGCGCGACCTCCGAGCCGACGGCGGTGCGCTGGGCGCTCACCGCGGCGGCGCTCGCGTTCCTCGGGTTCTTCCTCTTCCTGCCGGTCGTGGCGGTGTTCATCGAGGCGCTGAAGAACGGCCTCGGGGCCTACTGGAAGGCGATCACCGAGCCGGACGCCGTGGCCGCCATCCAGCTGACGCTGACGACGGCGCTCATCGCCGTGCCGCTCAACCTCGTGTTCGGCGTGGCCGCGGCGTGGGCGATCGCGCGCTTCGAGTTCTCCGGCAAGAGCTTGCTCGTCACGCTCATCGACCTTCCGTTCGCGGTCTCGCCGGTGATCTCCGGCATGATCTTCGTCCTGCTCTTCGGGGCGCACGGGGTGATCGGCCCCTGGCTGATCGATCACGACATCCGGGTGATCTTCGACACGCCCGGGATCGTCCTGGCGACGACGTTCGTGACGTTCCCCTTCGTCGCGCGCGAGCTCATCCCGTTCCTGGAGAGCCAGGGGGCGGACGAGGAGCACGCGGCGCTGTCGCTCGGCGCGAGCGGGTGGAGCATGTTCTTCCGGATCACGCTCCCGAACGCGAAGTGGGGTCTGCTCTACGGCGTGGTGCTCTGCAACGCGCGGGCGATGGGCGAGTTCGGCGCGGTCTCGGTCGTCTCGGGCCACATCCGGGGACAGACCAACACGATGCCGCTGCACGTCGAGGTGCTCTACAACGAGTACCACTTCTCGGCGGCGTTCGCCGTCGCCTCGCTCCTCGTGCTCCTCGCGCTCCTCACGCTCGTCGTGAAGCGCCTCATCGAGCACAGGGCGCAGCGCGAGACCGCGCCGTAACACGCGCCGCGGCTTGCGGAACGTACACGGCCGGCTACCTCGGACGAAGGCCGGGGCGCGGGCGGCACGCGGCGGGTGAGCAGCGCGGGCGTGGGCGCAGGGCAGCGGGGCAGCGGGGTCGAGCTGGCTCGGCTGAGGAAATGTGTATCGAGGGCCCAGCGGGCGTTGACAGCAGGACCGGGATGAGGCATGACCTCCCGCCGCTTCGACAGTCGGTGAGGTAGCCAAGTGGTTAGGCAACGGTTTGCAAAACCGTTATACGCGGGTTCGAATCCCGTCCTCACCTCCGCAAGTCCGAACCTCCGGGCCTGACCGCCGGCCGGGAAGGCGTTGCCGAGCCGGGGACGGCACGAGAGCGGTAAACGAGTCGCTTCGGACGCCGTGCTGCGCGGGAGCGCCATGAGTCGCCTCCCGGCCGACGAGCTGGGGCCGCGGCGACTCACCTGCTCGCGTCTGCGAGGCGGCTACGCCGAACCGCCGCCAGGTAGCGGTCCGAACTGATTTTCGTAAGCTGCCAGCCGTGCAGCCAGGCTCTGCGCTTCTTCGCGGGCAGCCTTCGCCCTCTCCTCGGCGGCGCGGGCCTGCTCCTCACCGGTCGGCAGTACGCGCCCTTCCAGGTCGAGCCAGCGCAGCCAGTCGGTTGCAAGGCCGTGGTAGATGCCATGGCGTACTCCGAGGCGCAGACGAAGCCGCGCGCTCGTGAAGTCGCCGTTCGCCTCGTGCGAGATGCGCTCGTACGACTGCGTGGCTCGATCCAGCGCGTACGCCTCGAGCACGCCCGTGAAAGGATCGAACAGATAGTACTCCGGGACGCGCAGGAGCTTCGCGTAGATCCGCATCTTTTCGCCGCGATCGACGGCCTCGGTGGTCGCGGAGAGGAGCTCGATCACGACGTCCGGCGTCCTGCCATCCTCCTGCCAGACAACCCAGGACTTGCGCTCTCGCTTCCTGGTCTCGAGCACCACGAAGACGTCGGGCCCGCGGAAATCGTTCTTCTTCGCCTGGAGCTCGCTGAAATAGATGGCCATGTTGCCGCCGACGTACACGTCGTCACGGTCTTGCCAGAACAGCTTCAACACCTCGATGAGCAGGTACATCTGCTCCCGGTGACGTTCCGACTCCATCGGCTCTCCGTCGTCGTAAGGGAGCTCGTCCTCCCCAGGAGGCGGAATCGGGATGTGCGAGGTGTCGCTCTGGAAGGGCATGCGTCGCTCCACGCCCATCCTACCCCTCGGCGCCCCCCGGCGCAGCCAGCAATCGGGCAGCCGCAGGGCGAGCCCGCTCGACTGGCGCCGCGCGTCGTGGGCAGGATCGAGCCGAGGACGACAACGGCCGCTTCGCGGGCGCCGTGCGGAGGGAACGAGGCCGCGACGGACACGTCGACGCTGCAGGGGCCGCCCTGGCAACTCAAGGCGATCCCTTGCTCGCCCGAAAGCAGGAGAAGAGCCCTTCTCCCGAGCTCAGCGAAGATCAATGCAGCTGTCTCGTCATCGAGCCAGCGCCCTTCGCCTCGTGATGCCGCGGAGCGCGACGGTCGCGGCCCTGCCCGCTGCCCGGCTCCGCCGCACACGAACCGCCGCGCCGCCGCAGCGCGCTCGCGTCGACAAGCACACGTCGCCGGCGCCACTCTCCACGGCAAGCGGGATAGCACCCGCGGAAGATCCGCTGACCGACGCCATCCGTGACGTCGGGGCCCGTGATACGGTGGCGCGCCGGGTCTCGTCACCCTGGCGCCGCCGCGGCGCCGTTGCTCCCGGCGCGCTGACCGCATGGCCTCGGATCCCACGCAAAAGCCTGCTGCGCCGCCCGAAGGGGCGGGGGAGCGGGTCGCCCCCGTGGAGCGTACGCTCCCCTACGACCCCGGCGCGGAGGGCCCCGGGCCGCCGCCGAGCGACCGCGCGCCGACGCGGCTCTGGTCGCCGCAGCGCCCCGCGGCAGCGCCCCCGCATGCGCTGCAGCCGCCCCCGGCGGCCGCGGCGGGCGCGCCGCCATCGCCGCCGGCGGTCGCGGGCGCGCCACCTCCGCCGCCGGCGGCCCGCCCGGCGAGCGCGGAGCCCGCCCGCTCGCCGGGCCGCGTGCGCCTCCTCGTCCGGGCCGCGCTTGTATCCCCGGCGTGGGCGTGGCTCGGCGCGGCGCTCCGGGCGCTCCTCCGGCGGACGCCGCGCGAGGCGCGGCCCAAGGTGCCGCTCCGCACGGCGCTCCTCCGCTGGGCGAAGCGGCTCGCGATCGCCTTCGCCGCCCTCGCGGCCCTGGCGGTGATCACCTTCTTCGTCGTCGTCCGACACTACGAGCGCGACCTGCCGACCACCGCGGAGCTCAAGAGCTACAACCCGCCGCAGGTCACGCGGTTCCTCGCGCGCGACGGCGCCGTCCTCGGAGAGCTCTTCGTCGAGCGCCGGACGCTCGTGCCCGTCACCGAGATCCCGCCGGTCATGAGCCTCGCCGCGCTCGCCGCCGAGGACGCCAGGTTCTACCGGCACGACGGGCTCAACTACCTCGGCATGCTCCGCGCGCTCCTCGTCAACCTGCGCTCCGCCGAGGCGCGCCAGGGGGGCAGCACGATCACCCAGCAGGTCGTGAAGAACGTGCTGCTCACGCACGAGCGCACCCTGGACCGCAAGATGCGGGAGCTGCTCCTCGCCCGCCGCATCGAGCAGGAGCTCACCAAGGACCAGATCCTCGAGCTCTACCTCAACCACATCTACTTCGGCCACGGGCGCTACGGGGTCGAGGAGGCGGCGCGGTACTACTTCGGCAAGAGCGTCCGCCAGGTGACGCTCGCCGAGGCGGCGCTCCTCGCCGGCATCGTGAAAGGGCCCTCCATCTACTCGCCCCGCGTGAACCAGGAGCGCGCCGAGAAGCGACGCGCCTTCGTGCTCGGTCAGATGCGGGAGAAGAAATTTCTACCCGAGGCGCAAATTGACGCCGCGCTCGCGGAGCCGATCCGCCTCGCGCCCGAGCCGGAGTCGTCGGACGAGCTCGCGCCGGAGGTCGTCGCCGAGGCCGAACGTGCGCTGCGGCAGGCCGTCGGGCCCGACGCCAGGGTCGGCGGCTACACGGTCGTGACGTCGGTCGACCCCAGGCTGCAAGCCGCGGCGCGCGCGGCGGTGCGCCAGAACCTCGACGCGTACGCCGCGCGGCACAGGCTCGTCGCGCCCTTCACCCGCGCGAAGGGCGACCCGGCGCCGTTCGCGGGCGTCCCCAAGGATCCGCACCGCACGTATCTCGGCGTGGTGACCGGCGCCGACGACGGCCGCGGGACGCTGGCGATCCGCGTGGGCACGGTGCAGGGCACCGTCGACCTGCGCAAGGAGCGCCGGTACAACCCGCGCGGGCTCCCGCCGAGCCGCTTCGCGGAGGTCGGCAAGGCGCTGCGCGTGCGCTTCGCGGGCGAGCCCGAGGCCGGCAAGCTCCGGCTCGACCTCGGCCCGCAGGGGGCGCTCGTCGCGATCGACGCGCGCACGCGCGAGATCCTCGCGCTCGTCGGCGGCTACGAGGGCGCGCGCGGCGGGCTCGATCGGGCGAGCCACGCGCACCGGCAGCCGGGGTCGACGTTCAAGGCCCTCGTCTACGGCTACGGCATCCACGCGCGGAAGCTCACCGCGGCGTCGATGCTCGAGACGGACCCGACGGCGCTCGAGGGATACCAGCCCGGCAACTACGACGAGAGCGAGGGGCAGAGCCCGAGGCGCCTGCGCGAGGCGCTCGCGCACAGCGTGAACGTCGCCGCGGTGGCGGCGCTCCGGGAGGTCGGCCCCGAGGCGGTGGTCGCGTGGGCGCGCGAGCTCGGGATCACCTCGAAGCTCGGCGCCGACCTCTCCCTCGCGCTCGGCGCCTACGAGGTGACCCCGCGCGAGATGGCCGCCGCCTACGCGACGTTCGCGGCGGGCGGCACGTACCAGCAGCCCGTGCTCGTCACGAAGATCACGGGGCCACGCGGCGAGGCGCTGCCGCTGCCGGCGCGGCCGCCGCCCCGCCCGGCGATGACCGCGGCGGAGGCGTACATCACGACGAGCCTGCTCAAGGGGGTGGTCGAGGTCGGCACGGCGAAGCAGGCGCGCTCGCTGCGCCGGCCCATCGCGGGCAAGACCGGCACCACGAACCACGCGAGGGACACGTGGTTCGTCGGCTACTCGACCGACATCACGTGCGCCGTGTGGACCGGCTTCGACGACGCCACCCCGCTCGGCGCGAGCGAGGTGGGCAGCAGCGCCGCCCTGCCGGCCTTCGTCGCGTTCATGGACAAGGCGCACGTGGGGCGCCCGGCGACCGACTTCCCGGAGCCACCCGGGATCGTGCGCGTCCACATCGACCCGGAGAGCGGCACGCCGGTGCCGTCCGACCAGGAGAACGCGGTCGAGGAGGTGTTCCTCGCGGGCACCGAGCCGACCGGCGTGGCGCTGCCGGGCGTGGACCTGCTCCCGAACCTGCCGGGGTTGCTCGGGGACGTGCTCACGCCGCAATAACCCTTCCGATGTGTGCTGCTGTCATGGGCCTCGCCGCCCCGCGCCCGATCGCGCGGGGCGCGGCGAGGAGGCCTGTTATTCGACCACCCGGACCGTGGCGTCGAGCAGGTTGACGCCCGTGGCGCTGTCCCACGTCGCGCCGCTCGAGAGGCGGATCGCATAACGCGGGTCGTCGCGCAGGCTCGCCGACGCGTCGGGGAGCCACAGCCCGAGCTGGTAGTCGCCCGGGGCGAGATCGGCCGGGAGCTGCGCCCCCAGGCAGAGCTCGCTCTCCTCGCCCGGCGCCCAGCGGCGTGGATCGGCGTCGACCTGGACGACGCGCCGCGACGCGCCCTGCTGGAGCACGAGGTACACCGGGCGCGGATTGTAGGCCCGGGCGTACCCGTCGTTGAACAGGCGCAGCCGGAGGGAGAGCGACTGCCCGCGCGCGACCTGCGCGGGGGACTCGTGGCCCGTCACGACGAAGCGGTATCCGAGGCGGCAGGTGATGGTCTCGAAGCAGCCCTCGGACTTCCAGCCGTTGATCACGTCGAGGTGATAGTCCGTGTTGAGGAAGCTCCAGTGATGCAGGGAGAGCTCGGCGAGCGCCGAGCCGCACTGGCTGCGTGGCGGGTTCGGGCCGCACGTCTCGCCTCCGACGGGGGCGAACGCCGAGTCGGCGATGGCGTACTCCTTCTCGCCGGGGAGCTGGTACGTGCCGACGTCGTCGTCGCTCGCGAGGAAGCAGTCGTTCAGGTGGCCGACGCGCGAGAGCGGCGCTCCGGAGAACGCCGTCGCTTCGGTCAGCGGGCCGCCGTACGCCTCGAGCTTGTGAGAGGGGCGGCGCGCGAGGGTCATCCGGCTCTCCGGCAACGCCCGGAGCAGCGCGTCGAAGATCTGTTTGCGGCTGTCCGGGCTCGTGAGATCGTTCGTGGAGGAGTGCCACTCGCCCCAGGCGCCGACGAAGCCGGGGTGCAGCACGGCGATCACATCGGCGTTCGCCTGGAGCACGGGGCTCAGCTGCTCGATGTGGGAGAGCACGCGGCTGAGCGGCGCGTCCTCCGGGGACACCTCCGATGCGTAGTAGAAGCGGGGGAGCACCTTCAGCCCCGCCGAGCGCGCCGCGGCGAAGCTCGCGTTGAGCTGGTCGATGAGGTTCTGGTCGATGTCCCGCGCGCGGTAGTCGTCGATGAGCACCTTGCCGTAGATCAACGTGTAGCCCTGGTCCCGGAGGCCCGAGAGCGATCCGAGGCTCCGGAGGTCCGTGAACTTGAAGACGCCGCGCTCGGGGTTGAGCACGCCGGTGCACTCGGCGTCGCCGGAAGGGTCCGCGCCCGCGGCGAACAGCTCGGGCGAGTAGGAGCGCTCCACGGTGGCGCCGCTCGACCCGCAGCTGCCGGGCGGGCCGCCCGTATCGGAGCCGCTGCCGCCGCTGCCGCCGCTGCCGCCGCTGAGCGTGCTCCCGGTGACGAACGGCTGGTCCAGCATCGCAGCGCTCGTGTCCGAGGTCAGCGCGGCGAGCGGGCTGTCGCCGCCGGAGCCAGCACCACACGCCGTGAGGAGCACCAGCGAGAGAGAGGGGACGCCGCCGCGAAGCCAGCGGGACAGGAAGTGGCGCGATGACCGGCTGCTCTGGTGATGCATGAAGCAGTCTCCTCGACAAGTAGAGGTGAGTGAACCTGGACCACCCGACTCGGCGGGCACGTTGTCCGTTGTCCGGAGCTCGGTGCACGGTCGATGCCACCGGATCTCCCCGCCTGAACACGAGGCCGAGGGATCAGGGGCTGCGCAACGATCGTACAGTTGCGCAGGAAGCGGACGGCGGGTGGACCAGGCAACCCACGCCTGGACCTCGCGGGCATCCCGCCAGCCGGCGCGCTGCCTCGGGCTCAGCGCCGCAGCCGTGGCCCACGCCGGCCAGGCGCGGCGTCCCGCTGAGCCCTGCGTCACGACGTCGCATGCGCCCGGCGCCGTCGCGCGCTACGTTGCGGCCCGCCCGCATGAGATGCTCGCCGATCCTCGCCGCCCTGCCCCTGCTCGCGGCCGCGTGCAAGGGCTCCGCTCCCGCCGACGAGGGGGTCGCGCTCTCGCCCCGGGCCGCGCAGGGCAAGGCCCTCTTCTCCACCCTCTGCGCGTCCTGCCACGCCCCCAGCGCCAAGCTGGTCGGACCGCCGCTCAGCGAGATGGCGGGCCTCTACGCGACCGATCCCGAGGGAATCGTCCGCTGGGCCGTGAACCCGGGCCGCAAGCGCACCGACGTCCCCCCGATGCCCAGCTTCCGTGGCGTCCGCGAGTCGGATCTCGCCGACGTGGCGCAGTACATCATCGAGGCCGGTACCGCGGCCGGGAAACAGAGACCATGATCTATTCGACTGTCCTCTTCGTGCACTCGTGGCTGCGCTGGGCCGTCCTGCTGCTCGGGCTGGCGGCGCTGGTGCGGTCGGTCCGGGGCTGGACCCAAGGGGGGCCGTGGACCGCGACGGATCGCAAGATCAGCGCCGCGTTCGTCGGCTCGCTCGACACCCAGTTCCTCCTCGGCCTGATCCTCTACGTGGTGCTCAGCCCGCTCACGCCCAAGTCGCTGGACGCGCTGCGGGCCGCCATGCCCATCACAGCGCTGCGCTTCTTCGCCGTCGAGCACGCCTTCCTCATGATCGCGGCGCTCGTCGTCGCCCACGTGGCCTCGGCCCGGGCGAAGCGCGCCACGAACCCCACGGCGCAGCACCGGCACATGGCGCTCGGCGTCCTCTTCACGCTGCTGCTCGTCCTCGCCGCCATCCCCTGGCCCTTCCTGCCCCACGGCCGCCCGCTGTTCCGTATCTGAGCGGCGGCCAATCTCCGCCGGGGCCGTCCAGGGTCCGCACAAGCTTCCTCTTCGATGCTCCGGGCTGGCGTCGGGATCGCCCCGGCGCAGCTCCGCGGGGCGGGGCCGCGCCGCGCGTCGCGCGTCGTCAGGGGCGCGTTACGCCGCCTCTCGCCCGGCCTTCCAGCCGGCCGCGAACTCCTCGATGTGCGCCTTCAGGTAGGCGCACTCGCGCCGGACGACCCTCGACACGAACATGTCCTGCAGCAGCCTGTCGGCGACCTTCCCCAGGAAGGGGAGGTTGAGCGAGCCGCGCAGCTCGTCCGAGAGGAGCGTCGCGCCCCCCGGCAGCGGCTTCAGCCGGTACTGGGACGAGTGGGGGAAGTTGCTCTTCGGCTCCTTGAGGTCCGTCTCGACCCAGCCGATCCCCACCCCCTCTTCCCAGTGGGTCACCCGCGCGGCCCGCGGCTCAGGGGCGCTCCCGAAGAACGAGTGATCGATGAGCACGCACGTCCCTTTGCCCCGGCGCTGCTCGGTCTCGAAGCGCATGGTCACGTGAAAATCGTTCACCCGCATCAGGCGCTCGAGATCGCTGATCCACACCCACGCCAGCTCGATCGGCGCCTCGATACGGATGCTCTCCTGGATATACAGCATGGGAACCCTCGCCTCCGCCCGGGAAATCCGGCGCGGTCACCGTAGCACGGCGGGAGCGGCCGCCAGCGCACGCGGCATCGCCGCGGACACCATCACTCGCGGATCTTCGTGTCCCTGTTGTAGCCGCGCGGGTGGAGCGGCGACAGCTTCTCCAGCCAGATCTGCTCCAGCAGGGTGAGCTCGTCGTTCAAGGAGAAGCTTGGATCGTCCTTCGTTTGAACGACCTCGAGCACCTCGAACGTGAAGGCGTCAGCGCCGTGCTCCTTCCAGTCTCGCTGGAGCTCCTGGTTCATGTGCCCGCCGATCGACAGCATGAAACGGTGCTTGTTGAGCGGCCCGTGCAGGTTCGTGCTGCTGCCGAGCAAGACCTTGCCGTTCACCGTGTTCTTCACCTGGAAGATGCCCGCCTGCTTCGGGGTCTCGAGGTACTTCCGCTTCAGCTCTTTGCGCGTTTCCATCCTGCTCGCTCCCTTGATTGCCTCGCTCGTCCCGGGGGTCTGCTTCCCCGGCTCCGGGGCCTCGATCCGTGTCTCGGGCCGTGCCTCGGGCGTCTTCGCCTCTGTCTCGATCAGCCAGTAGTGCTGGCTGTCGCGCGCCATGTACCCCTCGTCCACCAGCAGGCGCCGGATGGTGCAGTGATCGGGATACAGGGGCTGGATGATCTCGTTCACCTCGCGCTCGCGGTAACGCCGGCCCGCCTGGAACCTGCCGACGAACTGCTCGAGGACGATCCGCCGCTTGCGCCATTGCTTCGGCAGCTGCACCAGCGCGCCGTCGCGGAAGTAGGCGCGCGTCACCTTGCTCCGGGAGCGCTCCACGCGGCGCTTCTCGGGGCCGTCGCCGGCCGGCGGCAGCGAGACGAGCTCCCTCAACCTCAGATCCAGCAGGTCGGCGCGCAGGGCGTAGACCAGGTAGTACTGGGTCTTGCGCTTCGTCACGAGGCCCGCCTCGTCGAGCTTCCGCAGGTGGAACGACACGGTGGACGGCGCGCGCCCCAGCCGCTCGGCCAGCTCCTCGGCGCAGTGAGGCCGCTCGAGCAGGGCGTTCACCACCTGCAGCCGCGAGGCGTCCGCGAGCGCCTTGAGCACGCCGACGCGCTCGTCGACGCTCAGAAGGCCGCCTGGAGTGCCCGGCGCAGCACCCGGGGGATCTGATTCGACAGCCATCGAATCAGAATAGCCAGCGCCGGCGATCGGTCAATCTGTTTCGACGGATGTCGAATCAATCTCGATGGCCAGCGGGAGGCAGGCTCCCGCGAGCGCCCTCGCGATCCTCTCCTCTCCGCGGGCGTCTCAACGCGCGCAGGGGGCGGCGACTACCCCGACGGCATCGGCCCGTACGAGCGCATGCAGCGCGTGCTCGGCGCGTGGCTCGCGACCGCGGGCTGCAACGCCGACCTCGACGAGGCGTCGCTGACCCTCTGGGCCGGTCGGCCGCGCGCCGCGCACGCTACGCGACGTCCTCGCGGCTCATCCTGAGCAGCCAGAGCGGCGCGAGCGCCTGCGAGAGGCTGCGCACGAGCGACGCCTCGGCGTAGCCCATCACGTAGTCCTCGATCTCGATCGGCGCGGCCCTGCCCGGGCTGCGCGGCGGGTCGAACCGGATCCTCCGGACGACCGGCAGGAGCGCCGCGGGGTTCGGCGGGAGCGCGCGCCCGTGCCGCGCCGCCTCGTCGAACGCCGCCTGCCGGTCGAGGTGGTCCCGCACCACGCCCGCCGGCGTGAGGCCCGGCCGGGCAGGCAGGACGCGCACCCGCACCACCTCGGGACCGCGCGCGAGCGACGTCCAGACGTGCGCGCCGGTCTCGAGCTCGAAGAAGTCCAGCACGCACAGGCCAACGACGCTCAGGACGAGCAGCTCCGCCCCACCCGAGAGCGCCGCGTCGAGCCCCGCCGTCCCGCGGCCCTGCTCGATCGCGCTCGCGCGCGCGGGCTCCGCGCCCGCCAGGTCGCGGCCTAGACGCGCGCTTGCCCACCCCTCGACCTCGCCCTCCGCCTCGGCGTACGCGCGCGCCAGCGCCTCGAAGAGCCCTTCCTCCGGCGCGCCGGGGCCGCCGGCCGGCCGCTCGTCGAAGCGACCGGTGCGGAACAGCTCGATCAGGACCGCGTGCTGGCCAGGCTCGTCCACCTTGCGGAGCGCGCGGCGGAGCGCGTGGCCCTCCGCGATGCACTCCAGGACCTCTTGCTTCGCCAGGCGGCGCAGCGGGCCCGGCAGCTGGCGCCGGTGGAACAGGCGCACCCGGGAGCGGCTCCGCTCGTCCTCCAGGGTCACGTAACCGAACCGCCGCATCTCCAGCGCGAGGTGCTGCTGCTCGTCGTCGTCGCCGCCCCGCCGCCGGACGAGCTCGATGCGCTCGCGGAACGCCTGGATCGCGCCGCGCATCGCGTCGAGGTTGTACACCGCCTCCGCGTGCTCGTGCGCCTCGGGCCCTTCCGAGGCGGTGCGGCTGTGCTCCGCCAGGTGATGGCGGATCCGCGCCGAGAGGCGCGCGAGATCGTCGCCCCGCTCGACGGCCTCG
Source organism: Sorangium cellulosum (assembly GCF_002950945.1). GTDB lineage: Bacteria > Myxococcota_A > Polyangia > Polyangiales > Polyangiaceae > Sorangium > Sorangium cellulosum_E. The sequence continues at coordinate 757,525 of NZ_CP012673.1, forward strand.
ACGAACTCGAGCAGCGGCGAGAGCTCGGCCGTGAGCGCGTCGAGCGGCTTCGCCACGAGCGGCGCGAGCGCCCACGCCGCGGCCGCGGGCTCGGCCTCCTCCAGCGCCTCGCGGTGCAGCAGGAAGGGCGGCGACGCGGCGCCCCCGCCGGCGCCGGCGCCTGCCCCCGCGCCCGCGCCCGCGCCGCGCGTGTGGAGGCGGAGCAGCTGCATCGCGGCGGGGGCGCCGCCGGAGAGCGCGTCGCTGAGCAGCGCCCCGATCTCGTCCTCGATGAACCGCTTCACCGAGCGGGCGCCGTCCTCGGCCACGAACGCCTCCCGCGCGATCCGCTCGGCCACGCCGGCGCCCCGGCGCACGAAGACGCTCCGCTCGGCGAGCCCGCGCCGGCCGAGCAGCCGGTCGAGCTCCTTCTCGGCCACGCGCACCGCCACCTCGGGCGTCAGCGGCCGGAACGGCACGACGCGATCGATGCGGTTGAAGAGCTCGGGCGCGAAGAACTCGCGCACGGCCCGCGCGACCTCCTGGGCCGACTCCTCCGCCATCGCGAGCGCCCGCGCCTCCGAGACCCCGCCGCCGAAGCCGAGCAGCGCCCGCGAGCGCGCGCCGAGGTTCGAGGTCATCACCACGACCGCGTGGTTGAAGTGCGCGGGCCGCGCCGCCGCGTCGGTGAGCCGGCCGTCCTCGAAGAGCTGGAGGAGCAGGCTGTGCACCGAGGGGTGCGCCTTCTCGATCTCGTCGAGCAGCACCAGCGAGAACGGCTGCTCCCGCACCCGTTGCGTCAGGAGCCCGTCGGGCGCGTAACGATCGCCGATGAGCCGCGCCGGCGCGTCGGGGCCGCTCTGCTCGCTCATGTCGAAGCGGAGCAGCCGCGACGCGCTGCCGTAGAGGAGCTCCGCCATGCACTTGGCGAGCTCGGTCTTGCCGGTGCCCGTGGGCCCGGTGAAGAGGTACACCCCGTACGGCCGCCGCGGGTCCACGAGGCCCGCCTTGATGCGCGCCACGAGATCCGCCGCGGCGCGCACCGCCTCCGGCTGGCCGATGACCCGGCGGCCGAGCTCCTCCTCCAGCGCGCCGGCGTCGAGCGGCTCGTCGCCGCCGAGCAGGAGCCTCGGCACGCCGGTCTTCTGCGACAGGATCCGGAGCACGTCGTGGGATCCGACCGGCCGCGGCCCGCGCGGCGCGCTGTCGCGCGCGGCGGCCTGATCCTCCACGGCGGACGAGGCCTTCGCGCTCGCGCGGACGACCTCCCGGAGCAGGTCCATGGCCTTGCCCGGCAGCGCCTGCGCCGACATGAGCGAGCCGCCGAGGTCGAGGATCGTCCGGAGCGCGTAGGGGCTCACGCGGGCGGCGTGGCGCTGCTCGAGGGCGCGGACCTCCCGCACCATCAGGCGGAACGTCTCGGCGGGCGTGGCCTCGGGGAGGAAGAGCGGCGTGAACAGCGCCGCGAACGACGGGGACTCCTGCTCGAGCAGGCGGAACGCCTCGGGCGAGCACTCGCCGACGATCACGATCTCGCGGCGGGAGAGCGGCCCGCGGAAGAAATCGGCGAGCGAGCGCTCGCTCTCGCGGGATCTCCCGATCCGGCCGAAGTGGTGGAGGTCGTCGATCGCGAGGATCGCGCCGCGGCTGCGCGCGTCCTCGACGAGATCGACGCAGCGCTTCTCCCAGTCGCCGAGGTGGCTCATGCCGGCGATGAGCCGCCGGCCGCTCACGGCGACGACGTCGCGCGCCCGGTCGAGGTTCTTGTGCGCGCCGTAGCCGTCGGCCTCGAGGAGGTCGTGCACCGCCTGGTGGACGAGCGTCGTCTTGCCGCACCCCGGCGGCCCGATCACGATCACCGACTGGGCCCGGCCGGCGCCGAGCAGGAGCGCGATCTGCTCGCGCTGGGGCGATCGCGGCACGCCCGCGTCGAGGCCGCCCTGGGCGGCGCGCTGGGTGAGGCTCACGCCGAGGCTCGGCAGGACCTTGAGGCCGCGCCGCTTCTTCCAGCGGAACGCGGGGTCGGCGCCGGTGTCGTCGCCCGGCCGGTCCGGCAGGTCGGCGAGCGCCGAGCGCGGCGTGCACGAGAACGACAGCGCGGTGAGGCGCTCCTTGCCCCGGCTCCAGAGCCGCTCGATCTCCTCGTCGTCGAGGCCGGCCCAGGCCGCCTGGAACAGGGCCCGGAGCTGCTCGTCGAACGGGAGGCCCTCGCGGACGGGGGCGGCCTCGCCCTGCCGGGCCGGGTGGTAGGCGAATACGATGCGCTCGTGCTCCGAGGCCCAGCGCGGCTCGAGCACGACGGGGCAGAGCCCGCTCACCTTGCGGCGGTCGGCCGACGTCGCCCCGGAGAGCGCGAGCTCGAGGCGCACCTTCTCGAGCCGGATCCCGCGGGGCATCTCGAAGCGCGCGAGCTGGGTCGGCCGCGCCTTCTCGAAGATCGGCCGGAGCTCCTCGATGAGCAGGCGCTGGACGCGATCCGGATGCCGCCCCTGCCGTGAGCGTGTGCTCGGGCCGAGGCCGAGCGTGACGCACTCGACGCCGCTCGAGGACCGCCGTTCGAAGAGCGGGATGGTGAAGTGCACGGCGGCGAGTGTATCGGGCGGCGTGGCCGGTCACCCGAGATCAGGCGGCGGAGTGTCAGCGCCCCTCCGGGTTCGCGAGCCATGCCGCGAGGGTCTCGCCGTCCAGGGTCAAGACCACCTCGTCCAGACGCTCCTCCCCGAGCCGCGCCAACCTCTCGGCCAGCGTGCTGCGCTCGGGGTCCGTCATCGTCCTGCCGAGCCGCTTCTCGAACAGCCGCGCCAGCGCCAGCCGCTTGCCCTCGTCCAGGCCGAGCCGCTTGCCCTCGTCCAGGCCGAGCCGCTTGCCCTCGTCCAGGCCGAGCTGTCGCTGCTCCGCCTGGTAGCTCTTGAACCACTCCTGGATCTCCATGATGACGTCATCCTCCACGTCTTCCGGGAGCTGCCCGGGGATCTCGTAGCCGAAGTGTACCAAAAGCGGCAGGGCGACGCTCCGCTCCCAGGCGTCTTCCGGCAGCCCCATCAGGTCCTGCAGCGCCTCGCGCAGCACCCGCCGGGCACCCATCAGCCGTAGGATGAGCGTGCTGCGCGTGCGCGGCAGCTCCGAGAGCACCACGACGCGCAAATGCAGCGCTGCCGCCGGACCGTACACGCCCGGGCTCAGCGCCTGACAGCCGAACCCGTCGAGCACCGTCTCGGGACGTCCCGTGCTGACGATGATGAGCCACGGGAAAGGCACCTCCTTGCGAGATGCCGGCTCCGCCTCGATCCGATCGAGCGCGGTCCGCGCCCGCCGCTCCAGCTCGTGGTGCCACGCGAGCTGCTTGCGCAGGCAATCGCGCAGGTGCCGCAGACCCGGGGTGTTGCGGAAGACCTCGAACATGCATGGCCCGGCCGCCAGCTCGCCGAGCACCCCGAGCTCCCGCCGCACCGCCTCGCGCGCCGGATCGGGCACACACCAGACGTCGATCCGCTGGGTGGCCGCGGCGACCTCGACCTCGGTGTCCGACTCCGCCATGCGCCGGAGCGCGTCGCGCAGCAGACTCTTGATGAACTGGTCGGAGCGTTCACGCATGGACCAACAACCCCTCTTGTTGCAGGCCATCTCACGCGCTGGCGTACGCGCCGAGTAGCCACGCGCGGCTCATGCCTTGAACTGCAGGGCGCTGCACGAAAAATCGTGGGTGGAACGGGCGATTCACTTCCTTGAGAACTAAGAAAGTGGAAGTCGATTTTGAAATGATTGATTGGTGATGCCCGTAAGCATGGGCATGGCTGGCTGCCTCTGCCCTGGATCCCGTCTTCAATGGTTGTTGGCGCCAGCGCGCCGGAGCTCCGCTACCCCGGCTCCGCGCCGTCGCCGCCCACGCTGAAGTACTCGCTTCGGTCGAGCCCGCTCCCGCCGTCCTCGAAGAGGAGCAGGTGCGCCAGCACGACCTCATCGAGCCGCCGCCAGTACCAGGCCGGATCCATGGCGATCCGCGCGCGGCGCGCCGCGATCAGCGCCGCGCCCTCGACCTCGTCGTGCTCGCGCGCGGCCGCCCCGCGCCGCCGCGCGGCGGCCGCGCCGGCGGGCGGCGGCGCGAGCGACGCGTGTTCCCACTGGTCCTCGGCGATGCCGGCCGCGTGCGCCACGAAGTGCACGAACACGTGCAGGCGGCCGTCGCCGGGCGCGTCGCCGGCGTCGCGCTTCTGCACGACCCGCCGGTGGAGCCCCCGCTCGAGCGAGAGGAACGCGCCGGCGTACGAGCCCGTGCAGCGGAGGAGCACGCTGCGGAACCCGCGCTTCGGCTGCTCGAGCGCGCCGAGCACGTCGCGCGGGGCGCGCGGCGGGCCCCACCGCCGGCTCGCCGGCCACGCGCCGTCGCCGGGCCCCGGGCGGTCGCCGTCGATGTGCAGCGTCGCGTTCCAGCCCCGCCTCGGGAGCTCCTCGAGCAGCGGCGCGAGCCACCGCTCGAACGCGCCCGCGTCGAGCTCCTCCAGGATCAACGTGATCGCGTCGCGCCGCGGCTCCGTCGCGACGAGCGCGCGCGGCAGCACCCGGCGGACCCCCTCCCACGCGGCGCGCGCCTCGCCCGCGAGCTCCCGCACCTCCTCGCCCTCGAGCAGCGCCATCATCGCGAGCTCCTCGACCTCGTGCATCTCCTCCTGCGCGCGGGACAGCTGCCCCCAGATCTCGCTCAGCCGGTGGTGCTCGGCCTGCAGCGCCGCGGTGTCCTGCTCCATGCGGCGGTCGCGCGACGGCGCGTCCCCGAGGCTCAGCTGGGTCAGCAGGAAGTCGATCTGCTCCCGGAGCTGCTCGACGGGCGCGAGGCCCATCCACTGGTCCACCTCGCGCCGGAGAGCGCCGACCTGCTCGACGCCGAACGCCTGCTGCGCCGCCCGCGCCGCGCGCCGCCGCCGCGCCACGAGCCGGAGCGCCGGCGTCTCCGCGCGCGCGAGGGCGGCGCCCTCGGCGGGCAGGTCCGGCTCGCCGGCCTCGGTGACCCACACCGTGAGCTCCCGCGCCTCGCCGCCGAGCTTCGCGAGCAGCCGCGCGAGCGGCGCCGCGAGGTGCTCCTCGAGGTGGCGCCGGAGCGCCCGCGCGCCGTACGCCGGCGCGTGGCCGTCCTCCGCGAGCCGCGCGAGCGCCCGCTCCGAGACCTCCAGGGCGACGCCCGCCTCGGACAGCCCGCGCCGCTGGCCCAGGCGCTGCGCCGTGAGGCGCGCGACCTCGGTCAGCTCCGCGCGGGTCAAGGACCGGAACGGCACCACGCGGTCGATGCGGTTCACGAACTCCTGCCGGAACGCGCCCGCCACGACGCGCTGGTAGTGCGCCTCGTCGAGCGCGGCCCGCTCCTCCGGGGGCGCCGCGGCGTGCGCCCCTGCGGCGCCCGCGAACCCCGCCTGCGCGCGCCGCTCCGCCGCGCCGAGGTTCGAGGTCATGATCACGATCGCGTTGTGGAAGTAAGCCGTGCGGCCGCGCGCGTCGGAGAGGCGGCCCTCGCCGAGCACCTGGAGCAGCAGATCGAACACCGCCCGGTGCGCCTTCTCGATCTCGTCGAGCAGGAGCACGCAGAACGGCTGCTCGCGCACGCGCTGGGTGAGCAGCCCGCCCGCGCCGTCCGTCCCGCGGATCAGCCGATCGGCCGCGCCCTCGCTCGCGAACTCGCTCATGTCGAAGCGCGACAGCCGATCGGGAGAGCCGAAGAGCAGGGCCGCGAGCGCGCGCGCGAGCTCCGTCTTGCCGACGCCCGTCGGCCCCACGAACAGGAGCGCCGCGAGCGGCTTGTCGGGCGGCGAGAGCCCCGCCTTCACCACCGCGATCGTCTCGGCGAGCGCGCGCACCGCCCGCTCCTGACCGACGACGCTCGCGCCGAGATCGCGCGCGACGCGGTCCACGCGGAGCGGGAGATCGTCGCGCAGGAGGAACGCGGGCATGCCGGTGCGCATCGAGAAGAGCTCGTGGAGGTCGCCCCGCCCGAGCGTCACCGGCTCGCCCTGCGAGGTCCGCTCGCGCTCGTGCACGGTGCGCAGGTCCTCGTAGAGGCGGACCGCCTTGCCCGGGAAGGCGGTGTAGGGGAGGTAGCGCTCCGCGAGATCCACGAGCGCCGTCAGCGCGTCGTCCGCGACCGAGGGGCGGTGCGGCTCGACGCGGGCGTCGTGCGCGGCGCGCTCGGCGAGCGCCCTCCGGGCGTCGCGCGCCGTGAGCGGCTCGACCCGGATGCGGCTCAGGCCGGCGAAGAAGGCCCAGTGCCGCCCCTCGAGCGCGTCGAGCCGATCGTCCCGGAGCTCGCCGACGACGCGCACCCGCCCCTCGTCGAGGTAGGGCCGCATCGCGCCCGGCAGGTCGACGTGGCCGCCCTCGACGCGCTCGGCCAGGACGTCGTCGAGGTTCTCGAAGTAGAGCACCGCGTCGAGCGCGGCGGCGGCCTCCATCACCTCGTGGATCCGCTCCTGCCACTGCCCGAGCCCGCTCATGCCCGCGATGAGCTGCGCGCCCGAGGTCGCGTAGACGAGCCGCGTCTGGCGGGCGACGTAGGCCTGCATGAGCGCCGTCTTCCCGGCGTGCTCCGGGCCGACGAGCAGCACACCGAGCCGCGGCGCGCCGTCGAGCAGCGCGGCGAGCCGCGCGAGCTCCGCGTCGCGGCACACGAGCGGCGGCCGCGCGGCCGGGCTCCGCTGCGCCGCCACGTGCAGCGGCGTCGCGACCGAGACGAGCGTGTCCACGGCCTTCTTCCGCCGCGCGCGCTCCGCGAGGGACACGCCGCGCTGGCCGTGCCCGCCCGTGCGCTCGGGCTCGGGCAGCGGCGCGCGCAGCACCTCGAGGCGGTGCCCGCTCCCCGGCAGGAGCCCCATGTGCTCCCACGACGACAGCGGCTCCGCGGCCAGGATCCGGCGCACCTCCTGCCGGATCGCCGGCGCGATCGGCTCACCCGCCTCGACGTAGAACGTGTGCCCGAGGCCCGGCACGAGCACCCAGGCGTCGCGCTCGCCGCCCGCGGCGTCGCGCGCCGGCGGCGCCGCCGCGGGCGGCGAGTGCGACGCCGCCGCCGGCGGCTTCCGCGCGGGCCGCTCGCCGGCGGGCACGACGACGCAGGGGAAGGTCACCGGCACCTCGCTCCGCAGCTTGCGCGGCAGGTCGTCGCGCGGGACGGGGACGTCCACGGAGAGGAGCTCCGTCCCTTCCGGGAACGAGAGCCGGGAGATCGCGTCGGGCTCCGCGCGCGCCGCGTGCTCGCGCAGGAAGAGCTGCTGCTCGACGAGCACGTCCTCCTCGCGGCCGAAGCTCGCGGCGTCCGGCGCCGCGACGGGGAAGGCGAGGCACGCGCCGTCGAAGCGCTCGCGCACGAAGACGAGCGCCCGCGCCGTGCGCTCGCCGCGCGCCTCGGTGGCGCCGGGCTCGGTGGCGCCCGCTGTGTCCTCAGGAGCGGGCGCGGATCGCCCGTCGTCGCCGGCGCTCGTGCTCATCCGAGAGGGCGGAGCAGACCTGATCCGCCCTCTCGGCGCAACCGGATCGGCTCAGGTGGGGTCGGCCTTGGGCGTGGCCGGCGTGCTCGGGGGCAGCTCGGGCTTCTTGATGTACTCGGTCGGGAGGTCGCCGGTGAGCGACTTGAGGAAGGCGACGATCGCCTTCACCTCCTCGGGCTTGGCCTCCACGCCGAGCTGGTGCCACGCCATCTTGGACACGGCGTCGTCGAGCGTCGCGAGCGAGCCGTCGTGGAAGTAGGGGAAGGTCTTCTCGATGTTCCTGAGGCTCGGGACGCGGAAGAAGAACTTGTCCTTGTCCTCCTTCGTGTGATCGAAGCGCCCGTTGTCCTTGAGGCCGGGATACTCCTTCACGAGCCCGAGCTTCTGGAACGTCGAGCCGCCCACCGCGACGCCCGTGTGGCACGTCGGGCAGCCGAGCGAGATGAACTTGTGGAACCCGGCCTTCTCCTCGGCGGAGAGGGCCTTGTCGTCGCCGTCGAGGTACTTGTCGAAGCGCGACGGCGTGACGAGGCCGCGCTCGAACGCGCCGATCGCCTTCGCCATGTTGTCGTAGGTGATCGGGTCCTTTTCCTCGGGGAAGGCGGTCTTGAAGAGCGCGACGTACTCGGGGATGGACTTCAGCGTGGTGATGACCCGCTTCTCGTCGGGCATGGCCATCTCGACGGGGTTCAGGATAGGCCCCTTGGCCTGGTCCTCGAGCGTGGCGGCGCGGCCGTCCCAGAACTGGGCGACGTGGGGGCCCGCGTTGTAGGCAGAGGGCGAGTTGCGGCCGCCGAGCTGCCCCTTGTGGCCCGACGAGAAGGCCTTGTTGTCGACCCCGTAGTTCGAGAGGTCATGGCACGAGTTGCAGGAGATATCGTGGTTCTTCGAGAGCCGCGTCTCGTACCACAACATCCTCCCCAGGGTCACCTTCTCATCGGTGATGGGATTCTTGTCGTAGTCGAATTTTGCCGGGAGGACCTTGAAGGACTTGACGTCGTTCGGATCGAAGACGAGGGGCTTCACGTCGCTCGTCTTCGCCGTCGTCACGGCGGGCTTCGCGGCCACAGCGGCCGGCGGGGCCTGGTTCTCCGGCGATCGGTCGCACGCGCCCAGCCCGGCGGCGACGAGGAGGACGCAGATGAGAGATGAAGGCGAACGCATGATGTCTCCTGGCTCGTGAGGACGACGTCCACGGTAAAGAGAGCTGCCCTGGCCGTCAACGCACGTTGTCGCCGAGTCCGGCGCCTGTCGGCCGCGCTGTGCGGCCCGTCGTCGAAGGGCTCGCGGAGGGCACGTCATGGGGTGGTGCGTGTTACAGGTGTGTTGCAATTGTGGTCATCAAGGTAGCGCGATGGATGCTGAGGTGCCTCCTTCGCGCTGATCTCCCGAAGGGTGTGCATTTCCGATCTGCCGGCGTTTCCGCGTTGCTGTGGGGCCTGTTGCTGTCGCGTGACGCGCGTGGGCGTGGCATCCGAGGCGGCAGAGCTCGTTTGTCAATGAGGTTTCCGCGGCGCGCGGGGGGGCGCGGCGCGGTGCCTCCTGCGCGTTCGGGGGATCTGCAGGCTCCCCTTGCGTGCGCGGGGGGCGCTGCGCAACCCTTCCGCGCGTGTTGCCGCCAGAGGAGCCGCCGCCCGTGGGAGCGCCGCGCGAGGAGCCGCGGCGCGGGGGATCGCCGATCGACCGCGGGGTCGTGCTGATCACGGGCGCGTCGTCCGGCATCGGCCGCGCCCTGGCGCGCGAGATCGCCGGGCGCGCCAGGGCGCTCGTGCTGGTCGCGCGCCGCAAGGACCGCCTGGAGGCGCTGCGCGCCGAGCTCGTCGCGGCGCGCCCGGCGTTGACCGTGCTCGCCTACGGGTGCGATGTGGCCGATCGCGCGGCGATCGACGTGATGCTCCGCGCGGCCTCGGCCGAGGTCGGCGAGATCGACGTCCTCGTGAACAACGCCGGCTCCGGCGACGTCGGCGTGTACGACCTCTCGGCGTGGCCGCGGGCCGAGCAGATGATCGCGCTGAACGTGACGGCCCTCGCGTACCTCACGCACCGGCTCGTCGGCCCGATGGTGTCGCGCGGTCGCGGCGCGATCGCGAACGTGAGCTCCGGCTTCGGCCTGACGTTCGGGCCGGGGATGGCCGCGTACATCGGGACGAAGCACTTCGTCACGAGCTTTACCGAAGCCCTCCGCCTCGACCTCGCCGGTACCGGCGTGCGGGTCACGCAGGTCTGTCCGGGGCCGGTGCAGACCGAGTTCAACGAGGTGGCGGGCAACTTCACCGGCCTCGAGCCTCCGGCGCTCCTGTCGATATCCCCGGAGCGCTGCGCGCGCTCCCTCGTGCGCGCGATCGACCGGGACCGCGCGCTCGTGGTGCCCGGGGTGGTGGCGTGGCTCCTCGTGACCCTCGGCGTCCTCTGCCCGCGCTGGCTGCTCCGGCTCGCGTACCGGCCGATCGCGCGCGCGCTGCGCAGGAAGCAGCTCGCCGTGCGGGGCGCGCCGGCGCCCTGAGGCGCGCCGGCGCGGTTCGCCGGGTTCAGGCGCGCTGCGAGTCGCTCCCTCGGCGCGGCGGGACGGGGCGAGTCGCCGGAGATTTCCTTGGAGCAGGGCCGGCGGCGTGGCAGGCTCGCCTGCGGCTGCATCTTCCGCCGTGGTAGCGTCTTGCGCGGCTCGCCAAGCACCTTAGGAGAACCACCGATGAAGAAATATCGCTGCCTCATCTGCGGATTCATCTACGACCCGGCGCTCGGCGATCCCGACACCGGCATCGTGCCGGGGACCGCGTTCGAGCACCTGCCGGACACGTGGATCTGCCCGGATTGCGGCGCGACCAAGGCCGACTTCGAGCCGGTCGACGAGTGAAGGGCACGCTGCGGCGGCTCTCTCGAGAGAGACACGCCACGAGGCGGCACGGGGCCGGGGGCCTCCCGTCGTTGCGGATCAGGGGCGACAGCGGCCCGTCCCGCGCGCCCTGACGCGAACACCCCCGCCGGGGGCCTCCCGTCGTTGCGGACGCGAGCACCCCGGCCGGGGGCCTCCCGTCGTTGCGGAATCAAGGGCGACGGCGGGCCGTCCTGCGCGCCGTGACGCGGATACCCATCAAGCCAGCCGCCAGGCAAGTCCAGCAGGCCAGCGTTGCGGGGTCAGGTACGCCGACCACCCCGGCGGATCCAGCAGCTCGGGGCCGCCTGGTCAAACAAGCCCAGGGGAAGGCTGAACGTGGCAGACCGCAGAGTCCGCTCGGTGGATATGTCCTCTTGCGAGGGACATGCCGGAGTGGCGCTCATGCTCGTCGCTCCGGGCAACGCCCGAGACCCGAGAGCAGGAATCAAGAAGACGATTAAGAAAGAGACTTCAGTAACTTCGAGGGTGGACCTGACAGGGATCGAACCTGCGACCTCTAGAGTGCGATTCTAGCGCTCTCCCAACTGAGCTACAGGCCCTCGTTTTCGAGAGCGCGGACTCTACCCGCCGGGCCGCGGCTGTCAAGAGCTGATTGCGTTTTCCGTTCGACGGCCGCGTTTGCCAGGAGTTTTTGCGCGCTCGGCCTCGCCCGCGCTCCAGCTGGACGAAGCCGGCCGCAGCTGGGCGAGCCGGCCGCAGCTGGGCGAGCCGGCCGCCTAGTTCGCGGGGGTCACCGGCGTCACCGTGGGCGGGGCGGGGGGGGAGGGCGCCGTGCCGGAGGAGCCGGGCGGAGGGGGCGGCGGCTCCGCCCGCGTGCGCGCCTGCGCGTTCGGGTTGTGGAAGGAGAAGAGCCTCTCGCGCTCCTCCCCGTAGCTCTCGGTCGTGCCCCACCGCGGGTTCCAGTCCTTCACCCAGTACACGTCCCCCGAGACGATCGCGTCGTCGGGGCGGCCCGTGCGCTCGGGGTACCGGTACATGTACTCCTTCATGGCGTCGCGGTACGCGCTGTTGCCCGGCAGCTTGATGCGGGCGAAGTAGTCGCACCAGATCTGGCTGTACGCGAGGCTCTTCGCGTGCAGGAGGTCGAAGTTCGGCGGCTTGCCCGTGAAGGGATCGATGTGGCGGCCGTCGACCGTGATGGCATCGACGACGATCGTCCCGTCATCCATCACCGGGTTGGGGGAGAACATGAACCAGCCCTGGAGGAACCGGAGCTTCTGCGCGAGCACCCGGGTGGGCTCGGGGTGCGGGACCTTCCATCGGTTCTTGATGACCCAGAGCTCGACGGCCGCCTGGTTCACCGCGCCGACGAACATCACGACGGCGCCGAGGTCGCGCAGGCCGGCGAGCACCTTCCAGCCCATCCGACGGAGCGGCGCCGGCGGGGACGCGACCTCGGAGCGCTCCGGGATCCGCAGGCCGAGCGCCCTCCCCAGGCCGCGGCGGTGCGCCGCCGCCATCGCCGCCGTCACGGCGTCGCGCACGAGCGGCAGGCGCAGCGCCCACGCCACGGCGGGGCCGAGCGGGATCGCCGCGACGATGTCCGCGAGCGCCTCGGCGCCCGCGACCGCCGCGCCGCCCGGGCGCCGCGCGGCGAGGCCGCTCGCGGCGGAGCTCGACGCCTCGAACGTGAGCAGCCCGAACCGATCCATCCGCTTCAGCAGGCGGCAGGCGAAGACGGCGCCCGGCGACCGCGGGTCGAAGAGCACGACGCGGGCCCGGCGCGCGCGCCGCATCGTCCGCGCGGCGATCTCCCAGTCCTCGCGGCCGAAGAGCAGCGTCGACATGACGCAGAGCGCCCACGCGAAGGGGCCCAGCACGAACGTCATGCCGAAGCCGATGTGGAGCACGTTCATCATGGCCATCGTGGCCCTGCGCGCCCACGCGCGGAAGATCGGCATGAAGAGGCAGAACGGGATGAGGAACTCGAAGGAGATCACCATCCGCGTCATGAAGACGATCATCCAGCCCGGCGCGTAGTCGCGGATGTCCGCCACGATCGGCGTCACCATCCGGTCGACGTACAGCACGAAGTGGATCGCGGTCGCGTTCTTCATGCTCCACGCGGGGCCGGTCTTGTGCACCACGTTGAAGAAGTAGATCGCCGCGACCTGGATCAGCAGGATGGGGCCGACGATCGTCACGTGGCCGTCCGGCTTGAGCGGGTCGTCGAGCGTGGTGCGATCGTTCAGATCGGCCTCGGTCCGCTCGCGGCTCCGCTTCAGCGAGGCGAGGAGCGCGTCGACCGAGAAGCGGTCGCCCAGCGGCAGGAAGCACGTCCAGAGCAGGAGCAGGTTGTGGACGACGTAGCCGCCGTTCTCGATGAGCAGGACGCGCCCGTTCATGCTCGTGACGAACACGAGCGAGAGCACCTGCATGAGCTTCGTCTTCCAGCCGATGAGCAGGCAGACGTAGGTGGCGAAGATCACGGCCCAGAGGACCCAGAGCTCGCCCGGCGTGGAGAAGGCGTTGACGAGCGAGAAGTTGCCGCTGCCCTGGGGGCGCCAGAGGTTCACGTGGTTCGGCAGGACGCCGATGTCCGCGAACATGTCGGTCCACGCCCAGGTGCGGCGGAAGAGGTCGCCGATGAGGAAGAAGCCGAGCAGGATGCGCGTGAAGCCGAGCGTCCGCCGATCGAAGGTGAAGAAGCAGTCCCGGAGGATGTCCCACATCGAGGGCCCAGGCGGCCCCGCGGCACGCCCCGGCGGCTCGGCCGCATCGTCGTCTTCACCGGCCGCGCCGTCGTCCTCGGCCGCGCCGTCGTCCCCGGCGGAGGCGTCAGCCGCGGCCGCGGACGAGCGCGCGGGGCTGCCCGGCGGCGCGCCTTCGCCTGCGCCGGAGCCCCGCGCGGCGGCAGCGGCCTCCCCGCCCTCCTCGCGACGCTCGCCGGGGTCCTCGTTCCGGAGCGCGCCCTCCGGCTCGCTGTCGCCGCGATCCTCTTTTGCGTTCATAGGCCGTCGAGATCGATCCTTCGCGAGCGAAGCGCCCGCCGTTCCTCGGCTCGATACCTACCGCAACCGCGCCGGCGCCGCACGGGCCGCGCAAGGGGCGCGGAGCGCGCGGCGCGGGGCGCTTGATGCCCGCGCCGCGGAGGGCTAACGGGGGAGGGGAGGAGCCTGCGATGCCTGACGCGGAGGAGCGCTTGACGCTCGCGATCTGCGCCTTCGTGGCGGGATGCATCCTGCTCGCGCCGCGCGAGTGGGTGTCGGCGGGGCTCGCGATCGCGCTCTCACTCGCGCTGCTCGCGTGGCACGTCGTCCGGCAGCGCGCGGGGACCCCGCCCACGCACCCGGCGCCGCCCGCGCACGCCGCCGCGGGCGCTCAGCGCTTTCCGGGGGGCGAGCCGCGTGACGAGCCGGGCGAGCCCTCCTGAAGGCGAAGCGGGGGGCGGCCGAAGCGAGCGCGCACGCGGTTGGCGAAGCCGTGCATCTTCGGCATCCCGAGGAGCCGCCGCTCCAGCCGTCGCTTGCCCGGGACGTCGAGGAGCATCACGCCGATCAAGATCACGAGGCCGCCCGGGCCCGGAATGCCGGGCAGCGAGAGCATGACCCCGGCCGCCACGAGGAGGACGCCGAGCACGTTCTTCCCGATGCGCGCCGACACGCGCATCCAGGCCGGGCGGCCCGGCAGGAACGGCTTCTCCTCCTCGCTCACCAGGTAGTCCTCGGGCAGCCGCACGAGGACGAAGGCGACGAGGGCCAGGCTCCCGACGAAGCTGATGAGCGCCAACCCCGCGCCGATCGCGATCTGCTCGCGGTGCGTGTGCAGGAACGAGAGCGCTGCTCGGAATTTCTCATCCATCGCGGATCTCGAGAGTCTACGGCGCGCCGCCGGCCCGGGCGAGCCGGGCCGGGCGCGATCAGGGCACGAGCACCGTGCCGATGGAGCCCGGCGCGCCGGCCTCGCGCGCGAGATCTCCCGGGCTCAAGCGGCCGAGGATGTGGATGCGGCGGACGCCTTCCGCGAGCGCGGCGAACGACTCCTCGAGCTTCGGGATCATCCCGCGCGTGACGGCGCCGCTCGCGATGAGCGCGCGCCCCTCCGCGACCGTGAGGCTCGGGATGCGCGAGGCGGGATCGGCGACGTCGCGCAGCACGCCCGGCACGTCGCTCACGAGGAAGAGCCCCGCGGCGCCGAGCGCGATGGCGACCCGGTTGGCGACGGTGTCGGCGTTGATGTTGTAGACCTGCCCGTCCGCGTTCGCGCCGAGGCAGGCGAGGACGGGCAGGTAGCCGCCGCGGCCGAGCAGCTCGAGCAGCCCGCGGTCCACGCCCGTGATGTCGCCGACGAGGCCGAGATCCACCGGCTCGGGCCCGGCGCTGGCGTAGACCTGCGGCGGCCGCTTGACGGCGGCGAGGGCGGGGCCGCTCGCGCCGTGGAGCCCGACGGGCCTCGCGCCCGCGGCGAGGAGCGCGGCGCAGAGGTCGACGTTGAGCTTGCCGGCGACGACCATCTTCATGATGTCGAGCGTGTCCGCGTCGGTGACGCGCTGGCCCGCCACCTGCCGGACGGGGATGCCGAGCCGCTCCTGGAGCCGGGTGGCCTGCGCGCCGCCGCCGTGGACGATGACCGCGCGCGCGCCGGCGCGGGTGAGCGCCGCGAGATCGCTGGCGAGGACGGGGAGGGTGGGGCTGCCCACGACCTCGCCGCCGAGCTTGATGACGAGCGGACCTGCCGGCGTGGTCACGGGTGCCTCCGCGCTGCGCTGAAAGGTGTCATGAGGGGACACGTACCACTTCTGCAGCGGCCAGGGCAGAGGCCGCCGCGCCGCCGCGGGGTCGCGTCGGGCGCCGGCGCGGCGGGGCCGGCGCTTCCGTGGCATGATGGCGCCGTGATCCAGGGTCTAAGGCAGGCGCTCGCAGGGCGCACGGAGCCGATGCTCGCGCTGCTCGAGCGGCTCGTGAACCTCAACTCGTTCACCGACAACCCGCGCGGCGGCGACGCGGTGGGCGAGGTGCTCGCCAACGAGCTCTCGACCATCCCCGGCCTGTGCGTGCGCCGGATCGCGAGCGCGCGCTTCGCGGCGCACTGGGTGGTGGAGAGCGAGGCGGCGAAGGCGTCGCCGGCGGGCCACGTCGCCCTGGTGGGGCACCTCGACACGGTGTTCCCGCCGGGCGTCTTCGAGGGGTTCCGCCGCGATGGGGACCTCGCGCGTGGGCCCGGGGTGCTCGACATGAAGGGCGGGCTCGTCGTGGCGATCGAGGCGCTGCGGGCGCTCGAGAAGGTGGGCGCGCTTTCGGCGATCCCGGTGCGGTTCGCGATCGTGTCGGACGAGGAGGTCGGGTCGCCCGAGGGGCGCCCGCTGCTGCAGCGCGAGCTCGCGGGCGCGGCGTGCGCGCTCGTGTTCGAGGCGGGGCGCGAGGAGGACAGGATCATCACGGCGCGCCGGGGCACCGGGGGCGCGACGGCGAGGGCGACGGGGAAGGCGGCGCACGCCGGCAACGCACACCAGCACGGCGCGAACGCGATCTGGGCGCTCGCCCGCTTCATCGACTGGGCGCAGCGGCTGACCGATTACTCGCGGGGGGTGACGGTCAACGTGGGCAAGGTGAGCGGGGGGCACGGCAGGAACACGGTGCCCGACGCGGCGGAGGCGGGCGTCGATTTCCGCTTCGTGACGACCGCGGACGGCGAGGAGATCATGGCGGCGCTCTCCGCGGCCGCGCACGAGGCGTCCGTCGAGGTGCCAGGCACCGCCGTGCACGTGGACTGCGAGCTCGCGCGGGCGCCGCTCGTGCGGACCGAGGCGAGCGTGGCGCTCTACCGGGAGTACGCGGCCTGCGCGCGGGCGGCGGGGCTCGGCGACGGCGAGGCGCCCCTCATCGGCGGCGGATCCGACGCGAGCTCGACGGCCGAGATCGGGATCCCGTCCATCGACGGGCTGGGGCCGAGGGGGAGCGGCTTCCACACGAAGGACGAGCTCATCGAGGTGAAGACGCTCGTGCCCAAGGCGGAGGCGCTGGCGGCGTTCCTGCTGGGGCGGCGCGCCGCGGCGGGGTGAGCGGCGGGACGGCGGCGTCGGCGGAGCCGCGGTCGCCCTGCGCCGCCGTGACGGACGAGCCCACCGCGCGCCGGCGCGTGTGCACGGACGAGCCCACCGCGCGCCGGCGCGTGTGCTGCCCGGACCCGGAGCGCCGGCGCGTGTGCACGGACGAGCCCACCGCGCGCCGGCGCGTGTGCTGCCCGGACCCGGAGCGCCGGCGCGTGCGCTCGGAAGTCGAGGCGCGCCGGCGGTGGAGCGTTGACGCCCCTGGAGGGCACGTCATGATCGCGGCATGTCCGGGGCGACGGCATGGAAGGAACTCGTGATCCCGGTGGTCGACCGGCCCGATATCTCCGGGCTCGTCGTGGAGGACGACACGCCGGTGGACAACCTGCCTTCGGAGAAGCAGCAGCGCCTGCTGACGGAGAGCCTGTACGCGAGCTGGGACGGCCCGCCCCCGTCGGAGGGCGGGGAGCCTCGTCCCTTCCTCGCGGCGGCGAACGTGGGGCTGTTCGCGTCCGTGAAGCGACCGCCCCTCGTTCCGGACTTCTTCCTCAGCGTGGACGTCGTGCCGGCGGAGCCGCGCTGGGCGAAGGAGAACCGGACCTATCTCTTCTGGGAGTTCGGCAAGCCGCCCGAGCTCGTCGTCGAGGTTGTGTCGAACCGCGAGGGCGAGGAGCTC
Source organism: Sorangium cellulosum (assembly GCF_002950945.1). GTDB lineage: Bacteria > Myxococcota_A > Polyangia > Polyangiales > Polyangiaceae > Sorangium > Sorangium cellulosum_E. The sequence continues at coordinate 774,534 of NZ_CP012673.1, forward strand.
GGCAAGAAGCGCCGCGGCTACGCGGCGATGCGGATCCCGTACTACGTGGTCTACGACCCGGCCAGGCACCTCGGCGAAGCGGCGCTGCACGCGTTCGAGCTGCGCGGCGACCTGTATGTGTCGATTCAGCCCTGGTTCGAGACCCTCGGGCTCGGTCTGATCGAGTGGGACGGCGAGTTCGAGGGAATGAGCGGTCCGTGGCTGCGGTGGAGTCGTAGGGACGGCACGGTCCTGCCCACGGGGGCGGAGCGCGCCGAGAGCGAGCGCAAGCGCGCCGAGAGCGAGCGCGAGCGCGCCGAGAGCGAGCGCGAGCGCGCCGAGAGCGAGCGCAAGCGCGCCGAGAGCGAGCACGAGCGCGCCGAGAGCGAGCGCAAGCGCGCCGAGGACGCGGAGACCCGCGCCCAGCGGCTGGCTGCGCGCCTGCGAGAGCTGGGCGTGGATCCCGACGGCGAGGCCTGACCTCGCGCGTCGCGCCGCCGGAGCGCACCGGACGGCGCGCTCCTCGCGCGCTCGCTCTTCACTCCAGCACCACGAATTTCAGGTACCGCCCCTCCCACCACGCCGGCAGCGTCGGGTGATCCTCCGGCTGCCCGTGGAGCGCGCGGACCCGCAGGTCGTCCCGCTCCAGGGTCGCGTCGTCCAGCGTCCCCACGAAGTCCTCCATGGAGATGTGGCTCGAGCACGACGCCGCGCACAACACGCCGCCCGGATCGAGCACGCGCGCGACCGCCGTGTGCAGCCTCCGGTACGCGCCGAGCGCGCGCGGCTTGGCGCGCTCGCTCGGCGCGAAGCTCGGCGGATCCGAGACGATGAGGTCGTACCGGTCCCCGCGCGCCCGCGCCTTCTCGAGGAAGTCGAACACGTCCGCCGTCACGAACTCGTGCGCCGACGGATCGACCCCGTTCTCGCGGAAGGTGCGCTGCGCGGTCGCATGCGCGGCCGACGCGGAGTCCACCGAGGTGACCCGGCCCGCGCCGCCGAGCGCCGCGGCCACCGAGAAGCCGCCGGCGTAGCTGAACAGGTTCAGCGCGCGCCGGCGCCCGGCCGCGAGCGCGCGCACGCGGGCGCGGTTGTCGCGCTGATCGAGGAACGCGCCCGTCTTCTGCCCGCGCGCGAGGTCGACCTCCATCGCGACCCCCAGCTCCCGAACCACGACGCGCTCCGGCAGCGGCGGCCCGTGCACGTGCGTGAGCTTCTTCCCCTCCGCGTCCGCGCCCCCCGCCGGCGCGCGCAGGCCGATCGAGCGCACCCCGCGGGCGCCCAGCGCGCGCGCGAGGTGCGGGAGCAGGCGCTCGACCCACGGCGCGAGCAGGCCGCCGTCGAGGCGGACCACCGCGACGCGATCGTACCGGTCGATGACGAGCGACGGCACCCGGTCCCCCTCGCCGTTGCACATCCGGTACGCGGTCGTGTCGCGGCCGGCGAACCAGCCGTCGCGCAGGGCGAAGGCGCGCTCCAGCCGCTCCGCGAGGGCGCGCTCGTCGAGCGCCGGCGCCTGCGTGCGCTGGAAGACGCGGACGGCGATCGGGGAATCCGCATCCCAGAGCCCTCGCCCGAGGAACGGCGCGCCCTCGGCCGCCAGCTCGACGACCTCGCCCGACGCGGCGACGACGGCGGCGGCGGCGACGGCGCGATGCGCGCGCGCCCCCCGGCCGCCAGCGCTGGCCGCGCGACCGGCCGCGCCCGCGATGCCGTCGCGGTAGACCCACGGGTGGCCGCGGCGCACGGCGGCGGCGGCGGTCGCGGTGAGATGGACCCGCATCGACCCCGCCTAGCACGGTAAGCTCGCAGCGTGCTGCACCGAGTTCTCTCGATCGGCTGGGCCTGCTGCGCGGGACCCCTGCTCGCCGCCGCGGCAGGATGCACGCAGGACCACGACCTGCTCGCCAGGGATCCGCCGAGCGCGGCGAGCACCTCGGGCAGCGGAGGCGGCCCGGATGCCACCGGGAGCGGCGCGACGACCACGGGCGCGGGCGGCGGCGCCGTCGAGCCGCCGGGGCCGACGGAGCTCACCGTGGTGAACGGCGTGAGCGACCACGACGCCATCCGCATCTGCTTCCTCGCTCACCCGGACGGCACCGGCGCCGGCGTGGCCCCGTGGCCGAGCGCCGCCGCGGGCCTCGAGTTTGCCCGGGCCGAGGGGGTCGAGCCGCTCGCACCGACGATCCCCGAGGGGGCGAGCGTGCGCGCGCACGCGATCGCGGGCGACCTCCGCGCGACGGAGGGCCTCGACTGCGCCGAGATCCTCGCGCTCGCCGCGGAGCCCGGCGCTCCGGTCGTCGCCGCGGCGCTGCCCGTGCTGCCGGCGTCCGTGTTCACCGAGGAGAGGAGCCTGCTCCTCGTCGCCACCGGGTGCCTCGGCGGCGAGGGGCACACGCACGAGAGCGAGAAGCAAGCTTGCGGCGACGCCTACACGATCGACACGCCGACCGCCGGCCTCGTCGCCGTCGCCATGTCGCGGCGGACGACCTTCGAGCGGGTCGGGCTGCAGGTCGCGCACGCGAGCGCGGCGACGCCGGTCGTCGACGTCCAGCTCACGCTGGGGCAGAGCGGGGCGAGCGGCCTGACGCTCGCGCAGGCGCTCTCGTTCGGCGCGATCGCGCCGTTCCCGCCGTTCACGGGGCTCGCGCGGGATGATCTCGGCGCGCTGGAGCAGCTCACCGTCGAGACGTACGATCCGATCGAGGCGAAGGTGACGGCCTCCGTGCCGATGGACGAGATCCTGGCGAACAGCGATGTCACCGCGACCAGCATCGCCGACGGCGAAGGATTCGTGCTCGTCGCCGTCGGCGCAGCCCCGGGGACGGCGCGCGGCGGGTTCTGGCGCGCGCTGACGTACACGCTGCTCAGGGCGGATCCCTGAGCCTGGCCGCACGGTAACGGCGCATCGACGGCGCGCGGCGCGACGGGCCCACCCCACATCCTCCGGCGGCGCGCGGCGGTCGCACTGGCCTCGAAGGGAGCTCCCATGAAGGCGGTAAAGCGGGAAGAACGTTGACGTTTTCTTCCCAGTCTTCCCGACTTCATGTCCCACATCTCACCGCCCTCCCGACTGCGTCCCGGCGACACCTGGGTTATTCCGCCTTGGGCATGACGGCTCTCGCGCGGGCAGCGGGCAATCGCTCCGAGGCTCGTCCGGTGCGCTGCGTCGCCAGGCTTGCAGGGCGCGCGCCACGAAGCGAGTGCCTCCGGCGATCCGCGCGGCGAGACAGGCGTCCCTGACGAGCTTGCAGGGCACGCCCTCTTATTGAAGGATAAGGATTCTGCCCCCTCCGGTCCGGGGTGGCGCTCTCTCCCTCCGCAGGCCTGCTCTTCGCTGGATCACCCGCGGCACTGTCCGGCTCTTCGTCTGGGAGCGAGCCCGGGAAAATCGTGAGTTGTTCGCGAGGCCGGAGCGCCCTGTACGGACGATAAGATCGAGAATTGCGCACCGTGACGATCGGGAGGATCTCCAGTATAACGCGAGTGCCTAATTTCTCAGGGGGGAAGAAGAGATGGCGACACAGATATTTGTCGGAGCGAGCTCCGCGCCGGATCCAAAGAAAGCAGCCTCGGAGTCCGTCGCGGCGGCGCTCCGCGAGTCGGCACGTTCGGAGCGCGCCGCGCGCCCTGCCTTCGCGCTCGTCCTGTCGACCGACCAATACGACGCGGACGCGCTGGCGGCGGCCGTGACCAGCGAGCTGCCCGGGGTGCCCTGGGCGGGCTGCTGCACGGCGGGGGTCTTCGCGGGCAGCCGGTTGCTCCCGCAGGGGCTCGTCGTGGGGCTGGTCGTCTCCGAGGCGGTGCGCGTCGGCGTCGGCGTCGCGCAGGCCGTGAGCCAGGGCGGGCGGCGCGCCGGCGTGCTCGCCACGTCGCGCGCGCTCGAGGGGTTCCCGCCGGCGATCCCGCCGGGGTGGAGCCGGGCGCTGCTCGTGCTGCCGGACGCGCTCACGGGCAACGCGGCGGACGTCGTGCGCGGCGCGGTCGAGGTCGGCGGCACGGGCGTCGTCTGGGCCGGCGGCGGCGCGGGCGACAACCTCCGCTTCGTGCGGACCGCGCAGTTCGCCGGCGGGCGCGCGTACTCCGACAGCGTCGTCGTGGTCGCGCTCGACTCGCCGGCGCGCATGGCCACCGGCATCCGCCACGGCTTCCGGCCCTACGGCCCGCCGACGATGGTCACCCGCGCCGAGGGGACGACCGTCGTGGAGCTCGAGTACGAGGGCGCCTTCTCGGTCTACCAGCGCACCGCGCGGGTGCGGGGGGAGCAGGTGAACCTCGACGGCTTCGCGGCCTTCGCGATGACGCACCCGCTCGGCATCCCGCAGGCCGACGGCGAGCACGTCATCCGCGACCCGCTGCGCGTGGTCGCGCCCGGCGGGCTCTACTGCGTCGGCGAGGTCCCGGACGGCTGCCTCATCCGCGTCATGGAGGGCGACCCCGGCGGCCTGGTGGCCGCCGCGCGCGAGGCCGCGATCACGGCGCGCGAGGCGGTGGCCGGGCCGATCGCCGGCGCCTTCGTGTTCGACTGCATCTCGCGGTGCATGATGCTCGGCGACACCGTCCGCGACGAGCTGACCACCTTCGAGAGCGAGCTCGGCGAGCGCGTCCCGGTCATGGGCTGCCTGACGTTCGGAGAGGTAGGCGCGCTCGGCCGGGGGGTGCCGCAGTTCCACAACAAGACCGCTGTCGTGTTCGCGCTCGGCGCCTGAGCGCCGGAGCGGCTGGAGCCCTGCCCATGGCGAGCGATGAAGATCTCGAGATCCAGGAGGAACGGCTGACGCTCCTCAGCGTCCTCCAAGAGCTCACGGTCGCAGCGCTCGACCTCTTCGATCCGCGCCGCTCGATGGCGCTCTTCCTGGAGCGCCTCGCCGAGCGGATGAGCTGCGTCGCGGTGCTCGTGCTCGTCTCGCCGACCCCGTCCACGCCGCGGCTGCTCGACGCGGCGGGGCTGTCGGCGAGCTCGCGCGCGCTGCCCATCCCGCCGCTCGACCCGGCCGCGGGCGCCCCCGGCGGCGAGGGCGGCGGCTTGCGCCTGCCGTACCCCGAGCTCGCGCGGCCGGGGCTCGTGACGTGGCACTTCTCGCTGGAGGGGCAGGGCGACAGCGGCGCCTCCACCCTGATCCTCTGCTTCGAGGGCGAGCCGGCGTTCGCGCCCCAGTACCGGGGCATGATGCGCCGGCTCGCGGGCATCTTCCGCACGGCGCTCGTGCACCGTCTGCTCTACGCCCGCGTGCTCGAGAACGAGCGCGAGCGGGCGCGGCACCTCGCCGCCGCGGAGGCGGGCCGCGCCGCGGCCGAGGCGGCGCAGCGCCGCGCGGCGTTCCTCTCGGAGGCGAGCCGTCTGCTCTCCAGCTCGCTCAACTACGAGGCGACGCTGGTGCGCGTCGCGCGCCTGCCGGTCCCCTTCGTGGCGGACTGGTGCATGGTCGACGTCATCGAGCGCGAGGGGATGCTCCGGCGCGCGGTCGTCGTGCACGCCGACCCCCGGAAGAGCGAGCTCGCGCGGCTCCTGGAGGGCCCGACGCCGATGGACGCGGTCATCCCGTCCGGCGTTTCGCGTGTGCTGGAGACGGGCGAGGCGGCGCTGTGCGAGGTCGGCCGCGCGTCCGTCGCCGCGCCGGGCGAGCTCGCGCCGCGCGACACCGAGCCGCCCCCGTCCGCCAGCGAGGCGCTCCTCCGGGAGCTCGGCCTGCGCCGCTACATCGCCGTGCCGCTCGTCACCCGCGGCACGATGCTCGGGGTGCTCACCATCGCCTCGGGCCGCGACGACCTGCGCTACGGCGCGGACGACCAGGCGCTCGCCGAGGATCTCGGGCGGCGGGCCGCGCTGGCGATCGACAACGCGCGGCTGTACGAGAGCGCGCAGCGGGCGATCCGCGCCCGGGAGGAGCTCGTGGCGGTGGTGTCGCACGATCTCAAGAGCCCGCTCGCGACCATCGTCATGAACACGAGCCTCCTGCGCCGGAAGCTGCCGAGCGCGGACGAGGCGCCCGACCTGCGGCGCCCGGTCGAGCGCATCCAGAAATCGGCCGATCGCATGAACCGCCTCATCCGCGACCTGCTCGACCTGGCCAAGCTCGACGGCGGCCACATGGCGATCCAGCCGGTGCCGCACGACGTCGCCGGCCTCCTCGGCGACGCCCTCGAGTTCCTGCGCGAGGAGGCGGCGGAGAAGTCGCTGCGGCTCGAGCATGGCGTCGAGCTCGGCGTCGACCGGGCGCTCTGCGATCGCGATCGGATCCTGCAGGTGATCGCGAACATCGTCGGCAACGCGATCAAGTTCACCCCCGCGGGCGGCGAGGTCGCGGTCCGCGCCCAGCCGTGGGGCCGGGACGTGCTCGTCTCGGTGCGCGACACCGGCCCGGGCATCCCGGAGGATCAGCGGGCGAGGATCTTCGAGCGCTACTGGCAGGCGAAGGAGACCGCCCACAAGGGCACTGGGCTCGGCCTCTCGATCGCGAAGGCGCTCGTCGAGGTACACGGCGGGCGGATCTGGGTCGAGAGCAAGGTGGGCGAGGGGAGCACGTTCTTCTTCACGTTGCCTGCGGCAGAGGCCGCGAGCGCGACCGCGGGAGTCGCGGCGGGCACGCGCCTCGGGGCCTGACGGAAGCTGACGGAATCCGACGGAAGCCGCGCGGCGCCGCGGTGAAGTGGCCGAGTCCAGCGACCGGGGCAAAACGTCTCACCTCCAAGGCACCCTTGGCGGGCCAATCCCTTCATCGCTATACCTACCGCGATGAACGACGCCGGGAACAAAGAGGTCCAGGGGAAGAGGACGCAGGTTCAAGGAGGGGATGACGAGCGGGCGCTCGTGAGGGCCGCGCTGGAGCTCCTCGGCATCCGCAACTTCGTGCTCGCGATCCACGACCCGAGCTTTCCTTCCGACGACGCGGAGGACACCGGGCGCGGGTCGCCGTACACCGAGGGCGGGCACCGATTCCTCCGCTTCGCCCGCGATCTCGGGTTCAATGGCATCCAGCTCGGGCCTCAGGGGGAGACGTCGGCCGACAACGCGTCTCCCTACGACGGCACCATCTTCTCGCGCAGCACGCTGTCGATCGCGCTCGCCCGCCTCATGGAGGACGGCCCCTGGGGCGCGCTCCTCGGGCCCGCGTCGGTGAAGCGGATCGTCGCCGAGCGGCCCCGCGGCCGCGAGGAGCGCGCGTCGCACGGCTATGCGTACCGCGCGCAGCGCGCCGCGCTGCGGGAGGCGTTCGCGTCGTTCGTGGGGCGGCGGCAGCGGGGCGAGCCCTCCGGGCTCGCCGCGCGCCTCGAGGCGTTCAAGCTGCGGAACGCGGCGTGGCTCGAGCGGGACGCGCTCTACGGCCCGCTCTGCGAGGAGCACCGGAGCGGCTGGTTCCACGGCTGGTCCGGCGAGCCGGAGCTGGATCGCCGCCTGTGGGCGCCCGGCCCCGGCGAGGTGGTCGCCTGCGAGGAGCGCCGGCGAGAGCTGCTCGCGCGGCACCGCGACGAGGTCGAGTTCTACGCCTTCTGCCAGCTCCTCGCGCACGAGCAGCACGCGGCGCTCCGGACCGTGACGGCCGATCTCGGGCTCAAGCTCTATGGCGACCTGCAGATCGGGTATTCGCCTCAGGACGCGTGGGCGCACCAGTCGGTCTTCCTGAAGGGGTATCTCATGGGGGCGCCGCCGAGCCGGACCAACCCCGAGGGCCAGGTGTGGAACTATCCTGTCCTGGATCCGGCGCAGTACACCGACGCCTCCGCCAGCGCGCTCGCGCTGGTTCGGGCGCGGATGGACAAGATGTTCGACGAGTTCGACGGCGTGCGCATCGATCACCCGCACGGCCTCGTCTGCCCGTGGGTCTATGCCGCCGACGCGCCCGATCCGCTCCGGGCCGTGCAGGGCGGGGCGCGCCTCTTCTCGTCGCCCGATCTGCCGGATCACCCGCTGCTCTCGCGTTACGCGATCGTCTCGCCGGCGCAGCTGAACCGCGCCGTGCCGCGGTATGCGGACGACTGGGTCGCGTCGCTGACGCCGGAGCAGGTCGGGCGCTACAGCGTGCTGTTCGACACCATCGCGGCCTGCGCGGAGGCCCGCGGGCGCGCCACCACGGACATCGTGTGCGAGGTCCTGAGCACGATGCCTTTCCCGCTCAAGGCCGTCCTCGAGCGGCACGGGCTCGGGCGCTTCCGGGTCACGCAGAAGGCCGATCTCGACAACCCGAAGGACGTCTATCGCAGCGAGAACGCCGGACCCTCCGACTGGATCATGGTGGGGACCCACGACACGCCGCCGCTCTGGAGGCTGCTCGACGCGTGGGAGCGCGCCGGCGCGCTGGAGCGGCAGGCGGCCTACCTGGCCGCCCGCCTCGCGCCCTCGCCGGCCGAGGAGGGCGCCATGGCGCGGGCGCTCGCGTCCGACCCGCGGGCGCTCGCGCAGGCCAAGCTCGCCGATCTCTTCGCGAGCAAGGCGGCGAACGTGATGGTGTTCTTCTCCGACCTGCTCGGGCTGAAGGAGATCTACAACGCCCCCGGGACGATCAGCGACGACAACTGGTCGCTGCGGGTGCCTCGCGATTACGCGCGGACGTACCCGGAGCTGCGCGCGCGCGGCGCGGCGATGAACATTCCCCGCGCGCTCGCCCTGGCGCTGCGCGCGCGCGGAGGCGCGGAGTCGGAGGAGCGCCGCCACCTCGCCGCGCGGCTGGAGCGCCAGGCAGGCTGAAGGGCCGTTATGCCTGCCCCGGTCACATCGGGCTCCACACCGCCCATTTCCCCGACGTGGCCCAGGTGTCGCTGGCGTCCCTGAACGCGCCCACGAACGCGGCGCCCTCGTCGAAGAAGTCGGCCGGCGGCTCCGCCGCGTTCTCCGTGAGGGACTTCGCGGGGCCGAAGACCGGCGCCGAGGGGTCGAAGCAGCTCGGGATGCCGGGGTCGAGCTCCATGTTCTTCCGGGCGGGATCGCCCAGGAACGCGATCTCGTCGAAGCCGTCGTCGTCGTCCGCGAAGACGCCTGTCCCGTCGCCCACCTCGGCGTAAGCGAAGGTGCCCACCAGGTTGTCGAAGAAGATCGAGCTCGACACGTTCGGCGCGGTCTCCGGGTCGCGGACGTCGAGGCCGACCTCGAAGCCCGTGACGATCGCGTTGGCGATGTTCGCCTTCGTCGACCGGCGGAGGAGCATCCCGTACTGCTCCTTGTCCACGTCCACGCCCTTCCCGCAGAGCGTCGCGTTGTAGATGGTGGGCTCGCTCCGGGGCTCGGGCGGCGGCGTGAGCGCGAGCGGGTCGTTGTCCCCCTCGAACCCGTTCGTCTCCTCCACGACGTTCGGATCCAGCTGCGCGACGAGGAACTGGAGCTTGCCGCGGTAACCGTAGTCCCAGTCGAAGGCGTCATCGCCGCTGTACTGGCAGGCGAGGTGCTTCGCGTTCACCGTACCTCCGAAGAACTCGAAGCAGTCGTCGGACACGTGCCGGACCTGAACGAAATCGATGATCGTCCCCCGGCCGACCCCGCCGAGAGTGAGCCCGTTGATCTCGTTGTTCGGGGCGAGCTTCACGCCGGAGTACTCGATGCGCACGTATTTGAGCGTGCCGCTCGAGTCGTTCTCGTCGATCCCTCCGAACTGTCCGCCGGTCGTCAGGCCCTCTATCTGGCCAGGGACGCGCATGCCGTTCGCGTCCACGTGGTTGGTCGGCGCGCTGCCGAGGAGGATGACACCCCCCCAGTCCCCGGGCTTGCGGTCCTCCGGCGGCTTGCCGCTCGTGAACACGATGGGCTCGTCCTTCGTGCCCACGGCGATGAGCTGGGAGCCGGGTTGCACCACGAGCGCGGCTGGGACCTGCTGGTTTGGCTCGCCGTGGATCGTCGTGCCCTTCTCGATGGTCAGCCTCGCCCTGTCCTTGACGTTCACCTGGCCTTTGAGGAGGTAATCTCTGTCGCATTTGAGCGTAAAGTCCGTGTCGATGTCGCCGATGATCTCCACGAGATCCTTGGGGGACTTCGCGCACCCTCCCGTCGTGCTGCCCCCGTCGCCGCCCCCGGATGCACTCGACTCAGGGACGCAGGTGTTGTCCGTGAGGTCGCAGACGGCGTCGGTGAACTGCGCGCAGTCAGCGTCCGAGGTGCATTGCTGGTTCCGGTGCTCGACGATCACCGAGCACGCGACGGCGCCCGTGGCGAGGGCGCCCAAGGCGAGGGCGAGGGCGACGGCGGGTGAATCGGTTGGACGGCGTTTCATGTTCATTCCAATGATCCGAGTGCAAAAAGAACCGTTGATGTCGCGCTGCGCGCTCGTCGGCGCTGCGCGGTCGGCGCGTGCGGGAGAGGCGGCGGTGCGCGGGACGTGGGCGCCGAGCGACCGGCGCCGCTGCTCTTTCGGAGAGTCGAGCGGCGGACGCTGCTCGGCGCGACGAAACTCGAGAGCCTCGCGATCGTCGTCGCGAGCAGGCTTGGCGGGATGCTCTGATCCGGATCAAGCAGAACAAATCGAGTCGGAGCTGTCAAGTCTGAACCGGCTCGCCGGCCGGGGTTAACGCAGGTTCCAGAATGGAATCTACCCTGCGCCGCGCAGATGTGCTGCGACGACACTGCACTTCCAGGAGACCGGTTTCTTCCGAGAAGGCAGCAGGATGATGACAATTCGGCGAGCTTCACGAGCGAGCTCCCTGCCCTGAGCCCACGCGGGCGCCGCCGGAGAGAGCTCACACGGCCGCGTATGAAGTTCAAGCCATCCCAGGCGCATGGGCAGGGAGCGCGTTGGGCGGTCCGAGGCCCTCCGCGCTCTCTCCCCTGCCGGCGCCTCATCGTCGACAGCGCTTGCCTCCGCAGTGTGGACCCCCCGGGACCGCGGTCTGGACCCCCGGGGACCACAGTGTGGACCCCCGGGGACCACAGTGTGGACCCCCGGGGACCACAGTGTGGACCCCCTGGGACCACGGTCTGGACCCCCGGGAACCACAGTGTGGACCACCCCCCGGGACCGCAGACGTACGCCGTGGAGCGTCGTGGCCCGGCTCGCCCCGGTGAGCCGGGCCACGACGCTCCTCAAGTTCGCTGCCGTTGTGGTGCCCGCGCGCCGCGCCGTGGCCGCCGCGTCGACGAGGCGTGACATGAGCGACTCCTGCCGGTTGACCGTTGGAAAAATGGCAGAAACTTACCCGGGAAGGGGAGTCAAATTCGCGGGAACGTAACCTGGGGTTTGCCTCGAAGTAATACATCGCGGGCATTCTCCGGCCTGGCTTTCCCCTCGGGGGATCGATCCGGCCGAGGTCGAATGAGCGCTCCCAGCGACCCCCATGGCTTCCGGAAATACCGCCCGATCGCCGAGATCGGCAGGGGCGGCATGGCCGATGTCTGCCTCGCGGTCGCGCAGGGGCCCGCCGGCTTCAACAAGCTCGTGGTGCTGAAGCGGGCGCGGGTCGAGCTCTGCCAGGACGCCGACATCCTCGCCATGTTCCTCGACGAGGCGCGCCTCGCGGCCCGGCTGAACCACCCGAACGTCGTGCAGACGTACGAGGTCGGCGACGACGGGGCGCGCTTCTTCATTGCGATGGAGTACCTCGAGGGCCAGCCGCTCGGCAGCCTCCGCTCCCGCATGGGGCACGACAAGGTGCCGCTCCCGCTCCAGGTGCGCGTCCTGTGCGACGCGCTCGCCGGGATCCATCACGCGCACGATTTGCGCGATTTCGACGGGACGCCCATCCACGTGGTGCACCGCGACGTGAGCCCGCAGAACATCTTCATCACCTACGACGGGGTGATCAAGGTGGTCGACTTCGGGATCGCCAAGGCAGCCGACTCGCTGTCGGAGACACGCACCGGGATGCTCAAGGGCAAGGTATCGTATATGTCGCCCGAGCAGGCGCGCGGGGAGCGCGTCGACCGGCGCTCCGACATCTTTTCTGTGGGCGTGATCCTCTGGGAGGCGCTCGTCGGGAGACGCATGTGGAAGGGCTACAACGACCTCGCGATCCTCGGGCGACTCTGCAATGGCGAGCTCCCGGGCGTCAGGGACCACGTACCTGACGTCGACCCCGAGATCGAGCGGATCTGCCTGAAGGCGCTCGCCCCTGCCCTCGAGGACCGTTATGCCACCGCGGCCGATCTGCAGCTGGATCTCGAGCGCTGGCTCATCGAGCACCACCGGGGCATGAGCGCGCGGGAGGTCGGCGCGCTCGTGGCCAGCCAGTTCGCGGAGGACCGGGCGCGGATCAAGCAGGTCGTCGAGCAGCAGCTGCGCGACGTGCGCTGGAGCGGCAACACGCCGAAGATCACGCTCTCCGACCTGCCGAAGCTCAGCGCTGGTCCGACGTCGATGACCCCGACCTTGACCGCGCCCACGGGCGCCGCCCCTTCGGACGCGAGCTCGATGATGCCGTCGGTGAGCACGACCGAGCCCAAGGTGCGCGCCGCGCGCCCGAGCCGCGCGCTGCTCGCGCTCGGGGCCACCTTCGTCGTGGCCGCGAGCGTCGTGACCGTCGGCTTCCTGCGCATGCAGCCTTGGAGGTTCACGGCGAGCAAGGGCCGCGAGGTGCCGGTCGCCGCGACGGCGACCGCGGAGCCCCCGCCGAAGCAAGAGGAGGCCTTCATCAGCCTCGTCGTCCGCGTCTCGCCGGTCGATGCGAAGCTCTCCCTCGATGGATCGCCGGTGTCGACCGGCGCCTACGAGGGCCGCCTCGCCAGGGACGGCCGCGCGCACGTCGTCCGCGCCGAGGCGCCCGGCTTCGTCGCGCAGGAAGAGACGATCACGGCGAACAACGACCTCGTCTTGAGCCTCGCGCTGAAGAGCGATCCGGGCGCACCTCCAGCGAGACCCGCCCAGGTCGCCGCCCGGAGCGCTCCGGCGAGCGTCGCCACGGCGACGCCGGCGTCCGCCGCGGCGGCGACGCCCGCCTCCGTCGCGCCGCCGTCCGGCGCGCCCGAGCCGCCGGCAGAGCGGAAGCCGAGGCGCGGGATCGACCTGGAGAGCCCTTACGCTCGATGATGACACCGCGAGCCCTCGCCCTCTGCGCCGCGATCGCGCTCAGCGCGCCGCTCGGCGCGTTCGCCCAGCCGGCCGACAGGACCGCGGAAGCGGACGCGCGCTTCCGGCGGGGCGTCGATCTTTATAACGAGGCCGATTACATCACCGCGCTCACCGAGTTTCGCCGCGCCTACGCGCTCGCCCCCGCTTATCAGGTGCTCTACAACATCGCGGGCGCGTGTTATCAGCTCAGGGATTACGCCTGCGCGCTGCGCGCCTTCGAGGGGTACCTCGCGGCCGGCGGCGCGCAGCTCGCGGCCGGCCGTCGGGCCGAGGTCGAGCGGGACATCGCTGTCCTGCGGAGCCGCGTCGCGACCGTGGAGCTCTCGACCTCGACGCCCGGCGTGCAGATCTCGGTCGATGACGTGCCTGCGGGCACGACACCGCTCGCGGAGCCGCTGCTGATGAGCGCCGGGCGCCGGCGCATCGTCGCCGAGGCGGTCGGCCGCCCTCCCGTCACGCGGGTCATCGAGGTGGCCGGCGGCGATCGGGTTCAGCTCCGGATCGAGCTCCCCCCCGCGCCGGCCCAGCAGGCCGCCGGCGGAGGCGCTGGCCCCGGGGCGGCGCAGCCAGGCGCCTCGGCCGACCGCGCCCCTCGCCGCGAGCGGAGCGCGCCCGTGTTCCCCTGGATCGCGACCGGCGCGCTCGCCGCGGGGGCCGCGGTCACCGGCGTCCTCGCGCTCGGCGCCTCCGGCGACCTCGAGGCCGCGCTCGGCGACTTCCCCGGCGACGCCCGCGCGATCGAGCGTGAGCGGACCAGGACCGCGACCCTCGCGCTCACCGCCGACGTGCTCGCGGGCGCCGCCGTGCTTGCCGGCGGCATCTCGCTCTATCTCACCGTCGCCGGCGGCGGCCCGGAGCACGGCGACACAAAGCGCGCCTCGTCCCCGTCGACGCGGGTCGCGTTCGGTCCGGGGTCGCTCCATCTCGTGGGCTTCTTCTAGGGCCGAGCGCGCCCCACTCGGCCGATCCACCCCGACGCAGGGCGTCGCGCGCCCTCGCTCGGCGGCGCGCGGCGCGCGGCGTCGAAGTCAAAAAGCTTGCATCCAGCGCGCTGGAGCTGCATTGATCCGGGCCATCGCCCGGCGTCATGGACCGCGTCCGCGACGCGGCGGGCGCGGTGCGACAAGGTGCTCGATCCCCCGCAAGGACCTCGACTCCAGCACGAGATGGGAGCCCCCAGGTGAGCACGACCAAAGCGTCTCTTGGCATCCTTGGCACCCTAGGCACGCTCTTCTTCCTGCTCTCCTCGGCTGCGCCGGCGCTGGCGCAGGAGGAGCGGAAGCCGCCCATCACGGACAAGACGAAGGAGCGTTGGGCGAAGACCCAGGGAGGGCGCTTCGCATTCGAGATCGACGTCCTCAGCTCGTCGTACCAGGAGCAGCTCGCGGCCGTGGATGACGACCCCGACACGGTCGAGGTGGTGGAGTCGAGCCGGCTCGGCGTGGCCATCACCGCCGTCGCGCAGTACAAGATCTTCGCGGGCCTCCACCTCGACGCGGAGATGCCGTTCGTGTACGGCAGTGTCTCGGGCTCCCAGTCCACCGACCTGTTCGGCGAGCGATTCGAGAGCAGCGGCGAGTACAGCAGGTTCTTTCTGGGCAATCCCACGATCGGCCTCCATTACGCTGGAAACCTGCTGCCCAGCCTCGCGGTCTTCGGCGGCATCAGCGGCACGATACCGCTGCACCCGCAGGCCAGCTCGGGCCTCCGCGTCTCCGCCGTGGCCAACTTCCCGGCGCGGGCCTACTTCGATACACACCGCGTGCTGCTCGGGCACATGTCCTTCCGGGCGCGCATCGGGACCGAGATCCGCCTGGGCCAGGTGCTGTACCTCACCCATGATCTCGCGACCCAGCTCTCCGTTCCGACCCGGGACGAGGGGAACACGAAGTTCGTGCTCGAGCAGGGCAACGAGATCGAGTTTCGCCCGTTCGGGAACTTCGGCCTGGGCATGCGCCTCCAGGCGGCCTTTCCCATGTCGTCCAGCAACTCTGCCCAGCTGGCGGCGGAGCCGTTCCTCGGCTGGGAGCCGCCGGTGAAAGGCTCTTTCACCCGCGTCGGCGCGCTGGTCGCGCTCGACGACGATCTCGGCTTCGGCCTCGACCCAGGGAAGGTGGCCACCATTCGCGTCGCCCTGGGCAGCAAATGGTGAGCCGGCCTCGCCCGCCCGGGCGAGCTCCACGGAGCGCTGAATGAACCCCGCAGGATCCTCGAGCGCCGATGTGTGGGTCGGCCTTCCGCGACCGAACCCCGCCGCCCGGCTCCGCCTCTTCTGCTTTCCGTATGCCGGCGGAAGCGCATCGGCTTACAGCGCCTGGTGGCGCGAGCTTCCGGCGAGCGTCGAGCTCTGCACGATCAAGCTCCCCGGCCGGGAGGCGCGGCTGCGCGAGCCGCCCTTCCAGCGCCTCACGCCGCTCGTCGGGGCCCTCTCGGCCGCGCTCGGGCCCTGGTTGACGAAGCCGTTCGCGCTGTACGGCCACAGCCTCGGCGCGCTCGTGGCCTTCGAGCTCGCGCGCGCGCTGCGCCGCCGGGGCGCTCCGCTCCCGCGCCACCTGCTCGTGTCGGGCCGGCGCGCGCCCCACCTGCCGATGGGCGAGGCGTTCCACGCCCTGCCCGACCCCGAGTTCGTGGCGTGGATCCGCCGCATGGGCGGCACCCCCGACGAGGTGCTGCGCGAGCCGGAGCTCATGGAGCTCTTTCTGCCCGTCCTGCGCGCCGACGTCGCCGTCAACGAGGCCGAGCCGTTCGTCGCCGAGGCCCCGCTCGATTGCCCGATCACCGCCTTCGGGGGCGTCGTCGACGAGCGGGCGAGCCCCGCCGAGCTCGAGGCCTGGCGCGAGCTCACGCGAGGGTCTTTCCGGGTAGAGATGTTCCCCGGCGGGCACTTCTTCCTGCGGAGCGCCCAGGGGCCGCTCCTGCGGTCGATTTCGGCCGTCCTCGACGACGTCGTGCGCGACCTCCCCGCGTGACGGCCGGCCTCCGCCGGGGGTCGAAGTCCGGAGCCGCGCCGCGGGGCACGCGTGGAATCGATCGGCAATTGGCCTGCCATCGATCTGTAGTAAAGGGCTGAATCCGCAGCTGCCATGCGTCCGGAGCAGCCGTCACGCACCCGGAGACCGAACGATGACCGATTTCCAGTACCAGGACATGCTGCCCCTCGGCCACGACGAGACGGCCTACCGCCTCGTCAGCCGGGATCATGTCTCCACCTTCGAGGCCGGCGGCGCGACCTTCCTCAAGGTCGAGCCGGAGGGGCTCACCCTGCTCGCGCGCGAGGCCATGCGCGACATCGCCCACCTCCTCCGGCCCGGGCACCTCGCGCAGCTCGCGCGCATCCTCGCCGACCCCGAGGCCTCGCCGAACGATCGCTTCGTCGCCCTCGAGCTCCTGAAGAACGCGAGCATCGCCGCGGGCGGCGTGCTCCCGTCCTGCCAGGACACCGGCACGGCCATCGTGATGGGCAAGAAGGGCCAGCTCGTCTTCACGGGCGGCGGCGACGAGGCGTCGATCGCGCGCGGCGTCTTCGACACCTACCGCGCGCAGAACCTCCGTTATTCGCAGCTCGCGCCGCTCGACATGTACAAGGAGGTCAACACCAACGACAACCTCCCTGCGCAGATCGAGATCTTCGCGACCGACGGCGACGCCTACAAGTTCCTGTTCATGGCGAAGGGCGGCGGCTCCGCGAACAAGAGCTACCTCTACCAGGAGACCAAGGCGCTCCTGAACCCCGAGAGCCTGCTCTCCTTCCTCGAGGCCAAGATCCGCGCGCTCGGCACGGCGGCGTGCCCGCCCTACCACCTCGCCATCGTCGTCGGCGGCACCTCGGCCGAGCTCACGCTCAAGGTCGCGAAGCTCGCCTCCGCGCGTTACCTCGACACGCTCCCGGCCGAGGGCAACGCGCGCGGCCGCGGCTTCCGCGACCGTGAGCTCGAGCAGAAGGTCCTCGAGCTCGCGCAGCGGACCGGGATCGGCGCCCAGTTCGGGGGCAAGTACTTCTGCCATGACGTGCGGGTCATCCGCCTGCCGCGCCACGGCGCCTCGTGCCCTGTGGGCATCGCCGTCTCCTGCTCCGCGGACCGGCAGGCGCTCGGCAAGATCACGCGCGAGGGCATCTTCCTCGAGCAGCTCGAGGCCGACCCCGCGAAGTACCTGCCCGACCCGACCGAGGCGGAGCTCGAGGGCGAGGTCGTGAAGATCGACCTCCGCCGCCCGATGCGCGAGATCCGGGCGGAGCTCTCGAAGTACCCGATCCGGACGCGGCTCTCGCTGACCGGACCGATGATCGTCGCGCGCGACATCGCGCACGCGAAGATCAAGGAGCGCCTCGACCGCGGCGAGGGCATGCCGAGCTACATGCAGGAGTTCATGGTCTACTACGCGGGTCCGGCCAAGACCCCGGCGGGCTACGCCTCGGGCTCGTTCGGGCCCACGACCGCCGGCCGCATGGACGCGTATGTCGACCTCTTCCAGGCGAACGGCGGCGGTTATGTCATGCTCGCCAAGGGCAACCGCTCGCCCGCGGTCACCGCCGCTTGCAAGAAGCACGGCGGCTTCTACCTGGGATCCATCGGCGGCCCGGCCGCGCGCCTCGCCAAGGACTGCATCAAGAAGGTCGAGGTGCTCGAGTATCCCGAGCTCGGCATGGAGGCGGTCTGGAAGATCGAGGTCGAGGACTTCCCCGCCTTCATCGTGGTCGACGACAAGGGCAACGACTTCTTCGCCGACATCAACAAGCCTGCCGGCCGCAAGCTCGAAGTCGCCGGCTGAGCCCAGGCGCCTCGCGTCGAGCAGACCGCCCTCTCGGCGCTGCCTGACGGACCGCCCGGGACTCAATGGCTCCCACCGACGTCCAGGCCATGCCGAGAGGGCCAGTCTCTTCCACGCCTCGAGCTCCCTCCTGTGCGCACGTCGCTCTACAGGACCGGCCCGAGGCGAAACGTCACATTCGGGGCGTCCTTGCGCCTCCGTGGACCGGCGCGGCGCGGCATCGCGCGTGGTCCGCGGGTCAACGCTCCGATGAGGCACGGTCCGTGCTTCGAGTCCCGAGCGAAAGGAGCTGACATGGCACTTCGCCCCGAAGACACGGCGCCCCGCGGCCAACCTGATGCCGAACACCACCGCCTCGAAGATCGGCACGGTGGTCCGGACGGGGTCCGCCACCACCTGGAAGAGGAGCGCCTGGAGAGGCTGGTGCGCGCCGCGCAGGGCGCCTCCGAGCAAGCAGAGCGCGAGAGGCGGCACGACGTCGGCCGGGACGGCACGGCGCGCGACGCCGGCGCGGCGCGGACCGCGAGCCTCGCCGACATCGAGCGGGCCGACGACGAGGGGATGCTCGCGACGGGGGTGGACTGATGGGAGCGCGCGCCCTCAGCCTCGATACGGTCGTCACGGCCGTCGATCGGTTCATCCCGGCCGCGCTGCGCAAGACCGACCGCGCGCCGCTCGCCCCTGCGCTCGACGCGGAGGTCCGGCACGTCGATACGTGGAGCGCGGGGCGGCTCGCGTACTATGTCGACACGCGCGCCGCCGGGCGCCCCGTGGTCCTGCTTCACGGGGTCGACGCGGCCGCCTCCTCGAAGGAGATGGCGCCTCTCTTCGACGCCCTCCGTGGTGAGCGGCCCGTCTACGCGCTCGATCTGCCGGGCTTCGGCCTCTCGGAGCGCGCGGATCGCCCCTACGATCGCGAGATCTTCCGCGCCGCCGTGCGCCGCTTCCTCACGGACGTCGTGCGGGCGGACGGCGGCGCCGATGTGGTCGCGCTCTCCCTTTCCTCGGAGTTCGCCGCCGCGGTCGCCTGCGAGGAGATGAGCCTCGTGCACAGCCTCGTGCTGCTCTCCCCCACGGGCCTTGGCCGCGAGGCGCCCGGCGCGAGCGCCGTCCTGCGCGCCGTCTCGCGGGTGCCGCACGTCGCGGAGGCGCTCTACCGCGTGCTGGTCACCCCGCCGAGCATCCGCTGGTTCCTGCGGAAGAGCTTCGTCGGCGACCCGGATCCCGGCCTGGTCGAGTACGCCGTCGCCACCTCGAAGGAGCCGGGGGCCCACCGCGCTCCGCTCGCGTTCATCGCCGGCGAGCTGTTCACCGAGGATGCCTTCCAGCGCCTCTACACCCGCCTGCCCGTCTCCACCCTCATTCTCTACGATCACGACCCACACGCGCGCTTCGACCGTCTCGACGACCTCGTCAAGCAGAACGCGCGCGTGGAAGCTGCTCGCGTCGCTCCGACGCGAGGTCTCCCGCACTTCGATCGACTCGACGCCACCCTCGAGGCCGTGCGCAAGTTCTGGGCGCAAGACCCCTGGTAGAGAAGACCCCTGCTGCGCGGACGCCCGGGCGCCCGGCGCGGCGTCTGCGCCCGGCGCGGCGTCTGCGCCCGGCGCGGCGTCTGCGCCCGGCGCGGCGTCTGCGCCCTGAACGTCGCCCTCCTGCCGGGTTCACGGTCGGAGGGCGGTGGTCATTCCATTACCGGCTCCCGGCCTGCGGGCCTCGCTCGGCCCGCAGGGGCCCGCCCACGAGGGCAGATCCGTCTGGCGCAGACGGTCATCCCCTTGACTTCGCGCAAGAAACAGCTTGGATGAGCGGCGGCGTGACGTGCCCGCCTGGGCCCGGCTCGCCGCAATGGGTGGTGTAGGCACCACCACGGACTTCCTTTTCTGGTCGCCAGCGCGCGCTGCATCCGCTCCGGGCCGCGGCAATGCTGCTTCCCGGTTGCGGACCGCCGTTCGTGGATCGTGGCGCTGTGGCCATGGGAAGAGGGCTGTGACCGATCGACCGAGACGTCGAAGCAAGGTTATGTACGCGTCATTACATACATCGCAGGTCGACCTCCGGTATATGGTTAGCCCCACCACATCTGCTTCGTCGACCCGGAAGCTCACGCGAACGGGGACCGACAGGGCCGAAGCGTCCCATCGGGAGGAAGCGCTGCGCCAGAATGCTGCAACGCGACGATGGTGCGATGCGGCATATGATCACAGCGGCCGCGTACTGTTTCCGTAGATGAAAGTCTTTGCAAACTCTCGGTCAACGGAGTAATTAAGCTCTTATAGCGGGGGATGTCGTGAATGCAGGCGGCCAAACCATCTCCACGACCAAGCAAGCGAGTAACAGCTTGCTTGGTCGATACCGCCTGATTGCAAAATTAGGTCGCGGTGGAATGGCGGATGTGTTCCTCGCCGTCTCCCGCGGACCCGGCTCCTTCAACAAGCTCGTCGTCGTCAAGTGTCTCCGCGTCGGCATGGCGGAGGACCCGCGGTACGTCCAGATGTTCCTGGACGAGGCCAAGCTCTCGGCCCGGCTGAATCACCCGAACGTCATCCAGACGTACGAGACCGGGGGGGAGAGCGGCGGTTACTTCATCGTGATGGAGTACCTGGAGGGCCAGCCGCTCAAGGACATCGTGAGGGCGGTGGTGAGCGGCTGTGCCGGCGCCGCGCGCTTCACGCGCGCGGCGTGGGTCAGGATCATCGCCGATGCGCTGCGCGGGCTGCACTACGCGCACGAGCTCACGGACTACGATGGCCAGCTGCTCGGCGTCGTCCACCGCGACGTCTCCCCCCACAACATCTTCGTCACGTACGACGGCGTGGTGAAGATCGTCGACTTCGGCGTGGCGAAGGCGGCCCTCAACGAGGCCCACACCGAGAGCGGGACGTTCAAGGGGAAGATGGCGTACGCCGCGCCCGAGCAGGCGATGGTGAGCCAGAACGTCGACCGGCGGGCCGACCTCTTCGCGATCGGCATCGTGCTCTGGGAGCTCCTCGCGATGCGGCGGCTCTTCGACGGCGACCATATCGCCGTGATGCATCAGCTGCTCTCGCGGGACATTCCGCGGCTCTCGACCGTCGTGCCGGACATCGACCCGGAGCTCGAGGAGATCGTGGCGAAAGCCCTCCAGCGCGACCCGGACCGCCGGTTCTCCTCCGCGCAGGAGATGGGCGACGCCCTCGAGAACTACCTCCTGGGCTCGGGCGAGGACATGCGGACGGAGCTGCTCGGCGCCAGCGTGCTCGAGATGTTCGCGGAGAGCAGGGCGCTCGTGCGCCAGCAGGTCACCACCCAGTTCGAGTACCTCTCCGCGGCGGAGCTCGCCGGCGACGCCCCGCGCGCCTCGATGGTCGGCGAGATCCCCCGCGCCTCGATGGTCATGGGGATGACCCGCTCGATGTGGCCCTCCGCCACCGCGCTGGGGCTGCCGGTCCTGAGCGATCACAGCAGCCCGGTCAACCACCAGCGCGAGCCCCCGGCCGTCGATCCCGACAGCCTGGGCGCGACGGTGGGGCGCGTCTCGCCCTGGCGGCAGCGCGGGTACCTGGCGTCCGCGCTCGGCGTGGCGGCGCTGCTGGCCGCGGGGGCCGTCGCGATGCTCCGCGGGCGACCGGCGGAGCCCGTCTCCCTGGTGGAGACGCCTCCCGTGTCCCCGGTCGAGCCGGCGCCCACGACGCCCGTGTTGAAGGCCAAGGTCACGATCAAGAGCGAGCCCTCGGACGCGACCGTGAGCTGGAACGGAAGTGTGCTTGGCAAGACGCCGCTCACCATCGACCTGCCTCAGGGGATGCAGATCGTCGTGGTGTCCAGGGCCGGCTCCTTCGACGAGAGCCTGTTCCTGGCGCTATCGCCGTCGGATGTCGTCGAGCGTTCCGTCACGCTCCGACCGCAGCAGGTCTCGCCGAGGTAGCGGCCGCGCTCCCGGGCCCGGGGAGGAGCCGCGCTGGCGCGCGTCGCGCAGGGTGGGGGCGGTGGGGGCGCTGAGCCCCCGCCGATGAGGGGAGACGGGGGCGCCCCGGCGAACGGTCACTTCGCGTCGATCACGCCGCAGCCGATCCGGCCGCCCGCGGTCGGGTCCGCTGCGGCGTGCACGACGATCGCGAACTGCGTCACGTCGTTGGGGCCGTCGTCCCCCACGGTCCAGATGTCGGTCCCGCGCGTGACGGTCTGCGTGCCCGTGCCGTCCGCGTCGCAGGTGAAGCTGCCGAGGCCCTCTCCGTTGGGGATCCAGTGGTCGCCCGCGTCGCTCGCGTCGTTCGCGCAGCTCTTGTTCTCATGGATATGAGCGGAGTGGTCGCCGGCGGGGCAACCGGTCACCGCAATCACGAGCGTCACCTCGTCGCCGACCTGGGTGAAGGTCGCGGTACCGCTCAGCTCGTTCGAGGCCGTCGCCTCGATCTGCGCCTCGGCGCGCGCGGCCTCGCCGCTGTCGCTTCCCCCGCCGCCGTCATTGGCGTTGCCGCCGTTCCCACCGCCGCCGTTCCCACCGCCGCCGTCTCCACCGCCGCCGCCGTCGCCGCCGCCGGACGTGCCAGTGCTGCCCGTCGCGTCAACGGGCGACACGTCGTCGTCTCCGCACGCCGGCAGCACCATGCTTGCACAAAGGGTAAACAACGAGAGCTTCATCCACCGTGACATGGGATTTCCTTTCCCGGCGCGGTCCGATCGGGCAGTGTGTTGTCCACCGGACGCCGCCAAGTAGTCGAGGGCACGAGTATGTCCCAACACGGCGCACGTCCAAAGAACTCGGAGGAGAAAGCCACGAAAGGAGCGCCTTGCCGCCAGCGCGCGGCGGATGAGCTCGAGACGTAAGGGGATGTGCGTCTCCGCGGCGAGCGCTGCGCGCGCGAGTTAACCCGGGCTGAGCGCCGCGAGCCGTGCGGCCGCTTTCGCGGCGCCGCGATCGTACTCGCGACCAAGCCAGTCGAGGAAGCCCCGATCCCAGGGAGGGCCGTCAGGCCAGCTTGCGCTGATGCGGTCGGCGAGCTCGATGTCCCACGCGCCGTAGAGCTCCACGAGCGTGTCATGCGCCCTGCGGCCAGCCAGGGCCTCTGCGTTGCCGCGAAGCTCGCCGCCGTGCGCGAAGGCGTCGTCGCAGACGTAGTAATTGCATGTCGCCGCGCGCCGCGAGGGCGGGATCGTGCAGCCCTCGGGGCCGTGGAAGACGCACCGCTTCGGGAGCGCCTGGCCGCCGCTGCCCTCGGGCGCGACACGAAGGAGAAGCAGGCCGCGCCGGCCCGGGCGCAGGTTGCCGGCCGCCATCTGCTCGAGCAGCCAGCCTGCGCCGCCCAGCGACACGATCTTTCCGATGTCGGACCACTCGACGCCCGGCGGGCTGGCGCAGCAGCCGGTCGGCCCCTGCGGGCAGGCGCTGCACAACGTCGCGTGCAAACGCGTATGTCCACCTGCGAGCTCCAGCCGGATCATCCCTGCTCCGACGCTCCAGGATAACGGCGCGCCCCGCCGCGTCCAGCGACGCCGGCGCGAAGGGCGCGCCCGCCCGCAGCCGCGCCGGTGAGGGGCCGCCTCGCCCCGGCTCACCACACCCGCGTCAGCGTGACTCCGCTCGTCGACGCGGCGACCTCGGTGTGTGAACGCGTGAAGAGCGCGAATCCGAGCGTGCCGACGGCCAGCACACCTCCCGTGATGAAGCTGGCCGCGCCGAGATCGCGCGTCGTGTACATGGTGTCCTCGTACCGGAGGGCCTCTTTGCAGGCCGGCGCGATCAGCCGAAGGCAGTTGTTGCCGCCCACGCCGCGCGCGATCTCATCACGGCTCACCTTGGCGTCGTGCGACACCACCATCAGCACGCCGCCGAGCGCCAGAAAGACCGTCGAGGCCGCGATGCCGCCGACGAGGAGGCCGGTCCGCAGCGAGGATCCGGGCGGCGCGTCCGAGAGCGCAGGGCCCTTCGTCGCCGTGGGCCTGAGCGCCGGGGCCGTCTGGTCAAACCGTACTTCGCGGAGCTCTCCGCGGCGGACGTCCACGCCGACCTTGACGGCGGCGTCCTTCAGCGTGGCGGCGACGATGTGGTGGCCGGGGTCGACGGGAACGGGCTTGTCGCCCTCGAGCACGAGCGGCTCGCCGTCGAGGGTGCAGGAGGCCCCCGCTGGGGCGACGATGCGGAGCTCGCCGACGAGCTGCCGAGCGCGCGCGAGGTCGAACAAACGCGACTCGTACAGCTCGCGCTCCTGCAGTGTGGTGGGCTGCCGCATGATCTCTTTGCAAAGCGACAGCCAGCGAACCGCGGCCGGCGCGTCGCCGATCCGATAAGAGAGCGCCCCGATGTTGCAGGCAGCGACCTGAGATCGCTCCATGTTCCAGAGCGCCTGCCACATCTCCCGCGACTCCGCGAAGCGGCCCTCCTCCTGCGCGACGTTCGCCTGGGCGCGCAGGCGGGTCGCGGCGTCCTTCACCGGCTCGGCGCGGCCGCTCGATGCGGTCATCAGAAGGGCGACGGCGCCAAGCACGCCCAGGCCGACTCGCGACATCCTGCACACCGGGGAAACCCTCCTGGACCGAGGTTCAGGTCAGCTGCGCTCCCGAGTCTCCCGTCGGGGGCGCGGGCCGGCAGCCTAGCAGACATGGCCGTGCCGCGGCTCGACCCTCGTCATGCGGTGAGCTCACCTCATCGCCCCTTCCCGCGCTGCGGCCAGCGCAGCGCCGTGCTCCAGAGGAGGCGACGCCCCCCGGGCGGCCGCCCCGAGGAGGCGGCGCCCGAGGCGGCTCGGGTGATGGTGGAGAAGGGACGGAAACGCCAGGAACGCCGGTCACGCGCGAGGCGAGATCGCGGTCACGCCCGGGGCGTGATCAGCTGCTCCAGCCCGCGCAGCGGGATATCCAGCCAGTCCGGACGGTTGTTCAGCTCGTAGCCGAGCTCGTAGATGCACTTCTCGAGCATGTAGAAGTCGAGCAAGAGCACCGTGTCCGCGTCGCTCGCGGGCACGAACGGCGCCGTCTCGTCGGTCCGCGGCTCGGCGGCGGCCTGGGCGCGCGCGATCGTCTCCAGGTAGCCCGCGAGGTAACTCGCCGAGACCCACGCCACCCAGGCGTCGGTCCACGGCTTGAGCACGGCGGCGTCCTCCGGCCGGAGTCGCCCGTCGCGGAGCGCCGAGGCGCCGGCGTAGTCGAACGAGCGCAGCATCCCCGAGACATCCCGGAGCGGGCATCGCTTGTAGCGGCGCTCGCTGAGCGGCCTCGCCGGCTCGCCCTCGAAGTCGATCAGGATGAAATCGTCGCCCGTGGAGAGCACCTGGCCGAGGTGGAAGTCGCCGTGCGACCGGATGCGGGTGACGTCGAACTTCCGCGACACGACCTGCTGGAGCTTCGCGTTGATCTCCGCCTCGCGCTGCAGCATCGCCGCCGCGTGCTCCCGCACGGGCTCGGGGAGCGCGCGCTCGCGCTTCCGGATCAGCCCGAAGGTGCGCGCGAGCATGCCGTGCGCCGACTGGAACAGCGACTGCTGGTGCAGCGTCGTGAACGGCTGCTGCCCGAACGCAGGATCCTTGCTCGGCCGCCCGAGGGTGAGGTGGAGCTGCGCCGTGCGCTCGCCGAGCAGCCGCATCCTCACGAGATCGGTGCCCATCAGCTGGTTCACCAGCGGAGGCGGCGTCGCGCGCGACGCGTCGACGAGCGTGCCGGGCGGCATCGGCGGCGCGTTCGTCTTCGAGGACTCCTCGTCGGCGAGGATCCGCTCGAAGAAGCGGTTCAGCGACTCGAGCGTGCTCGTCCACGCGTCGCTCTGGCTCTGCACGTACTCCTGGAGCATCGCCACCGTGGTCGCCTCGCGCCCGCGGCCCTGGTACTCGATCGCGCCGGCGAGCCGCGGCGTCGACGGGAACCCGTGCTCCGTCAGGAACCTGCCGATCTCGAGCTCCGGGTTGATGCCCTCCTCGACCTGCCGGAACACCTTGAGCAGCAGCTTGTCGCCGTAGATGATCGTCGTGTTGCTCTGCTCGCTCTCGGCGATGCGCGCCGGGAGCTCTCCTTCCCCGAGCGCCTCGAGGGTCGTCCCGAGCGGCAGCGCCTGGAGCTCGCCGGCGCTGCCCGTCGCGACCCCGCGGGCCCGGATCGCGGAGAGGATCAGCGCGGCGAACTCCGGCGTCGCCAGCGCGTCGTGCAGGACGCCCTCCGGCGCCGCCGCGTTCTCCGCGTCCGGCTCGCGCACCGTCACGTCCGCGATGACGGCGTGGCGCGTGCGCGTCGCGAGCTCGCGCGCGCGATCCCCCGTGGCGAAGCCGACGGGCACGACGTACGTCTCCGGCGAGCCGTCCGTGTACTCGACGCGCACGAGCAGCAGGTAGTGATCCGGCGCCCGGTCCTCGCGCTTGATCGGGACGATGTCCGCGAGCGTCGTGTTGCGCCGGGTCCGCGCCTTGCCGCGGAACCACCGCCGCGGCGCGATGTACCTCGCGAGGGCCGGCGCGAGCGCCTTGCGCCCCTCGGGCGTGAACAGCGCCCGCCACGAGCCCGCGGCCGAGATCGCGGGCGCCGCGTCGCCCTCGCCGACGGACGACACCGGCGTCGCCGGCTCCAGCGCGAACCAGAAGAAGTCGTGCGGCCCGAGCGACAGCGAGTAGCAGCGGCCCGAGATCTCCGGGAAGCGGCTCCTGCCGAACAGCTCGACGGGCACCATGCCGTTGAAGCGCGTGAGGTCGAGCTCGACGTGCTGCGCGTACCGCGAGAGGTTCGCCACAACGAGCACCCGCTCGTCCCCGTGCGCGCGGATGAACGCGAGCACCTTGCTGTTGTCGGGGTGCAGGAACTCGATCGTCCCGCGGCCGAGCACCTTGTACTGCTTGCGCAGCGTGATGAGCCGCTTCATCCACCAGAGGAGCGACGACGGGTTCTGCTGCTGCGCCTCGACGTTGATCGCCTCGTAGTGGTACTCGGGGTCGATGATGATCGGCAGGTAGAGCTTCTGCGGGTTCGCACGGGAGAAGCCGGCGTTCCGGTCGGCGCTCCACTGCATCGGCGTGCGCACGCCGTCGCGATCGCCGAGATAGATGTTGTCGCCCATCCCGATCTCGTCGCCGTAGTAGAGGACCGGCGTCCCCGGCAGCGAGAAGAGCAGCGCGTTCATCAGCTCGATCCTGCGCCGCGTCTTCATGAGCGGGGCGAGCCGGCGGCGGATGCCCAGGTTGATGCGCGCGGTGTGCTCCTGCGCGTAGACGCGATACATGTAGTCCCGGTCCTCGTCGGTCACCATCTCGAGCGTCAGCTCGTCGTGGTTCCGGAGGAACGTCGCCCACTGGCAGTTCTCGTGGACCTGGGGCGTCTGCTTCAGGATGTTGACGATCGGGAAGCTGTCCTCGAGCTCGACCGCCATGAACATCCTCGGCATGAGCGGGAAGTGGAAGTTCATGTGGCACTCGTCGCCCTGGCCGAAGTACGCCGCGGCGTCGGCCGGCCACTGGTTGGCCTCGGCGAGGAGCATGCGGTCGGCGAAGTTCGCGTCGATGTGGCGCCTGACCTTCTGCAGGAACGCGTGCGTCTCCGGCAGGTTCTCGCAGTTCGTCCCGTCGCGCTCGTAGAGGTACGGCACGGCGTCGAGCCGGAGCCCGTCCACGCCCATCTCCAGCCAGAAGTCGACCACCTTGAAGACGGCGTCGTGCACGTCCGGGTTGTCGAAGTTGAGGTCAGGCTGGTGGGAGTAGAAGCGGTGCCAGTAATAGGCGTTGGCCACCGGATCCCAGGCCCAATTGCTAGTCTCGAAGTCCTTAAAGATGATCCGGGCATCCCTGTACCGGTGTGGGGTGTCGCTCCACACGTAGAAGTCGCGCCACTTGGACCCCTTGGGCGACGTCCGTGCACGCTGGAACCACTCGTGCTCGTTCGAGGTGTGGTTCAGGACGAGCTCGGTGATGACGCGGATCTCGCGGCGGTGCGCCTCGCGCAGCAGGCGCGCGAACTCGCGCCGCGTCCCGTAGGACGGGTTGATGTTGGTGTAGTCCGCGATGTCGTATCCGCCGTCCCGCAGCGGCGATGGATAGAAGGGCAGGAGCCAGATCGCGGTGACGCCGAGATCTTGAAGGTAATCGAGCTTCTCGATGAGCCCCTCGAAGTCGCCGATGCCGTCGGCGTTCGAGTCGCTGAACGCGCGGACATGGAGCTCGTAGATGATGGCGTCCTTGTACCAGAGGGCGCTGCCTTCGGGAGGGGGCTTCTGATCCTGGCTCATGGCTGCTCCGACGGATGCGCGTTCTCCGCGCGACGACGCCGGGCGCACAGGACACCGCGGTGACGGCCTCTCGAGGCGTGAGCCGGCCGCCCGAGCCAGAGACGGCCAGGAGGCGAGGCACGCTTGCGGAGGTCCACCACTGGGCGCGCACCGCCGTCCCACGCTGGTGACGCGGACCACGTGTATAGTTTAACTACTTGGAATTGCAAGACCGCGCGCGGCCCGATGTCGGATAGCACGGCGCGCGGGCGGAGCAAAGCGGCGCGCCGGATCATCGGAGCGCGCCGGTGCGCCAGTTGCTGTAGAGGCTGCCAAGATCGATGCTTCGCGACCTCGGCCCACACGTCGAACCGCAGCCGGTGTAAGAAGCGCTGGCACCTCGTGCTGTGATCGGGCGAGCTCATGCCCAACGTTAAGAAGCATTCTCTCATGCTGCGTGTCTTCCACGTACTCCCGCTCTCCCTCGCCGTCCTCGGCGCGCTCGCGTGCTCGTCGACCCCGGAGCCGACCACGGTGGATCCGAACAACCCGTGCCCGCCGGGCCAGTGGTGCGCCTCCGCGGTGCCGACCACGCCCGCGACCGTGACGCCCACGCCCGCCGCGAGCACCCCCGTGGCGACGGGCACCGCCGCCACGCCGATCGCGCCCGTCGCTGCGGCGGCCGCCACGCCGATCCTGCAGGGGATGGGCACGTCGGAGGCCCCGGGGATGAAGGCGGACGGCGGGCCGTTCGCGGGGCAGTTCCAGGAGGGCCAGTCGCTCGAGCAGCCGGTCACGATCTCGCCGGGCAAGTGCTACACGATCGTCGGCATCGGCATCGGCGTCCAGGAGCTCGACATCCAGCTCGTCGCGCAGCCGGCGCCCGCGCTCCCGCCGGTCGTCCTCGCGCAGGACAGCACCACCGGCCCGTCGGCGACGCTCGGCGGCAAGGCCAACGGCTGCTGGAAGAACCCGACCCCGCTCGGCGGCCAGGGCAAGGTGATCCTCAAGGCCACGAAGGGCGCGGGCCTCGCGGCCGCGCAGGTCTTCTCGAAGTAGCGCGGCGCACGCGGGCGCGCGCGCCGCCGCCGCGATCGGAGCCCGCGCAGCGCGCCGGCGCGGCGCCGCTATTTCCGCCGCGCGCGTCTTCCCCTACGAGCTGACGGACGCGGCGTCTGCCCTCGCCGCGCGCGAGACGCCATGAGCGAGACCGTCTTCCTCGGCCCCGAGGCCAGCACGACCTGCGCGACCGCGCGCTGGTCGTGGCTGTCGGCGCGGCTCCCGCCGGACCTCGAGCAGGAGGCCGTGCGGCGCGTCGCGTGGATCTCGCTCTGCACCTTGCTCGTGGGCGCCTTCGGCTTCACGGCGGTGGAGATCGTCCCGAGCCTTGAGCTCGGGCCTCGCCCGGTCCGCTTCGCGGTCTACCTGCCGCTCATGCTCGTCTCGGCCGCGCTCTTCGTCGTCGCGCGCCGCAGGCTGCTCTCGCCGGAGCGGATCGTCGATCTCTCGTTCGCCTACAAGATCCTGGGCGCCGCGTCGCTCGCGGTCATGACCAACGCGCAGCCGTGGCCGGAGGGGCCGCTCCTGCCCGGGTGGTCGCCCGTCGCCGTCTGGGTGCTGGTGTTCCCGATCGTCGTCCCCGGCCCGAGCCTGCGCACGCTGCTCACGTCGACGGTGGCCGTCCTCACGGAGCCGGCGTGCCTCTGGGCGCTCGTGCGGTCCGGCTTCCTGGAGGAGCCCTCGCGCGAGGCGCTGATCCGCCGCTTCTTCCCGAGCGTGATCGCGCTCGGGCTCTCGGTGATCGTGTCGCGCATCGTCTTCGGGCTCGGCCGCAAGCTCGGCGCGGCGCGCGAGCTCGGGAGCTACCGCCTCGTCGAGCGGCTCGGCGGCGGCGGCATGGGCGAGGTGTGGCGGGCGAAGCACCGGATGCTCGCGCGCCCGGCGGCCGTGAAGCTGATCCGCCCGGAGGCGTTCCAGGGCGAGGCGTCGACCTACGGCAACGCGAAGCGCCGGTTCGAGCGCGAGGCGCAGGCGACCGCGGCGCTCCGGTCGCCGCACACGATCGGCATCTTCGACTTCGGCGTCGCCCGCGACGGGTCGTTCTACTACGTCATGGAGCTGCTCGACGGGATGGACCTCGACACCCTCGTCAAGCTGGACGGCCCGCAGCCGCCCGCGCGTGTGGTCCACCTGCTCCGGCAGGCCTGCCACTCGCTCCACGAGGCGCACCGGGCCTTCCTGGTCCACCGCGACATCAAGCCGGCCAACCTCTTCCTCTGCCGCTACGGCGCCGATCTCGACTTCCTGAAGGTGCTCGATTTCGGGCTGGTAGCGGAGCGCAAGAAGGACGCGGCCCCGTCGACGCTCACGGCGGACAACGCGATCACCGGGACGCCCGCGTTCATGGCGCCGGAGGTGGTGCTCGGCGACCGGCCGGTGGACGGCCGGACCGACCTCTACGCGCTCGGGTGCGTGGCGTACTGGCTGCTCACCGGCGCGCTCGTGTTCGAGGCCGAGACGGCGATGAAGACGGTGCTGCTCCACGCGACCGAGGCGCCCGTGGCGCCGTCGAAGCGCGCCGCGCGCACGATCCCGCCGGCGCTCGACCGCATCGTGCTCGACTGCCTCGAGAAGGACCCGGCGCGGCGGCCGCAGTCGGCGCGCGAGCTGTCCGACCGGCTGGCCGCGCTGCGCCTCGACGCCGAGTGGACCGAGCAGCACGCGGCGGCGTGGTGGGAGGCGGTCGCGCCGCCGGCGTCCCGGGCGGGGCGGCCGGCCGCCGAGGCGCCCGTCGATGCCTTCGGCTGAGCCGGCGCACGGACCGCGCGCGCCGTCAGCGGATGTTCACGTCGAGGGTCATCAGCTGACCGCCGCGCTCGAGGGCGAGCCTCAGGTGATCCGCGGTCCGGAGCCGCGCGTACGCCTCGAGCGCCCGTTGCGGATCGGTGAGGTCGAAGCCGTTGATCGACCTGAGCGAGTCGCCGCTCTCCAGCCCGAGCGTCTCGAGCAGCGAGCCCCGCTTGATCCTGAGCTTCAGCCCGACGACGCGGTCCCCCTGCCGATCGGGGATCACCCGGGCGGAGCGCATGAGGAGCGCCTGCTGCTCGAGGATCTGGTCGACCGCCGCCCGGTCGACGTGGACCTCCGTGGCGCTCACCCGCCGGATGCGGCTGGCGATCTCGGGCGGGATCGCGCGCAGGCCGGGCTCGCCGGGGATCGGCGTCGCTTGCGGCCGGGGCCGGGGCTCGGGCGCGTCGCGGCGCGCGGCCTGCCCGAGCTGCATCTGGCAGCGCGCGCCGCCCGCCGCGAGCCAGACGCGGTCCCAGGTGATGCGCGCGATCGTCCCCCCCGGCGCCTCGCCGCCGAGCCGCCCGATCTGCGTCTGCCCGTCGGGCCCTTCGATCACGGCGAAGGACCACGCGTCGTCCTCCGACGCGGCGATGAGCACCACCCGCCCGGCGTCGCAGATCGGGTCGCTCCGCGGATCGCCGCTCGCCGCGGGCGCGCCCTCCCCGGGATCGCCGTTCGGCGGCGGGCGGAGCGGCCCCGTCACCGAGTCGAACGGGTTGCGCTGCAGGATCTCCTCGGCGCTCGCCGCGCGGCGGTGCCTGTGCAGCGCGCCCTTGCCGGCTGCAGCCGGCAGGGGCGCGCGCCGCGCCGCTCCGTCCGGGAGGATCGTCCTCCCCATCACGTGGGACATCCCCGCGGCCTGGAAGTAGGCGGCGAGCGCGATCATCGTGCCCGCGATCCACCGGAATCGATGCTTGACGACCGCATCCAGGTCCACAGGCGCCGCCCTTTCTCGGGGTGCGCGGGCCGCGCTCGCGGGGAGCCCCGCGCGCACAGCGGCGTGGAGGCGACCGTGCACGATGTCGCCACCGGGCCGCTCTCCGCGACTCTCGTCGACGGGGGTGCACCGCGCGTACCGGCCCTCGCGGCGCGCCGCGTCGGCCAGGGCGCCTCGACCCCGACGGATCGGCGGGGCCGCGGGCGCCGTGCGGGCGCCCGCGGAGGTCATCAGGAGGTGAGGTGGAGGGAGGGGCCTGCGACGACGTCAGCCCGCGGGCGGCAGGCTCACGGCTTCTTCTCGGGCGCCTTTGCGGCGGCCGCCTTCGTGTGCTCCCCGCGCCCGTGGCGGTACACCCAGCCGGCGAGGATCTTCCGGTCGTTCGCGGAGAGCTTCTCCTCGAACGCCGGCATGTGGCCCTCCAGCTCCTTCGACATGGCCGCCGGCGGGTAGGCCTTGCCGCTGCCCGGGTTCGTGATCTGCGCCTCGATCCACGCGATCGACGCCCAGCCGCGGAGCTCGGGGGCGGCCGACTCCTCGTCGTCGGTCTTCCCGTCGAGCCGGTGGCAGCTCGTGCATCGCTGCCGGACGAGCTTCTCGCCCGGCGTCCCCGCGCCGAGCTCGCCGCGCGCCTGCCCCTCCAGGAACGCCGCGATCGTCTCCTGGTCGGCCTCGCTCATCGGCGTGAACATCTTCGCCGCCTCGGGGTCGGCGGGCGGCTTGACCACCGACGGCATCATCTCCTTGAACGCGGTCTTGCCGAAGAGGTGGTCCGCGTCGGGATCCCTCAGCACCTCGAGCGCCCACGCCTTCGTGCCGAAGCCGGTGAGGTCCGGCGCCGTCATCTTGTCCTTGGGCGGGCCGAGGTCACCCAGCCGGTGGCAGCTCGCGCACTCCTTCTTGTACAGGTCCTCGCCGCGCGTCTCCGGATCGTTGCGGAGCATCGCGAGCGCGCCCTCGGGCGGGACGCCCTGCTTGAACAGCGCGAGGGCGCGCGCGGTCCGCTCGGACACGGCCGCCTGGGCGCGCTGGAAGCCCTCGTCCCGCGCGTCGGTGATGACCGACTTCGCGAGCAGGCCGACGGCCCCGAGGCCGATCAGGAACAGCGGCGCGAGCGCCGGCAGGCGCGCGAGGAGCGACGCGGGCTTCCGATCGAGGAACGGCAGCAGGAACAGGTACAGCGCGCACACGCCCGGCACGCCGACCGTCGCGATGAGCTCCAGCGAGCCGGGGAAGTACTTGCGCAGCTCGAAGAGCGGGCGGAAGTACCACGCGGGGCGGGCGGAGTAGTCGCTGATCGGGTCCGCGGGCGACTCGAGCGGGGCCCCGTGCTCGACGGCCGCGAGGTCGAAGAGCACGACGAGCGCGACCACGCCGACCAGCAGGATCAGGCCGAGCTGCTTCGGGTAGAACCGGTCCACCCGCATGGGCGCGGCGCCGTCTGGCGGCGCCACGCCGTGCTTGCGGAACAGCGCGAAGCGCGCGGCGAGCAGCAGGGCCGCGACCGCCGGCAGCACGAAGACGTGCAGGCTGTAGAGCCGCGTCAGGGTCAGGTGGCCGAGCGAGCTCCCGCCCACCATCAGCTGCTGCGTGAACTGCCCGACCACGGGGACCGTGCCCGCGATGCCGGTCTCGACGCGCGCGCCCCAGTAGCCGTCCTGGTCCCACGGCAGCGGGTTGCCCGTGAAGGCGAAGCCGAGGATCACCCCGAGCACGCCGAGCGCCAGGAACCAGCTCACCTCGTGCGGCGCCCGGTACGCGCGGCGGAGCGCCAGGTGCCCCACGTGGATCGCGACCAGGATGATGAGCGCCTGCGCGCCGAAGTAGTGGACGCCCCGGATGAGCCAGCCGGCGCGCATCGTGAAGTTGATGTGCGCGACGCTCGACCAGGCGGTGGTCGCGCTCGGCGCGTAGGCCGACATGAGCAGCGCGCCGGTGATCGCCTCGACGAGCAGCAGCAGCGCGATCGCGCCGCCCCACGCGTAGGCGAGGCGCGCGCCGCCCGGGATGGGCTGGTCGAGCAGGCGGCGGAGCGGCTCGCGGTGCCCGATGCGGTCGTTCAGCCAGTCGCCCAGGCTCACCCTGATATCTCCTCGAGCGCGGCGGTCCCCTCGCGGTAGCGCCGGAAATCGATCTCGACCCAGCCGTCCACGACGCGGGCCGCGAGCGGGTCCATCGGGCGCGGGGACGGCCCCGTCTCCGCCACGCCGGTCAGCGAGAAGCGCGACGCGTGGCACGGGCAGTTGAAGCTCTTCTTGTCCTCGTTCACGTCGATCGCGCAGCCGAGGTGGGGGCACGTGGCGCTCAGCGCGCGGACCTTCTCGCCCTCCCGGAGCACCCAGACCGAGCCGAGCAGCTGCTGCTTCGCGACCGTGAACGCGTCGCGCTCGTCGCCGATCACCTGGAGGCGGCGCGGCTCGCCCGGCGGGATGTCCGCGAGGCGCCCGACGCGGACCCAGCGCTCTCGCCCGCCTGCCGAGCCCGCCGCGCCGGCGGGGCCCGCGAGGAACGTCGCCGCGGGGACGGCGAGCGCGCCGGCGTAGGCGAGGCCGCCGATCGCCACGAGCGCCTTCAGCGCGCCGCGCCGCTCCTCCGCCGGAGCGCCTGGCGCGGGGGGCGTACCGAGCGGCGGAGCGCCGGCGCTCGCAGGCACCCCGTGAGCCCCAGGCTCATGCGGCAATCCATATCCGAGGTACCCACCGGCACCAGGTTCCTTTTGCGTCGGCTCTGCCATCTCGTAGGCTCTCCCTCGCTCGCGCCGTCCTCCAGAGCGCCCTCCCTGCCTTCGCGAGGGCCCTCGGACGGTCGAAGCGGACGCAGCATAGCGAAAACACGGGCGTAACGTTGAATCCTCGCCATCGCGCACACCGGGGCGATCGCCTCGTCACCGGCTCGACCGAAAGTTGCCTGGCAGCTGTTCAAACCCCGCGCGCGCGATCCGTCGCCGCTGCGTTTCTTGCGCTGGCCGCGCTCGGAGCGTCCGGGTGCGCCGCGCGTCAGCCGCCGGCGTGCACGCGCCCCGACCTCAGCGGGTGCGCCATCGAGGACGTGTCCTTCGACGGCGACGAGGTCATCAGCGGCGATGAGCTCGCCGACCGGATCGCGACCGCCGAGAGCTCACGCCTGCTCGGCGGCGCGTTCGAGCACGTGCCGGTCCTGAGCATCTGGGACGCGCTCACGGTCGAGTACGAGCGGTTCGACCGCTTCGTCCTGGAGCGGGACATGGCCCGCATCGAGCGGTACTACCGGGCGCGCGGGTTCTACGACGCGCGGGCGCGCGCGGCGCAGGTGCAGCGGGCGGGCGGCCCCGACAAGGACGGACGTGTGCTCGTGCGCATCGTCGTCTCCGAGGGCGAGCCGGTGAACGTCGCCTCGGTGGACCTTTCGTGGCGGGACTGGACCCTCGAGAAGGGGAGGGACATCGCCCGGCCGGTGACCGAGGCGAAGGACCAGCTCAAGATCGGCGAGCGCCTCGACGAGGAGCGGTACGAGGAGGTGAAGCAGACGCTGCTCCGCGTCCTCACGGATCGCGGCTTCGCCTACGCGACCGTCGAGGGGCACGTCGACGTGGACCTCGTGAAGCACGAGGCGCGGGTGCGTTACACGATCGAGCTCGGCCCGGAGTGCACGTTCGGCAAGGTCAAGCTGGAGGGGCTCGGCGAGCTGCCGGAGGGGCCCCTGCGGACGGCGATCGGCATCGAGGAGGGCGAGCGCTTCTCGAGCGGGAAGCTCGCCGACGCGGAGCAGGCGCTCGCGGATTTCGGCGTGTTCGGCGCCATCGGGGTGAAGCCCGAGCTCGCGCAGCCCGGGCAGCCCAGGTCCCCGGTCGTGCCGGTGACGTTCTCCCTCCAGCCGGCCGCGCTGCGCGCCGTGCGGCTCGGCGGCGGCGCCGAGGTCGGCTCGCGCGTCGAGGCGCACCTCGTCGCCGGCTGGGAGGACCGCAACTTCCTCGGCGGGCTGCGCCGCTTCTCCGTCGAGGCCCGGCCGGGGCTGGTCTTCTATCCGATCGAGTTCGGCTCGCTCGGCGACGACGAGTTCCGCCTGCTGCCGGAGATCCAGCTGCGGTCCGAGCTCCGCCAGCCGGGCGTGTTCGAGCGGCGCACGGCGGCGGTGCTCCGCGGCTCCTTCAAGCTCTACTGCCCGCAGACCGGCGAGTACTGCAAACCCCCCGACGACGAAGAGGACGAAGACCCCGTCGGGGCGCCGCCTGCGCAGGAACCTGTGCAGGAGGAGGAGCGCGAGCACTCGATCGTCGGCTACCGCGAGTACGTGGGATCCATCGGCCTGGAGCGGCCGTTCCTGAAGTCGGACCTCAACGTCGCCCTCCTCTACAACGTCCAGCTGAACAGCCCGTTCACCTACAACCCGGCGCCGCTGCCCGTGGGCTTCGGGACCATCTTCATCCCCTACCTCCAGGCGCTCGTGTCCTACGACCGCCGCCAGAACCGGGCGGGGAAACCCGACCGGCTCACGCCCCACCACGGCTACTACGTCGCGCTGGACGCGCAGGTGGCTGGCCAGCAGAGGTTCGATACCGCGATCGCCCGGGCCTTGATCGGGGAGGAGAGCAAGAAGAACTTCCATGCCGCGCGCGACGTCCGCCTGCAGCCCGAGTTTCGCGCCTACCTCCCGGTCTCGCGGAAATGGACCCTGGGCTTCCGCCTGAAGACCGGGTGGCTGTTTCCGAGCGAAGAGTACGGCGAGCCGGACTTCGACGCGACCAGGTGCGACGTCAGCGCGAGCGACGACGACAGAGCAGAGTGCGGCGCCGACCTGCAGCTGATGCAGTTCCGCGGGTTCTTCAGCGGCGGCGCGACCAGCAACCGCGGGTACGGCTACAACGAGGTCGGCCCGCACGCCCGCGTGCCGAACCAGACGGGCGAGGAGGGCGAGACCGCGCAGGACGCCCCGCTGATCCCGATCGGCGGCCGGTTGCTCTGGGAGGCGAGCCTGGAGCTTCGGATCCCGCTCGGGGAGAGCTTCGGCACCGTGGTCTTCGTCGACGCCGGCGACGTCTCGCGGGAGTACCGGCTGTTCCGCTCAGGGCCGGAGCGCCCGCACCTCTCCGCCGGCCTCGGGCTGCGTTACACCACGCCCATCGGCCCGCTCCGCCTGGACGTCGGCTACCGCATCCCCTGCATGCAGGTGCTGGGCGTGTGCAGCCAGACCCTCGCAGAAGCCAACAAAAACAAGGAGATATGGCCCGAGGACGAGGGCAGCCCGGGCCTCCTGTTCGATGTATTGCCCATCGCCGTGAACCTGGCGATCGGCGAGGCGTTCTGAGGGGGTGATCCGCCCGGCGCGTATTCGGACCGGGCGGCGGCGCGGCCCGCGGTGATCCGCGGGTGGCGGCGCGGCCCGCGGTCGACCGCGGGCCGGGGAGGCGTTCAGCCTTCTTCTTCCTCGGCGTTCCAGGCGGAGAGCGCCGTCATCCCGATGGCGACGGCGCAGCCGCCGCACAGCGCGGGCTCCTCGACCCGGACCTCGTCGCCGCGCGACCACAGGTAAAGGCCGCGTCCGGCCGGCTCTCCCTCGATGGCCGCGTCACACACGTCACAGCGGAGCTCGGTGGCTCCCACGTCGGCTTGCCGCGCGCGCAGGGCGTGGTCGGCGACGGCATCGACCGAGATACAGAACGGATGAGCCTGCATCCGCGCGAACCGGAGATCCGCCTCCGCGGCTCCTTCCGGCATGGGACGGGGATCCTGGTTTGCTGTCCCCTTCAGAGCGCCTTCAATCACATCCACCTCCGCGGCAGGGCCGAATCTAGCTCAGGCCGAGACGGGACGCACGAGAAGGCTGCGCCTGATCCAAGTCAGGGTTGTTCCAGGGCGAGAAGGTGAGCGAACGCCCGCCGCCGCACACCCCCTGGGGGGTGGTGCAGCGGCCCGTGGGCGCTCGCGACGGACCGGAAATGTCGTCTAGCTTGCGTCGGCGCTGGCGCTGGCGGACGCGGCCGTGGACGCCTCGTGGGTCGCTGCCGCGCGGCTGCCGGCCGGGCGATCGAGGCCGCAGCTCTCCTCGAGCAGCTCGACCACGTCGAGCTGCCGGATCGAGTCCTCCTTGGACTGATCCTTGAGGCCGTCGGTGATCATCGTCTGGCAAAACGGGCAGGCGGTCGCGATCGTCTTCGCCTCGGTCTGGAGCAGCTGCAGCGTCCGCTTCACGTTCACGCGGTCCTTGTTCTGCTCCTCCATCCACATCTGCGCGCCGCCGGCGCCGCAGCAGAGCCCCTTCTGCCGGTTCCACCCCTCGGCCTCGACGAGCTCGACGCCCGGGATGCGCTTCAGGATGTCGCGCGGCTGCTCGTAGATGTCGTTGTAGCGGCCGAGGTAACACGAGTCGTGGAACACCACCTTGCCCTCGACCCGCTGCCGGGGGACGAGCTTCTTCTCGGCGACCAGGCCGAGCAGGAAGTCGGTGTGGTGCACGACCTCGAACTTCGCGCCGAAGTCGGGGTACTCGTTCGCGAGCGTGTTGAAGCAGTGGGGGCAGGTCGTGATGATCTTCCGGACGCCGCCCTGCTCCTTGTAGCCGTTCAGGGTCGCGGCGTTCTGCTCGGCGAGCATCGCGAAGAGGTACTCGTTCCCCGCGCGGCGCGCCGGGTCGCCGGTGCAGGTCTCCTCCTGGCCGAGGATCGCGAAGTCGACGCCGGCGGCCTTCAGCAGCCGCGCGGTCGCGCGCGCGATCTTCTTCGCGCGGTCGTCGTAGCTCGCGGCGCAGCCGACCCAGTAGAGCACGGGCGCCTTCGGGTTCTCGGCCATGGTCGGGATCTCGAGCCCCTCGGCCCAGTTGCCGCGGTCGATGCGCGCGAGGTTCCACGGGTTGCCGTTGACCTCCATCGCGTTGAACGGGTTCCCGAGCTCGGCCGGGAACTCGCCCTTCACGAGGACCAGGTTGCGGCGCATGGAGACGATCTTGTCGACGTAGCTGATCATCACCGGGCACTGCTCCTCGCAGGCCCGGCACGTCGTGCAGGCCCAGAGCACGTCCGGGTGGACGACGTTCGCCACGAGGTCGATCGGCTTGTACGCCGGCTCGGCGGCCGGCGCCGGGTTCTCCGGGGACGCCGTCTCTCCGTGCCCGGCGCCGCCGTCCTGCGCCTCCGCGCCCGCGGGCGCGCCCTCCGCGTGCCCGTTCGCCTGGGCCGCGCTCCCGCCGCCGTCGAGGCCCTTCGGGCCGCCGGGCCGGCTCACGAACTCGGTCTCTCGCCCGTACAGGTGATCGCGCAGGTCGAGCGTGAGCTGCTTCGGGCTCAGCATCTTGCCCGTCTTGTGGGCCGGGCAGTTGTCGGTGCAGCGGCCGCACTCGGTGCACGTGTAGAAGTCGAGGATCGCCTTCCACGTGAAGTCCTCGATCCGGGCCACGCCGACGGGGGCGGCCTTCTCGGGCTCCTCGGCCGCCTTCATCACCATCTCGCCGATCGCCTCGGCGTTGCCCGCGACGAGCGGCAGCCGGCCGCGCGGATCGAGGTTGCGCGTGAAGACGTTCGGGATCGACGTGATGATGTGGAAGTGCTTCGAGTGCGGCAGCAGGTTCAGGAACACGAGCACCAGCGTGACGTGCGTCCAGAACCCGGCGTGCGCGAGCGCGACGAGCGTCCCCGGGCTGGCGCCGCGGAGGAGCACGGCGAACAGCGAGCCCGCCGGGGCGGGGAACGGGTGCCAGCGGAGCGCGGCGGGGTCGGCGGGGACGCCCTCGAGCGGGGCGGTGACGGTGGCGATGCGCTCGCAGAGCGCCGCGTCGCCGGGGCCGCACGTCGTCGTGGACCACCGGTGGTGCAGCGCCAGCGAGGCGCCGTCATAGAGCATGTCGCTCACCATCATCGTGACGATGATGCCGAGGATGAGCAGCCCCTCGCCGGACAGCGTCATGCGCCGCTCGCGCTTGATCGCCCGGTAATAGATGAACACGAGCGCGCCGGCGACGACCAGCGTGGCCATCACGTCCTTCACGAACTCGTAGATTCCGCCGAGCGGCACGCCGAGCACGGGCTCGTGCCCCAGGATCCACAGGCTGAACCCCGGGTCGAAGCCGCGCCCCCACAGGATCAGCGTGCGGAGCAGGAGAACCAGGAATCCAAAGAAGATGAGCTTATGGGCCAGCCCGGCGAGCGGGTAGTAGCCCATCTTCCGCTGCCGGAAGGCGTACTCCCAGGTGCCCTTGAGCCGCTCGGCGATGTGATCGAGCCGGCTTTCCCCGCGCCCGACCTTGAGGAGCTGCCAACGCCGGTTGGCGCTCCGCACAAACAAGGCGAAGAGGCCGACGAGCAATATGAGCATCAAGGTGGGATTCATTCGCGGGGCGTCTCCGGGGGCAAAATGGCCATGTCTTTTAAGGTGGGGAACTGGCAGACGTCAACCGCGCGGCGGCGACGGCGCGGCGACCTGAGCGCCTGCGGCGCGTGTGCGCCGGAGCCCTTCCTGCAAGGGCGGACACGGACGGATGTGCCGGTCCGCCGAGGGCTGGCCGGGGGGCCCGCGAGCGCGGCTCAGAGCGTGAAGCTGAAGCTCTTCTCCTCGGTCGCGGCCGAGGGGGACAGCTCGAGCGCCATGGCGTACGAGCGGTGGCCGACGCGCGCGCTCAGGCGGACGCGCACGGGCGCCGTCGCGCCGTTCAGCTTGTCGAGCCGGACGACGACGCGGTAGCGGCCGCGGGCCGGCTCGCCCTCGGTGAGGAAGACGTTCTCCACGTTCTGGTCCTGGCACTCGCCGCTCACGCGCGGGCAGTCGCGGTCTTTCATGAGGCCGCCCGCCGTCGGCTCGCCGACGCGGGCGAGCTCTCCGGACGTGTCATAGACGTTGAGATCGACGTCGGCGTCGGCCTCTTCCCAGGCGATCGTGAACTGCAGGATGCCGGTGTGGAGCCCGCACCCCTCGTCGATGACGCCGTTGCAGTTGTTGTCGAGGGCGTCGAAGCAGAGCTCGACCCCCGTCGGCGTGCAGGCGACCTCGAGCCCCACGCCCTCGGAGACCTGGATCTCCTTCGCCTCGAGGGGCGGCTTCGGCGGGGGCGGCGGCACCTCGATGCAGCCCGCGATGCAGCCCGCGAGGAGCAGGGCACACCCCGCGAGGCGCAAGGCGCGCGGCGGCGCGGGGGTTCGCATGGGACGCGGCATCCTATCCACCATCGGGCTCCTGGGGGGCGCCGGCGCTGCGAGCTCTCGGCGTGGACAGCGTGGGCGACGTGGTCGGCGCGGGCGGCCGGCGCGGCTTGGGGGGGCGCGGCAACGGGGCGGGGGGCGGCGGGCCGCCGAGCGGCGCCGGCAGGTGCATGCCCCGCGCGGCGAGGATCTCCGCGGCGTGGGGCACGGTGAGCACCAGCGCGCGGGCGTAGAGCCTGATCTGGTAGGGCTCGGGCAGGTCGCCGGGGCGGCCGTTCGTCGCGTGCTCGAGCAGGATCGCCGCGGTGACGCTGACGTTGAGGCTCTCCGCGAAGCCCCGCATCGGCACGCGCACGGCGCGGCCGCAGGCGCGCGCCATGTCGGGGTGGATGCCGTCGCGCTCGTTGCCGAGCACCAGCGCGAGGCGGGGGATGCTCGAGAGATCGCGCGGCGTCAGCTCGCCGTCGGGGTGCGTCGCCACGAGCTCGTGCCCTGCCGCCCGGAGCGCGGCGATCGCGGCCTCGGCGGACGCGTGTGTGTGCACCTCGACCCAGCGCTCGGAGCCGCGCGAGACGGTGTTCGAGACGAGGAACGGCTCGGCCCGCTCGATGATGTGCAGCCGCTGCAGGCCGAACGCGTCGCACGACCGGAGCACGGCGGCCCCGTTGTGCGGATCGTGCGGCGCGTCCATCGCCACGGTGACGGCGTCGAGCCGCGCCGCGATGACCCCGCGCAGCCGGCTGCGGCGCTCGTCCGTGACGAACTCCTCGAGGATGCGGGCGACGGCGGCGAGATCGAGCGCGTCGAGCGCGTCGAGCAGCCTTCGCTGCTCCTGCGCGACGAACGAGCAGTTGGGGGTCGAGCGGCGCATGGTCGGGTCGGGCGCCTCTATAGCGCGGAGCGCGCCCGGAGGCTGCGCCGTCAGGGCGGAAGCTCGACCGTGACCCGCTCGCCTTCCGCGAGCTCGACGACGTCGCAGTCGCCGGGGGAGCCGTCTTCCCAGGCCAGGCAGACGAAGTCGGTCTCGGCGTCGAGCGCGATCATGGGGTGGTGCCAGACCCCGGGCCGGTAGGTGATGCCCTGGGCGCCGCGGGCGACGAACGCGGCGAGCGTCGCGAGGTCGGGCCGGTCGCCGCCGAGGGCGACCACGACGAGGTAGCGGTGCGCGTTCATCGGCACGAACGCCTGGGTCGATCCGGGGTGCCTCTCGAGCAGCGCGAGCGGGAACGGGAAGCTCGGGGCGGGGCTGCACCGGAACACGGAGACGTTCAGCGCGGCGCGACCGGGGCGGAGATTCTCGATGCCGGCGAGGTGATCGAACCGGCGGGCAGTCCCCTGGTTGGCCGGCCTGCCAGGCTGTCCGTAGCTCATGGCCATGAGGACGTCCCCGTAGGGCGCGTACGCGGCGGGGCTGAGCGAATGGGCGGCGATGTGCTGGCGGCGGATCATCGGGCTGGTGGCTGTGGCAACGCGCCTCGCTGTGGCTCCCCTGCAGGGGAGCCCTGGGGCGCTGCGCACGAGGGACCAGGGTATCACGCCGCCGGGCCGTCGCGCCGGAACCGGCCCGGCGGCCTGAAGAGCGGCGCCGGGTCGTGGTCTTGCATAGTGCGTAGGACAGGTGCGTAGGACAGGTGCACAGGACCGATTGACGCTCAACCGAGCGGCAATGCAAGCGACCGTGGAGCCAGTCATGCGGATTGTTGAACAAGCGACATTTCGGGGCCGCCTCGTGGTGGTTTCTCTGTTCCTGGCGGTGTTCGCCCTCATGGTCTCTGTGACGGGCTGCCAGCGTTACGACACGCTGGTCGAGAAGGATCAGATCGCGGCCCAGAAGTGGGCGGATCTCGAGGCGAACCTCCAGCGTCGTCACGACCTCGTCCCGAACCTCGTCGCGGTCGTGAAAGGGTCGGCGAAGCACGAGGAGCAGACCCTC
Source organism: Sorangium cellulosum (assembly GCF_002950945.1). Lineage (GTDB taxonomy): Bacteria > Myxococcota_A > Polyangia > Polyangiales > Polyangiaceae > Sorangium > Sorangium cellulosum_E. Next base: position 817,248 of record NZ_CP012673.1, read on the forward strand.
TCCGGCGTCGCCGAGGCCCGCGCCCGCGCCACCAGCGTGCAGCTCAAGGCCGAGGATCTGACCGATCCCGAGAAGGTGCAGGCCTTCCAGCGGGCGCAGGAGCAGCTCAGCGGCTCGCTCTCGCGGCTCCTCGTGGTGCAGGAGCAATATCCTGATCTCAAGGCCAACCAGAGCTTCCATGACCTCCAGGTCCAGCTGGAAGGCATCGAGAACCGGATCCTCCGGGCGCGCGAGGAGTACAACCAGGCGGCGCGCGAGTACAACGCGGAGCTCCTGAAGATCCGCGGCCAGGTCGTGAACAAGGCGACGGGCCAGCCGTTCAAGCCGCGCGTCTACTTCACGGCCTCTCCCGAGGTCCAGTCCGCACCGAAGGTCGCTTTCTGATGGTCGGGGCGGCGATGCGTCAGGCTGTCGTCAGTGGCTGGCGTGGCGCGCGCGGCGCGCGGCTCGGGGCCCTCGCCAGGGCCGTCGCCGCCGCGCTCGCGCTGATCTGCGCGCTCGTCGCCCGGCCGGCCGTCGCCGCCTTCACGCCGCCGCAGCTCACCGGGCACGTCGTCGACACCGCGGGGAAGCTCGGCCCGGAGGAACTCCGCACCCTCGACGCCAAGCTCGACCGCATCCGCCGCCAGACCGGGTTCGAGATCGTCGCCTTCGTGGCGGGCTCGCTCGAGGGCGAGACGATCGAGGACGTCGCGTACAAGGCCTTCAACACCTGGCAGCTCGGCCAGCAGGGCGCCGACAACGGCGTCCTGCTCGTGATCGCGCCGTCCGAGCGGCGCGTCCGCATCGAGACGGGCAAGGGCGTCGGCGGCGCGCTCACCGATCTCCAGTCGAACGACATCATCCGGCAGACGATCAACCCGCTGCTCAGGGAGGAGCGGTTCCGCGACGCCATCGATCAGGGCACGGTCGCGATCGCCCGGGCGCTCATCGTTGGGACACCCGAGGAGGAACGGCGGCCAGCGCCTGGCACCCGGCCGGCGCCCGACGTGGTCTCGCCGATCGAGATCGGCGTCACGCTCCTCGCCCTGGTGGGCGGGTTCCTGCTCGCGTTGATCTCGCCCTCCTTCCGGTGGGTCCTGTGGTTCGCCCTGCAGGCCCTGCTCCTCCGAGGGCGCGGCGGCAGCGGCGGCGGCGGCGGCGGGGGATCCGGGTTCGGCGGCGGCGGCGGGGGTCGTTCCGGCGGCGGCGGTTCCAGCGACAGCTACTGAGCCCGCGGTCGTCGCGCGGGCTCCTGGGCTCGCCTCGAGACCCATCCCACGGCGCCGCACGATCGGCGGCGACGGACGAGGGCGGACGACAGGTCCAAGCCGAACGGATTGGCTCGCGGACCGGCGCGAGCCACCGGCCGGACGCGACGTGAACCTCGGCGTGCACGTGTGTGATGTGCGGCGCCGAGGCCACGCGATCTCACCCTGCACCTGGACCAGGCGACGCTACGCTCTCGGCATGCCCGCTGCCCTCCGTCCCGTCTTCGTCGTCGACGCGCTCCGGACCCCGATCGCTCGTTACGCGGGCGCGCTGGCCATGGTTCGCCCCGATGATCTCGCGGCCTGCGTCATCGAGGCGCTCGTGCGTCGCCAGCCCGCGCTCGCGCCGCGCCTCGATCACGTCGTCTTCGGCGCGACGAACCAGGCCGGGGAGGACAACCGCAACGTCGCGCGCATGGCCGCCCTGCTCGCGGGCCTGCCGTACGAGGTGCCGGGGGTCACGGTGAACCGCCTGTGCGGCTCGGGGCTCGAGGCGGTGGCCGACGCCGCGCGCATGATCGCCACGGGCGAGGCCGAGTGCGCGATCGCGGGGGGCGTCGAGAGCATGACACGCGCGCCGTTCTCGATGCCGAAGCAGGCCGAGCGCTTCGATCGCACCGCGCCGGCGGTCTACGACACGACCCTCGGCTGGCGCTACCCGAACCCGAGGATGGCGGCCCGGTTCGAGCTCCAGTCGATGGGGGAGACGGCCGAGAACGTGGCCAAGAAGCACGGCATCAACCGCGAGGACCAGGACCGGTTCGCGCTCCTCTCCCACGAGCGCGCCGCGCGCGCCTGGGCGTCGGGGGATTTTGCGGCCGAGGTCGCCCCGGTCCCCGTTCCCCAGAAGAAGGGCGCGCCCGTCCTGTTCGAGCGCGACGAGGCCGTGCGCGCCGACGCCTCGCTCGAGGCGCTGGCGAAGCTCAAGCCGGCCTTCCGCGAGGGGGGGACCGTCACGGCCGGAAACGCGTCGCCGCTCAACGACGGCGCCGCCGCCCTGCTGCTCGCGTCGAGCGACGTCGTGCAGTCTGCCGGGGCGACGCCGCTCGCGCGCGTCGTCGGGACCGCGACCGCGGGGGTGGATCCCAACCTCATGGGCGAGGGCCCGATCCCCGCCGTGAAGAAGCTCCTCCAGCGGACCGGGCTGCGCGCGCCGAACGTCGACCTCTTCGAGCTCAACGAGGCGTTCGCGGCGCAGGCGCTCGCGTGTGTGCGCGCGCTCGAGCTCGACCCGGCGCGCGTCAACGTCCGCGGCGGCTCGATCGCGCTCGGGCACCCGATCGGCTGCTCCGGCGCGCGCATCGCGTGCACCCTCGTCCACGCCATGCGCGCGCGGGGCGCCAAGGTCGGGGTCGCCTCGCTGTGCATCGGCGTGGGCCAGGGCATCGCGACCCTCTTCGAGCGCGCCTGAGGCGCATTTCGACCCTCTGGCGCGGCGTCAGATGCGATATGACGCCTGACCAGAACGCAGCGAGGGGGGCCTTGCGGCTCTCCCCGCCTCGGCTGACGGCGCCGCCTCGGCGGCAAGAACAGGAGAAGGCCCGATGGATTTCCCCCAGATCAATGTGCCCGGCACCGGCCAGCTGCACGCCCGGCTCACGACCTCGCTCGGCGACATCGTCATCCAGCTGGAGGAGAAGCGCGCCCCCAACACGGTCAAGAACTTCGTCGGCCTCGCGACGGGCACCATCGACTGGAAGGATCCGAAGAGCGGCCAGAAGATGCACGGGACGCCTTGTTACGACGGCGTCCGCTTCCACCGCGTCATCTCGGGCTTCATGATCCAGTGTGGCGACCCGCTGTCGCGTTACCCGGACATGGCCGCGCGCTGGGGCACGGGCGACGCGGGCTACAAGTTCGCCGACGAGTTCCACCCCGAGCTCCGGCACGACAGCGCCGGCGTGCTCTCCATGGCGAACGCCGGGAAGAACACCAACGGCGCGCAGTGGTTCATCACCGAGGGGCCGACGCCGCACCTCGACAACCGGCACGCGGTGTTCGGCAAGGTCGTGAGCGGCCTCGACGTCGTGCACAAGATCGCGAACGTACAGACCACACGCGACCGGCCGAACCAGGACGTCGTCCTGCAGCGCGTCGAGATCTTCCGGCAGTAGCAGCGCCGGGCGCCGCGCGACGCCGCCCCACGGGGCGCGTCGCGCCGGCGCCGGGAGCCCCGCGCCGAGGGGGGCGCTGCCAGGGGGTAGCTAACCTGGCGGAATGACTTCGTTTTTCTTTGTTTCTTCGACGCCGGCTCGGCATCCGGGTTGCGGCCGCGAAGGCGCCTCACCGGCGCTCGGGCCCGCTCAGCGGGCGCAGCAGACCGTCATCCTGTCCTCGCCCTCGACGGCCTCTCCCGTGGGGGAGCCGCCGCGCGGCTGACAGCTGCCGGTCGCGGCGACCTCGACGCGCAGCGACGCGGCCGCGGGCGCGTCTTCGGCGCAGCTCTCGTCGTGGCGCACGGAGATGGTCGGGTCATCGCAGTCGTCGTTCGCGAAGAAGGTGGTCGTCGCGGTGCAGCGCACGCCGTCCTCGTCGCACGTGCACCGGGTGCAGCCGCGGTCGTCGATCACGTCGCGCGCGAACACGTGCCGCTCGCCGAACCCCTGCGGGCAGCGCCGCTCCCCCTCGCGCCAGACGCAGGCGCCCGGCTGGAACGGGTCGTCCACGTCCCGCGGGGCGCACGTCTCCCCCGCGTCGCAGCCGCCGGTGCTCGAGCCGAGGGCGCAGACGAGCGCCTGCACGCCGAAGCGCGGCGCTGGCCCGGTCGGCTCGCCGCCCGAGGCCGGGCACGACGCGGATCTCACGTCGGGCGGCGCGCCGTCGAAGCTGTCGAACGGCAAGTTGTCGCTGAGCGGGACGCATACGCCCGGCGGAAGCCCGACCGTGAGCGCAGCGTCGTCGCATTGGCTGTCCACGTACGCCGTGATGTCGGGATCGTCGCAGCGGACCTCGGGCTCGCCGCACGCGCACGGGCTGCACGTCGCGGGCGCCTCGACGTCGCGGCCGCCCACGTCCACCCGCGTGGGGAAGCCCGCGGGGCATTCGACCTCGTCGGACGCAGGGCCTGCGTAGAGCAGCCCCGGCCCCTCCCAGTCCTCGGGGACGGCGACGCAGGAGAAGCCGTCGCAGCCGTCGTCGGCGCAGTCGACCTCGCCGTCGCGGTCGTCGTCGTCGCCGTTCGTGCAGATCTCGCCGCCGCCGGAGCCGGCGCTCGTGGTGGTGGTCGTCGGCGGCGGCGGCGCGCCGCCACCGCCGCCGGAGCTGCCGGCCGGCGGGCCCTGGTACCCGGCGGAGTCGAACTGATCGAAGTCCAGGGTGCAGGCGCCGGCCACGACGAGGGCGACGAGCGCGGTGAGGCGGGAGACGGCAGAGCGGCGCAACACGACCTCCGGGATCGGCGAGCTTCGCCTCGGAATGAAGCCCCCTGCACGGTACCACGAGCGCCCGCTCGGATGGCGCGCCGCCGCGCGCGGCCTCGCCGTGTGGGCCCGAGATCTCCATGCCGCAGCGCCCCACGACGCGGGGCGCACCGCGTCACGCGCTCGGGGGCTGCGGAGCCTCGTCCGGCCAGAGCGTCGCGAGCGCCGCGAGCTCCTGCGCGAGCTCCTCCTTCGCCTTGCCGGCGATGCGCGTCCGCTCGGCGCGGAGCGCCTCGCCGACGGCCGCGCGCTGCTCGGGCGACAGCCCCTCCGCGTCCTTCATCTGCGCGAGCGCCTCGTCGACGTCGTGCAGCTGTCCGAGGCGGCGCTGCAGCCGCGAGGCGGACTTGGCGGTGCGCTCGGCGCGTTCGCCGAAGAGCGCCGAGAACGTCTCCGCGGAGTAGCGCAGCCGCTTGAAGCGGATCCGGAGCGCGTGCATGGCCGCGACGTCCTCTGGATCGCTCGTCGCGAGCGCGCGCACGTCCTCCAGCGCGTCGCCGATCGCGCGCCGCGCGAGCGCCTTCGCGCCGCGGCGCTTCGCCTTGCCGCGCGCGACGCGCCGCTCGAGGCGCGCGAGGTGCGGCTCCAGCCGGAGCTTCCTGGGCTTGCCCGGCGCGCGCGCCGCCTCGCCCTCGCTCGCCCGCTGCTCGTCCGACCGCTGCTCGCCCGCGTCGCCCGGACGGTCGTGGCGCAGCAGCTCGACGATGTGGGTCCTCGCTTCGTGCTCGCGGCGCGATCGCTGCGCGATCCACGCATCGACGGCGCCCCGCGCCTCCTCGCCCAGCTCGAGGTCGGTGAGCGTCTCGCGCAGCACCTCCTCGTCGCGCAGCGTCCCCGTCGCCCGCGCGAACTCCCGGAGCCCATCGGCGATCGGGCGCAGCCGGCGCTTGCCGTAGAGGCGCCGCGCGGGCTTGAGCAACGTCCGGAGCCGACGCAGCGCGACACGGAAGTCGTGCACCGCCTCGACGTCCGGCTCGGCGCCCTCGCCCTGCGCGCTCGTGGCGACGACGCGCCGCGCGTCGACGCGGACACCCTCGATGTGGGAGAGCAGCACCGGCCCCAGGAAATCAGCCGCGGAGAGCTTCGCACCGCCGCTGCCTTTGCCGCCGCCGCCGCTCTCGGCGCCGCTGCCTTTGCCGCCGCCGCCGCTCTCGGCGCCGGCGTTGTCGCCGCCGTCGTCGCCGCCGCCGCTGTCGGGCGGCGGGGGGGTGCCCTCGAGCGGCGTCACAGCCGTGTGAGCGCCACTGTCACCAGCGGGCGCCTCCCGAGCTTCGCCTCGATCGTCCGGCGCGCCGCGAGCCGGGCGACCTCGATGATGTCGCTGTCGCGGCGCCGCGCGCGTGGCTCGCAGTCGTTCACCGCCTGCGCGACCGCGCGCGCCGCGGCGCGCAACGCGCCGCCCTCGAGCTCCCCGGTGACGCCGCGGGCAAGGACCTGCGGCGGCGCCGCGAGGGCGCCGTGCACGTCGACGACCAGCGACACGAAGGCCACCCCGGAGCGGCCGAGGTTCGCTCGCTCGCGGAGGATCTCGTCCCCGAGCTCCTCGCCGTCCGCCGTCGCCACGCGGCCGACGACCGCCTTGCCGCTCCGCGCGAGCGGCTGCGCCTTGCCGATCTCGACGACGTGCCCGTTCTCGGCGACGAGCACCTCCGCCACGCCGCGCTCCCGCGCCAGCGCCGCGTGCCGGGTCAGGTGGTGCAGCGCCCCGTGCACGGGCAGGAAGCTGCGCGGCTGGGTGAGATCGATCATGCGCGCCTGTTCTGTCCGGTGTGCGTGCCCGCTCGCGTGCACGCGTCGGTCCGTCGACCACGTCACGAGCTCCACCCCGAGACGCAGCAGCCCCGCCATCATATCGACGACCGGGCGGTCGTTGCCAGGGATGACGCGGCTCGAGAGCACGACCCGATCCCCCTCCTCCAGGCGCAGGTGCTGGTGCGTCCCGGAGGCGAAGCGCATCAGCGTGGAGGCCCGCTCGGCCTGCGTGCCGCTCGCGATGACGAGGAGCCGCTCGCGCGGCATCGAGGCGGCCATCTCGGGCGGCACGAGCAGGTCGCTCGGCCACGGGAGCCGGCCGACCGCCTGCGCGGCCCGCACGTGCGTCTGCACGCTGCGGCCGAGGAGGCAGATCTTGCGGCGCGCGCGGACCGCGGCCTGGCCCACGGCGAGCAGGCGCTGGACGTTCGAGGCGAAGATGCCGACCACGACGCGCGCCGGCGCGGTCTCGATGAGCTCGGCGAGCGCGTGGGCGACGTCGCGCTCGCTCCCCGCCTCGCCGGGCGAGTCCACGTTGGTGCTGTCGGAGAGCAGCAGCCGGACCCCGGCGTCGCCGAGCGCGCGGAAGCGGGCCTCGTCGGTCGGCTCTCCGTCGAGGGGCGTCGGATCCAGCTTGAAGTCGCCGGTGTGGATGACGAGCCCCGCGGCCGTGTGGATCGCGAGCGCCGTGGCGTCGACGATCGAGTGCGTCACCCGGAGCGGCTCCACGACGAAGCCGCCGATCGCGATCTCGCGCCCCACCTGCGTCGGCACGAGCCGCGCCTTGTCCTCGAGCCCGTGCTCCGCGAGCCGGTAACGCGCGAGCTCCAGCGCGTGCGGCGGCCCCCACACCGGGACGTCGAGGTGCCGCAGGAGGAACGGCAGCCCCCCGATGTGGTCCTCGTGGCCGTGCGTCAGCACGACGCCGCGCACCCGCTCGCGCAGCGCGAGCACGTGATCGAAGCGCGGGTGGTAGACGTCGACGCCGAGGTCGGTGCTCGGGAAGGTCACGCCGCAGTCGACGAGCAAGAGCCCGTCCGCCTGCTCGAGCGCGAGGCAGTTCATCCCGACCTCGCCGAGACCTCCGAGAGGCACGAGCCGCAGGGTGGACGGGGCTGGCGGGGGGAGCTGGCTCGGGATGGGGGCGCTCTGCTCGGGATGCACGTTCGGTAAGGTCTGCCACCCAGGGCGCCGGAGGCCGGCGGCCCGCGGCTTGCTGAGCTGGTCTGAAAGGAGAGGAGACGGCTGCTTCTGCAAGACGTAATCGAGATCCGCCCGCCGTCCCTCTCGAAACTTAGCGCGACAGTGTAGCCACAGGGTGGGCCCTTGCGTCACGCTCTCTCTTCCAGCGCCGGTCCAGCGTCGGCGCCCACGCCGGCCTTCCGCGGGCCGCGCCGGTCTCGCGGCGGCCTTCCGCCGGCTGCCCGGGGGTCACGCTTCGGAAGCCGAACCGCAGCCGCTTTTCCCTGAACGTCCTCCACGGAGCCACCGGTGATCGCTGCCCTGCTCATCAACCTGTTCCGTCTGCTGCTGCTCCCGCTGAGCGCGCTCCGCTGGGCGTTTGCTGCACCACGGGGTGGGTACGTCGTGCTCGACATCGACGGCCGCGTGGTCGACCTGCAGCCGCCCCGGGTCCGCCTCTCCCTCTGGTGGCGCCCGCGGACGAGGGCTCCGCTGTCGGTGGAGCGCGTCCGGGAGCTCGGCAAGCACCTGAGGAAAGACGCGCGGCCGGCGGGGCTGCTCCTCCGGATGCGGTCGGTGCACGCGGGGCCGGCGGTGATCGCCTCGCTCCGCGACGCGCTCCTCGAGATCCGGGCGGGCGGCAAGGACGTGGTGGCGTACCTGCCGATGGGCGCCGACAACACGATGCTCCTGCTCGCCTCCGCGGCGCGGGCGGTCATCGTCGGGCCCGAGACGCTGGTGTCGCCGCTCGGGTTCGCGGTCGAGGGCCGCTACGTGCGCCGCGCGCTCTCGCAGGCCGGCGTCGAGCCCGAGGTGTTCGCGAAGGGCATGTACAAGAACGCGGGCGAGGTGCTGGTGCGCGACGACATGAGCGCCCCGCAGCGCGAGCAGGTCGGCGCTCTGCTCGACGCGCGCCTCGGCGAGCTGACCGCGGCGCTCGCGCAGGGGCGCCGCGTCGATCGCGAGACGGCCGCGCGCTGGATCGACGAGGCGCCCCACGGCGCGGAGCAGGCCGTGGAGCGGGGCATCGTCGACGCGGTCGCGTACGAGGACGAGCTGGAGCACCTGCTCGCGACGGGCGCGCTCCCCGGCGGGATCCCGCCGCGCCGCGCCGGCGCGATCGCGGTCGCGCCGGCGGGCGAGGGGGCGGGGGCGGCGGCCCGGCCGTCGCGGGCCCGCCTCGTGGCGGCGAGCCGCTACCTCGCCGCGCGGCGCGCGCTCGAGCTGCGGCCGATGCTGCCGCGCCCCATCCTCGGCGTGGTCGAGGTGCACGGCGCGATCGTGAGCCGCGCCCGCTTCCGGGGGGCGTCGCTCGCGAGCGAGGAGCGGCTCGTCGCGAGCCTGCGCGCGGCCCGCCAGAACCCGCGCATCCGGGGGGTCATCCTGCACATCGACTCGCCGGGCGGCTCCGCGCTCGCGTCCGACCGGATCCACCACGAGGTCACCCGCCTCGCCGAGGTGAAGCCGGTCGTGGCGTGCCTGTCGAACGTGGCGGCGAGCGGCGGCTACTACGTGGCGGCGGCGGCGCACGCGATCGTCGCGCAGCCGCAGACGATCACGGGGAGCATCGGCGTGGTCTCGGCGCGCTTCGCGCTCGGCCCGCTGCTCGACCGGCTCGGCGTCTCGACGGACGTCGTGAAGCGCGGGGCCAGGGCGGACCTGTTCTCCTCGTCGCGCAAGCTCGACGAGGGGGAGCGCGCGGTGATGGAGCGCGAGCTCGACGCGTTCTACGCGACGTTCCTGCGCGTGGTCGCCAGCGGGCGGAGGCGGCCGGTGGCGGAGATCGAGCCGCTCGCGCAGGGGCGCGTCTACAGCGGCGCCGACGCGCAGGCGCGCGGGCTCGTCGACATGCTCGGCGGCTTCGAGCGGGCGCTCCACGAGCTGCGGCAGATGATCGGGCCCAAGGCGGCGGCGATCGAGCCGGCGATCGTGCGGGCGTCGCGGTATATCCCGCCGCCGCCGCTGCTGCCGGCGCCGGTGCCGACGTTGCTCGAGCTCGTCGGGCTGCGTGGGGTGGCGGACCAGGTGGCGCTCGCGATGCACTGCGAAGGCGAGCGGGTGCTGGCGTACTGCGCGGAGGCCCTCGAGCAGGGGGACGGCTGCGCGAGGTGAGTGTGCGTGCGGGGCGCGCGCTGGGGCCCCGCCGAACTCGTCTGGCGCCTGTCATTCCCTCGCAAGCGAGGGAGCGACAGGCGCCAGACTCAGACAACGGCCCGTCCCCAGCGCGCGCCCCGCACGCACACTCACCTCGCGCAGCTTTCCAAGGGGGAAGGACGGCGGGCGTCGCGTGCGCGGCGCTCTGAGGAGCGTCCGCGGGGCTGGGCTGCGCCCTGTACGGACGCTCGAAGAGCTTTCCGGAGGGAAGAGGGGCGAGGGGGAGAACGTGCGGGGTGGACCCCCTTCCGGGAAAAGGGGCGATTTTTCCGCGGGAGAAGCTGTGAAAAATCTGTGCGCCTGATGGGCAGCACCTGTTCAGAACTGCTCAGGGAACCCTACGGCGCCCGTACCGGACGAACGAGACCCTATATGTGGGCCCTGTTCGGCCCGAGATCCCAAGATGTAGCGGTTCTCCTTGACGCACGGGGGGTCCGCGGGTTTGACTAGCCGCCGTCGTCAGCCGCGTCAGGCGCTCTCGAACGACGGCGTACGCCTTTCAGGCAAGGGACCTGAAACTATGCTCACTGGTCGCAAGACGGATCGTTTGAGCAGGTAGGCGGGGACAAGCGGCGAGGTCCTGTGGAGATCGAGGTGAATCGGCCTCGGCGTTCTCCGGGGAACTCTTTGTGCTTTCGGTAGGACCCGAGTCACCGACAGGTGCGGTGGCTCACAGGAGGACTTGGAAATGGCCCAGTCGGCAGTTGTGGGTGACGGCGGTAAACTTGCCGCCGGGAACGGCAAGATGGCGACGCGGACGAAGGAAGAGGCGGGGGCTCGTCCGGTGACGGGAGGGGCAGCCAAGACGCAGGCCAACGGGGCGGCGGCCAAGACCGCGAAGAAGGGGGCCTCGCGGCCGCGCGGGCTCGGGTTCGATCGGCGGTTCACGCACCGCGGCGTGGACCCGCTCGACGAGGTCACCTGGGAGCGCCGCTCGAGCGTCATCACCAACCCCGACGGGTCCGTCGTCTTCAAGATGGAGGGCGCCGAGATCCCTGCCGGCTGGTCGCAGCTCGCCACCGACATCGTCGTCTCCAAGTACTTCCGCAAGGCGGGGCTCCACGGCAAGAAAGAGCTCGGCGAGACGAGCGTCCGCCAGGTCGTCCACCGGCTCGCGCGCACCATCCGGGAAGCGGGCGAGCACTTCGGCGGCTACTTCGCGTCGGCCAAGGAGGCGGACACCTTCGAGGCGGAGCTCGCCTACCTGCTCGTGCACCAGTACGGCGCGTTCAACTCGCCCGTCTGGTTCAACTGCGGGCTCTTCCACCGCTACGGCATCGAGGGGTCTGGCGGCAACTACGCCTGGAACGAGGCCTCGGCCGACGCCGGGAACGCCGTCGGCAAGCCGGGCGCCGCGGCGCGAACGGGCGCGGCGGGCGCGGTCGACGAGATCATCGAGACGAAGAACGCCTACGAGCGGCCGCAGTGCTCGGCGTGTTTCATCCAGGCCGTCGAGGATGACCTGATGAGCATCTACGACCTCGTGAAGAGCGAGGCCCGGCTCTTCAAGTACGGCTCCGGGACGGGGACGAACTTCAGCGCGATCCGCGGCAAGCAGGAGAAGCTCTCGGGCGGCGGGACGAGCTCGGGGCTCATGAGCTTCCTCGAGGTGTTCGACCGCGCCGCCGGCGCGACCAAGAGCGGCGGCACGACGCGGCGCGCCGCGAAGATGGTCTGCCTCGACATGGACCACCCGGAGATCGCCGATTTCATCCAGTGGAAGATGCGCGAGGAGAAGAAGGCGATGGCGCTCATCGCCTCGGGGTACCCCTCCGACTTCAACGGCGAGGCCTACCACACGGTCAGCGGGCAGAACTCGAACAACTCCGTGCGCGTCAGCGACGAGTTCATGCGCGCGGCGGCGACGGGCGCCTCGTGGGAGACGCGCGCCCGGACGACCGGCGAGGTCGTCGACACGCTGAGCGCCAAGGACCTCTGGCGGCAGATCGCCGAGGCGGCGTGGGGCTGCGCGGATCCGGGCGTGCAGTACGACACGACCATCAACCGCTGGCACACCTGCCCGAACACGGCGCGCATCAACGCCTCGAACCCGTGCTCGGAGTACATGTTCCTGGACGACTCGGCCTGCAACCTGTCGAGCCTGAACCTCACCAAGTTCCTCCGCGAGGACGGCTCGTTCGACCTCGAGGGCTACCGCCACGCCGTGCGCGTGTTCTTCGTGGCGCAGGAGATCCTCGTCGACTTCTCGGCCTATCCGACGCGGGGCATCGCGAAGAACTCGCACGACTACCGCCCGCTCGGCCTGGGCTACGCGAACCTGGGCACCCTGCTCATGCTGCAGGGCATCCCGTACGACTCGGACCAGGGCCGCGCGGTCGCGGGCGCGCTCACCGCCATCCTCTGCGGCCACGCGTACCGGGTCTCGGCCGAGATGGCCGCGGCCAAGGGGCCGTTCGCCGGCTTCGCGAAGAACCGCGAGCCGATGCTCCGGGTGATGGGCATGCACCGCGACGCGGCGTACGCGATCGATCGCGACCGCTGCCCGGAGTCGCTCTGGCGGGCGGCGTGCGCGGACTGGGACGAGGCGGTGCGCCTCGGGCAGGAGCACGGCTACCGCAACGCCCAGGCGACGGTGCTCGCGCCGACCGGCACGATCGGCCTCTTGATGGACTGCGACACGACGGGCATCGAGCCGGACTTCTCGCTCGTGAAGTTCAAGAAGCTGGCCGGCGGCGGCTACTTCAAGATCGTGAACCAGTCGGTCCCCGAGGCGCTCCGGCGGCTCGGCTACGCCGAGGCCGAGGTGCAGGAGATCGTCGCCTTCGTCTCCGGCACGAACACGCTGCTGGCGGCGCCGCACGTGAACCGGGCGTCGCTCAAGGCGCGGGGGCTCACGAACGACGACCTCGCGAAGGTCGAGGCCGCCATCCCGAGCGTCTTCGACCTCGATCTCGCCTTCGGCCCCTGGATCCTCGGCGAGGAGACCTACGACCGGCTCGGCGTCTCCAAGGAGTCGCGGGCGCGCTTCGGCTTCTCGCTGCTCCAGCACCTCGGCTTCTCGCCCGCGGAGATCGAGGAGGCGAACGAGACCATCGTCGGCCGGATGACGGTCGAGGGGGCGCCGCACCTGCGCGAGGAGCACTACCCGGTGTTCGACTGCGCCAACCGGTGCGGCAAGAAGGGCCGGCGTTACCTCGCGCCGATGGCGCACGTCCGGATGATGGCCGCCGCGCAGCCGTTCCTGTCCGGCGCGATCTCGAAGACGGTGAACCTGCCGAACGACGCGACGATCGAGGACGTGCAGCGGATCTACGAGGAGGGGTGGCGCCTCGGGCTGAAGGCGGTGGCGCTCTACCGCGACGGTTGCAAGGCGTCGCAGCCGCTCACGTCGAGCTCGAGCGAGAGCAAGACGGCGGATTCGAAGAGCAAGGCTGAGAAGGCCGAGATCGCCGGGCCCGTGCTCCAGGCGGCGACCGCGCTGGCCGCCCAGGCGCGCCCGCGCTCGCCGTCGGCGGCGGCGCCCGAGCGGTTCCGCCTGCCCAGGAAGCGCAAGGGCTTCACGCAGGAGGCGCGCGTCGGCGGGCACAAGATCTACCTCCGCACGGGCGAGTACGACGACGGGACGCTCGGCGAGATCTTCATCGATCTCCACAAGGAGGGCGCCGCGTTCCGCTCGATGATGAACTGCTTCGCGATGGCGGTGTCGATCGGGCTCCAGTACGGCGTGCCGCTCGAGACCTTCGTCGAGCAGTACACGTTCACCCGCTTCGAGCCGCAGGGCGTCGTCGAGGGGCACGACTACGTGAAGTTCTCGACGTCGATCGTGGACTACCTGTTCCGCGTGCTCGGGGTCGAGTACCTGAACCGCTACGATCTCGCCCACGTCCAGCCGGTCACCTCGGCCATGGAGGACCCGGTCGAGTCGCGCGCGCAGGAGAGCGGCGCAGCGTCCTTCTCGCAGTCCTCCGCGTCGCCGTCGGCGCTGATCGAGGGCGGGGGGCGCGTCGCGAGCGCGCTCGACGCGCAGCTCGAGGACATGATGGGCGACGCGCCGGTCTGCGACGGCTGCGGGCACATCACGGTGCGCAACGGGGCCTGCTACAAGTGCCTCAACTGCGGCAACAGCATGGGATGCAGCTGAGGTAGCGACGGGCGTGGGAGGGGGTGACGTGGGAGGGGCCGGCGGGGGGCCCCTCCCACGAACTCGCGCCTTGTGATGGCTATTGCCTCGTGAACGGGTGGGGCGAGGCTGGGGGCGACACGCTGCGCTGCGGGCCGGCGCTCGGGTTCGTGGGGCCCTACCCCCGCCGGCCCCTCCCACGTCACCCCCTCCCACGCCGACTTGGGGGAGGGAAGGGTGGGGGAGGGAAGGAGCGGTTGGCGAGGCGGCGACGGGGGTGCGGTCCGTCCGGACGGGGTTCTACCTGGCTGGCCGGATGGCTGTGCTGGGCGGGAATTCGTAGAAACCGGAGCATGATCCGGTCATTTTCGATCATTCCCTTGTTGGTTCTCGCGTGCGGTGTGGTGTCCGGCGCCTGCACGAAAGAAGAAGAAGCAGCGGCGGAGACGGTCCCGGCCCCGGTGCAGTCGGCTGCGCCGGTCGCCGCGGATCCTGTTCCCGCTGCGACCCCGGCGCCGGCGCCCACGCCGGAACCGGCAGCCACCCCGGAGCCCGCTGCGTCGGCGGCCGCGGGGGCGGACGACGCGGAGGCGGGGGCGTCCGGGGCCGCCAGCGGGACAACGGGGGCTCGCGGGGGAGGCGCCTCCATCCAGGCGTGCTGCTCGGCGCTGCACGCGGTCGCCACCACGTCGGGGAAATCGCCGGAGGCGAAGTCGAAGGCCGCCACGGCATCCCATCTCTGCGCCGGGATCGAGAAGCTCGTGAAGAGCGGGAAGACGCCGCGCGCCAAGGCGCTCACCCAGGTCAGGGCGGGCCTGACCGGGACGACGCCGCCACCCGAGTGCCTCTGAGCCGCGGCGCGGCGCTGGGTCAGGCGCCGAACACCGCGGATCACCCGCGAGAGAACGGACCATCACTGAATCGACCCCCACGGGGAAGGAGCCGTCATGCCCTCCAGGCTGGTTCTCGAGCGTCAGAAGCGCGCCAGCGCCGTCATCGCGGCCGGTGAGGCACACGCCGACCCGATCGCCGCGGAAATCGACGCGCTGCTTTCTCCCTACCTGCACAAAGGAGAGCAGATGCCGGACGTTTCCCTGCTCATGCAGCTCGCCATGCGCGCCGTCGCCGACGCGAGCGACCGCATGGTGACCGCCGACGAGGCGCACTTCGTCGAGCTCTCCGACGACGCGAGCCCCCGGGAGGGCCGCGACGAGGCCGCGCACGAGCTGTACGATGAGCTCTCGGATCTGCGCGACTGGCTCACCGGCATCTACGACGCGGCGGCGCTCGAGCGCCTCGGCTTCGCCCACGCACCCCCGCGCGATCCGGCGCAGCTCGAGCGCTTCACCCGGGAGGTCGTGCGCGCGCTCAGCGCGAAGGAGCTGCCGGAGCCCCACCGCAAGGGGGTCCGCTGGGATCCCGACGGGACGGTGCTCCGGATCGAGCGCCTGCACGACGCGCTGCTCAGCCACTTCATGGACGTGGCGCGCGAGGCGCGCGAGGCCGAGGCCACACGCCTCGCCAGGCACGCGGCGATCTCGGCCCACGACGAGCGGTTCAGCCGCGCCACGGCGTTCCTGGCCGGGATCTTCCGGCTGGCGGGCCACGCCGACCTGGCGCACCGCGTGCGCCCGCCGACGCGCCGGCACGGCCATGTCGAGGCGGACGCGCCGCCAGGAGAGCCGGGGAAGGCCGCCGACCCGGAGCCGCGGAGCGCCGCGCTGGGAGAGCCGGACGGCGCCGTGGCCGCGGACGGCGAGCCCGCGCGTCCGCTGCACGCGCAGCATCGCCACGGCGCGACCTGAGGGCCTCGTGGCCTCGTCGAAGCGCGTGTGTTCCTCGGTGCGGGGCGCACCGGTGCGCCGAGCGAAGATCACGAGCACGCCCGTCGCGAGGCTCGGCCGCTGGAGGTCGTCGTCGCGCTGCGTGAGCCGCGCTCAGAGCGGGACGCCGAGGGCGGCCGCGATCTGCTGGCGGGAGACGACGCCGTGGTCGTCGACCGAGTAATCGTCGGCCTCGAGCCGGAACGTTCGTGTCGCCGTGACGTCCGCGCGGCCGCTGAAGCGGTACGGGATGACGGGCGAGGCGAACGACTCGCGGAGCAGCAGGTAGCCGAGATCGACGGGGACGCTGATCGGGACGCGGACCTGGGTCGTGCGGTCGGAAGGGAGCCAGACGCCCTCGCCGCCGGCCTGGAAATCGACCGGCAGCGGGTAGCGGCCCGCGAGCACCACCGTCCCGCGCACCGCGCGCACCGCGACGTCGTACGAGTTCGGGTTGTGGACGTTGACGACCACCGTCATGAGGATGCCGAGGCTCGGCGGGAAGGCGATCCGGATGCCGGTGATCTCGGCATGATCGAGCTGCATCGTCGGCTTGCTGACGCAGGCGGGAGCGGTCAGGGCGACGAAGGCCAGCGCGAACAGGCCGCGCAGGAGACGGTGGTTCCGGGATCTCGGCACGCGGTGAGAGCTTACCCGCGCGGGGCCGCGCCGTCACCTCGCAGCAGGAGGCGACCCGGCTTCAGGCGAAGTGGTCGTACCCGCGCGCCGCGACGTCCTTCAGGTGCCCGTCCGGCCCGAGCAGCGCGACGTCGCTCGCGCCCTCCTCACGCGGCGCGCAGCGGCCGATCGCCACGAAGCCCGGGAGCTCCCCCGCGCCCGGCCCGGCGACCGCGACCGCGTAGTCCTCGCCGCCGTGGAGCGCGAGCTCCAGCGCGTCGGCGCCGAGCAGCGCGGCGGCCCCGGCGAGCTCCGCGGTGACGAGCGCCGCCGGGTCGAGCAGCACACGCACGCCGCTCGCGCGCGCGAGGTGCCCGAGGTCCGCGGCGAGGCCGTCGGAGATGTCGATCGCTGCGCCCGCGCCCGCGCCCGCGCGGAGCCCCGCGTCGATGCGCGCCAGCGGCCGGCGGAACGCCTGGATCGCCCGCTCCGCCGCCGCGCCGGCGGGCGCCGCGGCGCGCTCGAGCAACGCGAGCCCCGCCGCGGCGAGGCCCACCGGGCCCGCCAGCGCGATCGTGTCGCCGGGTCGGGCGCCGTCGCGCCGGAGCGGCGCCGCCGCGGCGCCGAGCGCCGTCGTGGTGATCGAGAGCTCTCCGCCCCGGGAGAGATTTCCGCCGAGGATCGCCGTGCCGATGGCGTCGCACGCGAGGCGCTGACCCCTGGCCAGGGCGAGGAGATCCTCGTCGCTCACGTCCCGGGGAAGCACCAGCGCGGCGAGCAGGCCGACGGGGCGCGCCCCCATCGCCGCGAGATCGCTCGCGGCAGCCATCGTCGCCCGGTAGCCGAGGTCCTCGAAGCTCATGAGATCGCGCCGGAAATGCACGCCCTCGACGGCGCTGTCGACCGTCCAGACGAGGCGCTCCGCGGCGCCGGCCCTCGCCCCGGTTTGTGCCGCGAGCGCGAGGATCGCGGCGTCGTCGCCGATGCCGCAGAGCACGTGCTCGCCTTCCGCGCCACCGAGCACGGCGCGCAGCATCTCGATGCGGCCCCACTCGGACCGCACGGCGCTCACTGGAAGACGGGCGGCGGCGCGACGCTGTTCGCCGGAGCGCCCGCGGCGGTGGGCAGCTTGACCACGAACACGGTGCCGCGCGGCTCGTTCGTCTCGATGCGCACCGTGCCGCCGTGCGCCTCGACCAGGCGCTTGACGATCGAGAGGCCGAGGCCGGTGCCGCCGTGCTCCCGGGTCGAGCTCTGATCGATCTGGTAGAAGGGGTCGAACACCTTCAGGCGCTCCGCCGGGGGGATGCCGATCCCGGTGTCCACGACGCGGATCTCGACCGCCTGCTGGAGCGGCGCGACGAGCACCAGGCCGGGCAGGTCGTCGGCGTCCTCGCTCACGGCGCGCGCGACGAGCAGCACCTCGCCCCCCGCCTCGGTGAACTTCACCGCGTTCTCGACGAGGTTGATGAACACCTGCCGCAGCCGGTCGCCGTCCCCGAGCACCGGCGGGAGCTCGCCGTCGGCGTCGATCCGGACCTCGACGCCCTTCTTCGCGGCCGCCGGCGCCATCGTCGACGCCGCCTCGAAGAGCACCGGGGCGATCATCACCTCGGTGCGGTGCACGATCAACGTGCCGCTCTCGAGCTTCGAGAGATCGAGCAGGCTCATGATGAGCCCGAGCAGCTGCTCGCTCTTCGAGCGGATCGTCTCGATGAACTCGCGCTGCTCGCCGTTCAGCGGCCCGCCGATGCCCTCGGCGAGCATCTCGCTGTACCCCATGATCGACGTGAGCGGCGTCCGGAGCTCGTGCGACACCGTGGCCAGGAAGTTCGACTTGAGCCGATCGAGCTCCTTCAGCCGCTCGTACGCCTGCTCCAGCTCGGCGTTCTTCTGCGAGAGCTCGCGGAAGCTCTCGCGGATCGACGCGACGTGCATCGTCGACGTGAGGAGCGACTTGTGGCCGCTGAACAGGATCAGATCGAGGACGGCGCGGAGGTGATCCGCGATCGCCCCGAGCCGCTCCGGGCGGAGCCGCGCCATCCGCGGCGGCGGCTCCGCCGCGCGGGCGGGAGCGAGCGTCGCGGCCGCGTCGAGCGTCGCCGCGGGGGGCTCCTCCGCGTCCTCGGGGAGGTACGGGCCGAGGATCGACCGGCCGATCGTGCGGCCGTCGTACTCGATCGGGAACACCTGGTGGAGCGCGCCGGCGAAGCGCGGATCCGCGGGCTCGCCGCCGGCCTCCGCGAGCGTCGTGCCGCTCGTCGACTGGATGCGGATCGGCAGCCCGAACAGCTGGTGGAACGACGCGGCCATCTCCCCGAGGGCGTCGCGATCCACGAGATCCTCCAGCGAGAGCGGGCCGATGCCGACCAGGTCGACCACCGGCGCCGCCGCGGGGGGCGGCAGCGTCGAGGGCTCGGGCGCGCTGGGCGCCCCGTCGCGCTTCGAGGAGACGGGCGCGTCCACGCCGCGGGCCGACGGCATCGGCGCGGAGCTCGGCACGGCCAGGAGATCCTCCTCGTCGAGGCCGAAATCGACCGGTGTCTCCTTGTGGGCGTCGGGCCTCATCGGGCGCTCTTGTCGGGGCTGCCGCCCATACGCCTCGCCAGGAGCTCGCTCACCGAGCTCGTCGCCCCGAGCTGGCGGGCGGCGCTGTTCAGGAGCTCCTCGCCGCTGATCGACAGCCGCTTCGAGAGCTGGTGCGTCTGGTCGACGCGTCTCCCACGTGAGGTGGAGCAGGCCGATGAACGTCTCCACGGTGCCCACGCCGCGGGTCGCGATCGCCCGGTACACCGGCTCCTTGCCGCGCGTGGCGAGCCGGGCCAGCTCCTCGTCGCTCCGGATGTCGGGGAGGTCGCGCTTGTTGAACTGGATGACGAGCGGCATCCTGGCGAGATCGAGGCCGTTCTCCCGCAAGTTCTGCCGCAGGTCGAAGAACGCGTCGGCGTTGCGCTGCGTCTCGGAGACCTGCGAGTCGGCGATCAGCGCGATCCCGTCCGCGCCCTGGAGCACGAGCCGCCGCGTGGCCGCGTGCATCGGCTGCCCGGGCACGGTGAACAGCTTGATGCGGAGCGAGACGTCGCCGTCCTTCGCGCGGAAGGTGAGCGGCAGGAGATCGAAGAACAACGTGCGGTCGTCCTGCGTCTCGAGCGTCATCAGCCGGCCGCGGGCGTCCGATCCGGCGAGCCCGTGCAGCGAGACGAGGTTCGTCGTCTTGCCGCTGAGCGCGGGGCCGTAATAGACGAGCTTGATCGTCACTTCACGGGCTGCGAAGTCGAGCTGCACAGCCGCATTCTTGCATGAGCGCCGGACGATTGGATAGGCCGCGGCGTCCGGTCCGAGGCGCCCGGGCCGGGCGGCTCCTCTCCTACCTACTCCCTCGCAGGGAGGCCGATAGGTTGGCGCGCCGCCTCAGGCCGAGCCGCCGGGGGCGTTGGGGACGCTGGAGAGGGGCGGCGGGATCACCTTGCTCTCGCCGTTCTCCGGGGTCCAGAGCGCGCTCCGGAGGCCCTCCAGGCGCGCGGTCAGCGCCTTCAGCGCCTCGGCCTGGTCGTCGCACGACTTGAGCTGACCCTCGCTGCTGGGCTCGCTGCGAGACCGCTCCTCGCGGGCCGCCTTGAGGACCTCGATCACCTCCCGGTGCAGCTCCTCGCCGGCCGTGACCACCCAGGCGTCGAGCCGGCTCGCGAACTCCTGGATCATCTCCTCGAGCTTCGGCCCGATCCGGGTCGCGGCCTCGCGCAGCGCGATGGGCGCCATCTCCTTCGCCTTCTTGCGGGTCTCGGCCTCGACCTTCTCCTTGACGTAGACGGCCAGGACCGGCGCCGCGAGCGCCAGGAGGCCGCCGAGCAGCGCGTTCGTGAACATCACGCCGAGCCCGATCGTGAAGAGCGCGAAGACGCCGACGTCGTAGCCGAACGTGTCGACCTCGACGTCGGGCGTCTTCACGTCGCCCCCGAGCGCCTCGCCGACCCGCTTGGCCACGTCGTGCGCGTCCTCCCGGACGAGCGCGATCGTCTTCTCGGCGAGCGCCTCCAGCGCCGTGGCGATCTCCTTCGTCTCGGCCTGCGCCCACTCGGCGAAGGTGCGCTCCAGGAACGCCCCGAGGTAGACCTTGATCTCGTCGGTGTGGGCCTCGTCGATGATCGCCGGCAGCTGCCGGACCACGTCGTCGACGAAGCGCGAGAGGTCGCGGCGCACCCAGGCCCGGATGGCGCTCACCTCCTCGCGGATGCCGGCGCGGCGCTCCTCGATGGTGCGCGACTGGCCGGCCAGGTCCTTCTCGATCATCTCGATGCGCCGGCTGAGCTCCTCGCGCGACATCGCGGTCGCCCGCCGCCGCGCGTCCACGCCCTTGTGGAGCAGGCGCGAGGCCTCGATCCCCTCGCCGAGCGCGTTGTCGAGGAGGATGCGCCCGCGCTCCTCCGCGAGGAACCGGGTCAGGTGATCGAGCAGCTCCGGCATCCCGCTGCCGGCCTGATCGCCCTCCAGCGCCCGCTCGCTCGAGATCGGGAAGACCACCGGCGACTTCACGAGCCTGCCGAGCTCGCCCCGGATGTAGGAGAGCGCCTCGGTCTCCTCGTCCTGGCTCCAGATGTCGCGCTTCGTCACGACGAAGAGGATCTTGTCGCGCGACTGCCCGAGCAGCTTCTCCTGGAGGAAGACGCGCTCGCTCTCCTTGAGGGGCTGGCCGGCGTCGACGAGGAACAGGACGGCGTCCGACCGCGGAATGTAGCTGTAGGTGATGTCCGCCCGCTGGAGCGAGAGATCGTTCACCCCGGGGGTGTCGACGAGCACGACGCGCTCGCGCAGGAGCTCGGCGGGGTACCCCACCTCGAGGAACTTCACCTCACCCGCGCTCGACGAGCGCGCGCCGCCGACGGTGAACGCCCGCACCTCCTCGAACGGCAGGCCCGCGCGCTCCCCCGACGCGTAGACCACCTCGGCGCGTGGCTCGGCGGAGTACTCCAGGTGGTGGATCACCGCCGTCGTGGGCGTCACGCCGACGGGCAGGATCGGGGCGCCGAGCAGGGCGTTCACGAAGGTCGTCTTGCCGTGGTTGAACTCGCCGACCACGACGAGGTGGAACCGGTCGGCCTCGAGCTTCTTCACGAGATCGTTCGTGATGCGCGCCCCGACGCTCTTGGCGCCGAGGGCCTCGGCGAACTGCGCGAGGTCCCGGAGCGCTCCGGTCACGTCGTCTTTACGGCTGTGGAAGGATTCGAGCATGTGCGGCTTTACCTCGGCCTTGGGTCACGAGCGCGGGGAAGGAACCCCTCAGCCCCAGATCTTGATGACTTCGTGCACCTTCTCGTCGACCTCCTCCATGGAGAGGCCGCCCGAGCCGATCCCGGCGTGGCGCCGGTAGAGATCGCTCTCGGCGAAGGCCCGGAGCGCCAGGACGCGCTTCGGCAGCCACGGGTGGCTGGCCGTGAACTCGGCGAACCTGCCGATCCCGCCCTTGCCCTCCTCGTGCTGGGCGATGAAGGCCTCGAGGTTCAGCTCCTCGTACAGCTTGGTCGAGCCGAGCGCGAGCTTGGTGAGCGCGCGCGTGGACACGTCGAGGCTCTTCGCGCAGAGCAGCCCGGCGCGGTCGCAGGTGACCTCGGCGCGGCGCGACCAGCCGGAGAGCGCGAGCATCGCCGGGCCGACGATCCACTTCACGAACACCGACGCCATCCGCGTCAGGTAGTGCATCGCGGTCAGGTAGACCACGTGGCTGTTGTGGATGTGGCCGCACTCGTGGCCGATGACGCTGAGCAGCTCGTCGTCGGTGAAGTGATCGACGAGCGCGGAGTGCACCATGATGAACGAGTCGTCGTTCGTCCCGTACGTGGCGGCGTTGAGGGTGGGGCTGTTGACGATGTAGAGCGTCGGGGGCGCGATCCCGAGCGTCTCGGCGCAGTGCAGCGCGAGGTTGTGGACGCGGGGGAACTGCGTGGGGCCGACCTTGACGGCGTGGCCGAGGAGCTCGTTCTTCCCGACCGTCTTGAACAGCCGGACCGCGGCGGTCACGGCGAGCTCGACCGGCCTCATCTTTTCGAAGGCGAGCCGCGTGTTCTTATCGGACACATAGGCGTACGCGTTGCCGGCGCCGTCGCCGCCACCCGCACGTTGCCCCTTCCGTCTCTCGATGAAGCCCTTGAAATCGAGCGTTCCGACCTGTGCCATTGGGCGAAGGTAACGGTCGGGCAGCGACCGCGCAACGCCACCCTGGCGCCGCGCTCCGAACTTCGCGGAAAATCACGCGGCGACCTCCGCTCCCACGCGACTCACAGGTGCAGCAGCGCCAGGAGCCCCTCCGGGCCGAGGCGCTCGAGCGTCCGCTGGCGCGCGAGGAAGCGCCGGAAGTCCTTGTAGACACCGCTGCCCTTCGGGCGGAGCTCGAAATCGGTGATCCGCGTGATCGAGAACCTCAGCGCCGCGGTGGCGCTCTCATGGAAGAGCCGGCCGCGCTCCTCGGGTGAAAGCGGCCGCACAGACGTGTAGCCGGCGGCGAGCGCGGCGGCGAGCGCGGGGTCGAGGTCGTCGCCGAAGCACCAGGCCAGCATCGTGACCGCGAGATCGAACGCGGCGCTCCCGCGGGAGGCGCTCTCGAAGTCGAGCAGCGCCGAGATCTCGCCGCCGTGCCAGAGCACGTTGTCGCGGAAGAGATCGCCGTGGATCAACGTCTGCGGCCCGGGCGTTCGCGGCGCCGCGGCGCGGATCCGCTCCAGGCGGCCGGTGAGCTCGTCCACCGCGGCGGCGACCTCGGGCGTGAACGCGGCGGGGGGCGCGCCGGCCGACGAGGTGTCGTCCGCGCGGCCGGGGTGGCGGAGCGCGCGCAGGCCGCGGAGCCGCTGATCGAGGTGGTCGAGGTCGAAGCGGCTCGCGTTGGCGCCTTCGAACGAGGCGCCGACGAGGTGCACCCGCGCGAGGGCCGCGCCCACCTGACGCGTGGCGTCCGGCGTGACGCGCGCCTGGCAGAGCGACTCGCCGGGGACCCACGGGAACAGCGCGACCGGCTTTCCCGCGTGCTCGGCGATGAATGCGGCAGCCTCGGCCGTGGACGAGCCGTCCCGGCGCCGCAGCGGCTGCGGGGTGGCGACGCCCCCGGCCGCGAGGTGCTCCAGCATGCGCGCCTCGCGCTTGGCCGCGTCGAGCAGCTGCTCCTCGTACACGCGCAGGAACACCTGCCCGCGGCCGCCGGCGAGCGTCAGCGCATAGTTGGAGTTGACGCTTCCGGCGAGGAGACCGCGCACATCGGCGATCTCCAGGCCGTAAAGCGCGCCGATGCGGCGGGCATCGTCGCGCGAGAGCGGGGTCAGGATGGCCATCGCCGGCAGGGTAGCCTCGAGCGGCGCCGGGACCGCACAGGAACTTGCAGCGCGGGCGCCGGGGAGCGCGGCGCTGGCGCGGGGGAAGCGCGACGCTCGGAGAGGAGAGCGAACGGTGACGGACGGGAGGGAGCGACGAGAAAGTGGGAGCTCCCGGCGACTATCTGCAGGGGGCCTGCTCGCGGACCGGTCGGGGGTGCATTATGAATGAAGGGAAGCAACATCCCCTTCAGCCATCGAATGCCGACCCTTTACGGAAACACCACCGGGCTCAGCCCCCAGGCCACCAGAACCCTAGAGCGCATCTACCGCCGCAAGGTCCCGCTCGCCACCATCGCCACGCCCGAGCTCATCAAGGCGCTGGCCGAGGCGTCCCACGAGACAGGGCGCCAGGTCGGCGCGCTGGTCCACCGCTCAGGCGAGATCGACTACGTCGTCGTCGGCGACGCGACCCGGTTGATGCTGCCGGACATCGGGCGCTTGCGCGCCGCTCAGGGGCGCTTCAGGGCGCTCCGGCTCGTCCACACGCACCTCTTCAACGAGCCGCTCACCCGGGACGACCTCGTGGACCTCGTCCGCCTCCGGCTCGACCTCATCGCGGCCGTGCAGCTCACCCCGCAGGGGGAGCCGCGCACGATCCAGTACGCCTACAACGTGCCGGTCCACGGAAAGGAATCGGTCACGGTCACCGTGGACGGCGCGGCGGGCGACGGCGCCGGCCGCGGCGAGGCGGAGCTGCCGTACCGGACCGTGGGCCCCGTCGCGATCGGCCGCGCGGACGTCGACTTCGGCGCGCTGATCCAGGCGCTCGAGGACGAGTTCGCGAAGCGCTCGCGCACCCGGTCCGTCGCGGCGAAGGACGGCCGGGCGATCCTCGTCCACGTCGCCGAGAAATCCAAGGCGGGCGCGCTCGCGCGGGCCGAGGAGAGCCTGCGCGAGCTGACCGAGCTCGCCGGGACCGCCGGCGTCGACGTCGCGGACACGGTCCTCCAGCTGCGCGATCGCCTCGATCCGCGGCTCGTGCTTGGCAAGGGCAAGCTGGACGAGGTCGTGCTGCGCGCCTCGGAGCTCGACGCGGAGACGCTGGTCTTCGACCGGGATCTGACGCCCTCGCAGGCCTCGGCCATCGCGAAGCACACGGATCTCAAGGTGCTCGACCGGACGCAGCTCATCCTCGACATCTTCGCCCAGCGGGCCGAGTCGTCCGACGGCAAGCTCCAGGTCGAGCTGGCCCAGCTGAAGTACACGCTCCCCCGGCTCGGGCAGAAGGACGACTCCCTGTCCCGCCTGACCGGCGGGATCGGCGGACGCGGTCCCGGCGAGACGAAGCTCGAGATCGGGCGCCGCCGCGCGAAGGAGCGCGTCAGCTTCCTGGAGGCCCAGCTCAAGCGGCTCTCCCGGCAGCGCGAGCAGCGGCGCCGCCGCCGCGCCAGGCTCGGCGTGCCGGTGGTCTCGATCGTGGGCTACACGAACGCCGGCAAGAGCACGCTGCTGAACACGCTCACCGGCGCCGACGTGCTCGCCGAGAACAAGCTCTTCGCGACGCTCGACACCCGCTCGCGGCGGCTGCGCTTCCCCGAGGAGCGCGAGGTGGTGATCACCGACACCGTCGGCTTCATCCGGGAGCTCCCGAAGGACCTGTTCGCCGCGTTCCGCGCGACGTTCGAGGAGGCGGCCGACGCCGACCTCCTGCTCCACGTCGTCGACGCGAGCGACCCCGCACGCGACCAGCACATCGAGACGACCGAGGCGCTGCTCACCGAGCTCGATCTGATCGGCATCCCCCGCATCGTCGTGTTCAACAAGTCGGATCTGATCGATCCGGCGGAGGGACGGCGGCTGCTGCTCGGGCACCCCGACGCGGTGCTCCTGTCCGCGACGGACAAGGAGACGACGCGAGGGCTGCTCCTCAAGATCGCGGACCGGCTCAAGACCCGCTGGGAGGAGTCCGCGCTGGTGCCTGCGTACGAGGCGGAGGCGGACGCCGGCGAGGTCGAAGACGGCGATCTGTTCGACGGCGAGGCGGAGTCGCTGACGGTGATCGCCCCCGCGCAGCCGTCCGGCGCCGAGGGCGTCAGCTCGAGTGTGAGGGGGACGCTGGAGGCGTGAGGCCAGGCCGGGCTCCGCACAGGGAGCCCGGCGTGAGCCGAGAGGCCGGGCTCCACAGGGAGCCCGGCAGGCGCTCAGGGGGAATCAGAGGCCGAGAAGTCCGAGCATTTGCGCAGGCCATTGCAGTTGCCGCTCGCGCAATCCGCGTCGTTGATGCAATCCTCCCCGGGGGCCACCTTGCACTCGCCTGCGGCGCTGCAGACGTTGGCCTCCTCGCAGGTGTCCGCCTCTCCCGCCGTCACGTTCGAGCACGTGCCGGCCAGCCCCTCGACGTTGCACGCCTGGCAGGCGTTGTTGCAGACCGTGTCGCAGCAGACGCCGTCGATGCAGTTCCCGGTGCCGCACTCCTCCTCGGCCTCGCACGCCTGACCGTTCGCGGCCTTGCACTCGCCCGCGGCGTCGCACGCCTCGTTCTCCGCGCAGCCCCGGTCGACCGTGCCGGGCGCAGCCAGCTCGCATTGACCGTCGTCGCCGCAGACGTGGCAGCTCGCGCAGTGCGCGTCCTCCGTGCACTCCGTGAGGCACTCGTTGGTCTCCGCGTCGCAGGCGAACGTCTCGCACGACGTCGCCTCGCCGGCCGTGCACTCCTCGCTCTCGCCGTCACACGTGCTGCCGGCCGTCTGCACGCTGTCGACGCACGCCTGCTCGGCGCAGACGGCCTCGGCCTTGGTCGGGCCGCAGACGCCGTCGTCCTCGCCCGACTCCTTGAGCGCGGCGGTGCAGGAGTCGCAGCCCTTGTCGCAGGCGGTGTCGCAGCAGACGCCGTCGGCGCAGGACTCGCTCTCGCAGTCCTCGGCCGCCGTGCACGCCTTGCCCTGCTCACACGGCTCACAGCTGCCGCCGCAGTCGACGTCGGTCTCGTCGCCGTTCTTCGTCCCGTCCGTACAGTTGGTCGTGTCGCCGCCGGCGTTACCGCCGACACCCCCGCCGACGCCCCCGCCGCCGTTGCCGTCGTCGATGAGGCCGCGGTCGACGGTCGCGATGAGCTCGCAGCCCATCGCGGTGGTCGACAGCGCCCCGGCGCAGAGCGCCATCGCGAGAAGGTACTGGTTCTTCCACATAGTCATCCCCTTAGAAGGTGAACTGCGCGGCAGCACCGCCGCCGGTCGGGCTGACGAACGGAGCGACGAACGCCTTCTTTGTGCCGGTGGAGGCAGCGGCCTTCGTCTCCGCCGGCGTGTCGTCGCCGGTGAGGAGCAGGACCGCGCCGGTGGCTCCGAACGTGATCGCCACGGCGAAGGACATGTCGCAGATGAGGGCGTTGCGGTCGACCGCGTCCGCGTTCTTGTGGGTCGGGTTCTTCTCGAAATCGCTCTGCGCGCTGAGCGCCTGGATGCCGAAGATGGTCCCGACCACGGCGCCGACGCCGGCGACCCCGAAGGTGACGAAGGCCGGCACGAGAGAGCGCGCCTCGACCGGCGGCGCGGGCGGCGGCTGGGTCGCCGGAGGCGGCGTCGCGGGCGGCGTCGTCGTCGCGGGCGGCGGCTGCGTCACCGCAGCGACGGCCGGCGGCTGCTGCGTCAGCTGCACGTTGACCTCGCGGTTCTCGGCGAAGGTGACCTCGATCTCCTGGCTCGCGTCGACGAACCCCTCGGCCGAGACGTTGAGCGTGTGCTTGCCGGGCGGGACCGAGAGCTCCGGGCCCGTCTGGGCCACGCCGTCGACGGAGATCTTGGCGTTCGCGGTCGGCGGCGTGATCGCGACCTTCACCTTGGCCGGCGTCTTCTTGAGCGCCTCGACGCGGCCCTGCGCCTCGGTGATCTTGTCCTTGAACTTGTCGGCGTCCGGCTTGGAGTCGAGGAACGACTGCCAGGCCGCGACCGCCTCGACCGCGAGCCCCTGCTTGTCGAGCGAGAGCGCGAGCTTGTACTTCGGCGCGGCGCCGGGCACGTACGCGTCCGCCTGGCGATAGAGCTCGGCCGCGGTGGCGTACTCGCCCTTGTCGAACCGGGCCTCGGCCTCCTTGTAGAGCTTCTTCGCCTCGTCCTTCTTCTGCTTCTCCGTCAGCGGCTTCTTCGGCTTCGCGGCCGCTGCCGCCTTCGCGGGATCGCCGGCCTTTCCGGGCGCCGCCGTCGCGGGCGTCCCGGCCGCGGGCGGCGTCGCGCCGGCCGCGGGCGGCGTCGTCCCGGCCGCGGGGGGCGTCGCGCCGGCGGCGGGCGGCGTCGCGCCGGCCGCTGGCGGCGTCGTCCCGGCCGGGGGCGGCGCTGCAGGGGTGGCCCCAGGGGTCACCTGCGCGGCGGGCTTGGCCGCCGGAGGCGCCGCCTGCTTCCCATCCGCCTGTGCAGACGCCGGACCGACGTTCGTCAGCGTCAGCAGCCCAGAGACCATTGCCGCCGAGGTCAAGATCGTCAGCCGACCGGATCGTGAACGCATACCGTAAGCCCTCCTCCGCGGATAGTGTCGCGTGGGCGCCCACTTAAGCCTTGAAGGCCGCTCTACACAAGGGTTTTCGCGCCCGCTCTCTCCGCCGCGCGCGCGCGTCACCCGGGGCCCTCCCACACGCGCGGCGCTCGAATCAAGGCTCATCGCCTCGCTCGAGCCATGCAGGGAACCGGAGCCTCGCCTCGATGCCGAAGCCGACGGTCGCCTGGCGCATACGCGCGGCGCGCTCGGGGCCGCGCGGGAGGCTCTCGCGGAGCCGGCGCAGCGCCGCGATGTAGCGCGCGAACCGGGGATCCGCGAAGAGCGCGCTGAGGTCCTCCCGGATGCGCCGTAGGGTACCTGGGCTGACACCATGGCTGCTGAAGCTCATGGTCAATCCGGAGGCGGCGACGACCGAGGGATTGGCGAAATTTGACACCTCCGGGCGATCCAGCGTGCAGACGAGGCGCCCGACGTCCGTGAGCTCGCGGTGCAGGCGTTGCGAGAGCGCGTCGTCGCCGGGCGCGAGGAACACGATCGCCGCGCCCGCGAGATCGTCGTCCACGAAGGATCGCCGGTGCAGCTCGATCAGGCCCTCGCGGCTCGCGCGCTCGATCGACGCCTCGACCGGGCCCGGCGTGACCACGGAGACGCGGGCGCCTGCCGAGAGGAGCCGCTCAACGGCGAGCGGCGCCTCGCCCTCGGCGCCGAGGACGAGGGCCCGCCGGCCGTTGAGGTCGAGGGCGATGGGGAAGAGGCGCATGGGATGGAGTCGACACGCGCGGGAGCGCGCACGACGATTGTAGACCAGCGCGCCGCACCGCGGGGGCTCGCGTGTGCGCCCCGCGGCCGCGTGCCTCAACGACCGGGACGGCCCGGCGGCGGGGCTGCGGTCGGGCTCGGCGGAGGCGGGCTCGGCGGCGGCGGAGCGGGCGGAAGAAACGACGGCGTGCGGAACGCGAGCTTCCTGTCGGCGTTGCCGATGCGCGTCACGAACAGGCCGACGAAGGAGCCGAACAGCGAGTCGCCCGGCCCGATGGCGGTGGAGCCGGGCGGGCGGGTGACCCACCGCTTGATGCGATCGAGCATCTCGGCGCTCATGGGGTTCACCTCGACGAGCACCGCGACGAAATAGCGGCTGCCCTCGCGCACGAGGGACCGCTCGACCAGCGGCATCTTCCGGGCCTCGGCGCAGTTGCGGAGCACGCCCTCCACGTTGACCGCGACCGTGCTCGACTGACCTCCCGCCTGGAAGAGCTGGATCCGGAACACCTCGTCCCAGAGGTCGTAGACGATCCGGCAGCTCTTCGCGGTGAGCGCGACGGGGTCGCCGCCGCTCTCGCTGAAGAGGTAGCCGCGCATCGTGATGACGGTGGGGAGCCCGCTGAGCAGCTTCTTCGAGATCTCGCCGTCGACCACGTCGCGGAAGCTCACGGTGAGCTGCACGAGGGTCTTGTCGAGCGTCACGCTCGCCGCCCGCGTGGGCAGCGCCGCCGGCGTGCCGAGGGCCCGCTGGGCGTCGGCGTCGTCGGCCTCCTTCGCCGGTGGCCCGCTCCCCGCGGCGCCGGGTCCTTGCTGCGCCCCCGACGGGCGCGCGCCGAGCCCGAGCCCGGCGAGCAGGCCGATCGCGAGCCAGCGCGCGCCCGCGCTCCGCCGTGCTGCGCGGCGGAGCGCGGGCGCGCGGCTCGCCGCCCGGTCGCCCGCCGCGCGCCGCGCGCCGCGGGGCCCGCGACCTGCGCCCGAGCAGGTCATTTCCGCTCACCGTGCCGCGCCGGGATCATCCCGAGCAGGTTCGAGAAGGCGAGCGTCACGCCGCCGACCGACGTGTCGACCCGCAGGCCGAGGTTGTACGTGACGTCCACAGGGACGCGGGCGAGGCCCTCGTACCCGGCCGGCGCGTCGGTGAGCTCGCGGCGGGTCGCGACCCCGTAGAGGCCCGCGGCGCCGAAGAGGTCGACGCCGTAGATGGAGCCGCGCCCCGCGTAGAGCGGGATCCGGTACTCCGCCTCGAGCTTGGCGGCGAAGTCGCCGTACCGGACCTCGATGATGTCCGTGCCGAGGAAGTTCGGCGGCTGCCGTCGGTCGGGGGCGAGGTCGAGGAGCCGGTCCGGGAGGAGGTCGGTGAAATCGCCGACGTAGAACTTCTCGAAGAAGGGGGCGTCGCCCGCGACGGCGCCGGCGAACGCCTTGAGGCGGAGCACGTGCCCGAGCGGCAGGCGGAACCAGCGCTGCGCGCCGAACTCGAACTTCTGGTAGCCGTAATCGCTGCCGAACGGCGGCACGCCCACCGTGACCGAGGCGGACGCGAAGGTCCCGCGCGTCGTCAGGAAGGGCGCGTCGCGCGTGTCGTGATCGATCGCGGCGCGCAGCGACGAGAGCACCGTCCTGCCGCCCAGGATGTCGAAATCGATCGGCTCGCGGCGATCGCCGCGCATGTGCGACGCGACCGTGGGCACGGTCGCGTCGATCTGCTCCAGGTGGTAGTCGAGCGACAGCTGCGACGAGGAGGAGACGTGGTGACCCGTGCCGAGGGTCGCGCCGAACCGCTTGTAGGCGACGACGGCGTAGCCGGTGACCTCGCGCTGCTCGAGCAGCGGGGACTCGAACGCGACGTCCCGGCTGCCGAAGAAGTCCCGGGCGTCGTTGTAAAGCACGGTGACCGCGGCCGACCAGCGGGTCCCCACGAACGCGGGATCGACGAAGCGGGTCCTCAGAGCGAGCTGATCCGCCGCGAGGCCGACGCCGGCGCCGAGGGTGATCCCCGTCCCCGCGAGGTTGGTCTCGGCGACCTGGACGCCGGTGAACGCGGAGAGCGGCCTGGCGTTGCCCGCCGTATCCTCGTCGGCGGCGATGCCCAGCCAGAGGTCCCGGACGATGAACGTGTTGCGCTCGACCACGTCGAGCACGAGCGTCGCGCTGCCGCGCTCCACCCCTTTCCGGAGCGACAGGCCGACCGAGGCGAAGAACCCGGTCCCGAGGAGCCGGTATCGCGTGAGCTCGATCTCCGGATCCTCGACGTCGAGCACGTCCCCCGCGCGGAAGCCGACGTACCGGAGGATCACGCGCGCGGCCGTCCGCTGGTTGCCCCGGATTTCGACGCCGTCGAGGAGGTACCGGACGCGATGCCGCTCCTGCAGTGGCGCGCTCACGCCCGCGCCGGTCGCGTGGGCGTGAGCGGCCGCGGGGGGCCGTCGATCCGGCGCCGCGGGCTCTGCGCCGCCCGCGCTCTGCCCGAGCGCGCGGCCCGGGAGCGCCCCTGCGAGCAGCGCGCTACAGAGCGCGAGGAATGCGCGGCTGAGCACGGGGGGCAGGGGTCTGGCCGGGGGGCGTGAGGGGCTCGGGAATCACGAGGAGGGCCCGCCGGGCTCCGACGGCACCGCCGGAGCTTCGGTGGCGTCAGCGGCGCAGCGTAGCACGAGCGGCCTGCTCGCCGGAGGGATCGGTCGCGTCGAGATCGGCGAGCGCGGCGTCCGCGGCCAGCGCGGCGTCCGCGGCGGCGCGCGGCAGCCCGCAGCAGCGGATCCGCGCCGCTGGCTCTGCGTGCGCCGGCCAGCGCGGCTTGGCCGGCGTCGGGGTGGCCCGGGTGTGCTCCGCCAGCGCGAGCAGATCCAGCCGGGCCGGCGTCGGCTCGGCCAGGTGATCGATCGCGGCGAGCAGCAGCGCCTGGACCTCGGCCAGCACGCCGGCGTCGCGCGTCCAGCGCGCCCCGGAGCTCGCGGCGATGGCGCGGGCGAGCAGGAGCTCCGCGCGGCCGCGCACGTCCGCGGGGATCCAGTCCGCGACGAGCGGATCGGCGAGCATGGCCAGCGTGCTGCGCAGCGCGGCGATGCGGCGCGGGCCGAACCGCTCCGGCGCGCGCGCGGCGTGGCGCGAGAGGCGCAGCGCCCTGCGGAGCGCGCGCCTCGCCGCCCTGCCGACGACGGCGCCGCGCAGGGTGAGCCGCTCGCGCGGGGCGTCGAGCGCGCGCAGCACCGCGGCCAGCGAGAGCCCACCGGCGATCACGAGCGCGACGGTCAAGCCGGTGGCTCCAGCGCCGCGCAGCGGAAAGCCGCCGGTCGCGGCGACGAAGGCGCAGCCGGCGACGAGGAGGAGGCCGAGCGAGCCGAGCGCGCCCGCCGCATGCGGCGGGCTGCGAAAGGGCCCGCCTCCGCCCTGATGGATCCGGGTATACCCTTCGGGCGCGATGAGCCGCCCGCCGCTCGGGATGAGGCCCACCATGGCCCGCCGCGCCGCGCGCCCGAGGCCGACCTCCAGCGGGCCGAGCGCGATGCCGGGCGGCTCTCGGAACGGGCTCACACATCCAGGGTAGCCCATCCCCCGCTGGCGCGGAGGCCGCGCCGCGCCGCGGATTGCCCCGGAGGATTCCGTCCGGCGCTGTCCGTGTCTCCGCGGCACGGCAGCGCCGGAGCGGCCGACGGGGCGCACCCGGTGCGCGTACGCTTGCGAGTCGACCGCGATCTGCGAGGAGGTGCTCTTCGGCGGCTCGCCGGCGCTCACCACGTGGGTGGAGCGGTGCGTGATCGCGATGCCCGCCCCGGGGGGCTGACGCGACCGCGCCGCCGCTTCACGGCGCTTCCGTCTTGGGTCCCTGCGCCCGCCGCGCCTTCTCGACGAGGCCGCTCGTGCCCATGCGCGACGCGAGCGCGGAGAGGACCGCGCGCAGCGGGACGCCGCGCGACGCGACGCCCACGAGCAGGTGGTAGATGACGTCCGCCGCCTCGGCCGCGACGCGGTCGTCACCCTCTCCGGCGATGGCCTGGGCGAGCTCGCCGGCCTCCTCGCGCAGCTTGGCGCCGATGAGCGGCGCGCCGCCGTCGAGCAGCTTGCGGGTGTAGCTCTTCGCGGCGGTGGACGCCTTCCGCTCCTCGATCTCCCGCTCGAGCGCCTCGAGCACGGCGGCCGCGTCCTGCCCCTCGTCGGCGGCCTCGGGCTCGCCGTCGCCGCGGGCCTCGATCTGCCGGAAGAAGCAGCTCGGGCTCCCGGTGTGGCAGGTCGGGCCGACAGGATCGGCGAGGACGAGGAGCGCGTCCGCGTCGCAGTCGGCATGGACGCTCGTCACCGCGAGCGTGTTGCCGCTCGTCGCCCCCTTTTCCCAGAGCTCGCCACGCGAGCGGCTGAAGAAGGTCGCGCGCCCCGTCTCCAGGGTGCGGGCGAGCGATTCTCGCGTCATGTACGCGAGCATCCGAACCTGCCCGGTCAACCGATCCTGCACGACGGCCGGGATCAGCTTGCCCTCTCCGAATGCGATCTTCACGGCCTACCCCTCTCCGGTGGTGTCGGGCGCGTCGGCGGTGCCGCCGCCCTCACGGGCCATCGCCCGATCGGTCCCCTTCGCGCTGCCGCGCCGCTCCCGCGACGCCTTGCCGCCGGCGGTCGCCTGCGGCCTCCGCTTCTCGTTCGCCTCGTCTTCGTCTTCGTCTTCGTCTTCGTCTTCGTCCTCGTCCTCGTCGTCGGCTGCGGTGGTCTTGCCCGCCGGCAGGTTGAGCGCCATCGCCTGCTCCGGGTGGTCCAGCGCGGCCTTGTAGTACACCGCGAAGGCGAAGGACGCAGCGAGCCCGGTCGCCAGCGCGACCGCCTGGGAGGTCGAGTACTGCAGCGTCGCGGATGCGCCGAACGTCTCGGGCTTGAGGATCAGGTACATGACCACCGCGGGCACGAAGGCGAGCGCCTGCGTCACCTTGCGCGCCACGTCGTTGCGGAGGACGCGGGAGAACCCGATCGTGTAGCCCACGGCGAAGAGGAGGAGGCCTGCGGGGATCAGCACGTGCTCCGGCAGCGACGGCGGGATCGAGCCGCGCTCCGCGTCGTCGCGCAGGAGCTCGAGCAGGTAGCGACAGACGCCGTAGGCGAACGTGAACAGGAGGAAGATCTCTCCGCGGAACTTCTGCCTGCGGCGCGCGAGGAGCAGGAGCGCGAGCAGCCCGGCGCCGACGAGCGACTCGTAGATCTGCGTCGGGTGCACGGCGAGCGACGCGTGGGAGGACGCATCCAGCCCGCGCTCCTTGACGTGCTGCACCCACGCCGGGGAGCCGCTGCCGTGCTCCAGCGTCCCCTCGGGCCAGTGCGGGAACGTGCCGAGGCCCTTCAGCCAGCCCGGCGCCCCCTCGCCGAGCGGCCGGCCGAAGTCGCAGCCGAAGAGGTAACACCCGATGCGCGTGATCATGAGCCCCGAGGCGAGGCTCGGGACGGCGACGTCGGCCCACGGGAGCAGCGGGAGCTGGTGGGAGCGCAGGAACAGGTAGGATCCCACGAAGCCGCCGAGGAAGCCGCCGTACGCCACGAGCCCGCCGCGGCGGATGTCGAACATCGCGCCGAGCGAGTCGAACTCGTCGAGGTTCGTGAGGATGTAGAGCACGCGCGCTCCGAGGACCGCGGCGACCGCGGTGACGACGTAGCAGTTCGCCATCGTCTCCCTCGGGAGCCCGTCGCGCTCCGCGAGGCCGAGCGTCAGGTACCAGCCGACGACCAGCGAGAGGCCGAGCATGACCCCGTAGCTGTAGATGGGCAGCGGGCCCAGGGTGTACGTGCTCTCCTTGAACTTGAAGGCGAGCGCGGCGAGCGCGAGACCCGCGATGCCCGCCGCGGCGGCGCCCGGCTTGTTCTTGCCGAGGAACAGCCCGACCGCGCCCGCGACCGCGACGCCCGCAGCGATCAGGAAGACCCAGAGCAGCGGCACGGCCCAGACGGGCAGCGGGACACGGAACAGGATGGGATGCATGGCGCCTCTCCTTACGCCTGGGATTCGGCACCATCAAGCGCCGTCTCTGGGGCATGACGCATCGGGCCAAAGCCCTCGCAGCCACACGTCCGGGCGCATCGGGCAACGGCGATGCGCCCGGTCTGGCAGCGCCGCGCACCCTCTGGCGCGTCCTCTCGTCGTCGTCCGCGAGCGGCCCTCGAAGTCCGCGCGCGCCGCTGCTAGCATCGCTTCCGTGCTCTCTCGCCGAGCCGCCGTCAGCGTCGTCGCAGTCCCTGGGCTGCTGGTGAGCGCGTCGTGTGTCCCCGAAGGGCCGGCCACGGGGGACGCGAGCTCGCGACCGGCCGGGACGTCCGCGGCGGCGGCGTCCGCCTCGCCGGCGGGCGCCGTCAAGGGCGCGCCGCTCGGGGGCGTGTTCGAGGACGACTTCGACCGGTCGGCGCTTGGCCCCGACTGGAACGCGCTCAGTCCGAAGTGGAAGATCGAGGACGGACGCCTGTGCGCCCGCGCTGCGCGCAACCGCGGCGTGTGGCTGAAGCGGCCGCTCCCGGAGAACGCGCGGATCGAGTTCGACGCCATCGCCGAGGCGCCCGACGGCGATCTCAAGGCGGAGGTCTGGGGGGACGGACGGAGCGGCGCGACCGCGGCGAGCTACACGAACGCGACGAGCTACCTCGTGATCCTCGGAGGATGGAAGAACACGAAGCACGTGCTCGCCCGCCTCGACGAGCACGGCGCAGATCGGCTGGAGATCGACGTGGATCCGGAGAGCGACGACGAGCGCGCGCGCCCCGTCGCGCCGGGGCAGCCGTACCGCTTCCGGATCGAGCGGCGAGACGGCAAGACGATCTCCTGGGCCGTCAACGACGTCGACTACCTCGAGCTCCGCGATCCCGCGCCGCTCGCCGGCCCGGGGCACGAGCACCTCGGATTCAACGAATGGGATGCGCCGGTGTGCTTCGACAACCTGCGCATCACGCCCCTCTAGCCGATGGACGCGACCGAGGTCGAAAGGGAGCTCGAGGAGCTGGAGACGCGCATCGAGCGGCTGCGCGCGCTGTACGAGCAGTACTTCATGGGGATCGAGCGGCTGGAGCCGCTCATCCCGCGCAAGGACGTCGAGCGCCGCATCTGGGTGATGCGGCGCGAGCAGATCAGGAACACCGGTCTCCGGTTCAAGTTCCAGATGCTGATCCAGCGCTACAACACGTTCCAGCAGTACTGGGGGCGCGTCGCGCGCGAGATCGAGAACGGCACGTACCGCCGCGACGTCATGCGCGCGGCGAAGCGGTTCGGGGCGCAGGAAGCGCTCACGATCGTCGGCCGGAAGCGGGCGGAGCGTTACGCGGAGCTCGCCGAACAGCAAGCGTCGCGCGACGCGGCCAAACGCGACGAGGAGCTCGACGTCGACGAGGAGCTCGACGTCGACGACGAGGCCGTCACGCTGGCGCCCCCGCCGTTGCCCGCCGCGCCGTCAGCACGGCAGCTGGAGCCGGCGGTCGAGGCGGCTCCTTCGAGCGACGCGTTCACGCCCTCGGTCGTGCCGGAGGCGCCGAGCGCAGCACGGGCCGCCCCGCCGCCGCGCCCTCTCGTCGCGCTCGTGCCGCCTGCCCCGCCTCAGGCGGCGGCGGCCGTGAAGCCCGCTCCGCTCGGAGGGCTGCCCCGGGGGCTCGGCCTGACCAGGCCTCAGCCGAAGCCGGCAGCGGCAGCGCCGGCGGAGACGAAGCCAGCGGACGCGAAGCCGGTGGAGGCACCGCCTGCCGGCGCCCACCCGAGGCCGGCAGGACGCCCCTCCGGTGACCGGACGCAGCCCGCCGGAGCAGGCGGTGCGAGCCGGCAGCGGCTCGCCGAACTCGCCGCGGAGATGCGCGCCCAGCGCGTGCAGGGCGCTCAGAGCAGCGAGGTCGCGAAGGGCGCGGCCGGTCCGCCTGCCGAGATCGCGGCGGACGTTGCGGCTGCGCCCCCGCCTCCGGCGAGGCGACCTCCGCCGCCGCCGCCCGTCCGACCGCCGCCGGGCCCACCCGGGACGGCGCTGGCGGGCGCCTCCGCGGCGGCCGACCCGAGGAGCCCGGCGGCGAAGCGGCAAGACCGCGCGCACTCCGAGCGGCCCCCGGCGTCCCGCCCCCCGGCGTCCCGGCGCCGTCGCTCCACGGTGCCGCCTGCGGCTGCTGGCGCGACCACGGGCGCGGCGAGCGGCGCCCGGCATCCGGCGTCGCGCGCCTCGTCGCGCCCCCCGGAGGCCGCGCGGGCCGGTCTCGACAACGGGACGCGCGCTCGACCTGGGCCGCCTGCGCAACGGCCTGCCGCGCGCGACGACGAGCTCCCCGAGCAGCGGCTGCGCCAGATCTACGCGAAGTACGTCGAGACCAAGCGCGCCGCGCAGGAATCGACGGCCGGCGTCACCTACGAACGCCTGGCCGAGAGCCTCCGCGCGCAGGCCGCGAAGCTGCGCGCGACCAACCCGGCCAAGTCCGTCGACTACGATGTCGTGGTCAAGGACGGCAAGACGCTGCTGAAGCCGATCCTCAAGTAGCCGGGCGGATCTCCTCGGCTGCGGGCACGGGGAGGGGGGCAAGATCGGCGGGCGTGCGCACGGCGCTTGTGGACCCAAGCCCGCCAGCGCCGGAGCTCGCCGAGTGTGCTCGGTGCGTTCCGGGCGCTGGCGCGCTCGTTCCGTGGGAATTTTGGTGTGACGGGTGGTTCAGCCGGTCAGTGATGTGCGACGCGACGCCACGGCTGCGGCGAGCGCTGGACTCTCGAGGGCACCCCGGCGTCGTCCTCGACGAAGAGGATCGCACATGCCGTGCGGTCGGCCTCGCGCATCCTCGCGCATAAGTCAGCCAGGTCGTCGTCCGCGTCGACGACGTCGGCCTCGGCCGGCTGCGGAGCGCCCTGAACGTACCTGACGTTGTCAAGGGCAACCCACCGGCCAGCGAACTGTTCGGATCGACATATGTCGCGCCATGTCATGCGGGACGCGACCAAACGAATCTTACTGCCCATTTCCCGTGAGCGACCTTCTCCCCCATGTTCCAAAGTCAAGAGCCGGCCAAGCAGAGGCGCGGCGTACCATGAGCTTTCAGAACCGTCGGCGCGGGATCTAGCACCTGCCAAAATCCGGCGTCAAGGTGACGGTGGAACAGCCGGGGCCTCCTCTGGCGTTCTGTCCGATCGGCTGTGTCCGCGTCGCGCCGCGTGATCCCGCGTGCGGTTCTGTCAAGGGCAGCGCGATGGCAGCTGGTTCAGCGCCTCGGTCATGCCGATCCGCGCGGCGGCGGTCGCGTGGGACTTGGCCGCGCACCCCTTGGAGGCGACCGCTCGCTTGGCGCTCGAGCTGATCGCGGACTTCGCCTCGGCCTTCCTGGGGCCGTCGCAGCCGGCGAAGCGCTTCACCGCGAGCTCGGTGTTCCCGCCGTTCGCCAGGTTGATCGCGGCCCTGCACTCCTGCTCGGCCTTCTCGTTGCCGGCGGGCGTCGCGGTCTTGGGCGCGGCGGTCGAGGTGGGCGTGTTCTTCGGCGTGTCGGGGGTCGCCTTGGCCGTGTCGGCCTGCTCGGGAGGGAGCACCTCGGCGGCCGACGGCCCGCTCGGGGGCACGGGCACGGTGGGATCCGAGGCGACGGTGACCGACGACGCGCTCGAGGAGGGCAGCGCGATCGTGGACGCGGTGCCCTCCTCGGTTGCGGCCTCGCCACCCCCTCGCGTCAGCAGCACGACGCCCGCGATGCCGAGCACCGCGACGCCGGCGAGCGCCGCGAGGACGGGCACCGCGCTGCTCTTCTTCGCGCTCGGCGGCGGCGGCGCGGGGAACACCTGGCCGCTGCCGGTGGGCACCGGCGGGTGCGCCGGCACGGCGCCCACCGGCATGGCCGCCTGGTCCATCACGGTGGCCGAGTGCTGGTTCACGACGGTGCGGCCGTGCCCCGTGGGAGGTCCCGCGACGAAGAGCGGCTCGCCGATCTGCGTCTGGCCTGGGCGCGACGGCATCATCGCCGTCGCGCCGGTCGGGGCGTCGACCTGGGTGCGGGGCGCCGACGCGAGCACCGAGAGCCGCCCCCCGGCGCCGATCGTGAGGTCTTCGTAGAACTCGCGCGCCGACTGCTGGCGTTCCTCGCGGTTCTTGCTGAGGGCCCTCATGACCGCCGCCTTCATCTTCGCCGGGGCCGCGGCGCCCATCGGGACGGCCTCGAACGGGAACGGCTGCGCCGTCATGTGCTGCGTCGCCCACGCCCACGGCGTCTCGGCCTCGAACGGCAGGCGCCCGGTGAGCATCTCGTAGGTCAGCACGCCGAGCGAGTAGATGTCGCTCCTCGCGTCGAGCTCCTTCCCCGTGAACTGCTCGGGGCTCATGTACGGCGGCGTGCCCAGCACCGTCCCTTGCTGCGTCAGCTTCTGCTCGGCCTTGGTGCTGCGTTCGTCGCGCTTCGCGATGCCGAAGTCGAGGACCTTGACGTAGTCCTCCTCGCCGGCGCGCTTCGTCAGGAAGATGTTCGCCGGCTTCAGATCGCGGTGGACGATCCCCTTCTCGTGCGCCTCCTGGAGCGAGCCGCACACCTGCGCGAGGATGCGGTCGACCCGCTCGGGAGGGAGCGCGCCGCCCCGCTCGATCGCCGTCTCCAGCGAGAGCCCGTTGAGGAGCTCCATCGCGATGTAGAGCTCCCCGGTGTTCGTCTGCCCGAAGTCGTAGACCTTGATCGTGTTCGGGTGCTCGAGCTCGCTGACCGTGCCGCACTCCCGCATGAAGCGCGCGACCACCTGCGGGTCCTTCGCGTGCTGCTCGAGGAGCGTCTTGATGGCGACCTTCCGCACCGACGTCCCCATCGGCTGCTCGCCGTGGTAGACGCGGCCCATCCCGCCCTCGCCGAGCACCCCGACGATCCGGAACCGGCCGCCCACGATCGTGCCGATGAGCGGATCTGCCTCCACCGGCGCGACGGGCAGGAGCGCGCCGCACGTGGCGCAGAACCGCGCCCCATCGATGTTTGGCTGATGGCAAGCAGGACAATCCATGCGATCGAACCTCTACCCCCGGAGCGTGACGAGACGCGACCGTCGCGCCGGGTCCGCATCGCTGCGCGCCCGGGCGGACGTGCGCGGGGCAGGATCGCAGCAGCCGCGCTCCGAGCGCAAGGAGCTCTTGCTCGCCGCCGCGGCGCGCCTCTATCCCCTGCGCCGCGCGCCCGCGTCGACACCGCCTGCTCCGCGCTGATACGCGCGCGGTGGCCGCCCGCGCCTCGCGCAGGTGCGGGCGCTCTCTAGCGCTCGTGCTGCCCGTGCTGCCCGTGCTGCCCGCGCTGCCCGCGCTGCCCGCGCTGCCCGCGCTGCCCGCGCGATGTGCGCGGCCTGCGTCCTGCCGCGGCGCCCGGTGCGCGCGCGATCGCGCGGCGCCGTCGTATTCTGCTCGACGCCCGGCCTGGAATCGCGCATCCATCGCGCGCGCTCCAGCGATCCCCGGAGGAGGCGGGAGATCCGGTGCCGACGGCTCGACGAGCCCCGCGCCCGCGGCCGATCCCAGCCAAACGGACGAAAACGATGCACACCGCTTGACACGTCTCTTGCAGGGGGCTAAGAGCCTCCTCCCTTCGCGGGACACGTCTACCTTCGGAGCGATGTGAACGGCACCCACGTCTTCACCTCGCTGCGGTCCAGCCCGGTCGACACGTTTCGGTCGGTGCAGGCAGGTGGTCCAGCGGGGCCGGGAGTAGATTGCTCGCAGAGAAGTGATCGGTCTTGGGACATTTCGCTAGGTCAGCACGTCCGTCCCCCGCGCATCGGGGGCGGGCAGCGGGTCGAGGTCGCTGGCGTAGCTCAATCGGTAGAGCACCTGCCTTGTAAGCAGGGGGTTAGGGGTTCAAGTCCCCTCGCCAGCTCCGATGCAAGGCAGCAGGTCGACGCTTCGGGAGGTCACGGCAGAGAGAAGATCTGGCAAATCTGAAAAGCGAGAAATTCTGGAGGGTTGCCCGAGCGGCCAAAGGGAGCAGACTGTAAATCTGCCGGCAATGCCTACGATGGTTCGAATCCATCACCCTCCACCGGGGCGTTTTTTCGCTCCGAACGCGATCCGACCAAGTAACAGATCCGCCGGGATCACTCCCTGCGGAAGCCCGCGGGTGTAGCTCAGTTGGTAGAGCGTCAGCCTTCCAAGCTGAACGTCGCCGGTTCGAACCCGGTCGCCCGCTCTGTGGTCGGTCGCCTGCCCACCTAGCTCAGTTGGCAGAGCACGTCCTTGGTAAGGACGAGGTCGTCGGTTCAATCCCGATGGTGGGCTCCAAGAAGACAGCGAACCGCAGCCGCGAACTTCATATCGGCAGGAGACATCTCGATGGCCAAGGAGAAATTCACTCGTACGAAGCCGCACGTGAACGTCGGAACGATCGGCCACATCGACCACGGCAAGACCACGCTCACGGCGGCGCTCGTCAAGGTGCAGTCGAAGCGCCAGCTGGCGAAGGCGATCTCGTACGCCGACATCGCGAAGGGCGGGACGGTCCGTGACGAGACCAAGACGGTGACCATCGCGGCCGCGCACGTGGAGTACGAGTCGGAGAAGCGCCACTACGCGCACGTCGACTGCCCCGGGCACGCCGACTACATCAAGAACATGATCACCGGCGCGGCGCAGATGGACGGGGCGATCCTCGTCGTGTCGTCGCTCGACAGCGTGATGCCGCAGACGCGTGAGCACGTGCTGCTCGCCCGGCAGGTCGGCCTGAACCACATCGTCGTCTTCCTCAACAAGTGCGACGCGGTGGACGACCCGGAGATGCTCGATCTCGTCGAGATGGAGGTCCGCGAGCTCCTGTCGAAGTACAAGTTCGACGGCGACAACGCGCCGGTCGTCCGCGGCGCG
Organism: Sorangium cellulosum; assembly: GCF_002950945.1. Classification (GTDB taxonomy): domain Bacteria; phylum Myxococcota_A; class Polyangia; order Polyangiales; family Polyangiaceae; genus Sorangium; species Sorangium cellulosum_E. The sequence continues at coordinate 858,857 of NZ_CP012673.1, forward strand.
TCGCTGCCGGCGCTCCAGGGCGACCCGAAGTGGGAGGCGACGATCCAGCAGCTGCTCGACGCTCTCGACAGCTACATCCCGGAGCCGGTCCGCGACATCGACAAGCCGTTCCTGATGGCGATCGAGGACGTGTTCTCGATCAAGGGCCGCGGCACCGTGGCCACGGGCCGCATCGAGCGCGGCGTGATCAAGGTCGGCGACGAGGTCCAGATCATCGGCTTCAAGGACACGAAGAAGTCGGTCGTGACCGGCGTCGAGATGTTCCGCAAGCTCCTCGACCAGGGGCAGGCGGGCGACAACGTCGGGTGCCTGCTGCGCGGGATCGAGAAGGAAGAGATCGAGCGCGGCCAGGTGCTCGCGAAGCCCGGGTCGATCACGCCGCACACGAAGTTCACCGGTGAGGTGTACGTCCTCAAGAAGGAGGAGGGCGGGCGCCACACGCCGTTCTTCACCAACTACCGGCCGCAGTTCTACATCCGCACGACGGACGTGACCGGCACGGTGAACCTCCCCGAGGGGGTGAAGATGGTGATGCCGGGCGACAACATCACGGTAACGGTCGAGCTCATCGCCCCGGTCGCGCTGGAGGAGCAGATGCGCTTCGCCATCCGCGAGGGCGGCAAGACGGTGGGCGCCGGCGTCGTCACCAAGATCCTCGCGTAGGAGGCGGTCGTGGGTGAGCAGGCCGGTGGGTGGCGTGCGGCGCGCATCGCCGTCTCACTGGCCTGCAGCGAGTGCAAGTCGCGGAACTACAAGACCACGAAGGCGCCCGACCAGGTAGTCTCCCTCAGGAAATTTTGCAAGCAGTGCAAAAAGCACACGGTTCACAACGAGACGAAGTGAACGGGTGCTCAGGAAGGTCAGCGGTTCTAGGGGTATAGCTCAGTTGGTAGAGCAGCGGATTCCAAATCCGCAGGTCGGGAGTTCGAGCCTCTCTGCCCCTGCTGGGGAATGTGGGCGCCGCCGGGCCGCCCTCGGAGCCCCATCGAGCAGGCTTCTGCCTGCCGCGGGTCGGCGCGTTTGGTGTAGTTATGGCGAAGGGTGAAAAAGACAAGCAGACGCCGAAGGTCGCGGAGGAGGGGGAGCCGGAGGAATCTGGACCGATCGCGCCCGCCGAGGCGCCCCTCGTTCTGCGGAGCGAGGAGTCGGGCCCTGCCGAGGCAGGCGCACCCGAGGACGCCGAAGCGGCAGGCGATGAGGACGCCGACGGGGATGTCGTCGCCACCCAGCTCGGGACCGAGCGTTATGTGATCGCCGGCTTCTTCGCCGGGGGCATGCTGCTGGCCTTCGTGCTCGGCAAGATCATCCATGGTGTCTGGGCGACCCTCGCCGACAAGGACTGGTTCAGCCGGGCGCTGCCGGCGCTGACCGCGGTGGGTGACGACGAGAAGGCGACCTACGGCACGGTCATCGGCGGCATCATCGCGCTCGTGGTCGTCTTCCGGATGTTCCGGAACCCGGAGCTCCGCACCTGGAGCGACGAGGTGGCGGCCGAGCTGGCGAAGGTGAAGTGGCCGACCAAGAAAGAGGTGACGAACTCGACGTTCGTCGTCATCGCGACGACCACCGTGGCGACCCTCTACCTGGCGCTGCTGGACCGCTTCTGGGCATTCGTGACCAACATCGTTTACGGCGATGGAAGCTGAAGCAGGGAGATCCTGAGGGAACCAAGCGCCATGGCCAAGAAGTGGTACGTCATCCATACCTACTCGGGATACGAGGCGAAGGTGCGCGACGCGCTCCAGCAGCGCGTGAAGCAGTACGCACTGGAAGATCGGTTCGGCGAGATCCTGATCCCGAGCGAGACGGTCACGGAGAACCGTCCGGGTGGCAAGACGCGCGTTCGTCAGAAGCTGAGCCTGCCCGGCTACATCTTCGTCGAGATGGAGATGAACGAGCAGGTCTGGCACCTCGTGAAGGACACGCCCAAGGTGACCGGCTTCATCGGCAACCAGACGCCGCAGGAGGTCCCGCTGGCGCAGATCGACAACCTCCGGCGGGGAATCGTCGAGGGGTCGGTCAAGCCGAAGCCGCGGCTCACGTTCGAGGTGGGTGAGGAGGTGCGGGTCCTCGACGGGGCCTTCGCGAACTTCACCGGCACGGTCGACGACGTGAAGATGGACAAGCAGAAGCTCAAGGTGAAGGTCAGCATCTTCGGCCGGCCCACCAGCGTCGAGCTCGACTTCTCGGCCGTGGAGAAGCGTTAGCCGGGAGCGAACGGCTGCAAGCCTGAAGGCGAAGACCACGCCTCCGCGGTCTTCACTGTTTCTCTGAAAAGTAGTCCGCCCGTCGGGCGGCGGTTCGATAGGGTGCGAGAGTCATCATGGCGAAGAAAGTCACTGGGTACGTGAAGCTGCAGCTTCCGGCGGGCAAGGCCAACCCGTCGCCCCCCGTCGGTCCGGCGCTCGGCCAGCACGGCGTCAACATCATGGCGTTCTGCAAGGACTTCAACTCGAGGACCGCGGCGCAGGGCGACATGATCATCCCCGTGGTGATCACGGTCTACTCGGACCGCTCGTTCACGTTCATCCTCAAGACGCCACCCGCGTCCGTCCTGCTCAAGAAGGCGGCGGGTCTCGAGACCAAGAAGAAGCCGGGCGCGGGGTCGAAGGAGCCGAACAAGGTCAAGGTCGGCAAGGTGACCCAGAAGCAGCTGCAGGAGCTCGCGGAGCTCAAGATGCAGGACATGAACACGACGAACCTCGATTCCGCGATGCGGAGCATGGCGGGCACCGCCCGCTCGATGGGCATCGACATCGTCGACTGAGGTGGGTCGGAGCGCGCCCCTCGTGGTGGGGGTCGCGCGGCCGCTCGGGTGGCGCTCCCATCGAGGGCGCCCCGCCGGAGCGGAGTAACAAGGACTTACCACGGTAGTTTCAGGCGCACCGTGGGAGGCGAGAGCCGTTAAGAAGGAGGGCATGTGCCGAAAGTCGCCAAGAAGAAACTCGCAGCGCGGGCAGTCGTCGACCGCGCTCGAAAGTACACGTTGCAGGAGGCGTGCGCGCTCGTGAAGCAAGCCGCGCCCGCCAAGTTCGACGAGACGGTGGACCTCGCGGTCCGGCTCGGGGTCAATCCGCGGCACGCGGACCAGATGGTCCGTGGCGCCGTGGTGCTCCCGCACGGTACGGGGCAGTCGCTCCGGGTTCTGGTGTTCGCCAAGGGCGAGAAGGCCAGGGAGGCCGAGGCTGCGGGCGCCGACTTCGTCGGCGAGGCGGATCTCGTGAACAAGGTCCAGGAAGGCTTCATGGACTTCGATCGCGTGATCGCAACGCCGGACATGATGGGTCTGGTCGGCAAGCTCGGCCGTATCCTCGGTCCGCGCGGCCTGATGCCGAACCCGAAGGTCGGGACCGTGACGTTCGACGTGAAGACGGCCGTCTCGGAGGCCAAGGCCGGCAAGGTCGAGTACCGCGTCGAGAAGGCGGGCATCGTGCACGCGCGGATCGGCAAGGTCTCCTTCGCGGAGAACGCGCTCCACACCAACGCGGACGCGCTGATCCAGGCGCTCGTCCGCGCCAAGCCGGCGACGGCGAAGGGCATCTACCTCCGGAGCATCACGCTGTCCTCGACGATGGGGCCCGGGGTCCGTATCGACCCGGTCCAGTTCACCGGCAAGACGGAGGAGGCGTAGCCCATGGAAAGATCCCAGAAGGAAGTGGTTGTCGGCTCCGTCCGGCAAAAGTTCGAGCGGATGTCTTCCGCGGTCTTCGTGGATTTCAAGGGGCTCAACGTCGAGGCGGTCACCAAGCTTCGCGACGAGTTCCGGAAGTCCGGCGTGGAGTACCGGGTCGTGAAGAACACGCTCGTCCGCCACGCCATCAAGGAGCATCCCTGGGCGGAGAACCTGTCCAAGAACCTCACCGGCATGACCGGTGTGGCCTGGAGCTACGAGGATCCGAGCGCGGCAGCCAAGGTCGTCAAGGCCTTCCGCAAGGACAACCAGAAGCTCCAGATCAAGGCAGGTCTCATCGAGGGGCAGATCCTCTCGGGCGACGCCGTCGAGTCCCAGCTCGCGACGATGCCCGGCAAGGACGAGCTCCGCGCCACACTGCTCGCCACGCTCCAGGCGCCGCTCCAGCAATTCGTGCAACAGCTCAACGCGCCTCTCCAGAATTTCGCTTATCTCCTGAAGGCGAAGGAAGACGCGGGCACGGCAGGCTGAGCAGCGCTTCGTAGGTTTTGGGCCTTGCGCCCGTCAGGTTTTGGTCTACATGGCCCCCCTCCTCGGGGGCGCGCAGAAGAGTTTGAAGGAGTTTTGCAATGGCTGAGATCACGCGCGAGCAGGTCGTCGACTACCTCTCCAACCTCCCTGTCATCCAGATCGCCGAGCTCATCAAGGACCTCGAGAACAAGTGGGGCGTCAAGGCTGCGCCCGCGGCCGTCGCGGTCGCGGCGGGCGGCGGCGCTGCCGCGGCTCCGGCCGAGAAGGCCCCCGAGCAGACCGAGTTCGACGTCATCCTCGCGAACTCGGGCAGCAACAAGATCGGCGTCATCAAGGCGATCCGCGAGATCACCGGTCTGGGCCTGAAGGAAGCGAAGGACCTGGTCGAGGCCGCGCCGAAGACCGTCAAGGAGCAGGTTTCCAAGGCGGACGCGGAGGAGATGAAGAAGAAGCTCGTCGAGGCAGGTGCTACCGTCGAGCTCAAGTAACGATCACCGCTTCCTGTCAGGGAAATCGGGATCCGCCGGAGGACGGCGGCAGGGGCGGTCGTCCCTGCCGCGCGTCCCGCTTTTGTCTGGAGAGGACCGCACGTGCAGGTCCTCGGTCGATGCTGGAGAGGACCGCGTAAGCGGATCCTCGACCAACGCCGGAGAGGACCGCGTAAGCGGATCCTCGAACGCTGAAGAGGGCCGCCAGTCCGGGTCCTCGGTCAATGCTGAAGAGGATCGCGGGTGCGGGTCCTCGACCAACGCCGGAGCTTCATGGGTCGCCACGCGGTCCGCTCTGCCCACACATCCAAGATGTTTTGGGTCCCCACGCCCTGGGGACGCTCGCTCGCCATTGGTGCGTAGCTTCGTGTTCGTTGCTCGGTTCGAGCCGTGCGTCCGCCCCGCACCGCTCGTGTGAGCCGGAGGAAATCGATGCCGTCGGTCGTCCAATCCAACTTCCGCGTCCGTAAGAACCTGGGTCGCGTTCGTCGCATCATCGACGTCCCCAACCTGATCGACATCCAGAAGTCGAGCTACGACAAGTTCCTCCAGATGAGCGTTCCGCCGAACGACCGGGAGGAGGTCGGGTTGCAGGCGGTGTTCCGCTCGGTTTTCCCGATCAAAGACTTCAACGGCACGAGCGAGCTCGTCTTTGTCTCGTACAACCTCGAGCCGCCGAAGTACGACGTCGACGAGTGCCGCCAGCGCGGGATGACCTACTCGGCGCCGATCAAGGTCACGAACCAGCTGATGATCTACGACACCCGCGACGGCGGGGAGCGGATCGTGCGCGACATCAAGGAGCAGGAGGTCTACTTCGGCGAGCTCCCGCTGATGACCGAGACGGGCACGTTCATCATCAACGGGACCGAGCGCGTCGTCGTCAGCCAGCTGCACCGGAGCCCCGGCGTCTTCTTCGACCACGACAAGGGCAAGACGCACTCGAGCGGCAAGCTGCTCTACTCGGCGCGCGTCATCCCCTACCGCGGCTCGTGGCTCGATTTCGAGTTCGACCCGAAGGACATCATCTACGTCCGCATCGACCGCCGGCGGAAGATGCACGCGACGGTGCTGCTGCGCGCGCTCGGGTACTCGACGCAGGACCTGCTCAACTACTTCTACTCGACCGAGACCGTGTACCTCGAGAAGGGGGGCAAGTACGCGAAGAGCATCGAGTACGACCTCCTGGCCGGCCAGCGGACGACGCGCGACATCAAGATCGGCAACGACGTCATCGTCAAGAAGAACACCAAGTTCACCCGCGCCGCCATCCGGAAGATGAAGGAGGCGAAGCTCGAGCGGCTCAGCCTCGAGCCGGAGGAGCTCGTCGGGAAGGTCGCGGCGCACGACATCGTCGACCCGGAGACGGGCGAGGTCGTGGTCGAGGTGAACGAGGAGCTCACCGAGGCGAAGCTCGAGCGGCTGCGCGAGGCGAACATCGAGCAGTTCCGCATCCTCTTCATCGACGGCCTGAACGTGGGCTCGTACCTCCGCGACACGCTGCTCACCGACAAGGTGAAGACGATGGAGGACGCGATCCTCGAAATCTACCGCCGGCTCCGGCCGGGCGATCCGCCGACGCTCGAGACCGCGAAGACCCTGTTCCACAACCTGTTCTTCAACGCCGAGCGCTACGACCTGTCGAAGGTCGGCCGGCTGAAGCTGAACTACAAGTTCTACCGGGACGTGCCGGAGGAGGAGCGCCCGGGGCTCGACCTCACCGTGCTCACGCCGCAGGACATCCTGGAGACGGTGCGGCACCTGATCGAGCTCAAGAACGGCCGCGGCTCGGTCGATGACATCGACCACCTCGGCAACCGCCGCGTGCGCGCGGTCGGCGAGCTGATGGAGAACCAGTACCGCATCGGCCTCGTCCGCATGGAGCGCGCGATCAAGGAGCGCATGAGCATGTCGCAGGAGATCGACACGCTCATGCCGCACGACCTGATCAACGCGAAGCCGGTCAGCGCGGTCGTGAAGGAGTACTTCGGGAGCTCTCAGCTCTCGCAGTTCATGGACCAGACGAACCCGCTCTCCGAGGTCACCCACAAGCGGCGCCTCTCCGCGCTCGGCCCGGGCGGCCTCACCCGGGAGCGCGCCGGGTTCGAGGTGCGCGACGTGCACGCGACCCACTACGGCCGCATCTGCCCGATCGAGACGCCGGAAGGACCGAACATCGGCCTCATCGCGTCGCTGTCGACGTTCGCCCGTGTGAACGAGTTCGGCTTCGTCGAGACACCCTACCGGAAGGTCGAGAACGGCCGGGTGACCGAGGACGTGATCTGGCTCTCCGCGCTCGAAGAGGAGGGCAAGTACATCGCCCAGGCGACCGTGAACCTCGACGAGCGGGGCCGCTTCAAGGAGTCGCTCGTCTCGGCCCGTTACAACGGCGAGTTCAAGATCGTGACGCCCGAGATGGTCGAGCTGATGGACGTCGCGCCGAACCAGATGGTGTCGGTCGCCGCCGCGCTCGTGCCCTTCCTCGAGCACGACGACGCGAACCGCGCGCTCATGGGCGCCAACATGCAGCGGCAGGCCGTGCCGCTGGTGCAGTCCCATGCGCCGCTCGTGGGCACCGGCATGGAGGAGCGGCTCGCCCGCGACTCCGGCGTGTGCGTCATCGCGCGGCGCCCCGGGGTCGTCGAGAGCGTCGACGCCACGCGCATCGTCGTCCGCGCCGAGGGCGAGGGGGCCGAGGTGCCCGACATCTACCACCTCATGAAGTTCCAGCGCTCGAACCAGTCGACCTGCTACACGCAGAAGCCGGTCGTCAGGACGGGCGAGGTGGTGAAGAAGGGCGACGTGCTCGCCGACGGCCCGTCGACGGACATGGGCGAGCTCGCGCTCGGCCAGAACGTGCTCGTCGCGTTCATGCCGTGGCAGGGCTACAACTTCGAGGACTCGATCCTGGTCTCGGAGCGCATCGCCAAGGACGACGTGTTCACCTCGATCCACATCGAGGAGTTCGAGTGCGTCGCCCGCGACACGAAGCTCGGGAAGGAAGAGATCACCCGCGACATCCCGAACGTCGGCGAGGAGGCGCTCAAGGACCTCGACGACTCCGGCATCGTGCGCATCGGGGCCGAGGTGCGCCCGGGCGACATCCTGGTCGGCAAGATCACCCCGAAGGGTGAGACCCAGCTCTCGCCCGAGGAGAAGCTCCTGCGGGCGATCTTCGGCGAGAAGGCCGGCGACGTGCGCGACAGCTCGCTCAAGGTGCCGCCGGGCGTCGGCGGGATCGTCATCAACGCCCGGGTGTTCTCGCGCAAGGGGACCGAGAAGGACGACCGCGCGCGGGACATCGAGGATCAGGAGCGGGCCAGGATCGAGCGGACGCGCGACGAGGAGATCAAGATCCTCCGCGACTCGTTCTTCCGCCGCATCCGCGAGATCCTCCTCGGCAGGGAGACGACGGGCAAGCTCGTCGACGACAAGGGCAAGGTGCTCTTCCAGAAGGGCGCGATCATCGACGAGGCCTCGCTCGTCGACATCCCCCGCAAGTACTGGGGCGAGATCCCGGTCGACGACGCCGAGCGGGTCCAGCAGATCCTGCGGGACCTCGAGGAGCTCGTCCGGACGCGCGAGGAGCACTTCCGCGACAAGATCGATCGCCTCTCCAAGGGCGACGAGCTGCCGCCGGGCGTGATCAAGATGGTGAAGGTCTACATCGCCATCAAGCGCAAGCTCCAGGTCGGCGACAAGATGGCGGGCCGCCACGGCAACAAGGGCGTCATCAGCCGCATCCTGCCCGAGGAGGACATGCCGTACCTCCAGGACGGTCGGCCGGTCGACCTCGTGCTCAACCCGCTCGGCGTGCCGAGCCGCATGAACGTCGGCCAGATCCTCGAGATCCACCTCGGGTGGGGCGCCTTCGAACTCGGCAACCAGCTGCAGCGGATGCTGGAGCAGCAGCGGTCGGCCGCCGAGATCAAGGAGCACCTGAAGGCCATCTACGCGGGCGACGAGTCGATGAGCGGCTTCTTCGACGATCTCGACGAGGGCGACGTGAAGCGCTTCGTCAAGACGGTCGACGAGGGCGTCTTCATGGGATCGCCGGTGTTCGACGGCGCGCACGAGTCGGACATCAAGGGCGCTCTGGAGCTCGCCGGTCTCCCGACGTCGGGACAGGCGATCCTCTTCGACGGCCGCACGGGTGAGGCGTTCGATCAGAACGTCACGGTGGGCATCATGTACATGCTGAAGCTCCACCACCTCGTCGACGACAAGATCCACCCCCGCTCGATCGGGCCCTACTCGCTCGTCACGCAGCAGCCCCTCGGCGGCAAGGCGCAGTTCGGCGGGCAGCGGCTCGGCGAGATGGAAGTCTGGGCGATGGAGGCCTACGGCGCGGCCTACGCGCTGCAGGAGTTCCTCACGGTGAAGAGCGACGACGTGATGGGCCGCACGCGCATGTACGAGGCCATCGTGAAGGGGGATTACACCCTGGAGGCGGGGCTCCCGGAGAGCTTCAACGTGCTCATCAAGGAGCTCCAGTCTCTGTGCCTGAACGTCGAGCTGGTCGAGACGAGCGGGGGCGTGGAGGCCTCGGCCGCGGAGGAAGAGGAGTGATGCAGTTCGTCACGTCACGAATGCCGCGCGCCTGGTCGATGCGGGTGAGGGAGGCGCGGCGCGCGAGCCGCGCGCTCCCTCGGCCCGGCACAGCGAGCGCGGACGGTTTCATCGGTTTCGGTTCTGTCTCCGGAGGTCTCCATGCGTGACATCTTCAGCTTCTTCGAGAAGCCCAAAGACCCGCTGTCGTTCAGCGCCATCCGCATCTCGCTCGCGAGCCCGGAGAAGATCCGCGAGTGGTCGCACGGCGAGGTGAAGAAGCCGGAGACCATCAACTACCGGACGTTCAAGCCGGAGCGAGATGGTCTGTTCTGCGCCAAGATCTTCGGGCCGGTGAAGGACTACGAGTGCAACTGCGGCAAGTACAAGCGCATGAAGCACCGTGGCATCGTGTGCGAGAAGTGCGGCGTCGAGGTCATCCAGTCGAAGGTCCGCCGCGAGCGGCTCGGGCACATCTCGCTGGCCACGCCGGTCGCCCACATCTGGTTCCTGAAGAGCCTGCCGTCGCGCATCGGCAACATGCTCGACATCACGCTCAAGGACCTGGAGAAGGTGCTCTATTGCGAGGCCTACATCGTCATCGACCCGAAGGAGACTGGCCTCATGCGGGGCGATCTCCTGAGCGAGGAGCGTTATCTCCAGCTGCTCGACGAGTACGGTGACGACAAGTTCAGCGCCGGGATGGGCGGCGAGGCCATCCTCGAGATGCTCAAGCAGGTCGACGTCCACGGCCTGGCCGAGCTGCTCAGGACGGAGATGCGCGCGGCCACCAGCGAGGCCAAGCGGAAGAAGCTCGCCAAGCGGCTCAAGGTCGTCGAGGCCTTCCGCGAGAGCGGCAACCGGCCCGAGTGGATGATGCTGACCGTGATCCCGGTCCTCCCGCCGGATCTGCGCCCGCTCGTCCCGCTCGACGGCGGTCGCTTCGCGACCAGCGATCTGAACGACCTCTACCGCCGCGTCATCAACCGCAACAACCGCCTGAAGCGGCTCCTCGAGCTGAACGCGCCGGAGATCATCATCCGGAACGAGCGGCGGATGCTGCAGGAGGCGGTCGACGCGCTGTTCGACAACGGCCGCCGCGGCAAGACCATCACCGGCCCGAACAAGCGCCCGCTCAAGTCGCTGTCCGACATGCTGAAGGGCAAGCAGGGGCGGTTCCGGCAGAACCTCCTCGGCAAGCGCGTCGACTACTCGGGCCGCTCCGTCATCGTCGTGGGCCCGACGCTGCGCCTGCACCAGTGCGGTCTGCCCAAGAAGATGGCGCTCGAGCTCTTCAAGCCGTTCATCTACAACAAGCTGGAAGAGCGCGGTTACGTCAACACCATCAAGAGCGCCAAGAAGATGGTGGAGAAGGAGCGCCCGGAGGTCTGGGACATCCTCGAGGAGGTCATCAGCGAGCACCCGGTGCTCCTGAACCGCGCTCCGACGCTCCACCGCCTCGGCATCCAGGCGTTCGAGCCGGTCCTCATCGAGGGCAAGGCGATCCAGCTGCACCCGCTCGTGTGCGCGGCGTTCAACGCCGACTTCGACGGCGACCAGATGGCGGTCCACGTGCCGCTGTCGGTCGAGGCGCAGATGGAGGCGCGCGTGCTCATGATGAGCACGAACAACATCCTCTCGCCCGCGAGCGGCAAGCCGATCATCAACCCGACGCAGGACATCGTGCTCGGGCTCTACTACGCGACCCGCGAGCGCAAGTTCGAGAAGGGCTCCTACCGCGCGGACACGCTCGCCTTCGGCGAGGACGGCGTGGCGCAGGGATACCTGCGGGGCATCTACGCCTCCCCCGAGGAGGTGCGGATGGCCTACGACAACGGGGAGGTCGCGCTGCACGCCGGCATCCGCGTCCGGGTCCCGGTCATCGACGACGACGGCAACCCGCAGCTCGACGAGTTCGGCCACGTGAAGCGCCGCATCGTCGAGACCACGGTGGGCCGCGTCCTCATCTCCGAGGTCCTGCCGAAGGGGGTCGCGTTCGAGTACGCGAACAAGACCCTCGACAAGAAGGCGCTCTCGGCGCTCATCGACGTCTGCTACCGCATCCACCGCAACAAGGAGACCGTCCTCCTCGCGGACCGGCTCCGCACGCTGGGCTTCGACCACGCGATGCGGGCGGGCATCTCCATCTGCATGGATCACATGGTGATCCCCGCGGCGAAGAAGGTCCTCCTCGCCGAGGCGCAGAAGGAGGTCGAGCGCGTCGTCGAGCAGTACCAGGAGGGGCTCATCACCGACGGCGAGCGGTACAACAAGATCGTCGACATCTGGGCGAGCATCGCCGACCAGGTCACGACGGAGATGATGGCCGGCATCGGCAAGGAGACGATCGTCGACCACGAGACGGGCAAGGCGTCGATCGAGCCGAGCTTCAACCCCATCTACATCATGGCCGACTCCGGCGCGCGCGGCTCCACGCAGCAGATCCGGCAGCTGGCCGCCATGCGCGGCCTGATGGCCAAGCCGTCCGGCGAGATCATCGAGACGCCGATCACCGCGAACTTCCGCGAGGGTCTCAGCGTGCTCCAGTACTTCATCTCGACGCACGGCGCCCGGAAGGGCCTCGCGGACACGGCGCTCAAGACGGCGAACTCGGGCTACCTCACCCGCCGGCTCGTCGACGTGGCGCAGGACGCGGTCATCTCCGAGTTCGACTGCGGCACGCTCGACGGCATCCGCGTGGCGAAGCTCGAGGAGGCCGGCGAGGTCATCCAGCCGCTCGGCGACCGCATCCTCGGCCGCGTGGCGCTGGAGGACGTCGTCGACCCGCTCACGGGCGAGGTGCTCATCACGGCGAACACCGAGCTCGACGAGCAGGCGGTGCGGTCCATCGAGGACGCCGGCATCGAGGAGGTCGTCATCCGCTCGGTGCTCACGTGCCAGCTCCGGCGCGGGGTCTGCGCCCTGTGCTACGGGCGCGACCTCGCCCGCGGCTACCGGGTCAACATCGGCGAGGCGGTCGGCATCATCGCCGCCCAGTCGATCGGCGAGCCCGGCACGCAGCTCACGATGCGCACCTTCCACATCGGCGGCACCGCGGCGCGCGGCAAGATCGAGGCGAGCTACCTCGAGGCCCGCACCGAGGGCACCGTCCGCCTCCGCCGCGCGGTCGTCCAGAAGAAGAAGGACGGCACCATGGTGGTCATGAACCGCCACGGCGAGATCGTCGTCGTCGACGAGACGGGGCGCGAGCGCGAGCACAACCGCCTCGTCTACGGCGCCATCCTCAAGAAGGCCGACGGCGAGCGGACCAAGCCGGGCGAGCTGCTCGCCGAGTGGGACCAGTTCGCGACGCCGATCCTCACCGAGGTCTCCGGCGTGGTGAAGTTCGGCGATCTCATCGAGGGCGTCAGCGTGCAGGATCGCCTCGACGAGGTGACCGGCCTCTCGCGGAAGGTCGTCATCGAGTCGAAGGCGACCGACGTCCGCCCGCGCATCTCGCTGAAGGACCCCGAGTCGGGCAGGACGCTGAAGCTCCCGAACAGCGAGCTCGAGGCGCGTTACCTGCTCCCTGTCGGCGCGCACATCGTCGCACAGGAGGGGGATCTCATCGAGGCCGGCGAGGTCATCGCCAAGATCCCGCGCGACACGACGAAGGTGCAGGACATCACCGGCGGTCTGCCCCGCGTCGCCGAGCTGTTCGAGGCCAGAAAGCCGAAGGATCACGCGATCATCAGCGAGATCGACGGCGAGGTCACGTTCGGCAAGGACACGAAGGGCAAGCGGAAGGTCATCATCACGCCGTACTCGCCGGACGGGCACGCGCTCGGCGATCAGGCGCGCGAGTACCTGATCCCGAAGGGCAAGCACATCCAGGTGCAGCCGGGCGACCGGGTGCGCGCGGGTGATCCGCTCCAGGACGGCCCGCCGAACCCGCACGACATCCTCCGGGTGAAGGGCGAGAAGGAGCTGTCGGCCTGGCTCGTGAACGAGATCCAGCAGGTCTACCGGCTGCAGGGCGTCGGCATCAACGACAAGCACATCGAGGTCATCGTCCGGCAGATGCTCCGGCGGGTCCGCGTGCGCGAGGTCGGGGATACGAACTTCCTGGTCGACGAGCAGGTGGAGAAGCACATCTTCGAGAAGGAGAACGAGACCGTCCTCGAGCGCGGCGGCAAGCCGGCGATCGCGGAGGCGCTCCTCCTCGGCATCACCAAGGCCAGCCTGTCGACCGAGTCGTTCATCAGCGCCTCGTCGTTCCAGGAGACGACCAAGGTGCTCACCGAGGCCGCCATCAACGGCAAGACGGACGATCTTCGCGGTCTCAAGGAGAACGTCATCATGGGCCGCCTGATCCCGGCCGGGACGGGTTTGCCCGCCTACAAGCGCCTCCAGGTAGTGGTCGAGGGCGAGCCGGTGGCCCAGGCTCCGTACGTCGCCCCGCGGCCGCGGCCCGAGGAGACGCTCACCGCGGTCAACGAGGAGTAGCGATCCCCGCCCGCGCCAGGGTCGGGGGCTCCCCCCGACCCTGGGCGCCGCCCGTCCGTGGGAGGCGATCTCGCACCGGCGCTCCAGCGCGTCGGCGCGTCGGTTACCGAGATCGCCGTCCCCTCCTTCACGGGGCTCGCGCGCCGCGCCGAGCTCTGCTCTCATTCACTGAGCGCACCCCATGGCTGCACACGCCGCGAGCGGCAGGCCAGCTCTCCCCGCGTGCTCCCGTTCCGCGAGGGTTCTCGGGCGCGCGCCCACCTCCACTTCTGAAGTAGAATCATGGTCTCGATGGCTTCCGTTCAAGGACTGAACCAGCGGATTGCCGATCGCCTCGTCCTCGAGGGGCGCATCACCCCGGACGATCATCGTCGCGCGGTGGAGTACGCCATGCGTCTCCGCGGCCGGATCGAGGACGCCATCATCGAGCTCGATATCGTCAACGAGGCCGAGCTCCTGAAGTTCATCGCGACCGTCCACAACACCCGCTTCGTCTCCACCGAGAAGCTCTCGAAGGCGATCATCGAGCCCCGCGTGCTCGCCAAGGTCTCGGCGATCACCGCGACGCTGCACGGCGTCTTCCCGGTGCTGCTCGACGAGCGGAACACGACGCTGTCGGTCGCGACCGCCGACCCCGACAACGACGCGGCGCTGCACGAGATCCGGCTGGCCGCGGGCGTGCGGGACGTACGCGCCATCGTGGCCCGGCCGGCGGCGGTGCGCGCGGCCATCGCGTACCACTACCGCGGCGACACGACCGCGTTCAGCTCGCTGCTCCGGCCGGTCAGCTCGTTCGACGAGATCCTCTACAACAACAGCAACAACAACCCGTTCGAGCGCACCTCGATCCCGCACGCGCCGGCTGCTCACCCGCAGCCGATGCACACGCAGCCGATGCACGCGCAGGCGGCGATGCACGCGCAGGCGGCGCACCCGCAGGCGGCGTACGCGCAGACGGGGCACGCGCACGCCACGGCGATGCACGCGCAGGCGGCGCACGCGCAAACGGCGTACGCGCAGACGGCGCACGCGCCGCAGCCGTCGTTCGCGTCGCTGCCCGCGCCGCTCGTCTCGGCGCCGCCGGCTCCGGCCGTGATGCGGGCGCCCTCCGCGCCGCCCCGGGTGACCCCGGCCGGACCCCCGCCGACGCCCGTGCCGCCGTCGCCCCCGGTTCAGCAGCAGGTGGTGGTGCCGGTGGCCCCGGCGTCCGCGCCGGTCGCGGCGGCGGCGCCGCCGCCGCATCCGACCACGAGCCACGCCTACGTCGAGACGCTGAACGTCCTCGTCAGCCTGCTCGAGAACAACCGGCAGGACCTGCGCGGCCACTCGTCCACGGTCGCGCGCATCGTCCGGAAGCTCTGCGAGCGCATCGGCCTGCCGCCGACGACCGTCGCGAGCTACGTCGCCTCGGCCTACCTCCACGACCTCGGCAAGAACGGCCCGTACCACCTCACCGCGCTCAACGTGGCCGAGTACGAGGGGCACCGGCTCGCCGCGACGAAGAGCGTCGATCTCCCGGCGCACCTCATGGAGTCGGTCGGGCTGCCGCAGGAGGTCGTCTCGGCGATCAACCTGATGTACGAGCGCTACGACGGCAGCGGCTTCCCGGACGGCCTGTCCAGCAAGGAGATCCCGCTCGGGGCGCGCATCCTCGCGGTGGCGGACACCTACGCCGATCTCACGCAGAACCCGCGCAACCCCTACCGCAAGGCGCTCCGCCCGCCCGAGGCCTGCGACGTGCTCGCCCAGTACCGCGGCACCATCTTCGACCCGAACATCGTCGATCTCTTCCGCCAGGTCATGACCGGCGACGACATGCGGGCCAAGCTCCTCTCCGACCGGCACCAGGCGCTCATCGTCGACCCGGATCCCGAGGAGACCACGGTGCTCGAGCTGCGGCTGCTCGAGCAGGGCTTCGAGGTCTCGATCGCGCGCAACGTGGCGCAGGCGCGCCGCGAGCTCGAGACGAAGGACATCGAGGTGGTCGTCAGCGAGATCGACCTGGAGGAGCCCGACGCCGGCCTCACGCTCCGCGCGGACGCGCTCAAGCTCGGCTTCGGCCGCGACAAGACGTGGGTCATCCTCACCGCGAAGACCGACCGGCAGACCGCCCAGCGCGCGTTCGATCTCGGCGTCGACGACTTCGTGTCGAAGCCCGCGTCGACCGACGTCATGGCCGCGAAGCTCCGCCAGCTCATCGAGCGGCGCTCCTCGACCACGGTCGCCCGCGGCGTCTCCGGCTCGCTCGCCGAGATGGGCCTGCCGGACATGATCCAGATCCTCTGGCACGGCCGGAAGACGTGCGCGCTCAAGATCCAGGCGAACTCGATGGCCGGCGAGATCCACTTCGCCGACGGGCAGGTCGTGCACGCGCTCTGGGCCGGCTCGCAGGGCGAGGACGCGTTCTACAAGATGCTGACGCTCCGGGAGGGCGACTTCCGCCTCGACCCGAACTTCTCGCCCAGCACCCGCAGCATCACCGCCTCGCCCGAGGCGCTGCTCCTCGAGGGGATGCGCCGCCTGGACGAGGGGACCCTGTCGTAAACGCGCCGCCCGCGGAGGCCGAGGTGGAGCGCCCCGTCTGCATCGAGACCGCGCGGCTTCGCCTCGTCCTGCTGCCGGTCGATCTCGCCGATCGTTATCTCGCCTTCTACGAGCGCAACCGCGCGCACCTCGCGCGGTGGGATCCGGCGCGCCCCGAGGGCTTCTACACCGAGGCGTTCTGGCGCGAGCGCGTCCTCCGCGATCACGACGACTTCGCCGCGGACAGGGCGCTCCGCCTCGCGCTCGGGTGGCGCGACGACCCGCGCGGCGAGGTGATCGGGGTCTGCAATTTCAACCAGTTCGTCCGCGGCGCGTTCCAGGCCGCGACCCTCGGCTACGCGCTCGACCAGCGCGCCGTGGGCGCGGGCGTGATGTTCGAGGCGCTCACGGGGGCGCTCGCGTACATGTTCGACGCCCTCGGCTTCCACCGCGTGATGGCGAACTACCTCCCCTACAACGAGCGCAGCGGGCGCCTGCTCCGGCGCCTCGGCTTCGTCGTCGAGGGGTACGCCCGCGATTACCTGTTCATCGACGGCGCCTGGCGCGACCACGTCCTGACCGCGCTGACGAACCCGAACCCCACGCCCCCCGACCCCACACGCGGCCCGGCGGCGCCCCTCGCCCCCCGGAGCGCCGGCCGGCTGCCCTGAGTCAGGGTGCGCCGGGGTGTGCCGAGCCCGGAGCCGGCGGCGCGTCGAATTCGACGCGATTTCGGGAATGTTTTGAGCGGCACGATGCGTGCACAATGCCTGGCGCTCGCCTCCCATGTCGAGGCTTGCCCGCTTACCAAGGTCTTGTGCGCTCGAAGAATCGAGGTGGTGCGATGAAGCTCGGCACGAAGGTTGTCGCGTTCGCTCTCAGTGGAGCTGCGCTTTCTCTTGCGTATGTGGAGGAGGCGAAGGCCTGCGGCGGATGTCTCGCGCCGCAATCGGAGAACACGCAGGTCACCAGCCACCGGATGATCCTGTCGATCTCGCCGGAGGCGACGACGCTCTGGGATCAGATCACCTACTCGGGCGAGCCGTCCGAGTTCGCCTGGGTGCTGCCGGTCGTCGGGCTCGCCGACGTCGAGCTCTCGTCGGACGCCCTGTTCGAGATGCTCGACCAGACGACCACCGTGCAGGTCTTCTCGCCGCAGCTCAACTGCCCGCCGTCCTTCTGCGGGGGGGCCACCGGCGCTGGCGGCGGCGGCTTCTCGTCGCCGGACGCGGCGGGAGAGGGCGGCGTCACCGTCATCGCGCAGGAGACCGTCGGGCCCTACGAGACGGTGCAGCTCAGCGCCAGCGAGCCGAACGCGCTCCGGAACTGGCTGGACAGCAACGGGTACAACATCCCTGAAGACATCGATCCGGTGATCGACGCGTACGTCGAGGAGGGGTTCAGCTTCCTCGCGCTCAAGCTGGTCCCCGGCGAGGGCATCGACAAGATGCGCCCCGTCCGCGTCTCGACGGCAGGCGCGAGCGCCGAGCTGCCGCTGCGGATGGTCGCCGCGGGGACCGGCCGGGTCACCCCGATCACCCTCTGGATCCTCGGCGAAGGCCGCTACGAGCCCACGAATTTCACCTCCTTCGAGATCACCTCGCCGGAGCTCATCTGGAACTGGGACACCCAGTCCAGCAACTACAAGCAGCTGCGCAGCGCGGGCTTCGACGCGGCCGGCGGCAGCTCGTGGCTCGTCGAGGCCGCGGAGCCGCTCTCGGCCTACTGGATCCGCGACTCGCTGGTCAACCTCGCCCAGTACCAGCCCCTGGAGAGCGGCTACGCCGACGCTGACGGCGAGGGCGCTGTCGAGGCCGCCCAGGCCGACGTCGACGCGCTCTTCTCGACGATCCCGGAGGGCTCGACCTGGATCTCGCGCATCTACGGCGAGCTCTCGCGCACCGCGCTCGCCACCGATCTGGAGCTCGGCGCGTCGATGAACCAGACGACCGTCGACCGCTTCCTTCAGGCGAACCGGGCGGTCGGCACCGCGCCGACCTGCCCGCCGCCGCCGCCAGGCTGCGAGGACTTTACCGGCGCCAGCACGGGGACCGTGGGCGGCGGCAGCGGCACGGGGACGGTGGGCGACAGCTTCGGGAGGCCGGGCGGCTCCGGCTCCGACGTCAAGCCCGGCAGCTGCGCGATCAGCGGCCAGGCCGAGGGGCCGCTCACGCTGGCGGCCGCCTCGGCGATCGCGGCGCTTTCGCTGGTGCGGCGCCGGCGCAACCGCGGCTGATCGTTCGGGATTCGGCGCCGCGCCGGGCGGAGGTCCCGCGCGGCGCCCCGCCCGGCGGCGGCGCCGCGCCGCGCCGCGAGCGGAACTGTCGCGGCGGGCCCCGCGCGGCGCCTTGCCCCGGAGGAGACGCCGCTCTAGCCTTTCGGGAGGCGTGGACCGCGAGTGCGGCCGCGACCCGGAGGAACATGTACGGTCCGCAAGGTAATGGTGGCGGCGGCGCGCGCAGGGCAGCGCCTCGCTCGTCGAAGGTCACGGTCCCCGAGATCCGCTCCCGCAAGGGGACCTCGCCGATCGCGATGGTGACCGCCTACGATTTCACGATGGCGCGGCTGCTCGACGAGGGCGGCGCCGACCTCTTGCTCGTCGGCGACTCGCTCGGCATGGTCGTGCAGGGGCACGCGACCACGCTGCCCGTGACGGTCGAGGAGATCTGTTATCACGGGCGCGCCGTCGCGCGCGGCGCGCGCCGCGCGCACGTCGTCGGCGACATGCCGTTCATGAGCTTCCAGCTCTCTCCGATGCACGCGCTCGAGAACGCCGGGCGGATGATGAAGGAGGGCAGCTTCGAGAGCATCAAGCTCGAGGGGGGCGCGGAGATCGCCGAGCACGTGCGGCGGATCGTGGCCGCGGGCATCCCGGTGATGGGCCACCTCGGGCTCACGCCGCAGTCCGTGCACGCGATGGGCGGCTTCAAGGTGCAGGGCAAGGGCGACGAGGCGGCCGAGCGCCTCATCGCCGACGCGCGCATCCTCGACGAGGCGGGCGTCTACGCGATCGTGCTCGAGGCGATCCCGCCGGACCTCGCCGAGGAGGTGACGTCGGCGGTCTCCGTCCCGACGATCGGGATCGGCGCGGGGGCCGGCTGCGACGGGCAGGTGCTCGTCTGTTACGACCTGCTCGGGATGTTCCGCGAGCTGACGCCGAAGTTCGCGAAGCGCTTCGCCGAGGTGGGCGACCAGATCGTCGAGGCGACGCGCGCCTACGTGGACGAGGTGCAGTCGCGGGCGTTCCCCGCCGCGGAGCACAGCTTCAAGCCGAACGGGCCGCGCCGCGCCGCGGTCGTGCCCGCCGCGCCCGCCAAGCCCGAGTTCACGCCGGCCGACGAGATCCCGCCGCACTGGCAGACGCACTGAGAAGACGGCGGGCGCTCGGCCGGCGCTGAAGGCGGCGGGCGCTCAGCCGGCCTGACCCTCCGCTGGCGCGCGCCGCGCGCCGAGGGCGCGCAGCAGGAGCTCGGCCGCGAGCAGCACGAGCAACACGAGCGCCACGTAGGGCGACGCGTCGATGGACGCGGACATGCCGCCCAGCTCGGCCGCG
Source organism: Sorangium cellulosum (assembly GCF_002950945.1). Lineage (GTDB taxonomy): Bacteria > Myxococcota_A > Polyangia > Polyangiales > Polyangiaceae > Sorangium > Sorangium cellulosum_E. Next base: position 878,577 of record NZ_CP012673.1, read on the forward strand.
CGGGCGCTCTGGGCCACGCGCCGGGGGCGCAGGTCGATCTCGCGCTCCGGGATCGACACGACGCGCGTCGAGCGCTCGCCGTCGAGGGTGAGCTCGTACAGGCCGGCGAGCGGGGGCGACACGCGCAGCCGCCGCTCGACCTCGGCGACCGGCAGCGCCTCGCGCGGGGCGGAGCTCGCGGCCCCGGGGCCGCCGTCGTAACGCACGCGCTCGACCTTCACGTCGCGGTAGCCGTCGAAGGTCCACGTGTCCCCGGCGGCGAGGCGGCGCGCCCCGCCGCGGGCGCGCGCGGCGCCGACGAACCCGTCGAGCAACGAGAGGAACGCCGGCCGCAGCGCCACGTCGCTCTCCTCGGTGCTGAACGGCAGCGTCATGAACAGCACGACGCCGCGCCCGAGCGGGCGGCGCACGAGGAACGGCGCGCCGTCCTTCCACCGGGCGAGCACCTCGGCCCCCTCGGACGCCGCCGCGTCCAGCGTGGCCCGGCCGCGCGGCGCGACGTCGGTCAGGCCGGCCGCGGACGGGCCGAGCCAGCCCGCGGTGGCGGGATCCACGCCGCGCGCCGGGGAGGCCGACCAGCGGACGACGCCGGGCACGAGCGGCTCGAACCCGGCGCCGAGCGGCGCCGCGGCCGCGCGCGGCCCCAGCGTCAGCAGCGCGACGCCGCCGCGCTCGACCCACGCGGCGAGCGAGCGGCGGACCTCCGGCGTGAAGCCGGGCGCGTCGTCGACGATGAGCCCCGCGTGGGCGGAGAGCTCGCCCTCGTGCTCCGGCACCGACGGCAGAGGCCTGACCTGCGCGTCGAGGTCGAGCGCGGAGAGCGCCTGCTCGAGCGGCGGAGGGCCGCCCGTCTCCACGTGGGTGATCGCGGGGTCGACGACGGCGGCGATCGAGAGCGGGCCGCCCGCGGAGAGGAGCGGGGCGCGGTCGTCCGCGGCGATCGCGTCGCCGCCGGTGAGCGCGGCGGTCAGGATCTCGGGCGTCTCGGCGGGCAGGTCGAGCGAGATCTCCTCGGCGCGCAGCCGGGGATCGAGCGCGACCTTGCCGAGCACCACGTCGCCGGCGCGCACCTCGAGGGAGCGCCTCGCGGCCGCCGTGGCGCCGGCGGCGCCGGCGGCGCTGCCCGCCGGGGCCGGCGGCGCCGCGCCGCCGTCGCGCCCCGCGCCGGCGAGGCCGTCGCCGCCCTCGCCGGCCGCGGCGGTGCAGACGACACGGATGCGCGCTCGCTGGCCGGACCGGTCGGCGCGCACGATCCCGCAGTCCTCGCCGCCGGCCTCGAGCTCCTCCAGCGGCACCCACGTGGCGATGTCCGGGCTGCCCGCGATCGGCGGCGCGCCGGGCGAGCCATCCGCGAGATCGCTGAGGAGCACGATGCGCTTGTCGCCCTGGGGCAGCCCCCGGAGCAGGTCGCGCGCGAGGTCCAGGGCGCCGTCGAGGTCCGTGGCGCGGTCCGACGGCGCCACCGCGGCGAGCGCCTCGGAGACGGCGGCGAGGTTGGTCGTCGACGCGAGGGCGACGCGGGCCGGGGCGCCCGCGAGCACGACCGCCGCGGCGTCGCCGGGCGCGAGCCCGCCGGCGAGCTCGCGCGCGGCCTCGAGGGCGCGCTCGAAGCGCGAGGGCGCGCCGCTCTCCTGCGCGGCGCGCGCGTCGGCGCCGCCGGCGCGGTCGACAGGCGCGCGCATGCTCAGCGAGTCGTCGATGACGATCGCGAGCGCGACGGAGGCGCCGGCCTTGCGGCTGAGCGCGAGGTGCGAGCAGCGCAGGAGCGGCGTGGCGCCGAGCACCGCCAGCGCGAGCACCGAGAGGGCCCGGGTGGAGAAGAGGGCGCGGTCCTCGAGCAGGCTCCGGCGCCGCGCCGTGGGCGGCGTGGGCGGGACGAGGCGCGCGGGCGGGAACGGCCGCTCCTCGGCGCGGCGCCGGCGCAGGAGGTGCGCGGCGACCGGCGCGCCGACGAGCAGCGCGACGAGCAGCGCGCCGAGCGTGACGAAGCTCATCGCCGCACCTCGGCGATCGCCTGGACGAGCGTGCGGACGACGTCGGTCGGCGGGTCGGCGGTCGTCGCGCGGAGCAGGCGGCCGCCGCGCGACGCGAGCCCGCGCGACCAGACCTCGGCGAGCGCGGCGAGGCGCGCCTGGTACTGCGCGCGGACCGCGCCCGCGTCGGCCTCGACCACGGCGCCGCCCTCGAGGGCGCGGAGGCGGACGTTGCCGTCGAAGTCGAGGTCCGCCTCGGTGGGGTCGAGGACCTGGAGGGCGATCAGCGTGCGGCCGCCCGTGCTGAGCGGCGTGAACGCGGCGAGCGCGCGGTCTGGATCGCCGGATTCGCTAGCAAGATCGAGGAGATCCGAGAGGAGGAGGACCACGGCGCCGCGGCGGGCCTTCTTCGCGATGGGCGCGAGCGCGCGCTCGATGGCGCCGGCGTCGCCGCTCCAGTCCTGGGCGGCGGAGGTGGCCTCGAGGGCGCCGACGATCCGCTCGAACGCCTCGCGCCCGGCCATGGCGGGCAGGCCGTGGGTGCCGGCGCCGCCGAGCCAGGCGAGCCCCACGGGGTCGCCGGTGGCGAGCGCGACGCGGGCCATGGCCGCGGCGACGAGCGCCGCGTAGGCGAGCTTGGCGCCGGGCGCGCGCCGGCCGCGGTAGGACATCGAGGCGGTCGCGTCGACGCAGAGCCAGAGGGCGCGATCGGTCTCGGTCTCGAACTCGCGCACCATGAGGCGGTCGTGGCGGAGCAGGGCGCGGCGGTCGAAGAAGCGGAGGTCGTCGCCGGGCACGTAGGGCCGCTGCCCCCCGAACTCGACGCCGGCGCCCTTGCGGATGCTCCGGTGCATCCCGGCGTAGACGCCCTCGGCGACGGCGCGCGATTTCAGGCGGAGCGGGGCGAGCCCGCCCCAGTCGATGGGGAATGCGGCGCGCGAGGCGCGGTCGGAGGAGGGCGGCACGGAGGCGCTTCTTAGCGTGGATCGCCGGGGGCTGCCCGGCGGCGCCGGCGCCCGAGGGCGGCCCCGAGCGCGGCGGCCGACAGCCCGGCCGCCCAGGCCCCGCCGCCCACGCTCCCGGGTGGCGCGCCGCCGGCGGCGCGGCAGGCGCAGCCGCCGTCCTGGTCCGCGGGCTCGCCGTCACCTCCCGGGTCCGGGGCGTCGATCCCGATGCCCCTCACGGTGATGTGCTGCACCGGGTCGCTCGGGTCGTTCGACCGGACGAGCAGGGTCGCGACGAGCTCGCCGCCCGCGGTCGGCGCGAAGCGGATCGCGGCGTCGATCGACGTCTCGGGGTCGATCGCGAGCGCAGGCTCGACGACCTCGAAGGCCTCCGGGGCGGGGTTCTCCACGGTGAGATCGAGCAGCGCCTCTCCCGCGTTGGTGAGCTTGACGATCTCCACGTTGGCCTGCCCGACCTCCACCGCGCCGAAGTCGATCTCCTGCTTGTCGAGCGCGAGGTCCGGGAGCGGCACATGGACGCGCTCGCTCTCGAAGACCCAGTCGCGCTCGGTGAGCGGGAAGGCGAGCGGGATGTCCGCGACCGGGATCGACCACTCGCGGCCGAGCAGGCTGACATAGAACGCGGGGATGAGGTGGAGCGTGCCGTCGTACACCACCGAGCCTTCCGGGTGGACGTCGAGGTCGACCGACGGGCCGCCGAGGTACGCCGTCGACGAGGCGCCCTGCTCCGCGGTGATGTCGCCCCCGCTCACCGGCGCTCCCGCGGCCTCGATCGCGAGGCGCCGGGTCGTGTAGCGCGCGGTGACGTCCAGGGCGACGTCGAGCTCGAACCCCCCTTCGATGCCGGGGATCGAGCCGCCGATGAGATCGCCGACGGAGACCGAGGCGAGCCGCTGCGGGTCGGTGGAGCCCGCGAGCGTGACGCCCGGCGCCCAGCCCCAGGCCTCGAACCGGCCCTGGGAGCGCACCTGGAAGTCGAACTGGGGGATGTAGGGGATATCGCCTGTCCACTCGAAGGACTGGCCGAGGACGGAGATGCTCACGCGCCCCTCGGCGGTCACGCCGAGACCGTAGTTGCAGCTGAACTCGACCCCTTCCGGGTCGCCAGGGGCCGCGAGCGCGAGCGCGTCAGGCCACGACGCCTCGAGCGCGCCGCTCAGGGATACCTCGGTGTTCGCGAAGACCGCGGCCATGAGGTGCACCTGCAGCGGTGAGCTCGGCGGGACCCAGCCGGTATCGAAATCGAGCTCGAGCGGGATGCCGTCCTTCCGCTGGAACGCGATCGGTCCCCGGGCGCAATACAGCGGATCGTCGGCGCACGGCGCCGCGAGCGCGTCGTAGGCCGACGCGGCCGCGGGCGCGAGCAGCGCGAGCGCGGCGGCGAGGCAGGGGAGCGCGCGCCTTCGCCAGGGCCGAGCAGAGAGGGTGGCCGCAAGAACCGTGTCGCCGGACAGCGAGGAGCGCATGAGCGCGATTATCGGTGACCCGCGCGCGCGGCGCCAGCGCGGCAATCCGGGGCCGCGGTGGGGTCAGCGCGCTCCGAACAGCGCGCCGACGGCGATTCCGGCGGCCGCGCAGAGAATGGCCACCACCGTCCAGAGGAGCCGCTCGCGCGCGCGGGCGCCCGGCGCCGCCGCGTCGTCCGACGGCCCCCGGAGGCCCGTGGCCCTGTCCGCGGGCAACGTGCTGGTCGCGGCGCCCGCCGGGGGCCGGACAGGCTCGCTGGCGTCCATGGCGGAACTCTCGCTCTGGAGGGGCGCGGCGTGGTCCATGCCGGTCTCCCCGAGCTCGAGATCGGTGATCGAGGTGGCGTCGCCGGCGCGCGCGGCGGTGTGGCCGATGACGCGCCGCTCGCGGCAGGCGAGCAGGGCCTCGGCGAAGGCCCGGGCGCTCGGGTGCCGCTCGGCCGGGCTCTTCGCGAGGGCCCTCAGGATCACGGCCTCGAGGCCGGCGGAGATGAGCCCGTCGCGTTTGCCGGAGCGCGGCGGCAGCGGCGCCTCGGCGAGGTGCGCGGTCATGACGGCGATGGGCGTGCGCTTGCTGAAGGGCACCTCGCCGAGGACCATCTCGTAGAGGATGCAGCCGAGCGCGTAGACGTCGCAGCGTGGATCGACGTCGTCGCCGCGCACCTGCTCCGGCGCCATGTACTCGGGCGTGCCGAAGATCATGTCGTGCTCGGAGAGCCCGGTCGTCATCTGCTCGCCGTGCACCACCTTCGCGAGCCCGAAGTCGACCACGCGGACGCGGCCCGTGAACGCCGGCAGCGCGGCGCCGGCGTGCGCGTCGGGCGGCGCGCCCGGGCGGTCGAGGAGCACGTTGGCCGGCTTGAGGTCGCGGTGCACCACGCCGGCGGCGTGTGTGGTCTCCAGCGCGGAGCAGATCTGCAGGGCGATCTCGATCGCCCAGTCGGCCTCGAGCGGCGCGCGGCTCCGGAGGAGCTCCTCCAGGGAGATGCCGTCGATGTGCTCGAGCGCGATCATGAGGAGCCCGCCCTCCTCGATGAAGTCGAGCATCCGGACGATGTGTGGGCCCTCGATGCGCTTCAGGATGGAGGCTTCCCGGTGGTAGCGCCGGAAGATCTGGCGGTTCCCGGAGAGGTGCGGGTGGATGACCTTGAGCGCGACGCGCAGGCCGTCCTCGTCGCGGGTGGCGAGGTACACGACGCCGGACGAGCCCTCGCCGATGACGGACGCCACGGTGTACCGCGACGCGACGTGGTGCCCGGGGGGCAGGCGGTCGGGGGCGGGCTCCGGCGCGGTCACCGCGCGCTGCCCGCGTCGGCCGGGGTCGGCGGCCCGGGGTCCGGCGGGGGGGGCCTGAGGAGGTGCAGATCGGCCGACGAGGTGCAGGCATGCACGATCTTCGGGCTCAGCTCGATGGGGTCGAGGCGCGCGGTCGGATCGGCGTCGCGCCACGCGGCGCACGCGGTCTCGGCGAGCCCGGTGGCGTCGAGCGCGACGTACGCCTCCAGCAGCTGCCGGTGCACGGTGGCGATCTGCACCCGGGCGAGGTCGCCGTAGCCGAGCAGGCGGTTCGCGCGCGCCACGGCGTCGATGTAGCGGCCGCTCCGCACGTCGCTCGCGAGCTGCGGCAGCTCGGCGTCGACGCGGCGCTGGGCCTCGCGCGCGCGGCCGGCCCCCTCGGAGCGCACGAGCGCGCCGGCGCTCGCGGCCTCGGCCTTGCCCTGCGTCGTGAGCGGCAGATCCGTGAGCGGCACGAGGATCACCATGCCGCGGCGCAGGGGGTCCTGCTTGAGGTGGTTGTACTTGTCGAGCATCCACGCCTTGTCGCGTTTCCCGAGGAAGCGGTAGGCGATGGTGAGCAGCGTGTCGTGCTGGCCGACGACGTACCGCAGGTTGTACGGGACGATGATCTCCTGCCCGTCGGTCGGCTCGATCCAGGGCATGGTGTCGTTGGAGAGCGCGAGGACGTCGCTCCGGTCGGCGGCGCCGAGCAGGCGCTCTGCGAGGTTCGCCCAGGTCTCGCCGGCGGTGACGCGGTGGTGGCCGAGCGCGGGGATCTCGAGCCGGAGGCCGGGCATGATCGGCACGCCGGCGCCCGCGTCGAGCGCGTTGGCGGCGACGAGGACCTGCTCCATCTGCACGCGCCCGTAGGTGCGCTCCGCGATCTGCGCGAGGGTCTCGCCCTCGCGGACGACGTGCGGGAACGCGGCCGCGCCGCTGCTCGCCAGCGCGGCCGCGGCCAGGGCGCCCACGGAAAACCAAGTTCGCCGAGAGCTCACGGCGCCGAGGGTACCAGGGTTCGCGCGCGGTGGGACGGGTCGTCGAGCGCGCGGGCGCGCGGTTCGTGCGCCGGGATTTCGGCGCGCCCGCGGATTCGTGCCAGAGTGCGCGCGGCTCATGAAGCACACGATGGATACAGCAACGACCAGCAAGATCCCGGCGTGGTTGTCGCGGCGCTCACCTGCCGCGGCGCGGCTCCTCGCGGTCGGCCTGCTCGGGCTGGCGGCGCAGGGCTGCCTCGTCCGGCAGGAGCTCTACGATGAGGCGCGCGCGGAGATCCAGAGAGAGCGGGAGCAAGGGAAGAAGGCCCGGGCGGAGGCCCAGAGCGCCCGGGCCGAGGCTGCGCAGCGGTCCGCGCAGGTCGCCGCGCTGGAGGAGGAGCTCGGTCGCCTGGCGGAGGATCTCCGGGCGCGCGACCTCCGGCTGTCGGACGCGACGACGGCGGAGGCCGGGCTCGTGCGGCAGCTCGACGAGCTCGCCGCGATGAACGAGGAGCTGTCGGCGCGGCTCCGGAGCGCCGGGCAGAGCGTGGGGCAGCTCGCGACCGAGCGGGGCAGCCTGTCGGCGGAGCTCGCCGACGCGCGGGCCAGGCTCGACGAGCTGCGCCGCCAGCAGGCGGCGGCCGAGGCGCGCGCGGCGCGGATGCGCGACCTCATGGGCCAGCTCAAGCAGCAGATCGACACCGGCAAGGTCCACGTCGGGCTCCGCGCCGGGCAGCTGGTGATCGAGGTGCCGAGCGACACGTTGTTCGACGGCGCGCGGGCCGAGCTCAGGCCGGAGGGGCGGGCGGCGCTGGACGAGATCGCCAGGGTGCTCCGGGCGATGCCGGACCAGAAGTTCCAGGTGGCCGGGCACACGGACAACGATGTGAAGCGGATGAAGGGCTCGAGGTTCACGTCGAGCTGGGAGCTCTCGGCGGCGAGAGCGGCGGCGGTGGTGAAGCGGCTCGTCGAGCGCGGGATGTCGCCGCGGGTCCTGTCGGCTGCCGGATATGGCGAGTTCGCCCCGCTCGGGCCGAACGACACGGCGGCGGGGCGGGCGAGGAACCGGCGGATCGAGATCGGCCTGGTGGCGGAACAGGAAGAGACGCGGCAAACGGGGGAGGTGGGGAAGACCGCCGACGGGAAGGGGACTGTGACGGCGCCCTGACGGGCATGAAATCGACGGTCCGAGGCACGACGACGGCTGTCGGCCGTGAGAGATGGGCTGTTGTCCAGCCGGTGGCCGTTCGTCCTCAGCTGGGCTGGTCGAGCACCTCTGTGAGGGCCGCTGCGGTGGCGGCCTTCTCGAGCCACCGCTCGAGGCGCTCCGGATCGTTCTGGGCGAGGATGCGCTCACGCGCCGCGTCCGGCACCGCGATGCCGCGAGCCCGGAGCACGGTCAGGAGGGCGCGGGCGGCTTCCTCGACGCGCCCCTCGACACGCCCCTCGTCACGCCCCTGCGCGACGTATTTCTTGGCGAAGTCGCTCTGGTACTCGTAGCCCTTCATCATGGCCTCCAGCGCCCGGCGGGCCGCCTCGTTCAGGGAATTGTACAGGAGATCGTAGTAGAACCGGGCGCGTTCGTCATCGAGCCCCTGGATCGCGGGCAGCACCGCGCCGGCGATGGTCGCGCCTTGCTCGCTCTCGCCGTGGGCCATCGCGGAGAGCATCCCCAGCTCAGGCCGGCGCGCTGCATCGGCTGGGTCCGTCACGACCGGAATGCTGTTCCGACGGAGCACAGGTGGGCGCAGGACGAACCCGGGCACGCCGATCTCGATGGGCTGCGCGCACCAGTCCGCGATGAGGGGGTCGGGCGCGACGACGAGCAGGCCCGCTGGGCAGCGGTGCCGGTCGCGCGAGACGGTCAGGTAGGCGGGCCAGGTGAAGGGCTTGTCATCGTCCTTTCCGAGCTGGACCTCGACGATGATGACCCGGACCGGCTTGTCCGCATCGAGGAGCAGGACGACGGCGTCGGCACGATACTCGGCGGGTTTGATCTCGGTCAGGTCGATCGATGCGACGCGGGCCTCGGTATAGGTCGGGAGCGTGACGCCGAGGACCTCGACGAGGATCTCGGCGGCGAGAGAAGGTCGGTTCTTGAAGAGATCCACGAGGACCTCGTGACGCATGGAGACCATGGCGAGCAGCCTTCGCACACGGCCGGACAGAGGGCCAACCGGCCTGCTTGCGGCGACGGCGCCGGGGCGCCCTGCAAGCCGTCCAGTACCATTTCAGAACGAACGCGCGGTGAGGCCCGTAATCCTATGCATGTCCGTCTGGGCGCGCCGCCTGACCCCGCCGCAGCGCGCACGCCGCGAGGATGCACAGCGCCGGCGTCACGACCATGTGATAGCGGTCCTCTCCGAAGAACACGGCGTGTGTCAGGACCACCGTGGCGACCGCGAACGCGAGATAACCGACGACACCCCCGTTCGCGGGCCGGCCCGGCAGCGGCAGCGCCGCGAGCAGCGGGATCGCCACCGCGAGCGGCCAGAACGTGTGGTCGTCGCCGAGCACACCCCAGGCGATGAGCCCGAGCACCGCCGCGATCGCCGCGGCCTGCGCGACGAGCGCCCGCCGCGGCCGGAGCCGCGGCAACGCCACCACCCCGAGCGCGGCGACCGAGAGCAGCCCGAGATGCGACGTCGTGAGCACACGCCGGCCCGCGGCGCGCCGCTCCTCGGGCCAGGCCGCGGGGTTCGCCTCGCCGAGATATCCGATCGGGAACGACTCGTGATCGAAGGTGAAGCTCAGCTTCTTCGGCATCAGGGCCAGCCAGCGGACGGGATCCTGCTGAATCCACCTTGACCCTGCGGCCATCCAGCAACGGTCCTGGGCCACCTGCCCGCGCGCGATCGGACACCCGTCGCCCGCGCGCAGCGTCTCGAAGCGGCCCGTCGCCCGCGGGAACGAGCCGATGGCGAGGTTCCAGCCCCCGTTCGTCGAGATGAGCGCGCAGCCGTCCATCACCCGGCAGTTCCGGATCGTCCACGGCGCCACGACGGCGAGCGCCGCCGCGGACGACAGCGCGACGGCCAGCGCGCCCCGCCGCCACGCGGCGCGCCACCCGCCGGCCGCCCCTGCGGTCACCCCGCCGGCCGCGCCGGCCGGCCCTCGCCATGCCAGCAGCGCGAGCGCCGGCGCGCAGAGCAGGCTCTGCGGCCGCACCAGCGCCGTCAGGCCGAGCGCCACGCCGGCGAGGACGGCGCCGCGAGCCACGCGGCCGCGCGCCGCGTCGCGCGCGAGCAGCCACGGCGCCGTCACCAGGCCGAGCGCGGCCAGCGGCTCGGTCATGAGCAGCGCCGCGTACACGATGAGGCCCGGCGAGAGCGCCGCGAGCAGCGCCGCGACGCGGGCGCGCGTCGGCGTGGTCGCGTACCGGGCGAGCCGGTGGACCACGACGACGAGCAACGCGCCGGCCACCGCGTTCGCGACCGTCGCCACGTGAGGCCCCGCGCCGAACAGCTTGTAGACGAGGCCCAGAAAGCCGCTGTAGCCGACCGGGTAATGGCACCACGGGTGCCAGACCGGCTGGCCCCCGACGAGCAGATCGTCCGAGTAGCCGAGGCCGGCGGCGATGCGCCGCGCTCCGAAATCGTAGTAGTGGCCGTCCCATACCGGCTCGCGCGCCCACGCGATCGCCACGTAGAGCCGCGGCGCGAGCGCGAGCACGAACGCGAGCGCCGAGAACCCGAGATCGCCGCCCGACCCGCGCGCGTCGCGCGCGCCGCCGCCGGCCCGCGCCGCCTCAGCCATGCTGCTTCGCGCGCGTGCCGGCCGACAGCTCGCGCAGCCGACGCATGTAGGTCTTCGCGACCTGGGCCGGATCGAGCCGCAGGTACTTGGCAATTTCCTGAATGAATCCCTGCACGTACACCGGCGCCGGCAGGTCGCCCATCGACTCGCCCTCGATCGCCTGGAGGTGCGCCAGCGAGATCTTCGTCCGCTGCGAGATGTCCGTGAGCTCGACCCCCTGCGACTCGCGCACCTTGCGGAGCAGCGCGCCGCTGAACTGCGTCTCGGCGTTGATCTCGCGCGCGAGCTCGGCCTGGAGCATGGCGAGCTCGGCCGCGGCGGCGGCGTTCTCGGGGCGCGCGGGGCCGAGCGGCATGCGCGGGTCGTCCGGGTAGGTCGAGAGGTCGTACGCGCGGCGGCGCACCGGATCGAGCAGGGTGTCGTGCGCCTCCTCGATGCGCGCCTGCTCCTTCTGGAGCACGGCGGGGCTCAGCACGCTCACGACCGGCAGGCTCCCCTCCCGGTAGATGTCGCGCTGGCGCTTGTAGGCGCGCCGGATCTCGTCGTCGGCGGCCGTCCGCGCGACGCCGAGCACCTCGTACAGCGTGGCGGGCGCCGCGCCCTTCGAGGCGGCCGCGAGGGCGCGCGCGTGCGCGTCGGCGGGGCGCGAGTCGCGCGCGGCGAGCAGCGCGAGGATGCGCCGGGCCACGCGCTCCAGGTTGCGCGCGCTCTTCGAGGTCGGGCTGTCGATGAGCAGCGGCTGGCGCCGCCGCGCGGTCAGCCACACCGCGTCGTCGTGCTCGATGTGCCCGAGGTAGTCGAGGGACATGCCGAGGAAGCGCTCCGAGACCGCGCTCATCGCCGGGCCGAGCTCCAGATCCGAGCGGTGCCGCGTCTGGCTCACCACGAGGTGCGGCTTCACCCGCGGCAGCTGCGCGGCCGCGAGCGACGCGACCCCCTCGTCGAACCGCTTCACCTCCATGATGAGGTCGCGCGGCGTCGCGAGCGGCGGGAGCGACGCGCCCACCTTCTCCAGGAGGCGGACCTTGAAGCGCTCCTTCATGAGCGCCCGGCGCAGGGTGCGCTGGTAGAGCGCGCGGCAGAAGCGGTAGGAGTGCTCGACGGCGAGCGGCTCCGGCGTGGTCACGCAGATGCCGACGTCGGCGTGCAGGAACAGGTCGAGCGTCGAGGAGCCGGTCGCCGCGCCGAGGCTCACGATCACGTAGTCGACATCGAGCTCCTGGATCATCTTCATCCAGTAGGCGGCGCGGCTCGGCCGGACGGGCGTGGCCGTCGTCGGGTCGTAGGCGGTCGGGACGAGCCGGAGCCCGGGCACGGTGGTCGCGATCGGCTCGGCCTTGCCCTCCTCGATGTCCTCGCGCGTGACGAGCGGCGGCGTCTCGATGCCCAGCGCGGCGTGCAGCCCCGGGCTGTAGGCGTCGGTGTCGACGATGATCACGTCGCGCCCGAGCTGCGCGAAGTAGACGCCCAGGTTGACCGCGAGCGTCGCCTTCCCGACGCCCCCGCGGCCGCCGCCCACGGCGATCACGCGGCGCGAGCGCGACGTGGTGAACGAGGGGGCCTCGCCCGGCAGGGCGAGGTCGTCGTCCGCCGAGCTGGGCGGGAGGGTCGAGTAACGAGACGGGCGGTAGGAGTCGCCTGAGCTGGACACGGGGCCTCTGTGCGCGGCTCCGGGAGAGGTGCGAGCTGCCCCCGGGCGGGCGTGTCCCTCCTAGCACGCGCCGCCCGGCGCCATCAGCGCCGCCGTGACCGGGGCGCCGCGCGCCTGCCCGCCCCGCCTGCGGCCGCCGTCGCCGTCTCGACGCCCCTCGGCCGCTGGGGTAGGCGCTCGCCGTGGCCACCGTACGACCCTTCCGCGCTTACCGCCCTCCCCAGGCGCACGCCGCCCGCGTCGCCAGCCCGCCGTACGACGTCCTCTCCACGGACGAGGCGCGCGCCCTCGCCGCCGGAGGGCTGCACAGCTTCCTCCACGTCTCCCGCCCCGAGATCGACCTGCCCGAAGGGACGGACGAGCACGACGACGCGGTGTACACGCGCGGCGCGGAGAACCTCGCCGCCCTCATCGCGAGCGGCGACCTCGCCCAGGACCCGGAGCCGCACCTCTACCTCTACGCCCAGAAGATGGGCGACCACCGGCAGATCGGCGTCGTCGGCTGCGCCTCCGTCGCGGAGTACGAGCAGGACACCATCAAGAAGCACGAGAAGACGCGGCCCGACAAGGAGGACGATCGCACCCGCCACATCGAGGAGCTCGGCGCGCACGACGAGCCCGTGTTCCTCACGTACCGCGCCGACGCGGGCATCGACCGCGCCGTCGCCCAGGCCATGCAGTCGCCGCCCATCTACGACTTCACGACCGCCGACGGCGTCGAGCACCGGCTCTGGGTGCTCGGCCGCGAGGCGACCGCCGACCTCGAGGAGCGGTTCCACGCGATCCCGACGCTCTACGTCGCCGACGGCCACCACCGCAGCGCCGCGGCGGCGCGCGTCCACAGGAAGCTCCGCGGCGACGGCGGCGAGCACGACGTCTTCCTGGCCGTGGTCTTCCCGCACGACCAGATGAACATCATGCCGTACAACCGCGTCGTGCGAGACCTCGCCGGGCGCGGCGCCGAGGCGCTCCTCGGCGCCCTCGGCGAGCGGCTCGACATCGCGCCGGCCCGGAGCGGCGCGGACGCCGCCCCGACCGGCCCGCGATCCTTCGGGCTCTACCTCGGCGGCCGCTGGTACGCCGCCCGGGTCCGCCCGGGCTCGTTCGACGCGGACGACCCGGTGGCCTCGCTCGACTGCTCCATCTGCCAGGACCAGATCCTCGGCCCGATCTTCGGCGTCCGCGACCCCCGCCGCGACAAACACGTCGATTTCGTCGGCGGCATCCGCGGCATCGCCGAGCTCGAGCAGCGCGTCGACTCGGGCGCATTCACCATGGCAGTCCACCTCTACCCGACGCAGATCGGCGAGCTGTTCGCGGTCAGCGACGCAGGGCTGCTCATGCCGCCGAAGAGCACCTGGTTCGAGCCGAAGCTCCGCAGCGGGCTCTTCGTCCATACGTTCTGACCGCGGCGCCCGCCGGAGGTAGACTGCGCTCATGGCGGACATCCAGCGCATCTCACCCGAGCAGGCGAAGAAGCTCATGGACGAAGAGGGGTACGTTTACCTCGATGTCCGGAGCGAGCCCGAGTACGCGGCCGGCCACCCGAGCGGCGCGCACAACGTGCCGCTCCTGCACGCCGCCGCCGGCGGCATGAAGCAGAACCCGGACTTCCTCGACGTGGTCCGCGCCCTCTACCCGACGGACGCGAAGATCATCGTGGGCTGCCGCTCCGGACAGCGATCGATGCGCGCGGCCGAGGCCATGGTGTCGGCCGGCTACACCGGCGTCGTCGAGCAGCGCGCGGGCTTCGAGGGGCCGCGCGACGCGTTCGGCGCGCTGACCGAGCGGGGGTGGGGGCCGGCCGGGCTGCCCGTCGAGACGAGCACGCCGGGCGCGTCCTACGCCGAGCTCCGGCAGAAGGCCGGCCGGTAACGCCCCTCGTCGGCCCGCAGGGAGCAGGTCCGCGAGGACCGCGCCTCAGCGCGCGCGGTCGTAATCGAGCGCCGCGCGCTCCACGACATCCCAGTCGCGGGCGGCCCGCTCCGCCTCGGCGATCAGCTCGGCGGTGAACATCGAGAGGCCCCAGGTCCCGTCGTCGCGCCGCCGGAACGTGTAGCGCGCCCCCCGCGTGGTCTCGACGGCAGCCTGCTCGCCGGCAGCTCCCGCGCCGACGACGTCGGCGACGCCGGAGAGATCCCGCCGCAGGCGGGCGATCCAGCCCATCCGCGTCGCGATCTCGACCCAGACGTCCGCGCCGTCCGGCGCCTCGGCGTGCGCCTTGTACAGGGCGAGCAGCTTGGAGCGCTCGGGCTCCGGGTAGCTGGCCTGGATCCGGTCGCTCGCCTTCTGGCGGTGATCGCGGATTGCGTGGCAGGCGCGCCGCGCCTGGTCGTCGAGGTGCACGAACACGAGCCGCACGTCGCCGCGGCCGAGCGCGTTCGCGATGCGGAGATAGACGCCCTCCGGGGTCGTGTCCTTGGGAGAACGGATGACGTTGAAGCCCGTGAGCACGCAGGCTGCGGCGGTGATCCCCAGGGCGATGGCGGTGCGACGTTGCATGGCAGAAGGGGGGCGGCGTGGAGAGGGCCGACCCCTCTAGCACGGCGGCGCGCCGGCGCTCGCGCCGCGCCCGCCGCTCGCGCTGGCCGCGGGCGCCGCCGCTCTGCGCATTGCCGAGCGCTGCGCCTTCCGCTACGAACCCGCGTGCTCCACGGCGCGCGCGTCGCAGTCGTCATCCCCGCGCGGGACGAGGCGCGGTGGATCGCCGAGACGGTGAGGTCGGTCCCCGCCTTCGTCGACCACATCGTCGTCGTCGACGACGGAAGCCGCGACGGCACGGCCGAGCTCGCGCGCGCGGCGCTCCCGGCCGGCGACGAGCGGCTCGAGGTGCTCGTGCACGCCGAGGCCCGCGGCGTGGGCGCCGCGATCGTCGCCGGCTACAGGCGCGCTCGCGCCCTGGGCGCCCTCGCGGTCGCCGTCATGGCCGGAGACGGGCAGATGGACCCGCGCGACCTCCCGCGCGTCGTCGCGCCCGTCGTGGCGGGCGAGGCCGACTACGTGAAAGGCGACCGCCTGCGGCACCCCGACGTGTGGCGCGTCATGCCCCTCGCGCGGCTCGCCGCGACGGCGGCCCTCGCCGCGCTCACCCGCCGCGCGGCAGGGCTCGACGCCCTCTCCGACAGCCAGTGCGGCTACACCGCGATCTCGGCGCGCGCGCTCGACGCGCTCGACCTCGGCGCCCTCTGGCCCCGCTACGGCTATCCGAACGACCTGCTCGCCGCCCTCGCCGCGCGCCGGCTCCGCGTCCGCGAGGTGAACGTACGCCCCGTCTACCGCGGCGAGGCCAGCGGGCTGCGCGCGCGCCACGTGCTGACCATCCTGTTCCTCATCGCCCGGGGCGCCATAAGGCGGCGCCTGAGCTGATCAGGAAATACCAAACGTTTCCCAGGCCAGGACGGAACACGTGAGTGCGTCGAACGAATCGACATGCGTTATGGCGCAAAACGGTCGACAACCTCTGTAATGGTTCCATAGCAAAGCCGACCAGCGACCTGACTCATCGACCTGGAGCGGAGGGCACCGCAGGCGCGGACCCCGAACCCGTGCTTCAACAGGGGGGGTGATGGACGTGGCGATCGGCCGAGCCGCCTGGTTCAAATTGTGGAGTTCCGGGATGACACGAAGGGCAGGGACTCCGTCCTTCACGCCACGGGTCGTGGCCTATGCGTTCGGCATCGAATTGCCGTATAGCCTGCTTGTCCCGGTCGCACACCTCCGGCTCCTCGGCGTCTCGGATTCGGCCGTCCAGGCGCGCATGCTCGGGCTGATCGGGCTCGCGTACCTCGTCAAGACGGCGGGCCTCATCGCGCTGCTCGTCTACATGCTGCGCCCGATCGAGCGCCTGCGGCGGTACGCCGTGGGCCGCGCCTTCCGCGGCGGGTCGGGCGCCGACGAGCCGGCCAGCGGCGGCGCGGCGCCTCCGGAGTCGCTCATCCTCTCCGCCGCGGACGCCGCTTACGACACGCCGCTTGCGTTCGCGACGGTGTGGGCCGTGTCCTGGGCGCTCCTTTACCTGCCCATCACCGCGGCGTTCTACGTCATCGCGCCGGGCCAGGGCCCGCTCGGGGTGCAGCGCGCCATCGCGCTGGTCCTCTTCTCGATCGCGCTGTTCGCGGCGGCCCTGCCGCTCGCGTACAGCATCCTCGGCCGCCTGCTCTCGCCCGCCGCCGGCGCCATCTCGCTGATCGCCCGCGAGCGCGGCCTCGCCGTGCCCGGCAAGGGCTACTCGCTCGCCGTGCGCCTCGTGATCCTCGGCGTGTGCCTCGCCATCGCGCCGACGAGCTGGATGGCGGCGATGGTGCTCGGCGAGACGGCGGGGCCGGCGAAGCCCGGCCTGAACCTCACGCTGGCGATCTTCTCGGTCGTCGCGGTCACGTGGGCGCCGGTCTGCGCCGGCTTCCTCGCGGGCGCGCTCGCCGGCCCGTTCCAGCAGGTCACGGCCGTCATCCAGAAGATCGTCCAGCGCGGCGAGGTCGACCGGCTCGAGCGGATCCCGGTCTACTTCAAGGACGAGATCGGCGCCCTCGCGGGCGGCGTCAACGCGATGGTCGAGCGCCTGGAGGAGTCGTCGCGGCGCAGGCGCAGCTACCTGGCCGAGCGCGAGCGCCTGCTCTCGGACGCAGCGCAGCGCGCGGCGCAGCTCGGCGCCGTGCTCGACAACCTCGTCGAGGGGGTGTTCGCGTGCGACCGCGAGGGCCGGCTGACGATGATCAACGCCTCGGGGCTCCGCCTGCTCGGCCTCGCCGACCGCTCGGAGCAGGCCGGCCGCATGGTCGAGGAGGTGATGGACCTCGGCCGCATGCGCCGCGACGACGGCCGCCCCTTCACCCGCGAGGAGCTGCCGATGGTGCGGGCGCTCGCCGGCGAGACCATCGCGCAGGAGGAGCAGGTGCTCGCGAACGGCCGCGCCGGCCGCGACGTCTTCCTGCGCACCAGCGCGGCGCCGATCCGCAGCGAGAGCGGGGCGATCCTCGGCGCCGTCACCGTGGCGCGCGACGTGACGGAGCTCATGGAGCTCGACCTCGTCAAGGATCAGTTCATCCGGGTCGGCGCGCACGAGCTGAAGACGCCGGTGGCCATCATGAAGGGGTACGCGCTCGCGCTCCTGCGCAACACGAGCGATCTGACCGCGCCCCGCCGCAAGATGCTGGAGGCCATCGACCGCGGCGCGGACAGGATCAACCGCATCGTCGACGACCTCCTCGCCATCTCGCAGGTGTCGCTCGACGTGCTCAAGGTCTCCGAGGAGGACGTCGACCTGAAGGCGCTCGTGGAGGAGACGGTCGAGCGCGCCGCGAAGTCGGCGAGCCGCCACCGCGTGCGGCTGTCGCTCGAGGCGGGGAGGCCGCCGGTCGTGCGGGCCGATCCCGAGCGGCTGCGGCAGGTGCTCGCGAGCCTGCTCGACAACGCGGTGAAGTACTCGCCGGAGGGCGGCGACGTCGACGTCCACCTCGCCATCGCCGAGCGCGCGCCGGCGTCCTCGCCGGCGCGCTGCGACGCCGCGCTCTTCTCCCAGCGCCGCGAGGCGGCGCCGCGCCACGAGGTGGTCGTGTCGGTGCGCGATCAGGGCGTCGGCATCCCCGCCCACAAGCAGGAGCGGATCTTCGAGCGCTTCTTCCGCGCCCACACGGACACCCGACACGACTACGGCGGGATGGGGATCGGCCTGTTCCTCGCGAAGGACATGATCACCCGCCACGGCGGGAGGATCTGGTTCGAGAGCGAGGAGGACAAGGGAAGCACCTTCTATTTCACCGTTCCACTCACCAGCGAGGCTCCCCGGGGCGACTATGAGCGATAGACAAGCAAAGACGGTGCTCCTCGTGGAGGACGACGTGGACCTCGTGGCGCTCGTCTCCCTCGTGCTCCAGGAGGGCGGCTACCGCGTCAAGATCGCGTGCAACGGCCGCGAGGCGCTGGCGAAGCTGGAGCACGACCTCCCGGACCTCATCCTGCTCGACATGAAGATGCCGGTGATGAACGGCCCGGAGTTCGCCCGCGAGCTGGAGGTCCGGCACGGGCGGCAGGCGCCCATCGTGGTGCTCACGGCCGCGGCGGACGCGCACCGGCGGGCGGCCGAGGTCGGCGCTGACGCGTGGCTGGGCAAGCCGTTCGACCCGGACGCGCTCCTCTCGACGGTGAGGCGCTACACCGGTTGAGCGCGGAAGAGCTGCCGCCGCTCAGCGAGGTCGCGCCGCACCTCGGCCCAGTACCGCGCCGGGAAGCGCCGGTAATCGAAGCCGAGCGCGCGGAATACCCGGGTGATGCGGGCATAACGGCGCAGGCTCCACTCCTTCATCAGCTGGAGCGAGGGGTGGAGATCCTGGGCGTCGATGAACGGTGCTGCCCGCGCGTACAGCGCCGGCATGACCTCGTCGAGCCAGGAGCTCATGAGGGCACGGTACCCGGGCGTATCGACGCAGCGGCCGGAGATCACCTGAGCGCGCGTGACGCCGTGGCGCGCGAGCTCCTCCCCGGGCAGGTAGCAGATGCCCCGATCGGCGTCCTCCTGCATGTCCCTCAGGTTGTTGAAGAACTGATCGAGCCGCCCGAACTCCCCCGCTGCGTCCCAGTGCTCCTTCGTCAAGAACGGAACGAGCTGGAAGATATGGCCGGACAGCCGCATCAGCATGGTGTCGTGATCCTTCATCGTGCGGATGAGGAGGCTCGGGGCGTGGTAGTCGGCGAGCGCGAGCAGGTAGGCGTCCCAGGCGGCGAGCGCGCGTCTCGCCATCTCGTCCTCGCCGGTGCCGCGGTCCGGGCCGCTCCCGCCTCGCATCCAGAGCGCGCGGATCGCCGCGAGCTCGCCCGCGAACGGGCAGCTCGGATCGAGGATCCCGCGCGCGCGGAGGCGCCGCCAGTCCTCCATGAACCGGCTGAAGCGCCGCTCGTGCGGCTCGATGCGCTCGTTCTCGGCGAGGCGGTCGACGATGCGGATCCAGCGGATGCGGTCGATCCACGCCTGCTTCACGCCGGGCGGAAGGCCGAGCACCCAGGCGGCGTTGTCCTCGTCCTTCAGGGCGTCATCGGAGAGGGCGCGGTAGTGCGATGAGCCGACGACCGAGGAGATGGACTGATAGGCTACCCGCTCCGACACCGGCGCCGGAGCGGGTGAGCGAGGTAGCAGGGGGGGGTGAGGTTCTATAGGTTTCACGAGGTAGAGTGCCGCCGTTGGTTGTGCCTGCTGCCTGTGTCGCCCCGGGCTCGAGCGCCGCCATCAGCGACTATGGACGTGGCCCCCGACGATCGTTTGGATCGCCTGTGACGACGCGGATTCCTTCCCCCCTGTGACCGGCGAATCCTCCTGCTCCTCCACAAGGTGCAAGGAGGCGCCCGCTCGCCTTCCTTTATGAGGCTTTAACGTCTCCGAGTCGACGCGGAAATTCGTCGTCCAGGGCACGGGTGCCGGAGATAATGCGTGAATTCCTTGCGTATTTGCACGTGCCTTGGGAGCGCGCCGTCAATGATCGTCGGCATATACCCAGGGGGCGTACGTTGTCCAATGGATAGCGGCGAGCTCGTTTCCAGGCTCATGTGATCTCATGATCCGTCTCGGTGGATCTTCACGTGTCCCGGGCAGAGGGAATTCCCTTGTTTCCCGGGCGCGGCGCGGCGGGTGTCATGTGAACAGCCCCCCGGCTCACATCGCTCCCGGCGTGCGGGCGTCGCGGCGGCACTCGAGCGGCGCGCGCTCGAGTCTCGGTGTGGCGCGCTGCTCCGGGCGTGAAGCGCGGCGCGAGCCGGCCGCTCGCGCGGTCCGTCGTCCGGGAGCTAGACGCCTTGCGCGCCGGATGATTCAGCGGCTCTCCTCTGCCTCGGTGATCGCGGCAATCCACGGAGGGATCACCCGGGGCGTTCGCGTCCGCGCGCGGCGCAAGCGGGCACCGCCGCCGCGCCGCTCGTGGCATCGCGCATGCCGGTCGCGCGCAAGGCCGTCGGGTGTGCTGTCGCGTGCTCTGGAGCCCGCGGCGCCCCGGTCGCCGAGGAACGGGGCGGCCCGACGGCCTCGGCTGAGCACGCAGCCGAGCGCGCAGGGCCCCGCTCGCCAGGCGCGTGTGCCCCTCGAGCAGCGCCGTCGCGCGCCGGGGGAGCCCGCCGTGGATCCCTCGTCGAGCATCCACGCGACGCCCGGGTTCAGGTGGCAGGCCAAGTGCGGCTTCCCCACATCGCTGCGGGGGTTCGGCACATCCACCCTCGAACTCCCATGTTGTCTCGCGGCCGCCACCTCCTTTCCTCGCTCGCTGGACTCGACATCTCGCATGTCGTTGTCCTGATTCGCCGCGCCCCGCCGGGGCCGTGCGGTCCTATTGTGCACAGCTGAGCACGCGGTACATGGCTTGCTCCCGGGTGCCCCGCGGCCGCGCTCTTGGCCGCGCTTCGGAAGGGAGAAAAACCAATGAACCGAACAGCTCATCTCGGGGCGTTCATGACCGTCCTGTCTCTCGCGGCCTGTGGCGGCGAGGGCTCCGATGCCGCTCCGACGGACACCGCCATGAGCAGCAAGCAGCTCAAGGATCTGACGGCCGATGACGTCCAGTCCACCTGCGATTCGCTCGAGGCGAGGGTGAAGCTCTCCAAGGAAGACGCCTGTGAGTACTGGGGCCTCATCGCGGCTCCTGCGCTCGAGAAGCCGTGCGCCACCCTGAAGGATGAGTGCGTGTCCGCGCCCGATGCGGAGGCGCAGGGCCAGGGCGCGGACGCGAGCTGCATGCCCTCGACCGACCAGCGCGCGGGCTGCACCGCGACGGTGGCCGAATACGAGGTCTGCCTCGTCGCGCAGACCGAGATCGTCCGGGCGCTCACGTGCGACTCCGAGATCAGCACGCTGGAGGCGGCCGTCCCGGAGTGCGAAGAGGTGATGCGGAAGTGCCCGCAGCTCCTCCCCGAGGACGCGGGCGGAGGCGAGGGGCAGTAGCCCCGCGCTCCGCGATCCCGCCCCGGCTCCAGTGAGGGAGAAAAAGAGGTTCAACCGAACCTCTCTTGTCTCACCTCTGCCCCCCTAAATTTCCCGCAATCCACCCCTCTCTGCGCTCCGTCGCGGTCTCCGGGGGCTCCTCGGCGTATGATGATTTCCGGAGCCGGCGCGTCCGAGGTTCAGCCCTCGGCGCCCCGGCCTGCGCGAAGCCGCGGCTCCCGCCGAGGGTTCGCTGGCACCGAGGAGGATTTCATGAAGATCACCAATGTTTCCGGAGTGTTCGCCCTGCTGCTGATCGCCGCCGCGGCCACGGCCTGCGGCAAGGACGAGCAGCCGCAGGCCGAGGCGAACGCGACGGCGGAGGTGACCGCCACCGCCGAGTCGGCGATCGGCGAGGGCGCCTACGTCGAGGAGCACGAGGCTGGCAAGGTCGCCTTCAACATCGCCGCCGACGGGAACGTCAAGGCGGAGGTGAGGGGGCCGGATGGCAAGCCGATCCGCGAGAACGTCGAGGGCACCCTCCTGTGGAAGGACAAGTCCGGGGACAAGACGATCCCGCTGACGCTCGATCCGAAGACCGGCCTCCTGGTCGCCGTCGGCCCGAAGCTCGAGGCCGACCTCACCCCGGTCGGCTACACGCTCAGCGTCGCGGGCAAGCCGCTGAGCGGCACGCTGCACGTCCCCGCGGGCGGCACCGCGGATCTCTACGCGAGCGCCAAGGCGTCGGCCGACCTCGGGCTGCCCGAGGGCAAGCTCGGCCCGCACGGCGGGCGCATCGAGATCGTCGGCGACGACCGCCTGGAGCTCCTGGTCGACGAGGTGACCGGGGAGGTCCGCGTCTACGTGCTCGACGTCGACCTCAAGCCCGTGGCCATCGGCGACCGCAAGATCACGCTGGGCGTGGTCGCCGAGGCGCCGCAGGTAGTCGTCCTCGCCCCAGCGGTGAACGTGGACGTGGACGCGGACGCCGACGCGGACGCGCGCGCCTACCTGACCGGCAAGCTCGCGCTCGCCGCCGATCCGCTCAAGGTCACGATCGCGGTGCGGACCGCCGCCCGCGCGGCGGTGGTCCTGTGCGGCTACCGGCCCGGCGCGGCGTTCGCCGTCCACGCGCACGCCCCGCGCCTGAAGGTGCGCGTGAAGACCGACTGGCACGCCCACGCGCACGCCCACGCGGATCTGAAGGCGAAGGCCGCCTTCGACCCGAAGGTCCACGTCCACGCCGGCGCGGGCGCCAGGGCCAACGCGAAGGCCAACGTCCACGTGAAGGCGCCGAGCGTCCACGTGCGGCCGCCGAGCGTGAACGTGCAGATCAAGGCGCCGCAGATCTCGATCCCCAAGCCGAGCTTCAAGGCGTCGGCGTCGGCCGGCGCGAGCGCAAAGATGAAGCTGCACTGAACCAATCGGCCGACGTTGAGCGGATCGCTCACCTCTCGTGAGGTGCGCTCATCCGAGCAGCGCGCGGTAATTGATCTTCCCTGTCGATGTCCGCGGCAGATCGTCCACCGCGACGACCTTCTCCGGGACCATGTAGGGCGGCAGCCGCTCCGCGAGGTACATCCTGAGCGAGCGGTCGTCCACGCCGCCGCCGTCGCGGGCGTCGCCGGAGAGCGCGACGAAGGCGCGGAGCGTCTTGCCGAGGCGCGGGTCCTCCACGGCGACGACCGCGGCCTGGCGCACGGCGGGGTGCGACGCGAGCGCCGCCTCGACCTCGCCCGGCTCGACCCGGTAGCCGCGGATCTTCACCATCCGGTCGATGCGGCCGCGGAAATAGAAGAGCCCGTCGGCCTTGCGCTCCACCCGGTCGCGTGTCCGGTACGGGCCGCCGCCCACGGTCGTCGGCCCCGAGACGACGAGCTCGCCCGTGCCGGGCCCCTCGATGACACGGCCGCTCCCGCCTTCCTCGTCCGGCCCGTCCAGGGCGACCAGCGTGCACTCGGCGTAAGGGCACGCGGCGCCGATCGGGATCTCGCTCGCCCCGTCGAGCGTGGCGGGGTCGACGTGGTGGAAGGTGCAGACGTTCGTCTCGGTCGGGCCGTAGAGGTTGTAGAGCGCGGCGCCGGGGGCGCGCGCCGCGAGCGCCGCGAGCTCGCGCGGCGGGAACACCTCGCCGGCGAAGAGGAGGGCGCGCACCGGCGGGCTGAGCGCGCCGGCGGGCTGCTGGTGTTCCGCGCCGGCGGCGCCGGCCGCGGGGAGCGCCGCGACGAGCTTCATGAACATCGACGGCACGCCGTAGATGACCGTCGGCGCGAGCGCGGCGATCGCGCCGCGGAGCGCGCGGCCCGAGGCGAGGTCGCGCCGCGCCATGGTCGCGAGCGTCGCGCCGGCGCGGAACGTCGCGAGGTGGTCGAACCAGGCGAGGTCGAAGACGAGCTCGGCCACGCGCAACACCCGATCCGCCGTCGAGAGGCCGAGCAGATCGATGCAGAAGGCGGTGAACACGTCGAGACCGGTCCAGGTGATCGGGACCGGCTTCGGCTCGCCCGTGCTGCCCGAGGTGTGCAAGATGCACGCGACGTCCTGCTGCTCGGCGTCCCCGCCGGCCCCGCCTGCGTCGCCCAGGCGGCCCACGCCGCCCGTGTCGCCCACGCCGCCCGTGTCGCCCACGCCGCCCGTGTCGCCCACGCCGCCCGTGTCGCCCACGCCGCCCGTGTCGCCCACGCCGCCCGTGTCGCCCACGCCGCCCGTGTCGCCCACGCCGCCCGTGTCGCCCACGCCGCCCGTGTCGCCCACGCCGCCCGTGTCGCCCACGCCGCCCGTGCCGGAGGGCGCTCCCCCGCGCCGCACCCGCCCCTCGCCGTCGAGCTCTACCCGCGGCAGGCCGCCGCCGAGCTCGGCGTCGAGGCCGTCCGCCAGGCCGGTGGCCGCGCCGTCGAGCACGATCGCCCGGCAGCCGCGGGCGCGCGCGATCCGGCCGAGCCGCGCCGGTGGCGCCGCCGCGTCGAGCGGGACCGCCACGGCGCCGGCCGCGAGCACCCCGGCGAGCGCCACCGGCTCGTCGTGCGCGCGGTCGATCGAGAGCAGCGCCACCCGGTCCCCCGGGAGCACGCCCGCCCCTGCGAGCGCCTCGCGTACGGCCGCCGCGCGCGTCGCCAGCTCGGCGTACGTCACCTCGGCCCGCGGCGAGGCCGACGCGAGGGCGACGGCCTCGCCGCGCGCGGCCAGGTCCTCGAGGCGCAGCCGGTAGGGGGCGGCCATGCGGCGTCGTTAGCCCTGCGCCGCCGCGATGCGACCGGCGACGAAGCGCGCCATGCGGTCGACGGTCGACACCTCGTCGAGGTCCACCTCCTCGTCCGGGATCCTCACGCCGAACCGTTCCTCGATGAACACGAGCACCCGCGTCAGCGACATGGAGTCGAACCCGGACCCGCCGGCCAGGAGATCCTCGTCCAGGGCGAGCGGCGCCTTCCGGAGCAGGATCTCCGTCACGATGTGATCGTGCAGCGCGCGCCGCACCGTCTCGAGATCTGGAGTCACCGCGATCATCCCTTTCCGTTCACGCGCTCAGCCGACCACCGGCGTCGCCTCGCGGGCGATGTGATGTAGATGTCGCCCGCGAGCCCCTCCGCGACCCGGTTCCGCCTCACGAGCGGCGTGTGGCCGGCGGCCTTCGTGATGTCGCCGAGCGCGCCTCGCATCCTGAGGGTGATCCTCTAGCCGCCGCGTGCAGGAGCGACAAGAGGCGCCAGCGGGCGCGGCGGTCGGCGTCTCGCGCGCTCCGCGCGTCGCGCACGTCCCGCGCGCCGTCGGTCCACGGAGGTCCACCGGGGATGTCACACCGGCGCCTTCCCGCTCGTCGGAGCGTGGTATGCGGAAATCCATGCTCTCCCGACGCGCCTTCCTCGCTGCGGCCGGCGTGTTCTCCGCCGGCGCGTTCTCTCCAGGTCCGGCGCGCGCCGCCGGCCCTGCGCCCGCCCCGGCGTTCCCGCTGTCGATCGCCGTCGCGGAGGGCGAGGCGGGCGCGCCGGTGCGCGACGAGGCCTGGGTGGACGCGCAGATTGCCGAGGCGGTCCGGCTGTTCGCGCCGGCCGGCGTCGCGCTGCGCAAGGTCGGCTCGCGCGCGCTCCCCTCGCGCTTCGCGAAGATCGAGACGCGTGCGGACCGGGACGCGCTCGCCGACGCGATCGAGGCGCGCCGGATCAACGTGATGGTCGTCGCGTCGCTGCGGGACGTCGACGACCCCGGGCGCTTCCGGATGGGCGTGCACTGGCGCCACCGGGCCACGCCCGACCGCCGCTTCGTGATCCTCGCCGCGCACGCGGCGCCCACCGTGCTCGCGCACGAGCTCGGGCACTACTTCGGGCTCGGGCACAGCGGCACCGCAGACAACGTGATGAGCTACGTGCGCACCGGCGCGCCCGTCTCCTTCGACGCCGCGCAGCTCGAGAAGATCCGGTCGTCTGCGCGCAGGTACACGGCTGGCAAGCAGCTCGATCCTGCGTAGTCGTGTGGCTCCTCTCGCGGGCGGCCTGGACGTGCGCTCGCGGCATCGCCCAGGCCGTCGGTCCGTCCGCCCCTCGCGGCCATCCCAGCGGAGAAGAATAGAAGTAAGGAGAGTTTACGAATGAACCCCATGATGACTCATGTCGCGCTCCACGTGGGCAACATCGACGCAACCATCGCCTTTTACCGCGAGTTCTGCGCGCTCAAGGTGGTTCACGAGCGCGTCGACTCCGGCACGCGGGTCGCCTGGCTCGCCGAGGAGGGGAAGGAGCGGACGTTCGTCCTCGTGGTGATCGAGGGCGGCCGGCGCGCGCCGCAGGCGCCGGAGGACATGAGCCACTTCGGCTTCGCGCTCGAGAGCCGGGGCGCCGTGGACGAGATCGCGCGTCGCGGCGGAGCGCACCTCGCCTGGCCGCCCACCGACCTGCCCTATCCGGTCGGTTACTTCTGCGCGCTCAAGGATCCGGACGGCAACTACGTCGAGTTCTCCTACGGTCAGCCGCTGGGGCCCGGCGCCGAGGCGCTGGACGCCGCGCTCGGGGGCGCTCCGGGCTGAGCGGCGAGGGGCGAGCTCATCGGCTCGAAGCCAAGCCGCGCAGCGCCGCGGTGAGCTCATCGCGAAACGCGCAGAACGCTGGCAGCGAGGCGAGCACGTCGAGGCGGACCCGCTCGCCGAAGAAGCGGTAGAGGTCCTCCGGCGGGATGCGGAGCCGGGCTTCCGCGAGAAGTCGGCGCAGCGTGAGCTTGGGATCGATCTCGCGCTCAGGATCCCGTGGAAGCTGAACCTCCGCGCCGCCCAACGCGCGGAACACTTCCCGATCCGGGAGCATCCAGGCCTCGATCTCCCGTACCGGGATGCACGCAGCCGCGGCAATTTCCCTGTCCTTTCGGAGCTCGCGGGCCGCAACAATCCCGGGATCCACCTGGCGCCTCCGCACCTCCGCCGGATCCCCGGCGCCGTCTGCGTGGATCACGAACAACGTGCAGTCATCCCACCTGTCGTGGATCGCCGCGGCGATCTTCTCGGCACGTCCACCTGGGGTCCCGCGCGGCGCATCGATGCTGTCGCTCGGACGAACCTCGTGGTTCCCCGGAAACAGATCTGCCGCGAGAGCATCCAGCAGGCGATCGAGGAGCGAGCAGAGGAAGTCATCATCGGTGCGTCCCTCGGCGAAGACGCCTGCACGGATGTAGATCACTCCGCGGCCTCGCTGCCTGCCGCGTCCAGCAGGGCATTGATCTCCCGCAGGGAGACGGTGAGCCTGCCCCGGTCGGTCCCTGGGGCGACCGCGACCCTGCGAGCTCGGCTGACGAGCTGCCCGTCACGTCGCACGGTATCGATAAAGCGAATATGCTGCGGCGCGGAACGCAGCGCGGCAAGGATGACCGGCGAGTGGGAGGTGAGCAGGATCTGCGGTGGCCAGGCCCATCGCGGCTGCTCGATGGGCGCTGCATCGATCGGCGCCGAGGCGTCCTGCTCCACCGGTGCGCCGTCTCTCTGCTCCAGCGCTGCTTCCCGCAGGAACGTCAGCAGCCTGCGCAGGCGCCCCGGGTAGACGCCGTTCTCGGGCTCCTCGATGCCGATGACGGCGGAGCTCGGCTGACCGCGGAGGACCGTGAGGATGGCGAGGAGCCGCAGCATCCCGTCCGAGACGAGGCGCGCAGGCAGACGTTCTCCCCCAGACAGCTCGAAGTCGATGTGGAACGAGTCGCCTTCAGGCTCGACATGGAAGGAGGAGATGCCGGGCACGAGCGCGACCAGCTCAGCGCGGATCTCACCAAGGAGAGGGGCCGGTAGATCCGCGAGGACTGTTGCCAGATTGGAAGCGTCCGGCGCGAGCGCGCCGGTGCCGATGCGCTCGCTCGGCTCGCGCAGCCGTCCGATGTCGAGCTGGAGGAGACGGAAAGAGGACAGCTCGTCCGCGACGGCCGAGATCCTTTCTCTCCATGGGTCCGGTCCTGACAGGCGCCGATCCGCGATCGCCCTCCGCTGGACCACCCCGGCTCCGCGTCGTGACTGCTCCCCCTGCGGCTCAGCGACGCCCTCTCCCGGCGTCAGGGGCTGAAGGACATCCCCGAGCCGTTGATGAAGGGAGGCGAGGGCCGTGTGCGTGTGAACAGCTTGATAATGAATGTCTTCCGGCGTGGCGCAGACGGCGACACGTCTCCCGAACTTGGTCTCGAAGCGCTGCGCGAAGACGTCCTGACCACCATGCGCCGTCCGCTCGGGGCTCGCGAGCTCCGCGCCCGGGTCCGGCAGGCGCTCCTCTTCGCGTTCGAGGACGCGCAGGCGTTCGTCGCGCACCACGAGGTGTTCCGCCCCGGTCGGGCGCGCCCGGCGCTCGATGACCAGCTCGTAGCGGTAGCGGTGCGAGCGCGCGACCGTCTCCCCGCTCTCCACCACGTCGGGGAGGAGCACCTCGACCGCGAAGCGAATCGCTCGCCCGGCCTCGCCTCTCCATCGTGTGAACTGATCGATGCTGCGGCCGCGTCCCTGCTTGAACGCCTCCTCGATCGGGCGCGTCGCAAGGCGGGAGAGGAGCGCCAGCGCGTCCAGGATGTTCGACTTGCCCGCGCTGTTCGGGCCGACGAGCACCGTGAACGGCTCGAAGTCCACCGTGAATTCACGGAGAGACTTGAACCCGTCGACCTCGAGACGTGTGATCATTGACAGCGTATTATCACCTGCGGCTAGACGGGCCACGAGGCTTCGGCAGTCTCCATGTCCCCTGTCACAGGCCCGAGGGCCGCTCAGCCCCGGCCGCGCGCGAGCCCGAGCCGCCGCGCCACGCTCTCCGCCGCGCGCACGCCGCCGATCGCCGCCGCCAGCGTGCTCTGCCCGGGGAAGACCGAGTCGCCCACCATCCAGAGCCCCTCCTGCACGGGGCGCGGCCACGCCGACAGGTAATGCCCGAGCCCCGCGCGCCGCGGCACCCCGCCCACCGCGCCGCCCGCGCGCCCGGTGAACCGCTCGAACGTCCGGGGCGAGGCGGTCAGCGCGTGCTCCACGCTCTCGCTCCACTCGGGCGCGAGCGCCGCGAGGCCCTCGCGCATCCGCGCCTGGACGGCGGCGATGTAGTCGCCCTGCTGCCCGGGCGAGAGCGCCCGGTGCTTCGCGAGCGGGACGTGCGTCGAGACGGTCAACGTGCGGTGCCCCGGCGGCGCCCGGCCCTCGTCGGCGGCGCCGCTCGCGGACACGAACAGGTGGTTGCCCTCGATGAACGGCGCGCCCGGATCCTGCACCAGCTCCAGGTGATGCGCCGCGGGCGAGGCGCCCTCGGGCGCGCGCGCCACGAGGTAGAGCATCGCCGCGCCCCAGCCGCCCTCGACGTCCGCGGCGAGCCGGTCGAGCCGCGGCAGCGCGCCCGGGGCCGCGCCGATCAGCGCCCTGAGGTCCTGCGGCAGCAGGTTCGCCACCACGTGGCGCGCGCGGATCTCGCCCGACCGCGTCGCGGCGCGGTAGCCGCCCGGGGTCGGCGCGAGCGAGCGGACGCGGCTCGCCATCCGCACCTCGCCGCCGAGCCGCTCGACCGCCCGGACGAGCGCCCACGCGAGCGCGCCGATGCCGCCGCGCACGTGGCCCGTGCCGCGGAAGTAGTAGTCCATCGTCGCCATCGCGAAGGGCGCCTCGGCCTCGGCGACCCCGCACTGCACCGTGATCTGGCAGAGCCCGTCGAGGTACTGCCGGAGCGGCGCGAACCCCGCCACGCCGAACCGCGCGAGCACGCTCTCGAGCGGGCGGCCCAGCGCCGGCAGGAGCGCGGCGTACCGCGGCGTGCTCGCCGCGTGGCGGAGCAGCGCGACGGCGCCGAGCGGCGGCAGCAGGGCCGGGTCGTCGAAGAGGGCCCAGAGCGTGTCGGCGATGCGCTCCTGGTAGGCGAAGAAGCCGCGCAGGCCGCGCTCCGGGGCGCCCGGCAGGCCGCACAACACGTCGACCAGCGCCCCGCGGTCGCGGCCGATCGGCAGGCGGAGCGAGGGCGTCCGCAGCTCGACGAGCGGGTCAATCCAGTCGACCGCGACGTCGAGCCCGTGGCGCGTGATCCACCGGCCGAACAGCTGGTCCGGCGCGAGCCCGGAGAACAGCGTCGCCCCGGACTCGAAGCGGTAACCGCCGCGCTCGAAGGTGCTCGCGCAGCCGCCGGGGTACCGGAGCGCCTCGCACAGCACCACCTTCGCACCCCGCTCCGCGAGCGAGAGCGCCGCCCCGAGCCCGCCGAAGCCGGCCCCGATCACGAGCACGTCGGCGTCCGCGCTGCGCGGCGCGCTCGGGCTGGCCTGGCTCATCCCCGCACCCTGTAGGGCGGCGTCGCCCCCGGGGGAAGATCGCCCGCCGATCGCGGCCGCGCGCGGCGCCGTGGTACGATGGCGATAATGGGCTCCGAGCCGAAAGTTCATCCGAGCACCGAGACGGCGCTCCTCAAGGTGCGATCCAGGGAGATCGCGTTCAGCCGCTTCCGGGTGCAGGTGACGGCCGGCCCCGACGCGGGGGCCTCCCAGGTGTCCGACGCGACCGAGTTCGTGATCGGCACCGCGCCGGGCAACCAGCTCATCCTGAGCGACCGGGCCGTGTCGCGGCACCACTGCGTGATCGCCGTGACCCCGCGGGGGTTCCAGCTCCGCGATCTCGGCAGCAAGAACGGCACGACCCTGGCCGGCTTCCGCGTCGAGGCGGCCTACCTCCAGCCGGGCGCCACGCTCGGCGTCGGGCAGTCGACGCTCCGCTTCGAGCCGCTGGCCGAGGAGATCCGCGAGCCGCTCGTCGACGAGGACCGGTACGGCCGCGTGCTCGGGCAGAGCACCGCCATGCGCCGCATCTTCGCGGCGCTGCCGCGGATCGCCGCGTCGGACTCGACGGTGCTGATCGAGGGCGAGACGGGCACGGGCAAGGGCCTGCTCGCCGAGGCGCTCCACGAGAGCAGCCCGCGCGCGGGCGGGCCGTTCGTGGTGATCGACTGCGGCTCGATCCCGCCGACCCTGATCGAGGCCGAGCTCTTCGGGCACGCGAAGGGGGCGTTCACGGGCGCGCAGGCCGCGCGGGCCGGCGCGTTCGAGGCGGCGCGGGGCGGCACGGTGCTGCTCGACGAGATGGGCGAGCTCCCGCTCGACATGCAGCCGAAGCTCCTGCGCGTGCTCGAGGAGCGGCAGATCCGGCGCATCGGCACGGTCGAGCCGACCAAGCTCGACATCCGGGTCATCGCCACGACCAACCGGGACCTCCGCCAGGAGGTGAACCGCGGCAACTTCCGGTCGGACCTCTATTACCGGCTGAACATCGTCCGCCTCCGCGTCCCGGCGCTGCGCGAGCGCCCCGACGACATCGCGCTGCTCACCGCGCACTTCTACCGGCAGTTCGCGCAGGGGCCGGACCAGAGCCCCCCCGGCGAGCTGCTCGAGTCCTTCATGCGCCAGGACTGGCCCGGCAACGTCCGCGAGCTGCGCGGCGCGGTGGAGCGCGCGGTGCTGATGATCGATCCGGCGCTCTTCCGCGAGGCCGTGATGGGCCCGGAGCCGCTGGAGGGCACCTCCCCGGCGCTCGACGCGCTCCGGGACGACGAGCTCTCCCTCTCGTTCCGCGAGGCGAAGGAGCGCGCCGTGGCGCGCTGGGAGCGGGCGTACCTCACCGCGCTCGTGCGCGCGAACGGCGGCAATCTCTCGCGCGCGGCCCGCGCGGCGCGCATGGACCGGAGCCACCTCCGCGAGCTCCTCCAGCGGCACGGCGTCTCGGCGGCGGAGGTCTGAAGGCTGCCTAATGTTGGGGCAGCGCGGCGCCCCATGGTACGTCTCGTCACATGAGCGCCGCGTGGGACTGGGTTGTTCCGATTCGACAGAAGCACTTCGGCGAGCCGCTCGCGGGCCTCTACCCGCTCGAGCGGCTCGCCGGTGAGGAGGCCTACTGGGCGCTGCACGAGGCCGAGCTGCGCCGCCATTTCCCGCCCGAGTTCTATTTCAACCTCCCCGCGCTGTCCGGCGAGGAGGGGAAACGCGCCCGCGCCCGCCTCGCGACGTCGGAGGGGGCTCACCGCCTCGCGGACTTCTGGATCGCGCGCGACGGCGACGTGATCGCGGCCATGTTCGCGGGCCACCAGAAGGACGCGGAGACCTACCGGATGTGGCACTCGGTCATTCACCCCGCCTACCGCCGGCGCGGCCTCTACGCGGAGATCGTCCAGCGGATCCTCGCCTACACGCGCGATCTCGGCTTCGATTACGTGGTCAGCGAGCACGCTCCGAGCAACAACGCGGTGATCATCGCCAAGCTGAAGGCGGGATTCCGCATTGTCGCCATGGAGCTGGACGCCGCCGTCGGCCCTGGCGTGAACCTCAGGTATTTTCACAACGAGGCGCACCTCAGGGCCTACGAGTTCCGCTGCGGCATGGCCAGGCTCGACGAGCGCCTCATCGAGGTCGGGTTCGGCGCGATGCCGCTCCTCCTGGAGCAGCTCCAGCGCGCGCCGGCCGCCGAGGTGCAACCCCCCGAAGCTCCTCGGTCTTCCGACCGTCGCCGCCCTTCGTCGTGAAGGGCTCTGCCCGCCGAAAGCAGCGCGGGGGCTGACCTCGAGCAGCGCGGCGGAGCCACGTTGTCCGAGGGCAGCCCCCGGCCAGGGGCGCCTCCTCGACGAGCGGTTACTGGTTGGCCTTCTGCCGGTCCTCGCCCTTGAGCTCCTTGGCCTTGCCCTCGGCGGCCATCTGCTCGTTGTCGATCAACTTCCCGACCCGGTTCTTGATGGCGCCGGTCGCCTGCTCGAGCGCGCCCTGCGCGCGCTCCTCGGCCTTCGCGTCCTCCTGCTGGACCTTTCCGCGGACCTCCTTGGCGCGGCCCTCCGCTTCCATCTGCTCGTTGCCCAGCAGCTTGCCGAGGCCCTTCTTGATCTTGCCGCCCATCTCCTCGGCGGCCCCTTCATCTCGATCGCTCGTGTTGCTCATTGTCGCCTCCCATCACGGTGAATGGACATCCGCAGCGCGTGTCTGCGGCGATCGAGGTGAAGCAACCGCCGCGCCACGCAGCGCACATGAGCTCGCCGGGCGGCGGCGCCGCCGAATGGGGCAGGGTACCTCGCCCGCCCCCTGCGTTTCGTGCGTTTGAGGCAATACGCCACGCGGCGGGTGTGGGCTGGCGCGCACCGGCCGGGCTGCAGCGCCCGGATCGCCGCGCGGAGCGACGCGGCGCCGGGCGGAATTCCCGGTCGGGACGTGGTCTCGGCGCTCTGTCTCCGACGTTCGGGGCGGTGGGGCACTCGTGGAGAAGCTGGACTCCCTGGTATGGCGCGCAGCTTGCTGAAGAGTCTGTGCAGCAACGAGGAGCGGGTTGCTCCTCTCTGGGAGGTTCATCATGTCGTTCATTCTCTTTCTCCTGTTTGGTCTCGTCGTCGGTGCGCTGGCGCGCCTTATTGTTCCGGGGCGTGAGCCGGGCGGCTGGGTCGTCTCGATGATCATCGGTGTGGTCGGCTCGTTCGTCGGCGGGCTGCTCGGCCGTATGCTCTTCAGTTACCGCGAGGGTGAGCCGGCCGGCTTCTTCATGTCGCTGATCGGCGCCATCATCCTGGTGGTGGGGTATCAGGCGATCGCCCGGCGCGGCTCCGCGGTGCGATGAACGATGGATTGCGTAATCCTCTGTTGAGGCACTGCGCTCGATCCCGTCGTGGGGCGCGACATGGAGGAACTCCGGTTCCGCCGCGCCCTGCGACGTTCGTGACCGCCTTGGGTCGTCCGTACCGAGGAGTGGACCGGACCTTGCCGCGCACGGGAGCACTCGCTGGCTCGCTCGTCACCGCGGTCGCGTCCCCCTCTCCACGGCAGGCCTGAGGGGGTCCTGCTCGCCGCGTCGCCCTTCCCCCCAGGGGCGGCGTGGCGAGCAGGGCCTCCTCGGCCGGCTCGTGCAGGTTCCGCCTCGCGCCGCGTCCGCTTGCCGGGTAGGCCTTGACGCCGCAGGATGCTTTGGGCTTGCTAGCGCGCTCCGCGCTTTTGCCCAAGGTCCTGGCCATGTCGTTTTCCATCCTGCCGCCCCCGATCACGCCCCTCGCCGCGATCCTGCCGTCCGAGCCGCTGCTCCTGATGGGCGCCGGTCCGGTGCCCATCCCGCAGGCGGTGGCGCAGGCGAACGGGGTCATCATCAACCACCTCGGCCCCACCATGGACCGCGTCATCCAGAACGTGAAGTACATGGCGGCGTACGCGTTCCAGACGCGCAGCGACAAGATCATCGGCATCGCCGGGCCCGCGTCCGCGGCGATGGAGATGGCCGTGACGAACCTGTGCTGGCCCGGGCGCAAGGTCCTCTGCCTGAAGGTGGGGACCTTCAGCGGGCGCCTCGGCGAGATGGCGCTCGGCGTGGGCGCCGACGTGACCTTCCTCGAGGGGCCGCCCGGGCGGCCCGTGACGCTCGCGGACGTGCGCGAGGCGCTGAAGAAGCAGCGCTACGACGTGGTCACGATGGCGCACGGCGAGACGTCGTGCGGCGTCCGCATGGTGGAGCTGCCGGAGATCTGCAAGCTCGCGAAGGCGCACGGCGCCCTCACGATCGTCGACGCGGTGGTCACGCTCACGGCCATGCCGGTGCACATGGACGAGTGGGGCATCGATGTCGGCATCGTCGGCGGGCAGAAGGCGCTGTCGTCGATCCCGGGCGTCTCGGCGTGCGCGTTCTCCCAGGACGCCTGGAAGGTCGTCGAGGAGCGCCCCACCCCGCGCCCGCACTGGTGCTATGACGCCACACGCGCGCAGCGGTTCTGGGGCTACCAGCAGTACCACTACACGGCGCCCGTCCCCGGCGTGCTCGCGCTGCACGAGGCGCTGCGCCTCGTCTGCGAGGAGACGCTCGAGCGCCGGTTCCGCCGCCACGAGATGAGCTCCCTGGCCATGCAGGCGGGCATCGAGGCGATGGGGCTCGAGCTGTTCGCTTCCAAGGACGTGCGCCTGAACAGCGTGCTCGCCATCAAGCTGCCGGGCAGCGTCGACAGCGCCCGCGTGCGCGAGTACATGACCAAGGCCTTCCGCGTCGAGATCTCGGGCGCCTTCGGCCTCAACATCGTGCGCGTCGGCCAGATGGGCGAGCAGTGCCGCTCGCACAACCTGTTCAAGACGCTCTACGCCATGGGCATGAGCTTCCAGCGCGAGGGCCTGAAGCTCGACGTCGCCAAGGGCATGGCCGCGCTCGAGCAGGGGCTCGCCGGCGACCGCGACTACTTCGTCGACTGAGTCGGCCGCCGATCCGCCTCGATCACGCGCAGCATCGCGCTCGATCGCCGCGACATCGGCGCCGGCTGCGCGGCGATGCCGAGCCCGTCGAGCACCGCCGGCGACGCGAACACCCCCTCGGCCGCCCCCTCGGGCACCCACGCCGCGAGCGCCAGCAGATCGCCGCCGGTCAGCGCGCCGTCCGCGCCCGCGACGAGCTCGCCGACGTGCACGCAGAAGCGCACGTGCACCCGCGGGTCGCGCCCGCCGCGCGCGTCCAGCCGCCACTTCAGCGACAGCGCCGCCTGGAGCGCGCCGCGCCGCGCCGCCTCGTCCCGCGCCGGATCGAGCGGCCGGTCGGCCGTGACCAGCGCGGTCGTGCCCGCCTCGACCGCCGCCGCGAACCCCGCGCGCGCGAGCTCGTCGAGCGCGAACGGCAGGATCGACTCGAGATCGTCGAGCAGCGCGGCGTCCGCCTCGTCGAGCGCGCCGGGATCGGCCTGCACCTCGACGTAGACGCCCACCGCCGAGCGCCGCGCCGCGCCGCCGCCCGGGCCGCGCGCGCCGGGCGCCGCGATCGCCGCGCGCACCCCGGCGAGAAACTCGCCGACCGAGCGCTGGCGCTCCGCGGGGGCCTTGCTGAGCGCCTGCAGCACCACGCCGTCGAGCGACTGGCTCACGCGCGCCCGCGCGCTCGGGCGCGGCGGGCTCGCGAACAGGTGGAGCTGGCGCAGCACCACGAACGACGTGCCCGAGAACGGCGGCTCCCCCGTGAGCATCATGTAGGTCAGCGCGCCGAGCGCGTAGATGTCCGCCCGCGCGTCGACCGGGCGGCTCATCAGCTGCTCGGGGGACATGGACGAGGGCGAGCCCACGATCTGCCGCGACGTCGTGAGCGAGGGCCCGGGCGCGTCGAGCAGCTTCGCCACCCCGAAGTCGAGCAGCACCACGCGCCCGCCCGCTCTTTCGCTGCAGACGAAGACGTTCGACGGCTTGATGTCGCGGTGCACGATCGCCTGCGCGTGCGCCGCCTCGAGCGCGCTGCACAGCGGCTCGAGCAGGGCGAGCGCCTCCTCCGGGGGCAGGCGGCCGCGCGCGCGCAGGAGCCGCTCGACGTCCGTGCCGTCGAGCAGCTCCATCACGAGGTAGGGGCGCCCGTCCTCGAGCCGCCCCACGTCGAGGACCTCGACCACGTTCGGGTGCCGCACCCGCCGCATCGCCTCGACCTCGCGCTCGAACCGGGCGATCAGGTCGGGGTGGGCGGCGAGCTCCGCGTGCATCACCTTGATCGCCACCGGCGCGCCGTGCGCCGCGTGCGCGCCGCGGTAGACGACGCCGAAGCCCCCCTGGGCGATGGCGCTCCCGACGACGTACTCGCCGGCGCGCTCCGGCGCCGGGGCCTCGTACCCGTCGCCCATGGCCGCCGCCTCGTCCTCCCCCGGGAGGGCTACCGTCTCGTCGGCGGGCCCCACGGTTCCGGGCGACGCGCTCTCCAGGGTGTCATCATCGGCGCGTCCCATAGGCCAACGCGCGCGACAATAGCATAGGCTCGCTCCGCGCTCGCGCGCACCACTCGGGTGGAGAGATCGAGTGCACCGCTGTCCCTCCTGTCACCGCCGCCGCGAAGGCGCAGCCCCGTGCCCCCTCGACGGGTGGACGCCCGCGCCCGCGAGCGATCTCCCCGCGCCCGCGCCGCCCCGGATCGACGGCCTGTCCCTGGGCGAGCGCCTCGGGCAGGGCGGCTTCGCGGTGGTCTGGGCGGGGATCTCGGAGCGCGACGGCGCGGAGGTCGCCGTCAAGGTCGGCTCCTCCGCGACGCCGATGCTCGAGGAGCGCTTCCGGCGCGAGGCGGAGGCGCTCTCGCGCATCGGCCCGCCGCACGTGCCGCGGCTCCACGGGCGCGGCCGGCTCGCCGACGGCCGCCCCTACCTCGCCATGGAGCGGCTCTTCGGCCGCACGCTCGCCTCGGAGCTCGCCGCGCTCGCGGGCCCGCCCGAGCCGGCGTGGGTCGCGGCGCGGGCCGACGCGGTGCTCGCCGCGCTCGAGGCCGCCCACACCGAGGGCGTGATCCACCGGGATCTCAAGCCGGAGAACCTCTTCATCGCGCGCGGCGTGGACGACGACGACGACGACGACGCGCCGCGCGCGCCCGGGGAGCGCGTCGTGCTGCTCGACTTCGGCCTCACGACGCGCTCCCCCGGCGACGCGGCCGGCGAGGCGCTGCGCACGCGCACCGGCGTGATCCTCGGGACGCCCGACTACATGGCCCCCGAGCAGATCCGCGGCGAGGCGCTCGACGAGCGCGCTGATATCTATGCGTTCGGCGTGATCCTGTTCGAGCTGCTCACGCTGGAGCTGCCGTTCGCGGGCGACGAGGTCTCCATCGAGCACGGCCACCTCGCGCTGCGCCCGCGCCGCCCCGGCGAGCTCGCGCCCGTGCCCGCCGCGCTGGAGGAGCTGACGCTCGCGTGCCTCGCCAAGGAGCGCGATCGCCGCCCCGCGAGCGTGCCCGCGCTGCGCCGCGCGCTCGCCGCCGCGTTCGCGAGCGCGGCGGCCTGCGCCGCGCCCTCGCCCGCCGGGCCGGGCGCGCTGCCGGATGGCGCGGGGGCGGCCGCCGCGCCGCGGCGGATCGCGGGGGCGGCCTCCGCGCCGGCCCAGCTCGTGGCCGAGGGGCGGCACCCGGTCGTCCTGCTCGTCGCCGACACGGGCGCCGCGGCGGCGCCCGTCGTCGCCGCCGTCACCGGCCGCGGCGGGTTCGTCACGCGGCAGCGAGGCAGCCGCTATGTGGCTGTATTCACTGGCAAAAGTACCGATCGTCCGGCCGAGGCCGCGCTCGCCGCCGCGCGCGAGCTCGCCGCGCAGCACGGCGCGCGGGCGGCGCTCCACCTCGCGTCCGTCACGATCCGCCGCAAGGCGCGCGGCGCCGTGTCGGCCTACGGCGCGCCGGTCGAGCGCCCGGAGACCTGGCTGCCCCCGGAGCCCTGGTCGGGCGTGGCGCTCACCGCGGAGCTCGAGGGCGCCATGCCCGCGCGCGACGACCCGGACCCCGCCTCGGCGCAGGTGCTGCCGTCGGCCGAGACCGACGCGCCGCTCGCCGGCCGCGACGACGTGATCGCGGCGCTCTCCGCGGCCGCCGGGGAGGCCTTCGACGGCACGTGCCCGGGCCTGTTCACGCTGATCGGCGACCCCGGCCTCGGCAAGAGCCGGCTCGTGGCGGAGGCCGCCGCCGTGGTGCGCCGCCTCGCCGCGGGCGCGGCCGGCGCCGCGGGCGCGGCCGGCGCCGCGGGCGCGGCCGGCGCCGCGGGCGCGGCCGGCGCCGCGGGCGCGGCCGGCGCCGCGGGCGCGGCCGGCGCGCGGGTGATCGCCCTGCGCGCGGCGCAGCCGCTGCCGGGCGAGGCGGGACGCGACGTGGCGGAGCTCCTGCGCTGGGTGCTCGACGTGCCCCCGGAGGCGCCGTCCGATCCCGCCGCGTTCTGCCGCGAGCGGCTCGGCGACGCGCTCGGCGAGGCGACGTGGACGGCGGTGGCGGCGGCGCTGGGCTGGCCGGCGCCCGCGGCCCGCGGCGGCGCGCCGGCGTCGCTCCACCACGGCCTGGTCCAGGCGCTCGGCGAGGGGCTGCGCCGGCTCGCGCGCCGCGGCCCGGTGGCGGTGCTGCTCGACGACGCGCACTGGGCCGACGACGCGCTGGTCGACGCGCTCGAGTACGCGACGCTCGACGGCGCCGGCGTCGCGCTCTGGGCCCTCGTCGCCGCGCACCCCCGCTTCGAGCTGGTGCGCCGGGCCTTCGGCGCGCGCACGCACCGCCACCGCCGCGCCGCGCTCGCGCCGCTCGCCGAGGAGGCGGCGATGGCGCTCGCCGCCGAGCTCCTTCGGCCGGCGGAGTACCCGCCCGCGGCCACGCTGCGCCGGCTCGCGGCCTGGGCGGGCGGCAACCCCGCCTGCCTCTCGGAGCTCGTGCGCTCGCTGAAGCGGGCCGGCATCGTGCGGCGCCGCCAGCGCTCCGGCAGCCACTACGTCGCCACGGCGGAGCTCGACCTCTTGCCGCCGTCGCCGGCGTGGCAGTGGCTCGCGGAGCGGCAGCTCGACGCGCTGCCGCCGGAGCTCGCCGCGTGCGTGAGGATCTGCTCGGTGCTCGGCGTCTCGTTCGGCCGCGCGGAGCTCGAGCACGTGCAGGACGCGCTCGACCGGGCGGGGGACGCCGGCACGCCGATCGACGCGGGCTACGGCCTGCGCGCGCTCGTCGAGCGGAGGATCCTGGAGCGCGGCGCGGGCGAGCGCTGGTCGTTCCAGAGCGCGGTGATCCAGGACGCGGTCTACGAGCTGCTCGACCCGGCGCAGCGCGCGCAGATCCACCGGCACGCGCTCGTGTTCTTCCGGGCGCGGGTGGAGGCGGAGGGCGCGCGCCCGGAGCTCCTGGAGCCGCTCGCGCGGCACGCGGGCGGCTGCGGCGCGCGGGAGGTCGCCGCGGACGTGTGGCTCGCGCTCGGCGATCTCGCGTTCGCGGCGCACCGGCACGTCGAGGCGGATCAGCACTACACGGCGGCGCTCTCGCTCGCGGCGGGCGACGACGCGCGGCGGCGGGCGCTCGCGCTGATGGGGCGCGGCAAGAGCCGCTACCGCGCCCACCTCTCCCGCGACGCCACGGAGGACCTGTCCGCCGCGCGGGCCTTGGCCGCGGAGCTCGGCGACGAGGCGTTCCTCGCGGAGGCGCTGATCGAGGAGGCGGCCGCGCTGGACTGGGAGAGCGAGTTCGACCTGTCCGCGGCGCGCGTCGAGGAGGCGCGCGCGATCGCCACGCGGCTGGGCTCGCGATCGCTCCACGGCCGCGTGGTCGTCGCCGAGGGGCGCAGCTGCTATCGGCGCGGCCGGTTCGCGGAGGCGATCGAGCTCCTCGCGAGGGGCGCCGCCGTCGCGGAGGCCGAGGGCGATTACGGCACGAGGATCGTCGCGCTCCTCCTCTTGTCGACCGCGCTGGCGTTCACGGGGGAGCTCGATCTCTCGGACGTGCGCTTCGACGAGACGGTCGCGCTGGCGTCCTCCGTCGAGGACTGGCCTCACCTGTGCGCCGCGTACGCGAACCGCGTCATCCTGAGGGCGATGCGGCGGCAGCTCGACCTCGCGATGGCCGAGGTGCGCCAGGCGATCGCGCTGGCGCGCGAGATCGGCAACCCCTTCATCGAGCGCCAGGCGACGCTGAACGCCGCGGAGCTGCTCCACGTCGCCGACCGCGGGGACGAGGCGCTGGAGCTGGCGCGCCGCGCGCATGTCCTCGAGCAGCGTTTCATCGAGCGCCCGGTGTCCGAGTGCTCCCTGCTGCTCGCGAGGATCCTCGCTGCGAGGCGCTGCCATCGCGAGGCGAGCGAGCTCGTCGCCTGGGTCGAGCAGCGCTGCCCGCCCGACCCGTCCGCGCCTTCGCTGTGGGCGTTCTACCGCGCGCTGCAGCTGGTCTTCTGCGAGCTCGGCCTGCGCGCCGCCGATCCTCGCTCCGGCGCGGACCCCTGGGAAGAGGTGCTCTCGCAATCCCGGGGCGGCCTGCTGCCGATCGAGCTCCTCGAGCTGCTGTACTTCCGGGTCGAGACGGCGATCGCCGGCGGGCGGGCCAGGGAGGCCGCCCGGGGGCTCGAGGAAGCGGGGTCGCTGCTCGACGACGGACCGGGCTTCCGGGACCGGCTCGCGGCCCTCGCGGCGCGCCTCGGGCAGATGGAGGCTCCAGCCGCCACCGGGTGAGGGCCAGCGCCTTCAGCGGCCTCCGACGGGAGGATGCGCCGCTGCCAACATGGTCTTCTAAGAGCTTGAAACCGTTAGAGAATGTGCGCGCTGGAGGGCGCGCCGCGCTCGCGCGTGGAGGCTCCGCCCGCTTGGCACGAAACCTGGAAATAGCCGGTCAGAACGCGCCGCACGGCGGCGCACCAGGAGGATGTCATGTCGAGCCACGGAGCATCGGTCGCAGCGCTGTTCGGGGTGTGTGTGTTCGCGTTCGGATGCGCGGCGATGCCGGTGGAGGGCGACGAAGAACAGGTGATGTCTGCCCAGGAGGCGTGGGTCACGACGAACGGCGACTCCCCGACCTTCTTCTGGAAGCCGTCCACGCAGCAGGCGCTCCGGCGGCTCGCCCTGTTCCCGCTCGTCAGCAACGGCAAGCTCGCGCCCACGCCGCTGCTCGACACCGCCGAGGGGCGCGGCCTCCTCCACTACGTCGTGGGCTGTGCGCTCCCCTCGGGAACGACGGTGAGCACGCTGATGCCAGGCGTCACCTTCCAGGGGTCGGTCGGGCTCGCGCCGGCGTGGAAGACGATGAGCCTGGCCCCCACGTCCTCGCAGCGCTGGGTGACGTCGTGCCTCCTCCAGACCCTCAACGGCCTCGACGCGCACGTGCCGATCCGGATGTTGGGGAGCCATGTCGGGCTCAAGGACGCCTCGCCGGCGGACGCCCTCACCTACACCATCCCGGACGCCACCATGTTCGGCAACATCTTCAACCCCGCCGGGGTGGAGGTCTACGCCTGCGTCGACGCCGGCGTGAAGGATGCGTGCGGCGCCGGGTGGAGCGTCTTCGCGGACCTGCGCATCTGCGACTCGTCGGACGACTGCGGCATCACCCTGCTCGGGGTGTGCCGGGACGTGGTCAACAACCACTGCTGGCTCAACAGCGCCGGCAAGCCCGTCTGCAGGACGCCGGGGGGCACGCTCTACACGGAGGTGATCTCGACGTTCCTCGATGAGACGGGCTTCTCGGAGCACTACCCGACGTGCGGCGGCCCGCTCGGGTGAGCCGCGCCTGCCACGGGAGCCGCCGCGCGCGCCGTCCTCGACGGGCCGGACGGTCGGGCCGGCGGGGGCCAGGGGACACGCGGCGCCGGGAGGTGTCGCGGGGGGCAGCCCCGCGCAGGGCGTCGCCTGCGCGGGCGATCCAGGCTAAGAACCGCCCCTCCCATGACCTTCCAA
This sequence comes from Sorangium cellulosum, assembly GCF_002950945.1. Classification (GTDB taxonomy): domain Bacteria; phylum Myxococcota_A; class Polyangia; order Polyangiales; family Polyangiaceae; genus Sorangium; species Sorangium cellulosum_E. Next base: position 920,125 of record NZ_CP012673.1, read on the forward strand.
AACCTCATCCTCGCACTGCAGAAGTTCTGGGCCGAGCGCGGCTGCCTCGTCGTGCAGCCGTACAACTCGGAGGTCGGCGCCGGCACGTTCAACCCGGCGACGTTCCTGCGCGCGCTCGGTCCCGAGCCCTGGAACGTGGCCTTCGTCGAGCCCTCGCGCCGCCCCGCGGACGGGCGCTACGGCGAAAACCCGAACCGTCTCCAGCAGTTCCACCAGTTTCAGGTCATCCTCAAGCCGAGCCCGATCAACATCCAGGACCTCTACCTGGAGTCGCTGCGCGCCATCGGCACGAACCCGCTCGAGCACGACGTCCGTTTCCTCGAGGACGACTGGGAGTCGCCGACGCTCGGCGCGTGGGGGCTCGGCTGGCAGGTGTGGATCGACGGGCTCGAGATCTCGCAGTTCACCTACTTCCAGCAGATCGGCGGGATCGACTGCCGGCCCGTGTCCGGCGAGCTCACGTACGGCCTCGAGCGGATCGCGATGTACCTGCAGGACAAGGACAGCATCTTCGACGTCGTCTACTCGGACGTCGGCGGGAAGATCGTGCGCTACGGGGAGCTCTACCAGCGCGCGGAGTGGGAGTGGTCGACGTACAACTTCGAGGAGGCCGACGTCGCCGAGCACTTCGCGGCGTTCGACCAGTGCGAGGCCGAGGCGAAGCGGCTCCTCTACCGGGGCACGGACCCGACGGCGAAGGGGGCGACGATCGATCCGAAGAAGGCGCTGGTGCTCCCGGCGTACGATTTCGTGGTCAAGGCGGCGCACCGGTTCAACGTCCTCGACGCCCGCGGCGCGATCAGCGTGACCGAGCGGCAGCGGTTCATCGGCCGGGTCCGCGGGCTCGCGCGGGCGGTCGCCGAGGCGTACCTCGCGCAGCGCGAGGCGCTCGGCTTCCCGCTGCTCGGCGAGCCGCAGGCGAAGGCGGCGGAGTAAAGCGCCGGGGTCGCGGGAGGGTGGGGCGCGCTGCGCCGGCCGGTGCGCGCGCCGGCTCAGCCGGGGCGGGAGGTGGAGGGGCGTGCTGCGCCGGCCGCGGCTGCGGGGCGGATCAGCGGGGCGCGCTGTCGGGGATGAAATCCCGCCGCGTGCAGATCGCGACGACCGGCAGCCCGGCCTCGCGGATCGCCTCGGCGCCGCCCTCGAGGCGGTCGACGAGGGCGACCACGCCGACGACGGAAGCGCCCGCCGCGCGCAGCTTCTCGACCGCCTTCAGCGTCGAGCCGCCCGTCGTGATCACGTCCTCGAGGATCGCGACGGGCATGCCGGGCGCGAGCCCGCGATCGCCCTCGACGAGGCGGCGCGAGCCGTGATCCTTGACCTCCTTGCGCACGTAGAGCGCGGGGAGGGGGCGGCCGCGCAGGTAGCTCGTGAGCGAGACCGCGCTCGCCAGGGGGCACCCCCCGAGCTCGACGCCGGCGACGGCCTCGCAGCGGGGCAGCGCGTCGAGCGCCTCGAACATCAGCGCGCCGACGAGGGCGTGCCCCTCGGCGGTCAGCACCGCCTGCTTGCAGTCGATGAAGAAGTCGCTCTCGCGGCCGGACGCGAGCACGACGCGCTTCTGCTCGAACGAGCGCTCCCGCAGCAGCGCGACGAGCCGCTCCCGCTCCGAGGCGCCGGTGGAGCTCATCGCCCGCCCCCGCCCTTCCTGCGGAGCGACGCCTTCGCGGCGCCCTTCCGGAGCGCAGGCACCACCGGCGGCGGCGGGCCGCCGGCGACGCCCTCGGCCTCGGGCTCGTCGCCCTCGCCGCCCGCCGCGGCGGAACGGTCGGCGTCGTCGTCGTCGTGCGCCGCCGCGAGGTCGTGGGCCGGCGCGTGCCGCGGCTCGGGCGCGGGCCGCGCCTCGACCGGGGCAGGGGCGGGGCGCGCGGCGGGCGCCGGGCGCGCGGGCAGGGGAGCCACGCGGGCGGCGGGGCGCGCGGCGGGCGCGGGCGAGCGCGGCTCGGCCGGCGCCCGTGCGGCGCGCGCCGCTGCGGGCGCAGCGGCCGCGCGCGGCGCCGCGGCGGGGGCGGCGGCGCGCACGGGCGCGGGGGCGGCGGCGCGCGGCGCGCCGGTGGTGACGTTGCCGCGCACCAGCGCGCCGGCCTGGATGCCGATCTGCGGCGCGCCGAGGTCGCCGACGACGCGGGCGCCGGGCTCGAGGATCACCGCCTCGTCGCCAAAGACGTTCCCGGCGACCGCGCCGCGGACGGTCACGCGCCGCCCGCGGACGTCGCTCTGGATGAGCGCTCCCTCGCCGATGGTCACGTCGCCGGTCATGACGACGTTCCCCTCGACGCGCCCGAGGATCTCGAGATCCCCGTCGCCCTGCACGTTGCCGCGGATGGCCGTGGTCGGCCCGATCGAGGACTGGGCGGCCATCGGCTACACGTCCATGTCGACGTTGCCCTTGAACGAGGCTCCGTCCGCGATGGTCAGCCGCGACGCCTTGACGTCGCCGACGAGGCGCCCGCCCGCGAGGAGGTCCACGCGGTCGGCCGCCGTCACGTTGCCGGTCACGTGGCCGCCCACCTGGAGCGACGCCGCCCCGATGTCCGCCTCGACCTGCGCCCCTGCGTCGATGGTCAGAGGCCCCTCGACGGTGAGCTTGCCGCGCACCGTGCCGGCGACGATCACCTCCTCGTCGGAGGTGATCTCGCCCTCGATCGTGAGCCCGTTTCCGATGATCGTACCCGCCACGTTCGTGCTCCTCGCCGCGCCACCGCGGCGCGATTCTTCGTAGGTCAACGCGCGCTACCGCCCTGCCGGCTCGCGGCGGGGGCCTTGCCCGCGCCCGCCGGTCCGCTCCGCGAGCTCGGGCGGCATGTCGAACTCCAGCTCGATGCGCCCGGCGAACGCCGCGCCTTCCTCGAGGACCACCTCGCTGCCTCCGACGTCCCCGGCGAGCTGCGCGGTCGCCCGGATGGTGACAGGGCCTCGCGACGTCACGTTCCCCGTGAGCTGCCCGGCGACGACGAGCGAGCTCGCCTCGACGTCCCCGGTGACCGACGCGCCGTCCTCGATCTCGAGGTCGCCGGCCAGCTGGATGTCCCCCTCGACGTTCCCCTCGACTCGGAGCGAGCCGTCGCCGTGGACCCGCCCGCGGATGCGGGCGCCCCGGCCGATGAGCGATTCGGCAGCGTCCGATGCGCTGCGCGTGGTTGTCGAGCCTCGGGCCATTCTCGTCTCCCGTGCGCGTTGGGCGCGGCGCGAGCCGGGGCGCGCACCAGAGGCCCGGCTCGTCCGCTGGAGCGAAGCGAGGACATCGCCCGGCCCCGCGGCGGCGCGGACGCTACTCCAAGGCGCAGCGCCTCGCAACCGGCGGGGGGCGCGAGCGGCGGGAGCGGCGGGGACGCGGGGGCTCATGCGCGGCGGGAGGCCCCGGTGGAACGCGGGGGAGCCCTCGGGGGGAGGGGGTGTCGCGCGGGGGGCCGAGGGGGCCCCTCCCACGAACTCGCGCCTTGTGGTGGCTATTGCCGGCTGCGCGGAGGTGCCGAGTCCATGAGCGACTCGCTCCGGGGCGGGCCGGCGCTCGGGTTCGTGGGGCCCTACCCCTCGGCCCCCCGCGCGACACCCCCTCCCCCCGAGGGCTCTTTCCAGTGGGGGCGCGGGCGGGATGTGCGTGAAGCGAATCGAGGGAGAGAGCTCCGCCCTCACGCCATGCTCGACCCGTGCTCGTGTATCGCGGCGGGCTTCCGGAGCCCATGGCCGAGGTGATACGGTCTCTCTTGACTGGGCTTTCCATGCTCGCGACGCCTCGATGGGCGAGAGGGCGAACCGACGTGGACGGCTCGGCGCGCGTCGTCCTCTGGACGAACGCAGACCAACGCAACCCGGGGGTCCTTATGCGCAAGATTGCTATCGTGGGGTCTGGACAGGCTGGCCTGCTCGCGGCGCACGCCTTGGTGAAGACCGGCTACGACGTAACGCTCTACTCGGATCGCACGCCCGAGCAGTGGCTGAACGAGTCGAAGCCGACCGGTACGGCCGCGCGGTTCGACATGGCGCTCGCGTTCGAGCGCGAGCTCGGGCTGGCCTTCTGGGAGGACGCCGCGCCGAGGGGGGAGGGGGCGCACCTCACCGCGTGCCCCGCGCCGGGCAACCGCCTCCTGACGCTGGCGGGCCGGCTGGAGCGGCCGTTCATGGCGATCGACCTCCGGCTCCAGAGCCACCGGTGGATGCTCGAGCTCGAAGCGCGGGGCGGCAAGGTCGTGATCGAGGCGGTCACGATCCCGCGGCTGGAGGAGATCGCCGCGGAGAACGACCTCACCGTGGTCGCCGCCGGACGGGCCGACCTGTGCCGCCTGTTCGAGCGCGACGCGGCGCGCAGCCCCCACGCGGACGCGCAGCGCAACGTCGTCATGATGTGCGTGACGGGGCCGAAGCTCGGGTTCGACGGCGTCCCGCTGCTCCCGGTCAAATTCAACCTGTTCGCGGGCATCGGGGAGGCGTTCTGGGTGCCCTACCACCACAAGGACGCGGGGCCGAGCTGGAACTGTCTGTTCGAGGCGATCCCCGGAGGGCCGCTCGACCGATTCCAGGGGGCGAAGAGCGGAGAGGAGATCCTCGCGATCGCGAAGGATCTGGTGAAGGAGCTCATCCCCTGGGACCACGATTGGTTCAAGACAGCCGAGCTGTCGGACAAACATGGTTGGCAGAACGGGCGGGTCGTCCCCGCGGTGCGCAAGCCGGTCGGGCGGCTGCCCTCCGGCCGGATCGTGACGCCGCTCGGCGACACGGCGATGTCGCTCGATCCGATCGGCGGCCAGGGCGCCAACAGCGGCAACAAGATGGCGCGCAACCTGGTCGAGTGCATCGTGGCGCACGGCGAGCGCCCGTTCGACGCCGGCTGGATGACGCGCACCTTCGAGCGCTTCTATGCGCGGCACGGCGGGCCCACCGACAGGTTCAACAACCTGCTCCTCGCAGGCGCGCCGGCCGGGGTGTCCCACCTCCTCTTCGCGCAATACGGGAGCGACGGGCGGGCAGACAACCAGAGCAGACAGCAGGCGCTCGCGAACGCCTTCGTGAACAACTTCAACGATCCGGCGCAGCTGACGCCCGTCGTCGAGGACGTGGGGCGGGTGCGCGCGTTCATCCGGCAGAAGACCGGGAAGCCCTGGCCGGTCGCGCTCGCCGCGGGCGGCGTGGGCGTCGGCATCGCGCAGGTGCGGCAGCGCCTCGGGCTCCCGCCGCGGCACCCGGCAGCGCCGGCGCACGCGGTGGGGGCGCTCGCATAGCCCCCTGCGCCGGACTGGCGCTCACCGCTCGGGGCACCGGTCGATAGAAATTGGAAATCGACACGAGGGTGGCGAGAGACATCGATTGGATTCTCGCCCTCCCACCTTCATGTCCAAACGACAGCACACGCCTCCGTCGGATCCGTCGGAGCATGCAGCGCCTGCCCCTCGACGCTCGGCATCGATGTACACGACAGCGCTCGTCGGATACCCGCTTTCAGCTCGGCGTGGAGAGAGCTCACGGTCCGTCTCGCGACGGACGAGAGGCCGTGTCACCGGCGTCCTCGGCGGCGCGCCAGGATCTTCTCCGCGGCCGTGAGCGGCCGCTCTTCTGCCGCGGTCGCTGCCGGCGCCGCTGGCGCGTGCCCCTCCGGCACCGCCGCCCCGCGCGCGCCGTGCCCCTCGGCCGTCGAGGTTCCGGCAGCGACGCCGCGCTGCTCCGGTCGCGCGACCGCCTGCTCCGGCGCCCACGCCGGCCGCGCCGGCCTCTCGGGCGGCGTCCACGCCGGCTGCGCCGGCCTCTCGGACGGCGCCTGCGCCGGCGCGCGCTCGCCGCCCTCGCCGCCGCGCGGCGCCGGGCTCGCCTGCGCCCCCTCGCGCTGCACGCGCCCCCGCTCCCGCGCCGAGAGCAGCGCCCCCACCGTCGCGCCCGCGCCGGCCGCCTCCACCGCCGCGCCCCACGGCCTCGCCCAGAGCCGCGCTCGCGCCCGTGCGCCCCACGCCACCGCCGCCTCCGGCAGCGCGAGCCGCCGCGCCGCCACCGTGAAGAGCAGCGCGAGCGCCGCGAGGAACACGAGCTCCGCCGTCGCGTCCTCGTACGCGAAGCGCCTCGCCGCCCGATCCTCGAAGATCCCCGCGAGCGTGTCGCGCCGCTTGCCGCCCGTGAACTCCGCGATCCGGCCGAGCAACGACAGATCGCTGCCCGTCGGGCGCAGCTCCTCGCCCGCGGACATCACCGCCCCCGTCGTCCCGACGGCCTCTCCCGTGAGCTCGTCCCGCGCCACCGCCACGTACGTCCCCGGCCGCGACAGCGGCAGCGTCGCCGTGTACGACCCCGCGCCCGTCGCCTCGAGCGGGAGCTCGCGCGCGATCCCGTCGGGCCCCGTCACGTTCACCAGGAGCCGCCGGAACGACTGCGCCCGCCCGTCGTCGCCGACCACGCTCGCCCGCACCGACAGCTCGCCGCCCGACGCCTCCGCCTCGAGGCGCACGCGCGGGTCCTCGGCCTTGCGCGTCACGTCGCGCGCCGCCTGCGCGATCATCCGCGCCGCGCCCGGCCAGCGGGTCCACGCGGCCCCCCAGCGGTCCTTGAGATCGCTCGTGAACGCCGCGGCCCGGCCGAGGCCGGCCGACCACGCCGCGAGGATCGGATCCCCCTCCGGCCCTGTCAGCAGCACCGTCGCCCGGCCCTTCGGGATCGTCACCACGTACCCCCCGAGCGGGGGCGCCTCGCTGAACGGGACGCCCGTCGTGACCGGCGACGGCGCGCCCAGCGCGACCTGGAACGGCTCCTCCAGGATCGCGCTCCTCGCCGCGAGGATCGTCTCCTGCGTGAACACCGCCGGCAGCCGCGCGGCGTCCTCGACCAGGTAAAACCGGCCGCCGCCGAGCCGCGACAGGAGCTCCAGCTCCGGCACGTCGCTGCCCTGGCCCAGCGCGACGACGCTGCTCGTGATCCCGCGGCGCCTCGCCGCCTCCACCATCGCGCGGCACGGGTCCATGTTCTCCGCGTCCGACCCGTCGGCGAAGAGCAGCACGTGCTTGAGGTTCACCGCCTCCCGGTCGAGCGCCCCGTACGCCGCCGCGAGCGTGATGTCGACGAAGATGCCGCCGCCGCCCGGGCCCACGGCGCGGATCGCCCGGTCGATCCCGGCCTGGTCCGCCACCGGCCCGAGCGGCACGCTCCACCGCACCGCCGTGTCCACGTGCGCCACGCCGAGCCGATCGCCGGGGCCGAGCAGCGCCGCCGACCGCGCGGCCGCCTCGTTGGCGAGCTCGAGCTTCGTGTGCGCGCCCGCGCTCGCCGCCATCGAGCCGGAGATGTCGATGCCGATCACCTGCGCCAGGCTCGCCCGCCGGCGCTCCTGCTTCAGGTCGAACGACACGGGCGAGACCTCCTCGATCGGCGTCCGCGCGTAGCCGCCCGGCCCCATGCTCCGATCGCCGCCCATCAGCAGCAGGCCGCCGCCGAGGTCGCGCACGTAGCTCGCGAGCGCGTCGAGCTGGCCCGGCGAGAGATCCGACGCGCGCACGTCGCTGAGCACCACCAGGTCGTAGCCGGCGAGCCCCCCGAGGTCCGCGGGGACCTGGGCGACGCCCCCCTCGTCCACCCGGAACGCGCCGGCCTCGAGCGCCCGCGCGAGGAACGCGCCCTGGCCGGCGTCGCCCTCGAGCACGAGCGCGGCCGCCGGGCCGCGCACCCGGACGAACGCGCTCCCCGCGTTGTCCTCGGCGGCCTCGTCGAGCTTCGGGTCCTTCGCGGTGATCTCGACGTCGTAGCGGTGCAGCCCCGGCCCCGGCGCCTCCTGGCGGATGCGCAGCACGTCCTCGCCCGCCGCGATCGAGGCCTCGGTCCGCGCGATGAGCTCGCCGTCGCGGCGGAGGCGGATCTCGACCTCGGCCGGCGCCGGCGAGGAGGTGACGAGCCGCAGGTCGAGCGCCTCGCCCTCGTCCGCCCGCGCGGGCGCGCGCAGGGCGACCACACGGACGTCGGGCAGGCGCCGCTGCTCCAGCGGGAGCACGTCGATGGAGACGCCGGCCGCCACGGCGGCGGCTGCCGCCGCCATCGTGTCGCCCCGGGTCGCGACGCCGTCGGTGACCAGCACGACGCGCGCCGCGGAGTCCGGCGGCACCTCGGCGAGCGCGCGCCGGATGCCCGCGGCGAGATCCGTTCCGTCGCGGCCGAGCGCGACCCGCTGCGGCGCCGGCAGCTGCGACCGCGGGCGCGGCGGATCCTCGGTCGCCGCGCCCGCCGCGAACACGATCGTGGCGACGCGGTCGCCCTCGCGCATGCCGAGCTCCGCCACGGCGAGCTCGTGCGCGACGCGCGTGTCCGCGCCCGGCACGAGGTCGATCGAGCGGCTGCGATCGACGGCGAGCAGGACGGTGAGCCGGTCGAGCGGCCGGCCGAGCTCCGGCCCGGCGACGGCCATGGCCGCGGCGAACGCAGCGAAATTACTGATGAAATCGCCGAACCGGGCGCGCCACGACCCCTGCCTCTGGGCGTGCGCCGACGCGCTCGCGCGCGCCGCGGCGCGCGCGAGCGCGAGCGTCCGGAGCGCGACGAACGACGTTGCGCCCAGGGCGAGCAGGGCGCCCCAGGGGCGCGCGAGCCGGAGGTGGACGCCCGAGAGCAGCCCGCACCAGACCAGGCCCACGTGGAGCGCCGGAAGTGCGCCCGCGATCATCCAGGCGAGCAGGATCGGGCGGCGGCGTGCGCCGTCCCGGAGGGCGGCGCGGAGCAGCCCGGCGAAGATCAGCGCGCCGGCCAGCGTCGCGGCGTAGGGCAGCGCGCGCAGCGCGGCCGCCGGGATCACCCAGGCCTCCGTTGGGTCCGCATGCAGGGGAGCCGCAGTACAGCATCTTTGCCCCGCCCGGGGGATGCCGCTCCGGTGTGGGTGTGGCCGAGTGCCCCATCGGGGCAGCCATGCGACGCCCGTGTCGGTTTCGCGCGGGTTTCTGTCGGCATTTCTGCCTTTCCTGGCACGCTTTCCATAGTTTCCCAGGGATGGCACGTTGCCTGCTTCACGGCGTCGCGCAGGTCGCAACGCGCCACGGGCGTGGCGAGGCCGCGCAGCACGGGGGCAGGAGAGATCATGTCGCGCATCGAGATCACGGACGCCTGGAGCAGCACGGACGACAGCTCATGGGACCTCGGCGAGGGGTTCGGCGAGCCCACGTGCGGCGTGCACCCCCAGGAAGGCGATCTCATCGCTGGCAAGTACCGGCTGGTCCGCAAGATCGGCGAGGGGGCGATGGGCGCGGTCTGGGTGGCGACGAACGAGGCGATCGGCGGAGCGGTCGCGCTGAAGCTGATGCGCCCGGAGCTCCGGTCGGCGGAGCTCACCGACTACTTCCTCCGCGAGGCGCGCGCCGCGGGCCGGATGAACCACCCGGAGATCGTGCGGATGTTCGACCTGGGCGAGACCGCTGAGGGCGACCCCTACCTGGTGATGGAGCTCATCGAGGGCGAGTCGCTGCGGAGCGTGCTCGCGCGCGACGGGTGGATGACGCCGGAGCGGGCGATCGCGCTGCTCCTGCCGGTGGCGGGCGCGATGCATGCGGCCCACGAGAAGGGGGTCGTCCACCGCGATCTCAAGCCCGACAACGTGATGCTGGTGCGCCGCGGCTCGGACTGGCTGCAGCCGAAGATCGTGGACTTCGGCGTGGCGAAGATCGTCGACGGCGGCGAGGAGAGCCCCGCGTCGGGGAGCTTCGAGGTCTTCGGGACGCCCGACTACATGCCGCCGGAGCAGGCGCTCGCGCTGCCGAGCGTCGACCGCCGCGCGGACGTCTGGTCGTTCTGCGCGATGCTCTACGAGCTGCTCGCGGGCCGGCCGCCGTTCTCGTCGAAGAACGCGCTGGACGGCCTGCGCGCGGTGCTTCAGGACGCGGTCCCGTCGCTGGTCGAGCTGTGCGGCATCGACGCGGAGCTCTGGGCGATCCTGGAGCGCGGGCTGCAGAAGGAGGCCTCAGCGCGCTGGTCGAGCCTGCGCGAGCTCGGCGAGGCGCTCGCCGCGTGGCTCTGGTCGCGCGGGGTCCGGGAGGACGCGCGCGGCGTGTCGCTCCAGGGCGAGTGGCTCCCGCGCGAGGAGACCTGCGCTCCCGCGAGCTGCGTGACGCGGCTGCGGTATGCCTCGGCCGACGAGCGCAACCGGCCGAGCCGAAGGTGGTCGTCGCGCCGCCGGGCGCACCGGCTGCACCGGGCCCGGCCCCAGGCCGAGCCGGTGCTCTGCGCCATCAGGGCAGGGGCGACCTGCTGAGCGGGCTCGCATCCGGGAGAACGGAGGCGGCGCGACCGCGTGGCCGCAGCCTAGCGGGCGCCTCGCTGGCTTGACCTCGCGGCTCGCCGTTTGCTCTGCTCTGGCGCGTGAACGCCCGCGCCACACCGTCGCTGCGCATCGCGCGGCTCGTGATCACGAACTTCCGAACGTTTCGAGGGCCCACCGAGATCGTCCTTTCGTCCGGTGGCGCAGCCGACGCGATGCCCGTGCTCCACGGCACGAACGGGGCAGGCAAGTCGAACGCGCTGGCGGCGATCGATCTGTTCTTCCGGGTCGCCTCGTTCTGGCTGCGTTCGGCCGCCGGTGCGGGCTTGATGGGCCCACCCGGTGGGGCGTTCATGGTGCCGTGGGGTTTTCGGGACGACCACTTCGGTTTGTGGATGAATCATCGGAGCTGGCCGCCCGGTGTCCGCGATCCGCAGCGGGTCGAGGTCCACTTCGACGATGCGCGTCTCGGTGCGCTCCGCGTCACGCTGACCCCGTCGGGCAATGAGGTCCTCCTCCGGCTGGAGGTCGCGACGTCTGCTGCGCCGGACCGCTGGAGGGCGCCGCGATCGCTGAAAAACGCGGGTGGTGTCGTGCTGAAGGACGGCGAGGGGAACAGGTTGCCAGACGAGGAGATCTCTCATCTGAAGAACGCCCTCGATGCGCCGCTCGGCCCCGGCAGCAAGCCGTTCTTCCTGCTGGACGCGCGCCGTCGAGACTTCCGGTCCATCGGCGAAGGGGCGCCGCGCGCGGATGCGACAAGCACGATGTCTGCCGCCACGGCCGAACGCCTCCTTGCGCTGGCCACCTCGCTCGACCCGGAGGAGACCGAGCGCTGGCGTACCTTCGTGGAGCTGATCCATCGGTTCAAGACGCTCTCGGATCGAGAGGTCTCCGTGCTCCGCGCTCCAGTGGACGGCAGCGAGGTCACTGACCTCCGCTTCGAGGTCCGGGGCAAGCAGATCCTCCGGCTCTCCGAGCTCAGCTCCGGCGAGCAGCAGGTGGTCGCCCTCGTCGCGGCCGTGCTCACCTCGCGCGCCGGCCTGGTCGCCATCGAGGAGCCGGAGATGAGCCTGCATCCAGACAACCAGGAGCTCGTCCGCGATATCCTGCGCGAGCAGGTGCAGCGGGGGGTTGTGGATCAGATCTTCCTCGAGAGCCATGTCCAGGTCTTCGACGGACCGGAGGTGCTCCGGTTCAGCCGTTCCCCCGAGGGAGAGACGCTCGTCACACGGCAGCCTTCGCGCTCGGACAGCGAGCTCCGGGCCCTCGCGCGCGAGCAGGGCGCCGACGAGCAGTGGGTGACGCCGGAGGGATATACACAGCTGCCAGAGGAGATGCGAAGCAGGCTCGGCCTGCAGGGCGGCGGCTATCTCTGGTTCCTGCGCTCGAGGCCGGAGGGTCGCTGGGAGGCCTGGACGGAGGCCGAGCTGGAGGAGCAGCTTGGCCTCGGCGAGAGACCTTCGAAGGACGCCTGACGTGCGCCTCTGGATCGATACCAACGCGGCCCGTAGCCCCAGGGCGCTCCGAGATCTCTGCCGCCTCGCCCGGAGTAAATGCGTCGAGGTCGTCGTCCATGCGCAGGTCTACCTCGAGAGGCGCCGCCAGCAGCGGGTAGAGCTCGGCGATCAGTTCCTGGAGACAGTCTTCGACGACTTCCTCAAGCAGCACCGGATCAAGGTGGTCGACATCCATCTGGATCAGCCGACCGCCGCGCGATGGGCTGACGGCTTGTGCCAGCGATACCCCTCGGACGCCGCGTGGGAGCTGGCCAAGCACCTCACGCTCGGCGGCGAGCTGAGGACAGACTTCAAGGTCCTGCCTGGCAAGATGCCGATGACCACGGACTGGCTCATCGCGCTCGCCGTCGAGGACGACGCCGCATCACGCATCCTCACTCACGACGACGGGGAGGAGTGGCGACGGCTCCGCGACGCCGAGCCGAGGCGCGTCCTCCGCTGGGACGAGGCTGTCACCTGGCTAGGGGAGCTCCCGGCGCGCGAGCCGCCGACTGACCCAGGTGTGTAGGTACGCCCGGGCGCGCGCGCGTGAAATACCAGACGTCGAACAGGACGAACGCGAGCGCCGCGAGCGCGAGCAGCCAGGTCCACTCGGTGTGGGCGTCCGCCTGGCCCGCGGCGCTCGACACCTCGACCGCGTCGCCCTCGGCCGAGAGCGGCCTCGGCGTGAGATCGCTCTCGGCGACGCTCGTGAGGTTGGCCGGCACGAGGACCGACCCGGCCTGCGGCCCCTGCCACGCGAGGCGGTAGAAGCCGGCGCGCGGCGCCTCGGCGATCACCGCGACGCCGGCGCGCAGCGCGACGTCGAGCCGCTCGCCGGCGGGGCCGCTCGCCTCGAGGTCCCGCGCCGTCCCGGGGACGCTCACGCGCAGCGGCTCGCCGGTGCGCGCGGGGCCCGTGATGCCGTGGGCGCGGTGCGCCCGCGCCTGCTCGAGCAGGTTGCGCACGAAGAGCACGAACGACGCCTTGAGCGGCCAGTCGGTCTCGCCGACGTCGAAGCCGAGCAGCGTGCCGGTCCGGGAGGTGGTGGAGATGTCGGCCGCGATCGTGCCCTCCTGCGCCCGGATGAGCTCCCGCGTCGCCGCCTCCGGCCGCAGGGACGAGGCCGCGCGGAGGTGCACGCCGTCGAGCGTGAGGAAGCGCAGCCGCGGATCGGCCGTGTCCCACGACGTGAGCGTCGGGCGCTCGATCGTCGGCCCGACGAGCGTGCCGAAGCAGCGCCCGGGCGGCGGGTTCACGAGGAGCAGATCGCCGCCCGGCGGGTCGGGGGGGCAGGCGCCGTCGATCACCACGAACGTGTCCGGATCGAGCCCGGGCGCGCCCAGCAGATCCGCGAGCGCGCCCGAGGTGACCGACGTCATCGGGTCGGACGCGAGCGCCCGCTCGAGCCAGCCGGCGCCGCCGGCGGCCGGAGGCGGCTCCCCGCCCTGGCCCTCGCCGGCCGACGCGAGGAAGACCGGGAGCCGGTCGCCGGCCGGGACGCGGCCGTACGCGACGTCATCGACCGGCATCACGTCGCGCGGGGAGAGCTCGAAGAGGAGGCCCTTGCGGCGATCGCCGGGCGAAGGGCGGAACGTGAGCACGACCGGCAGGCGCTCGCCGGGCTTCACCAGCACGCGGCGCGAGCCGAGCACGTCGGAGGCGTTGTCCTGCCGCATGGTCACGTAGACGTCGCGCGGCTGCGCCCCGAAGTTCGCGACCACGAGGAAGGCCTGCACCTCCTCGCGCGCCGGCGCGCCGCCGCCCGCGTCGGCCGCGCCGGCGGGGGCGGTGCCCGAGCGGACGTCGACGCGGACGATGGCGGCGTTGTCCACGGGGTCGCCGACGGTGATGACCTCGAGCGGGAGCGAGACCCCGCGCAGCGCGGCGGGCCGGGCCAGGTTGCCGTCGGTGATCACGACGATCCGGCGGGATCCGCCGAGCTGCCGGAGCCGGTCGACCCCGAGCGCGATCGCGGCCCCGAGGTCGCCCTCGACGTCGCGCGCGGCGATGGAGTCGACCGCGGCCCGGAGCCGGACGAGATCGCGATCGAGCGCCGCGACGAGCCGCGCGTCGCGCCCCGCCTCGAGGATCAGCGCGTCGCTGCCCGGCGTGAGGCCGGAGAGGAGGTCCCTGGCGAGCTGCTTGCCGAGCTCGATGCGCGTGGTCGCCTCGCCGGACGGCGCCCGCGCGGCCGCGGACATCGAGGCGCTCGCGTCGACGATGATCGCCACGTGGTCGCCGGTGAACGCGCGCCCGCGCGAGGCGGGGCGGGCGAGGGCGAGGGCGAGCAGCGCGATCGCGAGCACCTGTAGAAGGAGCGGCAGCTGGGCGATGAGCCTCCTGAACGGCGCGCGCGCCAGGAGGTCGCGCTGCGCGGCGGCCCAGAGCCACGTCGACGGGACGCGGCGGCGCCGCCGCTTGATCTTGAGGATGTACAGGAGGACGAGCGGACCGAGCAGCGCGAGCAGCCACAGGCCGCCGGGCGCGAGCAGCGTCAGGGCCGAGCCCCCGGAGGCCTGCGCGAGCGGCGCCGCCACGTCAGTCGACGCTCCTCGAGACGAAGCGGCGGACGGCGCCCTCGAGCGGCTCGTCGCTGCGCGCGCGCACGTACGTGGCGCCGTGCCGGCGGGCGAAGGCGCGCAGGGCGTCGCAGAGCCCGGCGAAGCGCGCAGCGTACGCCTCGAGGGCCGCGGCGTCGAGGGTGACGTCGACGAGCGCCCCCGTCTCGGCGTCCTCGAGCGTCAGGTCGCCCTCGAGGCCCGGCGCGAGCTCCTCGGCGGCGACGACCTGGACCACGGCGACGTCGTGGCCCGCCTGCGCCGCGCGCCCGAGCGCGGCCGTGACCGGGCCGGGGTCGAAAAAATCGGAGAGGACACAGAGGAGGCCGGGCCGCGCGCTCTGCCGCACGACCGCGTCGACCGCCTTGGCGAGGTGCGTCCCGCCGGCCGCCCTCACGCCGTCGAGGGCGCGGAGCAGCGCGGCGAGCCCGGCGCGCCCGCGCGCGGGCGGGTGCTCGCGGGTGATCCCGTCGCCCGCCACGAAGAGCTGCGCGCGTTCGGAGCGCGCGAGCGTCATGTAGCCGATCGCGGCCGCGAGCCGCCGCGCGGCGTCGAGCTTCGTGGGCTCGCCGAAGTCGAGCGACACGGACGCGTCGCAGACGATCCGGGCGATGACGTCCTCCTCGGCGCGGAACACCTTGAGCACCGGCTCCCCGGTGCGCGCGTACGCGGCCCAGTCGATGCGCCGCATGTCGTCGCCGGGCGTGTAGGCCCGGTGCTCCTTGAACTCCGCCGCGCCGCCGCGCCGGCGCGCGAGGTGCTCGCCGGAGGCGCCGGAGCGGGCGCGGATCTCGAGCCGCCGCTGCAGCACCTCGAGCTCGCGGACGAAGCCCGCGCCGAGGAGCGGTTCGGGTGGGGACGGGAGCATCGGCAGCCGGAAGTAGAGCACCGTTGCAGGCGGAGCTGCCAGCGGCGCCGCAGGCGAGGGCAGAGGCCGGCCGGGGGAGGCCTCGTTCACCTTCAGCACCAGCAAGGCCGGCCAGGCGAGCGAGCGCGCTCCTGCGACCAATCGCCTCATGGGGCATGTCGCTACATCCGGCGCTCTCCGCAGCGGCCGGATCTCGACCTCAGCTCCCGCTCTCCGTCGTGGCGCGCTTTGTGCGACCGGCTTCGTGCGACCGACAGCGCCCACGGTTCAGCTGTTCGTGCATGACCTTGATCGGACAGCGCCGTCGAGCGCTCGAGTCCGATGTTCCCCAGAAGGAGGAGGCACCGTGAAGGCCCTTGTTTTCCACAAACCTTCCGACGTACGCGTCGACAACGTCCCGGATCCCAGCATCGAAGAGCCCACGGACGCCATCGTGCGGGTCACCGCGACGGCGATCTGCGGGTCTGATCTCCACATCTACAACGGCTTCTTCCCGCAGGCGAAGCCGATGGTGCTCGGGCACGAGTTCATGGGCATCGTCGAGGAGGTCGGCTCGGGGGTCACGAGGCTCAAGAAGGGCGACAGGGTCGTGGTCCCGTTCCCGATCGCGTGCGGCAGCTGCTTCTTCTGTCAGAAGGAGCTCCCCGGCCACTGCGAGCGCTCGAACCCCAAGCACTATGGCCCGGAGGGCGGGGTCATCGAGAGCAAGGGCGGAGCGCTCTTCGGGTACACGGATCTCTACGGCGGGTACAACGGCGGCCAGGCGGAGCTCGTGCGTGTCCCTTACGCCGACGTCGGGCCGAGAAAGGTGCCAGACGGGCTCACCGATGAGCAGGTCCTGTTCACGACCGACATCCTCCCCACCGGGTGGACGGCGATAGAGTGGGCCGAGCTCAAGGGCGGAGAGACGGTCGTGGTGCTCGGCTGCGGGCCGGTCGGGATCATGGCGATGAAGTGCGCCTGGCTGCGCGGCGCGGGCCGCGTCATCGGCGTCGACCGGGAGGAGTACCGCCTGCACAAGGCCCGCGAGACCGCCCAGGCCGAGACCATCAACGTCGAGAAGGTCGACGCCGTCGAGGCGATCCGGTCGATGACGAACGGGCGAGGCGCGGACGCAGTTGTGGACGCGGTCGGGATGGAGTCGCACCGCACCGTGCTCGAGAAGGCCTCCAACGTCGTCCACGGCCAGGTGGGGTCGATCTCGGCCCTCAAGCTCGCCTTCAGCGCCGTGCGCCGGGGCGGCGTCGTGTCGGTCGTGGGCGTCTATGGCGTGCCCTACGACAACTTCCCGTTTGGCCAGTTCTTCGATAAAGGCCTCAAGCTCCGGGCCGGCCAGGCGCCGGCGCACAGCTACGTCGATGAGCTCCTCAAGCTCATCCAGGAGGGCAGGCTCCGCGCGGACGACGTCATCACACACCGCCTGCCCCTCTCGCGCGCCCCGCACGGCTACGAGGTCTTCAACAAGAAGCTCGAGGACTGCGTGAAGGTCGTCCTCCAGCCCTGAGCGCGGGCTTCCCTGACACAGGCGTCAGGGGGCGCGCGACAACGCTCCCGCCAAGTCATCGAAATTATTAGCCTTCCTCCCAGGCACATCGCTTGCTAAGGGCCGGTCCCCGGCGAAGTGCTCGCTGCTGACCACGCCGGTCGGCCCTCGCCGCTCGGAGGAATGGCCCTGATGTCCCGAGATCCACGCGCGGCTCGATCGCTCGTTCACCCGTTGTGGCTGGGGGCCCTGGCGCTGCTCGTCCTCAACGATCACGCCTTCAAGGGCGCCGGCCTGCTCCCCGGCTGGCTGACCGGAAAGCTCAGCGATTTCGCCGGTCTCCTGGTCGCGCCCGTGGTCCTCGCCTCGCTGCTCGGGGTGTCCTCGCGCCGCGGCTTCCTCGGCGCGCACGTGGCCACCGGCGCCGTCTTCTCGGCCATCAAGCTCGCTCCGGCGGCGGCGCGCGCGGTCGAGGCGCTCATGGCGCTCACGCCGGTGCCGTGGCGCATCACCGTCGATCCGACGGATCTCATCGCGCTGCCGATGCTCCTCGTGTCGTACCGCGTGCTCGGCGAGGTGATGCGGCGGCCCGAGCCCGCGCGCCCGGTCGCGCACCGGCTGGCGCTGATGGCGGGCAGCCTCGCGTGTGTGGCCACGAGCCGGGAGACGCCGCCGTGCGACGGCGGCGCGAGCTGCGTCGGGCCGCTGCCCGCGGAGCCTGCGTCGCTCGTGATCGGCAACACGACCGAGGAGGAGCAGCTCATTCGTGTGCGCCGGCTCCGGGAGTCCGTGCAGGTCGACTGCGGCGCCTTGCTCGCCGACCCGACGGGCGCCCTCTCGCGCGACCTGTTCGCGAACGCCGAGACCTGGCTCATCGCGCCGGGGCGCGCGCTGCCGCTGCAGAACGCGGGGTGCGACGCCTTCCTGATCGACGCCGCCGGGCTGCCGCTCACGCTGCTCGCGTGGTCCGAGGCCGATTTCCCGACACAGCTGCTCACCACCGTCACGCAGAGCCCGCCGCCGGACGTGATGATCGTCCTGCAGCGGGCCGGGGCGCGGCTGGAGCTCGCCGAGCACCCGGCGGTGTTCCCGGCGCCGCCCGCCGAGCTCCCGACGCCCGCGGGCGCGTGCGGCGCCTCGTTCGAGGGGGGCAGGCTCGACTGGACCACGTCCACCTCCGAGACCGCGGTCGTCGCCGGCGTGACGTCGTCCCCGGACGGCTGCCACGCGATCGCGACCGAGGGCGGCGATTCCTTCTATCTCTGCGTGCCTGCCGAGGCGATGCCGATCCAGGCGGGCGACACCCTTCGTATCGCCGACGTCGGGGTGAGCGGCGGGCGTTATCCGGAGCTCCTGCCGGGCCAGCAGGCGTCCGCGACCGGCATCTACATCGAGAGCGAGGCGTACGCCCTCCTCGCGCTGCGCGGCAACGTGCTCGCCCGCTGGGCGATGGCCGGCCGGAGCAGCCCGGCCGCGGAGTTCTCGGCCGCCCTCACGCCGTTCGCGGAGTGCGAGGCGTTCCACGACGCGTGCGGCAGCCTCGTCGCGCCGCTCGAGGCGTCGCTCCTCGGCGA
This sequence comes from Sorangium cellulosum, assembly GCF_002950945.1. Lineage (GTDB taxonomy): Bacteria > Myxococcota_A > Polyangia > Polyangiales > Polyangiaceae > Sorangium > Sorangium cellulosum_E. The sequence continues at coordinate 938,314 of NZ_CP012673.1, forward strand.
GGGCGTCTCCGGGATCGTCACGCTGCGGGCCGGCGAGAGCGCGCCGCTCGCGGACGGCGCCGGGACGCTCCACCTCGTGCGCGCCGACGACATGCCCGTGCGCGACGCGGCGTGTTTCACCGCGCCCCTCGATCAACCCCGCCAGCTCGAGTCGGTCTTGGTCGCCGCCCCCGCGGCGCCGTAGGAGGTCACCCCATGAAGCTTCACACGAACGTGGTTCTTGCGCTGAGCGCCGCGGCCCTGCTCGGGGCGGCCGGCTGCGCCTCGGACGACGCCGGCGCGAGCGACCTCGCGGGGCCCGCGCTCCCGGGATCCCCCGGCAGCGTGGGCGTGTCGCAAGGCGGAGCGCAGGACTTCGGGCTGTTCCGGCAGATCCTCGAGGACGGCCAGATCCCCGGGCCGGACACGATCGACGACGTGGGCTTCTTCGCCGAGCACAAGCTCGACTACCCGGCCGCGACCTGCGGCGAGGACGTGTGCATGCACGGCCTGCTCGGGATCATGGGCAACATGATCAGCGGCTCACCGTGCACGCTCATCCAGGTCGGGATGAACTCGGCGATCGACGTGGGCGCGATGGAGCGGCCGCCGCTCCACCTCGTCATCGCGGCCGACACGAGCGGCTCGATGGCCGGCGACCCGATCGACTATCTCAAGGCGGGGCTGATCGAGATGATCGACGCGCTCGAGCCGGACGACCGGATCTCGCTCGTGAGCTACGCGGACCGCGCCGAGGTCGTGCTCGAGCTGGCCGAAGCGTCGGACACGGAGACGCTCACGGCGGCGTTCAAGCGGCTCGCCGCGGCCGGGAAGACCAACCTGTACGACGGCCTCTTCACCGCGTTCGCGGTCGCCGAGCGGCACCTCGATCCGGCGCGGCAGAACCGGGTGATCTTCCTGTCGGACGGCGAGGCCACCGTCGGGCTCACCTCGCCCGAGCGGCTCCGGTCGCTCGCGGAGGGCTACGCGGAGATGGGGATCGGCGTCACCACCGTCGGCGTCGGCGGCGAGTTCGACGTCGACGTGATGCGCGGGGTCGGCGAGGTCGGCGCGGGCAACTTCTACTTCCTCGAGGATCCGAAGGCGGTGGAGGAGGTCTTCGCCGAGGAGGTGAAGACGTTCCTCGTGCCCGTGGCGCTCGACGTCGATCTCGACGTCTCCGTGGGGGAGGGGTACGTCGTGCGCGGCGCCTACGGCACGAACGGCTGGCAGGGCGGCGAGCGCGGCGGCACCGTGCACATGCCGAGCCTCTTCCTCGCCGGCCGGACGAGCTCCGAGGCGCCCGTCGGCGCTGGCCGGCGCGGCGGCGGCGGCGCGATCCTGCTGGAGCTCGTGCCGGAGGACGGCCAGGCCGGCGCCGAGATCCCCCGCGCCGTGGGCAGCCTCGAGCTGTCGTGGAAGCACCCGATCACGGGCGAGGCGCGCTCGCAGAAGGTCGACGTCGCGGCGCCGGGCGGGCCGCTCGAGGCCGGGTATTTCTCCAGCGACACGGTCGAGAAGGGCTTCGTGATGCTGAACCTCTTCGCGGGGTTCAGGCTCGCCGCGCAGCTCGCCGCCGACGCCGATCCCCGCACCGCGCGCCGCACGCTCGAGGCGCTGCGCCCGAATGTCGAGGCGTGGCTCGAGCGCAATCCGGATCCGGACGTCGAGGACGACCTGCGCTACGTCGGCCTGTTCATCGAGAACCTCATCGCGGTGGAGGCGACCGTGGCGCCGTACACGCCGGCGGATCCTCCGAATCCCTGGCCCGCCGACTGAGCCCCAGAGCCCCTCGCGGCGGTGGATCACCGCGCCTTACCCACGCTGTCGCGCTGCGTTCACGCAGCGCCCATCAACAGGCGTTCACAGCGCGATACGTGCGCTCGGCGCGCGCCGGCGTGCGACCCGCGCTTCCCGCGCGCCGCGATCATGCGCGACCGAAATAGAGCTTCCATCGAGTCGCCCTGTGTAGGATCGTGTTTTTGCGCCATCGAGGAGGGTTCCCATGCGACGATTCAATTTTCTTGGACTGGCTGGAGTCATTGTCTGTCTGACGGCCGCTCTGCCGGCGAGCGCGGGCGTCGAGGAGTGCGGCAACATCCGATTCGAGGGGTTGTCGAACTGTGAAGTGCGCCTCACGGCGGAGTGCAACGCGAGCTGCAGCGAGCTCGGGATCTACGAGACGGCTTGCGCGACGAGGCTCGTGCCAGTCTGCAAGACGGAGTGCACCCTCTCGGCGAAGGCGGACTGCACGGACAGCTGCACCACGCAGTGCAAGAGGGACTGCGACAACGGCGTCAACGTCATCTGCTCCCACAACTGCTTCGTCGAGTGCACCACCACGCGGGACGCCGCGTGCGCGGACGACCCCGACCCCACGCGGTGCGCCGCGAGGTGGGACGCGAACTGCGACGGCGAGTGCGACGCCCAGTGCGTGACGGTGGACGGTGGCTGTTATGATCACTGCATCGAGTGCTGCGGCGGCTCGTGCACGGCCGACGCGAACATGGACTGCCAGACCACTTGCCAGGACACGCTGGTCGAAGACTGCGAGCACGAGTTCCGCGCCGACTGCGAGGCTTCCTGCACCGGGGACGGCGCGCTCTTCTGCGATGGGAAGTACATCATCTCCGGATCGCAGATCCCGGCCTGCGTGGAGGCGCTGCTCGAGCAGGGCGTCAGCGTGGAGGCCGAGGCCGAGGGGGAAGTGACCATCGGTCCGGATGGCCTCGACGGGGACCTCTCCGCCGCCGCGTGCGCCGTCAGCCCGGGGAGCAAGGCCACGCTCGCCGCGCCGTTCGCCGCGCTCGCGGCGGCGGCAGGCTGGCTCGCGCGGCGCCGCCGGCGCTCCGCGCGGCCGTCGCGCTGAACATCCTCCGATGATCGTCCGGCCGACCCGGGAGGCGCTGAGCGCGCTGCTCGTCCTGTGCTCCGCAGGCTGCGGGAGCGACGACGCCGACGCGCTCGTGGTGGTCGGCCTGACGACGGACATGGCGGTCGGCTTCGCGCTCGATCGCGTCGAGGCGAGCACGAAGGTGGACGGCGTCATCACGAGCACCGAGCGCCTCTCGTACGGCGGGGGCGACCTGTCGCTCCCGGCGGAGCTCCCGGTCCAGCCGGCGCAGGACGGCGCCGAGGTCGAGCTGTCCGTCGCGGCCTTCCGCGACGACGAGGCGTCGCCCATCGTGACGCGGAGGGCTGCGACCCGCGCGGCCGGCGGGCGGACGCTGCTCCTGCCCGTCTCCCTCGACGAGGCGTGCGCCGCGATGACCTGCGCGGCCGGCGCGACCTGCGCGGCGGGGGCGTGCGTCGATCCGTTCATCGACCCGTCCGGCCTCGCCGACCACGACCCGACGTGGATCACGTCGGCGAGGGACGCGTGCAAGGCGCCCTCCTCGGGCGATCCGGCGGCGGTGGTGATCGGACAGGGGCAGAGCGCGTTCGCCCCGCTGGAGGAGGGCGAGGTGGTGCCGATCGAGGCGGGCCCTCAAGGGGGCCACCACGTGTGGCTCGCGCTGCGCGCGACCGGCCTCCGTCAGATGGGCTCGCGCGTGACGATCGCGGGGCGTTTCCCCGAGCTCGCGCTGGCGCCGCCCCCGTTCACCTCGCAGGTCACGTTGCGCAAGGCGGGGGGAGGCCACTGCGAGATCTATGGCCTGCGCTTCCAGGTGGACCGGGGCCTCTCGGTCGAGGCCGTCCGGGGTCAGGCGCTCGACGTCGACGTCACCCTGGAGGACCCGGACGGCGACGTCGCGACCGCCGCGCAGCGGGTCGTCATCGCTCCCTGACGAGGCGACCGCCCCTGCGCCGGCGCAGGGCCGCGGTCGCCGAGAGGACCGCCGCGGCGAGCGCGCCCGCCCAGCCCGCGCCAGCGCCGGCGGCGCCGCACCCGCAGCCGCCGGCGTCGCCCGGGCCGTCCGGCCCGCCCGGCACCCCGGGCCGTCCGCCCGTGCCCGTGCCTGCGCTGGCGCCTGGTCCGCTCGTCGCCGTCGCACCGCCGTCGCCGCTCGCATCGCCGCCGCCGCCGCCGCCGCTGCCGCTGCTGCTGCCGCCGCCGTCGGGGGCGCCGGCGTCCGGCGTGCAGTCCCGGTGGCCCGTCATCAGGGCGATGCGCGGCCAGTCCGCCGGGCAGAGGTTGCCCGCCGGCGTGCTCGCCGCGCACTCGAGCGGGCCGCGGAGGCACGCCTGCTGGAGCACCGGCTCGAACGTCGCGCCGCCGTCGACCGAGCGGCCGATCGTGAAGCCGTCCAGGAACTCGGTCGCGCACGCGTAGAGGCCCGTCTCGGTCCACGTGAAGCACCGCGGCGCCACCGTCGAGACCTTCTCGAAGACACGCGTCGACGAGGGCGCGCGCCAGACGCCGTCGATGTCGCTGCCCACCGCCACCGCCGCGCCGTCGGGCGAGATCGCGAACGCGCGCACGAAGCCGGTCGTCTCGAACACCGGCTCCAGCGTCGCGCCGCCGTCCGTCGAGGCGAGCAGCCGCCCCGCCGCGCCGGCGGTCCGCACATAGACCACGTCGGCGTCGCGCGGATCGACCCCCGCGATGTAGGGCTCGCGATCGGTCGTGCTCCCCGGGACCGTCGAGGTCGCCCACGTCTCCCCGCCGTCGAGCGATCGCGCGAGCGCCCCTTTCACCGTCCCGCCCGCGCTCGCGAGGCCGCTCACGTACACGCGCCGCGGGTCCGAGGGGGCGACGTCGACCGTGCGCGCCTTGAACCCCGCCGGCAGCGGCGTCCCGGCCCGCGACCAGGTGGCGCCGCCGTCGAGCGACGCCCACAGCCGATGGCTGGCCCCGCCGGCGACCGCGACGACGCGCGACGGGTCGCCCTTCACGACGGAGAGATCGACCATCTCCTGCCCCGCGAGCTCCGCGGCGCGCGCCCAGGCGCAGCCGCCCTCGGTGCCGATCGCGAGCCCGTCGGCCAGCGCGGCGAGCACCCTGCCGCTCGACGCCGCGGCGATCGCCGGCGCCACGCCGCCCGTGTCGTCGTACCCGACCGCGCCCTCGCAGATCCAGGCCCAGCTCGCGCCGCCGTCCCGCGTGGTGAGCAGGCCGTACGTCATCCGCGCCACGGCGCGCGCGGGATCCGACGGATCGAACACGAGCTGATCCGCGGAGGGGAAGACGCCGTTGGCGGCGGCGACGGAAGGCAGCGCGGTGAGCGCGGCGGCGACGAGCGCGGCAGCGCGCGGCGGGCGGGACCGCGGCGAGCGGACAGTGAAACGTGGCGATCGCATCAAGGGACCATCCTACCGCGGTGCGGGGCGGCAAGAAGCGTCCACGCGCTCGCGGCGCCCCGCTACACTCGCCGCAATGCCGGAGCGCATCGTCGTGTCCTTTCGAGGTGTCGCGGCCCTGGGGCAACCGGAAAGCACGGACGCGGTCACGCCTCGGCCCAGCCGCCGCGGCGCGGGGCAAGCGGCGCCGCGGACGAGCCGGCGCGGCGCCGGGCCGCACGACGCCGTCGCGACGGCGCGCGCCGAGGAGAGCTACCTCGCCAGGGCGCTCGCGCTGAAGAAGCGCGCCGAGGCCCTCGGCGCCACCCTGTGCGCCTGGAGCGCGCAGACCTTCTCCTTCGAGTTCACCTCCGACGACATCGAGGAGGCGGTGCTGCTCGCCGCGCTCGCCGCGGAGGACGCGAACGTGCACCCCGACGCGCGCTTCGCGGCCGGCATCGCGCAGGGCGAGATGACCTACGTCGGCGAGGCCGGGCGCTTCTCCGCGCTCTCCTGGGGGCAGCCGCTGCTCGTCGCCGTCATGCTCGCCCGCATCGCGCCCCCGGGCGAGGTGCTGCTCGACCCCGCGCTCCCCGCCGTGGCGGCGGGCGAGCTCATGACCCTCGGCGTGCACCGCGGCGTCGACGGCGCGCGCAGGGTGCGCGGGCTCCGCCTCGACGCGCAGCAGCCGCTGCGCAGGCAGGTCGCCGAGAGCGTCGCGCGCGTGTGCACGCCGCCGCTCATGGGCCGCGACAACGAGCTCCTGGAGCTCGTCCTGCCCTCCGGCTCCCTCGCCATCGTCCGGGCCGAGGCCGGCGCCGGCGGCACCCGGTTTCTCCTCGAGCTGCTCCGGGGCCTCGCGCCGTCGCGGGGCCTCTTCGTCGCCCCGATCGGGGCCTCGCGCGAGCCGTTCGGCGCGCTCCGACGCGCCCTCGCGCGGGCCGTCGCGCGCGCCGCGCCCCGCGCCCCGAAGGGCCGCGCCCGCGCGCCGGCGCTCCCGGACCGCCTGACGCCCGCGCTCGAGCGGCTCCTCGCCGGCCACGGCGTCGAGCCGTGGACCGCCGCCGAGCTGCTCGCCTGCTGGCTCGCGCCGTCCGAGGGCCGCGTCGGCCTGGTCGCCGTGGACGACGCCGCAGAGGTCGACGACGCGAGCCTCGACGCGATCGCGATCGCGATGGGCATGGGCGGCGGGATCCGCGCCGTGGTCCGGCTCGGGCGCTCCGAGCCGCTGCCCGCGCCGCTCACCGGGATCGACGCCGCCTCGACGCTCGCGCTGGGGCCGCTCTCGGGGCCGAGCGCCCAGGCGCTCGTCCGCCGCCTGCTCGACGGTTGCATCGACGAGGCGGGCGCGCGCCGGTGGGCCACGCGCGCGCCCGCGTTCCCGCTGGCGCTGCGCGAGGTGATCTGCGAGGGCCTCGAGAGCGGCGCGCTGCGCTGGATCGGCAGGAGCGTCGGGCCGCGCCGGCGCAGCGCCGGGCGGGGCAGGCCCGCGCGCACGATGACCGCGGCCGAGCTCGCGGCGCCGCCCGCGTCCCGCCCGATCGAGGGCCGCCTGCGCCTGCTCGCGGTCGGCCCTCGCACGGTGCTCACCGCGCTCGCGATGCTCGGGGGCGACGCGCCCGACGCCGCGGTGGACGCCCTGTGCGAGAGCACCGGGGCGCCGCGGGCCTCCGCGGTCGAGGCGGCGCTGCGCGGCGCCGGCTGGGCCTTCCGCCCGGAGCCCGGCTGGCTGCGGCTCACGTCGCGCACGCTGCGCGACGTCCTGCTCGACGCCGTCCCGCTGGGCGAACGCGCCGCGTGGCACCTCGCCGCGGCGCGTGTCCTCGAGGAGCACGCCGGCCCGCTCGGCCTCGCGGACGCCGCGTGGCACGCCGCGCAGGCGGGCGACCGCCGCGCCGCGGCCGCGCTCGCCACGCGCGCGGCCAGCGCGGCGAGCGACGCGCTGCTCGAGTCCTCGGCCGCCGAGCTGCTCGCGTTCGCCGACGAGCAGGAGACCTCGAGGGATCTCCCGCTGGACGGCCCGGCGGACGGCACCTCGAGCCAGCCGCCCACGTACCGCACGCCGATCGAGGTGGTCGGCGACGCGGCCGAGCCGCAGCGCGCGCCGTCCTCCGGGGAGCGGCCCGGCGAGGCCGCGCTCCGCGAGGAGGGCGGCGGCTCCACCGGCCGGCGCGGCGCCGCCGCTCCGGACCGCGACGGCGCGCGCCGCGCGACGCCGCCGCCGCCGGCGACGCCAACGCTGACGGACGGCGCGCGCGCGGCGCGCCCGAGCGCGGCGTCCTCGGATTTCCCCGACCCGCCGCCGCTCGACGAGGAGTTCACCCTCGGCTCCTCGGAGGACCCGCTCGCGAAGACCTCGGAGTCGCCGGTCCTGTCGGTGAACGACATCGCCGTCCGCCTCGCCGAGCTGGCGAAGCAGGCGCTCGTCCAGGGCGACCTCCGCACGCTGGAGCGGCTCGTGGGCGAGCTCCGCCGCACCGGCGAGCACCAGGATCTCGTGGATCGCATGACCGGCCTCATCTCGCTCGGCCGCGGCGCGAAGGAGGAGGCGCTCCGGCGCTTCCGGATCGCCGCGGAGGCCGACGCGCCCCCCTCGCACCGCGCGCGGGCGCTGCTCGCTTACGGCGTCGCGCTGGCCTCCGCGGGCCGCACGGAGGGCGCCCTCCTCGAGGCGCTGAGCGCCCTCGCGCGCGCCCGCGAGGCGCAGGATCGCCACGGCGAGCAGGCGTGCGCGCGGTTCCTGGCGCGGCTCGCGGCCGCGACCGGCCACGAGGAGGCGGCCCGCGCCTGGATGCACGTGGCGCGCCTCGCCAGCGCGGCGCCGCCGTCGTTGACCGCGGATTGACGCGCTCGCCGCGGCTGTCCATACCCGCGGCCATGTCGTCCCGAGAGCCCTCCGGCGAGCCGGCCTCGCGCCCGAGCGAGCCCGCTGACGCGCCGGCGAGCGTCAGCGGGCGCGGCGCCGCGCCTGGCCCCGCCGCCCGGCGCGGCCCGCGGGCGCGGACCCTCGCCGCGCTCGTCGCGCTGACGCTCTCGCTCGGCGCGGTCGCGGGCGTCGCGGCCCAGCGCTACATCGCGGTGCACCTGCGCGCCCCTCCGAAGGTGCCGGCCTGCGTCCGCGGCGCGCGGGTCACGCTGCGCAAGCCCGTCACGGCGTCCGGCTCGGAGCCCCGCCAGACCGTGTCGGGCGAGACCGTCTACCTCACGCCCGGGGAGGACCTCGCGGTGGCCTGCGCGTTCCAGGTCGACGAGCGCCTCGCGCGCCACCTCGCCGGCGCGCTCGCCGAGCACGAGCCCGCCCGGCGCGCCGCCCGGCTGCTCGAGATCGTGCGCGACCACATCCCCGCGGATCCGGCGCACGACCGCACCGCCGCCGCGGCGTACATGATGGCCGCCGCCGCGATGCGCCCCCTGCCCGTCGAGGTGCCCGGGGTGAGCGCCGCCGCGGAGGAGCTCGAGCAGCGCCACGCCTGCCGCTTCGGCACGCGGCGCGTCTGCCCGACGCGCCCCCCGCCGCCGCCGATCGTGTGGATCGCCGGCGTCCCCGCGGCGCTCTCGGCGCTCTCGCTCGTCTGGATCGGCCTCGCGGCCGGCGCGGCGCGGTACGGCCGCTGGCGGGCGTCGCGGCGCCGCCGATCGCGCGGCGCCCTCGAGGATCGCGGCGCCCGCGCCGCGCGCCTCAGTTGATCGCCTCGACGCGGAAGCTCGACTGGACCAGGCGGTGGGGCCGGGCGCCGAGGTTGGCGACGTCGAACCCGAAGCCCGCGCCCTGCTGGTGGATCCCGGACACCTCGGAGCCGTCCGGCATCCTCACCGAGGAGTTCACCGTCACGTAGATCTTCGCGCCCTTCGCGAACCCGGCCGTCATCGCGAGCGCGCGCCCAGCGAGCTGCGCCGCCGCCTCGCGCGCCACCCGCGCCCACAGCGGGGCGGCGCCCGCCGTCGACGACACCGCGCGCACCCCGAGCACGGCGCCGGCGCCGCTCAGGTGCACCTCGAACACCGCGCGCGCCTTGTTCGGCGTCTCGGACCCGCGCACCGCGTCCGCCACCACGGACGCGACCGTGCCCGCGGCCGGCAGATCCAGCCCGCGCGTCTTGTCCCGGTCGCGCATCGCCTCGCGCAGCAGCTCGCCGGCGCGGTCCATCGACGTCTCGCGCGGCGCGGGCGCCACCGTCGGCGCGGGCGGCGCCGCGCGCGCCGACGGCGTCACGCCCGGCACCTGCCACACCGGCACGCCGTCGAGCCCGGCCACGCTCCGCGGCCCCTCCGCGCCCGGCGGACCGTCGTACTCGGAAGACGGCGCCGGGGCCGGCGGCGCGACCGGGGCGTCCTGCGGCTCGCCCGGCGCGTCGGGCGCCGCGGGCGTGTCCCTGTCCCGCGGATCGCGCCGCGCCGTCCGCGCGATCACCTGCGGCGCCGCGTCCTCGCGCGGCCGCGCCCCCTCCGGAGCCCGCGGCGGCGGCGCGGTCGAGGCGCGCGCCTCGTCCTGCGCCGGGGCGAGCGGCGCGACGGGCTGCACCTCGATCTCCACCTCGCGGTGCGCGCCGCTCGAGCGCGCCACGAGCGCCGGGGCCGGGCTGCGCACGAGGCGCGCCGTCAGGGGGATCGCGGCGTGGAGCAGCGCCGCTGCGATCAGAAAACGAGCCTCACGGGGGAACAATCGCGGTGCACCTTGGTGGGGGCAGCAGAGGGGTGCAAGTGCGCGTTTCGCCGCCAGCGTGCTCCCCCTGCCGACGCGCCTCGCCCCCACGGCGACGAGCACATCCCGCCCCACGGCCGCGAGCACGTCCCGCTCGCCCCGCGCCGCGGGACGAGCGCGCGCACCCACGCGTAATCCAGTGGGGCACCAAGTATTCCAGCCGCGCTCAAATATGCGCGTACGGCACGGTTGCCGCTTGAGCTTATTGCCGTGCTGGTCGATCCTCCGGCTGCCTTGCGCCTTCCAGGCTCATGGCAGGAGCAGAAACGCAGCGCGGTGCCGGCAGTGCAACGCGCTCACGGAACACAGAGCAGGGCCCGGCCAGCGACGGCCGAGCGCCACGTCCCCGCTGTGAGGAGGCGTATCGATAATGAAGGGAAACGAGCGCGCTGACAGGTGGCCCGTGGGCCTCTCGCCGACGCCCACACCGCCGCCCGTCACCGTGATCCACGATCCGCGGGAGCGCGGTGCTCCTCTCGAGCCGCCATCCGCCTTCGTGGCGCACGAGCCGCCGGACCACGGGTTTCCCTTCGGCCCGCCGCCCGCTTCCGCGGCGCACGAGCCGCTGGAGCACGGGTTTCCCTTCGGTCCGCCGCCCGCTTCCGCGGCGCACGAGCCGCTGGAGCACGGATTTCCCTTCGGTCCGCCGCCCGCCGCGGAGCACGGCGCGCTCGGGCAGGGATTTCCTCCCGGCTTCGAGCCCGCGCTGCGCGGGCCGGCGTCGCAGCCCCTCCCGGAGATCGCCCCGTACGGCCCCTGGGCTCCGCCCGCGCCGGCGGAGCGCCGCGCGCGCTGGTGGCGCGCCCTCGGGGCGGCCGCGCTGGTCGCGGTGACCGTGGTCGCCGTGGTCGTGATCGCCGCGCGTGGGGTCGCCGCGAGGATGCCGGCCGACACCGTCGCCGCCTTCCGCGCGATGACGCCCGTCAGCCGCGCCATGCTGCTCGCGGCGCGCTCCGCGCGCGAGGGCGCCGGGGCCAAGGCGCTCGTCGCGCCCCAGATGTTCGCGCGATGGCAGGGGAGGACACCGCCGCCGACGATCCGGCACGACGGGTACGCGCCGATCCGCGGCGGCGTGCTCTTCACGCCGGAGTCGTTCAAGCCGGCCGGGCCCAGCTACGACCTCCTCGTGCACTTCCACGGCAACACCCAGCTCGTCCGCGAGAGCGCCGAGGTCGCCGGGCTGAACGCCGCGGTCGCCGTCGTCAACCTCGGGATCGGCTCGGGGGCCTACGAGGACGCCTACGCGCAGCCGGGCATGTACGAGGGCCTGCTCGGGGACATCGAGCGCGCGCTCGCCCAGCGCGGCCTGCCCACCCCGCGGCTCCGCCGCGTCGCGTTGTCCTCGTGGAGCGCGGGCTACGGCGCGCTCGCGAAGATCCTGGAGCTCCGGCGCGGCACCGACACGGTCGACGCCATCCTCGTCACCGACGGCATCCATTGCGGGTTCGTACCCGAGCATCCGAGCGGGCTGAACACGCTCCAGCTCGCGTCGTTCGCGCGCGCCGCGCAGCGCGCCGCCTCGGGGGAGATCCTGTTCACGATCACGCACTCGGAGATCGACCCGATCGCGTACGCCAGCTCGAGCGCGACGGCCGACTACCTGCTCGAGGTGGCGGAGGGCGGGCCGATCGATCGGCCGCTCGCGCTTGACGCGCCGCCGCACCTGCGCCTGCGCGCGGCCGAGGGCGCCGTGTCGAGGCGCCTCGAGAAGCAGATGGTCCCGACGACCGAGGCCGTCGTGGGCGGGCTCCACGTCCGCGGCTACCGCGGCAACACGCCCGAGCACCACATGGCGCACCTGCTCCAGATGGCCGCGACCGTGCTCCCGGAGCTCACCGAGCGCTGGAGCGAAGGCGGCGACCCCCCGCCCTCCGACCCCTGAGATCCCCCCTCCCTCGAGGGCGCGGCGTCAGCTCCGGCTCCGCGCCTCCTCCTGCCATGCCTTGATCGCCGCCGTCACCGGGTGATCCGGCCCGAGGTCCGCCTCGGCGAGCGCGCGCGCCCGCTCGTAGAGCGGCAGCGCCGCGGAGATCCGTCCGGCGGTGTGGTGGACCTGCGCGAGCCGCACCAGCGTCGGCCGGAGCGACCGGTGGGTCGCCCCGGCGAGCGCCTCCCGCGCGGCGAGCGCGCGTTCGTACAGCGACGCCGCCTCGTCCATGTCCCCGAGCGCCTCCCGCGCGGCCGCCAGGTTGTGGAGGATCGACGCGAGCAGCGCCCCTTCCACCCGCGCATCCCCGGCGGCGATGTCGAGCGCCCGCCGGAGCATGGCTTCCCGGTCGGCCGCCGGGCGATCCTCCTCGAGGAACGTCGCGGCGTTGTAAAGCGCCTCCGCCACGAGCGGCTCCCGCTCGCCGAGCGCCGCCTCGCGCAGCGCGATCGCCCGCTGGAACAGCGGCGCGGCCTCCGCGCGCGCCCCCTTCCTGCCGAGCAGCAGGCCGAGCCGGTTCAGCAGCGCGGAGAGCTCGACCGGATCGGGCTCGCGCATCCGGTCGTAGCCAGCCAGCATCCGGCGGAACAGCGCCTCGACCTCCTCGGTCTTGCCCTGCCGCTCCAGGATGGCGGCGAGCTGCTCCAGCAGCCTCGACAGCGGCGGGTCGGTGCCCCCGCCGGCCGCCTCGGCGATGGCGATCGCCCGCGCCGAGCTCGCCCGCGCCTCGTCCAGCCGCCCCTGCGAGAGCTGCGCCGAGCTCAGCGCGTAGAGCGGCCCGGTCAGCTCGGCGTCCTCGCGGCCGTAGATGTCCTCGGCGATCTCCAGCGCCGCCGCGCACGCCGCCTCGGCGTCCGCGTGGCGGGAGCCGGCCAGCGCCGATGCCGCCTCGTCCAGCAGGCGCCTGTACGTCCTCCCCCTCCACCACCGCCGTAGGGCCCGATCCGGTCGCATGCTCCGTTCTACTACCCCGCCCCCACCGTGAGGGCGAGGAGGTGGCCCGGCCGGGGCCGGGCGGGCCGGCGGAAGACATCGCGCGGACAGCGCGGAAGGGGGATCGACAGGGCGCGAACGAGTGTAATCTCCTGACAGGATCTCGGTGGCGCGACGGAGGCAAGCAGACGCCAGATGCCAGCAACTGGCGGTTCCCGTGGATCGGGGCTATGGCGCTCGGCGCATGGCGCAGCGCTGGCCGCAGGGGGCGTTCGGCCTCCCGCACGGGACGATCGAGGAAAGGTCGCCAAGGACTTTTCTTCCGTTTAGACTGCCCCGACGGCCCCACGCGCCGACGCTCCCCACGATCATGAGGTCCACGCTCACGCATCGCGAGGCAACGTCACCGAGGGGAGGGCTCGCCCGCGCCCGCACGGGGAAGGCGACGGAGTTCATATGAGTGCCAACGAAAACGTCGTCGATGAAGTAGCGCGCAGCGAGCCGATCGATCCGTTGCTCGGAAAGGTGCTCAACGGAAAGTTCAAGATCCTGTCCATGCTCGCGACCGGGGGCATGGGCACGATCTACCGCGGCGAGCAGATGCCGCTGGGGCGGCCGGTGGCCATCAAGGTCCTGATCCCGAACCAGGCTTCGCGGCAGCTGGACCCGAACTTCCACAAGCGCTTCTTCCTCGAGGCGAGCATCCTCGCGCGCCTCCAGCACCCGAACATCGTCACCGTCTTCGACTACGGCCGCATCGATGAGGCCGATCAGGAGCGGTACTTCATGGCGATGGAGTTCCTCGAGGGCGAGACGCTCTTCCGGCGCGTGCGCCGGCAGGGGCGCCTGCCGCCGCCCGAGGCGATGCGCATCGCGCGGCAGATCGCGCGCGGGCTGCGCGAGGCGCACAAGCACGGCGTCGTCCACCGCGACCTCAAGCCGTCGAACATCATGCTCGTCTCCAACGAGGACTCGGAGGAGGCGGTCAAGATCCTCGACTTCGGCCTGGTGAAGCAGCTCGGCGACGACTCGGAGGAGCTCACGCAGCAGGGCGCCTTCCTCGGCTCGCCGCGCTTCATGTCGCCCGAGCAGATCTCGCACGGCAAGGTCGATCTCCGGACCGACATCTACTCGCTCGGCGTGATCCTCTACCAGATGCTCTGCGGCAAGGTCCCGTTCGAGTCCGAGAAGTCGATCCAGATCCTCATGGCGCACCTGCAGCAGCCGGTGCCGCGCATGAAGGAGCGCAACCCGGACATCGACATCCCGGAGCCGCTCGAGGCGCTCGTGATGCGCTGCCTCGCGAAGGATCCGGACGGCCGGCCCGCGACGATGGACGCCCTCATCCAGGGCCTCGGCGAGTGCGCGCGCGGCATGGGCGTGACGACCGCGTTCGGCGCGGGGACGCAGATCACCTCGTTCGAGTCGCTGCCCGGCGTGCAGATCTCGTCGCGCTCGTCGACGATGCAGGCGCTCAAGGAGGCGGTGACGCTCCCGGCGCCGTCGACCGACGACGAGGCGAGCGGGCGCTCCTCCGGCGTGGGCACGGCGCCGGGCCTCGCCGGCGGCGCGGTCCCCGCCGCGGACGCAGGCAAGGGCGGCGCGGCGGGCGCGCGCCCCGGCTCGGGGCGCAAGACGGCGATCCTCGCCGCCATCGGCGCCGTGATCGTGGCCGGCGTCGCGTTCGTCCTGACCCGCGGCCCCGCGACGACCGCGGCGCCGGTGTTGCCCGCGGCCGATCCGGCGCCCGCCGCCGCCGCCACCGAGAGGGGCGTGCCCACGTTCATGCTCATCCTCGAGTCGATCCCGCCGGGCGCCGACGTCATGGAGGACGGCAAGTCGCTGGGGCACACCCCGCTCAACCTCTCGATCGAGAACGAGAAGGTGCGCGCGGAGCCTCGCCGGCTGACGGTGCAGAAGGAAGGCTTCCAGCCCTACTCCATCGTCCAGGGTCCGTCGGAGACGTCCGTGCACCTCGTCGCCACGCTCGCCGCGCAGGCGGCGACGAGCACGACGAAGACGGACGACTCGTCGACGAGCACGAGCAGCAAGCAGCCGGTGTGGCGCGGGCGCCGGGCGCCGCCGCCTCCTCCGCCGAGCGCGTCCGTGAAGACGACGCCGCCGCCGCCCGCGGGCAAGGACATCATCAACAACCGTTGATCCTGATGAGCTCGTAGCACCGCGTTTTCCGCCGGATTCGTCTCCCCCGGCGGCGCGGTGCGGCCCGCATGCGCTAGCTTTCGGCTGCGCATGTCCCGCCTGATCAT
Organism: Sorangium cellulosum; assembly: GCF_002950945.1. Taxonomy (GTDB): domain Bacteria; phylum Myxococcota_A; class Polyangia; order Polyangiales; family Polyangiaceae; genus Sorangium; species Sorangium cellulosum_E. The sequence continues at coordinate 953,342 of NZ_CP012673.1, forward strand.
CGTCTCGAACCGCCTGCCTGTCACCGTGCGGACCGAGCAGGGCAAGGTCGCCGTCGTGCCGTCGACGGGCGGCCTCGTCACCGCGCTGCGGGGCCCGCACGAGCGCCACGGTGGTCTCTGGCTCGGCTGGCCGGGCGACGTCTCGCGCCTCACGGCGGAGCAGCGCGATGAGGTCGAGGCGCAGCTCGCGCGGCTGGGCGCCGCCCCGGTCCACCTCACGTCGGCCGAGGTGAGCCGTTACTACGACGGCTTCTCGAACGGCATCCTGTGGCCGCTCTTCCACTACCTGATCGAGAAGGTGAACCTCGACGCCCGGCGCGACTGGGAGAGCTACCGCGACGTGAACGAGCGCTTCGCCGCCGCGATCGCCGAGCGCTACCAGCCCGGGGACCGGGTCTGGATCCACGACTACCAGCTCACGCTGGTGCCGGCGATGCTGCGCCGGCGCGTGCCCGACGCGCGGATCGGCTTCTTCCTGCACATCCCGTTTCCCTCGTCCGAGGTCTTCCGGATCCTGCCGTGGCGTGAGCAGGTGCTGCGCGGCCTGCTCGGCGCCGACGTCGTCGGGTTTCACACGACGTCCTATCGCTACCACTTCGTCTACTCCGCCGCGCGCGTGCTCGGCCTCGATCCCGACCTCGAGACGCTCACGCACGAGGGGCGCAAGGTCCGGCTCGGCGTCTTCCCGGTCAGCATCGACGTCGGCGAGTTCGCGCGGCTGGCGCAGCACGAGGAGGTCCGCGCCGAGGCGCAGCGCATCCGCGAGCGCGACGGGGGGCGCAAGCTCGTGCTCGGCATCGACCGGCTCGACTACACGAAGGGGATCCCGCGGCGCATGCTCGCGATCGAGCGCTTCCTCGAGCGCGAGCCCGAGCTCCGGAGCAAGGTCCGGTTCGTGCAGATCGCGGTGCCCACGCGCGAGGGGGTCGACGCCTACGCCGAGTTCCGGCGGGTCGTGAACGAGCTGGTGGGCCGCATCAACGGCGCCTACGCGACGCTCGACGCGGTGCCGATCCACTTCATGCACCAGTCGATGCCGATGGACCGGGTCGTCGCGCTCTACCTCGCGGCCGACGTGATGGTGGTGACGCCGCTGCGCGACGGCATGAACCTCGTGTGCAAGGAGTACGTGGCCTCGCGGCTCGACGACACCGGCGCGCTGGTGCTGAGCGAGTTCGCGGGCGCCGCGGCCGAGCTGATCGAGGCGCTCCCGGTCAACCCGTACGACATCGACTCGGTGGCCGCGACGATCAAGCAGGCGCTCGTGATGCCGCTGCCCGAGCAGCGGGTCCGGATGCAGGCGCTCCGGCGCCGCGTCATCGCGCACGACGCGCACCGCTGGGCGCACTGCTTCCTGAACGAGCTCGATCGCGCGAGCGCCGCGGCGCCCGCGGTGGGGGCGCCGCGGCGGATGAGCGACGCGCACCAGCCGACCACGATCGCGACCGCGCGGCGCGCGCCGTCGCTGCTCGTGATGCTCGACTACGACGGCACGATCGTCCCGCTCGCGGCGATGCCCGAGCTCGCGCCGCCCGACGAGGAGCTCTTCGCGGATCTGCGCGGGCTCGCGGCGCGCCCGCGGACGCAGGTGCACGTGGTGAGCGGCCGGCCGCGCGAGGATCTCGAGCGGTGGCTGGGCGAGCTGCCGATCAGCCTGCACGCCGAGCACGGGTTCTTCTCCCGCGCCGCCCCCGGCGAGCCCTGGACCGCGCTCCGCGAGGCCTCGCTCGACTGGAAGCCGAAGGTCCGCGACATCCTCCAGGGCTTCGTCGACCGGACGGCGGGCAGCTTCATCGAGGAGAAGACGGTGTCGATGGCGTGGCACTACCGCACCGCCGACCCCGAGCTCGCCAGCCAGATGGCCCGCGACGTGCCGACGAGGCTCGCCGACGTGCTGCGCGAGCACGATCTCGAGCTGATCACGGGCCGGAAGGTGCTGGAGGTGCGGCTGCGCGGGGTGAACAAGGGGGTGATCGTGCCGCGGGTGCTGTCGGCGGTGTCGCCCGACGCGATGATCGTCGCCCTCGGCGATGACAAGACGGACGAGGATCTGTTCGCGGTGCTCCCCCCGACCGCCCTCACGGTGCACGTGGGGGGCGGGGAGAGCCGCGCCGCGTTTCAGCTGCCCGATCCGGCGTCGGCGCGGCGCTTCCTGCGCGCGCTCCTCGCGTGAGCGCCCGCGCTGCGGATCAAGCCCCGGTCCGGCGAGCGCGCCGCCGGAGGGCGGCCCCGAGGAGCGCGGCCGCTGCCGCGAGCGCGCCGCCGCCGGAGGTGGTGCCGGCCGCGAGCGCGCCGCCGACGCTGCATGACGCGGGGTCGATGCTGCCGCGCTCGGCGGCGTCCCCATCGCTCTCGGCGGCGTCCCCATCGCTCTCGGCGGCGTCCCTATCGCTCTCGGCGGCGTCCCTATCGCTCACGGCGGTGTCCCCATCGCTCACGGCGGCGTCCCCATCGCTCCCGTCGGTGTCCCCATCGCTCCCGTCGGTGTCCCCATCGCTCCCGTCGGTGTCCCCATCGCTCACGGCGGCCCTCATGGCGCTCGTGACCGCTGCGGAGTTCCCGCCGAGCTCGTAGGCGCCGATGTCGATCGCGCCCGCGGCCGGCCGCCGCTGCGCTGTGCCCGGCTCGCCCGCCTCGCGCGCGGGCGTGAACCGCGGCGCGGCGAGCGGCCCCGGGAACGGGTGTCCTGCCGGGCTCGCCGTCGCCTTGGAGCCGGCGTCCACGAGCGGGCTGTCCGCCGACGGGCGGAGATCCAGCGAGGCGACGTCCGCGAACCCGGGGTCGGCGCCGCGCAGCGTGCCTGTCCATCCGGCAGGGATGGCCGACGAGCCGGCCGGCACCCAGTTGTTCACGCCCGAGATCAACGCCGCTCCCGTCACCCAGCTCGCCGACCGGTCCGCGTAGATGTCGACGCCGCCGCCGCCGGCTCGATAGAACACGTTGTTGCTCATCTCGACGCTCTCGATCCCGTCGAACATCCTGATCGCCGCGGCCGATCCGGGGGCGAGCAGGAATGTGTTGTTGACGAACCGGAAGCGGCCGAACGTCTGCCCCGTCCCGTCGCCCCCGACGCGCGCCACGAACGACTTGCCGGTCTTGCGGAAGACGTTGCCGACCACGTCGGAGTCCTCGCGCGCGAGCCCCTCGTCCTGGCCGTCGGGACCGATCAGCTCGATTTCATGGTACAGGGCGCCCTCGATCCAGTTGTAATAGATCTCGTTCCGCTCCGCGCGGCTCTTCACGTTGTTTCCGCCATTGCCGTCGTGCACGTAGCAATGCTGCATGCGGAACACCGAGCCCGGGTGGGCCTGCTCGTCGGTCGCGATGTAGACGGGGTGCCTGGTGTCGCCCGCGCCGCACGCGTAGACCTCGACGTACTCCAGGGTCAGCGAGCCCGATCCCTCGTCTGCCCCGAGGATGCCGTGCCCCGGGCAATCGTGCACCACCACATCGCGGATCGTGATGTCGTGCGCGCGGTTGAAGACGCAGCGGCGCGCCCCGCCGGTGATCTCGAAGCCTTCGAGGATGTAGTGATTGCCACCGAAGACCACCGTGTTCGTGCCTCCGGACAGCAGCGGGCGGCGCCCGTTCACGCGGACGCCGCGGATCGTGATCTTCGCGGATTCCGTGCCCGATTTCTTGAAGGTCAGGTCTCCTGGATAGGTCGTGTCGCCGTCGACCTCGACCACGTCCCCGGCAGCGAGGCGAGGCGCGACCGCCGCGAGGCTTTCATAAGGCTTTCCAGGGCCCACCTCGTACGTCGCTCCCATCGCCGGAGAGGCCGCGAGCATCACGGAGAGTCCGAGGCCCGGGGCGGCGAGGGAGAGAGAGACGAGGTGCCTTGTCGTGGGTTGCTGCATGCGCGCAATCTGGCGTGCGGCGGAGCCCTACTTCAAGGTTGCTTTTTGGTGAAATGCACGATGGGTAATTCAGGAGACACCTGACGACGGACAATCTCTGCCTGTGCTTCGGGGACACCAGGAGTTCTCTTCGATCTCGATTGTCCGCGCCGGCGGTCTTGTCCGCGGCAGGGGGTCGCGAAGCAGCGCGAGGCAGGGAGGACGGTTCTCCTCGGCACGCGCGTCGGCCTGTGCCATGGATCCGTGCATGTCCCGGGTTGTCCTTGCCTCCACGTCTCCTTTCCGGCGGGCGCTCCTCGACCGCCTCGGGCTCGCGTACGACGCGGTCCCTCCGGTGTTCGAGGAGATCGCGCCGCCGGGTCTCTCGCCCCTCGCGTGTGCCCTCCTCTTTGCGGAGGGCAAGGCGTTGAGCCTCGCGCATGTGCACCCTGGCGCGGTCATCGTCGGCGCCGATCAGGCGCTCGACGTGGACGGCGAGCTCCTGCGCAAGCCGGCGACGCTCGACGAGGCGGCGGAGCAGCTGGAGCGGCTCGCGGGGCGGGTGCACGCGCTCCATACCGCCGTCGCGGTGCACGCGCCGCCGGGGCTGACGGGCGTGTCGTGCGCGCAGAGGATGGTGTCGGAGGTCGTCACGGTGGAGCTGCGCGTGCGGCCGCTGAGCAGGGCGCAGATCCGGCGTTATGTCGAGCTGGATCGGCCGATCGGGAGCGCGGGAGGGTACCTGTTCGAGAGGCACGGGGCGTGGTTGTTTGACGAGGTTCGCCACGCTGACGAGACGGCGATCGTGGGATTGCCGCTCGTGCCGCTGTGCCGGCTGTTGCGGGGGTTCGGGATCGATCCGCTCGAGGTGTGCGCGGGAGGGTGAGCGCCGCCGCCGCGGAGTATCACCGCGGGCGGAGAGAGAGAGGAAGTCCGCCTCGGCGGCACGCGGAGGGCAGGGCTCACCTGTTCTTTCGTCTTTCGTCTTTCGTCTTTCGTCTTTCGTCCTCCTCTCTCGTGAACGTGAACGTGAACGTGAACGTGAACGTGCTTGATCCGGTCCGATTCCGTTCGCGCCGTCTCGGGCAAGTGCACGCCGGATTGACGTCGTACGCGGACGGAAGACGTAATGGAAACGATCTCGTTCACGTTCACGTTCACGAAGGACGAAGACGAAAGACGAAAGACGAGAGACGAGAGACGAAAGACGAGAGACGAGAGACGAGAGACGAGAGACGAGAGACGAGAGACGAGAGACGAGAGACGAGAGACGAAAGACGAGATCTGGGAGACGGCCGCTATGCGCTCGGTTCTCCTTCGTCTGGCGCACCCATTGCAGCGAAGCCCCTCATCCTGCGGCTCATTCTCTCCTCAGACCCTTCCGACTGAGCACCATTTGCCGGGCAACCCTCCCGCCCGCGCAAGCCACCCGCTCGACGAGGTGCGCCGATGATCGACCCCTCGCCCCCCAAGGACTCCGACACGCTCACCGCCTCGGCCCTATCCCGGTCCTGGCCCTCCCTCTCGACCGAGGAAAGGCTCCACTCCTTCCGCCGCCTCCCCCGCGAAGAGGCCGACGACTTCTTCCAGAGCCTCCCCTCCGCCGACCAGGGCGCTCTCCTCTCCGCCCTCCCGCGCAGCGAGCGCAAGATCGGCATCCGCCTCCTCGCCCCCGACGACGTCGCTGACCTCCTCCTCACGGTTCCGCCGGCGGAGCAGCTCTCCCTGCTCTCGCTGCTCGACGAGCCGACGAGGAGGGAAGTCAGCGCTCTGCTCGCCTACGCCGAGGACGCGGCCGGCGGGCTCATGAGCCCTTGGTTCGCGCGCGTGCGGCCCGAGGCGACCGTCGACGAGGCGATCAGCTACCTCAAGCGGCAGGCGACAGGCCAGCTCGAGACCCTCTACTACGGCTACGTCCTCGACGCCGAGCAGCGGCTGCTCGGCGTGCTGTCGCTGCGGCAGCTGATGACCACACCCGGCGACCGCCGCGTCAGCGACGTCATGACCACCGACGTCGTCGCCGTCAACGAGGACGTCGATCAGGAAGAAGTCGCGCGGCTGTTCGCCGAGCACGACCTCGTGGTGATCCCCGTCGTCGACGGAGAGGGCAGGATGAAAGGCATCGTCACCGCCGACGACATCGTCGACGTCGTGGAAGAAGAGGCGACCGAGGACATCCAGAAGCTCGGCGGAATGCAGGCGCTCGACGCGCCGTACCTCCGGACCCCGCTCCTCCGGATGCTCTGCAAGCGCGCCGGTTGGCTCTCCGCGCTGTTCGTGGGCGAGCTCCTGACCGCGACCGCGATGGGCCATTACGAGGACGAGATCGCCCGCGCCGTCGTGCTCGCCCTCTTCGTTCCGCTCATCATCTCGAGCGGCGGCAACTCCGGCTCCCAGGCGACGACGCTCGTCATCCGCGCGATGTCGCTCGGCGAGGTCCGGCTCGCCGACTTCTGGCGCGTCACCCGGCGGGAGCTCGCGTCGGGCCTCGCGCTCGGCGGCATCCTCGGCGCCCTCGGCTTCGCGCGCGTCCTCGCCTGGGAGAAGCTCTTCGGGGCCTACGGCCCTCACCACGCGCTCATCGCGCTCACGGTCGCCATCAGCCTGGTCGGCGTCGTGACGTGGGGGACCCTGGCGGGCGCGCTCCTGCCGTTCGTCCTGCGAGCGCTCCGCTTCGACCCGGCGAGCGCCTCGGCCCCGTTCGTGGCGACGATCGTCGACGTCTCCGGCCTCGTCATCTACTTCAGCGTGGCCGAGCTCCTCCTCCGGGGCCTGCTCCTCTGACGCGAGGCGCGCTCCCCGCTACGGGTCCACGCGCGACGCGAGGTAGTCCGCGGCGAGCGCGCCGACCACCCGGGCGTCCGCGCGCCATCGACCCCCGCTCGACAGCTTCTCCGACTCGGCGAGGCCGAGCATGGTGGACGGGTTCGGCGGCTGCGTGCGGCTCGAGAGCTGGACCTCATCGAGCACCCTCCCGTCCGGCGCCGTGATCCGGAGCGTCAGCCTGAGCTCGCTGGGCGCAGAGGAGACGACGGCATAATAGCCGGGCTCGAGGTAACCGATATAAGGCCTGATCAGGAACGGCGCCGACATGGGCCCGGGGGTCGCCTCGACCTCGATGCCCTCCTCCTTGGCGCCCTCGATCAACGCCTTCGCGAACTCCTCGCCGATCGCCGCCTTGTCGCCGAAAAAGCTGATCTGCCCCTGCTGGTCCTTGTCGTCGAGGTACACCGACTCGGGTTTGCCGCCGACCAGGAGGCCCGTGTAGTCGACGGGCATCACGGCGAAATGGCGCTGGCCCACGAACGGATCGGGGTTCGCCTGGGTGATGACGCGCCAGCGCGGGCCGCACCCCGCGAGGGCCGCGACGCCGACCACCGCGGCCGCGAGGAAGCTGCGACGATGCATGAATGAGGATCTCCTTGAGGGGTCCGCCTTGTAGGCCATGTCCGAGCGCCCTGGCAAGCGCGCGCAAGGGCGCGATCTGCCGCCGCCGCGGCCGGCGCGGACAGCCGCCGCGGCCGCCCCTCCGACCCGGACGGGGTGCAGCGTCCCCGCCGGAGCGCGGGCGCCCCGGCGGGCGCTGCTGTGCAGCGGGCGGACATCGCCCGAGATGGCCTGTGAGATGCAATGCCCACCTCGTACGAGGATGGATGTCCCCTCGGACGTGGAGGTGAGCTCATGATCACACATCTCGCAGCAGGTCTCTTCGGACTTTTACCCATCGTGGTGTTTCCGGTGTTCGAACCCGACCCGCAGGACGGCGGCAGCGGCTCGCAGGCCGGCAGCGCCGCCGAGCCGGGGAGCCCAGGCTCGGCCGGCGAGGGCGCGCAGCGGTTCGTCTATTCGATCTCCTGCATCGAGGGCAGCACGGGAGAGAAGCGCTTCAGCTCCGAGGACGAATTCTGCAGCGCCCTGCGCGGCGAGCAGGTCTGCTCCGAGAGCGCCGCGCTGTTCGCATTCCTCCAGGGGTGCCCCTGAGCGGCCGCGGGCTCGCCGCGCGCGCTGCAGCCCATCGTCACCGCGCCGCCACCGACCTCGCGGCGGAGGCACAAATTCTTGACATCCGAGGTTGGCCTTGCTCTTCCTAACGGGCGCGGCCCGCCCGCGCGGCCCTCCCCTTGCCAGGTCGCGTGCCTCGGAGGCTCAACATCGTGACGAACCTCTACCTCATCCGGCACGGAGAAGCGCTCGTCAACGTGAACCATATCGTGGGGGGCATGCGCGGGGACACCGGGCTGACCCCGCTCGGTATCCTCCAGGCGGAGCGGCTGCGCGATCGCCTGGCGGCCACGCGCGAGATCAGCGCCGATGTCCTGATCGCCAGCACGTTCCGCCGCGCGCAGCAGACCGCCGAGATCGTCGCCCCGGCCCTGGGGCTGCCGCTCACGCTCGACGACGACGTCCAGGAGCTCCGCCCCGGCGAGGCGGACGGGATGCCGGTCGGAGAGGCCATGGTGCGCTACGCGATCGATTTCGAGCGCGAGCCGTACCGCCCGGCGAGCCCCGGGGGAGAGAGCTGGGCTCAGTTCATGCTCCGGGTCTCCGTCGCCCTCGACCGGATCACCCGCGAGCACGAGGGGCGCACCATCGTCGTCGTCTCTCACGGCGGCTTCATCGACGTCGCATTCCTCCATTTCTTCAAGATGAACGCGCTCGCCTTCCCGCCCGCGCACTTCGCCACCCGCCACACCGCGCTCACGCACTGGCAGCGCCGCCGTCGCTGGGGTCGGGCCGAGGCGTGGCACCTCATCTATTACAACGACTGCGCTCACCTGCGCGACGTCGAGAGGACCGTGCGCATCCCCTGGGCGGAGCTCTCCACGCTGGCCCCGAGGGGCCCCGACGACCGCGCCGACCCGCCGTCGTCAGAGGGTGACAAGACCCGGTAAGCGCGCTCTCTCGTGCCCAGCGCGAGGGCGCGGCGCCGCGCGGTCGGCAGCCTCCTTCGTCGGCGACGCACCGCGCGCACCGCGCACCGCGCACCGCACACCTGGCCGCACCCGGGGGATCCCCGCCGGCCAGCTGCGCTTGCGCCTCCACGTGGAGGCGAGCTACATGACGCACATGACGGGTCCCGTTCACGCAACCTTCCTCGTCGCCGCGCCCGATCAGCCCGGCCTCGTCGCGCGACTCGCAGGGTTCTTCTACGACATCGGCCTGAACATCATCGACGCGAGCAATCACTCGGATGTGTTCATGGACGAGGGACCACGCTTCTTCATGCGCCTCGTCGTCGATCTGTCCGGCCTCTCGTCGCCGGCCGCCGTCGCCGCCCTGGGCGGCTCGGCCACACGCAGCGCGATCGAGGCCGCCTTCCGCGAGCTCGCCGCGTCGCTCTCGGCGCGCTGGTCGGTCGATTACAGCGATCACCTCCCCAAGATGGCCATTCTGGTCACCAAGGATCCGGCGTGCCTCTACGACCTCGTGCTCCGCCAGCGCGCGGGCGAGCTCCGCTGCGAGATTCCGCTCGTCATCTCCAATCACCCCACGCTGGAGGCCGTCGCGGAGAGCTTTCGAATCCCATTCTTCTGCCTCCCGATCACGCCCGAGACCAAGCGCGAGCAGGAGCGCCAGGTGCTCCACCTGCTGAAGAAGCACCACGTCGATCTCGTCGTGCTGGCGCGTTACATGCAAATCCTCTCCGAGGAGATGCTCCATGAGGGCCCGCCGGTCATCAACATCCACCACGGGTTCCTCCCGGCCTTCCAGGGCGCGAAGCCCTATCACCAGGCGCACGCGCGCGGGGTGAAGCTCATCGGCGCGACGGCGCATTACGCCACCCGCGACCTCGATCAGGGGCCGATCATCGAGCAGGACGTCGCGCGCGTGAACCACCAGATGGGACCGGAGGAGATGACCCGGCTCGGGCGCGACGTGGAGCGCCTCGTGCTCTCTCGCGCCGTCCGGGCCCACCTCGAGCGGCGGGTCATCGTGGAAGGCCGCCGCACCGTGGTGTTCTGACGGGGTGAGTACGCCAAGAGAGAGGGCCGGTCAGGCGCCGCTGCTCCTCGCGCCGCGGCCGGCGCGCCGCGCCCGCTCCTCGTCGACCACCACGCGCAGCGCCGCGATGTGCGCGGGGCCCGTCCCGCAGCAGCCGCCCACGATCGTCGCGCCCGCCTCGATCCAGCGGCGCGCGAGCGCCGCGTACCGCGCGGCGGACGCGCTGTCCTGACCTCCGGCCCAGCCGAGCCCCTCGTCCGCGGCGCCCGCGTTCGCGTAGGCCCCGAACGGGACGCCGCTCGCCGCGAGCCGCTCGACGTACTCGAGCGTGCGGGTCGCAGGGGCGCAGTTGACGAGCACGGCCCGCGCGCCGCGGGAGGCGGCCTCGCGCGCGGCGCGCCCGACGTCCTCCGGCGAGAGGAGGTCCGCAGAGGGGCCCGGCGTGAACGACACCCACGCCTCGACGCCCGTCGCCGCCGCCTCCTCGAGCGCCACGAGCGCCTCGCCGACGTGCGGGAACGTCTCGCAGAGCAGGAGGTCGACGCCCGCCGCCGCGAGCGCGCGCGAAAGCTCGCGGTGCTCCGCGCGCGCGCCTGTGGGGCTCAGATCAGGGCGGTAGCAGTCCTCGAGCGGCGCGATGCTGCCCGCGACCCGGTGACCCGCGGAGGTGGCCTCGCGCGCGAGCGCGACCGCGCGCGCCGCGAGCTCGGCCCACGCGTCACCCGCCTGCCGCCGCTTCGTGCGGAACGTGTTCGCCGTGTGCACCGTCGCGCCGGCGCGCGTGTACTCCCGGTGAATCGCGCGGACGGCCTCGCAGCCCCGCGCGTCGACCAGCGCCGCCGCGCTCCAGAGCGGCGCCGGCGTCGCGACGCCCCGCGCGGCGAGCTCGGTCCCGAGCGGACCGTCAAGGATCACGAGGCCGCCCTGCGCGATCCCCTCGATCCCGCGGGCCCCGTCAACTGACCTCGACGGCGATGAAGGGCTGTCCTCCATGTAGGCTCCGGTATGTCCGCCAGCGGGACGCGGCGCAAGCCCTGATCCCGGCCGTTTCCAGCGCATCCCCGCAGGTGAGCGGGCGCCCGCATGGCGCACCGTCCAGACCACGATGCCGCAGAAAGGACGATGGAATTATCTTCTGCACCGGAAATTCGCTTGCCAGATCCGGGTGCTCTGCGGCACCGTTTGGAGTGAACTCGTCTTCCCCTCATTCCACTCAACTCGCGGGAGTCGTGGGGGTCCACAGGAAGCGATGATCTCGGGCGATCGGCACGCGCGGAGCTCTCTGTGGGCAAGCGGGAAGCCAGACGATCGCCGCGGTTGAGCCCCAAGAAAGGAATGCCATCCATGATTCGACAGTCCATCCGTTCTTCCAAGTCGCTCGCTCTCAGTTTTGCGCTCGGCGTCATCGCCGTGGCGGGGGTCGCTGGATGCGGCGCGTCGGAGCAGGGGTCTGACGACCCGATCGTGACGCAGGACGTCCAGAATGAGCGGGTCACTCCGGAGAGCCTGGCGGCCCTTCCGGACGGGGAGTTCCTGAGCCTCGATATGACCGAGAAGACGGTCTATGCGATCGACTACTCGGCGGGGCCCATCGACTACGCGCGCATCAAGCTCACCGCCGCTGACGGCAAGGAGATCTCGCTGGAGCAGCAGATGGCCACGGTCGAGAACGGCACCTACGGCGACAACCCGGCGCCCCAGCTCCGCGAGTCGTCGGAGCAGCGGTTCAGCATCGCCTCGGACGCGGCCTACTTCAACAAGCTGTCGGAGAGCGAGCTCGATCAGCTGAAGGCCGACGGGTACTTCTACTCGGAGAAGGCCCCCGAGGGGTACCCCGGGGCGGGCCCGCAGACGACCGATCCGGAGTGCATCCACGCGTTCTGCGAGATCTGTGTGGACAACACTACCGGCGGGCGGCCCGAGACCTGGTACCCGGGCACCTACACCTGCTACCTCGTCGAGCACGTGTGGTGCTGAGACTCGCCTGAGATGCTCTGCCCTCCCACCCTCGCGAGGGGTCGCTGATGCGTTCGTTCCCCGTGTGGTGCGGTGCGCTGCTCGCCCTCCTGGGCACGGCGTGCGCAGAGGACGAGGGGCCGGTCCTTCCGAGCGGCGTCCCGGAGCCGTACGAGCGCGTCTACATCGACTTCGGTCCAGCGCCGCCCAAGGACCGCTTCCGGGCGCTGATGGCGTTCCGGACGCGGGACGTGGAGGCGCTGGAAACCGAAATCGACGCGATCTACGACCCCGAAGACCCCCAGTTCCGCCAGTACATGACGGTCGAGCGCTGGATGGAGCGCTTCGCGCCGCCCGAGAGTGACCTCGCGGCCGTCGAGGGGTGGCTCACGGGGCAGGGGATGCAGATCACGCGCCGGTCCAAGAACCGGCTCCTCGTCGAGTTCACCGGCACGATCGAGCAGTTCAACGCGGCCTTCGACACCGAGCTGCGCGACTTCGAGCGCGAGAACCCCTCGGCCGGCGGCAAGCCGCTCCGCACCTACGGCGCGCTCACGCCGCTCAGGCCGCCCCAGAACATCATCGACACGGCGGAGAGCCTGGTCGCGATCGACGTCCCCGCCGAGACCGGGGAGCTCCCGGGGGAGGGGGGCTCGATCGAGGTCGCGCTCCCGGAGCCGGTGGCGGATGGGTTCACGCCGGCGCAGATCGGGCGCGCCTACGAGGTCGACACGCTCCACGAGGCGGGGCACCTCGGGGAGGGCGTGAAGCTCGGCCTCGTCGTCGGCGCGACGTTCAAGACGAAGGACCTCCAGTCGTTCTGGCGGTCGTTCGACGTCTCCCGCGACAACCCGACGGAGATCGCCACGGCGGATCCGATCGTCACGCGGTACATCGAGACCACGCTGGACACGGAGTGGGCGGGCGTGATGGCGCCGGGCGCGGAGCTCGTCGCGTACCAGGGGCCGGACGCGCGCACGATCTCGATCCTCTACGCGTGGAACGAGGCGATCGCGGCGGGCGAGGTGTCGGTGCTCTCGACGTCGTTCGCCCACCGCGAGGAGACGGAGGCGGAGCCGATCCGGCAGCAGTACAACGCCGCGGCGCGGATGGGCGCGGCGCTCGGGATGACGATCGTCGTCGCGAGCGGCGACTCGGCCAGGCCCGACGTGCCGTCGTCGAGCCCGTACGTGACGTGCGTCGGCGGGACGAGGCTCACGCTGGGCGCGGACGGCGAGGTCGAGGCCGAGGTTGCGTGGAGCGGCTCGGGGTCGGGCCGGTCCCGCTCCTTCACGACGCCTTCCTGGCAGATGGACGTCGTCACCGACGCGCAGGGCAGGCGCGCGGTCTCCGACGTGGCGCTCAACGCGTCGCCGGAGTCCGGCTACTGGCTCTACTACCTGGGCGAGTGGGAGCACCGCGCCGGCACCTCGTTCGCCGCCCCGGTGTTCGCCGGGCTGATGGCGTCGGTGAACAGCCGCCGGCTCGCGGAGGGTAAGCCGGTCGCGGGGTGGCTGAACCCGGCGCTCTACCGCATTCCGGAGGTGCAGGCGGCGTTCCGCGACATCACGGAGGGGAAGACGCCCGGCGACGAGCACACCCAGGGGTTCGAGGCGGACGAAGGCTGGGACTACCCGACCGGCTGGGGAGCTCCGCTCGCGGACAAGCTCGCGGAGGCGCTCCCGTAGGCGTAGGCGGACGGCGCCGCGGGCGCTGCCTCGGCGTCTGTCCCGCAGGGGTCGTCGCAGTCGGCCTGCGCCGCAGCAGACGACTGGGGCGCTCGCTGCAGATGGGTCATCCTGCGTTCGATGACGCTCTCTGCCGCGCTGTTTGCCCGCCCGCTCGTGTGGCTCGCCTTGGTCGGCGCAGCGGCGCTCGGCTGCGATCGCCCGGGACGCGCCGCCGGGACGGCGCCCGCGCCGCCGAGCGCCGCGCCCGCACCGGCGCTCGAAATCGCAGCGCCGGCGGCGGACGGCGGTGCGCCGCCCGCGGCGCCCCTCGCGGATGCGGCGGCGCCTCCTGCGGGGCCCGCGCCGCTCCGCGCGGACGCGCCGCTCGTCGAGCTCCCCGTCGAGGGGTTCGCGAGCGCGGTGGTGTCCGTGCCGATCGGCGCCACGGCGCGGCGCCCGGTGCTCATCGCGTCGCACGGCAACTACGATCGGCCCGAGTGGCAGTGCGAGGTGTGGCGCGGCATCGCGGGCGACGGCGTCTTCATCCTCTGCCCGCGCGGCGTCGCCCGGCGCGACTCGCCGACGGCGAGCGACGTGCGGTTCACGTACGAGAGCAACGCCCGGCTCGAGCAGGAGCTCGACGCGGGCCTCGCGGCGCTGCGCGCGCGTTTCCCCGAGCACATGGATCCGGGGCCGGCGCTCTACACCGGCTTCTCGCTGGGCGCGATCATGGGCTCGGCGATCGCCGCGCGCCGGGCGGCGCTCTTCCCGCGCCTCGTGCTGGTCGAGGGCGGGCACGACAAGTGGACCCCAGGGGCGGCGAAGGCGTTCGCCGAGGGCGGCGGGCAGCGCGTGCTCTTCGTCTGCGCGCAGGCGGGGTGCGGGGCCGCCGCGGCGTCCGCGGCGAAGCGCCTCGAGAAGGCGGGGGTGCTCACGCGCGTCGTGCGCAGCCAGGAGGCCGGCCACCGGTACGACGGGCCGGTGGCCGAGGAGACGAAGCGGGCGCTCGGCTGGGCGGTCGAGGGCGACGCGCGGTTCGACGCGCGCTGAGCGGGCCAGGGCGGGCGGAGCGAGGGAGCCGCGGCGCTGCCGGGGCCGGCGAGGCGGCGCTCGCCGCCGCGCGCGCGCCGGCGCGGGCTGAACCGCGCGCGGCGGTGGGGGAGGTGGTCACCCGGGCCGGGAAGGGTCCGTTCGCGTCGTGCGCCCCACCGCTTTCGCCCCGGGGCTGCGCTTGCGCGCCGCCGGCTTTCGCTCGGAACGCAGCCGCGGGCTCTTGGCACCGGCGTCATCGAGCACCGCCTCCGGCGTCGGCGCGGTGAGCACCCGGATCGTCCACCGCTCCAGGTCTCGCTCGCTCGCTGCCTCGACCCGGGCGGTCACGCTGGCCGGCACCGCCCCGAACCGCGCTGCCAGCTGCTGTAGCAGCGACTTCACCCGGCCCTTGCGCTCGCCTCTGCGCTCGCCTTTGCGCTCCCCTCGCCGCTCGATCTCGTCGAGCCACGTCACGATGCCCTCCTGGGTTCGAGGTCCCGCCTTCTCCATGAGCTTCCTCCCACAGCCGCATCATCGAGCTCCCCATGCGCAGGACCATCAAGCGCTCCACGCTCCGCTGCTGCTCGACCAGCGCATAGAAGTACGTGAGCTGTCCGCCCAGGCGGGCGGAGAGCACCAGATCGGCGTGCCGGCTCCGCAGCGCGTGGCTCACGAAGCTGCCTTTGCCCACACGCAGCGTGCGGAAGTCCAGCGCCCGCGCCACGTCCCCCGGGAGCGAGGCCTTGAGCAGACCGGCCGCGTGCTCCCGCTGCGTGAAGGTGAACTTGAACAACGCATCGTGAGGCTGGGGAGGCTGCGGCTTCGGCGGCCGTCTCGGCATGGCGCGACCATCGCCTGAATCGGATCTTCCGGTCCAGATGATTGATGCCGATGGGCGACAGAAAAATCTTATGGAGTGATGTCGATTTTTAGATCAATCGATGTCGCTCTCCGCAAGTGCCGTGCTCGAATTCGCCGCCGCGCCCGTGCCGCGCTGGAACCGCCGTGGTGCAGGCGGATCCCCGGAAGAGGGGACAGGCAACGCCCGCTCGCCGAGGCCGGTCACCGGTACGATGGGCCGGTGGCCGGCGAGACCCGGCGGGCGCTTGGCCGGGTGATCGAGGGCGACGTGCGGTGGAGCGCGTGTTGAGCGAGCGGACCGCGTGGAGCAGGCCGGGGCGGGGGAGCGGGTGGACCCAGGCGGACCCAGCGGCATGCCGGGCGCGGCGGGCCCCGGAGGCCCGCTCGCTCTGGCCGGCGGGCGGCCTCTGAGCTAGACGAGGGCCCGTCGATGAGGGCCCCTCCCGTCCCGGAAGCGCACGTGCAGCATCGGGGTAGCCCGCGTCGGCTGCCCCTGGTGCCGGCGCTCGCCGCGGCGCTGCTCGCGGCGGCCTGCGGCCCGGGCGAGGAGCCGCCGGGGCGCTCGGCCGAGGCCCAGCACGCCGCCCCGGATCGCGCCGCGGCGCTCGCGGCCCCGCCCGAGGCGCTGCCCGCGCCGGACGCCGGCGCCGACGCCGAGGGCGAGCCCGCGGCGGCCCGGGAGGCGCTGCGTCCCGGGCGCGGCGATCGGCTGGCGAGCATCGCGATGCGCACGTTCGTGCACGCCGCGCCCGAGCGCCGCGCGGCCAGGCTGGGTTACCTGCGGGCCGGCGCGATCGTCGAGCGCGCCGCGGCGCCGTCGGGCCACGACGGGTGTCCCGGCGGGTGGTACGCCGTGCATCCGCGCGGCTTCGTGTGCGTCGGCCGGGGCGCCTCGCTCGATCTGGAGCACGACGTCGTCGCCGCCACGCCGGCCGGCCCGCGCCGCGGCGAGCCGTACCCCTACCGTTACGTCGTCTCGCGGAAGCCGCCTCCGCACCTCTATGTCCACCTGCCGAGCGCGGCGGAGCAGCGCCGCGTCGAGGGCCGCACGCGCGGCCAGGCCTTGCCCGGCTGGACGCGGCGCGACGAGGCGCTGCTCGGCGCGCCGGATCCGATCACGCCGTTCTTCGCGAGCGGCCGCGCTCTGCCGAAGCCGTTCGGCGCCGCCGAGAAGCTCCGCTTCCCGGCGCACCGCGGCCGCGCGAAGGCCGACTCGGCGTTCGGCCTGATCTCCACGTTCGAGTGGACCGGCCGCCGCTTCGGCCTGACGACCGAGCTCGATCTCATCCCGATCGAGCGCACCTCGGCCGTCGCCCCCACCGCGATGCGCGGCGTGGAGGTGAAGACCGAGGGGACGCCGGCCTTCGTGATGCACCACGGGGTCCGCACGCTGAAGCCGGACGCCTCGGGCGAGCTCAAGCCGGACGGCTGGGCGCCGCACCGCTCCGGCTGGGTGCTCACCGGCAAGACGGCCGCCGGGGGCGCCTACGCGGAGACCGACGCGGGCGTCTGGGTCCCCGCGTCCACGCTGCGTGTCGCGCGGCTGGGCCGGGATCTCTGGGGCCACGCGGCGCGCGGCAGGAAGTGGATCGACATCTCGATCGAGCTCCAGATGCTGGTCGCCTACGAGGGCGAGCGCCCGGTGTTCGCGACGCTGGTCTCCACGGGCAGGGGCGAGCTCGGCGACCCGGCGACCACGAGCGCGACCGTGCAGGGCACGTTCTTCGTCCGCGAGAAGCACGTCACCGCGACGATGGACGGCGACGATCTCAGCGAGACCTCCGTCGACCTGCGCGACGTGCCTTACGTGCAGTACTTCCACAACAGCTACGCGCTGCACGGCGTCTACTGGCACGACGTGTTCGGCAAGGTGCGGAGCAGCGGCTGCGTGAACCTCGCGCCCCCGGACGCCGCGTGGCTGTTCGAGTGGACCGATCCGCCGGTCCCCGAGGGGTGGCACGCGGCGTTCAACGACAAGGGCGGGACGCTGATCTACATCCACGCGTGACGGGCGCGCTGCGCCGGCGCGGCCAGGAGGCGGAGGCGCCGCGGTGCCGGATCACGCCCTGAGGGGACGCTGGGGTGGTGGAACGGTCCGAGCTGCGATCGACGGGGGTCGGATGGTGGAGGAGACCCCTCCGGACTGCGGAGGAGACCCCGCCGGACTGCGGAGGAGACCCCTCCGGACTGTGGAGGAGACCCCTCCGGACTGCGGAGGAGACCCCGCCGGACTGTTGTCGCGGTGTCTGGGGACCGACGTCCCAGGCCCCCGGCGAAAGAGGTGCGACCTGCCGGCGCGTGCATCGGAGCGCCCCCCGGAGGAAAGCGACGGACGGCGCGGCTACGACACCGATCGCGTTGTACCGAGCGAGGAATGGACGCCAAGACGCAGAGGACGCCAAGAACGCCAAGAAAGAGAAGAGGTCTTGGCGTCCTTGGCGTCTTGGTGGTTCGAACTTCTGCTCGTTCAGGGCGGGTTCAACCCGTTTGTCGCTCTAGAAACCGCCAGCGTCGCCCTGGTCTTCCTCCTCCGGCGCCGCGTCCTCCGGCGCCGCGTCCTCCGGCGCCGCGCTCGTCCTCTTGCGCTTGAGCGCGGTGAGGCCGAGGGTGATCTGCGCGCGCGTGCCGAAGATGCCGCGGAACGTCGTGGCCCAGTCGTTGTACCAGAGGCGCAGCGACTCGAGGGCGGCGAGCTGCGCCTCCTTGGCCTTCGCGATCTCCGCCGGACTCAGCGCGGGCGCGGCCCTGTCCGGCGTCCTGTGCTCCTCCGCGGCGGCGATCAGGCGGCGCATCGACTCGATCTTCTTCGGCGTGAGGCCGCGCTCGCCGAGCGTCCGGTAGAGCTCCCGCGCGCCGGGCTCGGCGCTCGACGCGAGCTCGTCGACGCGGTTCAGGAACGTCTTCACCGAGTCCACCACGGTGGGGCCGAGCGGCTGCTGCGCGAGGTCCTTGAAGAACGCGGCGGCGAACCGGGCGGCGCTCTCGCGCGGGAGCACCCGCGGGATCAGCGCCCGCATGCGCGGGAACCAGAGGTTCTCGAACGCGTCGATCTCCTGGAGCAGGCGCATCCGCTCCGCGGAGACGCCGGCCGCGACGTCGCGCTGATCGCTCTCCGCCAGCCAGTGCTCGAAGCGGCGGTTCTTGCCGGAAGCCGTGGTGTACAGCTCCCATCCGAGATCGTGCTCCTTCTGCGTGTACCCGTGGCGCTTCGCTCGGTCGAGGTGCTTTGGAACGTTGAAGAGCAGGGTATGGACGCGTCCGAGGAAAGCCGTGGTCTCGGCGTCGAGCTCCGTCGGCGTGGCCTCGTCGAGCGGCTCGGCCTCGGTGCGATCAACCTTCGATGCCTTCGGGGACTTCGATGTCTTGGGTTTGCCCATGAGATCCTCCAGCGTCGCAAGCTATACGGACGGGCAAGCCCATGTCATCCGCGGCGAGGGTCGGGAACGTGCCGCGCATGCCGCTGTCGCCGCGGGTGAACCGGCGATGCACGAGGCGGTCTCGTGCCAGATAGGCAGCCAGGTGCGACCTTCACAGCAACACCGCAGGAGAGCGACGTCCATCAGGGTGGCTGGAGCCACAGTCGGCCGGGCGGACACCGGCGGCGGCGCGACGCTTCACCGCGGCGGATCGTTGGAGCCTGACCAGAGAGCGGGTGGCGGGGGTTGCGCCCGACCTTGGCGGCCCGCGAGCGGCACCGGAAGGCGGCGCTCTTTCGTAGTCCTCATGAGAATTTTTTGTGAGTGACCGGAAGTGTAGACGCTGAGCGATGCACTGGACAACGATGCCCCTGCACGCTCGCCCGGCTCGGTGACGCGGTAGGAAGGGCAACGCCGCGCCGGGCGGTGCCGGCGCGGCGTTCCGGTCCCTCCATATCGGCAAGGTCAAGGATGGGTGCTCCTGTTTCCCTTGTTCGTGCACCGCGGGCTGCGATCCCGGCCATCGTCCTTGCGAGCGTGTTCCCCGTGCAGGCGGCGGAGCCTCCCCCGCGGTCCCGGGAGGTAGAGGCGCTGATCCAGGAGGCGGAGGAGGCCGCCAAGCGGCTCGAGCTCGCTCGCGCTCGCGCGCTCTGGGCGCGTGTCAACGCGCTCGAGCCCTCGACGATGGCCGTGTGTCAGCTCGGCGTGTTCGATCTGCGCCTCGACCGCCTCGCGGAGGCCGCGGCCGAGTTCTCCACGTGCGTCGAGCAGATGCCCGCGCCGACGAGCGACATCGAGCGCCGCCGCTACGAGGTGAGGCGCGCCGATCTCGCGGCGGTTCGGCAGCGCGTGGCCGAGCTCCAGGTCAGCGCGCCGCCGGGCACGGCGCGGCTCGTCGTGAGCGGCAAGCAGGTGAGCGCGGGCCGCCCCGTCTTCGTGGTGCCCGGGCAGCACGAGGTCACGGCGACGGGGAAGCAGGGGCAGGTAGCGCACGCGCTCGTGAAGGTGACGGCGGGGGAGGCCACGAGCTGCTCAACGAGGAGCGCGGCATGGTCCGGCACTTCCTCGCGCGGCAGGTCGGCGGCGACAGGCAGCTGGTCTGGTTGCACGTCCGCGAGGGCGCGCGCCTCGATGCGGGCGTGTTCGCCGCGGAGATCGCGCGCCTGCAACGCCTCGCAGGCGAGGTCCCGGAGGTCGTCCCCGTGCTCTACGGCGGTGTAAGCGGCTCCGTGGCGTGGGCAGCGTCCCCCGTGCTCGGAGGGGCGATCCCGCTCGTTGACGCCGCGCGCGGCAGCGGCCTCGTGCCGGCGGATCTCGAGGTGCTGATCGGCATCGGCCGCTGTCTCGTGCGCGCTCATGTCCAGGCGGAGATCTCCGCGGAGGCGTGCGGTTCTCGACGCACGCCGGACGAGGGAGCGCCGAGCCCCGTGGAGGACGAGGCGAGACCGTCCGCCTCGGGCCAAGAGGGGGGACGAGCAGGCGAGCTGCCCACGCCGCGCCCTTCCGAGACGTCCGATACGGTCAAGAGCGCGCCGTCGCGGGACGCGCGGGACAACGTCACCCACGCGCCTGCGGTCGCCGCGTCACGCCCTTCCGAGGCGCCGGGCACGCTCAGGAGCGCGGTGCCGCCGCGGGACGCGCGGGACGATGCCAGCGACGCGCCTCCGGTCGCGCTGCGGTGGCCTCCAGTGCCCGATCTGCCGGACCTCGATCCGATGCCGCTCGGCCCGAGGCTGCCGACACCATCGGCGCCCTCGACCCCACCGCGTTCTCCGAGGCTGCCGGTAACGCCGGCGCCTTCCGCCCATCCGCGTTCGCGTGGCACCCCGGGGCGATGTGTCCCCGCGCGCTGGTTCGGCGCGGTGCTCGCGCTGGCGTTCGTGCTGGGCGGCGCGGCGGCGGTCCTCTGGTGGGAGCCCCCTCGCCGAGTCGTGCCGCGCGCCTGGGGCCAGTGGTCCAGGTCGCAGCGGTTCGAGCCACCCTACCGTGCTTGGCTGGACCGCTCGAGCGATGCCCTGAGCCGCTGCCGGAAGCGGCCCCGCCGGAGGTCGCGCCCCGGCCCCCCACGAACCGCCCCGCCGCTCCCACACGGCAGGCCAGGAAGACGGCGGCGCAGGAGCCCGATCCCTGTGACGGTCTCGTCCCTTGTCAGCATCAGAAGGGCTTTTACTGAGCAGCGGAGGGAGTGTCGATGCGATCGATGTCTCGTTTTGCCTTCAGCATGGCTGCGCTGCTCGCTTGTGGAGACGGCATCGAGATCCCCAGGCCACGGACCGATGACAACCCGGTGTTGTTGTGGGTGGGCGACACGCCGGATTTCCCCTTATGTCCGGGAGGTCGGCTCGATTACTGGGATGGCTGGGCCGATGTGCGCACGGATCCTCAGTACCAGAACGAATGCGGGACGTGCGCGTGCAGCCCTGCCGCGTGCAGGCTGCCGGACAGGGTGATGGCGCATGAGGTACCTCTCTGCGCGGACGGAGGGATCGAGGTCAACTTCGCCGGTGCGGCCGACCCGCCGGGGCACTGCATCAAGACCTCGCCCCTTGTCCCCGGCGACGCGTTCGCTTCGGTCACCATCGGGCCGCCTATGATGGCTCCCGAGTGCAAGCCGTCGGAGCAGCTCACCCCGCCGCCCCTCGGCGGAACCTTTGCACGAGCTTGCCCGTGGACCGGTGAGTACAACGCAAAATTCAAAGGGCTGGCCTGTATCGCACCCGAAGACGACGGCTCGTGCCGGCTGGGCTTCTCCGCGCGCTTCGAGTTCCAGGAGAGGATCCGAGACGCTCGTACCTGCACGCCATGCGAGTGCGGTGAACCCGTCGGTGGAAGCTGCGTGGCGGATGTGCTGCTCTTCAGCGACACGAGCTGCTCGGACATGCTGATCTCGATCAACGGAATCGGTGCAGAAGAGGAAATTTGCTATGGCGCGCCAGCCGGTGCGCCTCTGGCGGGGGGGCGCGTGGTGTTCGCACGGGACGAGCCGGGCACGTGCTCGCCGAAAGCCACCATCTCCCTGGTGGACGGCACGATCGAGAGCGGCGAGACCCGAACGTTCTGCTGCTCCAGCTCGGAGATCATCTATGGCAACGTTGACAACTGACCAAGGCCGAGAGGTAGCCGCCGCGATGCGCTGGATTGCGCTCGCCACGCTGGCCACTTGTGTGACTATCGGCTGCTCTTCGCCGGTCCCCGACGACCTGCCAGATCCAGATCCGGCCCAGCGCATCCTGCTCTACAGTGGGCCATACGAGCATGCTCCACGATGCGATCCGCTCGGCGATGGAAACTTCTTGTGGGAAGGGTGGATAGGTACGCCTGGGTCGGTCGAGTGCGAGCCTTGCGCGTGTGGTCCGTCTGCCTGTAGACTTCCGAGCAGGGTGCCCCTATATTCGTCGGACAGTTGCTCCTTTGGCGACGAAGTCGCCACGATCGATGTGGGCACCTCCTGGGACGGGACGTGCATGAGCCTTACCCATCCCATTCCGAGCGAGTCCTACGTTGCCGTGATGATCGAGCCGCCGTTTGCGCTTGGCTGCCGACCTGTCTCTCCGGTGCCTCCGCTGCGGCGAACGAACATGTACTTCATCCGGGCCTGTGGGCCAGACATCGACGTCGTACCCACGGACTTCCTCCATTGTCACCCGCCGCAGCCGAGCGGCGAGTGCTGGGACTCCTATCGGATTCGGCGAGAGTTCCCCCTTTACAACGATACGCGCACGTGCAGCCCATGCTCCTGTAGCGAGCCGAGCGGCGACAAGTGCCGTATAGAGACTAAGCTGTATCATCAGGCGGGCTGCTCCGAGGAGCTCGGCTCCGTCCCTATATCAGGGCTGGATGAGCCGCTCTGCACGGACACGATCCATGGGCAGATCGGTGCGATTCGGTCTGCCTTCGTGAAGGAGGAACCTACCTGCACGCCTTCGACAGACTCCAAGGTGGTGAGCGGCGAGCTGGAGCCCGGCGACACACACGTGCTCTGCTGCAACCGTTAGGACGAGCATCGTCCCATTCTTCTGGCCCCGACCTCCGCCGCGACGGCGAGGCGGTCGCGCCCCGAGCTCGGCCAGGTGGACACGGCGGCGGCCGCACCGAACTCACCAATATCTTCCTGGACCTTTCCGGCCGGCGTGGCCGTTGCAGCCGCTCCGCGATCGCGGCCTACTTCCCTGCGGCGGCCTGCCCGAACTCGCCGGCGTCCACGTCGACGCCGGCCGCTCCACGCTCGGCCAGCTCATGAACTCTCGCCTACGTCCCAACTCGCCAGGAAGCTGGAGGCCCAAGCGACCATGGAGGCCGGCGGCTCGCCTTCGCCATCCCACGCCTCGACCAGCGCTTCAAGCTCACGCTTGGCAGCCATGGCGCGGAGAGTCTCCGGCGAGTGGTCGTGCGGACGCATGCGCGCAAGCTCCTCTTGGATCTTGTCCTTGTGCAGAAATCCATCTGTTGATGCGGAATGGAAAACCGCTGCCGACTGTCGATCTGCCTTTGGCAGCTTCAGAAGCATTGCGGGCCACCTGAGAGCCAACCCAATATGGTAGTGCGCCCAGAGCACGGTAAGTACAGCAATAAACCGTTCTGTAAGGCGGCTCGCGTCAACCTGCGCGCGGGGTGCCGGCACTTCGGAGGGAGAGGGTTTCACCCATTGATGCTGGTCCGAGAACAGGCAGTCGTAGATCCTGGCCACCCCGGAGGGATGCAGGCCCCCTTTCACATCGGGCACGAACACGGTTCCCACCTCCGGCGGCATCCGTTCGCAACCGAATGTCGCTTCGATGTCGTTGGCAATCCAGTCCGCGTACCGCTGCTCGTCGGGCGACAGCTCGAAGGTGACGTGTTGCTGTTTGATGACGACAGTCCTTGGGCTATCATGGTCCGGGTTCGAGATCAGCTTCGGATCGAGTGGGCTTCGCGAAACGATGAATAGAACACCCCGGAACTTGACCACAAACGAGTCCCTTAGCTGTTTCACTATTTCGATCGTGCTCGCACCGTGGGTGATGTAGTAAGGAGCCAGGAAGCTTACTTGAAACCACAGCGTTCGACCGGCGAATCTTGACAGATTGATGCTAAATGAATAGCAGCCGTCCCACCCGCCGGTGGGGAGATGCAGGGAGTGGTTCATGAGCATGCCAGGGAGGCGTTCTTCGATGCGACGCAGCATGGAGTGCCATCGCTCGTCCTTTGATGCTTGGAGCCGTGCGGCTACGAGCCGGGCGTGTTCTTCGATATGGCTGCGGAGCTGTTTGTCGACATCGTCGGTGTTTTTGGTCTCACGCGGGTAGTACTGATAAACAATGTCGAGCAATTGGTTGATGCTGTGTTTCATGGGCTCAATTGATTCTGGCGCCAAGGCCGATGTGCTCCCTGGGAAATTCTTTTTTTAGACAGGCTATGAACAGCTCGCAGAATACGCCTGGCGGAAAATCCTCGCCTCCACCTTTGTACAGCTCTGCTGTGCACGCGTTTGCTACGTTGGCAGTGTACACCGCCGCGGTAGCTGCCGATATATTCCCCCACGCCTCGGCTCGCAGGGGCATCCCTACGCGAACCTTGCACGCTGCGTCTCCCTCTTGATTGTGGGCAAAAAACAGATCTGCCTTTGCCTCCTGCCAACCACCTGCCACGCCGATCCCATCGTAGGAGACGATCGTGACAAACCTGAACGCCCGCGGGTCAAACGGCTTGACACCTGTGCAGCCCATGAGCGGAGCGCCGCTCTGCTTGCAGGGATCTGGCGGGCTCGTCGGGCTCTCTGTCGGCTTTTCCGAGCTGTCGCTCGGGCCCTCTTCTTCGCTGTCCGTTTTGTTGCACTGGATCTTGCGCTCGCTGTTGCCGTACGGGCCTTCCGGCGGCGCGTCGCCGAAGTCACCCGACCCGCTGGAGCTGATGATGACGACGGGCCCTCCAATCGGAGGCGCCGCACCTCCGCCCTCCTCCCACTCCTCGCGAGGGTAGCAGTCTCCCACCGTCCAGTTGCATGCCGTTAATACCCAGATGGCAATAGCTGCAATCGCCAGTAAATGTCTCTTGTAGTTCATTGGGTACTCCATCGAAGTACGGGGCCGACGACGAAAGTTGCTGACACATGGCTTGGAAGCACGAGGCTGCTCCCGCTGATCCAGTCCACATTGGCGCTGACCGACACTCCCAGGGGTCCGGCGACGTACACGTTGACTTGCGCGTGCCCGCCCACCGCGATCCCGGCGACGCGCCCGCACAGCCTGACGCCGCACGCCGGAATCAAGTAGACAGCGACCGATGGACCCGCGCTGACATCGACGTCCTTCCAGGCATACCCGACGGCGACGGAGGTGTGATTGTAAACGCCGGACCCGCCTGCCTGGATCGGGGGCACAAAGCTGCACAGGTCGTGCACTTTGAACAGGAGGTCTCTCTCGATGCTCCAGGATATTCCCGCTTGCGGGCCCACCGCGAGGCGCGGTGAGGTACCGGCCCGGATCCACCCAAGGCTCACACCGGCGCTCATTTCGGCTGCGTTTCCTCGCTCCGGGACAGCGGCGAGCACGAGGGCGAGGAGCGCCGCCGAGGGGATCCGTCGGCTTGTTGTCCTCATCGCTACCCCTCCCTCTGTGCAGTGGATGAGCAACGCGACGACGAAGACGATTCTTTTGATCCTCGATGGGCGTCAAACGGATTTGAACGAGAACATCCCAATGGACGTGGGTCGGACCGTCCCGGGCGTGCCCTGTTGCGCACCTGCCTGCGCAAACGCTGACGCGCCGAGCGAGCACGGCGAGCCCGCCGACGAGCACGAGCCACGGCCGCCCAAGCGGCGCACTGGACGAGCTCATGCGCCGCTACCACGGCGAACGGTCGCGGCGGTCTGCACCGGCCAACCCCGGAGCCCGCACCGTGCGGCCCCAGACCCCAGATCCACACCCAGCGCGCGGCGGCGGCCGTCGCGCCAGGACCGGTGGCGCCGGTCGTCCAGGGAGGTTAGCTTCGCGCCATGACCGAGCCCGAGGCCCCCACGAGCGACGTCGAGCGCGCCGCGTCGCCCGACGCCGTGGCGACGCTCGTGGCGGGGTACAGCGACTTCCGCCGGTTCCTGGAGCGCCGGGTGGGCAGCCAGGCCGTCGCCGAGGACATCCTCCACGAGGCCTTCAGCCGCAGCCTCCAGCGCATCGACGAGCTGCGCAGCGGCGACTCGGTCACCGCCTGGTTCTACCGCACCCTCCGGAACGCCGTGATCGACCACTTCCGGCGCCAGGGCGTGTCGGAGCGCGCGATGTCGGCCCTTTCGGCCGAGCTCGACGAGGCGGTCGCGCCGGACGTCGAGGCGACGCGCGCCGCCGTCTGCCAGTGCGTCCGCGGGCTCGCGGGCGCGCTCAAGCCCGAGTACGCCGCCGCCCTCCAGCGCGTGGAGGTCGACGGGCTCTCCGTCCAGGCCTTCGCCGAGGAGGCCTCGATCAGCGCGAACAACGCCGCGGTGCGGCTCTTCCGCGCGCGCGAGGCGCTCCGCAAGCGCGTGGCCGCGACCTGCGGCGCGTGCGCCGACGAGGGGTGCCTCGACTGCTCCTGCGAGCCGCTGCCGGCGGACGGGGCAGCCGAACACGCCGGCGGCTGCGCGCACCGCGCCGGGCGCTGACCGGCCGCTCCCAGCCGTCGGGCAGCCGCCCGGCAGGCTCGTCCACCCCTTCATCCTGGCGCCGCCACGAATCCGATCGCGGGGCCTGTAATGCCACCGGACGGGGCGCGTCAGCCAGGTACAACCCAGAACGAAGGTGCTCGATGATCACGATACGTCCTTTCATTGCCTCCGGTCTGCTCGCCGCCTCGCTGCTCGCCGCCTCGCTGTACGCCTCGAGCGCCGCCGCCGAGGAAGCCCCCGCCCAGGCGCCGCAGGCGGTCCGGGAGATCGAGATCGTCGTCGACGGCGGCTACAAACCGAGCCGCATCGTCGTCAAGGAGGGCGAGCGCGTCCGCCTGAAGGTGATCCGGCGGGACTACTCGCCGTGCGCGCGCGAGATCGTCCTCGCTTCCCTCAATATCCGCCGCGAGCTGCCGGTGAACACGCCGGTGGTCATCGATCTCCCCGCGCTGAGCCCCGGCGAGGTCGAGTTCAAGTGCGGCATGAGCATGCTGCGGGGCGTGATCGTCGTCGAGCCCCGCAAGTAACTGGATTCACCGGACCTGGAGCGGCTTCCATGACGTCACCTCACCTCGCGGGGCCGGCCGCCCTGCTCCTCCTCGCCGTCGCGCTCGCCGGCTGCGCGCCGCGCAGCCTCCCGGCGAGCTTCCCCGCCTCGTCGGCCGCCTCGCCGCGCGCCGCGGAGGCGCAGCCGCCGCGGATCGGCGTCGCCCTCGCGGAGGACCCGCCGCTGCCCGGGGAGCCCACCCGGGGCTGGGTCGGGCTCGAGCCGGCGCCGGGCGGCGCCGGCGCCGGCGGCGATCCTCACCAGCACCACCATCACCACCACGGCCACGCGCCGGCCAAGGCCCCGGAGCCCGCCCACGCGCCGGCCAAGGCCCCGGAGCCCGCCCATGCGCACTGAACGCTGGCGATCGCGCGCGCTGGCGGCGAGCCTCGCGCTGTTCTCCGCGGCCGCGGCCGGCTGCGCCGCCCCGTCGACGACCGCCGACGTCGCGCGCATCCGCAAGTTCTCCGGCGTCGAGCTGCCGCCGAGCGCGACCTCGGAGGCGGTTGACCCGGAGCCTGCGGGCGACGCGCGGAAGCTCCGCGAGCGGCCGCTCACCGCGGACAGCGCGGTGCGCATCGCGCTGCTCAACAACCGCGAGCTGCGCGCCGCGCTCAAGGAGGTCGGCGTCGCCCGGGGCAACCTCGAGCAGGCGGGCGCGCTGCCGAACCCCGAGATCGAGGTCGAGGTGACGCCGCGGCAGGAGGGGCTCGACCACACCCACCTCGAGCTCGCGGTCGAGTTCGACCTGACCTCGGCCCTGCTCGCGCCGCTTCACGTGCGGGCCGCGCGATCGGAGCACGACGCCGCGCGCTACCGCTCGGCGGGCGCGGTCGTCGAGCTCGGCTACCAGGTGCGCGCCGCGTTCTACGCCGCGCAGGCGGCGGAGCAGCGCCTCGGCGTCGCGAACCGCGCGGTCGACGCGCTCGCCGCGGGCCGCGACGCCGCCCGCGCGCTCTTCGAGGCGGGCAACGTCCCGGAGCTCGATCTGGCGACCCAGGAGGCGGGCTACGAGCAGGCCCGCGTCACCGCCGCGCAGATCGAGCTCGAGCTGCTCTCGGCCCGCGAGCGGCTGCAGCGGCTGCTCGGCCTCTCCGGCGCGGAGACCGCCTGGACCCTCTCCGGCGCGCTCCCCGGCGCGCCCGAGGCGCTCGCGACGCCGCCGCGCGCGGAGACGCGGGCGATCCGGGCGAGCCTCGAGCTCGCGGAGCTGCGCAGCCGGCTCGACGCGATGGCCGGCCGCACCGGCGCGCTGCGCGCGGGAGGCTGGCTGCCGGACATCTCGGCCTCCGTCCACGCCGAGCGCGAGCTCGGCGGGCACGACGGCGAGCTGGACGACCACCCGTGGCTGATCGGCGCCGGGCTCCGCCTGTCGCTCCCGATCTTCAACCGGCAGCAGGGCGCCGCGACGGCGCAGGCCGCAGAGTTCGACAGCCTGCTCGAGCGCTACCACGGGCGCGCCGTCGACATCCGCTCCGCGCTCCGCGAGGCGCGCAACCGGCTGACGTCGGCGCACGCGCGGGCGCGGCACTACGAGCGGGTCGTGCTCCCGGCGCGCAAGCGGGTCCTGGAGCAGACGCTGCTCCAGTACAACGCGATGCAGGTCGGCGTCTTCGAGCTGCTCTCGGCCCGCCGGGAGCAGCTCGACGCCGAGCTCGCGGCGGTCGAGACGCTGCGCGAGTTCTGGACGGCGAAAGCCGCGTTCGACGCGCTCCTGGCAGGGCGCCGCGTCGAGGCTGCGGGGGCGGGAGCGCCCGCCGCGATGCCGGGCGCCTCCGGGGCGCCCGCAGGAGGAGGGCACTGACATGGACCGACGCTCTTTCATCCACGTGGGCAGCCTGGCCGCAGGCGCCGCCCTGATCACCCGCGGGGTAGCCCACGCGCAGCAGCGCCCGGACGCGCCGCCCGCGCCGCCCCCCGCGGCCCCGAGGCCCCGGAAGGACGCGGCCCCCGGGGGGCAGCCCGCCGTGGTGACGCCGAACGTCAGCACGTTGCCCCTGCGGCTCGTGGACGGCGTGAAGGTCGGCCACCTCGTCGCGCACCCTCTCGAGCACGAGTTCGCGCCCGGCCTGAAGTGCGAGGTGTGGGGCTACAACGGCAGCACCCCCGGCCCGACCATCGAGGCCGTCGAGGGCGATCGCCTGCGGATCTACGTGACGAACTCCCTGCCCGAGGCCACGACGGTCCACTGGCACGGCCTCGTGCTGCCGAACGGCATGGATGGAGTCGCGGGGCTCAACCAGCGCCCCATCCCGCCCGGGGAGACGTATGTTTACGAGTTCGTCGTCCGTTATCCCGGGACGTACATGTATCACTCCCATTTCGACGAGATGACGCAGATCGCGCTCGGCGGGGTGGGGATGTTCGTGGTGCACCCGAGGCGGCCCCGCGGCCCGCGGGTGGACAGGGACTTCGTGCTCATGACGCACGAGTGGAAGATCAACGCGGGCGCGCGCCGGCCCGACCCGAACGCGATGAGCGACTTCAACGTCCTCACGTTCAACGGCAAGGCGTTCCCTGGGACGGCGCCGCTCCTCGTCGGCCGCGGCGAGCGCGTGCGCATCCGGCTCGGGAACCTCGGCCCGATGGATCACCACCCGATCCACCTGCACGGCCTGTCATTCCAGGTCACGGCGACGGACGGCGGGTATGTCCCCGAGTCGGCGCAGTACCCGGAGACGACGGTGCTGGTCCCGGTGGGCAGCACCCGGGTCATCGAGTTCGTCCCCGAGGAGCCGGGCGACTGGGCGGTGCATTGCCACATGACCCACCACACGATGATGCAGATGGGCCACGGCCTGCCGAACATGGTCGGGGTGAGCACCCGCACGCTCGACCGGCGCATGAGCCGGGTGATGCCCGAGTACATGACGATGGGGACCACGGGAATGGGCGGGATGGGCGAGATGCCGATGCCGATGCCCGCGAACAGCCTGCCGATGCGCGGCGGCAGCGGTCCGTTCTCGTACATCGACATGGGCGGGATGTTCACGATCCTGAAGGTCCGCGACGAGCCAGACAGGGCGGATCCGGCCGGGTGGTACGTGCATCCGGCGGGCACGGTGGCCGGGCCGGCGAGCGCGGAGCGGATGCGGGCGGATGGGATCGAGCCGGGCTCCGGCCCGGGGGAAAAGCCTGGTTGAGGGGACGAGCGACTCCTCGGCGAGCGCGGCGCGCGGCAGGCCCGCCGCGCCCGCGCCGGCGCGCCGGGGGAGGGCCGCCTCGGCTGTGTGTCCCTGGTCAAGGAAGGAAGGCCGCGGGAGCACCCGGGATGGCCGGCGTGGCCGCGGCGGGCGCCGAGCCCAGCGCTTCGATAAATGATCGTACCCGCGCGCCGGCGGTGAATACCCACACACGCCGTCGCACCGAAGTGGCCAAAGGGAGGCGGGGACGCAACCAAGGGCCACAGTGGCTCTGGGGTGCCCGGCGGAGCTATGTGGAGCGATCAGGAGTTGCTTCCATCAGGGCGCGGACGTGCCGTCGGTGAACACCGTGGTTCTCCAGCGCACGCCGCGGACATGGCCTTGCGCGTCGCCCTCTGGGGCCCTCTCCCTCCGCCCGCCGGCGGCCTCACGCGGTGGGTGCAGAACTACCTCGCTGCGGCGCCCGCCGCCGGCATCGAGGCGGAGGTGATCGATAGCTCGCCCCGCGCCGCCGGCGTCGACACCACGAGCCGGTTTCGCCCTGCGCGCGTGCTCCGGGCGACCCATTCCCTCCTCCAGCTGCGCCGCGTCCTGGCGCAGCGCCGGCCGGACGTCGTCCATCTGTGCACGACCCTGTTCTGGGCGACCGCTCGCGAGGGCCTCGCGCTCGAGCTGTGCCACCGGGCGGGCGTGCCCTCCGTGCTCCACGTGCACATGTCGACGCAGATCATCGCCTGGCACCGCGCCCTGCGCTGGCCGTCGCGGCAGGGCGTGCGCGCCGTGATCGAGCGCGCCTCGGCGGTCGTCACCATGTCCGAGGAGCTGAACGTGTACCTCCAGGACCTGCTCCCGGACGGCCGCATCGTCTACATCCCGAACCCCGTCAACACGGACCGCTTCTATCCCGCCGCCGCGCCCGGCCTGGCGGACCGGCCGCTGCGGGTGCTCTTCGCCGGTCTGATCGCGGAGACCAAGGGCTTCCTGGAGCTCGCGCGGGCCGTGCTCGCCGTCGACGGCGTGACCCTCGTGGTGGCCGGGTCGCGCAGCATCGGGTCCACCGCCGAGTCCGACCGGCGTATCGAGCACGCGCTCGGGCAGCTCGAGCGCCAGGGCCGCCTGGAGCTGCTCGGCGACGTGCCCGCGGCCGCGATGCCCGCGACCTACCGCGACGTGGACGTCTTCTGTCTGCCGAGCCACGCCGAGGGCCTGCCCAACGCGTTGCTCGAGGCCATGGCCTGCGGCCTTCCCTGCGTGATCACGCCGGTCGGCGGCATGCTCGGGGTCGTCGAGGGCGAAAGCGGCCCCGCGGCCCTGGTCGTGCCGGTGGGGGACGAGACGGCGCTGGCGGGCGCGCTCCGCTCCCTGCGCGACGCCCCTCCGCTCCGGGCGCGGCTCGGCGCGGCCGCGCGCCAGCGCGCCGTGTGCCGCTACACCAGCCGGACGGTCGTGGAGGAGTATGCGGCGCTCTATGCGCGGCTGCGGGGAGCCAACGCCGTCCACCATCGCGCCCTCTGGGCGTGAAATAGCCGTGAAATAGCGCTGTCGTGCCTGCCCGGTTATCCCTCTGTCAAACAAAACCGCCGGGCCCGGACACGAGGCCAGGCATGATGGAGGAGATCATGATTCAGCAGGATCAGGACCCCGCGATCGGCAGCGCTGCCCCCGTTGAGAAGGCCGCCGCGCAGCAGCCGGTGTGTTTCGAGCTCGACCCGGGGATGAAGTACATCGTGAAAGCGATGGGGGTGTCGGGACCCGCGACGCTGCTCGGAGAGATCTACTCGATCCAGGAGCCCGGCGGCATTACCGAGTATTTCGTGGTCAACGCGGCGCTGCCCGCCGGCTCGACGTCGATCAAGATCTCCGCGGTGAGCGCCTCGTCGGCGCCGTCGAGCTTCACCTTCCAGACCAGCTCGGTGCAGTTCGGCTCGATCACTCCCCCCGCCGCCAGCAGCACGCTGTTCGTGGACAGCACCAAGCACATCGGGCTCGTCTGGAACTTCACGCAGAACCAGGGCATCTGGAGCGGGAGCGCGACCTGGTACAACAATAGCGGTAGCCTCATCAGCATCGGCGCGGGCTCCGCCGTCACGTTGACCAACAACAAGCTGGACAACCAGCTCGTCTACCGGGCCACGAACTCGAGCCCGAGCCAGTAGCCCCGGGCCGTGCGCGCGCCCTCAGGGCGTGTACGACCGGGCCACGCGCACCCCCACCGTGAGCCGGCGCGTGCCGGGCGGGGCTCCGAAGCGGACCGCGGAGCGCGCCAGATCGATCGGGCTGCTCCAGGCCCCGCCCCGGACGACCCGGTACTCCGCCGCTCCCTCGGCGGGCGGATCCTCGACGCGGAGCCGCCCGCCCTCGATCGTCGGGCCCTTGCGCCGCCACCCGTTCAAGCACCAGTCGCGCGTGTTTCCCGCGAGCCCGCGCGCCCCGTACGGGCTCTCGTCGTCGGGGTAGCTGTCCACGGAGGTGCGGCGCGGCTTCTGCTCGAAGCTCTCGATCACGCAGGCAAAGGACGCATCGAGGAAGTTGCCCCAGGGGCAGGCGCGGCCGTCGACGCCGCGCGCCGCCTTCTCGCGCTCCAGCTCGTTCGGCAGCCGCCAGGCGGCGCCCGTGCGCGCCGCCAGCCAGCGGGCGTACGCCGTCGCTGCGTGCCAGTCGACGAGCGCGACCGGCATGTCGGGCGCCGGCGGATAGCCGAGCTCGTCCTCGCTCAGCACGAAGCGCCCGTCCGCGTCGCGCCCGAACATCAGGCGGTTGTCGGCGTTGTCGTGGATCCCCGTCTGCCCCCGCGGGCACGCCGCGAGCGCCTCCGCCTCGCGCCCTCGGGCGACCAGGTCGTTCAGGAACTCGAGGTACTCGGCGTTCGTCACCGGGAACCGGCGGATCACGAAGGCGTCCACCCAGACCCGCGCCGCGGGCAGGCTGTCCGAGGCGTCCAGGTCTCCGCCGAGCCAGGACCAGCCTGCGGGCACGTACACGTCGTCCGGGCCGAGCTCGCCCTCCGCGGGCAGGTGGATCGGCGCCGGCGACCGCTCGCCGGGCGCGCAGCCGTCCCAGTGCGCGCCGCGCTCGATCAGCACCGGGTAACGCACCTCCGCCCGCCCCGGCGCCCGGAGCCGCAGCCGGTAGCTGCCGCGCTGGAGCGGCGCGCTGCGGAGCGCCGTCCGGCCCAGCAGGCCGAGATCCTCGGGCACGAGCCGGCGCTGCCGCCGCGCGTAGCGCTCCAGGATCACCTCGGCGCCGGGCGGGTCGGTCACGATCGTGAGCGCGCCCTCGCCGCGCAGCAGCGCCGCGTACCTGCCGCGGTCGTGCGCGCGCAGCTGCGCCTCGCAGCGCGCCGCGTCCTCGTCGCGGTGCGCCCGCTCCGCCGCGATCAGCCGATCGCGGTAGTGGTCGGCGAGCATCGCGTGCGCCTCCGGCAGGTCCGGGTCCACGGTGAGCGCGCCGCGCAGCGCCGCCCGCCACTCCGCCTCGCGCAGCGCCGCGTTCACCTCGAGCCGCGCCGCCTCGTCTTCCAGCGCCCAGCCGGGCTGCTTCCGCGCCGCCGGATCGAACGGCCGCGTGTTCTCGAGGAGCGCCTGCGCCTCGGCTCGCAGCCGCGCGGCATCGGCCCGGAGCCCGGCGATCTCCGGCTCCATCGACCGCGCCTCCGCCACCGCCGCGAGGGCCTGCTCGCGCCGCTGCTCGCCGTCGAGCCACGCGAACACGTCGCGCGCCAGGGCCTCGGCGTCCGGGTAACGCTCCTCGATCGGGCGCCGCATCGCCCGCTCGCAGATCGCGGCGAGCTCCTGGGGCACCGGCTTGTCCGGCGCCGCCTCCCTCACCGGCGTCGGCGGCTCGCTCGCGACCCGCTCCAGCACCCGGAGCACGCCGCCCTCGTAGGGCGGGCGTCCGGTGAGCGCGTGGTAGAGGATCGCGCCGAGCGCGTAGACGTCGCTCGCGGGGCCGTGCCGCTTGTGGTCGCCGCGCGCTTGCTCCGGCGGCATGTAGGCCGGCGTGCCGAGCACGTCGCCGTCGAGCGTGAGCTCCGGCGTCGGGCGGTCGGGGATCGACGACGGCGGGCTCGACTCGGAGGGCGACGACGCGCGGCGGGTGCTCCGGCCGATGCCCCAGTCCATCACGAGCACCTCGCCGAGCTCCCCGACCATCACGTTGGCGGGCTTGAGGTCGCGGTGCACGATGCCCTGGCGGTGCGCGAAGGCGACGGCCTGGCAGGCGCGCGCGAACGCGTCGATGATGCGCCGGAAGGTCCAGCCCGCGCCGGCCTCGCGGGCCCCGCCCGGCGCCGGGGCGGCGTGCGCCTCGTCGAGGATGTCGCGGAGCGTGCGGCCGCGGACCTCGGGCATGGTGTACCAGAGCCGGCCGTCCTCGAGCCGGCCGCCGTCGTGCACCGCGACGATGCCCGGGTGCTGCAGCCTGGCGGTGAGCTTCGCCTCTTCGAGGAAACGTGCCCGCACGCGCTCCGAGTTGCCCACGTCGCTGCGCAGGATCTTCATCGCGACCACGCGGTCGAGGACCACGTCGTGGACGCGGCGCACGTCCCCGAACCCGCCGCGGCCGATGAGGCCGAGGTCGCGGTAACGCGGCGGCAGCGCGGGGCGGCTGTCCGGGACGTCGGTCCGGGGGTGCGCCACGGTCGGCTCGTGCCCGACCGGCCAGACGGGCGCGGCTCCGGCCGGCGAGAGGGGCGTGGCTGCGGCCGGCGAGCTGGGTGGAGTCCCGGCCGGCGAGAGGGGCGCGGCTCCGTCCGGCGAGCTGGGTGGGGTCCCGGCCGGCGAGCTGGGCGGGGCGGGCTGCGCGCGGGGCATGGTCTCCGTGCGGCCCTCGGCGGCGGGCTGTTTTCCGGCCCCCTCGCCGACGAGCGTGGGCGCCGTGCGCTCCCTGTCCTGCTGATCCACTGGTTCCCCTGCGGCGAGCGTAGCTGCGTGCTGCTGCCGGTAATATAGGGCACGCCCATGGGACGGCTGAAGCGCCACGCGCCCGAGGAGCTCTTCCTTCTGCGCTCGCGGTGCCTGATCGGGCGCTCCTCGACGTGCGACGTGCGGTTCGACGACGCGCGCATCTCCGGCGAACACGCCTGTGTGCGCTGGACGGGCGACGGCTGGGAGCT
Source organism: Sorangium cellulosum (assembly GCF_002950945.1). Taxonomy (GTDB): domain Bacteria; phylum Myxococcota_A; class Polyangia; order Polyangiales; family Polyangiaceae; genus Sorangium; species Sorangium cellulosum_E. Next base: position 988,477 of record NZ_CP012673.1, read on the forward strand.
CCGCGACCTGGCCAGCAAGAACGGCGTCTTCGTCCGCAACCACCGCGTCGCCGCGGGCGAGCGCATCCTCCTCGCCGCGGGCGACGGGTTCACGCTGGGCGATCCGGGCGCGAGCGCGTTCCGGTTCACGCTGGTGGAGGCGGCGCCGCCCGTGGCGAGCGCCCTGCACGTGGCGAGCGGCGCCGTGCGCGAGTCGACCGCGGGCCTGCTCGTGCTGCCGGACGACAACCACCCCCGGGTGAGCCTGATCGAGGGGCGCAACGGCCGCTGGATGCTGGAGGCCGAGGGCGAGGTGCGCGCCGCCGAGGACCGGGAGATCGTGGTGGTGGACGGGGAGGCCTGGAGCCTCGACCTGCCGGCGCTCACGGGCCCCACGCTCGACGGCGACGCGGCGGCGGCGCAGCCGGCGGGCCGTCCGCTGATCGACTCCATCACGTTGCGCTTCCGCGTCAGCCGGGACGAGGAGCGCGTGGAGATCACGATCCTCCACCGCGGCGGCGAGCTTCACTTGCCGGCGCGCAGCCACCATTACCTCCTGCTGACGCTGGCGCGCGCCCGGCTCGCGGACGCCGGCGCGCAGCCAGCCCAGCAGGGCTGGCGCGATCGGGACGAGCTCTGCCGCATGCTCGCCATGGACGAGTACCGCCTCAACGTCGACGTGTGCCGCGCGCGCAAGCAGTTCCTGGCGGCCGGCGTTCACGGCGCCGCGAACCTGGTCGAGCGCCGGCCCGGCACCGGGCGCATCCGGCTCGGGGTCGGGCGCGTCGAGATCGAGCGGGCGTAGGCGGGTCGTCCTGGCGCGCGGCGCGCCCCGGCGTCCGACGGAGCCTCCGAGTCGCCAGGTCGTCGCGCCGGACACACGCGCGCGGGCGGGCAGCCACAGAGTCGGCGAATTCACGAATGATTTCGCGGGCCAAGGCGCGGCCTGCGCCTTGCCATGAGGAGGTGCGAGACGGGGACTCCCCGGGATGCGGAGGAATGCTTCCATGGCGACGAAGACGACTCGGAGGACGATGTTTCTGGCGCTCTGCGCGGTGGTGCTCGCGGGCTGCGGCGAGCGGCAGGAGGCGCGGCCTGCGGCGCCGATGGCGGCCGCGGGGATCGCGGCGGCGCCTGGCCCCGAGGCGCCCGTCGCGGCGACCGCCGCGCCCGTGCCCGCGCCGGTGACGGTGGCGGCGCCGGCGACGGCGACGGCGACGGCGGCCGCGCCGGACGCACGCGCGGCGGAGGGCAAGGGGAGCGAGGGGAGCAGGGCGAGCAGGGCGAGCAAGGAGCAGGGCAAGGGGGTGGCGGAGCTGAAGGTGAAGCGGCTCGTGCTCGCGGAGGGCGTGAAGGACCGGGAGCCGGTGGAGCCGGGGACGACGTTCCGCGCGCCGGAGACCGAGCGGCTCTATGCGTTCATCGAGGTCGAGAACCGGGGTGAGGTGAGCGGGGAAGTGACGGTGTCGTTCGTCCCGCCCGACGGCGGGGCTCCGGTGGGCAACGTGACGCTCGAGGTCGGCACGTCGCCGCGGTGGCGGACGTGGGCGTTCACGCGCGGGGCGCGCAAGGCCGGGGCGTGGACCGCGGTCGTGCGGTCGGAGACGGGCGAGGAGCTCGCGCGCGCGCCGTTCGAGGTGACGCTGTAGCCGGGTCGCCGGCCGGCCGATGCCCTCGCCCTCTCAGGTACCGGCGCCGCTGCCGGGCACCTCGGCCCTCACGGGGATCTCCTGCGCTTCCAGCCCCTCGAGCGCCGCCTGGCCCGACAGCGCGTCGAGGCTCGCGCGCGCGTCGCGCAGGTAGCCGTTGAAGAACGCGGCGAGGTAGCCCGTCGCGAGCGCCTGCTGCTCGCGCCGCGAGAGCTCGGCCGGGGCGTCGAGCGGCCCGGCGAGGCCGAGCGAGGTCGCGTAGCCGAAATGGTTCGCGCCCGGCAGGGTCACGAGGTGCTTCGGCGCGCGCGCGCGCTCGTAGAGCGCCGCGGGGGAGCCGGCGGCGACGGGGTCCGCGGTGCCGTGGACGATGAGCACGGGGCGGGGCGCGAGCGCGTCGATCGGCGGCGCTCGCTCGGGCTCGCCCGCGGGCGCGAGCAGCGCGACGGCGCGGATGTGGAACGGGGACGCCGCGTCGAGCGAGAGCGCGAGGGCGGCCTGCGCGCCGAGCCCGTGGCCGAGGAGGCCCGCGCGGTCGAAGTCGGCGAGGAGCGGGCCGCGCGACCCGGCCCGGAGGTGCGAGAGCGCGTCCCGGAGGACCGCGGCGCGGCGCAGGGGCGCGGCGTCGGGCGCGAGCCACGAGAGGTCCGGCGCGATCACCGCGAAGCCCCAGCGCGCGAGGTGCGCCATGATGCCGGCGAGCTGACGGTAGTCCTGGCCGATGTCCGCGGGCGCCCCGGGCGCGACCGCGCTGGCGCGGAGCCGCCGCTCGTGGGCGATCGCGACGACCGGGAACGGGCCTCCCGGAGAGAGCGGCGCTTCCTCGCCGTCCGCCAGTGCGGGGTAGTAGAGCAGCGCGGCGATGGTCTCAGGGCAGCGATAGATCTCGCCCTGGAACGGCCAGGTGCTCGGGTAGCGCGCGTCCTCCGAGAGCGAGAGCGCGTGGATGCGCCGGAACCCGGCCCGGTGAGGTCCGGCGCGCAGCTGCGGCGCGGCGCCGGTCCGGCGCGGCGCCGGTGATGGCGGCGCGGCGGCCGGCGAAGGCGCCGGCGCAGCGGCCGCTGAGGGCGCCGGCGCGGAGGCCGGCGAGGGCGCCGGCGCGGAGGCCGGCGAGGGCGCCGGCGCAGCGGCCGCTGAGGGCGCCGGCGCGGAGGCCGGCGAGGGCGCCGGCGCGGAGGCCGGCGAGGGCGCCCGCGCTGGCGAGGGGGCGGCTGCCGCGGCAGGAGGCGCGCCGCGCAGGATCACACGCCGCGACCAGAGCTCGCCGTCGCGCGCGAGATGGACGACCTGCTCCCCGGCGCGCACGACAAGCTCGAGCCGCCCGAGCGGTCGGCTCGCGATCGCGGACACCACGTCGCACCGGCCCAGGTCGGTGGCGAGCACCGTTGGCCCACGGAAGCGCGCCCCGCGCGTGTCGTCGCGACACCAGCGGGCGATCCCCACGCCCGCGAGCGGCGAGAGCAGCTCGAGCGCGCTCCCGCCGCCGGACGTGGTCTCCAGCAGCGCCGGTGCCCCGCGGACCCCGGAGACCACCTCCTCCGGGCCGCGCCACGCCGCGCCAGCGCCGGGAGGCCGCGAGAAGAGCAGCAGGCGATCGCCGAGGCGCGCGACGACCACGAGGTCGCCGGGAGCGCCGCCCTGGCGCTGGATCAACGCGACCGCCTCGACGGGACCGAGGTCCGCGCCGAAGATCGCCGGCCCACGCCAGCCGAGCTCCGCGGTGTCGTTGTCGCGGTGGTAGTGCGCGATCCCGCCGCTCGCGTGCGGGACCACGAGCTCGAAGTTGCCCCTGCCGCCGGAGCCGCCCTGGATCAGCGCGGGGTCGCCGGCAGCGCCCTCCGCGAAGATGCGCGGCTCGCTCCACGACGGCGCGCTCGCGGGGGCGCACCAGAACGCGGCCAGCCGATCCCCGGCGCGCACCACCACCTCGAGGTGGCCCGGATCGCCGAAGTTGCTCTGGATGAGCGATACCGCCCCGACGGGGCCGAGGCCTTCGGCGAACGTCGCCGCGCGGTACCACGGCCCGGAGGCCTGCTCGCGCCGGTGGTGCTCGACGCCGGACGGCGCATCGGCGGCGGGCAGGACGAGCTCGAGCGTGCCGCGCGCGGCGCATTGCAGGAAGAAACCGCTGGTCGTGGTGGGCATGGCGTGGTGATCGGGGGCGGAGCGGCGCTTACCTAAGCATCTCCTCGAGCCGGTCGCCCGCCCGGAAGGTCTGCGTCGCGGCGGAGCGCCGGGGCACCGCGGCGCCCGGAGACTACTCGCGGAAGAGGCTGCTGACGGCCAGATGGAGCTGACTCCGGACGATGCCGACGACGCTCTCCACCTCGGCCCGTTCGATGCCGAGCCGTTGCCCGAGCAGCTCCTGCATTCCTTTCAGGAGCGCCTCGCGGCCCCGCGTCACCCAGCGCGCGGCCGTGGCGCGGTGGACCCCGTAGACGGCGGCGATCTTGTCGATGCCGAGCCCGTCCAGGAAGTAGAGGCGCAGCACGTTGCGCTCGTCCGCGGGCAATCCGGCGAACGCGTCCTTCAACGCCTGAGAGACCTCGTCCCGGTAATGCGCTTTCAGAAAGGCGAGCTCGGGATCCGGCGCGGAGTGCTCCCTGGCGTCGTCGAGCTCCGCCCCTGCGGTCAGGTGGTCATGCCGCTTCTGCTTGAGGGCGTTGAGCGCCGTCCGGATCGTGGCCACGCGCACCCAGCCGCCCAGGGGGCCTCGGCCCGCGTAGTCGCCGATCTTGGGGGGGGCGCCGGTCCGGCCGACGATCAGCTTCTCCAGGACCTCCTGGCGCAGCTCGTCGCGCTGGGCGGGCGGGACGTTCAGGCCGCGCAGCGCCGCATCGAGGTCGGCCTCGTGGCGGGAGAGGAACGCCTCGACCGCACCCGGCGCCCGCTCCCCGCAGGCACAGGCGAGGTACAGGTCCGCGGCGTGGAGCGCCGAGAGGTGCGCCCCCGGCGCGCCGAGGTCCGGCAGGTGGCGCGCGACGTGCCGCAGGAACGAGGGGACCGAGACCTGGAGTCCGGGCCACGATCGCCGGCCCTCCTCGACGAGCCCGGCGAGGGCCCTGTCCACCTCGTCGCCCCCGCCCAGGCCGGCTTCTTCCCGGAGGGAGCGGATCGGAAGCCGCGCGTCGCTCATCCGAGCGTCCGCCTCTCACGGAGGCGAGCGTGCATCAAGGCGGGAGTGGATGCGCCGACAGCCATGCTTCGATCTCGGCGATGTCTCTCGCCATCTCGCTGCCGCCGCCCCGTGCCACCTCGAGCGCTTCGGCCGCCAGGGCGCGTGCCCGCCTACGATCCCGGCCGATTTTCCACAAGGTGTCTGCCACCTGCCCCCGGATGCTCACTCGAGCGCTCCGCCCGATGGAGTAGGAGTCCGTGATCGGGCGCGACTCTGCGATGGCGAGCGACCGCTCCAGGAACGGCAGGCCCTTCTCCGGATGCCCCAGCCTGTCGTGCGCCTGCCCGAGCACGACCAGGGTATTGGCGAGGTCGGGGTGATCCGGGCCGAGGAGCTTCTCCTCGATCGGCAGCGCCCGCTCCGCGCACGCGAGCTGCTTGTCGACCTCGTGAAGCTCGCCGTAACTGATGGCCATGTTCTTCAGGATGTAGACCATCTCCGGGTGCTCCGCGCCCACCGCCCGCTCCTGGAGCTCTCGCGCGCGCTGGAGCAGCGTGATGGCGTCGCGCGGGTCCCTGTGCAGGTTCGATAGAGCGATGAGCGTCTTGATCAGCACCGGGTGGTCCGGCCCGAAGGCGCGCTCCTGGATGGCGAGGGCGCGCGCGGTGAGCGGGATCCCCTCGGCGCTCCGCGCGGACATGTACAGGATGAACGAGATCGCGTTGAGCGATGCCGCGAGATCCGGATGGTCCGGGCCGAGGAGCCGCTCCTGGATGGCGAGCGACCGCTGCGCGAGCGCGAGCGCCTCCGGGTACCGCTCGAGGTTCGAGAGCGCCTTGGCGAGGCGGCTGAGGGTCGTCGTCACCGTGAGGTCGTCAGGGCCGAGGGCGCGCTCCTGGAGGGCGAGCGCCTGCTCCAGATGCGGGACGGCCTCGTTCGCGTGGCCCTCGTCGAGGAGGAGCTTGCCCAGCACCATCAGCCGATCCGCCGACTCCAGCGGAGCGTCCCCGATGCGCTCCAGCGTCGCCTCGGCGAGCTCCACCCAGACACGCCCCTGCGGATGCCGGCGGAACATCAGGCCATGGACGTGCGCCAGCGAGAGAAGGGCCCTCGCCGCGGCGATTTGGTGCCCGCTGGCCTGGGCCGCCTTCAGGGCGCGGTAGAGCGACGGCTCCGCCCGAGCCCCATCCTCCAGCTGGATGTCGGCGAGCGCGAGGGCCGTCCACGCCTCGGCCTCGAGCGGCCTGTAAGAGAGGGACGCCGCCTCGTCGGCGATCTTCTGGGCGAGCGCCCGGCTCTCTGCGTACCGGCCCGCGGCGAGCTGCGCAGCCGCGTCGGCGAGCTCGCCGCGGGCGGCCTCGATCCGCGCGCGGGCCGCCGGATCCCGGGGCGGGCGCGCCGGCGCGGTGAGCGCCTCGATCGCGGCGCACTCGTCGAGCGAGGGGAGCCGATCCGCCGCCTGCGCGGCGCGCTCCACGACCGCCCTGTCCGCGCTGGCCAGCACGCCGGCGAGCGCGCGCAGCGCTTCACGGCGCTGCGCGAGGCACGCCATGCGCAGATCCAGCAGCTCGCCGGACTGCTCGCCCCGCACGTGGGTGGCCTCGCAGGCCTCCGTGTGCATCTGGACCCAGCCCTTCGCGTAACGCTCGACGAGCGCCTCGGTCGCGGACCAGGCCGCCCCGGCGAAGGGCGCTCCTGTCGCGAGGAACGCCGCGCGGAGCTGCTGCCTTCGAGCGTCGTCCCAGGCGCCGGCCAGCCGCTCCTCGGCGTGCGCGCACATCTCCTCGGCCTGGTCTCGCCGCCCCAGGGCGAGCGCTCCCGCCCCGAGGATCGCCGCCATGCCGAGGGCCCCGAGGGTGAGGCGGCGCCTCCGCAGCGACGTGTTCCGCCGTTCCAAATCGGCGAGCAGGGCGGGCATGGATGGGTACCGATGCTCCGGCGCGCCGGACAGACCGCGGGTCAGCGGGCCCTGTAGCCACGACGGGATGCGGTCGCCCCGCGGCGGCTCGCGGCCTCCTGGCTCCCCCTGCCGCTCGAGGTCGGCCACCGTGAACGGGCGCTCGCCCTGGAGCGCCTCGTAGAGGGCGACGCAGTACGCGAACTGGTCGCTGCGCGCGTCCGCCGGCGCCCCTCGCCACAGCTCCGGGGCCATGTACGCCGGCGTCCCGAGCAGCGCTCCCGCCTCCGTCCGCGTCCCCTCGCTGGCCGGCAAGGGCCGGACGGGGTGCTCGGGCCGATCGGGCGACGTCGCGCCGGCCGCGGTGACCCGCACCAGGCCGAAGTCGGTCACGCGGGCGCGCCCGTCTTTGCCGATGAGCACGTTGTCCGGCTTGAAGTCGCGGTGCACCAGCCCGGCGGCGTGCGCGACGGCGAGCCCGCGTCCGGCCTGGAGGAACAGCTCCAGCACGGCGCCGGGCGTCCGGCGCTCCGCGCGCGTCCACTGGCGCAGCGTGCACCCCTCGATGAACTCCATGGTGAGGAAGACCTGCCCGTCGAACCGGCCCGCGTCGAACACCGTGATCACCTGGGGGTGGGCCAGCCGGGCCAGCGCCTGCGCTTCCCGCAGCAGTCGAGAGGCGGCCTCCTCGCGCGCCCCGTCGGGGAGGCGCTCGCGATGGACCAGCTTCAGCGCGACGCGGCGGTCGAGCTCCGGGTCGTACGCCGCGTAGACGACCCCCATCCCACCGGCGCCGACCGTGTGGAGCACCGTGTAACGCCCGATCCGGCTGCCGGTCGTAAGGCGCGGCGGCGCGCTCTCCGCTCCGGCGGCGTCCAGGAAAGGCGGCGCTTCCGCCGTGGCGTCGGCCTGCGCCGCCGTCCAGCTCGCCGCGTGGCCCAGGGCGGCCAGGAGGCGGCGGCAGTCTTCACAGGCGTCGATGTGGCGGACGGCGGCGTCGCGCTCTCCTGCGGAGAGCTGCCCGCGGCCCAGGGCGTCGAGGGTATTCTCCTCAAGGCAGCGGGTCGGCTGTTTTCCCGCGACGCTGTCCATCAGGACTCCTCCCATCCTCCCAGGGAACTCTAGGCGGGAGCGCGACGGCGCTGTCACAAAAAGGAGGCCGGGCGAGGTGGCCGTGGACGGGGGTCGTGCGGTCGCGTGGACGCGAGTGCGGACAGCGGAAAAATCAATGATGTGCTGCCTTCATGGGAACCATCTCCGGGCAAGCAACGGCCCCCTCCGGGGCGTGGCCCGCTCGCCCTCGCGCGGCGCTCGTCCCGGCGGTGACGATTTCGGTGCGACATCCGGAGGTGGGCGCTGTCATCCGGGCAGTGAGGCGCCGCTCGGCGCGCGCTGCCCTCGCGCGCGCGCCGCCGACGCTTCAGGGGGCAGGCCCGCCAAGCCGCGGCCACGCTGCCCGAGACACCGTAAACCCATGAGGCTTCCCTATGCGATTTCGCTCATCGTTCCTCGTCCCCGTTGCCGTCCTGTCGACGCTGTTCGCGTGCGGCGGAGAGGACTTGGAATCCATCGCCACCTCGCAGGACATGCTGACCACCCCGGCCACCGGCGCCGACTTTAAGCCGGCGGGCCTCACGCTCGTGCCGCCCTGGGCGTCGGGCGTGCAGCACACGATCACGCAGGCCTACGGCGTGGGTGCCCACATCCACACGAACGAGTCGCGAAAGACGAACGATCACCATGCGCTGGACTTCGATCTGAGGTTGAACGAAGACGTTTACGCTGCCGCCGACGGTCAGGTCGTGTTCGCGGGCAAGGCGACGGGCGCTACCAGCTTCGCGAGCTTCGGGAACATCGTCTTCCTCCGGCACACGGTGGGGGCCGAGCAGTATTACTCGCTGTACGCGCACCTCTCGAGCGTCGCCGTCGCCACGGGCGCGACGGTCACGACGAACACCCGCCTCGGCGGGGCCGGGAACTCCGGCTCCGGCGAGTCGCCGACCGTGGGTACGTTCGGCGTGCATCTCCACTTCGCGCTCTACAGGAACGCGTCGTTCCAGACCGCGGCGGACGCGAGAGGGCCCTACGGCGGTCAGGCGATCTTGCCGGAGGCGTTCGCGAGCTGCTCGAAGAACGGCAGCGGCTCCTGCGAGAACCTCGTCTTGAACGACCGGTTGACGCGTGGAGGCACGACCAGCACCGGCGCTGGTGGCGGCGGCGGCAGCGGCGGCGCCGGGGGCAGCGGCGGCGCCGGGGGCAGCGGCGGCGCCGGCGGCGGCGCCGGGGGCGGCGGCGGCAGCTGCGGCTCCACCTGCACGCAATGCGTGCTGACGCAGCGGACCGACATCTTGCCGTTCTACCAGTCGAGCGGCTGGGACACCTCGTGCGGCAGCCGCGATAGCATCGTCAGCAACTGGTGCGGCATCGATCCAGCGAGCTGCGGCGCCGTGCAATCGGGCAGCTGCGCGTCCGCGTGCGGCGTGTCCAGCTGCGGCTCGAGCTGCACGCAGTGCGTGCTGGCGCAGCGGACGGACATCCTGCCGTTCTACCAGTCGAGCGGCTGGGATACCTCGTGCGGCAGCCGAGACAGCATCGTCAGCAACTGGTGCGGCATCGATCCTGCGAGCTGCGGCGCCGTGAAATCGGGCAGCTGCGCGTCCACCTGTGGCGGCGGCAGCTGCGGCTCGAGCTGCACGCAGTGCGTGCTGGCGCAGCGGACGGACATCCTGCCGTTCTACCAGTCGAGCGGCTGGGACACCTCGTGCGGCAACCGCGACAGCATCGTCAGCAACTGGTGCGGCATCGATCCTGCGAGCTGCGGCGCCGTGCGGTCCGGCAGCTGCGCGTCCACCTGCGTCGCCTTCGACCCTCCCCCCCAGCCGACCCTCTTGAACGCGCAGATCGAGACGGTCTCCACGCCGCAGTTCGGGCGCATCGACAGCTTCGGCCCGTACGGCGGCTGGGCGTTTCACGCCTCCTATCCGCGCACCGGCAACTCCGGGCTGGGCCAGCGCTTCGGCTTCTACTCGGCAGGCGCGGCCGAGACCGTCGGGCAGCTGCTGAGCGCGCGCTTCGCCGCGAACCGGGTCTACACGTTCCGGAGCTTCGCGCAGGGCGGCAGCGACAACGCGGGGAGCGTGCCCTACGAGATCGGCTATGCGTCGACCGACGGCGCGCTCTCGTCCTTCCGGCTCCTGGCGCGCCAGGTGCACACGACCGGCGCCGGGTGGGCCCCGACGAGCGGCGTGGCGTACCGCACCGGCAGCACCGGCGCCGAGCTCGGCAAGCAGATCATCGTCCGGCTCGGCGACCGCGCCGCGGGCGGCTCCAGCGACATCTGGTTCGACAACCTGGAGATCGTCTCGGCGGCCCCCTGACGCAAGCAAGGCGCAGGCGCCTACCTGAGCATCTCCTCGAGCCTGTCGCCCGTCGCGGCCGCGAGCCCGCGCGCGAGCGCCCGCGGGTTCAGCTCGACCGCGACCGCCACGGCGTCGGGCGCGTGGGTGGCGAGCGGCGGCTCGACCGGCGCGTCGAGGCCGAGCAGGTGGCCGAACGAGCCGCGCGCGAGCTCGTCCCAGGCCGAGAGCAGCTCCTCCGACGCGGCCGCGCCGCTCGCCGAGAAGTCGCCCGCCACGGCGATCGCGAGCGCGATCCCCTCGCGCACGCTCGGCCTCGCGGCCGCGCCGATCGCTGTCGCCGCCGCGAGCAGCCCCCGCGCCCCGCGCGCGAGCTCGCCCTCGAACGGGCCCGGCGCGAACGCGCGCACGGGCGCCGGGCCGAGGCGGGCCGCGAGCGCGCGCAGCGGGCCGCCCGAGAGCGCCGGCGGCGCGCGCCGGAGCCGGCCGAGCGCGTACAGCGACGCGACGCGGGCCGGCCCGCGCTCGGCGCTGCCGCCGTCCTGCAGGCCGACCACGTCAGGCCCGAGCAGCACCAGCGTGTGCGGCGCCGCGCCGATGTCGCCCGACAGGCGCACCACGTCGGGGCGCTCGGACGCGCGACGCTCCTTGCCCGTCAGGCGGCGCCGGAACAGGCGCTCCAGCGTCCGCGGATCCCCGCTGTGCCGCGCCAGGTAGAACGTGACGTCGCCGCTCGCCCCCGCGTAGCACGCGATCGCGGCCTCGCGCACCTGCCGCAGATCCACGCCCGTCGCGCGGGCGTGCCGGGCCAGGTTCTCCTCGGGCGCCACGAGCGCGATCGACGGGATGAGCCACGGCACCGCGGCGATCTCGCGCGGCCGCGCGAGGATGAGCCACCTCAGCCCCGCCTGGGGCAGGAGGCGCGTGAGATCCGCCGTGCCGAGCGGCGGCAGGGGCGGGCTTGGCCGCCTGGCGGGCGGGGGCGCGCCGCCGCACGAGGGCAACGAGAGGCCCAGGGCGCAGGCCAGGAGGCCGCCGAGCGCGCCGCGCCGGCCCCGCCGTCCGCCGGGCGCGTCAGCCAACGACCAGGTAGGCGAAGCGGCGGTTCTTCGAGCCGACGCGGACCAGGTATCGCTTCCCACGCTCGAGCTTGGCCTGCTCGTCCTTGACCACCTCGCCGTCGAGGTGCACGGCGCCGCCCTTCACGAGCCGGATCGCCTCGGACGTCGACTTGGCGAGGCCGGCCAGCGCGAGCGCCTTGCCGACCGGGATGGAGTCGCGATCGCTCGCGACCTGGATCTCCTCGATGACCTCCGGCAGGCCGCCGGCCGCGACGCTGCGGCGCCGCTCGAGGGCCGCGCGCGCGTCCTCGGCGGAGTGGAACCGGGTGACGATCTCCTGGGCGAAGAGCTCCTTCACCTCGATGACGCCCTGCTCGCCGCGGGCGACGGCCTCGCGCAGCCGGGCGACCTCCTCGGGCGGGCGCGACGACAAGAGCTCCATGTACCGCCAGATGACGCCGTCATCGACGAGCATCAGCTTCTGCAGCATGTCGAACGGCGGCTCCGTGATGCCGACGTAGTTGTCGGCGCTCTTCGACATCTTGGCGCCGACGACCTTGCCGTTCTCGACGCGCGCGTTCGTGCCCTCCAGGAGCGGCATCGTCATCACCATCTGGGCGCGCTTGCCGTAGCGGGGCATCAGGTCGCGCGCGACGAGCAGGTTGAAGAGCTGATCGGTGCCGCCGAGCTCGATGTCGGCCTCGAGCACGACCGAGTCGTAGGCCTGGAGGAGCGGGTACATGAACTCGTGCACGTAGATGGGCCGCGCCTCCGCGTAGCGCTTCGCGAAATCGTCGCGCTCGAGCATGCGCGCGACCGTGTACTTCGCGCAGAGCTCGATCATCTGGCTCGGATCGAGCCGGTTCAGCCACTCGGAGTTGTAACGGACCTCGGTCCGGTCCCGGTCGAGGACCTTGAACGCCTGGGCCTGGTACGTCTCCGCGGCGGCGACGACCTCCTCGCGCGAGAGCCGCGGGCGCAGCTCGTTCTTGCCGGTCGGGTCGCCGACCATCGCCGTGAAGTCGCCGACGACGAAGACGACGGAGTGCCCGAAGTCCTGGAACTCCCTCATCTTCTGCATCACCACGGTGTGGCCGAGGTGGAGATCGGGGCGGGTCGGGTCGAAGCCGGCCTTCACGCGCAGGGGCTTGCCCTCGCGGAGCCGCTCCTCGAGCTCGGCCCGGACGTGGAGGTCGACGACACCCTTGCAGAGAATCTCGAGCTGACGTTCGGCGGGGACCATGGGGGCCCGCTTCTACCGCGCAGCGCAATCGCCCGCCAGGGGGCGGAGGCCGGGGAGGGGGGCGGCGGCCCGGAGCGCGGCGCGGGCCGGCGACGCGCCCGGGGCGAGCGGGCCCACGCCGCGTCCCCTCATTCGTCTTCGCTGTCGTCGTCGTCGTCGTCGTCGTCGTCGTCGTCGCCCGAGATGGCGTACGCGCGGCTGGCGTTGACGAGCTCCTTCAGCTCCTTGCCGACCTTGAAGAACGGGAGCCGCTTGGCGGGCACGGGCACAGGCTGGCCCGTGCGGGGGTTCCTGCCGCTGTAGGGCTTGTAGGGCCGGACCGTGAAGCTGCCGAAGCCGCGGATCTCGATGCCCTCGTTGCGCTGGAGCGCCTGCGTCATCGCGTCGAAGACGCAGTTCACCACGAGCTCAGCTCGAGCTTTGGTGAGCTCTCCCCGTCCCGCGATCGCGTCGATGAGCTCGCTTTTGGTCATCGTCCATCTCCCCCACCCGAGCGGACCTGCCGCCGGCGCTCGACGTGTCGCTTGCTTCGACTCGGCCCCGGGGAGCGCGCCGGTCCAGGGCCGCATGACAACAGAATCCTCTGAAAAGCTCGCATGTTGCGGGACTAGCGGTCAACCGAATTCCCGCCCGCGATCGCCACCGCGTCGAGCGCGAAGAGCCCCTCGGTTTCACGGCGGATCCGGCCTTCCCGCGGCGCCGCGGCGCCGCCTGCGCCGGCCGCGGCGGCGGGGTGAGCAGCTTTCCCGCGCGACAGATCGAGCTCGATCTCGGCGGCGCGCTCGGGGATCGGGTGCGGCGGGAGCTCGGTGCATGTGGGCGGCGCGCCGGGGGCGCCCGGCGGCGCCGGCTCGACCCGCCAGACGTGGAGCAGGGCGCCGTCGACGATCAGGCGAACCTCGCCCGCGCCGTCGCCCGAGGCCGCCACGCGCGGGCGGATCCTCGCGCCGCGGAGCCAGCGCGCCGGCAGGCCGACGCGCACGCCGGCGTCGCTGCCCGGGGCGCCGGCGCCGCCGTCCGCCGCGGCGTGCACGGCGAGGAGCCGCCCCCCTCGGGCGCACGTGCCGCTCGCGTACTCGGGCAGCGCCCAGGCGGCGCGCTGGGCGCGCGGCGGCCACAGCGACTCGGCCTCGACGACGGCCTCGCCGGGCGGGGCGGCGTCGAACGAGAGCGGCGCGATCGAGGCCGAGGCGAGGCCACCGCCGTCGGGGATCACGAAGTGGTAGCGGTAGGCGGGGGGGCGGCCGAGGGCCTCCCACGCCATCCGGTCGAGCGCGTCGCCGCGGTAGCGACGCACCGCGAGCTCGCCCGGGGAGGGATCGAAGCCGAGGTTGAAGCCGTGGTCGGTGTCGACGAACACGAGGCCGCGCCGGGCGCCGGCGCGCGCGACCACGGCGGGATCGAACATGGGCAGGCCGCCCTCGCGATCCCGGAGCGCGGCATGGTCGAAGCCGGCGCGGAGGGCGAAGCCGGCGAGCGGGAGCGCCGCCGCGAGCAGCGCCCACGGCGCGAGGCCCGGCGCGACGCGGGCGGCCCGCGCGCGCTCCGCGGCGGCGACGGCGGCGACCGCGGCGACGGCGGCAAGGGCGTGCTCCACCGGCAGCACGTCGGCGAAGAGGCGAGCGCCGCCGCCCGGGTAGTTGCCGTCGAAATAGAACGGGGCGTAGGCCGCGATCTGGAAGAGCGGGGCCAGCGCGAGGGCGCGCGATCGCGGGCTCCGGAGCGCGATCGCGGCGCCGGCCACCACGAGCAGCGCAAGCGGCTCGGCGTTGAGCGCGTCGACGAGGTGGAGCTTCAGGCGGCGCAACGTCGTGCCGGCGGCAGCCAGAAAACCGTATCCTTCTGCGAGGTTATGGCGGACGAAGTCGCCGTGCTCGCCGAGGCAGCCGATCCCGGCGCCGAAGCCGTACCGGAAGCAGCCGGGGGGGCCGTCGGAGACGGCGTAGTAGGCGGCCTGCGACGACGCGAAGGCGCCCGTCGCGGCGCGCTGGTGCGCCGCGAGCAGCGCGAGGCCGGGCAGCGCGCCGAGCGCCATCGCCGCGGCGATGCGGCCGAGCCGCGGCCTTGGCGCCGGGCCCGGCGCGGGATCGCGAGCGCCCTCGGCGGCGCTCCCCGCCACCAGGAGCAGCAGCGTCGCGGCGAGGGCGAGCGCGCTCGGCGGGCGTGTCGCGGCGAGCCATCCGGCCGCGAGCCCGGCGAGCGCGGCGGCGCGGCCGGCCGGACCGGTCCATGGCGACGGGGCGCGCGCCGCTGCGGCCGCGTGGGCGTGGTCGAGCGCGCGCCGCGTGGACGCGAGCGCCACCGTGAAGCAGAGCGCCGCGAGCCCGTGCGACATCGTGTCGGCCGTGTGGTAGCGGAGCGCGGCGCACAGCGCCGAGAAGAGCGCCGCGACGAGCGGGACGAAGGGGATCCACGCGGCGCCCTCGCTGGAGGAGGCCGGACGCGCCGGCGCGAACCGCGCGGCGAGGTCGTGGGTGGCGATCGCGAGCGCGGCGGCGAGCGCCGGGCCGACCGCGAGCGGCGCCCCCGCGAGGAAGCCCAGCGCGAGGAGGGCGGGGTACCCCGGCGGGAAGAGGACCGCGACCTCGGCCACGCCGCCGCCGTGGCCCGCCGCGTCGCGGCGGACGAGGAAGCGGCCCAGCACCGACGCCTCCGGCTCGTCGAGCGGCCACGCGAGGTGCCCCGCCGCGATCGCGCGCGCCTCGAGCCAGTAGCTCGTCGCGTCGATGATGCGGGGGCCTCCCCGCAGGTAGACCGCGACGTACGCGGCCGAGATCAGCGCCGCGGCGGCCGCGATGGCCGCGAGGACCGCGGCGGCCGCGAAGCCTGGGGCCGCGCCGGCGCGGGGCGGGGGAGGCCGTCGCGGCGCGGGCGAGCGGTCGCGGCGCAGGAGCCAGGCGCCGGCGACCAGCGCGGCGAGGGAGAGCGCGAGCGCGATCCACTGCGCGGGGTCGCGGGGGAGGCCGGCGCGCACGTCACGGTCCGGCGAGCGGGCGCGCCTCGAGGCGCGCGGCGCGCTCGACGATCCACACGTGGTGGTCGGCCCACTCGCCCTCGACCGAGGTCAACGTGAGCGTGAACGTCTCGGGCAGGTCGTCGGGCAGGTCGAGCGAGGCTTCGGTCCAGCCGTCGCTCTTGCGGAGCGCGAGCTGGCCGAGCTCCCGGCCGTCCGCCGCCGCCCGGATCACGGCGGGGCGCGACGCGGCGGTGCGGACCACGAGCCTGCCGCCGCCCGCGCGGGGGGCGCGCAGGCGGGCGGTCTCGCTCCTGCCGCCCGGGATGATGCGCCCCGCGTCGAAGCGGTCGCGCCCGGGGTCGCGCGGGTCCGGCAGGACGCTGAAGACCACGAAGCCGGCCTGCGGCCGCGGGAACGTGTAGTCGTGCTCGCGTTCGCTCACGAGGTCGGCGACGTCGAGCTCGTCGACCACGCGCTCGTCGGCGCGCAGCGACGCCGGGCCCTCGCCGCGCGCGAGCGGGCTCCAGTCGGCCCGGTAGATGACCTTCTCGGCGCCGCCGCAGATCACGTTGCCGACGACGGGGATGCCGACGATCCGCTGGCCGAAGATGGCCGGGAGCTCGCCCCACCAGGTCGGGTAGATCGCCAGCACGTCGGGGCGCTCCTCGGGGGCGATGCGCTCGATGAGCTCCAGCGAGGCGCCGAGGCCGTGGACGCCCGCGCGCGCGAACGGGAGGTCGTGGTAGCCGCCGAGCCCGATGAGGTCGAGCCCGGGCCGGTCGGACGCGTAGAGCAGCGCGCCCGCGTCGCCGACGAGGACGCGCCGCACGTTGAGCTCGGCGAGCACCTTGCCGGCGACGAGGTGCTGGTCGCGGATGTTGCGGCTGGCGCGCCCGAAGAACCAGATCTGGTCGCGCATCCGGGGCAGCTGGTGGACCCAGAAGAGCGCGGCGAGGGCGAGCCCGAGCGCGACCCGCGCCGCCCAGGCGACCCGCGCGCCGCGACCCCCGAGGGCGCCGCGGCCGGGAGCGCGGCCGCCGAGGGCGCGCGCCGCGGCCGTGAGGCGCGCCCAGCGCCCTGCCGGGGCCTCGGGCGTCCCCGGCGCGCGCTCCGCTGCGGTGTGGACCTCGCTGCCCGGCGCGGTCCGCGCCACGAGCAGGGCGAGCCCCATCGCCGCGAGCAGCAGCAGCCAGGCGACGGCGGGCATCGTGTAGCGCTCGTTCTGCCAGCGCACCTGGCCGTTCAGGGCGACGAGCGCGAGCCAGCCCACGACGTGGATCCACAGCAGCGCCGCGATCGCGCGGGTCCTCCGGAAGGCGAGGGGGAGGAGCGCGAGGGCGGGGACGAGCCAGCCCCAGGGGAGCGCGTCCGCGAAGTGGTGGTTGGTGTTGCGCGCGACGACGTACGTGAGGAGGAATTCGTAGGTGTTCCACTTCTCCTCGGCCGTCATGTACGGGTTGTTCAGCGCGAGCTTGGCGATCGCGCCGCTCGCCGCCCACTCGCCGGTGAACGCGCGGTTCGCGAGCGCCTGGGCGACGCACACGATCGCGCCGGGCACCGACGCGCGGAGCAGGGTCGCGAGCGCGGCGCGCGCGCCGTAGGCCCTCCGCACGGCGAGGGCCGCGTACACGCTCAGCGCCGCGACGCAGACGACCGACTCCGGCCGGGTGGCGTAGAGGAGCGCGCCGGCGAGGCCGGCGGCGTACCCGAGGCGGGCGATGCGCCTCGGCGGCGCCGCGGCGCGTCCTGCAGCCTCGCCGGCCTCGCCGGCCTCCCCCGCCGCGCCGGCGAGCGAGAGCGCGGCCAGGGCGTTGAGGGCCCAGACGCCGAGGTGGAAGGCGTTCTCCATGCCGCTGAACAGCGACCAGTCGAGCGCGCCGATCGAGAGCGCCACGGGCGGCAGCAGGTACTTGGCCCAGCGCCCGAGGGGCTCGAGGATCCGGCCGCCGACGAGCAGGAAGCCGAGCGTCGAGGCGCACGCGACGATCGCCGCCCACTGCATCAGGAGGAGGCCGCGGAAGCCGATGAGGTAGCCGAGCGCGAGGATGAACGGGTAGCTCAGGCTGGTGTTGCCGCTCGAGAAGCCGTTGCCCTCGGACCACTCGAACGGGTACCCGCGCGCGGTGGCGCGGGCGTAGTCGAAATGGATGAAGACGTCGTCGAGCGGCGCCGACCACATGCCGCCCGTCTGCCGGTGCATCGATCCGTAGAACGCGACGGCGGCGTAGAGCACACACGCGCCCGCGTAGACGGAGAACAGGACCGGGTCGATGCGCGGCCAGGCGGCGACCAGACGATCGAGCCGACCGGGGGGCCCGGCTCGGTTTGTGTCATGGGCGGCCGGTGCGTCGGGGTCGTCGGGGGCGGCGTTGCTCGGCCGAGACGGCAGCGGCGCACCACCTTCCGGCGGTGCAGAGGGCACGGGTTCGGCGCGGGACGGTGACACGCGGCTCTTTTACACGACTTCCCACGTCCTGGGCCGGCGGAGCCCCTGTCCAGGAGCCAAGCGGACGAGCTGTGCGCTGACCTTGTGTGCCGGACGCGCTTCGCCGTCAATTCTGGAAGTGAAATCTCCAGAGTTGAAAGGCATCGGAGGGCTCCTTAGGCAAATCCACGCGAAACCACGTGGGCTAGCCCTTGGCTCGCCTCCTGCTACTACGGGACGGCAGAGCGCCCGTGACGGTCTCCCCCCCACCGTCGAATGGGCGCTCTGTTTTTTGTGCACCGTGCGAACCTCGCGCCCTGAGGGGCTGCTGCACATGGTGCGAGCCGTCCCGGCATGACGGGTAGTGCGGCACGAACTCGTGCACCCCGCATCGCAGGCTCGCAGCACAGCCCCTGTCGCGCGCCTGTGGACGGCGCCTCCTGCCGCGCGCCGAGGCGAGCAACACCCGCTCGGCGGCGCGCCTGCCGGGGCGGGCCAACACGTCGCATGGGATCTGCGCGTTAGCAAGAGTGCAAGCGCCCGTTTCAGATTTGAAACGAGGCGGGCAGGTTACCTAGGGAAAAACCGCGGAAGCATGAGCGATCTCCCTTGGCCTGCCTCGTGCAATCTCCGTACGGCAGAGCGCCCGTGACGGTTCCCCCCCCACCGTCGAATGGGCGCTCTGTTTTTTGTCCTCCTCCCACGCGGCGCGTCCGCGCCGTGTCGCGACGGTAGGGTCGTTCGTCGCAACGGCCCGGAGAGGGCGCACACAGGAGCGGGAAGACGGGAAGATCGTTGAGCATTCTTCCTCTTCTCGCGCTCCCGTCTTCCTGTTCGATCCGGTCACCACGCGAGCAAGTGCGACACCGGCTCGATCCCTCTGAGCGGGGCGCCTCCGTGTACGATGGCTTTTGACAGGCCGCCGCGCGCGCCGGCGCCGCCGGCCGATGAGACGACCGTCTGGAAGGTGCCTGTCGACGGGTCGCCGACCCGGGGCAACCCGGGCGCGCCGGTGATGCTGGTCATGTTCTTCGATTTCCAGTGTCCGTGCTGTCGCGAGGTCGCCCCGACGATCGACGCGCTCGAAGAAGAAATGGCGGCGGCGATCTCGGCAAGTTCACGAAGGGGGCGATGGTGCCCGAGCTCGATCAGGCGCTCGCGAACACCGCTGTCGGCGCTCTGAGCGGGGTCGTGGAGACGCCGGTCGGCTTCCAGCTCATCCTCCGGACGCAGTAGCTCGGAGGAGCGGGCGTACAGGGGTCGAGGCGCTACCGGGACCCTCGGAGGTCGTGTGGACATGCAGAGTCGCGCCGCACGAGAGCCTCGCTCTGGCGGCTGGCCATCGGGGGCCACTCCCGCGCTGCGCGCAGCGCAGCGGATGCCTCGCGCACGACCAGGGCTGAGCGGCCACATCAGCGAACGCCCTGCCTCACGGGAATACCCCGCGGCCGTTCAGTGACCGAGCGGGTTCGTCTGAGGCGCCTCGCCGCGAGCGGCGGTGGTGCCTCAGGACTTGCCCGATTGTCCTCGCCGGGCTCGATTGGAGAAGTTTTCAGGCCTTCCAGCAAGGGGTGGCGCTCTCTTTCCGGTCGGGCTGCGCGTTGACCCCTCTCGCGGGCGTCGAGTAGAACGATCGTCGCGCCAGCGCGCGCGACGCAGTCAGCGCCAGCGCGGATTGGAACCGCAAACGATGCGTTGGTTCGTCGAGATCTCGTCCCTGGGCCAGAAGGAACAGCCCACCAGGAAGGTGTGCGTTGAGGCCCCGCAGTGGCAGCCCGCGCTGCAGAAGGCCCGGGCGCTCCGCGGCGACAACGGGCCGCTCAACAACTTCTCGGTGGACCTGCTGGAGACCGGCTACCGGGCGATCGACCCGGCGACCCGCGTGCGGTACTTCGTTCAGCGCGCGCCGGACGACGCGGCGCTCACCGACGGGACCGAGCCGCCCGCCGCAGCGGCCGCGCGCGGCGCCGCCAGCGACGACGCGCCCCCGCCACGAAAGCGCCCGGCGGCGCCGACGGTCCCGTTCATCTCGATGGGCGCCGCGCTCCTCGTGCCGGAGCCGGCACGCGCGGCGGCCAAGCCGGAGCAGGGCGCGGCGCCGGAGCCGGAGCGGGGCGCCGCGCTGGCGAAAGACGCGGCGACCAAGCCGGAGCCGAGCGCAGCGCCGGAGCCGAGCGCAGCGCCGGAGCCGAGCGCAGCGCCGGAGCCGAGCGCAGCGCCGGAGCCGAGCGCAGCGCCGGAGCCGAGCGCGGCGCCGGAGCCGAGCGCAGCGCCGGAGCCGAGCGCAGCGCCCGCGTCGGGCCCGAGCGCGCTGCCTCCGTTCGAGCTCGTATCGCAGCGCGAGGAAGACCCGTCCGAGCGGTCGCCGCTGACCTACCGAGAGCTCGTCTATGCGGTCGCGCCAGGCACCCCGCGCGATCGGGTCAAGGCGCTTCTGCTCGACCGGTTCGACGACGCGAGGCGGCGGATCGACGACGCCCGCCCCGGCAAATTCATCCATCTCGCCGTGTTCGACCACGTCTTTCAGGGGCGGCCTCAGCGCGGTCCGCTCGCGACCCTTGCCTGGAAGGACTGGCGCTCGGAGGAGCCCGAGCTCCAGCTCCGTCCTCGCGCCGGCGCCACCGTGCCGCCTCCAGCTCCAGCCGCGGCGCCGCCCGACGCTGCCCCGTCGTCGTCCCCTGCCGCCGCGCCCTCCGCCGCCGCGCCGCCGTCGCCCGCCGAGCCACCGCCGCCCGAGCCGCCGAGCGCGCCGCCTGCCCCCGACGCCGCGTCACCCGTGGCCGAGGTCGTCCGCCTCGTGCCGACCTCGCCGCGGAGCCGCTCCTCCCGTCCGCCGCCGGGCGGGCGCCTCTCCGGCGACGACCTGCTCGCCGAGCTGTTCGAGGCATGCAGCGACCTGCACTTCCTCCACGACACTCTCCAGGGCGCGGACTTCATCCTCGAGCTCACGCTCCAGAAGATCCCGTGCGCCCTCGGGCTCGTGTCGCTGTTCGATATCAACCGGCGCGAGTTCGTCGTCGTCCGGCAGCACGGCGGCAAGAGCGCGCTGCTCGCCCGGCTGTCCGAGCGGGCGCCGCTGGTGCAGGCCGCGATGCGCTCGCGGCGCGCCGTCGTCGTGCCCGACGTGTCCGCGGACGACCGCGCCGGGGACGAGCGGTGGGCCGCGATCGGCGTCGAGCCCCGGAGCCTCGTCTGCGCGCCCGTGGAGCTCGCAGGCCGCTACCTCGGCCTGCTCGAGCTCGGCAACCCGCTCGACGGCCGCCCCTTCTCCGAGGGCGACGGCAACGCGCTCACCTACATCGGCCAGCAGTTCGCGGAGTTCGTCGGGACACGCGGCGTGGTCATCGAGCCCGACCTCGTGACCGCCAGGGCAAAGAGGGCCGCCCGCTAGCGGAGGGCTGCGATGGACCTCCTCCCCTCGGCCGGGCAGCGGCACCGCGTCCCGTACTTCGCCCTCGTGCCGGCCATCGTCGTCGCCGTGCTCGTCCTCGGCGGGATCGCCCTGCGCACGACCCTCCAGATCGAGAAGGCCCGCCAGCAGACCGTCTTCGACGCGACGCTCACCCTCGCCGACGAGCGCGTCGACCGCCTCGACAAGCTGATCATCGCCCAGGACAACGTGGTCGCCGCGCACGTCGACGTCGACAGCCTCCCCGTCATCGCGCGCCGCTGGCTCCCCACCGCGGCCCGCGAGACGCCGACCGTGCGCGCCATCCTCGTCCTCGACATGGACCACGACGCCCACGACGTGCTCGCCTTCGTCTCGCGCGGCGCGTCCGGGCAGGAGGACGACGCCTTCCGCAAGCTCCTGCTCGCGCGCCTCCTGCCCCAGATGAACTTCGGGGGCGACGGGACCGAGCTGCGCCACCTCCACCACGTCATCGATCAGCAGAGCCTGCTCGTGAGCTACTGGCAGCGCGAGCACCAGGGCCGCCAGTACCTCGTGATCGCCTGGCACGAGGTGGCCCGCCTGGTCCACGAGGTGATGCCCCGGCTGTTCCGCGACCTCGACCGCGGCAACAGCCGGATGAACGTCATCGACGAGGAGGGCCGCATCGTGTTCGGCCCGCCGATCAAGGGCGGCGAGTTCACCGTGGGGAAGCCGTTCCCGACCACGCTCTACAACTGGCGCCTCCAGGTCGCGCTCACCACCGCCGAGGAGCTCGGCCAGAAGGTGGAGCGGCAACGCCTGATCGAGATCCTGATGGTCGGCTTCTCCGCCGTGGTCGCCCTCGCCGGGCTCGCGATCGTGGTGCTCGCCTCCATGAACGAGCGGCGGCTCGCCGCCCTGAAGAGCGATTTCGTCGCGAACGTCTCCCACGAGCTCAAGACGCCGCTCTCCCTCGTCCGCATGTTCGGCGAGCTCCTGCTCGGCGACCGCGTCCCCAACGACGAGAAGCGCCGCCAGTACCTGCAGATCATCGTGAGCGAGAGCGAGCGGCTCACCGCGCTCATCGAGAACGTCCTCGACTTCGCCCGGGTCGAGCGCGGCAAGGCCGCCTACGAGTTCGCCCGCGGGAGCGTCGCCGAGGTGGCCACGCGCGCGGTCGACATGTACCGCTACCGCGCCGAGCGAGAGGAGGTGGCCGTCGAGCTCACCCTCGCCGAGGGGCTGCCGGAGGCGCTCATCGACGCCCGCGCGCTCGAGCTCGCGATCGTGAACCTGCTCGACAACGCGCTCAAGTACGCGAAGGACGGCGGGCGCGTCGACGTCTCGGTCGAGGTCGAGGGCGGGGGAGGGGGGCGCCTCGCGGCGCTGACGCGCGCGGCGGATTGTGTCGTCATCCGCGTGAGCGACCGAGGGCCGGGCATCGACCCGGACGAGCAGAAGCACATCTTCGAGCGCTTCGCGCGCGGCCGGCGGGCGAGCGAGCGCCACGTGCGCGGCAGCGGGATCGGGCTCGCGCTGGTGAAGCACATCGCCGAGAGCCACGGCGGCGCCGTGCGGGTCGAGAGCCCGCTCACCGACGACGGGCGCGGCAGCGCGTTCATCGTGTCGATCCCCGCGCTGGCGCGCGACCCGGAGGCGCGGGAGGGGGCCGCGCGGGCCGAGCCGGAGCGGAGCGCGCCCGCGGCGGCGCGGGGCGAGGAGGCGACGTGACGGCGCCCCGCCGCAACGCCGCGCGGGCCGCCTCGCGCGCGGACGCCCGGGCCGCCGCGCGCGAGGCCGCCCTGAAGGCCGCGCTCGACGAGGTGCGCGCGCGGTGCGCCGTCGAGGAGCGCCGCGCGCAGGATCCGGTCTCGTTCGTCCATCGCTACACGGACCCGGCCGATCAGGAGCTGGTCGCGCTGCTCGCCGCGTCGCTCGCCTTCGGCAACGTGAAGGCGCTGCGCGCCAAGATCGGCGAGGCGCTCGACCGGCTCGGCCCGGAGATCGCCCGCGTCGCGGACGACCCCCCGGCCGTCTCGGCGCGGCTGCGCGGCTTCCGGCACCGGGTCTACCAGGGCCGCGACGTCGCGGCCCTGCTCGTCGGCGCGCGGCGGGTGCAGCGCGCCGCGGGCTCCCTCGGCGTGGCCTTCGCGGCCGAGCTCTCCCGCAGCGGCGATCTGCGCCAGGCCCTCGGCGCGTGGGTGCGCGCGATCCGGAGCGCGGGCGGCCTCGACCGCCGGCCGAACGACCGCGGCGCGGCGCACATCCTCCCCGATCCCGAGAAGGGCAGCGCCACCAAGCGGCTCATGCTGCTCCTGCGCTGGATGATCCGCCCCGCCGACGGCGTGGACCTCGGCCTCTGGCCGGTGTCCCCGGCCGCCCTGCTGATCCCGGTCGACACACACATCGAGAAGCTCGGGTACAACATCGGCCTGACCGACCGCAGGGGAGCCACCTGGAAGACCGCGGAGGAGATCACCGCCGCCCTCCGGCGCTTCGACGCCGCCGACCCGGTCAAGTACGACTTCGCCCTCTGCCACCTCGGCATGCTCCAGCAGTGCCCGTCGGAGCGCGACCCGGCCCGCTGCGAGGGCTGCGGTGTGAAGCCCGTCTGCCGGTACTGGGAAGAGTGAGCACGCCGTGCACGCAAGCTCTGCCCTGGACGGTCAGGCTGCGCCCCGGACGGGCATGCGGAACCCTTCGGAATCGCAAGGGATTTCAGTTTTGATTTGCAGGTGCGAAACGGCGCTAGAGCTGCTGAGGCGTAACTAGCTGAAGTCTCGTCTCAAACAGGTCGGCACGGCGCCTGCACTAAGGGTGGGCGAGCGCCGTCGCGGAGACCTTCCCCCCCCAGGTCCGCGAGGCGCTTTTTTCATTTTGTCTGTTCGTTGCGCCCGTTGCGCGCGTTCGCGTTCGAGGCGTCGGCCGCCTGCGCCGCCTGCCTGGGCCCGCACGAGCGGTGCGCAAGGTGAGCGCCGCAGCGGAGCCCCCCCGAGCTCCGCTGCGGCGTTCTGGTGTTGCGTACCCCGTGCGCACGGGCTCGCTTGCGGACGTCTTGCCGCTTCTCTCTCTCGTCCAGACGTCCAGGTGTCTTGCGACCGCCGTGCCACGGCGCCGGCCATGGATTGTGGCACATTTGTGCACGGCCCCGCGGAAGGCCTCGCGCCGCGCGGGCGCCGTTTGCTCTGCGTGTACGCCGAAAGAAACGATCACGAAACGCGCTGCCGGCTGTTCATCGAAACACGATGTCGGTGAGCATGGCCAATCATCACGACGGCGGCTGACCAGCGAACCGGTGCACGGGCCTTCACGAGCGGCTGGACCACGCGCTCTCCGGCGACCAACGACGTTCAGGCGGACGAGTCTGCTCGCATGCGATGGCCCGGCCAGCGAGTAGAGTATGTGTATGGTCTGGACATTCGGGGCTTACCTCCTCGTCGCGCTTGCGCTCGCGGCGCTCGCGGCGGTCGGGCTCTGGGCACACCTCCTTTACTGGGTCAAGCGGCTGACCCTGTCGCTCGAGTACAGCGCAGAAGAAGTGCTGCAGACCGAGGACGGCGCGCGGATCGAGATCCGCCGCGTGCCGCGCCCGCCCGGAGCGGCCGAGCAGCCGGACCTGCCCCCCATCCTCCTGGTCCATGGCATCGCCGCCAACCACAGGAACCAGGACATCCACCCCGATTACTCCCTCGCCCGCCACCTCGCCGCGCTCGGACGCGATGTGTGGCTGCTCACGCTGCGGAGCGGCCTTCTGCTCACCCGCGCCGAGCGCCGCAACGTCCGCTTCTCGGCCATGGCGCGTTACGATCTGCCCCGCGCCTTCGACGTGATCCTCGAGCGCACGTCGGCCCGCTCGCTCGATTACGTCGGCTTCTCGATGGGCGGCATGCTCCTTTATGCGGCGCTCGGCCGGAGCGTGCCGGAACATCGGGTCCGCCGTGTGGTCATCGTGGGCTCGCCCGGGCGGTTTTCCGGCCCCGGCCGGCTGCTCCGCCATGTCCCGGCCCGGCTGCTCCCGGGCGTCCCGCTCCGCCTCATGGCACGCAGCGTCGCCTTCGCCTCGGAGTGGCTGCCGACGCCGATCCACCGCGCCGTGGCCAATCCGCGCAACGTGCCTCGTGGCCTGACGCGCCTCGCGCTGGTCAACTGCATCGAGGACATCCCCGCCGGGCTGAACGCGGACTTCGCCGCCTGGATCGGAGGCGACGGTGAGATCCGGGTGGACGGAGAGAAGGTCCTGGACAGACTCGCGTCCGTCGCGGCGCCGGCGCTGTTCATTGCGGGCAGCGCCGACAGGATCGCGCCCGTCTCGTCGGTGCGCGCGGCGTTCGACGCGTGGGGGCGCGATCACCCGGAGACGCCGAAGCGGTTTGTCGTGCTCGGGCGCGACTTCGGGGCGCGGGAGGATTACGGTCACGGCGATCTCGCCGTGGGCGCATATACGGGGGCCGAGCTCTTCGAGCCCATCGCGCGCTTCCTCGGCCCGGACGCACAGCCCGAGGAGGCCGCAGGACCCGAGACGGGCGCTCCGGCGCTGGACGCGATCCAGGCGCGCCAGCCCACCTCGAACGAAGCCGACCCGCTGCCGGACCTCCCGTCGGCCTGACTCGTCTCATCCGTCATTGCGGAAGGGGCGCGAGGGGGCGTATTGTCGCTCTCGGGTCTCTCAAAGCCACCACCCGGTGGCCGGCGCGCTTGCCAAAGGATGTTCATGAGTCAACCCGGATTGCGCTCCAGGTTCGAGCTGGCGTCGATCGCGTTCTGGCTGACGGCGGCGATGCTCATCGCCTCCGCCGCGTCCTGCGCGCAGGGCGGCAATTCCATCGCGGATTGTGACGACGGCTACTCGCTGTGCGGCGGCACGTGCATCGACACGCAGACCGATCCTGAGCATTGCGGCGATTGCAACCTCGTCTGCGATGACGGAGCGCGGTGTGCGGCGGGCAGGTGCGTCGGCGGAGGCGGGGAAGGCGGAGCGGACACCGGGATGGTCACGACCGGGACCGGCGGCGAGCGCTGCGGCCCTGGCGAGGTGGAGTGCGAGGGCCGATGCGTCGCGCTCGGGACGGACGAGCACAACTGCGGCCGCTGCGGCCACGTGTGCCCGGAGGACCAGACCTGCGAGGGCGGCGCCTGCCGCTGCGCCCCCGAGCTCACGGCGTGCGACGGCCGCTGCGTGGACCTTGCGAGCGACCCGCTGCACTGCGGAGGCTGCGAGGCCGCGTGCGCTTACAACGAGACGTGCGCGGAAGGGGCGTGCCGCTGCAATGAGGGCCTCGCCGAGTGCGTCGTCGAGGCGGACGAGGGGACGTCTCGGGCGTGCTTCGATCTGGCGAGCCACCCGCAGCACTGCGGCGCGTGCAACGCGGCGTGTGAGCCGGGGCTGTACTGCCAGCGGGGCGAGTGCACCTGCGTGGTCGGCCCCTACGAGGACATCGGCACGACGGTCCCGCAGCGCGTGGCGGGGAGCACGCTGGGAGCAGATACGTATTTCGGCCTCGACTGCGTGGCCAGCGGCTCGACCGAGCTGGCCTACAAGTTCACGGCGCCCCAGAACGGTCTCTACAAGTTCGATACCACGGGATCGAGCTACGATACCGCGCTGGGCGTGCTGGACTTCGATGTCTGCAACGAGCTCACCTGCAACGACGATGCCCCCCGCGGGCCGCAGGCGATCGCCTCGACGATCCTCGATGAGGGGAAGTCGGTCCTCCTCGTCGTGACCGGCTACAACGGCGCGCAGGGCGACTTCACCATGAACGTCACGTGGTCGGCGCCGCCGCGCTGCCCCGTGGACACCATCGCGCCGACCCTCCCGCAGACGATCAACGACGACACCACCACGCGCGGCGACTACAACGCGCCGAGCTGCGGCTCGGCCGGCAGCCCCGACACGAGCTACACGTTCACCGCGCCTGCCGCGGGCAGGTACGTCTTCGACACGTTCGGCTCCCCGTCCGACACCGTCCTCGAGCTGCGCAACGGGTCCTGCACCGGGGCGGTGATCGCCTGCAACGACGACGCGGCGGCCGGAGCGCAGTCGCGCATCGTGGCGAACCTCTCTGCGGGCCAGACGGTGGTCGCGTTCGTCGAGGTCGCCGAGGGCGAGGCCGGGCCCGTCACGCTCAACGTCAGCGAGTACGTGCCGCCCCCGTGCCCGGAGATCGATCTGGGCTCCACCACACCGCAGACCGTGCGCGGCGACACCGCGGGGCGCGAGCGCCTCCTCCCGTCCCCCTGCGCGGGCGGCTACGGCCCCGAGGTCACGTACCGGTTCACCGCGCCCGAGTACGCGCTCTACACCTTCGACACCTTCGGCACCGGCTTCGATACGGTCCTCCACATCCACGATGGGACGTGCGCCGGCACGAGCCTCGGCTGCAACGACGACACGGCCGGCGTCCGGCAGTCGGAGGTGAGCCTGGTGCTCAACGCGGGGCAGACGGTCGTCGTGGTCGTCGACGGCTTCGGCGAGTCGAGCGCCGGCGCCTACACGCTCAACGTGCGCAGCGTGCTCATCCCCCCCTGCCCGGCGATCGATCTCGGATCGACGGTGCCTCAGTCCGTGACCGGCTCGACGGCGGAAGGGGTCGACATCCTGCACCCGGCCTGCGGCGGCAGCCGCGGCAAGGAGGCGACCTACAGCTTCACCGCGCCGGAGGCCGGCACGTACGTCTTCGACACGCTCGGCTCGTCGTTCAACACGGTCCTCTACGCGCTCGAAGCGAGCTGCTCCGGCCGCTCGCTCGGGTGCAACGCGGATGCGGCCGGAGGGCAGCAGTCGCGGCTCTGGCTCGATCTCGGCGCTGGCCAGACGATCATCCTCGTCGTCGACGGCAACTCCGCCACGGATTCGGGCGACTTCACGCTCTCCGTCCAGCAGTTCACGGGCGCCACGTGCTCGGCGCCGCTCGATCTCGGCTCGACCGCCCCGCAGCTCGTGACCGGGAGCACCGTGGGCCAGCCCGAGGCCGTGAGCCCGGCGTGCGGCTTCTCCAGCGCCCCGGAGGTGGCCTACAGCTTCACCGCGCCGGAGAACGGCACCTATATCTTCGACACGTTCGGATCCGGCTTCAATACGATCCTCCAGATCTTCGACGGAAGCTGCAGGGGGAGGTCGCTCGCATGCAATGACGACTCGGGCGGCCCGCAGTCGCGGGTCCACGTGGACCTGACCGCCGGCCAGACGGTCGTCGTCGTCGTCGACGGCCAGAGCTCGCAGGCCGGGGACTACGTGCTCAAGGTGGAGCGGTACACCGCGCCGGGGACCTGCTCGACGGCGCTCGATCTCGGCAGCACCGTCCCGCAGACCCAGACCGGGAGCACCACGGGGGCGCTGAACGGCCACGCCACGACCTGCGGCTCCTCCAGCGCTCCGGAGATGGTGTACACGTTCACGGCGCCGGAGGACGGTCGCTACCTCTTCGACACGTTCGGGTCGGCGTTCGACACGATCTTGCAGGTGCGCGAGGGGAGCTGCGCCGGCGCCTCGGTCGGGTGCAGCGACAACGCGGGCAACTCGCAGTCCGCGTTGAACCTGCCGCTCGTGGCCGATCAGGTCGTCGCGGTGATCGTCGACGGCTCGTCGGCGTCCTCGGGCGCCTTCGCCCTGAACGTCAGCCGGTTCGACGGGTCCGGCACGTGCGAGGCGCCGATCGATCTCGGCTCGGAGCTGCCGCTCACCAGGAGCGGCACCACGGCGACGCAGCCCAGCGCGAGCTCGCCCCCGTGCGTCGGCTCGGGCTCGGCCCCGGAGATGGTGTTCTCTTACACCGCGCCGGCCGACGGCACGTACGTTATCGACACGGCCGGCTCGGCGTTCGATACGGTCCTCTCCGTGAGCGCGGATAGCTGCACCGGCACCGCGCTCGGCTGCAGCGACGACGTGAGCGGCCTCGGGCGAGCGTCGCGCGTCACGAAGACGCTCACCGCCGGTCAAGTCATTGTCATCGTCGTCGATGGATTCGGCTCGGCGACGGGCAATTTCACGCTGAACATCAACCCCGGTTGAGCTTGCATTGCGCGCGCGTCACGTGCCGAGGCGATCGCGCCGCCCGACGCCGCAGCGGCGGCGCGCGCGGTCGAGCCTCGCCGCTCGGCGCGCCAGGAGCCCGCACACGTCCAGCACCTCCGCCCGTTGCGGACGCCTCGGCCGTGGGCGTATCCTCGCGCGCGGCTCGCGCTTCGCTTCGCCTCGATCAGCCAGGAAACACCAAGGATCGCTATGAACAGATTCCGATCGCGCCTCAAGCCCACCCTCTCGTCCGCTGCGCTGCTGCTGGTCGCAGGGGTCGTCTTCGCGGCGTCCTGCGCCCAGAGCTCCGGCTCGCCGGGCGAATGCAGTGATGGGCTGTCGCTGTGCGACGGTCAGTGCGTCGATACGCAGGCCAACGCCGATCATTGCGGCGCGTGCGGCATCGCCTGCGCGGAGGGGCAGGGCTGCGCGGAGGGCCGCTGCCGCGGCGGGGAGGGCGGCGGCGGCGAGGGCGGCGGCGGGGAGGGCGGCGGCGGGGAGGGCGGCGAAGGCGGCGGGGGCGGGCCCGACTCGGGGTGCGAAGAAGGCGAGACCGCCTGCGCCGGCGTCTGCGCCGATCTCGAGAGCAGCCCGTACCACTGCGGCGCATGCGGCAAGGCCTGCGCGGAGGGGCAGATCTGCGAAGGCGGCGAGTGCGCCTGCGGCGAGGGCCTCGAGCAATGCGAGGACGTGTGCGTGAGCGTCCAGAGCGACCGGGCGAACTGCGGCGAGTGCGGGAACAGCTGCTCGCCGACCCAGCAGTGCGTCGAGGGCGCGTGCACCTGCTCCGAGGGCCTCGAGGATTGCGACGGCGCGTGCGCCAACCTGCAGACCAGCGAGCTGCACTGCGGGACCTGCAATGTCGCGTGCGCGCGAGGGGCGTTCTGCCAGGAGGGCGCGTGCTCCTGCGTCCTCGGAACGACCGAGGAGATCGCGAGCTCGCTCCCGCTGACATTGACGGGGACGACGGTGGGGGGCGAGACGAACTATGGCCTTGCGTGCGTGGCCGCCGGCTCGTCGGAGCATGTGTATCTCTTCACGGCCCCCGAGCTCGGGACCTACACGATGGACACCTTCGGGTCCATGTTCGACACGGCCCTTGGCGTGGTGGGCGCGACCAACTGCGCTCAGCTCGGCTGCAATGACGACGCCCAGGGCTCCCAGTCCAAGGTCCGTGTCATCCTCGAAGGGGGGCAATCCGTCCTCATCGTCGTGACCGGCTTCGACGGCGAGGAGGGGGACTTCAAGCTCAACCTGGGGCAGGCCGGCCCGCCGATCTGCCCCACGAGCGACGAGGTCCTCACCGCGGTCCCGCAGGTCATCACCGGCGACACCGCGCTGCTCGGCGACAAGTTCACGCCGAGCTGCGGCGACCCCGGCGGCCCTGACGCGAGCTACCTCTTCACGGCGCCGGCCGACGGAAAGTACATCTTCGACACGTTCGGCTCCGGGTACAACACGGTGATCGAGCTGCGCGAGGGCGGGTGCGACGGCCGCGCGATCGCTTGCAACGACGACGCCCTGGATGGCACGCAATCGCGCATCACGTGGGACCTCACCGCCGGCCAGACGGTCGCGGTCATCGTCGACGGCGCGGACGGCGAGGACGGGCCCTTCACGCTGAACATCTCCGAGTGGGTCCCGCCCCCGTGCCCCATGGAGGATCTCGGCTCCACGTTCCCGCAGAGCGTGAGCCGCAACACGACGGGCCTCGACCACTATCTGGAGCCGGCCTGCCTCACGGGCTCCGCCCCGGAGATGAGCTTCAGCTTCACGGCGCCCGCCGCCGGGCGGTACACGTTCGACACGTTCGGATCGAGCTTCGACACCGTGCTCCACGTCCACGAGGGCAGCTGCACGGGCCGGTCCCTGGGCTGCAACAACGACGCGATGGCCTCCCAGTCGCAGGTCGTGACGCCGCTCGCGGAGGGGCAGACGGCGTACGTGGTCGTGGACGGCGCGTTCGGGAGCTCCGGCGCCTTCACGCTCAACATCGACGGGATCCTCGCGCCCGCGTGCCCGGAGCACCTGCTCGAGTCCGCCGTCCCCCAGACGGTGACGGGCACCACCGCCGGTCGCGGCGACTTCGTGAGCGCGGCCTGCGGCGCGCCCGGCGGCGCCGAGGTGACCTACGGCTTCACCGCCCCCGCCGACGGCGTGTACGTCTTCGACACGTTCGGCTCGACCTTCAACACGATCGTCCACGTGCTCGACGGCTCGTGCGGCGGCGCGTCGCTCGGCTGCAACGACAACACGGCGGGCCCGCAGTCGCGGGTGGCGGTGCCGCTCACGGCGGGCCAGGCGGTCGTCGTCGTCGTCGACGGCGCCGGCGCCGGCGCGTCGGGCGCCTACACGCTCAACGTCACCCTGTTCGACGGCACGGCCACCTGCGCGAGCCCCATCGATCTCGGCTCGACCGTCCCGCGGACGGAGACGGGCTCCACCTTGACGCAGCCGAACTCCGCCGCGCCGAGCTGCGTCGCGTCGAGCGGCAACGACCGGGTCTACCGCTTCACCGCGCCGGCGGCCGGGACCTACGTGATCGACACGTTGTCCTCGACCTTCGACACCGTCCTCCACGTGCACGACGGCGCCAGCTGCTCCGGCCCCGAGCTCGCGTGCAACGACAACACGAGCGGCGCCACCTCCCGCGTGAGCGTGACCCTCACCGCGGGGCAGGTGATCACGATCGTCGCCGACAGCCGGGCCTCCGCGTCCGGCAACCTCACGCTGCACATCAACGCGGCGGCGCCTTGACGCGACGACGCGGCGGCGCCTTGACGCGGGCAGGCCAGCTGACCTGGGCCGCGCCCCGCGCGGCCGGTCGGGCGCTGCCGCGGGCTGCCGCGCCGCGGTGGGCTGGCCGCCGGGCGCGACGGACCGGCGACCGCGGCGCGTTATGGTCCACCGCGTCCACCCGCGTCCACCTGCGTCCACCCGAGGCAAGGCCGCCGGCGACCGGGGCCGGCTGGGGCCGGGGCCACGTCCGCGCCGCCGGGGCCACGCCCGGATCGCGTAGGGTCAGGTGGCCCGGCGTGGCGCGATGGATGGCAATGGCGGGCGGCGCGCCGCCCGGCGGAGGAGCGCCGCGGCTCCCTAGGAGTTTTCTTGAGAGCTGCGCGCGCCCGTGCGAGTCTCGCGCCCCGGGACGCGCGTCCGTGATCCTCCGGGACGTGTCCCCGTGCTCCGGATCGAACCATGCCAAAGGAACGTGTGTTCTCCCTCGATGCCGTGCGGACCGACGGCTGGTTCGAGCGTATAGGCGACGGCATCGGCAGCTTCCAGGCCCTGTGTGAGATCGTAGGCGAGGCGTTCTTCGCGTTCTCGATGATCACGGGCGCGCGCATCACGGCGCTGACCGTCGATCGCCGCAACCCGGACAACACGCTGGTCGACTTCGTGATCGCGCCGCCGGGCGAGGAGGACATCGACGGCGACGTCCAGCGGCTCACGCTCGCCGACTTCCGCCACCGCCTCGTCGGCGCCCTGCTCACGGACGACACGACGCCCCACGCCCCGGAGCGGGACACCGACCTCGAGGGCATCCAGCTCCACATCGGCGTCCGCTACCTGCTGCTCGCCCCGCTCTACGGGTACAGCCTCCGCAAGCTCTTCGTCGAGGGGAAGACCTCGCGCCTGCTCCTCCTGCGCGACGGCATCGAGGAGACGCACGAGCTGAACGAGTTCCGCGCGCGCATCCGCTCGCACGTGCGCGACGAGCTGGAGCGGGCCTCGGCCGGGGCGCGCTCCGCCATCGATCTCACGAAGGTCGCCGAGGCCGAGGTCGCCTCCCAGCGCGGCGACTTCCCGAAGGTGATCCAGCTGCTCGGCACGTGGCCGGCGCCGCTCGCCATCTTCCTGCGCACGCCCGAGGGGCAGATGCTGACGCCGGACGCCCGCAGCCTGATCGCCAAGGGCCTCGGCCTGCTCGGCACCGCGTGCGTCAAGCTCGGCGAGGAGCACCAGGGCGAGGAGGTCATGCGCCTCGCCGTGCAGTACGCGCAGGACGGGGCCGCCGCCGGCGACATCTTCCGCCGGCTGGGCGAGGCCATGCTCGACGACGGGCGGGCGGGCGAGGCCATCGGGCCGCTCCGGCGCGCCGCGAACCTCGGCGCCCCGCCGAAGCACATCTGGCCGCTGCTCGCGCGCGCGTTCGTGCAGCGCAAGAAGTTCGTCGCCGCGCTCGCCTGCGTCCGCGAGGCGCGGAGCGTCGGCGTGCCGGACGCCGAGATGGTCGAGGAAATCCGCGAGATCGAGGCCACCCTGGGCACGGCGCTCACCGCGTGGCGCGGGCTGGTCCTCGCCGCGAACCGCTCCTAACGTTGCGGGCGCGGCGTGCCGTGCGGCGTGCGGCGCAACGTCACGGACCGCCTCCATTGACACCCCCGCGGCGGGCGACTAGATCCGGCGCCCGGCGCGGATTAAGCCGAGATTGCTCGGATTTTCGCTGCTTCCGGCAGGGTCGCCGCGCCGCTCTCACCAAGTTGGACTGCATGGTTCGGGGCCGCGGGCCCCGAGGTCTCGCCTGAAAGGCCGCGCGCTGCGGCGAGACGGTCGACCCTCCCGGGGGTTACCCGCAGGAGTGCTCTCTCGATGGCCACCTACATCCCCTTGTTCCTGCTGTTCCTCGTGGCCGCCGTCATCGCGCTCGCCATGTTCACGCTGACGTCGCTGCTCGGCCCGAAGAACCCGACGGCCGAGAAGATGATCCCGTACGAATGCGGCAGCGATTCGACGGGCGGGCGCTTCGTCAAGCCGAGCGTGAAGTTCTACCTGACGGCGATCCTCTTTGTCGTGTTCGACATCGAGGCGGTCCTTATTTACCCGTGGACTGTCCAGTTCCGCTCGCTGGGCTGGACGGGCCTCGCGACGATGGCCTCGTTCATCGCGTTGCTCGTCGTCGCCCTCGTGTACGTGTGGAAGAAGGGAGCTCTGGAATGGGAGAAATAAAGAGCGGAAGCACCTCGATGCGGGTGCTCGACGGGGGCGAGCACGGCTTCGCGACCACCCGCGTGGACGCGCTGCTCAACTGGGCGAAGAAGTACTCCCTGTTCCAGTACCCGTTCGTGACGGCGTGTTGCGGGATGGAGTACATGGCCATGGCGAGCCCGCGCTACGACATGGCGCGGTTCGGCGCCGAGGTGCCGCGCTTCTCGCCGCGCCAGGCCGACCTGCTCTGGGTGGTGGGGACCATCAGCCAGCGCCAGGCGCCCGCGCTGAAGCGCATCTACGAGCAGATGGCGGACCCGAAGTGGGTCCTCGCCTTCGGCACCTGCGCGTCGTGCGGCGGCTTCTACGACAACTACACGACGGTCGCCGGCATCGACAAGGTGATCCCCACGGACGTCTACGTGCCCGGATGTCCGCCGCGGCCCGAGGCGGTGCTCGACGGCCTCATGCTGCTCCAGGACAAGATCGCGCGCGGCGACCGCACGCCCGCGATCGTGAAGCCGCGGGAGGATCCCGCGCAGGCCCCCGATCGGCTCGTCACCCTCCGCAAGAGCGACAGGAGCGCGCCGTGAGCAAGAAGGTCCTCGACCTCCTGACGGCGCAGTTCCCGGGCGCCATCCTGGAGACGCACTCGCAGTTCGGCGACGACACGGCCGTGATCGACCCGGTCGCGTGGCGGGACGTCGCGCTCTTCCTGCGCAACGACCCGCGCTGCCTGATGAACATGTTCGTCGACCTCACGGCGGTCGACTACCTCTGGCGCGGCGACGTGCCCCGCTTCGAGGTGGTCTGCCACCTCCGCTCCTTCGAGCGCAACCACCGCATCCGGATCAAGGCGCGCGTGGGCGACGAGGAGGGCAACGGCGCCGAGGTCGACTCGCTCGTCCCGGTGTGGAAGGGCGCGAACTGGTTCGAGCGCGAGTGCTTCGACCTGCTCGGCATCGTCTTCAAGGGGCACCCCGACCTCCGGCGCATCCTGATGTACCCGGAGTTCGAGGGGCACCCCCTGCGCAAGGACTACCCCGCGAACCGCATCCAGCCGCTGGTGCCGTTCCGCGACGTCCCGAACACCGGCAAGCTGGCGCCGTTCGGCCCCGACGAGGGCATGAGCTTCGGCCGCCAGTCGCACGACTTCGCGCTCTACAACGACGGGCGCGGCGTGACCCTCGAATCCACCGGCGGCGACGAGCCTTCCGACCAGGCCAAGCCGCACGGCCAAAGCCCGCTCGTTCTCGAGGAGCGAAGTTAACGCACCATGGAACCTCTGGATCGCGATCTTGACGAGGGCGCGCTCGAGCTGCCGAGCGAGCCGATGCTCCTCAACATGGGGCCGTCCCACCCGGCGATGCACGGCACGGTGAGGATCGTGCTCGAGCTGTCCGGCGAGCAGATCAACAAGGCCGACGTGCAGATCGGCTACCTGCACCGCGGCTTCGAGAAGATGTGCGAGCGCGGCACGTGGACGCAGGTCTTCCCGTACGTCGACCGGCTCAACTACGTCTCGCCGATGCTCAACAACGTCGGCTTCGCGCTGGCGGTCGAGAAGATGCTCGGCGTCACGGTCCCGGAGCGCTGCCAGTACTACCGCGTGATCCTCGGCGAGATGGCGCGGATCTGCGACCACATGATCTGCAGCGGCGCCATGAGCATGGAGCTCGGCGCGTTCACGCCGTTCCTCTATCTCTGCCGCGCGCGCGAGATCTTCTGGGAGATCTTCGAGGAGGAGACCGGCGCCCGCCTGACGCACAGCTTCGGCCGCGTCGGCGGCATGGCGCAGCCGCCCACGGCCGACTTCAAGGCGATGGTCCGCGCCGGCCTCGCCCGCGTGCTCGCGCTCGTGCACGACGCCGAGAAGCTCATCCTGAAGAACCGCATCTTCCTCGACCGCCTCGACGGCGTCGGGCGGATCTCGAAGGAGGACGCGCTCGCGCTCGGCTGGACGGGCGTCTGCCTCCGGGCGACCGGCGTGGCGTACGACGTGCGCCGCGCGAACCCGTACATGGTCTACGACCGCTTCGACTTCGACGTGCCGGTCGGGACGCGCGGCGACAACTACGACCGGTTCATGTGCCGCCAGGAGGAGATCCGCCAGGCGGGCAGGATCATCGAGCAGGCGCTCGATCAGATGCCCGACGAGGGGCCGATCAACATCGACGATCCGCGCATCGTGCTGCCGCCCAAGGAGGAGGTCTACACGACCATCGAGGCGACGATCCAGCACTTCAAGATCGTGATGGAGGGCATCAAGGTGCCCGCCGGCGAGTGCTACTCGTACACCGAGGCCGGCAACGGCGAGCTCGGCTTCTACCTGGTGTCCGACGGCAGCGGCACGCCCTACCGCGTCCGCATCCGCCCGCCGTGCTTCGCCACGACGCAGGGGCTCTCCCAGCTCATCACCGGGCTGATGATCCCGGACGTCGTGCCGACCTTCGGCTCCCTCAACATGATCGGCGGGGAGTGCGACCACTGAGCGGGGCCGCCGAGCGAGGCGCCTGAGCGAAGACTGAGAAGACCGAGCGAGGACCGAGGGCGACGGCGAGAGGAGCGCTCGCGTCGACCGACTTAAGGATGCAGGGGCCCTGCGCGGCCCTGCCGGGAATCGAGATCACGATGCCTACGATCAAGATCGACGGAAGGGAGATCCCCTTCGAGAGCGGTGACACGATCATCCGGGCGGCGCACCGCTCCGGGATCGACATCCCCCACTACTGCTGGCACCCCGGCCTCTCCGTCGCCGCCAACTGCCGGATGTGCCTCGTGGAGGTGCTGCCCCCGCCGGGGCGGCCGGCGATGAGCCTCGACATCCTGCGCTGGGATCCGGCGAAGCAGGACTACGTGCCGGCGGCGAAGCCGAAGCTCCAGCCCGCGTGCCAGATGGGCTGCGCGCCCGGCATGGAGGTGCTCTCCGAGAGCAGCGACCACGTGGCCGAGGCGCGCTCGGCGGTGCAGGAGCTGCTCCTCCTGAACCACCCGGTCGACTGCCCGATCTGCGACCAGGCCGGCGAGTGCCGCCTCCAGGACTACTGGCTCGAGCACCAGCGCAAGGGCAAGCGCATGCAGCAGGAGCCGGTCCACAAGCCGAAGGCGGTCGTCTTCGGGCCGACCATCGTCTACGACGCCGAGCGCTGCATCGTCTGCACGCGGTGCATCCGCGTCTGCAACGAGCTCGCCAAGGACCCGGTGCTCTCGGTCCGCGAGCGCGGCAACCTCGGGGAGATCACGGTCTCGCCCGGGCGGGAGCTCGATCACGACTACACGCTGATGACCGAGCACGTGTGCCCGGTCGGCGCGCTCACGTCGCGCGACTTCCGGTTCAAGGCGCGGGTCTGGTTCCTCCGCAGCGCCCGGACCGTCTGCCAGGGCTGCGCGACGGGCTGCAACGCCTACCTCGACTACGACCCGCGCAACAACACGCCGTACCGGCACCGGCCGCGCGAGAACATGGCGGTCAACACGTACTGGATGTGCGACGACGGCATGCTCTCGTACCGGCGCGCGGTCGAGGGGCGGCTGCTCACGGCGCTCGTCGGCAACGACGACGCGAGCCTCGACGACGCGCTCGCCGCGGCCAAGGAGCAGCTCACCGGCCACGCCGACGACCCGTCGAAGGTCGCGATCGTCCTGTCCGCCCAGCACTCGAACGAGGACAACTTCGCGCTCTACCACCTGGCGACGACGTATCTCGGCGCGACCGACTTCTTCGTGTCGGGCAAGCCGCTCGGCCGCGGCGACGAGATCCTCATGAGCGAGGACAAGAACCCGAACACCCGCGGCGTGATGCAGATCGCCGCGGCGACCCCGCCGCGCCCGGTGGCGGAGCTGCTCCAGGGCATCGCGTCGGGGCAGTACGCGTTCGTGATCGCGCTCGGGTCGGACCTCGAGGTCGACGCGGGCGAGGCGCAGCGGGCGCTCTCGCGCCTGAAGGGCGTGGTGACGATCGCCGCGCACGAGGGCCCGCTCGCGAAGGCGGCGCGCGTCGCCCTGCCCGCGTGCTCGTGGGCCGAGGCCGAGGGGACGTACGTGAACCGGAAGGGCATGGCGCAGGGCAGCGAGCGGGCGATCCGCCCCCACGGCGACTCGCGCCCCGCCTGGGAGCTGATCGGCCGGCTCGGGCGCACGCTCGGCTACGCGACCGGCTGGAAGACCCTCGCCGACATTCGCCGCGCGATGCCGCCCGGCGCCGCGGTCGCGGGCGGGCTGTCCCCGGCGCCGGCGGCGCCCGGCGGCGCGCCTGGGCCCCACGCGTCCGCGGCGACCGCCGTCGCCGACGTGGCGCGGCCTGAGATCAAGAAGACGGAGGCCACGGCATGACCAGCGTCGAGGTCGTTCTCGCGATCGTCAAGATCCTCATCGTTGTCCTCTTCCTGCTGAACATGGCGGCGATCGCCACCTGGGCCGACCGGCGCCAGGGCGCGATGGTGCAGGACCGCGTCGGCCCGAACCGCGCGGTGGTCTACCTGCCGTCGCTGATCGTGAAGGCGATCGTCCTCTTGCCCCCGACGCTGCTCGGGGCGCTCGCCGTGCTCACGGCAACGCGCCAGATGACCGCGGCCGCCGGGGCCGAGGCGCTGGTGATCGGCGCGCAGCTCGCCGTGCTCGTGGGCTGGTTCAGCCTGCTCGTGTTCTGCGCGTCGGTCCGCAAGGGCGGCCCGATCAACGCGGCCGAGGAGGCGCTCGCCCGCGTCGACCCCCGGAGCATCTTCTACGCCGGCGTCATGGCCCACGTGCTCGTCTTCTTCGTGACGCAGGCGGTCCCGCTCTCGGCGGCGCCGCTCGCCGCGCGGGTCGCGAACGGCCTGCTCGCCGGGCTGCTCTTCGTGTCGGGCATCTACGCGGCCTCGCGCGTGCCCGAGGGCAAGGTGCCGCTGCGGCTGCTCGGCACGCTCCACGCCGCCGCCGACGCGATCAAGATGATCTGGAAGGAGGACTTCATCCCGAAGAACGCCGACCGGCTCCTCCACTCGCTCGCGCCGCTGCTCGCGATGTTCCCGGCGCTGGTGACGTTCGCGGTCATCCCGTTCGGCGACAAGCTCTGCTTCCAGGACAACGGCGACCGGGTCTTCGGCTTCGCCGATCTCGCGAACCTCAAGCACACGGTCGACCCGGCGTTCACGTGCAACGGCCACGTCGTGAACCTGCAGGTCGCCGACCTCAACGTCGGCATCCTGTACATCTTCGCGATGGCGGGCACGGGCGTCATCGGCGCCGCGATCGCCGGCTGGGCGAGCGACAACAAGTTCTCGCTGCTCGGCGGGCTGCGCGCCGCGAGCCAGATGGTCAGCTACGAGGTCGCGATGGGCCTCAGCGTCGTCGGGCTCTTCATCATCTACAGCAGCGTCCGGCTCGGCGACATGGTGCAGTGGCAGGTCAACCACGCGTGGGGGATCTTCGTCCAGCCGGTCGCGTTCGTCCTGTTCCTCGCGGCGCTCTGCGCCGAGACGAAGCGCATCCCGTTCGACCAGCCCGAGGGCGAGAGCGAGATCGTCGCCGGCTACTTCGTCGAGTACTCCGGCATGAAGTTCGGGATGTTCATGACGGGCGAGTACGTGGAGCTCATCACGTCGAGCGCGCTGCTCGTCACGCTCTTCTTCGGCGGCTACCACCTGCCGTTCCTCGACCGCGACGGCATCAACGTCGCGATCGGGGGCGTGCAGCTCCTGCCGAAGTACGAGATGACGCACCTCGCGGTGAGCGTGATCTACGTGGTCGCGTTCTTCGGGAAGACGATCCTCATGACGTGGGTGCAGGTCTTCTTCCGCTGGACGCTGCCGCGCTTCCGTTACGACCAGGTGATGCGGCTCGGCTGGACGAAGCTCCTGCCGCTCGCGATCGCCAACATGATGGTGACCGGCATCCTCGTGCTCGCGGTCGACTCGGCGCCCGCCGGGCTCCGCGACGGCCTCCAGGCCGCCGCCGACGTCACCCAGGCGATCGTCGCCCTCGGCGGGTTCGCCGCGGTCGTGGCGCTGATCGTCGGGCTCCTCGAGCCGGTCGAGCGCAACCGCTTCCTCCACTCCACCGCGGCCCGGTTCGCCGCCGCCGCCGGCGGCACCAAGGCCTCGCCCCAGCAGGCGTAATCAGGCGTAAGCGCGCGCAGGAGAACTCCCATGCCGAAAGCTCCCTTGAGCAACCCCTGGACGAAGCCGGCCGCCAAAGCGGTCACCGGCAAGCCGATCCCGCGCCCCAACCGGAGCGCCGACGTGCAGGCCTACATCCCCGAGATGGTGAAGGGGCTGGGCATCACGATGAAGCACTTCTTCAAGAACACGAAGGAGATGGTCCTCGGCCAGAAGCCGGATCCGGTGCTCGAGTCGCTGGAGCCGGGGGTCACGACGATCAGCTACCCGGAGGAGAAGCGCCCCTACCCGGAGCGCTTCCGGGGCGTGCACCGCCTCACGCTGCGCGACGACGGCTCGCCCCGCTGCGTCGCCTGCCTCTGCTGCTCGACCGCGTGCCCGGCGCAGTGCATCTCGATCGACCCGGCCGAGTACCCCGAGGGCGACCGGCGGCGCGGCTACGAGCGGTACCCGGGCAGCTTCGTCATCGACGAGCTGCGCTGCGTGTTCTGCGGCTTCTGCGTCGAGGCGTGCCCCGTCGACGCGATCCGGATGGACACGGGCCTGCACGCGGCGCCCTACGACTCGCGCGAGCAGTTCATCTACCGGCGCGAGCTGCTGATGAGCCTCAGCGATCGCGACGGCACGCAGGTGACCGCGAACCCGCGCCACGAGCCGGGCGACCCGACCCACCCGGGCCTCACGCGCGAACACGCGGATCACTGATCCCGGCGGCCGCCCCCGGCGGCCCTCGTCCCTGCCGCTCGCCTCCATCCGCCCAGCCGTTCGTCGCCGCCCGAGGTTCTGCTAGAACGGCGGCCCATGGCGACGACGTACGGCTCCTTCGAGGCGGTCATCGGGCTCGAGGTCCACGCGCAGCTCCTCACCCGCACCAAGGCGTTCTGCGGCTGCGCGACCAGCTTCGGCGACCCGCCGAACACGCACACGTGCCCGGTCTGTCTCGGGCTCCCGGGCGCGCTCCCGGTGCTGAACCGCGAGGCGGTCCGGATGGCGGTGAGCGCCGCGCTCGCGCTCGGCTGCACCCTCCAGGAACACAGCATCTTCGCGCGGAAGAACTACTTCTACCCGGACCTGCCGAAGGGCTTCCAGCTCAGCCAGTACGACCGGCCGCTCGCGCTCCGCGGCGCGCTCGAGATCGAGACCGAGGCCGGCAAGAAGCGGGCGGGGATCACGCGCGTGCACATGGAGGAGGACGCCGGCAAGAACCTCCACGGCGTCGGCGGCCTGTCGGTGGTCGATCTCAACCGCGCCGGGACCCCGCTCATCGAGATCGTCGGCGAGCCCGATCTGAGCTCGGGCGCCGAGGCGGCCGAGTACCTGAAGCGGCTGCGCGAGATCCTGATGTTCATCGGCGTGAACGACGGCAACCTCGAGCAGGGCAGCTTCCGCTGCGACGCCAACGTCTCCGTGCGCCGGGCGGGGGAGACGAAGCTCGGCACGCGGACGGAGCTCAAGAACATCAACTCGTTCCGCTTCGTCGCCGAGGCGATCGACCTCGAGATCCGGCGCCAGATCGCGCTGATCGAGCAGGGCGGCCGGGTGCGCCAGCAGACCCGCGGCTACAACGCGGACAAGAAGGAGACGTACCTCCTGCGCGACAAGGAGAACGAGTCCGGCTACCGCTACTTCCCCGAGCCGGACCTGCCGCCGCTCGTGGTCGACGAGGCGCTCCTCGCCGACGTGCGCGCCACGCTCCCGGAGTCGCCGGCCGAGAAGCGCCGCCGCTTCTCCGAGTCGCTCGGCCTCACGCCGTACGCCGCGTCGGTCCTGACCGCGCACCCCCGGATCGCCGCCTTCTTCGAGGAGGCGGCGCTGCTCCACGGCGACGCGGTCAAGGTCGCGAACTTCGTTCAGGGCGAGGTGCTGCGCGACGCCCGCACGGCGGGCCTCACGGCGACGTTCCCCGTCTCGCCGTCGCAGGTCGCCGCGCTGCTCCGCCTGGTCGACGAGGGAGCGATCAGCGGCAAGCAGGCCAAGGAGGTGTACCTGGAGATGGCCGGCACGGACCGGGCCCCCGGCGACATCGTCCGCGACAAGGGCATGGCCGTGATGAGCGACGCCTCCGCGATCGAGGCGATCGCCGCCGAGGTCATCGGCGCCAACACGAAGCAGGCGGCGGCGTACCGCGCCGGCAAGACCGCGCTGCTCGGCTTCTTCGTCGGCCAGATCATGAAGCGGACCGGGGGCAGCGCGAGCCCGACGGTCGTGAACGACGTCCTGAAGCGGCTGCTCGAAGGCGCCCCCGCGTCGGGCGGGTGAAGGCGCTTTCTCCGCGCCCGGGCGTGAAATAGCCTCGCTCCCCGCCCGCCCGAGCGGGCAGGACACTTCGAGCATGAACCGCGCTCATCCCCTCGACGCCCTCCGCTTCCCCCTGCGCACGGCCGGCTTCGTCGGCCTCACCTTCGGCATGTACGGCCTGCTCGAGGTCGACACCGCGCTCTCCGGCGCGGCGGCCCGCGAGGTGGTCCTTCATACATGGATGCGCCGCTACGGCCGCGCGCTGCTCCGGCTCTGGGGCCTCGACGTGCGCGCGGCGGGGCCCTTCGTCGGGGAGCCCGCGCTCGGCGGCGTCAGCGGCGCGGGCGGCGGCGACGGCGCGGGCTACTACCCCGGCCGCGACGCCGCCGGCCGCGGGCGGCTGTTCGTGATGAACCACCGATCCGCGCTCGACATCATGATCACGCTCGCTTTTTTCGAGGCGACTGTCCTGAGCCGCGCCGATCTCGCCAGCTGGCCGGTCATCGGCATGGCGGCGCGCCGCGTCGGGACGTTGTTCGTCGACCGATCGAGCAGGCGCAGCGGCGCCGCGGTCGTGCAGGCGATGAGCTCCGCGCTCAAGGGCGGCCGTGGTGTGATGGTCTACCCCGAGGGGACGACGTTCTCCGGCGACGAGGTGCGGCCGTTCCGCGCGGGCGGCTTCGTCGCGGCGTGCCGCGTCGGCGCGGAGATCGTCCCCGTCGGCCTCGCCTACGGGGGCGCGGAGTCGTCCTACCTCGACGAGTCGTTCGCGGCGCACATGGCCCGGGTGAGCCGTGCTCGACGTATCCCCGCGGCGATCGAGGTCGGCGAGGCCATCGCCACGACGGAACGGGACGTCGACGCGGTCCGTGACGAGTCGCACCAGGCCGTCCAGGCGCTGGTCCACCGCGCCCGCGCGCGGCTCGGCCCCGACATATAGCGCGGCGCGCCTCGCTCCTGCGCCGCTGGCTTCTGCGATCGGCCCTCGCTACGATGCGGCCGGCCGTCGAGACATCATGGAGCGCGACAGCACCCCTCCCGAGACCGCCATGTCGTGGCAGGTCCTCAAGCCTCCCCGCGGCGGGGCGATCCATAATGAGCTGATGTTCCTGGCGGACGCGAGCGAACAGCTCACCGGATCGCTCGATCCACACACGATCCTCGAGCGGCTCGCGCGTCTGTCGGTGCCTTACCTGGCCGACTGGTGCACGGTCGATCTGATCGAGCGCGGCGCCGCGGACACGATGGGCCTGGTCGACACGACGCCGCCGCCGCCCCCGGCGCCCTCCTCTGTCGAGGCCGGCCACGTGCCGCCGTTCGCGCCCGGGGTGAGCGCGCTCGACCTGACGCCCGGGCCGGCGGCGCAGCACGGGCGGCGCCAGCGGGCCGCGGGCGGGTCCGCGCTCGACGAGGCGGGCGCGGCGCGCGCGCGCGGCGAGCGCGGCGACAGCGGCGGCCGCGCGGGCCATGCCGGCGGGTCGAAGAGCAGGTTCTGCCGGGTCGCGGCGAGGCACGTGAACCCGGATCGCGAGGGGCTCCTGCGGGCGATCTCGCCCGACGCGGAGGAGCGCCTCGGCATCGCGAAGGTGCTGCACAGCGGCGAGTCGGAGCTGCTCCACGAGCTCGACGGCGGGCAGAGCGACGAGGCCAAGGAGCGCGCGGCCGCGCTGGAGCAGCTCGGCACGCGCTCCGCGATGGCGGTGCCGCTCATCGCGCGCGGCCGCAAGCTCGGCGTGCTCTCGTTCGGCGTCTCCGAGTCGAACCGCGTCTACTCCGCGGACGATCTCGTGCTCGCGGCCGAGCTCGCGCACCGCGTGGCGCTGGCGCTCGACAACGCCTACCTCTACCGGAAGGCGGAGGAGGCGCGCCAGTCCGCGGAGCGGAGCGCCGACCGCGCCGCCTGGCTGTTCGCGGTGACGGCCGCGCTCTCCGACGCGATCACGCCGCCCGCGGTGCTGCGCGTGCTCGCGAGCGACGTGGTCGCGGCCGCCGGCGCGATGACGGCCATGGTGGCGCTGCGCGCCGGGCTCGGCGGCGAGCTCGAGACGGTGCGCTCGACGGGCTACCTGGAGGCGCAGATCGCGCGCTTCAAGACGTTCGACCTGCACGCCGAGCTGCCGCTCGCGCGCGCCGTCCGCGAGCGGCAGCCGATCTTCCTGGAG
This sequence comes from Sorangium cellulosum, assembly GCF_002950945.1. GTDB lineage: Bacteria > Myxococcota_A > Polyangia > Polyangiales > Polyangiaceae > Sorangium > Sorangium cellulosum_E. The sequence continues at coordinate 1,032,972 of NZ_CP012673.1, forward strand.
TCCGACGAGCGGATCCGGAGGTTCGATCCGGGCTTCGTGTCCTGCTGCGCCGCGACGGGCGAGCACGCGTACGCGGCGATCCCGCTCTTCCTGGAGGGGCGCGTGCTCGGGGCGGTGGGGTTCGGCTTCTCGGCGCCGCAGTCGTTCTCCGAGGACGACCGGGCGTTCATGCTGGCGCTGGTGCAGCAGAGCGCGCAGGCGCTCGAGCGGGCGCGCCTCTCCGCGCTGCAGACGGAGGAGGCGATGCACCTCTCGCACGAGGTGCTCAAGCAGATGCCGGAGGCCATCCTCGTCACCGACGTGGAGGGCAACATCCGGTACTGGATGGGCGAGGCCGAGTCGATCTTCGGCTACCTCTCCGAGGAGATCGTCGGCAAGAGCATGGCGCTGCTCCACCGCGAGGACGTCCGGGAGGAGTCCACGGCGAGGATCCTCCAGCAGATCGAGGCGTCGCGCACCTACGTCGGCGAGATCCCGTGCGTGCGGCGGGACGGCTCCGAGGTGCCGATCGAGGTGACGGCGTACGCGGTGCACGACCAGGAGGGCCGGCCGCTGTTCCTGGTGGGCATCCACCGCGACATCACCGATCGCAAGCGGGCCGAGGAGGAGCGCGCCCGGCTGATCCGGGTGCAGGCGGCGCGCGCCGAGGCGGAGGAGGCGGCGCGCCGCTTCGCGTTCCTCGCCGAGGTGAGCACCGCCCTGGCGGCGTCGCTGGATTTCACGGCCACGCTCCAGTCGCTCGCGCGGCTCGTGATCCCGATGCTCGCCGATTTCTGTCTGGTCGACGTCGACGACGGGCTCGGCCTGCGCCACGTCGCGGTGGCGCACGTGAGCCCGCTGAAGGAGGCGCTGCTCCGGTGCTTCCACCCGAGCCGGCTCGACGGCGAGCCGGGCCCGGTGGCGCGCGTGCTGCGCACCGGCCGCTCCGAGCTGTACCAGGACGTCCGCGGCGACGTGCTCCTGCACGAGGCGATGACGGCCGAGGAGGCGACGGCGACCCGGGAGCTCGCGCCGCTCTCGTACCTCGTGGTGGCGCTGCGGGCGCGCGGGCGGATCCTCGGGGCGCTGTCGCTGGTGTCGTCCGAGTCGGGGCGGTTCTTCGAGCGGGCCGACGTCGCGTTCGCCGAGGAGGTCGCGCACCGCGCCGCGCTCGCGCTCGACAACGCGAGGCTCTACCGCGAGGTGCAGGACGCGAACCGGCTGAAGGACGAGTTCCTCGGGACGGTGTCGCACGAGCTGCGCACGCCGCTCAACGCGATCCTCGGCTGGGCGAGGATGATGCAGGCCGGCTCGCTGGATCGGGTCGCGGAGACGCGGGCGCTGTCGGCGATCGAGCGCAACGCGGAGCACCAGGTGACGCTCATCGACGAGCTGCTCGACGCGTCGCAGGTCGTGACGGGCACGCTGAAGATCGAGCGGCTCGCGGTGGAGCTGACGCTGCCGGTGCAGACGGCGGTCGAGTCGATCCTGCCGTCCGCCGCGGGCAAGGGCGTGGCGATCGAGACGCGGCTCGACCCGGAGGGCGTGTTCGTGGAGGGCGATCCGGCGCGGCTGCAGCAGGTCGTGTGGCACCTGCTCTCGAACGCGGTGAAGTTCGCGCGCCCCGGGGGGCTCGTGCAGGTGCAGCTGTCGCAGGACGAGCGGTTCGCCGAGATCAAGGTGAGCGACGACGGCGAGGGGATCTCGGCGGATCTGCTGCCGCACGTGTTCGAGCGCTTCCGGCACGAGGACCACAGCGGGTCGCGCCGGCACGGCGGGCTCGGGCTGGGGCTGTCGATCGTGCGGCACATCGTCGGGCTGCACGGGGGGACGGTGCGCATGACGAGCGCGGGGCCGGGGCGCGGGACGACGTGCACGGTGCAGCTGCCGCTGTCGACGGGGGCGGCGGCGACGGCGCTGACGAGCGCGGGGATCGCGCCGGATACGCGGAACCCGTTCCCGAAGCTCACCGGGGTGCGCGTGCTGATCGCGGACGACGATCCCGACACGCTGGCGATGCTGTCGTCGGTGCTCCGGCGCTGCGGGGCCGAGGTCAGCACGGCGACGTCCTCGACCGAGGCGATGAAGCTGCTCGAGACGTCGGAGCCGGCGCTGCTCGTGGTCGACATCGGGATGCCCGGGGAAGACGGGTACTCGTTGATCCGGAAGGTGCGGGACCTCTTGCCGCGCAAGGTGGGGCGGACGCCGGCGCTGGCGCTGACGCCGTACGCGCGGACCGAGGACCGGGTGCGGGCGCTGGCGGCCGGATACCAGATGCACGTGCCCAAGCCGATCGAGCCGATCGAGCTGGCGGCGGCGGTGAAGAGCCTCGCTACCGGGCTCTTGCCGTGGTCGCGAGACGAGTGACGGGGGTCCTGGGGGCGTGAGGGGCGGGGTGGGGGTGTGCGCGGCAGCGCGCGGGGGGCGCTGGCCAATCGCCTAGGCGGGCGACGTGGAGCTTGCGCAGGAGAACACCGCCCGGCATGTCTCACTTCGGGCCTTGATGGCTGGGACGTTATGGTGCGCGCCTCATAAGGCGCGCCTGAGGCGTGGAGAGGACTGGAGCCTTATGGCACCTCGTTCGGTGCTACAGCGCGCCCCCCGCGCGCTGCCGCGCACACCCCCACCCCGCCCCTCACGCCCCGGCTACCGTTGAATAAAAGGGGGGCGCGTCGTGGCGGCGGCGGATGGGGTGAAGGCGACGGTGAGGGGGTAAGAGGGAGCGCGGGAGCGTTGCGGAAGGGGGGAGCCCCCCGGAGCTTGAAGCGCTCAGGGCTTCAAACCCGGGGGGGACCCGGGGTCTGAGGTGGTTCGGGGCCGCGGTGAGGCCGTTCGGGGCAGCGCTGAAGCGGTTCGGGGCAGCGCTGAAGCGGTTTGGGGCAGCGCTGAAGCGGTTTGAGGCAGCGCTGAAGCGGTTTGAGGCAGCGCTGAGGCGGTTTGGGGCAACGGTGAGGCGGTTCGGGGCAGCGGTGAGGCGGTTCAGGGCAACGGCGAGGCGGCGGCTTGGGCCGACTGTGGCCGGCAACGGCGCGAAGCCCAGCGCGCTTGACCCGGCGAGCAGCAAGTTGACCGCGGAGGATCGCTGGCCAAAAGCTTTGCGGGCTCCGCCTCTTCAACACGGCCGGCCCCAACAACCCCGCCCGCCATTACGTGCTGCAATCTGCAGGTACGTGACCGCAGTCAACGGGTGTCGTCTTCGCCTTCCTCCTGGCGTGGAGTTCGTGCTCCGGCGAACAGGTGTGCTTGCGGATCCGGAAATGCCATTTTACGGTACCCGCTTGCCACTGAAGCACGGGAGGAGAAATCAATGCCGTCGAAGAAGAAGGATTCGAATTGGACCACCTGGGAAGACATGCCGATCGAGGAGTTCCGGGCGCGCGCCGAGAGGGCCAAGACCCTGGCCGCAGAGTTCGTCGAGAAGCTCGACGGCCTCTTCCCGGGGCTCGTGACGCTGACGAAGGAGCAGCGGCAGACCGCGCCGAGGCTGCGTGACGGCGAGCACGCGATGCTGAACAAGGTGCTCGACGTGGTGGACATGAAGCCCGCCCTGTTCGAGTCGCTTGCGGACCAGGACGAAGGCATGGACCCGAACCGCTTCGAGACCGCGCTACTGCGCGAGCGAATCGAGAAACACCTGCTCTTCAGCAAGCTCGCGGAGAGCCTCGCGCCGGTCGGCGGAGAGCTCGGCGACTCGACGCTCTACACCGCCATCAAGTTCCGCGAGACGCTCTATGCGGCCTACCGCATCGCCAAGACGCACGCGCAGACCGATCGGAAGGTCATGGACGTCCTGGCGCCGGTCATCGACTTCATGCGGAGGAACGTCGTCGCCGGGGCCGCGGCGAGGAAGAACCGCAAGCCGGCGCCGGCTCCGAGCCCGCTCCCCATCGCGGACGAGGCGTAGCGTCGAAGGGGCGGGGGACCCTGCCGCGCATTCATCTCCTCCTCGGCCCGTCCGCGGTCGAGGAGGAGATCCCGGCCATCACATCGACTCGACCGACTTGAGCATCTCCGGGACGAAGTGGAGCCTCGGCCGGAGCAGCCTGTCGCGACGCCCGAGCTGCCGGACCTGGAGCACGGCCCCGGACGCGGCGCTGTTCGAGGCATCCAGAAGGTCGTCCGTGAACGTGTAGCTGTAGTTCTCTTGCCTGGCTGGGGTCTTGTCCTGCGCAGCGGCCTCGGGAATGGAGACGCAGAGGACCAGCAGCGCGGCATTGGCCGAAAAGAGCGATCGTGACTTCATCATGCCTCCTCGCTTCCATCGGACACGAGCGAGGACCGCGCATTGGGACCCTTTTGCCAACCTCGATGTCACGTCGCAAAGCACGCCCGCGCGGCCGCGGCGCCCGGGGGCCCCTCTCGCGAGCCCGCTCCAGGGGACCGCCCAGGTGGGCGATGCGCCTCTGTGCGGACAGACGCGCTCGATGTCGTCAACGAGGGAGCTCTGGACGGAGCGCAGGATCCGGCGACATCGCGGGTGACATCGCCCACATTCCGCGTAGAATCAGCCCCGATGCTCATCCGCAGTCGAAGGAGCACGGCCGGCGGCCTCATCGTCGCGGTGATCGCGGCGCTCGCCGTCGTTGTCCCAGGCGGAGCAGCCGCCGCGTCCGAGGAGGCGGCCACGACGGCGTCGGACGGCCTCGCCGTCGGCGCGCAGCTGGAGGCGCTCGCGGACGTCAAGGTCGCCCGCGCCGAGGTCGCCCGCGGCTCCCGGGTGAACGTCACCCGGCTGATCGAGCAGCAGGGCCGCCTCACCGCCATCGATGTCGAGCTCGCAGACGGCCACATCGCGCGCGTGGCCATGACGACGGTCCGCGCCTCGTTCCGCGTCCTCTCCGATTAGCGCGGTGGCGACCAGCGCGGCGGCACCCGGACCGCCGCCTGTTCTTCGCTCGCTCGCCCCCGCGCGCGATCGCGGTTACGGTGCCGCCATGCGGAACCCTGCCAAGACGCGCGTCGCCGTGCTGTTCGGCGGGCGCTCGGCCGAGCACGAGATCTCCCTCCTCTCCGCGCGCTTCGTCGTCGAGGCGCTCGACCGCGACCGCTTCGAGCCGGTGCTCATCGGCATCGACAGGTCCGGCCGCTGGCTGCTCCAGGAAGAAGCGCTGCTGCTCAATGCGGCGCGCGACCCCCGCCTCGCTCGCCTCAACGACGCCATGCCCGAGATCGCCCTCGACGCCCACCCGGGCGCCGCCGGCGAGGCCAACCTGACCGCGCCCGGCGGCGCGAGGTCCACGATCGACGTCGTCTTTCCCGTGCTGCACGGACCCACCGGCGAGGACGGGTGCGTCCAGGGCCTGCTCGAGCTCGCCGGCGTCCCGTACGTCGGCTCCGGCGTGCTCGGCTCCGCCGTCGGGATGGACAAGGACGTCATGAAGCGGCTGCTCCGCGACGCGGAGATCCCGATCGTGCCCCACGTCGCGCTCCGCCGGGCCGCGTGGGAGCGCGACCGCGCCGCGTGCCTCGAGCAGATCGCCGCGCTGTCCCCCGCCGGGAGCGGCGCCTTCGGTCCGATCTTCGTCAAGCCCGCGAACCTCGGCTCCTCCGTCGGCGTCCGGCGCGTCACCGCGCGCTCGGAGCTCGAGGCGGCCGTCGAGCACGCCTTCGAGTTCGACCTCAAGATCGTCTGCGAGCAGGGCATCGACGGCGTGCGCGAGATCGAGTGCGCCGTGCTCGGCGACGACGACCCCATCGCCTCCACGCCCGGCGAGATCGTCGTGGGCCACGCCGACGGCTTCTACTCGTACGCCGCCAAGTACATCGACGCGGACGGCGCCACGATCAGGATCCCCGCCGACCTCTCCCCGGCCGAGCAGAACGCCGTGCAGCTGCTCGCGCTCCGCACCTTCCGCGCGCTCGAGGCCTCCGGCATGGCGCGCGTCGACCTGTTCCTCGCGCCGGATCGCTCGCTCTACGTGAACGAGATCAACACCATCCCCGGCTTCACCGCCATCTCGATGTACCCGAAGCTCTGGGAGGCGAGCGGCATCCCCGCGCGCGCCCTGATCGAGCGCCTCATCGCGCTCGCGCTCGATCGCGGCGCCCGAAAGGCCCGCCTGAGGACGAGCGCCTAGCCCACCCAGGATCCCCGCCGCCCCTGCTCCCGGCCGGCACGCCCCGCATCCAGGACCGCGCTCGCCCAGCGTGGATCCAGGGCCGCGCTCACCCGGGCTCGGCCCGCACCCCAGGCGCGCCGAGCGCCTGCCGCCGCACGACACACGCGCCGAGCGCGTCCAGGATCCGCGCGTGCCGCTCCGCGGGCGCCCACACGAGGACGTGACCGCCGCCGCCGGCGCCGCACACCCGCAGCACCTCCACCCCGAGGCCGTCGAGCCGCTGCCCGAGCGCGAGCGCGAGCGCGCTCGCCGGCCCCGAGAGGCGCACCTTCGCCGCGGCCCCGCGGCGCATGCCCGAGAGCACCAGCGGGAGCGAGCCGACCTCGAAGCCGCGCGCGACGTCGGCCGCCGCGGCCACGAGCTCGCCCCGCGCGTCGATCGCCGCGCCGGCGTCCATCCGATCCAGGACCTCGCCGGACACGCGCCGCACCTCGGTGTCCACGAGCAGCAGCCCGGACGAGAGCGCGGACACGAGATCCGGCGAGCCGACCGGGAGCGGGCGCACCGCCGAGCAGCCGCGGGCGTCGAAGGAGAGATCGAGCAGCCCGCCGAACGCCGCGAACACCTGATCCTGCGCGCCGCACGCGTTGCTCAGGCGCTCGCGCTCGATCGCGACCGCCTCGCGCCCGAGCTCCTCCGGCGCGGCCACCTCGCCGACCGACGCGCGCAGCGCGAACAGCGCGGCCACCGCGGCCGACGCGCTGCCGCCGAGGCCTGCGCCGGGCGCCATCTCCGTCTCGATCCGGATGGCGACCCCGTCGCCGACGCCCACCACCGAGAGCGCCGCCTCGATCAGGCGGAACGCGACGTCGTCGCGAGGCGGATCGCCCCGGCGCCGCGTGAGCACACGCGCCGCCCCGGCGCCGGCGTCCTCGGCCGGGTGGCCGGCAGCCCGCGCAGCCCGCGCAGCCGACTCCATCCGCACCCAGCCCCGATCGAACGGCTCCACGACCGCGCGCACGCGCAGATCGATCGCCGCGCCGACGACGCGCCCGCCGCCGTGGCGCGCGACGCCCGGCAGATCGCTGCCCCCTCCGGCAAACGAGACGCGCATCGGCGCGCTCGCGACCGCGCGCCGCAGCGGGCTCCGCGGCGGGCGCGGGGCGGGGAGGGAGAGGGAGGCGCCGCAAGGGGTGGTCATGTCGTCCTTCAGCACGGGCGCGACCCGCCGGCAGGCAAGGCAGACCCAGGGGCCGCGGCGGAGCGCTCCGCGGCGGCACGTCGTGCAGGGAGCGAGCCAGCCATGGAGAGCCCAGCGTGCACGCACGCCCGCGTGGACCCTCGTCCGCGGCCCGCCCGCGCGGGCCCCGGGCCGCGGCTCACCCGCGCCGCGAGCCGCAGGCGCACGCGCGCCGCGCGTGCCCGCGTCGCGATCGACGGCGCGGACGGAGCGCATGGAGTGGATCCGAAGCGCGAGGTCGCCGTCCGGCGAGGGCGCCTCAGTTCAGGCCCTTGCTCGCGGGCTCGCTCCGCGGCGCGGGCTGCGCGCGCGCCGCGTCGAGGATCCGGTCGATCACCCTGAGCCCGGCCGTGAGCATGTCCCGCTCAGCGCGCTCGCCCCCCGCGTGCACCTCGGCCGCCTTCTCGCGCAGCGTGAGGGCGTCGCGGCGGACGACCGGGAGCCGCCCGGCGGCCGCCGCCTCGGCGATGCGCCCGGCGAGATCGTAGACCAGGAACGCGTCCTCCTCGCTGATGCGCGGCTCCGCGCGCTCAAGGAGGGCGCCAGCGCGCGCCCGCGATCCGCCGCCGCGGTTCCCGCGGACGAGCGTCGCGACCTCGTCCTCGTCGTCGTCTCCGATCGACCCCGCGGAGACGCGGTCGAGCAGGCAGGTCAGCTCGACGCGGTAGGAGGCGAGGACCAGCGCGCAGAGCGCCCCGCGATCGCGCAGCGAGAAGAGGATCAGCTCGAGGAGCCGGTCGGACCGGGTCGCGCAATTTTGCATCGCCGCCTTTTACGGCTTTCCACCTCGCGACCTCAATCCTGAACGCCACCGCCCGCGGCGGATCGGGCGCGGCTGCCAGGCGCGTTACACCCCGGAGGCGCCCGCGTGGCGCGCCGCCCTCGGCGGGGATCACCGCCTCGGCGGATCGCCGGCGTGGGGGGGCCCACGCGGCGGTTGCGGAGCTCTGCCGGATCGGTCAATAGCTCCGACCCTCCTGCGCCGGTCGGGCCGCGACGTGGACCGCTGGCGCGCCGTCGCACGCGCTCGTGCCTGTCCCCTGAGCATCGCATCGGCATTCCCGTGACCGCGAATCGTCCTACGAGCCCCACCCTCACCGCCACGACCGCCACGACCGACGGCGCGCAGCCCGCCGGGCCGACCCCGGCCGAGCCCGCGCCCGCGAACGGCGCTCCTGGAGCGCAGCTGAGCGAGCGCGGCGCGGCGATCGTCCGCGAGGAGGAGGCCCTGCTCACCCGCGTGACCGAGCACCTCGCCGCGGCCGCGACCAAGCCGTCGCGGCCCCCGCCGGTCGAGAACTACGAGGAGCAGCTCCTCTCGCTGCGCGATCAGATCGCGGCGGCGCGGCTCGAGGACGTGCCGGCGCTCGTGCAGCAGATGGAGCGCCTGCAAGGGATCGCGGCGCGGAGGAACGAGAACGTCGTCGAGCCCGTCGATCCGAAGTCGCCCTACTTCGGCCACCTGCGCCTCCGCGAGAAGGGCCGCCCCGAGCGCGACGTGCTCATCGGGCGCACGACGCTCATCGACGCGAGCGCGGGCGTGCGCATCGTCGACTGGCGCCACGCCCCGGTCAGCCAGATCTACTACCGCTACGAGGAAGGCGCGGAGTACGAGGAGACCTTCGGCGAGCGCGAGGTCGAGGGCACCGTGCTCGTGCGGCGCACCGTGACCATCGACGACGGCGAGCTCTACCGCATCTCGGCGCCGCAGGGGACGTTCGTGCGCACGTCGTCGGGGGACTTCCGCGAGATCGCCACGCGGGCGACCGAGCTCGCCGGCGGCCAGGGCTCGGCGGTGCGCCCCGAGGACATGCGCGACATCGCGCTCGCGGGGACGGCCGGGGCGCGCGGCGGCCTCGGGACCGGCGCGACGTTCCACGCGCGCGAGGACCGGCACCTGCCGGAGATCGCGGCGCTGCTCGACCCGCGGCAGTTCGAGCTCATCTCGAAGCCGGACGCGGGCATCGTCGTCATCCAGGGCGGCGCCGGCAGCGGCAAGACGACGATCGGCGTCCACCGGCTCGCCTTCCTCGCCTATGGCGGCGGCCGGCGCTTCACGGCCGACAAGATGCTCGTCATCGTCGGCAGCCCCGCGCTCCGCGCGTACATCAGCGAGGCGCTCCCCGCGCTCGGCCTGGCCGGCATCGCGGTGGAGACGTTCTCGGAGTGGGCGCGCGTGGCCAGGAAGCGCGCGTTCCCCTGGCTCGAGGCGCCGGTCGAGGAGAACACGCCGTCGGTGGTCACCCGCTACAAGACCCACCCGGCGATGCTCCACCTCCTCGAGCAGCGCGCGGCGGAGCTCAAGGACGACGCGCGCGCGCGGCGCGACTCGCGCGGCACCCTCGCGTTCTGGGCGGACCTGCTCACGGACCTCGACCGGGTGATGGCCGCCTTCGAGGCGGCGGGCGACCCCGAGTTCGGCCCGGAGCAGGTGAAGCGCGCGTGGCGCTGGTGCGCGGATCGGTGCCCGGCCGTGCTCGATCTCGACCCGGGCGACCGCGCCGAGCGCAAGGCGGCGATGGCCGACGAGCCCGCCGAGGACGACGACGAGCGCGGCGCGGACGCGCGCGAGGTGGGGGGCGACGACCGCGCGGTGCTCGATCCGGAGGACGACGCGCTCCTCCTGCGGGCGTACCAGCTCCTCCGGGGCGAGCTCCGCAAGGGGAAGAACGTGCTCGTCTACGAGCACCTCTTCGTGGACGAGGCGCAGGACCTCGCGCCGATCGATCTCGCGGTGCTGCTCGGCGTGGTCTCCGAGCCGCGCAGCGTGACGCTGGCGGGCGACACGGCGCAGCGGCTCTTCATGGACTCCGGCTTCCGCGACTGGCGCGCGACGCTCGACGACCTCGGCCTGTCGCGGGTCGACGTCGAGCCGCTGCGCATCGCGTACCGATCGACGCGCGAGGTGCTCGCGTTCGCCCGCGCGGTCCTGGGCCCGCTGGCGGATCCGACCCCGCCCCTCGCGCCCCGCAGCGGCGCGCCGGTCGAGCACCACCATTTCCCGAGCGCCGGCGCCGCCGTCGCCTTCCTCGCCGACGCGATCCGCCCGCTCTTCGGCCGCGAGCCGCGCGCGACGCTGGCGATCCTGGCGCGCCACCCCGAGCAGGCGGACGTCTACTACGACGCCCTCAGGATGGCGGAGATCCCGAACCTCCGGCGGGTGCGCGCCTACGAGTTCGCGTTCCGCCCCGGCGTCGAGGTGACCGAGATCCGGCAGGTGAAGGGCCTGGAGTACGACTACGTGGTGCTGGTCGACGTGAACGCGTCGACCTACCCGGCGGACGACGAGTCGCGGCACCTGCTCCACATCGGGGCGACCCGCGCGGCGCACCAGCTCTGGGTGATCTCGACGGCGGCGCCGTCGCCGCTCGTGCCCGACTGGCTGGGCTGAGGCGCGGCGCACCAGCTCCGGGGGGTCTCGACGGCGGCGCCGTCGCCGCTCGTGCCCGACTGGCCGGGCTGAGGCGCCGCGGCGTGGGGGCTCGTGCTCGGCGGCGCCCGCTCGGCTGACGGCGGGCTCCGCCGAGGTGGATCGCTCGCGGAACCTGCGCTCGACAAGATCGACATGGCGCCGTGAGAGAATCCTTGACCAGGGCGGAGCTGTGAGTAGATTCCCTCTCGCGCGGTGGAGCAGCCTGGTAGCTCGTCGGGCTCATAACCCGAAGGTCGTGGGTTCAAATCCCGCCCGCGCAACCACGACCCAAGCAGCATATGAGGACGCGAGGACTGGCCGAATCTGGCCACCTCGCGTTTTTCGTTTCTGCTGGTTGAAAAGGGCCTGGATGCCGGCCGGATGGCTCCGCCCAGCGCCGCTGCCGGCGATGAGGGCCTGGGATGCCGGTCTGGCGGCCCCTGCCCAGGGTCGTTGCTGCTCCTGGTCTGCTGAGCGTGGCGCCTCGTGCGCGTCATCACTCGATGAGCCGCGGCAATCTCACTTCAATAACCGTGGCCTCTCCAAAGGCATCTTCGGAGGCGGTCACCTTTCCATGATTCCTTCTCGCCGCGCGGGGCGACACCTGCTCTGAACGACTCGACGGTTGCGCCGCTCACAGGGGTTGCCGCGGGCGTTCGCTGAGCTCCTCGAGGGGATGGGTTGCAACGCGCCCAGGTACAACAAGACCCGCGGGCAGGACCCGGGGAGCGGCGACAGCGGGCCGCCCGTGGACCGGCGCCTCGACCGCTGGCTGGAGCACCTCGTCCGGAGCGAGGATTTCACGTCTGTCCTCGGACCGCTGGGGCGCGGGCTGCCGCGGCGCGCCCGCCCCCCGGCGCGCGCTCGCCCCCCGGCGCGCCCGCCGCCGTCGGCGCGCGCAGCCCCCCGGCGCGCCCGCCGCCGTCGGCGCGTGCAGCCCCCCGGCGCGCCCTCGCGTCGCGGCGTAGGCAGGCGCCGGCCTCGTGATGTAGGATGGTGGTAGCGGCGGTTCCTGTGCCCTGAACACGCGCGCCAGCACGCGCATCCCACCGAAGCACTCCCCGTAACCCCCAGCGGACAAGTGACGATGGCGAAACCGAACGATCCCTTTGCGCCCCCGACGAACACGCGCGGCCCTGCGCCGGCTGGGGACGCGGCCAAGCCGCAACGCGGAATCAGCGTGCCCGCCCCTCCGCGCGGGGGGGCGTCTGCCGCAGCGGGGCCCGCCACGCAACGAGGGCCGGGCGCCTACGGCGCGCCCGAGTTCGTGAACAAGGCGGCGCGGCCCGGCCCGGCGGCCGAGCTGCTGAGCCCGCGCACCATCGAGCTCGTGCAGTGGTCCTGGGCGAAGGTGATGCCCATCTCGGACGCCGCCGCGGCGCTCTTCTATGAGCGGCTGTTCACGCTCGATCCGTCGGTGCGGCCGCTGTTCAAGAACGACATCGCCGAGCAGAAGAAGAAGCTCATGCAGACGCTCGCCGTGGCCGTCGACGGGCTGAACAACCTCGGCAAGCTCGTGCCCGTGCTCCAGTCGCTCGGCGTCCGGCACCACGGGTACATGGTCGCCGAGCACCACTACGACGTGGTGGGCGAGGCCCTGCTCTGGACGCTGCGCGAGGGGCTCGGCGATGCGTTCTCGAGCGACATCGAGACGGCGTGGAAAGAGGTCTACGGCGTGATCGCCGACGTCATGAAGAAGGCGGCCGCGGCGCACGCGGCGGTCGGCAGCACGCAGGTGCTCCCCCCGACCGCGCCGGCGCTCGGCGCGGGCGCCGCGCGCGCGAACGCCCCGGCGCCGGCGCGGAGCCCCTCGCCGCGCCCGAACGCCGCCGAGCCGGCGCAGCGGCCGAAGTCGGTGCCGCCGCCGTCGTCGGCCAAGATGGCCGCGAGGACGCTCGTCGGCGTGATGCCGCCCTGGCAGCAGAGCGAGCCGCCGCCGCCTCAGCCTCAGCCGGCCGCCGGCTTGGGCGCGCCGATCAGCCCGCGCACCATCGAGCTCGTGCAGCGGTCGTGGGCGAAGGTGATGCCCATCTCGGACGCCGCCGCGGCGCTCTTCTACGACCGCCTCTTCGAGCTCGATCCGTCGGTGCGGCCGATGTTCAAGAACGACATGGCCGAGCAGAAGAAGAAGCTCATGCAGACGCTCGCCGTGGCCGTCGACGGGCTGAACAACCTCGGCAAGCTCGTGCCCGTGCTCAAGTCGCTCGGCGCCCGGCACCACGGCTACATGGTGGTCGATCGCCACTACGACGTGGTGGGCGAGGCCCTGCTCTGGACGCTGCGCGAAGGGCTCGGCGACGGCTACAACAGCGACGTCGAGGCGGCGTGGACAGAGGTCTACGGCCTGATCGCCGACGTCATGAAGAAGGCGGCCGCCGAGCACGTCGCCGGCGCGCCCGCGGGCAAGGCCGACGGCAAGGCGGACGCCGCGCCCGCCCGCGAGCAGCGAGCGCCCGCGCAGCGGCCGCCGCTCTCCGATCCGATCCCCCCGCAGAGCGTCACCGAGGTGATGAAGCCGCGGCGGCGCCCGAGCGCCATCGACGAGGACGCCGACACGCTGCACTACCAGACGAACCCGGCCCACGAGGCCCTGCTGAACGCGGCCGCCGAGGAGCCGCGCCGGGACAGCGACTGGTCCCCGCGCGCCGGCGCCGGCGCCAGCGCGGCCCCGGCCCCGGCCCCGGCCCCGGCGGCCCCCCAGGGGATCGTCATCCCCTGGGCAGGCCAGGAGATGGTCGTCAACGTGCACGTCAAGCTGGACAGCCCGCTCGTGACGGTGCCCGCGGCCGCGCCCGCCGCGGCGCCCGCACCGGTCGCCGCGCCGGCCGCGCTCGAGCCGACGGGGCCGAGCGGCCTCGTCGCCGGGCTCGCGATCGCCTTGCTCTCCATCGCCGCGTCGATGGCCACGGCCATCCTGCTCACGGTGGGCGCGGCGGACAGGGCTGCGCCCGGCACCGCCGCGGCGGCGGCGGACAGGGCGGCCTCGCTCAACGTGGCGTCGCTCGCGACCTACGCCGTGCCGATCATCGTCACGGTCCTCGTCCTCTCCGCGTTCACCATGGGGCACATCCTGGGACGGGGCCGCTCGCGGGGCGCCGCGGACCCGCGCTGAGGTGAGCGGCGTCGAGATCCCGGGCCGACGTGTGCGCCCGGCGAGCGCAGGGGTTGGGTGACACCATGGGGAATGAGAGGCCGATGCTCGCGGATCCTGCGATGACGCTGACCCACCTGGCAGGACAGTGGCTGGGGCCGTTCCAGCTGATCCAGCTGCTCGGCACCGGCGCGATGGGCGTCGTGTACCTGGCCAGGGACAGCGTCCTCCAGCGCGACGTCGCGGTGAAGCTCATCGCCAAGGGGAGCGGCGAGACCGACACCGAGCGGCGCGACCGCTTCCTGCGCGAGGCGCGCGCGGCCGCGCGGCTCCTCCACCCCAACGTGGTGCAGATCTTCCAGGTCGGCGAGGACGAGGACGTCCGCTTCATCGCGATGGAGTACGTCCATGGGCTGACCACCGCGCAGGCGGCGAAGCAGCACGGCGGCCGGCTGCCGGAGCAGTTCGGGATCGAGAAGATGCGCGAGGCCGCGGCGGCGCTCGAGCTGGCGGCCTCGTTCGGCATCACCCACCGCGACATCAAGCCCGCGAACCTGCTGCTCACCGCGTCGGGGACGCTCAAGATCGCGGACTTCGGCCTGGCGTCGCACCCGGGGAGCGGCAGCGGCGCCCTCGGGGCCAGCGCCGCCGCGCGCACGCTGGAGGGCACGCCGTTCTACATGAGCCCCGAGCAGTGGACGGGCCAGGACATCGCGCCCCCCTCGGACATCTACAGCCTCGGCTGCACCTTCTACCACCTGCTCGTCGGCAGGACGCCCTACTCGGCGAGGGACCTCGCCGGCTGCTTCCAGGCGCACTGCCACGCGGCCGTCCCGGATCCGAAGCTGGCGATGCCGGACATCGACCCGCTGCTCGCGGAGCTCCTGCGCCGCTGCATGTCGAAGAAGCCCCAGGAGCGGCCGTCCGCCGCCCACATCGTGGCGTTCCTCGAGGACATGCTCATGCTCCGGCGCAGCAGCGTCCGGCCCCGGGAGCTGCCGGAGCCGAGGAACTCGCCCCTAGGCTCGGTCGATCTCTCCGAGCGGATCAGCCAGCTCTCGCTCCAGCCGCGGGGCTCGGTGCCCCCGCCGACGGGCTCGGTGCCCCCGCCGACGGGCTCGCTGGCCACGCCGACGGGCACGATCCTGGTGAGCAGCTCGAGCGCGCTCGCGAGCTCCACCGGGCAATACGGCTACCGCGAGCACTTCGGCCTGACCGGGTATCCCTTCAGCGACATCCGGCAGCCGAGCTTCTTCTGGGACGCGGGCCCTTACGCCTGGATCCTGAGGACCCTGGCGTCGCAGATCGTCGCCGGGCAGCGGCCGGCGATCCTCGTGGGCGAGCCGGGGAGCGGCCGGACCTTCGTGTGCGAGATGATCAAGAACAAGGTGCCCCGCATCCACGTCTTCACGGTGGAGCCGCAGCTGCTCTTCGCGACGCGGCCGCTCGTGGCCCTGTGCAGGCAGGTGGGGGCGACGGGCGTCTCCCCGAACCTGGGCCAGCAGTTCCTCGTCGACGCGTTCCTCGGGCAGGCGCTCCTCCGGGCGGGGACGGACGCGATCGCGGTCATGGTGGTCGACGGCGTCGATCCGGACGATCACGAGCTCCTGACGGAGCTCCACGACATCCTCCGCTGCGCCCCGCCGGGCCGCCTCTCGATGATCCTGGTGGGCGCCCCGGATCTCCCCTCGAGCCTCGCGTCGAACGGCGCGCCGCGCGAGCTCTACTCCGGCGCGCAATCGCTCCTGCTCCCCGGCATGACGCAGCAGGAGATGATCGAGTACATCGACTTCAGGATGCGGTCGGTCGGGGGAAGCGGGCGAGGCCTCAAGCTCGACGTCGCGTCGCAGCAGCTGCTCCACGCGAGGAGCGGCGGCAGCCCGAAGCTCATCAACATCTTCTGCCACAACGCGTTGACGCTCGCCGCGCTCCAGGGCGAGCCCGAGGTGGGCCTCTCCTCCATCCGCCTCGGGATGAAGAGCAAGAGCTACCTCAACGCCGAAGCCGCCGCGAACCTCCTCCGAGGCTGACCACCCGCGCACCCCTCGGTGAGCCCATCTGCCGCGCCGTCCGCGGACGGCGATAGCGGCGCTGCGCTCGCGTGTGCCGCTGCGTGCCATCCGGGCGCGACCCTGACAGAGCTGTCCCGGAGCGCGTCGCCGACATCGACCTTCACGCGCGCGAGCGCGACCCACGAGGGCGCGATTTCCCGCGCGATCCCGCGGCGCGCCGCTGCGCGCGGCGGGCGGGGCCCCTCGCCGAGTCGTAATCGTGCCGCGTCCCCCGGCGGCACGTCGCTTGCTCGATAATGCAGGTTCTCGAGTCGGGCGATCGGGTCTTTGGCACTTTCGGTTCACCACGGAGGCATGGCTGCATGAAGCTGACGAGACTTGCGGTACTGGCGACGATGACCTTGGCGGGGTGCTCGGGCGCGCCGGCGGGGGAGGAGGAGACGGTCGGGGAGGTCGAGCTGAACCTCCTCGGCTTCGCCCCGTCGGGCAACCAGTACCGTCTTCGCGACGCGACGGTCATGGTCCAGGGGCCCGAGAGCACGTTGTTCTTCAACACCGAGGACGACCCGAACCGCTTCAGCCTGAGCGCGGCGGTGCCCGCGGGCAGCTACTTCACCTGGCTGCAGGAGGGCTGGCGCCTCGAGCGGCTGAGCGGCGGCGCGCCGCAGACGGTCGAGGCCGAGCTGCTCTCACCGAACCCCACCTACTTCGACGTGTTCCCGCAGCAGAGCACCCCCGTCGTGCTCCGCTTCCGCACCGGCGGCGATGATGTCAGCATGAACCAGGGCTCGTTCGATATCGTCATCGACGTGGAGGAGGGGCCGTCCGAGACGACGCTCTGCCGCGACGACAGCGAGTGCGCCGCGGGGCAGACCTGCTGTCTGGCGGGCTTCCTCGGCACCTGCACGAGCCTCGAGGCGGGCGAGGTGTGCCCGCTGCCCGACCTGACGGTCTCGGCCGACGTGGCGCAGTCGAGCCTCTTCATCAACCGCCAGTTCTTCGCCGCCGACAGCTGCGCGATCGCGGAGAGCTGCGTCGACGCCCCGGGGGATCGCCGCCTGCTCAACTTCTCGACGCAGACGCCGAACATCGGCGAGGCCGACATGGTGCTCGGCAATCCGCTCGACGTGCAGGACTTCGAGTTCTCCTCGTGCCACGGCCATTACCATTTCGAGGGGTATGCGAGGTACGAGCTCGTCGATCTCATCGGCAATGTCGTCGCGACCGGCCACAAGCAGGCGTTCTGCCTGCTCGACAGCTCGCCGGTGGGCATCCCGGGCTCGCCGTCCACGCCCCGTTACCATTGCGAGTTCCAGGGGATCCAGCGCGGCTGGAGCGACGTCTACGGCGCCGGCCTCGATTGCCAGTGGGTCGACATCACCGACGTCCCCAGCGGCGACTATGCGCTCCGCATCATGATCAACCCCGATCAGACGCTGCCGGAGAGCGATTACAGCAACAACACGATCGAGGTCCCGGTGTTCATCCCGTCGGACGGCTCGACGGGCGGCCCGACGGATCCGCTCTCGCCCTGCCCCTCGGGCATCAGCGGCGCCGGCCGCGACTGCGGCTGGTCCATCGCGGAGGGCGCCCAGAGCCTCTCGTGCGAGCCGGGGGCGCAGGTCACGGTGGGCTGCGGCTGCGGGACCGGCGGCGCCTGCGTCGGCGACCCGATGATCCGCGTCTGCGAGGGGGCCGAGGGGTGCACCCTGGGCACCGCCCTCGCCGACGTGGACGACACCTGCGGTCGTTGCCCGGAGACGATGTTCACCTGCCCCGAGAGCGGCTCCTACACGGTGCTCGTGGCGCCGTTCGGCTCGTTCTCCTCGGCCACGTGCCAGGTCGCCGTCGCCCCGTGACCCGCCGTGTGTAGAAGCGCCGGCCGCGCGGCAGGTGGCCGCGCGGCCGGCTCCGGCCGCGCCCGAGCTCAACCGATCAGTCTGTCCATTGATGGGTTTCTTCCGGCCTGCCGCCGAACGTGGCGATCGGGACGGTCCAGGTGCGTGGCCGCCGATCGCTGCGCACGTACTCGCGCACGCCGTCGGCCGCGAAGAACGCGTTCACCGCGCGGTAGAGCTCCGGGAACTCCTTGAGGAGCCCGGTGTGCACGGGGAGGATGGACTCCAGGGCATAGGCCATGGCCGCGTCGGCCATGGTGTAGCGGCCGGGGAGGACCCAGTGCTCTGCGTCGGCGCGCGTGCGGAGGAAATAGGCCTCGAGGAGCTCGAGCTTCTTGCCCGTGGCGGAGCGATGGTCGGCGCGGAGCTCGTGGAAGCGCGGATTCCAGAAGAGCGCCGCGAGATCCAGGTAGAGCTCGCTGGCCGTATCGGCCACCTCGTCGACGCGCGCGTTCTCCTCGAGCGTCTCGCCGTAGAGGCCGAGCTTGCGCGCCACATACCGGGTGATCGCCACGGACTGGCAAAGGGTGAACACCCCGTCCTCCAGCACGGGCAGCTGCCCGAACGGCGTACAGCTCAGGATGCGCTCCTTGCCTTCCGGCCCCATCCACTTCTCCAGGGGGACGGCCTCGATATCATAACGCGCACCGACCATCTCCATCATGAGCCGCGCGGGCTCGATCCGGCCGCGCGCGGAGAAGTAAATCAGCTTCATCATCGTCCTTTCTCTGGGTTGACGCTGCGACTCTACAGCGCTTCGCGCCGGACGAGCACCCCGTCGTTCCCTGGTCGACCAGCTGCTAGCTGTCGTTTCCGGCTCCTGCGGGGGCCGGCGCGCTCGGCGGAGCGACCGGAGCGGGCTTCTGCGCCGACGCGAGGACCTCCGCGTCCGTCATCGGCGAGCGCGCGACCCTCTGCGCGCGTCCGATGCGCGCTCGCGACAGGCGATCGTTGACGATGCACCTGCCGCGCGTGTACGCGCTGAGCCGGTCGCGCGGGTCCTGCTTGCGGCACGCGCCGAAGGAGCCCCTGATCAGCCGGAGCCCCGCGCGAAAGCACTTCTCGCGGTCCGACACGAGGTCCTCGTGCGTCCACCCCTCCGGCGTCTTGCCGGCTCCCACGCGGATCTGGAGCAGGCAGGAGTCGGTCCCCGAGCCGCGCGCGAGCTTCCCCAGGCCGAGATCGACGTCGCGGCGGAAGCCGCTCTCATAGGACGCGATCGCCAGGAGCAGCGCCATCGTCTCCGCACGCCCGCGCGGGCCGCCGAAGAGCGGCTTCAATTCAGGATCATACGCCACCTTGGCCGCCGCGCGCGCGATCTCCTGGTAGCGCGCGCGGCCCTGCTCGGGCGTCTCGATCGCGTCCTTGATTAAGCTCAATCCGGGCGGGGCCCATGTCACCATGAGTCCGACAGCCCACGCGATAATCGTATCCATTGGCCTATGTAAGGTCGTAGATTCTCGCGGCGTCAAGCAATTCGGCCAGCCTTACTGGTATTATCGTCGTGTATTGTACGACCGAATGCCGCCCAGCGCGCACGATAACGTCCTCGTCAAATTGGCAATCGTGCGGAAAGTGGTACGCGGTGCGCAATGGTTTACGCACCGGAGTCGTATGGCGCGCTCATCGCGGCGGCCTGCGCGGCGGCTTGGGTGATGGATTCGATGCTTGCGCTCGTCCGGAGAGCGACTGGCCATCTCCGGTGAGGTGGTGAGGCGCTGCAGGCGGCGCGCTCCCGGGGGGGCGGCGGAGGCGGCGCCGGTCACGCCGCGCGCTCGGCGCCCTCTTCGGCGGTCGGGCGCACGTCTTCGAGCCGGTCCACGGCGCGCAGCTCGGGGAACAGCCGCGACCAGAGGAGCACGACCGAGATCGTCCCGACGCCGCCGAACACCACGGCCGGCACGGTGCCGACGAGCGAGGCCAGGGTGCCCGACTCGAACTCTCCGAGCTCGTTCGACGCGCCGACGAACACCATGTTGACGGCGCTGACGCGCCCGCGCACCTCGGGGGGCGTGGCGAGCTGCTCCAGGGTCATCCGCACGACGACGCTCACCATGTCGGCGGCGCCGAGCACGGTGAGCGCGGCGAGCGAGAGGTAGAAGCTCTGCGACAGGCCGAAGGCGATCGTGGCGAGCCCGAAGACGCCGACGCTGAAGAGCATCTTCGGCCCGGCGTGGCGCGTGATCGGCCGGAACGCGAGGAGCACGGCCATGAGGCCCGCGCCGACCGCGGGCGCGGCGCGCAGGAAGCCGAGCCCGCGCGAGCCGACGTGGAGCACGTCGGCGGCGTAGGCGGGCAGCAGCGCGACCGCGCCGCCCAGGAAGACGGCCATGAAGTCGAGCGAGATGGCCCCGAGGAGGAGCTTCTTCCGGGCGACGTAGCGCAGCCCGGCGAGCGCCGTGGCCAGCGACGGCGGCCGCTTCTCCATGCGGCCGGTGCGCACCCGCACGGCCAGGATGCCGGCGCTCGCGGCGGCCAGCGCGACGCCCGCGGTCAGGTAGACGGGCGCGGGCGCTCCCCAGGCGCCGTAGAGCAGGCCGCCGAGGCTCGGGCCGCCGATCGCGCCGACCTGCCAGAGCGTCGACTGCCACGTGGCGGCGTTCTGGAAGTGGGCCGTGGGTACCAGCGCGGGCAGGAGCGACGAGCCGGCGGGCCCCTGGAAGGCGCGCGCGGTGCCGATGAGCACGAGGGTTCCGTAGATCGCCGGGAGGCTCGGGCTGGGCGAGCGGGCGATGAAGAACAGCGCGAGCGACGCGAGCGACAGGGTGAGGTAACAAAGGACGAGGATCCCGCGGCGATCGAAGCGATCCGCGGCGTGCCCGGCGACGAGGGACAGCCCCGCCACGGGGACGAACTGCGCGAGCCCCACGTACCCGAGCGCGAGCGGGCTGCGGGTGAGGCTGTAAATTTGAAACCCTACGGCAACCGACTGCATCTGGAACGCCACCGTGGCGAGCAGGCGGGCGGGCGCGTACACGCGAAAATCGCGCGATTTGAAGGCGTCGAAGGGCGACTTGGGCGTCTCGGCGGGGGGGGAGGCGGTCATGAACGCGTCCGGAGAGCGTTCATGGCGCATTCCGGCGGGGGCTGCCAGGGCGGGAGTCCCTCCAGCGCGGGCGCATGACAGGCTGCACCGATGTTCGCGTTTCCTTGACGCAGAAGCTGGCGTTCTGGGCGGGATCCGTGGTAATCGGCGGCCGCCATGATGACGATCCAGGAAAACGACACGTCGCCGGGACCGGCGCGCGACCTCGCCGAACACGCGCGGCGCGCCTGGACGCTCTTGGGGAGCCGCTCGCGTCGCGGCCGCGACGGGCGGCGCGAGGACGACGATGACGACGATATGCCGCGGCCCAACGCGATCATCACCTTGTTTCCGCTGCTGGGGCTGGGGGCCGCGCCGCTGCCTGCCTGAGGAGGCGTGCGTCGCCGTCGCGCGCGGGGCGCGTGACGTGGCGTGTCTGCGTCACGAGGGGGGCGTTGGCGTGAGATAACGGGTCGGCTCGCGGGGCGGGCTGGGGAGGTGATGCCCAGCCGAACGCGCCGGCGGGTGGGTCCGCGCTCGCCGACGTGGCGCGGGTGGGCGCTGGCCATCCGCCAAGACCGGGACGAGGGGGCTTGCGCCGGGGACACCGCCCGGCATGTCTCCCTTCGGGCCTTGATGACTGAGACGTTATGGTGCGCGCCACACGAGGCGCGCCTGGGGCGTGTCGCCTCCTTTGGGCTTATGGCACCTCGGTCGGTGCTCGACGCGCCCACCCGCGCCACGTCGGCGAGCGCGGACCCACCCGCCGGCGCTCGCGTTGGACATCGGAAGAAGGGGAGGACGGCGGTCAACACGCCGGCCGGGCAGCGCGGACAATCCTTACGGCACCGGGGTCAACTGGAGCGCGCCGTCGCGCCAGCGCACGACGCGGTCGGCCGTCGCCACACGCGACCAGGTGAAGTCGCGGAGCAGCTCCGCTGGCGTGCACGGCTCCGGACGGTCCAGCAGGCCAACACAGCAGGCGAGCGCGCCGCAGAGCTCGGGCGCGGCACGGAGGAGACCCGCAGCACGCGCCGCGCCGTGTGTCTTCGCGAGCTTGCCGCCGCGCTCCTCCAGGAGGAGCAGGTGGTGCCGGTAGACGGGAGACGGGAGGCCAAGCAGCGCCTGAAGCGCGGACTGGGTGGCCGTGCTCGGCGCGATGTCGCGCCCGCGGACCACACGCGTGACCCCCGACGCGCCGTCGTCGACCACCACCGCGAGCTGGTACGAGAACGCTCCGTCGCGCCGGCGGACCACCGGGTCGCCCATCGCGAGCGCAGGATCCTGCGAGAGATCGAGCCCGCCCTCGTCCACAGGACGGAACACGCCGTCAGGGAGACGCGCCCGGATCGGCTCCACACTCGCGCGCCAGCCGCCCGGCGGCAACTCGCGGGCGCGCTCGCGGTTGTCGTACGCGAAGCCGCCGTCCGGCGCGCGCCGGCCCGCCGCGCGCACCTCCTCGCGCGTGGCGGAGCTGGGGTAGAGAGCGCCGCGCGCCTCCAGCAGGTCCATCGCCGCCTCGTGGTGGGAACGCAACGTGTGCTGCTCGACGCGCTCGTCGAAATCCAGGCCCAGCCAGGCGAGATCCTCGGCGATGGAGCGCGCGAGCTCGGGACGAGAGCGGTCAGGATCGAGATCCTCCAGCCGGAGGATGAGCCGCGCGCCGCGCGACCGCGCGTCGAGCCAGGAGAGCAGCGCCGCGGCGAGCGTGCCGAGGTGAGCGGCCCCGGTCGTCGACGGGGCGAAACGGCAGACGTCGCTCATCGATCTCCTCGCCGCCGCGGGCCGGGCGCCGCCCGTGGGCGGGCGCCGCCGCGGGCCGCGCGCCCGTCACCGGCCGATCAGAGGAAGCGGGCGATGCGCGCCCGCACGCGCGGCTCGCCCATCACCGCCATGACCTCGGCGAGATCGGGGCTGTTGCGCGTCCCGCAGATCGCGACCCGGAGCGCCATCGAGACGTCGCCGACATGGCCCTTGAAAGCGTCCGGAGAGGCCTTGTACTGCTTCACCTCGCCGGCATAACCCGAGGCCACCGCGATCTGACGGATCTTCTCGAACCAGGCCTCCTTCGAGTCCGCAGGATCGAAGACCTCGAGCATCTGGCGGAGCAGCGGCTCGCGCTCGGCCTCGGGGACGTTCTCGGGGAAATCGAACGCGTCCACGCGGGCGTAGAGCTCGTCGTAGAAGAAGAAGAGCTGGTCGCGCAGGTCCTGCCACGTGACGATGCGCTTGTTCGACTTCTTGCCGCCGCGCTCGATGCCGAGCGCGCGCTTCGTGTACTCCGGATCCCGCTCCATCAGCGCGGCGAGCTCCTTGTCGTACGCCCTCGCCCACGCGAGGCCCTGGGCATAGACGTCCTCGGCGCTCATCCGGCTCACGACCTGCTGACTCACGCTCTTCAGCTTGACGAGATCGCTCAGGGCGCCGCCGGGGGCGAGCTTGTTCAGCTTGAGGGGGAACGCGGTGTACGGCTTGTCGAGGTTCGCCTTGCGCCAGTCCTCGAACGCGGAGTTGGCGATGTTGAGCAGGTACTCGATGGTGGCCGCCTCGGGGACGCCGATCTCCCGATAATAATCGATGTTCGCCTCGGGGTCCTTGCGCTTGCTCAGCTTGCGCCGCGCGTCGGACACCTTCGTCTCGCCCGTCTCGGGGTCGGCCTCCTCCACGCGATCGAGCTTCTGGATCGGCGGGACGTGGGCGTACTCGACCGGCTTGAAGCCGAGCGCGCGGAAGAGCTGCAGGTGGAGCGGCATCGACGAGATCCACTCGTCGCCGCGGATGACGTGCGTCGTCCGCATCAGGTGATCGTCGACGGCGTGGGCGAAGTGGTAGGTCGGGATGCCGTCCGACTTGAGGAGGATGGTGTCGAGGTCGTTGACGGGCATCGAGATGACGCCCTTCACGCCGTCCTTCCACTCGACCCGGCCGGAGACGTCGTCCGGGGCGCGCAGCCGGAGCACGAACGGGGTGCCGGCGGCGAGCGCCTCCTTCACCCGGTCGAGCGGCGCGTCGCGCCACTTCGCCCACCGGCCATGGTAGCCGGGCTTCACCGTGAGCGCCATCTGCTCCTGCCGGATCGCGTCGAGCTCCTCGACGGTGCAGAAGCAGGGGTAGGCGAAGCCGCAACGGATGAGGTCGATCGCGTAGTCGCGGTAGATCGCGACCCGCTCCGTCTGGACGTAGGGGCCGTAGCTGCCCTGCTGCACGAACGCGCCGCCGGGCTGCCCGGCGGCCTCGCCCCCCGCCGCGGACGGGGCGCGGAGCACGCCCTCCTGGGGGGAGAGATCGAAGCGTGCGAGCGAGTCGACGATGGTGTCGAGCGCGCCGGGGATGGCGCGCTTCACGTCGGTGTCCTCGAGGCGGAGGAAGAAGACGCCCTCGCTCTGGGCCGAGAGCCGCTTGTTGATGAGCGACACGAAGATGCCGCCGATGTGCATGAACCCGGTGGGGCTCGGCGCGTAGCGGGTGACCATCGCGCCCTTGGGCAGCGCGCGCCGTGGATAAAGCGCCTCGTACTCCTCCGGCCGCTTGGCCGAAGCGGCGGCGTCGCCGAACAGGAGCCGCACGAGCTCGTCCCGGTCCTCCCCCGGGCCCGGCTCGCGGACGGTGACGGGCAGCGTCGTCTCGTTCAAGGCCTGTCTCTGCATGCGGCGCGTCGCTCCTGGGCTGGTCTGAGGCGGGCGCAGCCATTGCACGCCCACCGGGGCTTGTCAATCGGCCGGGCGCGGCCGCGGCGACTCGACACGAACCCGCGACGGCGGCGGACGGCGCGCGGCGTCTGGGCGTGCGTCCCGCCCGGGCGGCGCGCCGCGGCGCGACTCGGCTGCCCTCGCACCGAGCAGCCAATAGTCACCATCGTGCCGCCAGCGTGCGACCAGGGACGTCCCGCGTCGACTCTGACGGAAATCCGGGGCTCTGGTAACTGATCTAACTGCATGGGCAGCTGCTGCCGACGCTGAGCCATGCTCGGGGCGCGCTGTCCCGCTCCGTCCTGATGGCTTCCTTGGACCACTTCCGCGAGAGCAGATAGAATGCATGAATGCGAACGCCCGGCCGGCTGCTCCTGCTCCCCACGCTCTGTTTGACGCTCCTCGCCTGCGCCACGGGGACCGACGACTTGTTACCTGGCTACGAGGAACAGGCCGGCGGAGGCGGCGGTGGAGGCGAAGGCGGAGGCGGCGGTGCGGACCAGTCCGCCAGCTCGAGCTCGAGCTCGAGCTCAAGCTCGAGTTCGAGCTCCACTGGAACCGGCGGAGAGGGGGAGGGCGAGGGCGGCGACGGCGGCGGCGGCGAGGGCGGTGGAGGAGGGAGCCCTGTCTGCGACTACGGTGCGCCGACGACGTGCACAGGGGCAGAGTCGCTCAGCGCCATTTCTGGTGATTATGGATCGAGCGCTGTGACCAGGACCGGAAGTACGTCCAGATGGTTCAAGATCGATATCACGGATCACGAGAACTCGACTTACGAGATAAGCTACACCGCCAGCCTCACTTCGCCGCCCGGGATGGACTTCGATCTTTTTGTTTACACCGGCGATCGCTCAGCGCCGGACTGTCTGGCGTCGGGTGTGAAGGGAACTGGCTCGCCGGAGTCGGTCACGGATGTGTGGTCCGACTTCCCCGCCTTGGAGACGAATCGCTGGCTCAGCATCGAGGTCCGCTACGTGTCGGGCACCGCATGCGGCAGCGACGCCACCTGGACTCTGACGATCATCGGCAACACGGCGGGGAACCCTTGAGCCAGCCCACGTGACGACACAGTACGCGATAGGCTCGGTGCTCAGGGCGACAGCCGCGCCATCACCACGCTGCGGCTATCCATCCTCAGCGGAGGGGCCATCAGGTCGAGCGCGCCGTCGCTCATGCCCGCAACGACGACTTCGCGCGTCTCCGCAAGAATGGCCGCGGACGTCACTCCCTGCGACACCGCGGCGCTGCCGTATCGGTGACTCCACCGGTGCGTTCCCGAAGCATCGAACTTCGCGATGAACCAGTCGGTCTCGTCGGCGGTCAGCTCCCCGCCGCCAAAATCCACCTTCCCGCGGAAGGCGCCAGCGACGACGACCTCACCCTCGCTGTCGAGCGCGACGCCCTGTAATGGCACATTCCAGCTCTGGTCGTTCGCGTCCCCGATTTGCTTCGACCAGGAGTGTGCGCCGGTCGCTGACAGCCGGAGGACAAATATGTCGACATCATCCACGCCGGTCGTCTCGCGCGTGACGTCGACGCTGCCTGTGCCCCGGAACGTGACACGCCCGGAGAAGAGGCCGAGGATACCAGCATTGCCCGCAGGATCGACGTCGACGCCGCTGACATCGACCGTGCTGTCTTCGCGATAACCGAATACTGTATTCCATAGCAGCATCCCCTCCGCGTCGTACTGAGCCACCCAGCCGGATGTTCCCATGCTGCGGGAATCATGGACGTAGTCTGTGCCGAAGTCGACCGAGTTCATAAAGATGCCGGCGGCCACCACACGGCCCATCGCATCAACCCCGACACCCTTTCCGAGTTGATAGCCCGGGGTACGGCCCGCACGGTCCCCGATCCGGATACTGTAGACATGGCCGCCGTCCTCACCACGCAACCGGACCAGAAAGCCGTCCCCGTCCGATATCCCGGCAGTCTCGAGCGTCGGACCGCCGAAGCTCACCATCCCTCTGAAAAGCCCGGTGAGCACCGGATCGCCGTTTTGCGCCATGGCGATGTCGAGCGCGTCGGCTTCCCGCGTTTCAGGGCCGCCGAACTGCTTGCTCCACACATGCCCACCGTTTGCGCGGAGCTTGGCGATCAGAAGGTCGCTGTCTCCGCTGGACGGGAGATCCTCGCCGCCGAGGTTCACGGTGCCCGTGTAGCTGGTAGCGAACAGCACATTGCTCTCAGCGTCCACCGCGACCACAGGCCAGATGTCCCCGCTGATCGGCAGGCCGTGGCTGTACACATGGTTGCCCTCACCGTCGAACACTGCGAGGAAGGCGCCGCCGCTCGGGTGCTCCGGGAGGACCGTCGTCGCATCCGTGCCGAAGTTGCTCGCGCCGAGGTAGATGCCCGCCACGGCGATACGATCCCCCTTCGGGCTGACCGCGACCGACGTTGCCCATTGCTCGGATCCCGCCTCGAACACCCTGGCCCAGACGACGTCGCTGCAGCCCACGCCGTCGCAGTCCTCATCGCCCCTCCGGTCGCAGTCCTCCTCCTCGGGGAGGACCTGCCCCTCGCAGCCACCCCACCTGCCATCCTGGTCGCAGGTCTGCTTGCCGGGCGCGCAGAGGCCGATGCCTTCGGTCTCGCTTTCGCCCTCGTAACACGCCCGTACGTCTCCCGCCTCGCAAGGCGTCGTACCGCCGGCGCCGGGGGCCGCGGCGTCGGTGAAGTCGTCGAGGCCGAGCAGCGCGCCGCACCCGGAGATGAGCAGCGCGGTGAAGGCGAGGGAGGCGAGGGGATGACGTGAGAGACGCACGCCGGAAAAGTAGCCGAATTCGCGTGCGCCAGGATAGAGGGAGGCAGCGGCCGTGCGTCGGGCACCGCGCGCGGCGCCGTCGCGGCGTCGTCGGCGGCCGCGGCGTCGTCGGCCGCCGCGGCGTCGTCGGCGGCCGCGGGCGCGGTGCCCCGAGCCTGCGTGGTCCACGTCAGGCCGCGCTGATCGGGATCTGACGGGGCTTGAGCGAGGCGCTCTTCGGGAGGTGGATCCGAAGGACGCCGGCCTGGAGCTCGGCGGAGATCTTCTCCGCGTCGATGCCCTGCGGGACCACGAAGCTGCGGCGGTAGTCCGGCAGGCTCTCCGCGCCGTGCTCGCGCTCGGCCGCCTCGGCGCGCCGGCCCTCGAAGGTGAGCTCGCCCTTCTCCAGGCGAATGGCCAGCTGGTCCTGCGTCACGCCCGGGAGATCCGCCACGACCAGGAGCTCCTCGGCGTTCTCGTAGATGTCGACCGCCGGGGGCACGGCAGGGCGCTGCTGGATCTTCTCAGGGCTGCTCTCGTCACGGTTCGTCAGGTTGCGATCGGTGCTCATGTGGGTTGCTCCTTCCTCGATACATGCCTGTCCGCGTCTCGCGGAACCTCGTTGCTCTCCTCCGATGGCGCGCTCCCTCATCACCGCGCAGTGACCGAGATCTGCCTCGGCTGCGCCTCGGCCGCCTTGTTCAGCGTCAGCGTCAGCACGCCGTTCTTGAGGACCGCCGAGGTCCTCTCGGGATCGACCTTGCTCGGCAGCGTGAAGCTCCGGCTGAAACGCACCGCGCCCCGCTCCTTGCGGTGGACGAGATAACCCTCCGGCGCATCCGACTTGCGCTCGCCGCTCAGGGTCAGCACGTCCTGGTTCAGCGAGATCTGCACCTCCTTCTCCGTCAGGCCCGGCAGCTCGGCCTTGACCACAAGCGCCTTGCCCGTGTCGAAGAGGTGGATGCGCGGGCCCGGCGTGTACCGGGGCGCCTGGTCGAACTCGCCGCGGAGCGACGCCCGGGGCGCATCGTAGTCCTCGAACAGCCGATCCATGCGCCGGCGCAGCTCATCCATGACGGCGAACGTGCGATCGAAATCCGTGTAACGGTTGTACATGACGACTCCTCCGTGACCCCCGCGCGCGGCGCGCGCCGGGGGCATCACCCGCGGCGCCGTCACCCTGCTCGCGACGGCCGGTTTGTTGTAGGGTTACGGGACCTTGGCTCCAGGAGCCGGTCTCTTCGCACCGCCCAATCTTCGCACGGCGCCCGGGGTGTCAAGAGCAGGACCAGGACGCCTTCCCCGGAGAACGCCGGCAGGAAAGCCTGGTAAGAAAGACGTCGCGAACCCGCCGCGGACCCCGCCGAGCAACCCCCGCGGACCCCGCCGAGCTTCCCCGCAGAACGACCGAGCTGAACATTCCTTGAACAGACAGTATGAAAATGTTACAAACTATGGACATGCAGAACCGTGCGCCCGTCTCCCGCCGCTCCTGGCGCGCCCGCCTCCTCTCCGTCACCTCGGCCGCAGCGCTGTCCGTCGCGCTCGTGTCGGGCGCCGCGCTCGCGCTGCCTTCCGAGGGCGACCGGGCGCCGAACGCGCGCGTCGAGGACGCCGACGGCCGCGAGCTCCAGCTCAAGGCGCTGCGGGGCAAGCCGGTCCTCATCGTCTACGAGGACAAGGACTCGGCGATGCAGAACAAGCCGCTCAAGGACGCCCTGGGGAAGCTCGCGAAGGGCGGCAACTACCGGCGCGCCATCGCGCTCGCGGCCATCGCCGACGTGAGCTCGTACGATTTCTGGCCGGTGAAAGGGTTCGTGAAGGACGCCATCCGCGAGGAGTCGAGGAAGTTCGGCACGACCATCTACTGCGACTGGGACGGCACCTTCCGCTCGACCTACCGGCTCCGCCGCGGCGTCAGCAACGTCATCCTCGTCGACAAGGACGGTCGCGTGCTCTTCGCGGCCGAAGGCGCGCTCAAGACCGAGGCGCAGCAGCGGCTCCTCGACCTGCTCCGCAAGCAGGTCGACGGCTGAGGCCGCGAGGGCTCCGGCGGACGCCCGCACCGGCGCACGGGCCGCCGCGCCCGCGCGGTCGTCCGCCGGCGCGCCGGCTCAGTTCGTGTCCTTGCGGCGCCGGCGCGCGAGCAGCGCGGACTCGACCTGCGCGCGGATCTCCGAGATCTCGCCGGACGCCACGAGGCCGCCGCGCGCCTCGATGAACGGGCGGAGCGCCGCCGCAGCCGCGCCGCCCACGATCCAGGCCGCGTCGCGGCAGGCGTCCGCGTAGGCGTCGATGAGCTCGCGCGCGTTCGAGGGCGGCGGGGGGATGGAGACCGACAGCGCGACGAGATCCGGCGTGAGCGACTCGACCGCGCGCGCGATCGCGGCGGGCGGGGTCCTCGGGCCGAGCACGACGGAACGGAAACCCCACGAACAGAAGCGCAGGCCGATGCCGAACAACCCGAGCACGTGATCCTCGTCGGCGAAGCCGGCGAGCAGGACCCGCCGCCCGCTCTCGCCCGGCTGCGCCAGGCGCAAGAGGTGCTGCAGCGTGGAGCCGAGGACCTGCGAGGCGAGGTGCTCCTGCGCGACCGTGATCTTCCCCTCGTGCCAGAGATCGCCGATGCGCTCGAGCGCCGGGCCGAGCGCGCGCTCGAAGATGGTCACCGCGGGGCCGAGCGAGAGCGCGCGGTTGACCTCGGCGTCCAGCCCGTCCGGATCGAAGCGGATCGCGGCCTCGACGATGCGCTCGCTCGCGCCCGCGAACGCGTCGCCGCCGTTCGTGTGCGCCGTCGCGTGCGGCGCCGCCGTCTCCAGCACCATGCGCGCCGCCTCCGCGGCGGCCACGCCGCCGTTCACGTAGTCGCGCATCTTCTTGATGACCGCGACATCCTCCTCGCTGTAGAGGCGGTACGCAGACGCCGTGCGCGCTGGTGAAGGCACGCCATAACGGCGCTCCCACGCGCGCAGCGTCGCCGACGACACGCCACACATCTTCGAGACGGCATGAATTCTGTAGCGGCTCACGTGGACAACCCTGTTCAAGGTCCGCCGCACCGAGCGCCGCCCGCGCAGGCCCGGACTCCCGGACCGACGGACAGCGACGCGCACGCTGACCGGCATTGGAGTGTGTTTTCGCCTTTGTCAAAGGCTGCGACAAACATTATACTCGGCCTCATGCAAAACACCAGCGCTTCTTCAGCGCACGCAGACGGAGAAGGCGGGCAGCCCGGAGCGGCGCCAGGCAGGGGGGAGCCCACGCGTGAGCCGGGGCGGCGGGCGGCGGGGGCTCGCCGGGGCAGGCCGCACGCGGTCGTGATCGGCAGCGGGTTCGGGGGGCTGGCGGCGGCCGTGCGGCTCGGGGTGCGCGGCTACGACGTCACGGTGGTCGAGAAGCTCGACGAGCCGGGCGGGCGCGCGTACGTGCACCGGCAGGACGGCTTCAGCTTCGACGCGGGGCCGACCGTCATCACCGCCCCGTTCCTCTTCGAGGAGCTGTGGAGCCTCTGCGGCAGGCGCCTGGCGGACGACGTCGACCTCCGGCCGGTGACGCCGTTCTACCGGATCCGCTTCCACGACGGCGCGACCTTCGACTACACGGGCGACGCCGCCGCCATGCGCGCCGAGGTCGCGCGGCTAGCGCCAGGCGACGTCGAGGGATACGAGCGCTTCGTCCGGATGAGCGAGGCGATCTTCCGCGTGGGGTTCGAGGAGCTCGCGCACGTGCCGTTCGGGTCGTGGGCCGACATGGCGCGCATCGTGCCGGACATGGTGCGGCTCGAGAGCTACCGCACGGTGTACGGGCTCGTGGCGAAGCACGTGAAGGACGACCGCCTGCGGCAGGTGCTGAGCTTCCACCCGCTGCTCGTGGGCGGGAACCCGTTCTCGACCACGTCGATCTACAGCCTCATCGCGTTCCTCGAGCGCAACTGGGGCGTGCACTTCCCGATCGGCGGCACGGGCGCGCTGGTCAAGGGGCTCGTGTCCCTCATCGAGGGCCTCGGCGGCGAGGTCCGGTGCAACGCCGAGGTGCGGCGGATCACCGTGGAGAACGGGCGCGCGCGGGGCGTCGAGCTCGCCTCGGGCGAGCGGATCGCGGCGGATGTCGTCGTTTCGAACGCGGACTCGGCGTGGACGTACCGGCACCTGGTCGCGCCCGAGGCGCGCAAGCGCTGGACCGACCGGCGCATCGAGCGGCAGCGCTACTCGATGAGCCTCTTTGTGTGGTACTTCGGGACGCGAAGGCAGTACCCGGACGTCGCGCACCACACCATCCTCCTCGGCCCGCGGTACAAGGCGCTGCTCGAGGACATCTTCCAGCGGCACGTGCTCGCAGACGACTTCAGCCTCTACCTGCACCGCCCGACCGCGACCGATCCGGCGCTTGCGCCGCCCGGCTGCGACACGTTCTACGTGCTGTCGCCGGTGCCGAACCTGCTCAGCGGCACGGACTGGCCGGCGGTGCAGGAGCGCTACCGGCGCTCGGTGTCGGCGCTGCTCGAGGCGACGGTCCTGCCGGGGCTCGAGGCGTCGCTCGCGACGTCGCGGCTGCTCACGCCGCAGGACTTCCAGGACCGGCTGCTGTCGTTCCGGGGGGCGGCGTTCGGCCCGGAGCCCGTGCTCACGCAGAGCGCGTTCTTCCGGCCGCACAACGCGAGCGAGGACATCGAGCACCTCTACCTCGTCGGCGCAGGGACCCACCCGGGGGCCGGCCTGCCGGGGGTGCTCTCGTCGGCGCGTGTGCTGGATCGGGTGGTGCCGGATGCATCGAAGCTCCTCTGAGGCGTCGGCGGCCGACTTCGCCGCGTGCCGGGCGCTGCTCCGGAAGGGGTCGAAGAGCTTCGCCGCGGCTGCGCTCCTGCTCCCCGCGCGGGTGCGGGAGCCAGCGGCGGCGTTCTACGCGTTCTGCCGGGTCGCGGACGACGCGGTCGACGAGCTCGGGGAGCGCGCGGCGCCCACGGCGGCCGAGGCGGCGGTCGCGGCGCTCAGGGAGCGGCTCGGCCGCGCGTGTGCGGGCGCGCCGGACGACAGCCCCGTCGACCGGGCGCTCGCCCACGTCGTCGCGGAGCACGCGCTGCCGCGCACGTTCCTCGAGGCGCTGCTCGAGGGGTTCGCGTGGGACGCGGAGGGGCGGCGCTACGAGACGCTCTCGGACCTGAACGCCTACGCGGCGCGCGTCGCCGGGACCGTGGGCGCGACGATGGCGGCGCTCATGGGGGCGCGGGGGCCGGACGCGCTCGCGCGGGCGTGCGACCTGGGCGTCGCCATGCAGCTCACGAACATCGCGCGCGACGTCGGGGAGGACGCCCGGCGCGGGCGGATCTACCTGCCGCTCGCGTGGATGCGTGAGGCCGGGATCGATCCGGACGGCTTTCTGGCGCGGCCCGCGTTCGACGAGCGGCTGGGGCGCGTGGTCGCGCGGCTGCTCGCCGAGGCGGAGGCGCTCTACCGGCGCGCGGGCGCCGGGATCCCGATGCTGCCGCGCGACTGCCGCGCGGCGATCCAGGCGGCGCGGCTCATCTACGCCGACATCGGGCGCGTGATCGCGCGGAGCGGCTTCGACTCGGTGTCGCGGCGCGCCGTGGTGTCGCCCGGTCGCAAGGCGTGGCTCGTCCTGCAGGCGCTCGTCCGGCCTGCCGACGGCGAGCGCGAGCACGGCGCGGCGCCGCCGCTCGACGAGGTCCGCTTCCTCGTGGAGGCGGCGCGATGAGGGCCGGGGGCGGAGGGGCGCCGGGCGCCGCGGCGCGCGAGCTCGACCTCGACGCGGCGCGGGCGCGCGTGCGCGAGGCGGGCGGCGAGGCGCTGCTGTCGCGGCTCGAGCACCTCGACGCGGCCCGGCGCGCGGCGCCGGGACGCGCGGCGGATCGCGCGCGGCCGGGCCCCGCGCCGCGGGCGCCGGATCGAGGCGCGGCCGCGGACTACGACGTGGTCATCGCCGGGGGCGGGCTGTCGCTGCTGCTCGCGCCGCTGCTCGCGGCGGCCGGGCTGCGCGTCGCGGTGCTCGACCGGGCGCGGATCGGCGCCGCGCACCGCGAGTGGAACGCCGGGACCGCGGAGATCGCGGCGCTGTCGGCGTCGGGGCTGTTCGCGCCGGCGGAGGTCGAGCGGCTCGTGGTGGCCCGCTACGCCGAGGGGCTGTGCCGCTGGCACGGCGGCGGGACGTACCCGGTCCGCGGCGTGCTCGATCACGCGATCGACGCGGCCGGGCTGCTCGCGGCGGCGCGGGCCCGGGCCGAGGCGCTGGGGGTGACGCTGCTCGACGAGCACGCGCTCGTCGAGCACGCGGAGGGGCCGGACGCCGTCGCGCTCGCGGTGGCCGAGGCACGCGCGGGGGCGGCGATACGCGGGCTCTCCGCGCGGCTGCTCGTCGACGCGCGGGGGGCGGCGAGCCCGTACGCGACCGCGGATCTCGTGTGCCCGACGGTCGGCGGCGTGCTCACCGGGCTCGCGGAGGGCGACGGGGAGCGGCGGATCCGGCCGGACGTCGGCGAGATCCTCGCCACGACGGAGGACGTCGAGGAGGGCCGGCAGCACCTCTGGGAGGCGTTCCCGGGGCGGCCGGGCGAGACGACAGTCTACCTCTTCTACTACGCGCGCGCGGGGGACGTCGGGCCGGGGGCGCTGCTGTCGCTCTACGGGCGGTTCTTCCGGCTGCTCTCGCGGTACAAGGAGGGCGACGCGCGGCTCGTCCGGCCGACGTTCGGGTTCATCCCCGGCTGGTCGCGGCTGTCCGCGGCGCCCCGCGCGCCGGGGCGGCGGGTGCGGCTCGTGGGGGACGCGGCGGCGCGGCACTCGCCGCTGACCTTCTGCGGCTTCGGCGCGAACGTGCGCGAGCTCGCGGCCACGGCCGCCGATCTGGCGCGGGCCGTGGAGGATCCGGGCGCGCCGAGCACCGCCCGGGACGCGCCGGTGCACGCGGGCACCGGCGCGCTCGCGGCCCTCATGGCGAGGCCTGCGGGCGGCGCGAGGGCAGGGGAGATGAACGCGCTCCTCGACACGGCGTTCGCCGTGCTCCACGCGATGGGCAACGACGTGTACGCGGCGCTCCTGCGCGACGAGATGCAGCCCGCCGACTTCGTCCGCTTCCTCCGGGAGACGGCGGCGCGGCGGCCCGAGGTGTACCGCGAGGTCGTGGGCGCGCTGCCGCTCCGGGCGATCGGCCGCTGGGGCGCGGGGCTCGTGCGGGAGCTCTACCGGGCGCGCTGAGCCGGCGCGGCGCGCTCGGCCGGCGCGGCGCGCTGAGCCGGCGCGGCGCGCTGAGCCGGCGCGGCGCGCTCGGCCGGCGCGGCGCGTGCGGCCCGCCGCGCGAGGGCGAGGGGCCCGAGGAACAGGCCGAACGGCGGGCCCCCGGTGCTGTGGTGGACGCGGTGCGCGTCGCGGACGCGCGCGAGGTACGGGATGCGCGCGAGGCCCGAGACCGGGAGCCGCCGGTGGACGAGGCCGTCGTGGACGAGGACGTAGGCGACGCCGAAGGCGGTCATGCCGAGCCCGAAGCCGAAGGCGACGTCGCGGAGCGGGCCCGGCGCGCCGGCGCAGCCGTACAGGATGAGGCCGGTCGCGACGGGGGCGTGGAGGAACGAGAGCGCGTCGTTCTGCTCGAAGGGGCCGCGCCGCTTCGTGTGGTGGGAGCGGTGGATGCGCCAGAGGGCGTGGTGCCAGACCCGGCCGTGGAGGAACGCGGCCCACCCCTCCATGGCCGCGAAGGCGGCGAGCGCCGAGACGATCCAGATCCAGGACGAAAGCGTCATCGCGCGGTCTCCTCGAGCAACGTGTAGGCTCCCGGCCGGGAGCCAGGGTGATTCCAGCGCGCAAACATCGGTGGTTCAACGCCTGGTTCGCGGCGCACGCGCGCTCGCGGATCCAGGGCACGTTCGGCGCGGTGCTCGCGCGGGGCCTCGAGGCGACGCGCGCGCGCTCGGCCGAGGCGCCGCTGCTGCTCGTCGTGAACCACACGTCGTGGTGGGATCCGCTGGTGATCCTGCACGCGTCGCAGCACCTGCTCGAGGTCGACGGCTACGCGATGATGGCCGCCGACAACCTGCGCCGGCTGCCGTTCTTCGCGCTGGTCGGCGCGTTCGGCGTCGACCTCGACCAGCCCTCGGACGGCACGGCGGCCATCCGGTACGCGGCGCGGCTGCTCGATCGGCCGGGCCGCGCCGTGTGGATCTTCCCCCAGGGGCAGGAGCGGCCCTCGGACGAGCGCCCGCTCGGCTTCCGCGCCGGCGCGGCCCAGGTCGCGCGCGTGGCGCGCCGCGCCGCAGTGGTGCCGGTCGCGCTGCGCTACGAGCTCGCCGGGGAGGAGCGGCCGCGCCTCTACATGGCCTTCGGCGAGCCAGTGGCCGTACCGCCCGCGCCGCGCGATCGGGACATCGAGGCGGCGCGCGAGGCCCAGGAGCTCGCGGTGACCGCGGAGCTCGACCGCATCCACCGGGCGCTCGGCAAGGCGGCCGGGGCGCAGGGGCTGCCGCTCGACGTGGACGGCTTCCGGTGGGTCCACCGGGCGTCGCCCTCGGGCGTGGGGCAGGCGGCGGAGCGGCTGCTGGCTCACTGGACGAGGCCCCGCGCGCCGCTCACGCCCCGGCTTCCCGGAGGAGGCCGCGGCGATCGATCCTGAACCGGGAGGTCCGCCAGACGACGGTGCGCGTCGACAGCGCCCGGAGGAACGCCGCGCCGAGCACGAGGTCGGCGAGGAGCGCGTCGGCGGCCGCGGCGCGGAGCGGCGCGCGCCGGCCGGAGAGGCGCGCGGCGAGCGCGGCGACCGCGACGCGGCTGGAGACGGCGACGGCCACGGCGAGCAGCGCCGGCGCCGCGGCGATCGGGGCCGCGAGCGCGGCGAGCACGACGATGAGCGGCGTCGCGAAGAAGAGCGCCGGGTAACTCGCGAGCAGCGCGGGCCGCTGCGCGCGGATGACCGTGATCCAGCGCGCGTAGCGGGCGATCACGTCGCGGAGCGGCCGGCCCGAGGCGAGCGACGGGGCGACGACGGCCGCCGCGCCGATGGTCCCGCGCCGGGCGAGGAGGCGGCGCGAGAGCTCCATGTCCTCGCCGAGGTGCGCGGTGAGCGCCGCGAACCCGCCCGCGCCCGCGAGCGAGCCGGCCCGGACGGCGAAGAGCTTGCCGACGAGGCCGCGCGGGTCGAGCCCGGCGAGCAGGGGGAAGGCGTGCAGCGATCCGCCGAGCACCGCGGCCGAGGCGCGGTCGCCGAGCGAGCGCGCCGGCGCGACCTCGACCGGCGGCGCCCACACGGCGTCGAGCGGCGCGGGGCGCGCGCCGTCGGAGAGCGGGCCGAGGAGGGCGTCGAGGTCCACGCCGTCGAGGTCGACGTCGCTGTCCGCGACGAGCACGGCGTCGAACGGCGCGCTCTCCCGGGCGACGACCGCGGCGAGCTGCGCCGCCTTGCGGTTCGGGCCGGGGGGCGCGGTGAGCGCGGTGAGCGCGACCTCGGCGGGGATCGCGGCGGCGCGGAGCCTCTCGGCCGCGGCGGTCGCCGCAGGCAGGGCGCCGTCGGCCGCGTCCGCCACGGCGAAGACGCAGCGCACGGGCGCGGACAGCCGGGCCCCGGCGAGCGAGCCGAGCGTCCTCTCGAGGTGAGGCTCGGGGCCGGCGCAGGGGCGCACGACGAGGACGCGGAGGGCGCTCTCCGGGACGCCGGGCGAGGGGGCGCCGGGCGAGCGTACGCCGGGCGAACGTGCACCCGGCGAGAGACGCCGCCCGGCGCGCCGGACGGCTTCGGCGGAGACGCTCGCGACGGCGAGCGCCCAGGCGAGGGGCAGGAAGGCGGCGGCGTGGAGCAGCGCGCTCACGCCGACCTCCTCATCCGGAACGGCAGGAGGAACTGCACCCACGGGCTGGCGAAACGGCCGAGCGAGAGCGCCTCGTGCACGACCGTCGCCGGCTCGCCGCCGAACGTCGCCGCCGCCAGCGAGCGCGCGTAGAACGGCGTGTCCTCGTAGGTGCGAAGCAGCCGCGGCGCCGTGCCGGGGTCGGCCGCGATCTCCCGCGCGATGCCCCAGGTGGTGTCGCCGAGCGGCCGCGGCGCGAGCGGCGGGAGCTCGCGCGCGCCGCCGGCCGCGTCGTACGCGCGCGCGAGGAGCAGGCGCGAGCCGTCGCGGCGCCGGACGTCGTACGTGAGGGCGATGCCGTCGGCCCCGAGCGCGCGCGACCACGTCCAGCGCTCGAAGGCGCGCTCGAGCGGCTCGTCGCCGGCGTTCGTGTCGAGGTAGGCGCTGCCGGAGAAGCGCATCGCCGGGTGGGTGAGCTCGACCTCGGCGCGCGCGACCGGCGCGATCGGCGCCCAGCGGTGCCGCCCTGCGCCGTCGAGCGCGAGCTCGGCCCGGGCGCCGCGCGCGCCCGCCGCCGCCGGGCGGCGGAGGCGCACCGTCCCGGCGAGCCGCGACGGCAGCGGCGCGGTGGTCTCGTCGAAGGCGACGCGGAGCTCGTCCCCGGACCAGTCCATCAGGCTCGGGCCGATGGAGAGCGACCGCGGGGACCTGAAGACGGCGCCGCGCGGACGTTCGGTGAGCGCCCACCGGTCGGCGCGCGGCCCGTACAGCGCCACGTTCATCGCGCAGTGCATGAGCGGGTCCGCGGGTCCGCGCTCGCGCGCCCTGGCGTAGTACGGCGAGAAGACGCTGCCGAGCATCGCGATGATCGTGATCGCGTGCCGGCGGTCGTCGCTCACCGCGTCCAGGTACCACCAGGCATAACCGCCGTCCGGGATCTCGAGGTCGAAGCGAGGTCCTCCTGCACGCTCTGCGCTGCGAGCCGCCCGCTCAGCGCCGCCATCGGGACGCCCGCCCCCGGGTGCGCGCTCCCGCCCGCGAAGTACAGGCCCCGGAGCTTCGAGCGCGACGGGGGACGCGAGAACGGGGAGTTCCACCCGTGAGAGACCGGCCCGTACAGCGCGCCCCCCGTCGCCGGGAACAGCCGCTCGAAGTCCGCCGGCGTGGTCACCACCGGCGAGGGGCCCGCGATCTTCAGCGACAGGCCGGACCGCTGCAGTTGATGGAACAAGCGCTGCTCGCATGCGTGGATCTCCGTGGATGAGGGGACGTGGATATCACCCGTCGCAGGGGCGTTGAGAATGAAGAACAGGCGCTCTCCAGCACGCGCGCCCCCCCCCGAGGCGTCCCGGCCCGGCTCGGCCGCGGGCGGCCCGGCGGGCCCGGGCGACGGCTCGTTCCAGCGGTCCTCGGCGCAGAGGTAGACGGTAGGATCGCGCGGCACGGCGGACCGCTCGAAGAGGTCGCCGAACTCGGCCTCGTAGTCGCGGGAGAAGAAGACGTTGTGCCGGACGAGGGGGAAGCCGCTCACCTCGGCGACGAGCGCCCAGGTCATCGCCGAGAGCGAGCGCGGGACGTCGGCCGGGGCCTTGCGGGCGGCGCGCTGGCCGAAGAGGCCGCTCCGCAGCGCCGCCGGGTCGGCGTTCATCACGATCGCGTCGGCCGGGATGCGCTCGCCGCCCTCGAGCACGACGCCGGTGGCGCGGCCGCGGCCATCCTCGATGGCGGCCACGTGGGCGCCGCAGCGGATCGTCGCGCCGGCGCGGGTCGCGGCCGCGGCGAGCGCCTCGGCGACCCGGTACATCCCGCCCTCGGGGAACCAGACGCCCTCGCGCTCGACGTGCGCGATCACGCTCAGCGTCGCCGGCGCGAGGAACGGCGAGGAGCCGCAGTAGGTCGCGTACCGGCCGAACAGCTGCCGCAGGCGCTCGTCCTGGAAGAAGTCGCAGAGCGCCCGGTAAAGGGTGCGGTGCCCGTCGATCTTCATCACCCCGCCAAGGCCGAGGCTGCCAGCCGTGCTCAGGAGGGTCGACAGGGTGGGCCGCTCCGCGCGCAGGAACGGCCCCTCCACGACGTCGAAGATCTCGCGCGCGTACCGGCAGAAGCGGCGGTACCCGTCCGCCTCCCGCGGCCCGGCGAACGCGCCGATCGCGTCCGCGGTGCGCTCGACGTCGGCGAACAGGTCGAGCGTCGCGCCGTCCGGCCAGGCGTGGCGCGCGAGCGTCTCCGCCGGGCGGAGCGGCACCTGGTCGTCGAAGCGGAGCCCGAGCGAGCCGAAGAGCTCGTCGAAGACCCACTTCATGGTGAGCACCGTCGGGCCCACGTCGATGCGGCGGCCGTCGAGCGACACCTCGCGCATCTTTCCGCCGACGCGAGCCGCCCGTTCGAGTAGCACGACCTCGAGCCCGCTCGACGAAAGGAGCGCCGCCGCGGTCAGCCCGCCGATGCCCCCGCCGATCACCACGACGCGTCCTCTCCTGTCCTGCATGGCCCGGAGTGTACCCGCCGCATTTGCTTTGTCTAGGCTTTGTTTAAGCGATGTTCAAACCATTGACAATGCTTCGAACCTCATGTAAAGGTGGGCGATGGATTCCGATCGCAGGATCGAGCGTGTTCTTCTCGTCGCGATTGAGTCGCTCTCGTCTCCCGCGTCGCCGCCCGGGCTCCTGGCGGCGACGCACCACGCCGTCTTCCCCGGAGGCGCGCGCATCCGGCCGCGGCTGTGCCTGGCGGTCGCCGCGGCGTACGGCGATCCGGCGCCCGAGGTGACCGACGCCGTGGCGGCGGCGGTGGAGCTCATCCACTGCGCCTCGCTCGTCCACGACGATCTGCCGTGCTTCGACGACGCGCCGCTCCGGCGCGGGCAGCCGTCGGTGCACCGCGCCTTCGGGGAGCCGATCGCCGTGCTCACCGGCGATCAGCTGATCGTGCTCGCCTTCGAGGCGCTCGCGCGCGGCGCGCTCCACGCGGTGGCGAGCGGGGTCTCGGACGCGCGCAAGGCGGTCCGGTTCTTCGAGGTGCTCGCGGCCGGCGTGGGGATGCCGCAGGGGATCATCGCCGGGCAGGCGTGGGAGTCGGAGGCGAAGGTGCCGATCGCGGCCTACCGGCGCGCGAAGACGGGGGCGCTGTTCGAGGCGGCCGCGGTCCTCGGCGCGCTCTCGGCGGGCCAGGACGGGGGAGCCTGGGGCGCCCTGGGGCAGCGCATCGGCGAGGCGTACCAGGTCGCGGACGACGTGCTCGACCTGATCGGACAGCCGGAGGACATGGGCAAGCTGGCCGGGCGCGACGGCGCGCTCGGGCGGCCCAACACGGCGATGGAGCTCGGGCTCTCCGGGACGACGCGGCTGCTGCAGCGGCTCATCCAGGATGCGCTGGAGTCGGTGCCGCCGTGCCCGCGGGCGGACGACGTGCGGTCGTGGGCGACCGAGCTCGGGGACAGGCTCATGAGGGCTTGCCGGAGCCGGGCGGCGGGGGTCTCGGCGACGAGCTCTGCGTAGGGGGCGTCGGTTCGGAGCGGCCCGGCCCGCGGCGAGGGGGTTCGTCGCGCGGTGTGGGGCCCCGCCGAACTCGTCTGGGACATTCGATGCGCAGCGTGCCGTGCACGCTGCACATCGAATGTCCCAGACTCAGACACGGCCCATCCCCACACCGCGCGACGAACCCCCTCGCCTCGGGCCTACGGTTTTGACCTGGGGCCGTCCGAGACTGCTGGGGTAGGGGGGCGTCGTTGGCTGCGGGGGCGCCCTGGCTCGACGAAGGGGCTTCAGGGTGGCATTGTCGGCGGGCCTCTCCGCATCCTGTCGCGGCGGGCGTGGGACGGGGAACGGCGCGGGGGGCGGCAGCCGGTCAGAGCGGCTCGGGCCGTGATCCGCCATGGGGAGGGGGGATGAGGGGGATCCGGGAGCAACACGCCACCATCGTGTCGCGCAAGCTCGAGGACGAGAGTCCAGGGGGGATGCGCGAGGCGATCTCCTCCGTCGAACAGCTCGCGCGGGTCGCGCGAGGACGCCTGAGAGATCGGGTGGTGGACGTCGGAGCAGCGGCGAGCGCCGGGATCCGAGGGGCGCCGAGGAGCGGAGGGCTCGCCCGGACGGGCAACGGCGCGGTGCCGCTGCACGTGTCGCGGCCGCTGCTCGATCGACACCAGCTCGCAGGGCACGCGCTCGCCCACCTCTACGCGGAAATCGAGGCGTGCCGCGCGCTCGACGGGTGGGCCTCCGAGGTCGGCGGCGCGGCCAGGGCCGTGGCCGAGGCGCACGCGGGGGCGCTGCTCCTCGCGCTGCGCGGCGGCGTCGACCTGGGCGGCGGCGAGATCGCGCCGCTCGGAGAGCTCGAGCTGCGCGACGACGAAGTGGCCAAGGCGATCGGACACCCCGCCATCGCGGCGTGGGCGCGCGACGCCGGGGCCGGGGCGGCCGTCGGCGCGCTCGCGCACCTGGCCGCCGAGGAGGGGATCCCCGAGGGCGGCGGCGTCGAGGACGAACGTGTCGGCTGGATCCGGCACAACATGCGCGACTTCGTCGAACGCCTCGTCGAGCCGCTCGCGCCGGAGATCCACCGGCGCAACGGGCTCATCCCCGAGTCGATCATCCGCCGCATGGGGGATTTCGGGGTGTTCCGGCTGGCCATCGCGCCCGAGCACGGCGGCGATGGGCTCGGCGTGGCCGCCATGGTCGCCGCCGTCGAGGAGCTCGCGCGCGGATCGCTCGGCTTCGGCGTGCTCGCCATGACCACCGCGATCGCGGCAGACCTGCTCGCCCGCGCCGGGACGGAGCTGCAGCGAAGGACCTGGATGACGCGCATCGGCGCCGGCGAGGCGCGCTGCGCCCTCGCCTTCTCGGAGCCCGCGTACGGGTCGGACCTCGCCCGCGTGGTCACGCGCGCCGAGCGCCAGGGCGACGGCAGCTACCTCCTCACGGGCAAGAAGGCGTGGGTCACCGGCGCGTCCCGCGCGGACCTCGTGTTCCTCCTCGCCAAGACCACGGCGCCGAGCGGACAGGGGCACCAGACGCTCGGCCCCAGCCTGTTCGCCGTCGCCAAGCGGCGCGGGGCGCCTGGCGACGACTTCCCGGACGCAGGGCTCGGGGGCACCGAGATGCGCGCCCTCGGGCAGCGCGGGATGGGGCACTACGAGCTCCGGATCGAGGGGCTGCACGTCGGGCGCGAGGCCCTGCTCGGCGAGCGCGAGGGCGAAGGGATCGCCCAGATCCACCGGGCGCTCGTGGTGGGGCGCATCTACGCGGCCGCGTGCGGGGTGGGCGCGGCGCAGGCCGCGCTGGAGCAGGCCCTCGCGCGGGCCAGGGCGCGCGTGCAGTTCGGGGCGCCGCTCCTCTCCTTCCCGCGCGTGGGGCACCGGCTCGGGGGGATCGTCGCGCGCGTCTCGGCCGCGCGGCAGCTCACGCGCGCCGCCGCGCAGGCGGCGGACGCGGGGCGGCCGTGCGAGCTCACGTCGGCGATGGCGAAGCTCTTCTCGGTCCGCGCAGCGTGGGACGCCGCCGACGCCTGCATGCAGATCCACGGGGCGAACGGGTACGCGGAGGCCTCGCCCTCGGCCCGCCTCCTGCTCGACGCGCGCAGCCTCTTCGTCCACATGGGCACGCAGGAGGTGCTCGCCCACGGCATCGCGCGCGCCCTGCTCGAGGGCGCGCACCCCTGAGCGCGCCCGGTTCGCCGGCGCGCCGGCGGCGCTGTCGCCGCGCGAGCGCGCGTGCCATGCTCGCGCGGGCCGATGATCCGCTCTCCCCGCTACGGTCGCAAGCTCGACGACTTCACGGTCGGCGCGGTGTACGCGCACCCCTGGGACGTCACCGTCGACGAGGGGATGCTCGCGCTGTTCGCCGCCTCGTTCCAGGACGCGCTGCCGACCTACGCCAGCCGCGTCGCGGCCCGGGCGGTGGGGCTCAAGGACAGGCCGGTGAGCCCGCTGCTGCTCCTCAACCTCGGCATCTCGTTCAGCGTCCACGACGTGAGCGAGCAGGCGATCGCCCACCTCGCGTACATCGATGTCCGGTTTCCGGACGCCTGTTACCCGGGGGACACGCTGCGCGCGAGCTCGATGGTCATCGGCAAGAAGCCCGCCTCGACGGGCGACAAGGGCGTCGTGCACGTGCGCACGCAGGTGGTGAACCAGGACGGGCTGCTCGTGTGCTCGTTCGAGCGGAAGGCGCTCGTGCCGCCCGGCTGCGTCGCGGAGCGCCCCGCGGACGCGCCGCACGACGTCGCGCAGCCCTCCGCGACGCCGGCGCGCCTCCCGAAGGAGCTCGAGGGGCCGCTGCCGGCGCCGCCGCGCCGCGGCGGGTTCGCCGGGTTCTGGGACGACTTCGAGGTGGGCGACGTGTTCACCCACGAGGTCGGCCGGACCATCGGGGACAGCGAGCACGTGCAGCTCGCGACGCTCCTGCGCAACTCCCACCCGCTGCACCTCGACGAGCACTACTGCCGCTCGAGCTCGTTCGCGAAGACGCGGGTCGTGCACGGGGGGCTCGTGCTCTCCTGGGTGCTCGCGCTCACGAGCCGGGACACGGCCGGCAACGCCGTCTGGGACCTCGGCATGGACGACGGCGCCCACGCGAGCGGCGTGCTCGCGGGCGACACGCTCTTCGCCGCCTCCAAGGTGGTCGCCCGGGAAGAGGCGGGCCCCGGCGCCGGGGGCGTCACCTTCCGGATCGTGGGCGTGAAGAACACGCCGCCGCGGGCGCTGCTCGCGCAGGGGGCCGACCTGTTCACCCCCGAGCTCGGCAAGACGGACGGCAGGGTCAAGGAGAAGGTCGTGGAGATCACGCGATCGCTGCTCGTGCGCCGGCGGGGATGATCCCGGGGGCGGCGGGCGAGGGGCGCGAGAGCGCAGGGTGAGGCGATGCTCAAGATCAAGAAGATCGATCACGTGGCCGTGGCGGTGTCCGACGTCGACGAGGCGCTCGCGCGCTACGAGCGGCTGCTCGGCGTGGAGGGGCGCTCGCGGGAGGTCGTGGCGTCGCAGAAGACCGAGGTCGCGCTGCTCCCGCTCGGCGAGACGTCCATCGAGCTCATCTCGCCGAAGGGCAACGAGGGGCTCGCGCGCTTCCTGGAGAAGCGGGGGCCGGGGCTGCACCACATCGCCGTCGAGGTCGAGGGCATCGAGGCGGCGCTCGCCGCGCTGAAGGCGCTCGGCGTGCCGCTCATCGACGAGGCGCCGCGGATCGGCGCGCGAGGCCACAAGGTGGCGTTCGTGCACCCGAAGGCGACGGGCGGCGTCCTGGTCGAGCTGGTCGAGGAATCGCCGCCCGGCGAGGCGTGAGCCGGCGCAGGCGCCGCAGCACGGACGCAGGCGCAAGCCACGGGCGCAACGGCGGGCGTAACGGCGGGCGTAACGGAGGCCAGGAACACAGCCGCGTCCGGTGTCGCAGAAGAGGCACCCCCCGGCGGCCGCTGCGGCATACAATGCGGCGCCATGAGCATCGCCGCGCCCCAGCCAGGAGCACAACGGCCATGAGCTCGGCGACGAGCCGGGAGCTGGACGCCCTGCGCGCGCGCGTCGCCGAGCTCGAGCGGGAGCTC
Organism: Sorangium cellulosum; assembly: GCF_002950945.1. Lineage (GTDB taxonomy): Bacteria > Myxococcota_A > Polyangia > Polyangiales > Polyangiaceae > Sorangium > Sorangium cellulosum_E. Next base: position 1,077,446 of record NZ_CP012673.1, read on the forward strand.
TCCCGCGTCCGCGCGGCCGGCCCGCCGGCCATCGACGCGCCCACCGCGGGGGAGGCGATGCGCGACGAGGGCGAGCGCGCGGCGCAGATGGGCAACTGGATCTGGGAGACCAGCCAGAACAACGTCACCTGGTCGAGGCAGCTCTTCCGGATCCTGGGCTACGCGCCGGAGACGGAGAGGCCGTCGATCGAGGCCTTCATCGAGGCGGTGCACCCCGAGGACCGGGAGCGCATGCAGTTCGCGCTCCAGCGCGCGCTGGACACCGGCGACGCGTCGGGCGCGATCGCGTTCCGCGTGCTCCGCCGGGACGGCGTGGTGCGGGAGTGCCTGCTGAGCAGCCTGCCCATCACCGACGGCGTGTCGCCGCCGTCCCGTTACGTCGGCGCCGTCGTCGACCTCACCGATCGCCGCCGCGCCGAGCAGGAGCTCCGCCGCAGCGAGCGCATGCTCAAGGAAGCGCAGCGCATCGCGCACGTGGGCAGCTGGTCCTACGACCTCGCCTCGCGGACCATCCGCTGGTCCGAGGAGCTCTTCCACATCCTCGGCGTCGACCCGTCGGTGCGCCCGACGTTCGAGCTCTTCGCGGGCCTCATCCACCCCGAGGACCGCCACCGGGTCTTCGGCGGCGCCGAGAGCGCCTCCCCGCTCGGCATCGCGAGCCCCGTCGAGTGCCGCGTCGTGCGCCCGTGCGACGGCGAGATGCGGCACGTGCAGATGGCGGCGGAGCTGCTCACCGACGAGGACGGGGCGGTCATCGGGCTGCTCGGCACGAGCCTCGACATCACCGAGCGCCGGCGCCTCGAGGAGCAGCTCCTCCACAGCCAGAAGCTCGAGGCGATCGGGCGCCTCGCGGGCGGGGTCGCGCACGACTTCAACAACATGCTCACCGCGATCTTCGGGCACCGGGAGCTCGCGGCCCGCAAGGTGCCGCCGGTCTCGCCCATCGTCGAGCACCTCACGCAGATCGGCACCGCGGCGGAGCGCGCCGCGGCGCTCACGCGGCAGCTCCTCGCCTTCGCGCGCAAGCAGCTCATCCAGCCGACCGTGGTCGATCCGAACGGGCTGATCCTCGGGGTGGAGCCGCTCCTGCGCCCGCTCGTCGGCGAGGACGTGCAGCTCGACGTGGTGCCGGGGAGCCAGATCTGGCCCATCCGGATCGATCGCGGCCAGTTCGAGCAGCTCCTCATGAACCTGGCCGTGAACGCGCGCGACGCGATGCCCGGCGGCGGCCGCCTGACGATCGAGACCACGAACGCCACGTTCCGCGCGGACGACGCGGAGCGGATGCCGGAGATCGATCCGGGCGACTACGTGCAGCTCACGGTCACGGACACGGGGCAGGGCATGGAGCAGGCGATTCAACAGTACGTGTTCGAGCCGTTCTTCACCACGAAGGAGCCGGGAAAAGGGTCGGGGCTCGGGCTCGCGACCTGCCACGGCATCGTCAAGCAGCACGGCGGCCACATCTGGTTCTCCAGCGCCTCCGGCCAGGGCACGCGGTTCATCCTCTGCTTTCCGCGCGTGCGCGGCGCGCCGACCGAGCAGGCCCCGAGGGTGTCGCCCGCGGTCGCCGGCGGCGGCGAGACGGTGCTCGTCGTCGAGGACGAGGAGCAGGTGCGCGAGCTCTGCGTGGCCGCGCTGCGCTCGCTCGGCTACTCGGTGCTGGCCGCGCGGAACGGCAAGGAGGCGATCGCCCTCGCCGCGGCCTATCCCGGCCCGATCCACCTGCTCGTGAGCGATGTGGTCCTGCCGGACGAGCGCGGCCCCGAGCTCGCGGCCGCGCTTGCCCGCGTGCGCGCGTCGCTCCCCGTGCTCCACACCTCGGGCTACATGGAGGACACCCTCTTCCAGAGCGATCTGCTCGACGGGGCCGTGAGCTTCCTCCCCAAGCCGTACACGCCCACGCAGCTCGCGAAGGCGGTGCGCGCGGTGCTCGACGCGTCCGCGCCGGGCCGCCGGCCGCAGGGGTCCACCGACGCCGCGCCCGCCCCGGTGGCCGAGCGCCTGCCGTGACGGCGCCCCCGCGCGACGGCGAGACCGGCGGGCGCGCCGCCGGGTGGGACAACGACCGCCGCGGTAGGGCGTGGCGGTCGCCGCGCTCCGGGCTGGCCCCCGCCGCTGGGGTGCATCTATCCTGACCGGGCGGCTTTCGCGATGAAGATCCGGGGCTCAGCGCTCATGCACGCGAGGACCTACCTGCAGACGCGGTGGGGCAGCCAGGCCATGGCGATCCTCGACGCCAAGCTGCCCGCCGCGGCCCGCGTGGTCTTCTCCTCGCCCGACCTCGTGGCGCACAGCTGGTACCCGGTCGCGGTCTGGAACGCCGTCGCGGAGGAGATCTCGCGGTGGCCGAACAAGCCCGGCGTCATCCGCGATCTCGCGGCCTACGTGGCCGAGCAGGACCTGACGCTCGCGCACAAGGTGCTGCTCAAGCTCGGCACGCCCGCGCTCGTCATGCGGCAGGCGAGCGTGATGTGGGGGATGTACTTCAACGGCGGCCGGCTCGCCCCGTTCGCCGAGGGCGAGCGCTTCTTTCGATTGATTCTCTACCTCGGGGTCGATCCCCTGTCCGACCCGGGGCGCCAGACCTGCCGAGAGGCCGTGCCGGGGTGGCAAGAGAACGCCCTCCGGCTCGCGGGGGCGCGCGGCGGGCAGAGCCTCCACGCGAAGTGCCGGTTCGAGGGACACCCCACCTGCGAGTACGAGGTGCGCTGGCTCCGCTGAAGCGGGCGGGCGCGCGGCGCGGCGGCGATCAGGTCTTGGTGCAGAAGGCGAACAGGTTCACCTCCGCCTCCTCGGCGCGCACGTCCACCGGGGTGTTCCCGAATTTCGAGCGGGCGAAGAGCGCCCGGAGATCATCGGCGCTGCGGTGGATCAACTCCCACTCGAGGACGTGGTCCATGAAGGCCTTGTTCGGGTTGTTCACCCCGAAATTGCCCACGACCGCGGTGCCTCCCGGGAGGAGCTTCTCATACATGCAGTTGATCAGGGTCACGACGAGGTCGTCCCGGAGGTAGTCCGTGAGCCCGATCGTGTAGATCAGGTGCTGCGGCTTGAGCACCGTCTTGCCGCGGCCGTGGGCGAGCCGCACCGCATTGTCCTGGGCGAAGCTGAAGCGATCCATCACGCCGAGGTTGTCCGCGATGCCGGCGGAGTAGGCGAGGGCCTGGTTGTCGATATCGATGCACGTCGCCTTGAGGTCGGGCGGGTCGCTCCCGTCCGCGAAGAGGTCGAACAGCTCCCGGGCGGGGCCGCTCGCCAGGCTGGTCACGAGGAGCGGGCCGGGCGAGTGCGCGCGGCAGGCCTCCCGGATCGCGCGGCACATGAGGCTCCGCCGGTTCTTCACGGCGCGGCACGCCTCGAGCTCCAGGCCCCACTGGTCGATGTAGCGGCCGAGCCGGCCGTCGCCGGCGGGCTCGTCGTTGTACATCATCTCGATGGTGTAGAAGTCGCCGGCGTACCCGCGCGGCTTCGTGTAGCACCGGTCGACGGTGCGGCTCAGCATGAAGAGCGAGAAGGTCTCGCGGAAGACATAGGCGCCGATCCCCTTCTCGAGGTGGCGCTCGCGCTCGATGTGCTCGCGCAGCGCCGACACGACGGTCTGGCACGCGGCGCTCACCTTGTCCTGGATCTCCGCCTCGAGGTGCTTGCCCTCCTTCACCATCCGGTCGGCGATCATCATCTCGAACTTGAACTGTTCGATCGTGTCCATGAGCTTCGGAGGGATGTTGTTGGTGCCGGCCTGGCCCGTCCTCGCGGCGTGGAACCGGTTGACCTGCGGCACGTCCTCGACGAGGAGCGGGGGCAGCATCGCCGTGTTCTCGCGCAGGCGCTGCGCGAGCATGATCGCGAGCGACTGGTAGAAGCGCGCCGCGAGGCCGGGGACGGAGGCAAGGAGGGAATGCACATACGGGCCTTCGATGACGTCGAGCGTGCACTCCTCGCGGGCGACGACCGAGGCGCTCGCGGCGGCGCTCTCCAGGAACGACATCTCCCCGAAGATGGCGCCGGGCCCGAGCTGGCGGAGGGCCACGCCGCGCCCGAGGTGGGCGACCTCGACCCCGACGAGGCCGCTGCGCACGATGAAGATGCCCTGCCTGCGCGAGCCCTCCTCGAGGATCTGCTCGCCCGGACGGTAGGTGACGCAGGTCGACTTCTCCAGCAGCAAGCGCTCGTCATCCTGGGTCAAGAACTCGAAACCTGTAGTCATGGTGCCTCCCGACCAACGTAAGCGCCTCGACGTCGCGGAGTTCCGGGTCTCCCCCCCGCCGCGGCGACAGGGCGTCTACGCGTGGGCCCCTTCTACCACGGCGCATCGGGCCTTCGCTGCAGCATGGCGGGCGCCGGCGGGCGCCGCCGAGCGCCCGCCGGCGCTCGCGGGCGCTCGCGGGTGCTCGCGGGTGCTCCGACCGAGCGCCGCGGCGTTCGCGGAGGAGACGCGCGCTTCGATCAACAGGTCAAGGCGGCGCGCAGGCGGCGAGGCCGCCGTCGTCGGCGAGCAGCAGCACGCAGGCGCGGAGCACATCCATGCCGACGAATCCGTCGGTGGGGCAGGTCGCCCGCGGCTCGCCGGGCAAGAGGTCGATATCCGCGGCCGCGTCGAGCCCCGCGAGCTGTAGGCGCACGCCCGAGAGGACGGGCACGGTGTGCTTGCCGGAGGCGGCGTAGGCGCTCCTGCCGCCGCGGGCGCGGTGCGACAGCCTCTTCCCCGCGGTCGAGGCGGCGAGCAGCGAGCTCTGCGACGCGCCCGAGTCGACCTTCAGGGTGACCGCGAGCCCCTCGATGTTCGCCCTGGCGGTGAGCTCGAGGCCCTGGTTCGGTCCGCCGCAGCGGCCGAGCTCGGCGATCGTGGCCTCTCCGAACCGCGATCGCAGCGAGCGTGCGGCCTCGTCGCGCGGCGCTTCGGTCATCTGGCCGCTGCGGAGGTCGAGCACGACGGCGCGGCCCGGGGCCGCCAGCGCCTGGGGCGCGAGGAAGCCGCCGATCCCGATGCGCTGGAGGATGTCGGGAACGGGGACGACGAGCAGCGCCGGGGTCTCCACCGTTCCCCAGCCGGCGAGCGCGACCTTCGCGTTCTCGACCCGGGAGATCGACACCGACCTGCCGGCGTGGTCGACGCCGACGTCGCCGGCCGTGGAGAGCGGCAGATCGAGCTCTTCGGCGAGCCAGCGGGCGAGGACGTGGTGGGAAGCGCCGGTGTCGACGATCAGCGCGGTCGGCTGGCCCGAGACGACGGCGTCGAGGAGCGGGGAGGGGAACGGGCGGTCGTTGAGCTCGAACTGGAGGCTTGCCCGGCGCGCGGCAGCTGCGGCCGGCGGCCCGTCCCGGGAGGGCTCGCCGGCGATCGCCGGCCGCGCGGGGCTCCACGCGGCGGTCCGCGGCGACGCGGGCGACGCCGCGCCGACCGCGGCGGGCTCGGCGCAGCCGGCCGCGGCGAGCGCGGCGAGCGCGGCCGCGAGGACGACCCGTACACGGGCGCGCTGCGCGAGCATCCCCGGCGCGAGGTGGGCTCCGGCGCGCGCCGGCCGGGGTGGCCCGCGTCGCCGTCTTCCCTCTCTTCCTCCCGAGATCTCCCGAGATGAAGAGAGCCTCCAAGGCATGTTCACCGAGCCATCATTGGCCGGCGCTCGACCTCGGTCAAGCGGCCCCTGCCGGGAGGCCGGGGCGCGCGGCCCGACTGTCGACTTATGCCACACGCCGCATCATGCCACAGGCCGCGCGCCGAACGTCCACGCGAGTCGTCGCGGCGAGGCAGCTTGCGGCAGCTTGCGGTATTCGACGGCGGCGCGCGCCTCGGCGGTTGTCAGCCGGCGCTTCCAGCGGCAAGGTGCGCCGAGGAGAAGGCAATCGCATGATGCAGATCGAGGCGAGACACCTGATTCACTGCGGCGAGGACACCTTCTGGGAGCTCTTCTTCAGCCGCGAGATCAACGATCGGATGTACAGCGACATCCTCAAGTTCGCCGCGTTCGAGGTGCTGGAGCAGCGCGAGGACGAGCGCGCCCGGGTGCGCAAGGCGACCGGGCAGCCGCGCATTCAGGCGTTGCCCGCCGCCGTCCAGTCGCTGCTCGGCCCGAACTTCCGCTACGTCGAGGACAGCGTCTTCGACAAGGCCTCTCGGACGTGGCGCTGGACGATGACCCCGAACCTGCTCCAGGGCCGGCTGCACAACGAGGGCACGCTCCGGGTCGAGCCGTCGGGCCCGGGCCAGGTGACGCGCGTCGCGAGCGCGATCATCGAGGCGAAGGTCTTCGGCCTCGGCAAGATCATCGAGGGCCTCATGGAGAAGGAAATGCGCGCGGGCTGGGACAACAGCGCGGCGTTCCTCAATCGGTGGATCGCGGAGCACCCGGCCGTGCGGGCGGCGAGCTGAGCCGGCGCTGGCAATGGCGCGGCCATCGCCCCGTGCCCGGGCGCCGGCGAGCGCTGGCGTGGACTGGCGTGGACTGGCGTGGAAAGAATCGTTGCCCGTCCCGAACGGCCGCTCTCGGCGGCGAACTCAGCGGCCGCCGAGGTGTGCTAGCTTGCGCCCATGCGACAACTCGTCGAGGCGCTGTGCTCTGAGGAATGCGCGGGGAGGGCCGCTGGCACGCCGGGAGGGCGTGTCGCGCGCGCGCATATCGTGGAGGCGCTCCGGGACGGGGGGCTGGATCCTTTCGAGCAGGATCTGCCGGCGTGCGGCGGCGCGAATGTGATGGCGGTGCTGCCCGGCGAGGTGGATCGGTACGTCCTCGTGGGCGCCCATTACGATCACCTCGGCCGTGCCGGCCGGTCCACGTACTGGGGCGCGGACGACAACGCCGCGGCGGTCGCGATCCTCGTGCAGGTCGCGCGGGCGCTCGCCGGCGCGCGGCAGCGCGGGCGCGGCGTGATCCTCGCGGCGTTCGACGCCGAGGAGCCGCCTCATTTCATGACGACCGGGATGGGCTCGAAGCGCTTCGCGGCCGAGCCGTGTGTGCCCCTCGACAAGATCGACATGGCCGTGTGCATGGATCTGGTCGGCCATTCGTTCGGCAGCCGGGATCTCCCGGCCGAGGTGCACCGGTCGCTCTTCGCGCTCGGCGCCGAGCGGAGCCGCGGTACGTCCGAGATGGTCGATCACCTGGCGCGCGCCGAGGAAGGCGTCGTGGTCCGGCGCCTCGACGCGGAGGTCGTCCCTCCGCTCTCGGATTACGGACCTTTCTGGGAGCGCGACGTCCCGTTCCTGTTCCTCACGAGCGGGATATGGCGCTACTACCACACTCCCTACGATACCCCGGAGCGCCTCGATTACGAGAAGATGGCGGGGACCGCGCGCTGGCTCGAGCGTTTCGTGCGCGAGACCTGCGCCCGCCCCGAGCCGCGCGTCGCGTTCCAGGGGGGTCGCCGGGACGACCTGTCGACGGTGCGCGCGCTCGCCGACGTGACGGCCGCGCTCGGCGCGAGCACGCCGGAGGCCGCGCAGGGTCACGCCCAGGCCAGGGCGCTGCTCGCGTCGTGCGACCGCGAAGGGCGGCTCCCCGACGGCGCCCTGAGCGAGGCGCAGGCGCTCGTCAGTGCCCTCATGGCGCAACTCGCTTGAGCGGCGGTCGCCCGCTTCGGATACGGGCCCACCTCGGCGTTTTCGGTGCTCAGCGCACAGGAGTGCGCTTGCGCGCCGAAAACGCCGATCTGGGCCCGTCTCCTGTGCGGGCGACCGCCGCTCTGCGACGGGGGGACCAGGGGCGGGTGAAGACGTGAATGGATGAGGGAATGGGGGAGTGATGGGCGCTGGGGGCTAGGCCGCGCCGGCGCCGCCGATAAGCCGCTGCCCGTCGCAACCGGGTATCACCACGTCACGTCGACTGTCGATCGGGGGTTATCGCCCTGGCGCCGCGATCACGGACCCGCGGAGACCCCCATCCGCCGCTCCACCTCGGCGCGCGTCGGATAGGAGGGCTGGCAGCCCTCCCGCTCCACCGAGATCCCCGCCGCCGCGATCGCGATCCGCAGCGCCCCCGCGAGCGCCATCCCGGAGGCGAGCCCCCCCGCGAGCACCCCGGCGAGGGCGTCTCCCGCGCCCGTCGTGTCGACCGCGCGGGCCGGCAGGGCAGGGAGATGCTCGCCCGAGGGCAGCAGCACCGCGCCGCGCGCTCCCCGCGTGAGCACCACGCTCGCCGGCAGGTGGCCGCGCAGCGCCTCGTGCTCGTGCTCGTTGACCACGGCGATGTCGAAGCGGCCGACGAGCGCAGGATCGATGGCGTTGACCGGCGACGGGTTGCAGATCGACAGCGCGCCGTCGGCCCGCGCGGCCGAGAGCACGCCGGCGATCGCCTCGGTCGGGATCTCGCCCTGGCAGAGCCACACCGCGGCCCCGCACGGCGCGGGCGGCGCGACGAGCGCGTTGGCCCCGGGGATCGCGAGGATCTGGTTCTCCCCGGCCTCGTCGACGCAGATCAGGGCGACCCCCGTCGTCGCGCCGCGGTGGACCGCCACGGCGGAAAGTTCCACCCCGTCGGCCGCGAGCGCCGCGGCGCAGAGCTCTCCGTGGGCGTCGTCGCCGCGCGCGCCAACGAGCCGCACCTGGGCACCCGAGCGCGCCGCCGCGACGGCCTGGTTCGCGCCCTTGCCGCCGGGCGCCACGAGGAAGCGGCGGCCCAGCACCGACTCGCCCGGGCGCGGCAGCCGCGGGCCATAGCCGATCAGGTCGGCGGTGATCGAGCCGCAGATCGCGAGCAACCCCATGGCCCCGCCATACCATGAGCGGCTCGCCGACCGAGGGGCGCTCTTGATACGTTCGCTCGCCACGGAGGCCCCGCATGTCCAACCTGTCCGAGATCGACGAGTCGAATGCCCAGCTCCTCGCCGCGTGGAAGTACTTCAGCCGTGACCTGCCCGCCGGGCGCATCGAGGAGATCGACGGCGCTTGCCTCATCTCCTCGGGGACGCAGATGGCGATGCTCAACATCATCGCGCTCACCTCGCCGGCCCGCAACGCCGGGGATCTCGAGCGCCGGGCGCGCCGGGGCGTCGAGCGCGCCCGCGCGGCGGGCGTCCCCTGGTTCATGGTGGTGTCCGACGGCTGGTCGCCCGGCGGAGACCCGGCGGCGACCGCCGGGGTGTTGACCCGGCTCGGCTTCCAGCCGGTGCTGGCGATGACGGGTATGGTGACCGACACGCTCGCCCCGCCGCGGCACGACCCTTCAGGCCTCGATCTCCGGCGCGTGTCCGACGCCGAGACCCGGGCCGCGATGGCCGACATCAACTCCGGCTGTTACGGCACCTCGATCCCGGACGGCCGCGCCACGATCGGACACGCGTCGAACTGGACCGACGGCGCCTTCGGACGGCTGGGTTACCTGGACGGCCAGCCCGTGTGCTGCGCGGGGACGTTCCTCGTGGACGGCGTGCGGTACGTCGGTTTCGTCGCCACCGCGGCCGAGCACCGGCGCAAGGGCTACGGCGAGGCGGTCATGCGCCGCTGCCTCGACGACGCCGAGCAGACCACCGGCGCCCGCAGGACGGTCCTGCACGCGACGGACGTCGGCAGGCCCGTCTACGAGGCCATGGGCTACCGCGCCGTCACACGCTTCGTCTTCTTCGTCCCGCCGCAGGCCTGAACACGCGCCGCCCGAGCCCTCCGCCGGCCGGCGCTCACCGCAGCGCCTCCGGCGGCTCCTTGAGCACGCAGAGCGCTATCTCGGGATCGCAGGTGACACGCTCCTCCAGATCGGGGTTGATCCCGCTGCCGATCAGCCTGCCGGCCGCTGGATCGGCCTCCGGATCGCAGAGGCTCGGGTCGGTCGTGGGACCCTCCATCCCCTCGACCCCGCAAGAGACCGCCGGCGCGAGCCCAACGACGCTGTAGGACGCGGTGCAGCCGTCCTTCGTGTAGGTCAGATCCGCCGTCATCTGCGTCCCGGGGAGCGCCGCCGTCACGTAGACGCGGACGTTGCTCCACTCGTAGCGGAGGCTCGTCGCGGGGCTGTCCTCGATCGCCGGGATCTCCAGGGCCGCGGGGCTGAGCGACGGGACCGAGCACACGTCGCGCTCGTCCGGGTCCACCGACGTGAACTCGCCCATCGAGACCACAGCGCCCTTGTCGATCGGGACGCCCGCCGCCTCCGCCCCGCCGGCGAGCGCGCCGAGCCCGGTCGCGCGGATGGCGAGCAGCGCCCTCGACAGGTCCTGCACCTCCGGGTCGTCCGCCGAGGAGGGGCTGTATTTCTCCATCCCGATGATCTCTCCCCGCAGCTTGTCGCAGTCGCCCTCGCCGCGCTTCGAGCCCGGCTTGAGCGTGTACGTCGCGGCGAAGCCGGTGTGCGCGGTCGTGCACTCGATCCTCGGCTGATCGCAGGAGGCGAGCAGCGCCGCGAGGACGAACATCCCACCGAGTTGGATTCCGCTGGTTCGTTTCATGGGGTCTCCGCCGCGCGCGGCGCTGGCTAGAAGGTCACCTTGGCGCTGAGCCGGAACGAGCGCGGCGCCTGGTATGCGACCGGATGACCGAAGTTCGGGTTCTTGTTGGCGGCGTCGAACGGGGTCCCGTCCGCGTTCTCCAGCCGGGCGAGATCGCCCTTGGTCCCGCCGGAGATCGGCAGCACCTGCGCCGACGTGTACCGCTCGTCGACCGCGGTCACGGCCTGGAAGTTGAAGACGTTGAACGCGTCGACCGCGAAGAGCAGCGCGCTGTCCCGCGCGAGCTGGACGCCGACGCCGAGGTGGACGTCGATGTCGTGCACCCAGGGCAGGCGCTCGCCGCTCCCGCGCGGCAGGATGAAGATCTCGTCGGGGCCGTAGAGCAGGTGGGCGCCGAGGTGCGACGTCGGCGCGCCGGAGCGGGCGCGGTAGGCGCCGCCGAGGTTCACGACGAACCCGCGGCCGAAGACGAGGTCCTTCGCGCCGTACAGCTTGATCTGGTGCCGGCGATCCCCCGGCAGGGGGCCCTCGCGGTTCGGGAGGAGCGACAGCAGATCGAAGTCCGTGTTCATGTTCGGGTCGATCTGCTGCGTCTCCGGGCGGAAGAGCCCGGACCAGTTGCCGCGCAGGGACGAGATCCGGTAGCTCGCCTGCCCGAGCCAGCCGCCGGAGAACACCTTCTCGGCATAGACGGTGAACGCGTCGTAGTTGCGCACGGCCTCCGGGAAGTCGCTCGCCGCGCCGTGGCCCGGGTTGGCGACGAAGTACGATTTCGCCTCGTCGCGGCTGAGGTCCTCGATGATCCGGTTCTGCCAGCGCTTCGTGTACTCGGCGCCGACCCGCACCTTCGGCGCGATCTCGTACTCGGCGCCGACGACGATCTCGTCGGACGACTGCGGATCGAGGTCCGGATCCACCGGCGTCCTGTCGGCCCCGACGACGCCCCACTTCTGGCTGGGCGCGTGGGGGCCGTCGATCAAGCCCCGCGCCTCGTCCGACTCGCACGCTCCCCGGATCTGCTCGTCGCTCTTCGGGTCGCACAGCGCCGGATCGCGCACCGAGACGACCAGCCGCTCGCCGGGGAACATGCGATCGGCGATGTTGAGCGGCACGCTCTCGTAATACCGGGCATAGTTCGCGTACAGCTTCGACCGGCCCGACTGCGTGACGTCGTAGATCACGCCGACGCGCGGCGACCACTGGTTCGGCAGGCTCATGCCGAGCTCGCCGTCGTACCCGTAGATCAGCTGCGCGTCGTAGCGGACGCCGGCGTTCAGGGTGACGCGGTCGACGATGCTCCAGCTGTCCTGCACGAAGCCGCCGATCGTGAGCGACGTCGATTCGGCCTTGTACGTCGTGAGGTGGACCGGGTCGTCGGGGCCGTTCAGGAACCCGTGGCGGCGGTAGTCGTAGAACACCGACCCGTCCGGGGCCTCCGTCAAGATGGTGCCGCCCGACTCCCCGCGCTCGCTCGCGTACTGCATGACCTCGACGTCGACGCCGCCCTTGACCACGTGGTGGCCGAGGGCCGCGAACAGGCTCGTCAGCATGGCCTTGGCCTGGTAGCGGTTGAAGACGGCCTCGGTCAGCACGCCGGGGCCGCCGGAGTAGTAGTAGCCGGGCACCGGACAGCGCGTCTCCCCCCCGGGATCTCCGGGCGCGCAGCGCTCGGTCACGCCGCTCCCCTCGAACTCGTCGCCCTCGAACTCGTCGATCGAGCGCGGCGGGGAGCGCTGCCAGAGCACCTGGACGACCTCCGAGAGCCCCTTTCCGCTCCCGATCTTCTGGCCGTCCGAGGCCCGGATGGCGTTGACCTCGTGGTGCATGCCGAGCGTGACGTCGAGCAGGTAGCGCTTGTTGCTGAACGCGGAGGACCACTTGAGCGCGGCGTCGGTCGCGCTGGTCACGTACTTGTGCGCGACGGCCTCGAAGGGGCCGTTGATGATGCCGCCGTTGTACGGGTTGTCGATCTCGACCCTGCCGTCCCGCGGGTTCATCCCGAAGCGCCCGTCGCCGCCCGATACCGTCGGCGTGCCGTAGACGGACAGCGACACGGTGTTGTCCGGATCGATGAGCAGCGTGAGCTTGCCGAGGTACTGCACGCTCTCCTGCGCGGCGTAGTAGACGTCCGTCGTCCCCGGCAGCCGCTCCGACCCGAGGGCCCCGCCGCCGGCCGCGTTGTCCGCCGGCCCGAGGACGTTCAGGTTGCGCTCGAGGCGGTAGGTCGCGAACGACGGCGACACCCCCGCGTAGAACCAGAGCCTGTCCTTCAGGATCGGGCCGCCGAGCTCGAACCCGAAGTCGCGGAGCGAGGACAGGCTCACGTCCGTGGTGATCGCGCTCCGCTGCTGGACGACGGGGGTCCGCGCGCCCTCGAGGACCCCGGGCGTGATGCTGAAGAAGGCCGCGCCGTGGAACTCGTTGGATCCGGACTTGGTGGCGACGTTGTAGTAGCCGCCCGTGGAGCGGCCGTACTCCGGCATGTAGCCGCCGGTGATCACGTTGACCTCGTCGACGAACTCGACCGAGAGCGGCGTCCCGAGGATGCCGAACCCCGGGTTGTTCACCGACAGGCCGTCGATGACATATTGATTCTCCGGCGAGCTCGTCCCGCTGATCGACACGCCGTACCGATCGGCGACAGCGCCCGGCGCGATCTCGGCGAGGGACTCGAACGAACGGGTGGCCGCCCCCTTGGCGCTCGGCGGGTTGAGCGGGATGCGGCTCACGAAATCGGAGCTCACGTTGACGCCGGTCGCGCTCGAGCCGACATCGACCGTCGGCGGGGTGGCGACGACCACGATCTCCGGCGCCTGGATCGCCTCGGGCAGGAGCTGGGTGTTCACCCGGATCGTGCTGTCGAGCCGCAGCTCGATGCCGCCGCGGCTGTACGGCCGATAGGCGTCCTTGTCGAGACGCAGCGTGTAGGTCCCTGGCGGGAGGTTCGGGATACGGTATTGGCCGGAGCCGTCGGTCACCACCATCTGCTCGCCCTGCAAGGAGGGAGACGTGACGGTGACGACCACGTCCGAGGCGGGCCGGTTCGTGGCCGCGTCGACGACCGTCCCCGTGAGGACAGCAGAGCCGGCCGCGAGCGCCGTGGCGGGCGCGATCGCGCTCGCGAGCGCGAGCAGGGGCGCGGCCCAGCGGGCGCGCCTCGGACATGAAAGGATCATGCGGGCTCCTCGAAGGCGTTCAATGACAAGCTGCCATCGCCACCATACACGCGGCGTTCCGCGGATCCTAGATCCACGCAATCGAGCCCTGCGCCCGACACGGCGCGCGGCGGGCGCGTGAACCTGGGTGTGAGATCCGGGGGGGCGGGCGCAGGATGGAGGCCGACCGGCAGCGCGCCGTGCGCCGTGCGCCGTTGGAAGCGCGGCGGGGCGCGCGCAGCGACGTGGGGGCGCGCGGTCAATTCGTGGTCTTCGCCGCCACGGCGTCCGTCCTCCCGCCCGCGAGCGCGCCGGCGCGCCGGACGAGGGCGACGAGCTCCTGCTGGTCGCCCTTGCTGGACGCGGCGCCCCGCGCGATCCGCTCGACGTCGGAGAGCCTCCACGCCCGCGCGTGCGGGCTCCGGCGCAGGATCTCGGAGAAGCCCGCCACCGCGGCCGCGAATCGGAGATCGGCCGGCGCTGCGTCGAAGGTGGGGGCGACGGCGCCCGGGGCCATCTTGAACGTCGTCTCCTCGGCCCGGTCCGAGCCGAGCGGCGCCTTGTGGCGCAGGCGCACCACGATCGGCGACGCGCCCTCGCCCCGCGGCGCCGGGCCCTTCAGCTCGACGTCGTAGACGGCGGTGACGCTGTGCCCGGCGCCGATCTCGCCGGCGTCCACGCGGTCGTTCCGGAAGTCCCGGTCGGCCACGTTCCGGTTCTCGTAGCCGATGAGCCGGTAGCTCTTGACGAGGTGCGGGTCGAACTCGACCTGGATCTTCACGTCCCGCGCGATGACCTCGAGCATCCCGCCGGCCTGCTCGGAGAAGACGCGCCGCGCCTGGGCGTCGCTGTCGATGTAGGCGTAGTTGCCGTCGCCCTGGTTGGCGAGCTGCTCCATCATCACGTCCTTGTAGTTGCCCTGACCGAACCCGACGGTGGACAGCGTGATGCCCTTGTCCCGCGCGCGCTTGATCGTCTTCAGGATCTCCTCGTGGGAGGTCGGCCCGACGTTCGCGTCGCCGTCGGAGAGCACGACGACGCGGTTCACGTGGCCCTTCACGAGCGTCCGCTCCGCCAGGCTGTACGCGAGGTCGATCCCGCTCGCCATCGCGGTGGAGCCGCCCGCGGTGAGCTCGTCGATGGCGGCGAGGATCCGCCCCTTGCTCTCGATGCCGGTCGGCGCGAGCACCTCGCGCACGCTGCCCGCGTAGGTGCAGAGCGCGACCGTGTCCCCCGGCTTGAGCGTCTCGGTGAGCATCTTGAGGCTCTTCTTCGCGAGCCCGATCCGGTCGGGCGCCTGCATGGAACCGCTCGTGTCGACGAGGTACACGAGGTGCACCGGCGTCCGGTCCTTGGCCGCGACGCGTTTGCCCTGGACCGCGACGCGGACGAGGTGGTGGCCCGCCGTGAACGGCGAGGGCGCGGCCGCGAGGTGCACGGCGAAGGGGCCTGTCGCGGGCGACGGATACCCGTAGTCGAAGTAGTTGAGGAACTCCTCGGCGCGCACGGCCTGGTACGGGGGCAGCGCGCCGTCGAGGATCTTGCGGCGCGCGATGGCGTAGGAGGCGGTGTCCACGTCGATCGCGAACGTCGAGAACCGGTCCCGCTGGGGGTCCTCGACCGGGTTCACGCCGTAGTCCTGGTACGACTCGCTGCCCTGCGGCTCGGGCGCGGGGACGGCGACCGCCACGGGCGGGCCGGCCGGGCGTGTCGTGACCACGTGCGGCGGGACGGGAGCGGCCTTCTTGGGGGCCGGCGCGGCGGCCGCCCGGGAGGGGCGCGGCGCCGGGCTGCCGGCCGCGGTCGCCCTGCCGGCCGGGGCCACCGGCGCGGGGGCCATCGGCGCCCGGGCCATCGGCATCGGCGCGGGGGCCACCTGCGCGGGGGCCATCGGCGCGGCGGCCGGCGGGGGCGGGGCCGGCGGGGCCATTGGCGCCGCGTCGGCCGCGGCCGGCGCGGCCTCGGTCGGCGCGGCTGCCTCGGCCTGCACCTGCGCGCCCCCGGCGGGCTCCTCGCGCTCCGGCGCGTCGTACTCCGGCTGCGCGGCGCGCGTGGGGACGGCGTCCCGCGCCGGCGCGGCGGCGGGGCCGGACGCGCTGCAGCCGGCGAGCAGCACGGTCAAGAGAGCAGGGGCGACGAGGTGGTTGGGCCGAGTGCGCATGGATGTCCTCCTTCAGGGGATCGCGAGCGCAGATCCCCGCATCACGTTCTCGTGCGGCGTCATCGCCGTGCCCCACGCGCACGGGTGCGGGGAGCAGACGAGAGATGTCTCGCGGCCGGGGCTCGCGACGGCGAAGCCCCGTTGCGCCCGAGTGCCGAGGAAACGCGGCCGCCTCGGCCGACCTTACAGCGCGCCATCGGCGGCCATCGACGGCGACCGACGGCGACCGACGGCGACCGACGGCGAGCTCGGCGCCGCACCCCGCGCTGCTGGGCGGGCGGCCGGAAAGCGCCGTGTCGCGGGGGAGCGACGGGAGGTGCGGGCCATAACCGACGACAACTGCTTGTGATTTCTTCTTTTGCTCGGCGCCCGCGGCCGCCCCGCGTACCTCGTGGGAAGGAAAGAAGAAGAGCGACCGGTACTTCAGCCAAGAGGTCCGCGATGAACGCGACGAGCCGAGAGCAGTTCCAGTCCACGTTGGCCCGCTCCAAGAAGATCGCCGTCCTGACCGGCGCCGGCGTCTCGGCGGAGTCGGGCATCCCCACGTTCCGCGGCGCCGGCGGGCTGTGGCGGCGCTACGAGGCCACGAGCCTCGCCTCGCCCGACGCGTGGCAGCGCGATCCCGGCCTCGTGTGGGAGTTCTACAACCACCGCCGCGAGCGCGCGCTCGGCTGCAGCCCGAACCCGGCCCACCGCGCGCTCGTGCGCCTGGAGGACCAGCTCCGGGACGCGGGCCGCGCCTTCACCCTGATCACCCAGAACGTCGACGGCCTGCACGAGCGGGCGCGCTCCCGGAACGTGGTCCGGCTGCACGGCTCGCTCTGGGAGGTGCGCTGCCTCTCGTGCGCGCGTGTGACCGAGAACCGCGACGTGCCGATCGCGCCCGCGTTCGCGGGCAGCGGCTCCCCCGATCCGGAGGCCGGCGGCCGCCGCTTCACCGCGGCGGAGCTGCCTCGCTGCCCATGCGGCGGCGTGCTGCGCCCCCACGTGGTCTGGTTCGGCGAGCCCCTCGACGCGCGCGACGTCGCCGCGGCCACCGCCGCCGTCGAGGGGTGCGACCTCCTGATCGTCGTCGGCACGTCGGCCGTGGTCTACCCCGCCGCCGGCTTCGTCCCGATGGCCAAGCGCCGGGGCGCCCGCATCGCCGAGGTGAACGTCGAGCCCAGCGCGGTCACCGGCCTCTGCGACTTCGTGTTCACCGGCAGCGCGGGCGAGATCCTGCCCTCCCTGCTCGACGTCGCGCCGGCGCGCGCGTGACGCCCGCGCGGCGCTCGACGGCGCGCGCCGGCGCCGGACGCCTCTGGCGTGCACCGCGCGTGCACCACGCGCGCGCCGTCGAGCGCCGCGCCAGGCGAGCCGCCTCGTCCCCGGCGGGCCGACGGCGTCAGCGGCCTTGCGCGACGTTCGCCGGCGCGCGCGTGGTGCACGCGGCGCGCGGCGCGGACCGTGCTTCTCCGCGGGTCATGGAACAGGTCAATCGTGGGAGAATTTCAGGGCTGACGTGGGCTGCGATCGCGCTCGTCGTGATCGGCGCGATCAACTGGGGACTCTTGGGTCTGTTCGACTTCAACCTGGTCTCCGCCATTTTCGGTCCGCTCAGCGTGATCAGCCGGATCATCTACGTGCTCGTCGGGCTCGCCGGGCTCTATCTCCTCTACGCCACGACCCAGCTTGAGCGGCGCGCTCGGGTCTGAGCGCCGGCCCGCGCGGCGGCGCCCACCGTGGCTCCGGCGCGCGCGACGTGCGCCCCGCGCGCGCCGGGAGAGGTCCGGGCAACCTGGATATCAGGCGACTCCTGAGGTCGTGCTCCATGTCGGCGCGGGCTTCACGGGCTGCGTCGATCACGTAAACTACGCACAGCAAGCAGACCAGCGCGCCTGCCGGGAGGACAGAATCGGGAGCCGTGAACCCATGAAGACAGCGAGCTCAACGGCGAGCGATAACGCTCCTCGTGCGTTCCAGGCTTCGGGCCGTCCGGCGCGGCGCCCGGAGCTGCGCCTCGAAAAGCTCGGGCCGCGACAGCGCAAGGAGTGAAGCCATGCCCACCTCACGAGAGACCGCGATCGCCCTCATCGGCGACGCCGCCCGCCCGCTGCGCGGCGTCGCGCGAGACCACGACGCCCTGATCGACGCCATCGGCGAGAGCCGGTTCGTCCTGCTCGGCGAGGCGACGCACGGCACGCACGATTTCTACCAGGCGCGCGCCCAGCTCACGCGGCGGCTGATCGCCGAGAAGGGCTTCACCGCGGTCGTCGTGGAGGCGGACTGGCCGGACGCGTACCGCGTGAACCGCTATGTCCGCGGGACGGACGACGATCGCAGCGCCGAGGAGGCGCTCCGCGGCTTCAAGCGGTTCCCTCAGTGGATGTGGCGCAACCAGGATGTGCTCGAGCTCGTCAACTGGCTGCGCGAGCACAACGCCGGTGTCCCGCGCGGGCGGCCGAAGGCGGGCTTCTACGGTATGGATCTTTACAGCCTGTATGCGTCCATGGAGGCCGTCCTCGGCTACCTCGACCGCGTCGACCCCGAGGCCGCCAGGCGGGCGCGGCGCCGCTACGGGTGCTTCGAGCGGTTCAGCGAGGATCCGCAGGTGTACGGGTACGCGGCCAGCTTCGAGCTGAGCGGGTCGTGCGAGCGCGAGGTGGTCGAGCAGCTGACGGAGCTCATGAAGAAGCAGGCCGAGTACGCGAAGCTCGACGGGCGCGTCGCCGAGGACGAGTACTTCCAGGTCGAGCAGAACGCGCGGCTCGTGCAGAGCGCCGAGGAGTATTACCGCACGATGTTCCGCGGCCCGGTGTCGTCGTGGAACCTCCGCGATCGCTACATGGTGGATACGGTCGAGGCGCTGGTCGCGCACCTCGACCGGTTTCACCCGCCGACCAAGGCCGTCCTCTGGGCCCACAACTCGCATCTCGGCGACGCGCGCGCGACGCAGATGGGCGAGGCCGGCGAGTGGAACGTCGGTCAGCTGATGCGCGAGCGCTTCGGCGACGACGTGTTCCTCGTCGGCTTCTCCACGCACACCGGGACGGTGCTGGCCGCCTCCGAGTGGGGTGATCCCGCGGAGATCAAGCGCATCCGGCCGTCCTTGCCGAACAGCTACGAGCGGCTGTTCCACGACGTCGGCCAGCCGCGCTTCTGGCTGAACCTGAGGCCGCAGGCGGGCGCGAGCCGCGAGCTCGTGGAGGCGCTGCGCGAGCCCTACCTCGAGCGGGCGATCGGCGTGCTCTACCTGCCGGAGACCGAGCGGACGAGCCACTACTTCGAGGCGAAGCTCAGCGCGCAGTTCGACGCGATCCTCCACGTCGACGAGAGCACCGCGGTGCGGCCGCTGGAATGGACGGCCGAGTGGCGCGACAAGGAGGCGGAGGCGTTCCCGACCGGGATGTGAGCGCAGGGGACAGGCGCGCTGGCAGACGGCGGGGAGGAGCAGGCCGTCCGGCCGGCGCGTTCAGGCGGCCGTGTTGTTCGGGTGGCCCGGTCCCTGCGCGCGTGCGGCGGCAGAGCGCGCCTCGATGAACCGCGACACCGCGTCGACGAACGCCTCCGGGGCCTCGACCTGCGGGCAGTGCCCGGCCGCCGGGATGAACGTGAGCTGCGAGCCCGGCAGCGACACGTGCAGCTTCTTCGCGTCCCTCGCGGTGCTGCCTGCGAGCCGGTCCTCCTCGCCCCACACGAGGAGCGGCCTTTCGTCGAGCGGGGCCCTGGCGCCTCCCTGGAGGACGACGTCCAGCATCACGTCGAGCTGGGGCGGAGACGGGTGGTCGAGCACCGCGCGCAGCGCCGCGGGGGCGCGCCGCGGGTCGGCGAACGCGCGGCCGAGGATGCCAGGGTTGTACGAAAGCTTCCGGACCAGCGCGCGCAGCACCTGGCGTGGCAGCGGCTGTTTCCCCAGCCAGCCGACGACCCGCGGCAGCGAGGGCAGGGGCGTGCCGTTGACGAGCACGAGCCCTCGACAGCGCGCCGCGCGCAGGGCCGCGAGCGATGACACGACGGACGCGCCGATCGAGTTGCCCACGCACCACGCGCTGGAGACGCCGAGCCCATCGAGGAGCCGCTCGATCCAGCGCGCGTAGGCGCCGATGGATCCCAGCCCCTCCTGGTCCGAGCGCCCGATGCCGGGCAGCTCGGGCGCGATCACCTGGTACCGCTCCGCGAACCGGTCCCAGACGGTCGCCCAGTGCATCGACGCCCCGCCCCAGCCCCCGTGCACGAGCAGCAGCGGCTCGCCCTGGCCCCCCGTGTAGGCGAAGGCGGGCCGGCCGTCGATCGCGAGCTCCTTCAGCGACACCGTGCTCATGCCTCTCTCCTCTGCGGATCCATCGCGGCGCATCCTGCATCCCGCCGGCGGCGATCGGCAACAGAAACCCAGGCGCCTTCTGCTTGCCAGGAGGACGGCGGGCCGGGGTATCGTCGCGCCGTGTCCCCCGCCCAGAAGCTCCGTGCGCTCCTCGACACGCCCGGCCTCCTCGTCATGCCCTGCTGCTTCGACGCGCTGTCGGCGCGCCTCATCGAGCAGGCCGGCTTCTCGTTGACGTTCATGAGCGGCTTCGCGGTCTCCGCCGCGCGGCTCGGGGCGCCCGACACCGGGCTCATCTCGTATGGCGAGATGGTCGACCAGGCGCGGTCGATCTGCGCCGCGGTGTCGATCCCGGTGATCGGCGACGGGGACACGGGCTACGGCAATGCGATGAACGTGAAGCGCACGGTGCGCGGCTACGCGCAGGCCGGGCTCGCGTGCGTCATGATCGAGGATCAGGTGGCGCCGAAGCGCTGCGGTCACACGCGGGGCAAGCAGGTCGTCCCCCGCGACGAGGCGTTCACCCGCGTGAAGGCGGCGGTCGACGCGCGCGACGAGGGCGCCGGCGTGCTCGTCATGGCCCGCACCGACGCCCGGCAGACGCACGGCTTCGAGGAGGCCCTCTCCCGGGCCAGGGCGTTCGCCGATCTCGGGGCCGACATCGTGTTCCTGGAGGCGCCCGAGAGCGTCGACGAGATGCGCGCGTTCTGCCGCGAGGTGCGCGCTCCGACCATGGCGAACATGCTGGATCACGGGAAGACTCCCGTGCTGCCGCCCGCGGAGCTCGCGGCGATCGGCTACAAGATCGCGGCGTACCCGCTGACGTTGCTCTCGGTCGCTGCCGCGGCGATGCGCGACGCGCTCGCGGCCTTGCGCGCGGGCGTGCACCCGGACCCGCGGATGCGCTTCGAGGCGCTCCGGGAAGTCGTCGGTTTTCCCGAGTACTACGCCGAGGAAGAGCGGTATGCCAAGCCGCCGGCCGGCGGCGGGTAGGGCGGGCGCGCGCGCGTCAGGAGAGCGGGAGATCCACCCAGCGCTCGAAGCCCGGGCGGCGCCTCACGCGGGCATACCACGCGTCGACGTGCTGGAGCGCAGGGCGCTCGAGCGGGAGGTTATACCATCGCTGCGCCGCCACCCCGAGGGGGATGTCGGCGAAGGTGAAGTACTCGCCGGCGGCCCAGGGGTGGCGGGCGAGCTCCCTGTCGAGGATGCCGAGCGCGGCGAGCGCCGCCTTGCGCGCGGCGTCAACGGCGCCCTGATCGCGGCGCTCCTCCGGGGTGCGCACGAGCTGCACCAGGAGCGTGCGGACCGGGGGCCACAGGGTCCCGAACTGCCAGTCCGTCCAGGCGTCGGCGCGCGCCCTGTCCGCGAGATCGCTCGGCTGGAGGGGCGGTGAGCCGTAACGCCCGAAGAGATACCGCACGATCGCGTGCGACTCCCAGAGCACCAGAGGGCCATCCTCGAGCGTCGGGACCAGCCCGTTGGGGTTGAGGGTGAGGTAGTCGGCGTCCCGCACGCGGCCGAACGGCCCGCCGGCGTCGACGCGCTCGAAGTCGAGCCGCAGCTCGTCGAGCGCCCAGAGGACCTTCTGCACGTTGGAAGAGTTCTTGTGACCCCAGAGTCTCAGCATGATGTCCTGTCCCTCGCCGCCGCTCAGGCGGCCGTGGCCGCAGCCGGCTTCACGAACTTCGCGTAACGCTCCACGTAGAACTCGACCGGATTCGCGACGGCGCGGACCGCGGGGCGCGCCTCCACGGCGTCGATCCAGCCCTTGAGCCGCGTGAGCTCCGCGGGGATGGAGAACCCGCGCAGGCGATCCACCGCCGGCAGCCGCTCGAACCACGGATAGAAGGACAGATCGACGAGGCTGACCTCGGCGCCGAGCCAGTAGGGCCCGCGCTCCGACGACCTCGCCAGCGCCTCCCTCTCGATGAACGCGAGCACCTCGCCGAGCGCCTTGCGCCCCTCCTCCTCCTTCTCCGGCGTCTCGGCCCTGAGCAGCTGCGCGAACGCCGGCACGAGGCGCGTGTTCGCATGATCGATCCAGATCCTCGCCAGGGCGCGCTTGCCCGGCTCCCTGGGCAGGAGCGCGGGATCGGGGAAGACCTCCTCGAGGTACTCGTTGATGATCGCCGACTCCCAGATGCGGTGTCCCTCGTGCTCGATCGCCGGGACCTTGCCGTAGAGCGAGGCGTCGACGAACGCCCGCGGCTTGTTCTGGAGATCCACCTCCGACAGCTCGAAGTCGATGCCCTTCTCCTGGAGCACGAGCCGGGTGCGGTGGGCGAAGGGGCACGCCTTCGCGCTGTAGAGTCGCAGCTTCGTCATCCTGTCCTCCTTCGTGGCGTCCGCCACGCGAAATGCTGTCCTGCCCCCCGGGCGGCGGGCGCGCTCAGCGCGATGGAGATGTGCGCGTTGAAGCGATCGTCGAACACCTTGTGCGCCGTGAGGCCCTGTCCTGCGGGCCGGCACCGGCGGCGGTCGCGGTCGTCCATGGCGTCTGCTTCATCTCACGCACTCCCGCTCCGCCAGTGCGGGAGCAGGTAACGTGCCAGACCGCCATCCCGCGAACGGATCGTCACCTGCGTTGGTGGGCGCGCGCTTGCTGCGACAGGAGCACGGCGGTGCTGGATATCTGTTGCTGGGGCAGCAGCCCGTGGGCCGTTCGGAGCTTCATCGCTCCTTGTTTGCCCCCATGTCGTCCGCGCGTCCGGACGAGCGCCGGTGAGCTCCCACGGCGCGCCGAGCGCAGCGATCTGGATCAAGAAAAACGCCGAGCGCAGCGACCCGGATCAAGAAAAACGCCAAGGCGCCGAGAGGTCCCAGAGACTTGCTTCTCCGGGCGTCCTTGGCGCCTTGGCGGCTCGTGTCCTTGCTTGTACGAGCACAGGTTCAGATCTTCATCGCTCCTCCTCGCGTGCTGCTGGCGCGGACGCCACGGCAAGAGCCGCATTCCTGCGCCGTCTGAACGAATGGGACCTCTCCTCGATCGTCGTCCTCGAGCGTCGGCGCGAACATGGCCCTCCCTCGGATGCTTCGGGGAGCACGCGTACGGTCCAGCCTGACGCTCTCATCACGGAGGGTATTCCGTTATAGTGGACATGTCAAGGCGCTCAGCATGGCGGCTTACATAGTGAGCGCAGATCTGACCTCGTGAGATGTAGGTTCGGTGTAGATTTGGTGGCTGGTGTGGGAGCGGACGGCCGCGGAAGGCGTGAATCAGCCCCGGTAAGGCTCGGGCCTCGAGGCGCCGCGTGTGCGGTCGAGCGCGTCGGAGCCGTCCAGGAGCGGCTTCGAGAGGCGCCGCTCAGAGCTCGCGCGTCATCTCGATCATCGTGCGGCGGAACCCGAACCGCTCGAACAGGCGGTGTGCGGCGGCGTTCTGCGTCGCCGTGTGGAGCACGACGCGCGGCGCGCCCAGGGCGCGCAGGCGCGCGATCGTCGCCTCCAGCAGGGCCGCGCCCGCGCCCAGCCGGCGCGCGGGCTCGGCGACATAGAGGTCGTGGAGCACGCCGCAGGCGTCGAGCAGGCTGTTCCAGTCGCGCGGCTCCCGGCGGCCGTAGGCATAGCCGACGAGCGCCGGCTCGGCGCCGCGCTGCTCGGCGACCACGATCGCCGCGCCGGGGTTCGCGAGCTCGCCGGTGAGCCAGCGCTCGTAGCCCGGCTCCAGCGGTTCCAGGCACATGAAGCGGTGAGGGTCCAGGGCGTGGTGGAGGCGGACGAGCTGCGCGGCGAAGCGCGCCACCGCGGGCATGTCGGCGCGCACCGCGGCGCGGACCGTGATGGAGGGGCTCATCCGGTCAACATAACGCGCCCGCTGTGGCTCGATGAGGCGCCGCGTTGCTCAGCGCGCCTTGGCCGCCCCGAGGTCCTCCAGCGCCTGCACCGCGTCCCGCCGGTAGGCGTTGTCCGTCGGCGCCGTCTCCAGGAAGCGCTGGTAGTGGCGGACGGCCTTCTCGCGGCTGTTCGTCGCGCGGAGCGCCTCCGCCAGCAGGAAGTGCGCGTCGAACAGCCACGGCGGGGTCGAGCGCTCCGGCGCCTCGGCCAGGGTGACCGCCTGCTCCAGCTCGGCCGCGGCGCCGGCCCGGTTGCCGCGCGACGCGTAGATCTTGCCGAGCCGGTAGTGCCACTCCGGGACCTTGTCGTTCGACGCGATCGCCTTGCGCCAGGCCTCCTCCGCGGCCGGCCAGTTCCCTTGATCCTGGTAGCAGAGCGCCATCGTGGCGTAGGCCTCGTAGCGCGACGGCCGCTTCTCGAGCGCGGTCTGCAGGTCCACCAGCGCGTCGCGGCTCGCGCCCTGCTTCTGCAGGAGCACGCCGCGCTGCCAGTACGCGTCGCCGAGCTCCGCGTCGAGCTCCAGCGCGCGCCGCAGCGCGACCTCCGCGCGCGCCGTCTGGCCCGTCTCGTTCGCGCCCCATCCGACGTAGAGGTGGTACTCGGCGCGGTTCGGGTCGAGCTCGGAGGCGCGCTCCAGGAAGCGCAGCGCCTCGGCCGTGTTCGTGCCGCGGACCAGGAGCGCGCGGCCGAGGAAGTGGTTCGCCTCGGCGGAGTTCGGGCGATCCTTGAGCACCTCGCGCAGGAGGGGCTCGGCGTGGACCGCGTGGCCCGCCATGACCTGGGTCGAGCCGACGCGCAGCTTCAGGTCCACGTTGTCCGGCGCCTTGCGGAGCGCGTCGGCGTACATCTCGAGCGCGCGCTCGCTCTGGCCGGTCTCCTCGAACAAGAGCCCCCGCTCCAGCGCCAGGCCGGGGTAGTCCTTGTCCGTCGCCGCGACCTTGTCGAACAGCCGCGCCGCGTCCTCGAACCGCCGCAGCCGGCGGTACGCCTGACCCAGCTTGAACTCGCTGCCGAGGTCCTCCTCCTTGGCGAGCGCCAGCTCGAGCTCCTGCCGGGCGTCGTCGTACCGCCCCGTCTGGAGCGCGACCTCGGCCTTGGCCTTGTGGAGCGCGGGCAGGTCCGGGAACTTCGCCGTCGCCTCGGAGAGCTTCGCCGCCGCCGCCTCGTTGCGGCCCAGGCTGGACAGCGGCGAGGACAGCGCCACGTAAGCGTCGACGACCTCCGAGCGGTTCTCGCTCGACTTCACCGCCTCGAGGTACGCCGCCTCCGCTTCCTTCTTGTTGCCCAGCGCGAGCTCGGTGCGCCCGAGCCAGTAGGCGACCTGCGGGTCGGCCGCGTGGGACTTCTGCAGCCCCTTCAGGAGATCCTTCGCCTCCTTCATGCGCTCCTGCGCCAGCCAGGTCTTCGCCTTGCCGAGGTGCGCGGACAGGTTCTCGGCGTCGGCGCGGACCGCCGCCTCGAAGCGCGCCTGCGCCTCGGAGTAGCGGCCGGACCGGTAGAGCACCTCGCCGTTGCCGACGAGCGCGCGCACCGCCTGCGGGTCGAGCTTGACCGCGGCCGCGAAGGCCTGCTCGGCCGCGCTCATGCGGGACTTCGCGAGGTGGATGGCGCCGAGCAGCGTGTACGCCTCGACGATCTCGGGGTCGCTCGCGGCGGCCCGGACCGGGCCCTCGCCCGTGACCTTGCCGAGCAGGTCGAGCGCCTCCTGCTCGCGCCCCGGCGTCGTCCAGACGAGCGACGCGATCAGCGTGCGGGCCCCGACGTGGTTCGGCGACGCCTCGACCGCGCCCCTCCCGCTCGCCTCGGCGCCGGGCCTGTCGCCGGCGAGCAGCTGCGCCCGGGCGAGGCCGAAGAGCGTGCGCGCGCTCTTCTGGAGCTCCGCCGCGCGCTGCCACGCCGCGACCGCCTTGGGGGCGTCCTTCGCGGCGAGCTCGATCTCGGCGGCGAGCACGGCGACGTCGATGTCATCCTTGAGCCGGGCGCCGAGCGCCTGCACGCCCTGGCGGGCGCGCGGGAGCTGGCCGGTCGCCGCGTCCTGCGCCGCGGCGGCGAGGGCGTGCAGGTCGCCGGGGCGCGAGCTCGCCAGCCCGACCATCTCCCGCCCGAAGGCGTCGTCGACGGTCCGGTGCCCGAAGCGGAGGCTGCGCGCGAACGCGACGTACCCGGCGTAGGCCATGGTCGGCCGGTGGCGCGGCGCGCTCGCGCGCGCGGCCTTCGCGTCGTTCAGCGCCGCGCCCGTGGCCGAGGCGGTGTCCTCGGCGAAGGCGGCCTGCGACCGCTTGCGGAGATCCGCGAGCGCCGCCTCGTGCGCGAAGGCGTTGAGCCGATCGCTGACGAGGTTCACGCCGAAGGCGCCGACGTCCGGGACCAGCGCGAGCGCGCCGCCGGCGACGGCCGCGATGGCGAGCGCCGCGACGACGTAGCGCTTGATCTTCGACTTCTGCGGCGGCGCCTCCTCGGCCTGCGCGGGCTTCCCGGCCTGCGCCTCCGGCCCGGCGCTGAGGTCGCCGATCTCGGTGCCGGCGCCCGTGAGGTCGACCTCGTCCCCGACGCTCGGGGCCCGCTCGCCGAGCTCGATGCCGCGCTCCTCGAGCTCCACGGGCGCCTGCGTGAAGTTCGCGGAGCGATCGGACGGATCGTACGCGGCGGGCGCGGCGCCCGGGGAGAGCTGCGTCACCGCCTCGCCGAGCGCGATCTCGTCGCCGAAGTCGCCGAAGTCGGCCTCGGTCCTCGCGCCGCTGCTCGGGGGCTCGGGCGCCGCCGGGGCAGGCGCCGTCGGCGGGAGCGGGCGCGGCCCGGGCGCCTGGAACGCGGCGCCGACCCGCGAGTCGTCGTAGTCCGGCGGGGCCTCGTCGAAGAGCTCGGCGCCGACGATGGTGCCCGGGCCCGCGGGCGCGGCCGCGGGCAAGCCGGGCCCGGTGGATCTCGTGGGAAGCGCGGGCCCCGTCGCCTTCGTGGGGAAGCCGGCGGCCGCCGGGGCGGGGAAGCCGGCAGGCGCCGGGGCGGGATACCCTGCCGTCGCGGGGGCGGGATACCCTGCCGTCGCGGGGGCGGGGAAGCCGGCGGGCGCCGGGGCGGGGAGGCCCGCCGCGGTCACCGTCGGGAGCCCGGCGCGGACCGGCGAGGGCAGCGGCGCCGAGGCCGGCGTCGGCAGCCCCGTGCCGGACAGCGGGGCGGGCATGCCGATGACGCCAGGGACCGAGGTCGGCAGGTCGCTGGCGACGATGGGCAGGTCGTTCGAGGACGGCGAGGGCAGCTCGACCTCGCCGTCGCCCTCGAGCGGCAGCTCGAGCTCGCCGAAGCCGAACGCCATGGAGCTGCCGCTCGGGCGCTGCGGCGGAGCCGGGGGCGGGTCGTCGTCGAGATCTCCGAAATCGTACTCGGGGACCACGCGAGGGGGCGCGACGTCCCCCATCCCGAGTGTACGCCCGCGGCCGAGCGGCTGCGTGGCGGCGTTGGAGCCCCGGCCGCCGGGCTCCGGGGCGCGCGCGCCGAACCCCGCGTCGCGCCCGTCGAACCCGAGGGTGCGCCGGCTGCTGGGAGGGAGCGCCTCGGTCCGCGCCGGTAGGTCGGCCTCGGCGAACGCGGACGGCGTCGCCGGCGCGGTGCGGGAATCGGCGCGCGATCGCGCGGGGATCGCCGGCGGCGCCGCGGGCACGTTGCCGTAAACGACCGGGAGATCGCTCGGATCGAGCCCCTGCATCTCCTCCGCGTCGGCAGGGCTCGGCAGCTCGACCATGAGGTCGATCTCGCCGAAGCCGCGCCGCTGCGGCACGGTCTTGGCGTTGCGCCGGTCGGCGGCGGGCGGGCGATCGGGCACATCGGGCAGGCCGATCTCGCCGAAGACCTCGGGCCCCGGCGGCTCCTGGCGCAGCGCGGGCGGCGCGGGCGGCTCGCGCCGGGGTGGGGCCGCCGCCGGGCGCCGCGGGGGCGCGACCGCGGGGAACGCGACGTCCGGGGCCGCGACGGGCAGGTCGGCGTCCTCGTCGAACGCCGGCGCGGCCCGCTCGGAGAGCTGGAAGCCTTCCGCGCCAGGCCTCGGCGCAGGCGTCGCCGCGCGCGGGGGCGCAGGTGCCGCCGCGGGCGAAGGCGCCGCCACCAGGCGCGAGCTCCCGTCCTTCGTCACCAGCAGGCTCGTGCCGCACTTCGGGCAGCGCATCCTGAGCCCCGCAGGGGGAATGCGCTTCTCGTCGACCTGGTACGGCGATCTACATCCGTCGCACTCGACCTTGATCATGCTCCCCGACCCAATGCGGGCGCATGCGAGTGCCTCCGCATGCGCCACCACGCTCGTTCGGCCCGCGAAAGGCCGGGATGCCCCGACATCCGCTCTCCTTACTAGCAGGGCTTGTGGTCCTTGGATCGCCTCTTCTACGCGCCCTCTTCAAATCGGCGACTCCCTCGACGTCTTCGCCCTCGTCCCCTCCCTCGTCCTGGGCATCTCACTGCCCGGGCTCGCAGGGATGCGGGCCGCATGCCGGAGATGAGGTGAGGCCGGATCCATCGAGGCCTCGCCAAGCGTCCTCCACCTGTGCTAACGCGCTGCCGCCCATGCAGCGGTCGACGGCGCTCATTTACACGCTCTTCTTTGCGGGCGCGGTCGCGTTCGTCCTCGCGAACATCGGCCCGAAGCGGCCCGGCGCGCCTGTCGCGCCCTCCGACGCGGGCGCCGTCGCCGACGCCGACGTGGACGCAGGCCCGCCGGCGGCGCTGGACGATGGCGACGCGGGGGTCGACGCTGGCGGAGACGGACTCCCGGGCAGCGCCGCGGAGCCTGCGGGGCGGTCCGACGCGGGCGTGACGCTCCTCTCGGGAGAGGCTCCGCCCGGGCTGCCCGCCGAGGCGCCGAAGCGCGTGCGCTTCGGCGTGGTGCTGGTGCAGTACCGGGGCGCGCAGGGCGCGCCGCAGACCGCGCGCTCCCGGGACGCCGCGCTGGGGCTCGCCAGGGAGCTCTCCGAGCTGGCCAAGACGGACTTCAAGGCCGCCGTCGACAAGGGCGACAAGGGCTCGACCGACGACCTCGGCTACATCCCGCGCGGCGTGCTCGAGCCGGCGCCCGAGTACGAGCTGTTCAGCCTCCCCAAGGGCGGCGTGAGCGGCCCGGTCGACACGCCGCGCGGCTTTTGGATCGCACGGCGGATCGAGTAAGAAGGCGTACCGCGCGCGGCGTGTCGCCGCGGGCGCGAACGAGTTGGAGACACCGTATGGCGACCATCGACATCCGCCGGCCGCACTCGCTGGACAAGGAAGAGGCCAAGAAGCGAGCGGAAGAGCTCGCGCGGGGCATGGAGGACAAGCTCGGCATCCACTGGCGCTGGGACGGCGATCTCATCCGCTTCGAGGCCCCGAGCGGCGCCGCGAAGGGGACGAAGGGCGTCGTGCGCGTCGAGGCGTCGGCGGTCCAGGTGGAGATCGATCTGCCGTTCCTCCTGAAGGCGATGAAGGGCACGGTCGAGTCGAAGGTCAACGAGAAGCTCTCGGCCGTGCTTGGCAAGGCCTAGCCGCGACGCTCGGCGAGACGTAGCTGCGACGCGCGGCCAGGCCTGGCTGCGATCCTCGGCCAGGCTTGGCCACGACCCTCGGCCAGGCCTGGCCGCGGCGCTCGAGCGGGCCTGGCTGCGAGGCTCGTGTTGCTCGCGGCTGCCCCGAGCGCGCCACCTGCCCGGCGAGCTTTACTCCGCGCGCTTCGTTTCGCTACTCTCCGCCAGCGTCATGCGTTGCGCACATACAAGACCCCGTCCGGAGGCGTAGCGAGGGAGATGACGGTCCAGGCACCCGAGGGTCACGCGGAGAGCATGACGGCCCTAGTAGCGCGGCTTCGTGCGGAGCAGGGGGATCAACCGGAGCGACAGCCCCAGGCGCTGCTGCTGCACGAGCTCGGCGCGCTCGAGGAGGCGATGGGCGAGGAGCCCACGGCGGCGCGCGACTACCTCGCCGCGTTCAACGCGGACCCCCAGTTCCGCGAGCCGCTCGAGGCGCTGGTCCGCATCCTCACCCGGCGCAAGTCGATCAAGAACCTCGGCAAGCTGCTCGACGCGCTCACGCGCGCCGCGGCCACGCCGGAGGAGCGGGCGCGCGCGTTCTGGGAGCGGGCGGCGTACCTCCAGGACCACGAGCAGAACCTCTCGGCGGCCAAGGAGGCGCTCGAGGAGGCCGCGCTCAGCAACCCCGAGGACGCGACGCCGTGGCTCGAGCTCGAGCTCATCGCGGCCAAGGAGGGGGACCTCGCCGGCCGGATGCGCGCCATCGAGGCCCGCGCGGAGCTCGCGACCGACCCGACGTGGAAGGGGCTGCTCTTCATCGAGCTCGCCGACCTCGCGGCGGCGACCGAGAACGTCGAGCGCGCCTACGAGCTGCTCGACGCGGCCGCGGCGCTGGAGGGGCGGGCGCGCTTCAGGTCGCAGCTCGCGCTCGAGGCCATCGCCCGGCGCGAGGAGGACCACGGGGCCCTCGCGCGCGCCCTCGAGGGGCAGGCCGAGCTCATCGCCGACGCGCTCGACGACGACGCGAGCGGCGACGCGAACGGCGTCCCGCGGATCATGCGGCGCCCCGAGTACGCGGCGGACGCGTGGCTCCGCGCGGCCGAGCTGACGCAGCGCGCGGGCACCGGCGGCTTCGCGTCGCTGCTCGAGCGGGCCGCGGAGCGGCTGCCCGAGTCGGCCCTGCTCGTGCGGGCGCGCATCGCCGCGCTCGAGGCCGCCGGCGAGGCCGAGGCGGCCTCCAGCCTGGCCAAGCAGGAGATCGCGCGCGGCGCGAGCGGGCCCGGCGCGGCGGCGCTGTGGCTGCGCGTCGCCGAGGCGGCGGCGCTGGCGAGCGATCGCGAGGCCGCGCTCGCGGCCCTGCGGAGCGCGCTCGCGGCCGATCCGCAGTGCGTCCCGGCGCGCGCCCTGGAGATCGACCTGCTCGGCGACGGGCAGGACCCGGCCGCCTTCGCGGCCTCGCTCGAGGCGACCGCGGCGTCGTTCGGCAGCGACGAGGCGCGCGGGCGCGCGCTGCTCCTCGCGGCCTACGTCTGGGCGGTGCGGACCGACGACGTCGGCGCTGCGAAGGCGGCGCTCGCTCAGGCGGGCCAGGCCGGCGTCGAGCCGGGCGTGCTCGCGCGGTTCGGGCGGTCGTTCGCGGCGCTCCGCGGCGACGCGGCCTGGTACGAGGAGTCGACGAAGCGGCTGCTCTCGACCGGCGTCGACCCGGGCGAGCAGGCGAGCCTGTGGTTCGAGATCGGCCGCAGCCGCCTGCTCCGCGGCGACGCGGACGGCGCCGAGGGCGCCTTCGCCGAGCTCGCCGACGCCGGCGCGGACGGCGGCGCCGCGCCGAACGCGTGGCTCGGCCGCGCGCTCGGCGCGTTCGCGGTCGACCTCGTCCGGGGCCGGCGCGAGCGCGGCGACGAGCCCGGCGCCCCCGGCCCGCGGCGCTCGCCGACGGTGATCGAGGCGCTCGCCGAGGTCGAGGGCGAGGAGACCGCGCGCGGCCTCTGGCTCGTCGCGGCGCTGCGCAGCGCGCGCGGCGGCGAGATCGATCGGGCGCGGAGCCGGCTCCGCGCGCTCTTCGAGCGGTCCGCGGTCGACGAGGTCGTCGCGGTGTTCCTGGCCGAGCTGGAGCGGCGCGCGGGGAGCCCCGCCGCCGCGGCCGCGACGCTCTCGACCTGCGCCGCGGCGATCGACGACAGCGATCTCTCGGCGGCGCTGCACATCGAGGCGGCCATCCTGCTCTGGCGCGCCGGCGAGCGCGGGCGCGCCGTCGAGGAGCTCGAGGCGGCGCGCGGCAAGGCGCCCCGCGCGGGCGCGACGGCGCTCACCTGGGCGCTCCGCGGCCACGAGGCCGACGACCTCCATGGCCGCCGCCGCGCGCTCGAGGTGGCGGGCGAGGCGGGCGAGGATCCGGCGACGCTCGCGCTCTCGCGGTTCGGCCTAGAGGTCGGCGCGGCCGAGGGCGACGCGGACGAGGCGCTCGCGATGCTCGAGGCGCTCGAGTCGCAGGCGACCGACGATCTCGCCCTCGCCGCGGCGCTCGGGCGGCTCCTCTGGCAGCCGGCCCTCGCGGACCGGGGCGCGGTCGAGCGCGCGCTCGACCTCATCGACGCCCGGGGCGACGGCGCCGCGTCCATCGCGCACGCCGAGCGCTTCCGCATCGCGCGCACCCTGGATCAGGACCGCGCGCTCACGGCGTCGCGCGCCGCGGCGTGGGCCGCGGCCGATCCGAGCCTCCCCGCCGAGCTCGAGTGGCTCGGCGCGGCGCTCGGCGCCGAAGATCGCGAGGCGGAGGTCGCCGCGCGCAACGCCGTGGCGCAGCACCTCGAGGGCGAGGCCCGCGCGGCGCTCGAGGCGTCGGCCGCGATCGTCGGCGCGCTCGACCAGCCGAACCTGCCGCGCCCGTTCCTCTCGGGCGAACACGCGCCCGCGCAGCTCGCGAACCTCGAGCTCGCGCTGCCCGGCTGCGACCCGCGGCGGCGCGCGGCGGCGCTGCACGGGCTCGGCGACGTGCTCGGCGAGGACGCGCAGCTCAGCGCGATCGGCCTCGCGGCCTGGTCGGACTTCGCGGCCGGCGATCACGAGCGGGCGCTCGCCTCGTTCCGCGCGGTGGTCGAGCGCAGGCCCGACGACCTCGCCGCCTGGGAGGGCGTCCGCGCGGCCTCGGAGGCGCTGCGCGATCCGGTCTCGACCGCGCTCGCGTCGGCGCAGCTCGGGGCGCTCTGCAAGGACGACGCGCGCGGTGCGGGGTTCTGGGAGAGCGCCGGCCTCCTGCTGCTCCAGCACACCGAGGCCCACGACGACGCGGAGATCGCCTTCGATCGCGCCTTCGCGCGCGATCCGCGGCGCGGCGTCGCCTTCGACCGGCTGTTCCGCCGGGTCCGGGCGCGCAACGAGGACGACCGGCTGCTCGACATCATCGAGCGGCGGCTCGGCGTGGCGGACAACGACCTCGAGATCTGCAAGCTGTTCTGGGAGCGCGCGCGCGTGCTCCGCAAGAAGGGCAAGCTCGAGGAGGCGCTCGCCGCGCTCGAGAACGTCACGCTGCTCGAGCCGGACCACATCGGCGCGCTGGCGCTGTCGGCGGACATCTCGAAGGCGCAGGGTGACCTCGGCCAGGCCGCGGCCTTCTACGCCGAGCTCGCGCGCGTCGCGAAGGCGCCCGCGGAGCAGCGCCTCATGTCGGGGATCACGGCGGTCGACGCGTACGAGAAGCTGGGCGAGCACGACAAGGCGCTCGAGGTGCTGGTCAGCCTGCACCGGGCCGGCCTGTCGACGCTCTCGGTCCGCGAGCGCCTCGTCCGGGTCGCCGCCCGGGTCGGCGCCTGGGACGAGGCCACGCGCCTGCTCGAGGAGCTTATGGTCGAGCGCGACACCTCCGAGGGGAGGATCGAGGCGGCGCGGCTCGCGATGGCCATCTACCGGGACCGGCTCCGCGCGCCGCTCCGCGCGGAGCGGGCGGTCGCGAAGCTCCTCGAGGAGGCGCCGGACGACGGCGAGGCGATCGATCTCGTCCTCACGACGAGCTACGATCCCGCGTTCCGCACCCGCGTGCTCGGCCGCGCCAAGTCGACGCTGATCCAGGCGCTCGCGGCGAGCCCGGTCGACGCCGACCGGGTCGGGCTGCTCGCGAAGATCGCGGGCGCCGGCCAGGACGCGGCGCTCCGCCAGGCCACGCTGGGCGCGCTCGTCGCGCTCGGCCGGAGCGACGAGAGCATCTCCGCGGAGCTCCGGCGCATCGACGGCCGCGTCCCGGCGCGGCCGCAGATCGCGCTCGACGCCGGCGCCATGGCCGAGATCGCCGATCCGCTCGACACCGGGCCCGTCGGCGAGCTGTTCGCGAAGATGGCCGAGACGATCTGCGTGGCGCTCGGCCCCTCGCTCGTGTCGCTCGGCGTGGGCAAGAAGGACCGCATCGAGGCGCGCGGCGGCCACCCGCTGCGCGTCGCCGTCGCCGAGTGGATGGGCGCGCTCAGCTTCGAGACGGACTTCGAGCTCTACGTCGGCGGCCCGAGCCCGCACGGGGCGACGGGCGTCTACGGCCAGCTGCCGGCGCTCGTGCTCGGCCCCGAGATCACGACCCCGCTCGACGCCGCCGCGCGCTCGGCGATCGCGCGCGAGGCGTTCGCGCTGCGCCGGGGCATCTCGTCGCTCCGGACCCGGGACGACAACACCGTCGCCTCGCTCGTCGCGGCGGCCTGCATCGAGGCGGGCCTCTCGGTCCCGCAGCCGCCTTACGCCGTCTTCGGCGAGGTCTCGCGCGCCATCCACAAGGAGATGTCGCGCGCGACCCGGAAGGCCATCCAGGACGTGTGCCAGCGCATCGTCACGAGCCACCAGGACCCGCACCGCTGGGCGCAGGCCGCGCGCCGGAGCATCGATCGCATGGCCGTCATCGCCGCCGGCGATGTCTCCCTGGTCCTCTCGGACATCCTCGGTGCCCCGCGCGACCAGCTCGGCAGCGCCGTCGCCGAGAGCGAACGGGCCCGCCAGCTGATCGCGTTCGTCCTGTCGCAGAGCTACCTCGAGCTTCGCAGGAAGCTCGGGATGGGGGTCCGGTGAGCAAGAATCCGCAATCCAAGAGCGCTCCTTCCGGCGGCGACGAGGGCACTCCGTCGCAGGAGAAGATCACGGTCCCCCCGCCGGCGATGTACGGCGCGGCGGTCTCGGAGGCCGACGTCGAGGAGGCCACGCTCCTCGCCAAGATCCCCGACGAGCTCATCCAGTCGATCCGCGGCGCCGAAGATCGCGAGGGGGAGCGCTCCGGCGAGGGCGGCCTGAAGCAGCTGTTCTCCCGGGAGCCGGTGCCGGTGCCGGCGAGGCCGGCGCAGAGCGCGGGGGAGAGCGACGCGCTGCTCGACATGCTGTTCGAGGACCAGCGCGCCGACGCCGACGCCGACGACGGCGTCGTGACCTCGGCGCCCGCGCTGCCCGGGGCGCGCCGGACGACGGCGTCGACGCCGATGGCCCCGCCGCGGCCGCCATCGTCGGCGCCCATCGCGCCGCCGCGGCCGCCGTCGTCGGCGCCCGTCGCGGCGCCGCCGCGGCCGCCGTCGCTGCCCCGGCCCGCGATCCCGCCCCGCTCGGGCAAGCCGGCCGATGTGGCGAGGGCGCTCGGCCCCGAGAGCACCCCGGGCGACAGGACGCCGAAGGTCCCGCCGCCGGCCTCGTCCGGGAGGCTCTCGGCGCCGCGCCCGCCGACCCCGGCCGTCGCGCCCCCGCCGCTCCCGCCCCCGGCGAGGGCGCAAGAGGAGCTGCACGAAGAGGACACGCCGGGGGATCGCGCGACGCCCATCCCCGACGGCGGCGACTCCCCGTTCGAGTTCGCGCCGCCGAGCGTGGGCGGCGGGCCCGCGGAGGCGACGGACCTCCAGGGCGACGAGACGCCCGGCTTCGACGACGAGGACACGGCGGGCTTCGACGACGAGGAGACGAGGACCTTCGACGAGCGCAGGGCCACGTCGCGGCCGTCCGCCGGTGGGGCGCCGGCCGCCCCCGCCGTCGCCGATCTCTGGGATCAGGCCGCGATCGAGAGCGACCCGGGCGAGCTCGTCGACGAGTCCACGCTGATGGACGAGGAGACCGACTCCGAGCTCGCGCAGACGCGCGTCGCCGACCGGCCGCTGTCGACCCGCACGCTCGTCGCCCCCCGCGCGAGCGAGAGCCTCCCGCCCCTGCCGTCGATCCCGCCGCCCGCGTCGGTCTTCAGCAACGAGCAGGACGCGAGCGCGATCCTCGTACAATCGCAGCAGCGCGACGCCTGGGCGGCGCGCGCCGCGTGGCTCCGCGCCGAGGCGGAGCTCATCGAGGACCCGGCGGCCCGGGCGCGCGCGCTCCTCCCCGTCGCCGAGCTCTTCGTGATGGCCGGCGAGGACGCGACCGCGCGCGCCGTCGCCGCCGAGGCGCGCGATCTCTCCCCGGGCCTGATCTTCGCGCACCGCCAGCTCCGCGGGCTCCTGATGCGTGAGGGGGACATGCTCGCCACGCTCGAGGCGATGGAGAGCGAGACCCGCATCCTCGGCGCGCCCGCGGCGCGCTGCCACAACCTGGCGCTCGGCGCCGAGATCTCCCGCATCGCGCTCGCGGATCCCGAGGGCGCGCACAAGCGCCTGGAGCTCGCGGCCAAGACCCACCCCGCCGACCCGCGCGCGCACGTCCAGCGCTTCTGCGAGGCGCTCGCGGCGCCCGACGCCGACGCCGCCGCCTCGGCGACCATCGCGAAGTTCCGCCTCCCGGACGCGCCCGAGCTCGCGCCGCTCGGCGCGGCGTGCGCCCAGGTGGCCGCGCACCGCGGCGCGCCGGCGCGCCGCGCGCGCACGGCGCCGGCCACGCCGTACGAGGCGCTGCTCCGCGCCCGCGCCCTGCTCCAGGCCGGCGAGCTGGCCGAGGGCATCGCGAGCCTCGAGCCCCTCCGCGGCACCTCGCTCGCGCCCGCGGCCGCGTGGCTCACCGCCGCGCTGGGCGCCGCGCGCAAGGAGACCCGCCCGGCGGCGCTCGGCGCGCTCCGCAGCGTCGTTTCCGGCTCGCACGGCGCGAAGGCGCGCCGCGCCCTCGCCGCGCAGGCGATCGAGCTCGGCGACGCCGCCGCCGCCCGCGCCGCGACGTTCGAGGCCGACGAGGCGGGCGAGGCGTTCTCGCCGGCCGACCGCGTCGTCCTCTCGGCGCTCGCCGGCGGCTCCGCGGAGGAGGTCGAGCCCTGGCTCGACGCCATCGACGGCGATCTGGAGTTCGCGCCCCTCTGCGCCGCGGCGAGCGCGGCCCTGAGCGACCCCCGGGCCCCGGGCGACGCGGAGCCGTCCGACGGCGCGAGGCCCCGCCGGATCGTGCGCTCCCTCGGCGGTCCGAGCGCCCGCGCCGCCGCAGGCCTCGGCCGCGCGCTCTCCCGCGAGGCCATCCCGGCCGAGGGCGGCCTCGACGCGAGCGACACGTTCTCCCGCGCGGTGCTCACCTACGGCGACAACGCGCCCGAGAGCCCGCTGTTCCGCGCGCTCGCGATCGAGCTCGACCTCGACGGCGATCGCGGCGCCCGCGTCGCCAGGGCCGTGGCCGCGCTCCGCGAGGCCGCGTCCGAGCGCGACAGCGCGCTCGCCGCCGCCGTGCTCGCGGAGGTCGCGGGGGATCAGCGGGCGGCGATGAGCGATCTCGATCGCGCGCGCGCCGCCGATCCGCAGCACGAGGGCGCCGCGCGCGCCCGCGCGGCGCAGGAGAGCGGCGTGGGCGCGGCCCGCATCCTCGCGGAGCACGCGCTCGCGCTCGAGGAGGGGCCGCGCGCCGCGGTGCTCGTCACCGAGGCCGCGATCCGCCTGCTCGACGGCGGCGACAACGACGAGGGCGAGCGCCTGCTCGCGCGCGCCGCGCAGCTCGATCCGAAGCTCCCGATCGCGCTCCACCTCGGCGAGCGGAGCGCGCGCGCCCGGGTGGATCGCGAGGGCCTCCTCGAGTGGCTCCGGATCCGCCGCGAGGGCGCCGCCGATCCGCTGGAGCGCGCCCATGATCTCGTCCGGGAGGCGCTCCTCGTCGCCGAGACGGATCCCGGCGCGGCCGCGTCGCTCCTCGAGGCGGCGCACCGCTCGCGCCCGCAGGACATCGGCCTGCGCGAGCTCTTCGAGCGGCTCGCGCCGGAGCCCCCGCCCGACCGCGCCGCCTGGCGCGCCGAGCGCGCGTCCGAGGCGATGCGCGCCCGCCACCGCGCCGCGAGCGAGCCGGGCGCGGCCGACGGAGGCCGGGACGCGGCCGGCATCGAGGCCGCTCGCCTCGCGCTCGAGGCCGCCCTCGAGTACGAGCGCGCCGGCGATCTGGAGCAGGCCGCCGCGTGCGCCCGCCAGGCGGTCGCCGCGGGCGACACCGCGCTCGCGCCGATCGCCGTCCACCGCGCGGCCGTCGCCGGCCACGGCGCCGGCGAGATCGTCGACGCCCTGATCCCGCGCGCCCGGGAGGCCGCGGATCCGGCGGAGCGCCTCGAGATCTACGAGCGCCTCGCGGAGCTCGACGAGCTCGGGCGCAGGGACGCCGGCAGCGCGCTGCTATGGCGCCGCTCGATCCTCGAGGAGACGCCGCACCACCTGCCGACGCTCCGCAGGGTCGCCTCCTACCTGATCAGCGAGGGGCGCGACGAGGAGCTCGAGCCGATCGCCCTCGAGGTCGCGCGCGTCCTCGACGGTCCGGAGGCGATCGCGCACGCGCTCCTCGCCGCGCGGCTCCGCCTGCGCGTGCTCCCGTGGGAGGAGACGCTCGAGCCGGTGCGGATCGCGTACCGGAACGAGCCGCGGGGCATCTGGTCGCTGCGCCAGATGGCGTCCCACGCCCGCGCGAAGGGGGATCACGCCCTCGCGATCGAGGCGGATCGCCAGCTCATCGAGCGCACCGACCGCCCGTCCGAGGCCGCCGCCCTGTCCGTGCGCGCCGCCAAGGACGCGCTGCTCGCCGGCTCCATCGAGGACGCGGTGGCGTTCTTCCGGCACGCGATCACGCTCGTCCCGCACTACCTCGTCGCGCACCTCGACCTCGCCGACGCGCTCGAGCGCGGCGGCGACGCGGCGGCGGCCGCCGCCGCGCTCGAGTCCGCGGCGGGCGCCAGCGTCGGCTCCGAGGGGCGGGCGCACTCGCTCTACGCCGCGGCCGTCCTCTGGCAGGACAAGGTCCAGAACGCCGCGCGCGCCCGCGACGTCCTCGAGGCGGTCGCCACGGTCGACCCGTCGTACGCCGACGTCTTCTCGCGCCTCAAGGCGATCTACATCGCCGAGGGCGCGCGCGCCGAGCTGGCCTCGCTGCTCGAGCGCCGCCTCGACGCGGTGACCGATCCGGCCGAGCGCGTCGAGATGGAGGTCCTCCGCGGCCGCGCGCTCGCCGACGTCGGCGACGCGGGCGCCGCGAAGCGGGCGCTCGCCGCCGCGCTCGACGCGAACCCCGATCACGTCGAGGCCCTGTCCGCGTTCGCCGACGTCTGCGCCGGCGAGGGCGACTGGACCGGCGCCGAGCAGGCGTGGATCCGCCTCGCGCGCCTCGTGCCCGATCCGGCGAGGCAGGTCGCGATCTACCTCCGCCTCGGCGAGCTCTACGACGAGCACCTCCCGAACGCGGAGCGGGCCGAGCTCGCCTACCAGGAGATCCTGAAGCGCTCGCCGGGCGACGTGAGCGCGCGCGAGCGGCTCGTCGCGCTGTACAAGCGCGCCGGCGACGGCGTCCGCGCGCTCGAGCAGCAGAACCTCCTCATCAGCGCCGCGGAGACGCCCGAGCAGAAGTGCCGCCGCACCGCGGAGCTCGCCGAGATCTACGAGGCGATGGGGGACGCGAAGAAGGCCGAGGCCACGCTGCTCACGGCCCGCAAGACGTGGCCGAAGGACGACTTCGCGCTCGGCGCGCTGGCCGGCTATTACCAGCGGACCGAGCAGACCTCGGCGGCCAACGTCCTGCTCGAGCGCGCGATCGCCGACGCGCGCCGCGCGCTCAACACCGGCCGCTTCGAGCCCTACCTGTTCTCGACGGTCGCCACGGTCGCGGAGCTCCGCGGCCGCGCCGCCGCGGCGAACGTCGCGCGCGCCACGGTCGCCGCGCTCGACGGCCGCGACGCCGCCATGGGCGGGGCGGGCAACGCCGCCGGCGCCGCCCGCCTCGACAGCTATCTCGCGCCGGAGCTCATGACCCCGGCGTTCCGTGAGCTCCTGCTGAAGACCGGCCCGCTGCTCGACACCGCGGTGCCGTTCGACCTCGACTCGATCCGCGCGACGCCGCTGCCGCCGCACCACGCCGACATCACCGACCTCGCCCGGGGCGTCGGCGCGGCGTACGGCCTGCCCAACCTGCAAGTCTACATGACGGGCGCGCTCGGCGCCGTCTGCGTCCCGGCGTCCACGAGCCCGCCGAGGATCGTCCTCGGCCAGTCGCTCGTGACCTCGCCGCGCGAGGACGTCCGGCTTTACCTCATCCACCGCGCCGTCAAGATCCTTCAGACCAACGGCTCGGCGTTCTCCCGGACGGCGCCGATCGACCTCTGGCCGCTGCTCGCCGCGTACCTGAGGGCCTTCTCCCCGTCGTGGGCGCCGCAGGGCGCCGACGCCGCGCGCCTCAACGACTACCAGGGCCGCATCGGCCGGGCCATGGCGGGCGGCCCGGATCCGAAGCTGGGTGTGCTGGCGGCCGACGTCATCGGCACGATCGGCAACCGCGCGTCGACGCTCAACACGGCGATCAACGGCTGGGGAAACCGCGCCGCGTTCCTGGCGGTCGGCGACCTCAACATTGCTCTCACCGGCATCGCCTGGTCGGGCGGCCACACGAACGCGCCGCCGGCGACGGGCAAGGAGCGCATCACCTGGATCGGCCGCAACGCGGAGGCGCGCGACCTCATCGTCTTCGCGGTGAGCGACGGCCTGGCCGAGGCGCGGGAGCAGCTCGGGTTCAACGAGTGACGGCGGGCGGGCTGCACGAGCGCCCGCGCGCCGTGCGCTCGTGCGCTCGTCAAAACACGCCGCCGCGTTATGTTGCCCGGGTGTCTCCGCGCACTTCGCCGTCGCGGAGGTTTGCTCGTCCGCGTATGCTCTGCTGCCTTCCGGCGAGCGTCCGCCTCTCCCCTCCAGCATCGGCTGC
This sequence comes from Sorangium cellulosum, assembly GCF_002950945.1. Classification (GTDB taxonomy): domain Bacteria; phylum Myxococcota_A; class Polyangia; order Polyangiales; family Polyangiaceae; genus Sorangium; species Sorangium cellulosum_E. The sequence goes on from NZ_CP012673.1 coordinate 1,117,829, forward strand.
CCCCCTCGCGATCAATGACGACGACCCTCAAGGCCAAGCCCCGCGTCTCGTACGACTGCTCGAAGTGCCCGGCCTACTGCTGCTCGATCTACGAGCGGGTCGAGGTGAAGCCGCGCGACATGCGGCGGCTCGCCCGTCATTTCGGGCTCACCGTCGAGGAGGCCGCGCAGCGCTTCACGAAGCGCTACGGCACCGAGCGCATCCTCCGTCGGCAGACGGATCCGCTGCTCGGGCGCGTCTGCCGGTTCCTCGATCTGACGACGCGCGGCTGCACGATCTACGAGGCGCGGCCCGAGGTCTGCCGCGACTATCCGGGCCGGCCGCGGTGCAGCTATTACGACGTGCTCCAGTTCGAGCGCGAGACGCAGGGGGAGCCCGACGTCATGCCGCTCGTCCAGATCACGTTCCGGTCTCGGACGCCCGCGGGGTAGTCCCACCCGGCGCGACGAACCCCCTCTCCGGGGGCCTGCCGTGGTCGTGTCAGCGGGGGAGTGTCGTCAGGCCACCTCGTCCAGCTCGTCCGCGATGTCCGCTGGCTGTCCGCTCGCCTGCGTCCGGCCGGGAAGCCACTCCTCCGGGCGGTCGGCGGGGTAGATCCGCAACGATCCGTCCGCCGGCCCGAGCAGGTCCTCGGCGCGGGCGACGCCCGTGATGCGCTGCGCCGCCAGCAGGCCGGACATCGCAGCCCCGGCCACCCCGTGGCTCAGCGTGCTCGCGCCACACTGGTACAGGCCCGGGATCCTCGTCCCGATGGAGAACGACAGCGGGCCGACCTGCCAGGGGGTCTTGGAGGTGCCGTAGGCGGCGCCGCGGTACGACGCGCAGTAGAAGTCGTTCGTCAGCGGGGTCGCGACCGAGCGGAACACGAGCGCGCGGGAGATGCCTGGAATCACGTTCTCGGCGGCGGCGATCATCTGATCGCCGAGCGCCGCCTTCAGCTTCTCGTAATCCGCTGCGCGCTCCCCCGTGCGGCTCCCTTCCCACCGGGTGAAAGGGCCGTGGGGCACGAGCGTGAACATCTCGATCGTGTGGTGGTCGCCCCGCGTCGGGTGGCCCGGGTCCTTCAGCGTCGTGATCGTCAGGAACAGGCCGTCCACCTCGCCGCGCGGCAGCTGGTGCTCCGTGCGCTCGTAGATGCGGCCCACGTCCGCGGTGCGGTACCACCAGTAATTGCCCGAGTCGTAGCCCATCGACCGGAGGTCCATGTCGACGGCGCAGAACACGCTGAGCAGGCTGACGGAGTACTCCGTCCCATCGAGCTTGCGGCGCTCGCGGGCGGTCAGCTCGGGCGGGAGCAGCTTGCCATAGGTGATCGCCGGGTCCGCGTTCGACACCACACTGTCCGCGCCGAGGATCTCGCCGCCCTCCAGCTCGACGCCGGCCGCGCGCCCGCGCTCGACGAGGATGCGCTTCACCCGCGCGCGCATCCGGACCTCCCCGCCGAGCCGGCGCAACGCCTTGATCATCGCGAGCGGAATGCGCTTGGCGCCGCCGCGCGGGTAATACCCGCCGTCGAAGTAATGGGAGATGACGCTCGCGTGGAGCGGCAAGGAGACGCGCGACGGCGGGAGTCCATGGTCGCCGCTCTGCGCGGACAGGATCGCCCGGAGCATGGGATCGCGGATCGTCGCGTCGAGCAGATCCTCCTGGGTGCAGATCCCCCAGCGCAGCAAGGTCGGCGACCGGAACGGCGCGAGCAGGACCCTCGGGAACTCGAGCATCGTATCCATGCGCGCGAGCTCGTCGTTGAGCCCGCGGAGGACGCGGAAATACCGCCTCAGCCCGGCGGCCTCGTGCGGGAAGCGCTGCACGAGCCGGGCGAAGAACCGCTCGAACCCCTTGGGCACGTCGAACCGCTCCTGGCCGATGAGCAGGTGATCGAGCCCGTCCGGGTTGAGCTCGCAGAACTCGAGATCTCCCGACACCCCGAGCCCTTCGTAGAGCCGCCTCACGGCGCCTCCCGGACCGAGCCCGCCGATGTAGTGGACCCCCGGGCTGAACAGATACCCGTTGAGCGAGAAGCTGTGGGTCCACCCTCCGGGGAGGTAGTGTTGCTCGACGACGATCACCTTCTGCCCCGCGCGCGCGAGCGCGAGGGCCGCGGTGAGCCCGCCGGAGCCTGATCCTATAACGACGGTATCCGCGTGCTTCATGAGTCCCCCTCGGACTCCGATGCTCGCGAGGAGAGCTCGGTGGCGCCAGCGCGCTCGGCTACGTGCCGCCTACTTGCCGGCGTCGCGCGCCCCGCCGTCCGGCGACGCGCCCGCGTCCGGGGGCGTCCTGTCCGCCTTCTCCATGTTCGTGAGCGGCAGCGGGCAGATGACCGGCACGGCGCGCGCTGGGGTCTGCGCCGACTCGCGGATACACGTCTTGCCCGTCAGGCGGAGGCGCTCGCCCACCAGGAGGTCGGGCGGGCACAGGACCGTCTGGGACGCCGACACGAGGTCCCCGTCGATCCAGAACGTCTCGCAGCCCTCGTCCGTCCGCCGCAGGTGGTAGTAGCGCGTCGGGCGCCGCGGCGCGGGTGTACCCTCCGCCGCGAGGGCGGCGCCCCCATCGCTGCTCGGCGCCCCCGCGCCCTCTCCCCCGGCGTCGCCCCGGCACGCCCCGAGCCCGGCGAGCAGCGCTGGCAGCAGGACGAGGAGCGATGTGCGTCGGCGCAGCAGCGTCGGCGGCGTGCGTGCGCCCTCCGGAACGGCCGCGCTCACCGGCTCGGGAAGAAGAGGATGGACATCTTGGTCAGGAAGAAATCGGCGATCAGGATCGTGATCGACGTGACCACCACCGTGCGTGTCGTCGACTGGCCGACGCCTTCCGTGCCGCCCCGCGTGATCAGCCCGAAATGGCACCCGACGAGCGCGATGATCGCCCCGAAGAACGGGGTCTTGTACATCCCGCTGAAGTAATCCATGAACGTGACGGAGCCGAGCGCCGTCCGCAGGAAGAACCCGGCGGGGATGCCGAACTCCGTCGCGCAGATCAGCATCGCCCCGCCGAAGCCGAGCACGAGCGCGAACGCGCCGAGCACGGGCATCACCACGACGCTCGCGAGCAGCCGCGGCACCACGAGCTTCTTCAGCGGGTTGGCGCCGAGCGCGCGGATGGCGTCGATCTGCTCGGTGACCGCCATCGACCCGACCTCGGCCGCGATGCCGGCGCCGATGCGGCCGCCGACGATGACCGCCGTCAGCGTCGGCGCGAGCTCGCGCGAGAAGGACAGGCCGATGATGCGGCCCGTGTACTCCATGCCGCCGAACTTCTGCAGGCCGATGGCGAACTGCACCGCCATGACCATCCCGACGAACAGCGCCGTCACCGACGCGATCGCGGCCGAGCGCACGCCGAGCGACTCCATCTGATACACCGTCGAGCGCACCTCGAGCGGCCGCTCGAACATGGCCTTGAGCGTCCCCCAGAACATCCGACCGAACAGGTCGAGGTGCTCGACGAACCCGACCGCCTTGTCGCTGATCGTGATGATCAAGGAGGGGATCGCCGGAGGAGGCAGGCTGGTCGACGGCGGGGCCAGGCTCGTCGACGACGGCGGGGCCAGGCTCGTCGAGGAGGGGGGCGGCGCCTCCTGGGGCTGTTTGCGCTCAGTCGCCATGGGCCGGCAGGGTCGAGAAGCCGCGGACCATCCGCGTGAACGCCGGCTCGCCGGCGGCGTAACGGGCAGGATCGGCGATGAGGAGCATGTCGTAAACGCAGCCGTTCTTCTTGAGCACCCAGACGTCGAACACCTTCGGCACCCCGTCGAGCTTCGCCGAGATGACCGTGTGCATCGCCTCGCGGCCGTCGAACGGGACGACCTCCTGCTTCAGCACCTCGCGCTCGGTGAAGTGCAGGAAGAGGTGGTTCGTCAGCGAGACGAGCGGGACGTCCTCCTCGTTCTTGCAGCGCCCGTTCAGCGCGATCGTCGCGCCGTTCTCGTCGTCGCGGTACGCCACCGCGGCGTCGGACACCTCGAGCGGCTTCCAGCTCGCCGGCGCCGGGGGCACGCGAAAGGCGACGTCCGAGCCGCGGTACACCGTCCCGTTGAACGACGGGCCGCCGCAGCCGGCGAGCGCAAGGGCGAGGGCGAGGGCTCTGGCACGGCGGTCCGCTGTCGCGGCCGCCGGACGCGCGGCGGTGGGGCGCCTTCGAAGGGGTCGTCGCATCGCTGCGGGCCGGACGCTACCACGCTTTTGCATCATGGGCGAACCGCGAGCGCCCGCGCTCCGTCCGGCTGCGGGCGCGCCGCCGCTACCAGCTCCAGGGATCGCGCCGCCGCGGCGCGTCCCACGGGCCGGCGCGGCGGGGCGGCGGCCGCCGGGGCGGCGTGCGCCAGTGCTGCCAGCGCTCGTGCTCGCGCGCGGAGCGCCCGATCATGAACAGGTGGACCAGGATGAGCCCGGCCACGAACCCCCCGAGGTGCGCGAAGAACGCGACGCCGCCGCTGCGCAGGCCGATCGAGCCCAGCCCGTTCAGCAGGTTGGCCACGAAGTACTCGAGGATGACGAGCCACGCCGGCAGCTCCGGGAACAGCCCGAAGATGAACCACAGGACAAAGATCGGGTTCAGCACGGTGATCGGCGACCGCGGGTAGAGCGACGCGTAGGCCGCGAGCACGCCCGAGATCGCCCCCGAGGCGCCGACCATCGGGATCGTCGACCCCGGGTCGATGACGATCTGCGCGCCCGCGGCGGCGATCCCCGACAGCACGTAGAACGCCGCGTAGCGCAGGCCGCCCATCGCGTCCTCGACGTTGTCGCCGAAGATCCAGAGGAACAGCATGTTCCCTCCGAGGTGCGCCCACCCCGTCGGATCGTGCAGGAACATGCTCGAGAACACCGTCCACCAGGCGTCGGTCGGCTCGCTGAGCAGCTGCACCGGCACGAGGCCCCACGCCGAGAGCAGCCGGTCGGGCCGGAACCCGGCCGAGATCATCGACTGCATCCAGAAGAACGCGAGCAGGTTGAGCGCGATCAGGAGGTAGTTGACGACCGGCACCTTGCGGGTGGGCAGCTGGTCACGGAGGGGCAGCATCGCGGTTTACTTAAGCACGCGGGCCCGTGACAGCATCCGCCCCCGTTGATAGACCCGGGCCGATGTCCGAGCTGCGCCTCCACGACTCGCTGACCCAGAAGCTCGCCCCGCTCGTGCCGCGGCGACCCGGCGAGGTGCGCGTGTACTGCTGCGGCCCGACGACCTACGACGCCGCGCACGTGGGGCACGGCCGCGCCGCGCTCGCGCCGGATGTGCTCGTCCGCCACCTGAGGGCCCGCGGCCTCCGCGTCGTCTACGCGCGAAACATCACCGACGTCGACGACAAGATCCTGCAGCGCGCGGCCGAGTCCGGCGAGGCGCCCCTGGAGCTCTCGGCGCGGATGGCCCACCTCTACCAGGAGGACATGGCCGCGCTCGGCTGCCTTCCGCCCGACGTCGAGCCGAAGGTCTCGGAGCACATCCCGGAGGTCGTCGCGCTGATCGAGCGGCTGATCGAGCGCGGCGCGGCCTACGTCGCCGCGCGGCCCGGCGAGTCGCCCGGCGTCTCCGACGTCTGCCACGACGGCCATGACGCCCGCGACGTCTACGACGTGTATTACGCGGTCCGCAGCTTCCCCGACTACGGCAAGCTCTCGAAGCGCAACCTCGACGAGCTCCGGGTCGGCGCGCGCATCGGGCCGAACGAGGACAAGCGCGACCCGCTCGATTTCGCGCTCTGGAAGGGGGTCGCCGCCGGCGGCTGGGGCTGGGACAGCCCGTGGGGCAAGGGGCGCCCCGGGTGGCACATCGAGTGCTCCGCCATGGCGTGCCGCTACCTCGGCCCCGGGTTCGACGTCCACTGCGGCGGCATGGACCTCGTCTTTCCTCACCACGAGAACGAGATCGCCCAGAGCGAGGCCGCCTGCCCGGAGGCCGCGCCGCTCGCCTCGATCTGGATCCACAACGGCTTCGTCAACGTCGACAAGGAGAAGATGGCGAAGTCGCTCGGCAACTTCGTCAGGCTCAGCGACGTCTACGCGCGGAACGACCCCGAGGCCCTCCGGTATTTCCTGCTCACGGTCCACTACCGGGGCCCGATCGCGTTCGACACCCACCGGCGCGACGACGGCCGCGTCGTTTTCCCCGGCGTGGTCGAGGCCGAGCGCCGCGTCGACTACCTCTACGCGACGCTCGATCGCCTCTCCGCGCTCTCGGCGCTGCCCGGTCCGCCCGGGGAGGGCGCGGCGCCGGAGCTCCCGGCGAAGCTCCCCCGGGAGCTCGCGCCGTTCGTCGCGCTCGCGGACGGCGCCCGCGAGCGCGCCGCGGCCGCGCTCGATGACGACCTCAACACCCCCGTCGTCCTCTCGATCGTCGCCGAGGTCGCCAAGGCCGCGAACGAGCTCGCCGATCTGGCGCAGAAGCGGCGGAAGGACCAGGACATCGCCCGCGCCGCGCCGCCCCTCGCGCGCCGCCTCGGCGCGGCGCTGCGCGCGTCGCTCGACGTGCTCGGCCTGCTCCAGACGCCCCCCGAGGTCTACCAGGCGCGCACGCAGGAGCGGCGCCTCGGGCTCCTCGGCACGACCCGGCAGGCGATCGAGGCGAAGCTCGCCGAGCGCGCCGAGGCGCGGGCGGCCAGGGACTTCGCGCGGGGCGACGCCATCCGGAGGGAGCTCGAGCGCGACGGCATCGAGGTCGCCGACGCCCCGACCGGTACGACATTCCGGGTGATCGTCTGAGGCGCTCCGGCGCGGAGCGCCCGGCGCGCGCCGATCTCTGCACCAGTGGACGAAAACCACAGGTAGATCTAGGTTCTCGCCCGATGCTGGCCGACGGCGGCCCGCGTCCCCGGAACCAACGGCATCCAGGAACGACTACGGACGACCATGGCTCGTGATCTCTACTCCGTGCTCGGCGTCTCGCGCGATGCGGACGAGGACGCCATCAAGAAGGCGTTCCGCAAGCTCGCGATGAAGTACCACCCGGACAAGAGCCCCGGGAAGGCCAACGAGCAGCGGTTCAAGGAGATCAACCAGGCGCACGAGGTGCTGAGCGACAAGACGAAGCGCGCCCTCTATGACGAGTTCGGCGAGGAGAGCCTGTCGCAGAACTTCGATCCCGAGCGCGCCCGCGCCTATCGTCGCTACGCGAACGCCCGGTCTGCGGGCGGCGGCCGCGGCCCTGGCAACTTCGACGTGCAGGAGATCTTCGGCAACGCCCCCGGCGGCGGCGACTTCGGCGACATCCTGGGCGACCTCTTCGGCCGCGCCCGCGGCGGCGCGGGCCGCCGCGGCCAGCCTGCGCGCGGCCGCGGCAGCGACGTCGAGCAGGACCTCACCATCGATTTCGTCTCGGCGGTGCGGGGCACGACGCTCCAGCTCCAGCGCGCCGACGATCCCGAGCCGGTGACCGTGCGTGTCCCGCCCGGGGCCGCGGAGGGCAGCCGCCTGCGGATCCGCGGCCAGGGCAACCCGGGCCTGGGCGGCGGCGAGCCCGGCGACCTGCTGCTCAACATCCACGTCACGCCGCACCCCTTCTTCAAGCGCGAGGGCGACGATCTGCACCTCGAGGTGCCGGTCACCCTGGGAGAGGCCTACCGGGGCGACAAGATTCGCGTCCCCACGCCCGACGGCGAGGTGACGGTGAAGATCCCGGCGCGCACCCAGACCGGCCAGATGATCCGGCTGCGCGGCAAGGGCATCGCGCGGAAGGGGAAGGAGCCCGGGGACCTCTACCTGAAGTTCCAGGTGCACGTCCCGACCGTCGACGACCCCGAGGTGGCGCAGGCGATCGAGGCGCTCGAAGGCAAGGTGGAGGCGCCGCGGGGCGACCTCCGGTTCTGAGCGCGGGCGGCCGTCCCCTGCGGGCGGCGCGCCCTGGCGCGTCGTCCCGGGCAGGCGCAGCGCTCGGACCACAACGGCGATGAACCGGCCTTTTATGATCGAGGCTCGAGCCCTGCTCGCGGCGGTCGTCGCGCTCTCCGCGTGCGCCGCCCCGGCGCCGTCGCCCCGCGCGCCGCGCGCTTCCAGCCCGCCCGCGCCCGCGGCGGCCCGGCTTGCGCCCGCCGCGGCCGGGCCCGCGCTCGCCGGAGCTCGTCCCGCACCCGCCGGGGCGGACGCGCCGGCGCCCGCCGACCAGCGCGCGCCCGCCGACCTGCATGCGTCCGCCGATGCGCGCGCGCCCGCCGACCCGCGCGCGTCGACCGACGCCTCGCCCTCCCCGGACGCCTCGCCCGCGTCGGCCGTCCCGCGCGGCGCGCCGCGGGGGCCCTCGATCGAGATCGACCCGCCCTACAAGCTCGGCCGGCACCCGGTGCCTCGCGGCCAGGCCGAGGTCGCGGAGCGGGACCGCTGGAACGCCGGCGGCAGGGGCGACCCGCCGGCGCCGCCGCCTCCGGCGGAGGGGCACCCGCTGCCGCGGATCATCGTGGACATCGACAAGGTCAAGGGACCGCTCAAGGCGCGCGAGGTGGAGCGCATCGCCCGGCGGCACCTCTGGATGCACGTCTACTCCTGCTACCGGCTGCGCGCGTACAGGGAGCCGTCGCTCCACGGCAAGACGACCGTGCGCCTCACGGTGAGCCGCGCCGGCAAGGTGACGGGCGCGCGCGCGACCGCGTCCACGCTCTCCGCGCCGGACGTCGTCGCCTGCCTCGAGCAGCGCGCGCGCTCGCTCCCGTTGCCCAGGGCCAAGGCCGGGTCGACCGTCGTGGCCTCGCTGCAGGTCTACCCGGGCGACGAGCCGGTCGAGCCGCCGCCGTCCGTCCTCGCTCCCGGCCCGGGCGAGCTCCGGCCCGAGGTGATCACCGCCGCGCTGGCCGACGCGCTCCCCGCGTGGCGCGGCTGCTACGAAGCGGCCCTCGCCGGCGCGCCCGCGCTCTGGGGCCGCCTCGCGATCCGCTTCCATGTGACCGCCGCCGGCGCCGTCGACGAGGCGTTCGAGGCCGAGTCGCACTTCCCGGACGAACGCATGACCCGCTGCGTTCTCCGGCGCGCGCGCGCGCTCACGTTCCCGGCGCCCGAGGGCGGCGACCTTCGCTTCGTCGTGCCGCTCCGCTTCTCGCCCGAGCCGCAGCCCTCCGGACGGTAGCCGCGCCGCGCGTGGGCTCATCCGCCCGCGCGTCCCCTCCGGGCCTCACCGCGCCGTGAGAACGCTCACGGCGCATTCACCGCCGAGGCCTCGGCGCCGCAGCCCAGATATCTGCCGCCTGAAATTGCGGCCCCCTGACCCTATGTGCAACTTTACCGTGGGGGAGGAGGCTCAGGTACATGGATATCTCACCGGGCAGCGTCGTTGGGGGGAAGTACTTGCTTGAGAGGCAGCTCGTGCGTCCTGGCGCGCGGGTCGCGCGCGACCGAGGTTCGGTCTGGGTCGCGCACGACCCGCAGCGAGGCGTGCGGGTCGCCCTCAAGCTCTTCCTCTCCGACGCGGCCGGCGCCGCGGCGGAGCTCCTCCGGATCGAGCGCGGCGTCCGCGCTGCCGCCGGGATCACGTCGCCGCACGTCGTGCGCGTGCACGACCACGGCGCCGACGGCGGTGTGGTCTACCTGACGATGGATCTGCTCGCCGGCGAGGACCTCGCCGCGCGCCTGCTCCGTCGCAGCCGGCTCTCGCTCCAGGAGGCCGCGCGCGTCGCCGCGCAGGCCGGCGAGGTGCTCCGGCGCGCTCACGCCGCCGACCTCCTCCACCAGAACCTCCGGCCCGAGAGCCTCTTCCTCGCGCTCGACGGCGGCGAGGAGATCGTGAAGGTGCTCGACCTCGGCCTCGCGAAGGCGGTCGCGCCGCGGCTCGCCGACGAGATCGCGGCCGAGGCGAGCGCGAGCGCGCTCCACTACCTCAGCCCCGAGCAGATCCGATCGGGGCGGGCCCTGGATGCGCAGATCGATCTCTGGTCGCTCGCCGCGGTCCTGTTCCGCGCGATCACCGGCCAGCTCCCGTTTCCCGGCGAGGTCGCCAGCGTCGTCGCCTCCAAGATCCTGCTCGCGCCGCCGCCCGCGGCGACGCAGCGCGTGCCGAGCCTGCCTGCCGCGCTGGACGGCTTCTTCGAGAAGGCGTTCGCGCGCGACCTGGCGCGGCGTTTCCGGTCGGTCGAGGAGATGGTGGAGTCGTTCGTCCGCATCGCGGAGCTCGCGCCGCCCCCCTCGTCCGGTGTCTTGCGCCCGCCCCCCTCGGCGCGCGCCCTGGCGATCGCGCCGGCGCGGGCTGTGCTCGCGGCGCTCGCGAAGGCGAGGGCCGCGGCCGCCTGCGCGCCGGCGGCTGCCGGCCCCGGTGCGCCGGGGCCGTCGGCCTCGATCTCCGCGCCGCCGATCGAGGTCCGCAGGGCGGCTCCGGACACGCAGCTCAGCGCGGAGAGGCCCGAGGTGCCGCTCGAGCCCAGCGCGCCGCCCGCGCGCGGCCGGTGGGTCCTGTTCGCCGGCGTCGTCGCCGTGCTCGGCGCGGCCGCGCTCGCGACCACCTCGCGGCTCCCGCGCGCGACGCCGGCGCTGGCGGCCAGGACCGGCGCCGGCGCTTCCGTGCTCGCCGCCTCGTTCGCCGCGCGCAAGGCCCTGCCGCCCCGCGCCACGCCCGCGGCGGCGCACCCCACGGCGCTGCGGCGAGCGCCCGTCGCGTCGCCCGCGGGCAGCCCTCGCGCCGGGGCGACCGCGCCGGCGCGCCCTGTGCACCCGCGCCCCGTGCAGCCACGCCCGGCGCGCCCGGCGCCCTCGACCGGCGCGGCGGTCAGGGCGACTCCCGCGAACTGACAGGCCCGCTCTCCGCCCGCGCGGCTCCCCCGCGCCGGGGCGACCGCGCCCTCGTCGCTGCGGCCCGCGGCGGATCGCGCTTCAGCTCCTCGGGATGCGCCACGTCAGGCCCGCGCGGAAGAAGAGCACGTTGGGGATGCTCTGCCCGCCTCCGGGGATGCTGTCGTCGTCGGCGTTCATCGGCTCGAAGCGGCGGAACAGGCTGTGCCCCGCGTGAGCGGTCAGCCACACCGACCCGACGGTGCGCACGCCGACCGTCACGCCCGCGGTCACGACCGAATAGGCGATGTGGTCGACGCACTGGTCGGGCCGCGCCGCCCGCTCGTCCTGCTCGGTCGCGGGGTCGTCGTCCGGCTGGGCCGCGCAGGGCCACGCGCCGCTCACGCGCGCGTCGCGCACCGCGTAGGCGTTCCCTGCCACATCGGCGCGCAGGCCGAGCTCGAGGCGATCCCAGAGCGTGAGCTTCGCCGCCGCGAAGGCCGGAAGGAAGGCTTCGAGGCGGACGTCCGGCGTCGGCGTCCATTCCAGGTAAGCGGCCGGCAGCGGGAGGAACGAGCCGAAGCTGTACGACGCGAGCGCTCCACCCCCGAGGACGAGCCGCTCCGAGAGCGTGTGGGTCGCCAGCGCGACCGCGCTGACGCGGGCGAGCCCGCCGTCGACGCTCTCGAAGTCGCCCGCCAGCCCCGGCGCGACGCGCAGCGAGAGCGCCCAGTCGCGGGGGAGGAGCTGGACGAACAGCACGGGGACGTCGACCGAGTGAAACGCCCGGAGCTCGTCGAAGCCGGGCAGGGCGCCGGCGTAGGAGACCGCCTCGACGTGGTACGCCGCCCCGGGGATCAGGAACGTCCGCTCTCCGAGCGGAATCGGCGCGTTGACGCTCACGTCGTACGACGTGACCTGCGCCCGCGTGGGGCGCGGGTCCTCGAGCGCGGCGCCCGGCATGTACTGCGCGCTCAGATCCACGAGGTCGGGGAGCTGGCCCCACGCCGCGCCCGGCGCGAGGACCCACAGGAGCGCCGCGGCGGCGAGGAGCCGCGAGGCCCGCGCGCTCCGGCGGACGGCGTCCCCCCTGCGCCCTCCCTCCACGGAGCGCGCGGCGGCATGATCGAGCCGCCTCATCGCGCCACCCGCTCGTCGAGCCAGTCGAAGAGCCGCGCCTGCGCGAGGAGCTGGTTGCCGCCCTGGCAATGCACCTGCGACGCCGTGCTCGCGTCGAACACCATCATGTGCTTCGGGCACGTGAGCGCCCCGTAGAGGAGCTCCGACTGGCCCGGGGACGCGTCCTCCGCGCTGCTCTCCATGATCAGCGTCTCGCAGCGGATGTTCGCGACGCCGTCGCTGTTGTCGTACTTGCCGAGCTCGTCGATCACCTCGTGCGGCGTCGAGACGCCGTGCTTCCAGGTCACGTCGTCGAAGTACCAGCGAGCGTCGGGCATCACGACCGACGCGGCGTCGATGGCGCGGTCGAAGGCCGCGGGCCCGCGCCGGTGCAGCTCGAGCAGACCGGGCATCGAGGCGAAGTGGCGCAGCATCGCGTCCCGCCAGCTGACGACGCCAGGGTTGGCGACGAGGGCACGCAGGCGGCGCTCGCGCGAGGCCGCCCGCGGCGCGAGGTAGCCGCCGAACGAGAGGCCCATGAGCACGAACCGATCGGCGTCGAGCCGCTCGTCGCGCTCGGCGAAGTCGAGCACGCGGCCCACGGGGACCTCCCAGTCGGGCCGGAACGCGTGTCCATGGAGGCGCAGCGAGGCGCCCTGGCCCGGGCCATGGAACGAGAGGACGTGGTACCCCCGCTCCAGCGCGCCGTCGATGACCCACATCGTGTCCTCGGGCCACGCGTGGAGCCCCTGGTGCAGCACGATCACCGGCGCGCGCAGGGCCCCCGCGTAATGGACTCGCCCGTGGAGCACACCGCGCTCATAGGGGATGTCGACTTGCCGCGAATCGTAGCCCCGCATGCGGAGCGCCCGCCCGTGCAGGTCGAGCCCCGCGATCGTCGCCTCCACGAGGCGGGGGTCGGTGCGATCCGCGTAGCGCATCAGCCCGGCGCGGTAGTACGCGCCCGCGCGGAGGAAATGCGACGCGGCGCTCCGCGTGTGGCCGCGCGCCTCCGCCTCCTCTCCATAACCCTGCACGCGCTTCGCGGTGGCCAGCCACTGCTCGAACCATGAGCGCTCGTCGCCCGGGCGGATGCGCGTCGCCGTGTCGAGCACCTCGCCGACGTCGGTCAGGCCCATCGACGAGAGCCCGAGCCAGAACACGAGCTGCGCGTCCATCACCGGCTGGCCGATGAACTTGTAGCGGTACCAGACGCCCGCCGCCTGACCCCGCCCGAGCGTGTCGTCGCCGTGGAACCGCGCGGACGCGACCTCCTGGTCGAGCCCACGCCGGCCCGCGGCGAAGCCGAGCGCGGCCGCGCTGCCCGCGGCGGCCGTGTGGGTGAGAAATCTCCGCCGATCGATCATCGGTGCACCTCCAGCGCCGGTTGAAACGTTCGATTCAAACACATGTTTAAGCAGTTGACGTCTGCGCGTGGTGTTGTCAAGGTGCGTTTCAAACAATTGTATGAACGACCGAGACCGCCCAGCCCAGGCGGACGACCCACGGCAGAGGCTCGTCGTCGCCGCGATCGATCAGATCGAGAAGCACGGCGTCGGACAGGCGACGGTGCGCAGGATCGCGGCCGCGGCCGGCGTGAACATCGCCGCGGTGAACTACTATTTCCGATCCAAGGAGGCGCTCCTCGCGGCGGCGCTCGAGGGGTCGATCCGCCACATGCTCGCGGACAGCGAGGAGTTTCTCGCCCGGATGCCCGAGGACCCCGTGGACGCCCTCAGCGGGCTGCTCGGCTACTACCTCGAGGGCAGCCTGCGTTACCCGAACGTGGGCAGGGCCCACTTGCACGACGCGTTCCACGTCGACGACTACAGCGGTGCGTTCCCGACGCTCTTCGCGCCCGTGATGGTGCGCCTGCGCGATCTCGTGCGCGCGGCCGTCCCCGGGCTCGAGGAGCGCGCGGCCGCGCGGCGTGTCGTGGCCGCGCTCTCGGCGGTCTTCTTCCCGGCGTTCTTTGCGGGGCTCTACGCAGGGCTCGACGCGCTCGGCTCGCCGGCCGATCGCCTCGCCTACGTGCGAGAGCTGGCGCGGCAGACCCTGGCGCCCCCGGCGCCCACGCCCGGCAGCAAGCGGCCGAAGCGCGGGTGACGCGCGGAGCGAGCGCGTCGGGGTTCACCCCGGTGCTCCCGTCCACCTTCGACCCCGGCGTGCTGGTCACCGGCCCGCGGCGCTCCGGCTGCCTGCGGGGCATGAGGAGGGCTTACGCCGTCAGAGGCCTAGAGCGACAAACGGGTTGAACCCGTCTGAAACGAGCAGATTTTCGAACCGCCAAGGCGCCAAGGACGCCAAGAAGGAGAAGAAAATATCTTGGCGCCCTTGGCGCCCTTGGCGCCTTGGCGGTTCATCTCTCGTTCCTCAACGTGATCGGTGTTCTAGGTCTTCACGGATGGCGACCACCATCTTGCAGTGGTTCACGAGGTCGGCCGTCGTCATGAACTCGCTCGTGTAGTTGAGGCCATAAGGCCAGAAGTGCTGGCGATCCGCGTGTACGACGTCGCCCTCGTTCCCCGTGATGGCCCTGAGCTGGCTCGTCGCCGTCGCGCCGGTGAACACGCCCTCTCTCACCAGGGCTCCGAACTCGTTGCTGCCGACTCCCAGCGTATGGGAGATCTCGTGCATGGCGGTGATGTAGTTCATGGAGTCGCGCGAGCCGAACCGGACGGATCCATTGACGTTGCCGTCGGCCGTCTGGACCGAAGGCTCGTAGGACACCGACAGGCGCTTCTCGATGGTCGTGTAGCAGTTGTAGTGCGACAGCGCTTCATCCATGGCGCTCGTGATCCTGTCGTACGCGGCCTGCTGCTCCGCCGTCGGCGCCGGCGCCCTCGCGAGTGTGTAGGTGATTCCTCCCTCGCCCACGCAGCCGTTCGTCGCGCCGCCGTCGCCGCCCGCGCCGCCGGTGCCATCGCCGCCGGTGCCCGCGCCGCCGGTGCCATCGCCGCCGGTGCCGCTGCCGGTCTCCGTCGCCCCTCCACCCGTCCCGGTGTTCCCACCGGCGCTGCTGCTCGCCGACGTGGCGCCGCCCGATCCCGCGCCGGCGCCGCTGCTCTCGGCGGCCGCACCAGGGCTGTTGTCCGGTCCCGAGCACGCCGTCGGCCCAGCCGCCGCGAGCGCGATGGAAACCAGGGTTGCCGCCGCTCGCCGCTGCATGTTCCTCCTCGGGTCGCCGTTCTGCATCATGCGCTCCAATTCCCGTTCAGGCGCTTCTGGATCTCGGAACGGTTAGCAGCGCGTCCGCTGCCGCAGCAGCGTCCCCGACGGCCCGCGCGGCTACGCAGCGCCGCTCTCCCCGCCTCACGTCACGTCGTCGCCGCCGCGGCCTTCTCCGCCGCGGCCTTCTCCGCCGCGGCCCTCTTCTCCTCGGCCGCGTCGCGCGCCTTGCGCGCCTCCTGCGCCGCGCGGATCGCCGAGAGCGGGCCGCGCGCGTCGTGGCGCGTCCGCTCGGCCTCCGCGCCGGGGTCGCTCCCGTTCGCGATGCGCGCGCCGGTCATCAGCTCGAAGTACCCTTCCTCGAGCCAGACGGCGCCGAGCGTGTGCGCGACGTCCGCGCCTTCCTGCCCGAAGTACCCGACCGCGCCGCCGTAGATCTTCCGCGGGCCGCTCTCGAGCTTGCGCACGAGGGCGCCCGCGCGCGCCGCGGGGGTGCCCATCGCGCTCGCGGCCAGCAGGGCGGCGCGCATCGCCTCGACGGGCGACGTGTCGCCCGGGCGCGGCCCGGCCTCGTCGCGCTCGGCGCGGACGAGCGTCTCCCCCGACGCGCCCGCGATCGCGAGCCCCGGCGCGAAGGGGGACTCCGCGAAGTCGAGGAAGTAGAGGTGCTGCGACGGCGCGAGCAGCCGCAGCGCGCGGTACACGTCGAACGGGTCTGCGCCCCGGAGCGGCGCCCGGAAGCTGCGGGCGAGCACGACCTCCTCCGCGGCGCCGGCCGCGAGGTGCCCGCGCGCCGCGGCCACCTTCGCCGCGTAGGCCTCGTCCGTCATCTCCGTCTCGAGGTGCTCCGGCAGCGCCTCCGGATCGGGCGTCGGCAGGCTCTGCTGCGCTGGCCCGTGCGACATCTCCCAGGCGCAGCGGTTCACGGCGCCCTGCGACGCGCCCGCGATGGTCATCGTCTGCGCCACGTTGTCGAACACGACCACGGTCGCGCCCGTCATCAACCGGCCGAGGTACGTCTCCGTGGGCCACGGCTCGACGCCCAGGAGCGGGTGCACCGCGCCGTGGCAGAGGAAGCCGACCAGGGACTGGCTGACGCGGGCCGCCAGGCTCTCCGGCTCGCTCGGCGCCGCGAGGTCGGCGGCCAGGTTCACGAACGGATCGAACCCGCTCGGCAGGAGGCTCTCGGTGCGCACCCGGTACCCGAGGATCGCGTGGCGGCCCCAGCGGTCGCCGGAGGGCGCCGACTCGAACATGAACGACGACCGGCCCGGCGACTGGGCGCGGAGCGCGGCGTAGGCGCGGACCGGCGTCACGTGGTCGGCAGGCAGGGTCCGGATCACGAGGGAGCTCATCGCGGCCCAGGCTACACGACGTTGCGCCGTCGGGCGAAGGGGGGCAAGGTAGGCGCGAGATCCCCATGCGACGCGTGATCGCTCTCTCGTCGGCGCGCAGCCTCGCCGCCTGCCTTGCCGCCTGCCTCGCGGCCTGCGGCGGCGCTCAGCCCACCCCGGACGACGCGCGCACCACCGTCGTCTCGCTGCAGAGGATCGACTGCGAGGAGTGCGGCGCCGAGCTCGTCGAGGATCTCCGCGAGCGCCCGGGCGTCTATGGCGCCTCCTTCGATCGGCGCCGCGCCGAGATCGCCGTGACCGCGTCGCCCGCGTTCGACGTCAACGGCACCGTGAAGCAGCTCGCCGCGGACGAGGGGTTCGAGGCGGTGATCGGCGCCGGCAAGGGCCAGTACCTCGGCTGGGCGACCTTCCCGGAGGGCGCGGACGCGCGGACGATCGCGGACGGCGGCGCCGACATCCCCGACCTCGGCGTTCACGTCGTCCGGGGCAAGGTCACGGTGATCGACTTCGCCGCCAACTGGTGCATGCCGTGCCGCAAGCTGGACGCCCACATGGCCAAGGTCCTCGAGACCCGGCGGGACATCGCCTACCGCAAGATCGACATCGTCGACTGGGACACGCCGCTCGCCCAGCGTTACCTGAAGAAGGTCCCCAGGCTGCCGTACGTCATCGTCCACGACGTGAGCGGCGCGCCGGTGGAGACGATCGCGGGCCTCGAGATCGAGCGGCTCGACGCGGCGATTGCGCGCGCCGGCGTGCGCTGACCGCGGCGAGCGGCGTCCTCGCGCCCTGGCCGGCCGCCGCGAGCGGCGCCATCACATCGTCGCGATGCCGCCCTCGCCGCGGCGAGCGGCGCGCGCCGCAGCGAAGGCGTCGCCTCTCGGCGATCCTCAATAGTGGCCGAAGAGGTCCTGGATCCGCGACTCGAGCGCGACCGCGATCTTGTAGAGCGAGGAGATCGACGCCGAGGACTCGGCGCGTTCGATCTGCGAGAGCAGCGAGACGCTGAGCCCCGTGCGCCGCGCCATCTGCTTGAGCGTGAGGTCCTTGTCCTTGCGGAGGTTCCGGATCGTGTCGCCGATGACCCGGTGGAGCTGCTCCTCGGGCGTCCGCGCGAGGCCCTTCTTGCGCATGACGCGGGCGAGCACCTCGCGGAACTCGTCCACGTTGAACGGCTTTTTGATGTAGTCGACCGCGTCGAGCTTCATGGACGCGACGGCGCTCTCGAGGTTGGGGAAGCCGGTGAAGATGACGACCGCGATGTCGTTGTCGACCTTGCGAATGCGCTTGAGGACCTCGATGCCGTCGAGCTTCGGCATCATCAGGTCGAGGATGATGAGGTGGTAGCCGCCCGCGCGGACCTCCTCTTCCACCGTCGTGGGATCGCCCAGCGTCTTGACCTGGTATCCGTCGCGCTCGAGCAGCGTCTGCATGTAGTCGCAGATCGCCCGGTCGTCGTCGACGATCAGAATGCGTACAGCGGGAAGCTCAATTGCCACCTGTTCCTCCTCTCACGACCGCCGAAGCCGGTCGCCCTGGTCCGTTCTGGAAGGGCCCGCGAAGGCGCTCCCTTACTCTTCGTTGCCCGAGCAGCGTGCGAGGCCCTCACCGGCGCCACAGGAGCTTCGCTCTCTGCTTCTTTTGGGCAACATCGGGATTCCAGTGACACTTTAACACGGCCTGAGCAAGGTCCGCTCGCGGGTTTTTTCTTGCGATCCGCCGATTCTTGGCTTCGTGAAACGTCCGGGGCGCCGGGTGAACCGGAAGTCTCTGTGTTTCCGCGAGGTTCCGTCCGTGGGGCGGCGACGGCGACGAGGTGGGGGTCGGGCGGCAGCGCGGCGTGTTCAGGCGGAGCGCACGCGACCCTCAACATTTCGTCTTGACAATAGGTCCGACCTTAGCGATGGTGCGCGCCCGCGGTTCGGCGGGCGTTGCTCTCGCAGCAGCGTACGGGGCGTAGCGCAGCCTGGTAGCGCACTCGGTTCGGGACCGAGGAGTCGGAGGTTCAAATCCTCTCGCCCCGACTCAGTTTCGACACTTTGGTCGGTGTACTCTCGGTGGACTCGTTGCAGGGCGGCCCAGGGCTGCCCTAGGCGGCCAGCCGGCCGCATCGGGCGGCTGGCTGCCGACGGAACGACCACCTCGTTGCCGCACGTTCGTCGTGCGGCGCGGGAGAGGGCCGCTGCCGGCGGGCGCGGCGCGCGGCGAGCTCCCCCGCTCGGGTCGGGCAGCTCGGCACCACCTCCCCGTGCCCCGGCGACGTCCGCCGCTACCCCGTGCGCCCGGCCAGGTTGGCGATCACGGCCGCGAGCTCCGACGCCTCGATCGGCTTCGGCACGTGCGACTGGAACCCCGCCAGGAGCGCGCGCGTCCGGTCCTGGGCGCTTGCGTACGCCGTCAGCGCCGCCGCCGGGATGCGTCCGCCCTGCTCGGGGCTCTGGGCGCGCAGCCGGCGGATGAGGCTGTAGCCGTCCTCGCCCGGCATGCCGAGGTCGCTCAGGATCACGTCGGGCTTCTCGCGCTCGATCGCCGACAGCGCCTCGGCCACCGTCGCGACCGCGGTGATGCTCGCGCCCTTGCGCTCCAGCACCGTCGTGACGAGCTCCCGCGCGTCCGGCTCGTCGTCGACCATGAGCACGCGCAGCCCTTGCAGCGTCGGCTCCGCGTCGGCCGGCGCGCCGCCGAGCAGCGCGTCGGGCTTGCGCAGCGCCGCCATCGCGCCGCGGGGCGCGAGCGGGATGTCGACCGTGAAGGTCGCGCCCTTGCCCTCCCCGCCGCTCTCCGCCTTCACGGTGCCGCCGTGCAGCTCGATCAGGTGCCGGGCGATCGCGAGGCCCAGGCCGAGGCCGCTGTGCGGCCGCGTGCTCGTGCTGTCCGCCTGCCGGAAGCGGTCGAACACGTACGGCAGGAACTCGGGGACGATGCCCTGGCCGTTGTCGCGCACCTGGACGCGGGCGAGCCCCTCGGCCTTGCTCAGCTGGATCGACACCTTGCCGCCGCGCGGGGTGAACTTGATCGCGTTCGACAGGAGGTTCCACACCACCTGCTGCAGCCGCGTCTGGTCGCCCGAGATCGGACCCGCACTCGCGTCGAGCTGCACGGCGAGCTCGATCCCCTTCGCGTCCGCGCCGTGGCGGACCGCGTCGATGGCCGCGTTGATGATCGGCGGCAGGTCGATGAGCATCACGTCGAGCCGCAGCTTGCCGGTGATGATGCGGGACGCGTCGAGCAGATCCTCGACGAGCTGCGCCTGCAGCGTACCGTTGCGCTCGATCGCCTCGAGCGCGCGGGAGTGTGTGTCCGGCTTGAGCGACCCCTGCCGGAGCATGCGCGCCCAGCCGAGGATCGCGGTGAGCGGCGTCCGGAGCTCGTGCGAGAGCGTGGCGAGGAACTCGTCCTTGGCGCGGTTCACCTGCTGCGACTCGCGGTAGAGCTGGGCGTTGTCGAGCGCGAGCGCGGCGAAGTTGCAGAGCTCCTCGGCGAGCGCGAGATCGTCGATGAAGTAGCGCCGGCTGGGCTCGGTCGACAGCAGCGTGATCGCGCCGCGCGTCCGGCCGCGGGCGCGCAGCGGCACGATCATCGCCGAGCGCACGCCGAGCTCCCGGAGCACGGCGAGGTACATCGGGTCGTGCGCGCCGGACCAGCACTCGTGATCGTTCTTGGGCTCGCTCTTGGGCTCGCCCTTGGACCCGCTCCTCGGCTCGGAGCTGGGCCCGGCCTGGGTCGGCGAGGCGCGCAGCCACGCCATGCTGTCGACCTCCGGCAAGAGGAGCGACTCGCCGCACCGGAGCACCGCGTGCACCGCGCGCGGCACCTCGGGGTCGGCCGGGTAGCGGACCGCGAGCTCCTTGCCGAGCTCCTGCCGTGAGGCGCTCGCGTGCACGGCGGCCAGGCGGCTCAGCGAGCCGTCGGGCTCCACGATGTCCACGACGGCGGCGTCGGCGATGTGCGGCACCGCGAGGCGCGCGATGTTGGCCAGCGTGGTGTCGTACTCCAGGCCCGAGAGCGCGAGCTGCCGGCTCGCCTCGCCGATGAAGTAGCGGCGTTTGTCGGCGAGCCGCTTCTCGGTCACGTCGCGGAAGACCAGGACGAGCCCGACGAGCTCGCCCTCGTCGCTCCGGATCGGCGCGCCGCTCGAGTCGATCGCGAGCTCCGAGCCGTCCCGGCGCAGGAGCAGCGTGGTGTCGTCGAGCCCGATGATGCCGCCGTAGCGCAGCACCTCGGTGACGGGGGCGTCGAGGTCGTTGCGCGTCTGCTCGGAGATGACCCGGAAGACCTCGGACAGCCGGCGATCCCTCGCCTCCTCGAGCGACCAGCCGGTCAGCTTCTCGGCGACGGCGTTCATGAAGTCGATGCGCCCCGAGCCGTCGGTCGAGATCACCGCGTCGCCGATGCTCTTCAGGGTCGTCGAGAACTTGGTCCTGCTGACGCGCAGGTCCGCCTCGAGCTGCTTGAGCTGGGTGATGTCGGCGAAGATCGAGACGGCGCCGAGCATCTCGCCGTCCGGCGAGAACAGCGGGGCGCAGCTGCCGAGCAGCATCCCGTGCGTCCCGTCGAAGCGCTGGAAGTGGACCTCCTCGGCGGGGACGCTCTCCCTGCTGGTGAGGCACCGCGCCATCGACCAGTCCTCGGCGGCGAACGGCCGGCCGTCGGGGTGGAAGGCGCGGTAGCGCCCCCAGCCCTCGACGTTGTCGGCGGTGGCGCTGCCGGCCCAGATGCGCTCGGCGGCGCGGTTCTGCAGGATCAGCTTCCCCTGGGTGTCGGAGACGATGATGCCGTGCGGGCTCTCGCTGAGGAGCGCGTCGAGCAGCCCGCGGTCGTGCCGCGCGATCGCGCGCAGCCGCTCGACCTCGCGGCGCAGCGCCTCGACCTCGGTGTCGACCGGCGGCACCGACGCGGTGAGCGGCGTGAGCTCGAAGCGGGAGGCGCTCGCGCTCGGGTCGACGCTCGCGGCGACGCGGTCGATCTCGGCGAGCGCCGAGCCGATGAGCCGCCTTTGCTCGGCGCTCCCGGCCGCCTCGTGGATCAGCGCCCGGGCCTGGAGGAGCGCCGCGATGATCGGGGGGTCCGAACGCTCGGGCATGGCTTCAAGGGATCCCACGGCGGCCGCACGCGAACAAGATGCTACGAGCGC
Organism: Sorangium cellulosum; assembly: GCF_002950945.1. Lineage (GTDB taxonomy): Bacteria > Myxococcota_A > Polyangia > Polyangiales > Polyangiaceae > Sorangium > Sorangium cellulosum_E. The sequence continues at coordinate 1,139,287 of NZ_CP012673.1, forward strand.
GGCACGACACGGAAATTCTCCCCTCCTAGGTTTCGACCTCGCCTCGGCCAGCGTTCGTCTTCATTGGATTCATTGGACGGACCGTGGACGGGATTCTGTCATCGGTCGGGTACCGCCGCGCGGTGGGGCGGGGCACCGCTGCGTCGGGGGGGGCGGTCCGCCGCGCGGCGGACCGGCCGACGCCGTGCGGCGGCCGGCCGGGCGAGAGGTCAGCTGCGCGCCGCCTGGATCTGCTTCACGAGCTCGGGGACGGCCGTGAAGAGGTCCGTGACGAGGCCGTAGTCGGCGACCTGGAAGATGGGCGCGTCGGCGTCCTTGTTGATGGCGACGATCACCTTCGAGCCCTTCATTCCGGCGAGGTGCTGGATGGCGCCCGAGATGCCGACGGCGACGTAGAGCGACGGCGCGACGACCTTGCCGGTCTGGCCGACCTGGAGGTCGCTGGCGGCGTAGCCGGCGTCACACGCGGCGCGGCTCGCGCCGACGGCGGCGCCCAGGACGTCGGCGAGCGGATCGAGCACCTCGTTGAAGCGCTCCTTGAGGGCGCGGCCGCCGGAGACGACGACCTTCGCCTCGGCGAGCTCGGGGCGCTCGCTCTTCACCTGGTCGAAGGAGACGAACTCCACGCGCTCCGCGGCCGCGCTGGGCGGGACGACCGCGACCTGCTCGATCGGCGACTTCGCGCCGGCCGGCTCGGCGGCGGCGAACGCGCTCTGCCGGACGCTGACGACGTGGACCGGGGTCGCGACGGTGCAGACCCCGTACGCGTTGCCGGCGTACATGGGCCGCTTGTACTTGAGCGAGGAGCCCTCGGCGAGGAGCTCGGAGATGTCGCTCGCGAACCCCGCCGAGAGCCGCGCCGCGACGCGCGGGAGCAGGTCCTTGCCGTAGGCGCTCGCGGTGCCCACGACGATCTTGGCCCCCTTGGCCGCGGCCGCGACCGTCGGCACGTAGCGCTCCGCGACGTAGTCCTTGAGCGCGCCGGCCTCGGCGACGAGCACCTTCTCTGCGCCGAGCGTCGCCGCCTCCGCGGCCGCCTCGCCGAGGGAGTCGCCGATCACGAGGATCGCGTACGTCCCGCCGAGCGCCGCGGCGGCTTGCCGCGCGAACGTGACCGCGGAGTGGGTGGTCTTCTTCAGCTTTCCATCGGCGGCCTCGGCCACCACGAGAACGTCAGCCATGATCCCTCCTGCACCTCGTCATCCGGTGTCGGTCGGTCCCCCGCGCCGCGCGCGGGTGGACGACCTGCCCTCGGGGTCCCCTCAGAGGACCTTCGCCTCGTTCTTGAGCCGCGTCACGAGCTCGCCGACGTCCTTCACCTTGATGCCGGCCTTGCGCGCCGGGGGCGGCTGGAACGTGTGGTACTGGACCTTCAGCGCCTGGTCGGGCGCGAGGTCCGCGAGCTTCACCTCGGCGAGGGGCTTCTTCTTGGCGGCCATGATCGCGGGGAGCGCCGCGAAGCGCACGCCGTCGTTGTACTTGAACGTGGGCGCCGTCTTCATCGAGTAGACGCTGGTCGGCGCGACGATGCGGAGGTCGACCGTGACCACGGCCGGAAGCCGCACGCGCAGCGTGGCGACGCCGCCGTCGACCTCGCGGCCGACGAGCAGGGCGCCCTTCTCTTCCTTGAGGGTCGCGGCGAAGGTGGCGAGCGGCCAGTCGAGCAGCTCGGCGAGGATCTGCCCGACCTGGTTCGAGTCGCCGTCGACCGCCTGCTTGCCCATGAGCACGACGTCCGGCTTCTCGCGCTCGACGAGCGACTTCAGGGCGCGCGCCACGAGGTCGCCGTCGAGCTTGTCGTCGGTGACGTCGACGCGGATCGCCTTGTCGGCGCCGGTCGCGAGCGCGGCGCGGAGGGTCTGCTCGGTGTCCTTGGGCCCGAAGGTGACCACGACGACCTCGCCTGCCCGTGTCTTCGGCGCCTTGCCGTCCTCGGTCAGGCGCAGCGCCGCCTCCAGCGCGTACTCGTCGAACGGGTTCGGCTTCCACTCGAGCCCGGTCGTCTCGATTTTGTCCCCCGAGGCGGGGATCTTCACCTTGTTCGCGTTATCCGGATCGGCGACGCGCTTGAGCGGAACGAGGATCTTCACGGCTCGGTTGGCTCCTGTAGCTTGAGGGGTGACGCAGAGCGTAGTCCGCCCGGTGAGGGTCGCGCTACACGGCTGGCGGGCTGGCGGACTCCTGCGTGGTGTCCGGCGAGCCCGACTGGAATAGCACGCCTGAGGCGGAGAGAGCCGGTCATGGCAGGACCGACGTGATGCGTCAAGGCGGGCGCGGCGGTTCTGTCGGGTGTGGTGCCGGTGTGTGAGGGGGCGGTGTGCTCCGCGCCACGGCGGCCGCGGTGCAAGCGGGGTCATCCGGGAGACAGGGCGTCGGCAACGGCGTTCAACCGAACGTGGACGTGGGCGGCCATCCCACGTCCACGTCCCCCTGGACGAGAACCGGGGCGAAGCGTGGTGAACGTCCATGCGTGTCGCCGGGCGGGATCACCGATGCGATCCGTTGGGAGGGGGCTGCCGGCGGGGGGTCGCAACGGATGTGATCCGTTGGGAGGGGGCTGCCGGCGGGGGGCGTAATGCACGCGATCCGTTGCGAGGGCCTGCCGGCAGGGGCCCGTAACGGATCGAGTCTGTCGCGAGGGCCTGCCGGCAGGGGCCCGTAACGGATCGAGTCTGTCGCGAGGGCCTGCCGGCAGGGGGCCGTAACGGATCGAGTCTATCGCGAGGGCCTGCCGGCAGGAGGGCGTAACGGATCGAGTCTGTCGCGAAGGCCTGCCGGCAGGGGGCCGTAACGGATCGAGTCTGTCGCGAGGGCCTGCCGGCAGGAGGGCGTAACGGATCGAGCCTGTCGCGAGGGCCTGCCGGCGTGGCGCCGGCTTCGACGGCGCGGCGCGGACGGCGCCCACCACCGGGACCGGCGCGTCAATCCACCCCGGCCTCCGGCGCGGCTTCGTCGATCGCGGGCTCGGCCGCAACGCCGCCGTCCGGCAGCGCGCCGCCCTCCGTATCGGCCTCCTCCTTGCTGCCCGCGCGACGGCGCTCGGCCTTGGCCACCTCCCGCTCCAGCGGTGCGAGCAGCCGGCGCGTCGTGTCCGCGCCGGCCTCCTCGAGCTCGAGCATCTGGAGCACCGTTCGCACCACCTTGATCCAGCGATTGCGGGCCCGGAGCTGCCCGCCGCGCGGATCGGCCGCGCCCTGCCTGCTCTCCCTGTCCTGCGCTGCCAGGTGGAGGCGCTGCGCGTCGAGCCTGCCGAGCTCGTCGCCCGCGGCGAACCAGGCCTGCACCGCCTTGAGCAGGTTGCCCCCCGGCACCGGCAGCGCCTTGAGCGCCGCCCTCGACTCCGGCGTCAGCCGGTCGCGCGCGAGCTTCACCTCGCCTGCTTCTTCGCTGTAGCTCGCCATGATGAACTTGAGCCCGTCCGCGAAGAGCTGATCGCGGATCTCGAGGTAGATCGCCGCGTCCTCGGGATCGTCGGCGAGGTCCGCGAAGCCGGTGAGCACCGCGTGGGCGCCGCGCGCCTTGCGGTCGTGGATCTGATCCACGGCCACCTGCCGCTGCTGGATGTCGGAGACCTCGTCATTCACCTTCTTCTGCTTGCGGTGCGCCTTCAAGATGCCGTCGTGCGCGGCCTCGATATCGTCGATCAGCGGGGCGCACCGCTTCAGCGACAGCAGGCGCGGCCTCTCGCGCTCCGGATCGAGCCAAGCGGCGGTGATCTGGACCATCTGACGAGGAGAGAGATCTTTGAAAGCCACGGTGCCTCCTTGGTTGTCCTCCGGCGGCGCTCGCCGGGGAATGCACCATCGGTCACGGTTCCAGAGGAGATGCGTTGTGTAAAGGCCTCTCGTGACAAGAGCAAAGTTTCCACACTGGCCAGCGTGGTTGCGTGGGTTGCCTCCGTGGCCCCGGCGGGGCGCGCTCGGCCTGAGCTGAGCGCCGATCAGGCCCCTTCGCTCGGCGGAGGCTCCTCGACGTCGCTCGCCTCGAGCGCGCACCGGAGCCGCCTCCGCAGCTGCTCATCCAGCCGGAGGGCTTGCTTCTCGTGCACGCCGAGCTCCGCGGCGACCTTGGTCCAGGAGAGATCCTGCCAGTACCGGAGCTCGATGAGGCGGGCCTCGCGCTCGTCGAGGCCGCGGAGCGCCGTCCTGAGCGCCTCGAGCGCCTGGGCGCGCGCGAGCGCGTCCTCCGGGCGCGCCCGGAGCCGCTCGCCGCTGTCGGCCACGAAGCGCGCGAAGGCGAGCGCGCGACACCGGTCCTGGAGCTGGGCCAACGCGTCGGCGTCGTCGTCGCCGAACGGGTCGCTCGTGTCGCGCATCGCCTCGGCGGCGCCGAGCGCCGCGTCGAGGCCGGCGCGCCGGATCGACGCCTCGCGGCTGAGCGATCTCAGGACGGCGCCGGCCACGCGCTTCCAGGCATAGACGTTGAATGGCACGCCGCGCGCGGCGTCGTATCCAGGACAGGCCTCGAGGAGCGCCTGACAGGCTGTCTGCTCGCAGTCGTCGAGGCGCTGGCGCGCCCGCACACCGTAGATCCGCGCGGTACGCCGCGCGATGTGGCGGGCCATCGGCAGCGCCGAGAGCACGCGCTCCTGGTCGGGTTGAGGTGGAGAGGGACGCCGGCCGCGTGTCACCGCCGCTTCCCGAAGGTGCCGTCGCCGGGCGCCGCCCCGGCGCCCGCGTCCGCCGCGCCGGCCGCTCCCTCGCGGGCGACATCGGCGCTCCTCGACAGGTTGGAAGGGCGCGCGCGCAGGCGCTCGTAGAGCGGCGCCGCCGCGGGGTGCGTCGTGATGAAGACCGTGAGGAAACGGCGGTAGTCCTCGAGCGCCTCGGGGGAGAGCGCCCCGAGGTACGGGCGGAGTGCGTCGTTGAGACAGGCTTCGAGGAGCGGATCCTCGCCGCCGGTCAGGTCGAGATCGTCGTGCTCGGGGGCGTCGTGCGTCATTCGGCCTCGCTGGGGCGCGACGTGTGATGCAGCGCCCCTTCTATCCCAACTTCACGGCGGGCAGGGCGGTTCGGACAGGAAAAGCGACGGGCCGGCGCTTTTTTAGGGATGCCCGCTCGCACCGGCGGCGCGGCGGCGCCGGCGGCGTCCCGCGCGCCGGGAAGCTTGCAGGGGGCATGCCGATCGCTCGCCGGCACACAACCGCGCGGACTGACGCGGTATTTCGAGAATCGACACCGGGCGTCCATTTTCTTTGTCCGAACCGCCGAGGTGCTCGTGATTTCCCCTTCAAGGAGACCGCGCCGGTGGGACGCCGCACGTTCGACATCGCAGGGCCGCTCGACGACGCCGGGGACGCGCTGGCGGGGACGCCGTACCGGGCCCTCCGGGCGCTCGGGCGCGGGGGGATGGGGGAGGTGTATCGAGGCGGAGCACCGCGCGCTCCGGAGGCGCGTGGTGGTGAAGCTGGTTCGCCGCGCGCTGGCGCACGATCCGCGGTTCGTGGACCGGCTGCGGGTCGAGGCGCAGGCGCTGGCGGCGATCGCGTCGCCGCACGTGGTGGCGGTCCTCGATCTGGGGACGACGCCGGCGGGGCGGTCGTACCTTGTGATGGAGCGGCTCGAAGGGGGCACGCTGCGGGAGGAGCTCGAGCGGCGCGGGCCGCTGCCGGTGGCCGAGGCGATCGAGGTGACGCGGCAGGTGCTGGCGGGGCTCGCGGCGGCGCACCGGGCCGGCATCGTCCATCGCGACGTGAAGCTCGACAACGTGTTCCTGTGCGCGCCGGCGGAGGCGGCGCCGGGCGGGGGGCGGATCGCGAAGGTGATCGATTTCGGGGTGGCCAAGCCGATGCCGGGGGCGGCGCCGCGGGCAACGGCTCCGCCGCGTCCGCTGGCGGGACCGGCCTACCCGACCGAAGCGGGGCTGGTCGTGGGGACCCCCCGGACGGCCTCGCCGGAGCAGGCGCGGTGCCAGCCGGTGGATGCCCGGGCGGACGTGTATGCCGTCGGATTGCTGCTGTATACGCTCCTGTTGGGGCAGGGGCCGTTCGCTCACCTGGAAGACGCGATAGAGGTGCTGCGGGCGCACGTGATGGAGAGGCCGGCGGCGCCGTCGCGCGCGGCAGGGCAGTGGATCCCGAGGGAGCTGGACCTTGCGGTGCTGAAGGCGCTGGAGAAGCGACCTGAGGAGAGGTTCGGGAGCGCGGAGGCGTTCGCGGCGGAGCTCGGGCGGATCGGGGCGGCGCTGGAGCTGGAGGTAGAGAGCGCGGAGGCGGGTGGAGCGGCGGAGGCGGGGGGAGCGGGAGCTGCGGAGGGGGCCGTGCGAAGGCGGAGCGAGGGGACTGTCGGCGGAGGAGAGGAGGAGGGCACGTGGGAGCCGGAGATCCAGGCATGGTTCGCAACGAGGCCGGAAGAAGGGCGCGAGGCGGCAGCCGGACCGAACGAGGCGCCGGAGGCGGGGGAGGCCGAGGAGGCGAAGGTGGATCCGCGGTGGTTCGCGCTGCTGACGGCGGCGAGCACGGCGGTGTTCTGCGCGCTGGCGGCGGTGTTGCTGCGGTGGATGGGGGCGTGGTGATGGGGAGGGAGGCGCTGAAGGCCGGAGACGTGTTCCTGGACTACCGGATCACGGAGCTGATCGACGCTGGGGGTATGGGAGAGGTGTACAAGGCGGTGGAGGAGTACTCGGAGGACGTGGTGGCGATCAAGTGCATGTCGCCGCGGCACGTGAGGAGAGAGGACTTCGCGAGGCGGTTCCGGCAAGAGTGCAAGTTCTACCCGAAGCTGCGGCACCCGAACATCGTGGGGATGAGGAAGGCTGGAGTGTCGCCTGAGCACGTGGCGTACATCGTGATGGACTTCCTCGAGGGCAAGACGCTGAGGAAGGTCTTGAACAAGGTGTACCGGCTGGACTTCCTGAGCGCGATGCACGTGATGCTGCAGGTGGCGGACGCGATGACGTTCGTGCACTCGAAGGGGATATGGCACCGCGACCTGAAGCCCGAGAACATCATGGTGGGCGCGAAGGGGGACGCGAAGGGGCACGTGTGGCTGCTCGACTTCGGGATAGCGAAGTTCGCGGACGGTGGGATGAACACGGACGACCTGCCGGACGTGGGAACGGTGAGGTACATCTCGCCGGAGCAGGTGAAGCTGCTGTACGGGAGCGAGAGGAAGACGGAGCGGGTGAAGCCGGACGGTCGGACGGATATCTACGCGTTCGGTGCGATCTTCTACGAGGTGCTGACAGGCAAGCACCTGTTCTTGGATGAGCGGGAGGCGTCGAGCGCGGAGGAGACGCTGACAGGGCACCTCGTGGCGGCGCCTGAGCCAGTGCACGAGATCGTGCCTGACTGCCCCGAGTACGTGTGGCCGGTGGTGTCGCGGTGCATCGCGATCGAGCCTGGGGAGCGGTACGCGCAGTTCGGGGAGGTGGCGAAGGAGCTGCGGTCGCTGCTGAGGAACCCGGTGCCTGCGGGGCACGTGCTGGCGCGGCGGCTTGCGCAGGAGCGGATGAAGGCGGAGCGGCAGGCGGCGTTCTCCGGGGTGGAGATGGGGGAGGAGAGCGCGCTGGTGGAGGAGGAGGAGGAGCAGAGCGAGAGGGGCGGCGCGGGGAGCGAGGAGAGGGGGAGCGAGGAGAGGGGCGAGGAGCGAGAGGAGAAGGAGGAGAGGGAGCGGCGGGTGACGCACGCGGAGACGGCGCCGCTGGAGTGGTTCGTGGTGCCGGAGAGCCCGCTGCCGTTCACGCCATTGGCGCGGGAGCCGGCGCGGGAGCCGGCGCGGGCGCCGCGCGGGGTGGGGTATACGGAGCCGCTGCCGGCGACGCTGCCGGGGCTGGGGGCGCTGAGGGCGCGGCAGCGGGAGCGCGAGAGCGCGGTGGCGGCGGGGAGGACGCCGCCGGAGCCGACAGCGGCGCTGCCGGGGGCGTGGGAGGAGAGGACGGGGCACGGAGGGGCGGAGGCGGGGATGCCGCACGGGGCGGCGTCGTACCCGCCAGCGGCGCTGGCGTATGCGGCGGGGCCGCAAGGGGCGGGGCCGATGCAGCAGGGAGCGGCGCCGTACCCGCCGGCGCCGCCGTCGCACGTGGCGCCGCCGATGTCGCACGGGGCGGCGCATGCGACGCCGCCGATGGCGCACAGGGCGGCGCCGTACGCGACGCCGCCGCTTTCGCAAGGCGCCGCGCCGCACGCGACGCCGCCGTACACGGCAGCGCCGCTGTCGCAAGGCGCCGCGCCGTACGCGACGCCGCCGATGTCGCAAGGCGCCGCGCCGCAGCCGATGCCGGCACCGGCGGGCGCAGGAGCGGCGGCGCGGCCGGAGAGAGAGACGGCGCAGACGCCGGCGCTGTCGATGGCGCAGGTGGGGCGGCGGATGCGGCCGTACCGGCTGGTGCCGCTGCTGGCGGTGGGGCTGACGGCGGTGGGGCTGACGGCTGCGCTGTGGCTCCGAGCGAGGAGCGGCGACGCGCCGGAGCACGCTGGCGCCGAGCGCGCGGCCACGGAGCCGGCGCAGAGCGTGAAGGAGAACGCACCGGCGCCGGCAGTGCCGTCGCCGCCACCGGAGGCGAGCGCCGCACCGGTCGCGCCAGGCGCGCCGGAAGCCACAGCGACGGCGAGCGCGGCGTCGACGAGCACGGCCGACGCGGCCGCGAAGGACGATGCGACCGCGAAGGCCGACGCGGGAGCGAAGGAAGAGCCCGCGGCGACGAAGCCGGCGCCGGGACGGAGCGCGGATGCGGATGCGGATGCGGAGGAAGACGAAGAGGACATCTACCCGATGCCGCAGCGGCCGAAGCCGTCGTTCCTGCGGGTGCTGAACGAGCAGCGGAAACAGGAGGCGCCGTCGAAGAAGACAGCGCCTGCGAAGCGAAGGAGCGCGGGAGCGGAAGAAGAGGGGCCGTGCCCGATCGCCGGGTGCGGGCCGCAGTTCTAGTCGCCGAAAAGAGAGGGCTTCGAGATGAGCAGCAACAAGGAGAGCGATGACGTCCGGCAATACCTGCCGGACCTCGACAGCATCCAGCGCGAGGCGGATCCGGCGGCGGCGGAGCAGAAGCTGCAGCAGGCGCTGGACAACCCGGAGCTTGACCGGGCGCTTTCGGAGATGCAGCGGCAGAAGACGGCGGGCCAGCCGCTGTTCCAGTTCCCGGTGGTGCCGGCGGCGGCGGGCGGGGCGATGGCGCACGGGGCGGCGATGGCGCACGGAGCGGCGATGGCGCACGGAGCGGCGGTGCTGCCGCCGTATCCGGCTGCGCACAGCGGGGCGGTGCCGCCGCCGCTGCCAGCGGCGAGCCAGTGGGCGAACCAGCCGCTGCCGCCGATCGACAAGGCGCTGCTGCCGTCGTCGTTGCTGCCGGTGACGGCGCCGCCGGTCGAGGCGCCGAAGCCGGCGGCAGCAGAGAAGAGGGCGGCGGGAGGCCGGGGGTGGGGCTGGTGGATCGTGGTGGTGTTCGCGGCGATCGCGGTGGGGGCGCCGATCGCGGCGGCGATGTTCCTGAGGCGAGAGACGGCGGAGACGGAGAAGGAGCCGGCGGCACCGCCGAGCGGGGCCGCGGCGCGGAACGCGGCCGCGACGAGAGAAGGCGCGGAGCGGCGAGCGCCGGGAGCGCCGGGGGCGACGGAGGAGGTCGAGCCGAGCCTCGACGACGGGGCGGGGGAGGACGACCGCGCATCCGGCGCGTCGCCGGCACGTGGAGCACTGGCGCCGGCGCGGGCGGTGCGCGCCACGCCGCAAGGGACGCCGGCGCCGGCGCAGAAGCCGCAAGACGACGACATGTTGGAGTGAACCCACGTGGAGCGATGATGATGAGCTGCCAATATCTTGCACTGTTGCTCACCCTTGGGGGCGCAATCGCCTACGCTGATGCCGCTGAGGCGCAGACGTCGACGCCGCAGGCCGCGGCCCGCAGCGCCGATGAGGCGACGCGCGGCGACCCGGCGAAGCGGGCTGATGCATTCTACAAACGGGGCGTGCAGCTCTACCGGGAGAAGAAGTACGCGGAGGCAGAGGCCGCGTTGCTGTCGGCGTGGGAGCTGAGCCCGACGTTCGATGTGGCGCAAAACCTCGGACACACGGAATATCAGCTGAAGAAGCACCGGGAAGCCGCGAAGTACTTGTCGTTCGCGCTGCGGCATTGGCCGCTGCTGAAGGCGACATCCGCGCTGAAAGATAGGGTGAAGAGTCGGCTCGCAGAGTCGCGGGCCCTGGTCGGCGCGGTGACGGTGAGCGTCCCGGTGGTGGGAGCGGAGGTGCTGGTCGACGGCGAGGCCGTGGGCAGGTCGCCGCTGGAAGGAGAGGTGTTCGTCGAGCCGGGCGAGCACCGCGTGGAGGCGCGGCTGGCCGGGTACGCACCGGCGAGCGGGACGGTGCGGGTGGCGAAGGGAGGAACGGCGGAGGTGACGCTGGCGATGGCGCCGGTAAAGAGCGAAGCGGGGACGACGGGGGCGGCGCCGGTCGCGAACGCGGCGGAGGGAAAGAAGAGCGCGCCGGGCGCCGATGCCGGTGCGCGGACGGCGGAGCAGCCGGCCGAGGCCCCGGCGACGCCGGTGCCGCCGCCCACCAAGAGGAGCTGGGTGCCGGCGATCGCGCTGGGCGCGGGGAGCGTGGTGGCGCTCGGCGTGGGGATCGGGACGACGTTGGCGTCGAACGCGGCGAGCGATGACGCGCACGACCAGAGCGCCGCGATCATCAACGGCGGAGGGCAGTGCGTGAAGCCACCCGCTTCATGGGTCGGAGCTTGTGAGCAGGTCCGGAGCGACGCCTCGCGAGCCGACACCTTGGGCAACGTCGCTCGGGTGGCGTACATCGCCTCGGGCGCGCTGGCGATCGCCGCGGCGACGTACGTCTTCTGGCCCAAGCCGAAGGCTGCCGACGCGGTGACGGTGCTGCCGGTGATGCGCGCGGGCGGCGCGGGAGTCGTCGTGCTGGGAGCGTGGTGATGGACTGCGGAAAGGCAAGGCACGTGCGGAACATGCGGAGAGCTCTGGGCGGGATGGCGTTGGTGTTGGCGGCCGCTGGATGCGACAGCTTCTGGAGTCATCTCGCGGAAGACTGCGAGCTGCTCGTGACGTGCGAGCACTTCTACCCGTCAGGCACGGGCGGCGGCCCGCCGAACCCGGCGTGCGAGGCGGACCCGACGGAGGACGCGGGGGCGGTGATCGACGAGTGCGCGGTGTTCGCGAGCGCGAGCGCGGGGCCGGAGGGAGACGGTACGAAGGCGAGGCCGTACGCGTCGCTCGGGGAGGCGGTGGCGAACGCGAACGGCAAGCGGGTGCTTGCGTGCACGAGCGGGGCGTTCGCGGAGAACGTGACGATCGAGGCGGGAGTCGAGGTGATCGGGGGGTTCAACTGCGGCGCGGAGTGGACGTGGAGCGCGGAGGGGAGGAGCGCGATCGAGGGGCCCGCGGGAGCGGCGGCGCTGACGCTCGGAGAGGGCGCGAGCGGGGTGAAGGTGAGGAGCTTCGCGGTGCGCGCGGCGAGCGGGAAGGAGGCGAGCGCGGAGGCGCAGGCGACGGAGGCGGGGAGGTCGTCGATCGGGGTGGTGGTGGCGGACATCGAGGCGGCGCTTTTGCAGGTGGACGTGACGGCGGGCGATGGGGCGGACGGCGCGAAGGGGGAGACGCCGATGGAGGCGTCGATGGCGGGCGCGGCGGGGATGACGGGTACGAACGCGTGCTCGCTGCCTGCGGCGGTTCGAGGCGGCGAGCCGGGCGTGACGACGTGCGAGGACGGCGAGACGCGCGGCGGCGGCGGAGGGCGCGGTGGGATCACGGAGATGGACGGCGGCAGCGGGCAGCGTGGGGAGGACGGGGCGCCGTTGCCGGAGCCGAACCCGAACAACAGAGGGATCGGCGGCATCGGCCAGATGGATGCAGCGGGCGAATGCGAAGCCGGCGCGAATGGCAAGAGCGGCGATCCGGGCGATGCCGGGGCCGCCGGCAGCAGCACGATGCTGACCTTGGCGGGCATCGCCGGAGGCGACGGAGCCAACGGCACAACCGGGACGCCGGGTCAAGGGGGAGGTGGTGGTGGCGGCGCGAGGGCTGGACAGTTCTGCCCGGCCAGCCCGGACCCCGTCGAAGGACCGGGGGCAAGCGGAGGCGGGGGTGGTGCCGGCGGCTGCGGAGGGAAAGGAGGAGGCGGCGGCAAGGCCGGCGGGTCGAGCCTCGGGATCGTGAGCCTGGGGACGAAATTGGTGTTGACAGACGTGACCATCGTGGTCGGGACGGCGGGGAAAGGCGGGGATGGCGCTGGTGGTAGAGGGGGTGCGCTCGGGGGCAACGGTGCGACAGGCGGTGCTGCTTCTGGTCTGGCTGGTTCGATCCCCGGTTGCCGAGGAGGTGATGGGGGTCGGGGTGGGGACGGCGGCCCCGGTGGCGGCGGTCGAGGCGGCCATGCGATAGGCATCGCCTATGCCGCGGGGCCGAGCGCCGCGGTCGAGCTGAAGGCGTTCACTCCGGGCACGTTCGGAGACGGCGGCGCCGCGGCGCCCGGCGGTCCAGAGGAAAGCGCGGGCGCACCGGGACAGGGGGCGAGTTGTTGGGATCTCGCGGCGCAGTCGGAGTGTGGAGGACAAGGGCAATGAAGGACGTGATGAGAACCGCCTACGTATCGCTCGCGGCGTTCGCGTCGCCGCTGTGGAGGGCGGTGACACCGCAGGCGGAGAAGGAAGCGCTGGCGCATGCGCGCGCCCGGTACCTGATGGCGCGCTACGGGATCGAGGCTCCTAATGTGGAGAGGGCTCTGGTGGAGATGGCGGCCTGGGCGGAGGCGTTGATTTGGGCGGCGCAAGCGCGGGCTCAGGCGTGAGGATGCGCGGTGGCGGCGGCGCGCGAGGGCGACGAACCCGAGACGCGCCGCCGTCACCGCGGCACGGTGGTGATTGTGGTGCCGGTCGCGCGCGGCGCGGTGATCGCGGCGCCGGGCCCGCGCTGAGGTAACGAGAAACCGGGGGGAACGCGCGCCGCGATGGTCGGCGCGCGGTGGCTCGGCTCGTCCTGTGGACGCGGGCGCGAGGACGGCGATCGTGTGTCCATCGACCGGACTCGCGGACAGTCACGGCGTTCCGGACAGTGTGACTTGCGCGCCGGCGCGCGTTGGATGCGTGAGATGCGGTTGAGGATGATGCAAATGACAGAGGATTGGAGTCGAGCGACAGCGGCGCTGGCCGGGATGGCGCCGCTCGGGCTGCGTGGGCGCGATCGGGCCGTCAGGTCGAGCGGTCCAGTAACGAGCAGCGGAACGGAGATCGGCCTGGCGGGGCCGAGGTGGTGATCAGGGCGTCGGGGCCGGCGGAGATGCACGGGGCGCAGGTGACGATCACGGGCCAGCCGATCGAGCTGAATTGAGAAGCAATGAGATGGAATTCATCAACTACACACCCTTTCCACATCGAATCTTCCCGAGCGACACGCCGGCGGATCAGCCGATGGCGGTGATCGTGCTGCGGGGGACGTTCCGGATCGTCGCGGGCGCGCCGCTGCGGCCCGTGCCGGAGCAGGCGCCGGTGGCGCTGTGGGATGTCTTCCGAGGCGAGAGGAGGGCAAGCAGCGTGCTCGCGACGGCGGACGCCGCGCCGTTCAAGCCGCGCACAGACATCCACTTGATCGCGATCGCACACGCGCCGGGCGGCAAGCCGGCTGCGGCGTGGCCGGTGCGGATCCGCGTGGGCTCGTGCAAGAAGGATCTGCTGGGGCGCGGCCCGCACGAGTTGGTTTATGCAAGGCTGTTCGGCTGGACGAAGACCAAGCCGCGGCCGTGCCGCGAGGTGGCGCTGTCGTACGAGAACGCCTTCGGCGGGAGCTTCGTCATCGGCGGTGAGCCCGCCGCCGTCGAGGAAAACCCGGCCGGGACGGGGTGGATCCCGCGGACTGCGCCGAAGGACGAGCCGATCCGGTCGCCGCAGGTGCTGGCGCTGGACGAGCCGGAGCACGTGCCAGGGAGGCGGTATCTACCGCAGGGTTGCGGGCCGATGTCACCGCGGTGGGCGGCTCAGTGGAGATGCAATGGCACGCTGGAGAAGCCTTCGGAGGAGATCGGCTACAGGCGGACGCATCAGCCGGGCGACGAGATGTTCTACAACAGCGCGCATCCGGATCTGGTTTACAACGGGCATCTCAAGCGGGTCGAGGAGATCGGGTTTGTCAGCCTCAGTGCGCAGGCGCCGGTCATTCGGACGAGCGTGCGTGTCGACGTCGCAGCGGCGGATCCAGACGCGCACCGGGTCTCGCTGGTGTGGCGCGGGCGCCCTCCATGGCCGGAGCGGGTGAGGAGGCTTGAACTGAGGATGCGGGAGCTGGAGCGCGCCGGGTGGAGCAAGGTGACGTATGGCTGACAAGGAGGCAGCGCCGAAGCAGATCGATGCGGTGATCATCAGCACGAGACCTGATGTTTGCCGGCTGGCCGACGGCACGCCCTGGCCGTTCCAGATCGTGGCGTTGCTGAACGAGGCGGTGGACGCGAGCGAGGACGTGAAGCTGAACGGCTTCGCGGCGACGACGATGGGGACGCGGATCCCGCGCGTGTACGGCGACGAGGAAGGCGTCGGCGGAGGCTTGATCAGCGGGGTGAACGGCGGCTGGTGCCGCCCGGTGGACGCGGCGTCGTCGAGCGTGCGGGTGAACGGCAAACCGCTGCTGCGCCACGGGACGGAGTTCGAGATGAACTGCGCGGGTCCGGACGGGCCGGGGAACACGCGCGGCAAGCTGGTGTACCTGAGAGGAGGGCCGCGCGCGTCGGTGGCGGAGGACGGCTCGCTCGTGGGGGACACGGATCCTCCGCCGACCGATCCGAAGAAGCGGGGCTTCTGGGAGCAGCTCGGGGGTTTCTTCAAGGGAATCGGCCAGGCGGCGTGGGAGACGTTCGAGTTCGGCGAGGCGGCGGTGCAGTACATGGCCGACATGAGCCCGCTGGGGCTGGTCGGCGACAGAGTGTTTGGCGCCTTCGGCGACGAGCCCCCGGCGTGGGTGCCGAGCCTGTCGCGCGGCAAACGGACCGCGGGCGGGATGGTGCAGATCGGGCGCGCGATCTGGGAGGATCCGAGCCTGATCTGGGAGGGGATCAAGGAGCCGTACGTCAAGGCGTGGGCGGAGGAGCGGTACGGCGAGGCGATCGGCCGAGGGACGTTCGACGCGGTGACGGTGATCGTAGGCGCGAAGGGTCTCGACAAGGTCGGCAAGCTGGGTGCGTTCCGTCGGCTGGGGAGCCTCGCGAGCCGGCTGAAGAAGGCCGGCGACTTCGCGGAGGTATTCAAGGTCCTGAAGCGCGTCGACACGGTGGCGCCGGACGAGCTGGCGCCGGTGATGGACGAGCTGGTGGAGGTCGGCCGGAGCTCGGACACGCTGGGTGAGGTGGTCGACGGCGCGCGCAAGGCGGACGCGCTCGACGACCTGGTGGACCTGGGAAAGCTGACGCCGGAGGAGATTGACGATCTCGTCAAGACCGGTAAGCTGACAGCCGAGGAGGCGGCGGTCGCGAAGCGGGCCGCCGCGGCCGCGGCGGCGGACGGCGCGACGGTCAGCGGGGCGCGGGCGTTCAGCCGGGCGGACGCGCGGAGGCTGATGCTGGAGTCGGAAGGACGGCGGTTTGCTGGGAACGTTGGGCATGCGAAGAAGCATGTGCCGTATGATATGGATCCGAAGAAGCTGGCCGAGATGCGGCCGACTAAAGAAAAGAGCACGACATGGCGTTCTGTGCCGCAGGCCGAGCGTGACCTGCGCGATATTATGTGCACGAACAAGGAGAAGCTTGACGCGTTGAAGCCAGGGGAGGTGGTCGATGGAAGCCACCGGTTGGCGTCGCCGCGGCAGGGGTTCCACTCCAAATATGGAAAAGACGCAAAGTCTGTTCTGTTTAGAGACGCTTCCTGGATGATCGGCCGGCTTCCGAATGGCGAGCTTCATCTCCTTCATTTTTCTCCAAAGAATGCGACAGTGGTACGATAATTGGCAACCACTTGGAATAGTGGAGGTACGAATTGGTCATGAGCAAACTTGCGATGACAATGCGAAATGTAAGCTATGGACTCGCAGAGCTGCGCGTGAATAATCCTGCGCCTAGGGTGATGTTCAGGAGTGATAACGATGAGGGAGGACGCCCGTACCTACATGCCTTCGGTGTGATTGAGCGACCGCGTTTTCGGATGGAGCGGCCATACTCTCCCGATGATGCGTGGTCGCTTGAGGTCGATCCGACGGGCGCTCTCGCCGCAGACCTTCCGGTGTGCGTTCTTCCGATTGAAGCAGAGCTAGACGCGTTTTTCGGGAGGCGGCTGGACGAGTACTCATGCCGCCTGCTTGGAGCCTTGCCCAGTGGCCGGTATATGGTGGTGCGCTCACTGCGGACACCCGAAGCGAGAGAGAGCGTTCTGCTGGGTAACGAGTTGGTTCCAGCGAAGCCCAATTGCCGAACGCTGTGCGATACAACGCTGTGCGATGGGCCAACCTACTATGCAGCATTGTTCGGCGCGGATGAAACCGTGGCACCGTCCACGTTCGGGATTCTCACGAGTATTGCCTTATTGTCATCTACTGGAAACGACCATGATGATGCGATTTGGTTGTTCGATCTGCACGGCCCCGCGGCGACTTCGGTTCCAACCCGTGAGCTTTCAGTGGTGATACCGCTCGAAGGTTCTCTTGTGTTCGATGTGATATTGAATTTTCGCGGCGACGACGTTCGCGAGATTTGCGAGATTCGTGAGTGTTGGGCGAACGAGCGCGGTCCGATCTTTGCGCGTTGGCTGGCGGGCGAAAGTGAGATGATCTGACGTCGCTGGACGCAAGCACAGCCGTAACAATCCACATCGTCGGCGGACCCCGAA
The DNA here is from genome assembly GCF_002950945.1 of Sorangium cellulosum. Classification (GTDB taxonomy): domain Bacteria; phylum Myxococcota_A; class Polyangia; order Polyangiales; family Polyangiaceae; genus Sorangium; species Sorangium cellulosum_E. The sequence goes on from NZ_CP012673.1 coordinate 1,156,039, forward strand.
AGCCCCGTCTCCCGTCTCCCGTCGTCGGTCTCCCGTCTTGCGTGTTCCGTCTTCCGTGCGCGCGCCTGCTCGTCCTCGTGTTCCCGTCTGCGTGCGTCGTATCCAGGGCAGGCGCTCGAGGAGCGCCTGATAGGCTGTCTGCTCGAGTCGTCCATGCCCTCGCGCGTCCGTACGCCGTCGACCTGCGCGGTCCCCGTGCGACGTGGCGGGCCGTCGGCGGCGCCTCCCGGCACGTGCTCCTGTTCGGGGGGAGATGGCGAGGGCGGCCGGCGGTCACCGCCGCCCACCGAAGGTCCCGTCGCGCCGGTGCCGGCGCAATTTTGTTGTCCTAACCGTCCCGTGCTCGTGATTGTCCTCCCAGGAGACCGCGCCGGTGGCACGCCGCACCTCAGACATCCCAGGGCCTCTCGACGATGCGAAGGGCGTGCTGGACGGGACCCCGTACCGGGCCCTCAGGGCGCTCGGGCGCCGGAGGTGGTCGAGGCGGAGCACCGTGGGCTCCGGAGGGGCGTCGTGGTGAAGCTCGTTCCCCGTGCGCTCGCGTACGACCCGCGGTTCGCCGATCGGGGGCGGCTCGAGGCGCAGGCGCTCGCCGCGGTGTCGTCGCCCCACGGTGGGTCGACGGCGCCGGCGGCGGCGCCGGGCGGCGCCCGGATCGCGGAGGTGGTCCACGCAGGCGTCGCGAGGCTGCTCCCGGGCGCAGCGCCGCCGCTGCCCCTGGCCGGGCCGGCGTACCCGACCCAGGCGGGATCGCTCGTCGGAAGACCTCGCACCGCCTCGCCGGAGCGGGTGCGGTGCGCGCCGGTCTACGCTCTGGCCGACGTCTATGCCGTCGGACCGTTACTGTATACGCTCGTGGTGGGGCGCGACCCGCTCGCCCACGTCGAGGATGCCTTGGACCTGCTGCACGTGCATGTTCGGGAGACGCTGGCACCTTCGTCGCGCCACGCCGCGCAGCCCGTTCCGCCGGCGCTGGACCGGGCCGTCCTAGAGGCGCCCGCGAAGCGGCCGGAGCACCGATTCCAGGGCGCAGAGGCCGCTCGCCGAGGAGCTCGCGCGGCTCGCCGCCTCGCCGCCGGAAGGGCGGCCCGCGGCGCCGGCGGAGGCGTCGGCCCTGCACGCGCGGCCTTTCGCGCGGCTCACGCTCGCGAGTACGGTCGCCGCGGCGAGGCTCCGCCGGCGGATCGAGGGAGCGCGCACGACGGTCCGGGTCCGACGGTGGGTACAGGCCGCAATTCCGGTCGCTGAGGAGAAGGGTCTTCGACGATGGGCAGCAACAAGGACAGCGACGACATCCGGCAAAACCGGCCGGACATGGACAGCATCCGGCACGAGGAGGATCCAGCGCTCGACGAGCGGACGCTCAAGCAGACGCTCGACAACCCCGAGCTGATGCAAGCGCTGGCCGAGCTGAAAGGGCTGCGACCGGGAGGGCGGCCGCTCTTCGAGTTCCCGGTGAGGCCGGCACCGCCCAAGGGACAGAGAGGAGCGCAGGACGCGACGGCGGCGCAGGACGCGGCGGCGGCGCAGGACGCGGCGGCGCAGGACGCGGCGGCGGCGCAGGACGCGGCGGCGCAGGACGCGGCGGAGACGAGCTCGCGGTCGGACGGCGGGGAGCCATCGACCGACGAGACGCTGCTGCCGGTCGCCGCGCCGCCGATGGACACGCCGGCGCCAGCGACAGCGTCGCGTGCAAATGTCGTCTCCAAGGGCCGGCGAGGGCTGCCGTGGTGGGTCGTCGCGCCGCTCGTCGTGTTCGCCGTGAGCATGCCCGTCGCGACGCTGATGATCGTGCGGCGAGCGACGGTGGCGGAGGAGAAGGAGCCCGCGCCGCCGCCTGGTGAACCCGCGCCGACGCCCGGTGAACCCGCGCCGCCGCGAAGCGAGCCCGCGCCGGCGCGCGCTGAACCCGCGCCGCCGCGAAGCGAGCCCGCGCCGGCGCGCGCTGAACCCGCGCCGCCGCGCGGTGAGCCTGCGCCGACGCGCGCTGAACCCGCGCCGCCGCGCGGCGAGCCTGCGCCGGCGCGCGCTGAACCCGCGCCGCCGCGCGGCGAGCCCGCGCCGCCGGTTGCCTCGGAAGCTCCCACGCCGGCACGGGTCGAGCCGGGTCCCGTCGGCGAGCGGGTCGAGGGCGCGCCGCCGACCGCCGTGCCGTCCGTGTCGGCGCCGCCGCAGACGGCGCCGCCTCGCCCCTCGGAGGCGCCGGCCCCGCCCGCGCAACCGAACAAGCCGCTCGCCGACGACGTGCTGGAGTGAAACCGCGTGGAGCCATGACGATGAACTGCCGATCCCTTGCCCTCTTGCTCACCGCCGCGACCTTGATCGCCGACCCTGACGTCGCCGACGCGCAGCCTGCAGCAGCGCCGCGGGAGGCCGCGCCGAGCGCCGAGGAGGCGAAGCGCGCCGAGGAGGCGAAGCGCGCCGAGGAGGCGAAGCGCGCCGAGGAGGCGAAGCGCGCCGAGGAGGCGAAGCGCACCGACGCGGCGAAGCGCGCCGACGTGTTCTTCCGGCGGGGCCTGCGCCTCTACTCGGACGGCAAGTTCGTGGAGGCAGAGGCGGAGCTGCTCCGAGCGTGGGAGCTGAACCCGACGTTCGACGTGGCGTACAACCTCGGCAACACGAAGTACCAGCTGAAGAAGTACCGGGAAGCGTCGACGTTCCTGTCGCTCGCGCTGAAAAACTGGCCGCTGATCAAGGTGACGGCGAAGCTGAGGACGACGGCGGAGAAGCGGCTGGCCGAATCGAAGGAGCATGTGGGCGCGCTCGTGGTGACGGGCGGCGTCGCCGGGGCGGAGGTGCTCGTGGACGGGACGGCGGAGGGCACGGCGCCGCTGGCGAGGGAGGTGTTCGTGGACGCGGGCGAGCACCAGGTGGAGGCGAGGCTTTCGGGGTACACGCCGGCGAAGCAGCTGGTGCGGGTGGCGAAGGGGGGGACGGCGGAGGTGGCGCTGGTGATGACGCCGGTGAAGCGCGAGGCGACGGTCGCGAAGGAGGGGGCGCAGGGCGGCGGGGCCGCAGCGGAGGGGGCGCCTTCTGGACCGGCGGAGCCGGCGGCACCGCCGCGACCGAAGAGCTGGGTGCCGGCGATCGCGCTGGGGGCGGGCAGCGCGGTGGCGCTCGCGGTCGGGGTGGGGCTGACGGCGGCGTCGCGCAACGCCCGGAGCGACGCGGACGCGCAGCGCGCTGCGATCCTCGCGATGGGACCCGGGTGCGTTCATGCGCCGAGCGACGTGGCGAGCGCCTGCGGTGCCTTCGAGGACAGCGCGGGCCGCGCCGAGGCGCTCGGTACAGGCGCGCTCGTGGCCTATGCCGGGGCCGGCGCGCTGGCCGCCGGCGCGCTGGTCTACACGCTGTGGCCTCGATCGAGCGCGGCCGGCGGCTCGACGGGGATGCGGCCGAGCGTCTCCCTGGCGAAGGGCGAGGCGGTGCTCGGTGTCGCTGGTGCGTGGTGAGCGGCTGCGGGAAGGAAGGACGCGAACGTGAGAGAACACAAGGGCTTCACGGCGGGCGCCGTCTGCGTGGTGCTCGCGGCGGTCGGGTGCGACGCGCTGTCGATCAACCTGACCGGCGACCGTGAGTACATGCTGGCGCAGGCTCCTCATGACTGGCTCCCGGGCGAAGGCGGCGGACCGACGAACCCCGCGTGCAAGTCGGACCCGACGGAGGACGCGGGCGCGGCGATCGACGAGTGCGCGGTGTTCGCGAGCGCGACCGCGATGCCTGGCGGAGATGGGACGAAGGAGAATCCGTACGCGTCGCTCGGGGAGGCGATCGCGAGCGCGAACGGCAGGCGGGTGCTCGCGTGCGCGAGCGGAGCGTTCGCGGAGAACGTGACGATCGAGGCCGGGATCGAGGTGATCGGGGGCTTCGACTGCAACGCGGGGTGGACGTGGAGCGGGCAGGCGCGGAGCGCGATCGAGGGACCGGCGGGCGCGGCGGCGTTGACGCTCGGGGACGGGGCGAGCGGGGCCAAGGTGCGGAGCTTCGAGATCCGCGCGGCGAGCGCGACGGCGCCGGGCGGGTCGTCGATCGGCGTCGTCGTGGCCGACGTGGAGGCGAAGCTTTCGCAGGTGGACGTCACGGCAGGCGACGGGGTGGACGGCGCGAACGGGGCTCCGCCGACGGAGGCGCCGCAGCCGGGAGCGCCGGGGAGGAGCGGCTCGGCGGCGTGCTCGCTTCCTGCCGCGGTTCGAGGAGGTCAGCCCGGCGTGACCACGTGCGAGGACGGCGAGGCGCGCGGCGGCGCCGGCGGGCTCGGCGGCATCGCGGAGATGGAAGGGGGCGACGGCCGGAAGGGGGCCGACGGCACGCCGCTGCCAGAGCCGAACCCGGAGGGGTCCGGGCTCGGCGGGGTCGGACAGGCCGGCACGGCGATGAACTGCAGGCGCGGCGAAGAGGGGGGGCCCGGAGCGCCCGGCGGTGCCGGCACAGCTGGCAGCGGCACGACGTTGACGCTGGCGGGCATCACCGGAGGCGAAGGCGGCAACGGCGAAGCCGGGAAGCCAGGTCAAGGGGGCGGAGGCGGAGGCGGCGCGAAGGCGGGACTTTTCTGCCCGGCCGGGCCGGACGACATTGTGGAGGGACCGGGCGCCAGCGGCGGAGGCGGCGGAGCCGGCGGTTGCGGCGGCAAGGGAGGGGGAGGGGGCCAAGCTGGCGGGTCGAGCATCGGGATCCTGAGCCTGGGGACGAAGCTGGTGCTGACCGAGGTGAAGGTCGCCGTCGGCAAGGCGGGCAAGGGCGGAGCTGGATTCGACGGGCAGAACGGCGCGAACGGGGGCGCGGGGGCCATGGGCGGGGGAGCCTCGGAGAGGCCCCCCTCGATCCCCGGTTGCACGGGCGGCAATGGCGGCCGAGGTGGAGCCGGCGGTCCCGGCGGAGGCGGTCGAGGCGGTCATGCGGTGGGCGTCGCGTACGCGGCCGCGCCGAGCGCAGCGACCGAGCTGAAGGACTTCATGGCGGGCACGGCCGGGGACGGAGGCAACCCGGGCCCCGGCGCCCCGATGGAGAGCGCCGGCAGGTCGGGGGCGAGCGGCGTGTGCTGGAACTTTGCCGAGAACGAGAGCTGCGGGCAGTGAGAAGGGTGGGGTCACGGGCGATATGCGCGACATGGCGGACGGGCGCCATGAAGCGCGACGCCCGCGCTGCCCCGGGGTGAGCAGGCTGGCGACGATCGGTGACGAGCGATCGACACCGAGAGAGGTGCACACCGGAGTTCAGGCGCGCGGGTGCACGCTGGCAGGGGCGAGCAGGCTGCTCGCGCGCGAGCCACGGGGAGCTGCGTGGAGCGAGAGCGACCCTGTTGTCCCGTGATAATTCTGAGTGGCAGTCCGTAAGCTTCGGAAACGCCATTGAGCTCCGCAAGAAAGCGCTTGGCGAGTTCTCTCGGCACCGCCAGAATTGGCGGGGTCCGTTGCCCAGGAGCACCCATGCACACGCGCCTGAAGCCTCGCCGAGACGATGCACCTGCCTCGCAGGTGCGACCCTGTCTGAGCCGGTTCGGGAAGTGGGAGCAGGCGCGGATGCGGGAGCTCGGGCTCGAGGACGTCGCGTGGGATCCGGAGCGGCACTGCGAGCAGTGCATCGCGAGGCACGCCGCTCGTGACGGCGCGGCGGCGGAGGTCGACCCGGCGCACGGGATGCGCCCCCGATTGCTGCGGAGCCGAGGCTCGTGGACGACGACACCCGCTGCGGCCGCTCCACGAGAGCGGACCAGGCCCGGCGACAAACCGAAGCCGGTGTGAACGCTTCGTCCCGAGCGCAACGAGCCCAGGGCCAACCACGTCGCTATCACGATCCCATGCCGCGCGGACCGCGGCGGGCACGGCTGGATAAACTCGCGCATGCGGCGACGTGCACGCTCGGCTGCGAGGCTGCGATGGATATCAGGATCGTGCATTCAAGGCTCGATATCGTCATCGTTGGTGATCAACCCACGCAACCTGTCGGGATGGAATGGCTGTGATGAACGAGCGCTGAGGGCAGCGGACAAAACGATGTCGCGCATGAAGAACTCAAGCATGTTTGTATAATGACGCCGCGAGCGGCGAGCGGGCGTCGCGTGCGCCACGGGGCGTGATCTGTCGCCTCGATTCAAGAGGACGAAGCGACAAACCCTTGGACGTGTACGTGAGCGAGATGCTAGGTTCTCGACGCCGTGGAGACGCGGCCCGGTGGGCTGCTCGGCGCTTCCAACTCGCCACCGCAGCGTGGATTGCCAAAGGCGCGGGCGAACGGACCGGAGATCTGCTGAAACCGATCAGCATCGGGCCGCGATATACGGATGTAATCCGACGGTCGCAGAATGCAGCCCAGCAGCAGGTCGCTTTTGCGTGGCGATTCGATGTTGCGCCACTGTGAAGGCGACGCATGCTCAGGCGCTTGCGGACAGCGTCTCGCGTGATGGAGCCCGGTGTTCAGGGCCGCAGGCCACCCGCGCTTCGAGCGCGCAGGCCGCTCCGGGACAAACGCCGAGCGCTGCGCGCGCCACCCCTCCGGCCCCGGCCGGCAGCGGTCGTGGCCTGCCCTCGGCGGCAGGTCTGAGGCGGCGGCCTGCCTCGCCGGCAGGCCTGCGGCGGCGCGGCGGCGCCCATGCCGCCGGCGCGGCCCGCGTCCGGACGTCCGGCGGCGGAGCCCTCGCGCGGCGGAGCCCTCGCGCGGCGAGGCGCATCGCGCGGCCGGGCGTATCGCGCGGCGAGGCGCACCACGGCCTACCTTCAGGTGCCCCGACCCTGCTACCCTCCGGCGCCGTGGCGATAACGACAGATTTTCTCGTCATCGGCAGCGGCGTTGCCGGCCTTACCTTCGCTCTCGCGGCGGCCGAGCACGGTGAAGTGATTGTCGTCACCAAGCGGTCGCGCGACGAGTCCAACACGAAGTACGCCCAGGGCGGCATCGCCGCGGTCTTCGCGCCGGACGACTCCTTCGAGGCGCACGTGGCCGACACGCTCGAGGCCGGCGCGGGGCTCTGCCACGAGGTGGTCGTCGAGATCTGCGCGCGGGAAGGGCCCGAGCGGGTGCGCGAGCTCATCGCCCGGGGCGCCCAGTTCGATCACGACAACGGGCAGGTGAGCCTCGGGCGCGAGGGCGGGCACTCCGCGCGCCGGATCGTGCACGCCGCCGACGCGACCGGCATGGAGATCGAGCGGGCGCTGCTCGAGCAGGCGCGGCAGAACCCGAACATCCGCTTCGCCGAGCACCACACGGCCATCGACCTCATCATGCTCTCCCGCTTCGGCGGGCCCGACGTCTGCGCCGGCGCCTACGTGCTCGACGAGACCGACGCCGCGCAGAGCCCGCCGCCGCCGCCGCGCCCGCGCGACTCGGAGCGGCCCGCCCCCCGGCACCGCCCCGCCTCGAAGCCGCACGTCGTCGAGACCTACCTCGCGCGGGCCACCGTGCTCGCCACCGGCGGCGCGGGCAAGGTCTACCTCTACACGACGAACCCCGACGTCGCGACCGGCGACGGCGTCGCCATGGCCTACCGGGCAGGCGCCGAGGTCGCGAACATGGAGTTCTACCAGTTCCACCCGACCTGCCTCTTCCACCCGGAGGCGAAGAGCTTCCTCGTCAGCGAGGCGCTGCGCGGCGAGGGCGCCATCCTGCGGCTGCCGGACGGCACCGCGTTCATGGCGAACCACGACCCGCGGAAGGACCTCGCGCCCCGCGACATCGTCGCGCGCGCCATCGACTTCGAGATGAAGCGCACCGGGTCGGACTACGTGCTGCTCGACATCACCCACCGGCCGGCCAGCTTCGTCCGCGAGCACTTCCCCACCATCCACGCCCAGTGCCTCCGGTACGGCATCGACATCACCACGCAGCCGATCCCCGTCGTCCCGGCCGCCCACTACATGTGCGGCGGCATCACCACCGACCTCTACGGCAGGACCACGATCCCCGGGCTCTGGGCGATCGGCGAGTGCACGTGCACCGGCCTGCACGGCGCCAACCGGCTCGCCTCGAACTCGCTGCTCGAGGGGCTCGTCTTCGGCCACCGCGCCGCCGCGCGCCTCGCCACGCAGATCGCCGAGCTCCGGCAGAGCCCGTTCCCCCCGGTGCCCGAGTGGCAGGTCGGCAACGCCGTCGCGAGCGACGAGGAGGTCGTCGTCGCCCACAACTGGGACGAGATGCGTCGCACCATGTGGAACTATGTCGGCATCGTCCGGTCCGACGCCCGCCTCCGGCGCGCCGCCCGGCGGATCTCCCTCCTCCAGGAGGAGATCCGCGAGTATTACTGGAAGCACCTCGTCACCCGGGACCTCCTCGAGCTGCGCAACATCGCCACCATCGCCGAGCTCATCGTCGGCTGCGCCTCCGCGCGGCACGAGAGCCGGGGGCTGCACACCACGATCGACTACCCGGAGACGAGCGAACGCCTCTGCACGGACACGGTCGTGAAGCGGGGCGTCCTGCCTTATCTCCGAGGTCGATGAACAATCTACCGCGCGGCACGTCCGAGCCCCCGCCGGGGGGGCCCGGCCCGCTCTCCTCGGGGGCCAGCGGCGAGCGGCCGATGTCGATGCCGGCGGCCGGCGGCTGGGTCGCGGGCGTCACCTTCCTGTTCCTGTGGCTGATCGGCACGATCGCCTACTTCCGGCCCGACGAGCGGCTCGACGTCATCAGCAGCTTCGGCTGCCAGGCCGTGGCGTACCTGCTCGGGCTCTTCGGCGTGCTCCAGATCCACGCGCCGCGCGCGTCGATCCGCGAGCTCCTCGGCGTGCGGCGCACCCACGCGGCGTTTTACCCGATCGCGATCGCGCTCGGCGTCGCGCTCGAGGGGCCCATCGCCGCGATCTACGACGCGATCGAGCGGCGCTGGCCGTCGGGGGTCAGCGAGCGGGAGCTCGTCAAGATCTTCGCCGAGGCGAGCGCGCTCGAGCTCGTCGCGCTCGGCGCGGTCTTCATCGCGCTCGGCCCCGCGCTCGAGGAGATCTTCTTCCGCGGGGCGCTCGTCCGCCCCCTGCGCAAGCGGTACGGCGCGCCGCTCGTGATCGCGGGGACGTCCGCGCTCTTCGCGGTGGCCCACCTCGAGTGGCAGAAGTTCCTGCCGATCGCGATCTTCGGCGTGTTCCTCGGCGTCCTCCGGGTCGCGAGCGGCTCGCTCCTGCCGCCCGTCCTGCTGCACGCGACCTACAACGCCATCCAGTGTTACGCGCTGCTCACCGCCGCGGCCGCGGACCCCGCCGGCGAGCCGACCGCCGCGCAGACGGCCGGCGCCGGCGCGCCGATCCCGGCGTGGGTCGTGGCGGCGAGCTCCGCCTGCGCGCTCGTGCTTGTCGCGCTCGCCTTCGCCCTCGGCAACCGCGCCGAGGCGGCGGTCCGCGCGAGGGAGAAGGACGCACCATGATGCCGGCTGTCGAGAGCCAAGGCGGCGCCGAGCGCCGCGCCGCGCAGATTGCAGCCGGGGACGGCGAAGGCCGCGCCCCGCAGCGCGCAGGGTCGGGCGAGCCGAGCGGCGAGGGTCGCGCCGCCGCCCGCAAAGAGGCGCGGGGGGGCCGCGTGAGCCTCTGTCTGCCGGGGGGCGGCCTGACGGGCGCGCTCTACCAGATCGGCGCGCTCGCGGCGCTCGAGGACGGCGTCGAGGGGATCGACAACCAGAGCTTCTCGCTCTACCTCGGGCACGGCAGCGGCGCCGCGGTCGCCGCGGCCCTCGCCGGCGGCATCCCGATCGATCGGCTCTACCGCGCCCTGCTCGACCCGGTCGACAACTTCTTCCCGCTCGAGCGCGGCCACCTCCTCTCCATCGACCTCGGCGAGTGGCGGCGCGCGCTCACCACGAGCTTCGTCGCGCTCCGCCACGCCATCGCCCGGATGGCGACCCGCGGCGACGAGAACCCGAACGCGCCGGCGCAGCTCTACCTGCTCGAGCAGCTCGACCGCTTCAACGACTCGCTCCCGGCGGGCCTCTTCAAGCTCGACCGCTACGAGCGCTTCCTCGGCGAGTTCTTCCTGCGGCGGGGCATCCCGAACTCGTTCCGCGCGATGCCGCGGACGCTGCGCATCCCGACGCACGACCTCGACTCGGGCGAGCGCGTGGTGTTCGGCGCCGAGGGGTTCGACGACGTCCCGGTGTCGCTCGCCTGCGCGGCGTCGGTCGCGCTGCCGCTCTTCTTCTCGCCGGTGCGCATCGACCACCGCCACTACCTCGACGGCGGGCTCGGCCACGTCGCGCACCTCGACCTCGCGCAGGCCGCCGGCGCCGAGCTCACGGTCGTCGTGAGCCCGCTCGTGCCGGTCTCCACCGCGCACCGCCCCGTGCCGACCGGGCACGGCGTGCGCGAGAGCGTGCGCGACAAGGGGATGCTCTGGATCTTCAACCAGGCGATGCGGATCGGCGCGCACGCGCGGCTGCACCAGGCGGTGGGGCGGACCGTGGCCGAGGGGAAGATGCAGGTGCTCGTGCTCGAGCCCGCGCCGAACGACGCCCTCCTGTTCCTCCACAACCCGGCCAACCTCCGGGCGCGGCGGGCCATCCTGGAGTACGCCTACCGCACCACGCGCGAGCGCATCACGGTGTGGATGGAGAGGAACCGCCCCGTGGTCGAGGCGATGGGGTGGCACGAGGCCCGCACGTCGACGTGACCCTGCGCGGGAGGTCCCGCACGTCGGCGTGACCCTGCGCGGGAGGTCCCGCACGTCGGCGTGACCTCGCACGGCACCCGGCCGAGGGCGCGCCGACGCCAGACGGCGAGGGCGCCGCCGGGCGGCGAGGGCACGTCAGCGCACGAGCGATGAGAACGTGGGGATCGTCAGCCCCTCGGGCGCGGCGCCGACGCGGGCTCGCGGCACGGCGACGCCGTGGAGGTAGCGCCAGCCCTCGCCGTCGTGGAGGAAGTCCGAGAGCTCGACGAACGAGCGATCCGCGCCCTCCTCGAAGATCTTGGCGAGGAACAGCACCGACGCCGAGCTGCCGCTCTCGCGGCTGTCGAGGATCTTGAGCCCCCGGTACCGGTGCTGGTGGATCGTCGCCTTGAGCTCGCGCACGACCACTTCCCGGTCGCGGCCCCGGTCGGTGTGGCCCATGTGCAGCGTGTTCCAGAGGTACACGGCGTCTCCGACGGCAAACGCGGCGTACCTGGAGCGCATCAGCGACACGGCGTCGGGCGCCTCGCGGTCGCCCAGATGGTACGGGGCGCAGCACTCGCGGTACGAGCGCCCCGAGCCGCATGGACACAGGCGGGAGAGGGTCCCCCTGCCAGGACGAACGTCTCGGGTCATCGCCGTCATGTACACGGGTTCGCGCCGCGGTGCAGCCGCCCGGGCGCCCCGCCGGCGGCCCCGGACCGGAACCCTCTTGCAAGGCGGCGGGAGCGACGGTAAGGCGGGCGGGAAGGTATGCCCGCAGCGCGCGCCCACGCCGCGGCCCTCCTCCTCGTCCTCGCCCTGATGCTGGGGGGCTGCAAGCGCCGATACGCCATCGGCGACCACGTCCTCGTGACGTGGGAAGGCAACGTCTACCCGGCCGAGGTCATCGAGGTGGTGAGCCCGATGAAGTACAAGGTCCACTACCAGGGGTACGACGACATCTGGGATGAAGTTGTCTCCCGTGAGCGGATCCACGGCCTGGTCGAGGGCAACGTCGTCCACCCCGAGCCGCCGGCGAAGGTCCGGACCAAGGGGCTGCAGGCCTCCCAGACCAACGTTTACAAAATCGGCGACCGGGTGCGGGTCGAGTGGCACGGGCAGATGTACCCGGCCGTCGTCACGGGTATCGTCGGGCAGGAGCGTTACCGCATCCACTACGACGGCTACGGCCCGGAGTGGGACGAGACCGTCGGACTTTCCAGGATCCAGGCCAAGTAGTTGGATTTGTCGCGACGATTCATTTTACCCCTGGCGCTTGGCATGGTGCCGAATTAAGAGCCGCGCCGAATTTCCGACCGGAAAGAGCGCATGAGTGCGCCCGCCTGGTCGGGTTGATGCGTGCCGCACGCCCTCCACGGGCACGCCCTCTCGGGTGCGCGGCGGGGAGCCTTCTGTGAACAGCGATCTGTCGAAGCTGCGCAACATCGGGATCAGCGCCCACATTGACTCGGGCAAGACGACGCTGACCGAGCGCATCCTCTTCTACACCAAGCGGATCCACGCCATCCACGACGTCAAGGGCAAGGACGGCGTCGGGGCGAAGATGGACTCGATGGACCTCGAGCGAGAGCGCGGGATCACCATCCAGTCCGCGGCCACGCACTGCTTCTGGGGCGGGCACCAGATCAACGTGATCGACACGCCCGGCCACGTCGACTTCACGATCGAGGTCGAGCGCGCGATGCGCGTGCTCGACGGGGCGATCCTCGTCCTCTGCGCCGTCGCCGGCGTGCAGAGCCAGTCGCTCACGGTCGACCGGCAGATGCGCCGCTACGGCGTGCCGCGCATCGCGTTCGTGAACAAGTGCGACCGCGCCGGCGCGAACCCGCTGCGGGTCCGCGCGCAGCTGCGCGAGAAGCTCAACCTGAACCCGGTCCTCCTGCAGCTGCCGATCGGCCTGGAGGACAAGTTCGAGGGCGTCGTCGACCTCATCACGCTGAAGGCCTTCCGGTTCGAGGGGCAGAACGGCGAGAAGATCATCACCTCCGAGATCCCGGCCGACATGGCCGACGAGGTGAAGGCGGCGCGCGAGGAGATGCTCGACGCGCTCTCGATGTACTCCGACGAGCTCACGGAGGCGATCCTCGAGGAGCGCGTCACCGAGGAGCTGCTCTACAGCGCGGTCCGGAAGGCGACCGTGAACCTCCAGATCGTCCCCGTGATGATGGGGTCGGCCTACAAGAACAAGGCCGTGCAGCTCCTGCTCGACGGCGTGACGCGCTTCCTGCCGAACCCGTCCGACATCACGAACAAGGCCGTCGACATCGAGAAGGACGAGGCCGAGGTCGTGCTCACGAGCGACCCGGAGAAGCCGCTCGTGATGCTCGCGTTCAAGCTCGAGGACGGCCGCTACGGCCAGCTCACGTACCTCCGCGTCTACCAGGGCAGCCTGGCCCGCGGCAAGGAGGTCACGAACACCCGCACGGGCAAGCGCCACAAGGTCGGCCGGCTCGTCCGCATGCACGCCGACGAGATGGAGGACATCGAGGTCTCGGGCGCGGGCGACATCGTCGCGATGTTCGGCATCGACTGCAACTCCGGCGACACGTTCACCGACGGCACCGTGAGCGTCGCGATGACGTCGATGCACGTGCCCGAGCCGGTCATCTCGCTGACGGTCACGCCCAAGGACAACAAGGCCCAGGCGAACATGTCGAAGGCGCTGCGCCGCTTCACCAAGGAGGACCCGACGTTCCGCGTCGGCGCCGATCCGGAGAGCGGCGAGACGGTCATCCAGGGCATGGGCGAGCTCCACCTCGACGTCTACATCGAGCGCATGAAGCGCGAGTACTCGGCGGAGGTCGTCACGAGCCCGCCGCGGGTCGCGTACCGCGAGACGATCACGCGCCGCGTGGACTACAACTACACGCACAAGAAGCAGACGGGCGGCTCGGGCCAGTACGGCAAGGTCGGCGGCTACATCGAGCCGTGGGCGGACGGGCGGTACCAGTTCGACGACCAGGTCGTCGGCGGGGCGATCCCGCGCGAGTTCATCCCGGCCGTCGACAAGGGGTTCCAGTCGATGCTCCCGAAGGGGCAGCTCATCGGCGCGCCCGTCACGGGCGTGTCCGTCACGCTGAACGACGGCGCGGCCCACTCGGTCGACTCGTCGGACATCGCCTTCCAGGAGGCCGCGCGCGGCGCCTGGCGCGAGTCGTACGCCAAGGCCGGCCCGCAGATCCTCGAGCCGCTGATGAAGGTCGCGGTCGAGGGGCCGAGCGAGTTCCAGGGCGGCGTCGTCGGCATCCTCATGCAGCGGCGCGGGATCATCATCGGTTCGACCGAGGCGGAAGGGTTCTGCCGCGTCGAGGCCGAGGTGCCCCTCGCCGAGATGTTCGGGTTCTCGACCATCCTTCGTTCCGCGACCCAGGGCAAAGCCGAGTTCACGATGGAGTTCTCGCGCTATGCTCCCCTTCCGGCAGCCCTCGCCGAGGAGCAGATCAAGAAATACCGGGAAGAGCAGGCGAAGAAGGCGAAGTAAGGGGGTCGGTATGTACCGCAAAGAGGTGAACGAGCGGAGCCCCATGCGGGTCTTCGAGGGGTCGATGCACGGCGGCCTGGGACGCGGCAACGTCGGCGTCATCGTGTCGCGGCCCGGGGTGGGGAAGACGGCTCTGCTCGTGCAGATCGCGCTCGACGATCTGCTGCGGGATCGCAGGGTCCTGCACATCTCCCACGAGAACGCGGTCGACCACGTCCGCGCGTACTACGACGAGATCTTCCACGACCTCGCGCAGTCGATGCGGCTCGAGGAGCCGGAGGCCGTCCGGCTCGAGGTCGAGCGGCACCGGCAGATCTACTCGCACCTCGGGCACGTGAAGGCGTCGTCCGGCTCGCCCGAGCAGGCCGCGCGGCTGTGGATCGAGAAGATGCTCGAGACGGTGGCGTTCGCGCGCGGCGTCGCGCACTTCGAGCCCGACGTGATCATCGTCGACGGCTTCGACGTGGCGGTCGCGTCGGAGGAGGCGATCGAGGCGCTCGGGCGCCTCGCGAAGGAGCGCTCCGCCGAGGTCTGGGTCGCGGCCCAGATCGAGGAGCCGGGCGCGCCGGGCAAGCTGCCGGCGCCGCTCGCGAAGATCGAGCGCCACCTCAACGTGGTCGTGTACCTGCAGCCGGAGCGCGACGTGGTCCGGCTGCGGCTGCTCAAGGACCACGACAGCAAGGACCTCGCCGACCTTCACCTGCGGCTCGATCCGCACTCGATGCGGGTGATCGACGAGGACGTGCGCGCCCCGTCGGAGCGGCCGAAGGATCCCCGGCGCTTCCGCCTGCACTCGGGCGGCGCGAAGGGGGCGGAGGCCGAGTTCGGCGTGTGCGCCGAGCGCTGGGGGCTCCAGGAGCTGAACTACAGCTTCGAGGGCCACCGGCTGCTCGAGCGCCAGCGCGGCGTGGTCGTGCTCGGGGAGGACGAGCTGCGCAAGGGCGACTTCAGCCTCGTGTACGTGTCGCGCCGCCTCGGGCGCGTGCTGAGCGAGATCCCGCTCGTGCGCAACATCCTCCAGACGATTTGGCACCAGATCAACGCGGCCAGCCAGGTCTTCGTCGTGGGCACGCTCCAGGAGGACGGCACGGTGCGCGGCGGCACCGGCTGGGGCGCCGAGCTCGCGCGCCTCTGGAAGAAGCAGCTGTTCGTCTACGACCAGGAGCGGCGCAGCTGGTTCCGCTGGAGCGGCTCGGCCTGGGAGATCGCCCGGCAGCCGAGCATCACCAGCGAGAACTTCGCCGGCATCGGCACCCAGGAGCTCAACGAGCACGGCCGCGAGGCGATCCGGGATCTCTTCGCGCGGAGCTTCGGCGAGCCCGGCTGAGGCGGCCGACGCGGCCGCGCCGACAGCGCGGCCGCGTCGTCAGCACGGCCGCGGCTGCGGGCGCGGCAGGTTCGCCGTTCCGGCGGACCCGCCGCGCCGCGCTGCTCAGGCCGCGTACTTCTGGATCAGCTGAGCGAGGCGGGGGACGGCTTCCTCGACGTTCTTCTTCGCCGAGCCGCGGAGCGTGTCGTAGGTGCTGCGCACCACGCCGCTCGTCGACGACTTCGCCTTCTCGTCGGTGATGCTGAGGAGCGCGTCGGCGACCCGCGAGCGGTTCGAGTTCAGGAAGCTGCTCGGGTTGCCGCTCTGCGTCGCCTCGTTCCAGAGGGGATCGAGCTTGTGGGCGAACTCGGGCAGCAGCTTCTCGACCACCTGCCCGATGAAGCCGGGCTTGATGCCCTTCACGGCCTTGTAGCCGGCCTTGACGGCGAGGCCGGAGAGTCCGCCCTTGGACGCCACTTCCTCGTCGACCAGCTTGCAGCAATCGGCGACGACCTGGGATTTCTTGCTCTCGTCGAGCAGCGTTTCGCTCAGACCCATTCTCGATTCCTCCGGGCGCGTCGGGGGCCGGACGCGGCCCCCCAACCCATGTCAGCGTGACCCCCGGCAGGGAGCCCCGACCTTGGTCGCGCGGACGTTCGGCCCGCTCCGACCACATCGAAGCGCGGCTCTTACCACGACGGCCCATGCGCAGGCATCGCAAGCGCCCGCCCGGAGAGCCCTTCGGCCCGGGACGGCGCGCGCGCCTAGCGGCCGTCCAGGATGCCGGCGCCGCGCTGTCCGGCGCTCGCCCCTCTGCCGCGGCCTCGTCGAGACCACGTGCACGATCGCCTCGGGCACGCCATGCTCGAATTGTAATTCAGATCACGTTTTGAGGTGGCGGGGCCTTGGCGCTGCCAGGCGGCGAGGCCTGCCGGGGGGGCTCATGGACGTCTACTGCGAAGTCTGCGGGATCGTCACCAGCGCTTCAGGCGACGCGCGCGGCGAGGGCGCGCGCGCATGCTGGGCTTGCGGCACGACGCTGCGCGCGCGCGGGAGGGGCGCGCGCAGGCCGCCGGCGGGCGTCGAGGAGCGCTCGCCCGTGGCCGCCGCCCCGGACCTCCCGGGGCAGAGCCGGCCCTTTGTGCCGCGCGACGACGACGATCCCACGATGATCGATCTCCGGTCGCTCGCGCTGAAGTCGTTTCTCGCGACGCTCCCCGCCCGGAACGGCGCGGCGGCCGCGCCGGCGCCGGCGCCGCTCGTCGCGGTCGACGCGCCGCCGAGCGTGAGCGACGTGCTGCGGGTGTACAACGCGCTCGCGCCGATCGCCGCGCCGCCACGCGCGCGCCGGGGGCCTCGCCTGCGCGTGCTCCTCGCGGCGTCCGCGGCCGGCGCGCTGGCGATCGCGGTGATGTTCGCGCTGGTCGCCGGCCACAGGTCGCGCGCGCGCGCGACCGGGAGCGCCCAGCTGCCCGGCGCGCAGCGCGGCCTCGCTCCGATGGGGGAGCTCGCGCGCAGCGTGAGCGCGCCGCGCGAGGCGCAGGGCCGCGCGAGCCCAGCGCCGCGCGCGCCCGAGGCGCCGGCGCCCGAGGTCGCGGCGGGCCGCGCCCGGTCCACCGAGGCCGCTGCGGCGCCGCCGCCGCGCGTCGAGGTGAAGCCAGGCGCCCGCGGCGCCTCCGCTGCCGGCGCCTCCGCTGCCGGCGCCCGCGCGCGCCCGGCGCGCCCGGCGTCGACGCTGCCTGCGCCGCCGCCCACGCAGCCCGCGCTCGAGGCGCCGCGGCCCCCGCGGCCGGTGTCGCTCGCCGACGCGCTCGCCGCTGCGGTCGCCGACCGCCCGCCGCCGCCGGCCGCCCCTGTGGCGCGGCCGCGCGAGGACGCCACGGAGTAGTCGCGCCGGGCGCGCGCTCGGCGGACGTCAGCGTCGCGTGATCCCACGCCGCCGCCGCGCGAGGGCGGCCGCGACGACCGCCGCCGCGAGCAGCGACGAGGGAACCGCGCCCGCTGCGGGCGCGAGCCGGCAACCGCAGCCAGCGCCCTCTCGGGCGCTGCCTCCGCTGCCGCCCGCGCCGCCCGCGCCGCCATCGCCGCTTGCGCCACCGGAGCCGCCCGTCGCGCTCGCGCCACCGGAGCCGCCCGCGTCACCATCGCCGCCCGCGTCACCATCGCCGCCCGCGTCACCATCGCCGCCCGCGCCGCCCGCGCCGCCGCTGCCGCTCGCCGATCCGCCGCCCGCGCCGCCGCTCCCCCCGGCGCCCTCGTCGAAGTACGCGCCGCAGGCCGGCCCGACGCCCACGCCGTCGCGCGCCGCGAGCGCCAGCGCATACACGCCTGCGCCGAACCCGATCATGGGCGCGTTGAACTTGTACGTGCCGCTCGTCTCGTCGTACGTCTCCGCGATCGCGAGGTAGTTCGCGGCCGACTGGTCGAGCACCCACCGGAGCAGCCGATCGGCGCGCGCGCCGTCTCCCATGAGCCGCGCGGCGACCGCGCCGCGCAGATCGGTCACGACCCACTCGGCGCTGTCGTACTCGCTGCCCCACGGGCTCAGGTCGTCCGCGCCGGCGTGGTCGGTGCGATCGTCGTTCCGGGACCACCCCGCGCCGGCTCCGGTGCGCAGGTGCTCGTCGAGCCCGGCGAGCGTGGCCGCGGCGATGCGGCCGCGCGGGTCGAACAGGCCCATCGCGATCCCCTCGAGCACCGCCGCATCCCAGTAGCCCTCGCCCGAGGCGAGCTCCTCCAGGCTCGACGCGAGCGCGCCCGACGCGTCGGTGAGCCGCGCGGCGATCGCGGCGCGCAGCCGGTCCGCGGCGTCGCGGTACCGCGCGGCGCGGTCGGCCTCGCCGCGCCGCGCCGCGATCGCCGCGGCGTCGCAGAGGCCGCGCGCCGCGGTGATGCTCGTGTACGCGAACGACCTCTCGCGGCCGTGCCAGTGCGTCTCCCAGATCGACGAGTCCTTCCGGACGAGCCCGGTCTCCGGATCGATGAGCGCGACGATCGCGTCGGCGACCTTCGCCGACGTGGTGCTCCAGTGCGCGTCCACGAAGCCGGTGTCACCGGTGAGCTCCTCGTAACGGCCGAGCGCCCAGAGGAACAGGCCGAACCCGTCGAACTCCAGGTTCGGACCGAAGTCGTTGAAGTCGGTCTCCTCGACCCCGAAGCCGTGGTAGCGCACCAGGCTCATCTGGTACGGGGGCATGTCGTACGAGGCGAGCTCGCTCCAGCCCTGGAAGCGGCCCGCCTCCGCGGTGAGGTAGTAGCTCAGCGCGTCGCGCGCCTCGGCCTGCATGCCGAGCGCGGCCATCGCCGCGGCGGCGTAGGCGCCGTCGCGGATCCACGCGACCGTCCACTCGCCCGGCGGGAGGCTCGCGAGCACGGCGCCGCGGCCGCGGTGCGCGATCGTGGCCGGGAGCGCGGCGCGGTCGCCGCCGAGCGTCGTGCCGAAGCGCGTGGCGCGCGGCTCGCCGTCCCGGGTCAGGTGCTCGCGCAGGAAGAAGTGGCCCTCGCGGACCTGCGCCATCCGGAGCATCACGGCCGACTGCCGGAGCAACGCCGTCTCCGCGGGCGTCGCCGACGGCGGCACCCGGAGCGCGCCCTGGAACGTGCGGTACACGTCGATCTCGCCCGCGACCACCTCCGCCGCGCCCCGCCCCCCGAGGTAGCCGTCGAGGGCGCTCTGCACGAGCGGCGCCGCGTCGTGCGACGGATCGCCGTGGTGCGCGAACGCCACGCCGACCCACCGCCGCTCGCCCGGGCCGAGGCGGCCGAGATCCCACTGGAACGCGCTCACCGAGCCGTCCGCGGTCGGCGCGCTCCCGTCGAGGTCCGGCAGGTCGGCGACGCCGCCGTCCTCGACGATCCGGTAGACGTTGAGGTCCGGCGGGCTGCCCGCGTGCGAGGCGCCGTGGCGCGCGACCGGCTCGAGGGCGCGCGCCACGACCACGCCCGCGAAGGCGCGCTCGAGGAAGTCGCGCCGGCCGGCGCTCCCGTCGTAGACGAGGGTCTCGCCCGACTCGCCGATGTCGCTCATCACGCCCGGGCGCCCGAAGCCGAGGTGGAAGTTGTGCAGCGAGAAGGCCGACACGCCCTCCGCCGCCTCGGCGCCCCGGTTCTCGATCCGCATCGCCATCACGAAGCCGGCCTGGCCGAGGCCCTGCGGCGCGAAGAAGAACTGCGCGCACTCGAGGTCGCCGACGCGCTGCACCATCGTGACCACGCCCGTGCCGCCGCGCTCGCCGTCGGTCCACCCGGCGTAGCCGCTCGCGTCGAAGTCGACGGGGACCCCGGTCAGCCACCGCTGCGCGCCGCCGGAGCGCAGCCCGAAATACGCGTCGTAGAGCAGGTCGCGCGTGCGCACGGCCTGCGGCTGGTCGCCGATCCAGACCTCCTCGCCGCGCGCGTCGAGCAGCGGCTCCTCGGTGGCGAACAGGTGCTCGCGGAAGTGGGTGAGCCGCGCCCGGCCGAGGTCGAGGAGCACCGCGCCGGAGCCGTTCGAGGAAGGCAGCTGGAGGAACGTGCGCTGCACCGGCACCTCGGCCCGCGCCGGGCCCGGGGCGGCGATCGCGGCCGCCGCCGCGCCGAGCGCCCAGGCCGCGGCCGCCCGCGCCCGGGCGGCGCGAGGCAGGCCAGATCGTTGGTGCTCCAATCGTTTGCGCCCTCGGGCCAGGAGAAGCATCGGTGAAGTTTATCAGGAATGCTCGACGTCCCGGCGCGCCGGCTCGCCCGGGGCCGCTCAAAATGCTGCAACGCGCCCCCCGGCGTGGTAACGGCATGCCCATGACAAAACTGCCTGCGTTGCTCCTCGTGGTCTCGGCGCCGCTCGCCGTCCTCGCGGCAGGTTGCGGCTCGGATCCGCCGCCGCCGGCGAACACCGCCGGCGACGTCGCGCCTCCTCCCCCTCCGGCGCAGACCGCCGCGCCTGCCCCGAAGCAGGACACGGCGAAGCCCACGAGCGGCTCGATCCGCATTGACGACAAGATCCTCAAGGCGTGCGGCGATCTGCCGACCGCCCGCTTCGCGTTCGACTCCACGTCCATCCAGGGCGAGGCGGCGACGGCGCTCGACGCGCTCGCGCGCTGCTTCGTCTCGGGTCCGCTCAAGGGCAAGGGGCTGAAGCTCATCGGCCACGCCGATCCGCGGGGCGAGACGGAGTACAACCTGGCGCTCGGCCAGAAGCGCGCCGGCAGCGTCGCGGAGTACCTCGCCACGAAGGGCCTGGAGCAGGGCCGCATCGCGACCTCGTCGAAGGGCGAGTTCGAGTCGTCGGGGACGGACGAAGAGGGCTGGGCGCGCGACCGGAAGGTCGACATCCTGCTGGCCGAGTGAGCGCCGCGCGCGCCGCGCGCGCCCGGGGTGTCGGACGATGTGAAGAGTAGGGCCACGGCCAGTGCTTCCGGGCAGCAGAGGGGGCCGGGGCCACAGCCCGCACGGAACAGGGGACCGCGCGCGCGGATCCCCTGAGTGAAGAGATCGATATGGCCTTCCTGCAGAGCGCCCCCGAGGCGGCGACCGCGGTCCCGATCAAGCTCGATCCCGTCTCCCTGGTCCTCCACGCTTCCGGTCCAGTCTTCCTGGTCGTCTGGTCGCTGGTCCTCGCGGCCGTCCTCGTCTGGGTGATCGCCGTGCTCAAGATGCTCCAGCTGGCGCGGCTCTCCTCCATGGAGGCGCGGTTCGAGCAGGAGTCGGCGCAGGCCCACTCGTCCGAGCAGCTGTTCGCGCTCGCGCAGCGGCACGCGGACGCCCCGGGCGCGCGCGTGGTGCTCGAGCTCAGCCGCCGGGTCGGGGGCAGCCGGCTGCTCGACTCGATCGCGAAGCGGGCGATCGTCACCGAGTCGCAGCGGGCGAACACGCTCATGCCGACGCTCTCGTCGATCGCGGCGGCGTCCCCGTTCATCGGGCTGTTCGGCACCGTCTACGGGATCATGGACGCGTTCCTCCGGATCGGTCAGCAGAAGAGCGCGTCGCTGCCCGTCGTCGCCCCGGCGATCGGCGAGGCGCTCATCGCGACCGCGATCGGCCTGTTCGCCGCGATCCCGGCCGTCATCGCCTACAACGCGCTCAACAAGCGCATCGACGACCTGCTCGCGGCGCTCGAGGCCGCGAGCGAGGGCTGGGTGGAGATCGCGTCGCTCTCCGCGCGGGGAACGCAGGACACCATCCCGCTGGCGCTCCAGCGGACGACCGACCGGCCCACGCCGGTGATGCCGCGCAGCTGAGGGATCGCCATGGGCATGTCGGGCGGCGGAGGGCGCAGGCGTCGGGGCGGGGGCTTCAGCGAGATCAACGTCACGCCGCTCGTCGACGTGATGCTGGTGCTCCTCGTGGTGTTCATGGTCACCGCCCCGCTGCTCACGGCCGGGCTCCGGGTGGAGCTGCCGAACGTCGCCGCCGAGGAGGCGCCGACGAAGGACACGAAGCTCGTCGTGACCGTCACGAAGGAAGAGAAGATCCTCTTCGGCGAGGACGACGCGACGGCGGACATCGAGGGCGTGCTGGCCTCGAACGCGCGCGTGCAGAAGGAGAAGGAGCTCTACATCCGCGCCGACAAGGACGCCCGTTACGGCGCCGTGGCGCGGGTCGTCGCGGCCGCCCGGTCGGCGGGCGTCGAGGGGCTGAACCTGCTCGTCGAGCCGGAGATCGAGCCGGAGGATGACCCCAAGGCCGGCGGCGCGGCCCGTCCCGGCGGAGCGGCGCCGTGAGCGCGGCGCCGGCGCGCGCGCCGGCGGCGGCGGGCCCGAAGGAGCGGCCCAGGCCGAGGAGCGACTTCCGCCCCCGGGACCTCGCGATCGCGGTGGCGGTGGCGGTGGCCGTGCAGGCGGGCGCCGCGGTCGCGATCACGGTCGCGGACCTCTCCCGGCCGGCGGCCGCGCCGGAGATCGAGAAGGGGCCGAGCGTGCCGGTGAAGGTCGTCCCCGTGCTGGACCTCGACACGCCGCTGCTCAAGCTGGGGGGCAAGAAGGACAGGATGAAGCTGCCCGACCGCTGGGTGCGCCAGACGCCCAAGCCGCGCGTCGAGCAGAAGGCGTTCGCGTCTCCGAAGGCGGGCAAGACGGTCGAGGACATCCCGAAGGAGGACGTGAAGGTCGCCGACGCGGGCACCGAGCCGCCGCCGCCCGACGCGGAGGTCGCGAAGCAGGTCGACACCGAGATCGCGCCCACCGACGCCGGACCGCCCGCCAACGTGGCCCAGGAGGGCCACTCGGACGGCGTGGCCGAGGGCACGGAGACCGATCCGCTCAAGGCGCGCGCGGTGGACCTGTACCTCGCCCGCATCGCGGGCTGGTTCTCGAGCAGGTTCCGCGTGAACGGCTCCGGGCTCCCGGCCGAGGAGCTGGTGAAGCACAAGCCGCGCGCGGTGATCGTCCTGTCCGACGGGCAGATGGTGAGTTACACGCTGACGCCCAGCGGCAACGCCATCTTCGACGCGGCCGCGCGCGCGACGCTCGAGGGCGCGAAGGGGCAGGCGCTGCCGCCGCCGCCCGAGAACTATCCTGATCTGGGGCAGAAGCAGGTCAGCGTCACGTTCGTCTGTAGAGAGAACACATGCGACTAGCTCGAACCACCCTCGGCGCCCTGGCGCTCGCCGCCGCCGCGCTCGCTGCTCCCCCCGCACCCGCCCAGGCGCCGGCGGCCGCGCCGCCGCCCAACCCGGACGAGCTGCTCGGCCACATCACGGTCGTGGCCGGCGCCTCGCGCCCGCTCCCGAAGATCGGCGTCCTGCCGTCGCTCGTCTCCGACGCCGAGGACGTGACGGTCCACAGCGTGGTCCGGCGCGACCTCGAGCTCTGCGGCGAGTTCGAGGTGCTGCCCGAGAGCGCCGCGCCCGAGGGGCTCTACCTCTCGGACAGCCCGGTGGACGTGAAGGCGTGGTCGGCGAAGGGCGTCGAGGCGGTCGTGAGCGTGCGCGGCAAGAAGGTCGGCGCCGACAAGGCCGAGCTCGTCGGCCAGGCGTTCCTGGTGAACCGCGGGCAGGCCGCGGTGTTCGACAAGAAGTTCATCGTGCCCCTCCGCGACGTGCGCTTCGAGTCCCACCGGGTGGCCGATCAGCTGATCGGCGCCCTCACCGGCCAGAACGGCGGCTTCGCCAGCCACATGACGTTTGCGTCGGGCTCGGGTACGCTGCGCCGCGTCTACACGATCGACGCCGACGGCCACGACGCCCGGGCGGTCTCTCCGCCCGAGCAGACCGCCATCGCCCCTGCGTTCGGGAAGAACGAGCAGCTCTATTACGCGGCGAGCGTGAAGGGGGACGAGTACAAGATCGTCACGCCGGGTGGCAATCCGGTCGCGCTGCCCGTGAAGGGTTCGGTCTACGGCATCGCCTTCTCGAAGGACCGCTCCCAGGTGGCGCTCAGCATCGGGGTGGGGTCGACGATCCGGCTGTTCTCGGGCCCCGACTTCCAGAACATCAAGCCGGCGTCCGAGGTCGGGATGGCGCTGCACCCGGCGTTCACGCCGACCGGCAAGCTCGCCTTCTCGGGCGAGGGCAAGTACGGACAGCGCATCTACGTGGGCGGCAAGGCGATCTCCCCGGACGGGCTCTGGGCGTCCGCGCCCACGTTCTGCAACCACCCCGACGGCGTGAAGGCGGTCTTCGCCGTGGGCGCCGGCAAGAACACCGACCTCGTCGTCTCCGGGGAGACGGGCGGCGGCCTCGCGCGCCTGACCCAGAACCAGGGCAGGAACGGGTACCCCGCGTGCAGCCCCGATGGGCGCCTCGTGGCGTTCTTCTCCACCCGCACCTCCGGCGAGGGGCCGGGGCTCTACATCATGCGCGTCGACGGCCAGCGCCCGAAGCGCATCTCCAACCTGCTCGGCGACTCGCTGCGCTGGGATCCCTTGCCGCCCGGCAAGGCCGTCGAGGCGAAGAACTGACGCAAACGGTGCTCCGGCGCCTGCAACTTCTTCCGTCCAGGGACGTCTCTAGCGGTGGGTATTTCGTGCGCGCTCCGGTGGGTTGACCCGGAGCGCGGCGGCAGACGGGGCGGGTGCCCGCGTCGACCGCTTGTTTGGCCCGCTGCGTCGGTCGCGGTTAGCCTCCGGACTGCCCAGGGGTGGGCTGGCGAGCGATTTGCAATGGGCTTGTCAACGGACCGCCCCGGTCAGTCAGACCAGGAGACGTAGGGAGAAGAGCATGGTGTTGAACCGCATCTGGACCGCGATCGCGATGGCCGGGACCCTGTGTGTGGGCGGCTGCAGCTCGGCGGCCGCGGTTCAGGAGACGAGGATCAGCGAGCAGGGGGGCTTCGAGGATCCGGAGCACCGGCTCGCCGCGTCCGAGGAGGGGGCCTACTGCAGCGCCGAGGTACTGCGCTGGCAGTACGACGAGCCCGCGTCGACGCTCCGGCTCGCGGACGCCCGCCTGATGCTCGACTGCTGCGGGCGGCGGGCCATCCATGTGGAGCGCATCGACAGCCTGGTCGAGATCACCGAGCGGGACGAGCCGGACCTCGAGGAAGGTCGCTGCAGCGAGCAGTGCGCCTTCGACCTCTCCGTCGGCGTGCAGGGCGTCCCGCGGGGCGAGATCTACGTGAAGCTGCTGCGCGACGTGGTCGATCGGCAGGGCAGCCCGACCGTGATCTGGAGCGGCACCCTCGACCTCGACGAGACCGCGGGCGCGGTCGTTCTGGACGAGACGCCCGCCAGCACCGGCTGCCAGGCGCAGGCCCCGCGGCGCCGCCGCAGCGCGACCGTCGCTGCAAGGTGAGCACAATTTTCGCGCCACCCTGTCCCGCACCAGGTAGAATGTCCTCAGAGGAAGGCACCGGCGACGGTCCCGGCGTCGCGTTGTGGGAGAGGTAGAAGACAGCGGAGCAGCTTGACCGACCATGACATCCAAGGTCGGAAAGGTCGGATGAGCGCGGATAACTGCGCTGGCTCTACTACTTTTACCTGGACAGGCTGAAACCTGCTGAATATATTCCAGTCCACTATGCGTGCAGCTGCCTAAAAGTGCGGCATGCACGCGGCCCATGCACCTGCGTGGAGCCAAGTCAGAGACTTGATGCCGCGGGGACATGTCGGGTGCGACAACTGGCGAAAGCTCGCCGATCCGGGACGGAGCATCGGCCGTGGGCGCACAGCAAGGAAGATGTAGGGCCATGAAGTACATGGAGGTCTGTTCGGCGTTTGCGACCATGGGAGCGATGCTTCTGCTGGGCGCGTGCCTGGAGGCGGAGCCGGCCCAGACGGGGAGCGTGAGCGAGGCCGGGGGGTTCGTGGAGCCGGAGCGGCGGCTCGCCCTCGACGGAGAGGAGAGCTACTGCGGCGCCGAGGTGCTGCGCTGGCGGTACGATCGCGCGAGCGCGTCCCTGAAGATCGCGGACAGCCGGCTCCTCCTGAACTGTTGCGGGCAGCGCGCGATGCACGTGGAGCGCATCGACAGCATCTACGAGATCACCGAGCGGGACGAGCCTGACGCGACGAGCCGCAGGTGCGACTCGGTCTGTGCGTTCGACTTCGCGGTGGCGATCCCGGAGGTCTCTCCCGGCAAGGTCTACGTGCGGCTGCTGCGCGACGTCGTCGACGCGCAGGGGAGCGCGGAGCTCATCTGGCAGGGCGAGATCGACGTGCGGAAGTCGGCCGGCGAGATCGTGCTCGACGCGACGGTCGCCCCGAGCGACGCCTGCGGCAGCGTTTCCCAGTAGGCGCTTCGCGCCCGTGGGCGCACCGCGCCGGGCAGGGCCGGACCGCTGCTCGGCAGCCGCGTGATCACGCCGCGGCAGCAGGGCGGCTCGAGGCCGCGTGAGCGCCGCACCGTTGCCACGTGCCCGCGCGGCGCGACGTCCGCCGAGCATCCTCCGGTCGCCGCGCGCCCGCGCGGCGCGCCTTCCGTCAGTCGATCAGCGTGCGGGCGGGGCGGCCGGGCTCGCACTTCACCAGCGTGGCGGTCAGCTCGAGCGTCTCGGGCAACGTGCCCTGGACCTGCGCGACGACCTGCTCGACCACGTGCTGCGCCTCGTCCAGGTTGGGCCCAACGATCGAGACGACGAACGTGAGCGGGCCGGTGCGCCCGGCCGCGGCCGGCGTCAGGCTCAAGAGGAGCGTCTGGGTCAGGTCGACGACCTGCAGCGCCGCCTTGCGCAGCGCGAGCATCTCGAGGATCGTCGGGCGGAGGCTCACGAGGCCGTTCTGGCCGCGGAGCTCGAAGCGCGCGATCTGCATCGGCACCTCGGCCCACTCGGCGAAGAAGCCGTCCTCGTCGATGGCCTTCATCAGGTGCTCGCGCACGAGCAGCCCCGTGAGGCCGTCGCGCCGCGCGAGGTAACGCCGCGCCTTGTCGTGGTGCGGGGAGTCGTGGCCGAACGTCACCACCATGAGGCGGCACTCGCCGAGCTGCACCTCGGCCCCGTGGAGCAGCGAGACCTGCGCCTTGCGCTCGAAGGGGAAGTCCGCGTACGTGCCGTTCGTGCTGTTGAGGTCCTCGACGAGCCACGAGCCCGTCTGCCACCGGAGCAGCGCGTGGGATCCGGAGACGGTCGCCTCGGCGAGGACGAGATCCTGATCGCTGCGGCGGCCGATCGAGAGCACCGGCTTCTGCAGGGGGAAGAGGATGCCGACGCTCTCGGGCGCGTTCGTGGCGTAGGTGATGAGCAGCGACTGCGCGCCGGGGGTGAACTGCGTCTTGATGGCCCGCCCGGGCGCCGGGCCGGGATCGATGCGCTCGCGCGGCAGCTGGATCGGCGCGGTCGTGGTCTGCGTCGGGTTGAAGAACCGCATGTGACGCGCCTGCGGGCGCATCTGCGGATCCGGGTTCAACGCGCGGAAGATCTGCCGGATCTCGTCGTTCGTCAGCGCCGCGGGCACGTCGAACGTGATCTGCTGCTTCATCGTCTTGAGCCGCGGCTTGTAGCCGGGCTCGGGGACGCGGCAGGTCCACATCTCCCAGAGCGTCAGGGCCGCGGCGTAGACGTCGTCCTCCGGGCTCGCGCCGCCGCTGCGCAGCCGCTCGGGCGACATGTAGTGCGGGGTGCCGCCGTCCGGCGGCGCGCCCGGCTTGCGCACGGCCGCGCGCGCGCGCTCCTTGGCGAAGCCGAAGTCGAGGATGACGGCGCGGTCCTCGGCGACCATCACGTTGCCGGGCTTCAGGTCGCCGTGGACGAGCCCCTGCTGGTGGATGGCGGCGAGCCCGGCGCAGACGTCGGTCGAGATCTTGCGGAACTCGTCGGCGGTGAACCCGCCGGACGTCTTGCGCTTGCGGATGTGGTTGTGCAGCGTCTGCCCGGGGATGTACTCCATCACGAGGATGGGCCCCCACGTGCTCGGCGCGAGGTCGTGCACGCGGCAGACGTTCGGGTGGCGCGCCTTCTGGGCGAGGATCACCTCCTGCCGCAGCGCCTCGTCGTCGCCCGGCATGGCGGAGGCCTCCGGGACGACCTTGAGCGCCACCTGCTGCTGCGTCAGGCGATCAAAGGCCAAGAACACCTCGCCCATGCCGCCTTTGCCGATGCTCTTCAGGACCTCGTACCGGTCGTTGATGACCGTTCCGACGTCGATGGGAGGGAGGGGATCTTTGGTCACGGCCACGGGCGCACGAAGGGTGAGGAAGAGCTCCGAGCCGGCGCGGGAGCTGACGCGCCGACACGCCGCTACGGTCTGCGCGCAGGGTCGTCCATTCGAGCCCCGGGCGCAACGAGTCGTTTCATGGGCGACGCGGCCGGCGCGTTCGCCGGCGCGGCGCGAGGCCGAAAGCCGCGCGGCGCGAGGCCGAAAGCCGCGCGGCGCGAGGCCGAAAGCGCAGCGGGGGCGCGACGGCGGGCCGAGCCGAGGACGGCGCGCGGCGCGGGTCCCACGGCGGCGCGCGGGGCGCAGGGCGCCACGGTGGCGCGCCGCGTCCACAGGCGCGCGCGCTGTTCAGGAGAACGGCCGCGCCGTGTGGGCGTGGTTCAGCGGGCCGTGGCCGTGGCCCAGCCCGGGCGCGGTGCGCATCGCCTCGCGGAGGTAGCGCCGCGCGCGCGCGATCGCGGGGATGAGGGCGAGGCCCTGGGCGAGGCCGGCCGCGACCGCCGAGGCGAGCGTGCAGCCCGTGCCGTGGGTCGCGCGCGTCTCGATGCGCGCGTCCTCGAACAGGTGCTCGCCCCCGGGCGCTCCGGCGGGGCCGGGCTCCGGGGCCGTGTGGAGGACGTCGACGACCGCCGCGCCCGGGAGGTGGCCGCCCTTCAGCAGCACGGCGCGCGGGCCCATGGAGAGCAGCATCGCGGCCGCGCGGCGCATGGCGTCCACGCTGTCGATGGTCGTGCCGGTGAGCGCCTCGGCCTCGGGGATGTTCGGCGTGAGCAACGCGGCGAGCGGCAGGAGCCGGGCGCGCAGGGCGCCCTCCGCGTCGGGCTGGAGCAGCCGCGCGCCGCCCTTCGCGACCATGACGGGGTCGACGACGAGCGGCGCGCCGCGGCCGAGGCGCTCGCAGACGCGCGCGACCTCCTCGATCACCTCGGCGGAGTGGAGCATCCCGGTCTTGATCGCGTCCGCGCCGATGTCGTCGAGCACGAGCTCCATCTGGCGGGCGATGAAGTCGGGCGGGACCGGGAACACGGCGGCGACGCCGCGGGTGTTCTGGGCGGTGAGCGCGGTGATCGCCGTCGCGCCGTACGCGTCCAGCGCGGTGACCGCCTTGAGGTCCGCCTGGATCCCGGCGCCGCCCCCCGAGTCGGAGCCGGCGACGATGAGGACGCGCCCCTTCACGACGCCCCTCGGCCGCAGGCGGCGGCGTCCGGTCGGCCGCTCGGGGTTGCGCGCAGGGAAGGAGCGTGGGGTGCGGTGCGAGGGGGGGACATGGCGAGGCCGGGGAAGTTGTCCTGAAACGCGGCGCCTTGCGAGGGGTTCTTGCGGCGCTGATCCGAGGTCAGGAGCGTCGCGCCGTGGTGTACGGCCGTCGCGGCGATCAGCCGGTCTGCGGGATCCCCGTGCAGTCCCAGCGACACGGAGAGCACCGCGATCGCTGGCGTGATCGGAAGCACCTGAATCGAGCGCGCTGTCAGCACCAAGTCGAGAAAACTCGCCACGTCCGTTCCGGGGTCAATGCGCCCCCGATCGACCAGCATCGCAATTTCCCAGAGGGAGATGTCACAGCAGGCGAGCGCGCCGGATGCGTCGGCGCGCTCGATCGCATCACGCGCCGCGATGCTCAGCCTGTCCGGCGTCAAGGCGTCGTAGAGGATGGCGCAGGTGTCAAGGAGGATCATCCGCCGCGCTCCATGCCTCTCCCACGGGAGACTCCACATCTCCCACGCGGGCGCGAGCTCGGAGCTCCTCAAGCGCACGCCGAGCTTCCGCGCGCCGATCCACCGGTGGAACGAGGCGTGCCATCACGCGACCGCGATCGATGATGGCCACCTCTTCTCCACCCCTGACGCGCTCCAGCCAGCTCGGCAGGTTCTGCCTGATTTCTGTGACCTCGACGTGAATGACGGCCGGCACGTGTACGGCAATTCTATGAGGCGGAGCGTCATCGTCAAGGAGCAGCGGGGCCCATCCGCCGCATCTGCGACGCCTGTACCGAGCGGCCGACGGGGAACGTTCCGCCCGAGCGTATGCTCGAGCGCCACCTCGATGTGGCGCCGCGACGCGACCCCGCTTCAGAGTCCCGCGCGCACGATCTCGCCCGACATCGGGGGGCCTGCCACACCGCGGTTCGCCCAGTACACGAATCCGTTCCGGAGACGGATGCTCGTCGGGCGCGCCTGGCCGGAGGCGATGACCCGAGGGCCGGCGCCGCAGCCGTCCAGCGGACACATCTTGACGGCGCCGCCCGTCCTCGTCTCATCGCCGGCCGCCGTCCAGTACACGCCCGTGGGGCCCACGGCCATGCTGGTCAACGCTTGCTCTCCCTCCACGAAGGCCGCCGGGCTGCCGCCGCATCCGGCCTTCTTGCACGAGAAGATGGAGCCCTTGGCCACGCTCATCACGTAGTGAATGTCGCCCTGGATGGCCATCGCGGCGCCCGGCTCGGCGTGGAGCTGGATCGCGCCGGTGGAGTCGCTCGCATTGCAGAAATAGACCCCTCCAGGATCGGTGGTATGGGACCAGTATACCGTTGTCCCATCCATGACGAACGAGCGGATCGAGTCCGCGTGGACGCAGGGAATTCGCGTGCAGGTGCTGCCGTCGCACTCGTAAACATCGAATTTTTCCGAGATGCGCACGACGCCGTCGTCGCCCACCTGAATCTGGGTTGGCGTGCCGTTGAGCGGCTCCCACACCTCCCGGGGTGTGTCGCCGACGCAGCCGGCTGCCGGGCACCTGAAATAGCTGCGCGCCGTGCTGCCGCGGCGGGAAGCCAGCCAGTGTACGAAATTGAGATCCACCGAGACGAGGTAGGGAGGCGAGAAGGCGCCCGCCGGCGGCGCGAGCCCCTCGGCGAGCAGCACCGGCGCCGGACAGCCTGCCACCGGACAGCGCAGCAGCGTGGCCGCAGAGAGGATGAAGACGCTCTGGTCGTCGACCGCGATGGAGTACGGCTCGTCGAGGCCTGCGGCGACGACCTCCGGCGGGCTCGGCGGAGGCGTGGAGGCGTCGGGCGAGCCGCCCCCGCCGCCGGCCTCGCCGCCGGTCCCGGAGCCCCCGCCGCCGCCGGTCCCGCCGGAGGTCGTCGCCGCGCTGCTGTCGCCACCACCGCTGCCGGCGCTGCTGCCGCTGCTGGTGAACGAGCGCTCCTCCGGCGAGCAGGCCGCGGCCAGGAAGCCGGCCGCGACGGCGGTCGAGCCGAGCATCGCGACCCACGTCACGAGAAATCTTCGTCGCATGGACGACGAGTATGCCACAGGGGGCGCTGCACGAGCGGGCACAGCCGCCTCCGAGCGCGAGGTCGCGCCGGGCGTCGCGGCGTCAGTAGTGCTTGTCGAGGACCGCGGGGTCGGTCGTCGTGGAGAACACCACATCGCAGCGCCGACACCGGTACTTCACCTTCGTCGGCCGTGCCGAGATCCCGAGCGCCAGCTGGATGTACCCCAGGAAGTGGTACTCGGCCTCGGCGCTCACCATGTAGTGATCACGGCCGTGGCCGCAGGGGCACTGGACCGGCTCGGTGGTGGTGCGGTTGCGGTAGGGCATCGAAGACGCGCTCGCCGGCGACGACATGGAAGCACTCTAGGGGTTCCTCGGCGTACGTCGAGGCGCGTCGACACAAAGCAGCCAGGACGGGAGGCGGCCGGGGGCGCACGGCCTCGCGGTGGGGGCGCCGGAGGTGATCTCTGCGGTGAAAAGCTCAGCCCGCCGCCCAGCGCTGGATGAGCATGGCCGCCGCGACGCCCGGCGCAGCGGTCGAGGGAGGATGCCCCCCGCCGAGGAAGGGACGCGCCGCGCGGTGGTCGAGGGAGGGACGCCCGCGCTGCGGTCCAGCGCTCTGGAAAGGAGCATCGAGGGCCCCGGCGCTTTGCGCCCCGCCGCGGACCGAATAGGACGTGCCCATGCGTCCAGCACTCCTGGCCGAGCGCCTCGTGAAGCGCTACGGCGAGCTCGCGGCCGTCGACGGGCTCGACCTCGCCGTGCACCCGGGGGAGGTGGTCGGGCTCCTCGGACCGAACGGCGCGGGCAAGACGACGACGCTGCGGATGCTCGCCGGCATCCTGTCGCCGACCGGAGGGCGCGTCCTCGTCGGCGGGATCGACCTCGCCGCGAGGCCGCTCGAGGCGAAGCAGCGCCTCGGCTTCCTCTCCGGGGACACCCAGCTCTACCAGCGGCTCACGCCCCGGGAGGTGCTCCGCTACTTCGGCCGGCTGTACGGCATGGAGGAGGCGGCGCTCTCGCGCCGGATCGACGCGCTCGTCGCCGACCTCGAGATGGGGGCGTTCGCCTCGCGGCCGTGCAGCACGCTCTCCGCAGGGCAGAAGCAGCGCGCCAACATCGCCCGCGCGTTCCTCCACGAGCCCGCGGTGCTCATCCTCGACGAGCCGACGACCGCGCTCGACGTGATCAGCGGCCGCTTCATCGTCGAGTCGATCCGGCGCGAGCGCGCCGCGGGCAGGGCCATCCTCTTCTCGACGCACATCATGGGCGAGGCCGAGTACCTCTGCGATCGCATCGCCCTCATGCACGAGGGGCGCGTCGTCGACGCCGGCACCCTGCCCGAGCTCCTCGAGCGAGCGGGCACCACGAACCTGACCGACGCCTTCCTCCACCACGTGGCGCGGAGCCGCCCGCAGCAGGGCCCGGAGCGCGCCGGCGCGGCGCCCGACGCGCCCGCCCGACGCGAGGCGCCGTGAGGCCCGCCATCGTCTGGACGATCCTCCGCAAGGAGCTGCTGGAGTCGCTCCGGGACCGGCGCACGCTCGTGCGCCTCGTCGTGCTCCCCATCCTCCTCTATCCGCTCTTCGCGATCGGGATGAGCAAGATCGTCGGCTCCGAGGCCGCGGCGCGCGAGGCGCGCGCGTCCAGGGTCGCGGTGTGGGGAGAGCTGGCGGGCGGCCTGCGAGAGCGGATCGAGTCGGCCGGGGAGAAGATCGAGCTCGCGCCGTGGGCCGGCGCGCCGCCCGAGGTGCGCGAGGGCCTCCTCTCCGGGGCGCTCGCGCCGCCGGAGGAGCCGGCGGCGGAGGAGGAGCCGGCGGCGGAGGAGGAGCCGGCGGCGGGCGACGAGGCGCCGCCGGGCGACGCCGACGCCAGGGACCGGCGGCCGAGGTGGACCGAGCCGGAGAACCCGGTGCTCGCCGCGGCGCGCGCCGCGGTGAGCGCGCGGCAGGTCGACGCGGTGCTCGTGCCGTGGCCGGCGCTCGAGGAGACGCTCGCGCAGGGCGGGAGAGGGGCCGTCGCGATCTACTTCGACTCGGTCCGCGCCGACTCGGCGACGGCAGAGGCGCGCCTCGACGCGGCCCTCGGGCGCGCGCGCAGGGAGATCGTCGCGGCGCGCGAGGCGGAGCGCAAGCTGCCCGCGGGGTTCTCCGTCGCCTACGACGTGGTGCCGCGCGACGTCGCGCCCGACAGCCGCAAGGTCGGACAGATCCTCGGCTCGATGATGCCGATGATGCTCATCCTGATGTCGCTGCTCGGCAGCTTCCTGCCCGCGATCGACCTCACCGCGGGCGAGAAGGAGCGCGGCACGATGCAGACGCTCCTGTGCGCGCCCGTGCGATCCATCGAGATCATCTCGGGCAAGTTCCTGGCCGTGTGGACCATCTCCCTGCTCACCGCGCTCGGCAACGTGGTGAGCCTGTCGCTCACGGTGGGGCGCCTGCTGCCCGACGTCGTGGTGGTGGATCCGGCGGTATTCGCGCTCACGTTCGTGCTGCTCGTGCCGGTCACCTTCCTGTTCTCGGCGCTGTTCCTCGCGCTCGCCGTGTTCGCGAAGGACTTCAAGGACGGCCAGAACGCGCTCATGCCGGCGTACCTGCCGCTGTCGCTGCTCGCCGGCATCACGGCCCTGCCGATGGTCGAGCTGAACCCGTGGACGGCGTACGCCCCGGTCCTCAACATCGCGGTGCTGATCAAGGCCCTCTTCCTCGGGGAGGCGCCGGCCGATCTGCTCCTCGCGGCGCTCATCTCCTCGGGGCTCTACGCCTGCCTGGCGCTGCTGTTCGCCGCGCGCGTGTTCGAGCGCGAGAGCGTGCTGCTCGGCGGTCAGGAGTCGGCGGCCTCGGTGCTGGGCCTCGGGCGGCGGGGCGGCGGGGTGCCCTCCGCCGGCTTCTCGCTGGCGGCGTTCGCGGGCGTGCAGGTGCTCTTCTTCTACGGCAGCCTGCTCATCGACCGCGCGAGCGTGGCGGTGCAGCTCGCGGCCTCGCAGCTCGGGTTCTTCCTGCTCCCGACGCTGGCGCTGGTGCTGGGCTTCGGCTACGCGCCGCGCGAGACGCTCGGCCTGCGGCCGGTCTCGTTCCGGGGCCTCTGCGGGGCGGCGCTCGTCGGGGTGTCCGCGTGGGCTGCGCTCGGCGGCACCGTGCTCCGGTGGCTGCCGGCGCCGGAGCCCCTGGCCCGCGAGCTCGGCGAGCTCGTGCTGCTCGGCGGCAAGCCGTACCCGGTCGTCCTGCTGCTCGTCGCCGTGACGCCGGCCGTCTGCGAGGAGCTCCTCTTCCGCGGCCTCGTCTACGCGGGGCTGCGCCGCGCCGGGCCCGCGGCGGCGATCCTCGTGTCGGCGCTCCTGTTCGGCCTCGCCCACGGCTCCGTGCACCGGCTGCTGCCGACGTTCCTGCTCGGCCTCGCGCTCGGCTACGCGCGCCACCGCACCGGCTCCGTGCTGGCCGGGGCCGTCCTGCACGCGCTGAGCAACGGCATCGTGGTGTCGCTGCTCTACTTCGATCCGGCGTGGGCGCAGGGCGTCCTGGAGCAAGCGGTGCCCTGGAGCGCGACGATCGCCGGGACGCTGGTGTGCCTGGCGGGGCTGCTCCTGCTCCGCGGGACCCCGGCGCCGGAACGAAGCCGTAACGGCGGCGGCGTCAGCGGAGAAGGTGCGCCGGAGGGCTGAACCTGGCGAACGCGCGGCCTGTGTGGGGGAGAACGCCAGGAGAAGAGGGCTCCTCTTGCGCGGGCCCCGCGCTGCGGTAGGCACATCGATGTGCACGCACGCTTCCTTCCGGGGCTCGCTGCAGCAGCGATGAGCTCCGTGCTGTCCTGCTCTCACGGCGGCGCGACCCTCGCGGAGCTCGGCGCCGCCGCGCTCGCGACGCCGCCCGCCGTCGCCGGCGAGACGCCTGCGGCCGCCGGCGACGCGCCTGCCGCCGGCGACGCGCCTGCCGCCGGCGACGCGCCTGGCGCTGCGATCGGAGCGCCCGCGCTCGCCGGCGCGGCGCCCGCGGCGCTGCCGACCGCCCCGCCGACGGCGTCGCCGGCCGGAGCGGGCTCCTGGGTGGAGCACCTGGCCGAGGCCGCCGGCCTCCAGGAGCGGCCGCCGCGCGCGCAGCGCCAGTGGAACCACATCGCCGCCGCGGCGGGCGCGGATTGCCGCGACGCGCTGAAGCGCGCGGGCGCGCGTTTCCAGGCGATCGCCGACACCGAGAAGCCGAACAAGAAGGGGTGCGGCATTCCGCACGGCGTGCTGCTGACGCGCGGCCCGACGGGGATCACCTACTCGCCGCCGCTGCAGATCGACTGCTCCCTCGCGCTGCGGCTCGCCGATATCGAGCGCGTGATCCAGGAAGAGGCCGAGGCGCACCTCGGCTCGCCGATCGCCCGCATCAGCACGCTGGGGAGTTATGCCTGCCGGGAGGTGCGCGGCCGGATGCGCCGGTGGAGCGAGGGCCTCAGCGAGCATTCGTTCGGCAATGCCTTCGACATCGCGCGGTTCTCGCCGAAGCGCGGGCGCCAGGTGAGCGTGCTGCGCGATTACGTGCTCCGCGGGGCCGAGCCGAGCACCCGCGAGGGGCGCTTCCTCAGGAGCATCACCTGGCGGCTCCGCGCCGAGGGAGCCGCCTCGCGCGTGCTCGGGCCGGATTTCGACGCGAGCCACCGGGATCACCTGCACGTCGATTGCGGGACGCCGCGCTGGTATTGAGCCGCAAGCGCCGCGCGCCGGACGCGCCTGCGCCGGGGTCCGGCCGATTTCCGCGCGCGGCTCGGCCTGCGCTCATGCGCTGACGAATTGACGCTCCACCAGCCGTCGATACAGCCCGTCCTGCGCGACGAGCGCCGCGTGGGCGCCGCTCTGCACGATCCTCCCGCCATCCATGACGAGCACGCGGTCGGCGCCGATCACCGTCGAGAGCCGGTGGGCGATGATCAGCGTCGTGCGGCCCTGCATGAGGGTGTCGAGCGCCGCCTTGACGAGGTGCTCGCTCTCGGTGTCGAGCGCGCTCGTCGCCTCGTCGAGCACGAGCAGCCGCGGGTCCTTGAGCACGGCGCGGGCGATGGCCACGCGCTGCTTCTGCCCGCCGGACAGCTGCACCCCGCGCTCGCCCACGAGCGTCCGATAACCCTCCGGGAACTTCAGGATGAAATCGTGCGCGTTCGCCGCGCGCGCGGCGGCCTCGACCTCCTCGTCCGATGCGCCCCCCCGGCCATAACGGATGTTGTCGGCGACACTGGCGGCGAAGAGGACAGGCTCCTGCGCCACGATGCCGATCTGCCGGCGAAGCCAGCTCGGCGACAGCGCGCGGAGGTCGTGCCCGTCGAGGGCGATGCGCCCCTCGTCGGGATCGTAGAGCCGCAGGAGCAGCGCGGCGATCGTCGATTTGCCCGCCCCGGACGAGCCGACCAGCGCGATGACCTCCCCGGGCCGCGCGGAGAGATCGATGCCTTTGAGGACGGGCGCGTCCTTGCGTGTGGGATAGCTGAACCTGACCCGATCGAGCTCCAGCTTCCCCTGCACGGAGAGCGGCTCGAGGCCGCCCGAGAGCGGAATGGCCGGCGCTCGATCGAGGAGCTCGAAGACGCGCTCGGCGGCGCCCATGGCCCTCATGAGCCCGGCCCACAGGTCGCTCAGGCCGGCGAGCGAGGACGCGACGAGGAGCGTGTAAACGAGGAAGGCGGCGAGCTTGCCGACGGTCATGCTCCCGGTCACGACGAGGTGGCCGCCGTACCAGAGCACGAGCGCCGTGGCGGTGTAGCCCGCGAACGTCATCACCCCCATGAAGAGCCCCGAGGCCCGGACGCGCGTCCTCGCGCGCTCGAACGACTCCGAGACCTGGCCGGCATAACGCTGCACCTCCTGCGGCTCGGCGGCGAACGCGCGCACGGTGCGGACGCCCGAGAGCGCCTCCTCCGCGATCTCGCTGGAGCGAGCGAGCGAGTCCTGGACCTCGCGGGAGAGCTTGCGGACCTTGCGGCCATAGATCACCGCGCCGAGCAGCACGGGAGGGATCACCGACAGCATCAGCAGCGTGAGCCGCGGGGACGTGTACACGAGGAACCCGAGGCCGCCGACGACGGAGGCGGTGAGGCGCAGGGCCATTGAGATGTCGACGCTGACGGCGTTCTGGAGGACGGTGGTGTCCGACGCGAGACGGCTCGTCAGCTCACCTGTCCGGCGAGCGTCGAAGAACGCCATCTCTTGCTGGAGGACGTGCTCGAACAGGCCTGCTCGCAGCCGGGCGACGACGCGCTCGCCCGCGGTGGTGAACAGGACGTAACGGAGCGCGACCGCGGCGGCCTGGATCGCGATGAGCGGCAGGAGCCAGAGGGCCGCCCTGTCGATCGTCTCCGCGGCCTTGCCAGGCCCGAGCGCGTCGTCGATGATCCTCTGGACCGCCTGGGGGAGCAGCAGCCCCGCCGCGCTGCCGATGCCCAGGAACAACGTGCCGGCGGCGAGACTCCCGAGCTCGGGGCGGGCG
This sequence comes from Sorangium cellulosum, assembly GCF_002950945.1. GTDB lineage: Bacteria > Myxococcota_A > Polyangia > Polyangiales > Polyangiaceae > Sorangium > Sorangium cellulosum_E. Next base: position 1,193,594 of record NZ_CP012673.1, read on the forward strand.
AGGCGGAAGAGACGCAAGAGGTGCCCGGGGCTGCGCCGCCCCTCGTCTGAGCTCTGCATTGGTCTGCTCCAGCCTAGCAGACCCGATCGGGGAGACACATTGCGCGGGCGCACACGTGACGCCGCGCAGCCGCGCACGGTCGAGGACCGTCTGCTCCGGACATCGATTTGTCCACCGGGCGGCGACATGAAGACAGGAAGGCCCGGCAGACTCATCATGGAGCGGCGTGGCGGAGCGCCACAGAAAATCATTTTTGCCACCGCGTGATCTGAGACATTTTGCCTCCACCCGTTCGTGCTGGGATGTGTTGATTCACGATCGAATTGCACTCGTGCATTGTTGGTGAACCAAAAATGATTCGTGACTGGAAAGATTCCGGTGCCGTTTCAATATGCGGACGTCGACGGTCTCTCGGGATGACCCGTGGCGTGGGCTGGCGAGTGGCCCCGCTATTGCTGAACCCCTCCTCGACCAAAGGAGGTCAACATCATGAAGAAGAAGATCCTGTCGCTCCAGAAGCTCTCGACGAACAACCCGACCACCGGCGGCGGTGGTGGTGGCGGCGGCGGCGGTGGTGGCGGCGGAGGTGTTCCCTCGAACATCAGCCTGCTCCTGCCCTGTTCGAACTCGGTGCTCAGCGTCCTCGGCTGTTAGAAGACGCTCGTGGAAGAGCGATCGGTGACCCTCGGGTCGTCGATCCTATGCAAAGTCATCTCCGGGACTTCACGTCCGGGAGATGACTTTGCTTTTTTTGCGTCCTGCTCCTCGCCGCGAGGCGCGTCTACGGTCGAGCGCAGGCGCCTCCCCTCGTCGCCTACTGCAGCGAGGTCAGCGAAACTCCCGGGCGTGTCGTCTACCCGAGATCGGTACAATGAGGGCTCATGCTGGGCATCGACAGAAGAGTGATGGACCGCATCGTCGACTTCGTCATCGTTCATCCAGAGCGCTACGAGAGCCTCGAGAGATACCGGTCCAAGGGGGGAGAGTTCAGGGAGCTGGCGAAGCGCCTCGTGCCGGATGGCTGGAAGGTCGCCGAGGGCCCGGGGCCGTGGTGCGAGGTCCACCCGCCGAGGCCCCAGGTGCCGGACGCCGGGTTCAAGATCCACCTGTCGACCGCGCACGAGCGCGCGAGCGAGATGCTGGCGGCGGTCGTACCGATCCTCGTGGAAGAGGGCGTGTCGTTCAAGGTCCTCGTCGACGAGCAGATCCTCGACTTCGGCAACTCGACGTTCTGGGGCCGCGGGGCGTGCGGGAAGTTCATCGCCATCTATCCTGCCGACGTCGAGCAGCTCAAGCGGCTCATGGCGCGCCTCCACGAGGCCACGAAGGACTTCCGGGGCCCCTACATCCTGTCCGACAAGCGGTACAAGGACAGCCAGGTGCTCTTCTACCGCTACGGCGGCTTCATGAAGGCGCAGCGGGTGAACGCGTTCGGTGAGCCAGTCGCCCTCCTCCGGACCGCCGACGGCCGGCTGCTCCCGGACGAGCGGCTCCCGTACTTCGCCTTGCCCGAGGGGATGGACGATCCGTTCCCGGACACCGAGGAAGAGGAGGACGAGCTCGTCCTGAACGGCAGGTACAAGGCGACCGACGCGCTGGGCACCTCCAGCAAGGGCGGGGTCTACCGGTGTCTCGACCTCCAGACGAACACCGAGGTGGTGGTCAAGGAGGCCAGGCCGCTCGTGAACCGCGGGCGGAAGGTCCCCCACGACGCCATCGACTGTCTGAAGAACGAATACCACGTCCTCAGGCGCCTCGAGGGCACGGGCGTCGCGCCGAGGCCGATCGAGCTCTTTCAGGAGTGGGAGCACAGCTTCCTCGCCATGGAGCAGGCGGCGGGCATGCCCCTCGCCGCCTATTACAGCCGCTGGCGCGCCAACATCCTCCTCGTGGCGTCGCCGACCGCCGACCAGGTGCGGACCTACTGTGAAGAGTTCCTCGCCCTGGCGAGGAAGCTCATCGCCGGCGCGCGGACCATTCACGAGCGCGGCGTGGTCATCCAGGACGTCTCGCCGCGGAACATCCTGTTCGACCCGGAGCAGGGCACGGTCACGTTCATCGATTTCGAGGCGGCTTACATCGCCCAGGGCGACGGCGAGAGCCTCTTCATTCCGATTTACACGCCTGGCTTCGGCGAGGCGAGGGGGATGGAGCGGCTCCCTACCTTCACGGACGACTTCCGGGCCCTGAGCCGGGTCCTCGGGGAGCTCCTCTATCCGGTCACGTCCTTCTTCGCGATCGCGCCCGAGCGCAGGGCCCCCTTGCTCGCGCATTTCGCGCGGGAGAGGGGAGTTCCAGAGGCGTTTGTCCGGCTCACCCTCGGGCTGGGCGAGCAGCCGGAGAAGGTCGACGTGCTGCTCGCGGAGGCCGAGCGCAGCATCGAGGGCATCACCGCGGCCGAGCCGATTCCGCCCCTCCTGGGCGACGACGAGCTCCGGAAGATCGTCGGCGCCATCGGGAGCTACATCGTGGACCAGATCCAGCGCGGCGACGATCCGCTGGATCTGCCGTCGGATTACCGGCGCTCCATGACGAATCCGCTGAGCGTCGCTTATGGCGCGTCCGGTACCGCGCTCTTCCTGAAGCGCACGAGCGGGGAGGTCCCCCCGGTGTTCCTCGACGCGCTGGTCCGCGAGGCGTCCAAGATCAGCGACGACCGGTATGCGCCCGGGCTCTACATCGGCAGCTCCGGGGTCGCCTGGACGCTCCTGGAGCTCGGGATGCGGGAGGAGGCCGAGGCGCTCATGGCGACCGCGCAGAGGTCGCCGATCCTCTTCGAGAACGCCGACATGTTCTACGGGGCGGCCGGCTGGGGGCTCGCCAACCTCTTCTTCCTCGCGCAGCTCGGGGACGAGAAGTATCTCAGGAACGCGGTGGACGCGTTCGACCACATCAAACCCCAGCTCGAGAGGGACAAGGGAGGATACTTCTACAAGAACACGGACGCCGTCTACCATGGGCTCGCGCATGGCGCCGCGGGCATCGGCTACTTCCTGCTGCGGCTGTACAGGGCGACCGGCCAGGAGGAGCACCTCGAGGTGGCGCGGGGGCTGCTCGATTTCGAGCTCGCTTGCGCCGAGGAAGAGAAGCCGGGGTACGTGCAGGTCCGGCGCTCGGTCGGCGACCGGCTGGTCTACCCCTACTGGCGCATCGGCGGCGCGGGGGTGGGCGCCGTCGCGCTGCGCTTCCACGCGGCGCTCGGGGACGAGCGATACCTCGATGTGGCCCGGAAGATCGCCCGGAACATCGAGGGCAACTACACCGTCTTCCCCACGAACTTCGCGGGGATGTCGGGGCTCGGCAGCTTCTTCGTGGACATGTACCGTCGCACGGAGGAGGCGAGTTACCTCGTGGAGGCCCGCCGGTTCGCCGACAGGGTGATGCTCTTCGCGCTCGAGAAGCCGTCAGGCATTGCGTTCCCCGGCGAGGAGCTCCTCCGCATCTCCACCGATTACGGGACGGGCTCCGCCGGGACGGGGATGTTCCTCCACCGGATCGTCGCGGGCGGCGGTCTTCCGTACCTCGATTTCTGACACGATCGACGGCGCGCGGGGAGGCTCGCTCCCGGAGCTCAGGCAGCCTCCCGCCGTGCCCCGCGCGCCCTGAGCCCTGCTACTGCGCCCCTCGCAGCTCCAGGATCGCCACGCCGTACGGCGCGATCTCCACCGTGCGGACCGGGGTCTTCCCGCCCCGCTCGGTCAGGTGCCCCGAGGCCAGCGCGGGCTCGACGGAGAGCGGCTGATCGGCCTGGCTGACCAGGAACACGTAGCGGCGGCCGTCGCGGTGGCGCAGGGTGTCGGCCGCGACGCGCGGGTCGTCCACGGTCACCGGCCGCCGCGCCCCGGCGAGCTCCGCGAGCGCGGCGTAGAGCCGGTAGGTCGGCTCGGGGTTGACCCGCGGGGTCGCCGCCGCGAAGTGCTCGATCGGGTACGTGCAGAGCACGACGCTGCCGCTGCCGACCTCGCGCCGCAGCACCGCCGGCCGGCCGTGCTGGTCGACCGCCACGACCTCCGCCCCCTTGGGACGCACCGGCAGGTACGCGCGGCTGTGCTCGGTGCCGGAGACCGGGAAGGTGAGCGTCGTGCCCTCGGCGATGGCGCCGAACCGGCGCTGGAAGGTGAACTTCACCTCGCCGCCCTCGACCGGATCCACGAGCCCATAACGCAGCTGATGCTCGACGCCGAACATCGCGTTGAGGTGCGCATACCAGGGCCCGCGCTGCGATCCATGCGCGCCGGGAGAATAGGACACGTAGACCACCGCGCCCTGCGAGGCCAGCCGCTCCAGGAGGTGCCAGGTCGGCGCTGTGAGCTGCTTGGTCGAGGGGAGGAGGTAGAGCCGGCAGTCCTCGGCGATGCCGTCCCGCTCCCGGGTCAGCCCGATGGGCAGGTCCGCCTCCTTCGCCGCGACATAGGCCTGCCGCAGCACGCTGAAGAGGTAGCTGCGATCCTCGGGCTCGGTGAACGGAAACACGCCCTCCAGGTACGACGGGACGATCAGCGCCGCGTCGGCCGGCTCGCGCTCGCAGCCGAGGACGTCGATGTCGGAGAGCACCCTGGCGAAGTGAGCCATCTCCTCGAGCTGCGGCTTCGGGCGGCCTTCGACGGTCGTCAGGCCGAAGTGGAGCTCGAACGGGTGGTGCCGGTACGGGTCCTGGTCGATCAGATCGAAATCGGTGTTGTTCCAGCCGATCCAGCCGGTCGCGCCGGCCAGGAGCGTGTTGTGGAGGATCTGCCGGTAATAGTGCGCGGCGTTCTCGTCGGACGTGAAGCCCGACGAGACGCCGAACTCCTCCAGCACGACGGGCTTGCCCAGGAAGCCCGTGAGCTCACAGACGAACGCCGCGCCGTAATGCTGGCGGACCACGTCGTTTTCCATCCGGTACACGTGGGGGCCGAGGAAATCGACGAGCGCGCCGAGGTCGCGGACGGAGAACCCGTTGTCGTGGCCGGTGACCTCGACGCCCCAGGCGCCGTCGCCGATCGAGATCGGCTCGCTGGCCCCGCCGGCGCGCAGCGCCTGGACGACCAGGAGCGCCCAGCTCGTGACCGTCTCGCGCGGGGACCGCTCGCCGTAGATCGGCATCTCGTTGGAGACGAGCCAGCCGGTCACCGCCGGGTGGCCGGCGAAGCGCCGCGCCATCTGCTCGGCGAACCACGCCTGACGGGCCACCATCCACACGTCCCCGTAGAGGTCGCGCCCGCGCCGCCAGGCCGGGTCCCAGTTCTCGCCGGACATGTGGCCGACGAGGAGCGTCGGTATCGTGGTCATGCCCGCCTCGGCGTGCGCCTCGAGGAAGTCGCGGTAATGCTCGGCGCAGCCCTCGTCGATGCGGTCCGGCTCGGGCATGAAGTCCGGCCAGTAGAAGAACGACCGCGTCATCGTGAGGCCGTGCGCGGCGAGCACCCGGAGCTCCTCGCGGACCACGGCCGGGTCGTAGCTCCGCCACATGAGCGGGCCGCCGCGCCTCGACCAGAAGTTGGCCCCGAGCCACGTGACAGCCTGGTTGCGGACGGCGACTTTGGCGAAATTGCGGTGCATGCTGGGTGTCTTGCTCCCCTTGGGTGGGCCGGGAGGGGATCACTTTATCGGTTCAGTGTCAACCGCGGTCCGGCGCCGGCCGCGGCGGCCGCGGCGGGCTCAGGCGCGCGTGGCTTGCGCGCGCCCGTCAGGCGAGCGCGGGGGGCGCGGTGCTGCCCCGGGTCGCGAGCGTCGGCGCGCTGCACACGGCGTCGGTGATCTCCTCGCCGGCGACGAGGCTGAGGAGCAGCGCGGCGGCGCGGGAGCCGTGCTCGGCGATGTTGCGCCGCACGGCGGTGAGGGCGGGGTGCACGAGCTGGCAGAGCGCCGAGTCGTCCCACGCCACGATCGAGAGGCGCTCGGGCACGGCGACGCGCATCTCGTGGGCGACCGCGAGCGCGGCGACGGCCATCACGTCGTTGTCGTAGAGGATCGCGGTCGGGGGATCGGACCCGGCGAGCAGCCGCCGCGTCGCCTGGCCCCCCGCCTCGCCCGTGTAGTCGGCGTGGACGGTCTGCGCCCGCGGGAGGCGCCGCTGGCGGGCGGCGGCGTTGAACGCCTTGGTCCGGATCGCCGTGTGCAGGAACTCCGCCGGGCCGGCGACGCGGGCGATCGATCGATGGCCGAGGGCGGCGAGGTAATCCACGATCGCGCGCATGGCGCTCGCGTCGTCGCTCCACACGCCCGCGAGGTTGCCCTTGCCCGCCGGCCCGCCGACGACGACCGCGGGCAGCTTCAGCTCCTCGATCAGCTTCACGCGCGGGTCGCCCTCGCGGAGGTCGACCAGGATCACCCCGTCGACGCGCCGCTCGGCCCACCAGCGGCGGTAGGTCTCCACCTCGGCGTCGCGGTCGTCGGTCACCTTGAGCAGCAGCGCCTCCGTGCTCGTGGCGAGCTCCGCCTCGATGCCGGAGATGAGCTGCATGAAGAACGGCTCGATGCCGAGCGTGTGCGCCGGCCGGTCGATCACGAGGCCCACGGCCCCGGCCCGGCCGTCCGAGAGCGCCCGCGCCGCGTTGCTCGGCTGCCAGCCGAGCTCCGCCGCGATGGCGAGGATGCGCTCGCGCGTCGGCTCGGACACGCCGGGTCTGCCGTTCAGCGCGTAGGAGACCGCCCCCTTCGACACCCCTGCACGCCACGCGATGTCCGCGATCGTCGGCCGCTTCAACGCACAACCTCCGCTCCGGGCGACGGATCCAGCCTGTGACCGGCCGTGTCGCCTGAACCCGCTTGGATAGCACGACCGCCCGCGGGCGACCTGCCGTGTCGCGCAGGCCGCCGGCCGCCCGGGCTGCCCGTCCCGGCGCAGCCGCTCCCACATCTCGCCCGGCGCGCGCGCGTCGACGACCGGCGCCGGGCCGCGCGGCCCGGCCGGCCCCCGCGCCGCGCCGGGCCCACCCGCCCGCGACGGCCGTGATGAGGGCAGTGGACTGAATCGGTTCAGTGCCGTACCCTGCGCGCGCTCCTCGCGGCCGCGGCGCCCGGCGCGCGCCCTCGGCGCGCACGTCAGCTCGAGGAGCTCGCGCGGCTCACGTCAGCTCGAGGAGCTCGCGCCGCTCACGCCACCTCGAGGAGCTCGCGTTCGGTGAGGCCGAGCAGGAAGAGGATGGCGTCGAGGCCGCACGCGGAGAGCGACGTGTCCGCCGCCTCCCGGAGCTTGGGTTTGGCGCGGAACGCGACCCCGAGGCCTGCCCGCTGGAGCATGAGGAGGTCGTTCGCGCCGTCGCCCACGGCGATGGTCTGGTCGAGCAGCACGCCCTCCGCCTGCGCGATGGTCTCGAGCAGCTCCGCCTTGCGCTGGGCGTTGACGATGGGCCCCGTGACCCGCCCGGTCAGCTTCCCGCCGTCCACCTCCAGCGCGTTCGAGTAGGCGTAGTCGATCCCGAGCTTCGCCTTCAGGGCCTCGGCGGCGATGGAGAACCCGCCCGAGATCACCGCGGTCCGGTAGCCGAGCCGCTTCAGCACGCGGATGAGCGTCTCTGCGCCCTCGGTGATGGGCAGCTCGGCGGCGAGCTTCCGGAGCACGCCGACGTCGAGGCCGCGGAGCAGCGAGAGCCGCTGGCGGAGCGACTCGTCGTAGTCCATCTCCCCCTGCATCGCCCGCTCGGTGATCTTCGCGACCTGCTCCGCCACGCCCTTCGCCCGCGCGAGCTCGTCGATCACCTCGATCCGGATGAGGGTCGAGTCCATGTCCATGACGACGAGCCGCTTGCTCCGCCGGAAGATCCCTTCGCGCTGCAGGGCGAGGTCGAAGCTGTTCTGCATCGCGAGCGCGAGCAGCGATCGCTTGAGCGCCTCGGCGGCCTCTTCGCGCCGGAGCAGCACCTGGATCTCGACCGTGGAGAGCCGCTCCACGGACAGCCGGGCGATCTTCTCGATGTTGGCGTCGTGGGCTGCGAGGGTGGAGGCGACGTCGTGGAGCTGTCTGGCGCCGAGCTCCCGTCCGATGGCGGTCACCACGTAGCGGCTCCCGACGCCGCGCGCCGGCGCCCCCGCGTCGACCGGCTTGAAGTCGAGCGCCACGCCGAGCTCCTTCGCGGCGAACAGGAGCTCCTTGAGCCCGCTGCGCGTCTCCGGGAAGAGCACGAGCAAGGCCAGGTTCAGGCTTCCGTGGACCACCACCTGCTCGATGTCGAGCAGCGTGGCCCCGATGTCGCTGAGGATACCGGTGAGCCGCGCCGTGATGCCGGGATGGTCCTTGCCGGTGACGGTGACGAGGATAGGATCGGACGTTACGGACATACTCGTCCGCCCCCTTATCAGCCCCACGCCGCAGGGTCGACGCCTTAGCCGTTCCTCCCCGCGGGCGCCGTGGCTACCGGTATCGCCCTCGCCCCCGTCCCGCCGCCGCCCGCCCGCCGCCGGCGCCCGCGCCAGCCCCGGCACCCGCGGTGCCAGCCGCCCCGCCGCGGCTCCCTCCCGCGCCCGCCTTCCCGGCGCCAGCCCGTCCGCCGTTGCTGCCGCCCGCGCCCGCCCCGCGCCGGCTCGCCGTCCGCCCGGAGCGCGCCGGCTTCTCCTCCTCGCCGGCGTCGCACGCCGCCCCCTCCGCGCCCTCTCCCTGCTGTGCCTTGAGCTGCCGGAGCTGGTCGCGCAGCCGCGCCGCCTTCTCGAACTCGAGGTTCTCCGCCGCCGTGAACATCTCCTGCCGCAGCGCCTCGATCTGGTCGACCAGATCGACCGCGGCGCGCGCCGCCTCGGTCCCCGGCTTCGCCGGCCCCTTCGGGACGGCGTAGTAGTCGCGTGAGCCCGACGTGGGCGACAGGTCGAGGATCGCCTTCTTCACCGTCGCCGGCGTGATCCCGTGCTCCTCGTTGTACGCCTTCTGGATCGCGCGCCGGCGGTCCGTCTCGTCCATCGCGCGCTTCATCGCGTCGGTGATGCGGTCGGCGTACATCACGACCTCGCCGTGCACGTTGCGGGCGGCGCGGCCGATCGTCTGGATCAGCGAGCGCGGGCTCCGGAGGAAGCCCTCCTTGTCGGCGTCGAGGATGGCCACCAGCGACACCTCCGGCAGATCGAGCCCCTCGCGCAGCAGGTTGATGCCGACCAGCACGTCGAACTCGCCGCGCCGGAGGTCCCGGAGGATCTCCACGCGCTGGAGCGTGTCGATGTCCGAGTGGAGGTAGCGGACCCGGATGCCGAGCTCGGTGTAGTACTCGGTCAGATCCTCGGCCATCCGCTTGGTGAGCGTCGTGACGAGCACGCGGTCGCCGCGGTCGACCCGCTCCCGGATGCGCGCGAGCAGATCGTCGACCTGCCCGGCGACCGGCCGGACCTGGATCTGCGGATCGATGAGCCCGGTGGGCCGGATGATCTGCTCGACCACGGAGCCGGCCGACTTCTGGAGCTCGTAGTCGCCGGGCGTGGCGCTCACGAAGAGGACCTGCGCGTAGTGCTGCTCGAACTCCTCGAACTTGAGCGGCCGGTTGTCGAGCGCGCTGGGCAGCCGGAAGCCGTACTCGACGAGCGTCTCCTTCCGCGCCCGGTCGCCCCGGTACATCGCCCCGACCTGCGGGACCGTCTGGTGCGACTCGTCGATGATGAGGAGGAAGTCCTTCGGGAAATAGTCGATCAGCGTGGGCGGGGGCTCGCCGGGCTTCCGGCCCGAGAGGTGGCGCGAGTAGTTCTCGATGCCGTTGCAGAACCCCATCTGCTCCAGCATCTCGAGGTCGTACATCGTCCGCTGCTCGATCCGCTGCTTCTCGAGGAAGCGCACCGCCCGGTCGTAGAAGTCGATGCGCTCGCGCAGCTCCTCGCGGATCGCCTGGATCGCGAGCCGGAGCTGCTGCTGCTCGGTGACGTAGTGGGAGCCGGGGAAGACGGCGTAGCGGTCGAGCTGGCCCACGACCTTGCCGCGGACGGGGTCGACCTCCTTGATCGCCTCGATCTCGTCGCCGAAGAACTCGACCCGGATCGCGAGCGCCTCCTCGTAGGCGGGGAAGATCTCGACCACGTCCCCGCGGACGCGGAACGTGCCGCGGTGGAAGTCGACGTCGTTCCGCGTGTACTGGATGTCGACGAGCCGCCGGAGGAGCTCGTCCCGGCGGATCTCGGTGCCGCGCTCGAGCTTGATCAGGAGCCCGTGGTAGCTCTCGGCCGAGCCGATGCCGTAGATGCAGCTCACCGAGGCGACGATGATCACGTCCGGCCGCGAGAGCAGCGCGTGCGTCGCCGCGTGCCGCATGCGGTCGATCGCGTCGTTGATGATCGCGTCCTTCTCGATGAACGTGTCGCTCGTCGGGACGTACGCCTCGGGCTGGTAGTAGTCGTAGTAGCTGACGAAGTAGTGGACGGCGTTGTTGGGGAAGAGCTCCCTCATCTCGCCGTAGAGCTGGGCCGCCAGCGTCTTGTTCGGCGCCATGATCAGGGTCGGCTTCTGCAGCTTCTCGATCACCTTGGCGGCGGTGAACGTCTTGCCGCTGCCCGTGACCCCGAGGAGGACCTGGAACTTCTCGCCCTGCTCGAAGGAGGAGCAGATCTCCTGGAGCGCGCGAGGCTGGTCTCCACACGGCTTGAATTCGGAGACGAGCTCGAAGAGGGTGGGCATGGAGCAGAGGACCCTAGTGCGACGAGACGCTCCTCGCAACCTCCGCGCCGCTCCGGCCGGAAGCCGTGCGCAAGCGGCGAGGTGCGGAAGACGGGAAGAAAGGCAGGGATCTTCCCGACTTGTGTCTTCCGAGGGGTCGCTCGGCGCACAGGCCCCGGGCCAGGGAAGCGCGCGAGCGCGCGTGGAAGAGCCGGCCGAGCGCGGCGGCGCTTGACGGCGGCGCGGCGCTGGCGGATTCTAGGCGCTGCCGCGTCGTTGTGACGCACGGCGAATACGGAGGTCGAAGCGACATGAGTGCACGCACACAGCTCACCCATTGCCACGCCGCCGCCGTCGTTTCCGCCGCGGCTCGCTGAGCTCGTCTCCACTCCACGCCTCCGCCCCGGAGCGCGCCTGCCCTGAGGATCGGGGCGCGCGCGGGGGCGTCGTGTGTCCCGCAGGGCCTCCGCCCTGGTCGGGCGCGCCCCCTGGCGTGACGGTCTGAACGATCGGTCGACGAGCCCTGCGCCGCGGCGGCCCCGCGCGTGATCTGGCCGGCGCGGGCGCGCTCGCGCGCCGCCGCGCCTTGTTCGTCGATCGCCGCGCGCGGCGCGCCTCGTCCATCGAGCGCGGCGCGCGTGGCCGAACGCCATGGAGCGCTCGTACCGTCATGCAGACTGACTCTCGTTCTCCTCTCGATCCGTCTTTGCATCAGGAACCGCGGCCCGATCTGAGCGGGCTCGGATGGACTCCCTTCTTCGCGCGCCAGCTCGCCAGTCTGGGGGAGGTCGTGCAGCCCGCGCGCGTCCTGCTCGCCTCGGCCGCTCAGCATCACGTGCAGACCGCGGACGGCCCGCGCGTCGCGGTGGTCAGCGGGCGCGTCGCGCACGGGGCCGCGGACCGGTCCGCGCTGCCCACCGTCGGCGACTGGGTGGGGCTCAGGCCGGACGACGGCGCCGGGCCGGCGTACATCGTTCACACGTTCACGCGGAGCACCTGCCTCCGCCGCAAGGCCGCGGGGCCGACGGTGGAGGCCCAGGTGCTCGCGGCCAACGTGGACACGGTGTTCATCGTCACGTCGCTGAACGCCGACTTCAACCTGCGCCGCCTGGAGCGGTACATCGAGGTGGTCCTCGACAGCGGCGCTCGCCCCGTGATCGTGCTCAACAAGGCCGATATCTGCCCCGATCCGGGGTGGTTCAAGGAGGCGGCGCGGGAGATCGCGCCCGCCGCGCCGATCGCGCTGGTCAGCGCCCTGTCCGGCGCCGGCCTCGACGCGCTCCGCGCCGAGATCGGGGCAGGGGAGACGGTCGCCCTGGTCGGCTCGTCCGGCGTCGGGAAATCGGCGCTGAGCAACCGCCTGCTCGGCGCGGAGATCCAGCGCGAGGGGGCGATCCGGGCGGCGGACGAGCGCGGGCGCCACACGACCGCGCACCGGGAGCTCTTCGTCATGCCGGGCGGCGGCCTGCTCATCGACACGCCCGGCGTGCGGGAGCTCGGCCTCTGGTCGGCGGACGGCGCCGCGCTCGGGGGCTTCGACGACGTCGAGGCGCTCGCCGGCGCGTGCCGGTTCCGCGATTGCGCCCATGAAGGCGAGCCCGGGTGCGCGGTGCTCCGCGCCGTCGAGGAGGGCGCGCTCGACCCGGATCGCCTCGGCGCCTACCGCAAGCTGGGCGCGGAGCGGCGCTACCTCGCCGGACAGCAGGACGTCCGCGTGCGGATCGAGGAGAAGCGGCGCTGGAAGCAGATCGTGAAGCACGTGCGCGCGCACCCGAAGCGGTAGGAGGCGCGGCCCTCGGCGTGAAGGCGGGAAGTGACGATCGCGGAGCTTCCCGCCTTCACGCGAGCTCTCTCCGGGCAATGCGACGGCCGCCGGCGGCGCCATGTGTCCCTGGCGGCATCGGGCGTGGGATTGACGTTTTCCTGCCCTGGCGGCATCGGGCGTGGGATTGACGTTTTCCTGTCCTGGCGGCGTCGGGCGGATCGGCGAGGCGCTGCTCGGCGAGGAGGGGTGGGTCGTGCGGCGCGAGGCCACGAAGCGGCTGGAGCTGGTCCGGGACGACGGGCTCCGGCTCGTCTTCGACGCCCCGCTCGGCGACGGCCAGCTCGGGCTCTCCGCGGTGCTCGACCGTTACCAGAACCGGATCTCGTTGATCTACGAGCGCGGCGCGCTCGCCGCGTTCGAGGACAGCGCCGGGCGCGCGATCCTCGTGCGCCGGGACGGGAGCGGGCGCATCGCGGCCCTCGAGGTGCCCAGCCGCGACGGCTTCTCGACCGGCGCGATCGTCGTGTGTTACTCCTACACGGCCGCGGGGGATCTCGCCGAGGTCGTCGATCCGGATGGATTCGCCACCTCCTTCGCGTACGAGGAACACCGGATCACGAGGCACCGCTACCCGGGCGGGATGGTGTTTCACTACCGCTATGACGCCCAGGGCCGCTGCATCGAGACCTGGGGAGCGCCGGAGACGGGCGCGGATCCGTGCCTGGATCCCGAGCTGCCCGCGACGCTCGCCGACGGGAGGACACCCGCGAAGGGCATTCTCCATTGCGTCTTCGAGTACGGGCCCGACGGCTACTGCGAGGTCGTCGACGCCGCGCTTTTGCAGCGCTACAGCCCGGATGGCGACGGCGGGCCGGACAGGATGGTCCACAACGCGAGCGTCGTGACGCGCACCTACGACGAGCGCGGCCACGTCGCCTCCTACACGGATCCGCTGGGGGCCACGATCCGCTGGGAGCGCGACGCCTGCGGGCGGCCCTCGAAGATCACCGACCCGATCGGTCGGACGTTGACGGCCGAGCGGGACACGGACGGTCACCTCCGGAGCTTCACCGACCCCGCGGGCGCCACGACGACGGTGGAGCGCGTCGGCCGGCGGCTCGTCTGGAGGGATCCGATCGGCGCGGTCTTCGAGGTGGAGGTCGACGAGCGAGGCCTCACGACCGAGACCGTGGCCCCGAACGGAGGGCGAACGCGGTATCGCTACGACGGGGCCGGCAACCTGGTCAAGCGCACCGATGCGCTCGGCCTGACGTGGCGATTTTCTTATGATTTCTGGGGCCGGCGGCGCTCCGCGGTCGAGACGACGGGCGCGGTGACCTGGTACGTGTACTCCGCGCGAGGTGATCTGGTCACGATCACGGACGCCGAGGGGCGCGCCGCGCAGATGGTCTACGACGGGCTCGGGAACACCACGTCGGTGACGTACGCCAACGGTCGGACGGAGCGTTATCGCTGGGGGGGTCTCGGCTGGCTGCATCAAGTGGAGATCGGCGGCGTGGTGGTGGCGACCCAGCTCTACGACCGCGAGGGGCGCCTGGTCGGGATCGTCGATGCCGCGGGCGCGCGGCGCACCTTCGAGCACGACGCGCGGGGGCTCGTGCTCTCCGAGCGCAGCGCGGGCGGCGCGCAGCGCCGTTATGGATACGACCTGGCCGGGCGGCTCACCTCGCTCGTGGATGAGCGCGGCGAGCGCACGGAGCTCGTCTACGACCTCGCCGGCCAGCTCGTCGCCCGCCTCTACGACGACGGCTCGAAGGACGAGCTCACACACGACGAGGCGGGCCGCCTCGTCGAGGCGACGCGGGGGCCGGTGCGGGTGCAGATGCGCTACAACGCCGTGGGCTGGCTCGTGGAGGAGCGGCAGACCGTGGGCGCCGAGACGATGACGGTGCACGTCGATTACGACCCGATGGGCAGGCCGGTGCGGCGCTGGACGGAGCGCGGGCGCGGGGTGGCCTGGGAGCGGGACCTCGCGGGCGGCGCGCGCGCCGTGATCCTCGGCGCGGGGCAGCGCATCACCCTCGAGCAGGACGGGGGCGGGCGCGAGCGCGCGCGGGTCCTGCCGAGCGGCGGGCGCCTGGAGGTGGAGCTCGGCCCCGAGGGGCTCCTCCGCGCGCAGCGCGTGCGCCGCTCCATGACGACGGCGGCCGTGAGGCCGGGCGAGCCGGTGTGGGTCGGCGAGATCGACACCGGGCTCACGGTGGCCCGGCGCTACGACCGCGACGCCGACGGCGAGCTGATCCGGGTCGACGACAGCGTGTTTGGCGCCTACCGGCTCGACCGGGACGCGCTCGGCCGGCTCGCCGCGCAGGTCGTCGACGGGGACGGCGACGGACCCAGGGCGAGGCAGTACCCCTTCGATCCGGCCGGCAACCTGCTGCGCGGACCCACGGGCGAGCCGGTGGAGTTCGGTCCGGACAACCGGCTCAAACGGGCCGGCGGCCGGGAGGTCGAGACGGACGCCGCCGGGAGGGTGACCGCCATCGTCGAGGGGGAAGGGGACCCCCGGCGCACGACGCGGTTCGTGTGGGACGCGACGGGTCTGCTCCAGGCCGTCGAGCGGCCCGACGGCGTCCGGGTGGAGTTCGTGTACGACACCTTCGCTCGCCGGCTCGCCAAGCAGGTGATCGATCCGGCCGGGAGGACGCTCTCGTTCACGCGCTACGTGTGGGACGGGGCGCGGCTGATCGAGGAGCGCAAACGAACGGCGGAGGGGGAGCGGATCCGCACCTTCCTGACCGACGACGACAGCGGGGTTCCGCTCGCTCAGGCCGAGGGGAACGAGTGGCTCTTCTGTGTGGCCGACGAGCTCGGCGCGATCCACCACCTGGTGCGGGGCGACGGGCAACTGGCAGGATCCATGCTGCGTGATCCCTGGGGCGGAATGGAGCGGCGCGAGGGGGACGCGGAGGCGCCTCTGGGCTTCCTCGGGCAGATCGCCGACGAGGAGACGGGGCTCTACTACAATCGCTATCGTTATTACGATCCTCGACTCGGGCGCTACCTGAGCCCGGATCCGCTCGGCGTCTATGGTGGATTGAACCTCTTCGCTTACGCGGACAACGACCCGTCGACCCACGTCGATCCGGAAGGCCTGTTTCCACAGGCGGTGATCACGCAGCCGGGCCGCCCGAACATCGTCGGGAGGAGCGGGCAGGTGCCGCAGCGGGGTGATCCGGGCTTCGATCCTGCGGTCGGCTACGCGCATTACAACGCCCGCGTCGCGCTGGGAGGCGGGCCCGGGCGCCCGGTGGGCAACGAGGGGTGCGCCGAGATCTCCGCCCTGCACCAGATGGCGCAGCAGATCCGCAACGACAACCCGGGCCGGCGGATGAGCCGGGCCGAGGTGCGGCGGGAGATGCAGCGGCGCTTCCGGAACGGGGCGCGCATGTCGACGAACAACGGGATGAACGGGGGCGGGCCCGCGATGTGCCCTTGCCACATGTGCGCGCAGACGTCCCGGGAGCTCGGGATTCACCCGGGCAACATCAACCAGGGCGCCGCGACGAACGCGACGGGCGGGGTCGCCGCGCCGAACCCCGGAAGAGGCAACAACCGGGGGTTATGGGACGGCCAGTCGATCTGGCGCAACAACCGGAACGAAAACACCTCGCGCCAGGAGAATAACGCGGCCGAGGGGATGATCGGGGCAACCGTCCCGTCGAGGACCCCTCCATTCACCGGGACCTGAGCGGAGGTGGGGAATGGCGAAGGTGGCATGAGCGGGACCGCTGGAGGGATCGTGAAGGAAACGTTCCGCGCCGCGCTCGAGCAGGCCGCGGCCGCGCGCGGCGGGGAGCCGGAGGTTCGAGCGGCGGTCGCCGACGTGGTGGAGCGTCTTTCCGGCGGGACGACGGCCACCCTGGTCGCGGGCGACGACACGGACCGGTGGGCGGCGATCGGCGGGGCGCTCGAGGCGCTGCGCGGTCGTGGCGCGACCGCGGTGGTGTGGCCGATCGGGCGGCGGTGGGGCACGGCCCTGCCGCTCGGGGGCTACGAGGCGCTGGTCGCCGCGCTCGCGGCCGTGGACCCGGAGTTCGACAGCGGAGCGAGGCCGGGCACCAGCGAGGACGTCGCCCACGAGGCGCGCCTCAGGTTATCGAGCGAGGCGCTGAGGGCGCTGGACATCGTGCTCGTCGTGGAGGCGCCCGAGGACGCGGTGGGGTTCTCGCCGGGCGAGATCCTCGACGTGGATCCCGGGAGCGGCGTCCGGGTGCTGCGCTGCGTCCGCGGGGGAGCGGGCGGCGCGGAGGGGGTCCGGATCGAGAGACCGGAGGTCGTGGAGCCGCACGCTGGGACCGACGGCCCGGAGGCGCTGTCCCTGGCGGCTGCCATCGCCCTCGCGCCGGCGCCGATCCCGGTGCTCGCCGCGGTGACGGGCCTCGCTCCGGAGGGGGTCGCCGCGCGCCTCGCCCAGGCGGCGGGGCCGGGCGGGCCGCTGCTCGTCGAGGGCGGGGGAGTCACCTACCGCGACGGCGGATGGCGGGCCGCCGTGGAGGCCTCGGTCGTGGCGGCAGAGCTCGGGCGAGCGCACGGGAAGTTCGCGGAGGCGGCCTCTCGCGCCGTGCGCGGCGAGGCGCCCGGCGGCGACGAGAGGGCTTACTGGGCGGGGTGCCGCGCCGGCCATCTGGTGCTCTCGGGGGCGCCGTGTACCGCCTTCGCCGAGCTGGTCGAGCCGGCGTGGGAGGCGTTCTGTACGGCGGTCGAGGCCTCGCCGCGCGGCCGGATCGAGGACGCCCGGCTGGCGCGGCGCGCGGCGCAGCGTGCGGCCGCGGGGGTCGTCGAACCGCCCGCAGCGCCCGGGGGGAGCCGCCCCGCGGGGCGCGAGGTGGTGGAGCCGGGAGAGAGGGCGCGTGCGGCGGCGTTCGCCGTTCGTGCGGCGCTGGTCGAGTCGTCCCTGCGGTCGCGGCTCTGGGCGGACGATGGGCCCCTTGCGGACAGCGCGGCCGCGGCGCAGCTCCTCGCGCGCTGGGCCGAGCTCGTCCGCGGCGCCGCCCGCGAGCGCCTGTCGGCGCTGTCGCGCGAGACGGCGCGCCGGCAGCCTTGCTCGGCCCGGGCGCTGCTCGCGGCCGCGATGGTGAGCCCGAGCGGGGAGCGGGCAGCCCTGATCGAGGAGGCGCTGCGCCAGCTGCCCGAGGAGCCCGCGGAGCGGCTGGAGGGGCTGTGTGATGCCGCCAGGCTGCTCGGAGGCGAGGCGCGGGGCGCTGCGGAGCACGCGGCGGGGCCGGCCTCTGGCGAGGCGTCCGCAACCGAGGCGTTGTCCGGGGCGACCCACGGGCTCGCGGCGGATCCTGGCGCGGAGGGCGCGCTCGATGGCGTGCTCGCGCAGGCGCTCGCGCTCGTCTCGAGGGAGCTCCTCGGGGCTTTCCAGCGCGCCACCGCGTCCTGGCCGCCGGCGCTCTGCGCCCGGGCGGTCGACGCGACGAGCCCCGAGCACCCGTTGCGGCGCCCGCTGCTCGCGCTGCTCTCGCCCGGGCTGGAGGAGCCGGCCCGCGCGGCGTCGGCGGGCTGGGTCGCGCGCGACGCCCTCGCGGCGCTCGCGTCCGGCAAGGCGTGGGACGCGTCGATCTACGAGGACCTGCGCCGCGTGGCGCCGTTCGTCTCCCTGGAGGTCGCGCTCGAGGCGCACGGGCAGCGGGGGCTCATGGACGCGCCGGGGTCGCGGCGTGTGATGCCGGCGCTGCTCGAGCGGCTCCGGTCGCTCGGGGCGCCCGTGGACGACGCGGAGACGAGCGGCGCCCGGCAAGGAGCGCAGGCCAGGAAGAAGGGCGCTGGTGCCGCGCGGGCGCGCTCCTCCCAGGGCGCCGCGGCCGAGCGGGCCACGGGCGCTGCGGGCGCCGGGGCGGCGCCGGCGGAAGAGGCGCTCGCCGCGCGCGCGGAGGAGGCGCTCGCCGTCCAGGGGCCGGACCGGATGGCGGCCCTCGCCCAGGCGGCGCTCGCGCTCCCGCCGGAGCGCTCCGCGGCCCTCGCGGAGCTCGCGGCGGTCGCGGCCGAGGAGGAGCCGCCCTCGGACGGCTGGGGCTACTTCCTGCTCGCGCAGCTCGGCGACGTGCTCTCGCCCGGACGCGCGGCGCAGGTGCTCGGATGGCTGCTGGACGCCCTCACCGCCACGCCGCTGCGGTCCGACGTGTTCTGGACCGGGGATGGCAACGACCTGCGACGGATCGCCCCGCTGCTCTTGCGGATCGGGGGTGAAGCGCTGCTCGTCGAGGCGGGCGAGCAGGTGGCGGAGATCTCCGCCCGTTACTCCTGAGCAGGCAAGACACGCCCTCAGAACAACCTGGACACGCCGGTCGCGAGCTCCAGCGAGACGGAGAACGCCTCGCACCGGTGCGCGCACCCGAAGCGCGAGCGCACCTCGAGCGGCATGCGCGAGACCCCCTGGGTGCCGAGCAGGTCCCGCCGGAGCGGCAGCAGGAGCGCCGGCCCTTCGATGTCGAAGCCGTCGAAGAACGGCTTTCTGGCGCTGGTCAGGTCGAAATAGAACCGCGCGCCGCACGGCATGAGCTCGACGGTATCGGCGGTGTCGGCGAGCCCGCGGCCGCCGTCGAAGGCCCTGGTCAGGCCGTTGGCCATGGCCCAGAACATCATGGAGAGGACCGGCGTCCTGAGCTCCGCCAGGGCGGAGGACCCGAAATGGGGCGCCGCGCCGCTGCGCACGGTGGTCTGGAGGCCGACGTTGGTCTCGAACAGCGCGGCGTTGGGGCGGCCGGACAGCACGTATTGCCAGCGGTACGACACCCCCAGGAGGAACGACGGGTTCCACGAGATCTGGGCGGACGCCTCCCCGGAGGCGCCCCGGTAGGCGAGCGGCGCGGAGAGCCAGACCTGGTAGCTGAACCCGCGCGCGATCGGGTCCTCGCCCTCCAGGCTGCCGGGCTCGGCCTGCGGCACGGGCCACGCCGCGAGGAGGGGGCGCAGCAGGCTCGTATCGGGCGTGCCGAGCACGATCCGCTCCGGGTCGCGGCAGAGGACGCTCGCGAACCAGTCGATGCCGGGATCCGTGCGCGCTGCCGACCTGGTGCAGAGCGCGAACGGGTCTCCGAGCGCGTCGGCCTGCACAAGGCGGGGGACGTCCTGGCTGGTGTTGCCTGAGAACGCCTGGATGGGCCGACCCTCGGCGAGGCGGGGGAGCGCCGCGAGCGCGCTCCGCAGCACGTGCCGCGCGCGCTCGCAGGTCGAGCTCAGCATGCGGCGCTGCGCCGGGCCGAGCGACCACGCCGGCGTCGGATCGAGCAGCGTCATGGCGAGGTCGATGTCGCGGGCAGTCCGCCCCGGTGCGCTGGCGGGCGCAGCGGGTGCGGGCTGCTGCGCCGGTGCGGGCTGCTGCGCGGGCGCTGGCTGGTCGCAGGCGGCCGGCTCGAGCAGCCGCTCCACCCAGCGCGGGTCGAGCGCCATCGCGAGTTGCACCTGCGCCCGCGCGGTCGCCTCTGCGGCATGGAGCCGGTCCTGGCTGGACGGTCTGCCGAGGAACCCGTCGCCGGTCGTCTCCCAGCAGGGCGGGAGGCCGGGGATCCGGAGGTCGTTCACGCCGGCCCGGAGCTGCGGGCACGGGACGGCGTTGAGCAGGCGGGTCACCGAGACGCCGATGCGGTTGAAATGGTCGTGGGTCCCGATGCGCTCTTCCGGGTCGTCCCGGAGGTCGGCCGTGATCACCGCGTGTCCCGCGGCGAACGCGTCCTGCAGGAAGTGGAGCGCGTAGGCGTGTTCGATCAGCGCGTCGCGCCGCAGGGCCGCCCGTGTATCCGCCGGCGCCGTCCGCGCCTGCGTCGCGAGCTGGAGTGATCGCAGGTGGTGCCCGATCAGCTGGTTGAGCGCGTTGTCGACGCGGCCCCTGCGCGCGAGGTCGGCGGCGACCCGGGCGATGGGCTCCCCCGCCGCCTGGAAGTGGCTGATGTTCTGCTTGGCGCGATCGACGTACCCCCCGTCCACGCCGAGCAGGTAGATGTCGAGGTCCCGCACGAGGTCGCTGCGATCCGAGACGTCGATCGCGGCGTCGCTCCGCTGCTGCTTGGCGAGGAAGTCGCGCCACTGGCTCCGCGCTCCGAACAGGAGCTGCTGCCCCGTCTTCCCCCCGTCGTCTTTCTGGACGAGGCCCCACAGCTCCCCCGCGGTGCTCGCGTGGTCCCCCGCGAGCGCCGTCAGCGTCGCATACGGCACACACGCGTCCCTCCGCAGCGCCGCGGGCGTGTAGAACGGCTCCTCGAGCCGCTCGCAGATCAGCGACCCTGCGGCCATCTCCCGCACCGCCTCGGCGAGCGCCCCCTTCGCCCCCGCCGGCAGCCATGCCAGCCCTTCCTCGGTGAGCACGACGTGCTCCGGGAAGTACCAGGCGTCCGCCGGGCTGCTCAGCCCGAGGAGGCCTCCTGCCGCCGCGCCGCCGAGCCACCTCGCCGCCCTCCTGCCCCGCCGCCCCATCCCCGCCTCATGCCGCGTCGCCCCCCGCCAGGCCACCCCTCTCCCCGGGAGAACGCCTCCCTCATCCCCCCTCTCTCCGTGAGAACGCCTCCCCCATGGAGAGAGCCAGCGAGAGGGGAGGGTGCGCGCGGGGCCGGCGGGGGAAGGGCCCCACGAACCCGAGCGCCGGCCCGCAGCGAAGCGAGTCGCGTCTAGTCTCGGCGCCCCCGTTCACCCGGCCATAGCCACCAAAAGGCGCGAGTTCGTGGGAAGGGCCCCCCGCCGGCCCCGCGCGCACCCTCCCCTCTCGCTGGCTCCCCCGCCCCCCCGGGAAGGCCTTCTCCCGCCGCCTCTTCTCCCCCCGCCGCGGTCCCGTCAGATCCCGTATTGCCGCAGCTTCTTGTGCAGCCCTTCGCGCGTGATCCCGAGCGACTTCGCCGCGTTGGTCTTGTTGTTGTTGTGCCCGCGCAGCGCCTCGAGGAGGAAGAACTTCTCGACCGAGTCCATCATCTCCTTGAGCGACCCCTTGGGCGTCCCCGCGCGCGCCACCAGCCCTTCGACCTGCCGGATCCGCGGCGACAGGAGCTCCGGCGTCGCGAACGCCCCCGGCTCCAGCTGGATGACGATCCGCTGCACCTCGTTCTGGAGCTCCCGGACGTTGCCCGGCCAGTCGTACGCGACCATGAGCTCCATCGCCTGCTGGCTGAACCCGCCGCACGGCTTGCCGATCTCGTCCGAGTAGCGCTCCAGGAAGTGCACCGCGAGCAGCGGGATGTCGTCGCGCCGCTCCCGCAGCGGCGGCAGCCGGATCGGGAAGACCTTCAGCCGGTAGTAGAGGTCCTCCCGGAACCTCCCCTTGGCGACCTCGTCCTCCAGGTTGCGGTTCGTCGCGGCGACGATCCTCACGTTGACGTGCTTCGGGCTCGTCGCGCCCACGGGCCGGATCTCGCCCTCCTGGAGCGCCCGGAGGAGCTTCGACTGGAGCGACAGCGGGGTCTCGGTGATCTCGTCGAGGAAGAGCGTGCCGCCGTCGGCGATCTCGAACAGCCCCTTCTTCTCCTCGGTGGCGCCCGTGAACGACCCCTTCTTGTGGCCGAACAGCTCGCTCTCCAGCAGGGTCTCGGCCAGCGCCGCGCAGTTCTGCGCCACGAAGAGCTTGTCGCGGCGGCGCGAGCGGTAGTGCACGGCGGCGGCGATGAGCTCCTTGCCCGTGCCCGTCTCCCCCTCGACCAGCACCGTGACGCGCGTGTCGACCACCTTGTCGAGCTGCGCGATGACCCGGTCCATCGCCTCGCTCTTGCCGATGATGTCCACCGCGCTCCGGCCCCCGCCCCGGCGCTTCTCCTCGCGCCCCTTGAGGAAGCTGTTCTCCTTCTGGAGCCGCTCCTCCGCGAGCACGAGCCGCTTGATGAGCCGGGCGTTCGCCACCGCGAGCGACGCGTTCGCCGCCAGCACGAGCAGCGTCTCCAGGTCGCCCGCGTTCAGCATCCCGGGCACGGTCCGGTTGTCGGCCTGGAGCACGCCGATGATCTCCTCGCCCTTCCAGAGCGGCACCGCCAGGGTGCTGCGGATCGAGGCGCCCATCAGCGACTCGGTCTGCCCGACCTCGATCGGCGCGTCGGCGGCGAGCACCGCTGCCCGCTCCTTGATCACCTTCCGGTAGACGCTGCGCGTGATCGGCACCGGCCCCGCCGGCGGCGCCCCGCGGCCGGACTGGGACCGGACGCGCGTCAGCACCGGCACGAACGCCGCCGGCGCGGCGCCCTGCTCCTGATCGTCGTCGCGGAGCACCACCGTGACGTGCGTCGCGTTCGGCACCAGCGCGAGCACCGCGTCCGCGATCTCCGCGAGCACCTGATCGAGATCGTTCGCGGCGCCGATGCGCTTCTGCGCCGCGTACATGGCCGAGAGCGCGCTCGGATCCCGCTCGATCTTCGCCTCGGCCGGCTCGATCTCGTCGAGCCGCCGGATCGAGACCACCCGCGCGTCGTCGGCCTCCTCCGGGATCGTCACGACCATCCGCGTGACCGCCTCGCCCGCGCCGAGCTCGATCACGTCCCCGCTCTGGAGCGCGATCGCGCCGCGCCCGGCGCCGAGCTCGAGGCGCTCGCCCCGGCGCGTCACGCTCGTCCCGTTCGTCGAGCGCAGGTCCTCGAGGAGCACCCCGTCGGCCGTGCTCACGATGCGCGCGTGCGACCCGGAGACGTGGCGGTCGTCGAAGACGACCCGGTTGTCCGGCGAGCGCCCGAGCGTGATCACCTCGCCCTGGAGCTCGATGGTGCGCCCGGCAGCCAGACCGTGGGTTACCTCGAGCAGGATCATGGTTCGGTCAGCCAGGAAGACCCGTGGGGAAGGGCCCGGAGTAAACCGTCAAGACGGAGGAGATGCCAGGAAAAACCGGGGAGCCGAACGCTCCGGCGAAACGCCGCGCAATCACGGCACCCAGTGTAGAAAATAAGAAGAATTGTGGTGTACATCGCTGCGCGTCCCGCCCGCCGGAGGGCGGGACGGGACGTGCGGCGCTCGGGTGTTTACTGCTGGGCGCGGGCGTTCAGGCGGTAGATGACGGTCTTGAACGGCGCGTTTCCGGAGATCTTCTCCGCGTCCTTCGAGGCCTCGCCCTCGTCGACGATCTTCTGCAGCTTGGTCGCGACGTCGGCGTCGCCTTTCGGCGACAGCGCGTCGATCACGGTGACCGACACGAAGCGCACGGCGGCGTTCGAGACCTTCGGCATCGCGTCGATGATCTGCTGCCGGACCTCGGGGGTGCCGAGCACGCCGACCATGTAGGCGGCCTTGATCCCCTGGAACTGCGTCTCCTTCGCCTGCGACGCCGGCTCGCCGAGCTTGCCGACGTAACACTCGGCCTTGGTCCCGCACGCCGCGAGCAGATCCTTCGCGATCTTGTGCTCCTTCTCCATCGACTTGCCGACCGTGCCGCCGCCGCCCGTGCGGGTGTTGGCGAGCCGGTCGACCTCGGCGATCTGGTCGGGCTTCATCAGCTTGAGCGCCGTCGCCATCGAGGTGTCGCGGATCTGCGCGATGTCGTCCTCCTCGCCGCGCACCTCGATCCCGGTCTTCACGAGCCACGGCACGAGGCTCGCGTCGAAGAAGCCGCCCGCGGCCTCCGCGAGCATCACGCGCGCGTTGATGCCGGCCGGCGGGAGATCGAGCGTCACCGGCGTCTTCTCGTAGGCCGCCTGGAAGGCCGCGATCGTCTCCGGCGACTTCGGCACCTTGGTGAGCTCGCGCGCGATGATGGCGCGCGGCAGGTCCTCGGCCGTCCCGAGCGCCGCGAGCAGCGGCTGCACCGACTCCTGCCGGCCGATCGTCGCGAGCACGAGCGCGGCCGCCGCCACGTGGGCCGTCTCCGCGGCCTTCTTCGCCTCCGGGCCCGGCTTGTCGCCGGCGGCCTTCAGGTTCTCGACCTTCGAGTGCTCGATGAGCTCCTTGTGCTCGCCCTTGAGGAGCGCGATCGCCGGCTCGATCGCGGGCTTGCCGATCTTCGTGAGGGCGAGGATGGCCGTGGCGTGGGCGTCCGCCTTGACCGGCGTGAGCACCAGCTTGAGCAGCGGCACGACCCCCTTCTCGCTGCGCAGCTGCCCGAGGAGCTCCGCCGAGGTGATCTGCCAGAAGAGCTCGTTCCGCAGCGCGGAGACGTCCTTCGGGTCGTTGATCGGGCGCCCGAGCATCGTGATGAGCTGCGGCTCCCAGGACGGGTCGCTGATCTCCAACATCGCGTCGTGCACGTCGCGCGAGATGCCGGCCCCCTTCGGCTTGCCGTGCTGGAGCTTCGCGAAGACGTCCATGAGCGGGCCGGCCGCGGTCTTCGACTTCATGGCCCCGAGGCCGCGCACCGACCAGCGGACGTCCTCCTCCGTCGAGTCGGGCTTGTAGTCCTTGAGCGCCTTGATGAGGCAGGCCTCGCCGCGCGGATCCCTCGTGTCGGAGATGAATTTGATGACCTTGGAGTTCGTGCGCTCGTCGAGATCACCGGCCACGCACCGCTGCGTCATCGGCTCGATGATCTTGTCGAGGAGCGGCTTCACCGTCGGGCCGTTCCGGTCCTTGTTGTCGCGCGTCATCGCGTCCTCGAAGAACTGGATGAGCCGGTTGACCGACGGGGCGAGCGTGGCCGGGTCGTCGAGCCGCTTGACGTGCGTCTCGGGGTCGTTTTCGTCGGCGCACCCGGCGACGATCCCTGCGGAGAGCGCCATCGACGACGCGGTGGCGGCCCCCAGGAGGAGCGAGCGAAGGAGCGGCAAGATGCAGCGTGCTGAGCGGGACATGGTGTTTCCTCCGGGACCTCGGTGATGCTGCCGGCCGGCCCTCGCCTAGCGCGGGCGCGCTTCCGGTGAGGCGGTCAGCGGCTAGCCTTCGTTAGCCTGAGGGGACGACATCGGACAAAAACAGCGCGCGGCAGGGGGCGCAGCCCCCCTTCGGCCACGACGTGGCGCCGCTCCGTCATGGAAACGGCGGAGCCGACGCTATTCGCCGGCCGCGGACGTGTCAACGCGAGCGCGGCGTGGACACGAGACGGCGGATGCCGGTCGCGAACAGCCGGTCGGGGATGACACGGCGCAGCGCGACGAGCGCGCGTGCGTCCCGGCCGATGAGGGTGCGGAAAGGGGGCGAAGTGTCCTCAATGAGGCGGAGGATGGCGGCCGCGACCGGGGCGGGCGGCGGGGCCTTGGCGGCGTCCTCGAGGACGAGCCGCTCGAGCGTCTCGGTCATCGCGGCGTAGGGCCCCTCGCGCGAGACGAGGGCGCCGCGCCGCTGGTTCTCGAAGAAGATCTCGGTCTTGAAGGTGCCGGGCTCGACGAGGCAGACGTGGACGCCGAACGGCGCGACCTCCCAGCGGAGCGCCTCGCTGAAGCCCTCGACGGCGTGCTTCGTGGCCGCGTAGATGCTGACGCCGGGCAGGCCGACGAGCCCGGAGACGCTCGAGATGTTGACGATGCGGCCGCGCCGGGCGGCGCGCATCGACGGCAGCACCGCGCGCGTGACGGCCATCAGGCCGAAGACGTTGGTCTCGAACTGCGCCCGGACATCGCCGTCCGTCTGCTCCTCGAAGGCGCCGCCGACCGCGATGCCCGCGTTGTTCACGAGGGCGTAGGGGGGGGCCGTGCTTGCGGAGGATCTCCTCGACCCGCGCGGGGGCGCCCTCGGCGGCGACGTCGAGCGCCTCGACGTGGAGCGAGGCGCCGCGCGCCCTCGCCGCGGCGAGCAGCGCCTCGGCCTTCTCGGGGCGGCGCATCGTGGCGACGACCTGGTGGCCCGCGGCCGCGCACGCGACGGCGGTCGCGAGGCCGATGCCGCTCGAGGATCCGGTGACGAGGACGAGGTGGCCCATGGGGGAGGCGGGCGACTATAGACGAAGCGCGCGGGGAGGCCGAGCGCGAGGGCGCCGCTGCCGCCGGGGACGCCGCGGGCGCGCGCTCAGCCGATGATCATCGCCTCGCTGAGGAGCCGGCCCTCCTTGAAGCGGCGCAGGTTCCAGCGCTCGAACAGCGGGAGCGGCGTGCCTTCGGCGATGTGCTGCGCGATGAGCTTGCCCATGACGGGCGCGATCATGAAGCCGTGCCCCATGAAGCCGGACGCCTGGTAGAAGTGCTCCACCTCGTCGACCCCGCCGACGATCGGGTTCTGGTCGGGCGTGAGGTCGTAGCAGCCCGCCCACTGCCGCAGGACCTTCACGCTGCCGAGCACGGGGCACGCGGCGACGAGCGCCCGCGCGTAGAGGCCGAGGAACTTGTGGCTCGACTCCATGTCGAGGCCCTCGGGGACGTCCTCGTTCGAGATGCCGCCCACGATCTCGCCGCGCATCGACTGCGAGAAGTAGAGGCCGTTCGAGAGGTCCGCGACCAGCGGGCCGAGCCACGGCTTGAGCGGCTCGGTCGAGCAGATCTCGTGGCGGTGCGGGCGGTTCGGCAGCTCCACGCCGAGGAGGCGCGCGACCTCGGGGCTCCAGGCGCCGGCCGCGTTGACGACCTTGTGCGTGCGGATCTCGCCCCGGTCGGTGACGACGGCGTCGATGCGCGCGCCGGTCGTGCGGAAGCCGAGGACGTTCGTGAAGGTGGCGATGTCGACGCCGAGCTTCTGGGCGCGCTCGGCGTAGCCCCAGACGAACGGCCAGGGAAAGACGACGCCGTCGTCGGGGTTGTAGCTCGCGGCGACCACGCCCTCGGTCGAGAGCTCCGGCACGATCGCGCGCGCCTCGGCCGGGGTGAGCATCCGCGTGCCGAGGCCGCACTCGTTCTGGACGGCGACGCTCTTCTCGAGCGTCCGGCGGCCGGCCTCGCTGCGCACGAGGAACAGGTAGCCGCCCTGCCGGAACCAGACGTTGATCTTCATCTCGCGGGCGAAATCCCGGCAGATGCGGATGCTCTCCTGCATGAGCCGGATGTTCCCCTCGCTCGAGAACTGCGCGCGCACCCCGCCGCCGTTGCGGCCGCTCGCGCCCCCGCAGAGGTAGCCCCGGTCGACGACGACGACGTCCGTGATCCCGTGGCTATGCGCCAGGTTGTAGGCGACGGCGAGGCCCATGATGCCCGCGCCGACGACGACGATCTCCGCCTCGGACCGCATCGCGCGTCAGCCGAGCTCGGGCCTCGCGGCGGCGACGACGGCGTCCTGGAGGGCGCCGTTCGTGGCGATGATGCCGCGGTCGAGCTTGAGCCCGGGGCCCGCGTAGTCGATGGGCTCGCCGCCGAGATCGGTGAAGCGCCCGCCGGCGGCGCGGAGGACGGCCTCGGGCGCGCAGCTGTCCCAGAGCTTGGCGCCGCCGCCGCCGTGCACGTAGAGGTCGACCTCGCCGGTCGCGATCCGCGCGATCTTCACGCCGACCGAGCCGCACGGGACGAGCTTCGTGATGCCGAGCCGGGCGAGCAGCGGCTCGACGAGCTTCGGCCGGTGCGACCGCGAGACGATGAGCGTCGCGTCCCCCGGCGCGCTCACGGACGAGACCGCGAGGGGGCGGCGGCTGCCGTCCCGCGCCTCGAGGAAGGCGAGGCCCGCGTCGGCGCGGCCGGCGAGCGCCTCGCCGGTCGTGGGCATCACGACCACGCCGAGCGCGGCGCGGCCGCGGACCGCGAGGCCGATCATGACGGCGAACTCGCCGTTCCGGTCCGCGAACTCGCGCGTGCCGTCGAGCGGGTCGACGAAGAACACCCGCTCCTTCTGGAAGCGCGACGCGAGCTCCTCGCCCGACGGGACGCTCTCCTCGGCGAGGATGGCGTCGCCCGGGAAGGCGGCCTCGAGCGCGCGGCAGATGAGCGCGTTCGCCTCGCGGTCGGCGCGGGTCACCGGATCGTCCGGGCCCTTCAGCTCGACGGTGAACGGCGTCGCGTACACCTCCATCACCACCGCCGCGGCCGCGCGGGCGATGCGGACGATCTCGTCGAGCTCCCTGTCGCTGGTGTTCGTCGTGCTCACGTGGTCACCCCGAGGTTCTTGAGGCGCGCGGAGAGGTCCGTGAGCGCCGTGTCGCGGAGGTAGGGGGGCATGCCGGCCTCGCGGACCAGCTGGTCGAGCTGGGCGACGGAGCGGGGGCCGAGCACGGCGCTCGAGACGAGGTGGTTCGCGAGGACGAAGCGCAGCGCCGCCGCCCGGAGCGAGACGACGTTGCCCGTGACGAGCGGCCGGAGCGCGTCGAGCTGGCGGAGGCGGGTCTTGAACTCGTCCCGGGTCCAGCGCTGGGCGCGGTGGTCGTCCGGGTAGAAATCGCGATCGGGGCTCCAGTGCCCGGCGAGCAGCCCGTGCGCCAGCACCGACCGCGCGAGCACGCCCGCGCCGCTCTCGGAGACGTCGCCGGCGACCTCGTGGAGGTCGCCCGGGAGGAGGGCGTTGTAGGCGAGCTCGATGACGTCCACCTCGTCGCGCAGCGCGGCGCGCGCGACGTCCGCGGAGCCGGCGCTCACGCCGAAGGCGCGGATCTTCCCCGCCTGCTTGAGCTCCTTCAGGAAGTCGAGGGGCTCCTTCGAGCGCATCGCGGCCACGGTGGGGTTGTGGAGCAGGACGACGTCGACCACGTCGCGGGCGAGCCGCTCCTGGGATCGCTCGAACGCCGTGCGCAGGTGGGCCGGGTCGAAGCGCTTCTTCGGGGGGAGCTCGTCGAGGTCGGTGCCGATCTTGGTGACCACGAACGTCGCGCCGGCGCCCTGGAGCCGCTTGCCGAGGCAGCGCTCCATCTCGCCCCGGCCGTACACGTCGGCCGTGTCGAAGAGGTCGATGCCGACCGCGAGCGCGCGGTCGATGACGCGATCGACCTCGACGCTGGAGATCGGGCCGTACCCGTCGCCGGAGAGGCCCCAGGTGCCTAGGGCGAGCTCCGAGACCTGAAGGGTCGTCTTGCCGAGGGGGCGCTTCCTCACGGGGGGGCGATCTACACCAGCGGGGGGAGGGCGCCACGAAATAGGCGCAGGCGCGCGGAGGAGGCTGCCGGAGCGCCACGTCTTTGCTCGGTGGGCCGCGGAACACTCCGTGCCTGGAAGGGTGCCAGGGAAGTCTCGGAGACGTGCTGCGGGGGTCCGAAGACGAGGCGTGGTGCGGGGAGCGCGGGGCGGGGTCGATGGCCGAGGGCAGGCGCTCACGTGACGGGGTGAGTCGAACCTCGCCGGCGGCCGAGCATCGAAGGGCGGTAGAGTATGGCGAAAGCGCCTAAGGGGGTATCGAGGGCCGAGCCCGCGGGCGACCGGAGATCGTGGCCGCCCGCGGCGTGCGCCTCCACGAGGCGCGCGCTGGAGCTCGTGGCCATGCGCGGCAAGGACGTGATCGGCGTCCGCCACATGCTCGCCGATGGGCGGACGCACATCGGCGATGCGCCCGCGTCGATCGCGCGGGTGCCGTCGGGAGAGCTGGACCGGTCGGCCCCGGTGATCGCGGAGGTGTCCGGCGGCCGCCATGTGCTGCACGTGCCGCGGCGAGCGCGCGCGCGTGTGCACGGCGCCGACGGCCTCGGCCGCCTGCTGACCGGCCCGGCCGAGATCGTGCTCAACGAGGGAGACCGCGCCGTGCTCGTGATGGGATCCGTCCACGTGCGCGCGCAGATCGTGCCCATCGAGGTGGTGTCCAGGCTGAGTACGTCCAGCCTGCGATGGATCGGCCTCATCGGCGCTCTTTATCTCGTCGCGCTCGCCATCTGCGCTGCGCTCGCGCCGCGCGACGCAGGCGGCCTCAACGGGGAGGTGATCCCGCGCGCGGTCGACGCGGCCGCGGCAGAGATCCGGGCGGTTCACGCGCCGGCGCCGTAGCGCAAAGCACCAAGCGGCGCGGCCGTCTCGGCCGGAGGAGCCCAGGAGAGGTGGAGTGCTATTCTCCACTTCTCATGAGACGCAAGGACCGCAAGCCTCTCCTGTTCCTTCGATTCCCACTCCCGCTGTGCCTGCTCGCCGTCGCCGGCTGTGGCGGCTCGGACGTCAAGGATCCGAGCGCGGGCGCCGCTCCGCCGGCGGCCATCCTGAGCCTCCCCCCCGGATGGAACACCGTGGAGCCCGGCGGCGAGACCACGTGCTCGCGCGGCGATCCGTTCAAGTATTTCGTCCGTCCGGGCACCGTCAACCGCCTCATCGTCGAGTTCCGCGGCGGCGGCGCGTGCTGGAACGCCGCGACCTGCTCCGTCGCGGGATCGCTCTTCCAGGAGACGGTCACCGAGGATCCCATGGTCGTCAACCAGCAGGGCGCGAGCGGGATCTACGATCATGAAAATCCCGACAACCCGTTCCGGGACTGGCACCATGTGTACATCCCTTATTGCACCGGGGACATCCACTGGGGCGACAACGTGGCCACCTACGGGGAGGGGAGCAGCGCCGTCAGCATCCAGCACAAGGGCGCCGTGAACGTCCGCGCGGCGCTGGCCTGGGTCTACGAGAACGTCCCCGCGCCCGAGAAGATCTTCGTGACCGGGTGCAGCGCGGGCGCGTACGGCTCGATCATGTGGTCAGCGCACCTGCGGGAGCACTACAAGGAGGCGTCCGTGTACCAGTTCGCCGACAGCGGCGCCGGGATCATCACCGAAACGTTCTTCGAGGACAGCTTCCCCTCCTGGAAGCCCGAGGGCGCCTATCCCACGTGGATCGGCGGGCTCGACCCCGCGGAGCTCGCGCGGCTCGACGTGCTGTACCGGACGATCGGCAACCATTACCCGGACATGCGCCTGTCGCAGTTCAACACGGCCTATGACGAGGACCAGGTCTTCTTCTTCAAGGCCATGGGCGGCGGCAGCGCGCAGGACTGGTCGGCCGCGATGAGGGCGTCGATCGACCAGATCGAGGCGTCGACGCCGAACTTCAGCTCGTACCTCGCGCCGGGCAGCGACCATTGCATCCTGTGGCGGCCGGCGTTCTACACGGTCGAGTCGGGCGGAAAGCGGCTCGTGCAATGGCTCGACGATCTGGTGAACCGCGAGCCGCCGCCCAGCGTCGCCTGCGAGGGCGACGCCTGCGGCGCGCCGCAGTAGCGGGCCCGGCCGGCGCGGGGCTCGGCGCCTCCGCGCCTCTGCCGTGGCCGGAGCCTCCCCGGGCGATCGTCCCGGCGCCGGACCCGAGGCGCCGGGGCGGCCGAGACGTCCGCGGGATGGTCGTGCTCCCCCGGCGCGGCGCGTGGCATGATGCGCCGGCCATGTCGTCCATCCACGCCATTTCCCCTGGAACTCCCGTCGTCGTCGGCCATCGCGTCGTCCCGATGCCGGCCGTGCGGCCCACCGATCGGGTGGTGCCGGTCGTGCGGACCGGCGAGCTCGTGGTCATCTCGCAGGAGGCCTTCGAGGCCGCGCGCGCCGCCGTCGACGAGGCCGCCGCCGCCGTGGAGGCCCTCGCCAGGGTCCCGAGCAGCGCCGTCGACGCGTTCTTCCTCGGCTTCGCGGAGCGCCTGGCCGACGACGCCGCGTGGGCGCACGTCGCCAAGGCGAACGCCGACGACGTGGCGAGCGCCGCCGCGCGCGGCCGCAGCACCACGCGCCTCGTGGCCACGCCCAAGATGCGCGACGGCATGATCGCCGGCCTGCGCGGCTGGGCGAGCACGCCCGCCCGCATCGGCGAGGTGGTGGAGCGCCGGGAGGGCGACGGCTACGTGATCGAGCGCCGGCGTGCGCCGCTCGGCGTGGTCGCGTTCGTGTTCGAGGGGCGGCCGAACGTGTTCGCCGACGGCGCCGGCGTGGTGCGCAACGGCAACGCCGCGGTCATGCGCATCGGCGCCGACGCGCTCGGGACGGCGCTCGCCATCGAGGCGCACGCGCTCCGCCCGGCCTTGCGGGCGGCCGGCTTGCCCGAGGGCGCGGTGCGCCTCGTCCGCAGCAAGGAGCACGGCGCAGGGCAGGCGCTGTTCACGTTGCCCGGCGTGCGCCTCGCGGTCGCCCGCGGCTCGGGCGCGACGGTGGCGCTGCTCGGCGCGATCGCCGAGCAGCACGGCATCCCCGCGTCGCTGCACGGGACCGGCGGCGCGTGGATGTTCGTCGAGCGCAGCGCCGATCCGGAGGCGCTCGAGAACGCCATCGTGAACAGCCTGGATCGCAAGGTCTGCAACACGCTGAACGTCCTCCTGCTGGAGCGCGGGGCCAGGGGCACGCTCGGCCCGGTCGTGGAGCGCGCGCTGCGCAAGGTGGGCGCGAAGGTGCACGTGGTGGCGGGCTCCGAGGGCGTCGTCACGGGCGAGGAGGGCTTCTCCGAGGGCTCGCTCGGAACGGAGTGGGAGTGGGACCACGTGCCGGAGCTCTCGTTCCTGCTCGTGGAGGACCTGCGAGAGGCCGCGCACCACTTCCAGCGGACGAGCCCGCGCTTCGTCGCGTCCATCCTGTCCACCCGCGCGGGCGCCTTCGAGGAGTTCTACGCCGCCGTCGACGCGCCTTATGTGAGCAACGGCTTCACGCGCTGGGTCGACGGACAGTGGGCCTACGATCGCCCGGAGCTGGGGCTGACGAACTGGGAGCGCGGACGGCTGCTGGGGCGCAGCGGCTTCCTGTCCGGAGACGATATCGTGAGCGTGCGCGACGTGTTCCTGGATCACACGGGCAAGGCGGCGCAGCGAAGGTGAGCCTCCGCCGCGCGCGGCGCGAGGGAGACGTCAACGCCCCAGCAGGGCGTCCATGACCTTGTTGTAGGTCTCCTTCTTCTGATACCGGTCATCGAAGAGCAGAGACTGAGAGCTTTGCCCGTTGCACAGCGCCCCGCTCCAGCCGTTGAGCCACGACCTGCCGTCGTTGATCCCCCAGAAGGTGATGCCGACGCACTCGGGCATCAGGAAGCAGGCCTCGACGATGTCGTGATAGTAAGTGAGCTGCTCCTCCGCGGTGACCTGATTGCTGCAACGGTTGATGTCCATCTCGGAGATCAGCACTTCCAGGCCCAGATCGGCGAAGCGCCGCAGGTTGGCCGCCACGTCCGGCCCGCCGGCCTCGTTGTTGGGCGGTCCGATGTGCATCTGGAACCCGACGCCGTCGATCGGGACTCCGCGCTCGACCATCCCTTTCACCATCTCGTAGACGAAGTCGGCCTTCTCGTTGAGCGCGTCGATGCTGTAGTCGTTGTAATAGAGCTTGGCGTCCGGGTCTTGCTCTCTCGCTATCTCGAAGGCGAGGTCGAGGTACCTCTCTCCCAGCGCGTTGAAGAACACCGAGGGCCTCATGCGCGGGTTGCCGACGCCGGTGTCGCTGTCGGTGATGACCGCTTCGTTGACCACGTCCCAGGTGTGGATCCGGTCCTTGAAGTGCCCCATGACGTTCTCGATGTGCCGGCGGATGGCTTGTTCCACTGCTGCCGCCCCGCTCAGGGAGCTCGCCCATCCCGGCAATTGATTGTGCCACACCAGGGTGTGACCCTTGACCTGCATCCCGTTCTGGACCGCCCAGTTCACGATGTTGTCCGCGGAGCCATAGCTGAACGACCCCGGGGTCGGCTCCAGCGCATCCCACTTCATCTCGTTCTCTGCCGTCACGTAGTTGTGCTCGGCAGCAGCGACGCTCTTGTAGCCGTTATCGTTGAGGCCGGATCCGGAGATGGCCGCGCCGATCAGGATCGGGGGGTTCGCGTTTTCACCGGCCTCCCTCAGAGTTCGGGCGCTCGCGGCAGGCGTCCTGGCCGCGGGGGCGTCCGTGCCGCCCGTGCCCACGGTCGAGCTGTCGCCGCCGCCCGTGCCGCCCGGCGCACCGCCCGTGCCGCCCGTGGTGCTGCTCGTGCCGCCCGGCGCACCGCCGCCCGTGCCGCCCGTCGCGCTGCCCGTGCCGCCCGGCGCGCCGCCCGTGCCGCCTGTCGTGCCCGCGCCGCCGGTCTGCCCTCCTCCATCGCCACCGCTGTCCGAGCAGCCGATAGCACACAGGATTGCTGAGAATAGAAGGGTAAGGGGTGCTGACCTCATGATTGCGTCCTCCGGAAGAAAAATGTCGAGCCTGATTCCCGCGACGTTACGCCTGGATCACCTCCGCGTCCACCCCGCGCGACGGTGGTGTCATGTCGTGAGGTAGCCCACATCTCTTCTCTGGATCGCCCCGCGACCCGGCGCAGCCAGATCCGCTCCTGTTACGAATCGTAACGCAGCGTCGTCCGCGTGTTACCGATCGTAGCGCGACGTCGCCGAGCGAGGCCCCCCGCGCGCTCTGCCAGCCGTGAAACGTGTATTCCCTCCGCCACCTCGTGTGGTACCTTCTCGGGCGAGATCAGCAGATGGCGCGTGTGCTGCACGGCGGGCGTTTTGACGCTTGGCGGCGCGCCACCTCCAGCCTGCACCAGATCGCCCGGATGCGGCGCGGTCGCGCACCTGATTTCCGGCACCTCGTCACCCAGGCATCCGCGTGAGCTGAGACAACAAGGCACGTACGTTGCGCAGCGTCGCCAGGTAAGCAGAAGAACGCCTGGCCAGCCGACCCGGTCGCCGGGGCGCTTCTGGGCGGCGCTCGGCGCATCGCAGACACCGGCGTCGACGGGTCATTTCGACGGAGGCGGTCGCTCCTCCCGATGGCAGCGCGTTGAACGCCAGGCGTCGTGAGATGCGGCGATTGCGACCACAAGGAAGCTGATCGAAATGACTTCCACCGGGAATACGTACATGCGGTCGAGCTGCGCGGTGTTTCCGACGGAAGAAGGCGCAGCAAGACCGGTTCGAGCATGCCCATGCGAGCCCCTTAGACTCAGCGAGGCCCACCATGTCCCTTCGACCGAAATACTCCACACTGCTCACTGGAGCCGCCCTCCTCCATCTGCTCGTCGCCTGCGGCTCGAGCGATAACAACACGGACGACCCCGGCGCCGGCGGCAACGGCAATCCGACCGGCGGCACGGCGTCGACGGGCGGCGGTGGGACCGGCAGCGTGAGCCCGGGAACGACCAGCTCGAGCTCCGGCGTCACGGACCCGGCGGGAGGCACCGGTGGCGCTGGCAACGGCCCCTCGACGGGCGGGGACACGGTGCTGACCGGCGTCGAGACGCCCGGCGAGGATTGTGTCGTCCCCAGCATGCCCGCCTTCAATGCCTTGCCGACGAACGAGAAGCTGCCCGATCCGTTCACCATGATGGACGGCACGAAGGTGACGACCCGAGCGCAGTGGGTCTGCCGGCATCGGGAAATCTCCGAGATGGTTCAGCACTACGAGACCGGCCCGAAGCAGCTGAAGGAGGCCACCGTCACGGGCAGCATGTCCGGCGGCAAGCTGACGGTCAACGTGAGCGGCGGCGAGCAGGATGTCTCCTTCTCCGTCAGCATCGAGCTGCCCTCCACCGGCACCGCGCCCTTCCCTGCGCTGATCGGGCTCGGCGGCGGCTCTGCCCCCGCCGGCTCTCTCAACAACAACCGATTGAAGCAGATGGGCGTCGCGATCATCAACTACGATCACAACGGTGTGCAGCCGGAAGGGAATCGAAGCGGCGGCATCTTCTCCAAGTTCCATGGGAGCGCAGACAGCGGCGCTCTGATCGCCTGGGCCTGGGGTGCAAGCCGCCTCATCGATGCCCTCGAGTCCACGCCTGATGCGCAGATCGATCCGAAGCGGCTCGCGGTCACGGGCTGCTCCCGGAACGGCAAGGGGGCGCTCATGATCGGCGCCATGGATTCGCGCATCGCGCTGACCATTCCGCAGGAATCCGGCTCCGGTGGCGTGGCGGCGTGGCGGGTCTCGGAGGTCGACAACATGGGCAGGACCGGCGGCGACGGCGTCCAGAACCTCAGCAGGACGTACAGCGAGCAGAAGTGGTTCAGCGCAGCGATCGAGCCTTTCGGCAACGCGGTGACGAAGCTGCCGCTCGACCACCACGAGCTGGTCGGCATGGTGGCTCCGCGCGGCATCCTGATCCTCGGGAACCTCAACTACGTGTGGCTGAGCACGAACAACGCAGACCAGGCCGGCGGCGCCGCCAGGATGATCTACGAGGCCCTCGGCGTGAAGGAGAACATCGGGTACGTCGACAGCGGGCACAACCACTGTGGAACGGACTACGCCGGCGGTGAGCAGGCGGCGATCGAGGCCTTCGTCAGCAGGTTCTTGCTCGAGGACGACAGCGTGAGCACCGACGTCTGGAAGCCGAAGAACGAGCTCGACAAGAACAAGTGGGTGGACTGGACGGCCCCGACGCTCCCGTAACGGCAACCCGACGCCGGCCGCGCTGAGCCCGGCGAGGTGGACCTCGGCGCCGTCCGGCGG
Source organism: Sorangium cellulosum (assembly GCF_002950945.1). Classification (GTDB taxonomy): domain Bacteria; phylum Myxococcota_A; class Polyangia; order Polyangiales; family Polyangiaceae; genus Sorangium; species Sorangium cellulosum_E. The sequence continues at coordinate 1,229,948 of NZ_CP012673.1, forward strand.
CGGCGTGGACACGCCGAGGGGGCGCCGGGGGAGCCCCGGGCACCGTCGCCCTCGGCGGGCTCCGCCGGGCCGCACGGACGTGCCCCGCGCCAGGCCCCGGAGCGGCAGCCCAGCGGGCGCTTCAGGCGCACCCTTACGCCCCAGTTGACGCACAGCCAGAGCTCTAGCTTATTGCCGCCGCGACCGAGGGCGCACAGGCGCGCCTCCGTCCGCCCTGGGTGAAGAATTCCGGGAGGAGAGACACAGATCCATGCGCACGCTTTGTATCGATATCGGCGGAACGGGGATCAAGGCCACCATCCTCGACGCGCAGGGGACTCCGTTGACGGACCCCGTGCGTGTGCCGACCCCCCAGCCGGCCTCGCCGGACCCCATCCTCGATGTCATCGACGAGCTCGCACGCGCGCAGGGGGAGTTCGATCGCGTCTCGATCGGCTTCCCCGGCGTCGTGATGGACAACGTGACCAAGACGGCGCCGCACCTCGACAACGAGAAGTGGAAGGGCTACCCGCTCGCTGAGGCCGTCGAGCGCCGCCTCGGCCGGCCCGCGCGCGTCGCCAACGACGCGGGGATCCAGGGGCTCGCCGTCATCGAGGGCAAGGGGCTCGAGATGGTGCTCACCTTCGGCACGGGCCTCGGGTGCGCGCTGTACATCGACGGTCACTACGTGCCCAACCTCGAGCTCGGGCACCACCCGTACGGCAAGCGCGACCTGAAGTACGAGGATCGCGTGTTCGACGCCGAGTGCAAGCGCATCGGCCCGAAGCGCTGGAACAAGCGCGTGCGCCAGATGATCGCGCAGATCGAGCCCATCTTCAATTACCGCAAGCTCTACCTCGGCGGCGGCAACGCGCGCCTCCTCGAGGTGAGCCGGCTGCCCGAGAACGTCGTCGTGGTGGACAACGTCGCCGGCCTGCTCGGCGGCATCAAGCTCTGGGCCTGACCTCGGCGCGCGCGGCGGGGGGGCCCCGCCGCGCATTCCCAAGCGGGCGAGGCCGGCGTACCCTGGGCCGATGAACTCGCCCGACGCACCGAAGCCCGACGAAACGCCCGCGGCAAACCCGTCGGCGGACGCGGATTCCGACCCGTTTCACCTCCTCTCGCCGGAGACGCTCGCGAACCCGTACCCGGTGTACACGAGGCTCCGCGAGGAGGCGCCGGCCTACTTCAGCGCCGGCTACAACGGCTGGCTCATCACCCGGTACGATCACGTCGCCGCGGGCTTCCGCGATCCGCGCCTGTCGGCGAAGCGCTCCAGCGCCTTCGTGACGAAGCTGCCCGAGGCGGTGCGGCAGAAGCTGGAGCCGCTGCGCCGCAACCTCGCGTCGTGGGCGCTCCTGCTCGATCCGCCGGAGCACACGCGCATCCGGTCGCTGATCAACAAGGCGTTCGTGCCGCGGCTCGTCGAGGGGCTGCGCCCCCGGGTCGAGGCGCTGGTGAGCGAGCTGCTCGACGCGGTCGCGCCCACCGGGCAGATCGACCTCCTCCGCGACCTCGGCGACCAGCTGCCGCTGCTCGTGATCGGCGAGGTGCTCGGCGTCCCGGTGGAGGACCGGCACCGGCTCAAGGGGTGGTCGAACGCGCTCGCGGGGTTCCTCGGCGCGGGCCGGCCGACGATGGAGATCGCGGGCGGCGCGCTGAGCGCGGTGGCCGAGCTGGAGGACTACTTCCGCGCGGTGATCGCGGTCCGGCGGCAGAGCCCCGGGGGCGACCTGCTCAGCCAGCTCCTGCTCGCGGAGGAGCAGGGCATGATCCTCGGCGAGCAGGAGCTGCTCTCGACGTGCTGCATGCTGCTCTTCGGCGGCCACGAGACGACGAAGAACCTCATCGGCAACGGCCTGCTCGCGCTGCTGCGCCACCCGGCCGAGCGCGAGGCGCTCCGCGCGTCGCCGGCGCTGCTCGGCCCGGCGGTGGAGGAGCTGCTCCGTTACGACTCCCCGGTGCAGTGGATGAGCCGCATGGTGCTGGACGACATGGATATCGAGGGCGTCCGGATCCCGAAGGGAGATCGCGTGTTCCTGGTGCTCGGCGCGGCGAACCGCGACGCCGCCCACTTCCCGGAGCCGGATCGCCTCGACCTGCGCCGCACGGACATCCGTCACCTCTCCTTCGGCGTGGGCATCCACTACTGCGCCGGCGCCGCGCTCGCCCGCGTGGAGGCCCAGGCCGCGGTCGCCGCCTTCCTCCGCCGCTTCCCCGAAGCCCGGCTCTCCTCCGCGCCGCTCGCCTGGCGCCAGAGCCCCGGCGTCCGCGGCCTCACGTCCATCCCGGTCGAGCTGGGCCCCGACGCCGGTGCGGCGTGACCCTGACGCCCTCGTCTCGCGCGTCAGAAATACCGCCACGATTCCGCCGCGGTGTCGAACCGTCGCGAGCCGCCGCTTTCCCCGGAGTTTCACGGGGGCGTGACGACGGATCGCACCCCCTCGGAAGGCATGGCCCCAACCTCTGAACCAGCGCATTCACTCAATGATGGGATGAGGTCAGCTTCATGAAAGTATACGTTTTCAAATCGTTGCCGCCGTTTCTTTGGGGTTACACGCGCGACCTTCGTGCGATGTGGGCGCTGGAAGAGTGTGGAATCGCCTACGAGGCCGTCGGGCTCGATTGCGGGCCGAACGGTCTTCAAGACGAAGTCGAGTTCGGAATGGTATCGCCGTTCAAGCAAGTTCCGGCGATCGATGATGACGGGTATATTTTGACGGAGTCGGGGGCGATTCTGCTTTATCTCGCGGAGAAATCCGGGAAATTGATTCCTTCTGATCTGAAGGGGCGCGCGCAGGTCTATCGCTGGACGATCACGTCATTGAACAACATCGAGCCTTTTTCGCTGCCGATCCTGTTTGCCGATCTTCAAGGCGACTCGAATCCCCATTTGCAGGCCTTGCGCCCTTGGCATGTCGAGATACTCGATCGCTTCTTGCCGACGATCGACCGAATGCTGCAGGCTCAACCGTTCATCACGGGGGCTGACTTCACGGTTGCCGACATTATCCTCACGTGCGTGCTGCGCGAGCTTCGTAAGACGGAGATCCTCGCCAAGTATCCGAACGTCGAGAACCACCGCCGTCGCTGCGAAGAGCGGCCCGCGTTCGTGAAAGTCCTAAACGCCTACGAAGACCGCCTCGGCATTCCCCGCGGAAGCGCGCGATAAGCGACCCGCCGACGCCAAAGCTCTCCGCGCGCTGCTCGGCGCTCCGAGGACGCCACGAGCGGCCAGCCCGGCACGGGCACACCGAATGACTGCCCGGTAAAGAGCCCCGCGGGCGCGGTGACGATGCCGCCATCAGGCAATGGCGGTCGTGATGGCGCAGGCTCGAGTACGAGCGCTACGCCGCCGTGTCGCCCGCGGAACGGCGGCCCAGCCTGTTCGCGGCGATCCTCGTCAAGCGAGCCGCCGCGCAGACCCGGGCCACGACCGTGGTGCACGAGCTGCTGCGGGCCTGAGAGCGGCGGCGGGCTTCAGGCCGCGCCCGCGCTCGCTCCCACGCCGTCCAGGGCCGCCATCGCCTCGTCCGGCAGCTCCAGCTCGGCGGCGGCGAGGTTCTCGCGCAGGTGAGCCACCGACGAGGTGCCGGGGATCAGCAGGATGTTGGGCGCGCGCCGCAGCAGCCACGCGAGGGCGACCTGCATGGGCGTGGCGCCCAGGCCGTGGGCGACGTCGGCGAGGATGGACGACTGCAGCGGCGTAAAGCCGCCGAGCGGGAAGAAGGGGACATAGGCGATGTCCTCCCTGGCGAGGTCGTCGATCAAGGCGTCGTCAGCCCGGTGCGCCAGATTGTACTGGTTCTGCACGCAGACGATGTCGCAGATCCGCCGCCCCTCCGCGATCTGCGCGGGCGTGACGTTGCTGAGCCCGATATGGCGCACGAGTCCCTGACGCTGAAGCTCGGCCAGGGCGCTGAGCGGCGCCTCGATCGAGCCCTCGGCGGGACCGTGCACGCTGAACATGACGCGCAGATTCACGACCTCCAGCGCCTCGAGCCCGAGGTTGCGCAGGTTGTCATGCACCGCTTCGGTCAGCGCTTCGGGCGAGAAGGCCGGGAGCCAGGCGCCGGCCTCGTCGCGGCGGGCGCCGATCTTGGTGACGATGACCAGATCGTCCGGATAAGGCGCCAGGGCCTCGCGGATGAGCTGGTTGGTGACGTGCGGGCCGTAGAAGTCGCTGGTGTCGATGTGGTCGACCCCCGCGGCGACCGCTTCGCGCAGCACCAGGAGCGCGCCGTCGCGGTCCTTCGGGGGGCCGAACACGCCGGGCCCGGCGAGCTGCATCGCGCCGTAACCGAGGCGCTTCACGTGGCGGCGGCCGAGCCTCACGGTCCCGGCGGCGTTGATCTTGGACATGTCAAGGTCTCCTTGGCAGGCCCGGCCAAGGTAGGCCCTGGCGAGGGGCGCGATAACAGCGCACAATCCGCACGGGCTGTGCGGGATACCGAACAATGAACCTGGACCTCGGCGACCTCGACGCCTTTGTCGCAGTCGCTCGCGCCAAGAGCTTCCGGGACGCAGCGCGGGCGACCGGCCGCAGCGCCTCGGCGGTCAGCGAGGCGGTGCGCCGCCTCGAGGAGCAGCTCGGCGTCCGGCTGCTCCACCGCACGACGCGCAGCGTCGCGCCCACGGAAGCCGGGGCGCGGCTGCTCGACCGCCTGGTGCCGGCGCTGGGCGAAGTGGCCGCCGCCGTGGATGTGGTGAACGGCTTCCGCGACCGGCCGGCGGGCACGCTGCGGCTGAACGTGCCGGTCAGCGCCGCCCGCCTGGTGCTGCCGGACATCATCCCGGCGTTCCTCGCCGCCTATCCGGAGATCCAGCTGGAGGTGGTCGCGGAGGACGCCTTCATCGACGTGCTGGCGGCCGGTTGCGACGCCGGCATCCGCTACGACGAGCGGCTGGAGCAGGACATGATCGCCGTCCCCATAGGCCCGCGCATCCAGCGCTTCGCGACCGCCGCGGCGCCCGCCTACCTGGATCGGCGCGGCCGCCCGGAGCACCCGCGCGATCTGCTGCAGCACGCCTGCATGCGCGGCCGCTTCAGCAGCGGCCAGATGATCACCTGGGAGTTCGAACGCGACGGCGAGGTGGTGCGGGTCGACCCCGCGGGACCGCTGCTGGTCAGCGCGGGCGCCGCCGTCGACCTGGCGGTGGATGCGGCGATCGCCGGCGTCGGCGTCATCCACCTGTTCGAGGATTGGCTGCGCCCGCACCTCGACAGCGGCGCGCTGGAGCCGGTGCTCGAGCCTTGGTGGCAGAGCTTCTCGGGGCCGTTCCTCTATTATCCGGGACGCCGGCTCGTCCCCGCGCCGCTGCGCGCCTTCATCGATTTCGTGAGGTCATCCGCGAAGCGGTGAGCGGCGGGGGGGCCCGCACACCTACCGCGACCTGCGCCGGCATGGGCTCCGGCGTGCCCACGCCAGGAGCTCCGGCCTATTGCAGCGTCACGGTGTAGGAGCCATTGGCTCGGAGGCCGAGCATCTGGATGACCCGGACGACGTACTGGCCAGGTTGCTCGAAGAGCGACGACACGTCATTGTCACCTTCCAGAAGATATTCCTCGAGGGGGAGCTCTTCGGCCGGCGCACCGCGCCGGCTCACTTCGATGCGGCCAGTGTCCGTATCCCGCAGCACGATGTGGAGGTTGGTCGATGCGCCTGCGCTCAGCAGGAACCAATCCTCGTCTTCTCCCTTGGCCGGCTCCCACTTGCCCTCGACGGCCTTGCCGGCCTCCAGCGTGGTCGCCGTCTCCAGGGACGCCCCGTGATCGTCCGTGTAGAGGGAGATGTAACGATCGATGTCCTCGGGGCTCGGGAGCAGCGGCGACGAGACCATCTGTTCCCCCAGCGAAGCCCGGAGGTAGTATGTGCCCGTCTGGCTCGGCTTGAACGAGACGGTCCGGTCCGAGGCCGATGCCACGAGGTCCTGCTGGGCGTCGAAGAGCTCGAGAGGCACGCGGCCACCGAGGGAGTAAAGCGTGTTCGCCTGCAGATCGACGGCGAACATGTCCACGTCGCCGGGCGGCTCGATGCGCGCGCTCCATTCGCCGGGATCGACCACGCTGGCCGAATCGGGGCGATCGCCGTGGTCGTCTTCCACGTGACACAGGGGCCGCGACGGGTCGTCCGTGTGACCCTCGCACGCGCGAAAATCCCGGAGGAGACCCAGGTAAAGCGAGAGCCAGCGGGAGAAGACCTCATGGTTCTCCTCGTTCATGTTCGACTGATCGACGGCGCGCTGCATCTGGTCGGCTCGAGCCAGCATCAACTCGATCTGCTCGAACAGCGTGGGGCTCTGGTTGCGCCGCAGCCAGTCCGCGAACGCGTCGCGGTTCTGTTCGAGCGTGCGCCCCTGGTTGGCCACGTAATCTGGCCGGGACACGCCGACCAGGTCGAAGTCGTAGGGAGCGTAACATATCGCCTTGCGATCGAGGTCGACCATGGTGACCAGGTTCTTGCCTTCGATCCCGTCGTACTGAATCACGAAATCGTGCAGCAGGTTCAACAGCAACAGACCAACCTGGTCCACCTTGAGCTGCGAGGTGTCGACCCCGGACAGCTCTTCCCATTCCACCATGCCGCAGCGCTCGGCCATCTCGTCCTCGGGCTCGCGCACGAACGCGAGGCGCGTCTCCTCCTTGCCGGTCGGCGCGTCGTGGTAGGTGAGCCGTACGAGCCGCGTCTTGAGCGAGGGGACCTGCAGCTGATCGAGCACTTGATAAACAGTGTCCTCCATCAGCACGCGCTGCTCGTAGGTCTCGATAGAGTCCGCCTTGAGCGTGGGAGGCAAGCCTTCCCTGTCTCCGCAATGCGTGACGAACTTCACCGACTTGCCGAGGTGCGCGAAGATGTTATCCTTCTGCTTTTCCTCGAATTTGAGCGAGAACGGGCGAAATCCGCAATGGAAGCGCGAAACTCCCCGGGCGATGATGTTCGCGGTGATCGGCGCCGCGCCGCTCTGGTCGCTCAGCTCGATCACGGCCTGTGAGCCCGATTCCTCTTTCGTGGGGGCGCTGTTCAGCTTCGTAAAATCGGCAGAGATCCGCATGTTCAACACGTCGCGGCTCTTGAACATGGGCGACTTTGAAGCGTCACAGGTGAACATCTGCGAGTCCGGCGACGTGTCGGCGGGCGTCTCATCGCCGTTGTCGGCGGGCGCCTCATCGCCATTGTAGGCGGGCGCCTCATCGCCATCGGGATCTTCTCCCAGGGCTGCCGCAGGGGGGCTCGAGCACCCCATGATTGCGCTCGTGGCCATTGCCATGGCGAGGAAGACCTCTGCACGCCGCTCACAAAAAACGACCATGATGCTCCTTTCGCCGCGCATCAGCACACGGACAATCGCGCGCCGCCCGGATGTGGGCCGCACACCGGGATTGATGCCGCCAGGGGGCGCGAGCCTTCAGATGATTTGTCGTGGCGTCTTCGACTCGCTCGCCTGGGCACCTGGAGGGGTGTCGTCGCGGATATTTTCAGCCATCGAAGCGCGACCTTTACTATCGCACTGAAACCTCCGGGCGCGGTGGGCGCTCGAGGAGACCGGGCTGCCGTATCGAGCCCACGCGCTCGACCACACCGCCGGTGAGCTCGACGGGGGCGCCTACGGCCGCATCAGCCCCTTCCACCAGGCGCCGGCTCATCGAGACAGCCGTGGCGGGATCACCTCCCGCGTCGCGATGGGGATCGCGGGGTCGTATGTGGGGTGCGATGATGTGTGCTCCGCGACACCCTCGCCGGCGTCCCGGTGGAATTCGTGGCCGCCGGTGAGCGATCCGAGCTGCCCTCCCGTGAAGAAGAGGCTCGCGCGTAAACGCCGGCGGCGACCGCGCGGTCGTCCGGCTCGACGAGCACCGGAGTGAACCGCACGTGACCCGGCGCTCGCGCCCACACGGCCGGCGGCGAGGTGCGCCGCGTGTGCCGCCGTGTCCATCACCGCGGTTGCCGCAACGCCCGTGCCACTGTGTTCGGCGCCGCGTTCACGCGACGTGTCAAGCGCGCTGCAACACAGAATCAACTTGACAGTGAGAGGGGCCTTCGTCTTGGTATTGTAAAGACAGATCCCTTTGATCGGGACACAGCTTGGCGGACGCCGTACGTGTCCGCGACGCTGGGAGCTCTCTCAGCACATCCACCGCGCCCTGGAGCGGTAGACCCCGATCCGCGTCCTCAATTGAAAGAACCAGTGAGGTAGTTCTATGTCCCTCTTCATCTCACGTGCCCCAGCTGTTTTCCTGGCTCAGGTTGGCTTGCTCGCCACGGCTTCCTGGGGCTTCGCCGGGTGCGGCCCGGCGGATCGCCTGGACGGTCCGGTCGGAGCTCACGGGGACGCCGTCGTCGACGGCGAGCCCGGCGACGAGGGCGATGAGGGCGGCGCCGGCGAGGGAGCCTCCTTCACTTCGCGCGAGATCACACGAGGCCTGCAGTCTCCGATGCGGATCGTCCTGGGTCCGGACGGCTCCCTGTGGTTGACCGAGCGCGTGTCGAAGCGGGTCCTGCGCGTGCGGCCGGAGGACGGCCAGCAGACGACCGCGGTCACCATCGAGGAAGCGTTCCAGTCGGGGGGACAGGACGGGGTGCTGGGCCTGGCCCTGCACCCGGATCTGCTCCAGGGCAAGGGCAGAGACCACGTGTACGTCTCCTTCACCTACGACGTCGATCCCGGCCCGGCCGTGGACCGCAGGACGAAGATCCGCCGCTACACGTACAATCCGGGGACCGGGACCCTGGGGAGCCCGCTCGACGTCATCACCGGCCTGCCCGGGAGCGACGATCACAACTCCGCGCGGCTCCTCTTCGGCCCGGATCGGAAGCTCTACTACACGGTCGGGGATCAGGGGAACAATCAGTTTGGCAGGAAGTGCCTCCCCATCCGCGCGCAGGAGCTGCCCACGGCGGCGGACGTCGCGGCGCATGACTGGTCGAGGTACGCTGGCAAGGTCCTGCGCTTGAACCTCGACGGCTCGATCCCGCACGACAACCCGCGGATCGGCGGCACCCGCAGCCATGTCTATTCGTACGGCCACCGCAACGCGCAGGGCCTCACGTTCGGCCGGGGTGGCAAGCTCTACGCGAACGAGCATGGGCCGAAGAGCGACGACGAGCTGAACCTCATCCTGCCCGGCAAGAACTACGGCTGGCCGCACGTCGCCGGCTATCAGGACGACCAGGCGTACACGTACGACAACTGGTCGGCCTCGAGCCCGACGCCGTGCGAGGCGCTCGAGTGGGACGACTACGAGGCGCCTCCCTCCGTCCCGCAGCAGGAGGAGAGCGCCTGGAGCCACCCCGACTTCCGGGAGCCGCTCCTCACCTTCTACACCGTCGAGGACGGGCACGACTTCCGCGAGTCGGTGTGCGGCGTGGACTTCAACTGGATCTGCTGGCCCACGATCGCGCCCTCCTCGCTCCACTACTACCCCGCCGGGCGCGGCGTTCCTGGGTGGGGGAACTCTCTCCTGATCACCAGCCTCAAGAGGGGCGCGGTGTTCCGGGTGAAGCTGAGCGCGAACGGGAGATCCGTGGCCAGTGAGCCTGTCCGCGAGCTCGCCACCAGCAACCGCTACCGCGACCTCGCGATCGGCCCGGACCGCCGGACATTTTACGTGATCACGGACCCGTCGGGGAGCACGAGCGGACCGACCGGTCTGGGCACGACGGTCCTGGACAACCCGGGAGCGATCCTCGAGTTCAAGTACACGGGAGCGCACTGAGCCAGCGCCCGAGGAGCCGGGCCTGTCGCGGACGAGGAGCTCGCGGCGCTCGAGGTCGAGGTCCTTCACGCGGAGCTCGGCGCATTCCAGCAGACGGAGGCCGGCGCCGCACAGGAGGGGGGTGCGGCGCCAGCGTCCTCCGCCCATGAGGGCGCCCGACCTCGCCGGGTGGTCCTACCGCGGGTTCACGATCGAGATCTGGAACCACTCGCCCGTCTTGTTGGGCTGCTGGGTTACGCCTCCGACAACACCGGACCGGCACAGGTTTCCTTCGGAGCCGTCCGTATCCCGCGGTCCCATGACGTTCCACACCGAAGCGCTGCAGTCCGCTACGGTTTCGGTCAGATGGAAGTGCACCAGGCCGCTGCCCATCCTCCAGTACACGAAGTTGTATTGCGGGTAACAAGAGGTCCCGAAGCAGTCGACGCACCCAGCTGGCCACTGCACGATATCCTCCTCCCCGCCCGCGGTCTCTTCCTTCGTCGTGAAATAATAGGTCATCTCGCTGAGCTGCTCCGGGCTGAAGCCCACGCTCGCGAGGCTCCATCGCAATGTCCCGCAATCTGCACATTCTCTGCATTCCAGCACGATGTCGTCCGCGTCCGTCGCGTCCGCGAGCACGGCAGCAGGCCACATGGCGGGAATGTCATCGCCGAGCGTGTCAGTGAACTGTGCCGCGATGCCCGGCGGCGCGCAGAAGGGCAGCCACTGGCACTCCGGATCGGCGCAATCCGCGAGCCCGTCCCCATCGTCATCGTAGCCGTTGCTGCAAGCCGCGTCGGTGTCCTCGCGCGGCGGTGCGCACCAGGGCAGCCACTGGCACTCCGGATCGGCGCAATCCGTGAGCCAGTCCCCATCGTCATCGTAGCCGTTGCTGCAGGCCGCGTCGGTGTCCTCGCGCGGCGGCGCGCACCAGGGCAGCCACTGGCACTCCGGATCGGCGCAATCTGCGAGCCCGTCCCCATCGTCATCGTAGCCGTTGCTGCAGGCCGCGTCGGTGTCCTCGCGCGGCGGCGCGCACCAGGGCAGCCACTGGCACTCCGGATCGGCGCAATCTGCGAGCCCGTCCCCATCGTCATCGTAGCCGTTGCTGCAGGCCGCGTCGTTGTCCTCGCGCCACGTTGCGCACCAGGGCAGCCACTGGCACTCCGGATCGGCGCAATCTGCGAGCCCGTCCCCATCGTCATCGTAGCCGTTGCTGCAGGCCGCGTCGCTGTCCTCTCGCGGCGGCGCGCAGAAGGGCAGCCACTGGCACTCCGGATCGGCGCAATCTGCGAGCCCGTCCCCGTCGTCATCGTAGCCGTTGCTGCAGGCTGCGTCGCTGTCCTCGCGCGGCGCCGCCGTGTCGTCGACGCCGATGGCGATGTCGAGGCTCCCCTGGCCGACGGAGATGATATCGCCGTCGGCGCGGAACTGGAACACGACCGTCGATGTCGTGCCTTCGTTGATGAAGACCTGCAGCGGGTTCGGCGACGTCAGGACCGCCTGAACGGGCTGGTAGCTGAAGCCGGTCCACCGCTCCAGGACCCAGTATTGCTCGAGGTATACGTCATAGCGGCCGACCGGAAGCACCTCCGTGATCACCGGCGTATCGGTCGATCCATAGACGAGCCGGCTCGTCGGGCCGTAGATGTCGAACCATGCGTTCGACAGGCGGTACGTCGCGCCCGTGACGCTGGTCCCGACGAGGGCGAGGCTGATCGAGCCGACATCGGACGCCTGCTCGACGCCGTCCGGCGCCTCCGCTCCACAACCCACCTGCATCGCAAGAGCCGCCAGCACGGAACATACAAATAGTTGTCGCAAGTGTCTCATGATGACTTCATATCAGAGGCGCTCGCGCAGGAGAAGAAAGATCGTCGGGGCGCACGATCACGACACGCGCCCATCGGCCATGGGTTATCGGCCATTCGGCCATTCGGCCATCGGGCCATCGGGCCATCGGGCCATCCGGCCTTCCTCGCTTGCCTTGGACGGCCGGCGAGCACCGGCTCGTGTCGCGCGTGTCGTGAATGTGTGCGCTTTCGTCCGCTTTCTTTACATCGCGCGCTGGCACGGGCGCTGGTCATCGGGCTTCCGCAGCGCGCTCGGCGCCGGCGGAGGCGGCCTTCGTGTGCCGCTCGAGCTCCCGCAGGCAGCGCCATACGCTCGTTCCGCCCGTTGAGTCCCTCTGCAACGGATCTCCGACTTTCTCGCGAGCTGCGGGTATGGCATCCTGCCGGGCATGACCGTCGGTCCATGCGACGCCGCCACCGCGCCCTCCCTGCCCCCCGATCGCCTTCACGTATCTATGCACGTTATACCGATATACCAGGTGGATGCTTTCGCGAGCCGTCTGTTCGCGGGAAACCCGGCTGCGGTGATGCTGATGGATCGATTCTTGGATGATTCGCTGTTGCAGAACATTGCAGCCGAGAACAACCTGGCCGAGACGGCGTTTCTGGTTCCTGACGGGGACCGTTATCGTTTGCGCTGGTTCACGCCGACCACGGAGGTGCCGCTTTGTGGTCATGCGACCCTGGCGAGCGCGGCAGTTGTCATGGAGCGCTTGGAGCCCGGCCGTGTGGAGGTGGTCTTCGAATCGGCCAGCGGACCTTTGACGGTGCGGCGGACGCAGGCTCGTTATGTAATGAATTTCCCGTCTCGGCAATTCGTCGCGGCGACGCCGCCGCGCGACCTGGCCGAGGCGCTCGGCGCTGTTCCGGTCGAGGTGCTTGCCGATGCATTCAATTACATCGCGGTGTTGAAGGATGCGCAGACCGTGCGCGCGCTGTCGCCGGATATCGCTGCGATCGCGCGCATGGACCGCGCGGGGCTCGTGGTGACCGCGCCGGGAGACGCGCCGTACGATTTCGTCAGCCGCTACTTCGCGCCGGCCAAGGGAATCCCCGAAGATCCCGTCACGGGCGGCGCACATTGTGCGCTGACGCCGTATTGGGCGGCGCGGCTGAACAAAACGACACTTTTTGCATTCCAGGCTTCCAGGCGCGGTGGAGAGCTTGTCTGTCGGCTGGTCGATGGCCGTGTCGAGCTGGAGGGCGCGTGTGTCTTTTATCTCGAAGGCAAGGTGGCGATCTGAAGCCCATCACGCGCACGATCCTGGAGGACGGCGTGCTGTCGCCGGAGGACGCGGGGCGGGCGCTGCGGTGCTCTGGCTCCCCCGCGCGCGGCGCGGCGCGGCGCGGCGCGGCGCGCGGACCGCGCTTGTGTGCTCGGCGCCAACCCTAACGAGGATCCAGGCTGCCGCGGGCGCCGCCGGGCGGAGGAGGCGAGCGGCGCCCGCGGCGGCTCGGGCGCCCCTTGACAAGGTGCCGTTCGATCACGCCCACTGGCGTGGGCCCGCGCCGTCGGGGTGGGGTGCGGGAACGCAAGGCGCATGGTCACCGGTCTCGATCTTCACGCAACCCTGCATCGTATCGTGACGGACGCCGTGGGCACCGTGCCCTCCGCGCAGCGCGGGAGCCTCCTGGCCCGGGACGGGGAGCAGCTGGTCTACAAGGCCTCTGTCGGGCTCGCTGGCGTGCTGGCGAGCCCGCTGGAGGTCGTCGGCGGCGCGGTGCCGGCCGCCGCGATCGCGACGCTCTCGACGCTTGATTCCGCGGACAGCGCTCGGGTCATGGCGGCCGCCGACTGGTACCGCGAGCACCTGCCGGGCGCGCCTTCACTGCACCTCGTGCCCGCGGGCGCGGTCGTGGTCCTCACCCCGGTGCGCGTGCAGGGACAGACGATCGGCGTGCTCGCCGTCGAGCAGCCGGGCGGACAGGCGCCTTCCGGCGAGCGCTGGGCGCGGCTCCGCGCGCTGGCCGCGAGCGCCGGCGCGGCGCTGGAGCGGCGAGAGCTCTACAACGACAAGGCGCGGTCGGCCCAGGAGGTGCGCGTGCTCGAGGGGGTGCTGAGCGCGGTCGCCGCGCAGACCAGCACGCATGAGCTCGTCGAGATGATCTCGAAAGGCATCAAGAGCGTGCAGCTCAGGCCCGAGTGGCGCTCCGTGCACCTCGTCCTGCTGAGCGACGCTCCCGCCGGGGGCGCGCGCGGCGACGCCGCGGCCCGCGAGATCCGCATCTACCACGTCCCGCACCGGTCGCCGCTCGCGTTCTGGAACAACGTCCGTGATGGCGCCGTCATCGCGGGGCGCAGCGTCGGTGTCCACGTGGACGTCCGCAACGCGCGCGCCGACAGCGCCGTCGAGCAGCGCGGGATCCTCGAGGACGGCATCGAACGAGGCGTGTACGGCATCGCCGTGGCGCCGATCACCCCGGAGGTCATCGAGCCGGCGATCCGTCGGGCGGTGAAGGCCGGGATCCCGGTGGTCACGATCGACACGCCGCCCGCCGAGGGCAGCTGCGCTCAAGCCTACATCGGCACCGACAACGTGGCGGCAGGGCGGCTCGCCGCGGAGTTGATGGCCCGGCTGCTCCCGGGCGGAGGCAAGATCGGCGCGCTGACGTTCTGGCTCAGCGCCATCAACAGCCGCGAGCGCGTCGAGGCGTTCCGTGCGGCGGTCTCCGGCACGCCCCTCGACCTGCAGCCGCCGGCCGAGGACCGGTTCGACATCGAGCTCGGGATGCGGATCGCCCGGGAGGCCGTGCGGACCGGAGGAATCGCCGGCGCCCTCGGCGTCTGCGCCGAGAACGGCCTGTCGTGGGGCAAGGCCGCGAGGGAGCTGGGGCGGGCGGGGGAGCTCAAGATCGTCGCCTTCGATCTGCTCACGGACACGCTCGGGATGCTCCGGGAAGGGACCATCCACGCGGCCCTGGTCCAGCGCGAGCACGAGATGGGCTACCGCGCGGTGCGGCTGGTCGACGACATGCGATCGAAGGGCGTCGAGGCGGCCCTGGCCGGTCTGCCCACACGCGCCGGCTCCGGGGGAGGGGCCGCGCTGCGCTTCATCGACACCGGCATCGACGTCGTGACCATCGAGCGCACGCCGTGGTCGCTCCCCCTCTCCGACTACCTGGCCCTGGACGCGAACCGCAAGGCGGCGAAGCGGAGGGAGCAGCTCCCGTACGAAAGCCGCGCGAAGGAGCTCCTCCTCGTCACCGTGGACGCGGGGAACCAGGGATACCACGAGGAGCGAGCCCCCCTCGACGCGAGGTCGATGGTCGGGCGGGTGCTGAGCACCGCCCGGCCGATCATCGTCGATACGCACTCGAGCGAGCTCCACGACGCGCCCGATGTCGCCGAGGCGCGCAGGAATGGGGCGCACACCCTGGTCGGCGTCCCGCTGCTCGTCGGCGGGTCCGCCTTCGGCGTCCTGGTCCTGGAGAGCGGGCGCCGGGGGGCGTGTTCGCTCGACGACCTCACGATGATCGAGCGCGTCGTCGACACGATGGCCGTGGCGATCGAGAACACGCAGCTCGTCCACCGGATCATCGAGCGGACCCATGAGCTCGAGCACGCGAACCGCCACCAGGAGTCGCTGCTCGACACGATCCGCGAGCTCTCGAGCCCGGTCGTGCCGATCGCGCGGAGCATCCTCGTGATGCCGATCGTCGGGACGATGGACGCGGAGCGGTCCGGCCGCTTCATCGAGTCGATGCTGCAAGACATCACCGAGCACCACGCGCGTGTGGTGCTGGTCGACGTCACGGGGATGGCGGTCGTCGACGCCGCGTCGGTGGAGCACCTCCTGCGGGCGGCGCGGGCGGCGCGGCTGCTCGGCGCGGAGGTCGTGCTCGTCGGCATCACGCCGGCGGCGGCGCGCCTGATGGTGGAGCAGGGCGTGGACCTCGGGAGCCTCATCACCCGCTCGACCCTGGAGCTCGGGTTCGCTTACGCGCTGTCGAAGACCGGCGGCAAGATCGTCTATGGCCGCTCACCGCACCTCCGGCCCTTCTGAGCCGAGCCGAGGCGGGACGGCCAGGAGTCGGACCGTCGAGCCCAGGCGCCCTGACGTCGAGGACCACGCGCGGTCGAACGGGCTACTTCTTCATCTCGGCGAGCGCGGCCTTGAACTGCGCGACGTTCTCCTTGTTGATCACGTCGACGCCGGTGTCGATCACCTTGCTCGGGGGGATGGCGGCGACGGCCGCGTCGCCCTTGGTCGCGAGCTCGTGGAGCCACTTGCTCCCCAGGTATCCGAACTGGAACGGCTTCTGCACGACGGTGCAGGCGACGGTGCCGTTCTCGATGCCGGCGAGCGTCGCTTCCTCCTCATCGAACACGGCCGGGATGACCTTGCCCTTCTTCCCGAGCGCCTCGACGGCGGCGACGATGGCCGGCCCGTTGTACGACCAGAGGCCGGTCGCGACGTTGAGGTCCGGGTGGGCGTTGATGATGTCCTCCACGTTCGCGCGCGCCTTGGCGAGATCGGTGTTGTCCTCGCGCTTGTCGACGATCTGGATGTTGTGGGGAGTGACCACGTCCTGAATGCCCTTGAGGCGCTGGGCCGCGTTCTCGACCGCGAACATGCCGACGAAGGCGGCCATCTTCCCGCCGTTCGGCAGGAGCTTCACGATCTCGTTGCCGAGCACCTTGCCGGCCTCGTAGTTGTTCGTGCCGATGTAGAGCAGCCGGTTCGACTGCGGGGCGTCGGCGTCGAACGTGATCAGCTTGACCTTCTCCGCGACCTTGTTGAGCACGGTCACCTGATCGTTCGGCGCCAGGACGCTCACGCCGACGGCGTCGTAGCCCTGGCTGGCGAGGCTCTCGAGGATCTGGTTCTGCTCCGTGGGCGTGCTGTTCTGCGGCACCTTGATGTCAACTTGAACCTTGGCCTCTCGCTCGTATTTGTGGACGCCGGCGAACGCGATCTTCCAGAAGTCGCTGGATCCGTTCGTCACGAACGCGAGCTTGACTACCTTGGCCGTGGCTTCTTTGCCGTCGCCGTCGACTTTCCTGCTGACCTCGCCCCCACCTCCCTGATCGCAGCCTGCCATCAACGCCATCGACAGCATGGCGACCGCTGCACCCGCGAGCTTCCCGAAACCCTCCTGATGATTCACGGCAGTTCTCCTCGGTTCGTCCGCGCCGAGCGTGCGTCGAGACGACGTCGCTGATCCGCGAGATCGGTGATGCCCCGGGGCGATGTTAGCGACTCACCTCGACGATGTCGCGCCTCGTGTGAACGACACGAGGCCGATCCTCGAGGCGACGCGCCGGGTCACCTGCTCCGGCACGGCGCGGGGTGTGCGAGCCCACCAGCTAGAGTGGTTTTCCTCCGCCTCTGCTACCTGCGTTACAGAGCGGGCGACGCGAGGCACAGGGGATGTGCGGTGCGAATCTCCTGATTGTGGGGTTGCTGCTGAGGAGATGTCCGCAAGGCAGCGACGTGGTGCGCGCGAGGCGCACCACGTCTCAGCGCAGCTCGACCTCAGCGCCCGCGCTCCTGAGCCGGCAGCACGGTGGCACGGTGGCACGCTGGCACGCGCACGGTGGCACGCTGGCACGCCCAGAGGCGAAGTCGGCGTCGCTCATGGTCTCGTGCTCCAGGTCGAGCGGGACGCGGCTTGGCCCGTCCGGCGGCCGGGAGAGACCACGGGGAACGACCTCGTGCCCCACGTTGGTCGCGAGGAAAGCCAACGCTGCGTGCCGGGCTACCATCGATAGAGGAAAAATCCGGCAACGCCGCTCGATTCGCCTCCCTTCCTGAGCTGGCGCGCCTGTTGCCCTGCGCGCAGGAGGTGCGAGGCAGGCGGGCAGGCGCCGCGCGTCGAAGGCCGATCGGCTCCGCTCGCGCGGAGCCGGCAGAGTGCCCCGAGACGCGCCGGCGCTGAGCCCGCGATCCTCTCACCCAGCAGGGCGGCCGCATGTCGCGTCCGCCGCGCTGAATCTTGAAGAAGCCAACAAGGATCCATGTCGAGATGGTGACCAGAAGACCATTGTCCATGCGCCTGCGCGCGGCGGGGGGCCGGAGGGTCGGCTCCTGGCTCGCGCTGAGCCCCATCGCGCTGTCCCTGTTCGGGTGTGCGGGAGAGCTGGCGAGCGAGCATGACGCGGACGACGGCGATATCGCGGCGATCGCGCAAGCGCTGCGCGACGACGACACGCCGATCACCGCCGTGACCGACGAGCCTGTCCTGAGCGTGGAGAGGCAGCACGCCTGCGCGGTGAGGCTGGACGGCACGGTGAATTGCTGGGGGACCTACGAGAATGGCCAGTCCGCAGACGGAGATCCGAGCGGTACATTCGTCCAGGTGAGCACGGGCGCCTCTCATTCCTGCGGGGTGAAGACGAACGGCGATATCCATTGCTGGTCGACGCATGGAATTGGCTTCTCCAGCCATCCGTTCGGCTCATACCTCCAGGTCAGCGTGGGCGGCGATCACAACTGCGGTTTGAAGACGGACGGCACGATCCTTTGCTGGGGGGACGACTGGCTCGGTCAGTCCGCGGATCCAGTGGGCACCTATGTGCAGGTCGTTGCGGGTATCAATCATTCTTGCGGGCTGAGGACGGACGGCACGGTACACTGCTGGGGGAACTACTTCGCGAACAATCCGGGCGAACACAACGAGACGTTGCCCACGGGTACCTTTGTACAGCTCACCGCGGGCTACATCAACACGTGCGGAGTGAGGACCAACGGCACGGTCCTCTGCTGGGGTACCAGCGGCGCCCCCCAGCCCGCGAATCCGTCGGACACCTTCGTCCGGATCTCCTCAGGCCCAGCCAGCACCTGCGGCGTGAAGACGGACGGCACGGTCGACTGCTGGGGGGACGGCTTCTGGGGAGGCACCACGGAGCCCGCGGGGTCTTTCACTCAGATCAACCCGGGCGGTGAGCTTCACTGCGGGCTGAAGACCAACGGCACGATCAGCTGCTGGGGGCCGGAGTATTCGGCTCCGGGAAGCTCGGAGATTTTCGGGCGCATCGAGATCGCGGTCTCGGCGGGCGACCAGCACACCTGCGCGCTGAGACCGGACAGCAAGGTGAGCTGCTGGGGGAGCGACGCTCACGGCCAGTCCACGGAGCCGACCGAGGCTTACAGGCAGATCGCCGCGGGCCGCGATCACACGTGCGGGGTGCGGTACAATGGTACGGTGAACTGCTGGGGATCTGGCGCCCAAGGCCAGAACGCGGACCCCACGGGCACCTTCAAGCAGGTCAGCGCGGGGGAGCTGCATAACTGCGGTGTGAGGACGAACGGCACGGTCCACTGCTGGGGAGATAACTCCGAAGCCCAGGCCTCGGCGCCGACGGGCACCTTCAAGCAGGTCAGCGCGGGCTACTTGCACAGCTGCGGCGTGACGACGGACGGCGCGGTCGACTGCTGGGGCGACGACACCGGCGGCCGGGCCACGGACCAGGCGGGGAGCATCTTCAACACCTTCAGGCAGGTCAGCGCCGGCATGGACCACACCTGCGGGCTGAAGGAGGATGGCACTGTGGATTGCTGGGGGGCCGGCGCATACGGCGAGGCAGCGGACCCGGCGGGCACCTTCACGCAGGTCAGCGTGGGCAATGACCATAGCTGTGGGCTGAAGGCGGATGGCTCCGTGCATTGCTGGGGTCGGGATGATGACGACCAGTCCTCGCCGCCTGCTCTCAAGTTCTCCCAGATCAACGCGGGCAAAAACCACACCTGCGGCCTCGCGGAGAATGGGCGCGTGTTCTGCTGGGGGTACAACTTCTCGGAGCAGTCCTCGCCGCCGACCAGAATTTATGCGGCTGTCGGTGTGGGCGACGAGCACAGCTGCGGCGTGAGGGAAGATGGATCCATCGATTGCTGGGGGCGCAACCACCAGGACCAATCGTCGGAGCCCCCTGGCAACTTCACCCAGATGACCGGGGGCGTCGCTTATACCTGCGTGCTCAAGGCGAGCGGCGGGGTGCTCTGCTGGGGGAATGACGAGTATGGCCAGGCCACGGAGCCCTCCGGGACCTTCACCGCCATCGACGCGGGGGACTACCATGCCTGCGGCAGGAGGACCGACGGCACGCTGCAATGCTGGGGCCGTAACCAGTACGGCCAGACCACGGTCCCGCCGGGAAGCTTCTTTCAGGTCAGCGCGGGGTACTTTCACACCTGCGGCGTGAAGATCGGCGGCGCGGTGGACTGCTGGGGGAACGGCATGTACGGCCAGACCGCGGATCAGGCCGGCCCCTTCCTCCAGGTCAGCGCGGGCGGCTCTCATAGCTGCGGCGTGAAGGATGACTACTCGGTGTACTGCTGGGGGAGCGACAGTCTTGACCAGTCCACGGCGCCCTCGGGCTCCTTCTTCCACGTCACCGCGGGCACCAATCACACCTGCGGGTTGAGGACGGACTACACGGTGGACTGCTGGGGCTCAAGCGCCGATGGCCAGAATGCGGACCCAGCGGGTACCTTCTTCACGATCCAGGCGAGCGGTGATCATACGTGCGGGTTGAAGACGGACGGCACCGTGTACTGCTGGGGCCGTAACCAGTACGGCGAGACCTTGCCGCCGCAGGAGCTCTAGAGCACCGCTCACGTCGATCGATCCATAGAGCGAGCCTCCAGGACGCCAAGAACGCCAGGAAGAGACCAAGAACTTGGCGTCTCTGGCGCCCTGGAGGCTTCGATTCAGCGTCTTCGTCCGATCGGCTCCGCTCGCGCGGAGCCGGCGGATCGCCCCCGAGGCGCGCCGGCGCTGAGCCCGCGATCCTCTCACCCAGCATGGCGGCCGCATGTCGCGTCCGCCGGGCTGAATTTCAAAGAAGCCAACAAGGATCCATATCGAGATGATGAACAGAAGACCATTGTCCATGAGCCTGCGCGAGGCGCGGGGCCGGAGAGGCGGCCCCTGGTTCGCGCTGAGCTCCATCGCGCTGTCCCTGTGCGCGTGTGCGGGAGAGCCGGCGAGCGAGCATGACGCGGACGAGGGCGATATCGCGGCGATCGCGCAAGCGCTGCGCGATGACGACACGCCTATCACCGCCGTGACCGACGAGCCTGTCCTTAGCGTGGAGAGGCAGCACGCCTGCGCGGTGAGGCGGGACGGCACGGTGAATTGCTGGGGGACCTACGACGGGGGCCAGTCCGCAAACGCAGATCCGAGCGGTACATTCCTCCAGGTGAGCACGGGCCTCCTTCACTCCTGCGGGTTGAAGACGGACGGCACGATCAGTTGCTGGGGGGCAAACAATGTCGGCCAGGGCGACGCTCCGAGCGGCACATTCCTCCAGGTCAGCGCGGGCGCCAATCACACCTGCGGGTTGAGGCCGAACGGCGCGATCATCTGCTGGGGGGACAACACGTTCGATCAGTCCATCGATTCGGCGGACGTCTATGTCCAGGTCGCCGCGGGCGCCCAGCACAACTGCGGGTTGAAGGCGAATGGCACGGTACACTGCTGGGGGTGGTACTTCACGAACAACCCGGGCGAACACAACGAGGTGTTGCCCACGGATACCTTTGTACAGCTCACCGCGAACTTCCTCAACACATGCGGGGTGAGGACCAACGGCACGGTCCTCTGCTGGGGTGCCAGTGCCACCCCCCAGCCCGCGAATCCGTCGGACACCTTCGTCCGGATCTCCGCAGGCGAATTCAGCACCTGCGGCGTGAAGACAGACGGCACGGTCGACTGCTGGGGGCACGGCGACTACGGGGGCACCACGGAGCCCGCGGGGTCTTTCACTCAGATCAACCCGGGCAGCGAGCTTCACTGCGGGCTGAGGGCAGACAGCACGATCACCTGCTGGGGGCCGGCCTATTCCGCTCCGAGCGGCGCGGAGATCTACGGGCGCATCGAGGTCGCGGTCTCCGCGGGCGGCCAGCACACCTGCGCGCTGAGGCCGGACAGCACGGTGAGCTGCTGGGGGAGCGACGCTCACGACCAGTCCACCGAGCCGCCCGGAGCGTACAGGCAGATCGCCGCGGGCAGAGATCACACGTGCGCGGTGCGGTCGAGCGGCACGGTGAACTGCTGGGGATCGAACACGGACGGCCAGGGCGCAGACCCTTCGGGCACCTTCAAGCAGGTCAGCGCGGGGGAGCTGCATAACTGCGGCGTGAGGACGAACGGCACGGCCTTCTGCTGGGGAAACAACGACGAACTCCAGGCCACGGCTCCGGCGGGCACCTTCAAGCAGGTCAGCGCTGGCCTCTGGCACAGCTGCGGCGTGAAGACGGAGGACAGCACGGTCGACTGCTGGGGCGACAACACCGGCGGCCGGGCCACGGACCAGGCGGCCGAGTTCTCGCAGGTCAGCGCCGGCATGAACCACACCTGCGGGCTGAAGACGGATGGCGCCGTGGACTGCTGGGGGACCGGCGCATACGGCGAGGCCGGGGACCCGACGGGCACCTTCAAGCAGGTCAGCGTGGGCGACGACCACAGCTGTGGGCTGAGATCGAACGGCACCGTGCATTGCTGGGGGCGGGATGACCACGACGAGTCCTCGCCGCCTAGTATCGAGTTCTCCCAGATCAACGCGGGCAAGGACCACACCTGCGGGCTCGCGAAGGATGGACTTGTGTACTGCTGGGGGGTCAACTCTTCGCAGCAGTCCGAGCCGCCGATGACGACCGGAATCTTCACGGCCGTCGGTGTGGGGGACGAGCACAGCTGCGGCGTGAGGGAAGATGGATCCCTCGATTGCTGGGGGCGCAACCACCAGAACCAATCCTCGGAGCCCCCTGGCAACTTCACCCAGATGACCGGGGGCGTCGCTTATACCTGCGTGCTGAAGACGAACGGCGAGGTGCTCTGCTGGGGGAATGACGAGTATGGCCAGGCCACAGAGCCCTCCGGGACCTTCACCGCCATCGAGGCGGGGGACTACCATGCCTGCGGCAGGAGGACCGACGGCACGCTGCACTGCTGGGGCCGTAACCAGTACGGCCAGACCACGGTCCCGCCGGGAAGCTTCTTTCAGGTCAGCGCGGGCTACTATCACACCTGCGGCGTGAAGATCGGCGGCGCGGTGGACTGCTGGGGGAACAGCATGGAAGGCCAGGCCGCTGATCAGGCCGGCCCCTTCCTCCAGGTCAGCGCGGGCGGCTCTCATAGCTGCGGCGTGAAAGATGACTACTCGGTGTACTGCTGGGGGAGCGACAGTCTTGGCCAGTCCACGGAGCCCTCGGGCTCCTTCTTCCATGTCACCGCGGGCACCAATCACACCTGCGGGTTGAGGACGGACTACACGGTGGACTGCTGGGGCTCAAGCACCTCTGGCCAGAATGCTGACCCGCCGGGTACCTTTTTCACGATCCAGGCGAGCGGTGATCATACGTGCGGGTGGAAGACGGACGGCACCGCGTACTGCTGGGGCAGTGACCAGTACGGCGAGAGCTCGCCGCCGCTGTGGCAGGAGCTCTAGAACACCGCTCTCGTTGATCGAGCGAGAAGTAAAACGCCAAGGACGCCAAGGCGCCAAGGACGCCAAGATATTATCTTCTTCTTGGCGCTCTTGGCGTTCTTGGCGCCTTGGCGTTTCGAACCTCTGCTCGTTTCAGGCTGGTTCAGCCCGTTTGCCCTTCTAGGTGAGCCGCATCCCCGGCGCGAGCTGCCCTGGCAGCGCCACGCTCGCCGCCTCCAGCCCCGCGACGGGGTAGGCGCAGTAGTCCGCCGCGTAATACGCGCTGGGACGGTGGTTCCCGCTGCTGCCGACGCCGCCGAACGGCGCGGCGCTCGACGCGCCCGTGAGCGGCTTGTTCCAGTTGACGATGCCCGCCCGGATCTCGCGCCAGAACTGCTCGTAGAGGTCCTTGCGATCCGAGATCAGCCCCGCGGCGAGCCCGTAGCGCGTGCGGTTGGCCAGCGCGATCGCCTCATCGAAGCTCGCATAACGCTGCACCTGCACGATCGGGCCGAAGTGCTCCTCGTCCGGCAGATCCTCGATCGCCGAGACGTCGAGAATGCCGGGCGACAGGAGCGCCGTCCCCTCCTCGAGCCGGCGCATCTCGAGCAGCACCTCGCCGCCGAGCGAGCGCAGGCGCTCCTGCGCCCGGAGCAGCTGATCCGCCGCGGCGAGCGAGATCACCGCGCCCATGAAGGGCTGCTCCGCGTCGTCGTACCTGCCCACCTTGAGCTTCGACGCCGCGTCGATCAGGCGGCGCACCAGCGCGTCGCCCTCCGGCCCCTCGGGCACGAGCAGGCGCCGCGCGCAAGTGCACCGCTGACCCGCCGAGATGAAGGCCGACTGGATGATGTGATGAATCGCCGCATCCATGTTCGCGACGTCCTGGACGATCATCGGGTTGTTGCCCCCCATCTCCAGCGCCAGGATCTTCTCGGGCTGGCCCGCCAGCTGCCGGTGCAGGGCGCTGCCGGTGGCGGAGCTGCCCGTGAAGAAGAGGCCGTCGATGCCGGGGTGACCGGCGAGCGTGATGCCGGTGTCCTTTCCGCCCTGGACGAGGTTGAACACACCCGCGGGCACACCCGCCTCCTGCCAGAGCCGGGCGACCTCCTCGGCGACCTTCGGCGTGAGCTCCGAGGGCTTGTGCACCACGCAGTTGCCGGCGATCAGGGCAGGGACGATGTGGCCGTTCGGCAGGTGGCCCGGGAAGTTGTACGGGCCGAACACCGCGACCACGCCGTGCGGCCGGTGCCGCACCACGGCCGTCGCGTCGCCCGCCTCGGCCCGCTTCTCGCCCGTCCGGTCCCGGTAGGCCATGATCGACACGTCGACCTTGCCGATCATCGTCTGGACCTCGGTGAGCGCCTCCCAGCGCGGCTTGCCGGTCTCGCGGCCGATCACGTCGGCGAGGCGCGCCTTGTGCTCGGTGAGCAGGCCGGCGAACCGCCGCACGACCGCGATCCGCTCCTCGAGGCCGAGATCGCGCCACGCCCTGAACGCCGCGCGCGCCGCCTTCACGGCCCCGTCCACCTGCTCGCTGGACGCGGCGCGCCCCTCGAAGACGACCTCCTGGGTCACGGGATTGCGGCTCGCGAACGGCTCCCCCGTCCCGGCCACCCAGACGCCGCCGATGAAATGGGTTGACATGGATTCCTCTCCCTCACGGAACACAACGCGGGCTCAGCAGCCCACCCGGCCAGGCGCTCGGCCTGCTCCCGCCTCCGCCTCGCCGGCGTAGCCTACCAGAGCCGAGGCGGACGCACCGCAGGCCGCCCGCATCCGCCGCCGCGCATGATGCAGCGCGCAGCGCTCACGCATGGGCCCGCTCGACGAGCGCGCAGGCGACCCCGCGCCGCGCCGCGCCGCGCGACCCCAACAGGGTGTGTGTCCGGTCGGTCGAACCCCAACCCGATGTGTCCCGAGAGGTGATGGCTCGTCGCGTGGTAATTCCCGAGTGAAGGTCACAATGCTCCTCGTGCTCGACGCGCCGGACAGCCCATGTGGCGAGCGCGCGACATTCACAGGGATGCACGGTGGCGAACTGGTGTGCTGAGCGTGTTGCGGCCCGGAAAACGCTCCGGGCGCAACACGTCCGGGAGCGCCCGCGCCGCCCGTCGACACCAAGTCTTGACGGTCCCGTGACTGGCGTGCAGACGTCGCCATGTCAGTTTCCCCGCCGATGCATCACACGGTGGCAATCTCAGACATCCATCTATGTGAGCTGGAGCCTACGGCCGGCCTCTGGATGCGCTATCGGCAGGCGCCGTACTCTCCGGACGGCGAGATCGCCGCGATGCTCGACGCGCTCCGGGGAGAGGTCCTGCAAGGGGCGGGCGGCGCGCGCCGGCCCGACGCGCGCGGGTCCGGCGCGGGGCGCGACGAGCTCACGCTGGTCCTGAACGGCGACATCTTCGATCTGGACGCGCCGCGCGTGATCGAGAACGAGAGCGTCGTCCACGATCTGCCGCGCGACGCCGCGCACGCCGTCCCCGCGATGGAGGCCATCCTGCGCGATCACCCCGTGTTCGTGGCGGCCCTCGGCCGGGTCGTCGCGGACGGGCACACGGTGGTCTTCGTGGCAGGCAATCACGACATCCAGCTCACGCTCCCCGAGGTGCGCGAGGTGGTGAAGCGCCGCGTGGTCGACGCGGCCCTCGACGAGCTCGCCGCCCGGGACAGCGCCGCCCCGGCGGGAGCGGCGGGGGCGCTCCGCGAGGCGCTGGCGGCGCGGGTGGTGTTCCGCGCCTGGTTCCACCGCACGCGCGACGGCGTGATCGTCGAGCACGGCAATCAGTACGACTCGTACTGCTCGTACCGTTACCCGATGGCGCCCTTCGGCAAGAACCCGGGGGAGATCCAGCCGACGATGGGGTCGCTCGTGAGCCGGCTCCTGGTGTCGCGCATGGGGTACTTCAACCCGCACGTCGACTCGTCGTACATGCTCACCGGCTTCGGCTACCTCGCGCACTGGGCGCGGTACTACCTGCTCTCGGGCCGCTCGCTCGTGCTCGCGTTCGCCGTCGGCGCGCTGCGCACGATGGTCGAGCTGGTGCGCCGGCGCGAGCCCTGGCGCCGCGCGCTACGGCGGGCGGACCGGATCGCGGCCGCGCGCGAGACCGGGGCGCCGCTCGACGCGGTGGCGAGGCACGCGCGGCTGTTCGCGCGGCCGGCGGAGGACTGCCTCGGCCGCGTGGCGCGGGAGCTCTGGCTCGATCGCCTCGGGCTGGTGCTGCTCGGGGTGCTCGCGACGCTCGTGTGCCTCTGGTGGATGCCGGCCGGGCTCGCGCCGGCGGCGCTGCTCGCGCCGACGCTGCTCGTCGCCTACGAGTGTACGGTCCCGAAGCCCCCGCTCGATGCGGTCTGGCAGGGCGTGAACCGGGCGGCGCGGCGCGTGGCCCGCGCGCACGGCGCGAAGGCCGTGGTCTTCGGGCACACCCACAACCCGGAGGGCAGCTGGGAAGGCGGGGTGTTCTTCGGGAACACCGGGTCGTGGTCGGCGGCGTTCGAGGACATCGAGTGTACGAGGCCCGTCTTCGAGGCGCGGCCGCTCGTGTGGCTGCGATCCGAGGACGGCGCGGCGGACGATGCGCCGCTCGACGGCGGCCTCGTGATGTGGAAGGACGCGCGATTCCAGCCCTGGAGAGCCGACGCGAGGCCGCCTGTGCCCGGGAAGGCGGAGACGACGGCGAAGCGGCCGCGCCCGGCGGCGCTGCGGCCGCAGGCGACGGCGGCGCTGCGCAGCTAGCAACACCCCCCCCGAGGAGCGCCGCTGGCCCGCGGCGCTCGCCTGGTGCTCGCCGGCGAACTCGACAGAACAGAGGCCGCGGATCGGCCGCTGTCGACCCCCCCGCGCGGGCGCTCGCTTCCCCCACCGGGGCAGCCGGCCCTTGCCTCCGCCGCTCGCTCGTGCTTTCTCGGCAACGAGGCTCATGATTCAGCTCCGGTCATGGTCCGCCTCCGCAGAGGTGCTGACGTGGGCGTGGCGAGCGGCGCGACGAAATTCCTCAACACCGGGATCCCCGGCCTCGACGACGTGCTCGGCGGCGGGTTCCAGGAGAGGGGGCTGCTCCTCCTGTTCGGCCCTCCGGGCGCGGGCAAGACCACGCTGGTCTTCCAGATGGCGTTCCACGCCGCGTCGGCGGGCCGCCGGGTCGTCTACATCTCGACGCTCGCCGAGACCGCCTCCCGGCTCGTCGAGCACATCGGGACCTTTTCGTTCTGGGACGCGGGCCTGATCGGCAAGCGGCTCTTCATCGAGAGCATCTACCCGCTCGTCCGGCAAGGTGTCGCGGAGGTCGCGCGCGCCCTGATCGACACCGTCCGGTCGCACGGGGCCCAGCTCCTCGTCCTCGACGGCCTGATGACGATCCGCGATCTCCACCCGCAGTCGGCCGAGCATCGCCTGTTCATCCATGAAGTCAGCGTCGCGCTCGCGGCGCTCGGCTGCACCGCCGTCGTCACGACCTCGGAGGTGCCCGACATGCACGGGAGCACGCCGTCCGAGTTCACCATGAGCGACGCCATCGTCGAGCTCCATCAGTCCGACGTGCACCAGCAGCCGGCGCGCGCGCTCAGGGTGTGGAAGAACCGCGGCGCGCCGTGCGCGCTCGGGAGCCACGCTGTCCGCATCACCGCACGAGGCCTGGCCGTCTACCCGCGGATCGAGACACGCCCGCTCCCCGGCGCCGTGCCCACCTTCGCAGAGCGGCTGTCGTCCGGCCAGCCCGAGCTCGACGTGATGATGTCGGGCGGCTTGCCCCGGGGCAGCGTCACGATCGTCGCCGGCGCCCCCGGCACGGGCAAGACGCTGGTCATGCTGCAGTACCTCATCGAGGGGGCGCGGCAGGGGCAGAAGGGGCTGCTCGTCGGGTTCCGCGAGCCGTACCCGCAGCTCGCGGCCAGGGCGCGCTCGTTCGGCATGGACCTCGAGGGTCCGGTGAAGGAGGGGCTCATCACCGTCCTCCGTCATGCGCCCGTGGACCTCGTGGCCGACGAGGTCCTCGCGCAGGTGCTGGCCGAGGTGGAGCGCACGGGCGCGGCGCGCCTGGGGGTCGACGGCCTGGGCGAGCTCGATCACATGATCGCCGTCGAGCGGCGCCGGCGCGGCGTCCTGGCCTCCCTGACCGAGTTCTTGCGCGCGCGCGGCGTCACGGCGCTCTTCACCCGGGAGGTGGGGCAGGTGGTCGGCCCCGAGCTCGACTTCGCCGGATCCCCGCTCGACGTGCTCGCCGAGAACGTGATCTTCCTCCGTTATGTCGAGTTCCGAGGCGCCCTCCGGCGGATCCTGTCGATCCTCAAGATGCGGGACACCCTGCACGACCACTCCATCCGCCAGTACGAGATCGGCGCCGAGGGCATCCGGGTGCTCTCGCAGGTGGAGAGCGCCGAGGGGCTGCTGGCGGCGATCGCGAGGCTGCCCTCGGAGCGCCGGGTGAAGCGGCGGGGGACGGCTCCCGGCCGCCGCGAGGGCAAGCGATGAGCGCGCCCGACGAAAGGATACAGGCGCTCTCGCGGTGGATCATGGAGCGCGAGGTCGCCGGCCGCGAGGCGCCGGCGGACGTCGCGGAGGGGATCGAGGGCGCCTTCCGCCGGCTCTACCAGGTCATGTCCACGGTGATCGGTCCGGTGGGCTTCCAGGCGGTCCTGACCCGGGCCGTTCACCTCACCCGGCGGGCCTCTCCCGGCCTCGGCGCCTGCGACGTCACGTGCGGAGAGACCGTCGTGATGAAAGGGCTGTCCGGGGTGATCGAGCGCGAGGGCGCAGCCGGGGCGATCGCGGCGGCGGCGGCCCTCCTCGGCAACGTCGTCGCCTTGCTCTCCAGCTTCATCGGTGAAGACCTCACCTTCCGCTTGCTGCGCAGGGGTTGGACGGGTCTGCCCGGCGGCGGGGAAGGCTCCGGCGCGGAGGAGTCCTAGGTGTCATGAGGGACGGTGAAAGAATGGGTCTGAAGCTCCTGTCGACCGGGGTCCCGGGGCTGGACAAGGTATTCGGCGGCGGGCTGCCCGAGTACTCGTTCAACCTGATCGCCGGCCCGCCGGGCGCGGGCAAGACGACCTTGGTCCACCAGCTGACGTTCGCCAACGCCTCGGCCGAGCGGCCGGCCCTCTACTTCACCGTGCTCGGGGAGCCGTCCCTCAAGATGCTGCGGTACCAGCAGCAGATGGGGTTCTTCGACCCCGAGAAGGTGGGCACGGTCATCCGCTTCATCGACCTGAGCCGCGAGGTGCTCTCGGCGACCCCTGGCGCGCTGCTCGACAGCATCGTGCAGCACGTCGAGCAGACGAACCCCGCCATCGTGGTGGTCGACTCCTTCCGGACGGTGATGCGCGCGCACGTCGGGGGCGACATGGAGCTGCAGGGTTTCTTGCAGCGGCTCGCGCTCCACCTCACGAGCTGGCAGGTGACCTCCTTCCTCGTCGGCGAGTACTCGGACGGCGAGATGAGCAACAACCCCGTCTTCACGATCGCGGACGGGATCTTCTGGCTCACGCAGAGCAGGGAGCGGAACTCTGTCGTCCGCAAGCTCGAGGTGATGAAGATGCGGGGGCAAGCGGCGATCCCGGGTCTCCACACCTTCCGCATCGGCCCGCAGGGGATCCAGGTCTTCCCGCGGACGATGGCGCGGCTCCCGGGCTCGGAGGAGCTCCCCCAGCGGCGCCGCGCCACCGTCGGTGTCCCGGGGCTCGATGAGCTCCTCGGCGGTGGCCTGCTCGCGGGCGACGCGACGCTCGTGGCGGGCCCGTCGGGCACGGGCAAGACGGCCCTGAGCACCCACTTCATCGCCGAGGGGGTCCGGCACGGAGAGCGAGGCGTCCTCGCGCTCTTCGAGGAGCACCCGGAGGAGTTCCTCTCGCGGGCGACGGAGATGGGGTTCGATCTCGAGGCCATGGTGCGGCAGGAGCAGCTGCGCGTGCTCTATTTCAGGCCGCTCGAGCTCTCCGCCGACGAGGTCCTCCACGAGGTGCAGCAGGCCGTGGCGCAGATCGGCGCGAAGCGGCTGGTGATCGACTCCATCAACGGGCTCGAGCTGGCGCTCTCGCCCAGCTTCCGCGAGGAGTTCCAGGAGTCGCTCTACCGGATGCTCGGCGCGCTCACGGGCGGAGGCGTGAGCGTCCTGCTCACCATCGAGGTGGTCGAGTCCTTCGACAAGATCAACTTCAGCCCGCACTCCATCTCTTTCCTGGCGCACAACATCATCTTCCTGCGTTATGCCGAGATCGACGGCCAGCTGCGGAAGGTGCTCACCGTCGCCAAGATGCGCAGGAGCGATCACAGCCAGTATCTGTACGGCTACGAGGTCTCCTCCACGGGGATGAGGGTGACCGCTCCGCTCACCGGCTACCAGGGCATCTTGACGGGCGTGCCGACCGCGAGGCGCATCGAGCCGGAGGCGTGGCCGGGGCTGACCCACCGGGAGCGCACCGTGCTCGACAGGCTGCTCGCGCTGCGGGAGGCGCCGGCGGAGCGCCTGCCCGAGGCGACCGGGATGCAGCCCCCCGAGCTGTCGCGCGCGCTGGCCCGTCTGGTCGAGCTGAACTACCTTGTCGCGGTCGAGGAGGGGGGCAGCGTGCTATACCGGCCGATCGCGCGCCCGCTCGGGCAATAGATAAGGGAACACCCGAATGATGTACAGCCTGAGCTGGGAGGAAGAGGCGCAAATGCCGGACATTGGCGTGGAGCCCATCCACCTGCACCGGTCTGCGGTCGAGCGATCTCCGCTGCCCACCGTGCTCACCGCAACGGAGGAGTTCGTCATTCGTTATGCGAACCCCGCGTTCTGCGGGCTGTGCGCGAGCCCGTTCAGCGATCTCGTGGGGATGCGCCTCGCCAGCCTGTTCCGGGGAGCGGAAGTGCTGGAGGCGCTGCTCGAACGTGTGGCTCGCGACGGTGTCACCGATGTTGCGGCGGATGTCGCGTTTGTGTGCTCGGAGGGGAGGGCCTTCCATGGCACCGCGATCGTGACGCCGCTGCGCGACGAGCGGGGCCGCCCGCGGGGGCTGTCCGTGCAGATCCTCGACGCCACGGAGCAGGTCAGGGCGCGCGCCCGCGAGGCCGAGGCTGCGCGGGAGCTCAAGGAGGCCAACGACCGGCTCATCGTCGCGGGGATCCGTGAGCAAGAGCTCGCGGATCGGGCGAACCAGAGCGCGGCCGAGCTCAAGGCGCTGCTCGCCGCGATGGGCGAGGGCGTCACGGTGTTCGGCCCGAGCGGCGAGATCGTCCTGGTGAACGCGGTCGGCCGCGCGGTGCTCGGGTTCTCGAGCGAGAGCCCCACGCTGGAGGACTACCGCCGCTGCGACTTCCGGCGGCTCGACGGGGCGCCGCTCGACTTCGAGCGCGAGGTGCTGTCGCGGATCGTGCGGGGCGAGGCGTTCTCCGAGGAGGAGGTGCTCTTGCACCGTGCGGACGGCACGGTGCAGCACATCGTCCTGAGCGGCGGCGCCGTGCGCGACGCGCGGGGTGAGGTGGCGCTCGCCATGAACCTCTACCGGGATGTGACCGAGGTTCGCGAGCTCGAGCGGGTCCGCGAGCAGTGTTTGTCCTTGATCACACACGACCTGCGGAGCCCGCTGACCGCGGCGATGTTCACCGCCGAGGTCATCCAGATGAACCGGGCGGGGTACGACCCGCCGCAGCTCGCCGGACGGATCCTCCTCAACCTGACCCGCATGGAGGAGATGATCCGCAATCTGCTGGACGTGCAGCGGCTCCACGCCGGCCACAGGCTCCCGCTGCGGCTCGGCGAGTGTGATCTCGTCGCGATCGCCCGCGAGGTCGCCGACGACCTCGCGTCCTTCCATGACCAGCGCGTCGTGGTCCACGGCGAGGCGTGCGTCCTGGGAGTGTGGGGCGAGGGGGAGCTGCGCCGCGCGATCTGGAACCTGGCGAGCAACGCGCTCAAGTACGGGGCGCGGGGCGCGCCGGTCACCATCGCTGTCGAGCGGGTCGGGGAGCTGGCCACCGTGGCGGTTCACAACGAGGGCCTGCCGATCGCGGCCGAGGACCAGGCGCGCCTGTTTGCGCCGTTCTCCCGGACCAGGTCGGCCATGGAGGGCGGGCAGCGGGGGTGGGGGCTCGGCCTCACGTTCGTGCGGGGCTGCGCGGAGGCGCACGGGGGCAGGGTGACGGTCGAGAGCGACGCCGAGCGCGGCACCACCTTCACCCTGGCGCTGCCGCTCGACGCCGGCCCGTACCAGGAGCTGGGCTGAGGCGGCGCGCCCGCGGAGGGCGCGATACCACGCGGCGCGCGAGGGGCGCCGGCGCGCCGTCGAGGCGGCGCGCAGAGCGCTGACGCGAGCGGCGGTCGATGTGTTCGTGGCCGACCGGATCTCGGTCGGCGCCACCGTCGGCTTCTCGTACAGCGCCAGCGAGTACGACGTCGGAGGGAGCGACGATGTGGGGACCGCGCCGGATGGCCACGCCTACGCGATCTCCGCGGTGCCGCGCGTGGGGTACGCGATCGCGCTGAGCGAGCCGCTCACGTTGTGGCCGCGCGCGGGGATGGGATACGCCGGCGCACGCGCGGAGCGTGGGGGGCGGTACGAGATGAACGCGTGGATCGGGATCGTCGATGTGGGGCTCGTCTATCGGCCGACGAGGCACGTGTTCCTGCATGTCGCCCCGGAGCTCGGCCTGAGGATGGCCAGGCAGAAGGGAGAGAGCGGAGTGTTCCAGGAGAACAACGCGCTCAATTTCGGGTTCACCGGGGGGCTGGGGATTTTGCTGAATTCGTAGCCTGGCGGGGAGGTCTCCGGTGGTGCGCGTCCAAGCTCGACGTGGAGGACGTGCCGCTGGGGGGGGCGGCTCCCGGAGCTTGGCCGCTGAAGAGGTGGCGGAGCCTGTCTCAGCGGGAAGGGAGAATTTAACGCAAAGGCGCAAAGACGCAAAGGCGCAAAAAGGCAAGGGAGAGGGAGGAGGTTATGCCTGCAATCCGTTGACTATGCGATGGATATCATCCATCACCTTCGCCGAAGTTGATCACGATCGCGAGCTCGAGAACCGAGAGCCGCGGCTAGAGCGTCGATCGGCTTGAAACGCTCGAGAATGAAAAGATTCGAACCACAGAGGCACAGAGGGCACAGAGTTGTTTTGTTGTTCCTCTGTGTCCTCTGTGCCTCCGTGGTTCATTTCCCCGGGGTTTCAGCCCGTTCGGTGCCCTAGGTGAGGGCTTGCGCTTCGAATGTTCTGTCAAGCGGTCGTGGTTTTGCATTCAACCTGCGATGCACCTCGATCGCCGCGTCGACGACGAGCTTGGTCATCTCATTCTCGTTCATTTTTCTCTCTGTCTTTTTTGCGCCTTTGCGCCTTTGCGCCTTTGCGTTTAATTCTGGCTGCTAGGATATCGTCTCGGCCAAGGTCGCGACCACGCCCGGCCGACCTGGATGTCGACGCCCCCCTGGTCGCGACCACACCCGGCCGACCTGGATGTCGCCGCCCCCCTGGTCGCGACCACGCCCGGCCGACCTGGATGTCGCCGCCCCCCTGGTCGCGACCACACCCGGCCGACCTGGATGTCGCCGCCCCCCCTGGTCGCGACCACACCCGGCCGACCCGGAGGTCGCGACCCCCGCCGGGCGCTGGGCCGCGCTGCGGCACTGGCAGGCGCCGGGGCGAGCGTCTGTCCGCGCCGGCTTAGAGCACGCCACGGGATGCGGCGGGCGGCACACGCGCATCGGGCGGCCAGGATGCCCCGACCCCCTCGCGCCTCGGGCCGGTCGGGCGAGAGCCGGACGCGGCGCGACCGATTGCAGGCGAGGAAGGAAGTGTGGTAGTTGTCGCACCATGAAGTTCGGGGGATCCCTTCTTTTCACATTGGGCGTGTGCGCGCTCCTCGCGTCCGCGTGCTCTGAATCCACGCCGCGGCCCGCCTCGGGTCCGCTGACCGCCCGCCCTGCGCCCGTGGAGCCGGCGCGCCCGCGGGTCCGCACCTACCCGGCGGCCGAACTGCAACGGGTGGCGCGCATCGCGGCAGCGCGCTGCAAAAAGGCGAACACGCCGTCGGACTCGACGTGCCTGCTCACCAATGCCTCCACCTTCCTGAGATACCCCCCGGAGGATCCCGATTGCCGCTACGTCGCGGGGACCGCGCTCTCCGTCGCCGAGTGCACCGAATTCGAGGAAGGGTGCCTGAGCGTGGACCCCGAAGATCTCGTCCGCCAGCTCGACGCCCTGCAGAGCGCCGGCAAGGACTGCCAGCGCGAGCCGACCGAGGTCGAACAAACCGAGGTGCTGAAGCTCGCCGGCGCGAAGTGACGGCCTGAATCGCCGCCGCGCGTCGATGAACGACGCGCAACGCGCGAGCGCGCTGGTTGGAATTTTTCTCCTTGCAGGAGAAGAGAGCTCCGCGCAAAGACGCTGAGCCGCAGGGACACAATCAAGAGAAGAGGGCGTGGGCCATCGGCGTGCACCACGGCCGTGGCCCTCTCGTCCTCGCCCGATCGATCCCCCGTCGTTGTGTGTCCCTGCGTCGTCGTGTCGTCGCCCTGAACCCGAGATTCGCGACGGCGTCGGCTGGCAGGGAGGGGCACCTTCCGAGGCGCCGGACCGCGAGGGACGGCGATCGCTCCGGAGCTCAGGCCCGCGGGCGCCGGCGCGGAGGGGCCATGCCCGCCGCGCCGCCCCGCGCGCCGGCCGCGCTGCCCCGCGCGCCGGCCGCATCGTCGGCCTCGCCGTCCCGCGCGCCGGCCTTGCCGCTCCGTGCGCCGGCCTTGCCGCTCCGCGCGCTCGCCGCGCCGCCCCGCGCGCTTGCCGCATCGTCGGCCTCGCCGCCTCGCGCGCTGGCCGCGCCGCTCCGCTTGCCGGCCGCGCCGGCTCGCGCGCCGGCCTTGCCGCTCCGCGTCTCCGCCGCATCCACCCCATCCGCCGCGCCGCCCCGCGCATCGCCGGGAGCCCCGCCGTCGCGGCGGACCTGGACCTTGCGGCCCTTGAGGCGCGTCGCGCGCAGCGCCTCGATCACGTTGTCCGCCACGCCCTCGGGGACCTCCACCACCGAGAAGCTGTCGCCGATCTCGATCGCGCCGATGTCGCGGGAGCTCAGCGAGGCCTCGTTCGCGATGGCGCCGACCAGGTCGGCCGGACGGATGCCGGCGTCGCGGCCCGCGCTGACATAGAGGCGCGCGACGCCGCCGTCCGCCCCCGGCCCCTCGCGGCGCGACCGGCCCGGCGGCGCGCCCGGGCGCCCGCGCGATCCCGGGCCGCCGCGCGGCGCGGCAGGGCGACCCGACGCCGGCGGGGGCGGGCGGACCGAGGGGATCTCCTCCGCCGCCTCCTGCCGGTCGCCCTCGGTCGCGTCGTGCGCGAGCTTCACGGCCGCCGCGGCGATGTCCATCACGTCGAACTCGTCGGACAGCGCCTCGACGACCACCCGGAAGCGCTCGGCGCCGCCCGCGAGCAGCGCCTCCCGGAGCGAGGCGCGCGTCAGCTCCAGGCGACGGGCGCGCAGGTCGGCGACGGTCGGGAGGCTCGCCGACTCGATGCGCTGGCCCGTGAGCCGCTCGACGTTGCGGATCAGGTAGTGCTCGCGCGGCTCCACCAGCGTGATCGCCGCGCCCTCGCGGCCGGCGCGGCCCGTGCGGCCGATGCGGTGGACGTACACCTCGGCGGCGCAGGGGACGTCGTAGTTGATGACGTGCGAGACGTGCTCGATGTCGAGCCCGCGCGCCGCGACGTCGGTCGCGACGAGCAGGTCGGCCGTGCCGGAGCGGAAGCGCCCCATGACGCGATCCCGCTGCTCCTGCGAGAGGCCGCCGTGCAGCGCCTGCGCCTCGTAGCCGCGGGCGCGCAGCGCCTCCGACAGCTCGTCCACCTCGTTGCGCGTGCGGCAGAAGATGATGGCCGAGGCCGGGTCCTCCATGTCGAGCACCCGCGTCAGGGCGGCGGGCTTGTGCGCCCGCGGGACGATGTACGCCGTCTGGCGGACGCGCGGGATCTCCCCGGGCGCCGCCTTCTCGGCGGCGATCTTGACCCGCACCGGCTCGCGCAGGTGCCGGCCGGCGATCGCGGCGATGCGCGGCGGGAGCGTCGCGGAGAAGAGCACGGTCTGCCGCGCGCTCGGCGTGGCCGAGAGGATCGACTCCAGCGCCTCGGCGAAGCCCATGTCGAGCATCTCGTCGGCCTCGTCGAGCACGACCGTGCGGATGCCGTCGAGCAGCAGCGTGCCGCGGCCGATGTGATCGAGCGCGCGGCCCGGCGTCGCCACGACCACGTGGACCCCGCGGCGGAGCGCGCGCAGCTGCTGGCCGAACGGCTGACCCCCGTAGACCGACAGCACCTGCACGCCGAGGCGGCGGCCGTAACGGTGCATCGCCTCGGCCACCTGCATCGCGAGCTCGCGCGTCGGCACGAGCACCAGGGCCGCGGGGCGGCTCGGGGGATCGCCGCCGATCTCGAGCCGCTGGAGCAGCGGCAGCGCGAACGCGGCCGTCTTGCCGGTGCCGGTGGCGGCCTGCCCGAGCAGGTCGCGGCCGGTCAGGAGGTGCGGGATGGACTCGCGCTGGATCGGGGTGGGCTCCTCGTAGCCGAGCTCGGCGAGCACGGCGAGGAGAGCAGGCCCGATGCCGAGCGAGGCGAAGCTGACAGGCGAAGTGTTCGGTTCCACGGGGGCTCCCGCTCTCATGGGGGCGCGCGGGCGCGGACGCAACCCGCAGGATCGGCGGGGCGCACGCGCCCGCGGTTCGCCGGTTGAGGCCGGAGGCGCCGGACGATAGAGTCGACGCGGACCTCGACTCGCGGGCCTCCCGAGCGCGATCCGTCCGCAGGGGGACGAGTGATGAGCCGCAGCGAGCGCGACCTGGATCTGACCCTGCCCGTGCGCGCGGCGCCGGACGCGGCCGGAGCCGCAGCCGCGCCGCCCGCGGGCACGGCGTCGGACGTGACGTTCCGGCTGCGCGTCAGCCCGAGCGCGCCGGAGCCCGAGTCAGAGCCCGTCCCGGTCACGCTGCCCGACCGCCTCTCCGCGGAGGACCGGTACGAGGACCTCGGCTGCATCGGGCGCGGGGGCATGGGCGAGGTGCGCCGCGTGCGCGACCGCATCATGGGGCGCGTGCTCGCCATGAAGATCCAGTCGCCCGAGGCGCACGACGCGACGGCCGATCGCGCGCGCTTCCTCGCGGAGGCGCGCCTGACCGCGGCCCTCCAGCACCCGGGGATCGTGCCCGTGCACGACTGCGGCGCGCTCGCCGACGGGCGGCTGTGGTTCACGATGAAGGAGGTGCGCGGGCGCACGCTCGGCGACGTGATCGCCGAGATGTACACGGCCGGCGGCGGCAGCCTCTCGCCCGTCGCGCTCCGGCGGGCGATCGACACGTTCCTCCGCGTCTGCGAGGCCGTGGCCTACGCGCACAGCCGGGGCGTGATGCACCGCGACCTCAAGCCGGCCAACGTGATGATCGGGGAGTTCGGCGAGGTCCTGGTCATGGACTGGGGCCTCGCGCGGCCCGCCGCGCCGCTCGCGCCGGCCGGAGACGACGGCGCGGCGGACGCCCTCGAGGCCGTCGAGGCCGCCCCGCTCACGCGGCCCGGCGAGGTGCTGGGCACGCTCCTCTACATGGCCCCGGAGCAGGCGTGCGGCGAGGGCGACCGCCTCGGCGCGGCGTGCGACGTCTACGCGCTCGGCGTCGTGCTCTACGAGATCCTCGCCGGGCGCCACCCTTACGGCGGCCACGTCGGGGCGGTCTGGGGCGCGCTCTTCGGCGGCGAGATCGCGCCGGTCGAGGAGCGCGCCCCCCACGAGCTGCCCGCGGAGCTCGCGGCGATCTGCGCCCGGGCGATGGCGCGCGCCCCCGGGGATCGCTACCCCGACGCCGGCGCGCTCGCCGCCGACGTCCGGAGCTGGCTCGACGGCGCGCGGCGGCGCGAGCGCGCGCTCGCGATCGTGGACCGGGCGCGCGCGATCCAGCCGGCGATCGAGGCGACCCGGGCGCGGGCGCGGGCGCTGCGCGGCGAGGCCAGGGCGGCCCTCGGCGGCCTGCGCTCGTTCGATGCCGCCGAGCGGAAGGCGCGCGGGTGGCGGCTCGAGGACGAGGCGGAGCGCCTCGAGCGGGAGGCGTCGCTCGGCCGGGTCGAGTGGATGCAGATCCTCCGGTCCGCGCTGAACGAGGCGCCGGACCTCGCCGAGGCGCACGAGGCGCTCGCCGACCACTACGCGGACGAGCTCGTCGAGGCGGAGGAGGCGCGGGACGCGCGGGGCGCGGCGCGCGCGGAGGCGCTCCTCCGGC
Organism: Sorangium cellulosum; assembly: GCF_002950945.1. Classification (GTDB taxonomy): domain Bacteria; phylum Myxococcota_A; class Polyangia; order Polyangiales; family Polyangiaceae; genus Sorangium; species Sorangium cellulosum_E. The sequence continues at coordinate 1,268,061 of NZ_CP012673.1, forward strand.
AGCACGACCGCGGCCAGCACGTGGTGCTGCTCGCGGGCGACGGGGAGCTCACGCTCGCGACCGCGCCCGCGGGGGCGGAGGTCTCGCTCCACCGCGACGTCGAGCGCGATCGCAGGCTCGTGCCCGAGCACGTGCGCGAGCTCGGCCCGACGCCCCTCGTCGGGGTGGCGCTCCCGCGCGGCAGCTACCTCCTGACGTTGCGCGCGCCGGGGTACCACGAGGCCCGTTATCCCGTGCTCATCGAGCGCGGGCGGCGCTGGGACGGGGTGCGGCCCGGCGGGAGCGCGCCGCACCCGGTCCGCCTCCTCCGCCTCGGCGAGCTCGGCGAGGACGACCTCTACGTGCCGGCCGGCTGGTTCCTCTCCGGCGGGGATCCCGACGCGGCGGACAGCCTCCCGCGGAGGCGGCTCTGGTGCGACGGGTTCATCGTCCGGAGGCACCCGGTCACCAACGCCGAGTACCTGGCCTTCCTGAACGCGCTCGTGGCGAGCGGGCAAGAGGCGGAGGCGCTCGAGTGCTGCCCGCGCCTCTCGCTGGGCCGCGCCGCCTCGGGGCCGGGCTCGCTCCGCTTCGAGCGAGGCGAGGACGGCCGCTTCCGGCTCGGAGCGACGCCCACCGACGTCCAGGAGGAGCCGAACATGCCCGTCGCCTTCGTCCACTGGCGGGCCGCGATGCGCTACGCGGCGTGGTACGCCGCCGCGACCGGCGCGCCCTGGCGCCTCCTGAACGAGCTCGAGTGGGAGAAGGCGGCGCGCGGCGTCGACGGGCGCCTCATGCCCTGGGGCGATTTCCTGGAGCCGACCTGGGGGTGCATGCTGGGCAGCCACGAGGGCGTCGCAGGCCGCCGGCCGGTCGACGACTTCCCGACGGACGAGAGCCCCTATGGCCTGCGCGGCGCGGCGGGCAACGTGCGGGACTGGTGCATCAACGCGTGGAAGCACGAGGGGCCGCGGATCGAGGGGGGGGTCGTGGTCCTCGACGCGGCCGGCGACGACGATACGGAGTTCCGCGCGGCGCGGGGCGGGGCGTGGTCGACGTCGCCGAACCTCTGCCGGCTGGCGGGACGCCTGGCCGGCAAACCCGGAGACCGCTTCGGGGGGATCGGGATCCGGCTTTCGCGCTCGTTGCCCGGGTGAGACGGCTACATGGGCCTCATCACGCCGCGGTAGAAGAACCAGGGGCCGTTGTCGATCTTGTGCGGATCGGTGCTGTCGAGCACCTTCGCGAAGGCCAGCTTGATCGGGGTCTCCTGGAAGATGAGGCCGTTCTCGGGCTGCTTCGTCTTGTACCAGATGACGTTGAGCAGCTCGTCGGCGTTCCCGAGCTCCACGAGGAGGCCGATCCGGCGATCGCCCGCCGAGTCCGGATCGAGGGCCCAGTAGAGCGCGCTCTTCGGAGACGTCGGCTTGTAGACGCCCTCGATCCAGTCCCCCGTCTTCGCCTGCTGGTCCGTCGCGAGGACGCTGCCGTTGCCGAGCCACTCGTCGAGCACCGCGGCGTGCTCCGGCGTGCCCTGGCGGGCCGAGAACTCGAACGAGAGCATGGTGATCGCGCTCGCCTTCAGGACACCGAGCCTCGACCAGTACTCGGTGTAGGACTTGTACCCGGCGGGGGGCGTCGAGCCCGTCACCGCTACATGGAGGAGCGCGCTCCCCGTCGCGGCATCCTCGAAGCGGAGCTTCGAGTCGATGGGGACCTGCGTCTGGTTTCCCCCCGCACCTCCGTCCGGCAGGGCGTTTTCGTCGATGACATCCGTGTCGCCAAGGATTGAGTGCGTGCTCATGGGCTCGATGACCTCCTCGTCTCGATTCTACCTGCGCGCCTCCTGCCGAGATGGCGGCGCTGCGCGTGGCGCTCGTCGCTGCGTTGTGCGTTGTGTGTTGTGCGTTGTGTGTTGATGTCGACGTTGGTGTTGGGGTTGAGCAGGCGCCGTGCCACCGCGAGGGCACGCGGCTTCGGACCGGGATCCAGGGAGCTCCGGGGCTCCGGCGCGGCGGTTCGAGCCTCTCTCGCTCGACTTGCGCAGGGTCTGCGCAATCCGATCCGGGGAGCGCGCCGGCGAGCCGCGCTCGCGGCGTCAGCCCCTGGACTTGCCCTTGCGCGGCCGCGGGATGCCGTACGCGTTCAGCCGGGCGACGAAGGTGCGGCGCGGCATTCCGAGCAGCGCCGCGGCCTGGGTCTGGTTGCCGGCGCACTGCTCCAGCGCGTCGACGATCCGGCGCCGCTCGATGGCGTCGAGCTCGCCGCGCAGGCCGCCGGCGCCTCCGGCCGGTGAGGGGGCGCCGGCGGGCGGGGCGGCCTCGGCGGGCGCCGCCGAGGGGCGCGCCTCGACGGGGGAGGGGGACGCCGCGGGGAGCGCGCCCGGGGGCGGCTGCGCCGCGGCGGCGTCGAGCAGGAGGTGCTCGGGGAGCAGCGTGTCGCCGCCGGAGAGCACGACCGCGCGCTCGATGACGTTGCGCAGCTCGCGGATGTTGCCGGGCCAGCGGTGCGCCTCCAGCGCGGCGAGCGTCTCGGGGGCGAACGCCGGCGCGGGGCGCCCGAGCGCGCTCGCGGTCCGGTCGGCCATCGCGCGCGCGAGCGGCGCGATCTCGGAGACGCGCGCCCGGAGCGGCGGGATCGTCAGCGCGATGCCGTTGAGGCGGAAGAAGAGATCCTCCCGGAAGGCGCCGCGCTTCACCTCGGCGGCGAGGTCGCGGTTCGTGGCCGAGAGGAAGCGGACGTCGATCGGGCGCGGGCTCAGCCCGCCGACGCGCATCACCTTGCGGTCCTCGAGCACGCGCAGGAGCTTCACCTGGATGCCGGGCGGCAGCTCGCCCACCTCGTCGAGCAGCACCGTGCCCTTCTCGGCCGTCTCGAGCAGGCCCGGCTTCGCCTGGCCGGCGCTCGTGAAGGCGCCCTTCTCGTGGCCGAAGAGCTCGCTCTCGAGCAGCGACTCGGAGAGCGCGGCGCAGTTGAGCCGCAGGAACGGGCCCTGCGCGCGCGGCGACCTCCGGTGGATGTGCTCGGCCAGCACCTCCTTGCCGGCGCCCGTCTCGCCGAGCAGGAGCACGGTGATCGGCGCCCCGGCCACGCGCTCGGCCAGCGCGTAGAGCCGCTGCATCGCCGCGTCGCGCACGATCGGCTCGCCCGGCGCCTGGCCCGGCGCGGCGCTCGCGCCGCCCTCGCGCGGGAGGACCACGATCAGCGTCGAGCCGAGGTTCACCGCGTCGCCGACCGAGAGCTCCATCGTCTTGCCCGGCTCGAGCTGGAGCTCGAGCAGCTTGGTCGTCGGGCCGGCGCTGCGCTCGCGGCGGAGCCGGGTCCCGTTCGCGCTGCCGAGGTCCTCGATCGCGAGCCGCGGGCCGAGGTGGAGGAGCGCGTGCCGGCGCGAGACGGAGCTGTCGTCGATCTGGACGTCGTTCTCCTTCGACCGGCCGAGCGACACCCGGCCCTCGGCCGGCAGCGGGTGCCGGCTCACGCGGCCGCCAGCGAACACCGCGAGCTCGAGGGCATTCTGCGCATCGTTCCGGGGGGACATCGCGCCGGCCACGTCTCTCTCCTTGCTCACTGCGGCCCGTTCTACCTCGCCGCGCCGTCGACGCGCCATCGCCGGCGCGCCATCCGCCGGCACGCCACCGGCACGCTCGCCGCGAACGGAGGGCGGCGAGCGACGCGCGGGCGCCCGGCGCCAGGATACCCGAACCGCGCGCCGGGCTGGATGGCGGGAGAGGCGCCAGAGAAAATCGACCGACCGCGTGTCGGGTTTTCCTCCCGGCCTCCGGATGACGGGGTGAGGCGAGCGACCCTGGGGTGAAGGTCACCCCAGGGTCGCTCGCCCGAGCTCAACGTCCGAGAGAAAGCCCAGGGAGCACCCATGAACCACATCGCCCTCTTCCGCAGCCTGTCCCCCCTCGCCCTCGCCCTGCTCGTCGCCGCCCCCGGCTGCGTGGCCGCCGCCGACGAGACGCAGGCCGATTCCCTCGCCGAAGACGCGCTGGCGCCGGGCGGCGCGGAGACCGAGAGCGCCGCCGCCGAGCTGGCGGCCACCGCGGCGCCTCACGCCGTCGAGGACGGCGCGGAGCTGCTGACGGCGGGCGCCGATGCGGACGCGCTCCTGTCGGCGAGCACGCTCATCGGCCTGTCCACGGGGTTCTACGTGCCCCCGCACGTCGGCGGCGACGCCGAGTACAACGGCCACGGGCCGAGCGTGTCGCTCCAGGTCGAGCTCAGCGTGTTCAACGGCAACGAGCTCTGGGCCGCCGTCACCATGGACGCGCTGGAGACCAAGAGCGACTGGACACGCGCCGCGGGGACCGCGTGGTACCGCATCCACACCGCGAGCCGCCCGATCGTGGACGTGTCCAGCCCGACGTACTTCAGCCACGCATATACGGACACGGACCACGCCCACGACATCTTCTCGTTCGCGCCGGAGAGCCTCGTCAACAAGCTGGACTACGTCGGCGACACGAGGGGCAGTGACGCGGGGAGGGATACAGGGGTGAGGGTTTATTTCAATCCCATCACCATCGTGACGGAGTGACGTCGGACAGCGCCTAATCGAGGTGCCACGCGACGATCGCGTTCGTCAGGGAGCCGAGCACGCCGGCGGCGTAGATCGCGGCGGCGTGCTCGGGGAAGACCGCCGCGGCCACGGCGCACACGGCGCAGAGCGCGGCCGAGAGCCAGCTCGCCCTCGGCAGGCCCGGCGCGGCGGCGGCGTGGACCGCCGCGAAGAGGAGCAGGTCGGTCGCGAGCGCGCGCTCGATGGGCTCGTCCGTGACCACGGCGAGCGTCCGGTGCAGGAGCGTCGCGCCGAACAGCACCTTGATCACGTGGCCGATCCGCCGGTTCACCGCGTTCTTCGAGAGCGGGCGGCGGAACACCCGGAGCAGCGAGAGCGCCGCGACCGCCGTGACGCAGGTCATGCCGAGGAGGTGCGCGGGGCGGGCCACCGGGACGAGGCGGCCCAGCCCGACCACCGCCATCGAGACGGCGACCGCGCCGAGCGCGAGGCCGAACCGGATGCGCTCGCGCCGGGAGACGGCGATGTCGATGTCGGAGCGCCTCGCGAGCTCGTCGGCGAGGGCGTTCAGCAGATCGTCGACGCTGGGCCACCGCTCCTCGGGGCGGGCGCGGAGCCCCCGCGCGAGCGCGGCCCGGACCGGCGCGGGCACCTTCGACCCGGGCGGCGGCTGGCGCAGGAGATCTCGCCGCGCGCGGGCGAGGCGCGCGGGGAGATCCTCGCCCTCGAAGGGCAGCTCGCCGTAGAGCGCCTCGTGGAGCGTGGCGCAGAAGCTCCACTGGTCGCTCTTCGCCGTCGCCGGCCGCCGCTCGGCCAGCTCGGGCGCCATGTAGGCCGGCGTTCCGAGGAACGCGCCCGCGGCCGTGAGGGGAGCGTGCAGCGCGGCGGCGCCGGGGGACGCGGCGGCCGGCGCCGGCGCGGCGGCCGGCGCCTCGGCGGAGGGGGGCCGGTCCTCCTCGCGGCGGAGGCGCGCGATGCCGAAGTCGGCGATGCGCGCCCGGCCGTCCTTGCCGATCAGGATGTTGTCCGGCTTGACGTCGCGGTGCACGAGCCCCTCGTGATGCGCCGCCGCGAGGCCGCGGCCCGCCTGGATCCCCGCGGCGAGCGCGGCCTCCCACGCGCGGGGCTGCTCCCGGCGGAGGTCGCGGAGCGTGCGGCCGTCGACGAACTCCATCGCGACGAACACGCCCCGCCCGTGCTCGCCGATCTCGTAGATGGGGACGACGTTCGGGTGCGAGAGCCTGGCCATCACCTGCGCCTCGCGCACGAGGCGGGCCCGACCCTCGGCGTCGACCCCCCCGGGCGCGATGAGCTTCAGGGCGACGCGGCGGTCGAGCTCCGGGTCGTACGCCGCATAGACGACGCCCATGCCGCCCTGGCCGGCCCGGGCGAGCACCGTGAACCGCCCGACGTGCGCCCCGGGGCTCAGCGCCTCCCCGGGCGCGGGGAGGGCGACGGCGGTGCCCTCCAGGAACCCGTCCGGCTGCGCGGAATCACACTGGAGCAGGCTCCACACCTCGCGGAAGAGCGCCGGGCGGCCCGCACACCGGTCCTCCAGGAACGCCCGGCGGCGGCCGGGGCTCTCCGCGATCGCGGCGTCGAAGAGCGCCTCTACCTCGCCCGGATCAAGGGGAGGGCTCATCCCCGCCGTGCAGCGCCCGGTAGAGCCACGCCTTCGCGAACCGCCACTCGCGCTCGATCGTGCGGGTGGTCACGCCGAGGAGCTCGGCGATCTCGTCCTCGGTCAGGCCCGCGAAATAACGCAGCATCACGATCTCGACCTTGCGCGGGTGCTCCCCGCTCATCCTGCGCAGGGCCTCGTCGAGCGCGAGCAGGTCCTCGAAGGGGAGATCGATCGCGAGGGGCAGCGCCTCCAGGGCCTCCGCGGGGGCGCGCTCCTGGTCGCCGCCCCGCTTCAGGGAGGCCTTGTGGCGCGCGTGGTCGACGAGCAGGTCGCGCATGGCCTGGGAGGCGGCGCCGAAGAAATGGGCGCGGCTCTCGAAGCGGGCCTCGCCGCCCCGGAACAGCTTCTCGTAGGCCTCATGGACAAGGGCGGTGGGGCCGAGGGTCTGCCCGGCGCGGAGGTGGCGGACGCGGGCCAGGGCGATGGTCTTGAGCTCGGCGTAGACGGCGCGGAGGAGCGAATCCGCGGCGTCTTTGTGGCCCTCCTGCGCGGCGTGGAGGAGGACGGTGATGCTCTCGCCGGCGCTCGGCCGGGGAGCGCGCGGATCGCTCGCGTTCATGGGTGTTTGCCTCGTCCGGGTGCGAGCATACACCAGGCAGACGGTCCGGCGCGCCGGAGCGACAGCGCGACAGCGCGACAGCGCGACAGCGCGACAGCGCGACAGCGCGCAGCGGGCACACTCGCGCGCGCTCCCGCGCGTGAGGCGCCGGTGTCTGCGGTATGACGAACCGCTCCGATTCAGCGTCCGAGCGCCCGACGCCTCGCACGGGGTGCTGGCGCAGCGTGGTATCCTGTAGCGGGTCCGCAAAAGGTCGTGGCAACGGCGGCCAGGGTGTGGAACAGGAGGCCATCGAGAATGGGTCAAGGTGGCCAAGGCAGCGGCGTGCCGTTGCCGGAACAGTGGGGTGAGCTGCCCGGCGCCGCGGCGCCGGACGCCAGGGTGAAGAGCACCCGCCCCGCCGAGGAAACGCGCCGCGCCGAGGACCCGTCGCTCCCCGGCGCGGGGGGCCACGCGGCGGCCCGCCCTCGCACGATCGGGATCATCGCCCCGATTCTCGCGGGCGTGTTCTGGGGGCCCGTCGTGAACGGCATTCATGCGTCGGCGCAGCTGCGCGGGCACCGCACGCTGGTGCTGCGCGGCACGCCCGCCGAGGTCCAGGCGCCCTCCCTCGCCCGCGAGGAGGTGGATGGGTGGATCGTCATCGTCGAGATGCACGGCCTCGAGGAGCTCGCGCGCGCGGGGGTCCCGTTCATCACGGTCGGCGCCCGCCACGACGAGATCGATTGCCCGGCGGTGATCCCGGACAACCGCGGCGGCATCCGGAGCGCGGTGCGGCACCTGATCGAGCACGGACACCGGCGCATCGCGTTCATCGGCAATTTCGGCGCGTACGACGTGCGCGAGCGCTTCGCGTCGTACAAGGACACGCTCGCCGAGGCGGGTATCGCCTTCGATCCCGATCTGGTCATCCCGTGCGATAACAACATGTACAGCGGGGGCCGGGCCGCCGCGCCGGCGCTCCTCGCGCGGCGGGGCGTGTGCACGGCGGCGGTCTTCGGGACCGACAAGAACGCGCTCGGGACGATGGCCGCGCTCAAGGCGGCCGGCGCCCGTATCCCGGAGGATTTCGCGCTCGTGGGCTTCGACGACATCGTGGAGGCGGAGAGCTCCGATCCGCCGCTGACCACCGTGCGCCAGCGGTTCGAGATGATGGGGAACGCGGCGTTCGATCTCATCGCGTCGATGATCGCCGGCGAGGCCTCCCCGCCCGGGGGCGTGCACACGGCGAACACGCTCATCCAGCGGAGCTCGTGTGGATGCAATGTGATCCAGAGCTTCCTCGACAGGGAATCCACGGCGCCCCAGGAGGACGGCGGCGACGCGCTGGCCCGGCGGATGGTCGAGCTGCTCCTCATGCCCCGTCCGCTCCCGGCCCATACCCCGCCGACCGCGGTGTGGCCGGCGGTCACGCGGGTGATCGCGCTGTATTCCGCGGTGCTCCGGGGCGCCGCGCCGCCTCCGGCCGTCGAGCTCGAGCGCGCCTATCGGCAGGCCGTCGACATCACGCCCGATCTGGGGACGTTGCTGGCGATGGTCCGCCTCCTGGGCCAGGCCCACGAGCCGCGCGGCGCGGCCGTGGACGCCGCGATCAGGCGGCGGGGCGACGATTTTCTGGAGCTGTCGCGCCTCGCGATCGCGCGGCTCCGGGTCGGGGTCGAGTCACAACACGTCCACCAGCTCGGGCTGCTCGCGAGGACCAATTACGACGTGAGCTTCGCGCTGCTCGGCGGCACCCAGCAGGAGTCCCGGTCGCTCGCGTGGCTCCAGCCGACGACCGTGGTCTGGGGCTGCCTCGCGCTGTGGGAGGACCCGACGGCGCGCGCGAGCCTCGTCATCGCCGGCGCCTACAGCCGCGACGGCAGCCCGACACCCCCGATCGGCAGCCGCTGCCCCATCGAGGCGTTTCCGCCCGCGGGGATGCTGCCGCCCTCGGCCACGGACGGGACATTCCTGGTGCTCCTCTTGCCGATCCGCTCGGCCCAGCGCGACTGGGGGATCCTGGTGCTCGTCGGCCCGCCCGTCGTCGCGATGACCGGCGACGAGGGCACGGTCGCGATCTGGGGGACGCTGCTCGGCGCGGCCCTCGAGCGCGACGCCCTGGTGGAGTCGCTCTCGGCGCAGCACGCCGACCTGCAGAGGGCCTACGAGAACGAGCGCGCGCTCTCGGAGACGGTGCGCGAGCTGGGCTGTCCGATCCTCCCGCTCCTGCCGGGCATCCTGCTCGTGCCGCTGATCGGGCTGTTCGACGGCGGCCGCGCCCAGCAGGTGCTCGAGAAGGTGGCCGACGCGGTGAGCCGGCACGAGGCGCTCCGGGTGCTGATCGACATCACGGGCGTCCCGTTCGTGGACGCGCAGGTCGCGCACCTCCTGGGCGTGACCAGCCGCGCGGCGGCCCTGCTCGGCGCGCGGGTCTACCTGGTCGGGGTGCGGCCCGAGCTCGCGAAGAGCCTCGTCGACGTCGATCTCGGCGAGCTGGCGACGTTCTCCTCGCTGTCGATGGCGCTCCACAAGCTCGCGCCGGCGGGCGGTCGCGCGGCCCAGGCGAGGCCGGGCGCGCGGTAGGGCCTCGCCGCCTCCCGGACACCCGTCCTCTCGAGTCGCGCGAGCACGCGTTGTTTTCGTGCTGCGCGCGACGACGAGGGCGCGGCGTCGTCCTTTCCAGACACGCAGACCCCCTGCTGCGCGGGCGCCTGCGGCGCGAGGCGATGGCGGCGTGGGGGATTCTCGATCCGTCCGTTCAGGTGTTGCGCGGCACGTTCTTTATGTTACCGTTCGCACATAACGCTTCCTTGTCGGAGAATACTTCCCGGCGTGTACGCACGGCCATGATCACTTTGTGATGTGGCCAGGGACCGTGCCCGTGCGATCGCCCGCGCGACGTTGGCGAGGCGAGCGTGCAGGGGCTCGATTGAAAGGAGTTTGAGCGTGATTCTACGACTGAAGAACGCAGCCTGCATGGCGGGCATCGTGGGCGGGAGCTTGCTGGTCGCGGGCTGCGCCCTGGAGGCGAATGCCGAGGAGACGGCGGAGCATTCCGCCGCGCTCTGCTGCGAGCTGCCCACGCAATCCGTCATCACCGAGGCTGGACCGGACAGTTATCGTGTCGAGCAGCAGGTTCTGCTCGATGCTCCGGTCGGGCAGGTGTGGGCCCAGCTGGGTCGCCTCGAGCGCTTCTTCGAGATCGCGCTGCCGAACGCGACCGACCTGCGCTGGGTCGTTGGAAACGGCAGGTCCGTCGGCGACGAGCTGAACTTCGTCCTCGATGGCGGCCTGATCCGGCTGCTCGTCGTGGCCCGCGACCATCACGAGCATCGGTTCGAATACCGGCTGATCGAGCCGTCCCTCGGGATCGCGGAGCTCGAGTCTACCTTGACGCTCGACTCCTGCGGCAATCGCACGGCGCTCGTGTGGGTGCGCGACTTCCGCATGGAGGAAGGGGTCTCGTTCGACCCGCTGAGCGAGGTCGTGCAGCAAGAGTTCGCCAACCTGATTGCCCGCTTCTCACCCTGATCCGGCAGGGGCGTCGGCCTCAATCTTTATCTTACCCAGCGCTGGGCCGAGGTGGTCGATCGGCGTGAGGCACGGCCGCGCGCGCCGCGATTTCAGTGGGCGTGAGGCGCCGCGGGCGCCAGTCGATCGATCTCGACGCCGGCCTTCCAGATGCGCCGGATGGCGCGTGTGGCTTTGATGTCCACCGTCGGATCGCCCTGGACGAGCACGAGATCGGCGCGCAGTCCCGGGGCGATCCGGCCGCGGTCGGGGAGGCTCCACGCGTCCGCCGGCGCCGACGTCGCCGCCGCGAGCGCCTCGCGGGGGGTGAGCCCGGCGTCGACGAGCAGCTCGAGGTCGCGGTGGAGGCTCACTCCATGGGTGGCGACGTCGGTCCCCGCGAGGATCGGCACGCCCGCGTCGCGCAGCGCGAGCACGTTGTTCTTGGCGATCTCGAGGTTGGCAGGCGTGAGGAGGCTCGGCGGACCGGGGGTGAGCAGGCTCTCGACCTCCTCGTCGGTCAGGTACGGCGCGAGCTCGGGATCCGCGGCGATGGCAGCGCCGCCGTCGGTGGTGATGAAGGCCTCCTCGGCGTTCAGGGTGGCGACCACGAAGATGCCTCGGGCGACCGCGAGCGCGAGGAAGCCCGGCGTGGCGGGTTCATCGACGAAGACGTGCACGAGGCCGTCGACGCCGTCGTTCACCGCGTCGAGCGCGTGCGCCTGCTCGGTCGCGTGGGCGACGCTGAGCATCCCGCGCGCGCGGGCGGCGTCGGTGAGCGCCTGCACGGTGGCGCTCGTGAGCACGGGGACATCGCTCCAGGTGAGCGAGCCGTCCTCGACCATGATCTTGAGGTGCGTCGCGCCGTCCGCGAGCCGCTGCTCCACGAACTGCTCCGCTTCTTCGGGGCACGAGAGCGTGGGCGACTGGACGCCGGGGAGCAGGTTGTAGGGATACCCCTCGGGGGTCGTGGCCGGGCTGATGGCGCTGAAGAAGTCGGCGCGGTACGGCGCGCCGGTGCGGTCCTGCTCGCGCCGCATGCTCCGCGCGAAAGGGCGGGTCGTCCACATGTCGAGCTCGGTGAGCACGCCGAACTGCGCCGCACGCTCGAGCTCCTCCCGGGTGCGCGCGTGGGCGTGGGAATCGATGAACCCCGGCATCACGGTCCGGCCCGAGCCGTCGACGGTCGGTATCCCCGGCGGGACCGGGACGTCGGCGCCGACCGCGGCGATCTCCCCATCGATGACGACCACGGTGGCCGAGGAGAGCACAGCGACGCCGTCGAACACCCGCGCGCCGGTGATCGCGAACGCGTCGGAGACGGGCGCGGCCGGCAGCGCGGCGGGCAAAGGCGCCGCGGGGACGGCGGCCGCTCCCAGGGTGACGACGAGCGCGAGCAGCGAGGCGGGGAGAGCAAAGCGCATGAGGAGCTCCTTCGTTGCGAGAGGGCGAGGGGGAGGGGCGGGGAGCGACGAGCGCGAGGCGCGTGAGTAGCAGCCGTGCAAGGCACGCGCCGCCGCGTCTCGGCGCGGAGCGAGACCTGGCGTGATGTCGCGGGAGGCGATTCGTGCCGGAGCTGCGCGACTCGCGCCAATCCTGCTCAACGGCCGCGAGCGCTAGCGCGACCCGACCCAGGTTGCGTGACCCGTGACCCGACCCAGGTTGCGTGACCCGTGACCCGACCCAGGTTGCGTGACCCGACCAGGTTGGAACCCCGGGGCGCGACCCGACCCAGGTTGCGTGGCCCGTGACCCGACCCAGGTAGCGCGACCCGACCCAGGTTGGAACTCCGGGGCGACCTCCGTGACCCGATCCAGGTTGCCCGACCCAGGTAGCGCGACCCGACCCAGGTTGGAACCCCGCGACCCGACCCAGGTTGAGGGGCGACTTCAGGTTGAGGGGCGACCTCAGGTTGAGGGGCGACCTAACCCAGGCTGGCAGAGCGCAGCCCGGGTCGGGGCAGCCCAGCGGACGCCGACGGAACATGGCGGAAACTGGCGGAAAACGGGATCCGCCACCCACAGACGACGGCAAATCCTTGAAATGATTCACGCCGATTCACGGCACGGTGCTTGTCTATGCGTTCCGGCCATGAGCCAGCCTCGTCAGATCGTTCCAGGCGCGACCTACCTGCTTACCCGTCGAGTCCTGCGCCGACACTTCCTGTTGCGCCCCGATGCAGCCATCAACCAGCTGCTAGTCTACGCCCTATCCGTCTCGACCCGTCGCTATGGCGTCAAAGTCCATGCCTTTTGCGCAATGTCGACGCACCTGCACCTGGTCGTGACCGATGTGCAGGGCGTGTTGCCGCTCTTCTTGCAATCCTTCCATCGCCTCGTCGCGCTGGGCACGAAGGTGCTGCGCAAGTGGGAAGGGCCAGTCTGGGACCACGAGCGCACGAGCATGGTACGGCTGCTGACGCAGGCGGCGGTGGTGGAAAAGATCGCTTACGTACTCGCGAACCCTGTGGCTGCTGGCCTGGTCCGGCATGCGAGAGAATGGCCGGGCGCCAGGGTGGATGTGGGGGAAATCGGCCGTGGCGTGCTCCACGCGACGCGTCCGTCGGCGTATCTCGACCCGAAGAATCCGCAGTGGATCGAGCAAGCGACGCTTCCGATCGCGCTGCCGCCGGCTATCGAGCCGGAGAACGCGGAGGGGTTTCGCCATCAGGTCGCTGCCGAGCTCGAACGTCAGGAAGCGCAGGCCCATGCGGAGGTGAAGCGGCGAGGGGGCGGGTTTCTTGGCGTCGAGCGAGCCGGCGACGTCTCCCCGTACGATCGGGCCACGACCTTTGAGAGCCTGCAGGAGCGCAATCCAACCATCGCAGTCGGTCGTGAGCAGGGGGATGCGTGGCGAGCCGCTGCTGCCGCTGTGCGCACGTTTCGTGCGTCGTACCGCGCGGCGCTCGAACGATGGATTGCTGGCGTGCGCACCGCCGTGTTCCCGGTGGGGACGTGGTGGATGCGCAGGTTTCACGGCGCCAGCGTGAATGACGTGGTGCTCGCAGTATAGCACCGCACGCGGGAGCTCGACAGCGCTACCGGTAGGAGCGGGCGACAGCTTGGGCGCGTCGTCGTGGGGGAGGTGCGCTTCGAGGACGCGGAGAAGGCCGATCGACGACACAGCATTGCGCGGATACGCACGCGTCGTGCCGTGCCGGGCGCGCATGAAACTCCGCGAAGGCCAGATTGCCGGAGGCTCCGCTTGACCGGACGGGATTATTCCGTACCGGCATACGAGCATCGCATCAAAGGGGGCAACCTGGGCCGGTCGCGCAGCAGCCTGCGTCGGGCGTCGCCAACCTGGGTCATCGCCGGGCGCCCTCACGTGGGTCGCCACCGCCGGCGCCGCAACCTGGGTCGCGGCGCCGGCTAGTGGACCGTTCGATAAATCTTTCAACATAGTCGTAAGGCAGAGCCATTCGTTCGGCGCTCGCCGCTCGTGCGCAGGCTCGACTGGCCACCGGGGACTATGTTGAAAGACTTGTCGAACGGTCCACTAGTTGGGCCCACGGCTGCTAACCTGGGTCGGGTCGCCCAACCTGGGTCGGGTCGCCGCCGCCCTAGCAGCCGCCCTGCCGCCGATGCTCGGCCAGCACCTCGGCGATGATTTCGCGAGGGCTTCTTTCCGCCGGATGGCTGCGCCCGTTCCTTTCGAAGGTGATGAGCGCTTTCCACAGCGCCCAGCCGCGGGCGCGTGCCCAGGTCGCGCTGTCGGCCCGCACCACCGCCCGGAACGCCTCGCGGCTTTCGCCCCTGAGGAAGGTCCACGCGATCACCAGGTCGCAGGCCGGGTCGCCCACGCCGGAGCTGCCGAAATCGATGATGGCGCGGAGCGCCCCCTCCCGGACTAGCAGGTTCCCGACCGCGATGTCGCCATGGACCCACACCGGCGGGCCCTCCCACGTCGACTCAAGGGCAACTTCCCACACCCCCGTCGCCTCCCCCGCATCGACCTCGCCGGCCACGGCGGCGATCGTCTTGCGCGTCTCTGCGTCGTAGACGGCGAGCGACCCGCCGCGGAAGAAGTTGTGCTCGCCGGCCAAGGGGCCGTCCGTCGCATCGACCCGCTGCAGGGCAACGAGGAGGCGGCCGAGCTCGGTCGCGAAGCCCGGAAGGTCGGCGATCCGCTCGACCGACGCGGTCTCGCCGTCAATCCAGCCATAGACCGACCAGGGCCAAGGATAACCGAAGCCGGGTCGCCCCATCGCAAGGGGCACTGGAACGGCAAGGGGCAGCAGCGGCGCCAGCCGTGGCAGCCATCGATGCTCCTTCTCCACCTGCGCGACGTAACCCTCGGCGCTCGGCAGCCGCACCTTCATGCGGTCGCCCAGGTGAAAGGTCCTGTTGTCCCATCCGTCCCATGCCACCGGCCTGATCGGCAGGTCGCCCCACTGCGGGAACTGCGCGGCGATCAGCCGGCTCACGAGGGCGATGTCGATCTTGATCCCGTCGGTCGTGGTCATCGCGACTTCACTGCTGGCATCGTTACCTGCCGCATGAGGCCAGGAACGCCCGGCGCGCGCAAGGCGATTCTCCGGTACGACGCTCAGCCCTGGCCGCGAGGCCGCGCCTCGTGCACCACGAGCACGTCGCGCGCCGTTGTCCATCGCATGCCATCACGGTGTCACCCGCTGCCACACCTGACACCTGCCACACCCGGTCAGTGTGGCAGGGGCCTGGACGCCCGAGGACGGCCGCCCCAGCGCTCCACTCAGGGGGCCGACAGCGGGCCTGCGGAGGACATGCGGGTTTTGTCCGCGAGGGTAGGCTGGCATCGAAGTCGCAATGCCCGGGGCCGTACGTCGTAGACCAAGGAGGCTCTCATGTTGCTCAAGACGATTGTGGGGATGTCCGTGTTCCTGCTGGCGATCGGCTCGGTCGGAGGCTGTGGTGGGCTCGAAGATCCTGGGGAGGTCGACGCGGAGGAGACCGAGGCGCTCGCCAGCCCGAGCGAGACTGGCTTTCACGCGTTCGAGTGCATCCCCGTCGCCATGTCCATGTTCGAGAAAGAGGTGTACGGCGTCGGCTCCTCCTGTGCCCTCATCGGTCGAAAGAAGAACGCCGAGAGCCGTGCGATCGACGCGCTCGAGGCTCACGCGGAGAACGAGTGCGAGGCGATCCGGGACGACAACCCGGAGGTCTGGGACATCCTGTGTCAGGAGATCTGCGAGTTCAACGGGTACGATGAGACGACCGGCACCGGCGTGTGCTCTTACGTCGTGACGGACACGGACACGTGGGAAGAGGATGGCTGTGTCACCGGCGATCGGCAATACAACCAGCAGGAGGCCGACGTCCAGTGCGGCTGCGACTGCCTCTCGGACCTCTGAGGCGGGGGAGCGCGGGGCGGGCTCGGGCCTAATCGCAGCTGTTGTCGCGCGCGTTCACCAGCGTGAGGTCGCGGAAGGTGCTGTTGACGGCGCAGGGGCTCTCGTTGACGGCGGTGTTCGTGATCGTGAGGTTCTGGATCGTGATGTCGGAGGAGTTCGCGAACGAGGACCGCGCGGCCAGCCGGATGTCGCCGCCTCGCGTGACGGTCCCGGACTCGGCGGCGATGTTCACGTTGTGGCAGTTCTCGAGCAGGATCGAGTTGCTGCCGGTGTCGGCGATGTCGATGTGGTCGACCGTGACGCCCCCGCTCTCGGACACACAGAAGATCCCGCGCCCGCCGCCGCGGGCGATGACCTGGCCCACGTGGATGTTGGTGGGGTAGCCGCTGCCGATGCGCCCCGCGCGGTTGGCGAGGCGGAACGCCGCGTAGCCGGTCCCCGTGCCCGCGTTCACGGCGTCGACCGTCCCGACGTCGGCGTTGGTCGTGTCGTTCAGGAGGAGGCCACATTCCCCGGTGTTCCGGGCGATCACGGTGCCGATGCGGAGGTCGTCGACGCCGTAGGTCTCGACGGCGTGAGAGCTGGTCCCCTCGGCGTAAACGTGGTCGATGTCGATGTTCTTCACCTTCTGGGTGCGGTCCGAGCGCCCGTGGTTGTCGATGCGGATGCCGAGGCCGCTCGAGACACGCAGCTCGACGTGGCCGAGGCGCAGGTTCTCGACGTCGCGGAAGAACATGGCGTAAAGCGGGGTGCCGCTGATCGTGACGTTCGGGATCTCGATGTCGGTCCGGCCGCGCGCGTAGATGGGGGCCATGTCGCCGGCGCCGCTGCCGGTGACCTGGATCGTGCCGCAGACGTTGAGCACGGTGTAGCTGGGCAGGCTCAGCCGCGCGCTCGCGGGCATCGTCCCCGAGCCCTGGACGAGCACGCTCTCCTTGCGGGTGCGCCCGCGGCTCAGGCTGTTGAGCGCCGCCTGCATCGCGGCCAGCATGTCGCCGCCGCGGTAGACGTTGCGGGTCCCGTTCTGCGCGACCCAGCTGGATCCGGATCGGGTCACCACGGCGTTGTAGCCGCTCGTGCTTCCATCACAGGGATACGCCGCATCCCCGACGCTGCTGCCGTCCGCGCCGTCCGCGCCGGCCGCCGACGGCTCGCCGGTCGCGAGGTCCGAGCCGCCCACGAGCGCGAGCCCGCTGTCATCGCCCGAGCCACCGCTCGAGGGCGTGTCCCCCGCGGCCGAGCCGTCCTCGATGCCCTCCAGGTCGCTGCCAGCGTCCACGCCGCAGCCTGCGGCCATGAGCAGCCCGGCGAGCGTCGCGGACACCACGGAGATCGCGAATAGTCCAGTCTTCATTCTAAGCTCCGAACAAAAAGAGGGGTTTGCCGTCCCCTGGCCGACGCTCGCGCTGGGCTCGACGCCCGGGCCCACGATGAGCACCGCTGAGCGACTGCCGAGGTGCAGTCGGAAGGGTAGTGCCCCGGTGAGGGCAGAACCAGTCACGACTGTGATCGAGCGGCGGTGTGTTCGCCTGCGGGCGCAGGATTGCAGTGTTATGCCTCGTCGAGACGGCGCCACGGGTTGAGTTTTCTTGTCGTGTCGACATCGAGCGCACTGGCAATGATGTAAGGACGTGTCGGTGACGTGACGAGTTCGCTGGGAAGTCAACCCGGAGTTGACAGGGTGTATGTTTGCAGCGCCTCGCGAGAGGCGGCGACGTGGCGCCCGCGAGCCCCGCGGGGCGAGCCGCGAGGCCGCCGAGGTCGCGTTGCGCCGCGGTCCTGAAGAAGGCCGTCGCGGCGGCCGGGTCGCACCGCTAGAGTGAGGCGCATGAGGTCGATGACTCAGGTGGGGCTCGTCGGTGATCGAGACGACGCGGTGACTGCGCACCGGGCGATCCCGGTGGCGCTGCGGCTCGCGGCAGAGGCGCTGGCTGCGCCGCTCTCGTTCGAGTGGGTGCCGACCGAGGAGGTGACCGACGCCGCGCGGGTCGCGCGTTACGACGCCCTCTGGTGCGTGCCGGCGAGCCCGTACCGGAGCATGGACGGCGCGCTTCGCGCGATCCGCTTCGCCCGCGAGCAGCGGCGCCCCTTCCTCGGCACCTGCGGCGGCTTCCAGCACGCGATCATCGAGGTCGCGCGCCATGTGCTCGGCTGGTCGGACGCCGAGCACGCGGAGACGGCGCCGGAGGCGCAGCGCGCGGTGATCGCGCCGCTCGAGTGCTCTCTGGTGGAGGCCGCGGGCACCGTTCGTTTCCGCGCCGGGACCCGCATCGCGCAGGCGTACGGCTGCGCGGAGGCCACGGAAGGATACCGGTGCCGTTATGGCCTGAACCCGGACTTCCAGGCCGCGCTGGTGTCGGGCCCGCTGCGGATCGGCGCGGTGGACGACGCCGGCGAGGTGCGCGCCGTGGAGCTCGACGGACACCCGTTCTTCGTGGCCACGCTGTTCCAGCCGGAGCGCGCCGCCCTCGCCGGTCAGCTGCCGCCGCTCGTGGCCGAGTTCATCCGGGCATGCGCGGGGGGCGCACGCTGAGAGCGACCAGCCGTCCGACCCAGGTAGAGAGAAACGGAGTAGACGCTCTCCCGGAGGACGGGGGTTAGAGCCGGGCGTCGAGCGCGACGCGGCGGAGCGGCGTCACGCCGAGGCGCCGCCGGCGCTGGTCAGCGGTACATCCGGTCGATGCGCGCCTCGGGTGGGCCGGGATCGAGCAGCACCAGCGCGAGATAAAGGAGCCACTCGCAAGGCTTCATGGCGAGGTAGATCAGGTCCGCGAGCCAGCGGCCGCGGATGTAGCGGCTCACGGGCAGCCCGAGCCGATCGTAGAGCCGCCGCGCCGCCCGGCCGAAGCGGGGCCAGCGCTCGTGCAGCAGGTCCTCGAAGGCGTTGGCCACGGCGAGCTGGCGGTTCACCAGGATGGGCACCCCGCGGCGGCGGCCGAGGCGCAGCGGGCGCACCAGCCAGCCGTGCCCGCGCGCGGCCACGGTGCACAGGTAATGGCAGCTCTCGGGGACGATTTCCAAGGGTACGCGGGAGAGCGTGTAGTTGCAGGTGCGGGTGAAGACCTGGAGCGCGCCGCCGGCGTGGCCGAGCCACACCGCGTGCGCCACCGCGTAGGCGCCGAGCAGCAGCGGCGAGAGCGCGAGCGCCCGAGCGAGCGTGGGCCCGTGGATGTGCGGGTCGGGCGGGAGCGGCTCCTGGGGTGGGCTCTCGCGGTAGGCGGATTCCGGCGCCTGGGCGAGCGCCCGCAGGCGCGCCTCGAGGCCGCGCCGCCGCAGGCGCGCGCGGAGCTCGACGCCGTAGAAGACCAGGGTGATCACCGGGGCGAGGCAGGGCGCGAACAGGGGCGGAAAGAGGATGCCCGCGGCGACCCAGCCGCCGAAGTGCACGGCGAGCAGCGCGTGCGCCGCGATCCCCACGAGCAGGCCCGCATGCACCAGGAGCTCCGCGGGGGCGTCGAGCGCGGCGGGGCGCCGCCGGGACACGGCGTAGGCGAGGGCGGTGAGCGCATGCAGCGCGAGGAGGCCGAAGACCTCCGGCTCGGCGAGCGGGCGCAGGGGGGTGACGCCCTCCGAGCACTGTCCGACGACACACTTGGCCTCGGCGGTGTGGCTGTAAGCGAGGCCCCAGGCCGGCAACACCAGAAGCGCGAGCACCTCGGCGGCGATCTGGAAAGGCGCGCGGCCGCGGCGCCGGACGGCGCGGTAGAGCCAGCGGGCGAGCGCCGAGCAGGCGACGATCCCGAGCGGCACGATGACGAGCGCCGTGTCCGAAGGGAACGGTCCGAGGTTCGCCAGCGCGAACAGCGCGCCGAGCACGACCGGGGAGCCGTAGCCCACGGTGAGCACCAGGGCGATGCCGAAGTCCCCGACCTTGCCGCCGCGCGCCTCGTTCTGCGCCATGGACCGAGCCCTCCTGAGGAGCCCATCCTATCCGCAGGGACCGCGGGCGGAGGTGACCGTGATGAGCTGTGCCAGTGCTAGCCGAACCTGAGCTGTGCCAGTGCTAGCCGAACCTGAGCTGTGCCAGTGCTAGCCGAACCTGGGTCGTCCGGACCTCAACCTGGGTCGTCCGGACCTCAACCTGGGTCGTCCGGACCTCAACCTGGGTCGTCCGGACCTCAACCTGGGTCGTCCGGGCCTCAACCTGGGTCGGCGGCCCGGACCTCAACCTGGGTCGGGTTGTTGGTCGGGTTGTTGAGCTCAACCTGGGTCGGCGGCCCGGGGTCGGCGGCCTGGACCTCAATTCAGGCTGTAATGCGCCAAGCTGGGTCGCTCCGCGTCATCATGAGCCGCGCCGCGTCAAGCTGGCTCGGATCGCGCCAGGATCCCGCTTCGCGGCGGCGACGGCGCAGCCCGACCCAGCCCGTCCCGCCTCACACCTCGCTGGCCAGGCGCGCGCGCAGCTCCTCGTACGAGCGGATGCCGAGCGGCGCCTCGATACAGCTCCTCCACGCGTCGTCGAGCGCAGCGCGCACGCTCGCCGGCAGGCCGGCCCCGTCGCCGACGCGGCCGGCGCGGACCTTGGTCGTCCGCGCCGGCGGCATTCCCATCACCCGGCTGATCGCCGCGGTCGTCGGATGGTCGTCGAACTGGCTGTCTCTCGCGCGCATGAACTCGAAGGTCGACTGCCTCGTGGCGAGGGCGATGAGCTCCTCGTCTCCCGAGACGCCCATGAACGCGGCGATGCGCCGGACCGCCGCCTCGTGATCGCGCTTCATGTCCTCGAAGCACAGGAACAGCACGTCCTCGCGGCGCCGCTGCTCCCACCACGAGCGCAGGTGATCCCAGTAGCGCCCGAACGGCGAGTCCTTGAAGAAGGTCTCGACGCTGAACGACTCGATGTCGACCGTGCCGGGCTCGAACAGGACGCCGCTCATGAAGTGATAAAACGACACCAGCGTGTCGGCCGGATCCCGCATCACGTAGATGTACCTCCCGCCTTTGGGCACGTGGGTCCACGGGAGGTGGGTCTTGAACGCGCGCGGCTCGGCCGCCTGCGCCGCGTCGAGGTCGATGCCGAGCAACGGCGAGACCTCGAGGAACGGAATGACCAGCGAGATCTCCTCGAAATCCATGGACCCGCGCGTGCGCAGCCCGTGGACGATCTGCTGCGTCCAGGTGGTGCCGCACTTGGGAAACGTCGCGATCAGGATGTCTGTTGATCGCGGCTGGAACGTGGGCACGACGAACGGCTTCGTCTGCGCGGAGAGCTCCCTGAACTCCTCGACGTTGGTGGGCCTCTTGCGGGGCGCTGCGCTCGGCGGGCTCTGCAGTGCAACCATGGCTTCCTCCTCGGGTGGAACCGGCGACGTTATCACGGCGGGCCGGAGCCGATCTCGCTCAGCTCGTGCAGCGCTGGCCTGGTCTGGCCGCTGGCCATCGGCCGCCGGTGATCCGGGCGAGCTCGAGGCCCCCCTCTCCCGACGGCTCGTGCAGGCGCGCGCTGGCTTCTCCTGTCAGCCGTCCGGCTTTCAAGTCTCGATTCCGTCCGATTCCGCCCTGGATCCTCAGCGAGCCAGAAGTCGTGCGAGCCACGCCTCGCGCGTAGCGATGCAGGCCTGGGCGATGTCTGATCCCGGCGCAATATCGTAGAACCCGTGGAAGGCGCCGCCCCAGACGTGAAGCTCGCAGATGCCTCCGGCGGCCCAGATGGCGCTGGCGTACGCCACGCCCTCGTCACGGAACACCTCTGCAGCGCCGACGTCGATGAACGTTGGCGGCAGGCCGCTCAGGTCGGTGGCGCGCGCTGGTGCGGCGTAGGGAGAGACGTTGCCGGTTCCCCGCCGGTCGCCGAGCACTGCCGTCCAGGCGGTCAGGTTGCTGGTGCGGTCCCAGACCCCGGTACCCTGGTACTGGTAGGAGGAGACCGTCTCGTTGCGGTCGTCGAGCATCGGGCACTGGAGCAGCTGCCCGGCCAGCCTCGGTCCGCTGCGGTCGCGCGCGAGGAGCGTGGTGCCCGCCGCGAGCCCGCCGCCTCCGCTGCCGCCGAAGATGACCAGGCGGTCGGGATCGAACATCAGCTCCTTCGCATGGTTCGCCATCCATGCGAGGCCGGCATAACAATCCTCGACGGGGATCGGGTCGGGGTGCTCGGGGGCCAGACGGTACTCGACCGTGACGCCCACCGCGTCGTGCTTCATGGCCCAGTCCACCAGCGGGTGGGCCGCCGCGAACCGGTTGCACATGACCATGCCGCCCCCATGGATGTTGTAGATCCCGGGGCCGGGCTTGTGGTGGTCCTTGCGCGAGATCACCGAGACCACGATATCGACGCCCTCGTGGCCGGGGATCGTGATGTCGACGCACTTGACGGGTAAGTCGCCGATGAGCTCCTCGATCGTCGGCATCTTGAGCGCCCGGAAATGGTCCAGGCGATCGGGCGTCATGTTGACCGGCGTGTACCCCTCCAGGGCCGGTAGCAGCGCCGCGAGCTGGGGATCGAACGTGGGATGCGCGATCTGGCGTTTCATGAGGTCTCCTCGCTCGATCTCCGCCGGCCGTGATAGTCGGCGAGCATCGAGAACGCCTCCTTGGGCTTCCAGGTGCCGTCCTCGAGCACCTTCACGACGCCGGTGCTGGCCAGGTCGAGGTCGCGGCGCGGCTCGTCCGGGTCGTGCCGCAGGACGTAGCTGGCGAAGGCGTGCACGAACGTGGTGTCGACGCCCTCGGCGTCGAAGGTCTCGAGCAGCTCGCGCAGGGTTGTCGCCTGCTCGGCCTCGTCGCGCACGTACTCGCCGTTCAGCTCGAGCGGCGTCGCGGTCGCCTCGTTCCACACGACGATGTCGCCGCCGCGCGGGCCGGCGTCGGCCGCGCCCCTGTACGTCGCGCAGCCGAACTCGGTGATCGCGACGGGTTTGCCCTGCGCTTTGCCCTGGGCCACGAAGGCGCGGATGAGCTCGGGGAACCGATCGGCGATCTGCGCGTACCGGTAGCCGGTGTCCGTGCTGATGTAGTCGAACGGCGTCCAGTCGACGCCCTCGAACGGGAGCGAGGCGTAGCTGATCTTGCCGCCGAAGCGCCCGCGCACCACCGCGACGGCCCTCGCGAGGAGCTCGTTCATGCGGGCCGGGAGCGCGGCGAGCAGCTCACGCAGCGGATGCCCCGGCGCGGCGAGCACCTTGCCCCGCTCGATGAACGTCTCGCCGGGTACGAAGCCCTTGTTCATCAGGCTGAGCTCCGAGCCGGTGACGATCACGACCTCGGACCCCCCGCGGCGGAGCCGCTCGCCGTGGTCGGCGCACTCGGCGAGCAACACGAGCAGTTCGTCGCCGGTCAGGTCGGTGGTGAACGGGCAGATCCAGGTCTCCAGGCCCGCCACGGCGGCGTGGGTCGCGGCGACCTTCAGCCGGTCCACGTCGCCGCCGGTAATGCGGACGGCGGTGCAGCGCAGGTCGTCGCTGATGACCCGCAGGTCCCGCCGCACGCGGTCGGGATCGAACGGCTCATGGGTGCTGTTGCCCTTGTTGAGGAAGCCGGTGTCGTAGCAAATGCCGTAGGCTCGCATCGTCAGCGCCTCTCATCCCGAGGAAGGTAGTGAGCGAGGTCGCGGCGCCCCGCCGAGCTAGACGCGCAGCCGCGCGGCGAGCGCGCGGTACCGCTCTGGCAGGCGCGCGACGTCCACCTGGCCGAGGAGCGCACGCGCGCCGTCCTCCGCGCGCGTGTTTCCCTCCGGCGCGCGGCTCACGGCCTCGAGGTGGAGCTCCAGCGCCCGCCGTCGCTCGGAGAGCGCCTGCGCGCCCTGGCCCCGGAGCTCGAGGATCGCGGCCTGCTCCGCGCAGAGCGCCGCGTACGCGCCGATCTTCTCGTGGTCGCCGAGCAGGGTGGCCGCGCCCGCGGCGTCGAGCCGGTCGAGCATGTCCCGCATCGGACCGAACAGGCCGTCCGCCGTCGCGCGGAGGAGCTGCTCGGCTTCCTCGAGCTGGCCGGCGCGCCGGAGCCCGGCGATGCGGCCGAGCGCCTCGGCGAGCTGCTCGATCATGCGGAGGATGAAATCGCGCTGTCTCAGCGACATGAAGTTCCCTCGGCTCGGAACGGATCCGGCGCGGCGCGTGGTGCGCACCGAGCCCGAGCCGGAACTGTACCAGAGCGGCATGGCGGCGCTCTGCTCCCAGGCGCTCCCAGGCGCTCCCAGGCGTCCGCAGGCGTCCCCAGGCGTCCCCAGGCGTCCCCTTGCGCTGCCGGCCGCGGGCGATCAGATCAAGCGCCGCCCCGCGCTGCCCGCCCCGCCGAGGGCCGCGGACCGACCCCCATGGCCGCCTACGTCTCGCTCTTCCTGATGTCGCTGTCGGCGGTCTTCTTCGTCGTGGACCCGATCGCCATCGTGCCGCTGTTCCTGACGATGACCCGCGACGATCCGCACGACAAGGTGCGGCGCACCGCGCGGCGGGCGTGTGCCGTCGCAGGCGGGCTGATGCTCTTCTTCGCCCTCTTCGGCGGCATGATCTTCAGGATCTTCGGCGTCTCGCTGGCCGCGTTTCGCGTCGCGGGCGGCATCCTGCTGCTCATCACCGCCCTCGACATGCTGCGCGCCCGCCCGTCCGCCACGCGCACCTCCCCGTCCGAGGAGCAGGAGGGCATCGCGAAGGACGACGTGGCCCTGGTGCCGCTCGCCATGCCGCTCCTGGCCGGGCCGGGCGCCATCGCCACGGCGATGGTGCTCATGTCGCGCGCGGGCGAGGACCTCGTCGCCGCGGCGCTCGTGCTCGCCAGCATCGTCATCACCTTCGTGGCCTCCTACTTCGTGCTGCGCGGCGCGGGGCTCGTGCAGCGGGCGCTCAAGGCGTCCGGGCTCGCCGTGCTCGAGCGCGTCATGGGCCTCCTCCTCGCCGCCATCGCGGTGCAGTTCATCGCCGACGGCATCAAGGAGCTCTGGCGCGCGTGACGCGGCCGCCATTGCACATCGCAAGGGCGATGCCAGCGCCTCGAATCGCGTCGCTCGGGAGCCTGCGCGCCCGGTCCTGATGTTCGCGCCCATGTGCGGCGCAGCTCCGGGCTGTGCGCAGCCACCTCTGGGGTTGGGTCTACCTCGGCTCCGAGCCCGGGCGCTTCCGACCGCAAGGACCCTGGCTCCGGCGAGATCGAAGCCCGCTGCCGCTCATCAAGGCGGGGAGGCGTTCGACGTGCCGGTGAGCTTCGCCTTCGCGAGGTTGTTCGCCTCGAGCTTGGTCTCCGCGTCCTTGACCGCGGCCGTGCCGGTGGTCGGCGTGATCGTGATCGACTCCTCGCCGAGCGCGTAGATCGTGAACTCGTAGGTGTCGGTGTTGGCGCCCCCGCCGCCGAAGTTGGGGCAAGGTCCGAGGTAGTCCCTGTTCTGCGTGGCGCCAATCGACGCTGCGTTCTTGAACTCCTCGGGCAGCGAGGTGACGTCGGCTGGAATGTTGTAGATGACCCAGTGATAGCCGTTCATCTCGGGCGGCGTCCTGGTCGTCAGGGTGACGTCGATGAAGGTGATGGCGTAGCTCTTCGTGCCCGGAGGTCCTGCGGTCCAGTTGAGCTCCGGCAGGAGGCTCCCGTTGAAGCCGACGGCCGCGCAGGTGTACTTGTCGGCGAACTCAGCGCCTTCCGTGTGATTGGGGCTCGTGAGCTCGAACTCGCCGGAGGGCACCTCGCCGCCGCCGCCGCCGCCGTCGCCCGTCGAGCCGCCCGCTCCGCCGCTGCCTGCCGTCGTCGTGCTGGTCGTGGAGCTGGCCGAGGTGGTATTGCCGGTGCCGGTGCTCCCGGTGCCGCTCTCGGTTCCGGTGCTCGTCGCGGTGCCCCCGCCGTCGCCCGACGCACCGGAATCGCTGCTGGAGCAGTTCAGTGTGGCGAACGGCACGCCCGCGAGGACGAGAATTCGAATGGTACGAGTGAGCCTATCCGTAATGGTTCGCATGGGCGGAGGATGTCACATCCGTGTTCCGGTCGCGATGGCAGTCGCTTCGCCATCACGACGAATGTCTACTCTACAATAGTGCGGGACATTTCCCGGAGCAACGCATTGCCGTGTCGATGCCCCTCCGGAGACTCCTGATCCGTGGGTGACGCGTCGCGTCCCGCGTGGCTCGTATCAATGACGCGTCCAGAAATCGTCGCTCGGCACAGATCAAAGCGGGGCTTCGTGGGCATATTAGGGTGACCTCCATACGCGCGCTTCAGGCGCCGCGGGCCTGCACGCCCAGGGTCGAGGATCTCGGCAATGGACGGGCACGAGCCCCGATCACGGACGTTTTTGTACGTATCATTTTTGTGGCGTGCGGTTCTTCGACGTAAAACCGTGTTCCGAGCTTGCTCATGGAAGCTCAAGCGAGTGGCGCTGTCGAAGGCAGGAGATACACAGGCAGGCGGAGAAAAAACCGCACATCCATCAATTGTGCTCATCGCCGGCAACGCCTGCGACCTGAGGAGGGAGACGCCGTACCCGGTGTGCGTGCCCTGGTTGTTGAGGGAGTCGGGCTGGACGGCGATGATGCGGGATCCATCGGTCCTCGTGACCTCGGAGATCGAGCGCTTGTACATCGGCGTCGTCCCCGAGGTCAGCTCCTTGTAGAACCAGCTGTCGGGCGCGATGGCCGTGCTGTCGGTCGCGAGGTTCGGCCGCGTTGGCGTCGAACGCGTAGACCACGAGGAAACGGCCGCTCCCCGCGCTCTCGAGATCGATGACGCGCGAGCCCGGCCAGGTGCTGAGGAAGGTCTGGGTGTCCGCCGCCGTGACGTTGTTCTTCAGGCGGAAGACAGATAGCTGAGTTGTCTCGAGGTAGATGCGGTGCCGGACCGCAGCGATCCGTCGCTGTCCTCGAGCGCCCTCGCATGGAAGGCGTTCACCTCGGCCCACGTGTCGAAGCGGAGCGCGAGCAGGGACCCATGGCCAGCCGTGGCGCCCGCCCCGCGCGGCCCCTCGGGCCGGCGGCTCGCTGCGCGCCGCGAGGCGCTTGCTTTCGGCAGCGCGCTTGGCTTCCCTGTCCGGTAGGGCCATCCATGTCCGCCGAACCCAGCCTGGCACCGCCGGCGCCGAGCTTCCGCCTCCTGCTGATCGAGGACAGCGCCATCGCGGCCTCCGTCGTGCAGGGCCACCTCGACGCCGCGCCGGGGAGGCGCGCCGAGCTCGCGCACGTCGAGACGCTGGCGGCGGGGCTCGCCCGCGTGGGCGAAGGGTGGGACGTCGTGCTCCTCGACCTCAGCCTGCCCGACGGGGAGGGCCTCGAGGTGGTCGAGCGCGTGCGCGAGGTGGATCCCCACGTGCCGATCGTCGTGTTGACCGGCCACGACGACGTGCGCCTCGCGGAGCGCGCGCTCGGCGCCACGGTGCAGGACTACCTCCTGAAGCGCCGCATCGACGCCGACACGTTGTGGCGGTCGATCCGGTACGCCGTCAGCCGCCAGCAGCTCGTGACGCAGCTCGCGCGGACCGTGGCGGAGGCCAGGGAGAACGAGGCCAACCTGCACCAGCTCATCGCCCGCAGCGCCGACGGGGTGATCGTGCTCGATCCGGGCGGGAAGGTGCTCTTCGCGAACCCCGCCGCCGAGGCGCTGCTCGGGGGCGGGCGCCTCGTGCCGGGCCGGGAGTGCCCGGTGGTGCTGCGCGCCGGGGAGACGACCCTCGAGCTCGGCGGGCACACGGCGGTCATCGACGTGCGCTGGGTCGACTTCGAGTGGCAGGGGCGCGCGGCGCGCATGGCGCACCTGCGCGACGTGACGGGCCGGCGCCGGGCCGAGGAGCTGAGGCTGCGGCTCGAGCGCAGCGAGCGGCTCGCCGCGGTCGGCCAGCTGGCGGCGGGGGTGGCCCACGAGATCAACAACCCGCTCGCGTACGTGGTGGCCAACCTCGAGCTGCTCGCGCGCGAGCTCCGGCGCCTCGAGGGCGACGGCGTGACCACCGAGCACCTCGCGCAGCCGCTCGCGGACGCCCGCCACGGCGCGGCGCGGGTGATGAACATCGTCCGGGATCTCGGGGTGTTCGCCCGGACCGAGGCGAACGAGGCGATCGGCCCGACCGACGTCAACGCGGCGATCGAGAGCGCGCTCAGCATCGCGCACACGCAGATCAAGCACCGCGCGCGCGTGATGCGCGAGCTCGCCCCCGTCTCGCGCGTGGGCGGGACCGAGGGGCGCCTGACGCAGGTCTTCGTCAACCTGCTCATCAACGCCGCGCACTCGATCCCCGAGGGGCACGCCGCCGAGAACGTCATCGAGGTGCGCACCCGCGAGCAGGGCCCGGACGTCGTCGCGGAGATCGTGGACTCGGGCTGCGGCGTCCCCGAGGAGCACATGGGCCGGCTCTTCGAGCCGTTCTTCACCACGAAGCGCGCGGGCGAGGGGACGGGGCTCGGCCTCGCGATCTGCCGGAGCATCGTGGAGTCGTGCGGCGGGAGCATCGGCGTGAGCAGCACGGTCGGCGTGGGCACGTGCGTCCGCGTCCGGCTGCCCGTGTGGGCGCGCGCGGAGCCCGCGGCGCGCCCGGCGGCGGCGCACGACGAGGGCTCCCCGCGGCGCGCCCGGATCCTGATCGTCGACGACGAGCCGCTGATCCTGCGCGCCCTCGGGGGCGTGCTCGGGGCGTCGCACGAGGTCGTGTGCGTGGGGTCGGGGGTCCACGCGCAGAGGACGCTCCGCCTGGACGCGCGCTTCGACGTCGTGCTCTGCGACATCGCGATGGAGGAGGGGACGGGCGACGAGCTCTACGGGTGGATCGAAGCCGAGCTGCCGGCGCTCGCGGGCCGGGTGCTCTTCATGACGGGAGGGGGGGCGAGCGACGCGGGCCGCCGCTTCCTCGAGGCGCACGGGGGGCGCGTGCTGGAGAAGCCGATCGATCCCGCGGAGCTGCTCCGGCGGGTCGGCGCGCTGCTCTCCAGGCGCACGTCGGAGCCGGCGAGCGCGATGGGGTGAGCCGGGGCGAGCGCGGGAGCTGGCCGGCCCCCGGGGAGGGACCTCGCCGGGCTCTAGCGCGTGGAGGCCACGCTGGCGGCGAGGCGGCGAGCCCCCTCGGCGAACGTCATCTCGTTGGTCGTGGAGGCTTCCCAGTGGGTGACTCCATACCCGGGCTCGACCAGCTCGTCGACGGCGTCCATCGCCGCCGCGTGGGGCGGGCTCACGACGAACTCGTACATCTGCTCGGTCGACGCCCAGACCGCCAGCGTCCGGCCCGAGCCGCACGACGGCGAAAAGGCCAGCTGCAACGCCACGAGGCCAGGCTGCGAGGCGAGCTGCGCCTCGACCGCCCCGAAGATCTGGCCGTATCGCTCCGCCACGGCGTCCCCCGCGCGCCGCACCCCGTAGGTCGTGCTGACCGTGTACACCGAGCCGGCCGGGGGAGGGAGGATCTCCCCCGTCTCGGGATCCACGCCGGGCCCGGTCGCCGGCCCGGCCTCAAGATCCGCCTCGAGCACGCCGCTCGCACAAAGGGAGGACGGATCGTCAGGCGTCTGCGTGTCGGAGTCGGCGCTGCAACCCGACGCGATCATCCCGAGGAAGGAGAGCAGCGCGGCGGCGAATTGGCTTTGAGAAACACCGATGGATCGATTCCGTGTACGGGTCGGCATGGTCGTGGTCCTTTCTGTTGTGGGAGCCGCCGGGCGGCTCAGTCGGCGCGCGAGACGAGCCCGAAGACGAGGGCGGGGAACGTGCGGTCGAGGCGATGTGAATGAAAGCCCGTCCTGCGGCCCATGCTCCGCACCTTCACGCGCGTCCCGGGCGGCGGCGCGTCACCGATCGTGACGGCCCACACGAGATCGTCGTCGGTGCGCACGGCGACGTAGGTGTACGAGCCGGCCGGGAGCCGCTCCTCGACGCGGCCGGCGATCGCGGCGCGATCGGCGGCGGAGCGGGAGAGCTGGCCGAGCGGGTTTGCGGCGCTCGGCCCGGTGGACCCTGCAGCCGATGAGGGGGTGTCCAGGTGCCACCCGAGCGCGGCGAAGAGCGCCGCGAAGATCGCGAGGCCGAGGAGCGGCTTCGCGAGCCGGCGCCGGGCGGAGCGCGGCGCGGCGTCCCGCGCCGCACGGGCAAAGACGACAAGGGCCATGCGTGACTCCTTGTGGCCGCAGGCCACGGAGATTGCTTGGTGGGGTCACCCCGATGTGTGACCGAACAGCTCTCTGTGCCCGGCCGGCCGCGGGGTGTTCAATCGCCGGCGCGCGGGCGCCCCGGGGCGGGGCGTTGGCCCGCCGGACGGCGCCGCCTGCGCCGCCGGAGTGCCGGCGGGCGGGGTAGGGGAGGAGCAGACGAGACGAGGCGGAGGTGTCCGGGCGGCGCCGTCGCCGGCCGCGGCCGGCATCCGCCATGGCGCCGCCACCCCGCGGCGCGCGCCTTCCCACGAGAGCCCGCTCCTTTTCGGCCCTTCGCGCCCTGGCGCGCGATCTGCCAGGGGGCGCCGCATGGGAGACGCCGACATCACCTTGCGCCACATCGCTCGCCGATGTCCGGGAGACATGGCGCGCGCCTTCGTCCCCGAGAGCCGCTCTGTCGAGGCCCTCGGATGGATAGACAGCCAGGTCACGAAGATAGAGCGCCGCCTCGACAAGGCGCTGCGCCTGCGCGTCGACGGCGAGCCACGTGTGCTTCATGTCGAGTTCTGCTTCGCCCTGCGCGATGACGTCCCGGATCGCGTGTTCGAGTACCTCGGCTTCCTCTTCGCCGCGCTCCGCGCCGAGGCGCCCGGAGAGTCGGTACCTCCGATCGAGAGCGTCGCCGTGGTCCTCTCGGGCCGGAGGCGGCGCTTGCCCGCGATAGGCAAGCGCCGTACGGCCTGGCCGGGGCGGCGGTTCAGCGGCACGCACTTCCGCATCGACGCGGTCTACCAGCGCACGGTGGCCGAGCTGCGCGCGCGAGGCAGCGTGTTCTGGCTGGTGTTCGCCCCGCTCGCCCGGGACGCGACCCTGGCTGGAATGCGGGAAGTCCTCGCGGAGATCCACGCGAGGGCGGCGAATTACGCGGAGCGGGTCGATTTCATCACGGCATTTTGGGAGATGGCGTCCGTCGATCCCTGGGGGCACAATCTGAGAAAGGAGCTGACGAAGATGCTGACACGAGAGATGGAGGAAGAGATGATCCGAAGCCTGCCGGGCATCGAGAAGATCGCCGTCGCGGTCTTCCGGAAGGAGCTAGAACAAGCGATCAAGCCGGAGGATGTGAGGCAAGGGGTCATTCAGGACATGAGGCAAGAGGTCATGCAGGAGGTGAGGCAAGAGGTCATGCAGGAGGTGAGGCAAGAGGTCATGCAGGAGGTGAGGCGCGAGGCCAAGCAGGAGGTGATGCGCGAGGCCAAGCAGGAGGTGATGCGCGAGGCCAAGCAGGAGGTGATGCGCGAGGCCAAGCAGGAGGTGATGCGCGAGGCCAAGCAGGAGGTGATGCGCGAGGCCAAGCAGGAGGCGCTTCTGGAGCTGCTCGGGCGGCTCTTCGCGCGACGGGTCGGGCGCCGGCCGACCACCGACGAGGAGCGCTCGATGGTGGAGCGCGCGAAGACGATCGGCGCGGGCGAGGTCGAGGACGCCTTGCTCGATCTGGAGGGCGAGGCGCTGGTGCGCTGGCTCGCCGAGCCGGCGCGCCGGTGACGAGCTCCCGGAGAGGGCAGAAGGCCGAGCGCCACGACGCCCTGACGGGCTTGATGGCGAGCTCCCGGGCGGCCCCGTCTCCGAGGCCTCCAAGAAGAGGCCGCGCCCCCCTCAGGCGCCGCCGCGCGCGGGGCGCAGCGCGAGCGGCGCGGTGCCGGTGAGCAGCCCCGCCGCGAGCGCGAGCACGCCGCCGAAGCCGACGCAGGCGCAGCCGAGGGCGCCGGTCAGGGCGGCGACGCCGCAGGCCGAGGCCCACGAGGCCCCGAGCCGGTCGGCGCGGCGCAGCGCCCGGGAGAGCAGCGCGCCGGCGGCGAAGCCGCCCGCGAGGCAGGCGGGGACGCAGATCGAGACGCAGCCCTCCGGGGTGCACAGGTGGCCGTAAAGGCGCGCCGCGTGCGCCATGGCGAACGGCACGAGCCCCGCCGCGACGCCCGGGAGCACGCCCCGCTCGAGGTGCCGCCCTCGCCACGAGAGCAGCGCCGCGACGGCATAAAGCGCGGCGCCGATGAGCGCGGTCGTGAGCGGGCGGTCGCTCATCAGCGCGGCCACGACCACCACCGCGACGGTCGGGGCCGCCGCCCAGGCGGCATGGCGCGCCCGGCCGCGCTCGTAGGCTCGGTAAGCCCGGTGCTTCAGGCCGGCGAGCGGCTCAGGTTCCATAGATCCTCCTCCACGCCTCCCGGAGGCGGGCAAATGCGCGCTCGCGGCGCTTGCGGAACGCCGCGCCCGACACCGACGGATCGCGGTCGCCCTCCATCACGGTCGACAGCAACGTCGCGCGGTCTGCCTCGGCGAGCGAGCCGAGCACCTCGCGCGCCGCATCGTCCAGATCCCGCGCGATCGCCGCGTCCTCCGGCGTGGGCATGTCGGCGGGGATCGCCCCGGCGTGCTCGTCGGGCGCCTCCCTGGAGCGGGCGCGCCGGCGGCGCGCCGTGCGGCACTCCCACGCGGCGATGGTGAGCGCCCACGTGAGCGCGTCCGCGGCGGGATCGAAGGTGCTGGCGCGATCGAAGATCTTGAGGAGCGCCTGCTGCGCGGCGTCCTCGGCGTCCGCGCAGCCCCGGAGCATGCGGCGGCAGAACGCGCTCACCGCCGGCCAGAGCGCGGCGTAGACCGGCTCGAACGCGGCGCGATCGCCGTCAGCGAGGCGTCTCATCGACTCGTTGAGCAGCGATCGCGCGCGGGCTTCCAAGCAGGCAGGTCCTCAGCCGCAGGGGCAGTCCGAGCAGGGGCACGGCGCGCAGGGACAGCCGCCAGCGAGCTGCGTGCCAGCATAGGCCGCCGCAGGGATTCCGAGGACGGCCGCGATGAGGGTCACCTTGAGCCAACGACGCATCATGAGAGGTCTCCTTCCAGCCGGGGGTCTTCGCCGGCCTTCCTCCGCTCTAGGCGCGCGCCCGAGGGAGCGTGACACCTCCGGCGATCGAAATCCGTCTTTCGCCCGCTGCCCTGCCAGGGCAGGCTGACTGAGCCGTAAGGTAGGCACAGAGAGAGAGAGCGGGACGAGCATGAGGATCCTGGTCACAGGCAGCGCTGGACACCTCGGCGAGGCGCTGGTCCGCACCCTGCGGGACACGAGCCACGAGGTCGTCGGGCTCGACATCGTGGCGTCGCCCTTCACGGAGCGGGTCGGATCGATCGTCGACCGCGCGCACGTGAGGCGATGCATGGAGGGCGTGGACGCCGTCCTCCACACGGCGACCCTCCACAAACCCCATGTCGCCACCCACAGCCGGCAGGCCTTCGTCGACACGAACGTCACGGGGACGCTGAACCTCCTGGAAGAGGCCACCTCGGCCCGCGTCCGCTGCTTCGTCTTCACGAGCACGACCAGCGCCTTCGGCGTGGCGCTCACGCCGCCCGCCGGAGCGCCCGCGGCGTGGGTGACCGAGGACGTCGCGCCCGTCCCCAAGAACATCTACGGCGTGACGAAGACCGCGGCGGAGGACCTCTGCGCGCTGTTCCACCGGATCCGCGGGCTCCCGTGCCTCGTCCTCCGGACCGCGCGCTTCTTCCCGGAAGAGGACGACAGCAAGGCGACGCGGGAGGCGTACGACGACGGCAACGTCAAGGCGAACGAGTACCTCCACCGGCGCGTGGACCTCGAGGACGTGGTGAGCGCCCACCTGCTCGCCATCGAGCGGGCACCCTCGCTCGGCTTCGGCCGGTACATCCTCAGC
Organism: Sorangium cellulosum; assembly: GCF_002950945.1. GTDB lineage: Bacteria > Myxococcota_A > Polyangia > Polyangiales > Polyangiaceae > Sorangium > Sorangium cellulosum_E. Next base: position 1,301,333 of record NZ_CP012673.1, read on the forward strand.
GCGACCACGCCGTTCTCGCCGGAGGACCTGCCCGACCTGCGCGCGAACGCGCCCCTCGTGGTGAGGCGGCGGTTCCCCGACTACGAGGCGGAATACACACGCCGCGGCTGGAAGATGTTCCCCAGCATCGACAGGGTGTACGTCAACGAGCGGGCGCGGAAGGAGCTCGGCTGGCGCCCGCGGTACGACTTCAGGTACGTGCTCGATCGCCTGATCGCCGGAGAGGATCCGCGCAGCCCGCTGGCGCGCGCCGTCGGATCGAAGGGATACCATGACCGCAAGTTCGCGGAAGGGCCCTTCCCGGTGGAGTGATCCGGCGCGCGCGGCGCCCGGCCCCGCCGGACCGGCTTCATGGGGCCGGTCCGCGCGGCACGGCGCCCGTCACCGCAGCATCACGACCCGCCCCGCCGCGTCCGTCTCGGTCTCGTAGAGGTAGATCGTGTTGGTCGCGGCGTCGTACGTCATCGCCCTGTCCTCCGCGGAGCCCAGCGTGCTGAGGACGCCGAGATCCAGCGGCGTGCCGCCCGGATCGGCCACGACGCGCAGGTCGCCGCGGGTTTCCCGGAAGTAGAGGTAACTCGCGGCGGTCGTGTCGTCGACGACCACCGACGTGTTGGTGGCGGCGAGCTCGCCCTCCGCGAGGAGCACCGGCGGAGCGGCCATGTCGGCCCGGTCGAGGCGGTAGATCCCCGGGCGGCCCGCCTGGAAGGCGGCGACGTAGAGATACCTCGAGTCCGCGGCCATGCCCCCGACGCCGCTCAGCGCCGGGACGGTCCCGAGCAGCTGCGCCGGCCCGGGCTCCGCAGCCGAGCGGGCGAAGAAGTAGGCAGGCGTGGTGTCGTTGCCCCGGGTGGGATAGAGCAGATCCGTTCCGTCGAAGGTGAGCGCGTACGAGGGGGACGAGCCCGGGTAGGCGGGCGAGCTGTCCCACGTCGTCGGCGCCCAGGTCCCCGCGGCCTCGTCGAAGATCCGGAAGAGCCGGCTCGACGTGGCGCTGTTCGTCTGATCGACGCTGAACAGCGCCCCGTTCGCGAACTGGATGTCATATCCCATGTGCGCCGCGGTGATGCCGTTCGCCGTCCCGACCTCGAGGGCGGTCACGCCGCCGGACTTCGGAAAGGAGAAGACCTTCGTGGCGGTCGCGAGGAAGACGTGCGTCGCGCTCGTCGTCATGCCCCAGCTCCCCGCGGCGGAGGACGGGAAGGCGACGCCGAGGTCGCTCGGCGCCGCGCCCACCCCGGCGTAGGGGAGGTCGGCGAAGCTCAGGCAAGGCCCGTCGGGCGAGGCGGGGATGGCCGCATAAAACACCTGACCGACGGTCGAGCGGCTCGCGATCGGCCGCTCGGTGACGTCGGGCGAGCACCCGATCATCTGCCCTGTGTCGCTGAAGAGCGCGACCGGGCCCGCCGTCTCGGCCGAGAGGGCGACGACACCGCGGGTCGCGACATGGCTGTACCAGTGGACCGCTCCGCTCGCGGGCAGGCAGGGCGGGACGTCGCCGCGGACCCGCGAGCTCGGGGCCAGTGGACAGCCCGGGAACGGCTCGGCGGTCTGCATGCTCTCCCCGGGCCCCGGGGCGGTCACCTCGCAGCGCTCATCGCAGTTCGCCTCGCCGTCACACGCCTCGCTGCCCTCCGGGACCCCGTCGCCGCGCACCGTGGCGCGGATCTGGAGGGTATACGCCGGGCGCGTCGCACGATTGGCGTCGGCGATCTCCACGTAATAGGTGCCCGCGGGCAACGCGGCGGCGCGCGGGTCAGCCCAGCCGTCGATCTTCGCGCAGCGCCCGGCGCCGCTCGTCGCGCCGCGGGTCAGGACCGTCGCGCCGTCGCCGGCGTAGAGGGTGAGGGTCGTGGTCGGCGAGCAGGAGCCCGGATCCGCGCCGTTGAACGCCTCGATGGAGACGTCTCCCGCGGTGGGCAGCGTGAACGCGTAGACATCCACCTCGCTGTCCGGGGAGATGCTCCCGCAGGCCAGCGCCCCGACCGGCACCGGGCCGCTGGCCGTCGAGGGCTCGTTGTTCGGCTCGGTCTCGGGGATGCAGCAGAGGCTCGGCGCGCCCGAGCAGACGAACCCGGTCTCGATCTGGCAGCCGCTGCTGCAGCCGTCTCCGCTCGCCGCGTCGCCGTCGTCGCACCCCTCGTGGCCGAGGAGGATGCCGTCTCCGCACCGCGCGGCGCACACGCTCGGCTCGCCGGTGCAGTTGTACCCTGGCTCGAGCGCGCACGCGGCGTCGCAGCCGTCCTCGTCGCTCGTGTTGCCGTCGTCGCAGGCCTCGTCGCTGGCGAGCACGCCGTCGCCGCAGGAGGACGTGCACACGCTCGGCGCGCCGGTGCAGCCGTACCCCGGCTCGGGCGCACACGCGGCGCTGCAGCCGTCTCCGTCGCTCGTGTTGCCGTCGTCGCAGGCCTCCCCGCCCGCGAGCAGCCCGTCCCCGCAGGCGGCCGCGCAGGCGCTCGGCGCGCCGGTGCACTCGTAGCCTGGCTCGACGCTGCACGCGGCGCTGCAGCCGTCGTCGTCGACCACGTTGCCGTCGTCGCACGCCTCGGCGCTCGCGAGCGCGCCGTCCCCGCAGGCGGCGTCGTCGCCGCCGGAGCCCGTGGTGCTCACGCCGTCCGGCGGGGTGGCCCCGGAGGCGCCGCCGCCCCCGCAGCCGGCCGCCACGCTGGCCCCGAGGGCGACGGCTCCGATCAGGCGTGTCATTTGCGGCATGAGTGCGTCGCCTCTCCGAAGGCGAGAGGAGAATCAAAATTGCCTCGAAAAGTCAAGCGATATCGCCCCGGATGCCCGGATCATGGGGTATGCGGGACAGGCTGGCGCGGCGCGCGAGGCGAGCTGTGCCGTTCCTCCTGCATTCTGCGGCGCGCGACGCGGGGCGGCGCGGGATGGCCGCGTCAATGCGGCGGGTTGGACAGCTGGAGCAGCACGACGCCGAGGGCGACGCAGGCGAGCCCCGCGACGCGGAGCGGCGGCATGGGCTGGCGGAAGTAAAACGTGCCCACCAGGGCGATGATGGAGATGCCCACGCCGGACCAGACGGCGTAGACAACGCTGATGTCCAGCTTCTGCATGACCAGAGACAGGCAATAGAAGGCGGTGAGGTATCCGACGCACACGACCACGGAGGGCCAGAAGCGGGTGAACCCCTCCGCCGGCTTCAAGCAGGAGGTCGCCATCACCTCCGCCAGGATCGCGACCGCCAGCAGCAGCCAGTGCTTCATCGAGACATCCTCGCGGTCATGGCGACGGCCCGAGGATCTCACGGGCCGCGGCGCCGCAACAACGGCTCAGTTGCAGAGCAGCTTTCTCAGCTCATCCGTCCCCTTCGGGCCGGCGAGCGCGACAGAGGCCAGCCGCTGCGCCTTCGCCGCCCTGGAGCAATCGTCAGGCTGGTTGGGCGCCTTTTCCAGCAAGGACTCGATCTCCTCCGAGGGACCCTTCGCGTACTTCTTGATGCAGCGGAGCGGCGCGCCGTCATGAAGGTAGTACCGGAACTGCGTGACGCTGGTCGTCGTCGTCGGCTTATCCGGCGTACCCCTCCCGTCGAACGCCCAGGATCCGTCGCCGTGCAGCGCGAAGACGAGCTTGCCCTGGTCGTAATAGAACTGGTATGTATACTCGCCGTGCCCCGCGTCGCCGGCAGCGATCTCCGCCTTCTGGATCGCGCCGTCCGCCTGGTAGAGCCGGAGCTCGCCGCGGCCCTCGCCGCCGGCGCACTCGTAGCGGTGATCGGTTCGTTTCAGGTCCCTGCGGGACTGGATCTCCTGGTACCTGGCCCTGATCTTCTCGATGCGCGGATCGTCCTGGCTCCCCTCGGCTCCCCCAGGCTTCTCGGCGCCGTCCGGCGCTGCCGGGGAGCCCGTCGCGGGGGTCTGCGTGGCAGCCGCCGGCGCGCCGGTCGTGGGCGTGCTCGCGCTGGACGACGGAGCTCGGGTCGTGTCTGCCGGCGTCGAGGAGGACCTCGACGAGGTGGAAGACGGTGAGTTGCTCCCGCATCCGACGGCGGCCAGGAGGGTGATGCAGGTGATGGCAGAACGGATCATGAGGGCTCTCGCGCTTTCAGGGGGGGCTCGCGGCGGGTCCGCCGAACGGTAGCCTCTCCGCGCGAGCGGGGCTACCGCGACGGCCTGATCTCCAGGGGCGCGGGCTCCGGCGCTCCGCCCTTCGTGCGCCGCAGGACCGGGGGCGCGGGCGGCGGAGCCATCCACCACGACGGCCGCGGCCGCGACGACGTGTGCAGCGACGGCACGGGCGGCGGCAGCGTGGTCTGCGGCCTCGGGGGATCGCGCAGCTCGGCCGCGCTGAGCTGCCGTGCGCTGCCGTCCCCGGACAGCGTGGTCTCCGTCGAGGCCGCGTGCGCCTCGGCTTGCTCGAGCACCCGCAGGAAGTTCCCGCCCAGCAGGCTGAGGATGTCCCCATCCGAGTAGCCGCGACGGACGAGCTCCAGCGTGATGTTCCGGAGCCCGTCGCTGCTCGCGAGCCCCTCCTCTAGCCCGTCGACCCTGCCGAAGCTGGAGCCGATGCTGACATGGTCGATCCCTGCGACCTTCACCACGTGATCGATGTGGTCCACGACCCGCGAGAGCGGCAGCGGCTTCATCGGCCCTTCCTGGGCCCTGAGCCTCTCGAGCTCCTCGCGGAGCGCCGTCGGGTCGCCCTGGAGCCTCTCGCCGAGCTCCTTGAGGTGCGCCCCGTGCTTCTGCACGAAGCGCTCGGACTGCTCCGCGTACGTCCCGTCCAGGAAGAGCGCCCAGGAGTTCACCACGACGAGGCCGCCGTTCTCCGCGATCGCGCGCAGCATGTAGTCGTCGAGGTCGCGGCGCTGGTGGCCGGAGGCGGGCATCGAGGAAGAGGTGATGACCGGCGCCTTGGCCACCCTCATGACGGCCTTGAACGTGCTGTCCGACGCGTGCGAGACGTCGACCAGCATGCCGATCCGCTGCATCTCGCGGACGACCGCCTCGCCGAAGGGGGAGAGGCCGCGGTGGCGGACGAACCCGGGCTCGAGGGCTCCTCCCGCGGAGTCGGCCCAGTCGTTCGTGGTCGTGTGCGTGAGCGTCATGGTGCGGACGCCGAGGCGGTAGAACGAGCGCAGCGCAGGCAGGGAGCTCTCGATGGCGTGCCCGCCCTCGATGCCCAGGAGCGCGGCGATCCTGCCTTCACGTTTGGCGCGGCGCACGTCCCTGGCGCTCCGCGCGAGCACCATCGTCCCGCGGCTGCGCTCGATCTGCCGGTGGGTCGCGTCGACGAGATCGAGCGCGCGGCGCGCGGCGCTCCCGCCGAGCGGCGAGGAAGTATAGGGCGAGGGCGCGCCGACGCGGATCGAGAAGAACGCGCCGGCGACGCCCGCCGCCTTGATCCTGGCGAGCTCCGCGGCCGTCGGATCGTGGCCCGGGCTCACCCGATCGAACGAGCCGCCGAGGAGCAGCGAGGGCACGGCGCTGTGGCCGTCCACGAGGATCGCCTTGGCTTGCAGCCGCGCGGCCCGCTGCTCCAGCGCCTCGGGCGCCGGCGGGCTCTCCACGACGTCGGGCGCGGCGTCGGTCCACGGCGCGATCTCATCGGCGCCCGTCGCGAAGACATCGGGCGACTCCGCGGGGGCAGGGGGAGGAACACACGCCGCGAGCGACGCGGCGGAGAGGAGCGCGAGGGACAAAGACGTGCGCATCATCGGATCCTATCATGAGGAACCCGGCGCGGACGGCCCGAGCGGCGGCCGGACGGCGCCCCGAAGACGCGAGTCGACAGCGCCGACGGACGACGGCGCGCCGGTCCCGATGGACTGTCGTGTGCCGCCGTGGCGCAGGGGTGGCGCCGCCGTGGCCCGGGATCACCCGGTCGATGCCCCTCCGGAGGGCGTGAAGGCGGGGGTGAGGCATCGTGGGCGCGCGGCGTCCGCGACATCCACCCTCGGCGCGTCGACTGCGATGATCCGGCGGACACCGAGGGACGCGCGGCGCTGGCGCTCCCCCGGGCGGCTCTCGTTCTACGGGCTGGCGCGGCCCGGGTTCCAGCGCTCGCTGGGCGCGCTCGCGGCCTGGGCCAGGGCGGCCTGAGGCCGCACCTCGATCGATCTGTATGCCACGAAGGTCGCCGAGGCGGCCCACCTGCTGCTGCCAGCGGCGCGCCCGGGAGAGATGTCGAGTGGGTTCACTCGCGTCTTTGTCGCTGTCTTCCTCGAGCGAGCCCGCGACACACCCAGAGAGCGGCAGCCCGAGGAGCGCGAGCGTGGAGAGCAGCCAAGTCGATCATTCATGAGATCCTCCCTTATCCCCCGTCTCGCCGAGGACGAGGACGGGCAGATCATTCGCCCGGCGTCACCGCCCGGTGATCCAGTAATGGAAGGCGTGGAATCCGGAGCCGCGCCGGAGCGTGATCTCGATGGGGGTCGGCCCGGAGAGCCGCGCGGCGGGGAGCGGCAGGTCCCGCTCGACCCATGTCCCGGCGGGGACCTCGACGGTCCCGACCTCCTGGCCCGCGACGGAGACCGCGAGCTCGGCGCCGCCCTCCGCGGCCACCCGGAGCACGAGGCGCGCCTCGGCGACCCCGGCGGCGCCGGCCGCGCGCGTGAGGAAGCGGTCGGCGGTGCGGTAGAAGCGGCCGCCGTCGGCGATCTCGGGCCGGGCGGGGTCGAGCTCACCCGGCGCGCTGCTCTCGGGCGCGGGGAGCGCGACCACGTGGTTGTGCTGGTCCGCGAGTGGTCCTGGCCGGTAGTCGTGCGCCGACTCGGACTCGAGGTCCGAGACGTCGAGCTCGTCCAGGATCCGCTCGCCGGGGGCGGTGTGCACCGGCAGGGCGCCGGAGCCGAGGAGCTCCCAGCGCGCCTCGTAGGCGACCATCGTGGTGCCGCCGAGGATCGCTTGATCCTCGACGGTGGCGTCGACGAGCTCGCGGCCGAGCACCGGGGGGCACGCCATCCAGTGGGGGTAGACGATGAAGTGTGTCGGCCGTCGGTCCGGGGGCAGCTTCTCGTAGTGCTCGAACCTGGAGCCCGGGCCCGCGACCCAGTAGCGCGCCTCGCCCTCGGTCGTGAGGCCGACGACGTCGAAGGTCCTGCGGCCGCTGAAGTACGCGAGCGCGCCGGTGTCGTTCACGCCGATCCTGGCGTCCTCGGGCAGGTGCTCCGCCGCCCAGCGGCCGAGCCAGACCTGCTGCCGGTCGATGGCGCGCGCGGAGTTCGCGAGGTCGCCGATGGCCCACGGGAGCCGCGCGGCGAGCGCTCCGGCGAAGGCGCCGGCGACGAGCGGCGCGACGTAGTGGAGCGAGCGCTGGAGGCGCTGCGCGAGGTCGCCGATCTCGCGCGCGAGGCAGGCGGCCATGACGATCCACGCCGGGGCGAAGGGCCAGACGTACCGCACGCGGTTCCAGAGGAAGCTCAGGTAGGTGCAGGGCAGCAGCACGCCGAGCGCGAGCGCGATCACGACGGCGGCGTGCGCGGGGCGGCCCCGCCGGTGCGCGGCCACGACGAGCGCGACCGCGCCGAGCGCGATGACGGCGCCGGAGCCCTCGGGGAGGAAGACCGCAGTCCACCGGCCGCCGTTGAGCACGTCGGCGACGAGGAGCTGGAGGTTCTCGAGGACGGCGGCGCGGAGCGCGCGGGTGTCGTAGTTGGGGTTGCCGATCAGCCACTTGACGGCCGTCGTCGAGGAGGTCGCGTGGCCCGCGAGCAGGAGGTTCAAGGCGGGGACGACGAGCGGGCCGAGGAGGGGGACGAGGGCGAGCAGGCGGCCAGTGCGGGGCAGGGGAGGAGCCGGGAAGGGGGCCGGGGCGGGGCGGGGGGCGGTCGCGAGGGCGAGCGCGGCGATCAGCGAGGCGAGGGCGCCCTCGGGGCGGAGCAGGGGGGCGAGCAAGCCGGAGAGGGCGAGGGCGCGGGCGGTCGCGGCATACGTGGAGGCCGGGGCGGAGGAGGCCTGTCGGGCGGAGGCCGGTGGGGCGCCGTCCGGGGAGGTCGAGGCGGCGTGGGGTAGCGCTGCGGCGTGGTCCGGTGGAACCGCGGCGTGGTCCCTGGCGGGCTCCGGTGCTGCCGGCTCGCAGAGGGCGGCCGCGAGGCGCGCGGTGCGGGTGAGGATCCAGGCGAAGGCGACCGTCTCCATCCCGCTCCAGGCGAACCAGGCGAACGCCGCGCACGCGACGCACATGGCGCCCGCGCCGGCCGCCGCCGCAGGCCCGGCGAGCGGGCGCGCGAGGCGCGCGGTCTCGACGGCGAGCGCCGCGTGGAACACGAGCCCGAGCGCCCAGACGGCGTAGACGAGCGAGAGATCGCGCAGGCCGAGCGCGTAGAACGGGGCGAGCAGCACGGGCCAGAGCAGGCTGGTCGCGCCGGTCGAGTAGCCCTCGCCGGCGACGAAGCTGAAGAAGCCGCCCTCCGCGAGCCGCCGCGCGTACTGCATGTGGATGAACGCGTCGTCGAGCGGCAGCGCCGGGTGCCCCGCGTCCGCGAGCACGGCCCGGGTGCAGAGCGCGCCGAGGACGCCGCTCGCGGCGAGCGCGGGCACGTACGGGCGGGCGCGGGCGGCGAGCGTGCGCAGCAGGGGGGGAAAATTCCAGGATGGTGCCGCGGCGCCCGACCGGGTGCCTGCGGCGTCGGGGTCGGGCGCCGGAGAGGCCGCGGCGCCGGGCTGCGGCGCCGGAGAGGCCGCGGCGCCGGGCTGCGAGGCCGGATCGACTGCGCCATGATCGCCTTCCGCCATGGGCCGCGACGCATAGCACCGCCCCGCCCGGGGTCCGCGATTTCCCGCGCGTGCGCCGCCGGCATTTGGTAGAGCGCCGGGGCTCCATGGTCTTCCAGCCGCGCCCGAACCACCCGTACGCCACCGCGCCGCGTTTCCCCGACGGCGACGACGTCTCCATCGACGACCTGATCCCGGGCGCCGGCCCCGTGGAGATCGAGATCGGCCCCGGCCGCGGCGGGTTCCTGTTCGAGCGCGCGGCGGCGAGCCCGGAGTCGCGGCTGCTCGGCCTGGAGATCCGCCTGAAGTGGTCGGCGCTCGTCGACGAGCGCCTGAAGAAGCAGGGGCTCGGCGGGCGGGTGCGGGCGCTCAACGCCGACGCGAAGGAGGCGCTGGCGCGGCTGCGGCCGGACGCGTCGATCGCGCGGTTCTTCCTGCATTTCCCCGATCCGTGGTGGAAGAAGCGCCACGAGAAGCGCCTGGTGATGGGCACGGCGCTGCTCGACAGCGTCGCGCGCCTGCTCGTCGACGGCGGCGAGCTCTTCGTGCAGACGGACGTCGAGGAGCGCGGGGCGCTCTACGCCGAGCAGATCGGCGCGCACCCGGCGTTCGAGCCGGCCGGCGACGCGCCCGGCTCACCGCACCTCGAAGAGAACCCCTACGGGGCGAGGAGCCCCCGCGAGCACCACGCGATCGCCGACGGGCTGCCGGTGAGCCGGCTGCGCTACCGGAGGCGGCCGCGCGAGGCGGGGAGCGGGCGGCCGGAAGGGGGAGCGGGCATGTCGGGCGGCGGCGGGGGGTGAGCGCTGCATCCGGCAGCGGTGCTGTCCGTGTTAGCCGGGAAACGTTGCTGCTGTGTGCTGGTCGATCTTGCGCGCTGTGGTTTGCGTGTTGACTGAAGAAGTTACACCTGAGACGACATCCAGCCGCGCTGCGCTGGTCCCCGCATGTTTCTTGACGTCCGGAGACACGCGTTCCGGATGGATCCTGTTGTTGCATTTCCGTGTCAGTGTGATTTTGTGATTTGTTGAGTGTCTGCTCGCGTGAGCTCATGTCTTGGAATCGATCTTTCTCCCACGGAGAACGAGGCTCCGCCGGGAGGCCTCTTGCAACCATCGCGCACGCCGCTCGCCGCGCGGCCGACCCGGCACGTTATCGATGGAGTGCTGGCGGGGGCAGCGCGACGACGACGTCGGCGGCGGCGCGGGCCGTCAGGCGTGCTCGAGCACCACGCCCTCGATGAGGTGGGCGACGTCCTCGCAGCGGTCGGTGGCGTTCTCGAGCTGGTCGTAGATGTCCCGCCACTTCAGCACGAGCAGCGGATCGGCGCCCTGCTTGAAGAGCGCCGCCAGGGCCGCGCGGTAGCGCGCGTCGGCGGCGTTCTCGTGGCGGTTGATCTCGACGCAGAGCTCGAGCAGCCGGTCGCGGTCCTTCACGTCGCGCAGCGAGGTGGTGGCCGCGCTCATGGTGACGCACGCGGCCACCACCGACTCCGCGAGGCCGCGCGCCTCCGCCATTGCGCTCTGGATCTCGAAGAGGACGATGCGCTCGCTGGCGGCCTCGATGCAATCGAGCACGTCGTCGAGCCGGGTGATCAGCGCGTGGATCTCCTCCCGATCGAGGGGGGTGATCCAGGTCTTGTGCAGCGCGGCCAGGCAGCCGTGTGTGATCCGGTCCCCCTCGTGCTCGAGCTCCTTGATCTTCCTGGCGATGGCCGGGGCATCCTCGGGCCGGTCGAGCATGTCCAGGACGAGCTTGCTGGCCGTGACGCTCTTCTGCGCGTGCTCGGCGAGGGCGTCGAAGAAGAAGGCATCCCGGGTAAGTCCCATGCCGAGGTGGTAACCCGGCCTCACCGCGCGCGTCAACGCGCAGCAACGAACGACCACGCCTCGCCAATAAATGAAACAAACTGAACTGCGCCCGCGCCTTGCGAGGTCCACCGCCGGCCCCTTTCCCAACAGGTCACTCGAGGGGGAGCTCCACGACGAACGTGGCGCCTGCGCCCGGCTTGCTCTCCACGCGGATAGATCCGCCGTGCGCGGTCACGATCCAGCGCACGATGTAGAGCCCGAGCCCCAGACCGCCGAAGTTCCGGATCGACACCGCCCGCTCGAAGCGCTCGAAGATCCTGGCCTGATCCGCCTCGGCAATACCTATGCCGTGATCCCGGACGACGAGCAGCGCCCGATCCGCCTGTCTGCGCACGGCGACGTGAATGGGCCCGCCCGCGCCGTACTTCATGGCATTCGATAGCAGGTTGATGAGGACCTGCTCCAGCCGCGACGGATCCCAGTGCCCGACCACAGGCTCGTCCAGCTCAACCTGGGTGCGGCAGCGGGCGTCCGCGAGCTGCCCGCTCATGCGCTCGACGACCTCGCGCGTCAGGGCCGCCAGCTCGACGGGCGCGCGTGTGAGCGTCAGCCGTCCGGCGTTCAGCCGCGTCACGTCGAGCAGCTCGTCGACCAGGTACCCGAGCCGCGCGAGCTGGCGGTTCAGGATCCGCAACGTCGTCTCGATGCGCTCCGGGGCGAGCTCCGCGCCCTGACGGCGGCGCAGCAGCCGCTCGACGAGCTGCCCCTGCATCTGGAGCGAGGTCAGGGGGGTCTTGAGCTCGTGAGAGGCGACGACGAGGAACTCGTCCCGACGCTCGATGGCCTCCTGGGCCTCGGCGAACAGACGGGCATTGTCGAGCGCGAGCGCCACGCGAGACCCCAGCTCCTCGGCCAGCCACAGGTCGGCGGGGCCGTAACGGCGCCGGGGCGCGGTCGACAGCAGGGTCATGACCCCGAAGCACCGGTCACGCGCGAGCAGCGGAACCCGGAGGAACGCGTGGACGTCGAGCTGCTGCAACAGGGGCGCGGCGCAAACGTCGCCCACCTCCGGCCGGATCGGCGACGCCGCGGCCAAGCCCCGCAGCGCGCCTTTCACCGCGTCGGCCAGCGCGGTCGGCATCCCCGCGGTGGCCGCCTGTTCCGGGGCGTCCTGATGCAGGCGCACGTCGACCACGCACTGGTCGGCCAGCTCGGGCACGGCGAGCTGCGCCACGCTCTCCAGGGTCGCGCGGTAGCCGAGGGCCATCAGCTTGCGGCTCGCCTCGGCCAGGAAACGCTCGGCCTGCTCGGCCCGCTTGCGCTCGGTGATGTCCGTCGAGATGCCGCAGAGCACGCCGGGCATGACCGCCTCGCCGAGCGGGAATTTCAGCGACAGGAACGTGTGCGGGCCGTCCTCCAGCACCAGCACCTCCTCACACTCCAGCGGTTCGCCCTCGTCGAGCACCTTCCCGTCGTTGGCCTGAAGGACCGCGACGGTCGGAGCAGAAAAGAGCTCGGCGTCCGTCTTGCCGAGGATCTCATGGCGCGACATGCGCAGGGCATTGCCCGCCTGCCGGTTGACGAGCAGATACCGGCCCTCGCGATCCTTCAGGTAGATGGCCGCCGCCGAGTTGTCGACGATCGCCTGGAGCGTCGCCTGGTTCGTCTTGAGCGCCTGCTCCGCCCGCCGCCGCTCGGCGTTCTCCTGCTCGATCCGCGAATAGAGCAGGGCGTTCTCCAGCGAGATGGCCGACTGCGAGGCGAGCAGCTCGAGCACGCTGAGCCGCGCGGGGGTGAACGCCCCGGCGACGAGCTTGTTCTCCAGGTAGAGCAGGCCCAGCAGCCGGCCCTGCCGCACGATGGGGAGGCACAACACCGACCTCGTCCTCTGCTGCGTGAAATAGTCGTCCTCCGAGAACGGGTGTCTGGCCGCGGCGTCATCGAGCAGCACACGCTCGTGGCTCCGGCGAACATAGTTGAGGATGGATCGCGGCAGCGGCGTCGCCGCCGCCTCGCCCGCGTCGAGCAGCCGCGCCGCGCCCCCGGACTCCGCGAGCACCGCCGCGGTCGACAGCTGATCGTCCCGGATCAGGAGCACGACCCCCTCCCCGGCGCCCGCGTGCTCGACCACGATGCGCAGCAGCATCTCGAGCAGGCGCGGCAGGTTGAGCTCGCCGGAGATGCTCTGCGAGGCCTTGACCACCGACAGGACGTCGAATTGCTCGGCCCGCACCGCGAAGGTGACGGTGGGCGCGATCGGCTTGCGCTCCACGAGGAACGGATACCGCTGGTCGAGCTGCTCCACCTTGGCGTGGGCGCCCCAGCGGAAGTAGCCGGCGCGGGCCTTCCGCAGGTAAGCGCCTTCGGGCGTGGACAGGCCGCGCGCGCGGTAGAACCCCGCCGCGAGCTCGCAGGCGATGGCCTCGTGCTGGACGAAGCCGTTCTCGCGCGCCGACGCGATGGCCTGCTCGTAGAGCCGGATGGCCTCCCCTTCCTGCCCCCGAAGACGGGCGATCTCGGCGCGGACCAGGGCGTGTTTGTGGAGGAAGTTCTCGGGGCAGCTCTCCGCCCACGCGCCGAGCTGCCGCTCGCACTCGAGGAGCGCTCCGGGGAGGTCCTGCCGCGGCGACGGCGACGCCTCGCCGTGGAGGGCGGCGAGCGCGAGCGCGCGGTAATAGAAGCTCTCGGCGACCAGCGCGTGCGCGTCGATCCTCCAGCGGTCATCGACGAACACGAGGGTCGCCGCCGCGAGCGCCTCCCCGGGAGAGCCGAGGAGGAACAGCGCCTGGGCCTTCACGCCGTAGTACAGGCTGTGAGCGCTGCGCGAGTCCCCCGGAGGGAGCCGCGCCTCGAAGCCCGCCTGATCCAGCTCGGATCCATCCAGCATCGAGAACCGGACCGGCCGCCCGCGCAGCGCCTGGACGACGTACCGGACGCCGAGGAGGACGCCATGAACGAACACGTAGCCGGCCTTGCGCACGAAGCCGAGGCGATCTTCGGTCTGGCGGAGGACGTCCTCCAGCGGCTCACCGCAGAGCAGCGGGAACAGCGGCGCCCAGATGCAGTTGTAACATGCGTTGTTCCAGTCGCCGCACTCCACGGCGGCGTTGAAGCCGAGGCGCGTGTAAACAGCGGTCTCCCGGTAGTGGCGAGTCCAGAAGACGATCTGCTGCCCGAACAGCGTGAACACCAGGGCCTTCGTGGCGAGGGAGTGGCTCCTGTCCGCCAGGTCGTAGCCGAGCTTCCCGAACAGGTAAGCCTCCCTGTACCGCCCGAACCGCGGCCCGAGCACCCTCGCGAACGCGACGTAGGCGTGGGCGGAGGCCTCGGCGTTCCCGTGGCGCAGGCTGAGCTTGACCATGCGCGCGACGAGCAGGTAATGCAGGTTCGGGTCCACGAAGTAGGCAGCGATGACCATGCCGCGGAGGAGGCTCATCGCGCCGTTGATCTCCGGGGGCGCCATCGGCGGCAGGTGGATCAGATCCTCGATCGCCCGGCCTCCCAGGGCCTCCCAGACGCTCTCGGTCTCCTCCTCGACCTGCACGTCGGTGACGTGGATCGACAGCTCGATGTCCCAGGCGCGGAGGCACGAGAGCCCGATCTCCACGGCGCGGTCGCATCGCCCGCGGGTGACGTTCAGCACGACGGCGAGCTCGACGGCCGCGGCCCGTTCGGTCTTGGTCCGCGCGCGATCCATGAGCTCTCCGAGCAGCCGCTCGGCTTCCTCGAAGCTGCCGGTGACGTACGCGGCGTGTGCGCGCTCGAGGCTCAGGGCGTAGGCCAGCTCGTACTGCGCCTCCCAGCGGTCCTCGGCGAGCAGGGCCATGCCGGCGGCGAAGAGGGCGGCGGCGGACTCGTAGGCCGCCGCGGCCTTGGCCCTCCTGCCGGCGCGGAGGTTCAGCGCGGCGAGCTCGTCCCGCTCCGCCCGGGAGCGGAGGAGCGCGGCGCCGCGGTTGAGGTGGCCCACGATGTCGAACAGCGCCTCGTCGCGCTCGCCCGCGCTCCGCCCCCGGAGGAGCAGCCGGCCGATGCGCAGGTGCACCTCGGCGCGCTGCGCGGCCGGGATGAGCGCGTAGGCGGCCTGCTGCACCCGGTCGTGCAGGAACCGGTAGGTCCCGTCCCGGGAGAGGAGCAGCCCTTCGCGCACGGCCTCCGCGAGCGCGTCGTAGAGCTCCGCCGCCGGGCGGTTCGCGACCACCGCGAGGGTGTCGAGGGTCAGGCTGCTGCCGAGGCACGCCGCGAGCTTGAGCGCGTCCTGCGTCGGGCCCGAGAGCCGCTTCAGCTTGCCCGCCATCAGCTCGACGACGTTGTCGCTGAAGCCCTTGTCGCGGATCGCGGCGATGTCCCACCGGAAGGCGCCCGCCTCGGTGTCGAAGGTGATGAGCCCCTCTTCGTGCAGCGCGAGCAGGAACTGGATCACGAAGAAGGGGTTGCCGCCGGTCTTCTCGTAGACGAGCCGGGCGAGCGGCTCGACCTGCTCGGCCGGGGCGTGGACCGCCCCCGCGACGAGCGCCGCGACGTCGGCGATCGAGAGCGGCGCGAGGACGATGTCGGCGACGACGGCGCCGCGCTTCCGCGCGTCGGTCAGCATGAGCTGCAGCGGGTGCGCCGGGCCGACCTCGTTGTCCCGGTAGGCGCCGATCAGCAGGAGGTGCTCGGCCTCGGCGTAGGTGACGAGCTGCTCGAGCAGCTGCAGGCTCCCGGCGTCGGCCCACTGCAGATCATCGAGGAAGAGCGCCACCGGGTGCTCCTTCCGGGCGCACCCCGCGACGAAGCGCTGGAGCGTCGCGTGGAACCGGCGCCGCGCCTCGGGCGCCGGGAGCTCCGGCACGGGCGGCTGGGGGCCGAGGAGCAGCTCGAGCTCGGGGAGCACGTCGGTGAGCAGGCGGCCGTTCGGGCCGAGGGCGTCCCGCAGGCGCTGCTGCCAGCGCTCGAGCTCCTCCTCGCTCACGCACAGGATCTCCCGCATGAGCCCCCGGAACGCCTGCAGGAAGGCGTGGTAGGGGATGTCCCGCTTGAGCTGATCGAACTTGCCGCTCAGGAAGAAGCCCCGCTCGCGCACCACCGGCCGGTGCAGCTCGGCTACGAGCGAGGATTTGCCGATGCCCGCGTAGCCCGACACCAGCGCGAGCTCCGGCCGGCCCTGCGCCACCACACGTTCGAAGGCCGCGAGCAGCGCCTCGACCTCGCGCTCGCGCCCGTGGAGCCGCTGCGGCACCTGGAACCGGTCGGAGACGTCGCGCTCGCCTGGCGGGAAAGCCTCGATGTCGCCGGTCGTCCGCAGCCGGTCGAAGCACACCTCGAGGTCGTGCCGCAGGCCGAGCGCGCTCTGGTAACGCTCCTCGGCGGCCTTGGCGAGCAGCTTGAGCACGACCGCCGACAGCTGCGGCGGGATCGAGGGGACGAGCGCGTGGGGTGAGGGCGGCTTCTGGGCGATGTGGCAATGCACCCACGCGACCGGATCGCTCGCCTGGAACGGCAGGGTGCCCGTCAACATCTCGTAGAAGGTGACGCCGAGGGAGTACAGGTCTGTCCGCTCGTCGATACAGCGGTTCATCCGGCCTGTCTGCTCCGGGGCCATGTACGCGAGCGTCCCCGCGATGAGCGGGTCATGGGCGGCGTCCTGGGCCTCGCGCGGCGAGAGGCAGGCGATGCCGAGATCGGTGATCTTCACCTCCCCGGTGTCGGGATTGTAGAGGAGGTTCTGGGGCTTGATGTCCTTGTGGATCACGCGGCGCCGATGCAGCTCGGCGAGCGCGCCGGTCAGGCGGAGGGCGAGGGGGAAGAAGCGCTCGAGCGGCATGGGCCGCCCGTCGAGGAGCCGGTCGAGCGAGCGGCCGCCGAAGTCCTCCAGGACCAGCGCCACCTCGTCGCTGAACGCCTCGAGCGCGTGGGCCTTGACGATGACCGGCGCGTCGAGCGCCCTGGCGACCTCGTACTCGTGCTGCAGCCGCCCGAGGGCGCGTGGGCTCGCGTGGTCGCGCCGCAGGACCTTGAGGACCACCGGCCGTCCGTCGTCTGCGCGCCGCGCGCGGTAGAGGATGGTGTCTGCCCCCTCGTGCAGGATCTCGAGCACGAGGTAGCGAGGACTATCGGGCATAGGACCATCTTCGGAAGCCGGAGCGGCCTCCGAGGCGTCGAGTGTCACACAGGATGTTGGCCAACTGCGCTTCGTTGCGCCACGGGCAAATGGCGACGCGCGGCTGCGCCGGCCCGCCTGCGGCGCCCCGGGTCGTGCCCGCTGTTCATCGAACGACGACAGCGCAGCCTCCGGATCCGTTCGTGGCGGCGGATCGCCCGCTGAGACCCCCGGGCGAAACCTACGCTGGCGGGAGGAGGGCGCCCTGGACATCCGTGTCCGTCTCGGCCGCTTGCAAAGGGAGCTCGACGATGAATGTGGCGCCGGCGCCCGGCTTGCTCTCCACGCGGATGGTGCCGCCATGCGCGGCCACGATCCATCGGACGATGTAGAGACCGAGGCCGAGGCCGCCGAAGTTCCGGACCGACACAGCGCGCTCGAAGCGCTCGAAGATCCTCGCTTGATCGGCCTCAGCGATGCCCATGCCGTGATCCCGGACCACGAGCAGCGCGCGCTCGGCCTGCCTGCGCACGACGACGTGAACGGGGCCACCGGCGCCGTACTTCATCGCGTTCGACAGGAGATTGAGGAGGACCTGCTCCATGCGAGACGGATCCCAGCGCCCGATCACGGCCTCGTCGAGGTCGAGCTGGACGGTGCGTCGGGCGTCCGCGAGCTGCTGGCCCATCCGCTCGACGAACTCGCGTGCGAGAGCCGCCAGATCGACCGGCGCGCGCGCGAGCGTCAGCCGGCCGGCGCTCAGCCTTGCCGGAGAGGAAGAAGCTCCGCTCGCGCACCGCCGGCCTGTGCAGCTCGGCGACGAGCGAAGACTTGCCGATGCCCGAGTACCCCGCGACGAGCACGAGCTCGGGCCGGCCCTGCGCCACCACGCGCTCGAAGACGTCGAGCAGCGCCTCGACCTCGCGCTCGCGCCCGTAGAGCCGCTGCGGGACCTGGAACCGGTCGGAGAGGTCGCGCTGGCCGAGCGGAAAAGCCTCGATGGTGCCCGTCGCCTCGAGCTGCGCGGAGCACTGGTCGAGGTCGTGCCGCAAGCCGGGCGCGCTCTGGTACCGCTCCTCGGCGCCCTTGGCCAGGAGCTTGAGCACGACCGCGGACAGCGCAGGGGGAATCGAGGGGACGATCGCGTGCGGCGGCGGCGGCCTCTGGGCGATGTGGCAACGCACCCACGCCACCGGATCGCTCGCCTGGAACGGCAAGGTGCCAGTGCGAGGCGCTCGAACGCCGGAGGGCCTCCGAGGCGTGTCATCGACATCATGTTGCCAGAGGCGCCGCGCTTCGCCACGGGCAAATGGCGGCGCGCTGCCGCGCCGGCTCGCCAGCAGCGCTCTCTTCTCAGGCGCGTCAGGCGTGTCAGGCGCGTCAGGCGCGTCAGGCGCGTCAGGCGCGCCGGGAGCGGCCGTTCCGCCGCGGGACGCCGTACCTGGACAGCACCTCACGGACGCGATCCAGCGGAATGGCCTCCACGATACGGCCGTTCCCCGCGGTGGTCTCGGCCGTGAAGAGCGAGTCGTAGATGGCCTCTTCGGTCGCCTCGATCACGGCCTGGAACAGGGCGGAGGTCTCCTCGTTCGAGAGCTCCGTGGTCACGAGCCGCTTCGCGCCGAAGGGGCGCCGGACCGATGCGCTCGTCGAGAATGCGACGGCGTAGTCTCCGGATCCGTTCGCGGCGGAGGAGCCCGTGCGCGCCAGGCCCAGGATAGTGCGGGCCGCGAGGCGACCGAGGTTGCGGTCCGACAGCGGCGCGTCGGTGGCGACCAGGATGACGATCGAGCCGCCCTCCTGGTCTGACGCGATCTCCGACTGGAAGGCGTACCGGCCGAGCTCCTCGCCGACGGGCGCTCCCATCACCTGGAGCACGCCGCCGAAGTTCGACTGGACGAGCACGCCGACGGACGCGCCGCCGAGGGACGCCGGCAGCACCCGCGAGGCGGTGCCAATCCCGCCCTTCCACCCGAACGCGACCGTCCCCGTGCCCGCGCCGACGCACCCCTCCTGCACAGGCCCACCGCGCGCCGAGGCGAGCGCCGCGCGCACGTGCTCGGCGGTGATCGGCCGGAGCCGGATTGCGTTGAGCACGCCGTCGTTGGTCTCGCCGACCACCGGGTTGAGCGAGCGCACGTGGTCCATGTCCGGCTGCGCCAGCATCCATTCGACGAGCGCGTCGGCCGCCCGGAACACGGAGAGCGTGCTCGTGAGGAGGAGGGGCGTCTCCAGCTCGCCCAGCTCGTGGACCTGCGTCGAGCCGATGATCTTGCCGAATCCGTTGCCCACGTGGAGCGCGGCGGGGACGCGGTCGAGGTAGAGGTTGCCTCCGTGAGGGAAGACGGCGGTGACGCCGGTGCGGATGGAGTCTCCCTCGATGAGCGTCGCGTGCCCCACGCGCACGCCGCGCACGTCGGTGATCGCGTTCAGCGGGCCCGGGTCGAAGATCCCTGGTGCCACGCCGAGCTCACGAGCGCGCATGGCGCCTCCGGCCGGGGATCCGGATGCAGGCAGAAGGAGCGCCAGGGCTGCCTCGGCCGGGCGGCGGCGAGCGCACGAGTCCGGCCAGCGGAGGGGGGCTGGCGCCGCCGGATACGAGGCGCGCCGAGGTCATGCGGGACGGCCAGCGAGGGGGGGGCGGCGACCATGGGATGCGGCAGAATCAATATTCGTGCCAGGCGTGCCCGTCCCCTTCGTGCCTTTGTTCAGCTGCCCACCCGCGCGGCGCTGCGCCTCAACCTGGGTCGGGTCACCCCGGGTCACCCCAACCTGGGTCAGGCTGGCGCCCGACGCGTACAGCGAGACGCTCACGGTCTCGCAGACCGATGGCTGCTGAGCCGGAGCCTACTCGTTGAAGTAAGTCTGGATGTCGAGGAACTCCTGCGTGAACAGGGTCCTGAAGAACTCCGTGTCGGTGCCGGGCGCCAGGTCGAGAACCCGGGTGTACTCCAGCAGAGTCTTCTGGCCGCACACCCGGGTGACCTCCCCGAACGCATAATACTCCTGCATGCCGAACGCCGGCTCCCGGAGGCGGTAGAGCACCTGGTGCAGCTCATCGGAACGGTACACGGCTTCCTCATGGAGCGTGACGCCCCCGGAGGTGAACTGGAAAGACGAAGGGATGATCTCCGGGCCGCCACCGTCCACCCACAGGAACGTCGGCGCCACGTCCGGGAGGACGGCGAGCACGAACCGCTCCGCGTCGCGGAGCACCGGCCAGATCTCGCTCACAGGTGGGTCGAGGACCACGGCCTGATAGCTCAGATACCGGTTCTCTCCGATGTTCGTGAACACGAATACGCTCTCCGCGTCGCCGTTGCACCTGCTCTTGCGCGCCGCGCCATCCTCGGCGCCGGCATTGCCGGCGCTCGCGGCCGCGTCGCCCGCCCAGAGCAGCGCGGTCAGGCAGCTCGCGAGGACGATCGAAATGCCCGTAGTTCTTCTCATTGTCAAGCTCCTCTCGGTACGATCGGGGGATGATGGTGTGTTCGATGACGCGGCGCCTCACCCGTCACGTGCGCGATCCCGTCGCGATCCCTGTCCAGCAAAGCTCTCGTGATCGCGAGCAGGCAGAGCGCTCGCCGGTCAACCGAAGCAGCTTAGCAAGCTCATCCATTCACCGTCGAGCCGAAATTGACGGCCTGTCGAGTTGCAGCGGCGGCTGCAGCGGCGGCTGCAGCGGCGGCTGGAGCGGCCGCTGCAGCCGCCGCACGAGCGGATCACGGATCCAACGTGGCACGGTGCGCGTCGCGCGGTCGTGTGGCGCGGTCGCGTCGCGTCATCGCGCGGGTGAAACAGGACACCAAACGGACGCGGCTCCTGGCGCAGAGCGGCATTCCTACACGAGGCGACATCGGCGCCGCCCGACCGCCGTGATGAATCCTGAGCACGGATCCGCCGCCGCAGCGCCGGCGAACTCTGCTGAGCCATCGCGCCATAAAGGCTACTCCGTGGCGGAATTTACTCCTGCCGCGCGGTCGCATACCATCGCCACGCAGCGCCACCTCGAGTAGGACGGCGCTCGCTGGTTCGCGGCGGAGGAGAGGCGGCCGCGGCTCGTGGCATGAGAGATGGCGCCGGGGTCATGGGAAAAGGGAGTATGAATGAGATGGCTCATGCGGGCGCGCCGGCGCCCGAGAGCGCGGAGCGGCGGATAGCAGCGCTGGAGAAGGAGCTTTCGGAGACGCAGGCCGCGCTCGCCGAGATGCGGTCGACGTACCAGTGCCTGCACGACATGCTCATGCAGGCGCGCACGCCGATCTGCATGTGGCGCGGCGAGGACTTCATCTTCACCGTCGTGAACCCGGCCTACAGCGCGGCCTTGCCGGGCCGTCAGCTCCTCGGCCGCCCGATCCGCGAGGCGACCCCCGAGGCGACGCAAGGGTTCTGTGATCTCCTCAGCAATGTTTACCGCACCGGCGAGCCGTTCGTCGGCAACGAGCTGCCCGTGAGGCTGCACAACCCGGAGAAGGGTTGCGAAGAGCTGCGCTGGTACAACGTGGTGTACGCGCCCGTCCGCGATGGGGCGGGGGAGATCGTCGGCGTGTGCCACTACGGCGTCGAGCTCACCGAGCAGGTGCAGGCGCGCCAGGCGGCCGAGGCGAGGGCCGAGGAGCTGCGCAAGAGCGCCGAGCTCATCGCCGCGCAGCAGGAGACGATCCGCGTCCTGAGCACGCCGCTGCTGCCGCTGGCCCCCGGGGTGCTGGCGATGCCGCTGATCGGGCCGATCGGCGCCGAGCGCTCCGAGCAGATCTTGCAAGGGCTGCTGCGCGGGGTCGCCGCGCAGGGCGCCCACATCGTGATCCTCGATGTCACCGGCGTGGAGACGATCGACACGCAGGCCGCGAACGCCCTCGTTCGGGCCGCGCAGGCGGTGCGGCTGCTCGGAGCCCGGGTGCTGGTCACCGGCGTCCAGCCGTCGATGGCTCAGGTCCTGGTACAGCTCGGCGTGGATCTGCGCGGCATCTCCACCTACAGCACGTTGCAGTCGGGCATCGCGGCGGCGATCGGCGGGAGATAGCTGCCCGGGCAGTCCGCCGCGCGCGCCCGGCCGTACACGGCCCCAGCGAGCCCGCCCGCGCGCCCCGCTTGACCGCACATCCTTTGATTGATAAACAAGTCAACCAACGCGTGGGGGTGGAGCGTTCGTGTGTCCTCGGAGCGCCGAGCAGTTCGAGCAGATCAAGGACGAGCGGCGCCGCGCGTTGCTTCGCGCGGCGCGCGTCGTCTTCGGTCGCAAGGGGTTCGCGGCCGCGAAGATCGCCGACGTCGCGGCGCAGGCCGGGATCAGCCACGGGCTCGTCTACCACTACTATCCCGAGAAAGAGTCGCTGTTCGCCGCCACCATCGAGGCCTCGGCGGAGGGCTGGGCGACGCTCGTCGCAGCGGCGCGCGCGCAGGCGGGGACGCCCTGGGATCGGCTCGTTTACCTGTGCGGGCGGATGATCGCCGGCATGCGCGAGGAGCCGGAGCACCTCCTGATGACGGTGCACGTCTACTCCGAGGACGCGTCGCCCGGCGTGCGCGACGTGCTGAGGCGCTTGCGGCAGCGGGTCCTCGGCGATCTCCAGGCCCTGATCCAGGACGGCCAGCGCGCCGGCCAGGTCGCGCGCGGCGACCCGACGGCGATGACGCGCGCCTTGATCGCGATCGTCCAGGGCCTCGCCATCAACCGCCTCGTCGAGCCGGAGGCCGCCCTGCCGCCGCTCGACGTGGTGCTCCGGATCCTGAAGGCATGAGCCGAGAACAACGGAGGCGCGCATGAAGATCGCAGTGGACTGGGATCGATGTGAGGCCAACGCCGCCTGCGTGCGGGCGGCGCCCGAGGCGTTTCGCCTCGACGACGACGACCGCCTGCATCTGCTCGTCACGGATGTGCCGCCCGAGCTCCGCCCGAAGGTGGAGAAGGCGGTGCGCGATTGCCCGCGCGGCGCGCTGTCGCTGCTGTCGCCGACAGAGCGCTGACCCGAGGAGGAGAACGTCCACCGGAACGAGAAGGAGAGGTGCCGAATGATGCAGCAGAGTTCACGCCCCACGGTCGAGTTCAACCCGTTCGCGCCCGGGTACACCGAGGACCCGTACCCCGTGTACGCCCGGCTGCGCGAGGCGCCCCTGCGCTACTGGGAGGAGGGCCGCGGCTGGATCGCCAGCCGCCACAGCGAGATCCAGGCCATCCTGCGCGACGATCGCTTCACGGCCAACCGCGCGGCGTGGGCGCACGCGCCCTCGCTCGACGTCGCCGGCATCGCCGAGCTCGAGGAGCTGAACAGACACAGCCTCTTCTCGCTGCCGGATCGCGATCACGCCCGGGTGCGCAAGCTCGTGAGCCCCGCGCTCACCCCGCGCGCGGTCGAGCGCCTGCGCCCGCGGATCCAGCGCATCGTCGACGAGCGGCTCGACGCCATCGCGGGCAAGCGCGTGATCGACGTGGTCCACGACTTCTCCGAGCACATCCCGGTCCGCGTGATCAGCAGCATGCTGCACATCCCGGAGGAGCACGACGCAGCGTTCCACCGCTTCGCGGACGCCGCGGTGAAGCAGCTCTTCATGATGCTGCTCTCGCCCCAGGAGATCGAGCGCATGGTCGCCGGCATCCGCGAGGGGACGGCGCTGCTCGGCGGCGTGATCGAGGAGCGCCGCCGGAGCCCGATCGAGGGCGACATGCTGACGAGCCTGATCCAGTCCGAGGAGCAGGGCGATCGCCTGAGCAAGCCGGAGCTCGTCTCGCTGGTCACGGCGCTGCTCGTGGGGGGCTCCGAGACCACGGTGCACCTCATCGCGTTCATGGTGCTGAATCTGCTGAAGCGCCCCGAGGTGCTGGCCGAGGTGCAGAGGGATCCCGAGCTCATCAAGGGGGTCGTCGAGGAGGTGCTCCGCTTCGACAACTTCGGCAAGTTCGGCACCTTCCGTTACGCGACCGAGGACGTCGAGATCGGCGGCGCGCGCATCGCGAAGGGGGAGATGGTCATGCTCTTCTTCTCGGCGGCGCTGCGCGACGAGGCCGCCTACGCGGACCCCGACCGGTTCGATCCGCGGCGGGACGCGACCGCGAGCCTCGCGTTCGGCGGCGGCGCCCACTACTGTATCGGGGCGAACCTGGCGCGCCTCGAGGGGCAGATCGCCGTGAGCTCGCTGCTCCGCCGGTTCCCTGGCATGAAGATCGAGTCGCCGCCGACGTTCGGCCCGCACCCCGCGATCCGAAAGATGGATTCGTTCAAGGTCCGCCTCGAGGCCTGATCGGCCCGGCCCGGCCCGGCCCGGCCCGGCCCCGTCCCGCCGCGCCGCCCGCCCCGGCCCGCTTGGCTCTGCTCCCCCGCTGGTTGTACGATGCCGCGCGGGCAGGGCGGCGGCCGCGCCCCTCTGCCCGCGCATCGGGCCGCGCGCGCCGCGCCCCCTCGCAAGCCGGACGCGCCGTCCGGGGAGATCCAACGATGAAGATGACCTTTCGCTGGTACGGCGAGAACGACCCCGTGAGGCTCGAGTACATCCGCCAGATCCCGGGCATCTACGGCATCGTCTCGGCGATCTACGACGTGCCGGTGGGCGAGGTGTGGCCGCTCGAGAAGCTGCAGGCGCTCCGGGCGCGCATCGAGGGCGTCGGCCTCAAGTTCGAGGTGGTGGAGAGCGTGCCGGTGCACGAGGACATCAAGCTCGGCAAGCCGACGCGCGATCGCCTGATCGACAATTTCTGCCAGAACATCCGCAACTGCGCGGCCGCCGGCGTGAAGGTGATCTGTTACAACTTCATGCCGGTCTTCGACTGGACCCGCACCGAGATGGCCCGGGAGCTGCCTGACGGCTCGCTGACGCTGGCCTTCGACGCCGGCGCCGTGGCGAAGATCGACCCGGAGCAAGGCATCGCGCTGCCCGGCTGGGACACGAGCTACAAGCCGGAGGAGCTGCGCGCCGTGCTCGACGAGTACAGGAACGTCCACGAAGAGGTGTTGTGGGAGCACCTTTCGTATTTCCTCCGGCGCATCGTCCCGGTCGCCGAGGAGGCCGGCCTGCGCATGGCCATGCACCCGGACGACCCGCCCCGCCCGATCTTCGGCCTGCCGCGCATCGTCAAGAACCGCGACGACCTGATGCGCCTCGTGAAGATCGTCGACTCTCCGGCCAACGGCATCACGTTGTGCTCCGGCTCGCTGGGCGCCGATCTCTGCAACAACATCGTGTCGCTGGTGCACGAGTTCGGCGGGATGGGCCGCATTCCCTTCGGCCACCTGCGCAACGTGGTGGTCCAGGAGGACGGCACCTTCTTCGAGTCCGCCCACCTGTCCTGCGAGGGCTCGCTCGACATGGCCGCCATCGTGAAGGCGTACCACGACGTCGGCTTCGACGGTTACGTGCGCCCGGATCACGGCCGCATGATCTGGGGCGAGACCGGCAGGCCGGGTTATGGCCTGTACGACCGCGCGCTCGGCCTGGTTTACCTGAACGGCCTGTGGGAGGCCACGCGCAAGCTCTCACCCCGACCTGACAGCAAGGCGACCACCCCCGCATGATCCGGGAGGCGAGGCGACCTGACGCGGGTTGTCTCGCTGTGGCGCTTGGAGCAGAGCCTCTCTGCCCTACGACAGCGCCCCCGCCCTCGCCAGGGCGCTGCGCGCGCTCGCCAGGGCCTCGAACCGCTGCGCGAGGTACTCCGCCAGCCGCACGTGCTGGCTGAACGCCACGTTGAAGCGGATGTGTGGATCGGCCGCCGCGTCGGCCTTGAACGTCGCGCCGCGCACCAGCAGGATCTTGTTCAGATAAGCGTCCTTCACCAGCTCGTCGACGTCCACGCCGCGCGGCACCGCGCCCCAGAGGAACAGCCCACCTTCGCCCGGGTGGTCGAGCTGCACGCCGGCGTCGCGCAGCCGGCGCGCCGCCGCGTTGCGCGCTGCCCCGAGCTTCTGCTGCAGGCGGTCGATGTGCTTGCGAAAGCGGCCGGTCGACAGGAGCTCCAGCAGCACGAGCTCGTTGAGGGCGCCGGTGGTCAGCACCGAGTAGATCTTCTCGCGCAGCAGCGGCTTCAGCAGCGCGGGCTCGGCGGCGATGTAGCCGAGGCGCAGCGCCGGGCTCAGCGCCTTGCAGAAGCTGGAGTAATAGATGACCCCCTCCAGGCCCGAGAGCTGCGCCAGCCGCGTGGGATGCCCGGGGTGGAAGTGGCCCTGCACGTCGTCCTCGGCGATGAGCACGCCGTGCTGGTGCGTTATCCTCAGCACCCGGTGCAGGTTGGCGGCGCTCGAGCTCCAGCCGGTCGGGTTGTGCAGCACGCTCTGGAGGAACAGCAGCTTGGGCCGATGTTCGCGGCAGGCCGCCTCGAGCGCGGCGAGATCGACGCCCTCCGGCCGCCGCGCCACCGGCACGATGCGATAACCCGCCTGGCGCAGGCGGCCGAACATCAGGAAATAGCCGGGGTTCTCCACCAGCACCGCGTCGCCCGGCTGGAGATAGCTGCGGCAGATGAGGTCGATCGCGTGGGTGCCGCCCCAGGTGGTGAGCAGCCGGCCCGCGTCGGCGGCGATGCCCTGCGAGCGCAGCAGCATCGCGATGCGCTCGCGCAGCTCGGGCAGCCCCTGCGGCGGGCAGCGCGCCGCCATGCCGGCGTCGTTGCGGGCGAGCGCGCGCTGCACCACCGCGGCGGGGATGGCGTCGCTCAGCCAGCTCGCCGGCAGCGCGCCGCTGCTCGCCAGCAGCACGCCGGCGCGCTGGTCGTTGGCCTGCTGCGCCAGCCACACCGGCTCCTGCTCCTCGCCGGCCTCGAGCAACGCCTCGCTCGGCACGGCCGACGCCGCCTCGCAGACGAAGAACCCGGCCGTGCCGCGCGACTCGATCAGCCCGGCGGCCACCAGCCGATCGTAGGCCGTCACCACGGTGTTGGGGCTCACGCCCAGCTGATTCGCCAGCTGGCGGATGGAGCTCAGCCGCGCGCCGGGCGGCAGCTGCGCGCCCTCGATCAGCGCGCGGAGCCGCGCTTCGATCTGGTCGGCGAGGGGAACGGTGGCGTCGCGGTCGAGCGAGAACATGGGTCAGCGCAGGAGCAGGAGCGCCAGCACCGCCAGCGCGCCGGCCATGATGACATTGAACAGCCGCTGCCGTCGCGGGTCGGTCAGGAAGCGGCGGATCGCCACGCCGAACAGCGCCCACGCCGAGATGCAGGGAAAGGTGATGGCGAGCCCTACGATGGCCACGAGCAACGCGCCGCTCGCCACGCCCATGCCCGCCGGCATGAACACCGAGGCGAGCGTGATCGCCTTGAGCCAGCTCTTCGGGTTGACGGCCTGGAACAGCGCCCCCTCGGCGAACGACAGCGGCCGCGGCGCCTCGGCGCCCCTGGCCACGGCGCCGCCGGTGAGCTTCCAGGCGAGCGCGAGGAGGTACAGCGCGCCGGCCACGCGCAGCGCGCTGTGCAGCACCGGGTAGGCGGCGAACAGCGCGCCCAGGCCCAGGCAGGTGGCGAACGTCTGGACGGCGCCGCCCGCGCTGATGCCGAGGACGTGCGGCAGCGACCCGCGGTAGCCGAAGTTGGCGCCCGAGGTGGTGAGCATCATGTTGTTCGGCCCCGGGGTGCTGGACATCACGAAGCAATAGGTCGCCAGAGGCAAGAGCTCGATCATCGCGGAGGCTCCGGTCGGGTGTTGCCTCCAACGTAGAGAGGCGCCGCTCGCCGGTGAAGGCACAGGGGCCGCGCCGCGCGGCGACACTGTATCAGCCGCGCGACCGGCACAGCGTCCCTCCCGGCGCCCGGCGCGCGTGGATCGCCCGCCTCGGCCCGGGTCTCGCCGGGATCGATCTCGCCGGGTCGCGCCGCCGATCTACGCCCTGCGCTTCGTGCGGGCGGCGTGCGCCGGCTTGACCAGCGAGTCCCAGGCCCCCATGGCCGCGTCGACGATCGCGTCCAGGGCCTCGCGAGCAGCGCCGTCGCGCGCCTGGATGGACAGGCCGTTCAGCACGGTCGCATAGAAGCCCGCGAGCTTCGCCGTGTCCGCGCCCGCGGGCACGTCCCCGTCCGCGACGCCGCGCTCGATCCGGCAGCGGAGCGCCTCGAGCGACCTCCGCCGGCAGCCCGCGAGGTAGTCCCGCACCCCCTGGCTCTCCGGCGTGCCGATCATCGCGGCGAGCACGATCATGCAGCCGCTCGGCTTTTCGGGGTCCACGAACGCCTCGACGTTGCTGCGGAGGAGCCCCTCGACCGCGGCCCGCGCGGTCTTCGCCTCTTCGAGGGCGCGGTTCGGCGCCGCGCTCTCGACCGTGTCGTAGAGCTCCACGGCCTCGCGGAAGAGCTCCTCCTTGCACCCGAAGGCGGCGTAGAGGCTCGGCTTGTTGATCCCCATGGCCGAGGTGAGATCTCCGAGCGAGGTCCCTTCGTAGCCGCGCTCCCAGAACACCTCCATGGCCCGCTTCAAGGCCTCCGCGCGGTCGAAGCTGCGCGGGCGCCCCCGGTCCGTCATCGGTCGATCCTTTCTGTACCGACCAGAAAATAAATCGCTTGACCGGCGTGCGCAAGCCGATCATAGATCTGTACCTGTCGGTACAGAAAAAGGAGGAGCATGTGATGAGCTACCGGAAAACCGTGCACTGGGCCGCCCTTGCCGGGCTGGCGTTGATTTTTGGGCAGGCGGGGATCGAGAAGGTCGTCGCGAGCCCCGGCATGGTGGAGGGGATGGCGTCCATCGGGTTCGGCTGGACGTGGACGTTGCTCATCGGGATCGCCGAGGTGCTGGGGGTCGTGGGCCTCGCCCTCGGCGTGCTCCACCCCGCCATCAAGAACGTGGCCGTCCTGTGGCTGCTCCCGTTCGGCGTCGGCGCCTTCACCGTGCACATGAGCTATCACCACGGCTTCCGCGACTACTGGCAGTCGATGGCGGTATGTCTCCTGTCGGCGGTCGTCCTCTGGGCCGACGAGCGGTTCAAGGTCGTGCTGAACGGCGGCCGTACCGCTGGTGAAGCCTCGACCTGACGTGCGCCGCGCGGACGCGGCTCGTGCGGCTCGCGCGAGCGGCGACCGTGGTTCCACCGCCGCCGCCGCCGCTCTCACGTTGACGATCCGACGACCCGACTCCTATGATTTTGAATTACAGTAGATTCCGCGCGGCGAGCTCGCCGGCCTGCGCGCGCTCGCGGGGGCGTGAGCCGCTCCCCGTTACTTGAGCTTGTCGACCCGGAGCCGCGCCGCGGGATCTCCGAGCGTCACGTAGCCCTGCGCGTCGTTGCGCTCGATCCAGGCGTTGACGAGCTCCCGCTCATCGAGCTTGTCGCCGGTCCTGGTCGAATCGAGCGCGCTCGTCAGGACGGTCGAGAGCGCGCTGTAGCGATGGCTGAAGTCCCTCGCCGCGTGCCCCACCGGCTGCCCCGCCAGGATCCGGCCGAGGCAGTTGCGGAAGGCGCCGATCTGAGGAAGCCCGTTGAGCGGCTTGATCGAGAAGCTCCATACCCGCTCGACGTGCGCGATCACCGCGAGCGCCGAGCCGCTCGGGTGCGATAGGAGCCGCCGCGGCAGCGCGGCGACGAAGGGCCTGTCCGCGATGGCGGGCGCGAGCGCCTTTCGATCCTGCACGAAGTCGCTGTGCAGCGGCGTCCCGGCGCCGTGGCAGGCGAACAGGAAGGCGACGAGCCCGTGGAACTGCGCGTCGTCGGCGATGTCGTCGCCCGACAGGTAGTCCTCCGGCGCGCACGCCCCGAAGCCGGACCAGTCCTGACAGAGGAGCGCGCCTTGGGCGCGCTCCTGACGCGGGTCGCCCTTCTTCCATCCCACCCCGTGGGAGGCGGTGAAAAGCAGCGACGGACGCGACGGGCCCCGCCCGTGGAGGACGTCGGCGAGGTTGGCCTTCGTCGCGTCGTCGCCCAGGAAACACCGCGCCCGGAATCCGTGAGGTTTGCAGACGGGCGGCTGCTCCACGTCCACGCCGGCCGGGAGCCCGTTGCAGAGCGGACCGAGGAGGTGCTCGGCGCTGAGCGCCGTGGCCTGGTCCCCGTCGTGCCTCGTCCCCCAGAAGACGGCCTCGCGCGCGGTGGGCACATCCTGGCTCGCCTCGTACGCGACCACGCTCTCGGCATAACGGAGGTACTCTGCGGCGGTCTCGAACGAGAGGCGGCCGACGGCATACTCGAGACCGAGGAGATACTGAAATTCGAAGGGGATGACGTCGGGCCCGCCGACGAGGAGGAGGTAATAGGGGATGACCCAGGGCCGGACATCCGCGAGGTGGCCGCCGTGGCGCTTGACCCAGGTCACGGCCGTATCGCCGGCTTTGTACTCGAGGATCTTGAAGCGTTGCGCCGCGACCTGGGCGCGCCGGTGCTCAATGAGCGGCTCGAGCGCCTTGCGGAGCTCGGCCGGCGCGCTGTCGGGAAAGACGATGGCCCACCCCGCGCTGGAGGGCGCGAGCGGATCGACCTCCGGCGGCAGGCCCTTGAAGACGCGGGTGAGGAGTGAGAGGGACCGCGCGCGCGTGTAGGCAACGCCGCGATCGTCGGGCGCCGGGCTGGCGAGCGGGATCGCGTCGGAGAGCGCGAGCGGGGGGGTGAGGTACTGGCCGGTGTCGCCGTCGATGCCGTTGAAGTAGAGCAGGTCGTCGCGCGGGGGTTCGGGGGGAGGGGTCATTCCGGGGTACCTTCTGGGAGGGGGGCGCTCCCGACCTTGCGTGGAGGTGAGGCCGCTGGCCGCACGATCGGCAGGCGCGCCGCGGGATCGCCGAGGAGGATATAGCTGGCCAAGTGTTCGCGGAGCAGCCAGAGGTGAGCGAGCGCCGCTTCCCGGCCGAGATCAAGGTCTGGCGAGTCGTTCAGGAGAACGTCTCGCCCTCCGTCCTGATTCGAGAGCTCGACGGTGACCCCCCTGAGATACTGCGAGAGCACGGCGTGAGCCGCGCCGAAGCACGAGCCCCGCACGAGCTCATGCAGCAGGTTTTCTAGCCCATGGCCAAGCGAGGGCGAGGGGTTGCCTGGGACATAGTCGCTGATCCAGGCGAGATCGACGAGGCCGAACACCGCCAGCGGTCCGTCAGGGTTGGCGAGCGCTGCTTGCGGCAGCGCCGCGATGAATGGGCGATCTCCCTTAGGCGACCGGCTGCTCAGGAGCGCATCGACGTGGTCCCAGCCCTGCTGTTTCCTGAGCCGGAGCGCCCAGGCCCGGTAGACGCTCTCGTGCTCGGTCCCGGCGCTGTACCCGGCCAGAAAGAGCCAGGCGCCGCCCGGTAGGAAGGACCCTCGCCCGACGTCATCCACCGAGAGACGATCCGTGCTTCCGAGGCTCATGGCTCCTTGAAAAGCCTGTTTTTCTTCCCAGGATCGCCAGCCCTTGCGCGGAGCGCCGAGGCCGTTGCTGAGGGTGAACAGCACGGTAGCAGCCTCCCTTGAGCTCTGCATCAGCTCGCTGGCAGCCGTCGGCTTGGCATTGACGAAGTCGCCGATTCCTCTCATCGATGAGAGACGCTCACGCAGCCGGGGCGTGTTCATCCTGTCGATGGTGGATCTCATCAAGGCTCGATAGCCAAGGACCGTGGCTACCGTGTCGTCGAGAGCCGTATAGCAGAGGAGGTGCGCGCCTTTCTCCATAGAGGAACGCCCCTCCCAGCGCAGCACCTTGTCCACGTAGGAGCCGTACCCATTGTCATCGCGGAACGCGAGCCGACCCACGTAGGCGTCGATCGCGAGCTGCTGCTGCAGCTGCAGCGAGATCTCATCGGCGTCGCCCAAGAGGAGCACGTAGCGAGGGGTATCCTCCTCTGAAAGTCTCTCGTCCCAGAACGTCTGTGCTATCCACCTCCTTACGATCACGGCGTCCTCTAGCCCGGATGGAAAGCGGTAAATTCTCGCCTCTGTACCCTGGGCGGCCTCCCTTGCCCTTCGGAGCGGTGTGATAACATCGAGCAGGCGGTCACCCCTGGGCCCCTCAGGAGCGACGACGCCCCAGCGCTGCGCAGCACGATCGTCAGGATCGTCGTAGAGGAGAACGCCGAAGTCGGAGCTTAGGTTGCCGCTGAGAGGGGACCCCGAGGAAAAGACCGACTCCAGAGGCAACGCGTCCTCGAGCACTGGACGTCGATCATCCTCATGGACCAGCAACAGCGCGACGCTCGGCTCCTTCGCCGTGTCACGATCTGACCGCCGCGCCTGTCGCAGCTCCTCTTCGCGCTCCCGCATCCGTCGCAGCTCCTCTTCGCGTTCGCGCACCCGTCGCAGCCCCTCCTCGCGTTCGCGCGCCCGGCGCTCCTCTTCCTGCGCCCGGCTCGCCGAGAGGAGGCTCGACACATCGACCTCGATGTCCTCGGGATAGCGCTGCACGATCTCGGCCGCGCGCGCGAGCTCCTCGCCGCCGAGCAGCGTTCCTTGTTCCTTCCAGCGCGAGACCCACGCCGCGAGCTGCACGAGCTCCGTGCGTCGCTGCTGCCTTGCCAGGTAGCGCTCGCGAGCACCCGCGAGCTCGCCTGCCCGCCGGTAGGCCTCATGGGTGAGGACGCGCCCGCGCCGCATCTGCCACATCATGTCGAGAGCGCTCTCCACAGAGGGCAGCGCGTCCGGCCTCTCACCCGCATCGTCGAGGAGCCGATCCACGAGGCCATCCTCGAAGGACAAGCCCACGAGCTGCGCCGGCGCCTCGATCGCCTGGCGCAGCTGGGCGGGGCTCATGGGACCGACGAGGACCCGGTGACTTCGGTCCTTGACCATATCCGCCAACCCAACCCCTTCCCTGACGCTGGCCTCGTCGAGGCGGGGGAGGAACTCACTCTGGAACGTGATGAGCACGCTGATGCCCGAAGAGGGATGCGCGAGCTCCCAGAGCCGGCGGGCGAACTCGGCCCTCTGCACCGGGTCCTGGACGAGCATGAACACCTCCTCGGACGCGTCGACCAGGAGGAGACATGGCGGCCGATCGGTCGTTTCTGGTAGCCCGCTCAAGAGCTCGTGAAGCCGGTCATTAGGAGCGGACCCGGGCCGCATCTCAAGCCACGTCCAGCCCTCGGCGACGAGGCGCGACACGACACCGGCGAGCGCGATCGAGGTCGTGCCCACGCCCGCAGGGCCGACGAGGGTGACGAGCCGGGGGCGCTCGCGCTCGTTGAGGGCGTCGAACCGATCGAGGACCTCCTCGATCTCGTGCTCCCGGCCAAAGAAGAACCGGCTGTACTCCGGCCGGAAGCTCGATAGCCCGCGGTAGGGTCGAACCGCGATCGGCCTCGTGTCCGCGCCATCCGCGCCGCGCGCATAGAGCATGAGGTTGGTCCAGTCCAGCCGCTCCGGATCGCGGGCGAGCACGCTGCGCGCCGCGAGGAACGCGCGCTCTACCGAGCCGAGCTCACCGAGGAGCGACCCATAGAACGCCTCGGTGAAACGGACCGAGCCGGCGACGGAGAGCGGGAATCGGGAAGCCACGACGGCCTGGACGCCCGCCCGATGGACCGCCTGCGCGATGCTGCCCAGGTTGACGTGCGCGCCGCTAGTGCAAACCGAGAGCACCACGAGGCGTACCTTGCCCGCGTGCGGAGCGAGCAGCCCTCCGAGGCGGTTCGCGTCCACGACGTCCGCCGCGTGGGGATCGGAACCGTCGCGAAGGGCGAGACCCACGGTCTCCGCGCCGGCGGCAGCGTGGCAGAGAATATGGAGCACCGCGATGGGGTCTGTGATGCGCGCTGCGTCCAGTGCGTCGTTGAGGCGGCTGTACGAGACGTCCGCCAGGACGTGGGGACGTGGGTCGAACACGGAGAGTTGCCCGGCGCACGCCTCTGTGAGCGCGTCGCTGTGCTCTCTGGCGGAAACCCTTCCTCCCGCAGCGGACCAGGCGAGCACGATGCGCCCGCCGTGCTGCGTTGCGCTCGGTTCCTCCGGCACGGTATACGTCCCAGGCCATTCGTAGCGGAGGAGCACCCCGTCGAACTCCGCCAGATGCCGGCCGGAGGCGCGCAGCGTCAAGAGCTCCCACGGGAGCGCATGGAGCTCGGCCGCGGAGGATCGAATGCTTAGATGGACCCGCCGCCCTGCCTGGTTGGCTTCGACGATGACCGCCTCCTTCGACGCCCAACCGGCTGGTTCGAGGAAGTCGCGGAGTTGGGCGCCAACGTGCTGCATCGCGCCCCGGCCGTGGCCTTCCCGGCTTATCGTGCTGAGATCTTGAAGCAGATCGCTACCCCAGGGGAGTGTCACGATGCCGTGGCCGCCGTCCTCGTCCTGGAGCAGGTAAGTCTTCTCCTGGAGACCAAACGGAACGGGGCCATCGGCGTCTGCGGTGAGGGTGAAATCGAGGACGAGTTCGAGCGGCGCCAGCGGATTCGCCGCGCGTCCCGTCGGGCGGCTCCGCCGTGGCGCACGCGCGATCGCGAGCGGCCGCGGGCGCTCCTCCGCCGGCAGCAGCTTCTCCATCACGCACACTCCGCCGAGGGCCAGCGTCCGCATCGGCACGCCCGCCGGGTTCACCAGCGTCACATGGATCTGCGCCGCGTCCGCCTTCTGCGCCGCCGTGAGGAGGAACTTCGCGGGTCCGTAGGTGCCGCCGGAGCGGTGGAGCACGAGCACCGGCTCCCCCAGCGGCTCGTAGTGGAAGCTCGGCGCGCGCAGCGCGCACCGGATGGGGTACTCCTCCTCTTCATAGGGCCAGTCCGAGGCCGACGGATCCCACTCGAGATCGACCGTCACCAGGTAGGTCGTGCCCACCTCCGCCTCGCGCGGATAGGCCACCAGCGGCACCACGTCGAGCGTCCTCGCGGCGGCTTCAGTCATCGTCCTGTCCAGCGGGAGGTTGGAGCTTCAAGCGAAGCTGCGGGTTGCCGTAGTAGACGTAGAGGAAGGTCGTGTAGAGCCTCTCCCAGTCCTCGTCCGTGGGCGTTTCGGGCATCGCCCTCGCCGCCTCGGCGCGCAGGTCGCGGAGCAGGCGCGCCACGCTCGCCCCCTCGGGCGCGCACGCGAGCTGGAGGAAACGCTGGGCGAGCGTCGCGGCGCGGCCGACCTTGACCTCGGCCAGCGTGCCGATGACTCCGCACGCGCCCTTGCCCAGGAACAGCTCCGCGAACCCGCGCTGCTCGCCGTCGCAGAGCAGCGTGGTGTCCTGGAGGACGACGCCGGAGCTGCAGGCGTTGAGGAAGACGACGACCTTCGAGGCCTTGAGCAGCGCGAGATCCGCCATCCTGAGCCTCGCGAGCAGCAGGCGCTTCTTCGTGTCCTTGAGCGAGCCAATCTGAATGTGCAGGGGCGACTCGCCGGTGAAGCCGTGACAGAGGAAGTACAGCAGCGCGCACCCGGCCGCCTCCTCGCGGATCCGCGCCTGGAACGCCAGGATGTCGTCCTCGCACGTCGCCCCGAGCTCCTGGAGCTCCTTGAGCTCGGGCTCGATCGCCGGGCGCTCCGCCGGGTCGATGTGCGCCAGGACCTGTCCCTCGCACGTCTCGGGATCGAGCGCCTGCTGCACGACCTCGCCCTCGCCGTCGTACGCCTGGACCCAGCGCACCGTGGTGACCTCGGCGCCGAGGTACTTGTGGCCCGTGTCCGCGAGCGCGAAGAGCTCCCACGGCATCCCCATGGAGGAGTCGTCCTTGATGACCAGCGTGAGCTCCTCGCCGGGCGCGCGGGCGCGCAGATCGCGCAGCGTCTCTCTGAGCCACTTCCGCAGCGGGGATTTGGCGGAGTACTCGCTCATCAGCAGCTGGAGGCTCTCCGGCGACAGCTTGCGCGAGAGGAGCCGCGCGTTCTGGGCCTTGAGCACCCTCTCGGGCATCTCGCGGTCCCCGCACTGGGCCCAGAGCGCATACTGCTGCCCGTCGCCGCGCTCCTCGACGTAGAGGAACGCCACCGCGCTCGGGCGGGCGTCGAGCGGCAGGCCCTGGGCAGGCAGCGGCGTCGCGGCGGCCGGCGCGACCACGGCGGCGCTCACCTCGGGCGGCGCGGGGCTCTTCGCGGCAGAGGCGCCCTCGGCACCGCGCGTCGGATCCGCGCCCATCGGCCCGGCGCCGGTGATCACCGCGGCGGTGAACGGCACCTCCATCGTCATCCGTCGCCCTCGCCGTCCGTCGTC
Organism: Sorangium cellulosum; assembly: GCF_002950945.1. Classification (GTDB taxonomy): domain Bacteria; phylum Myxococcota_A; class Polyangia; order Polyangiales; family Polyangiaceae; genus Sorangium; species Sorangium cellulosum_E. The sequence goes on from NZ_CP012673.1 coordinate 1,336,883, forward strand.
TCGGCCTCCTCCGTCGCCTCGGCCGCCTCGTCCACCCGGACGCGCACCGTGGCGCCGAGCGCGCGCGCGAGCTCGCCCGGCAGATGCGCGAGGTGCCGCGGCCGCGGGTCGATCAGCACGGCGCGCACCCCGTCGAGCCCGTGGATGCGCTCCGCCACCGCCAGCGCGTCGTCGATCCCCTCGCGGTGGATGCGGCCGAGGAGGCGGCCGGCATGGCTCGACGCGAGCGGCACGTTGCCCCGGCCGTCGCTCAGCACAAGGAGCGTGAGCTCCGCGTCCCGGCTCGAGCGGTGGTGGACCGCGCGCCGCAGCGTCTCCAGGGCGAGCTCGAGGCCGTGGGCGAGGGGCGTGGCCCGGCCGGGGCCGGCCTCGAAGCCCCGCGCGAGCGCAGGCGAGAGCAGGTTGCGCGCCATGATCCGGCGGGCGCGGAGCTGCTCGGCCGGCGCGGCGTCGCCCGCGCCGACCTGTACAAGGCCGATCGCCGCCCGCTTCACATAGGCCGCGCGCAGGTAGGGCGCGAGCGCGCCCCGCCAGTTCCACCCTCCGAGGCAGGTATGATCGAGCAGCACGACGAGCAGGTGCTCGGGCAGCGGCGCGCGCCGGTAGCTCCGGAGATCCGAGGGCCGGATCTCGAAGCGGCGGGCAGGCGCGCGATCGTCGCGCTTTTCCCGCGGGCGGAGCCGGAGGTGGCTCATGAAGGCGTGTGCTCGCCGCCGCCGGATCTGCTGGTACTTCGCCGCCTCGAGCACGGTGCTCACCAGCGAGAGATCGCGCAGGTCCCTGGCCCTTTGCACGCCGATCGCCGGCCCGCGCAGGGCCCGGCTCGCCTGCGAGCGCGCCGCGGGCAGCCGCAGCGGGAGCGCCTCGCGCGTCGCGGACGGCCCCTCTTCCGCCGCCGCGCCGCCGCCTTCGGCTGCGTCGGGCGCCGCGAGGTCCACCGGCTCCCTCGCCTCCGGCGCGGGGGGCGCCTCGACGCGCGTCTCCGGCGCCGGCCCTGCCTCCTCGGCCGCGCGGAGCTCCGGCGCGCCGATCGCGCCGGCCTCGGCGGCGGTCGGCGCGGGGGGCGCCTCCTCCCGTTTGTCGGTCGAGGGCCGCTCCGGCGCCCGCGCGGCCTCCTCGCCGGGCGATCGCTGGGACCTGAGCCCCAGCATGGCCGCCGCCTCTGCCACGTGCTCGGGCAGCACCTCGGCGTCGCCGCGCAGGCACGCCTCGGCCCGGGCGAGGCGCGCGACCGCGATCTCCCGGCGAGGGCTGCCCGCGCGCGGAAACAGCGCGACGACGGCCGCGGCTGCCATGTCGCTCAGTGCCGGGCGGCGCTTCGCTGCCTGCGGCAGGTCGCGCGCGGCAGCGCTCTCGAGCGCCGCGTCGTCCGGCGCCGTCTCCGCGGACGCGATGAAGCGCGCGACGGCGTCGCGCCTCGCGGCGACGGGGACCGCCCTGCCGTCGAGGCGCAGCGCGAAACGATCGAGCAGGTGCGGAGAGACGCGGCCGAGATCCGCGCGCGCGCAGCCCGCGAGCCAGCAGAGGTTCGCCGCCCACGCGCCCTTCCGGCCGTGGCGCTCGAGGTGCGCGACCTCGGCGCCGAGGAGCATCACGCAGGTCCTGGCAAGGGTGAGGTTGAGCCGGCTGAGGTCCGGGATCACCACGAGCCGCACCTCGCCCGGCGGCTCCGTCGAGAGCAGGCCCGTCCGCCAGCGGAGGGCGACGCGACCGCCCTCGCAGCTCGGCAGGTATGCGCCCCAGAGCGCGTCGTCGGAGGCGCCCGTCGAGAGCCAGAGCGGGGTGACGGGGCGGCCCAGGACCGCGCCGAGCCGCGCCGCGAGCATCGCGGCCGCGCGGTCGAGGGCCTCTGCCCCGGCGTCGAGGAGCAGCACGCTCCGCAGCCCGGGGCTCACCGCCGCGCAGGTGAGCGCGCGCTCGATGCGCCGGGCCTTCTCTCCCAGTCGAGGGCCCATGGCGCTACGGCTGGCGGAGCTCGGCGGTGGTCTTGGCGAGAATTGCATTGTCCCGCCCCTCGTCCCAGGCCCCCGGCCGGCGGTGCTGCAAGGCGAACCGGGCGACCCGGTTCACGTCCGCCTCCGTGACCTCCGCGTGTGTGTCGCCCTGCTCGGCCGCCCGGATGGCCGCGCGGGCGCCCGCGGCGAGCGCCAGCACCTTCTCCCCCCGGTGTCCTTCGGCCTTGAACGCGTCGGCCAGCGCCACGCAGCGCTCGAGGACCACCTCCGAAGGCCGGATTTCCCGGGCGATCTCTCGCGCCCGCTCGAGCGTCTCACGCCTTCGCGCGTCCGCCGCGGCCCCGGCGCGGGCGACGTCGCTGTCCGACGCGCCGTCGAACGCGAGCACGGTCTTGAGGATCGCGCACCGGTCCTCGTGGTTGCGCTCCGCCGCGACGGTGACCATGAGGCCGAACCGATCCTGGAGCTGCGGCCGCAGGCTGCCCTCCTCGGGGTTCATGGTCCCCACGAGCGAGAACGAGATCGGCTTCTGCTCGGGCCACCCCTCCCGCTCGACGACGAGCACCCCCGTGGAGGCCACGTCGAGGATGATGTTGACGAGGTGATCCTCGAGGAGGTTCACCTCGTCGATGTAAAGCATCTTGCCGTCGGCCTCCTCGAGCAGCCCGGGCTGCCGCCGCGCCGCCCCGCGCATCAGCGCCTCGATCACCCACCCCCCGACGACCCGGTCCTCCGTGGCGTTGATCGGCAGCGTGGTGGGCAGCGCGCCGTCGTGGATCATCCGGGAGAACGCCCGCACCGCGGTCGACTTCGCGGTCCCGCGCTGGCCGCTGATCAGCAGCCCGCCGATGCGCGGGGCCACATAGGACAGCTCGAGGGACAGCTTCAGGTCGGCCTGCCCGACGATGCTCGTGTAGGGCAGGATGTGGAATCCATTGGATCTCGTCGGGGCTCTCAAGCGCGCTCACTCCATGGGCCAGATCTGCGCGCGGCGCAGATCGGCGATCGGGTGTATCCGGATGAGGGCGCGCTTCTGCCAGCCCTCGTGCTGCTTCTTGCCAGAGAGGCAGGCCGCCTCGAAGCTCGCGGTGCCGATCATGGTGGTCTCCAGGAAGGACCACTTCCCTGTGTCAGGCGCCGCCTCCCAGGCCACCAGCGCGTGACCGGGGACGAGGACGATGGCCGGGTGGAGGGACGCGCCCTCGAGCAGGCTCGCCATGAGGACGGTCCCGTCGAGGCAGTTTCCGCTCTTCGCGGCGAGGGTCTCGCGCGGCAGGCGGGTCCGCTGCATGAAGATGCCCGGGGGCGCCCCGTAAGCGATGACCGAGTTGACGTAGGCGATGCCCGCCTCGGCGAGCGACTTGAAGAGCGCCTCGACCTGCGGGGTGACGGAGATCGGGCCGTCGTCGCCGTCCATGTAGCCCTCGATGCGGCCCTCCGGACGGAGGGCCGCCGCGCGCCGGATCCGCTCCTGCACGGCCTCCACGGAGGGCGTGACCCAGGCGCCGTAATAGCGGGAGAGATCGTCGATGGCGCCCGTCGCCTCGTCGCGGATGCCCAGGTTGAAGCCGGAGGAGCGGGCGAGGCAGAGGAGGGGATAGGTATCGTGGCGCTCCTGCTTGCCGTCGAGATCGGCGGCGACGACGTGCAGTGTGGCCCACTGGATCTCGGTGACCTCGCGCGCGCGCGCCGTCAGCAGCGTGGGGAGCAGGGGGAGGACGACCTCCTCCCCCGGGCCGAGCTCGACGGTCCGAACGGCCCGCGCCGACAGCCCTTCGATGTACGCCTTGACCCGTACACGCTTGGTCTCGACAGGGTCGCTGTTGCGGACGGTGACCTTGAGGAGCGGGTCCGTCGCTTCGCTGAACAGCGGGTAAATGCCGGTCGGTACGGCCTTCATGCAGATCGTGGTCTCGACCGAGAGCCGCGTCGTGTTCGGACCGAGCGGGCGATCGCGATCGGGCAGCGGCGCGCTGGAGGGCGTGCTCGGCTTGCCGGGGCGCGGCACCGCTTCAAGCAGGCGCTGGAAGAGCGCCTCGTTCCGGGTGGGATCACCCGCCCCGTAGACCGCCTCCTGGAGCGCGCGGATCCTCCAGTATCCCTCCGTCTCGCTCATAGGCGCATGGCCCTCGCTCGATTCCTACAGGCGAGCACAGGCGCGATCTGCTGTCAATCAGCACGCAGCCATCCTCTCGGATGAACAGGGCTTTCCCGGCTCGATGGGCAGCTCGTGGACGCGCATCGAATGGTTCCAGTGCCGCTGTACGTTGCCCTGACCCCTGGCACAAGCGAAGCCCGCGACTGGGACCTCACGGCGCCTCTGCCGCACCAGGCAGGCTGCCGGCCGCGGAGGCCGTCTGTACGTCAACAGCCTGTGGCTGCTCCCGTTCGGCGTCGGCGCCTTCACCGTGCATATGAACTACCACCACGGCTTCGGCGACTACTGGCAGTCGATGGCGGTATGTGTTCTGCCGGCCGTCGTCCTCTGGGCCGACGAGCGGTTCAAGATCGTCCTGAGGGGCGATCTGCCCACGGTGCCGTAGAAGAGGATTGCGACGACGCGATCCAGGTGGGGTAAGCGCCGCTCGCTGGCCCTGCGTCGCGTGGGACGGGCGTCCGCGGGCGAGGTTCCTTAGCGTCGCGAGCCCTGGTCCGACGCAGACCTGCCTTGCGTCTGCCTCACGCTCCGCGGCGGCGGCACGATTGCATCGGGACGAACCTGGCGCGCCTCGCGGGGGAGATCGCCGTGAGCTCGCGACTCCGCAGGCCCGTCGATAGAAGATGAATCACCGTCGACGCTCTGTCCGCGCCCGGTGATCCGCAAGATCGCTTTCATTCGAGGTATGTCCAGAGACGAACAGTTTAGACTGTCCGGTTAATCCGAACGGAAATCTAGTTTTTGGTCCTGGGCTATCGCGGCACTGTTATGCCGTTGACTGATGCGTGCATTGTCACCTATGTTGGTGAATAGGTGACGCCGGCCACGGGGGGGCGTCGCGAAGGACGGCAAAGATCACCAAGCGCGCTCTCGTACGCCCGCGACGCAGCGGCATGAGACTCGAGCACGCGATAGCCACAGGAGACAGCGGCTGTGTCAGTGTCCCTAAGAGCTCGTCGCACACTCTCGCAGGGTCAAGGCGACGGCGCGGTTAGCTCCATATTCAGGCAAAGGTATCGGGTGCTCGTCGTCGACGACGACGACAGGGCGCTGGACGGCATCACCGCGGTCCTGTCCCCGGACGTGGACGTGGTGACGTGCTCGTCGGCAGAACACGCGCTGAGATTGCTCGAGGCGCGGCGTTTCCATCTCGTGTGCTCGGACTTCATGATGCCCGGAATGAAAGGCGACGAGCTGCTCCGGCGGGTGGCGAGCATGTCTCTTTACACGAGCTGCCTGCTCGTCACCGGGGCCGATGAGTACATGCGCTCCAAGGACCAAAGCCAGAACCATGTCATCCTGAAGCCGTTCGATCCCGCCCGGCTCATCGGGATCGTGCTTCAGCTGGCGCGCCTGGCCGAGATGAAGCGGTCGGTCCACTCGATGGCCGACTCCCTCGGGTGGGCGGGCCCCGCGGGGGTCGCCTGCGGAGGCGAGATGGTGTCCTGCGAGGCGCCCGACGCCAGCGCGTCGCCCGATTCCACGCCGGCGCCGTCCACCTCGCGGCTCGGCGCCCGCGCGGAGGCGGTGTCCACGGTGCAAGAGCTGCAGCAGGGGCCGGAGCTCACGAGGTCCGAGCCCGCGACGCCCGGCGTGTCGGGGCGGTATCGCAGGTGAGGTCGCAGGCGGTGCCATGGGCGAAGACCGAGGGACGAGGAGCGGCATGAACAGCTGGGATCCCCTGGGCGCAGCAGAGCAGGCCGCGGTCGCGGACGAGGTCCTGTCCGTGCTGCGCCACGACCTTCGCAACCGCTTCGCCATCGTCCGCAATGCGTCGTTTTACATCAAGCGGAAGGTCTCGCGAGAGGCGGTCTATAGAACGGATCCGAGGATCGAGGAGTTCTTCGGGATCATCGACGAAGAGGTGGTCGCGGCGAGCGCGCGGCTCGACGAGTCCATCGACGCCGCGCGGCTCTTCACCCGCCGGAGCGCGCGCATGAGCGCGGCCGACTGCGTGCGGCGCGCGGCGGCGTGCGCGCGCATCGGCGCGTCCGGGGTCCGCGTCGAGCTCTCGGTCGAGGACGGCGACGTCGAGGCGGACCCGATGGAGCTCTCGGTCGCGGTGCGGTGCCTGATCGAGAACGCCGTGGAGTCGATGCAAGGGGGCGGCGTGGTCCAGGTTCACGGCACCTCGAACGGCGTGCGGTACGTCATCGAGGTCACGGACACGGGGGCTGCCGCCTGCGCGGTGGACAGCGAGGCGATCTTGCGCCCCTTCTACACCACGAAGCCAGGTCACTTCGGCCTGGGGCTGAACATCGCGAGGCGGGTCGCCCAGCGCTACAGCGGGACGCTCGCCGTCGAGCCGCAGGCGCGGGGCACCTCGGCCTTCATCGCGCTGCCGCTCGCCGCCTCGCCGGAGGCCGGCGACGCCGGACCGGAGCCGGCGCCATGATCGCCGACGGGCGGCCCGGAGGCCGCGCGCGGCGCGCGCTGGCGGCCCCGGACCCGGCGGCCGTGAGCGCGGCGCGGCGCGCGCGCCCCCGAGCCTCGCTGAGCTTGCTCCTGGTCGCGTGCACGGCGGCTGCGCCCCCCGAACGGGAGCGCGCGGAAGCCGCGGGGGGGCCGGCGCAGCCCGCGGTCGAAGAATTGTTCCTCGGCGAGACGGCCTTTCCGCAGGAGCAGCTCGAGCTGCAGAGCTCGACGACGCCGCGTCGCTGCTGCTCGCGCCCGGCGTGCTCTGGCACCCCGCGCCCGGCCTGGAGCTCGGCGCCGCGCTCGAGCTCGGGCTCCTGGGCGAGACGCCCGATGTCGGGCTCTTGCTCCTCGTCACGCGGGAGATCGAGCTCGCGGGCGACGGCGATGATCACCTGAAGCACGGAAGGAGGAGCCGCTCCCCATGAGCATTCACGCCAAGCTGGCCGCCACCTTCGGCGTCGCGCTGACAGCGGTGCTCCTCGCCGGAGGAGCCTTCTACTTCACCATCGTGGAGATGCTCATCTTCCAGCGGCGGGCCGAGGTGTCCTACGAGGACCTGAGGCTGCACGTCACCCTGGCGAGCGACGCCAGCCGCTTCATGAACGAGGCCGTCAAGGCCGCGCTCCGCGGCAGCCTCGGCGCGGAGCTCTCGGCGGCGGCCGCGGACACAGCGGGGGATCTGGCCACCATCGAGGCGCTCAAGAGGAGGATGCGCGTCGACGAGGAGATCAAGGAGAGCGAGGCGGAATCGGCCGAGGAGATCGAGCACGTCCACTCCATGCAGGAGAGCTTCGGGCGGCTCGTCGAAGGCCTGGAGGCGATATCCCTTACCCCGCACGAGCGCGCGAGCGAGCGGCAGGCCGCGTTCGTGCAGCTCTCCGACCGCGAGTACAAGGGGCAGTTCCTGCCGCACATCGGCGCGGCGGTCCGCGACGCGGAGCGCGACGTCGCCAGGATCCTCGACGACGAGCGCAAGCTCCGCTCGAAGGTGGCGGTGCTCGGGGCGGTGGCGGCCGGCGGAGCGCTGGTCGTCCTCATCGTGCTGCTCGGGGGGCTCATCCGCTCGATCGATCGCGGCTTCAAGACGCTGCTCGAAGGATCGCGGCAGCTCGCTCAGGGGCACCTCGACCTGCGCCTCCCCGAGCTCGATGAGCACGAGTTCGGGCGCCTGAGCGCGGCGTTCAACCACATGGCGTTCAGCCTGGAGATCGCCCAGGAGGCCAGGCTGCGCATGGAGAAGCTCGCGGCGGTGGGGCAGCTCGCGGCGAGCATCGGACACGACCTCAGGAACCCGATCGGCGCTGTCCGGAACGCGAACCATTACCTCAAGAAGCGCCTCTCCGGGACGGAGCTCGGGGCGGAGCCCCGCGTGGCGCAGTTCCTCGAGATCACCGAGAAAGAGCTCATGGCGTGCAGCAAGATCATCGGCAATCTCCTCGACTTCGCGCGCGAGCGGCGGCCTCTCCTCTCGGAGTGCTCGCTGAGGCCCCTCGTGGACGACGCCGCCTCGGTCGTCGAGGTCCCGGCGCACGTGCGCGTCGAGAACGATGTACCGGACACGCTCCCTGTCGTGCAGCTCGACAAGGACCAGCTCCGGCAGGTGCTCGTGAACCTGATCCAGAACGCGGCCGAGGCGATCCCGGTCGAGCGCGAAGGGCACGTGCGGGTCGCCGCAGCGTGGACGAGCGAGGGGCTGACGCTCTCGGTCGCCGACGACGGGACGGGCATCCCGGAGGAGACGCTCCCGCGGATCTTCGAGCCGCTGTTCAGCACCAAGCTGAAGGGGACCGGCCTCGGCCTGGCGATCAGCGCCGGGATCGTCCGCCGGCACGGCGGCACGCTCGAGGTGACGAGCGAGATCGGCAGCGGCACGACCTTCGTCATCCGCGTGCCGGCGTGCGACGCGCCGAGGGCGACGTGTCCTTCAACAAGGCCCTCCGGAGCTCGGGGCGCATGACAGGGGGTGGATTCATGCGAGAGTCCGCGCAGCAGGTCAAACGTGTGCTCGTGATCGACGACGAGGAAGGAATGCGCGCGACGCTCGCCGCGAACCTCGAGCTCGAGGGCTACGAGGCGGTGGAGGCGAGGGACGGCGCCCACGCGCTCGAGCTCGCCCGGCAGCAGGCGTTCACGCTGGTCATCAGCGACGTCCGCATGCCCGGGCTCAACGGCGTCGAGACGTTCCGGGAGCTCAAGAGGATCCAGCCGGAGCTCACCGTCGTGCTCATGACCGCGTTCGCGCTCGAGAAGCTCATCGAGGAGGCGATCGCGGAGGGCGTCTACACGGTGATCTACAAGCCGTTCTCCATGGATCACCTGGCGCGCATCGTCGCTCGCGCGGTCGACTCGCCGGCCGTCCTCGTGGTGGACGACATCCCGACGGTCGCCGACTCGATCGTGGCGGTGCTCCGGGCCGCGGGGCTGTCGGCCCACGCCGTTCACGACGGGCGCACCGCGGTCCAGCACGTCATCGAGCGAGGCGCCGATGTCTGCGTGCTCGATCTCGTCATGCCCGGTCAGGACGGCGTCACGACGTGCGCGCAGATGCAGGGGCTAGCGAGGCGAGTCACGGTGATCGCCATGACCGGTCACTCCGTCCCGGAGATGGTCAACGCGATCATGAGCAAGGGCGGGTACACGTGCCTGCGCAAGCCGTTCGACGCGCGCGAGCTCATCCACACGATCGCCCGCGCGCGGGGAGACGCAGCGGCCTGTTGAGCGAGCCGCCGGCCCGGGAGTCACTCCGTGCACCCGATCCGCTCGTCGTCGAGCGCGACGTCGTCGACCCACGCGGTGAACCCCGGCGGCGCGCTCTGGTAGTTGTTCCATCCGATCCGGACCTCGCTGAACACGTCCGGGATCTCCGAGCCCGCGTAGTTGCCCGGCCCGTTGGCGATGCTGATCTGGTCGAGGAGCACGCCGTCCAGGTAGAAGTCGTAGCTCTGCGTCGGCCCATCGATGTGCCACTCGACGCAGTGCCACTTGTCCTCGTAGTACCAGTCGTACGTGCTGACCTTGCCGAACTCCTCCCCCTGGGGCTGCACGTTGTACAGGTACTGGATGTGCGACCCGTTGCCGTCGTTGTCCCAGCCGTCCTTGTCTTCCTTCACGGTGTCCACGACGCGGACCTCCTCGGGACCCCGCGTGGGGCCGTCGCCGTACAGCGCCACGATCGTCGAATGCACGAACGCGTCGGGCACCGGGAGCTGCACCCGGTAGCGGATCCGGCCCCAGTGCCCGCTCCCGAGCTGCGAGGCGTCATGGTAGATGCGCCGCTCCCCGTTCGGGACAGGGCCCATCTTGAGCGAGCGGCTGCCGCTCGCCGCCTGATCGTCGGCGACCGCGACCGGGTCGCCGTGTTTCGTCCAACCCTGCGGAACGCCGCCGACCTCGGTGTCCTCGAAGTCCTCGCAGAGGATGTATCTGCCGGACGCGCAGCCAGACCCGCCGGGACCGTCGCCGCCAGCGCCGCCTTGCCCACCCCCGCCCGATGAGCTGCTCGTGGCGCCGCCGCCGGTGCCGCCGCTGCTGCTGGTGCTCGCCGTCGTGCCGGTGCTGCCGGTGCTGCCCGTGCTGGCTCCACCCCCGCTCCCGTCGCCTCCACCGGAGCTCGAATCCGAGGGGGATGAGCCGCAACCCCCTTGTGATGCCGCGAAGACAAGCGCAATAGCCCAAGAAAGAACACGAACCATAGTCTATCTCCAGCTCTCTGGGTAAGCACCCAGGTTGCCTTTGCCGCGGGGTGGTACTTTTTTGATAAGGCGATGTCAAGGATCGACGACGGTCACCGAGAACGCGAGGTCGCCGTCGTCTGAGCTGATCTGGAGGGTGGTGCTCCCCGCCTTGCCGCCGACGATCACGAAGACGGCGCGCGGCTTGCCGGTCGGGAGGGCGCCGTTGCCGTGGTCGCGCGAGAGCAGGTCGACGTAAGCAGGGAAGACGCTCGCGATGTTCGGGTCGTCGATCTCGGCGGCCGCGGCGGCGCACGGAGCGCCCTGGAAGGTACACTCGAAGCCGAGGGCGATGCCGCGGGTGAGCTCCACGGTCTCTTCGTCGTTGTCGAGCTCGGCCACGGCGCCGGGCGGGGGCACGGTCACCGCGCCCAGATCGGGCGAGCACGCGGTCATCAGCGCAGCGCACGAGAGCGCGACTCCCAGAACGAGGCGCATCACGGCAGCACCTCCAGCTCGAGCGTGGTGGTGAGGTCGAGCGCGCGGACCTCGACGGTGGTCGCGCCGGCCGCGCGGGCGACGAGGCGCCGCCGGTGGAGCGCGCCCTCGTCGAGGATCTGCACGACCTCCGGGTCCGAGGTCCACGTGGCGTCGGCCTCGCCGAGCAAGCGCTGAGGCCCGCGGTAGGGCTCCGCCGAGACGACCAGCTCGTCGCCGACGAGCAGCTGAATGCGACCGGGGAGATCGCCTGGGTCGAGGCCCCCGCCGTCATGGCGATGGAGGAAGAGCGCGTCCGGGGTCTCGACCCAGACGTGAAAGAAGTCGACGACGATGCCGCCGGTCATGACCAGCAGCGAGGCGACGCCCGGCGCGATGCCGTCGAGGCGGACGCCGCGCACGGTGAACACGCCGTCGTCCCCTGACAGGAACGTCAGGGGCGGGGAGGCGCTGCCCTGCGAGGCGACGGAGATGTCGACCGGCAGCGACGCGCCCGTCGCGATGGGCGCGTCGAGCCCGGACACGGCGCAGACGAGATCCGTCGGGGAGCACTGCGCGCTCGCCTGCGTCTGACCCAGGGCGCCCGACGAGCCCTGGGCACAGCCGGCGAGGAGCGGAAGGAAAATCAGAGAGAGCGGCCATCGCATGCGGGCGCGGAAAAGCAACCGGCATGCCCGACCGGGGGGACGTTCGCCAATGCGTCGCAGCGGCCGGTGACGGACACGTGGAGGCCGGGGAGCCGCGTCAGTCGAGCTCGGTTCCCGGAGCGGCCGTCATCGAGGCGCGCAGGTAGTTGATCGGCATGTGGTCCCCCCAGGAGAAGGGCAGGCGCAGCCAGCTGATCGGCGATATCTGCTGCGTGAGCCACGCCGCGACGCCGAGGGTGTTGCTCAGCCCGACCGTGATCGCCTGTCGCACCGGCTTCGGCTCGTATTCCCAGCCCGTGTCCCCCGAGTTGTACTGCCGCCCCAGGTGCACATAGCCACCGATCGTGAACGGCGGCATGCGCGGCACGATGTCGCGCCCGTAGACATGACGGAACAGCCGCTTCCCGACCGTGTTCTCGTACTCCAGCGCGAACGTCCTGTCGCCCACCATCGGCTGCCCGTACGTGTAGACGCCGCGCACCGCCTGTCGCAGGTCGGCGAGATCGTCGTCCCACTCGATGAGCACCGCCGCGATCACGGCGAGCGCGGCGCCCAGGCTGTGGCCGGTGATGTACAGGGCCTCCAGCCCGCCTCCGTCCTCCAGGGCCGCGACGTCGCCCTGCGCGGGAGAGCCCTCGCCGTGCCCGGCGGCGCGCGCGCCACCGGGGCACGGCGTCACCCACTGGCGCTCCAGCTCCCCCAGCTGCTGGCAGAGATCCCGCCCCGCGTGCAGCCCCTTGAGCAGGTGTTTCAGCGGCTCCCACATCGCGCGGACCGCGTGGTAGAAGCCGCCATGGACGCGCCCCGCGGTGGGCAAAGGGCTCATCCTGGTGCTCGCGTCCGTCAGCCAGTTGATCGCGTTGCGCGGCTCCGTCCCCCGGAAGGAGAGGATCGCGACCTTCCTGTCAGGGCTCTGGACCAGGAACGCCGAGGTGTTCACGAGCAGCGCATCGTTGGCCATCGCGAGCGACGCGGCGTGGGCGCCCAGCAGCCCGCGGCGCGCCATCACGCCGGCGAACGTGCGGACGTTCGAGTACGTCCATGTCGACGTGAAGGCGAGCACCTTGGCGATCTCCCGGTCGTACTCTCCCGCCTGGGTCCGCGCGAGGCGGGCGAACGCGCTCGGATAACGTCGCTCCAGGTCTTCCGACCGCGCGCCGCCCTGCCCGAGGCCCGCTGAAAAGATTCCTTCGATGAGCATCGCTCCTCCCTTCGATCCGCTGGAATTGACGTGGGCGGCGCGGGCGCGCCCGGGCGCGCCGGCCGCCCCGGGCGCGCGCCGGCTGCGCCGCTCTCAGAGCGTCTTCAGGTATTCGATAATGGCCATCTTGTCGTCGCGCGAGAGCCCGGCGCCGTAGGTGTGCCCCTGATTTCCATTCCCGGGCTCGCTCGTGTCGTACCGGGAGAGCAGCCCCTTGCGCGCCAGCTCCGCCGCGTCCGGGGCGTCGTGGACGAACCCGCCCCGCTTGCGGTCCACCACGTCGAGGCCGCGGTAGAACACCCTGGGGCGCTCCGCCGGCGTCAGGAGGTGCCACAGCGTGGGCACGGACCCGTTGTGCAGGTAAGGCCCGGTGGCCCAGAGGCCGTGGAGCGGGGTCGCGAGGTAACCTGTCGTGCTCCTGAAACGATCGAAGTCGAGCTCTGTCCCCTCGGCGTAGCGGTTGTAGGCGTCCGCCGCCTCCGGCGTCCACATCTGCACGCGGAACGGGTCGGTGCGGAGCTCCTTCTCGTCGACCGGGATGACGGTCCGGTAGCGGGTCCCCCCGACGTCGTGGCACTCGGCGCAGCCGGCGCTCACGTAGACGCGGCGGCCCTCGTCGGCGAGCGCGCGGTCGACGGCATACGGATACTGGGGCGCCGCCGCGCGGGTCATCCAGCGCTCGAGCCGCCGGATGTGCTCGGACTCGAACGACGACGGCGTGGCGCCGTCGCCGAGCGCGGAGCTGTCCGCGACCTCGCGCAGCGAGTCGTTGAGCCCGTCCCAGTGGTAGCTGTAGTTGCCCTGGACCGACGGGGTCATCTCCCAGATCGGCTGCATGTCCGCGACCCCGATGGTCTCGTCGAGCGGCAGGTTCAGCATGTGGAACTTGACCGGATTGAACGGCTCGATCCTCCCCCGGCCCCAGCGCGGCCGGCGGTGGCCCACGGAGGGGAGATACGCGTCCATCCAGGCCGTCATCTGGTCCCGCTGCTGGAGCAGCGCCTGCCGTGTCCGCGGGACGAGGAGGTGACGGTAGATCTGCTCGTCGACCCAGGAGAGCTTGTCGGTCCGGCGGATCGCCTCGACGACGCCGTCGGGGGTGAAGCGGGGGTCGCCGGCGCACGCCCACAGAAAGCGGGTGTACCCCTCGACGTCGAGCTGGCCCGAGGTGGCGCCGAGGAGGATCTGGGGCGCGGCGCCCGGCTCGTCGCGGACCGTGGACACGTGGCAGAAGGCGCAGTTGATCGCGGCGCGCTGGAACCCGATGGTCCTCACGGAGATGCCGATCGGCACGTCGCGGCCCTCGTAGACCATCCCGAGCGACGCATAGCCGCCGGGGCCCGGGAGGTGCTGCGGGCAGAGCTCGGGGAGCGCCTTCCAGAGGAGGTACGGCATGCCCGTGTTCCCCTCGTTGGCGATCGACCCGTATTTGAAATTCTCGTCGTCGTCCGCGTAGCTCACTCGTACGTCGCGGAAGAACTTGTACCAGACGAAGAAGCCGATGATCCCGCCGAGGAGGAGCATGCCTCCGAGGATCCTCCGGACCACCTTGCGATTGATCTTGCGCATATCGTCACCTCCCGCGACATCGACGTTGAACGCTCACCTGGCAGGACGGAGCGCCAGGTGAAGCAGGATGAGCTCGGGCACCGCGAACGAGAGATCGAGGACCCCGAAGAGCGCGAATTGCTCGCGGAAGGGCGTGGCGAGGAAGAAGGTCGCCCCCGCGAAGCGCGCGCCCACCGCGAGCCACGCGCTCTCCCGGTTGCGGCGCGGATCCCTGGCGCCGGGGATGTAAGCGAGCGACAGGAGGCTGAGCAGGAGGGCCGCGAAGTTCGGCCACATCGTGCCTGCCGTCTGCTGGACCTGAAGCGCGGAGAGGAGCGCCTCCGGAGATACGATGGCGGGCAGCGCCAGCGCGAGGTTGACCGCGACGCCGAGCAGCACGACGCGGCCGAACCACAGAGAAAACCGATTCGTTGCAGGCGCGGAGGCCTGCTCCAGATGATCCGTCATGATCCCCCCGGTCCGCGCGGGCGCGCCTCGATGCGCTGCGCGTGCATGATGGGCGCGCGCCGCCATGCAGGACGTGCATGCCGTGTCCGCGCGCCGCTCTGGTCGACATGGGAGCGCCGCGCTGACAGCAGCCCGCGGAGTCCCACCTCATTGTGCGGCGCAGCCCCCGCGACCGCAAGGAGCCCCGAGGTGGTCGCGGACTGGCTGTCTGGGGAGCGGCTGTGTCGCGGCCGCGGCGGACCGCGGCCGCGCGAGGCGCGCCGTGACCGCATCGACGTGACGTCACCGCGCGCGGAGGTGCTCGCGCCGCAGGACCGCGACGTAGAGCGCGGCCTGGAGGAGGCCGAGCGAGCCCTCGAGGTAGGCGAACACGAGGTAGGCCCTCGAGTAGTCGGCGAACGTCACCGCCCAGTACCAGAAGAGGCCGAGGAGCAGCCGCGAGGTGATGGCCGCGGCGGTGAGGTAGCGGTCCCGGAGCGGGCTCACGAGCGCAGGGAGGTACATGCTGGCGAGCAGGAGCTGCATCACCCCGAAGCCCCGCTGCCAGATGTCCGCCTTGAAGGACAGGATCTGCGGCAGGTAGAGCGCGGAGGCGAGCGACTCCGGCGCCAGCACGGCGGGTATGGCCAGCGCGGCGTCGACGGCGATTCCGAGCGCGACGAGGACCTGGAGCGCCCTCGTGTACATGTGATCGGCGCGTGTACTCATGGTGGATCCCCCTTCTTGGATGACGGCTCCTAGAACGTCTTGAGATACTCGATGAGCGCCCATTTATCGCTGTCGCTCAGCTCCGTCCCGTAGCGCGCCCCCGTGTGGCCCTGGCTGCTGTTGCCAGGGAGCGATGTATCGAACAGGAACGCTCCCCGGCCGTCGATCTCGCGGACGTCGACCCGGAAGCCGACCCGGACGGGGTCGTACACGTCGTGGCCCCGGTAAAAGCTCGCGGGCCGCCGCTCGGCCGGCGTGAGCAGATCCCACAGCGTCGGGACCGAGCCGTTGTGCAGGTAGGGCGCGCGCGCCCAGATGCCGTCGAGCGGCTGGTTGGCGTAGCCCTTCGTCTTCTGGAAGTGCCTGAACTCCCAGTCGTACCCCCGGTCGTAGCGGACCTGGAGCTGCCTCAACGTCCGCGTGTACGAGTTCAGGCGGTGCTCGTCCGTCCCGATCTCCTCGATCGGCACGACCCTCCCGACGCCGGCCGCGCCGATGGAATGGCAGCTCGCGCAGTATTCCTCGTAGAGCACCTGCCCCTGCCTGAGCGTCGCCGGGTCCTCACCTCGCTTGAACGGGAACGCCGGCGGCGGGAGCCGGTCCAGCCACTCCTTGACCCGCCTGATCCTCGGCAGGTCCACGTCTTCTCGGGTGGCGCCGGCGCCGAACGCGGCGCTCACGTTGCGCTCCATGACCGAGGTGTTGTCCCCGTCCCAGTGCAGGTGCATCCCCTCGCGCGGCCCCTGGTTCCAGATGGAGGGGAAGTCGACGGTGCCGATCCGTTCCTCTGCGGAGAGATGGCCCTGGTAGTAATCTCCGAACTGGTTGGTCTTGTAGGGGTTGAAGGTGTCCACCCGCCCCGGGCCGAAGGGGGGGTTCAGGGGCGTGAACACGTACAGCCGGTCTCGCGCCCGGAGGAGGCCTCGCCTCATGTCCACGACCGCGCGGCGGTAGATCAGGCGCTCGGGCGGGAAGAGCGCGCCGTCCTTCTCCATCTCGTCGATCACGAGATCCGGCGTGAACCTGGCGTCCTCGGCGCAGTCGAAGAGGAACTCGAAATACGCTTGTAGATCGACCGTGTTGGCGGGCATGGCCAGGTAGCGCACCGGGGCGCTGTCCTCGGAGGCGCGAACGGAGCCGACGTGGCACACGGCGCAGTTCAGGCCGACCAGATCGACGCCCCGGCGGCGGACCGAGAACCCGATGGGCATCGGGCGGCCCGGCTCCTGGAGGAAGCCGAACGCGGCGTAGTCCCGTCCCCCAGAAGGCAGGTGCTCGTGGAACATGCGCGGCAGGATCTGCATCACGCGCAAGGGCAGGCCGTTTTGGGGGTTGTCGCCGCCGATCGAGCCGTACTTGAAGTGATCCTCGATCCCCGTGTAGGTGACCGGCCGGTTCGGCGCGTACCGGGAGGAGAGGAGGAGGAACACCCCGAGCGCGGAGAGGGCGCCCCCGATCCCGTTCCTGAGCCTGCGCCAACGCCGGACCCCTTCTTCCGCGGGCCCTTCTGTGTGTTGGGTCGTCATGATCGTCACCCTTCTCTTCGTGCCGTCCTGCTGCTCCGGCTGACCGTGCGGGGCGGCCTGCGCACCGACGCGCGTCCACGAGCGAGCGGAAGCCAGAAACGGACCCACGGCCTGCGCGCCGTGAAGACTCACCGCGCCAGCAAGGGAGCAGGGGGGTCGAGCCGATAGCCCAGGGCGTCAACGGATGACATGGCAGGAAACGCTCTCACCATGGCAGCTCCGACGCCCGCGCGATGGCGCGCGCAGCCCCGAAGGAATATATCTACTTACCTCGGCGCAGCG
Source organism: Sorangium cellulosum (assembly GCF_002950945.1). Classification (GTDB taxonomy): domain Bacteria; phylum Myxococcota_A; class Polyangia; order Polyangiales; family Polyangiaceae; genus Sorangium; species Sorangium cellulosum_E. Next base: position 1,353,963 of record NZ_CP012673.1, read on the forward strand.
CGCAAGGCCGCCTCCGGCGAACGCGGCCAAGGCACGCTGGACGATTCGCGCCGTCCATCGAAGACACCACGCCCACGCAGGACACCGCGGAATCCTAACTCTCCTGGTGCAGCATGAAGCAGAACAACGCGAATGACGTCATCTTCCAAGAGCTGAAGTTCCGGAGCCTCACGGTCAAGAACCGCATCTTTCGATCGAGCATCTCCGGGCGCTTCGACAACTACGACGGCTCGGGCACGTACGTCCGGATCAACTGGGAGGAGAAGTTCGCCGCAGGCGGAGTCGGTGCGATCATCTCCTCGTACGTGCCCGTCCACACCCGCGGGCGCATCCTCCCGAACTACGCGATGATCCACCACGACGGGACCATCCCGTTCTGGACCGCGCTGGGCGAGCGGATCCACCGCCACGACTGCAAATACATCCTGCAGCTCAGCCACTCGGGACACCAGCAGGACGTCGGCGGCGTCGAGAACCTCCCCTTCGAGGCCCAGAGCTCGACGAGCAGGAAAGATCGATTTCACGGCTTCCCCAGCCGGGCCATGACCAAGGAGGAGATCCAGTACACCGTCCAGTGCTTCGCGGACGGGGCGAGGCGGGCGAAGGCCGCGGGGCTCGACGGCGTGGAGACGCACAGCGCCAACGGGTACCTGATCAACCAGTTCCTGAGCTCCGGCATCAACGACAGGAAGGATGAATACGGAGGCTCCGTCGAGAACCGCGCGCGTTTCCTGGTGGAGATCATCCGCGCCATCCGCCGGGCCGTGGGCGACGATTTCCACGTTCAGGCCAAGATCGGCGCGGTCGACTACAACGACGTGATGCCGTTCGAGCGGAAGGGGAACACCCTCGAGGATTCCATCGCGATCTGCCAGATGCTCGAGGAGGCGGGCGTCGACGCCATCCACGTCTCCTCCGGGAGCATGTTCCCGCACCCGAGGAACCCCGCCGGCGATTTCCCGCTCGAGGACGCGCGCCGCTGGTACGACGGCCTCCTGTCGAGCGGCACCCACACGATGCGCAACTACCTGATGTTCAGGTACCGGTTCCTTCGCCCGCTCTTCCGCCGCATGTGGTTCCGCCACCTGCCCGCGACGACGAGGATCGAGGGGATCAGCGTCGAGGAGGCGCGCGCGATCAAGCGGCACGTCAAGGTGCCCGTCATGGTCACCGGCGGCTTCCAGACGGCATCGGTCATCGCGGAGGCCATCCGGAGCGGGGCGAGCGACGCGGTCACCATCGCGAGGCCGCTCATCGCGAACAACAATCTCGTCAAGATGTTCGCGCGCGGGTTCGACCGTCCGCCCAACCCGTGCACGTACTGCAACAAGTGCCTGCTCAACGTGCTGGAGAACCCGCTCGCGTGTTACGACCTCGATCGCTACGAGGGCGACTACGCCAAGATGATGCAGGACGCGATGTCCGTCTATTACCCGTCGCCGTTCGCCACGAAGCCGCCTCCCTTCGCCGGCCTCGTCGCGCCCGAGTCGCCGGACGGGCCGCTCGTGCCGCTCGAGGCCCCGGACAGGGCGGCCGTGGACGGCGACACCCTGCGCCCCACCTACTACCGCGGCGAGCGCCACCGGTGAACGTGCTCCTCGCGGGCATGGCACCCGCCGAGATGGACGGGTGAGCCCTCGCGAGGGGTGAGGGCCGGACACCGGCTCGGTTCAGCGCAGGCGATCAGCTCACGAGCACCCTCGTCGCTCGGGCGGGGCTGAGCGCCGTGGATCGATCGTCATCACATGAAGCTGCCGCCCATCACGGGGCCGGGATGCCGTCGATAAGGCATTCCGTGTCGCCGAGCAGCCCGTCGAGGCGGGATGCCAGTCGAGGCGGGTCAAAATGCCCCGCGTCGGCCGGGGCATTTTGACCCGCCATCCACGCCGTGTGCTGGCAGTTCGGCCGATGGAAATAGTTCGGCGACGGCTGATCGCAGGCTCGCGGTGCACACGCGAGGATAGTTATGCTGCGCCTGGCGCAGCCTTGTCGTCGCGATCGAGTGGCGCGGCGCATCCAGGAATTGCCTCGTCGAGATGCGTAGTTCATGTCGATCCGTGAGGAGAGGTCCCTTGATCCTCATATGTGATCTCCTATAGTAAGCGGGACGGTCGGGCTGCCACGGTGCGTGTCTGCCAGGCCGTAGGGGTACACGACCGCATCAGCGCGCGGGTTGTGGTGGTGTGCGCCGCTCACGCATCGAAACCATTGAAGGAGGCTCACATGAAGCAACTGATTCAGCAGATCGCCCAGGATCATCTCTGGAACCAGTGGGTCGCGGCCAACTCGGCCGGTGGACCGACGCTCGACGCCGGCTGCATCTCGAAGAAGGCCGGCTGCATCTCGAAGAAGGCCGGCTGCATCTCGAAGAAGGCCGGCTGCATCTCGAAGAAGGCGGGCTGCATCTCGAAGAAGGCCGGCTGCATCAGCTGACAGGCCGTCCGGGCTCGCGAGCGAGGCGGAGGTTCATCGTTCCCGGTGTCCTCTGCCTCGCTCGCAGCCACCTGCGATTCTACGTGCAACCCTTCACGATGGCCAGCTCGGCCGTCTTCCTGGACTCGACCGATGGACGCCCATAGACAGACCCTCGCCGCGATGATCGATCAGGTCAGCGACATCCCCATCTACCGCAGGTCGATCGAGGCGGGCTCCTTCCCGATCCTCGAGAAGCCGGAGATCGCCCGGGGTTTCCCGGACAACTGGATGACGCCGAGGCTCGCCGAGGCGCTCAAGGCCGGCAAGGCGGAGCTCGTGCTCTCGACCGGGACCAACCACGCGCGGATGCAGATCATCCGCCCTCCGTTCTTCCTGCTGTCGTCCTACTACCGGCTGTGGAGCGAGCACCCCGACGTCGCGATCACGTGGCGCGAGGGCTGTCAGCGCGTCTCGATCACGACGGTGCTGGCGACCGAGCACGTGGCGCGGGTCAACGCGAGGAGGCGCGGCGCCGAGGCGCCGGCGATCCCGACCCTCGAGGAGCGTCGGCTCGACCCGCGCACGCTCTACGTCAACCTGCGGCTCGACCCCGCGCTCTGGGACCGGGCCGACGTGGCGCGCATGATCGATGAGATGACCGTCGTCCAAGAGGCGCACCCGCGCGGCTGGTACCACCTCGACTGCGACAGCTACCACCTCGCGCACCTCGCCCGGAAGGCCCTGGCCTGGGGAGCGTGGGAGCGCTTCCCGAGGCCGGCCAGCATCATCCACGCCTACGAGTACACGCCAAGGAACGTGCGGCGGTTCCTGGAGCAGCGCTTCGACTGCCCGATCATCGACCTGTTCGGAAGCACCGAGCTCGGGTACCTGTACTACAGCGATCGTCACGGGCGATACTGGCCCTACCTCGACAGGATGCACCTGGAGCTGATCCCGGTCGAGGAGGGCAGCACGATCTACAGCCTCATCGTCTCGAGCGTGCGCAACCCCTACATGCCGCTCATCCGCTATCGCTCGGGGGACTGCGCGGAGACGGTCGATGGCTCCCCCGACCCGCTCCGGATCCGGCGGTTCTGCGGTCGCGAGCGCGAGCTGCTGCGGCCGGGGCGCGGGGGCCTGATCTCTCAGGCCCACCTCGACGACTGGATCGCCGCCGCCACGCCCTCCATCTTCGTCTATCAGCTCCACCCGGAGGGGCTCGATCGGGCGCGGCTGGAGTACACCACCTTCGACGACAGGCCTGTCGATGAGGTCGCGGCGCGCGAGCTCCGGCAGCGGATCCTGGAGGGCACCGGGCTCGACTGCGCGCTCGAGCATCGCGCGCATATCGCGATCGGCAAGTCCGGGAAGTACGCCTGGCTGAGGCAGGGCGGCGAGACCGCGGAGCGAGGTGGCCTGTGAGCTTCGATCGACCCAGGGTGACGACCTCCACGCTGAAGGCATTGCTCGACGACGCGCTCTTCTCGGGCGTCGTGCGGCATTTCGTGAAGACCACCGGCGAGGAGCCCGCGGTCGTCGAGCGCCAGGTCCTCGAGTGCCTGAGGTACCTTTACCTGATCTCGCGCTACCCGGATCGCCTGGCCGGGCTGTTCTTGCCCGTGGAGCAGGCGATCGACGAGGTCTGGCACTACCTCATCCTGCAGACCCGCGAGTACCGCGAGCTCTGCGAGGAGCGCCTGCCGGGCCGCTTCTTCATCCATCACCGCAGCCTGCCTTACGAGGACTACCACGAGGCGCAGCCCAGCCGGGAGCAGGCGCTCGAGGAGGCGCTGTGCTGGCTGCCGCTGTACCACGAGGAGTTCGGCCCCTTCGACGAGGGCGCGTTGCCCCACTGGACGATGGCGCGGTTCCTCCACCAGCAGCTCGGCCTCTCCCTGGACGCCATCGCGGCGCTCGGGGCCGAGGAGCAGGCCGCCCAGCGCGACGCGGAGCGCGCCCGGTGATCCGCCGGGCTCTCCGGGCCGCGCCCGCCACGTCCGTCAACACGCTGGTGCTCCTGCTGTGTCAGGTCGTGGGGATCGCCACCGTGGTCGCGATCCAGTTCGCCGGCAGCCTGGTGGGCGAGCGGCTCGCCATGGACATGCGGCTCGCGACCTTTCCGGTGGCCGTGCTCGTCTTGTCCTCGGCCCTCGGCACCTGGCCTGCCAGCCAGCTGATGCGCCGCTTCGGGCGCAGGCCCTGCTTCATCGCCTCGGCGCTGCTCTGCGCCGGCTGCCTGGCGCTCGCGGCCCGCGCGGTGGATCGCTCGGATTTCTGGCTGTTCTGTGCGGCGGTGTCCGGCGTGGGCCTGCACGGCGCCTTCGTGCAGCAGTATCGCTTCGCGATCCTCGAAGGGCAGAAGAGCAGCAGGGCGCCGCGCCTGCTGACCAGGATCCAGCTCGCCAGCGCCGCCGGCATCGTCCCCGGCGTCTCGCTGTTCGGCCTGCTCGAGGGCAGGACGTCCAGCGACATGCCCTGGGCCCTGCTGATCCTGGCGGCGCTCCAGGCGCTGGCCGCGCTCTCGTTCGCGGCGTACCGGCCGCAGGACGCGCGCGCCGCCGAGGCCGCCGCTCTGCCCGACGCGCGCGCCCGCGCGCTATACTGGCCGATGGTGGCCATGGGCGCCGGCGCGTTCCTGGTGATGAGCCTGATCATGGTGCCGACGCCCTTGCAGATGTGCGGCGTCGAGCAGCGCTCGGTCCAGCAGGCGAGCTGGGTAGTCGAGGTGCACCTCTTGAGCATGTACCTGCCTTCGCTCTCGGTCTCCGCCCTCCTGAAGCGGGTGTCGATCCCGCAGCTGCAGCGCCTCGGGCTGCTGCTGCTGCTCGTGGGATACCTGATCAGCTGGATTCCCGGCTTCGTGGGGCACCTCGTCGGCCTGGCGCTGGTCGGGGTCGGATGGTGTTATGTGTTCGTGACCGCGACGACCCTGGTCGCGCGCAGCCGCGCGGGTTCCGAGCGCTTCCGCGCGCAGGGCGTCAACGATCTGTGTGTGTTTGCCGCGAGCGGCGTGGCGTCGCTCGCGTCCGGGGCCCTCCTGTCGGCGCTGGGGTGGAGCGGCCTGCTGCGCCTCGGCCTGGTGTTGGCCCTGAGCTTGATGGCGCTCGCCTGCCACGTCCACCGCGCCTGAATGTCCAGAAGGAGGTAAACATCATGTCGGATCTACACTCGAATCGTCCGGAGCACGGCGCGGCGCCCGCCAGCCGCTTCGATGCCGTCATCGTCGGCGCCGGCTTCTCGGGCCTGTACATGCTCCACCGCCTGCGCCAGCTCGGCCTCTCGGTGCGGGTCTACGAGGCGGGCAGCGGGGTGGGCGGCACGTGGTTCTGGAACCGCTACCCGGGCGCGCGCTGCGACATCCCCAGCATGGATTACTCCTACTCGTTCTCGCCCGAGCTCCAGCAGGAATGGACGTGGACCGAGCGGTACGCCACCCAGCCGGAGATCCTGCGTTACCTCGACCACGTCGCCGACAGGTTCGATCTGCGCCGGGATATCCAGCTCAGGACGCGCGTGACCGCGGCCGCCTTCGACGAGGCGACGAGCCGGTGGACGGTCCAGACGGACGACGGCGCCAGCACGTCCGCCAGGTTCGTGATCATGGCGACTGGCTGCCTGTCCGTCCCGAAGCTGCCGGAGGTCGGGGGACTCGAGACCTTCCAGGGCGCCCTGTACCACACCAGCCGCTGGCCGCACGAAGGCGTGGATTTCAGCGGCAAGCGCGTCGGTGTCGTCGGCACGGGCTCGACCGGCGTCCAGGTCATCCCCGTGATCGCCGAGCAGGCGGCGCACCTCTTCGTCTTCCAGCGGACCCCGAGCTTCAGCGTGCCCGCGCGCAACGCGCCCATGGACCCGACCTATGCCTCCTGGATGAAGGCCAACTACGACGAGTACCGGCGCAAGGCCCGCGAGACGCGCGCCGGGATCGTCATGGAAGCAAACCCGAAGTCCGCGCTGGAGGTGTCGCCCGAGGAGCGGGAGCGCGAGTACAAGGCGCGATGGGAGCAGGGCGGCACCGGGTTCCTCGCCACGTTCTCGGACGTGATGCGCAGCCGTGAGGCCAACGAGACGGCCGCGGAGTTCGTCCGGGCGCAGATCCGCGCGACGGTCCGCGACCCCGCCGTCGCCGAGGCGCTGTCGCCCAGGGGGTATCCGCTGGGCACGAAGCGCATCTGCGTCGACACCCGTTATTACGAGACCTATAACCGGGACAACGTCACCCTGGTCGACGTCAAGGCGTCGCCGATCGAGGCGATCACCCCCACGGGGCTCCGCACGCGGAGCGCGGAGTACGCGCTGGACAGCCTCGTGCTCGCGACGGGCTTCGACGCGATGACGGGCGCCTTGACCAGCGTCGACCTGCGGGGGAGGGGAGACCGGTCGCTGAAGCAGAAGTGGGCCGACGGCCCGCGCACGTACCTCGGCCTCGCCGTCGCCGGCTTCCCGAACCTGTTCACGATCACCGGCCCCGGCAGCCCTTCCGTGTTCAGCAACGCGATCGTCTCCATCGAGCAGCACGTGGAGTGGATCGCGGACTGCATCGCGTACCTGCGGGCGCGCGGCTTCGAGCGCATCGAGGCCACCGCCGAGGCGGAGGACGTGTGGGTCGCTCACAGCAAAGAGGTGGCCGACGGGACGCTCTATCCGCTGGCCAACTCCTGGTACATCGGGGCAAACGTCCCTGGAAAGGCGCGTGTCCTCATGCCCTATGCCGGCGGCGTCGGGGCGTACCGGAAGAGGTGCGAGGCCGTCGCGGCGCAGGGGTACGAGGGGTTCTCCCTGTCGAGGGCAGGGTGAGGAAGAGCGCCGCGAGCCGCCGCGACGGGCGACCCGGCCCGGGTGGACCCATCGGCCCACGGCGCCGCCCGCGTCCGGCTGCGCGCGCGGGGCCCCTCTGTCGGCTCGGGCTCACCGCGTCGCGCGCGAGCCCTCCAGAGAACGGGGCGCCCGCCATTGACGCCCGGCGCGTGGTCCACCACGGTGGCCGAGAGACATGGGTACGAGAATCGCTGGATCCGCCCTCCCCGTGGTGTCCGCCGATCAGGCGCTGCAGCGTCTGATCGAGGGCAACCGCCGCTTCGCGCGCAACCTCCCCAGCGAGAGTGTCGCGCCGGCGCAGCAGGCCCGGGCCGCGTTCGCCGAGGGGCAGCGGCCTTTTGCCATCACCCTCTCCTGCTCGGACTCGCGGGTGCCGGCGGAGCTCATCTTCGATCAGGGGATCGGCGACCTGTTCGTCATCCGGGTGGCGGGCAACGTGGTGGCGCCCTCGCTGATCGGCAGCGTGGAGTTCGCCGCCGCCGCCTTCGGGACGCGCCTCGCGGTGGTGATGGGCCACTCGCACTGCGGCGCCATCAGGGCCACGCTGGACGAGCTGCGGCAAGAGGGGGACGGCGTGCTCACCGACAACATCCGCGACATCGTCGAGCGCTGCCGGGCGCCGGTGGAGACGGTGCTGAGCGTCGCCGGGCGCCAGGCCCCGAGGGACTTCCTGCTCCGCGAGGCCGTGCGCGCCAACGTGCGCAACTCGTGCGACCACCTCCGGCACGGCAGCCGCCTGCTCGAGCGGCTGTGCGCCGAGGAGGGCATGCGCATCGTCGGCGCCGAGTACGCCCTCGAGACCGGCGAGGTGACGTTCCTCGACGACGCGTGAGGCGCCGCCGAGCGGCCGCCGGCGTGTTTTCGAGCGCTGGAATGCTCGCGCGGTGCACCGAAGGCGCAGTGTGCCGTGTCGCTGGAAATCTGCAGCCGTGTCGCTGTGAGCTCCGGGGAGGTCGCGCTCCGGCGCGGCGCGCCCTCGGGCCGCAGCGTGTTCATGTCGCTCCGGCGCGGCGCAGGAGCCCGTAGCGCGCGAGCTTGCGGTAGAGCGTCGTCCTCGGGATGCCGAGGCTCCGCGACACCTCGCACACGTTCCAGCCGGAGAGCTGGAGCGCGTCGCGGATCCGCTCCTCCTCGAGCCGGCGGTGCTCGGTGCGGGAGCGGCCCCGCCGGACGGGGGCCGCCGCCGGCAGGTGGATGTCGGCGGGGCCGATTTCCGGGCCCGGCGCGAGCACACTCGCGCGCGACAGGACGTTCTCGAGCTGCCTCACGTTGCCTGGCCAGCCGTACGACGAGAGCCGCCGCAGCGCGCCCGGGGACAGCCGCAGGGCCGGGCGGCCCTGCCGCGCCGCGAGCTTCTCGACGATCACCTGCGCGATCGCGGGGATGTCGTCCGGACGGTCGCGCAGCGGCGGCAGCCGGATCTCGATGACGCTGACGCGGTAGTAGAGATCCTCGCGGAAGCGCCCCCGGGCGACCTCCTCCCCGAGATCCCGGTTCGTCGCGCACACGACCCTCACGTCGGCGACCGGGATGCTCCGGTCCGACCCCACCGGGCGGATCTCCCGCTCCTGGAGCGCGCGCAGGAGCTTCGCCTGCACGGCCACCGGCATCTCGCCGAGCTCGTCGAGGAACAACGTCCCGCCCCGCGCCGAGAGGAACAGGCCGCCGTGGTCCCGGACGGCGCCGGTGAAGGCGCCCTTCACGTGGCCGAAGAGCTCCGACTCGAGCAGCGCCTCGGGCAGCGCGGCGCAGTTGACGGCCACGAACGGCCCCTCCCGCCGGGGCCCGCCCGAGTGGATGGCGCGCGCGACGAGCTCCTTGCCCGTGCCGCTCTCGCCCGTCACGGTCACGGTCACGTCGCTCTCCGCCACGCGCTCGACGAGCGAAAGGACGGCGCGCATCGGCGCGCTCCGCCCCGCGATCTCCGGGAAGTCTCGGCGCACGTCCGCGCGGGTCCGCTCGAGCTCGTGCGAGAGCCGCTCGATCTCGTCCGCCTGCGAGCGCATGAGCTCCGCGACCCGGCGCTGCTCCTCCTCGAGGGCGCGGGTGCGGTCCGTGAGCTCGGCCATGAGCCTGCCGTTGTGCAGCGCCACCGCGATCTGGTCCGCGAAGGCGCCGAGCAGGTCCGCGTCGCCCTCGGCGAACGTGCCGCGCTGGAACCGGTTGTCGAGGTAGACGGCGCCGAGCACCGCGCCGTGCGCGCGGATCGGCACGCACACGATCGACCTGAGCCGCAGGGCGTGCACGGACGTGTTCCCGTGGAACCGCTCGTCGGCGAGCGCGTCGACCGTGAGCACGGCCTCGCCGCGCTCGACGACGCGCTTCGCGATCCCGTGGCTGAACTTGAGCTGGCTCTTGCCGACGCGCTCGCGGTCGAGGTTCCGCGCGACGGCGACCTCGAGCTTGCCCTTCGCGCGCCCGTCCGGCGACGGGGGCGAGGCCAGGATCACGAACCCGCGCTCGGCGCCGGTCAGCTCGATGGCCGCGTCCATGGCCAGGCGGAGCACCTCGTCGGCGTCGAGCGTCGAGCTGAGCCGCCGGTTGATCTCGAGGAGCTTCAGCACGAGCTCCCTGCGGGCCGCGGGCGGCGCGGGCCCGCCGCGGAGCGCGGCCCGCCGCGGGTGCCGCCAGAAGACGTCGGCGAGCTCGGGCGGCAGCGTGCTCCCGATGCGCTCCCAGCACTCGAGCGCGGCGGTGCGGTGCCGCTCGGCGAGCGCCGTGGCCGACCGGAGGCGAAGCACCTCGGCGGACACCTCCTCGTGCCTCGCGTGGAGCTCGAGCTGGGCGACGCTCGCCACGAGGCCCGCGCCCCGCTGCACCTCCAGGAGGGCCGCCCCGGTGTCGCCGAGCGAGAGCGCGAGCTCCGCGCCCGCGGTCGCGTGGCGCAGCGCGAGGTCCGCCGCGTCGGTCTCCCGGAGCAGCGCCGCGGCCTCGGCCAGCCGGGCGCCCGCCGCGGCCCGGTCGCGCGCCGCGAGGGCGACCTCGGCGGCGTGGATCATCGCCTCGCACGCCTCGCGCTTCGAGCCGCGCGCCGCGTGATCCGCGCGGGCCTGCTCGAGCAGGCGCGCCGCGTCGCCGAGCGCGCCGCGGGCGGCGGCGATCTCCGCGGCGAGCCCGAGCGCGGCGGCGGCGAGCTGCTCGGGGACCTTCGCGCCTTCGGACGCTCGCGGCGCACGCGCCGCGCGCAGGCGCGCGACGCCGAGCTCGGCCCGCTCCAGGAGGCCGATGTCCGCGTGGATCTTGGCGAGGTTGAAGCGGAGGGTCGCCTCGGTCCGCTCCTTGGCGTAGGCGACGGCCGCGCGTTGCCCGCGCTCGTAGCAGCGCAGCGCCGCGCCCCAGTCGCCGAGCTGGTGCCGTGCCGTCCCGAGGTTCAGCGCGGCGGTGGCGAGCAGGTCCCCGAGGCCCTCGGCCTCCGCGAGGTCGAGCGCCTCCTGGAACCCGCGCGCGGCGAGCGCGGCGTCGCCGGCCCGGTAAGCGTGGAGCGCGTGGTAGCTGAGCGTGCGGACCCGGGCGCGGGGCGAGTCCGACGCCGGCCGCAGCGCCACGGCGCGCGCGAGGCTCCGGAGCGCGCCAGCCTGGTCGCTGAGGTACCCGAGCGCGAGGCCCAGCGTCTCGGCGAGCTCCGCGGCGACCGACGCGGCGGCCTCGTGGGCCGGGAGCGCGGCCTCGTGGGCCGGGAGCGCGGCCGCGTGGGCCGGGAGCGCGGCCGCGTGGGCCGGGAGCGCGGCCGCGGCTTCCGCGACCGCGAGCGCACGTTCCGCTTCGCGCCGCGCCTCGGCGTAGCGGCCGAGGCGCAGCAGGCAGCGCGCCGAGAGGCTCGCGAGCCGGCCGCCGGCCCCGCGCGACAGCGCCCGCGTCCGCTCGAGCTGCGCGAGCGCCCGCTCGACACGGCCGAGCTTCTCGTAGCAGCGCGCCGCCCCGTACGAGAGCTCGACGAGGACCTCGGGCGGCGGCCGCGTGCGCCGCGCCCGCGCGAGCAGCGACAGCGCGCGCCTCGGGTCGCCGGCCGCCTCGATCGCGGACGCGGCGGCCACGAAGGTCCGCGCCGCAGGCGCGGCGGCGCTAGCGGCGTCCGCGGCGCGCACCCAGGCGCGCGGCGCCCACTCGAACATCGGCTCGGACGCGACGAGCGCCCGCCGCGCCGCCTCGTGGTCGCCCGAGAGGGCGAGCGCGCGCGCCCTGTCCGCCGCGCGCTGGCTGCGGAGCGCCGGGGTGAGCGCCGCCTCGCCGGCGCCGCCGAGGTGGTCCGCCATGGCGCGCGCGACCTCGCGCACGGCGCCCGGGTCGAGCGCCGCGAGCAGCGCCCTCGCTTGTCCCGGCTGGCCCAGGCGCCAGCCTTCGCCGTCGAGCCCGGCGAGCCCCGCGGCCTCGAGCGACTCGAGCGCCGCGCGCGCCACGCCGAGCGCGGCCGCGTCCCCCGGCGACAGCCGATCCGCGACGGCGAGCGCCGCGAGCGCGCGCGCCTCGCCGCGTCCGAGCCCGGCCACACGCCGGCGCCAGAGCTCCGGGGTGGCCGTCGTGTGAACGAACCGGTCGAGCTCCGCCTCGCTCACCGTGCGCCGGGCGAGCGCGGAGCAGAGCTCCTTCAGCGCCCGCGGGCGGCCGCCGCTCGCGCGCAGGAGGTCTGGACCACGCGCCGCCGTGGTGAAGGGCGCGGTCCAGACCCGGACCGCGGCCTCGTCCAGCGGCTCGAGCGGCAGCGCGACGACCGCCTCGCCGGCCACGTCGAGCCGCTCGGCGGAGGCGATGAGCCAGAGGACGGCGTCGGTCGGCTCGGTCGCCCGCACGAGCGCCTCGAGCAGCGCCCGGTCGTCCGCGCCGAGCCTGTCGGCGTCGTCGATCGCGAGGACACGCGGCCGGACAGCCTCCACGCCGCGGGCGCGCTGGTCGTCGTCGGCGGCGCGTGTGCACGCGAGCTCGCCGCGGGCGTCGAGCAGCGCGCCGACGCCCGCGGCGAGCGAGGCCCGGCCGAGGGCGCGGCCGAGCAGCGCGCGCAGCGGATGTTCGCCGCGGGGCGCGCCCTCGACGACCGGCGCGCGGAGCTGCGCGCGCCACTTGAGCTCGCGGAAGAGGCGCGACTTGCCGAGGCCTTCCTCGCCCGTGATCACCACGGCGCGCGGCCCGCGCTCGCCTCTGAGCAGCGCCTCGAGCGCCGCGTCGAACGCGCGGACCTCGCGCTCGCGGCCGACGATCTCGCCCGGCTCGCTCACGACCGCGGGGGCGCGCCGCGGCAGGCCGCCGGCGGAGAGGGCATCGAGGACCTCGTCGACGCAGGACGGCCGGCTCGCCGGGTCCTCGGCGGTGAGCCGCTCGGCGAGCCGGCGCGCGGACGCGGGCGGCCCCCCGGAGAGCAGCGGAAACAGCTCCTCGAGCGTCCGCCCCACGGCGAAGAGGTCGGAGCGCGCGCTCGGCGGGGCTCCCCGGAGCAGCTCGGGCGCGAAGAGCCGCACCGTGCCCGAGAGGTCTCCCGCCTCCGCGCGCATCCTCCGGGCCGCGCTGAGATCGATGAGCACGCCCGAGCCGTCGTCCCGCACCAGGATGTTCTCGGGCTTCACGTCGCCGTGCACGATGCCGGCGCCGTGGAGCCAGCCGAGCGCGTCGAGCGCGTCGAGCAGGACGGGCAGGGCCGCGTGGAACGAGCGGCCCCGGGCGTGCTCGGCCAGCGTCCGGCCGCGGATGAGCTCCGCCGTGGTGTACGTGAGCGGCGCGCCGCTCGACGCCGTCCGCGCGAAGTCGTAGGCGCGGGCCAGGCGCGGGTGAGCGCAACCCGAGAGCAGCGAGAACTCGCGCCGGAACGCCTCGACCACGTCCGCCGAGTCGAACCGCAGCGCCTTCAGCGCGACGTCGCGATCGAAGAGGCGGTCGCGCGCCTCGAAGACGGAGCCGAGCCCGCCGCGCCCGAGGGACCGCACGAGGTCGTAGCGGCCGTCGACCACGGCTCCTGGCGCAAGGCCGTACTGTACCATGGGAACAAACTGGAACAGAACGGTACAACAAGGAGGGCACGAGCTCCAGGGATCCGGCCCATCGCGCTGGCACGGCGGTTGAACAGGGTGACGGCGTGAAGTGGTGGGCTGCGGTTCTCTTGGTTGCTTGTGTCGCCGGGTGCGGGGTGAACCCCATCCCCGAGCCGCCGTTGACGCCGGAGCTCGTCGGCGATGTGGTCGGCGTGGGCTGCGCCGCCTGCGATCGGGAGACCATCGAGCTCGCCGGCGGACCGGGGAGCGTGAGGAACGCCGACGTCGTCTGGGCGGTGAACCTCGACGGGACCGCGCCGCCAGAGGTCGCCGACGTCGGCGTCGACGGGAGCTTCGTCCTCTCGCTGGACGCCTTCTTCGGCGACGAGGTGCGCTTGCAGGCGCGGCGCGGCGAGATCCGCTCCGAGCCGGCCGATCGGATCGTCGTGGAGGGCGTTCTCGAGAGCGCGCCCCGCCCGCTCGCCGATTGCTTCGTCGTCGAGCCGGAGCTCGCCTTGGCCGACACGGCGGTCGGCGAGGTGTCCACCGGCGCCCTCCGGATCGAGCACGGCTGCGCGGCCCCGCTCTCGATCGACGCGATCACCCTGCGCGCGCCGTCCGCCGATTTCTCCCTCCAGGGAGGGACGGCGCCGGTGGTGCTCGCGCCCGGAGAGCCGATGGACCTCCGCGTGGAGCTCCGGCCGAGCGCGTCCGGCGTGCGCGAGGAGGTGCTGCTGATCGAGGTGTCTTCTCCCGCGGCCGCCCGGCGAGCGGTGACGCTCTTCGGGCGCGGCGTGCCCTGAAGCGACGAGGGCTTCACGCCCCCTCCGGCCCCGAGCCGGCCTTCAGGGGGAGGCGAGTTCCTGCGAATCAACCGTTTTGCGACCAGACAAGAACATGGAGATGAACATGCGAGCCTATGCTTTGTGGTTTCTTTCGGCGTCTGCGATCCTCGGGCTGCTCGGGTGCGACCCCCACGAGGGCGGCGGGACCTGCCCGGATCCGCGAGATCCCGGGGTGCATTACGTGTCTCACGAGCCAGAGTGTCCCGGCATCGACTTCGCGTGCTCGCCGGCGCAGACGCCGTTCTCCGACGAGTGCGGGTGCGGCTGCATCGGCCCTGAGCCAGCGGCCTGTCCGGACCCGCGCGACCCGGAGGTGCGCTACGTGTCGCACGATCCGAGGGAGTGCCAGCTCATCGACTTCGATTGCTCGTGGCCGCAGACGCTGTTCTCCGACGAGTGCGGGTGCGGCTGCATCGGCCCCGAGCCGGAGGCGTGCCCGGACCCGAACGACCCGGAGGTCCATTACGTGTCGCGCGATGAGCTGGAGTGCCAGCTCATCGATTTCATCTGTCCGGAAGGCCAGGAGTACATGTCCGGCATCCCCGCCGCATGCGGGTGCGGCTGCATCGGCCCCGAGCCGGCGGCCTGTCCGGACCCGCGCGACCCGGAGGTGCGCTACGTGTCGCACGATCCGGGGGAGTGCGCCGTCATCGACTTCGACTGCTCGCCGCCGGAGAGGTTCTTCTCCGGCGAGTGCGGGTGCGGCTGCATCGGTCCCGACCCTCTCGTCGGGCGGTCGCATTGACCGTCATGACCCCGCGACCCGACCGCGGTTGACCCACCGCGGTACGCGACCCGGGTTGACCCGGCGTCAGCGTGGCGCGCAGCGCCGGATCACCGCCGGCGCAGGCGTCCGATCTTCCGGCCCAGCGCATACGCCAGGCCACGATCCGGCGCGCTGTCCGGCCGCGCCGATACCGGGCCGACCGCCGGGGCTGGCCTCGTGAGGGCGCTGCTTTGCTGAGCTCGCCTTATTGCCTCTTGCTCCGCCGTCGAGAGCGCCGCCTCGGCGGCGGCCACCCGCTGCTCGAGCCAGACGAGGCGGGCCCTCGCTGCTGCGAGCTCGTGCGCGGACCCTTGAGCGCGCCTGCTCAGCCGCCGCCCGAGCGCCCGGCCGAGGTGGTACATGATCCGGCTGAACGGGCGGCGCGCGCGGGGGCCCAGGTTCACGTTCGCCTCGACGAGCACCAGCTGCTCGCGCGCGCGGCGCAGCCGCTCCTCGAGCTCCTGGATGTTGATCCGCACGACCTCGATCTCGCTGCGATACCTGGACATGGGGCCATGGTATCCTCGACCGAGCATGAACGCCGCCGCCGCGACGTACGAGGTCTTCTCCGCCGCGCAGTGGGGCCGCCTGCGCGCGGCCACGCCGCTCACCCTCTCCGAGGCCGACCTTTCGGCGCTGCGCGGCCTCAACGAGCGGCTCTCTCTCGAGGAGGTCGCGACGATCTACCTGCCGCTCTCGCGGCTCCTCAACCTGCACGTCGGCGCGGCGCAGCACCTCCGCGGCGTGAAGGACGCCTTTCTCGGCCGCCCCGCCGGACGGCGCCCCTACGTGATCGGCATCGCCGGGTCGGTCGCGGTGGGCAAGAGCACGACCGCGCGTGTGCTGCAGTCGCTGCTCGCGCGGTGGCCCGATCATCCGCGTGTGGACCTCGTGACCACCGACGGTTTTCTGTTCCCCAATGCGGTGCTCGCCTCCCGCGGCGGTCTTCGCCGCAAGGGCTTCCCCGAGAGCTACGACGTGCGGCGGCTGGTGCAGTTCCTCGCCGACCTCGAGGCGGGCGTCGAGGCCATCGACGTGCCGGTGTACTCGCACACCACGTATGACGTGGTCACCGGGAAAGTGCAGACGGTGCGGCAGCCGGACATCGTGATCCTCGAGGGGTTGAACGTGCTGCAGGGCCCTGACCGCTCCGGGTCGATCGCCGTCAGCGACTTCTTCGACATCGGGATCTATGTCCACGCAGAGGAGGCCGACATCGAGCGATGGTTCCTGGAGCGCTTCTTCGCGTTGCGGTCCACGGCGTTCCTCGACCCCACCTCGTACTTCCATCGTTATGCGGCGATGAGCGACGACGAGGCCCGCGCCTTCGCGCTGGAGGTATGGCGCACGATCAACGGCCCCAACCTGACGGAGAACATCCTGCCGACGCGCGCCCGCGCCGACGTCGTGCTCGAGAAGGGGCCCGACCACGCCGTGCGCGCGGTGCATCTCCGCCGCTTCTGATGCCCGTGGCCCCGACCCAGGTTGCGGTGACCCGACCCAGGTTGGGCCAGCAGCAGCCCGGGGGGCGCCGCCGTAGCCCAGGCCGGAATAACACGACCGTAAAAATTCAGTGGCGACACACACGTCCGACTTCCCGCAAGGCGTTGTTTACGCCTACGTTCCCAGGATGACCTACTCCATCGAGCCCCTGTTTCAGCCGCTGCAGCTGCAGAACATCACCTTGCGCAGCCGGATCGTCATGTCGCCCATGACGCGCTGCTTCTCGCCCGGCGGCGTGCCAGGCCAGAACGTCGCCGACTACTATCGTCGCCGCGCCGAGGCGGGCGTGGGCCTGATCGTGACGGAAGGGGCCGGCATCGAGCACCCGTCGGCCCTCGGCAGCGGCGCCGCTGGTGAGGACAACATCCCTGTTCTCCACGGCGAGGCCGCGCTGGCCGGCTGGAAGAAGGTGGTGGACGACGTGCACGCCGCCGGCGGGCTGATCTTCCCCCAGCTGTGGCACATGGGCGTGCTCCGCACGCCGGGCACCGGGCCTTTCCCCGACGCGCCGTCCTCGCGCCCGTCCGGCATCTGGGGCCCGCGGGACGGCGTCCACTCCATGCCGCCCGCGTACGCCGAGCGGATGCTCCCGCCGACCGAACCGATGACAGAATCCGAGATCGCCGACGTGATCGCTGGTTACGCTCGCAGCGCGGCCAGCGCCAGGGCGGTCGGCTTCGACGGCATCGCCATCCACGGCGCGCACGGCTACCTCATCGACACCTTCCTCTGGGAAACGACCAACCAGCGCACCGACAGGTGGGGCGGCGATCGGGTCCGTCGCACCCGCTTCGCCGCCGCGGTGGTCAAGGCCGTCCGCGAGGCCATAGGTGGCGCCGTTCCCATCATGTTCCGCTATTCCCAGTGGAAGCTGCAGGACTATAACGCCCGGATCGCCAGCACGCCGCAGGAGCTGGAGACGCTGCTGCGGCCCCTCGTGGACGCCGGGGTGGATGTCTTCGACGCCTCCACCCGCGTCTTCTCCGCGCCGGCGTTCGAGGGCTCGGACATGACCCTGGCCGGGTGGACGAAGAGGGTCAGCGGGAAGCCCGCCATGGCGGTCGGCGGCGTCGGTCTGTCCAGGGACCTGATGTCCTCCATGGCCGAGGGCGCCATGCCGGTGAACAACCTCGACCAGGCGCTCGCGCGGTTCGAGCGAGGAGAGTTCGACCTCCTGGCGGTCGGCCGCTCGCTCCTGGCCGATCCAGAGTGGGCGCTCAAGGCGCGCAGGGGCGAGCCGTTCAAGCCGTTCAGCCCGGAGCACTTCGGTCAGCTCGACTGAGGCGCCGTGACCCAGCCAGAGATCCCGCGCCGCCGTCAGGTGACGACCACCCGCTTCGCCGTCCGATCGCCGCCTGGTCGCACCTGACGGTCGCCCTCGCACGCGGCCCCCGGTCGGCCGCGGGCGGGGGCGTCTCGGCGGCGCACGATGCGCCAGGCCATCATGCATCATTGCTCGGGGCGTGTGTCCTGCATCAAGCCGTCGACGCAGCCCTGCCAGGTGGAGGGGTCGAGGATCCTCGACATCTGGTCGTATTGCTCGCCCTGCGCCGCTTCCCCCGTCGTGTCCATGGCATCCATGAGCTTCCGGACCCTCGAAGGCTCGCCTTGCACGAAGCAATACACCATGCTGGCCGCTTGCACATAGAACAGGACCGCCTGATCCGGGGGCATCGTGTAAGGGACCGACTGCTCCATCACCTCCAGGGGCATCGGGTCGTCTCGTACCCGCTCGAGCCGCGCCGCGCCGAGCCACCAGGCTTCGCGCGCGACATGCATGGCGATGCCCTCCTGCGCCCAGGCCGGCCACAGCATTCCTTGGCTCATCAGCGCGTGATGTGTATATTCGTGCAGGACGCTGGTCCCCACGTCCTCGTGCGTCGTGACCACGTGCAACGCGCCGTCGTAGTAGGCGACCACGTTGGGATGGGTGCACGCAGCGGCCACGAGCAGCTCCGTGTCGAAGTACGCGAAGACGTCCGGGCGCTGGGGCTTCAGGTTCAGCAGCGCGAAGACCTCGTGCTCCGCCTGATCGAGGTATGACAGGAGGGGCACGTGCGCGCCCTCTGGCAGCCTGGGGTCGACGTAGAGCCGCCCGGCGTCTCCCCAGCGCTCATCCCGGAAGTGGGCCATCAACGTCTCACGAGCCCGGACTGCCTCTCTGGGGTCCGTGCACAGCCCTGGCTGCAACCTGCGCTGGAGCGATGTGTGGTCCACCCGGCGTGTGCGGCGCGGCGCGGCGCCTATCTTCTCGGAGACGTCGGCCAGGTCGGGCTCGAACGGCTCCTGATCGACGCCCGGGGACGGGCGCGCCGGTGGGTCCTGGCCTCCCGGCTCCAGCGCGGTCAGCGCGGGCCGTGGGTTGGGAGGGCTGCCGGGCGGTGGCTGGCTCGACGTGGACCCGGCGTTGTGTTGGTTTGCGTGCGGGCCTGTTGGTTCGGGCGCCGAGGTGTCGGACGGGACCACCGGCGGACTCGGCCGATGGCTGGCGGAGGCGCTCGCAGCCCCCGAGCGTAGCGCCA
Source organism: Sorangium cellulosum (assembly GCF_002950945.1). Taxonomy (GTDB): domain Bacteria; phylum Myxococcota_A; class Polyangia; order Polyangiales; family Polyangiaceae; genus Sorangium; species Sorangium cellulosum_E. Next base: position 1,372,789 of record NZ_CP012673.1, read on the forward strand.
TCCACGACACACGCGCAGCTCCCACAACGGCCACGGCCAGCCCCAGACCGAGAGCAAAGCGGCGAGCAAGGGTCACGGCGAGGCAAAAAGAGCAAATTACGTGCCCTCCGTCAAGCCCGGCGTGTGACGACACACCGGCGCTGCGCCTCATCAGGCCTCGACGTCGCTTTCCCCTGAGGATGGATAATGTGAGGTCTTATCTACAGCACAGGGCGCAGCGTGGCTGTATGATGAGGCGGTCGCCACGACGCGCTTGACTTCAAGGCCGTATTTGAACTTCCTGGCTACTATGGCGAGTACGTCATGTGGATGCGCTGGTCAGCAGCTCGGCGCGCCGATCACGTTGTCACTCTGGCACGGCCGGCCGGTGATTCACCCGGCCTGAGTGCCAGAATGACGTGCGAGCCCGCTGCGCGCGCGCAGCCTCGCGGCGGTCGTAGCGCTCGCCGTCTGGCACGAAGCTCGCTATGTGGCGGCGGGGCCATGGGATCCGACATGTTGCTGAAGCGGTACCTGGGCGTGACGTTGTGTCTGATGATCGCGCTGGCCGCTTATTTCCAGGCGTCCGGCGTCGGGCATCTCGTCGCGTCGAGCGTGGCCGCCTTGCCGTCGCCGCTCCCTCCGGCCCATCACGTGAGGCCGGCTGCGGTGCGCACCGCGCAGGATCACGTCACGAGCGCGGCGCTGATCCTGTCGCGCAACCCGTTCGACTCCGTCACCGGACCTCTCGACGGCGACCCGGCGGGTCTGGTCATGGCCGAAGCGCCGCCGGAGAGCAGAGACCCCTACGAAGACCCTGCGTGCGACGACATCCGGGCGTTGCTCATCGCTCAGGCTGACGACGCGGCGTGGTCTTTCGCCGCGATGGCCGGCTCGGACGGCAGGACGGTCCTGCGTCGGCAGGGGGATGAGGCCTTCGGGAAGACGATTCACCACGTCGGGTGGGACCGGGTCTGGCTGACGGCCGGCGGCGCGCGATGCCAGGCCGTCATGGGCCGCAAGCCGGCGCGAGGCGGCGCTCCCGGCGCCTCGCCCGCGCCGGAGCCGGCCCCGTCCGGACCGGCGCGGAGGCCGGCCACGTCGACGGTTCCGCCGGAGATCGCGGCGAAGATTCGCAAGATCAGCGACACGGAGTTCCGCGTGGAGCGCAGCGCCATTGCCGCCATCCTGGAGCAGCAGTCCGAGCTGATGCGCTCGGTGCGCATCGCGCCGGAGCCGGGGGGCATCAAGCTCGCCCGCATCCGCAGCGGCTCGCTCCTGGAGACGCTCGGCCTGAAGACCGGCGACAAGCTGGCCAGCATCAACGGGTTCGAGGTGAGCGACGTGTCCAAGGCCCTCGAGGCCTATGCGCGGCTCACCACCGCCAACCACGTCGCGCTGACCATCAGCCGCGATGGAAAGCCGATGACGATCGACTTCCACATCGATTGAGCCGCGCGGCGCGGGTTCTTCCCGTGTGGTTGTGGGGAAATATCCCACATGGCCCGCTCGAAAATTTCACCCTCTACAAGGGTTCGACGCTTTCTTTCGGGCGTGTGTACGTCTAGGCTGTTCGTGTGGGTTGGCGCGGCGGGGGCCGCAGTGGCGGCAGGTGTCCTGCTTGCTCGACCACACGGCCCCGTTGCGGCATCGATCGGCACGGACTCGAGGTGTAAGCTTCGGTCACGGCTGCATCACGATCGGCAAGGGGAGAGCTCGGTTTCGCGCGGCGCCATTACGCCGGAACCGGTGAGGGAACACACATCCATGACGGAAATGGTAACGAATCCAGGCGGGGGCTCTGAGGTCGACTTCCTGCGCCGCCGCGTCACCGAGCTGGAGCAGCTCCTCGGCGCGGGGGACGCGCCCGGCGGGGACCACACGCGTGCCATGGGGTTCCACGACTTTCACGAGCTCGTCGACCTGGCGCACGACGGCATCCTGGTGCGGCGCGTCGACGGGACGATCCTCTACTGGAACCGGGGCGCCGAGCGGCTGTACGGCTACGACAAGGCCGAGGCCGTCGGGCGGGTCTCGCACGAGCTCCTGCGCACCACGTTCCCGAGGCCACTCGAAGAGATCCTCGCGGCGGTGAACGAGTCGGGGTACTGGGACGGGGAGCTCGTGCACGCGGGGCGCGATCGCTCGGTCGTCGTCGCCAGCCGGTGGGTGCTGAAGCGCGACGCCGAGGGCGCGCCGGTCACGCTGCTGGAGATCAACAGCGACATCACCGAGCGCAAGGCGGCCGAGCTGGAGCGCGAGCGGCAGTCCGTCCTCCTGGAGCAGCAGTCGTGCCTGCTCGATCTGGCGCGCGACGCGATCATCATGCGCGACATCGACGGCGCCGTGACCTACTGGAACCACGGGGCCGAGAGGATGTACGGCTACCTGAAGGCCGAGGCCGTCGGCCGCTCCACCCACGCGCTCTTGCGGACGCGGTTCCCGTCGGAGCTGCGGGCGATCAACGAGGCGCTCGTCGAGACGGGGCACTGGGAGGGGGAGCTCGTGCACACGCAGCGCAGCGGCGCGACCGTCATCGTCGAGAGCAGGTGGGTCGCGCAGCGGGACGAGCAGAAGCGGCTGCGTCATGTGATGGAGATCAACAGCGATATCACCGCGCGCAAGCTGGCCGAGCAAGAGCGCGAGCGGCAGCAGCAGGACCTCATCGACGCGCAGTCGGTCGCCCTGGCCGAGCTGTCGACGCCGTTCATCCCCATCACCGATACCGTGCTCGTGATGCCGCTCATCGGGGTCGTGGACTCCAGGCGTGCCGAGCAGGTGATCGCCACGCTGCTCAAGGGGATCTCCTCGTCGTCGGGGGAGATCGCGATCCTGGATATCACCGGCGTGCCGGTCGTCGACAGCGAGGTGGCGAACGCGATCGTGCGCGCCGCGCGCGCCGTGCGGCTCCTGGGCGCCGAGGTGGTGCTCACGGGCATCCGCGCCGACGTCGCGCAGACGCTGGTCGCCCTGGGCGACGATCTCAGCGGCGTCGTCACGCTCGGCAAGCTGCAGAGCGGCATCGCGTACGCGCTGCGGCGCACCGCCAAGGCCGCGCCCAGGGCCGCGCTCGCGGCGGCGACGACCCCGAACGCGCCCGCGAAGAGCTGACGGCGCGGCCCACGACGTTCCGGATCGTGCCTTCGAGCCCCTCGGCCTCATCTTCGCCGCGCTCTGCGCCGCGGAGATGAGTCGTGCAACACGACGGATGGTGATGTCAGCTGGCCGGTTTGTTGGCCAGTCAACGAAGAGGAGAGGGAGAGCAGTTCGATGCTTGTCTATGTGTTCTGGCACTGGCGGCAACCACAGACCGCTGCGGAAGACTACGAGCGCCGGCAGCGCGCCTTCCACGCGGCGCTCGCTGCGGCGCCGCCGCCGGGGTTTCTGCGGTCGTTCAGCGTTGCGCTCTCCGGGGCACCCTGGGCGGCTTCGGGCGGCGAAGCCTATGAGGACTGGTACCTGGTGCAAGACTTCGGCGCGCTCGGCGCGCTCAACGAAGCTGCGGTCTCCGCCAGCCGCTCGGCGCCGCACGACGCCGCGGCCGCGGTCGCCAGCGGCGGCGCCGGCGGACTGTATCGCCTGCGGGGCGGGTCAGCGCTCCACGCGCCCGGCGTCGCGCACTGGTTCGGTAAACCCGACGGCATGTCCTACGGTGAGCTGTTCGCCCTGCTCACCCCGGTCGTGGATCGAGCCAACGCCGCCCTGTGGATGCGCCAGATGGTGCTCGGACCGGGCCGGGAGTTCTGCCTTCACGCCTCCACACCCGTGTCTCTCCCCGCCTCGTTCAGCGCGCTCGTCCTCCCGCTCCGGCCGGCCTGGCCGGAGCTGGCCAGCACGGGCGTGGAGCCCACGCGATGAGCTGCAGCCCGCACCTGGCGCTCCGCTTCACCGCCGCGCCCTCGCCCGCCTCCCCTCCGGCGCGAGCACCGCGAGCGCCGTGTCGATGAACGCGCGCAGCTTCGCCTGCGTCTGCGCGCGCGCCGGAAAGTAGAGGAAGAACCCCGGGCCGGTCGGCGCGTAACGATCGAGCGCCGTCGCGAGCGTGCCGCGCGCCAGATCCTCCGCGACGGTCAGATCGGCCGCGTAAGCGAGCCCGAGCCCCTCGCGCGCGCCGCACGCGGAGGCGGCGAGGATCTTCGAGACCTTCGTCGAGGCCGGCGGGAACTTCTTCGACACGGCCTGCAACTACCAGGACGGCGCCGCCGAGAAGAGCCTCGGCGAGCTGATCGCGCGCGACCGCGATCGGTACGTCGTCGCCACCAAGTACACGCTGAGCGGCGCGCCCGGCGACCCCAACGCGTGGGGCAACCACCGCAAGAACCTGCGCCGCTCCCTCGAAGGCAGCCTGAAGCGGCTCGGCACCGACTACATCGATCTCTATCAGGTGCACTTCTGGGACCACACGACGCCCGTGCCCGAGGTGATGAGCGCGCTCGACGACGTGGTGCGCTCCGGCAAGGCGCTCCACGAGGCGCTCGTGAACGGCCTCCTGTCCGGCGGCACCGCGGCCTCGATCACCGGGTGGGAGCACCCGTGATCGGGTGAGACCGATCGCGTCGCGGCGCCGCTCGCCAGGAGAGAAGCGGTGCTAGGCTGACGATCTTGTCCATGCATCGACGGGCCCGCGCTCCAGCCTGCGGGCTCCGATCACCGAGCGCAGCGCCGCATCGATGCGCGCCCGCCATATCCCCCCTGTCCTGACGAGGTCCTACCATGTCTACCAGCGGTCGTTGTCCTCGTGGTCTGGTCGCGTTCCTGTGCCTCGCCGCGCTCACGGCTGCGGGCTGCGTCTCTGGGGCCGAGCCGGCGGCCCTCGCGGAGGATGGGATCGAGGAGGCGGCGCTCGAGGCGAACGCGGCGCCGGCGGGCCGCCGCCACGCGAAGACGAGGTGCCGCCGCCACGTCGGTGTCCACGCGGCGTGGTCGTCCGTGGCGCCGCTGCCCGAGGCGCGAGAGCGGCACGTCGCCCTGCTCATGCCGGACGGCCAGGTGATGGTCGCCGGCGGCAGCGGCGACTACCCCTATCCCACGGCGGTCGACTTCTACAATCCCGCCACGGACACGTGGACGACCGGCGGCGCATTGCCCTACGCCTTGTCCCCTGTGGGCGCGGCGCTCCTCGGGGACGGCCGGGTGCTCTTCAGCCCAGGCGGGATGGTCTACGATCCGAGCACGGGCGCCACCACGAGCGTCCCGCTCACGCCCCGCGAGGCGCTCATCGGGTGGGAGTTCGCCCAGACGGCGCTGACCGTCCTGCCGAGCGGGCTGGTGCTGCGCACGGGTGGCAGCGATGACGACAGCGTCCTCAGGGAGGCGGTGCTCTACGATCCCGCCGCGAACACCTGGTCCAGCGCCGGGATGATGTCGGTGACCCGCCACCTGCATACGGCGACGCTGCTCCAGGACGGTCGGGTGCTCGTCGTCGGCGGGTACACGTTGAACGGCGACGAGCGCCCCGAGGGGCGCACCAGCGTCGAGATCTACGATCCTGCCACGGGCGCCTGGACGGCGGCGGCGTCGACGAACCTGCCTCGCATGCAGCACACGGCCACCCTGCTGCCGAGCGGGCGAGTGCTCGTGGTCGGCGGCGGCGGCACGATCTACGGCGGCACCGAGGAGGAGGTCGTGGTCGTCACCGACGCCGGCGATACCGCCGAGATCTACGATCCCGCGAGCGACACGTGGACGTTGACCCCGCCGCCGAATTTCCGTCACACCTGGGCATCCGCGGTCACGCCCATCTCCCACGGCCGCGTGATGGCCATCGGGACGCAGGGCGCCGAGATCTACAAGGAGGCGAACAATACCTGGACGGTGATCGACGACCCGATCCAGAGGGGGTTCCACACCGCGACGACCCTGCTGGACGGCTCGGTCCTCATCACGGGCGGGTACGATGCGACGTACTTTTCCAATCCGCCCGCACTCACGAGCGTGGAACGTTACGGCGGCTGCAAGACGAAGCGCCCCGGCCCAGGTTGAGCGCCCCGACCCAGGTTGAGCGAGTCGTCGCACTCCCCGTGCCCGTCGCGCTCTCCGCATGCGCCTGCTCGAAGCAACATCGTCGCAACCTGGTTCGTGCCGCCTCGGGTCGCTTCACGAGCTTCTCCCGGAATCCCGTCATGGCGTGATGCCCACGTGCCCACGTGCCCACGTGCGCACGAGGTGCTCGATCCCTCGTCACGAGCACCGGGGCTGCTGCGGCGGCGCGGGACGTCCAGAGCGGTAGAGCATGGCTGCGTCCTTGCATTCCCGTGAGCATGTCACGGGCGTGCTCGGTGCCTGAGCACGGGATGATGTGCTGGCATGTTCGAACCAGCACGCCGTTCCGTGACGTAGAGGCTGACGAGCAAGGAGAAATGACCATGCGTACGTGTCAATCCACAGGATCCGCATCCGTTCTGCTCGGCGTCGTGTTCACGCTCTCCGGGATGGCGGGCTGCGGTGTGCAGACCACCAGCTCGACGCTGGCCGAGGATCAGGAGAGCGCGGAGCTCAACGAGCAACAGGGAGCCGAAACGTCGGATGCAACAGCCTCTGCGGACATCGACGGCGCCGGTCTCGGCGAGTCCTCCGAGGCCCTCCAGTACTGCCCGCCGCCCAGCAGGCCGATGCCCGGTGAAATCTGCACCCAGGTGATCACGTGGGCCAGAAGCCCCAGAACGGGCATGTGCTGCCGGTATGCCACGCCGTGCCACGCACCGGAGGGATGGGCGACGTTCTTCTCGTTGCGGGACTGCAGGCGTGGGTGACCGCGCGACCCGACCCAGGTTGGCGTAGCAGCAGCGCTACCACCTGGGTTCCCCTGCTGTTCGCGCGCCGAGCGGCGGCCACCCGGGATGGCGCCGCCACCCGCCCGGGATATACTCCGCGGAAGGAGCTCGTCATGACGGGGGGCAAGGAAGCGGGGAGACATGGCGGATCTTCACGAAGTTATTCTCGATGCAGCGACAACGGCGGATGCAGGACTGCTGTCCAATCTCCTCGAGCTGTATATTTACGACCTCAGCGAGGCCTTCCGCGTCGAGATCGGGGCCGACGGCCGTTTCGGCTACAGCAAGCTGGCGCTCTACTGGTCAGAGCCGGAGCGTCGGTTTCCTTTCCTCATCCGATGCGACGGGCGCATCGCGGGGTTCGCTCTGGCCACCCGCGGGTCGCCGGCGACGGACGATCCGAGCGTCTTTGACGTCGCCGAGTTCTTCGTTCTTCGTCGCCACCGTCGCTCCGGTGTGGGCCGCCGGGCGGCCGTCCTTCTGTGGAGCCGCCTTCCGGGCAGGTGGATCGTCCGTGTCTCCGAGGGAAACCCGGGAGCCATTCCGTTCTGGGCCGGGGTCATCGGGGAGTTCACCGGCGGCGCCGCAACAGCGCTCACGCGCCCTGGCGATCCGCATGCGTGGCGCGTGTTCTCGTTCGAGAGCGGGCCGCAGCACATCACAGGCTGAGCCGCCATCGGCGCATCCGCGGATGGACGATCGGCGGCCGCTCGATCTTTCCCACGATCGCGCCTGGGGTGTGCTGTAGGCTGCCAGTCATGGACTGGAAAGAGAGCTGTCGCTCCCGCCTCCGCGAGCACCTGGACGCCCAAGGCGACCTCGCTCCACCCTGGGAACGTTTCCCCGACTACGAGCGCCACACGATCGGCTGGCGCATGGGCGCCGGTGAAGACTGGATGGGGCTGTGGAGCGTCTTCCTCGATCAGCTCGCCCCGGACCCCGAGGCCCGCATCACCTACCTGCGACGCCACCCTCCCGCTCCGATCAGCTGGGCAGACGCCGTGCACGCCGTCCTCTGCCCCACGGGGCGAGGAGATGACGACGACGACGAAGACGGCGACGACGACGACCCGACAGCGGCGGCCCAGCGCCGCGCCGCGCTGCTGGAGCAGGGCCTCATCGCTTCCGACGTCTCGTATTCCATCTGGCTCGGCCAGCAGAAGGACCTGAGCTGGCCCTGGGACCATCACGAGACGCCCGAGAGCGCGGCCCGCTACAACACCCGCGAGTTCTGGTTCTGGTCGCGCCGGGCCGCCGAGCTCCGGAGAGGCGGCGCGTGGACGCCTCCCGGCGTGCCGGAGACGTGGCGCGCCTGTGCACACGCGCTCGAGAGCGGCGACGCAGGCCCGGTCGATCCCCGCGAAGGGCTGCTCTCGCTCGCCCGCATGTTCTGCGCCGGGCAGGTCAAGGCGCCTTGGCAGCTCGGCCTGAAGCTCACGGACTTCGCCGACTCCTTCGATGACGACATGGGGTACGTCGACGCGTTTCGTTTGTGGGGGATGTCGGCCTTCGATGACGCCAGCCACCTTCGCCGCTACCTCGAGGCCACACGAGCACCGCCGGCCTGGGAGGCCTGGGTCGCGGAGCAGCTCCCCTTCGATTGAGCAGCTGCTGCCGCCGGCTCAACCCGCGGGCGGGATGAAGAGCCCCGGACAGGGCTCGTCGCCGAAGACCCTCATGCCGAGCCGATACATCGTGATCTTCGGGTTGGGCGCCCAGTTCCAGCTGGCGCCGGCGTAGGAGTAGTCGTTCGACTGCGTGAACGCCTGCCAGCTGGAAGCGTGGAACGCGATGCGGAACTGGTCGGTGGTGGCCGAGGGATCCAGCGAGACGGACGGCAGCACCACGTCGAGGTAGTGGGTCGCGTTCGTGCACCCGCCACCAGGCACCTCATGGAAGCTCATCGTCGGCGCGCTCGTGCAACCCCAGCATTCCGCCGCCAGCGAGCCGGGGGGCTCCTGGGTGAAATAGTACCGTACCGTCGTACCCCCGAGGTAGATGCTCTCGGCCCCCATGTTGCGGACCTGGATGCCCGGCGTCACCCAGTTCGCCTGCGGCATGTGCTCGTCGTAGAGCACCTCCAGCTGGCAGTCCGCCGGGCAGGACGTGGTGTTCTCGCCGGTGCTGCAGACGCCGTCGCCGCAGGAGCAGTCGCTCGCGCACGACGTCGGATCCTCGAGGGGGCCGCAGGCGCCGTCGCCGCAGGAGCACACGTCGGACACCGTGTTCTCGCACAGGGCCTGCGTCGCGCGGAAGGCATAGGTCGCGTCCTCGCCGCGGCAGGCGTTGTCCGCGCAGACGAACGGGCGCACGCAGTCGCCGTCCTGCACGAAGTCCCGCTCCCCGCGCACCAGGATGCCCACGAGCTCACCCGTGTTGAGATCGAACACACCCGAGCCCGAGTTGCCCACGAACGTGTCCAGGTTGCTGACGAAGAAGTCGAGGTCCGGATCGTTGCTGCGGACCACGGCGCCGTCGGCCAGCTTGAGCGGCAGCCCGCGCGGGAAGCCGTGCACCACGAGCGGAGTGCCGACGGCCAGGGGGTCGCTCGACACCCGCACCGGGGCGGGCTCTCGCCCCACGACCGGCCGGTCCAGGCGCACCACCGTGTAGTCCGCGCCGTTGCGGTCCTGGAAATAAGTGATGAAATCCACGCAGCTGTAGAGGTCGTCGCTGGTGATCTGGTTGAGCGTGCCGGAGGGGGTCATCGCGTAATCGAAGACGAAGCGGCTGTCACCGCAGTTGTTGATGCAATGCCCGGCGGTCAGCACCAGGTCGTCGTCGATCAACGTCCCGCTGCAGTCGGCGAGCGCCGGCTGGGTGGCGAAGCGCTCGTCGGGACACACGTCGTCGCGCCCGATCCACGTGGGCCCGGCGATCTGGATGTCGTTCGGGTCCGAGTCGTCCACCGCCGAGGCGGGGACCAGGGCCACGGTGAAGTCGATCGCGCGCTGGGCCCACACGGGATCCGGGTACGTGAACGGCTCCTCCCGGTCGTCCTGCCCGTAGATGACCTCGGAGCGGGCCTGGCCTTCGGCCTCGTCCTCGACGGGCGCCGAGCACGCCGCGCCGGCCCCCGCGAAGATCAAGCCAGCACGAACGATCGATCTGAGTATCTTCATGATGAACTCCCGGTGATGTAGTGCAAGGACCGCCGAGCGCGGAGCGGAGGGCGTCTGGCGGGCTCGAATCGGCGCATCGACGCGCATCGACGCGCATCGACGCTGGAGGCCGGCCGCGAGCACGAATCCGACATCTGTCGACTACTGACGCATTCAAGAGCCGCGCTAAGCACCCGAGCTGGTCAGTCCGGGACTTTAGTTGGTCGAGCGGCGTGCTCCAATTCATATTCGACATGGAGCTCATTCGCGCCGTGCATCGGGGTTCTCCTGTAGACGCAGGCGCGCCGTCGCGGGGACCTGTGTGCTTTCATGGAAGGGTCACCCCGAAAGGGGTGGGGCGAGCCGCGAGGCCTCTCCGGCCACCCGAGGCGGACGTGGCGATGCGGCCTTGACATCATCGAACCATTTCGGCTCTCCTCCTCGCGCTGAAGGTGGATGCCATGCGCCGTAGCCTCGTCATTCCGCTCGTCTGGTTGGCCTCCAGCGCGATCGCCTGCGGCGGCGGCGAGCCGCGGCCCGTTCAGTCGGCGATCGCTGGTCCCAGGCATCCTGCCCCGGAGGCCATGCCGGCCACCCCCAGCGCGCCGGCCGGCGAGAGCGTCGTGACGGTCGACGCGGATTCGCCGATGAAGACGCCTTCCGGGGCCACGTACACCGCCCCCATGGGCTGGACGGTGACGACCCGGGGCGGCGTCGTGATCCTGGAGGACACGAATCGCGAGGTGTCCGTCACGCTGCTCGAGTGCAAGGAGAGCGAGGCGGGCGCCGCGATCGCCGCGGCCTGGAAGCAGGTGAAGCCGGACTTCGCGCGCAAGGTCAAGCGCATGACCGCGCCGCCCGGGCGGCGCGGCTGGGACGAGACCGTGGACGTGCACTACGAGACGACCACGGAGGAAGCGCGCGACGTCTTCGCCAGCGCCCGTCGCAAGCGCGACACCTGGTACGTGGCGCTGTTCGATGGGACGAAGGAAGGGTGGGGGAGGCGCTGGCCAGGGGCCAAGATCGCGTTCTTCAGCTTCAAGGCCGACGGCGTCGAGGAAGAGTCCTTTCAGGGCAAGACGGCCCACGCGCTCGACGAGGGCCGCCTGCGCGAGCTCGCGTCCTTCATCGAGGAGGGGCGGAAGGCGGCGAACGTCCCGGGGATCGCGGTGGCGATCCTCCAGGGAGGCAAGGTCGTCTTCGAGCGAGGTTTCGGCGTCAGGGAGCTCGGGAAGAAGGCCCCGGTCACCCCGGATACGTTGTTCCGGCTCGCGTCCACGACCAAGCCGCTGACGTCGCTGATGCTGGCGGTGCTCGTCGACGAGGGGAAGTTCGGCTGGGATACCCCGGTCACCCAGGTCTTCCCCGCGTTCGCGGTGGGCGACGCGGAGCTCACCCGGCGAATGACCATGCAGAACCTGCTCTGCGGGTGCACCGGCATCCCGTACGACAACCTGGGGACCGACTTCGAGCACGCCGGCGTCACCGCCGAGGACGCGCTCGCGCGGCTGAAGGATCTCGCGCCCACGACGGGCTTCGAAGAGGCCTACCAGTACTCGAACGCGCTGCTCGCCGCCGCCGGGTACGCCGCGGCGCACGCCCTCTACCCGAGCAGGCCGCTCGGGCCTGCCTATTATGAGGCGATGCGAGCCAAGGTGTTCGGCCCGCTCGGGATGAAGGCGACGACGTTCGACGTGGCCGCCGTGAAGCGCGCGGAGCACGCGTCGGCGCACGATCGGGCGCCCAGCTACGACATGGTCGCGACGCCGTTCCCCGCCACCGGCTGGACCGGCCCGCTCGATCCGAGCTGGGGGGTATGGTCCAACGTCCGCGACCTGTCCAGGTACCTCGCGATGGAGATGGACAGGGGCAAGACGCCCGAGGGAAAACGCGTCGTCTCGGAGGTGAACCTCCTGAAGCGCCGGGAGCCGCAGGCGAGGTCAGGCGACATGACACGTTATGGCCTCGCGTTCGCCCTCGAGACCTACCGGGGTGTCCAGGTGCTCGGCCACCCCGGCGGGGCCTGGGCGTATACCTCGGATCTCTTCTTCTTGCCCGAGCATGACGTCGCGGCGGTCATGCTCTCGAACGTCGATTCCCCGAATCCGTTCGGCGGCGTCTTCCGTCGCAAGCTCTTCGAGCTCCTGTTCGACGGCCGCGACGAAGCACGGGAGGACCTGGTCTACGCCGCGAAGAGCCAGGAAGAGGACTTCCGCAGGGAGATGAGCAAGGTCGACCTCGAGCCCGATCGGGCCTGGCTCGAACGCCTCGCCGGGAGCTACGAGCACCCTTGGTTCGGCAAGGTGAGCCTCCGGGTGGAGGAGAACCGCGGTGTCCTCGACGTCGGAGAGTGGAAGAGCAGCGTCGGGCGAAAGACGGAGGAAGACGGAACGGTCAAGCTCGTGCTCACGAGCCCTCCGTGGATCGGCTGGCCCGAGTTCGTGCCGAAGGTCGTGGACGGGAAAACGACGCTCCACATGAGGGCATGGCAGCGGAGCGTGGTGTTCGAGCCGGTAAAGAGGCAGTGAACACGTAGCTCGGCCGAGCGCCGTGGGGGAAGGTCCCAGGAGGGACGCCCGGGCGGGCGCGTTCCGGGCGTCCCGGACAGCGCAGGCCGCCGCTCGATCTGCCAGCGCGCGGGCGCCCGACGACGAGCCCGGGAAGAGCCGGGGAGCGCCACGGGTTGAACGTCGGACGAGCGCCGGAGGAGGACCGTCGAGCTCCTCCAAGCAAAGAGCCGCTCCGCCGCGCGGACGACGCGCAGAAAGGACAGCCCGTGGTGCCCAAGCTTGCCCCGGTCAACCTCGCGAGCCCTGATTTCAAGCCCAATGCCTACGCCATCTACGCCCGCCTGCGAGCGGAGGAGCCCGTGCACCGCACGGCGCTGGAGGACGGCAGGGTCCTCTGGCTCGTCACCCGCTACGACGACTGCGTCGCCGCGCTGAAGGACGAGCGCCTGGTGAAGGACTGGAGACCGCTCGGGATCGACCTGTACGGCCCGGACGAGGCGCGCATGCAGCTCGATCGTCACATGCTCAACACGGATCCGCCGACGCACACGAGGCTGCGGGCGATCGTGAACAAGGCGTTCACGCCGAAGCTCGTCGAGGGGTTGCGGGACCGGATCCAGGCCATTGCCGACGATCTCCTGGACCAGGTGCAGGGCCGCGGGGAGATGGACCTCGTGGCCGACTACGCCTTCCCGCTGCCCATCATCGTCATCGCCGAGCTGCTGGGCGTCCCCGTCGCGGACAGGCACCGGATCCGGACGTGGTCGGACGCGGTGGTCGGCGGCGTGCCCACCCGGGAGAGGGTCGATCGCGCGGCGGGGCTCATCAAGGAGTTCAAGGACTACCTCCTCGGGATGGTCGAGGAGCGGCGCAAGGCCCCGCGGGAGGACCTCCTGAGCGCGCTCGTGCACGTCGAGGAGGAGGGGGCCGGCAAGCTCGACGAGACGGAGCTCCTCTCGATGGTGTTCCTGCTGCTGATCGCGGGCCACGAGACCACGGTGAACCTCATCGCGAACGGCATGCTCGCGCTGCTCACACACCCGGCGGAGCGCGAGCGGCTCCGGGCGGACCCGTCGCTCCTACGGTCCGCGATCGAGGAGCTCCTCCGCTACGACAGCCCCGTCGAGACGGCGACGTTCCGGTTCGCGCGGGAGGACGTGGAGCTCGGCGGCGCGGTGATCCCGAAGGGCGACGCGGTCGTCGTCGTGCTCGGCTCCGCGAACCGCGATCCGGCGCTCACGCCGTCGCCGGAGTCGCTCGACCTCGCGCGCGAGCCGAACCGGCACATCGCGTTCGGCCTGGGCATCCATTATTGCCTGGGCGCCCCGCTCGCCCGCCTCGAGGGGCAGATCGCCATCGGCACGATCCTTCGCCGGATGCCGAACCTCGCGCTGAAGGTGCCGCCGGAGTCGATCGAGATCCGCCCGAGCCTGCTCGTGCGCGGGCCCGCCTCGCTGCCCGTCTCTTTTTGACCCTCTCGCATCCCAGCCCGACTTCCCGTAGTCGAGCCAGAGCGGCGGGGAGCGCCGGATGCAGCTACTCCATCCCCGTCAATCTTCCTGCTCCAGCCTGGCTCATGACCATGGACGGGATGTCGGCCGCTGGGTCAGGCGTGTAGGAGTAATAGGCCTTCGGGTCGAACCCCTGCCCGTTTTCGACCCCGCCGTGCAGCGTCTCGCCCACGATGTTGGTGTCGGTCCATGTCAGGTCCGTCCCGCCGTAGCCCTTGGACGTGCGCTTGACCTTGTCGACGTAGTTGCCGTCCGCGTGGACGGAGGCGCCGGTGCCGAGGCCGATGAAGTAGTCGTTGAGCTCGTTCGCGAAGTTGTTGAAGACATGCGCCTCGCCGAATCGAACGCGAGGGTTCCGCTGGACGGTGTGGTCGAACCAGTTGTGATGGTAGGTGACGTGAAGGCGACCGCTGTCCTGCGGGCCGTTGCTGTCGTCATGGCCCAGCAGCATGGTCTTGTCCGTCTCCACGAAATGGTTCCACGAGACCGTGACCCAGTCCGAGCCGCGCTTGACGTCGACGGAGCCGTCGTAGCTCTTGTGGAACGTGTTGTGGTCCACCCACACGTGATGCGAGTAGCACTGGACGTTGACCGAGTCGTCTGCCGAGTTCGTGAACGTCAGGTTGCGGATGATGACGTTCGACACGTGAGTGAAGAGCGATGCCTTGTCGGGATCACACGTGACGCCGTGAGCCGTGACCAGATCCGGCGTCCAGCCGTTGACGTCGAAGCCGAAGCCATCGATCTGCGCGCTCGCGCCCAGGCCGATGATGGTCTTGTTGGAGCCCACGTCGAGCATCTCCACGCCGCCAGGGGCGGCGATGGTGCCCGAGACCCGGACCACCCTCGGGGCGTGATCGCCCACGGCGGCGGCCAGCTCCGCGTAGGAGGTCACGGTCACGACCTCACCGCCGGCGCCGCCGGTGGTGGTGGCCAGGCCATCCGCGTTGTGGGCGGCAAAGCCCACCATGGAGGGATCTCCATCCGAGCCGCCGCCCGACGAGGGGGCATCCGAGCCGCCGCCCGAGGAGGCGCTCGGGCCGCCGGTCGAGGAGGCGTCCGAGCCTCCGCCGGACGAGGCGCCCGGGCCGCCGGCCGAGGAGGAAGCGCTCGGGCCGCCGCTCGAGGAAGGGCCGTTGTCAGGGCTGCCGCTCGCAGACGAGGAGCCGCCCGGAGTGACGCCGTCTCCAGCGCCGGGCTCCGTGGCGTCGTCCGTCACGCCCTGGCCGCATGCGGCCAGGAGCGTCACACCTCCGAGCACCACGGTCGCTGCGCGCAGCGTTGATCTCATCGCGGCACCGATCTCGTAAGTGAAGTTGAGCATGGTCATGAGTTCTTCCCTCGAGGCGAGCAGCCCACATCAGCAGCGCATGATGTCGAGCGCCGAACGCATCTATGCACACGGCGAGCCAGCGCCACGCAACTCGGCCTGCCAGGGAGGCGATAAGCCTCGTCAATTTTTGCGGGAGCGGATTTGTTGATGCTCCCTGGATGAATCCCAGGAGGCCCGTCAACCGACGTTTGACACGGGTTGACGGCCGCGGTTTACGGCCGGGCCTCGCACCCCAACCTGGGTCGGGTAGCCGCAACCTGGGTCGGGTCGAGGCGCAACCTGGGTCGGGTAGCCGGGTAGCCGCAACCTGGGTCGGGTAGCCGCAACCTGGGTCGGGTAGCCGGGTAGCCGCAACCTGGGTCGGGTAGCCGCAACCTGGGTCGGGTCGAGGCGCAACCTGGGCCGGGTAGCCGCAACCTGGGTCGGGTCGAGGCGCAACCTGGGTCGGGTCGAGGCATCCCGAGCCGCTGCTTGACAGCCGGCCGAGGCCGGCTCATAAGTTGGTTGTACGACCAACCAATAAACTGGCGCACCAGGGAGCGCAGGAGCGGCAGATGCCTCGCCCGTCCAACACCGCGGAACGTCGCGCCCAGATTGCGCGCGCGCTCCTGAAGATCATGGCGGAGCGCGGCTACGAGGGGGCGTCGGTCGGGGCTATCGCCGCGGCGGCGCACATCGCGCCGGGGCTGGTCCACTACCACTTCGAGAGCAAGCGAGAGATCCTGCTCGCCGCCGTCGAGCTGCTCGCGCAGGACTACGCGGGCCGGATCGAGCGGCAACTCGCCGCCGCGGCGGGCGACCCGGCGGCCGAGCTGCGCGCGTTCATCGACGCGCACCTGCGGGCGGGCGAGGGGGCCGACCCGTCCGCGCTCGCCTGCTGGATCTGCGTGAGCGGCGAGGCCCTCCGGGACGCCGACGTGCGCAGGGCGTTCGCCGGGGCGCTCGAGGGCGCGGCGCAGCGGCTCGTCGCCATCGCGCGGCGCGGCGCGCGAGAGGGGGTGTTCTCCTGCGCGCGCGGGGACGTGGACGCCGCGGCCGCGGCCATCGTGGCCACCATCCAGGGGTACTTCGTGCTCGCGGCCACGGCGCGCGAGCTCATCCCTCCCGGCACGGCCGCCGACGCGACGTGGGCGATGGCGTCGGGGCTCTTCGGCGTCTCCTCGACCCCCGAGGAGGCGAGCCGCTGATGCGCCTTCCCCCTCGGTCCCTGCGGCGGCTCGGACTCCTGACGTCGCTCTACGTCTGCCAGGGGCTGCCGTTCGGCTTCTTCACCCAGGCGCTCCCCGTGCTGCTCCGCAAGCAGGGGATCTCGCTCGAAGGCATCGGGCTCTCCGCCCTGCTCGCGCTCCCGTGGGCGCTCAAGTTCCTCTGGGCGCCGCTCGTCGACCGCTTCTTCTTTCCTCGTCTCGGGCGCCGCCGCTCGTGGATCCTCCCCTTGCAAGGGCTGATGACGGTGGCGCTCGGGCTCGCGGCGCTGCGGGAGCCGCGCGAGGGGCTCTCCCCGGTGTTCATCGCGGTGCTGGTCATTAACCTGCTCTCGGCGACCCAGGACATCGCCACGGACGGCCTGGCGGTCGACCTCCTGGAGCCTGGCGAGCGGGGCTGGGCCAACGGGATCCAGGTGGCCGGCTACCGGGCCGGCATGATCGTCGGCGGAGGGGCGCTGCTCGTCCTCTTCGACCGGCTGGGCTGGGGGCTCACCCTCGGGGCCATGGCGCTCGCCGTCGCGCTCCTGAGCGTGCCCACGCTGCTCGTCCGCGAGGCGGAGCGCCCGGGCGAGGGGGCCAGGGCTGCGTCGGTCGGCGCGATCGCCGCCTCGTTCTGGAGGCGCCCTCGGGCGGGGCAGGTGCTCGCGCTGATCGTCGTCTACAAACTCGGCGACGCCTTCGCGGTCGGCATGCTGCGGCCGTTCCTCTCGGATCTCGGCCTCTCCCTGGCGGACATCGGGTGGCTCCTCGGGACGGTGGGCTTCGTGGCGGGGCTGCTCGGCGCGCTGGCCGGCGGCGCGCTGGTGCTGCGCCTCGGGCGGCGCACGTCGCTCGTCGGCTTCGGCGCGCTGCAGATGGTGAGCGTGATCGGGTATGTGTACGCCGCCCGCGCAGCGCCGGGGGTGCCGCTCCTGGCGGCGCTCTGCGCCTTCGAGCACTTCGCCGGCGGCATGGCCACCGCGGCGCTCTTCACATGCATGATGGACTGGACCGCTCGCGAGAGCGCCGCCACGGACTACACCATCCAGGCGAGCGCGATGGTGATCGCCACGGGGCTCGCCGCGGCCGCCAGCGGCTTCTCGGCGGGGCGGCTCGGGTATCCGCTCCACTTCACGCTGGCGGCTGGCCTGGCGGCGCTCTCGCCGGCCGTGGCGTATGGGCTGTTTCCGAGCGCGCGCGCCCCCGGGAAGGCCGCGCTCGAGGCGGCCGCGTAGGCGTGCGCGATGCGTGGTTTTCTGCTGCCCTCTACCTGCCGCGCCCGGAGACGCCATCGCTCATGGTCAAGCTCCCCTCCGGGCCCGCTCACCCCGGCGAGTGCAGCGTCCAGGCCCAGTCGCTGAGGGTGTACGGCAGATGCGAGAAAAATCCCCGTCCCGGCCCCGGGCGCCTCAGAAATGTGACCAGAGCCGCGTCCAGTCGGGGGATGCTGGAGCGTCGTCTTCCGAAACCCGCGCCGAGATCGGTGCGCTCACCTCAGGAGGTACTCGAGTATGCTCACGGTAGCGTTTTCTTCCCCTGCCGCGGTCCTGTCGAGGCAACAGAAGCGGCGTTCGCTGGCCACATGAGCACCACGGCCATGGAGGCTGCGTTGGTCGATCTTCAGCTGCGGCCAGTCGGCGTGATCGAGTCGGTGCTCAAAGAGCGCAGCGGAGCGCCCAAACAAGGATCGGAGGGAGCGCCGGACGCCTGGATCGAGGTGCACCCGTGGGCGGCGGAAGCGCTGGAGCGCCTCGCCGCCGGCGACGAGATCATCGTCATCACGTGGCTTCACCGGGCACGCCGCGACGTCCTCCAGGTCCACCCGCGGTCCGATCCGAACAATCCGCTCACGGGGGTCTTCGCGACGCGATCTCCGGACAGACCAAACCCGCTCGGGCTTCACCCCGTGGTCGTCCGCGCCATCGACGGGAACCGCCTGCGTATAGGGCCCATCGAGGCGATCGACGGAACGCCGGTCGTCGACATCAAGCCGGTGCTGCGGTGAGGGATCGCGACGCCGCGGCGTCGAGGGCGGTCGTTTCTCGAGCCCCGAGGCTGGGTGGCTAGAGCGTCCAGCCCACGTCCACGTAGGTGCTGTTCCACACCGGGTCGCACGCGTGGCTGGTCAGCGTCTCGTTCAGCGTGTCGCAACTCGACGAGGAGTAGCGGATGTACGCCCCCCCGCGGTCGCTCTCGTGGCCGTCCGACGTCGCCTGCCTCCACGCCCCCCGGTGCGTGTACCCCTGCGTGAGATAGAACGCGTAGTTCTCGGCCGTCGTGATGATGTCGTTCGCGTCCGAGTCGAACCCCATCACATAGTGCAGACCCGCGTTGAGGTGGCGGTTGCCGTAGCTGGTCCGAGCGCCGCTCCAGATCTCGAGGACCCTGCACGCGTCGAGGGCGATGACGTCCAGGTCCAGGTTCCAGTAGGTCTCGCTGGCGGTCAGCTCGTCGTCTCCCGCCGATCCGTTGAAGGCGACCAGGTCAGGGGAGCCGTGCGTCGAGATGTACGCGTAGTCCGCGGCGTCGCCGTAGTCGTTCTCCTGGCCGCCGACCGTGAAGTCGGTCTCCCAGGCGTCGGCGTCCGTCGAGAACCGGTACGCGTAGCCCTGCGTGAAGAGCTGATCCGCGATGTTCTCCACCCCCGCGTTGCAGAACGCGAGGTTCGAGTTGCCGGTCCCGCTCCAGTCGTTGACGCCATCGCCGTAGTACTCCCGCGTCCAGCTGTCGTCGTCGGTGGTGCTCCAGGTGCCGTCCTCGAAGTAGGCGGCGTGGGCGGCCGGGGCGGCTGCGAGGGCGGTGAAGAGCGCGGCGAAGAAACCAAGTCGATGTTTGCTCATACCATGTCTCCGCGGGCGCGCGGCCCGCAATCCGTGTAATCGCCAAGTTCGCAAGCTGATTCGTTCATCCATCCATCCATCTAGCCGGGCGCGCGCTACTGGCGCGGCCGATCCCCGACTGCGAGCGAGGAGATCGCGCGCCCCGCCGCCGCCGGCTCGAACCACGCCACGTTGACCGTCGTCTGCGCGCCGCTCCCGTCCGTGCCGTGCGCCTTGCCGCGGAGCGCGTACACCGGCTCGAGCGTCTCGGCCGGCGAGGTGGCCTCGGGGACGTAATACCCGAGCTGCACGTCCTCGATGTCCACGCGGTCCACCTGGCGGATGTGCGCCTTGAGGAGGTTCCAGCGTTGCTCCTTCGCCGCGCGATCGAGGTACCGACGGATGGCCTTGAGCGGCGCGTCGATCGGGAGCGGCGCCCCCTTCTCGATCTCCCGGACGGCGTGCGAGAAGCTCGCGAGCGCGCGGTCCTTCACGTACACGAAGTCCACCTCGGAGCCGGCGCCGAAGGTGGGGAGTCCGTCGATGCGCTGCTTGTAGACGACCGACTGCGCGGAGATCCACTGCCGGAGCGGCTCGCCGCGCTCGTCCCGCTGGGTGACCGTCTGGGAGCCGACGTTCCCCGGCTCGAGCTGCACGGGGCCGGCCGCCAGGAGCTTCAGCTGGCCGAGGCGCCGCGCGGCGTCCTTCCAGAGGATGTGCGCCGGGACAGGCTCCATCGGCTCCTCGGAGCCGATGAGCGCGGCGTCGTGGAACGCCGCGCCGCCGTGATCGTACACGTACGCGTGGCGCTCGCCGTCGCGCAGGTGGGAGACGCCGCCGAAGCGGTCAGACGACTTCGCGGCGCCGCGGACGCCGAACGCCCGCTCGAGCGCCGGCATATCCGTCCTCGGCTTGCCGCGCACCACCGCGTAGACGGGCAGCTCGCGCGGGGCGTTCGGGAGCTCCGCCGAGACCGTGAGCCGCCAGGGGAGGCCGGCGTCCTCCAGCGTCGCTTTCACATTACTGCCCTTCTGGAGCGCGCTCTCCGATCGCTCGAGCGGGGCCTCCTCGGTCGAACCTGAGGGCTCGCTGCATCCGGCGAGCAGCGCGGGGAAAAGGAAGGCTACGGGCATGAGCTGACGACGATTCATTCAGACCTCCGAGAGGATCTCGTGGACCCATTCGCGTAAGAAACCTCCACCACCACGCCCGCGGCGCCCTTCGCCGGGCGGCCGCGCGTCGCGAGGAGGTGACCACCCACAATGCAGCTTGCGATCCAGCGGCCGGACGCGAGCTTCCCCGCGCGGTAGCGGCGTCACGGGAAGAGATCTCGGCTCACCGGGAGGCCGGCGCCCCGGCGCCCGCGCTCGGGTCCGATTGCGTAAACACGCAATCGGGCCGCCCCGGCCAGGAGCGCGGCGCGCCCCGCGCCCGCCCGGCCGCGCTGCCCGCGCGGGGCTCGCGTTCCACTGTCCCCGCGATTTTACATCGTGACGGTCCCCGGCCCGCGCGCGCCCCGAGGCGCGGCTTCTGCTCACCGGGCGGAGCGGCTAGGCTGTGCGCCACCATGGCCGGCTCGGATCACTTCGGCTGGGTCGGGGCGACGATCGACGGGCAGTTCGCGGTCGAGGCGGTCGCCGGCGAGGGGGGGTTCGGCGTCGTCTACCGCGGCACCCACCTCGCCTTCGAGGCGCCGATCGCCGTCAAGTGCCTCAAGATCCCCTCCGACCTGGGCGAGGACGGGCGCGCGGCGCTGCTCGCGCGCTTCCGCGCGGAGGCCAGGCTGCTCCACCGCCTGTCGCGGCTCACCACCGGCGTGGCGCAGGCGCTCCATGTCGGGGCCGCGACCGCGCCGTCGGGCCGGTGGGCGCCGTACATCGTCATGGAGTGGCTCGACGGCGAGACGCTCGAGTCCGATCTCAGGCGCCGCAGCGCCGCCGGGATCCCGCCGAGAGGCATCGACGAGGCGATCGCGCTCCTCACGCCCGCGGCCGAGGCGCTCGCGATCGCGCACGGCGAGAACATCACGCACCGCGACGTCAAGCCGGCCAACCTGTTCCTCGTGCAGGGGCGCAGCAGCGCGCCGGTCAAGGTCGTCGACTTCGGGATCGCCAAGGTGTTCGCGGAGACGCCCTCCCTCTCGGCGGCGCTCGCCCAGACGGGCGACGGGCCGCGCGCGTTCTCGCCGCAGTACGCCGCGCCGGAGCAGTTCAACGCGAAGTACGGCGGAACGGGCCCGTGGACGGACGTCTTCGCGACGGCGCTCGTGCTCCTCGAGGTCGCGTCGGGGCGGCGCGCGCTCTCCGGCAGCGACGTCATGCAGCTCTACGTGGCGGCCGCCGACGAGCAGCACCGGCCGGGCCTCCGGCGGTCCGGGATCGCCGCGAGCCCGGAGCTCGAGGCGGTCTTCCTGCGCGCGCTCGCTGTGAGGCCGGCGCTCCGCTACGCGAACCTCGACGAGATGTGGACGGCCCTCAGGGCCGCGCAGGCCACGTCCCGCCCCGGAGGGCAGGCCACGTCCCGCCCCGGAGGCAGGGCGGGGACCACGCAGGTCGACGGGGCCACCGCGGAGGCGAGGGGCGACGCCGCGGCGACCGCGCCGATGTCCACCGCGCCGACCGGCGAGAACCGGGTCTGCACCATCGTGGTCGTCGACCTGACCGAGGTGACCGGGCTCGCCGCGCGCGCCGGCGCCGAGGTGGTGAAGGACGTCCTCCACCGCTGCGCCCAGGTCGTCCAGGAGCGCGTGGAGAAGCGCGGCGGCCTCGTCGAGGCGCAGCCCGGCGACCACATCATGGCCGCCTTCGGCCTGCCGCGCGCGACCGAGAGCGACGCCGAGCGGGCCGTGATGGCGTCGCTCGAGATCCGGGCCGCGCTCGCGCGCCTGCCCCTGCCGCGGGCGGCGCGGCCGCTCACGCGGCTCGCGCCGCGCGTCGGCATCGCGACCGGCCGCGTGTTCGCCGAGGGGTCCACGAGCCCGGCGCGCCGCAACCTCGGCCTCGTCGGCGACGCGCTCCACGTCGCGGCGAGGCTCGTGCAGGCGGCGCCGCCCGGCGCGATCGCCGTGAGCCGCGAGGCCTACCGGCAGATCGCGGGGCGGTTCAACGTCGACCCCCTCCCCGCCGTCGTCGCCGAGCCCGCGGGCGAGCCGCTCCCGAGCTACCGCGTCCTCGGCCCGACGGCGTTCCGTCACGGCCTCGCGGTCACGGGCTTCCACGGGCTCGAGACCGCGCTCGTGGGCCGCGCCGCGGAGCGGCGCCGGCTGCTCGACGCCTTCGAGACGGCCACGACCGAGGCGTGCGCGAAGCTCGTGACCGTCGTCGGCCCCGCCGGCGTCGGCCGGAGCCGCCTGCTCGCGGACTTCTACGCGGCGCTCTCGCCGCAGGCCGAGCAGATCATGCCCGTCACCGCCCAGGGCTCGCCGCTCGAGCAGGAGCGGAGCTACGGCCTCGCCGCCTCGCTCCTGCGGCGCCGCTTCGCGCTCCACGAGGACGACGGCCCCGACGTCGTGAAGCGCAAGCTCCGCCGCGGCGTGCGCTGGCTCCGGCTGAAGCGGCGCGGCGCGGCCGGCGACGACCTGAGCGGCGACGAGCTCGACGACGCGCTCGGCCAGATCGCCCTCCTGCTTGGAACCCAGCCGACCGGCGGCACCGAGGCGCCCACCGGCGACGAGGCGAGCGGCATCGCCCGCCACCGCATCGCCGCGGCCGTCGCGCGCCTGCTCCGGTTCGCCGCGGCGCGCTTCCCCGTCGTCTGCTTCTGCGACGACCTCCAGTGGTCCGACGGCGCGAGCCTCGACCTGCTCGACGCGATCCTCGCGCGGGTGGAGGGCGTGCCCGTGCTGGTCGTGGCCTCGGCCCGCCCCGAGCTCTTCGAACTCCGCCCGCGCTGGGGGCACGGGCGGGCCGGCCACGAGCGCATCGACGTCGCGCCGCTCCCGCGGCGGCACGTCGAGGAGATGGCCCGCGACCGCCTGCGCCTCGTGAGCGACCTCGGCCCCGAGCTCGTCGGCCTGCTCGCGGACCGGGCCGAGGGGAACCCGCTCACGCTCGTCGAGACGCTGCACCTGCTCGTCGACGCGGGCGTGATCGAGACGCCGCCGAAGGGGCCCTGGCGCGTGCGCGCGGAGCGCCTCGGCGCGCTTTCGCTGCCGGCGACGGTGCAGGGGATCGTGCAGGCGCGCCTCGACCGGCTCGACCCCGAGGCGCTCGACCTGCTCGAGCGCGCGGCCGTGGTCGGGCGCACCTTCTGGGAGGGCACGGTCGACCGGCTGCGCCGCGAGGGCGGGCGCACGCCGACCGAGTCGACGGCCGAGCTGCTCGAGCGCCTGCGCGACCGGGAGCTCGTGCGCGCGCGGGAGCCGTCGAAGTTCCCCGGCGAGCGCGAGTACATCTTCGCCGAGTCGGCCGCGCACGAGGTCGCCTACGAGATGCTCAGCGCGAAGCTGCGCCGCGCGCTGCACCGCGGCGTGGCGGCGTGGATGGCCGAGCGCCCGCGGGATCGCGCGAGCGCGGCGCTGCTCGCGCTCCACTACGACCGGGGGGGCGACGCCGCGCGCGCGGCCGCGGAGCACGCGCGGGCCGGCGCCCACGCGGCCGCCCTCGGCGAGAACGCCGAGTCGCTGCGGCACCTGGAGCGGGCGCGGCAGCTCCACGACGAGAGCGCGGAGGCCGAGGCGCTCGACGGCGAGGGCGACGGGCCGGGCGACGAGCGCCGGGTGGCGCGGTGGACCGAGCGGGTCCGGCTGCGCCTCGACCTCGGCGACGTGCTGCGGCGCATCGGCCGCGTCGACGAGGCCGAGCGCGTCTACGAGGAGGCGCGGGACCTCATCCCGCGCGAGGAGCGGCGCCGCGAGGGCCGCCGCGAGGCCCGCATCGACCCCGCGGAGGCGCTGCTCCGGGAGGCGTGGATCGACCTCCGCCTGGCGCAGGTCCACAGGCTCCGGGGCGCGACGCCCGCGGCGAGGGCGCTGGTCGAGCGCGCGATCGGCCGCGCGGCGGAGGCCGGCGCCGCCCGCGAGATGCCAGCGATGTACGCGCTGCTCGCCATGCTGTACCGGCGCGAGCTCCGCGTGGACGCGAGCTTCCAGGCCGTGCTCGACGGCCTGCGCGCCTGCCGCAAGGTCGACCGCCGCGACGAGCGCTGGGCCGAGGACGTGGCGCAGCTCCTGTTCGCCGCCGGGACCGCGCTGTACGGCCGCCGCCGGTGGATCGGCGCGGAGCGCAGCTACCGGCAGGCGCTGCGCGCGGTGAGCGAGGCGAGGCAGCCGCACCTCGCCGGCGTGGCGCTGAACGGCATCGCCGCGGCCCGGCTCGCGCGCGGCGAGCTCCGGGGGACGCGCGAGCTCTTCGCGCGCTCGCTGAAGGTGAAGGAGCGCGTCGGCGACCTCCACCAGATCGCGATCGCCTGCAACAACCTCGCGGAGGTCTCGCTGCGGCTAGCGGACGTGGCGTGGCCGCCGCGCTGGAGCACGCGCGCCGGAGCGTCCACCTCGGCGAGCAGGTCAACGCGGCGAGCGATCTCGCCGACTTCTACCGCAACCTCGGCGAGGCGCTGCGCGCCGCCGGCGATCTCCCGGCGGCGCTCGACGCCGGGCGGAGGGCGCTCGCGATCGCGGCGACGACGGGGCGCGTGTACCTCGGCGACGTCGCCGCCTCGCTGACCGAGACGTGCGTGCTCGCCCGCGAGCGTGGCGCCGCGGGCGGGGAGCTGCGCGCGAAGGCGAGCGAGGCGGCGGGCGAGCTCCTCCAGGTGCTCGCAGGGCACGCCGACGCGCCGAGCCTGAAGGAAAAGGCCGAGGAGTGCCGCGCGAAGCTGGCACGGGGATTGACTACAGCACCGGAGGGAAGCCCCCCTGCATGGGGTTGATGGCGGAACGGAGGTGCGCTCCCATGGGACGATTCAATGGCTTGGGATCCTGGGTATTCGCGGCGTGCTCGATGGCGCTGGCGGGTTGTGGCGCGGAGGACGCCCCCGGATGCCCTGAGGAACACGTGGTGCACGGCGTCTGCGCCGGCGTGCCCCCCCTCGCCGACGGCGAGGCCGCGGCGTGCTCGACGGACGCCCGCTGCGCCGACGCCGTCGATGTGAGCGACGGCGAGGGCCTGCAATCGGCCGCCCGCGCCGCCGCCGCGGGCGCGTGCATCCGCCTCGCGCCGGGCGATTACGGCGACGTGGAGCTCCCGGGAGGCGTCAGCGTGGTCGGCGGCGCGGCCGATCGGGTGGCGGTCCGCAGCCTGACCCTCGGCGCCGGCTCCGGGGCGCTCGCCTGCGGCGTGACCGTGGGCGCCGGGGGAGTGAAGGTGGACGGCGCCGTGGACGCGAGGATCGAGGCGGTGCGGGTGCGGGGCAGCGACGGGGTCGGCGTTCACATCGCCCGCGGCTCGTCCGTGAGCCTCGTGGCGACGGAGGTCGTCGGCTCGGGGAGCCACGGCGTCGTCGCCGTGGAGCTCGAGGCGAGCGACGCCATCCGGCTGGAGCGGACGGTCATCGAGGGCTCCACCGAGGCCGGGATCTGGATGCGGTGCCTCGCCGGGTGCGATTGCGCGGCGGAGCCGGCGGGCGACGTGCGGATCCAGATCGGAGCCTCGATCGTGCAGGAGAACCGGATCGCCGGCGTTGCCCTCGAGGGCGTGGCCGCGTCGCTCGACGGCGTGCGCGTCGCCGGCACGATGCCGAGCACGACGTTCCGGTATGGCGAGTTCGGGGGCGGGATCTCGATATCGAGCTGCGCCAGGGCGGCGGCCACGCGCGTCGACGTGGAGCGGAACGCCTCGTTCGGCGTGCTCGTGGACGGGGCGAAGGCCCGCCTCGGCGGCCCGGGCGAGGGGGAGGGCGTGAACGTCCGCGAGAACGTGATGGGGGTCTGGATCCAGAACGTCTCCGGCGCGGGTTTCCTCGACCCGGCGAACGTGATGGTCGAGAACGCCACGATCGCCGACAACCGCGGCGTCGGCGTCGGGGTGAGCGGCACCTCGTCCGGCATCGTGATCTGCCGCTCCCGGATCACGGGCACCCGGATGGAGCCGCTCCCCGTCGGCCTAGGCGGCGTCGACGACGTCGGCGACGGCATCCACTGGCTCGATGCGTCGAGCGTGACGGTCACGGAGGCCGCCTTGCACGACAACGCGCGCGCGAGCATCCTGATCGACGGGAGCGCGACCGGGCGGATCGCCGGACTCACGCTCTCGGGCGCCGACGCCGACAAGGGCATCATCCAGCAGAATTTTCCAGCGGAAGACGGGAGGCAACCGACGGTGGAGGACGCGCCGGCGATCGTCAAGAAGGCAGAGCCGGAGTTCACCGTGGCCCAGCCGCCGGGCTTCGCGATCGACCTCTGAATGGATCCGCGCGCGCCCAGGCCGCCGCGCGGGCGGGCCGCGTCCGCGCGGGCGTCATGGCTGCTGCTCGCGCTGGGCCTCGCCGGCTGCTCCACCCCCGCGGCCGGCCCGCCGGGGGCCGGCGGGCCGGATGCCGGCGCGCCGGAGGAGCCCTGCGCGCCGGGCACGCTGCGGCTGGAGAGCGGCAGTTGCCAGCCGGCGGGGCTGCCGCCCGAAATGCCCTGTCCGCCGGGCGAGGTCGTGGTGTCCGACGGGCGGTGTCGCGCTGCCGGCGTGCCGCCGGACGGCTGCGGCGAGGGGTTCGCGTGGGACGGCAGGGGAGGCTGCGAGGTGATCCTCCCGGCGCCCTGTCTGGCGGCGCAGGTGGCCGTCCCCGGGGACAGCACGTGCCGCGACATCGCGGCCTGCGGCCTCAGCAGCTACGGGATCATCCCTGTCGACGCCGACACGCAGCACGTGAACGCCGCGTACCGCGGGGGCGACAGCGACGGATCGAGGCAGCGGCCGTGGACGCGTATCCAGGATGGCATCGACGCGGTGAAGCCCGGCGGGATCGTCGCGGTCGCCGCGGGACGCTACCTGGAAGACGTGGTGGTCGACGGGAAGCCGGCGACGGTATGGGGGCGGTGCCCTGGCCTGGTCGATCTGTCGGGCGTGGGCGAGAGGGCGCTCTCGATCCGCGGCAGGCAGGCCCGCGGATCCGTGCTGCGCGGCGTCGCGATCACCGGGCCGGGAGCGGGCGTCCGGGTGGATGGCTCGGAGGACATCCTCCTCGACCGGGTGAGGATACACGCCACGGGCGCCCGCGGGCTCGAAGCGCGGCACCCCGCGACCGTGACGCTCCGGGACTCCCTTGTGGAGGACACGCGCGACGCAGCCGTCGCCGCCTTCGGCGGGCGAATGCGCGTCGAGCGGACCGTCGTCCGAAGGACGAGGCCGAACCAGGAGGGGAAGGGAGGGCGCGGCATCGGCGCTCAGCCTTATTCCGCGGCGCAGGGTCGCCCCCGCCTCGAGGTCGTGTCGTCCGTCATCGACGCGAACACCGAGGTCGGCATCTACGCGGTGGGATCGGACGTCCACATCGAGGACTCCGTCGTGCGCAGGACGCGCTGGCGCGACACGGCCGGCGGCAGCGCCGCGGGATTTGGCATCTTCATCGGCCGAGCCATCGAGGATCGGCTCACCTCCGTCGCGACCATCGCGCGATCGCTGGTCGAGCAGAGCCACGAGGCGGGCATCTCCGTCCGGAGCTCGGACGTGGTGATCGAGTCGACGGTCGTCCGCGGCACGAGGTCGAACGCGAGCGGCCTCGGCGGGGAGGGCGTCCTCGTCTCGAACGAGATCGAGGCGCCGCGGAGCGCGCGGGCGACCCTCAAGAACGTCCTCGTGGACGGGAACCGCGAGGGCGGGGTCTCCGTGGTCGGCGCCGACGCGTCGATCGAGGCGACGGTCGTGCGGGGCACGCTCCCGAACGAGCGCGGCTCCTATGGAGTCGGGATCAACGCGGCGTACCGCGTCGAGACGCTGGAGGCCGCGCGCGTCGACATCCGCGGCTCCGTGGTCGAGGACAACCACCACACGGGCATCCAGTTTCATAACGCGAGCGGCTCGATCGAGGCGACCCGGATCCAGGGCACCCGGCCCGGTCGCGGCGGTTATCACGGCTACGGGATCCTCGCGGCCCGGACCGAGGAGATCCCGGAGCAGCCGCTCGACCTCACGATCCTGAGCTCGGCTGTGGAGGGCAACCGCACCGTGGGTGTCCTCCTATCGGACATGAACGCCACGCTCGAGTCGACCGTCGTGCGCGACACCGCGCCGGAGCTCCGGAGTGGCATGCGGGGCATGGGGATCGCCATCCAGAGTACGGGCCTCGC
Source organism: Sorangium cellulosum (assembly GCF_002950945.1). Lineage (GTDB taxonomy): Bacteria > Myxococcota_A > Polyangia > Polyangiales > Polyangiaceae > Sorangium > Sorangium cellulosum_E. Next base: position 1,401,219 of record NZ_CP012673.1, read on the forward strand.
CCCGCGCTCTCCGGCGACGATCACGCTCTGCGCGGTGGAGCGCAGCCACGAGGCCGGCATCTGGGTGTTCGAGTCCGACGTCGCCATCGAGGGCGCCGTCGTGCGAGACACCCGATCCAACCTCCTGGAGAACGCCTCCGGCGGCGAGACCGAGGCCTCCGGAGGCGACGGGATGGCGGTCATCGGCGGCGATATGCCGTCCGCCGCGCGCCTTCATCAGGTGCTCGTCGAGGGCAGCGCGCGCGCCGGTCTGGCGAGCTTCGGCGCGGTCGCCGCCGTGAGGTCGAGCGCCTTTCGATGCAATCGATTCAGCCTGGATGGCGAAGTGTTCGGAGAGCGGCAGTTTTCATTCGATGGAAGCGGCGAGAACCACTGCGCTTGCGAGGGCTGGACAGGGGATCTCTGCCAGTGCGACGGCGCGCAGGAAGGAGGCGAGTGCAGCGTCAAGAGCAGGAACGTCGTGGCGCCGACGCAGGCGCTGTTCCCGCCCCCGTGATCCGCCGCGCGGCGGCCGAGGTCCCGCGGTGACCCGCCTCGCGCGGCGGCCGCGCCGGCGCCGCCGCGGAGAAGCGCGCTCAGCGGCCCGACTCGGTCTCCGCTGGGCCGGAGAACGTCCTCGTGATCCCGAGCTTCTTGATCTTGTCCTGCAGCGTCCGGAGCGGCAGATCGAGCAGCCGCGCCGCCTCCGTCTGGCTCCCTCCGACCTCGCGCAGCGCGTCGACGATGGCCTCGATCTCGGCGCGCCGCAGGCGCTCCTTCAGGGTGCCGCCGGACCGGGGCGCGCCGGCGCCCGCGTCGAGCGGGCTGCGCCCGGCGCCGCGGACGCGCGGGGGCAGATCCCGCGCCGTCACCATGTCGCCCTCGGCGAGCACGACGGCGTGATCGATGGCGTGCTTCAGCTCGCGCACGTTGCCGGGCCAGGAGTACCGCTCGAGCAGCGAGAGCGCCTCCTCGTCGAAGCCGCGCATGGCGCGCTCGTTCGCCTTGGCGGCCAGCGTCAGGAACCGCCTGGCGAGCGGGACGATCTCCTCCCGGCGCGCGCGGAGCGGGGGGATCTCCACCGCCATCGTGTTCAGGCGCCAGTAGAGATCGTTTCTGAACGTCTTGGCGGCGACCATCGCCTCGAGGTCGCAGTGCGTCGCCGCCACGATCTGGATGTCGATCGGCAGCTCCTTCGTGCTCCCGAGCCGGGACACGCGCTTCGTCTCGAGCACCCGGAGCAAGGTGGTCTGGGCCTGCATCGGCAGGTCGCCGATCTCGTCCAGGAACAGGGTGCCGCCGTTCGCCTGCTCGAACACGCCCCGCCGCTGCTCGTAGGCGCTCGTGTAGACGCCCCGCTCGCTGCCGAAGAGGATCCCCTCGACGAGCCCCGCCGGGATGGCCCCGCAGTTGACGCAGACGAGCGGCTTCTGGCGCCGGGGGCTCGCGTCGTGCAGCAGCTGGGCGAGGACCTCCTTGCCGACACCGCTCTCGCCTTGGAGCAGGACGACGGGCGCCGAGCGGGCGTGCGCGACGCGCGTGACGACCTCCACCGCGTTGCGCATCGCCGCGCTCTCGGCGACCAGCCGGGAATCCTCCGAGGTCAGCTCCGCGTCGGCGCGCGGCGCGACGACCCGCGCCCCCTCGCCGCGCGCGACCTCGATCCGCCGCGCCGGGCCGGCGCGGCCCGCGGCGTCCCAGGCCAGGCTGATGAGCTCATCGGCCGACGTGGCCGCGCCGGGGTACGGCGCGACGCCGCAGACGAGCGCGGGCTCGTCAGGGCGCGGCTCGACGAGCGCGCGCGCCACCGAGAGCGCCTGATCCTCGCCCGCCTCGGGGAGCAGGATCTCCACCGACTCCTCGCTGTAGCGCGCGATCCTGTCGACCGGGCGCAGCAGCGCGCACACGCGGGGGCACCAGCGCGCGATGTGCCCCTTCGAGCGCAGCGCCGCCCGCACGACGAGCACCGCGAAGCGGCCGCCGAAGAACCTGGCGCGCTTCATCTCCGCCTGGATGGCGGTGCGGACCGCGTCGTGCCCCTCGACGCCGAGCGCCGCGGCGTCGGCGCCCGACGTGACGTGGACCGTCGCCCGCATGCCCCCGAGCTGCACCTCGTCCCCGGGCCGCACCGAGGCCTGCTGGACGCGCTTGCCCGCGACCCGCGTCCCGTTGGCGGAGCCGAGATCCTCGACCGCGATCTCGTCGGCCGCGACCCAGGTGAACCGCGCGTGCCGCCGCGACAGGCACGGGTCGGGGATCGCGACGTCCGCGGGCGGCTCCCGTCCGACGACGACCGCGACGCCGGGGCTCAGCGGCGCGGCCTCGACCCCGTCGTGATGGTAGACGAGCAGGACCGCGCTGCGCCGCGGGCTGCGCTCGAGCGCGATCTGCTCGGTCATGGTCGTGGAGAGCGGGGCGGTCTCGGTCGGGCCCGCGGTGGGGTGAAGCTCGGCCATGGCGACGGGGGCCGAGGATAGACCAAGGAGAGGGGCTTGGGTCTCCGTACTTCTACCCCTGCTTCCCCGGGTTCCCGCTCGATCCGCTCGATCCCATCGGTACGGCAGCTCCGCGGACGAACGGCCAAACAATCCGGGCGAACGGTCATGGCAGACGCGCCGCGCGGACCGCAGCTTGGGGCGGTCGAACCTGCACCGAGGTGAACCGCACATGGCCATTCCCACGATTCTGGTCTTCGGCGCGACCGGCAAGATCGGCGGCGCGCTCCTCGACGCGCTGCTGCCCGACCACGCCGCCGGCCGGGTGAAGCTCGTCGCCGCCGTGCGCCGCCCGGACGCCGCGCCTGCCTTCGAGGCGCGCGGGATCGAGGCGCGCCTCATCGACCTCGACCTCGCCGAGACACGAGGCCTCGAGCCGCTCGTCGGCGCCCTGCGCGGCGTCGACCGCGTGTTCTTGCTCACCGGGTATGACGTCAAGATGATCGCCCAGTCGAAGGCCGCGATCGACGCGGCCAGGGCCGCCGGCGCGTCGCAGATCGTCCACCTCGGGGTGCACGCGAGCCCCGACACGACGATCGTCCACTTCGCCTGGCACCAGGTCGTCGAGGCCTACCTCGACAGGTCCGGCGTCGACGCCACGCACCTTCGCCCGACGTCGTTCATGCAGAACCTGCCGCTGCTCCTGCAGGTCGGCGGCGGAGAGCCCGGCGTGCTGCGCCACTACATCGGCGACGCGCAGACCAGCTGGATCGACACCGGCGACATCGCCCGCGTCGCCGCGGTCGTGCTTCGCGAGCCGAAGGCGCACGCGGGCCGCGCCTACGGGCTCGGCACGGAGGCCGCGTCGATGCCGGAGATCGCCGCGCTGATCGCGGCGGTCACCGGGCTGCCGTGGCGTTACGAGGCGAGGGAGCCCGCGGAGTTCCTCCGGGCGATGACGGCGCTCGGCGCCGACCCGGTGTACATGGCCTGCGTGCGGAACGTCTTCGAGCGGACGCGGAACGGCTCGCTGAAGGACGCGGCCGACACGTTCGATACCGTGCAGCGGGTGACGGGCCGCGCGCCGATCACGCTGCGCGAGTACGTCGAGAAGAACCGCGCGGTGTTCTCTTACGAGGGCCGCCCGGGCGACAGGCGGATTGAAACCGCCTGAAAGAGCGGGATTTTCGAGCCGCCAAGGCGCCAAGGACGCCAAGATTCAAGAAGAGAGCATGAATCGAGCGTTTTTGGCGCGTTAGCCCTCGCTCCGCGCGGCGTGGCCGAGGGCGAGCCGCCGCCGGGGCTTGCTGGAGCGGGGCGGGCACGGCGCACATGGCCCGTGGGAACCACGGGCCGGGCGCCCCATGCTAGTTTCGGTGGCCGGTGCGCGGTCGGGACTCCCTCTCTCTGCTGGCTGCATTCCTCCTCCACGCGGGAGGCGTCGTCGCTGCGCGTGCGCTCGCCCCGCAGGTCGTCGAGGAGCACGTGCGGACGGGGGCGGGCGAAGAGAACGATGCGGTCCTGCTGCTGGATGTCGACGTGTCGCCAGACGGATCCAGGGCGCCGGAAGACCTTCCGATGGCGCAGCCCCAGGCCCTCGCCCGGACGAGCACCGGCCCCGGTTCGGCGCGCGGCACGCGGGCCGAGCGCGCGACGCCGAGCGCGCACGCGCCGGTGCTGCCCGAGGCGCCTTCGCAGGCCCCGAGCTCCGGACCGGCGGCCGGCGAGGATGCGCCGCCGGACCCGGACGCCTACGGCGCGCCTCCCCCGGCCGCGGCCCCGCCGGGCCTCGGCGGCGTGCCGGTCTGGGCGCTGCCAGGCGTCTTGCCGGGGGCGCCCCCGGCGGGCTCCCTCGCTGCCGTGCGCCCCCTCGCCCCCGTGCGCCCCGCCCCGCCGCGCTCCGCGAGGAGCGGCGCCGACCCGGGCGGAGGAGCGCCCGCCCTGGTCTTTCCCGCGGCGGGCACGCTCGCCTCGGCCGTCGCGGACGAGGTGTCGTCGTCCGCCGCGCCGGACGTCTCCGAGAGCTCGTTCGAGCTCACCCTGAACGCGAAAGGCCAGCTGGTCTCGGTGCGCTTCCTCGACGCGAACGCGGGGAACGGCGAGGACTGGCGGCGCATCGCCCAGGCCGTGCTGAGGCGCTTCTCGGGGCGCACGCTGTCGATGAACGGGGATTTCGCGGCCGGGGGCAAGGTCACCGTCCACGTGAGCAGCCGGGTCGTCATGCCGGATGGGACGGAGCACGGCATACCGAAGCCGATGATGAAGCACGACGCCGGCAAGTCGATCGTCCGCGAAGACTCGCTGGACGATCGCTTCCGATTGCCTCACCTCGCGCCTGCCCCCGGCGAGAAGAAGCCCATGCTGGCGTTTCGCTTCGATCTCGCGAACCTCGGCGCGCAGCGCCGGAGGGTGGTCAACACACGGGTCGACGCCGTGCCCGTCGCTTTGCCGTGACGCCCCGGCGCGCGGCGCTCAGGGCAAGACGCGCACGAGGCCCCATTGCCCTCCGGCGAGCTCGACGCTGTTCTGCTCGTTGTACAGGCGGTCGCCCGGGACACCGAACCGGCCTCCCGCCCGGTAGAACGGGTTGATGTTCCAGGCGGTCATCGGGCCGATCCCGCTCTGCACGCCGATGGCGAACGACGTCGGGTTCTCGCCCATGGCCCGCGACGCCGAGCCCAGCGCCCACGGGTTGTGCGGCCACTCGTGGCCCCAGAGGCTGAACGCGAGCTGCCGGCGGTGCCCCGAGGGGAAGAGCACACGCACGCGCAGCTTGTCCCAGCGCCCCACCTCGAACACGGGGGTCGCCGGATCGCCGTGCGCCGCCGAGCTGAAGACCTCGCTCTGATCGAGCTCGACCAGGCTGCCGAGGCGCGTCTCCGGCCGCACGCCGAGCCGCGCCCAGATCGGCTCGCTGCGGTAATTGAAGGCCTCCTGGCCGGAGACGTCCCAGTCGATCTCGCCGCCGAGGTTCGCGAGCGCGGTGCCGCAGTTCCACGAGGGATCCGCGCACTGGAACCGCTCCTCGTCGGTGTGCAGGCCGACCTCGGCCTGATAGACGAGCACGAGCTCGCGGAACCACTGCGCGCCGCGGCCCTCGCCCCCGTGGGCCACCCAGGCCTGCGCGTGCAGGCCCGGCTTCTCGTACCAGACGGCCCCCTCGGGCTCTACGACGAGCGCGCCGATCGCGCCGTGCATCCCGTGGTTCACCACGTCGGCCATGTCCTTCAGGTTGACGGCGCCGAGCTCGAGCGGACGCCACACGACGCCGTCGGGCCCCGACGTGACCTCGCCCGCATACCAGGTGTAGGTCCGCCGCTGCCCCGGCGGCACCGTCTGGGGGGGATTGCGGCCGACGTTCGCGCCGTCGCTCGTGGACACGTCGTACGCCACGAGCTGCGGGTGCAGCGAGACGTGGTTCGACGGCCTCACCTGGTTCGTGTTGAACCCGTCGACGATCGGCGGGTTATAGTTCCAGTGGGGCGTCTTCGGCAGCTCCTCGGGCAGATCGTTCACGAGCGTGACCTCGACGCAATCGCCGGCCGCCGCGCGCAGGAGGAGCGGCTCGGGCTGCAGCTTGCCCGCCCGCAGGGCGCCGAGATCTTCCTCGCGGACGAACAGGAGGGCGTCCGGATCGTAGAACCCGAACTCCTCGTTGTAGGTGAGCCGACCGCCGGGCAGGTTGCCGCGCGCCGTGATCGCGTGGACCACGTAGCGCCGCACCTCCGCGTCCGGCGGGCACACCGGCGCCGGGGTCGCGCCGGCGTGCTCCGGCGCGCCGGGGAGCGGCAGCAGATCCGGCACCCTCTCGCCGTGGACGCGCAGGAGGCCCCACATGCCGTCCCACAGATCGTCCGTGGCCGCGCTCTGGTAGAGGTAGTCGACCCCGCCGGCGGGGGCCGCCCCGGACACCACGTCGTCCGTGAGATCGAGGTCCATCTTCTCCGAGACGCCGATGGGCTGCCCGTTGACATACCCGCTGTCCGGACTCGCGCTCTCCCTCAGCCATTTCCTCCCGTGGATGGAGAAGACATGCTGCTCCGCCTGCGCGGCGTGGACGAGCCGCACCATCGTGTGGTCGCCCGGGTACGCGCGGAGCAGCGGCGTGGAGGGATCCCCGTGGACGCGGGAGCTGAACACGTTGTGCATCTCCCCCGCTTCCCCGGCCCTCTGGGCGACCTCGTCGGCTGCGCACCGGCGCTCGGCGATGCGCAGCGGGATGGGCTCGTTGCGGTAGTTGATGAGCTGCGTCCCCGGATCGCGCCACGAGATCACCTCGCGGAGGAGCGCGTCGGGCGGGTGGACGATGGCGAGCGGGAGCGGCGCCCGCACGAACGTCGGAGGGTTCACCGGGCGCCCGCACTCGTCGTAGACCAGCGAGTAGTCGGCGAGCATGAGGTTGAACTCGCGGAACGGCCGCCGCGGATCGCCGGCCGGGAAGAGGATGTCGGCGCGGTAGCTCGTCGGCCCGCCGTCGCTGCGCTCGCCGAGGAGCGCGCCCGTCTCCGGGTCTCGCCAGGTGGAGCCCGCGGGCTCGACGACCAGGCCCGCATACAGGCCGTGGTGCTGGTGCGACGAGGGCGAGAAATGGTCGTGCGTGAAGGCGGTGCTGAGGGTGCGATCCCTCCCGTGTGTGTTCACGATCGGATCGGCCCAGAAGCGCTGCGTGGTGATCTGCGCCCCGCGCGGCGCGCCGTCCAGGGTGGGGTGCTCCTCCGCGGCGAGGTGGACCCGGCGGCCCGCCTCCTCGAGCGTGCCGTCGGCGGCGAGCGCGCCGCCGAGCGCGTTGGCCGCGCCGATGCGCTCGAGCACCTCGTCCGCGGTGAACGTCCCGTCCTCGTAGTTGAAGCCGTTCGCCCCGCCGTCCGAGGCGATGACATCGTACTTCACGAGGTGGATGTGCTGGCCGGTGGTGTCGGTGGGCACGTAGATCTGGAAGTCGTCGGCCTGGAGCGCGGACGGGAGGAGGTTCGTCGCGTGGAAGACGACGCAATCGCCCGAGCGGGCGCGGATGAAGAGCGGCTCCGGCGCCTTCGCGCCGTCGCGCGTCGCGTGGTAGTCGCCCTCGAGGATCGTCGTGCGCAGCTGCGCGTCGTGCCAGCCGGCGCCGTTCACGACGCCGTCGAGCTGCACGTACGCCGCGCGGTAGGTGCGCGTCGGCGAGCGGCTCGGGCACGGGTCCGCGTAGACGGCGCCGGGCGCGGGGGGGCGGCCGTTCACGAGGAACAGCGCGGCGTCGCCCTCCGGGGTGAACGCCGGGTAGCCGCGGACAGGGTAGCCGTAGCGCTCGGGGGCGCGCGCGGCGCCCGGGAACTGCCCGGCGTGGAACGCCATGGCGGCCGACTCGGCGCGGGTGCCGTCCGCCGGCAGGAGCTTGAGGTTGGCCCGGTGGATCTGCACGTCGAACTCGCCCCTCACGCCGAGATCGACGCCGTCCGCCGGCACGCTCGTGACGACGTGGCGCGGGAGGCCGCCGTCGTGCTCCATGTCGCGGGGCGGCTGCGACGCCCGGTGACCGGCCAGCGCGGCGATGTAGAACGGATAACCGGGCATCGCCTCGCGGATCACCCGCTCGCCGCCGGGGAGCTCGACCCGCGTCGGCGCGTAGGTCGGCATCGGGGCCATCGCGCGGCCGGGGAGCGGCACCACCGCGGGCGTGGGGGTGCCGGCCGCGAGCTCGCCGTCCGGCAGGGCGCGGTCCTGTGTGCCGGCCTCGAAGACGTCATGGACGCGGAGGAGACCCCACATCCCCTGCGCGAAATGGGGATAGAGGTGGCAGTGGAAGATGGAGTCCCCGGGGGTCAGGTGACGGTTGCCGGCGCCATAACGGAGCTGGTACGTGAACGCCGCGCCGGGGCCGATGGTCTGTGAATCGATGTAGTCGCTGTCCTCGTCGTCCGGCGTCCGCAGCCACTGGTGGGCGTGGAGGTGGAAGACGTGCGTCTCCCGCGGCCCGGCGTGGACGTTCCGGAACCAGACGGGATCCCCGAGGTAGCCGTGATGCACGTTGGAGGGGTCGTCCGGGTAGAGGGCCCTCACGGCGTTGCCCAGCTCGTCCCGCTCGATGTTCAGCGCCGGGTCGCCGTTCGCCCAGGAGCTCAGGAAGAACTCCTCGAACTTGCACTCCGCGCACGCCCTCGTGGGCCCGATGCGCCTGCGGTTGGCGAGGACCGCCGCGCCCAGGCTGGCGGCGCCGTAGTTGACGCCGAACCCGCTGCGCACGCTGTGGAAGGCCGTGTCGAGGTTGAGCTCGGGGAAGGCGTTGACGGCGCCGAGGTCGTCGTGGAACACGACCGTGATCTCACGAAACGTCGTGTCGCGCGACGAGGGGTCGTCGCCGTACCCGGCGATGATGGCGTTGACGTCGCCGTGCACGATCTCCCCGGCGTCGTTCGTGATGCGGAGGATCGGCTCGCCGTCCGCGCCGATCGCCTCGTAATCGAGGCGCGGGGTCCCGTCCGGGTTCCGACCGAGGCTCGCGGCGGCGAGCTCGGCGGCGGTGACCTGCGACCGGTAGGCGACCGCGTCGCGGGGCTCGACGTGGACGGCGCCGAACAGCGCCGAGAAGGCCTGTCGGATCGGCGGCCCCGGGGCGTCGCCGCCCGCCATGGCGCCGGCGCTGTGCATGAGGAACGTGCCCTCGCGGTCGGCGAAGAGCCGGTAAGTCCGCGTCTCTCCGGGGGCGGCGAGGGAGCTCGGGTTCCGCCCGACGTTGCCGCCGAGCGATTCGATGTCCCGGATCTGGAGACCGGCCACGTGGATGGAAGCGTCCCGGGTGAGCGGGGCGGGCTCCGGGAGGGGCTCGCCCGGCGGCGTGAGCCAGTTGGTGAAGGTGATGTCGAGCGCGTCGCCGACGTTGACCCGGAGGACGAGCGGCCTTGGACGTTTGTCCGGGCGCAGCATGGCGTTGCCTGGGCCGATGGGCCGCTCCGGGTCGGCGGCCACGACGTCCCGCCGGAGGGCGTAGATCATCCCTGCCGGGTTGAAGGCGCCGAACCGCTCATAGACGTACACCTGATCGATGGCGACGACGTGGGCGAAGACGGTGTTGCCCGACGGGTACTCGGCCCGCTCGGCGCTCACCGCCTCTCCGGCGGGCTCCTCGCCCTGCTCCGCGCCCGACCCGGAGCCCGCGCAGCCGATGGCGGCGGCCGCCGCCGCGCCGCAGAGCACCTTGAACAGCCTGGTCAGCACATGTGCCTCCTCGCCCCAACAAACGACGTCGACAGCCGCCCGCGGCGCATGGTCGCGCCCCGGACGGCGTCATCGATCGATCGAGGCCCCGGCGAGCACCGCTTGCCGGGTGCCCTCCGCGATGAGCCGAATCCAGGCTTGTCGACAACGCCGCTCCTGTCAAGGATGCCACGGGACATCGCCTGTGGTCGATTGACCGCAATCCAGGCTGTTCGGGTCGGACCCAGGGCACACCCTCGCGCGAGCCCGCGCACCCTGGATCCCATCCACGGTGTGTGGAGGGGACCCAGGTCGCGGGCTGCTGCCTTACGTCCGCTACGTCTTGTGATCAGAGAAGGTTCGATCTACGCTGCGTGTCGCGCTCGACGGGATGCTGGGGGGCGCAGGGGAGCGACGCATCGTCGGTTGCTGGCGGACTGGTTTGGGGGAGCGGCGTCCGAGGAGAGCGCGCGCTGGAGCGCTCATGCTGCATCGCGCCGCCGGGGGCGACGATGTGCTCTGGTGAGCCGTGGGCTCGCGGAGCATGCGGCGCCGGGCCGGTGAAGCACACCTCGATCAATCGAGGATGCAGCGTGACGGCGCCGTCCGATCGGCGCCGCGGGTATTCAACGGATCTCAAGGAGGGAGCAGCGCATGGATCGGCTTTCGTCGGACATCGAAGAGATCGACGGTGACTACGACGTCGTCGTCGTGGGCTCGGGCTACGGGGGCGCGATCATGGCGTCCCGGCTCGCGCGCGCCGGCCTGAAGGTCTGCGTGCTCGAGCGCGGGCGGGAGCGGCAGCCGGGCGAGTACCCGAACACCGCGCTGGAGGCCCTGGAGGAGATGCAGATGAACCTCCCGGTCGTGGGCCACGAGGGCTCGCGCACGGGGCTGTTCGATCTGCACATCAACGAGGACATCGGCGTGCTCGTCGGCTGCGGCCTCGGCGGCACCTCCCTCATCAACGCGAACGTCTCGATCCGCGCCGAGCCGCGCGTCTTCGACGACCCGCGCTGGCCCGCCCAGCTCCGCGGCGAGCACATGGAGCACCTGAACACCGGCTACCGGCTCGCCGAGCGGATGCTCTCGCCGAGGCCCTACCCCGAGAGTTACCCTCCGCTGCCCAAGATGACGGCGCTCCAGCGCTCGGCGGAGGTGATGGGGCAGCCGTTCCGGCGCCTCGACATCAACGTGACCTTCCAGGACGGCATCAACGCCGCCGGCGTCGCGCAGAAGGCCTGCACGAACTGCGGCGACTGCGTCTCGGGATGCAACGTCGGCGCGAAGAACACCGTGCTCATGAACTACCTGCCCGACGCCAGGCGCCACGGCGCCGCCATCTTCGTCGAGACGAGCGTGCGCCACGTCGAGCGCCGCAGCGACGGCCGATGGAACGTTCACTACCAGGTGCTCGACGTCGGCCGCGAGGCGTTCGACGCGCCGACGCTGGCCGTCACCGCCAAGATCGTCGTCCTCTCCGCCGGGACGCTGGGATCCACCGAAATCTTGCTCCGATCGAAGGAGCTCGGACTACCCATCTCCGACATGATCGGCAAGGGGTTCAGCGGCAACGGCGACATGCTCGGGTTCGGCTACAACTGCACGCCGGCGCTCGACGGCCTCGGCTTCGGGAACCGCGCGGCCGGGACGATGGGGCCCGTCGGGCCGTGTATCACCAGCGTGATCGACATGCGCAACCAGGCGAGCCTGGCGGACGACATCATCATCGAGGAGGGGTCGATCCCGGGCGCGCTCGCGCCGCTCTTGCCGGTCGTGTTCCAGGCGGCCGCCGCGATCGGCGGGCAGAACACGGCCCCGCAGAACGCCTTCGCCCAGGGGCTGCGCGAGGCCGAGTCGCTCCTCCTCGGGCCTTATCACGGGGCCACGATGCACACGCAGACTTACCTCGTGATGGGGCACGAGGCGAACAGCGGCACGATGAAGCTGGAGAGCGATCAGCTGCGGATCGACTGGCCCAAGGTGGGCATGGAGCCGATCTTCGAGGAGATGAACCGGCGCCTCGTGAGCACGACGGCCGCGCTCGAGGGGATCTCGGTCAAGGACCCGATCTGGTCCCCGAAGATCGGCGACAAGCTGATCACCGTGCACCCGCTCGGCGGCTGCATGATGGCCGACTCGGCCGAGTCGGGCGTCGTCGACCACAAGGGCACGGTGTTCGCGTCGACCACGGGCACCGCGGTCCACGAGGGGCTCTACGTCTGCGACGGCTCGATCATCCCCGTCTCGCTCGGCGTCAACCCGCTGCTCACGATCTCGGCGCTGGCGGAGCGTTGCGCGATCCACCTCGCCCGCGACCGCGGCCTCCACATCGATTACTCCGACAAGGGCCCGATCGCCCCAGAGCCCCGGGCGCAGAGGCCCGGGATCCGCTTCACCGAGACGATGAAGGGGTATTTCTCGAAGGCGGTCGACAGCGATTTCGAGACCGCCGCCGCGCTCGGGAAGCAGGAGGACTCGAGCTTCAAGTTCATCCTCACGATCGTGTCGGAGGACGTCGACGCGATGATCACGAAGCCCGAGCACGCGGCGCGCACCCTCGGGACGGTGGACGCCCCCGCGCTCTCGGGGCGGCCGCTGACGGTGACGCACGGGACGTTCAACCTCTTCGTGCAGGACCCGAGCGCCGCCGACACCCGGCTCATGAAGTATTCGATGCGGCTCGTCTTGGAGGAGGGGCGCTCGTTCTATTTTTACGGCTTCAAGGTGATCAAGGACCGCCCGATCTGGGACGTGTGGCACGACACGACCACGCTCTACATCACCCTTCACGAGGGCGAGGACGACAAGGGGCCGGCGATCGGCAAGGGCATCCTCGTGATCGCGCCGGAGGATTTCATCCGCCAGCTGGGGACGCTGGACGTCACGAACGCGAAGGACGCCGAGGAGCGCCTCGCCACGACGGTGAAGTTCGGGCGCTTCTTCGCGGGCGTGGTCTACGACTATTACGGCGGCGTGGCGGCGCCCCTCGAGTACGCCGACTCGAACCCTCCTCCCCAGAAGCGCAGGCCGCTGCGCGCGCCGGGCCCGAGCCTCCACCCGTTCAAGACGAGCGACGGCGTCGATCTTCTCCTGACGCGGTATCACGGCGGGTCGAAGGGGCCGGTGATGCTCGCGCACGGGCTCGGCGTCTCGAGCCGTATCTTCTCGACCGACACCATCGAGACGAACCTGCTCGAGCACCTCGTGGCCCACGGCTACGACGTCTGGCTGCTCGACTTCCGATCGAGCGTGCTGCTCCCCGCGTCGAGGACGCAGTACACGGCCGACCAGATCGCGCGGGGCGATTATCCGGCTGCGGTGGCGAAGGTGCGCGAGGTGACGGGCGCGGCGGGCGTGCAGGTCGTCGCCCACTGCTACGGCGCGACGACGTTCACGATGGCGATGCTCGCCGGGCTCGAGGGCGTCCGCTCGGCGGTGATCTCGCAGATCTCGACGCACCTGGTCACGCCCGCCCTGGTGCACCTGAAGGCGGGTCTGCACGCGCCGAGCGTGCTCGATGCGCTCGGCGTCGGGTCGCTCACCACGAACGCCTCCTCGCACGAGGGGTTCCTGTCGCGCCTCTACGATCGCGCGCTCGAGCTCTACCCGGTCGGGTCCGACGAGCGCTGCGACAGCGCGGTGTGCCACCGGATCTCGTTCATGTACTCGCTGCTCTACGAGCACGCGCAGCTGAACCACGCCACGCACGAGCGGCTCTACGAGCTCTTCGGCGAGGCGACGATGCGCGCGTTCGAGGGGCTCTCGCTGATGACCCGCGAGGGGCACGTCGTCGACGCCGAGGGGAGGGACGTCTACCTGCCGCACCTCGATCGGATGGCGATCCCGATCCGGTTCATCCACGGCGCGGAGAACCAGTGTTTCCTGCCGGCGAGCACCGAGAAGACGGTCGAGGTGCTCTCGGCGAGGAACGGCGCGGCGCTCTACTCGCGGAACGTCATCCCCGGGTATGGCCACATCGATTGCATCTTCGGGAAGAACGCGTCGACCGACGTCTACCCCTTCATCGTCGAGCACCTCGAGCGGACCTGAGCGCCGGGCGGTCCGCGGGACATGGACTCGTGGTTTTAGGTGCGGCGATTCCCGCGCGCATCGCAGCAGATAGTATCGCAGACCCGCCAGCACGTCCCTGAGGCATAGCCGCACGGGGAGAGGACGAGCCGTGCGGGCTGGTGCCGTCTTCAGCGCTCCCGGGGCAGGAACGCGCCGTGGAAGGTCTGGGGCGACGCGTGGGGCAGGTGCACCCGCGCCCGGGGCCCGTCGCCCAGGTGTTGCGCGTCCCAGACGTGGATGGCGCTCTTCCTGGCCTTCACGTCGGTGACCAGGGCGAGCACATGACCGTCGCCCTCGGGAGCGCCGGGGGCACGCGGCACGAAGACCGGCTCCGAGGGCAGCTCGTGGCGCGCGAGGTCCGCCCGGGTGATCGCGCCCGTGTCCACGTCGACGCGGGTGATGCCGTTCGTGGGCGGGTCTTCGGTCCGTCCCTCCGTGGCGAGGAAGACCACGCCGTGCCGCTCCCCCTCGACCCGGGGGTCGCAGCGCGGGAACTCTCCGCGGAGGCCGCCGAGGTCCTCCACGACGAGCTGCTCGCGCCTCGCACGGACGCGATGGCGCACGAGCACGCCGCCCTCGACGGCGGCGAGCTCGGGCCGGTCCGGGTCCTTGCCGATGGCGCCGAGTGTGCCGAGCCCCGGGTAGCGGACGAGGTCGACGACGAGATCCTCGCCGTCGTCGTAGGCGTTTGCGAAGTGCCACTGGAAAAATACGTCTACGCTGAAGCGGCGCACGCGGGAGATGTCGTCGATGTCGACGACGATCACCTCCGTGCCCCGGCGAGGCTCGAAGCGCACCCAGGAGTCGAAGCTCCCCCACCGCAGGAGCGCGCGGCCCATCTGGATGACGGCGGGTGAGACGAAGAACACGAGGTGCTGCCGGGTGGCGCAGAAGTCGTGGAGCATCACGGGCGCCGGCAACGGCACCGCGCCGAGCACACGCGTGCGCCCGTCGTCGTCGACCGCGTAGAGGTCGAGGAGGTGCTTGCGGCCGTAGCGGACGCCGAAGTTGTAGCTCGTCTTCCGGGCGGCCACCCGGTGCGGGTGGGCGGAGAAGGTGGGGCCGAGCGCGCCGCCGAGGTCGGTCTCGCCGATCGTGTCGAGGGTCGCGGGATCGAGCTCCGTCGGCCTGCCCGCCTCCATGAGGGCGAACAGGCGGCCGCCGGCGAGGAAGGGGCTCGTGTTCGCGACGTTCTTGGCCTTGCCCTGCAGCGCCTGGAGCAGGCGCGTGGGCCAGAACAGCGTCGAGCCGTAGAGGCGCCGGCCGGCCGCGAGCTCCTCCTGCAGGCCGCGGCTGCGCACCAGGCGATGCGCGCCCTCGGCCCGGCCGCCCGAGAGCCGCACGGCGAGCATGCCCCCGTCGGCCTCGAAGGGGTGCGGCACGCGGACGCCGAAGAGGGTGGCGCGAGCCGGACCGGCGCGAAAGAGCGTGCCCTCGAGGCCCTCGGGCAACACTCCCTCGATGGAGAGCGGCGTGAAGCCGTACTCGGCCTCGAGGTCGGGCAGGTGATCGAAGGAGCGGGCGGAGCGCGCGGCTTCCAGAGAGGCGTCGCCCGCGGCGGCGAAGGCGGCGTCGAGGGCGGCGTCGGAGACGGAGACGGGGACGGAGACGGGGACAGGGGGAGACAGGGCGATGGACATGGAACCTCCTGGCGGCGGATGTGATCGGTGATCACATCCGCCGCCAGGGTGATGTAATCACCGATTACATGAGCGCAAGCGGGATCCTGCGGCGCTGCGCGCCGGGGGCGGCTCGCTGGCGCGGGTGCGGGGCTCGGCTGCCGGAGGAGCGCCGGAGAAGGGGGCCGCGGCTCCTGCTTGACGCCGCGGTCCGCCGCCGGGAAAGCGCGGCATGCCTGCGGGTCGAAAGCGCGCCGAGGAACCGCCTGCGAAGGGGGCGACCGCCGAGGAGGCGCCTGCCAGGCGGGCGCGCTCGAAGCGGGCGGCGCGTGGGTATCATCATGGCGACCTCAAGCGGGTCCTCGTGGAGGCGGGGCTGGCGCTGCTGGAGGAGGGCGGCGTCGAGGCCGTCCGGGTGCGCGAGGCCGCGCGGCGGGCCGGCGTCTCTCCGGCCGCGCCTTTCCGGCATTTTCCTTCGCGGGAGGAATTTTTGCGTGCGGTCGCCCTGGCGGGGATCGAGCGGTTCCAGCTGGCCTCGGCGGCGGAGGTCGCGGCGGCGCCCTCGCCGCTGCTGCGCTTCCGCGCGCTCGGGCTCGCCTCGGTCCGCTTCGCCCTCGAGCATCCCGCGCTGTTCGAGCTCCTGAACGGTCCGGCCTTCCGCGGCGACCCGGAGGGGGCGCGCGCGCTGCTCGCCGCGGCGGACGAGGCGCGGTCGCGGCTGCAGAAGATGCTCGAGGAGGCGCGAGCGGGTGGCGAGCTGCGCCCGACGGACCCCGTGGTCACGGAGGTCGCGGGGCGGGCGCTGGCCTACGGGCTGGCGCGCATGTTCCTCGACGGCCACCTGCCGCGCGAGGGCGCGATGGAGCTCACCGCGGCCGTCCTCGACGTGCTCGGCGAGGGCCTGGCGACCCGGCGGCCCGACCCAGGTTGAGCTGACCCAGGTTGGGGACGGCCGGACGGCCGGACGACCCGACCCAGGTTGAGCAGGCGGCCGGACGACCCGACCCAGGTTGAACAGGCGGCCGGACGACCCGACCCAGGTTGAGCAGGCGACCCGACCCAGGTTGAGCAGCAGGCGACCCGACCCAGGTTGGGCGACCCGACCCAGGTTGGACGACCCGACCCAGGTTGGGGACGACCGACCGAGGTTGGGCTGACCCAGGTTGGGCGACCCGAGGCGACCCGACCCAGGTTGGGCGACCCGGGGCGACCCGACCGAGGTTGGGGACGATCGAGGTTGGGGACGACCGACCCAGGTTGAGCTGACCCAGGTTGGGCGACCTGACCCAGGTTGAGCCGGGGGCTCAGGTCGAGCCGGAGTCTCTTCGTCTCTGCCGCATCTTTCCGTTCATGCAGCGTCTCGGCTCCCTATCCTGGATAATTGGCAAGGTACCCCCAGGAATGGAAAGCCTCCGCTGCAGATCCAACGAGGCTCTTGCTCACGCCTCTGCTTCCTCGAACGCGCCCGCCACGAAGCGTCGCAATCTGTCACACGCGTGCGCTGCGCGTGCGCTGGATGCGTAGACGCCCGCCAGGGCAGACGCACGCGATCTCCGGCGCATATCTCCTCCGGACCGCTGCGAAAGCGACCCACCGCGATCTGGCATGGTCGGTGCTTGAGAGTGGCTCCTGGTAGCGCGCTCGCGATGCAATGCTGCGTAGCGGGCGACGCGTTAGGCCGCCATCAGACATCCAGGCGAGCCATGAGGGAGGAAATCAGCATGCAAAAGTGTCTCTGGGCATCTTTGGCCGCGTCGATCTTCGTGTTCGGTACCGTTGGCTGTGACGACACTGCGGACGCGGTGAACGACGTCCTGCCGGGCGAGCAGTCGCGCGAGGCGCGCATCGAGCAGATCTCCGAGGCGGCGTGCGATCGCTACGCCGACACCGAGGCGGGCTGCCCCGGCTACGGCACCGGCGAGGACCAGACCTACGCGACGGAAGAGGACTGCGAGCGCGACTTCGCGGACCGCGCGGGCGACCTCTGGCCTGTGACCGAGTGCGGCGCGGGGCAGATCAACGACAGCAAGTACGACGTCTGCGAGGAGCGCGCGAAGGCGGCCGCCTGCACGGAGGGCTTCTTCGACGCGATCGCCGCGCTCGACGAGTGCAGCGCCGACAACGTGTGCACGGATCCCGCCGACGAGTGACCCCCCGCCGCCCGTCCGGCGCGGCCTACGGCGGCGGCTCGACGTCGGCCGCCGGGAACTCGGCCCGGAAATCGGACAGGCGAACGGCGAACACGACGCGCCCTCCCTCGATGCGGACCATCCGCTCGGGGGAGGTGCGCACGTCGACCAGGCGCGCATAACGCACGCGGCCGCGGGCGGCCGGCGTGCAGAGATAATCGCGCCCTTCCCGGTGGTGCACCAGCGTCCTCAGCGCCGCCGGCAGGAGCGCGGCCGACGCGGGCAGGGCCGGGCCCGCAGCCGCGAAGTGCAGGTCAGCGAAGACGTCGCCGCCGTGCGAGACGCGGAAACGCTCGCTGCCGTCGGCCTCGCGCGCGATCTCGAAATCGGCCAGCTCCTTGGGAATGCCCCAGTTGATCTGGCCATTGACCACGCTGTCCCACGAGCTGACGTAGATCTTGCTGATCGACCAGCACAGGCCGCGCCGGGTGCGGAAGCGCCCCGGGATGAACAGGAGCTCGCGGTAGGGGCCCACGTTCGAGGACGTGTAGTCGATCGCCATCAGGAGGCTATAGCGGCCCTCGAAGCGACCGCGGAGCGCCTCCGGGATGAAGGCCTGCTCGCGGAGCAGCGGCGGGGGAAGCTCGAGCATCACGATGTACGCGTCGCCGGTCAACGTCCACGGCGCGGGGGCAATCGGCACGTCGGGGGGAGTCTGGCTCATGCGCTTCTCCTGAACCTACCACGACGCTGCCGCGCGGAGAGCGCGAGCAGGTCATCCCTTCAGCGGGCGGCCTCCGGCGCGAAGCACGACGGGCACGTCGGGCAGGACGGGTTGGACTCGACATTGGGCTCGACAGCGGAGGGGTCCGGAGCGACCAGGGTGATCTCGTCGAGCGGGATGCCGCTATACTCCTCGCCGACGATCTGATGGCTCGACGGAATGCGCGTATCCGTCCGCGTGAGCCGGACGATCCCCGCGATACGGTCGCTCTTGTCGGCCGCCTCGACCACCGCGCTTCCGCGGAAGCCCTCGAGCGTCTCGAAGCGGCTGAGGCTCTCCGCGACGTCCGCGGCCACGCTGACCTTCGCGCCAGGCTGGAGGCCCGCGTGGGTCACCACGTCGACGATCCCGCCGGCCTGGTCGTAGAACGTCACCTTCAGGTCCGCGGGCGTATCGCCCACGTTCTGCAGCGCGAGGGTCGCGTCGTATCCGTCCGTCGCTCCGTGCCACGACACCTCGGGGAACACGAGCCGCGAGCTGCCCTCGTGCACGTCCCGGAACGCCGTCACGTACACGGCGCCGGGCGCGTCCGCGGCCGCCTTGCCCACCCCGACGAGCGCGCCCGCCGCGTACGCCGTGCCCGAGCCGCTGAAGCCAGGCCCGACCGAGGCGCTGCACGCCAGGAAGCTCTCCTTGGTGTACGGCGGGATGCTCGCCCCGTCGGCCGTCGCCCGGACATTGCCGGACAGGTCGAGGTAATCGACCGAGAGCGCCTGCGGGAGCTCGCTCGCGTTCATCAGGGCGTAGGTGGTGCGAGCGTCGAACGCGTCGCAGAGCGCCGTGGCCAGGTGCAGCTTCCCGCCGCGGCTGCCGCGCAGCCTGGAGCCCTCGACGCCCTCGTACATCGCGGCGCCGCGCGGCCTCAGGCTGCCCGGATACCCCAGCTCGAGGGCGAACACCGCGACGGGCGCGGGCCTCGCCGGGTCGTCGGCCAGGTTCGCCTTGATCTTGGCCGCGGCGTTGACCTGGTCATACCTCGAGAGCCACGCCGCGGTGTGCAGGTCGATGATCCGCGCGGTGTGCGCAGGGAGATCCTCGATGGTGGCGACGGCGCCCGCGCCGCAGGAGCCGTCCGCGCACCGCAGCGAGATCTCGACGTCGACGGGCTTTTCGCTCGCGTTTTGCACCGCGATCACCGAGCTGTGGCCGTACGTATTCTTGACCGCGGTCGGAAGATAGACGCTGTGATCGGCGCTGGCCGCGGGCACGGCAGTGCCGCGAGGCACGTTGACCACGGACGTCGCCGTCCTGGGGACGTAGGCCACCGAGACGGCGACGTGACGGCTCGCGTGGACGACGGCGGACCCCTCGAAGCCCGCGGGAAACCCGGCCGTGGAGAGCTGGAAGGTGGCGTTCGGCGCGAGCCCGCGGCGCTCCTGCGCGCGGTGCACGCCGAGGGGATTCGAGGCCGCCGCGGGGCCGACCCCGTTCGTCGCGAGCTGATCCCACGAGAACTCGACAGCGATGTCTGCCGCCTTGGTGTCGGTGTTGGTGATGCTCAGGACCGTCTCGAACCCGGTCTCGAGCGCGGAGGTGGCCCCGGAGGGGGTGTCGTCGTGGACGACGAGCGGCACGAAGCTCGTGTAGCGGTGGGCCGGGCCCACCGCGCCGCCCCAGCCGGCGATGACGTCGGCGATCTGCTTTTGCAGGATGACCGGATCGGCGAAGGAAGGGCCGGCATCGCCGCCCGGCGCCACGATCAGGGCCTCGAGCGCGCTCCCGTCGAAGGTCGGCCCCCCCGAGTCCCCCTTGCCGACAGCAAGAGGGCTCGAATCGATCGTCAGGGCAGGCCGGAGCGCCGTGCTCGCGCCCAGGAGGAGGCACTCGCGCCGCAGCTCGACGCTCCATGCCCCCTCCCAGAGGGCCATCCGCTTGACGCCCGCCTGCCCGCCCGCGAAGCCGATCGTCGTGCGCTTCCCGTGGAGACGCTTCGCAAACGAGCTGGACGGCGCGGCGCTCGCGAGCGGCGCCGGGACGGCGAGCTGCTCCTCGGCGCCGCCGCCCGCCGCGACGACCGCGCGGCTCGCGAGGCGCACGACCGCGACGTCCGTGAGGCGGTCGCCCTTCAAGAAGCCGTGCCATCGATCGAGGGTCAAGCGCGTCTGTCGGATCGTCGCGCGGCCGGTCGCGTCCGGCTGGAGGTAGAGCACGAAGGCGTGGCGCGGATCGTGGTTCGACACATCCGGGGCGATGCCGGATTCGAGCATGCAGCCGTGTGTGGTGAGCACATGCTGCTCGTCGATGAGCGTCGCGGCGCACCTCGGGCCGTCCAGATCGAGCAGGCCGACCGCGGGATACGACCCATAAGCGGCGTCCGTCACGCTCTCGGGGATCGTGGTCGTGAGCGCGCCGTCCGCCGCGTCGAGCGCCTCCGGGGAAGGTCCGTCGCCCGCGCCGAGGTTCGTGAGCATCGCGGCCCTCCGGCAGGGGCGCGCGTCGGCCGGGAAGGCCTCCGCGACCTCGCGCAGGAGCACCTCGCCCTCGGCGCCGCGCCCGAGCTCCTGCAGGACGAGCGCCTCGAGCTGGAGCACGTCGAGCCGCTGCTCGTCGAGGCCGAGCCGCTCGGCGCCCTCGACGGCGGCGCGGAAGCGCTGGAGCGTCGCGCGCACGTCCCCGGCCTCGTACGACAGGAGCCCCGCGTAGTAGGCCCGGCGCGTGTCCCCCTCGGGATCGGCCCCGGCGTACGGATCGAGCCGGTCGAGCACGCGCCTCGCCCCGGCGAGCTCGCGGCGGCGGAGGAGCAGGGTGTAGGCCTCGGCGAAGCTGTCGTGGAGAGCGTCGGAGATCCGGCCGAGCGCGAGGTGCGCGGGGATCGTCTGCTCGAAGCGCTGGACCGCGGCGTCGACGTCGCCCCGCGCGAGATCGATGCGGGCGAGCTTGCCGAGGGCACGGGTCCTGCGCGCGGGATCAGGATCGGCGCGGAGCGCGTCGAGGCGCCGCGCCGCCTCGTCGAGCTCGCCTCGCTGGCGCAGGTCCTCGGCCTCCTCCAGCGCGGCGTCCGGCTGGAACGGCCGGAGCGTCCACCGCCGCTCGGCGCGCGCCTCCCCGCGCGCGGCCGTCACGACGAGCGCACGTGCGCCCGCGGGGACCTCGAGCCGGAGCTGCAGGCCGCCCTGGATCGGCGTCCCGTCGACCGGGAGCGGGCGTGTATCGGTCGCCGCCTCGACGTGAGCGCCCTCGGGGGCCTTCACCCAGACGCGCAGCGTGGTGTCCCGGGGCAGCTCGCAGACCGGGCCCGCGAGCACCACGCTGCAGCCGGCGATCTCGGCCTCGAGCGCCAGGGCTTGCG
The DNA here is from genome assembly GCF_002950945.1 of Sorangium cellulosum. Lineage (GTDB taxonomy): Bacteria > Myxococcota_A > Polyangia > Polyangiales > Polyangiaceae > Sorangium > Sorangium cellulosum_E. The sequence goes on from NZ_CP012673.1 coordinate 1,422,701, forward strand.
GGGCGGAGGGCGGCGCGGGCAGCGGCCCTGCCACCGGCGCATCGTCGCTCGCCAGCAGCGCGACGAGCAGCGCCAGGGCGGGCGGAGACCGGATCACGCGCATCCTGAGCAGGGTAACACGCCCCCCCGCGTGACCCTCTGCGCGCCAGGTCGCGCCTGCCCTTGACGGCGCACGCACGAGCCGTTACTAAAACTGAACCAGATGGTTCAGTGTCAGCAGGTCCTCGATCGCTCGTTCTCCGCGCTGTCCGATTCGACCCGGCGCGCGATCCTGCTGCGGCTCGGGCGCTCCGAGGCCTCGCTCGGCGAGCTCGCCGAGGGCTTCGAGATGACGTTGACCGGGCTCAAGAAGCACGTGCACGTCCTCGAAGAGGCCGGGCTCGTCACCACGGAGAAGGTCGGTCGCGTCCGGCGCTGCAGGCTCGGCCCGCGGCGCCTCGAGGACGTGACCACGTGGATCGCGTCGTACCGGACCCAGCTGGAGCAGCGCCTCGATCACCTCGAGGACTTCCTCGAACGGACGAAAGGAACGCCATGACCCAGACCGCGAATGAATCCAGAGCCCAGGTCACCACGCCCTCGGATCGCGAGATCCGCACCGAGCGCATCTTCAACGCGCCCCGCGACCGCGTGTGGAAGGCCATGACCGATCCCGCGCTCGTGGCTCAGTGGTGGGGGCGCGGCAACAAGGTGGTGATCGAGCGCATGGAGGTTCAACGCGGCGGCTACTGGAGGTTCGTCGAGCACAGCCCCGACGGCGCGCACGGCTTCGGGGGGCGTTACCGGGAGGTGACCCCGCCGGAGCGCGTCGTGCAGACCTTCGAGTGGGACGGCATGCCGGGCCATGTCCTGGTCGAGACGATGACGCTCGAGGAGCTCGCCGACGGGCGCACCCGGCTCGTCACGGTGTCGCTCTTCCACACGACCGAGGAGCGGGACGGCATGCTCCACACGGACATGGCGGAGGGCATGAACCAGAGCTACGCGGCGCTCGACAAGGTGCTCGCGCAGCTCGGGTGAGCCCGAGGCGCTCACCGGGTCGCGCGCGTCGTGGGCCGCCCCGGGGCGCTGCGCCTACCGCGCGTCGGATGCCGAGACCACGCCTGGGCGGAGCGCCGCGGAGAACGCCGCCGCGGCGGCCGCGAGCGCCCGCGAGCGGCTGCGCACCTGGTGCAGCGAGAGCGCGACGGATCCGAGCCGAGGCAGCCTCGTCGAGGCGGGGGACGGCGCGTGCTGGTTCCTCGGGACCCAGCGCCGCCGGGCGACCGTGACCCCGTGTCCCGCGGCGGCGAACCCGACGACGAGCCTCGGGCTGCTCGACTCGAGCGCGACCCGCCACGCGGCGCCGGTCCGGTCGAGCGCGTCGATCAGGCGCTGCCGCAGGAGGCAACCCTCGCCGTAGAGCGCGACCTCCAGCGGGGCGCCCGCGCCCGGCGCGGCGCCGACCCACACGAGCCGGTCGACGCGCAGGAGCTCCGCGCCGGGCGCCGGCTCGTGATGGGTGGCAATGACGAGCTCGAAGGTGTGCCCCAGCTCGGGGAGAGACGTGTGGGAGGGCACGATCGAGACGGCGAGCCGCACCGGCGGCGAGGCGGCGTGCGCCCGCAGGAGGGCTGCGCGCACGCGGGCGAGGGGCACGTCCTCGGGGACGGCGGCGCGCAGGGGCTCGGCGCCCGGGCGGCCGGCGAGATCGAGCACGGCGTCCTCGTGCAGCCGGAGGATCCGGCGCGCGTGGGCGAGGAGGCGCTCGCCCGCCGCCGTGAGCAGCGGGCCGCGCGGGGTCCGGTGAAAGACCTGGACCCCGAGCAGCTCTTCGAGCCGGCGCACCTGGAGGCTGACCGCCGACTGGGTGAGCCCGCGCGCGCCGGCCGCGGCCGTGAAGCCGCCGTGGCGCGCGACGGCGACGAGCGTCTTCAAGAGGCCGATCTCGAGCTCGGGGACGTTGCCCAGGGAGAGGGAGCTGTCCTGTTCACGCCGCGCGAGCGCGTCGTGCGCGTCGTGCATGTCCAGCGCGGCGCGGCCGTTCCGGGGGGGTTCGCTCGGCATGAGGGCGCGCCTCGGACTCTAGCAGATCCGGGGCGCGCCTCGCGGCCGGGGCTCAGCTGCTCGAGAGGTCCTCTAGCACGGCGGAGAGCGCCTCCTCGAAGCGCTCCTCCGCGTCGACCATCGGCCAGTGGCTCGCGCGCGGGATCACGAGCGAGCGCCACCCAGGGACGAGGGCCTGGTTCGCGCGTTCGTTGGTCGGGGCGAGATCCGCGTTGATCGACCACACCGGCATGGACAGGAGCCGCAACCGGTCGCGGGCCGGGTATCTCAGGTTCTCCTCGAGGATCGCCGTCGCCGTGTCCGGGCGCACGCGGAGGATGCTCGCGGCGACTCGCTCGACGTCGCCCTCCGCCGCGGAGGGGGGGAAGAGGGCGCGCACGATCCGGCGGACCTCGGCCGGGAAATCGGCGCGGAGCCCGCCCATCATGCCGCTCTGGTTGGTGTGGGAGGGCAGGTGATCCACGTCGGGGAACGCGTCGATGAAGACGAGCCCCCGCACCTTGCCCGCCAGCGGCCCGAGCGCGGCCTCGACCACGACGCGGCCCGACATCGAGTGTCCGACGAGGATGGGCCGCTCCACGTGCGCGGCCCGCGCGACCGTCTCCAGATCTCCGGCGTAGGCCTCGACGGTCCAGGCGCGGCGGGCCTTCCCGGATCGGCCGTGGCCGGGCAGGTCGGGGACGATGAAGCGATAGCGGTCCGAGAGCGCTCGGGCCGCCGGCAGGAACAGATCCGCGCTGCCGCCCCAGCAGTGGGAGAGCAGCACGTCCTGCTCGCCCCGGCCGAGCGTCGCGTACGCGATCGGGGTGCCGTCGGCGGCGGGCACCTGCGCGAAGGAGGGCGCGCTGGTGCCTTGTGACGAAGCGGGCGCACGCGTGTGCGCCGGAGGGGCGGGGCTCGGGCCACAGCCCACGAGGGCGGTGAGCAAGACAACGAGCATCAACCATCGAGGGAGAGGATGTGAAGGGGGGGGAGTCGGGGAGCTTCATGGGCGTGCGGCCATGCTCTGCCGGCACCGCGGACCAGGCAAACGAGGTTCTCTCATCCGGCGATGAGCGTCGCTCATGGGGGTTGAGCATGCGGACGGTGGTTGGGCCGCCGCGCCGCCGCGCGCGTGGCCATGGACCCGCCGCGAGGCCGATGGTACTGTCCGCGCCGATGTCGGGGAGTGTTGCTGACCTCGAGGAACACCGCGTTGCGCTGACCGGGCATTGTTACCGGATGCTGGGCTCGGCGGTCGACGCCGACGATGCCGTCCAGGAGACGATGGTGCGCGCCTGGCGGAGCCTCGATCGGTTCGACGGGCGCTCGTCGCTGCGCACCTGGCTGTACCGCATCGGGACGAACGTCTGCCTCGACATCCTGGCGGATCGCTCGCGCCGGGCGCGGCCGATCGAGGAGGGCCCGGTCGGCACCGTGGACGACGCGCTCGAGACGCGCCCGCGCACGCACTGGCTCGAGCCGGTCCCTGACGCCCGCGCCCTGCCGGCGGACGTCGACGCCGCGGAGAAGCTGGTGCTCCGCCAGAGCATCCGCCTCGCGTTCGTCGCGGCGCTCCAGCACCTGCCGCCGAAGCAGCGCGCGGCGCTGCTGCTCACGGAGGTGCTCGGCTGGTCCGCCGCGGAGGTCGCCGAGAGCCTGAGCACCTCGGTCGCCTCGATCAACAGCGCGCTCCAGCGCGCGCGGGCGACGCTCTCGACGCGCGACCTCGGCGACGCGCGCGTCTCGCTGTCCGACGACCAGTCCGCCTTGGTCGACCGCTACGTCACGGCCTTCGAGCGGTACGACGTCGACGCGCTCACGACGCTGCTGCACCAGGACGCCGTCCTGTCGATGCCGCCCTACACCCTCTGGCTCCGCGGCCACGACCCGATCCGCGCCTGGCTGCTCGGCCGGGGCGCGGGCTGCCGCGGGTCCCGGCTCATTCCGACGGCCGCGTGCGGCTCGCCCGCGTTCGGGCAGTACCGTCCCGCGCCCGAGGGCGGCCACCGGGCCTGGGCGCTCATCGTGCTCGAGCTCTCGGGCGACCGCGTCGCCACGATGACGTCGTTCCTCGACACCGAGACGTTGTTCCCGCTGTTCGGCTTGCCTTCCGAGCTCCCGGCGTAGCGCCGTATCCGGCCGGGACCGGCCCGGCGATTTTTTTGAGGGCGACCGATGATTCCAGGAGGTCGCCGGGGTCTATCGGGTGAATCCAGCACGGAGGCACCCATGACCACGATCATCGCCAGCATCGAGCACCATGACCAGCACTCCGCCACCCTGCATGGCCCCGGCCCGTCGTCCGCCGTCGCGGCGTCCGGCGCGGCGCCGTCCAGGCGAGCCCTCTGGGGCGGCCGCGTCCTGAGCGGGCTGGCCGTGCTGTTCCTGACGTTCGACGCCGCGATCAAGGTGCTCGGGCTGGTCCCCGCCGAGCAGGGGACCGCCCAGCTCGGCTTCCCGGTGAGCCTCGTCCCCACCCTCGGCGTGATCCAGATCGCTTGCCTTGTGACCTACCTGATCCCGCGCACCGCCGTGCTCGGCGCGATCCTGTGGACCGGTTACCTCGGCGGCGCGGTGGCGATCCACGTGCGGGTCGGGAGCCCGCTCTTCAGTCACACGCTCTTTCCGATCTACGTTGCGGCGCTGCTCTGGGCGGGGCTCTGGCTGCGCGACCGCCGCGCGCGCGCCCTGCTCGCCGCGCCCTCGGCGCTCGACCGATGATTGTGACGGTTTCTCGAAATCTATAAGGCAAAGGAGAACAGATTCATGGCAACCAGCAATGCTCGCAAGATCTTCGTCAACCTGTCCGTCCGCGACCTGAAGAAGTCGGTGGAGTTCTTCTCGAAGCTCGGCTTCGAGTTCAACCCGCAGTTCACGGACGACAAGGCCACCTGCATGATCATCAGCGAGGAAGCCTACGTCATGCTCCTCGTGGAGCCGTTCTTCAAGACGTTCATGAAGAACGAGATCTGCAACACGAGCACACATACGGAAGCGCTCATCGCGCTCTCGTGCGGCAGCCGTGCCGAGGTCGACGAGATGGTGAACAAGGCGATCGCGGCGGGCGGCCGGCACGCGGTGGACCCGCAGGATCACGGCTTCATGTACAGCTGGAGCTTCTACGACCTGGATGGCCACCACTGGGAGGTCCTCTGGATGGATCCGAGCGCCGTCCAGCCGCAGTAGCCCACACTTCGCCCTGGCTTCCGCGGGGCGCGTCGCGTTCGCCCGGAGGGAGCTCGCAAGAAGGCGGGGAGGTGGGGAGAGCATGGATCGCTCTTCTCGCCTTCCCGCCTTCCCGCCTTCATGGTCGTATCCGACCACCGTCGCGATGCCTTCCGTCCAGCAGAACCCCTTTCGCCTCTGCGCCTACTACGGGGTCCACTCGCTCTTCTTCCCGATGGCCGTCTTCCCGCTGTTCTGGACCAAGGACATCGGCATGAGCGTGGCCACGATGCTGAGCGTGCAGGCGTTCTTCGGCCTGAGCATCGCGCTCTTCGAGTTCCCCTCGGGCTACATCGCCGACCGGCTCGGCCATCGCCGCGCGCTCGTGCTCGGCACCTCCTTCATCCTCGCCGGCTGGCTGATCTACGCGCTCGCACACGCGATCTGGTCGGTGCTGGTCGCGGAGCTCGTGCTGGGCGTGGGGTTCTCGCTGATCTCGGGGGCGGACGCCGCGCTGCTCTACGACTCGCTGCGCGAGCAGGGCAAAGAGCACGAGTTCGCCCGCTGGTACGGCCGCATGCGATCGATCGCGCAGGTCTCCGAGGGGACCTCCGCGCTGGTCGCGGGCTTCCTCTACGCGCGCTGGTCTCGCCTGCCGTTCGTCGCCGAGGTGGCGGTCTGGGCGCTTGCCCTCGGCATCGCCCTGCGGTTCGGCGAGACCCGGCGCGCGCAGCCCAGGGTGGAGAGCCACCTCGGCCGCATGCGCGCGATCGTGCGCGACGCGCTGCTCGAGCGCGCCGACCTGCGGGCGGTGCTGCTGCTCGGCGTGGTGTTCGCGCTGGCCGCGTACCTGCCGGCCTGGCTCATGGCGCTCTACGCCACGGAGGCCGGCGCCGACGTCACCTGGATCGGCCCCATGTGGGCCGTCGGGAGCTTCACCACCGCGCTGGGCTCCATGTTGAGCGAGCGCGCCGGCCGCCGCCTCGGCATGACGGGGACCCTGCTCGTGTGTGTCGCCCTGGTGGCGATCGGCTACTTCGGCCTCGCCTTCTCTCACCACGTGTTCGGCTTCGTGTTCTACTTCCTGCTCACGTTCATGCGCGGGCTGCACATGCCGTTGCTCCACCACGAGGAGCAGCGCCTCGCGCCCGAGGACGATCGCGCGAGCTGCGTCTCGCTGCGCAGCTTCCTGTTCCGCAGCGCGTTCGTCCTGCTCGGGCCGGTCGTGGGCGTGGGCGTCGACCGCTACGGTCTCCACCCCGTGCTCTGGGTCGCGGGAGCGGTCATGGTGGCGCTCACGCTGGCGGCGTTCAGCCTGTTTCGCGCGCGCACCGCAGCGTGAGGGGGCGAGCGCAAGCGCACGTCCTCCGCGGCGCGGGCACACGCGCCTTGGCCGAAGGCGCCCTCGCCGCCGCAGCGCCGCGCGCCCTCACGCCCCGCGGCGCAGCTGCTCGCGCACCTCCATCAGGATCTTGCCGAGCATGTTCCGCCCGCTCCCGTCGCCGCCGTCGGCCCAGTAGGCGTCGTTCGTGGTGTGCTCGACGAGCTCGGCGTCCCCGGTGTCGAGCAGGATCCGCCGGAGCTCCTCGTGCTGGGTGAACTTCGCCAGCACCACCTCGCGCATGAGGTCGTCCTTCACCTGCTCCCAGTCGGGGCGCAGCGGCCGGCTCCGCTGGCGGCCCATCCGCGCCGCCTCGCCGGGGCCCGGGGCGTTCCGGATCTCCTCCTCATGGTCGGTCCCGGGGAACTTCTGGGCCTGGAAGTAGTGCTCGCTCGTGGGCCACGACTTGCCTTTCAGCGTGACCGGGTGGCGCGAGAAGTTCGAGAAGACCCCGTAGGCGTCGCCGGCGCGGTAGAAGTGGATGACAGGCATGGGGCCGATGTTAACCGATACGCCATCGGCCGGTGACCTCTCGCCCGCGAACGCGCCCGGCGCGATGGCCTTGGCGTCGCGCGGCGCAGAGCGGTACGCTCGCGGCATGTGCCGGAACATCCGTCCTCTGTTCAACTTCGAGCCTCCTGCCACGGAGGAAGAGATCCGGGCGGCGGCCTTGCAGTACGTGCGCAAGGTGAGCGGGACGCGCAGCCCGAGCGGCAAGAACGTCGCCTGCTTCGAGCAAGCGGTCGACGACATCGCCGCCGTCACGCGCCGGCTCGTCGATTCGCTGGAGACCACGGCGCCGCCCAAGAACAAGCTCGTCGAGGTCGCGAAGGCCCGCGCCCGCAACGCGCGCCGCTTCGGTACCTGAAGCGCGGGCGAGCCGCGCGCGAGCGCCTCGCGCGGCGGGGGGCGGGCGGAGCGCGACGGGGCTGCGCGACGGCGCGCGCCGCGCTCCGCCCCGTCGTTCAGCGCGGCTTCTCGGCGCCGGCGTTCTCCGCGGCGACCAGGGCGAGCGCGCACAGGTCGAGATCGGCGTGGCCACGTGCGATCGCGGTCAGGAGGTGATCGCGCAACGTCCTCTGCCCCATGGCCTGAAAGAGGGGCTCGCAGCGCGCCACGGCCGCGGCCTCGCCCCCGGCGAACACGAAGAGCTTCCCCTGCGCCGCGGCCGTTCATGCTCGCTCTCCTTGAGACCGTGGTTCCCGAGGGAAGATACGCTGATGATGGCCGCCGGCCCAGGCGGCCCGAGCCGCGGTCCCGCGGCCTGTCAGCCGTGGTGCACGCGGACGCGCATCGGCGCGAGGCTAGACCGTGGCCCGCCTTGGCCCAGGATGCGCCAGGTGCGATCGCCGCGCTGCGCATCCCAGCGCGCCGTTTCAACGATCTTCTGGGGCAGCGCTCAACCCATGGGCTGCTTCGCAGCCGAGCGAGCCTGTGGTACACAAATTGCCATTCAGTGACTGGCAGGGTTTGGCAGCGCGTGAAGATTCATGAACGTATGTGAAGTTGCGTGAACGACGCGCGAACCGGAGGTCGCGATGAGACAAGTCGTATGCAGCCTGGCCATCTTCTCATGGATCGGCGCCATCGCGGGGTGCGGCAACGTCGCCGTGGACGGGCGCCCGTCGGACGCTGGAAGCGGCGGCAGCGGCGGCGGCACGGACAGCGCGGCGTCGAGCAGCAGCAGCAGCAACGGCTCGAGCGGCGGCGAGGAGGGCTGCTTTCTGCGGCAGGACACGAGCACCCTCACCCTCACGCTCGAGACCCACGAGGGTAAGACGCTCGGCTGCACGGGCGGATTCCGCGAGGGCGACGGCGATGTCGTCCTCCAGGGCCAGGTCGTGGAGGTGGGCGACACGTCGGTGCTGATCGAAAGCTGCCCGCCCGACCACGACTGCGTGCCGATGCGCTCCAAGCTCTCGTTGAGCGAGCCGGGCTTGCTGCTCGCCGTGACCGAGGGGGCGCTCGTCGAGCTCCGGATGTTCGCCGAGACGCCGATGGGCTGCGGCGCGAGGCTCCTCCTGATGAACCTACCGTCGTGGGGCGGCATCGACAATCCCGTGGACCCCTCCAGCGCGCTCCTCCTGGCCGCAGCGGACGGCCTCGATACCACGTTCCCCGAGTCGCCCTTCCTGCTCTACAAGGAGCTGGGATGCACGACGGAGTTCGAGGGCAGCCGTCATGAGGTGTACCTGTTCCGCTTCATGGAGGCCGATCTCCCCGACGCTCGAGGCGTCTTCGTCCCCCAGGGCGAGGAGCGGGTCTGGGCGTCCTCTTCGAGCGCGCTCGGGTCGCTGCGGATCCGCAACCTGCGCTCGTACGAGAGCGGCCTCCCGGACGACTTCTGGAACTGGGCCTACTGGATTGTCCCTGACCTGAGCCGCTGAGCCGCCGAACAGCTTCCCGAGCCACGCGCAAGGGCTCTTCCACCGCGATCTGAAGCCGTCGAACAGGATGCCCCTCGTCGGCGTGCTCCCCGGCCGCTCGAGCCGGCCGCCATTGCCCTCCGCGGCGCGAAGTGCGACCGTCTCGCCGCAATGCGCGTCCTGATCGCCGGGGCTGGTATCGGAGGGCTGACCGCCGCCTTGAGCCTGCACGCGGCCGGGATCCAGGCGCACGTCGTCGAGGCCGCCGTCGAGATCAAGCCGCTGGGCGTCGGCCTCAACCTCCTCCCACACGCCGTGCGAGAGCTGACCGAGCTCGGCCTCGCGGACGCGCTGATCGCGGCGGGGATCCCGACGGCAGAGCTCGTGTACCACGACCGGTTCGGGAGCCGGATCTGGTCCGAGCCGCGCGGCGTCGCCGCCGGGTACCGCTGGCCTCAGATCTCGATTCATCGCGGCGAGCTCCAGATGCTGCTGCTCGCGGCGGCGCGGCGGCTCCTGGGCCCGGCCAGCGTGCGCACGGGGCTCGCGGTGGAGCGCTTCGACCAGCGCGTGTCCGAGGTGCACGTCGCGCTGCGCGACCGGGTGAACGGCGGCCTCGAGGTCGAGCGCGCCGACGTCCTCGTCGGGGCCGACGGCATTCACTCGGTGGTCCGCGCGGCGCTCCACCCCGGGGAGGGGCCGCCGCGCTGGAACGGCGTCCACATGTGGCGAGGCCTGACCGAGGCCGAGCCGTTCCTCACAGGCCGCACCATGATCATGGCGGGGAGCAACCTGAGCGCGAAATTCGTCGCCTATCCGATCTCGCGCGCCGCGGAGCTCCGCGGCCGGGCGGCGATCAACTGGGTCGCGGAGGTGCGCCGCGGCGAGGGAGCGACCTTCGAGCGCGAGAGCTGGAGCCGCCGGGGCCGCGTCGACGACGTCCTGCCCCATTTCGCCGCGTGGCGTTTCTCCTGGCTCGACATCCCCGCGCTCATCGCCCGGGCGCCGGCGATCTACGAATACCCCATGGTCGACCGCGACCCGCTCCCGTCGTGGGGTGCCGGCCGGGTGACGCTGCTCGGCGACGCCGCCCACCCCATGCACCCCATCGGCTCGAACGGCGCTTCCCAGGCGATCCTCGACGCGCGCGCGCTGGCCTTCCACCTCGCCACCGCGAGCGCCCCCGAGGCCGCGCTGGCCAGCTACGAGGCCGCCCGCCGGCCGCCCACGAGCGCGCTCGTCCTCGCGAACCGCGCGATGGGCCCCGAGCGGGTCATGGCGATCGTCGAGCAGCGCGCGCCGCAGGGATTCGCGCGGATCGAGGACGTGCTCAGCAAGGAAGAGCTGGAGGAGATCGCGCGCACCTACCAGAAGACGGCCGGGTTCCAGATCGAGGAGCTCAACAGCCGGCCATCGTGGAGCGTGTAGCGCCGCGCGCGGCGAATTCACCCTGCCCCACGTTCACGGGGCTGCTCCGCCGTGGTACATCGCGGCCCGTCCATGTCGGCCCAATCCACGTCGGCCCAATCCACGTCAGCGCAACCCACCTCAGACCGCGTGGCCCTCGTCACCGGAGCGGCGTCGGGCATCGGCGCGGCGACCGCACGCAGGCTGTCGCAGAGCGTGGGCGGCCTGGTCCTGATCGACCGGAGCCGCGACGCGCTCCACGCCCTCGCCGAGGAGCTCAAGGGCCCGGAGCTCCTGCTCCGCGATATCGACGTCGGGGAGGAGGCGCCGTGGTCGGAGCTCGAGGCCGCCATCGAGCAGCGCTTCGGCAAGCTCGATCACGTCGTCGCGAACGCGGGCGTGGCCCACGGCGCGCCCATCGCGGAGACGACCTTCGCCGACTGGCGCCGCGTCCTCTCCGTGAACCTCGACGGCGTGTTCCTGACGCTGCGCACGGGCCTCCGCCTGCTCAGGAAGACGGGCCGCGGCGGGACGGCCGTCGTCGTCTCCTCGGTCGCGGGCGCCAAGGCCGAGCCGGGCATCGCCGCGTACGGCGCCTCCAAGGCGGGCGCGTCGCACCTGGTCCGGGTCGCGGCGAAGGAGGGCGCGCGCGACCAGATCCGCGTGAACGGCGTCCTGCCCGGCGGCGTCGAGACGCCGATCTGGTCCCAGGCGCCGTTCTTCCAGGGCCTCGTGAAGACCGCCGGCAGCGAGCGCGCCGCGTTCGACCAGATGGCCGCCATGGCCACGCCCCTCGGCCGTTACGCGAGCGCCGACGAGATCGCCGGGATCATCCTGTTCCTGCTCTCCGACGCCTCCGCCACCATGACCGGCGCGCTGGTAGTCAGCGACGGCGGCTACTCCCTTTAGAGAGGCGGTCGCCCTTAGAGAGGCGGTCGCCCGCTTCGGATACGGGCCCATCTCGACGTTTTCGGTGCTCGGCGTACTGGAGTACGCCTCCGCGCCGAAAACGCCGATCTGGGCCCGTCTCCTGTGCGGGCGACCGCCTCTCTGGCGGGTCGGGGGGGGCGGATTTAGAGAGAGGAACGAGGGAGAAGGGGCTAGAGGGAGCAGGCGGATAGGCGGCCGACGGCGTAGGGGCGGACGGCGGGGTCGTAGTAGGTGGCGCCGGGGGTCACGCTCCAGGAGTAGCCTAGTAATGTGCCGTCGAGATTGCTGTAGAGACGCATGTAGGCGGTGCCGGGGCCCGGGGTGAAGGTGCCGCCGTTGCACGCGCCAGTCCAGCGGCTGTCGGGGTAACTCATGCTGCAGCCGTGGACCGCCGTGGTCGCGTCGGCGATCGGAATCGACCACTGAATCGTGTTCGGGCGGATCGGGTTCATCGGCGTGGGGAGCTGCGTCGCAGGGCCGAGGAGGATCACGGAGTGGCCGTTGTAGACGCTCGTCGCGTCGATCGACAGCACGTCGCCCGCAGCGAGGTCGTTCACGTTGGTGATGTGCGTGAAACGGTTCTCCGAGATGATGTTCCAGTAGTACTGGGCCGAGACTGGGCTGACGGATCCGAAGGCCGTCCGCACCTCGGCACCCGTGATTCCGAACGCCTGCTTCATCGCGAGCGTGACGAACGAGGCGCCGTTGCCGGTCGATGCTCCGGAGTCGATGATGTCGAGCGCCGCGTCGGCGAGGTCGGAGCACGCCTCCGCAGGGGCGGCGCCGAACGCGACGAGAGAAGCAGCAGCAGACACCATCAGGAAACGAGCCGCATTGCTGAGCATAAGTCACCTCTTGGAGGGTGTTGACGTTCCTGTGCGGCAGGCCAGGTGAGCGGGTGGGATGGACGAGCAGATGCAGTCAGGGAAACGCACCTGATCGAGCCGAGCCTGGAGCCCCCCTGGTCGGACCGAGCCTAGAATCGCACCGGACCGGGGCGACACTAGAATTAAATATTTACCGCTTCAGCATCGCCAGCGTCAACACGCTTCGGGGCCCCTCGAGCTCATCTATTCGTGGTGGAGATCGGAACCCCGTGTGTGTGTCTGTGGTGCCCTCGCGCCGTCGCTCGCGCCGGCGTGCGCAGGACGAATTTCCCGGCGGCTGCCTCGCCCACGCGCGCATCCGCTGGGCATACGCCCCGGCGTTCCCGGCGAGCTTGAACCAGGGTGTCATGTGGGTGCACCCTGGACACCGTGAAGGTAGGGGACCTGGTCGACGCTCGATTCGAGCTTGTGGAGCGCGCCGCCGAGGGGGGTATGGGCGCGATCTTTCGAGCTGAGGACCGCACGACGGGGCAGAGCGTGGCGCTCAAGCTCATGTACGATCCGGAAGGCGGCGACGCCGAACGATTCGCGCACGAGGCGCAGATCCTGGCAGGGGTTCAGCACCCACATATCGTGCGTTATCTCGGCCACGGCAAGGGGCCCACAGGAGAGCCCTACCTCGCGATGGAGTGGCTCGAGGGCGAAGATCTCGATGCGCGGCTCGCGCGCGGCCCGCTCGCGCTGGAGGAGGGCCTGGACCTGATCCGGCGCGTCGCCGACGCGCTGAGCGCGGCGCACGCGCGCAGCATCGTCCATCGGGACATCAAGCCGCGAAACCTGTTCCTGGTCGGCGGTGAGGTCTCGCGCGTCAAGGTGCTCGACTTCGGCATTGCCCGGAGAACCGGCGACAGGACGAAGCTGACGCGCACGGGGGCGATCCTCGGCACGCCAGGGTACATGGCCCCGGAGCAGGTGCGCGGCGACAAGGACATCGGGCCGCCGGCGGACGTGTTCGCGCTCGGCGCCGTGCTCTTCGAGTGTCTGACGGGACAGCCGGCGTTCCAGGGGGAGCACGTCATGGCCCTCCTGGCGAAGCTGCTGCTCGAGGACCCGCCGCGCCTGTGCGACGTCCGTGGCGACATTCCCCGCGGCGCCTCGGAGCTGTGCGCGCGGATGCTCATGAAGGAGCCGCAGCAGCGCCTCCGGCACGGCGGCGCGGTCGTGGAGGCGCTCGACGCCGTCGCCGCGGGAGACGGCTTGCCCGCCGCCTCCGCGAGGGAGAGCGAGGGGCCGGCGTCGCTGCTCGGCGCGACCGAGCGCAGGCACGTGTCCGCCGTGTTCCTGAGGCCCCCGCCCTCGGCGCTCGCGAGCGCGGACAGGACGGCCCGCGGCGCGGAGGCCCCGACCCTCGCCGCAGGAGACGCGCCCCGAGACGTCCTGGGTGCGGTGCGCGGCGCCGTGGAGCCGCTCGGCGCCAGGGCGGACGCGCTGATGGACGGCACGATCATCGCGGTGCTGTGGGGGACGGGCAGCGCCCAGGATCAAGCCGCGCAGGCGGCGCGCTGCGCGCTGCGGCTCAGCGCGGTCCTCCCAGGGGCGGAGGTGGTGCTGGTCACGGGGCGCAGCGAGGTGACGAGGCGCCTGGAGGTCGGAGAGCTCGTGGAGCGCGCCGCGGCCATGCTGGAAGGCGCGGGCGCACAGGACGGGCAGCTCGCCGGGGTCGCGATCGACGACGTGACGCGCGCGCTGCTCGACCCGCGGTTCGATGTCATGACCGAAGGACCCAGGGCGATCCTCCGGACCGAGCGGCTGATCGGCGAGGAGCCGCGCACGCTGCTCGGCAAACCCAGCCCGTTCGTCGGCAGGGACAGGGAAGTACGCCGCCTGCTCGATCTGCTCGAGGATGCGTTCGAGGAGCGGTCGTCGCGGGCCATCCTGGTGACGGCGCCGCCGGGGACCGGCAAATCGCGGCTCAGACAGGAGCTGCTCCGGCGGCTCTGGACGCGTTTTCCGGACGTCGGGTTCATCGTGGTCCGCGCTGATTCGATGGGCCGCGGCACGCCGTTCAGCCTGATCGCATCAGGCCTGCGCAGCGCGCTCAAGATCCGCGGGGGCGAGCCGATCGAGGCGCAGCGCGAGAAGATCTCGTCCGCGGTGAACGTGTTCTTGCACGGGGAGGGCGCAGCGCGCGTGGCGGAGTTCCTGGGCGAGATCGCGGGCGCGCCCTTCCCTGACGAGGGGAGCCCTCAGCTGCGCGCAGCGAGGCAGGACGCGCGGCTCATGGCCGCGCAGATCGAGCGATCCTGCATCGACCTGGCGCGCGCTGTCGCCCGGGTGCGCCCGGCGGTGCTGGTGCTCGAGGATCTCCACTGGGGGGACGCGGCGAGCGTGAAGCTCTGCAGCGCGGCGCTCCACGAGCTCCGGGACGAGCGGCTCGCGGTCATCGCGTTCGCCCGGCCGGAAGTACACGGGTGCTTCCCCGGTCTCTGGGAGGGGCGCGACGTGCACGAGATCCGCCTGGGCCCGCTGCCCACGCGCGCCGCCGAGCAGCTGGTGCGCCAGGTGCTCGGGCCCACGGCCGACGCGGCGCAGGTCGCCGCGATCGTGGACAGGGCGGGCGGGCACGCGTTCTACCTGGAAGAGCTGACCCGCGCCGTCACCGAGGCCGGCGCGGAGGCGCTTCCGGAGACGGTGCTCGGCATGGTCGAGGCGCGCCTCGCGTCGCTGCCGCCGGAGACGAGGCGGCTGCTCCGGGCGGCGAGCCTCTTCGGTGAGCGCTTCTGCAAGGGGGAAACAATTTCTAGACGCAAAAGTAATCCTAAGAAGTTCCGAGGGGTTGGCTGCTGTGCCCGGCACGGGCCTCGGCAAGCGTTGGGGGATCGGCCACGGGTCGCACGGGGCGAGAGGGAGCGCTGGTGCGATCCTGGAGGAAGGGAATCATCGGGGGCACGGCTTCGGAGCGCTACACCCGGGGCACAGGCCTCGGTAGCGCCGGCCGGACCGGGCCGTCGTGGACCTCACCGCGCGGCGGCCGAAGAAGAAGGTGCGGGCACGGTTGCCCGACGACCTGCACGGCCTGTGCAGCGCCGTCCAGAGGGTGCGTGGCGGGCGTTGGGAACGCTGCTGCTCGAGCGCCTGGAGCCCACGGCCGTGGATCCATCGCTGCGTGGTCTCCGGCATCCGGCAGAGTAGACGCCCAACGCTGCGACCTTCCGCACCTGCCCGCAGCGCAGCACTCTCCCGCTGCGCCAGCGCCGGGACTGTACGGCGCACCCTGGGAGACGCCGCCCCAGCCAGCCGGACGAGTTCCCGAGCGGGCAGACGGGGGCTTGACAACCGTAGGGTTGTCATTGGCTGAGATCGTCAAGCGGACGCGATCCCGCGGATGACTGCGTTGATGTGGATCCCCTCGTTTCGATAGCTCGCATGGCTGTTCTTCACGCCGGGCTCCCTGAGCATGCCGCCGCTGTGGTGCAGCGCGACCACTCGCCATTGCTTGTCGAACACTGGGGCGCCTGAGGAGCCCGGCTGCGTGTCGGTGAGGTATTGCACCCGGTCACGGCTCACGAAGACAACCCTGTTATGGAAGAAGGACATCTGTTTTTGCAGGCCCATCGGGTGCTGGATGATGTTGACACGATCGCCCGTCTTTATCTCCACATCGGCGAGATCGAGGGGCGCGTAGCGCCCCTCTGGCTCACCCAATATCGCGACCACGGTCCAGTCGTCGCCGTTCATGGCGTCTGACGTCCTGTAGAACCGTTCCGGCGCGAGGCGGAACGGGACCGGCGCGGCGGTGAGGCCATCCGGTGTGCGCTGGTAGTTGAACTGCACCTCCGCGGCTCGGGCAGCGTCCGCATCGGGGAGTACATGATGATTGGTCACAAGGAGCCCGCCCCGGATGAGGAAGCCTGAGCCGCAGCTCCCCGACGGGAGCACGATGCGTGCTACCGCGTTAGCACGCTGGAAGCCGATCTCCAGGAAGCACACGTCCACCAGCGTGTCTTCCTCGCCGCTGACCAGCTTCTCGAGATCCCCCGCCGACGGGCCCCTCCACGTCGCGGTTCGGATGTCCGGACCTTTGACGGCGGGGATGGTTTCGCGCTCCTTGGCGAGGCGGAGCGCCTGGTTCTTCGGGTACGCCTGGAGCGCGAAATCGACGATGTCGAGCACCTGGTCCTGGTTGTTGGCATACGAGAGTATGTTGAACCAGTTCAGGACCGCAGCGTCGCTGAACTTGATCATCCCCGCCTTGAGGCCAACGGCCTTCACGGCGATCCGAGACTCGTCCTTCTCCGGATAGAGATCGGCGAGCACGTCGGCAAGGTTCACGAGAGCGGGCCCATCCCATGTCATAGAAGACCTCCTGAATCGTCCAGAAAGGGCGCGTCCGAGCGAGGGCGCCAGCGCGACAGTCTCGTCCTCTGCCGTGGCTAGAAGCGCCACCGCGCGCTCGCGTTGACGCCCCAGCGATCGTCTCCGGTTCGTAGTGATAGCATGGCGCCGAACAGACGGAAGTAGGACCGCAGCGTGCGCTCCGTCGAGACATACCCGGCGCCCAGCTCGAGCCAGCTCGCCACGTTGACGCTGAGACCGGTGCTGAAATTGAGCCCGTGAAGCTGGGCGTACTCGATGTCAGTGCCCAATCGGACGCGCCCGAGGTACGACGTGACACCGAGGCCGATCGCGCGGTCGCCCTCCTCGCCGCCCCTCCAGCGTTCGTTTCGGCCAAGAATGTTCTGGACGCTGAGCCCCAGACGGAGCTGCGGGATGGGATCGTAGGCCAGCGACACACCCAGATCGCCGGAGCTCGTGACCCGGGTCGCGGTCATGATGTCGTCCGTGTGGTCGACTTCTTCGTTTTGATAAAAATAGTGGGTGCGCATCACCCCCGTGGGTTCACTGTCTGTCTGGAGGAGAAACTTCCCGCTCAGCGCCAGGGAGACATGATGGTTGATCGGGCGAGAGACGGCCAGGACGAAGGCATGCTCGTGAGACCATGACAAGATGTCGTCCGTCTCGCCCTGTCCGAAGGTGAAGCTCCGGTCCTCGAAGTCTGCTTGGAAATAATAGCCGAACCCGACACCCCAGCCATGGCCCTGGCCCCAACGGAGACCTACGGAGAGATAGTAGGGCGCGGGGACGTGGATGTCGGAGTTCGTCAGCACCTCCCACCCCTCCGCGAACCCGAGGGCTGCTGCGTTCGTGACCAGCGCGGAGAGGGCGTCTCGCCCCGGTGCGTAGCGGAAGCCCGGCGAGAGGAACTGCGTCGTGCGCGCGCGAGCGAGCAGCCCTCCGAGCTTCGTGTTTGGGCTCACCGAGTTGACGGGGAGCAGCTCCTTCGTGATCCGATCATACCAGGGATCGCCGGGGCCACCTGCGCCGAAGAACATAAGAATCTTGCTGAAGAAATCAAGGACCGGTACCGCCACGGCGCCTTCATGATTCGAGCTGGCGGCCTGGGCCGCGACGTTCGCAGCCTTCGTGTCGATGGCGGCGCAGTTCGCGGCGATTTCGTGGCTCGGCGCCGGGTAGTACCGAGCGGTCCCCTGCCAGACCAGACGTCTCTCGTCCACATAGAACGGCTCCGTCTTCGGATCGTCGCGGGCGCCCGACCAGTACTGAAGCTTCAGCGGGCGGTCGACGACCTGGTGGTACCGGAGCCAAGAGAACCGGAAGTAGCCGTTCTTCGCCGTGGTCTGGGGCTTCGCGTCGACGTCCTCGATGAGGACGACGACGCCCTGCGCGGGCTCCTTGGACGGGCCGCAACGCACGGTGCCGCCCAGATCGACGCGCTGCGCGTGCGCTTCCGCGGAGCCGAGGCAGAGAGCCAGACCGACCGCCGTCGCCAGACCCTTGGTGCTGGTTTGGAGCATGTTAGTTTTCGAGGGGGCTCAATTCTATATCATCCATGACGACGTGCACGGTGTTCACCTTCATGGTCTTGTCGGCCGCGGCGAACCCGGGGCGGGAAGCGTTGATCGTGATGATTTCGCCGTGACGGATATCTTTCAGCTCGCCGATGAACCTGCCGGCCGTGTCCGTCTTGGCGAAGAAATCATAGAAATCGGCATTCAGCATCGCGCCTGCCACCGGCTTCGTGCTGTGCAGATCGACGACACGCCCCTCGATGTGCACGCGCGGGAAGATATCGCAGCCATCGGGGGATGCGAAGGTCGCGCGTGCGGCCGTGCCTACGACGACGCCCGAGGCGACGGCGACAGCGAGGGCAATCGCGGCCACCCGCCCCCACCCTGCCGAACGCTGAGCTGAACGTGCCAGCGCGCCTCCCGTGACCAGGGCGCCGCCCGTCGCTGCGACGATGGCGAGCGCCATGCTCATCGGCCCGCGCCTCGGGCACGGGAGACCGAAATGGAGAGCATGTCCCAGCACGAAAACCCCCAGGAGCAGCGCAGCGAGGCCGAGCATTGCCACGCCGATGCCGCGAAGGACGAGGTGCCGCGGCCATGGCGAAGACGCCACCCCGGGCTTTCGCGTGGCCGGTCCGGCGGCATGGGGATCGGCGGTAGCGCTGGATGCCCTGGATCCTGCGGCGACGGAGCCGGTGGCGGTGGTTGAGCCGGAGGCGGGCGGCGCCGGCTTCGACGCCTCCTCGATGGCGCGAATCCGTCTCTCTTGCGCTGGAAACTCTCGGATCGCGACGTCGACGACAGCGTCGACTTGGCCCTGGTTGTGGGCGTACTCGAGGATCTTAAACCAGTTGTCCTCGGCTCCGAGGCTGAACACGATCTTCTTTGCGTCCAGGCGTGCGGCAATGACGACGCGCCGCGACGTGTCCACGTCCGGGTAGAGATCGGCGAGCACGCCGGCCAGCTCCACCAGCGCGTCCGGCATTGAGGGCATCGTGCCTCCTGGGCAGAGCAGCCTCGTCCATCCCTACCGTCCTGTCAAGCGGTCGCCGTGGGCGCGCCCTCGGGCGGGTACTGCCGTCCCGTCGTGCACAAGCTATTGCGCGCCCGGTAGATGCACCCTTTCGGGCACTTCCTGAGCGGACTGCTCGATGACCATCCGGAGCCCGAACCTCCCCCGGAGGCATCTGTATGCCATCACCCGCAGCGACGGCCCAGCCGGCGCGGTCGGGTAGCCCCGGGAGGTTGCCCTCCCGGGGCTCCCACAGATCCGGACGTGCGGATTTCCCGCATCCGGCTCCTCGTGACACAGCTTCGCTACGCGATGCGGAAGTGCACGGTGATGCGCGGCTGCGGGAGCGGCTAACGCTCCAGCAGCGCGGCCATGCGCTCCCACGACATACGCGCCCGCTGCGAGCGGCGGTGAAGCCACTTGCGCCAGACGCGTCGGACCTCGTTGTAAAAGCGGCCGATCGCTTCGAAGTTCCCGGTGATCCCGTAGTACCCGAAGTGACCGCGCAGCTTCTGCGAGAGCATCCGCCACTGCCAGCCAACCGGCTGGTGTCGGTTATCGCGGCACCACTGGGCAACTCTCGCGAGCGCCCTCGTGAAGCGGTTCGAGGCTGTCCTCTGCTTGATTACCCAGACCCCTCGTCGCGTTCTCATCCAGTGATGGGTTAAGCCCAGCAGACCGAAGGTCCCCGGTGTCGGGATCTTACTTCCTTCAGGCCGAGCGTCGAGCGCGGGCCGTCGAAAGGGAACCAGCCGGGTCTTGTCCGGGTGCGGCGTCAGGCCGTACTTGCCGAATCGCCTCGGCAGTACCTCCAAGACGCGGCGAGCATCATCCTGGCGCGAAAAGAGCAGCACGACGGCGCCCGTTGCGCCGTCCTTGCGCGTGCGTCGGTACGCCTCGCGGAGCCAGTCTAGGTCGATGTGGTGGGCAAGCGACGTCAACGCGATCCCTGGCGCTCGCTTCGCCAGCGTCGCTATCCGTTCGAGTTTCGGTGAGATGGTAGCGGAGCTCGGTGTCTCCGGCATCGTTCCCTCCAACAGTTCCGTGTCACGGCGCCCCTTCCCTTCACGGGGTCCCTCGGGTCGGTTCCCCCGCTTCCTCGGTACTATGAGGCGCTCCGACGCCTCGCCATCCCTTCCGCCTCGCTTCGTTCTCCTTCGCTTGGCGGTACCGCCCCGAGGGGCGGAGATGACGAGGCCTCCCAGGTTCCTGGAGAACCCTCGCGCGCGTGCCTCGCTCTACGACCCCGGCGGGACCACTGCGTCAGGCCCTTCGGGCAGACCGCCCTACTTCTTGGCGCAGCAGTGTTGCCTTCCGCAGCTACGACAGCGTCGGCTCCCGCGACTCACACCTTCGAGGCTCAATCACGCAGCCCGCGCGCTCGCTGTCTACGCTTCGTAGCCAGGGTCGCCCCTGGACCACGCAAGACTCGCTTCCGGCTGGTGGGCCAGCCTTGCCGGACGGGACTCGAACCCGCAGGGTTCCAGCGTGAGGTTTCCGTTCTGCTTGTAACTACATCACTTCCGCCTCACCCAGGCTTGCCTGGCACACCGTAGGGCGGGTCAAGGGCGGCGTAGCCGCCGCGCCCCCGGCGCGGGCATCCTTGACGCGCCTGATGTTCACTCCTCCTCGATCGCCTCGCGCACGCGCTTCGCGAGCCCCGCATCGGCGGCCGTCTTCTTCAGCCAGACCCGACGCAACCGCAGGAGCGCCCCGCGTGGCAGACCCATCGCGTCCAGCACCTCGCGCTCCGTACCTCTTTCCGCAGCCACGAGCAGCCGTGCATACTCCTCGACCGTGATGATGCCCCGCTCGCCCTCGAGCTGCGCTACGTAGGCGTCGTCATAGGCCGAGAGCAGCTCCGTCTTGCCGCGCGACAGCTCGTTCTTCATCGCCTCTTCCCAGTGGCGCTCCAGCGAAGCCCAGTGCGCGGCCGCCAAGTCGTTCCGCTTCAGGATCGCTACCTTCTCGCTCTTTCTTCGCGCGATGGACGCAGCGATGGATGCGACGCGCTCGATAGGAAAGGCCGTCAGCGGGAGCGCCTGCTCGGGCTTGGGCGCCGGGGCCACCGGCGCCGCGGGCTCGATCCCGGCAGCCCGCGGCGTAGTAGCAGCCGCCGGTGTGGACAGCGCCAGGCTCGTCCGTGGGCCGCTGCCGGGGGAGGCCAGCGCCTCCCGAGCAGGAGTCGGCGCCAGCTCCGCGAGCTCGCTCACCTGTGCAGCGACCGGCGCCGTTGCGAAGGGCGGCGCGTCGCCGACATCAATGAACGGCAGCCCTGACGGCGGGGCCTGCTGATCGACGGGACCGGTGAAGGGCAATGCCCCAAGAGACGCCGCGTGAACTGCGGGGAGCGTCCCGGTCCCGTCGTCCTCCCAGCGCTGCGGTCGTCTGGGCGCCGGCGACGTCATCACAGCCGCCGTCCATGAGTCCAGCGCTGCCTCGCGGAACGGCAATGCGGGTGTCATGGCAGGCATGGCGGCCGTCATCGTCGTCGTGCCCTCGACGTCCTGAACGTCCTGGCTGATCGTCACCAGCCCTGGCTCGTCGGCTCGCGCAAGCGCCACCTGCCCCCTCCACACTAGATGGCACAACCCCCGATCGGTATCGATGCTCAGCGTATCGCAGCGCAGCCGGACTTGCTGCGCCGGGATCCCGGTCCGCTGCACCACGGCCCGAGGCACGATCCCCGGCAGCCTGGTCACGAGCCGTGCGTGCCCCGCATGCAAGCTCTCCAGTAAGATGCGCTCGTCGCCTCGTAATTCGCTCACCTGCTGGTCCTCGGGCGCCACGTTGAAGTACGCCGCGTCGATGTGTTCCGGCAAAGGCCGCTCGTTCCAGCGAGAGAAGTCCCAGGTCCCCGCATGCCAGAACAGCTTCGCCAGCCGCCCAGGCCAGCGGGGAGCGATCGGCCCGAGCCCGATCGGCGGGATGTCTTCTCCTTGCCTTGAAACGCGAAACCCGGGAGGAAGCAGGTTCGGTACCGGCACGGTCCCATACGCATCGGGCCGTTCATGCGCGCTCATCCCCACCGGGTTCCACGTGGTCGGTCCGCCCGCCGCCCGCTCGTAGACGAGCGGCATCCTGAGGAACGGCGCTCCTTGTCGGAGCTCGCCGTACGCAGTCCACGTGCGATCCGCATGCACCTCGAGCGCTTTGTCCAGCTCGCCGACGATCAGCCGCGCAGCGAGCCGTGAGGTCGGCTGCGCGCGCGGCGCATAGGCGTGGCCCACGAGGATCACGTCGGCGTGGCGCTTGAACGGCGCAAGATCGCTGGACTCGCGCAGGCTGCAGCGCTCGTCACCGTTCAGGTACTCGTCGGACGTGTTCGGTGGATCCTGCTCTGGCGCGACCCGCGACTCGCCTGGGAGCAGGACAAAGGTCGTCTTGCAGACGACGGTGAGCATCGAGGCAGATGGGCGAGGCAGCCAGATGATTGACGATGCGCTAAACGGCGGCGTGGCGACGACATCCATGCCGCGTGAGCTTACCACCATTGAACCTTGCGACGCCCGTTCTCTCCACCTATAGTACCTACCGGCCATGACGCACCGCATAACTAGCCTCCTGTTCATCCCTCTCTGCGGCGCGTTCGCGTGCGCCGATCGCACCTCCGCGCCTCCGAGTGAGATCGCGCCGGCCGCATCGCCCGCTGCTTCTGCCACTTCGACGGACGCTCCGGTATCGAGACCCACACCGCCGGCAGCCCCAACCGAAACCGGGGAGATTTCGTGCAAGACGGACTCGGACTGCCCGGTGTTGGCCTGCGGTCCGTGCACCCCGGGGGGCCCCATCACGAGGGAACTCCTGGCAGGCCCGACGTGTGCGGTAAATCCATGTAAAAATGCGGGATCGGCGTGCGACGCGCGCCATATTTGCGTGGTTGGCCCTGGGACCGAGAAGAACCCGGCCGTGTGGGGCACCAAGACCCCATAAACAGGCCGGGCTTGTGCGTGCAGACGAAGTTGTGTAGCGTGCGATCTGGGGCACAGCGACCACGCCATGAGCTTATCGAGAAACGCCAGCTTCTCCGTCAGCATCGCGTCTGGTGATCTGCTCGACGTGCGCGAGTTCACGATCGATGAGCGCATTTCATCACTCTTCTCGGTCGTAATCACCGCCGTCGTCGAGAATCCGGACATCGATTTCGAGGCCGTCGTTGGCCAGCCTGCCAGCTTCCGGGTACAGAGCAACCTCGGCGGCGCGGAGCGTTCGCGCGCCTGGACGGGTATCTGCAAGGACGTGCAGGAGATAGCGACCGAGGAGTCGGGGATCTCGACCTACGTGTTCGAGATCGTCCCGACGCTCTATTTCGCGACTGAGCGTCGCAACCACCGCATGTTCCAGCTGATGTCCGACGTCGACATCGCGTCGAAGCTCCTCTCCGAGTGGGGCATCGATCCCGTCAAGAAGCTCTCGGGGACGTACAAGAAGCGAAAGTATCGGGTGCAGTACGGCGAGTCGGACTACGGTTTTCTCTGCCGGTTGCTCGAGGACGCCGGGGTCTCGTTCTACTTCGCCGACGAGAGTGGAGAGTCTAGGCTCGTGCTGTCTGACGCGCCTCACATGAACGACGTGCGCGATCCCAAAATCGCGTTCCGCGACAAGCCTGGAGACCCGAACAAGGAGCATGTGACTGCCGTCCGCGTCGGCCGGCGGCTGCGGCCCGGTCGCTATACGCTGCGGGATCACGATTATCGTCGATCGCCGAGCTACAACCTTCTCGCGACCGCGGCGGCGTCCGGGGTCGAGGAGAAGCTGGAACGGTATCACTACACGCCGGGCGCGTTCCTCTTCGAGAGCGAGAAGGGCGACCCGACACCGAACGCGGACGACAAGGGCCGCTACCGTACCGACGAGTCCGAGGGCGCGGCGGTGGCGCAGCGACGGCTGGAGGCCAAGCGCTCGGATGCGTTCACCTGCACGTTCGACAGCAACGTGGTGGACCTCGCCCCTGGCATCGTGGTCGGCCTGCTGGATCACCCGCGGGGGGATCTCGCGGAAGACCGGAGCCTGCTCGTCGTCGCGGCCCGGATGCGAGGGGTCATCGGCGAGAGCTGGACGGTTCACGCGGAGGCGCGCAGCGCAGGCGTGCCCTACCGCCCGGCGCTCGTAACGCCCAAGCCCAAGGTGAGCGGCGTCGAGAGCGCTACCGTGGTGGGCCCGCCCGGGGAAGAGATTCACACGGATGAATTCGGTCGCGTGCGGGTCCACTTTCACTGGGACCGCGAAAGCCGGATGGATGATAACAGCTCTTGCTGGATCCACGTGAGCCAGCCCTGGGGAGGCACGGGATATGGAAGCATCAGCCTCCCGCGCGTCGGGCAGGAGGTGCTGATCGATTTCCTCGGGGGCGATCCGGACCGGCCGGTCATCGTCGGGCGGATGCACACCAACCTTCAGAAGGTGCCCTACGCCCTGCCCGACAACAAGACACAGAGCGGCTGGAAGAGCAGCTCGACCGGCGGGACCGGCGGCTACAACGAGCTCATGTTCGAGGACGCCGCGGGGAAAGAGCTTCTCCGGATGCAGGCGGAGAAGGACATGAGGAAGCTCGTCAAGAACGACGAGGACAGCGTGGTGGGGCGCGATCGGACGCGCGTGGTGCAGCGGAACGAGAGCGTGACGGTAGGGAAGAACCGGACAGTGCAGGTGGTCCGGAACGAACGGGTGACGATCGGGCAGAACCAGAGCATCACGGTGGGCGTGAACCGGACGTCGCACGTCGGGTCGATCGACGCGACGTCGGTCGGCGGCACGCACGTGGTGATGATCGCGCCGCCCGGAGAGAGCGGCCCGTCTACGTCGTCGTCGATCGTGATGACCGACAAGAAGATCGTGCTCGACACCGGCGCGGGCGCGACCCTCACATTGCGCAAGGACAAGATCACCCTCGAGGCGAAGAACATCGAGATTTTCGCGCGGGATCGCATCCACCTGCGCGGCCGGCGGCGCGGGGTGCTCCTCAACGCGGCTAGAACGCCGAACATGTTGAAAATCGTCTAATTCCAATAGGTTACGCAGCCTCCTGGATCAGCCGCTGGGCCGCCTCAAGATTCTGGATCGCTGCGGCGCGACGGAGGTCGAACAGGTTTCTCCTGGCGCCGATGTAGCGCGCGCTATGTCCTTTGCGTGCCGCGATGTGGGCAAGCGCATGCTCCACAGCTGTCCGCTGCCGGAGCACGGCGCGTCCTGGCCCGGTCTGCTGCAACTTCCGGAACTTGCCCTGCAGAGCTTCGTCCTCGGCGATGGACACGGTCCGCCCTCGCCCCGAGGCAGCTTGCGTGCACTTGGCTCGGAGGGGGCACGCGCCGCACTCCTCGGGATCGAACTCGACCGTGTCACCCGGCTCGAACACCTCGACCTGTCCCGCTGGACACGTGATTGTCTTGGCGCGAAGGTCGATCTTGAAATCGCGCTTGCTGAACAAATCGGGGCTTCGAGCCCGCTGGCCCCAAGGCTTCGAGAACACCTGGCCGCCCGCGCGGATCACGTCGTCAACGACGGGACTGTTCACGTAAGCGCGATCAATGTGGAGCTCGACGAGGCGCAGCCGCTGATGCTGGACGTCCTCGGCGATCGGTGCGGCCCCCTCTTCTTCTGGTCGATTCGCAGGCGTGACCGCGCAGGCGACAATGACGGGAAGGTCAAGGTCGCGCGCGATGTGCTCCTTGTAGCCGTCGAACCGCTTCGAGCGGCTCTTGCGGCCGTGGCGCATCTCGGGGTCTTCGATGGAGACACGGCGGTCAGGCGCAACACCTTGCCGGATGCGAACGGTCCCATCCTCGGCTGTCTCCAAATCCTGGTCTCGAACCTGTGTGACCGCATCCAGATAGGTACGAAGCGGCAGCTCGACGACGTCGTCCAGATGGCGGTCGACCCACTGCTGCAACGACGAGACCTGCCGCTCCAGGATCTGGATCGCCGCCGCCTTCTGTTTCGGGTCGCTCCAGTCGAGGTCGAGCCCGGCCTTGATGCTGGGAGCCAGAAGCAGCGGAATGCCCGCCTTGCGGCAGATCTCCTCGGCCGGACGCTCCGTGATCTTCGACACGACGCGGACGATGCTGCGTGCAGCATGGCCGAGCAGGTTGATCGTGTCTTCAACCCGCCCGGCCCCCGCTAAAGGGCGGCTATCGATGGCCACCCGCAGCGCTTTGGATACCGCACGCCTCTCGCCCTCCGTCATCGCGCCGGACCGAACCAGCGCCACGGTTCGCTCCAGCAGCACCCGGTCCATCTCGTGCGCGACCATCCGCTCTCGGAACGCCTGCAGAGCGCCCTGCGAGAACGGCGGCGTGGCCGCACCCAGGCAGCCGAGCACCATCTGCCAGCGTAGGTCAACGACCGCCAGCTCCACCGCCTCGGCATCCGATGCGCC
Organism: Sorangium cellulosum; assembly: GCF_002950945.1. Lineage (GTDB taxonomy): Bacteria > Myxococcota_A > Polyangia > Polyangiales > Polyangiaceae > Sorangium > Sorangium cellulosum_E. Next base: position 1,449,062 of record NZ_CP012673.1, read on the forward strand.
CACGTAGCCTTGGAGCAGCGTGACCATGCACATCAGCGCCGGCGGATGCGGCGGCTCACCTGCCCCCGTCGTCCGGTACATGCCTTCCAGCTGCTCCTGGAACGTCTCATCGAACAGCTCGTGCCGGTGCAGCCTGAGAAAGCCGAACAGTGCTCTCACGCGTGTCAGCCGCTTCATCAGCGCCTGCTCCTGCCGCGACAGCTCCACCGGCGGCGACCATCGTTCCATCCGTGAACCTCCGGACGCGGACGAGATCATGGCCCGGGCGAGACGGTCGAGCCTTCCATCGAAGCGCCCGGAATTATCACAAAATCAACCTGATCGGTCCTCTAGGGGGTCGGCCAGGTTGATCACCGGCAAAGCATTCACGGTCTCCACGAACAAGATCTCGCTGGCCGGGAAGGACGTGAAGATCTCGGCCACGAAGCTCTCGCTCGGCGGCGCCGACTCGGCGAAGCTGACCTCGAGCGGCGCGACGACGATCAGCGGCACCCCCGTACAGCTCAACGGCCCCGGGTTGTTCGCCGGCCGGGTGACCGAGCTCGCACCAGCGACCATTACGACCGGCGCGGCGCTGGTGCTGGTCGGCGGCGCCTCGTTTCCATTGCCGGTCGAGCGGCAGGCAGACGGCTCGATCAGGGTCGGGGATCACATCGTCGTGCAACCAGGAAGCGGGAGATATCCGGAGTTCCAGGCCCAGGTCATGCGGGATCTGGGCATCATGGCGTCGACGCCGTCGGGGCTCGCGCGCCTCAACAATATCCAGAACAACCCTGCCGGACACAACGTCACGATCCGTGAATACTCGGCGAGCGAGGCGGCCATCTACGGACCGAATAACTCGCTGTGTTACCCGGGTAGCGCTGCGGGCAACCTAGGCTACGATGCGAGCGGCAACCCGGTCCCGGGCGCCGGTGCGGGCTCGACGATCTCGTACAATCCGGAGATCCAGCTCGGTCCGAGCGACCGACCTGAGCCGCCCGATGCGACGCTGTTCCATGAAATGGGGCACGCGGAGCACGTCGCCTACGGGACCTTCCGACAAGGAGAGAGCATGGGCGGCGGCTGGGACAACCGGGAAGAGTGGCAGACCATCCAGGGCGGAGTGAACCGGCCAGGCAGCGACATCACTGTCCCCGGTGTCGCCTCGAGCCCGGCCGAGAATGACTATCTGGGCGATCGGAACTACCCTTACCGCCGGACAGACCACGGCGTCGGCTACAGCAATCCCGACGGAACACCCATCAGCCCATGACGTCGGCGATCGAGGTTGACCCCAATGCATCAATCGAAGCAGGAACGCACCAGCGCATTCGAGCTCACATGGTCACTCAGCACAGCCCGTGAAGCTACCGGCGACCCGTCGCTCAAGCTCGAGTACAGAGTCGAGGCGATCGAGGAGCTTTATGTGGGAGATCGGCTGTGGGACTATGACAACAAGCGAGAGCGGGTGCCTGACCCGTTCGGTGTTTATCGATTCGTCAGCAGCAACAGCCTGCGGCTGGTCTTCGCGCAGGCGCCCTATCCGCCCAACGTGATGCCCAGGATCGTGTACAAGCCGTTGTTCTCGCGGATCCGCGCGGGGGAAGCGCGGCACAGGGAGGTCTGGATCAAGCTGCCTATCGACGAGTACTCGAGCCTAGCGCGCGACGTCAACGCGTCGACCGCCCTCGAGGAGGTCTCCCGCGTGTTCCTCGTGCTGAGTTATCGTCTGCGGTCGACCATGGACCACGATCCGGCGCCTCCTCCGAACGAAACCGTCGAGTCGGCCGGCTACATCGTGCACGACCCGACGCTCATCATCTCGTCTCTGGACGTGGAGCCGTTCCCCGTCAGGCGGCGCACCGGCTACATGGCGCGTTTCCCGCTACCAGGCGAGCCGGGGCCCGGTCCTGTGCCTCCGCCCGGCGCGCCTTAAGGAGCTTGGCTGTTACCGAGCTGGCTGGCTGATGCCAGCGCGCCGCGCCTTGATGATGGCCATCGCGCGGCGGCTGCGTGGCGTGTGGGGCATCAAGGGCCATCGCTTGTGTGACCGCTGCGCCGGATGGCGAGATGGACGTCCTGCCGGGCGCGGTAGGGCGTCGTCATGGCGATGGGCATCCTGGACGGCCGCAGCGCCGCCCGCGAGGAGGATGGGCCTCGCAGGCGGCGCGCAGCGTGTCAGACCAGGGACGAGGTGAGCGTGAGCGCCTCGGTAACGCGGACGACCGCGTCGCGATCGACCAGCTTGCGCTTTCGGCATGACCTCTCCTCTCGCTCCAGACCTGGGCACGCTCTACTTCGGCGCCCATCACGACCAGCGGACGCCTTTGATGGTCCTCGGCGTCCGGCGCGCCGCCGTCCTGGTCCGGATCCCCGGCGTCCCCGGCGTGGTCCGGAGCTGGCTTCGAACCGTCACGCTGTTTGGGGCCAAAGCATTAATGCAGTTAGCTCTTTGTACCAGCTCGCCTTGCGAGTTCATACGTTTGCGCTGCCCAGCCCAGGAGTGCGTGCGCCGCACGCGCAGCGGGGTCCTTACCGCCCATCGCATCCAGGACTGTAAATACCCGTTTCCGCCCGTCTTCGTCGCAATCGATCCAACGGCTCATCGCCTCCTCAAGTGGCGGAATACGGCAAATGGGCACACTGGGTTCAGGCGATCCGGCATCTTTCATAGATCCAGGTGTCGCCTCGTCCAGGACCAATCGAGCAAACGTCAAAAGCGCTGTCGCGACCTTGCCCGCAGGAGCACTGTAGTACGCATTGATCCCCTCTTCGATGAGCGCTTGAATATGCTCCTTGCTTAGCGGGACAACGCGCCATTCCATTCTCTCCACCAATTGCTTGAGGCTTATTCTGCAACTCTCGGAATCCATTTCCGATCCCATTGAACGAGTTCTCGGCTAGGCTGCGCCGTCGCTCCCTACGCCCGGCAGGGTCGTGCTCAGTGACAAGCGCTCGACGTCCTCCCAGTCGGGCCCACGCACGGCGGTGGACCGGCCGTCGCCTTGCTGCAGCGGGAAGCTCGTCAGCGAGGCGGCGCGGCACGCGAGCTCAGCCCCCGCGGCGGCGCGAACAGGGGCCGGCGACCGCAGCCGCGGTTCTGGAGGCGGCGGGAGCCTGGCCCGCGGGCTCTTGGCGGCGACCTCCAGCGACGGCACCACGGGCGAAGGCACATCGAGCGCGCGAGGTGGTATCGCGGGCGAACTCGGCGGCACCGAGATCAGCGCTGGCGAGGCCGCCGGACGCGCCGCGCTCTCGGGCCTGATGATCGCCGCGTTGCGCTTGATCACTTCGGTTTCCTCCACATCCGTCCGGTAGTCATCGTGCATCCGCCACAGGCGCTCCCAGTACCGGGCAGGCGTGCCCGTGAAGGTCTCGAGCTGCCGCGCAAGGCCGGGCGTCATCGGGAGGTCGCTGTTCAGCAGCCGATCCACGTCTCGCGGTTCTAGACCGGTGTTCTCGGCCAGCTTTCGCTGCCACCCAGGCCTCGTCGCGCAGAACGCTTCGAGGACCCTGCCCGGCCAGGGGACGGGGCGCGCTCGGACGTCCGTCGCCGCTGCGATCAGCGCATCGATGTGGCAGTCCAGGAGGCGCTGATGTCGCCCAAGCTCCCGCTCTGCCGTTGTCTTCGCGGCGATGAGGGCCGCTTCGTCTTCCCCATGCTTCTGCTCGGCTGCCTCGCGCAGACCGCGTTCGCGACCCAGCGCTTCACGCGCCGTGACCGCGAAGCCGATCGCGACACAGGCCATCATCGCGAGCCCGAGCGGCGAGACGAGCCACATCGCACCCAGCATCTCCTCCATCGTGTTTCGCCTCCTTGACGGGTTCGTTCTTGTCTGAACGCACGGCAGATCTCGGCCTTGTGCTGTCTGTGCACAGCACCGGCGTCGTCGACGACGAGCGGGGTCTACCGGCCGCAGTAGCTCAGCGAATCTGCCTGAGCAGCGCGTCACGCTCCGCGGCAAGCTGCCCTTGCGGGAACTCCTGCGCGTGGGCCTCGAGCAGTTGGCGCGCCTCAACATCGGCGAAGGCGGTGTGCGCCTCGACGGCCCTCCGGGCCTGGTCGACCAGGCTCCGCTCGCGTTCGCTGACGGCTGATTGGTCAGCGCGCCCGGGCGACGCGGCCCGAGGAGCCCTGGTCACCGAGGGCGCGGGAGTGCGGCTCACCACCGCGTCGGCTCGCGCGCTACCTTGTGGGGTCAGCGGCGGGACCGGGGGAGCGGTCGAGGCGGCAGCCGATGCGGCGCTGTGCGTACCGTGCTGAGGGGCGGCTACCGTGACGTCCTGCGCTGTCGACGCGGTCGCAGGCGCGCGGGCCGTCGCCGGCTGCATCCACGAGCCCAGGTTGGGCGGCGGCGGCATCGCAGAGACCAGTGCGCCGGTCAGCATGACGAGCGCCCCCTGCACGAGGACCTTCACGCCCAGACGGCGCAGCGAAGCCGTCCAGGAGCGGCGACGCGGGAGCCCGAAGGCGAGCGGGACACAGGCGTCCTCTTCCAACCCGCGAGAACGCTGCTGAGCCTGCCACCGTCGCCCCTGCGCCTCGAACTCCTCGAGCGCCCGCCGGTGTTGGGTCTTCACCGTATGTACGCTGAGCCCGAGCTCGGCGGCGATCTCGGCAAGCGGCGTCTCCTCGAGCTCGTGCCTGATCAGGACGGCCTGGTACTTGGGGTCAAGCTGGGCGATCAGGCGCCGCGTGAGCGCTGCCCGCTCGCGCAGGCGGAGCAGTTCTTCCGGCGTGGCGCACTCTCCTCGGGCCTCGCGCTCGTCGGACCACGTCAGGACCTCTCTCTGACGCCGCACATCTCGGACATGGTTTCGCGCCTGGTTCAGGGCGATCGTGACGCGGTACGGCGCCGGGTCCTGAGCCACCCCGAGCCGCTGGTCCGCTTCCAGCGCCCGTAGCAGCGCCTCCTGCGCAACGTCCTCCGCATCTTGCGTCGGAACGCCCTGACGCTTGGCGAGGCTCCGGAACAGTGAGAACCCCGTGGAGGCGACCGCTGGCTTGCCCACGGGAGGTAGCACACCTGAGCCGCCCGCCAGGATTCAGGAAAGTGCACGGCACGCCAACTTTTGTAAGACAATGTGGGACAAGGCCGCGCCTCCGGGCGTTCTGCATGGACGGACGATCGCCTTGCGGCCTCCGGCTGTTCTTTGTCATTGCAAAGGTCCAACAACGGCCATTTCTGAAGGATTGACGCCGTGCGGCGGGTGTAAGTACGGTCCATGCATGCGTTACGTTGCGCATGCGTTCTCGATTCTCCTTGCGCTTGGGGCCGTCACCTTCACGAGCTCGGCCAGCGCTGAGGACATCTACGCCAAGCTAGGACCGAACGACGGTTTAACGGTGCAGGACCACGTTCGTCGTGCCCGGAAGGCACGCGATGCAGGACGGTGGACCGAGGCACACGCAGCCTTCAAGGCGGCGTTCGAGGCGACAGAAAGGGCGTCCGTCGGGGAGCGAGAGCGGGCAGAGATCGCCGGGGAGCTCGGGCTTTGTGAGCTCGCGCTGCGCCAATACCGGGATGCGGCCGAACACCTGGCCTGGAGTCTCGACCAGCGCGAGGCGCTTCCTCCGGCGCAGCAAAAAAGATTTGGAGAAGGGCTCCGCACAGCGGCGACGTACGTCGCGACACTCGTGCTCGCAGTGGATCCGCCGGATGCCGATATCCTTATCGACGGCAGGAGCATCGGCCGGACGGCGCGGACCCACAGGCTGTTCTTCGAACCTGGCCGACACATGGTGCGGGCCCGCGCGCCAGGCCGAGAGGAGACGATCCATCAACTGCGCGCCGTGGCGGGCGCGGAGCACGAGATCTCGATACAGCTGCCGCGCACGACGCCGGGCAGCTCCAAGGAATCCGCACGGCCGACGCCGACGAGCGCAGGCACGTCCTCCACTGCGCGTGCGCCGGCTCCGGGGCCGTGGGCTTCGTGGCCTGGAACGCTTCGCATCACCGGCATTGGCCTGACCACGGCGACAGCTTCGTTCGGCGCCCTGTTCATGGTTCACGCGAGCGCAGCCGACGGCGATCTCGAGGAGCATAACCGCAAGCTCGACAAGCTCGGGTTCACGTCGTGGGCTTGCCGGGAACCATCGCCACCTGCAACGTGCTCCGAGCTGGCGCGCCTCCGACGGCAGCGAGATCAGTTCGCCGCGCTCGGCACGGCGATGATGGTTGCAAGCGGGGTCATTGGGACTGCAACCGTCGCTTCGTTCTTCACGGATATCGCTTTCACCCGGTCTGAGCCCGCGAGAGACCGCCTCGCGTTCTCACCGGTTGCAACGCCACAACAGGTCGGCCTCGTGGCGTACGGCGCGTGGTGATAAGGAGCCAAAGAGATGCGTTCTCTCCGATGGCGACATGTGCGGCGGCTGTTTGCCTTCGTTGCCTGCTCGACCAGCGGCGCGGGAGGGCTCTCCGGCTGCATGTACGCGGAGGACTGCAACGACGATCGGATGTGCCTCGCACCCCCGAAGTCGCCCTGTGAGGTGCTTGAGCCCAGCGTGGGGCCCGTGATGGACGAATGCGGCGTGTTCGTCAGCGCTAGCGCTGGGGCGGACGGCCCGCGCGCCGGCACGAGGCTCGAGCCGTTTACCTCGCTGCAACAGGAAATCGTGGAGGCGCAGGCGCGAGGCCTGCATCACGTCTACGCCTGCGGCGAGACGTTCGAGGAAGAGGTGACCCTGATCTCAGGCGTCCACCTCTGGGGCGGTCGTCGCTGCGACGACGGTGGCTGGTCGTACGGGTGGCCGTTCGATGGGCCCGGCCACCCGACCACCATCGCTCCGCCGGCGGGAATCCCGCTCAGGGTCGTCGGCAATGAGGGCGCGGCGTCGACGATCTTCGGCGTGCGCGTCGTGGCGGCGGATGCGTCCGCGAGCGATCACAAGTCGTCGATCGCGGTGATCTTGAGCGCCGGCGCCAAGGTGAAGGTGGTGTCGAGCGAGGTCCAGGCGGGCGACGCCAAGGATGGCGAGGCCGGTGAGGACGCGCTTATCGAACGGGCCAAAGATGGCGTGCTGGGGAACGTCGGTGCGGACGCTTGCACGGCGAACTCCGCAACGGGTGCCCTGCCGGCCGTGACCGTATGCGATGATGGTATCGAGTCCATCGGCGGATATGGAGGCGACGGCGGGATCGACGTGGGTGGCGATGGCGCCCCGGGACAGCCGGAGCCGGCAGCCAATCTGGAAGACAACGGGTTTGGAGGGACCGGAGCAGACGTCGCGAGATGCGGCGAAGGCAGCGACGGGGCCCATGGCGCTGACGCCGGTCGCGCTGCCGGCGCGGTGGGCGCAGGCCAGCTCAGCATCCATGGCTGGGTCGGCGTTCGTGGTGAGGACGGGAAAAAGGGTGGCGTCGGCCAAGGCGGCGGCGGCGGAGGCGGCAGCAAAGGGCGAGGCGACATGGTCGCGTGTCGAGCGGGTCGCCCTCAGGGCGGTGCGGCCGGCGGCTCCGGCGGGAGTGGCGGCTGCGGTGGCCGGGGCGGCAAGGGCGGCGGCTACGGCGGGGCGAGCATCGGCATCGTTGCGTTGCAGGGGAGCGCGCTGACGCTCGAGACGACGCAGGTAGCCGCGGGCAACGGCGGTCGCGGTGGGGTTGGCGGCACGGGCCAACCGGGCGGCGGCGGTTCATACGGCGGCTATGGAGGAAGGCCTCCTCCCGGTGTGGGTGACCTGTGGCCCGCGTGTCGCGGGGGTAAGGGAGGCATCGGCGGCCGCGGGGGCGATGCCGGCGGCGGGCTCGGGGGCCCCTCGTACGGCGTCGCATCGGTCGCCGCCTACGTGAGCTTCGGTCCGGACGCCCCCCTCCGTCCTGGAAACGCTGGTGATGGCGGTCCTGCGGGCAACGCGTCTCCCGATGACCCCGTGGGCAGCGGAGCCCCTGGCCTGTCCCTGCCCTACGTTCAGTTCGATGCACCCGATCCTGAGCCGCCCCGTTGAAGAGCCCGAGCCACGCCGCGTCACATCGAGGAGAACCATGCGAATCACAAGAGCGATCTACCCGTTCCCTGCGCTGCTCCTCGTCGCGGGCGGCTGCGGTACCGCACCGGGCCCGAACGACGCAGGCGGAACGGCGTGCGACGGCACGTCGTCGTGCCAAGGCGAGCCGCCGCCGGAGTCGGTCTGTCTCGAGCGTCTCGCCGACCATGTGCTGGAGGATGGCTGCGGGGTGTTCGTCGCTGGCTCTTTCGGCAGCGGGGACGACGCAAACCCGGGCACGAGGGACAAGCCGGTGCGCACGCTCCAGCGCGGTGTCGAGCTCGCGCGTACCGGACGAGGACGCGTCTTCGCGTGCGACGACGGGTTCTTCGATCCCCTCACGCTGCCATCGGGCGTGGATCTGATCGGTGGATACAACTGCTTGTACTGGAAGCACGAGCCCGGCGTGCGCCCGACGCTTCAGATGGCAAAAGGCTTTGACATCCTCATGACCGTCGTGCCGGCGACCGACAGCGATACGGGAGCCGCGGACGGCGTATCGACGATCGTCGACATGCGGTTCAATTCGAACGGCCCGATTGCGATACTGGTTCGCTCGAACACGGCAGTGGAGTTCCTTCGGAGCGATATCAAGTCCGACTACGGATGGGCGGGCCGCGATGGCGAGGAATGGCCCTGGCCGAACCGGGCGGCGGCGGGCCCCGATGGACAGTATGGGGGCGCGGCGTGCTCGGCCGCTGTCGTTCCGGGCGGGCCTGCGGCGGTGAACCCGTGCGAAGGAGGAATCCCGAGCGTCGGTGGGAAGGGAGGGGACGGGCTTCCCGACGGCGCTGGCGACGGCGAGGACGGGCAGCCGTTCGTGGCGTCGAACCCGATGTACGGGCGGGGGGGAGACGGGGACGTGGCAGGCACCTATTGCCAACGAGGTCAGGTTGCGCTTCACGGCGAGCCCGGTGTGATCGGCGCCGCCGGCGAGGGCATCGGGCGCATCACCGAGACGGGGTGGGAAGGAGACAAGGCCGGCGATGGAAGCAGGGGCATGCCAGGCCAAGGCGGCGGCGGGGGGGGCGGCCGGCGGGGCGGGCTCTCCGTGTGCGGTGCGGCGTCCAAGGGAGGCGCCGGCGGCGGCTCCGGCGGCGCGGGCGGCTGCGGTGGTCGAGGCGGTCGAGCGGGTGAGAACGCACATCCGACGATCGGGATCGTCGTGCTTCACGCGAAGCTGACCGTGCGCGATAGCGCGATCAGGACAAACGAGGCCGGACCGGGCGGCGACGGCGGCCCCCCCGAGGACGGCGGCCGAGGCGGCCGAGGCGCTCCAGGGGGCGCCCTGGGCGACGGCACGTGGTCCTGTGACGGCGGCAGCGGGGGCGAGGGGGGCCCCGGCGGCTACGGCGGCCCCGGGCGTGGCGGTGACTCGATCGGCATCGCCTACCGCGACGAGGATCAGCTCACGCTCGAGGGGGTCACGTACGAGCTGGGCCCGCCGGGTACGGGCGGCACGAGCTGGGACTGGGCCGGCGAGACGGTGACGGGGCAGGACGGCAGCAAGTTCGAGACGCTCCGTTTCCCTGAGTGAAATCGGCGAGCGAGGCGCAACGCGCCAGCACGGGCAGCGTCCGCCCTCGGTGCCCCTCTCGGGAGCACGGGGCCGAGCGGAGCGGCGGGCAGTCCTGGAGCGCGAGGCGAGCGGGGTGTACGGACCGGGCGATGACTCGTCGAGCGCGCTGACGTCGAGCTCGTGCTCATCGAGCTCCCGGAGCGCGACCGCTGTGCGCGCTAGAGCGGCGCCTCCTCGTCGAGGTCGTCGTCGCCTTCGTTGTCGGGTTCGCTGCTGCCTTCGAGCTTGCTGGCGAAGTGAAGGGTCAACAAGGACATGAGCTCGCGGAGCTGGGTGCCCTGCTGCTCGGCGTCCTCGTCTCCGTGGGGCTGCGCGGTGGGGCTGCTCTGCTCATCGGCTCGGGGCTTGTTCTTGTCGCGGGGTTGTGCGCGGGGGTAGGCGGGGCGTCCCCTCGGGCGCTTGGTCGCCTTGGAGGGCTTCGGCTCTTCCGGCGGTTGCGGCATCCGGCGCGGCGGACGCTCGCCCGCGAGGACCTTGCGGGCCCTCTCCTCCTGCTCCACGAACGTCTCAGCGTACGCGACGAAGCGCAGCGCGTAGAACGGGACGCCGGCCTTATCGAGCTTTTCACCTAGAAGGGGCGGCAGCCGCGCGATCCGTGCGTACTGGCTTCGGCGTGCCTTCGACACCTGCGCGCGCGCGGTGCGCGGCGTCTGGTACAAGAAGGCGGCGCACCAGGCATAGGTGATGAACTCCGGTACCAGAAGCCGCTCTTGGTGACGTTCGTCGAAGCCGTAGGTCGTCACGATGCGGGGCGGCGGCGGTCTCCTGCGGCGCTGGAAGAGCCCTCCCTTGCCGTCTGGCGTGGGCGCCAGGCGCGCGGCTTCTTCCTGCAGACGCTTGTGCTCCCGCTCCAGCTCCGCCGCCCTGCGCTCGAGCGCCCGCTCCCTTAGCGCGAGCTCCAACCGGCCCTGCTCGAGCTGATGGCGCTCGAGGGCGACCTGCATCTCCTGATCGTCGTGATCGGTGCGGTCCTGCGTGAGCAGCTTAACGATCAACGGCAAGCCCACGGCGAGGGCGGGCGCGGCAGCGGTGAGGGCCTCGACCAGCGGTGAGGGCTGCGGCGACTGGGCGGCCTGCGGCGGCTGCGGCGGCTGCGTGGCCGGAGGGGGCTGCCGGTCAGGGGAGTCCATCCGTCCCAGCGTACGGATGGACGCGGCCGGGTCGAATCCATGACCGGTTTACGACGGCGTAAACCGATCGCGTCATCAGCGCGATCGCTGCCGGATGGCCGACCCGTTTCGCAGGATCGGCCGTACAGTTTGAGGAGAGCGCAGGAGCGCAGCGCCGATCTCGCACCCCTGTGCCTCGCCGTCATCGATCCCGCGAAGCATCCGCGCTCCAAGCCGTGAATGTGTGGCGTTGTCCTACAGGTCGCGCGAGACAGCCCACGGCGGGCGGTCGGGGACGCGCAGCGGAGTCGAGCTGGATGTCGGTGAGAGCAGGGCCGTCGATGTCCGCCAGGTCGGGGGCATAGCGGGGCTCGTCGAGCCCCTCTACGCGGCAGCTCGCCGCGGCGGCGCTGCAAGCCGAGGCGTGCATCGGGCAGCTCGGGGCCGTTGCTGGCGTTGCGGCGGCCGCCAGGGAAGGGCTACACCGGACGTACCAATCTCCACGCGATCGAGAAGAGGCACATGTAAATCGTCGCCTTGCCCATCAACACTGCGTCCATCGCGATATCCGGCACCACCTCGTTCCCGAGCTCGGGGGGGACCGGCTGGTACCCGGGGTACGTGGCCTCGATCTCCCGAGCGATTTCGCGCGCGACCGGTTCCTCCTCGGGGATGCCGGGCAGGTGGATCCCGTAGTATGGCCCGAGCAGGGACACGTGGAAGCTGAGCGCCGTTTGGTCGACGACCCAGACGCGGGCCGAGTAGGCCGAGTCGACCCACCCCGACAACAGGTGGAGCGACTCGTTTTTGATGCCATATCGATCCCCCACTCGGCGAATCATCGCTTTCCACGTCGGGTACTCGGCACGCCCGCGGTTTGCGGCCTCTATCAGACGGCGGTGCTCCTCCGTGTCGTCGTAGACGGTCTCGTTGGGAGGCACGTGGACGCGCGCGATACAATGTACGCCCCGCGGGTAGAAGCGGTAGACGACGTCGAGCAGCTCGGAGCGAGTAATCATCGTACCTTCCTGACCTTGGCGCCGAGCAGCTCGTACTTAAAATCGAACCTCTCCTGCACGGCGCCGATAAACCTTTCGCAGAAGATCCCCTGAGGTAGTTTGTAGTCCACGCGGCGCCCGACGTACTCCGTCACCTCTTCGCTGAGGCTGGCCGCAAGGTCTGGATCAATTTTCCCCATAAACTCAGCTCGTATCGGCATTCCGATGACGAAGGGGCAGTACCATATTTTGACACTATGCGGGATATAGTATCTCTCGAACTTCAGTTTTACATTGGCCTCTTGCCACCCACCGGCGTCGTCCTTGCCGTCATCCTCAATCGTGGTGACGAACGGAAAATCCGATGGCTCGAAGTTTACGAAGGGGCCCAATCCAGGCGGGCACTTCGAGCTGCATGCGTCGCTGCAACTCAAGAAGATCGCTCCGTCTCCCGACGTATCGACAACTCCAGGGCAAGGATCTTGCGGGCTCGTCGGGCTCTCTGTCGGCCGCTCCTCCTCCTCTTCCTCTTCAGTGTCCGATTTGTTGCACTGGATCTTGCGTGCGCTGCCGTCTTGCGGGTCTTCCGGCGGCTCGGCCCCGAAGTCCCCCGATGCGCTGGAGCTGTAGACGGGGACGGGATCCCAACCTGGACCTGCACCTACCCCCGAGCTTCGTTCCTCGATAGGGTAGCAATCTCCCACCGTCCAGTTGCATGCCGAAAGAGCTCCAACGGCGGCGGCCACCATCACTAACAGGCTTGTTCTCATGTTCATTTAGAACTCCATCGAAGCACAGGACCAGCAACAACGACGACGGACACGTAGCCCGGGAGCACCTGACTGTCCCCGCCGATCCAATCCACATTGACGTTCACCGACACACCCAGCGGTCCGGCGACGTACGCGTTGGTCTGCGCGTGGCCACCTACGGCCATGCCAGCGACGTGACCGCACAAGGAGACGCCGCACGCCGGCACGAAGTAGAACGCAACCGAGGGCCCCGCGCTGACGTTGCCGTCCTTCCACGCAACCCCGATGTCGACCGACGTCTTATTATAGACGCCGGGCCCGTCCTCCTGGGTCGGCGGTAGGATCGTGCACAGGTCGTGAACCGTGAACAGGATGTCTCGCTGGATGGGCCATGATACGCCCACGTGCGGCCCCACCGCGAGGTGCGGAACGCTACCGGCCTGGTACCAACCGAGGCTCAGACCGGTGCTCAGCTCGGTCGCTTGTACGGGCGCCGGAACAACAAGGAGCGGGAGGACAACCCCTGCTGCCCATGGGATCCGTCGCTGTAGCGCCCTCACCGTCTCTCCTCGGTTGTAAGCCTTCGCTGCGCGCGCTGCGCCCCGAGAGCCGCGGGCCATTCTTCTGGCCGTGGGTGGGGAGTCAAAGAGAAACTTTGCGGCGAAATCGCAGTAGATGGGGGTCGACCCGTCCCGGGCGTCCGTCGGTGCGCACGCGGTTACGCGGCGGGGCTATTCGTCAACCAACCGGTGGTCGAGCGGCCAGTCACCAGCGCCCGATGCGTCCCTCGACGCTTCACGGCCGCTCCGCGCACCGGCAAGGTGGACACCACTGGCCCCGAGCCCGGCTCGCGGGCGTTCACCTCCCCCCGCGGCCGTTCTGCGCTCAGCCTGGCCGCGGCACCGGCCCGCGCTCGAGGAATCACCGGCTACATGGCCGAGCTCGGCCGGATCGACGAACTCGCGCTCCAGCGCCTCGCAGCCGGCGCGCTCGAGGTGACCCAGATGCTCGCCCTCGCGCACCGCCTGGAGGGCGCCATCGACCGCCGCCTCAGCACCGACCGCCTGATGCGCGCCCGAGTGACCCAGCTCCTCGACCTGCTCATGCTGGCGCCGGACCTGCAGGTGGCCGTCTTGGCCCTCGAAGCGGTCGACAGCGCCGAGCCGATGGACGAGCGCACCCTCCGGGCGGTTGCCCACGCCGGGACGTGGGCCGATCAGCGGGCGGCGTGCTAGGGCCTGGCGCCCGCACTGGCTGGGCGCGAGCGCGGCCCTCGGTCGCCCGAGCCAGCCCGAGCATCCCCGGCGTCCAACCACGCCGACCGGTTCAACCCTAACGAACCCTATTTCACCCGGTCTGGCACCCTGATACCATGTTCAACAAGCATAACCGGCCGGGCTCTAGGACGCGCATGGACGACAGGTGGCTCTCAGTTGACAAGATCGCGGAGTACCTCGGGGTGAACAAGGACCCGGTCTACACCCTACACCTGGGTCACCGCGAAGGGCATCCCCGGCCACAAGGTCGGTCGCCTGTGGAGGTTCAAGCGCGAGGACGTGGACGCCTGGGTGCGCGACGGAGGTGCGGCATCGTCGTCGGACGAGCTCTCGAAGGAGCCACGTCGTGAGTGACCTTCGGGTAGAGGCCGCCGAGCCCACCGCATCGAGCCGGATCTGGTTCGTGCGTGCAGGAAGCCGGGGAAGCGAGATTCGCTCGTTCTTGGCCGACGGCTTTGTCGGTATCGCATGGGGCGAGACCGGCGCGCTGACGGGCCTCGTCGACCTTCGAGCGTTCGAGGAGCGGCTCATCGCTGTGTATCCGACGCGCTCTCGCCGAACGCTCACCGCATGGGCGGCGATGCTCCGCGCGATCACGGCCACGATGGCGCGCGGCGACGATATCATGACGATCGAACCCGACGCGCGTCGGTACTGGCTCGGGAAGATCTCGTCCGACTACCAGTGGGAACAAGGCGCGCAGCTCGCGCACCGTCGGGGCGTCCGCTGGTCGGGCTCGCTCGACCGCGCTCACCTCAGCGAGCCGACGCTACACTGCCTTGGTGCGATCTCCACGGTGTTCCGCCTCTCTGCCGACGCGACGCAGGAGGTACTTACGACTTTCCGCACCCTCGGTGCCCCTTCGGTGCCGGGACGATGCACGCAGAGAACTTCGAATGGCTAAGAAGAAGACGACGACAACGGCTCCCGATGTGGAGGGGAGCAGCGACGAATCCACCCAGATCGATGACGGGAAGGTTCTCGATTACATCACGGGCAAGCCCGTCGCTGACAACGACAAGGAGCGCGTTCGGCAGCGCATAGCTCGTGCGCTGTTCCATGAGTACGGCATCTCCGTCGACGACATGGAGCCTGACTTCAAGGTGAAGCTCGACGGCTCGAACAAGAAGATCGACATCGCCATCTTCGAGCCAGGTGCTGAGCACACGGCGGAAAACGTGCGCCGCCTCGTCGTCTGCCAGAAGGAGCTGAAGCTCGGCGACAAGGGCGCGTACAAGATGCGCGACCACGAGCAAGCTGCGAAGGACCTCGAGTTCCTGAAGGCCGCGATGACGGCCTGCGAGGACTGCAAGTACGGCCTCTGGACCAATGGCCTCGAGTTCTTCTTCTTCCGCGTTGAACGCACGCGCTTCGACGTCAAGTTCAAACCGATCGGCGACTGGCCGCTCTCCGATGAGTCCATCGGCACGCGTGATGTCGCCTCGCACGCCAAGCTGCGTCGCGCCGACCCGGAGATGCTGCGCACGGCGTTCCGCCGCTGCCACAACTTCATCCACGGCAACGAGGGGATGCCAAAGGACGCCGCCTTCTGGCAGTTCCTCTACCTGATCTCCGCCAAGCTCCACGACGAGCGCCAGCCGAACGACGCGCGCCGATTTTGGGCGGGCCGCTTCGAGAAGACCATCAACGGACAGCGGCAGCTTATCGACGAGCAGTTCGATGCGGAGGGGCAGAAGGCAATCCGCGAGCGCATCCTCCCGCTCTTCGATGACGTGAAGAAGAAGTACCGAACGGTCTTCCGGGGCAACGACGAGATCACGCTCTCAGACCGCGCGCTCGCTTTCATGGTGTCAGAGCTCGCGAAGTACGACCTCGGTCGCACCGATGTCGACGCGAAGGGCACCGCCTACCAGGAAATCGTCGGCACGAACCTACGCGGCGATCGCGGCCAGTACTTCACGCCGCGCGGGGCCATCAAACTTGTCGTGTCGATGCTCGACCCCAAACCTAACGAGCGCGTCCTGGACCCTGCGTGTGGCACGGGAGGCTTCCTCACCGCGACACTCGCGCACCTCGCCCACAAGTTCCAAGAGGAGAAAGGAATCGAGCCCGGCGCCGAGTCGACGCAGGAGTTTAACTCGATCCAGGACCGACTCGGCGACTTCGTGAAGAAGAACCTCTTCGGCGCCGACTTCGACCCATTTCTCGTGCGTGCAGCCCAGATGAATGTCGTCATGGCGAGCAACGCGGAAGCCAATCTCTTCAACATCAACTCTCTCGAGTTTCCTGCGGGCCATCTGGTAGGCCTCCCCGACGCGAAAAAGGTTGCCGAGCTCGGCACGATGGACGTGGTGATGACGAATCCGCCCTTCGGATCCGAAATTCCCATCACCGATCCCCACGTCCTCAAGCACTTCGAGCTCGCTCACGCTTGGGAGCAGACCGAACAGGGTTCGTTCCGGAACACGGGACGGCTGCAGTCGAGCCTTGCGCCCGAAGTGCTCTTCCTCGAGCGCTGCGTTGATTGGCTTCGCCCCGGAGGCCGCGCGGGCATCGTTGTTCCTAATGGGATCTTGGGCAACCCTGGGGACGAGTACATCCGCGCATGGCTGCTTCGGCGCTGTTGGATTCTCGCGAGCGTCGAGCTTCCCGTCGAGGTGTTCATCTCCGAAGCCGACGTAAACATCCTTACCAGCCTGCTATTCCTTAAAAAGAAGTCGCACCAGGATATTCAAGCGGCGGATCTTGGAAAGGAACCCAACTACTCGATCTTCATGGCAGTTGCCGAGAAGGTCGGCGTCGATCGACGAGGCAATACGCTCTACGTCCGCACACCCGCTGGCGACGAGGTCTTCGAGGACGTGGAGGAGACGGAGCGTATTCGGATCGGTGGCCAGCTCGTTACTCGAACGCTGCGGCGCAAGCGCAAGGTCGTTAACGACGACCTTCCGAAGATTGCCGTTGCTTACCGAGAATTTCGTCGTCGCACCAAGGAGCCCGGCAAATGAGAGTCGGCTCCGTCAATGCGCGCGATGTCATCGCCGAAGGCGCGCGGCTGAACGGCGGGTTCCATCTCGCTGAAGACCAGCAGGCATGGCGCGTCCTCTCCGCCATTCCGTCGAAGAAGAAGACGCGGGTCGAAGCGCTGTGCCGCGACCGGGGTGTCTTTCGTGGTCCGATCTTCACGCGGACCTTCTGCACGGACCCTAAGCTGGGGCGGTCCTATGTTTCGCCCGCAGAACTCGAGCGAGCGGAGATCCACTCCGATCGGTACCTCGCCGCCTCCCATGGCGAGCTTCTTTCAGAGCTGGAGCTTCGGCGCGGAATGGTCCTCGTAACCTGCTCTGGAATGAGTTTGGGCAGGGCGATCATGGTTCGTGGCTCGATGAACGGTTTCTGTGCATCGCACGACCTGATCCGCATTGAGGCTAATCCAGAGAAGATTCCGCTTGGGTACCTCTACGCGTTCCTTCGATCTCGCCACGGGTACGTCGCCATGCGGCGGCAAATCTACGGCGGCAACATCAAGCACATCGAGCCTCAGCACGTAGCCGCCGTAGCGGTTCCACGGATCGGCGATGCTTTTGAACGCCAGGTCGGCAAGGAGATCGATGAGTCGACCAAGCTGCTCGACTCGTACGAGCGCACGGTGGCCGAAGCTACCCGCGTTCTATTCGAGTCTGTTGGCCTGGTGGATATCTCTGCCCATCAGTGGCACGCAGGCGGCCCGGATCTCGGGTTCGTTGTCGACGGACCGAACGTGAAGAGCCTCCGAGCTCTGAACTACAACCCGCGTTACACGTCGCTCGTGGAGCTCATCAAGCGCGGTCCTTGGCGAGCTCTCGGAGACCTGTGTATTCCTGGCGGCCTGCGGAGGGGTGGGCGATTCAAGCGAATCGACGCCTTGCCTGAGCATGGAACGCTGCTCGTCGGACAGAAGCAGCTCTTCTGGCTCAAGCCGGAGGGCCGATGGATCGCACGGCGGGAAGCAGGAAGCGATGTGTTCGTTCCTGCGGGTACCGTACTCGTGCCCGCGCAGGGCACGCTTGGTGAGACGGAACTCTTCTGTCGCGCGGAATTTGCATGGGGCGCCGGACTCGACATCGCGTACTCGGAACACGTCCTTCGGATCATCGCCGATGAGTCGAAGCTCCTCCGCGGATGCTTGTTCGCCTTCATGCGCTCGGAGACGGCGTTTCGTCTTCTTCGTTCGCTTTCGGTGGGGACCAAGCTTCAGGACCACCACTATGCATTCCGCCCCGCGCTTCCGATCCCGTTTCCTCCTCGCTCCGTTCAGGAGGAGGTGCATCGGCTCGTGGTTGCCGCCTACGAGGCTCGCCATCGTGCGGTTGCGTTGGAGAACGAAGCCATCGCGCGCATCGAGCACGCGCTGGAGGAGGTTGCGAGCTGATGGCCACGTTGATCCCGATCGGCGAGCCGGTGAACGAGGCCGAGCGCCAGGCCATCGCGTACCTGCGGGACCACCTACCGGCGAGCTATCTCGTCCTGCACAACTTCGAGGTCGTGCGCGACGGCGAGACCTTCGAGGTTGACGTCGCTATCATTGCGCCGCACGCCGTCTACCTCGTCGACGTGAAGGGCACGCGCGGGCTCATCGATGTCTACGGACCCAAGTGGTACCCGGAGGGGCGCCAACCCTTCAACTCGCCGCTCGCGAAGCTGCGCGGCCACGCGCGCGCGACCAAGGGCATCATCACGAACAGCCAGCCCGGCCGCCGCGACGTCGAGGACATCTACGTTGACGCCGCCGTCGTCCTCACGGCGCCCGATGCGACCCTCGTGGACCAAGGCGGGCGCGACGCGCCAAACGTCACGACGCTCAAGAAGGCGGCGGCGTTCTTCCAGAACAGCACACGCATCCCGGCCGGCAAGTCGAAGAACATCGGCGCGCACCACAAGATCATCCTGAACGCCCTGCAGGGCGTGGCGAAGCCGCGTTCGGGACCGCTGCGCTTCGGGAACTGGCAGGTTGTCGAGAAGCTCGGTGGCACCGACAGCTACGTCGAGTACCGCGCGTTCAACGCCTACGTTGGCCAGAAGGCCAGCGTGCTGGTCCGCGCGTACCATGCCGACCCGTACAAGCCGCCGGAGGATTGCGAGAAGCAGCGGCTCCTCATCTCGAACGCTTACCGCGCGCTCAGCTCGATGCCGGGGCACCCGAGTATCGTGGGCGTGCGCGACTTCTTTCCGAGCGAGGCCCGGGACAAGTACTTCCTCGTCACCGAGGACGTGCCGGGACAGGCGCTCCGCGTCCACATCGAGAAGGCGACGCTGGCGCTGACGCTCGACCAGAAGAACACCATCGCTGCGGACCTCCTCAACGCGCTCGTGCACCTGCAGGCGCACAAGGTCGTTCACCGCAACATCTCGCCCTCGAACATCCTCGTCGGCACCAACGGGCGCGTCCGGCTCACGGGCTTCGACTTCGCCCGCCCGGGCACCGACCACAGCCGCAGCATCGCGCAGGAGATCGTCGACGACCTCGAGCCCAAGTACATGGCGCCCGAGATCCACGGTGAGCCCGGAGCGGCAACGCCCTCCTCCGACATCTTCAGCGTAGGCCTCGTCCTCTGCGAGCTGTTCACGGGCGAGCGGCCGTTCAAGACGCACACCGAGCTCTTCGAGCAGAAGGCCGTGTTCGCGGTGAAGCCAAGCGCGGTCCGACCCGAGCTGCCCAAGGGCCTCGACACCTGGCTCCAGAAGCTCTGCACCTTCGAGCCCGACCAGCGCCCGACCCCGGCGTGGGCGCTGACCAAGCTAAAGATCCTCCTCGACCCGAGCGCCGCGTTGGAGTCCGAGGAAGGCGCGCCGACGCCGACGCCGGCGCCTGCCGCGCCCCAGCTCGACTACTCGAACCTGCTGGCGCAGACGCAGCTCACGCCGAAGTACGTCATCGAGAAGCGGCTCGGGAAGCCGGGCTCGTTCGGCGTCGCGTACAAGGTGATCGACACGCTCGGTGACGTCTCACGCGCGATGAAGATCGTGCTGCGTGACCGGGTGTCGATCGTCGACCGGCTCAAGAAGGAGTACAAGACGCTCCTTCGCATCCCCGATCACCCGAACGTCGTGAAGGTGATTGACGCCGACTTCATCCCCGGCAACGGTCCACCCTTCATCGTCTTCGAGTACATCGACGGTCTCGACGTCGGCGAGATGATCGAGGGCACCCTCTTCGCGCCGGAGGACGCGCTTGAGCTCGCGCGGCAGGTCGCTTCCGGCCTCGTGCACCTCCACGAAGCCGGCGTCTTCCACTGCGATATCAAGCCTCGCAACCTGCTGTGGACCGAGCGTGGCGCCAAGATTATCGACTTCAACGTCGCGGTCTTCGGTACGAGCGGAGACCGTGGCGGCGGTTCGCGTCGCTACCTGCCGCCCGACCTCGATCTCGAAGCGGTTCCGTCGACGAGCGACCTCGCTGACCGCGACCTCTACGCCCTTGGGATCACGCTCTACGAGGCGGTGACGGGGCGTTACCCGTGGCTCGATGCGCAGATTCCGCTGCCGGGAAAGACCGCCAGCGACCCGCGCGAGCAGTCGAACCTGGGCGACATTGCGCCCGAGCTCGTGGACGTGATGCTCAAGGCCATCGCGCCCAAGCGCGCTGACCGCTTCGCATCCGCTGCCGAGCTGCAGAGCGCCCTCGCGAACGTGCCTGCCGCGCGGCGTGCCCCGCAGCCCGTTACGCCGGTGCCGCCATCGTGGGGCCCGCCGATTAACGGCGGCAACGGCAAGGGTGGTTCGGGCGGCCCGATCCCGCCGAACACCAACCCCTACGTTCGGCACCTGCTGACGGTCTACAGCCAGAGCAAGCGGAGCAACGCGGGCACGCGGGGGCTCGACGTCATCAGCGAGCAGACCTACGTGGAGACCGCGCTCGACCGCGACCTCTTGCCGTCGGTGCTCTCGGGCGAGTTCTCGCTCGTCATCATCTCGGGCAATGCGGGCGACGGGAAGACGGCGTTTCTCCAGAAGCTCGAACGCGCCGCCGAGGACGAGCAGGCGATCGTCGACCACTCGCTACCGAACGGCGCGCGCTTCGAGCTCCGTGGACGCACGTTCCTTTCAAACTACGACGGCAGCCAGGACGAGGGCGACCAGAAGAACGACGACGTTCTGCGCGCCTTCCTAGCTCCGTTCAAGGGAGGCAACTCGGCCGGCTGGGTCACCTCGAAACAGACGCGACTCATCGCCATCAACGAGGGCCGCCTCGTCGACTTCCTCGAGGCGAACCGCGCTGATTTCCCTGCGCTCGCGACACTGGTGAAGGAGGGGCTCCGCACGGGCGAGCCCGTGGAAGGCATCGCCATCGTGAACCTCAACCTGCGCAGCGTCGTCGCCGATCTGCAGGGCTTCGACGGTTCTATCCTCGAGCGGCTCGTGAACCGCATGACGCATGAGAAGTTCTGGGAGCCCTGCCACGGCTGCGACCTGAAGGACCGCTGCTACGCGTTCCACAACGCGCAGACCATCCAGGACGAGACAGCGGGCAAGCACGTCGTCGAGCGGCTCAAGAGCCTCTACGCGGTCACGCACCTGCGCGGTCGTCTCCACATCACGCTGCGCGACCTGCGCTCCGCGCTCGCGTACACGCTCGTCGGCATCCGTGACTGCGACGAGATCCACGAGCTGTATCGCACAGGCCAGCGCGACGAGATCGTGCAGGGCTACTACTTCAACAGTTGGAAGGGTGGCGACGCGCCGAACGCGGACCGCCTCCTCACGCTGCTCTCTGAGGTCGACGTCGCTGAGGCCGACGATCCGCGTCTCGACC
The DNA here is from genome assembly GCF_002950945.1 of Sorangium cellulosum. Taxonomy (GTDB): domain Bacteria; phylum Myxococcota_A; class Polyangia; order Polyangiales; family Polyangiaceae; genus Sorangium; species Sorangium cellulosum_E. The sequence goes on from NZ_CP012673.1 coordinate 1,470,499, forward strand.
GCGCGCTCGACTTCGTCTCGCCCAGCGAGGACCGCACGCTCTTCCGCTTCGAGCGGCGCGGCAACTACGACCGCGAGATCCTCCGCAGCCTTTACGACGAGCTGCCGCGCGACGTCTCTGGGCGCGTGAGCGCACATCGTGCGGAGGCCCACCGGCGCTTCATCGCGATGGCGCGGCGGCGCGCGTTCTTCGAGCGGCGCGACGCCGGGTGGCGCTCGATGCTGCCGTACAAGACGGCCGACGAGCTACTCTCGGTCGTGCGTCGCGACCGCGAGCCGGAGGGGCTCCTCGATCCGCTGCTCATCGCCATCAATCGCGGCGAGGGGCTCACGCGTCCCGAGCGCATCGGCAACCACCTCGCGCTCGAGGTGCGGCGAGTCGAGGGCGGCAGCGTCCGCTCGTACCGTCTCTACTCGCGCGAACGCTTCTCGCTCTCGCTCGCCGACCAAGCCACGCGCTCGCGCTTTGTCGAGCACATGCCTACGGGCCTCGTGCTCCGCTACCAAGACCAGGCCGGGCTCGTCGCCGAGTTGCTCGTCTCGCTCGACGTGTACGAGATGCTCCGGCGCCTGAACGAGGGTTATCGCCCGAGCGTCGAGGAGGAGCAGGGCTACTACCTGAGCCTCGCCGTCTTCAAGAACCTGCTCGGCTCCGCGCCCTATCAGGAGGTGCTGCTCAGCACGTCGGGCCATGACTTCTACCGCGTCGCGCGGCACGCCGATGGCCGCCTCGAGATGACGCGCGCTCGCGAGGGAGCGGTTTGATGTCCTTATCCAAGCGCGATCGAGAGTTCCGGCTGCCGAAGATCAGCTACCTCGACTTCAAGCACCTCGAAATGGACCGCGTGCTCACCGCGTTCTTCGCGCGGCTGGCGCACAACGGCTTCCCGAGCCGCCTGCGGCGCAAGGTGGAGCTCTCCCTTGAGAGCTTCGTCGAGGAGTTCATGGAGCACCCGGAGTGGTTCACCGGGTTTCAGACGAACCGCGATGTGCTCGAGCGCTGGGTGGAGACACACCTGCTCGACGTCGTGAACCGAGGGAAGGCGAACCAGGCGGTGGCCGCCCCGAGGCCGCTACACGGCTTCACGTACCGGTTCCGCAACCCGAAGCACTCGCGCGATTACGGTGCCGCGCAGCACCTCTACGAGACGCTCTACGGCGCGCGGAACGGTGCCGGTCAGAAGGCCATCGAGCACCTCAACCACTTCTTCTTCCAGGGTCACGACAAGGTCACCGGGAAGGCCAATGCCTCGACGATGCTCGACGTCGAGACGCAGGCGCTGTTGCGACTGCTCGACCAGGTCGAGGACGCGCCGGACACGAAGTCGGGCCGCGAGACTTTCGCCCCGCTGTGCGTGGGCGCCGCCGACCTGCTTGCCGAGGACATCCAGCGCCTGCTGTTCTACCGGCGCTTCGTCCCGCGCTCGGTGATGGTGGACTACCTGAAGGTCCTCATCGCATTCCACCTCGGGCTCTATCACCTGCGGCTCCTGAAGCTCCTGCCGGCGCTGGTGCGTCGCAAGGGCGCCGACCCGACGTGCGCGATGGGCGCGTGCCCGATGAACCCGAAGAGCCCCGACAACCCGTTCGGGGACTGCCCGTACCGCGTGGGTCTTCTCGTCGACGTTGCGGGCCAGCCGGGCACGCCGATGGCGGCGCTTGCCGAGCGCAGTGCGGACACCCACTACCGCCGCATCCCGACCTTCGTGCGCGCCTACTTCGCAACGAAGAAGCTCGATGAGTTCGCGACGGACCTCGTTCGGCGCGGGAAGCTCTCGAAGCCGCCGAGCGGCGAGTTCTCAGTGGGCGAGGTGTTGCAGCTCCTCGATGCGCCGCTGAAAGCCGAGCGCGAGAAGTTCTTCGGCCAGCGCGTCTCGAGCCTCGTGGAGGAGACCTCGGGCGCGAAGGACGCCGAGCTCGATCCCGAAGTGAAGGCAGTAACGGAGATGGGCCTCTCCGAGTTCGAGGCATACATCGAGATGATCGTCGCGCTGCGCGGGCCCTTCCACCGCAAGTACATCACGCAGTGCCTCGACTCGATGCTCTTGAAGAACCGCGCCGGCGCGCTCATCACGCAGGGCCGAACGAAGGACGCGCCCCGTCGCTTCGCCCTCGACAGCCGGCTGCTCGAGGTGCTGCTCCAGATCGCCGTGCTCAAGCCGGGCGGTGCTGCTGGGTTCTACACGGGCGAGCTACGCGTCGACGAGCTACTCGTCTTCTTACGCGAGCGCTACGGCATCTTCATCGACCAGTTGCCGCGCGGCGACGGCTTCGCGACGACGAGCATCGAGGACCGTCGCGCGCTGCGTGACAACGTCCGCGCCTTCACCGGGCGCCTTCGCGAGGTGGGCTTCTACCGCGACCTCTCCGACGCCTACGTCACGCAAACGATCACCCCGAGGTATCGCATCGTCGCCAACGACACGACTGCGGGAGATCAGCCGTGAGCGCCGGGTTCCAGGAGCTGTCTTCGACGCAGCTCACGAACGAGCTGGAGAACGTCGCCGTGCCGATGCTCGTCGAGCAGCTTCGCTCGCGTGTGGCCGGCCACTGCATGCGCGTGAGCGACCTCGACGCGGAGCTGATGATTCGGCTCTGCGCCCGCCTGCGCGCCGAGCTGCCGAACACCACGGTCGTCGTGCTCACCGACGGCAAGCTGCCCATCCCGGCCGAGCTCGCGGTGTCGAGCACCAAGCTCGTCGAGCTGCGCAACCCGCACGCCGACGGCACGCAGCGCCAGCCACTCCTCGTGTTCGTCCCGAGCGAGGTGCGCGCCTCGGCCGAGGACTCCTTCGGTGTCGCCACGTTCGAAGAGGTCTCAGTCACCGGGCTCTACGAAGCGCTCATTCAGCGGCTCATCGGCGAGATCCCTCCGGTGCTGCGTGGTTCCATCCAGGAGTCCCTGCGGCGGCTCCGTGCCTCCGAGAACCCGTGGACCTTCGCCGACGCGCTCTCGACGGTGCGCTTCCTCCTCACGGCCAAGGTGAACGGCAACGACGCCGAGGCTATCGGAGCCTCGCTGTACGAGGTGGGCCTCGTGCCCGACTTCGAGTGGCTCGCGCAGCCGGAGAAGGCGCCGCCGCGCCTCGTGCGCAACCGAGAGTGCGTGGAGAACCTCACGTGGTCGGCGCGCTCCGAGCGAGGCCGCGTCGGAGAGTTGGGGCTCTCCAAGCGCGCGTTCCGCAACCAGCTCGGCAACTTCCTCGCCGAGGCAGGCACCGACGACCCGCGCCAGTGGGCGCGCCGTATCGTGGTCGACCGCTCGCTGTGGCCGCTCGCCTTCAACAAGTGGGAGTTCGAGGACGGTGGCATCCAGCCGGATTCGATCTTCATCGGCGAGGTGCAGACGGACCTTCCGGACGTCGACGACGACGAGACCAAGGAGCCGCTCGCGCAGCTCATCGGGCAGCACATCCTGCCGGTCAGCAGCCTCAAGAAGTTCAACGTCACCTTCCGCGTCGAGCCGCACCCGACCAAAGTGCAGGGGCTCGCCAAGTTCGTGGCGCAAGTCATCTCGAAGGAACACGGCCCCATTGGTCTCGCGCGCAGCAAGGCCGCGTGGAAGACCGCGACCGACAAGGCGACCATCTCTTTCTCGGCGCTCAGCAAGATTGACTGGGAGGAGGGCTGGCACTTCGTCCGCGTGCTCGCGAAGACGGAGGGCGGCGACCTGATCCCGCTCGTCGATGCGAACGGCAACGCCGTCGCGTGGAGCGCGGACACCGAAGCGGCGCTGCCTCGCCCGAACGAGAGCGACCTCTTCTACGTGCTGCCCGACACCGAGGTCGAGATCGAACCCGCGCAGCGCGCGCTGCCTCGTGAGCCGAGCGCGCTGCACGCGCTCTTCCGGGCGCAGTTCACCGCCATCCTTGACGACCGCGACCCGGTTAGCGTCGTCTTCGGGCACGCCGCCTGGGCCGAGAAGACGAAGGGTCATGTCGCGGGCGCGGACATGCTCGAGGTGAAGCTCGGGCGCGAAGGTTCGGTACATGTCCCGGTCTCTCGCGCGCTCAAGAGCATCGAGCAGAAGATCCTCGCAGCTCCCGACGGCCCGATCAGTTGGCGCATCCCGCTGAACCTGGGCGTGCCCGGCACGAGCACGGGCGAGGTCAACGGCTGGCCTCAAGGACCCGCTGGCGACCGGTTCCTCGAGGCGCGCACGCGCTACTTCGAGGCGGTGCGCGGCGGCACGTCTGAACTCGTCACGCAGGGCATCGATGCCGCTGCAAATGCCGACCTCGCGAGCGACTACGCCGAAGCGTACCTCGAGCTGCTCGCCGACCTCGCGCGACGCGCGGAGGCCACCGCGAAGAGCGACTCGCAGCGCGCGTTCGCCGATCTGCGCAAAGTGCTCGCGCTCGACTCGGTGCTCCTCGCCATCGTCGACCACCGTGGCCGCCGTCGCGACGCCGTCCTCGTCGCCCCGACACATCCGCTCCGGGCGCTCTGGTTCGCCACGTGGGCGAAGCTCGGCGCGCGCTGGGTGGCAGCCGCCAAGACCGCGCCGCACGAGTACGTGGTCCCGACGCGCGAAGCCCTCCTGCGGCTCCTGTCGCCCACGAGCTTCCCGCCGGTCCTGCCGACAGAGGCGGGCCACGTCCTCACCGCCGTCGACAGCATCAACCCGTTCTGGACGCTGTTCGCTCCATCGAACGAGGAGGATCCGCGCGGTCTCGTAGGCGAGGTCTGCAGCGCGCTCGGGCTTCCGGAACCCGCCATCGGCGGTGCGCTCATCGACGGCGCGTACCTCGCCTCGCGCGTGCGGCGCTACCTCGTGCAGCACCCCTACGTTCGCACGCTGACCATCAACGCGTTCAATCCGGGCCGAGCGGGCGTCCTCGGCGACATGCTCCTCGAGCTGCAGAAGGAGTCCGCGTTCGCCGACCTCCGCTACGATATCCGGCTCTTTGTGCCCGACCCTGACGCGCCCGGCGTCGGCGAGGAGATCGCCGCGCTGCTCACGACCGACGGAGGAACCGCCGCACGCGAAGCGGACGCGTTCTCTATCCCGGCCGAGACGCACCTTCATCCGAAGCTGCGCTTCGCGGTGCGCGCGACCAAGGACTTTCGTACCAGCCCCGAGACGCACGCGGCGCACCTCTCGCTCCTCTTCGACGTGTTCCCGGCCGAGGAAGTGGCCGCACGCAAGGCCGACCCGCGCCACGCGACTGCCTTCATCCACGGCCTCGTGCAGGAGTTCTCGACCGAGTACCACGAGGACGAGCTGACCGTTGCGTGGCGGCGCTTGCCTCGCCACGGCGTGGCGCAGCCCATCGAGAACGCCGAGGCGCTGTCCGATCTGCTCGGCAGCCTCGCCGCCGCGATGTCGAGCGCGACGGCCACCATCGCCACCGGCCAGAGCGGCGTCGACCTGCGCCCCGTCGTGAGCCTCGCGCTTGGTCCCGACGACCGCGCGCTCCTACACCAAGTCCACGAGGTGAGCGACTGGGTGTTCACGCTCGACCGCAACCTAGGCATTGAGTTCTTTGACCACGGCGGACACGCGACGCGCCCCGACTACCTTATCGACCACTCGCCCGACATGGCGAGCACGCTGGGCCACCGGCTCGTTATCACCTCGCGCTCGGTCGCTGAACTCGAAGCGCTACTGCGCCCGGTCCTCGAGCAGTACGGACTCCAGGCCGAGGGGCGCCATGCCGTGGTGCTGCTCGACCAGCTTCGCTCGCTCTCCGGGCGGCTCGCGCTGAAGCTCACCTCGTCGCCGACGCAGAGGGCGGAGGCCCTCGGTCTCGCGCTCTCGCGCCTTTACCTGGAACACCAGGGCGTCTTCGAAAACCAGATCGTCGTGCCGCTCGACGCGCACCTCGACCTGTACCGCGTGCTGAAGCAGCAGGCCGACGAGCTGGGCGACGAGGTCAGCTTCAAGCGCACGGACATCGGGCTCTTCGACCTCGACATCACCCGGCGCATCATCACGTGCCGCCTCGTCGAGGTGAAGTGCTACTCGGGCGTCGGCGACCTTTCGCAGTACAACGCGCTCAAGTCGAGCATCGCCGAGCAGATCGCGCAGAGCGAGCAGGTGCTCGCGTACCACTTCGACCCGCAGCGCACGCCCCAGGACCGCCCGGATCGCGCGTTCAAGACGCGCGAGCTCGCGCTGTTCCTCGAGTTCTATCTGGAGCGAGCCGAGCGCTACGGGGCCATAGGTCGCGAGGCGGCGGACGAGGCGCGCTACTTCGTCCACACGCTCGACGACGGCTACCAGCTCGCGTTCACGCGCAGCGCGCTCATCTTCGACTTCGCCAAGCCCGGCACCGAGCCGCCCGAGAGCGAGAGCGGCATCGAGTACCACCGCATCGGTGTCGATCTCATTCGCCAGCTCGTCGAGGCCGCCGCGCCCAGCACCGAGTCGTCGGCGAGCATCAGCTCGGGGTCGAGCAGCGAGGGGCCGGGCGGCGGCCCACGCCCGCGCGGTGTCACCGAGGTTCGCCGTCGTCGCGAGCGCGCGCCGTCGGTGCCGACGCTCGACACGGCTGCCTTCCTCGGCTCGCCGCGTGACCGCTCCGTCTCGTGGGAGGAACTGCGCGGGCGCCAGCCTAGCGTCCCGCCGCCTTCGCACATGCCTGCAGCTCCGCAGGAGGCGGTGCCCGCGCCCGCCGTGGCGCTCGCAGCGCGCCCCAGCGCGCCGGAGGCTCCGCCTGTCATCCAGCCGCCGAAGGTCGCGCCCGCGGCCAACGTGGCGCCCGTGGCGGCGCCGCCCGAGCCCCCGGCAGCGGAGAAGCCGCCACCCGCTCCGAGCGCCGAGCCGAAGCTCGCGCCCGCCGTTCCCTACGACATCATGCTCGGCGTCAACGGAGACTCGCCCCAGTACGGGCTCCTCGGCGACGTCTCAGGCCGGCGCGTCGCGATCGACCTGAACCAGACGCACACCATCAGTCTCTTCGGCGTCCAGGGCGGTGGCAAGAGCTACACGCTCGGCACGATCGCCGAGATGGCTTCGCTGCCCATCCCGAATATCAACGTCCTCCCGCAGCCGCTCGCGACGGTCATCTTCCACTACAGCCCCACGATGGACTACCGGCCGGAGTTCACGTCGATGGTCGCACCGAACAGCGAGGTCGCCCAGGTGAAGTCGCTGAAGGAAACCTTCGGCGCGGAGCCCCGCGCGCTCGCTGACGTCCTCCTCCTCGCACCCGCTGACAAGCTCGATGAGCGCAAGCAGGAGTACCCGGACGTTGAGGTGCGCCCGCTGAAGTTCGGCGCCGCCGAGCTGCAGACGAGCCACTGGCGCTTCCTGATGGGTGCCGTCGGGAACCAGGCCACGTACATCCGTCAGCTCAACCGCGTGATGAAGTCGCTGCGCGACGACCTTACGCTCGAGAGACTGAACCAGGGAATCGAAGCCTCGTCACTGCCCGATCACCTGAAGGGCATGGCGAAAATGCGCCTCGAGCTCGCGAGCGAGTACATCGACGACTCGGTTCGCCTGAAGGACGAAATTCGCCCGGGCCGCCTTATCATCGTCGACCTCCGCGACGAGTTCATCGAGAAGGACGAAGCCCTCGGCCTCTTCGTCGTGCTCCTCCAACTCTTCGCCGACGCGAAGTACCGCGACGTGCAGGGAGCGGAGCACTCGTTCAACAAGCTCGTCGTCTTCGACGAGGCGCACAAGTACATCGAGAGCCCGGACCTCGTTGCCGGCCTCATCGAGATCGTGCGCGAGATGCGCCACAAGGGCACGAGCATCATGGTCGCGAGCCAGGACCCGCCCTCGGTGCCCGTCTCGCTCATCGAGCTCTCGAGCCAGGTCATCCTCCACAAATTCAACTCGCCCGCCTGGCTCAAGCACATCCAGAAGGCCAATGCGGCCCTCGGTTCGCTCACGCCCGAGAAGATGTCGAACCTCCGCCCGGGCGAGGCGTTCATCTGGTCGAGCAAGGCGAACGACGAGGCCTTCACGAAGAGCGCGGTGAAGATCCGTTGCCGCCCGCGCGTGACCCACCACGGCGGCGCCACGAAGACGGCGGTGGGGTCATGAACGGCGCCGGGGCGCTCGTGACCACGAGGGAGCTTGGTGCTGGATGAGCAGGTGTCCAGCTTCGTGTGGACCGAGCGGCTCTGCTCGGACGTGGTGATCCTGCACGAGCACGACTTCACGAGGCCGGTGCTGCCCTTGGAGAGCCACGCACGGGCCGGCAGCTGCGAACGGATCTTGATCTACGAGCACCCGGGCGTATACCCAGCAGCGGCTCCAGCGCATCGCGCAGTACGGGCGAGCCTGCGAGGGCCGAGGAGGAGCCAGCCGAGCAGGGTGCGCACCGCGTCCATGCTAACGCGGCCCCCCAGGGGGTTGACGCGGAGCGGTCAGCCCCGGGAACGTTCGACCAAGGCGGGGGCACGTTCCGGTGAGCCGAGGTAGTCACGCGCAAGCATTGACGGTGCGGGGAGCGCAGCGACGATCGGGGACATCGAGGTGGCGGCCGAGGGGGCGGGGAGCGCGGCGACGAACGGCGAGGCGCGAAGAGCTGGCAACTCCTGCGCCCCATGTGCTGCTGATATCCCCGACGGATCGCGCCATACGATCCTAATTTGTTTATCTTTCGTCGCCTCCACTTTAGAGGAAAACGCGCGAATCAGCGCTCGTTGAACATCCATCGGCAAAACGCTCCACTCGTCCACTATCTGCTGCACATAGGCATGTGCGTTCTTTCGGGTCTCGACGGTGTCGTTCCCTGCCGTTTCGTTAAACTCGACTTCCTTCGCCTCGATCGCCGCGAGGGCGTCATCCAGCCGGTTCAGTTCTACCTTCACGTCCTCGACCGTGAAGAGCCCCTTCGCAACGAATTCCACAACTCGCTGCCGTGACGTCTTGATTTCCCGCCTTTGTCCAGCGAAGTCGGGTTTCTCGACCCGGCGCGGCGGTCTGGTCAGCGACGTGAGGAGCGACCGAGCGAACGTTAGGAACTGCTCGGCCGCAGCGGCATCCGCATCCGGCTGGCGGAGCCATGTCGCAGACTTACACCGAACCCCTTTTTCCTTCTGTTCCACATGTCCACGGCAGACGTAATAGCCGACTAGTGCACGGCTCCTGATAGCTCTCGGGATGGCTGCAACGCTGCCGCCGCATTCCGCGCAGCGACAGATCCCGCGCAGAAGATGGTTGGCCGTCGCAGAATCGGCTTGTGGCTTCCTGCCGCGACGCCGACCTCTGAGTGCGAGCTGGACGTTGTTGAACGTCTCATCATCGATGATCGCCTCATGGGCGGGAACCCACTCCGCCGGAAGCTGGACGACGCTGCGCGTGGCCTTGGGTCGCACGGCAGTCTTCGCGATGCGGCCCGTGTAGACCCGGTTGCGGAGCGCGACCACGACCCAGGCGCGTCCGAATGCCTTGATGTCGCCGTACTCCTGACGCAGCCGCTTGGCGATCTCGAACACGCTGTAGCCTTCCAGCGAGAGCGCGAACATGCGGCGCACTACCGCGGCGTGCTCCGGAACCACGCGCAGGGGAAGCGGCGTCTTCGTCCCCTTCGGCTTCGGCTGGCGCTCATACCCGAACGGCGGCTTGCCCTCGACGAAGTACCCTTGCCCCCGCAGGTGCTTCCGTCCCCCTTCGGTCCGCTCCTTGATCCGGCGGCGCTCCTGTTCCGCGCCTACCGCCCAGTTGGCCAGCGTGTCCTCTGCCATCGGCGACCGGGAGTCGAAGCCCTTGTCGATGGCGACGAACACGGCGCCCTTGCGCATGATCTGCCGGACATTCTTCACGATGAAGACCACGTCGCGACCGAAGCGATCGATGTCCGTCACGAGGACCATGTCGCCCCGGCGGACGTCTGCCAGGAGCGCCGCGACCTTCTTCCGGTTCGCCTCGTTCTCCTCGCCGCCGCTCTCTACCTCCGGGAACAGAACCGGCTCCGGCAGGGCGTGGAGCCGGCAGTAGTTGCGGATCTTCTCGGCCTGGGCGTCCAGGGACACGCCCGCGATTTCCTGCTCCCTCGTTGAGACGCGCGGGTAGCCGAGCGTACGGCGGATCGCGGTGTTGGGGATTGCATCTGTCATTTGTTCTTCCTGTGCAAAAGGTTGATCGTACTCCGGCGAGCTCGGCCGCGCAAATCGCCGCTTTCCCAGGGAATTTCGGCCTCCTCTGCATCTAGCAATAGTTGCGCAGCTCTGGAGGAACGGTGTGGCCGCGCTCCTGGGCGACGAGCGCGCGACGGCCGTCGACGAGCTCCTCGCCGACCTCATCCAGCGCGAGCTCGTAGCCCCGCGATCCGAGCGGCGCTTCGCGGGAGAACACGAGTACACGTTCCGGCACGCGCTGGTGCGGGAGGGGGCCTATGCCATGCTGACCGAGCGAGATCGGCAGCTGGGCCACGGCTTGGCGGGGGCCTGGCTCGAGCGCGCGGGCGAGCCGGATCCGGCCGTGTTGGCCGAGCATTTCGAGCGCGGCGGGGAGGGGGCGCGCGCGGCTCGCTGGCACGCCCGGGCAGCGAGGCGGGCGCTCATGGCCAACGAGCTCACGGCGGCGCTCACCGCCGTCGATCGGGGGATCACGTCCGGCGCCGAGGGAGAGCTCGCGGCCGAGCTCTGGGCGACGCGCACGACCGCCGAGCACATGATGGGGAACCACGCGATCGCGGGCTCGGCAGCGGCGGAGGCGATGCGGCTTTCCGCCCCCGGCTCCCTGAACTACTGCCGGGGTCTCGGGGGCATGATCAGGAGCGCTCTCTTCCTGGGCCGCTTCGAGACGCTCTCACCGGCCATGAGCCAGCTGCTCGCGATCGAGCCGACGAACGAGACGCGAGGTGAGCTCGTGTGGGCGATGCAAGGCGTCGTGCTGTCGCTCCTGTTCGGCAAGGGGTTGCGGGACATGGCCGCGCCCATCCTGGAGCGGCTGCGCGCGATCGCGCCCGGGGCCGCCGAGGAAGATCCGATGAGCGCGGCAGAGATGCATTCCACGCGCGCCCAATGGGAGCTCCATGTGAACCGGAACCCGGAGGCCGCTGTGCTGCAGTCTCAGGCTGCCGAGCGGCTCCTGCAGCTCGCCGGCAATCGGTTCAACCAGGGGTTCGCCGCGGGAGAGAGCGCGATGGCGCTCATGATGCTCGGGGCCTTCGAGGAGGCGCACGCGCGGCTCCTCCACGCCGTCGAGCTCGCGGCGAAAGACAGCGTCTGCGTGACGTTCTGCCGGTTCCTCCGTTGCTGTCTGCTCGTCGAGCAAGGAATGCCGGCCGAGGCGGTCACGGAGGCGCAGGGCGCGCTCGAAGCGGAGAAAGCTCGAGGACAGAGCATCATATTCCACGGGTTCGAGAACGTGCTCGCGGCAGCGCTCCTGTCGAGCGGCCAGCTCGACGCGTCGGAGCGCATGCTCGTCGCCGCCGGTGCGGGCGCCTCGGGTTATTACTGGATGGACACCGAGGCGCGCGGGATCCGGGCAAGCCTCCTGCTCGCTCGCGGGCAGATCGCGGACGCGATCCGCGAATCCGAGGAGGTCATCGCGCTCTGCCGCAGCGCCGGTGTCTATCCTCTCCGTCACACCGCGACGCTCCTCACCCGGGCCGAGGCGCTCCATGCGGCGGGTGACATCGACGCCGCCAAGCTGGCGATCCGCGAGGCGCGCGACGATCTCCTCGCCCGGGCCGCGTGCATCGAGGTTCCCGCCTACCGCGAGAGCTTCCTCACGCGGAGCCCTGCGAACGCGCGCACCCTCGCGCTCGCGGCGGCATGGCTGGATGGTGCGCGGTGCCACGACCGAGCCATTACCGCGGGGCGCTCACCGCCGGTGGTATAGAGCGCCCGTCTCGTCCCAGGAGGCAGCCCGGCATGACAATGACCCCGGAGGCCTTCCGCGGCGCGGGGCCTCCAGCCCGTCAGGATCGGGCGCAGCGGGCCGTGGCTCCCGTCGAGCACTGGCTACGGTGGGGCGCTCGAAGCGCCGCGCACCTTGACGCCACGTGGCACACGCCGCGATCATGCGGCTTCAGGCGGAGGCTGGCGTGGCGCACAACTTTCATGACATCAACGGCTGGCTCCTCGTCGGCCTCGAGGTGCACCAGGGATTTCACATCTTCCCGCCAGCGCCGATGAAATTCCTGAAGCTTGTTCTTCTGCACCCGTTCACGCTGGGGGACAAGCAGAAGCCCACCGTGCTCTTCAACGGCGTGCCGTCGGTTGCGCACCAGCACGAGCCCAAGTGGCTCTGGCCGCACCTCGGTATCGTCCCTGACCCGCTCGACGCGCTGACGCCGCTGCACATCGTCTTCGGGTCGCACAAGTGCTGGCTGCCGCGGGGCGCCGTCGAGATCTGCGGAGAGAAGGCGACCTGCTGCGTGATCGGCGGGCCGCTCTCGCTCAACGCGGACTGCTGGGACATCGGCAAGTGGCCGACGTCGCTCGTGCTCAACCCCGGGACGGTGCAGACGACGCCGACCTTCGGCGATTTCGCCATGGGGGCGGTGACGCTGGCGATCGATCTCGTGGTCGACCTGGTCTTCCAAGGGGCGTTCAAGCTGGGCGGGGCGCTCCTCGCGAAGCTCGGCGGCAGGGTGCTGAGGCCGCTCTTCAGCAGGGCAAAAGACATCGTCGGAAGGGGGCTCCGGGCGGCGACGCGGGCCATGGGCCGCGCTGGGAGCGCGCTCGGTCGGGGGTTGCGGAGCGCCGGCAACAGGGCTGCGTCGGCGCTGCGCGCCGCGAAGTGCTTCGTCACGGGCCACCCGGTCGACGCCACCTCGGGCGCCGTCGTCGACAGCAAGGTCGACCTGTCGCTCCCGGGCGCAATCCGGCTGGTGTGGGAGCGCCGCTATACGTCCTCTCGAGCGCTCGACCGCACCTCCCTCGGGCGCGGCGGTTGGACGCATGGCCTGGACCAGTGGATCGCGCCGGACGATGAGGGCATCACGCTCCGCGACGAGCAGGGGCGGGATGTGTACTTCCCGCACATCGCCCCGGGAGAAAGCGCCTTCCACCGGCCGGATCGGCTCACGCTGAGCGCCCGCGCCGACGGCAGCTTCTCGGTCTACAGCCACGGATCGCGCCTCACGCGCCACTTCGCTCCGGCAGCGCCGCGGGGCAGGGCGCTGCTCCGCTCGATCGAGGACGCCCACGGCAACGCCATCACGCTCGAGTATGCCGGAGAGCGGCTCCAGCGCGTCCTCGACACCGCAGGCCGCGAGATCCGGGTCAAGACGAGCCACGGCGGCCGCATCGCGCGCCTCGAGGTCTGGGTCGGCGGCAGCCTGGAGCAATGGGTCGACTACACGTACACGAAGATGGGCGAGCTCGCGAGCGCCGCGGACGCGCTCGGGCACGTGGAGCGTTACGGGTACGACGAGGACCACAGGATGGTGAAGACCACGCTGAAGAACGGCGTGAGCTTCTACTACGCCTACGATCCAGAGACCGGCTGGTGCAAGAAGACCTGGGGCGACGGCGGGCTCCATACGGTCGAGCTCCGCGCCGACCTGGAGAAGCGGATCACGCGGCTGACCGGCAACGAAGAGCCGCGGGTCCTGTACTGGAACGAGGACGGGCTCGTCGTGCGCGAGGAGACCCCGGACGGGCTCGTGATCAGGGTCAGCGAGCACGACGGCGATCAGTACCTCATCGCCGCGGCGAACGGGGCCGGCGAGACGACGAGATACGACCACGACCCGCGTGGCAACAAGGTCCGGGAGATCGACCCTGCCGGGAACGTGACCCGATGGGATTACGAGGATGACCTGCCGATCGCGCGCGTCGACGGCGACGGGCTCGTGACGAAGTACGAGCATGACGCGCGCGGATCCTTGACGAAGATCACGCATCCTTCGGGGCTCTGTTACGCGCTGAGCTACGACGCGCAGGGCCATCTGCGCGCGATCCGAGGGGAGGATGGGATCCTCGCGTCGTTCGTGGTGGACCGCGCCCACCAGGTCGTCGAGGAGGTCGACGAGCGCGGCGCGAGGGCGGCCTACGTTTACGATCGGCTGGGACGCCCCGTCTCTCGGACAGACGCCCTGGGGAGGGTGACCGCTGTGAGCTACGATCGGCTCGGTCGCGCGCTCGTCCTGCAGCGGCCTGACGGGACCACCACGCGGGCGGCGTACGACGCGCTCGGCAAGCCGGTCCGCGCCGTCGACGCGCTCGGTCACGTCACGGAGCTGGAGTACTCCGGCACGGGCGTGCTCGCCATGCTGACGCAGCCCGGCGGCCGCGTGTGGTTGCTCGCGCGAGACGCCCGCGAGAGGCTCCGGCGCGTCGTCAACCCGAAGCAAGAAGCCCACGAGTTCGTGTACGACGCCGCCGGGAGGGTGATGGAGGAGAAGACCTTCGATGGCCGCGTTCTCCGTTACCGTTACTCGCCGAGCGGGCGGCTCGCCAGGATCGACTATCCGGACGGGAGCTTCCGCGCGTTCGCGCACGACCCGCTCGGCAACGTGGTCCGGGAGGACTCGGCCGACGGCCCGATCCACCTCCACCGCGATCGCATGGGCCGCCTGCTCGGCGGCACGGTTGAGCAGGGCGGACAGCGCATCGAGACGCGTCTCCTGAGGGACGCCCTCGGGCGGGTGATCGCGGACACGCAGGGCGACAGGACGCTGCGCTACACGGTGGACGCTCGCGGGCGTCGCGTCGAGCGCGTCATGCCCGACGGGGCCATGACGCGTTACGCCTACGCCGCGGCCGATGACGTGGTCCGTGTGGAGCACGACGGCTACGCGCTCCTCCTCGAGCGGGACGCGCTCGGGCGGGAGAGGGCGAGGGGGGACGCCGGGGGGCGCTTCTCCATCCACAGCGAGTACGACGCGGCGGATCGCATCGTCGGGCAGCGGGTCTTCACCCGAGCCCCCGGCGAGGAGGCGCCCAGGATGACGGTGGAGCGGCTCTCGCAGTACGACCGCTCAGGGCGGGTCACCACGATGGACGACGGCCGCTGGGGCGCGACGATCTACGAGCATGACTCCATCGGACAGCTCCTGGAGGCGCGGCGCGGATCGCTGCGCGAACGCTTCGAGTACGACGCCGCCGGCTCGATGACGAAGCGGCTCGAGGGGATCGAGCAGCGCTCGATCGACGACGAGCAGGCGCCCTGGACCGTCGCAGCGGGCAACCTGCTCGTGCGCACCGAACGGGCGAGTTATGGCTACGATGGGCGGGGCCGGCGGGTCTGGAAGCGCGTCTCTGGCGAAGGGCCGGAAGCCGAGAGGACGGGCTACGCCTGGGATTGCCGGGATCGTCTGAGAGAGGTGATGTTGCCCACGGGGCAGCGGGTCGCCTTCACCTACGATGCCTTTGGCCGGCGCGTGCGAAAGGAGGTCTTCGACGCGTGCGGCGAGCGGCTCCGCACGGTGGAGTTCCTCTGGGACGGGGACGTGATCGCGGCGGACATCGACAGCCGAGACGGCACGCGGACCTTCGTCCACCGCCCCGGGACGTTCAGCCTGCTGCTCCAGGCGGAGCAGGGCGAGGTGTTCGTGTACGTGAACGACCACGTCGGGCTGCCGAGGGAGCTCGTGGACCCCTCGGGCAAGGTCGCTTGGTCGGCCGCGTACGACGCCTGGGGGCAGGCGGTGAGCACGCTCCACGATCCTGCCCGCCCCGCGGGGCGCCGCCCGGTCGAGTCTCCCTTCCGGCTCCTGGGTCACTATGCGGACGAGGATACCGGGCTCTGTCATGCGCGGTTCCGGGACCTTGACGCCGAGGTGGGGAGGTGGTGCAGCCCGGATCCGCTGGGGATCTCCGGCAGCAGCAACCTCTTCGAGTTCAACGGCGCGCCCACGACGTCGGTCGATCCCTTCGGCCTGACCAGCGACGACTGGACGCGCGTCTTCACGGCGACGGACTTCCCGGTCGACGTGACGCGAGAGACCTACGTGACCACGCGGAACATCGCCGCGCTGACGCCGTTCGGCGACCAGCCCGCGGTGGCGGTCGATCTGTACCGGCACGTGAGCGACGTCGTCCCGTCGAGCGGAGTGTCGAGACCCCTGGGAGTGCCCCGGTACGTCACCCAGCTGGAGGTGCCGACGAGCGCCCTCCAGCCCGACCCGCATCACCGGTCTCCACCCAATTTCCGGTTCCCCGCAAACACGCCTGACGTCCGCGTCACCGGCGTCTGGGAGGTGGAGGAGATCGTCGCGACGAACCATGGTCTTCCCGTCGAGGTCCCGACCCTGAGGAGGATCGATACTCCATGCTGAGCTCGATGAAGACAGCGGCCGTCGCGGCGCTCGATGCCCACGAGATCGCCTGGGCGGCTCCCCTCGTGACGTCGCTGGAGCGGGCCAGGCCCGGGGCATCCCTGGACTGGTCGCTTGCCAGCTTCGAGCGCATCCTGCCGACTCTGGAGTCGACGAACGCGCAGACGCTCGCCTGGCTGGCAGGTTTGAGGGACATGTGGGAGAGAGCCAGGCAAGGAGAGGTGTCGTCCGAGGAGCCCGCGCGCGTGGCGCGGGCGATCTGGGAGCAGCCCGGGCGCAACCCCGCGCAGACAGCCTTGCACCGGCTCTATTCCGCGCTCGCCGCTCGGATCCGCGGGATGTCCAGGGAGGCTGCGCAGGACGTGAACCTGGCGATGGATGTGATTGTCCGCCATCCATCGTTCTCGAGAGATCTCGCCGAGATCATGCTCTCGAGGTTCGACGAGCACATGGAGCGCGCGCAGCAAGGGCAGTAGGCACCTGGACAGCCTCGACGGCCATGGTGGCGACCGCGTCGACGTAGAGATCGCGCGCGTGGTCGAGCGCGTCGAGGACGCGAGGCACCACCCAGGACACGCCGGCGAGGAACCAGGCGGGGCGCCTTCGTCGGGGGCCGCGCTCTCGCGAAGCATCGACAGCAGCGTACGCAGGCGACCGGGTAGAACGGCGCCTGCGACGGCCCTCCATGCGGCACGCAGCTGGCCCTGCACGATCCCGGAGGCTCGGCCGCCGCCTGGAAGCTCCCGATGCGCGCCGCCTGGATGGGCCTCGGTGCCGCCCCGAGGAGTGCGGCGGCCTTCCCGGCGGCGGGTCGTGTGGCGAGCGCCCGTGACCCGCGGGCGAGCCGCGGGCGAGCCGCGGGGGAGCCGGAGCCACGGCGCCCGCGCACCCCCGCGCCCCGCGCCCCCGCCGCACGACCCGCCGCCTTCCCGCTTGATCGCGCCGCGACACGGGAGATACCCTCCGCGCATGCGCCGCCTGGTCCCGTGGGTCTTCTTCCTCGTGTCTTCCGCTTCCGCTCTCGCGCTGGGTTGCGCGACCTACACGCAGGATCTCGATCGAGCCCGCGGCCATTACGAGGCGAACCGGTTCGAGCAGGCGCTGGCGCTGTTCCGTGTGCTCGAGCACGACATGGACTCGTACTCGCTCCCGGAGCAGGCGCAGTACGCCTACCTGCGGGGCATGACGGACTACCGCCTGGCCGGCCTCGCGCCGCAGGGCACCGGCGTCGCCGATCCGCGCAAGGGCTACCGCGACAACGCGCGCCACTGGCTCGGCGTCGCCGCGGCGATCGAGAAGCAGACCCCCGGCGGCATCACCAGCGAGCAGAAGGGGCGCCTCACCGCGACGCTCGACGACCTCAACCGCGACGTGTTCGGGGGCGCCGAGGCCCTCCCCGAAAGCGGCGCCGCGCCCGCCGAGGGCGCGCAGCCGGCCGACCCCGCCGCGCCGACGGAGCCGGCGGCCGAGCCGCCGACGCTCTAGAAAAATCGACGCGCCGCGCCGCGCATGACGCGCCGCGGTCCGGATGGCCTGAGACAGGAACGGGTGGGGGGGAAAACGATGAGGGAGGGTGCGCCGCGGGCGGCGCTCGACGCGCCGGTCAGGTCAGGCGCATCACGAGATGCGCCGGCGCAGGGATTCGATCTCGTCCTTCGCCGCGAGCTTGCGCTTCTTGAGCTGGGCCTCTTCGAGGCGTTCCCCGGGGGTCAGGAACGCTCGCCGACCCAGCTGCCTGAGGCGCGAGTCGAGCTCGCGATGACGCGCTTCTGCCAAACTCAGCCGCTGCTCCGGGCCGACAGCCGTCACCGCGCGAGGAGAGATGACCTGATGCTTCATGTACCCACCTCCAAGGCCCCGCCGAGGGGCCGTGATGCCTTCGAGGACCCACAACACAAGCCCTCGTTCTGATCGTCGCTGGAGAGGAGATCGACCGCCAACCAAGCTACGAGCTGCGGTCGCGGCCTGTTGAACGAACGCCAGATTACCCCACTATGGCGATTCAATGCAGCCCTTTTGTCGGGCCCGCGCTCCTTCGCCACCCCGCAGACCAGCACGCCGGTACAGCGATGACCGTACCGACACGGCACAGCGAAGACCGTACCAACACGGTGAACCAGCTCTGCCCAGGGCGGCCTGACAACGATCTCCGTCCATGCACCCAGGGGAACAACCTCGGACGTGGGACTATCCTTCCCGGTATGTGGGGTCCACGCTTCACGCCGGTTGCTGTGCTGTTACTTGGTGGTGTCCTGGTCGGATGTGGGTCCAGTACCGCTGTGTCTGCCCGCGCTCGGGCGCCTGAGCCTGCTCCGGCGAGGGCGCCGATCGAGCTCGCGCCGGTGGTTGTTTCCCCCTACTCGGACACGGAGCTCGCGGCGGAGTTCGAGCGGGCGCGGGCGCTGCTCCTGGCCGACAAGGCGCGCGAGGCGGCCGCGTTGTTCGACCGGCTCGTCCGCCTGTCGCCCGACGGGGAGGTCGCGCCGCCGAGCCTGTTCAATTCCGGGCTCGCCCACGAGGCGCTCGGCGACCGCGCGCTCGGGGCCGAGCGCTACCGGGAGGTGCTGCGGCGTTTCCCGGACCACGCGGTCGCCCGCGGCGCGCGCTTCCGGCTCGCGCGTGCGGCGGCGGCCCTCGAGCGGTGGCCCGAGCTCGTCGAGGTGGCGCGTGCGCTGCTGGCGCTCGAGGATCTGAGCGTGCTGGAGGCGGTCGAGGCGCGCGGCGCGCTCGCGCTCGGGCTGGTCGAGCAGGACCTCGTGGACGAGGCGGCGCGCCACGTCGCGCTCGCGCGCGACCTCATCGAGGCGCACCGGCTGGGCGAGTCGGGCAAGCCGCCGCTCGAGCTCGCGCAGGTGAGCTTCGCGCTCGGCGAGGTGCGGCGGCGCCGGAGCGAGGCGATCACCTTCGTGCCCGTGCCGGCGAACTTCGGCGAGGCGCTCGAGCGGCGCTGCCAGGGCCTGCTCGACGCGCAGAGCGCCTACACCGAGGCGATGCGGAGCCTCGACGCCCACTGGTCGGCGATGGCGGGCTACCGCATCGGGCGGCTCTACCAGCAGCTCCACCGCGACGTGATGCAGGTCCCGCCGCCGCGGAGCGCCGACACGCCGAGGAAGAAGCAGCTCTTCGAGGGCGCGATGCGCCTGCGCTACCGCGTGCTCCTGGAGAAGGGGCAGAAGATGCTCGCCGGCACCGTCGGCCTCGGCGAGCGCACCGGCGAGGCGTCTTCCTGGGTCCTCCGTGCCCGCGACGCGCAGCGCGAGATCGAGCTCGCGCTCGCCGACGAGCAGGCGGCCCTCGCGAAGCTGCCGTTCACCGAGGCGGAGCTCTCCGCGGCGCTCGACGCCCTCAAGGGGGAGGCGCCGAGGAAGCCGTGAACCATGGCGCCCCGCCGCGGCGGCGCCCGGGGTGCTCGGCGCAGCGCCGGCGTGCAGCCGACGCGCGCGCTCAGTTCAGCGCTGGCGCGCAGCCGAAGAGCACGTCGAGCTTCGCCTGCGCGTCGCCTTGCACCGCCCTGCAGGACGTCGGGCAGAGGATGATCTTCTCCGGGACCTGCTCGCTGTCGTAGTACCACCCCGGCCCCGCGCCGCAGTCGGCCGCGTCGGCCGCCCTCGGGATCTCCAGCGGGCCGGAGGCCCCGGACGTGAACCTGACCGCGACCCGGTCCTGGTCCAGCGTCGCGCCCGCCGGCGGCTCCGGGAGGAGGAGCTCGCACGGCAGCGCCGAGGCGCGGATCTCGGCCATCTTCGCGGAGAACGCGGCGACGTCCGCCGTGACGTCGAGCGCGCGCGTCGTCCCGCCGGCGGCGGCGATCTGGTCCAGGTTCGATAACGTCGACCCCTCCACGGCGATGACGTACGTCCGCACGCCGTTGTACCGGAGCGCCCGCTGCGCGAGCTCGGCGGTGCTCGCGACGGTGTTGTCGGAGCATCCGGACGGATCGCCGTCGGTCGCGAGCACGACGATGACCTTGTGGGAGGGGTTTGCGTCCTGGTAGGCGGTCGCGCTGAAGAGCACCCCCTGGAGCGCCGGCCGCATGGGCGTCCCGCCGCTCGGCGAGGTGTCCTGGATGGAGGCGGTGAGGGCCTGTGTGTTCAGCGGCAGCTCGGCGATGGGCACCGCGAGCCCCTCGTAGGTCGTGTGCTCGCAGTCGTTCTGTCCCGTGGCGCCTCGCGGGAAGTAGGTGAGTCCCACGTTCATCCCGGCGGAGGCGGCGTCGGTCACGAACGTGGAGATCGCGCTCGTGACGCCGCTCCATTTCGAGCCGAGCATGCTCCCGGAGCGGTCGAGCAGGACGAGCATGTCGAGCGGCAGCAGCGCGGTCTCTGCGCTCGTCTGGGCGCAGGAGCCCTCCTCATCGAGGCGGCCGCCGCCCTCGCCGGCCGGGTCGAACCCGCCTCCAGCGAGCGCCCCGCTCGCGCTCGCGCCGCTCGACGCGGAGGCCCCGCCCCCTCCGCCCTCGCCGTCCTCCGGCGCGGCCGCCTGCGGAGTCCTCCTGTCCTCGGTGGCCGCGCAGCCGCCCGATTGCGCTGCGAGCCCTGCGGCGGCGAGGAAAGGGGCAATCATGATTTCACGTCGGAAGGACATCTCTGCGCTCCTCTGGAATTGATGCGACGCGGAGTGATGGTGAGGAAGCCCCGCGCGCGAAGTGGTCTGTCTAGAGAGGGAAGCCGAGCTCCGAGACGCTCTCGTCAGCATACTGCATGGCCAGATGAGGGGGCGATAGGGGCTCTCCGGTTTGTTGGGTTGAGCGTGTCTCTAGTCTCGTTGGCATCGCTGTTGTCGCCGTACTCCTTTGAGTACTCGTTCTGAATCCCTCGCCTCCCCCTGCGCTCACCGTTCCTCTCCTCTCCTCTCCTCTCCTCTCCTCTCCCGCGCCCCGGGCCTCCCCTCTGCCGACCGTTCCGGGTGCTCGCGCGCCGGAACACCACGCTGGCTTGCGCAGCGGCGAAGAACGCGTAATTCCCAGCGTGAGCGTCACGCTTGCTGGAAAGAGGCGAACATGACTAGGTGGATTCCATGGTTTCTCTCCACTCTCGCCCTGACGGAGCTCGGCTGTTCGACCGCGACGTCCCGAGACAACGCGGCCGCTGCGGGCGCTTCGGGCGGCGGCGGCGCCGCACCCGCGTCGCCCGTCTCGAGCGGAGGGGGAGCCTCTCCCTGTGAGATAGACTGCTCCCTTGTCCCGACCTCGCAGTGCCTCACGGCGGTGTGCAACGAGGCGACGCGGGCGTGTGAGCTCGCGCCGAGCCCCGGCGGGGAGCCCTGCGACGACGGCGACGCCTGCACGACGGGAGAGACCTGCGGAGACGGCCTCTGCCGGAAGGGCGCCCCGGAGGACTGCGGCCTCACGCCGGACGTGTGCCACGTCGTGACCTGCACCGACGCGAGCGGCGCCCCGCGGTGCGGCATCGAGCCGAGGGCGAACGGCTCGCCGTGCGAGACGGAAGATCGCTGTCTCCTCGACGCGGCGTGCCAGGACGGCATCTGCGTCGGGACCCAGAGGGATTGTTTCTTCTTCCACGTTCCAGACTCCTGCCATGTCGGCGCGTGCAATCCGGCCACGGGTGCGTGCGAGGCGGTCGCGGGGAACGAGGGCTTGCCGTGCGCGGACTCCGGCGATCTCTGCATGGTCGGCAAGACCTGCGAGAGCGGCCGTTGCGAGGGCGGCGTCCCCAAGGACTGCAGCGCGCTGAGCGTCGGTTGCGAGGATGGCGTCTGCGATCCGGGCTCTGGCAATTGCTATGCTGAGCCGATCGGACCGGGCGGCGCCTGCCTCTCCGGTACCGACGAGTGCAACCGTGGTGTCTGTGACGAGCGCGGCGCCTGTATTTCCATTCCTACCCCCGGCGCGTCGTGCCCCTCACAGACGGTGGGCTGTACGCGCGGCGTCTGCAGCGACGCCGGGGTGTGCACGGCGCGCTCGGTACCCGACGGGGGCGGCTGCGTCGACGGCGACTGGTGCACCGTCGGGGAGACGTGCCTCGCCGGCGTCTGCCAGGGCGGCAGCGCCGCGGCGACGCCGGCGATCTACTTCCGGGATATGTTCGAGAGCAACGCGGCCGGGTGGGAGCTCGGTCCAACCTGGCAAATCGGCGGGGCGACGGCGTCTTCCGGGCAGTCCTACGGGCACCCCGATCCGGCGCTCGACCACACGGCGACCCCGGACAACGGCCTCGCCGGTGTGGTCATCGGAGGGAACGCGCCGCTCGGCGTTCACCCGTACTTCTACCTGACGAGCCCCGTCATCGACGCCGGCGTCGCGGGCGGCGTGTACCTGACGTTCTGGCGTTTCCTGAACACCGACGAGACGCCGCACATGACGAACCGCGTGGAGGCCTTCGACGGCATCCGGTGGGTCGTCCTCTTCGAGTCGGGGTCGTACCCCGGCGTCCGGGACTCGGCCTGGACGAAGGTCCGCTACGATCTGACGCCGCACAAGAACGCGAACCTGCGGGTCCGGTTCGGCTACGCCATCGGGCGCGACTCCTTCGTCGACACCGTGTCGAGCTGGAACATCGACGACGTGGAGATCGCGAACGCGGCCTGCCCGTAGCGCCACGCGGGCAAGCCGTCACGCGCCGCGCGCCGCCGGCTCGGGCGGGCGCCTCCCGGGCGTCGCGCCCGAGCCGCGCTTCATCCGGGCTCACCGCTCCACGAAGGCCGCCAGCGCCGCCGCGATCTCCCGCGCGACGTCCTCCACCGCGCCCCCGCCCTCCACATGGATGACCCGGTCCCCCGGCACCAGCTCCTCCGCCCGCCGGTACGCCGCCGCGAGCCTCGCCTGCAGCTCCCTCTTCTCGAACAGCTCCTCCGCCCCCCCGCGCCCGCGGCGCCGCTGCTCGGCGATCTCCGGCGCCACGTCGATCACCACCGTGACGTCCGGCCTGCGCGCATGCCGGTTAAGTTCCCGGATCCATTGTAGAATCTCCCCCATTTCCCGCCCGTCCCCGGCCGCCGTCGTCGACTGGTAGGCCAGGCTCGACAGGTCGTAGCGATCCGAGATCACGACGTACCCGTCGCAGAGGAGCGGCTCGACCTCGGCGCCGAGGTGGTCGAGGCGGTCGGCCGAGAAGAGGAGCGCCATCACCTCCGCCTGGCGGGCGACGGGCAGCGAGATCCGGTGGGTCAGCACCTGCCGGAGCAGCGCGCCCACCGGCCCGGCGCTCGGCTCGCGGGTCACGTGGACGAGGCGCCGCGCGTCCCGGAGGCGCGCCGCGTAGCGCTCGGCCTGCGTGCTCGTGCCCGCGCCGTCGATGCCCTCGAACACCACGAACACGCCGCGGCCGCCCTCTCCCGCGCCGCCCGCGCCGCCCGCGTGCGAGGGCGGCGCGGGGCTCTCCTGCTCGGAGCTCGCCTTCACCATCTCAGCCGGCCTCCCCGGCCGCATCCGCGATGGGCGGCGCGTCCTCGCCGAGCACCACGTTGTCGATGAGGCGCGCCGTCCCGAGGCGGACGGCCACCGCCAGGAGCGCCCGCTCGCCGACCGCCGCGCCCTCGCTCTGTATCGCCAGGGTTTCCGGGTCGGCGAGGTCGACGTAGTCGATGCTCGACGCGACGGTCGCGAGGCGCGCGCGCGCGGGCTCGAGCAGCGCCTTCGCGCGCCGCTCGCCGCGCGCGAAGGCGCGGCACGCCTCGGTCAGGGCCAGCGGGATGGCGCGCGCCGCGCTCCGCTGCTCGGGCGAGAGGTAGGCGTTGCGCGACGACATGGCGAGGCCGTCCGGCTCGCGCACCGTCTTCATCCCGACGAGCTCGACGGGCAGGAACAGGTCGGCGGTCATCCGCCGGATCACCTGGAGCTGCTGGTAATCCTTCCGGCCGAAGACGGCGACGCACGGGCCGGCGAGCGCGAACAGCTTCGCGACCACGGTGGCGACGCCCTCGAAGTGCCCGGGCCGGTGGGCGCCGCAGAGCGGGGCCGCGGTCGCGCCGACGCGCACGCGCGTCTCGTCGCCGGGCGGGTACATCGCCGCGACCTCCGGCGCGAACACCCCGGCGGCGCCGGCCTCGGCGCACCCGTCGAGGTCGCGCTCGAGCGTCCGCGGGTACCGCGCGAGATCCTCGCCCGCGCCGAACTGCGTCGGATTGACGAAGACGGTGACGGCGATGAAGTCCGCGCTCCGCTTCGCCTCCGCGATCAGCGCGAGGTGGCCTTGATGGAGCGCGCCCATCGTCGGGACGAGGCCGACGCGGCGCCCGGCCGCGCGCGCACGCTCGCACGCACGCCTCAGCTCGTTTGGCTGTCGCCATAATTCCATGGGCGGACCCTACCAGACCTGAGGTAAAATCGGAGCTTCCACCATGGTTGACCTGCCCTCCACATCCGACACCATCCTTGCCTCCGGCCACCCTGCTGGCGCCGATCACGCCTCCAGGTCGTCAGGAGCGGGCTCGGGTGACGCGGCCGCTGCGAAGCCCGGCGCGAGCGCCGGGCCGGCGAGCGGCCCGGTGTCGATCCCGGCCGCCGCGGGGTCGATCCCGATCGAGGGCGATCCGGCGCATTACCTGAACCGGGAGCTCTCGTGGCTCGAGTTCAACGCGCGGGTGCTCGCTGAGGCGAGCGCGCCCGAGGTCCCGCTGTTCGAGCGCCTCAAGTTCCTGAGCATCTTCTTCTCCAACCTCGACGAGTTCTTCATGGTGCGCGTCGCGGGCCTCCAGGCGCAGACGCAGCGCACGATCGCGGAGGTCCCGCCGGACGGGCTCACGCCGCACGAGCAGCTCGTGGCGATCAGCGGCCGGGTGCACGCGCTCGTCGACGAGGCGTACCGCCTGTGGAACGTCGATGTGATCCCCGCGCTCAAGCGCGCCGGCATCGTGATCGTCCGCCCGGAAGAGCTCGACGCGACCGAGCTCGGCGCGCTCGACGAGCGGTTCCGCACGGACATCTTCCCGATCCTCACCCCGCTCGCGATCGATCCGGGGCACCCGTTCCCGCACCTGCGCAACAAGATGATCAACCTCGGGATCATGTTCTCCCGGGAGCACGAGGCGCAGGAGCCGGGCTTCGCGGTCATCCAGGTGCCGCCGATGCTGAGCCGGCTGATGAAGGTCCGCGTGGACGGCGCGACGCGCGCGTTCGTGCTGCTCGAGGACGTGATCGCCCGGCACGTGAAGGACTTCTTCCCTTCGGGGAGGCTGCGGGGCACGTACCCCTTCCGCGTCACCCGGAACTGGGACCTCGAGATCGACGAAGAGGAGGGCGAGGACCTCCTGGAGACGATCCAGGCCGAGCTCCGCCGGCGCGACCGCGGCAACGCCGTGCGGGTCGAGATCGGCATCGGCGAGGGCGCCGGCACCTCGGTCCAGCGGCTCTGCCGCGCGCTCAACGTCGACTCGGCGCTCGCCGTGTACCGGGTGCCGGGGCCGCTCCACATCGCCGACCTCATGGGCATCGTCGCGGACGACGAGCGCCGCGAATACCGCGACGAGCCGTTCTCGCCGCAGGTCCCGCCGCTCTTCCGCGACGTCGAGGACATCTTCGCGGTCATCCGGGAGCAGGACGTGCTCCTGCACCACCCGTACGAGTCGTTCGACCCCGTCGCCGAGTTCGTCTCCCGCGCGGCCGACGACCCGAACGTGCTCGCGATCAAGCAGACGCTCTACCGGACGGGCGGCGACTCCCCGATCCTGAAGGCGCTCGCCCGCGCGGCCGAGAGCGGCAAGCAGGTGACGGCGATCGTCGAGCTGAAGGCGCGGTTCGACGAGGCGAGCAACATCCAGTGGGCGAGGATGCTCGAGCAGAGCGGCGTCCAGGTGATCTACGGCCTGCTCGGGCTGAAGACGCACGCGAAGGCGCTGCTCGTCGTGCGGCGCGAGAAGGACAAGCTCCGCCGCTACGTGCACCTCTCGACGGGCAACTACAACCCGCAGACCGCCCGGCTCTACACCGACATCGGCCTGTTCACGGCGAACCGGGAGATCGGCGAGGACATGACGTCGCTCTTCAACCTGCTGACGGGCTACAGCGCGCCGCCCAGGTGGAACCGGCTCCTCGTGGCGCCGCTCGGCCTGCACGAGGCGGTGCTGGGCTTCATCGCCCGCGAGGCGGCGCACGCGCGGGCGGGGCGCAAGGCGGAGATCGTGGCGCAGATGAACGCGCTCGTGGACGTCGACGTCATCGACGCGCTCTACGCGGCGTCGCAGGCGGGCGTCGACATCAAGCTCGCCGTGCGCGGCATCTGCTGCCTCCGGCCGGGCATCCCGGGCCTGTCGGAGCGGATCCAGGTGCGCGCGGTCATCGACCGGTTCCTCGAGCACAAGCGCCTGTTCCGGTTCGCGAACGGCGGCAACGAGGAGATCTACATGTCGAGCGCCGACTGGATGCCGCGCAACTTCCACCGCCGCGTCGAGGTGATGATCCCGATCCTCGAGCCCGCCATCCGCGCGCGCGTGGACGACATGCTGAACACCGTGACCTCCGACACGATGAAGACGTGGGAGCTCGCGAGCGACGGCAGCTACCACCGGCTCCCGCAGACCCCTGGCGCTCCCCAGGTGCGCTCGCAGCAGCGCTTCATCGAGCTCGCGCGCGAGCGGGTGAAGCTCAGCGATCCGCTGGCGCGCGGCGGCGGGCGCTTCCACATCCTCCGCGTGCCCGTGAGCCCGGCCGACGGAGAGTCCCGCCACCGCAAGAACGTCAAGAAGAAGAAGGGCCTCCCCTGAACGCGCCGCCCGCCGGTCCGCCGGCAGGCCGCGCGCGCGCCGGGACCGGGGGAGGGGCGCGCCTCGCTCAGAACTGCATCTGCAGCGCGGTGGAGCCGGGGCCGACCGAGAGCGAGACCTGCGCGGGCGCCTCGGGCTGCTGCTCGCCCGGGGCCGGCACCTTCTTTCCGCCCATGACCCAGAGCGGGATGCCGGCGGCCATCATGAGGCCGCCCGCCACGGAGACGATCACGCCGGCGACCTGGAGGGGCTCGTCGGTCCGTGTCTCGCAGATGCTCGTGTAGCCGCCGTAATCGCAGTAGATCTCGTAGCGGTTGCTCGCGGACGCGAGCAGCCCGCTGCCCGTGAAGAACGCGGCGGCGCCGCCGAGGGTGAGAGCGATGCCTCCCAGCATCATGCTCTTGTTCTTCCGCTGCAGCGGGGTGGGGGGCGACGCGGGCGGGAGCTCCTGCGGCGTGGGGTAGTAGCCCGGCGGGGGCGGGTAGTAGGCGCTGCCATAGGGCGCGTAGCCGCCCTGGTAACCCGGCGGCGGGTAGCCCGGGGGCGGATAACCCGGCGCGGCGCCCGGCGCGGCCGCGGGGCCCTGCGGCGGCGCAGGTTGCGGCGCCGCGGCCCCGCCGGGCGCCGGGGGAGCGCCGCCGGGCGGCGGGGCGGCCAGCGGCGCCGTGGCGCCCGCGGGCTGCGCGGAAGCGCCGCCGGGCTGCGTGGGCGACCCCGCCGGAGGCTGTCGTTGCGGCGCCGGTTGCGCGGCCGCCGTCCCTGCAGCGAGCAGGCCGGAGAGCGCGACGCCGAGCGGCAGAGCGAGCGCGCGCCGGCCGGCGAGCGGCTTGCGGCGCGGCGTTCGGGCGGCGTCGGGCAAAGCAATCAAGCGGGGCATCTCGGTCGTCCTTTCCTCATCGCGGCGGGTTCGGTGCTTCGGGGGGCGCCTCGGCGGGCTTCGGCGCCGGCTCCGGAGGCGGCTCGGCTCCGGGCGGCTGCGGCGTCGCCTCGGCCGGCGCGGACGCCGGCGTCGGGGCCTTCGCCGGCCTCTTCGGCGGCGAGGCAGTTGCGCGCGGCGCAGCGCTGTCCGCGGCGCGCGGCGAGGCGGCTGCGCGCGGCGCGGCGCTGTCCGCGGCGCGCGGCGAGGCGGCTGCGCGCGGCGCGGCGCTGTTCGTGGCTGCGGCGCTCGCCGGCGTGCCCGCGGCCGCTTCGGCTGTGACGATCGTGGGCGGCGACGAATCGACCGGAGGGCCCGGCGGCGGATCGCTCGCCTCGCGCGGCGCGGCGGGCTCCGGGAGCGCGGGCTCCGCTGCGGCGCGCGGCTGCGGCGCGGGAGCGTCTCGTGTCGGCTCCTCGCCCTCGGCGCGCTGCGGAGCGCGCGGGGACTGCGCGGCGAACACGATCACGGCGGCGAGCGCCACGAGGCCGAGGAACAGGAGCAGCACGCGGTTGCCTCGCGCCTTCGCCCGCGCGGGCTCCACGCCCTTCCGGCCGGCAGCCGAGCGCGCCGGCGCGGCGAGCGCGGCGTCGTCGCGGCGGCTCCTGGCTGGCGGATCGAGGCGCGCACCGGCGGGCTCTCGTCCGACCTCGCTGCCCGCGCCGCTCCGGCTCGACGTGGGCACCGCGACGGCCGCCTCCGCCTCCGCGCGGGACAAAGTTGCTGCTGCGACGCCATGGTCCGGCGCCTTCCGTCGGCTTCCTCTGCGCTGGGCGCGTGAAAGCTTCTTCGCCACGCAGCGACCGTACCGAACAGCAGCCGGCCCGCCAAGAGCCGCGGGCGCGCGCCGGCCGTCCGCATCGTGCCGCGCCGGCTGCGGCCGCCGCGGCGGAAGGTGCGGCGGTTCATGTTGCGAACGGGCGCCTCCTCGGCCATCGTCCGGTCCTCCTCGCCGCCCTGCACGCCGCGGGCGAGCTCGTCGCGGGGTCCACAAAAAGGCGCATTCAGGCTGCGGTCAGCGCATCCAGCACGAACGGGTGTCATCCCCGCTTGACATGAATTCGCTCCTGGGTATCCTGCGCGTCCCCATCCCTCAGGTGGAAATTCCGCGTCTCTATGCCGACCATCAGCCAGCTCATCCGCCAAGGCCGCGAGGCCGCCCGCTACAAGACGGCCTCTCCTGCGCTCAAGTCCTGCCCGCAGCGGCGAGGCGTGTGCGTCCGTGTTTATACCACGACGCCGAAGAAGCCCAACTCGGCGCTCCGCAAGGTCTGCCGCGTCAGGCTGAGCAACCAGATGGAAGTGACGAGCTACATCCCCGGCGAGGGGCACAACCTGCAGGAGCACTCGGTCGTCCTCATCCGTGGCGGCCGTGTGAAGGACCTGCCGGGCGTGCGTTACCACGTCGTCCGCGGCACGCTCGACGCGTCCGGGGCCGCCGGGCCGAGCTCCACCAACAAAGCGACCCGCAACCGCAAGCGCTCGAAGTACGGCGTGAAGCGCCCGAAGGCCTGATCGGGCGATAGCCGAGCAGAGGAACGAAGATGCCCCGTCGTCGCGAAGTCCCGAAGCGGAAGATCATTCCGGACCCGAAGTACAAGGACAAGCTCGTCGCCAAGTTCACGAACTCCCTGATGCAGTCGGGCAAGAAGGCGACCGCCGAGGGGATCCTCTACGGCGCGTTCGACATCGTGCGCGACCGCTTCAAGGAGGAGCCGATCGACGTCTTCCGGAAGGCGCTCGACAACGTGAAGCCGAAGCTCGAGGTGAAGAGCCGGCGCGTCGGCGGCGCGACCTACCAGGTCCCCGTCGAGGTCCGGCCCGAGCGCCGCGTCGCCCTGGCGATGCGCTGGCTCGTCACCTACTCGCGCGGCCGCGGCGAGAAGACGATGCGCGAGCGGCTCGCCGCCGAGCTCGTCGACGCGGCGCAGAACCGCGGCAACGCGGTCAAGAAGCGCGACGACACGCACAAGATGGCGGAGGCCAACAAGGCGTTCGCCCACTACCGGTGGTAGGTTCCTGCACCGCCAGCGCAGATCCTGGATCTGCGCTGGTTCGTTCGTTTCACGCCCCACCCATCAGGCGAGGAGTCGCGTAGAGCGAGATGGCAACGTCGACATAAGGATCGGGTTACAGAGCCGGTCTCGAGGGAGCGCGACAGCGCTCCACCTCGCTAGACCTCAAAAAGCTGCTGCTGTACCCCGACACCCTCTCCAGGTTCAAAGTGCCCGCCATACGGAGGCGGGCCGGGCTGGAGAGGGTGTTTTGCATCCTGCGACCGGAGCTCTCACCCCACGCATCGCAACGACCAACCCGACGGAAACGACGGAAACGACGGAGAAGACCAAGTGGCACGCGAGTACAGCCTAGAGCGGACGCGCAACATCGGGATCATGGCCCACATCGATGCGGGCAAGACGACGGTGACCGAGCGCATCCTTTATTACTCGGGTGTCAACTACAAGATCGGCGAGGTCCACGAGGGCGCGGCCACGATGGACTGGATGGTCCAGGAGCAGGAGCGCGGCATCACCATCACGTCGGCCGCGACGAACTGCTTCTGGTCGCCGGAGCAGGGCCCCCAGAAGGGCGTCTCTCACCGGATCAACATCATCGACACGCCCGGCCACGTCGACTTCACCATCGAGGTCGAGCGCAGCCTGCGCGTGCTCGACGGCGCGGTGGCGGTCTTCGACGGCGGCAACGGCGTCGAGCCGCAGAGCGAGACGGTCTGGCGGCAGGCGGACAAGTACAACGTCCCGCGGATCGCGTTCATCAACAAGATGGACAAGGTCGGCGCCGACTTCGAGATGTGCGTCGAGTCCATCCGCGAGCGGCTCGGCGCGACCCCCGTGGCGATCCACTACCCGCTCGGCGCCGAGGACTCGTTCCGCGGCGTGATCGATCTCGTGACGCTCAGGGCCGCTGTCTTCGACGAGGAGACGAAGGGCCAGCGCTACGAGTGGCAGGCGATCCCGGACGACCTCCTGCCGCGGTGCAAGGAGCTCCGGGACAAGCTGCTCGAGGCGTGCGCCGACGCGAGCGACAAGGTGATGGAGAAGTTCATCGCCGGCGAGCTCGATCAGATCACCGAGGAGGAGATCCACGGCGCGCTCCGCGCGGGCACCCTGAGCTTCAAGTTCGTCCCGGTCCTGTGCGGCTCGGCGTTCAAGAACAAGGGCGTCCAGCTCCTGCTCGACAGCGTGGTGAACTACCTCCCGTCGCCGGTCGAGATCCCGGCGGTCGAGGGGACGCTGCCCGACAAGAAGGACAAGGTCGTCGCGCGGAAGGCGAGCGACGAGGAGCCCTTCGCCGCGCTGGCGTTCAAGATCATGAACGACCAGTTCGGCAACCTCACCTTCTTCCGCGTGTATTCCGGCACGACGAAGAGCGGCGTCAGCGTGCTCAACTCGACCCGCGGCAAGCGCGAGCGGTTCGGCCGCATCCTCCGGATGCACGCGAACAAGCGCGAGGAGATCGACGTCTGCTACGCGGGCAACATCTACGCGGCCGTCGGGCTCCGCGACACCCGCACCGGGGACACGCTCTGCGACGAGAAGCACCCGATCGTCCTGGAGCGGATGGAGTTCCCCGACCCCGTGATCTCGATCGCCATCGAGCCGAAGACCAAGGCGGATCTCGACAAGCTCGGGCTCAGCCTGCAGAAGCTCGCCTACGAGGATCCGTCGTTCCGCACCTTCACGAACGAGGACACGGGGCAGACGATCATCGCCGGGATGGGCGAGCTCCACCTCGAGATCATCGTCGACCGCCTGAAGCGCGAGTTCAAGGTCGACGCCAACGTCGGCAAGCCCGAGGTCGCCTACCGCGAGACCATCACGAAGAAGGCCACCGACGTCGAGGGGCGCTTCGTCCGGCAGTCGGGCGGCCACGGCCAGTTCGGCCACGTGCGGATCGACATCGAGCCGGCCGAGCGCGGCGCGGGCTTCGTGTTCGAGAACGACATCGTGGGCGGCATCATCCCGAAGGAGTTCATCCCCTCGATCGAGAAGGGCATCCGGGACGCGATGGGCCGCGGCGTGCTCGCGGGCTACCCCGTCGTCGACATCAAGGTCCGGCTCCACTTCGGCAGCTACCACGAGGTCGACTCCTCGGGCCCCGCGTTCGAGGTCGCCGCCTCGATGGCCTTCCAGGACGGCGCCAAGAAGGCGGGCATCGTGCTCCTCGAGCCGATGATGGCCGTCGAGGTGGTGTCTCCCGAGAACTACCTCGGCGACGTCATCGGCGACCTCAACTCGCGGCGCGGCCGCATCCTCGACATGGGGCAGCGCGCGAACACCCGGGTGATCCGCGCGGAGGTCCCGCTCGCCACAATGTTCGGTTACGCGACCGACGTCCGTTCCAAGACGCAGGGCCGCGCGACCCATTCAATGCAGTTCTCTCATTACGCACCGGTTCCGGCCGCGATCCAGGAAGAGATCGTCGCCAAGCAGCGAGGTTAAGAAGACGCCATGGCCAAGGAGAAATTCACTCGTACGAAGCCGCACGTGAACGTGGGCACCATCGGTCACATCGACCACGGCAAGACCACGCTCACGGCGGCGCTCGTCAAGGTGCAGTCGAAGCGCCAGCTGGCGAAGGCGATCTCGTACGCCGATATCGCGAAGGGCGGGACGGTCCGTGACGAGACCAAGACGGTGACCATCGCGGCCGCGCACGTGGAGTACGAGTCGGAGAAGCGCCACTACGCGCACGTCGACTGTCCCGGGCACGCCGACTACATCAAGAACATGATCACCGGCGCGGCGCAGATGGACGGGGCGATCCTCGTCGTGTCGTCGCTCGACAGCGTGATGCCGCAGACGCGCGAGCACGTGCTGCTCGCCCGGCAGGTCGGCCTGAACCACATCGTCGTCTTCCTCAACAAGTGCGACGCGGTGGACGACCCGGAGATGCTCGACCTCGTCGAGATGGAGGTCCGCGAGCTCCTGTCGAAGTACAAGTTCGACGGCGACAACGCGCCGGTCGTCCGCGGCGCGTCGCTGCCGGCGCTCCAGGGCGACCCGAAGTGGGAGGCGACGATCCAGCAGCTGCTCGACGCCCTCGACAGCTACATCCCGGAGCCGGTCCGCGACATCGACAAGCCGTTCCTGATGGCGATCGAGGACGTGTTCTCGATCAAGGGCCGCGGCACCGTGGCCACGGGCCGCATCGAGCGCGGCGTGATCAAGGTCGGCGACGAGGTCCAGATCATCGGCTTCAAGGACACGAAGAAGTCGGTCGTGACCGGCGTCGAGATGTTCCGCAAGCTCCTCGACCAGGGGCAGGCGGGCGACAACGTCGGGTGCCTGCTGCGCGGGATCGAGAAGGAAGAGATCGAGCGCGGCCAGGTGCTCGCGAAGCCCGGGTCGATCACGCCGCACACGAAGTTCACCGGTGAGGTGTACGTCCTCAAGAAGGAGGAGGGCGGGCGCCACACGCCGTTCTTCACCAACTACCGGCCGCAGTTCTACATCCGCACGACGGACGTGACCGGCACGGTGAACCTCCCCGAGGGGGTGAAGATGGTGATGCCGGGCGACAACATCACGGTAACGGTCGAGCTCATCGCCCCGGTCGCGCTGGAGGAGCAGATGCGCTTCGCCATCCGCGAGGGCGGCAAGACGGTGGGCGCCGGCGTCGTCACCAAGATCCTCGCGTAGGAAGAGCACCATGGCTGATACAACGAAGATCCGGATTCGCCTCAAAGCCTTCGACCACCAGCTGCTCGACAAGTCGACGAGCGATATCGTCGAGACGGCGAAGCGGACCGGGGCGCACGTCGCGGGACCGATCCCGCTGCCCACCGAGATCCGTCGCTACACGGTGCTCCGGGGGCCCCACGTCGACAAGAAGTCGCGCGAGCAGTTCGAGATCCGGACTCACAAGCGGCTTCTCGACATCATCGAGCCGACTCAGCAGACCCTCGACGCGCTGATGAAGCTCGACCTTTCGGCCGGCGTCGACGTCGAGATCAAGAGCTAGGAGTCCAGGTACCATGAAGGTTACCGTTTACAACCTCAAGCGGGAGCAGGTCGGGGAGCTCGACCTCTCGGACGAGGTCTTCGGGACCGAGGTGAAAGAGCACCTCTTTTACGAGGTCGTGAAGGCGCAGCTCGCGTCCCGCCGCTCGGGCACCAAGGCCACGAAGGAGCGGAGCGCGGTCGCCGGCTCCACGAAGAAGCTCTATCGCCAGAAGGGCACCGGCCGGGCCCGCCAGGGCTCGATCCGCGCGCCGCACCACGCGGGCGGCGGCATGGCCCACGCCCTGGAGCCGAAGGACTGGTCGTACCGGCCGCCCCGCAAGGTGCGCATCGGCGCCCTGAAGAGCGCGCTCTCCCTCTTCGCGAAGGAGGGCCGGCTCATCGTGCTCGACAGCCTGGAGGTCCCCGAGATCAAGACCAAGGCGCTCGTCGCGACGCTCACGACGCTGCAGGCGGATCGGAAGTCGCTCGTGGTCGACACGGCCGGGAACGAGAAGCTGGTGAAGAGCCTCCGCAACCTGGAGAACCACCAGTACCTGCCGCCGGAGGGGGTCAACGTCTACGACCTCCTCAGGCACGACCACCTCATCGTCTCGAGGGACGCCGCCAAGGCGCTCGAGGCGCGTTGCCTTCGCTAGTCAGGGGAGACCGACATGCAGCCCGAGCAGATCATCCGCCGGCCCATCATCCTCACGGAGAAGTCGAGCCGGCTCCGCGACCAAGGCAACAAGGTCATTTTTGAGGTTCGCCGCGAGGCGAACAAGATCCAGATCAAGGACGCCATCCAGACGCTCTTCAAGGTGGGCGTGGTGGGTGTGAACACCCTGATCATGCGCGGCAAGGAAAAGCGTATGGGGCGCGGCTACGCGAAGCTGCGCAATTGGAAGAAGGCGATCGTCACCCTCAAGGAGGGCGACGAGATCCAGTTCTTCGACGAGAAGGCGGAGTAGCCATGGGTATCAGATCCTTCAAGCCGACCTCGCCCGCGCGGCGTTACTACTCGGTCAGCGATTTCAAGGAGATCACGAAGACCGAGCCCGAGCGGTCGCTCCTGGAGCAGCAGACGTCGACCGGCGGCCGGAACAACAACGGCCGGATCACGTCGCGGTTCCGCGGCGGCGGCCACAAGCAGCGGTACCGGATCATCGACTTCCGGCGCGACAAGATCGGCGTCCCGGCGAAGGTCGCGGCGATCGAGTACGATCCGAACCGGACGGCGCGGATCGCGCTCCTGCACTACGTCGACGGCGAGAAGCGCTACATCCTCGCGCCCGACGGGCTCGCGGTGGGCGCGACGCTGCTCGCCAGCCGGAACGCGGACATCAAGCCGGGCAACAGCCTGACCCTCCGCTTCATCCCGCCTGGCACCTCGATCCACAACGTCGAGGTCAAGAAGGGCAAGGGCGGTCAGCTCGTGCGCTCGGCCGGCGTCGCCGCCCAGCTCATGGCGAAGGACGGCGACTACGCGCAGGTGCGGCTCCCGAGCGGCGAGATCCGCAAGGTGCACCTCGATTGCCGCGCCACGATCGGGCAGGTGTCGAACTCCGACCACGCGAACATCAGCCTCGGCAAGGCGGGGCGCTCGCGCTGGCTCGGGAGGCGGCCGCACAACCGCGGCGTTACCATGAACCCGGTCGATCACCCGATGGGCGGTGGTGAGGGCCGGACGAGCGGCGGGCGCCACCCGTGCTCGCCCTGGGGGCAGCTCGCCAAGGGGCTCAAGACGCGCAACAACAAGCGCACCGACGGGATGATCGTCCGGCGGCGCGGGACCAAGGGTTAGTCATGCCGAGGAGCATCAAGAAGGGCCCCTTCATCGACGGTCACCTGCTGGAGAAGATCCAGGCAGCCCAGGCGACCAACGCGAAGAAGGTCATCAAGACGTGGTCGCGCCGCTCGACGATCCTGCCCGAGTCGGTCGGCCTGACGTTCGCCGTGCACAACGGGCGGAAGTTCGTCCCCGTGTTCGTGACCGAGAACATGGTCGGCCACAAGCTGGGCGAGTTCGCGCCGACGCGCACGTTCCACGGCCACTCCGGCGACAAGAAGTCCAAGGTCTCCAAGGGCGGCCCTGGCGGCGGTCGCTGACCGCTCGCGGCCATCGCGACAGCATCGGGAGGCGGGCGGGATCGCGAGGAGCGGTCCCGCCCGTCTACCTTTTGGGGCGCTAGAAGGTGCCGCGGATGCCGGTGAAGCCGGGGCCCACCACCAGCTGCGGCGAGGCGGCCGTGCCGCTCGTCTCGCCGGCGCCGCCGCCGGAGAAGCTCAGGATGAAGAGCGTCGTGCCCGCGACCAGGCCGAGCGCGCCGATCGCGAGGCCGACGTTCGCGACCGTCCTCTGGGACTTGCCCGCGTCGACGTCGTCTTGACGATCGGGAGGGCAGGGGCCGCCGCAGCTCTCGGAGAGGTCGCTGTAGGTGCCGTTCGCCATCAACCCGGCGACCGTGAACACGGCGAGCCCCGCGACGCCCACGCCGCCGGCAGCATAGGCATAGGGGCGCAGGTAGGCCCTCGGCGAGGGCGACTCCGGCGGGAGCACGTCCGCCTGGTCCTCCGGGATCTGTGACGCGTCGTCGGGCGCCGCGGCCGGACCGCTCGCGTCGGCGCCGAGCGTGAGCGCCTTCGTTTCCCCCGCCGACACGGGGACGGTCTGCACGTCCGAGCTGGTGCTGGTGCGCAGGACGACCTCGGCCTTGCCGGGCTTCACCGGGAACGGCTTGCCCCACCGCGCCCGCGGGACCTCCTTGCCGGCGATCGTCAGCGAGGTCGCCGACTCCGGGTTCGCCACCGTGACGTTCACGAGCGCGATCTTGCGCGCGACCTCGTCGCGCTCCAGCTGCGCCGTCTGCTCCGTCTGGGCGTAGCGCGGCTCGGTCTTCGCCCGGGCCGCCGCCTCTTGCGCGACCTGGTCGAACTCGAGGTACGCCTCGGGGAGGTCGCCCAGATCGGCGAGGCAGCGCGCGATGTAGAGGCGGGAGTTCGGGCTCGCCACCGCGGCGTACGAGGCCCGGAACTGCTCCAGCGCGAGCGCGTAGCGCTTGCTCTCGTAGAGCGCGGCGCCCTTCTTGAAGAGGTTCTGCGCCTTCTCCACCACGTCCGGCGTCGGCGTCGCCGCCGCGTCGTTGGCGCCCGCTGCGGGCCCGGAGAGCGCGCACACGCAGACGCAGGAGGCCGCACCGAAGAGCAGCGCACGGAGCCAGGATCGAGGTCGCACGGTGTTCAGATACCCGAAGGGTTGTACTTTTTCTTGGGGGGTGGTTTGGCGGTCGATGCGGCCTTGGCCGGAGCTTTCGCCGGCGCAGAGGTCGCCCGGGGGCGCGGCGTCGGCGCCGGGGCTGCCGCGGGCTTCGCCGGCGTCGCCACGGCAGCCTTCGCCGCGGGCGGGGGCGGCTGCGCCTCGGCCGGCGGCGCAGGCGGAGGCTCCTGCGTCGCCTCGGGCGGCGCCGTCGCAGGTTGCGCCGGTTCCGCGGAGGCGGCCTCCGGAGGCTGCTGCACCTCCGGCGGCGGCTGCGCCTCCGGCGGCGTCGCGGGCGATGCAGCCGCGGCCGGGATGGCCTCCGCGGAGCCCGTGACCGCGGCGGACGGCATCGCCGACGCGGGCGGCGACTCGACGCGCACCCTGCTCTCCGACGAGGGGCGCTCGTCGCCGCCGCGCACGAGCAGCGCGACCGCGCCGAGCGCCACGCAGCACATCGCCGCGCCGGCCACGATCAGCTGAAGGCGCTTCCGCTGCTGTCCGGCCTCGTGCGACCGGTCGACCACCGTGACCTCGCCGACGTCGTTGGCCATGCTCCGCGCGGAGCGCGTGCCGCCCTTGCCCGAGACGGCGTCGCGGGGGGGCATGCCTGCCGCCGGGAGGGCCCGCGGGACGAACGCTCGGAGCGGCTTGGCGTCGCGGGCGGCGGGCCGCGAGCTGACCGGATCCACCCCCTCCTCCGCCGGGATGCCCGCCTGTACCTCGGGCGCGAGGATGAGCCGCGGCGTGACCTCCACCGGCCGCGCCGGAGCGGCGATCTCCTCGAAGGAGATCGGCTCCATGCTGATGGGGCTCTCCTCTTCCCGCGGCGCCTGCGCCGCTGCCGGCGCCGCTCCCGCCGCGCTCGAGGCCGGGGCCGGCGCCGCGGCGCCGGCGGCAGGCGCGCCCTCGCTCCTCGCGTTCGGGCTCGCGTCCGCCGGTGAGGCCTGGAGCTCCGGCGAGGCGCCGGAGCGCGGCTCCGAGCTCTGCGCCATGGCCGCGTCGGCGGCCGCGATCGCGTCGCGGAGGTCCTGCGCGCGCTTCGCCTGGCTGTCGCCGACGGCCTGCCGCACGAAGGCCGCGACGTCCTCGTCGGTCGTGGGCTCGCCGAGGTTCGACGCGACCTGATCGATGGCCCGCTGCATCTCGGCGCACGTGGCGAAGCGGTTCTCGCGATCCTTCGCGAGCGCCTTGAGGATGATCTTCTCGAGATCGGGCGGGATCGCGCTGTTCAGCTCGCGCGGGGGGAGCGGGTCCTTGAGGGCGATGTTCTCCACGGTCGAGAGCTCGGTCTCGGCGCGGAACGGGTGGAGCCCGGTCGTGAGCACGTACAGCAGCGCGCCGAGCGAGAAGATGTCGCTCCGGCGATCGACCGGGAGCCCGCCGAGCTGCTCCGGCGAGAGGTACGGCGTCTTGCCCTTGATGACGCCGCCGGCGCGCGTGACGTGGAGGCGCCCCTTCGACTTCGCCACGCCGAAGTCGACGATCTTCACGAACCCGGCGGTCGAGATGAGCACGTTCGCCGGCGAGATGTCGCGGTGGACGAGGTCGAGCAGGGCGCCGCTGTCGTCGCGGAGCTCGTGCGCGTTGTGCAGGCCCGCGCAGATCTGCGACGCGATGCGGAGCACGAGCCGCTGCGGGATGCCGCCGAGCGGCTTCGCGGCCTTCTGCAGCGTGCTGGCCGTCTCGCCGTCGACCCACTCCATGACGATGTAGAGGACGTCGGCCTCCTCGCCGAGATCGAGGATCTCGACCACGTTGGGGTGGCGGATCCGAGCGGCGACCCGCGCCTCGTCGAGGAACATCGACTCGAAGTCGGGATCGTCGGAGACGTCGGGCAGCATCGTCTTGACGGCGACGATCTTCTGGAAGCCGCGGGTGCCCTGCAGGCGCGCGGCCCACACGGCCGCCATGCCGCCCTTGGCGACCGGCATGAGGATCTCGTAGCGGCCCAGCGTGCTGCCTGCCCCCAGCCGATCGACGGCCGACGCGGCGCGGCCCCACATCTTCGACATGCCCTGCGGCCCGGTCGGCGTGTGCAGCGTCTTGCCCGAGGACGAGGCGGGATCGGCGCCGCGCGGGGCCTCCTGCGTCGCTGGCGTGGGCGAGGACGGCGCCCCGATCGTCGAAGCGCCGGCCGGAGCGGGCGGGAGGGCCCTCTGCGCCGCAGGGGGCGAGGGGGCGGTGGGCGCCACGGGAGGCACCGTGATGGACGGCTGTGTCGACTCGCGCACCGCGGGCGCCGCCGCTGTTGCCGCGGAGGCCGCAGGCGCTGCTGCGGGTGCCGCGGTGGTCGCTGCGGATGTCGCCGGCGCTGCTGCAGGTGTCGCGGGCGCTGCGGCAGGGGCTGCGAGCGCCGCCGGGGGGCGCGGCGTCGGAATGGGGCGCGCCAGCGGCGTCGCAGGCGCCACGGGCGCACGAGGTGTCGCAGGCGCCAGCGGCGCCGTCGGGAGCGCGACCGCAGCCGGCGCTGGAGGAGCGGGCGGCACGGGGGACACCGCGGGAACACGCGACGTCGTACGGGCCGTCGGCGCCGCGGGAGCGACCGGCGCGCGAGGCGGCGCAGGGCTCGGCGAGCCGATCGGCGCGCGAGGCGTCGCAGGGCTCGGCGAACCCGCGGGCGTGATCGGCGCGCGCGACGTCACCGGCGCCGGCGAGCCCGCAGGCGCCGCGGCGTCGGCGCGCTTGCCGGCGGCATCGGGCGGCGCTGACTGCAACGACCGGGGTGGCGGCGGGCGCGGCGGCCTCGGGAGCGGCCCCTTCGGGATCGGTGTCGTCCTCGGCGCCGCGCCCTCGGCCGACGCCGGCGTCGCGCGCGCCGCCACCGGGCTGTCGCTCGGCTCGCCAGCACGCGGCGCAGCTGCGCCGGCCGCCCGCGCTGCGGGCTGCTCCTTCAGCGCAGCGGCAGCGGGCGCCGCCGTCGCCGCGGAGCCCCCGGGGCCCTCCGGCGCGCGGACGCCTCCCGGCTCGGTCGACGGCCCGATCTGCGGCAAGGTCGCCATCGGAGGCCGCGCCGCGGGAAGGCCGCGCGCCTCCGCCTCGTCCGCTGCGCCCCAGGCCGTGTCGATGTCGACGTGCTCCGCGCCGGCGCCCGCCGGCGCGCCGCCGTTCGAGGCCGCTGCGCCGGCCGCCGCCCTGGGCGCCACGCCGTTCTTCGCCCCGGCCGCTTCCTTCGGCGCACCCGCGCCGCTCGACGGGCGGAGCTGGCTCGCGAGGACCGATCCGCCCGCCGCCGGAGGGCCGCCCGGCGCGGCCGGGACCGCGCGCGTGCGGGGCGACGGCGCCGTGATCGCGTGGCGCGCGCCCGCATCACCCCGAGGCGGTTGCGCGCCCTCGGGCACCGGGATCGCGACGCCCACCAGGGTCGCGCCGCGCGCCCGCGGCGCCGGCCGCGCCTCCGTGGCGAGGGAGGTGCCCGCCATCGCGGCCGCGATCATGGTCCGGCGCGGCTCGAGCGTCTTGCCCGCCAGCTTGCTCACCGTCGCGGCCACGGCTTCCGCCCCGGCGATCTGCTCCGCGCCCGCGGCCTCGAGCGCCTCGAGCATCGCCGACGCGCTCTCGAAGCGGCGTGCGGGATCGCGCTCGAGCGCGGTCCGGACGACC
This sequence comes from Sorangium cellulosum, assembly GCF_002950945.1. Taxonomy (GTDB): domain Bacteria; phylum Myxococcota_A; class Polyangia; order Polyangiales; family Polyangiaceae; genus Sorangium; species Sorangium cellulosum_E. The sequence goes on from NZ_CP012673.1 coordinate 1,511,034, forward strand.
TCGCCGAGCTGGGCCGGGCTCGCGGCCCCGGCGAGGCCCGCGAGCGGCGGGACGGGCGCCGTCAGGACCTTCTGGATGACCGCCGCCTCCAGCTTCGACGAGAACAGCCGCTGCCGCGAGAGCAGCTCCCAGAGGATCACGCCGACCGAGAAGACGTCGGCGCGCGGATCGAGCGGCGCCTCCGTGTGGGCCGCCATCGCCTTGACCCGCTCCGGCGCGGCGTAGGCCAGCCGATCCGGGTTCCTCGTGCCCATCGGCGCGAGCCCGGCGATGGCCCTCGCCACGCCGAGCCCGCTCACCCGGGTGATGCCGTCGATCCCGACGGAGACATGCGTCGGGTTCAGCTCGCCGTGCACGAGCGCCGGCTCCGCCGTGTGCGCGGACACGAGCGCGCGCAGCACGTCCACCGCGATCCGGAGGGCGACCGGCAGCGGCAGCCCCTCGGCTCCGGCCGCGGAGACCAGCGCGCCGAGCGGCTCCCCGTCCACGTAGTCCGACACGATGAAGACCTCGCCGTCGGCGATGCGCGCGTCGAGCACCGAGAGCACGTTGGGGAAGCGGAGCCGCTCCGCCATGCCGGCCTCGCGGAGGATGCTGTCCGCGGTCTCGGCCTTCTTCGTGAGGTGGCGGTAAATGCGCAGGATCGTGACAGGCCCCGCGCTCGTCGCCTCCGCCTCGGAGGACGCCCGAGCGAGCCACGTGGACCCGATGCCACCACCGGAGAGCTCTTTCAGCAGCTCATAATTGCCGAGTCGCGAAGCAGAGCCCGCACCGGGCGGCCTGTCGAGCGCCATGGGACTCGCATGCTATCAGGACGTCAGAAGCTGGATCCAGCGTTCACGGCCGAATACCCGGCGAGCTCTGGCTTGTCCGGAGCGCCCTGTCAGGCGAGCGTCACGCGCAGCGCTCGCCTGCGTCGAGCGCGCGCGCGGCGCTCCGGCCGGCGCATCGCGCGCGGCGGATCGCCGCCTCTTCGCGGCAATTCGCGGCGATCTCGCGCCGGAGCTCCGCGCGCCTCGCGGCCCGATGCGCGGCCACCAGGCGCCCCGGGGCCGGTGCGATAAGGTCGTTCTCGGGAGCGGGCGGGCGCGCTGCCTCGCGGCAAAATTCGCAGCCCATGCGGCGCGTGCGGGTGCTCGGGTGTATGGAGCTCGGCGCGGGCGCCGCCGGCCGCGATCGCCGCGAGGGCGACGCGCGCGCCGTCGCGCCTGGCCGAGAGGCCTGCGGCTCAGCGCGCTCCGGGCTGCGGCGAGCTGCGCGACGGGGGGTGCACGGTCAACGTCACGAACCTGGTGCGGCGCTCGTGGCTCGAGAACGCGCTCGCTGCGACGGGGATCCCGTCCCGGAGCACCACCGCGACGTGAGGGCCCGGATCCGCCCGGAGCGCCTTCGACGGCTGCACCGGCGCTCCGTCGAGCAGCACGATCACGCCCTCGGTCGCGCCGGCGAGGTTGAGGACGATCCTCGGCATGCGCCCGTCGAGATCGTGGAGGCGCGCGTCGATCTCGGCGAGCATCGCCGGCGACGCGGCGAGCGCCTCCGGCGGCGCGGCGCGCGCGGCCGTACGCGCGTCGTGGTACGTCCGCTCGGCCTTGAGCAACCGGCCGAGCCGGTCGTGGCAGAGGCCGATGTGGAACGTCACGTTCGCCGTCGGCCGGAGCCGGGCGATCGCCTCGAACCGCTCGAGCGCGTCCGCCCAGCGCCCGGCGCCCTCGAGGGTCAGGCCCTGCGCGAACTGGAGGCGCAGCGCGCGCGTCGCGACGTCGTCGGCCTCTTCCGCCCGCCTGGCCTCCCTCGCCTCCGCGTGCGCCTGCAGCCAGGCGGGTGAGAGCAGCGCGCAGCCGAGGAGCCCGAGCGCGGCGGCGCGCCGGCGCGAGCGCCCGCCGAGGAGGGTGAACAGCGCGTCCATCGTCCTCAGAACCCGGGGCTCGTCACGCGCGAGCGCCACGCGCCGCGCGGCGCCGGCGAGCGTGCAGGTTTGTCCTCGGAGGCCGCCGCGGCGCCGGCGCTGTCCGGGTCCTCGGACGACGTGAGCCCTGGCGCGCCTCCGGCGCCGATGCAGCGCGCCGCCGCCTGGGCCGGTGCGCCGCCGCGCGCCGCCGCGGGCGCGCCGCCGCCGCGCCGGGCCGCCACGCCGGCCCCGAAGGCCGCGGCCAGCACGGGGCGGAGGCTCTCGCGCGCCTCGCCCTCCGGCGCCGCGCCCGTCTGCGCCCGCAGCGCGGCCGAGGTGAGCGCGGCGGCCAGCGCCACGGCGCCTGCGAGCCGGAGCGCCGCGATCGTCCGCGCGCGGCGCCGGACCGACGGCGAGGCCACGCCCGCGTGTGTGCGCCCCAGCGTCGTCGCGTCGGGCCGGTGCGCCCGCGGCGGCGCGAGCCAGAGCCGCCGGAGGGCGTGAAGGGCGAGCCCCTGCGGCGCCGCGAGCGCGGTGCGGGGTCGCGCCGCCGCGACGGGCCGCGGGGCCGCGACGGGCCGCGGGGCCGCGGTGGGCCGCGAGAGGATCATGATGGGCCCGGGCGCGCTCGCGCCGAGATCGTCGAGCGCGGCCTCCAGATCGGCGCGGAGCGAGGCCGCGTCCGGGTAACGCCGCGCCGGGTCCTTCTCGAGGCAGCGGCCGGCGATCTTCCGGAGGCGCGGCGGGATCGCGGCCGGCAGCGGCGCCGGGTCCGACTCGATGATGCGCCGGAGGACCGCGTGGTGGTTGCCTCCCCGGAACGGCTGCACGCCGCCGAGCGCCTCGTAGAGCATGACGCCGACCGCCCAGAGATCGGCGCGCGCGTCGACCGTGCGCTTGCCCAGGGCCTGCTCCGGGCTCATGTACGAGGGCGTCCCGAGCAGCTGCCCGTCGATCGTGAGCGCGTCGCTCGCGCCCGTGAGCTGGCTGATCCCGAAGTCGACGATCTTCGGGACGACCCCCTCGTCCTGGACCATCGCCATCACGATGTTCTCCGGCTTGATGTCGCGGTGCACGACGCCCTCCGCGTGCGCGGCGGAGAGCCCGCAGCACACCTCGATGAGCACCGGCACCACCTCCTCGGGCGGGAGCGGCCGGCCCGGGGTCAGGCGATCGGCGAACGGCGAGCCCCGCAGCAGCTCCAGCGCCAGGAAGAGGTACCCCTCGTCGTAGAGCTCCCCCGCGTCGACCACCCCGACGATGTTGCGGTGCTGGAATTTTCCGATGATCTTCGCCTCGCGGATGAACCGCCCGACGACCTGCTCGTCCCGGAGCGCCGGGGACAGCTTGAGCGCGATGTCACGGCCGATGAGCTCGTGGCGCGCCCACCAGACGCTCGACATTCCGCCCGAGCCGATCGGCCGAATCAGTCGGAAGCGACCTCCTGCGACGTCCCCGGCATGCAGCATGTGCCCCCTTCGCCCATCGCGCGTGAGAAGCCTTCACGCCGACCGAGCACGAGGAGCGGACAAAGCACGAGCAAGGCCACATTCGCGAGGCATCGCTGCCCGCGTCGAACCGCGGCGCGCGCCGCGCGTGCGTCAGGGTCGGTAGCGCTCGAGGAGGTCGTTGGAGAGCTTCACGCCGAGCTCCCGGTAGCCGCGGAAGGTCAGGTGGACGCCGTCGCGCGACGCGCGCGGCGGGCGCTCGCGGTACCAGGCCTCGATCGAGCTCCGCCCGCCCATCTCTTCGTAGGTGTCCCAGAACGCGCACCCGCCCTCCCGGGCGGCGTCGCGCAGGACGTCTCGAACGACGGGCGTTCGCTCCGGCGTGTCCTTCCGGTCCGTGGGCGCGAGGACCAGGCAGTCGACGTCGGGCTCCACCCTCCGCACGCGGGCGAGCAGCTCCGCCACCTGCCTCGCGTAGAGGGACGGATCCGTGGTGACGTCGCCCGCCTCGTTCGTGCCGTACTCCAGGACCACGAGCTCCGGCGAGCGCCGCGCGAGCTCCGCGGCCCAGCTCAGCTCCTCCCAGCGCAGCGGCGTGGCGAGGCGGGCGCCGTTGATGCCGAGCGTGTCGAGCACGACGCCGGGTTGGTCCTCCGGATCGGTCTCGACGACCACGCCGCAGAGCTCGGGCGCGCCCGACGGCACGACGCTGAGCGTCGTCGCGCCCACGCTGGCGAGCTTGGCGTGCTGCAGCGCGCCGGGGGCGTCGCCCGCGGCCCCGCGGAGGATCTCGCTCGGCCCGCCCGAGATCGTCACCGCGAGCTCGTCGGTGGGCGCGGACGGCCGGAAGCACACGTCCCAGAGCAGCCGCGTGGAGGGCTTCGCCGCGGTGACCGCGACCTCCGCGCGCGCCGGGCCGTGCTGCGCGCTGAAGAGGATCCCCCCGAGCCCGAAGACGCCGTCGTCGACGGGCGCGGAGCCGCCCGGCGTCTTCGGGCGCGTCCGCCACTTGCCCTCGGTCGTGAGCCGCGCGCCGTCGTGCCGGTAGGAGGCGTAGCCGAGGTGCAGGAAGCCGAGCCCGCCGTCGCCGAAACGCCGCTGCAGCGCGGTGCGGACCGCGCCGCTCCAGAAGTCGGCGGCGGCGTGCGAGTCGCCGAGCCAGGCGACGCGCACGTGGTCCTTGCGCCGCCCCTGCTCGAGGGCCCGGAGCGCCGCGAAGAAGTGGGCGTAGGGCCCGTCCTCGAGGCGCAGCAGCTCGCGCTCCGGCGAGGGCGCCAGGGCGGCCTCCGCCCGGCGCGGCGTGGTCGCCGCCGGCGCGGCGGCCTCCGCGAGGCGCGAGGGCGGCGCCACCCGTGCGGGCAGCGCGGATCCCGCCTCGGGCGCGGGCGGCGCGGCGGGATCGCGGGCCGAGCTGCAGCCGAACGCGGCGGCCGAGACCAGCGCGGCGGCCGAGACCAGCGCGGTGGCCGAGAGCATCGCCGGGGCCGAGGCCAGCGCCGCGGCCAGGCGGCCCGGCGGCGGCCGGCGGCGCACGGGGCGGAGGCGGGCGACGTCGCGCCCCGGGACCTCCGCGCGCGGCGCGGAGCAGCTTGCGCCCCTCACGACAGCGGATCCTCGATGTCGAGATCGGCGTCCGCGCTGGCCTCGAGCTCCTGGCGCTCGCGCCGCTCGCGGACGCGCTCCTGCACGGCGGCCACGAGCACGTCGACGTACGACTCGAAGGGGGGGCAGCCGATCCCGGCGCCGCCGAGCACGAGGTCCGCGTTCCGGGCGTCGTAGCGCACCGGGGTCATCAGCTGCTCGACGAACGCGCGCGGGCTGCGGACGAAGCGCTCGATCCCGGGCGTGCGGAGCAGCGCCTTGGCGAGGTTCGACGGGATGTGGCCGCGCGCGGCGCGGCGGCCGCTCGCCCGCGCGATCAGGTCGAAGACCCGCCGCGCCGACAGCGGGTGCGGGTCGGCCACGTGGAAGGTGCGGCGCGGCGCGAGCCGGTGCAGGCCGATCGCGTGCGCGGCGCGGACCACGAAGTCGATGGGGACGATGTTGAGCGGCACGTCGCCGCGGCCGGGCATCGGGATCGCCATGTCCGCCGGCGCCGCCATGATGAGCAGCACGAGCAGGTACAGCCCGTCGAGCCGATCGATCTCCCCGGTCGTGGAGTCGCCCACGACCGTGGTCGGCCGCACGACCGCGACCGGCACGTGGCCCATCGCCCGCCGCACGAGCACCTCGGCGCGCATCCTCGTCTCGTCCACCGGGCTCGTGAACGCCTGGCCGGCCTCGAGATCTTCCTCGTACACCGTTCCCGTCCGGTCGCCGGCGACGAAGGCGCTCGACTGGTGGACGAGGCACTGGAGCGAGCTGCAGGCGCGGGCGAGCTCCAGCACCTCGGCCGTCCCGACGACGTTCAGCGCGTGGGCGGCGCTCCGGTCCGCGCCCGCGTGGCTCACGTACGCGAGGTGATGGATCCGGTCGACCTCGCCCGCGAGCTGCCGGAACTCGGCGCCCGACAGGCCGAGGTCCATCGCCGTGACGTCCCCCTCGAGCAGCACGACGCGCTCGCGATCCGGCGCCGGGAGCGCGTCGCGCTCCGCGCTCGCCTGCGCCGACGCCTTCGCGAGCACCACCGCGTAGACGAGCGTGCGCGGCTCCGACGCGAGGATGTGCTGCAGCATCTTCCGCGCGATGAACGAGGGAAAGCCGGTGATGAGCACCACGCTCTCGTAGCCGGGGCGAGCCATCGGCCCGGAGCTTAGCGCAGCAGTGCGCCTGCTCCGCAGCTTTCCGCTGACGCCGCCTCGGGCGAGCGCAGGACGCCTCGGGCAGCCGCTGGCGGGGCGCCGCCGGGGCGCGCGGGCGCGGTCCCGGCCGGGGCTTCCTCTATCGGCGCCCGCGGCCCCACGTATAATCGCCGGGTTGATGCGCCCGGGAGTCACGGTCGCGGACCGGTTCAGGATCGAGCGCCTGGCGGGGTCGGGCGGGATGGGCTCGGTGTACCGGGCCACGGACCTGACGGACAACAGCCCGGTCGCGCTGAAGATCCTGCACCGCGGGACGGAGCATCAGGAGAAGCGGCTCGAGCGGGAGGCGCGGATCCTCGCCGACCTGCGCCACCCGGGGATCGTCCGGTACGTCGCGCACGGCGTCGCCGGGGACCGGACGCGTTACCTCGCGCTCGAGTGGCTCGAGGGCGAGGACCTCGCCGAGCGCGTCGCGCGCGCGCGCCTCAGCGTGGACGGCGCGGTGACGCTCCTGCGGCGGCTCGCGGGCGCGCTCGGCGCGGCGCACGAGCGGGGGATCGTCCACCGCGACGTCACGCCCGGCAACATCTTCCTGCCGGGCGGCGCGCTCGAGGGCGCCAAGATCTGCGATTTCGGCATCGCGCGCGCCGGGCTCTTCGCGTGGGAGGACGGCGCAGGTGTCGTGCGGAGGTACGAGCGCCCGGGCGCGCGCGGCGGGGTGACGCTCGGGACGCCGGGGTACATGGCGCCGGAGCAGGCGCGCGGCGACGTGCGGGTCGACGCGCGCGCCGACGTGTTCTCGCTCGGGTGCGTCCTCTGGAGCTGCCTCACCGGCCGGCCGCCCTTCGCCGGCGATCAGGTGATGACGATCCTCGCGAAGGCCGCCCTGGTGGGGCCGCCCAGGCTGTCGGCGCTGCGGCCCGACGTGCCCGCCGCGCTCGACGACCTCGTCGCCTGGATGCTCGAGAAGGACCCGGAGGGCCGGCCGAGGGACGGGAACGAGGTCCTCGCGAGCGCGGCCGAGGTCTGCATCGCCGGGGACGAGGCCGGGGATCTCCACGACGGCGCCCCGGCGAGCGCCGCGAGGCTCGGGCGGGCGCTCGCCGAGAGCGCCGCGGGCGAGCAGCGGCTGCTCAGCGTGGTGCTGATCCACGGCGCGCTCCCGGGCGACGACGCCGCGGGAGCGCCCGGCCCGGCCGCGGCCGCGGAGCCGCCGGCGCCGGCCCTGGACGGCGCGCCGAGGGCCGCGACGGAGGCCGCGGTCCGGGCGGCGGCCGCGCCCTTCGGCGGGCGCGTCGAGCGGCTCGCCCCGACGTGGCTCCTCGTCCTGCTCCCCGGCGGCGGGGCCGCCGCCGACGCCGAGCCGCCGCGCTCCGCCGGGGCGCAGGCGAGGACGGCGACGGACCAGGCCGTCCACGCGGCGCGCTGCGCGCTCGCGCTGCGCTCGCTGCTGCCCGAAGGCGCCTCCGTCGCGCTCGCGACGGGGCAGGACGTCGAGGCAGGGCGCTGGTCCGCGCGGCAGGTCATCGATCGCGCCGCGGCGCTGATCGGCGCCCGGGCGCGCGCGGGGCCCGCGCGCGCCGCCGGGCAGGGGGGCCACGGCGTCCTGATCGATGACGCGACGGCCGCCGGCCTGGTCGCGCTCGGCCGCGCCGGGGTGGCGCGGCGGTTCCCGGAGCTCGGCGCCGGGCGCGACGCCGCCGGGGTGCGGCCCGGCGAGCGCGCGCCGGAGCAGCTCGTGCCCGAGGGGCTCGGGCAAGGGGAGGGCGCCGGGGCGCGGGCGCTCGCGGAGGGCCGCGCCGCGGTGAGCGCGTTCTCCTTGGAGGAGCTGATCCGGGCGATCGCCTGCGGCGACGCCGAGGGCTCGCCCGAGACGATGCTGGCGATGGCCCACGCCCGCCTCGACGACCTGCACCCCGCGGTGCGGCGCATCCTCCGCGCGGCGAGCGTCTTCGGCGAGGCGTTCTGGCGCGGCGGCGTGGCGGCCCTGCTCGGGGGCGCGCAGCGCGCGCCTGACCTCGACGCGTGGCTGCCGGAGCTCGTCGCGCGCGAGCTCATCGAGCGCCGCGCGGCGAGCCGGTACCCCGGCGAGGAGGAGTACACGTTCCGGCACGCGCGCCTCCAGGAGGCCGCGTACGCGACGCTCTCCCGGGGCGATCGGCTGCTCGGCCACCGGCTCGCGGGCGCGTGGCTCGAGCAGGTGGGGGAGCTCGACGCGATCGCGCTGGCGGAGCACTTCGACAACGGCGGAGAGCACGGGCGGGCGATGCGGTGGTTCTTGCGCGGCGCCGCGCAGGCGCTCGGGCGCGGCGACCTCGCGGCCGCGATCGCGCACGCGGAGCGCGGCGCGCGGCACGGCGATCTCTGCGATCGGCTCGCGGACGCGGATCCCGACGAGGAGGGCGGGGCGCCGTCCGACCCGCGGGGGCCGCGCGGCGGCGCGACGCTGGCGGCGCTGCGCCTGGTCCAGGCGGAGGCCCACCGCTGGCGCGGCGAGCTCGAGCACGCCCAGCGCTGCGCAGCCCAGGCGGCGCGGCGCCTGCCCCGGGGCACGCCGCTCTGGTTCCGCGCCGCCGACGAGCTGATGATCGCGAGCGGCCGCCGTGGCGACTACATGCTCACGACCGCGTGGGCGAAGGAGGTCGGGACGTGCGGCGACCCCGCGGAGGACGGCGAGCCCGCCGACGACGGCGCGCGGAGCGACGACGGCGCGCCCCGCAGCGAGCCGCGCGCGGCCGTGGCCGTGGCCGACGTCCGCTCGGCGCGCGTGATCGCCCTGTGCTCGGCGGCGCGCCAGCTCTTTCCCGCGGGGCGCTACGCGGCGGCGGAAGCCCTGGTCGCGAGGGTCCGCGCCCTCGCGGGGGATCTCGCGTCGCTCGCGCCGCGCGCGGCCGGCGAGGTGCACCGGCTGCTCGGCGCGCGGGCGCGGCACCTCGGCGATCCCGCCGGCGATCTGGCCGGCTACACGGCCGCGGTCGAGGCGTTCGAGCGCGCCGGGGACGCCCGGGAGGCCTGCACCACCCGCGTCAACCTCGGGGTCGCGCTGCTCAAGCTCGGCGAGCTCGAGCGGGCCGGCGAGGAGCTCTCGGCCGCGCTCGCGGCGGCCGACGGCATGGGGCTGCGCACCGTCGCCACACGGAGCCGGCAGCACCTCGGCCTCGTGCTCGCGGCCCGGGGCCAGCTCGACGAGGCGCTCGCCCTCACGCGGCAGGTCATCCTGGAGTGCCGCGGGCAGGGCGACCTGCGGCTCGAGGGCGGCACCCGCGTCCACGCCGCCCTCATCGCCCACGCCGCCGGGGACTTCGGCGCGGCGGAGTCCGACGCCCGCGACGCCGCGGAGATCCTCCAGGTGATGCCGCCGTCCCGCGCCGGCGCCCTCGCCGCGCTCGCGCGCGCGCTCACCGCCCAGGGGCGCCCCGACGAGGCGCTCGCTGCGGCGCGCGAGGCCGAGGGCATCCTCGCGCGCCACGGCGGCATCGACGCGTTCGAGTCGCTGGTCTTCGTCGCCCTGGTCGAGGCGGCGCGCGCGGCCGGGGACGCCGACGGCGCCTGCGCCGCCGCGGCCCGGGCCCGCGATCGGCTCCTCGCCCGGGCGGCGGCCATCACGGACCCCTCCGTTCGCGAGAGCTTCCTCCACCGCGTCCGCGAGAACGCGATGCTGCTCTCGCTCGCGCGCCTCTGCCTGGGCGAGTCCGCCGCGGTGACCGCCGCCCGCCGCGCCTCGCGCCCCTGACGCGTCCCGGCCGCGAGCTCGCCGCGGCAGGCCCTGCGCGCCGGCCGCGAGCCCGCCGCGCCGCGCCGCGTCGCGAGCGTCGGCGCGTCGGCGCGTCGGCGCGTGCTCCGGGCCAAGGTGCAGGTTCGTGGTCGAGCGTGGCCAGAAGGCGCTACCGTTCGGTCGTGATCGTACAAGCGACCTCCGCCACGCGCCGCTGCGCCGCCGCGCTCCTGGCCATCGTCCTCGGCCTGAGCGCGGGCTGCTCGGCATGCAAATCGCCGGACGCGGCGGCCGACGCCGCCGCCGCGAGCCCGGCGCCCGTGCCGGCGCCGGCGGGGCTCATCGCCGAGGCGTTCCTCCCGACGCCCGACGCCACGTGGGCCAAGGCGCGCGCCCTCGCCGGCGGTCCGGCGGCGCTCCTCCCGAGCAGCGTCGGCGCCCTCGCCGCCTCGCTGCTCGGCCTGCCCATCGCCGTCGCGTCCGAGATCGACGGCAGCGTGCCAGTGCTCGGCGCGGCCGTGGAGGCCCCGGACCGGCCGCGACCGCGGGCCGCGATCGGCCTCCACGTGAAGGACGGCGCCCGCTTCGTCGACCAGCTCACGCGGGGCGAAGGGGCGCGCTTCCGCGCGAAGCCCGACGCGGCGACGTCGATCGCGCTGCTCGAGCCGCTGCAAGCGCCGGCGCCAGGGACGACCCCCGTCGCCCTCGGCGTCCTCGGCAACTACCTGCTCGTCGCCGAGAGCGCGGACGACCTCACCCTCCTGGGGCCGTATGTCGCGCGGACGATGCCGCAGGCGGCGGCGCCGAAGGAGGATCTCGCGATCGAGATCCCGCGCGCCGCGATCGAGGGCCCGGTGCTCAAGGCGGCGCGCAGCGCCTGGGAGAAGGCCCGCGGGGGCGAGGGCGCGCCGCGCGCCTCCGCCGTGCCGCTCGCGCCGATGATCGAGGGCGGGCTCGCGGTGCTCGGCGACCTCGAGCGGGCGCGGCTCACGCTGGTGCTGGACGACGGCGCGCACCTGCGCGCCTCCGGAACGCCGAAGGCCGGGGGCGGCCCGGCGTCGAAGGCGTCGGCCGAGCTCGCGGTCGGCGACGTGAAGCCGCTGCTCGATCTGCCCGCGGACACGGTCGCCGGGATCCTGGTCCGCGACCGCGCAGCCTCCCGCGCGGAGGACGTCCCCAAGCTCGTCGACGCCGTCGCGGGGCTCGTCGAGGGGGAGCTCTCGCCCGCGGACCGGGAGCGGCTCAGCGCCGCGCTCCGCGCGGCCTCGGACGCGCGCGGCGACTGGTTCGTCGGCGGGCTGCGCTTCGAGGCGACCGGCCCCACGGCCTACGTGCGCGCCGCCGTCGGCGACCGGGTAAAGCTCGAGGGCGCCCTCGCCGATCTGCTCGGGAGCGCGGAGCTCGCGCCGATCAAGTCCTCCCTGCAGCGCGAGGGGCTCCGCGTCTCCTCGAGCAAGGCGGAGCTCCCGCAGCTCGCCGGCGACGTGCGGCGGCTGCGGATCGAGCAGCTCGCCGGCGCCGGCCAGCCCGGCGGCGCGGCGTCCTCGCCGGCGCGCACCGGCCCGGGAGGCGCAGGTCTCCCCGGCAAGGGCGGCGGGCCGGGCGCGCCGCCGCCGGCGATCGAGCTGCTCTACCTGGTCCGCGACGACGGCCTCTTCGCGTCGGTCGGCAACGATCCGGGCGCGGGCCTCCGGAGCGTCGTCGGCGCGCTCCAGGGGGAGACCCTCGGCGGGGTCCCGACCACGAAGGCCGCGCTGGCGCCGCTCGGCTCGGACATCGCGTTCGCGCTGGTGCTCGAGCCGCTGCGGTTCGTCGCGAGCCGCCTCGGCCAGCCCGGCGGCGGCGACCCGGCGCCCGTGGTGATCGCCGCCGGCGCGACGCCGGCCGACGGCGGCGCCCCCGCCGCGCTCTGGGCGCGCGCCGACGTCGCCTCCGCCGCGCTCCGGGAGATCATCCGCCTCGGAGGCGGCTTTTGACGAGCGCGGCGCGCGCGCGGACGCACGCCGGCCGCCGGCGCGCCGCGCTCCTGCTCGCGCTCACCTGCGCGTGCGCGCCGAAGGGGGGCGCCGACTGGGTCGACGACGGATCGAGCGAGCCGCGGATCGCGCGCGGAGGCGGCGGCTGGCTGCACGTGCCCCCGCCGGACGGCGCCGGTAGCGAGCGAGACCCCAGCGCGCCGCGCAAGGCGCCCGCCGCGGCGCCGGCGCTCGAGCGCGGCGCGGCGGACGCGGTCGCCGCGGAGGACGGGCCGTCGATCCTCGTCCGCGAGCACGGCCGGCCCTCGCGCGCCCCCGATGCCGCGCGCGCCCCCGATGCCGCGCGCGCCCCCGATGCCGCGCGCGCCCCCGATGCCGCGCGCGCCGCGCCGGGGCTCGCCCCGGGGCTCTTCCGGAACACCTACTACGACTTCCCGACCGAGGGCGACGGGGCGAAGGACGCGACCCTCTACGACGCGGCGTGCGCGCCGCTCGCGAGCGTCCCGCGCGCGTTCCACGACCAGGTGTGCGTGCAGGGCAGCGGCCGGCTCGCCTCGGGCGACACGGTGAGCTTCGCGCGGCGCGCCTGCGCGTGCGCCGACGTCTGCCCGCGCACCGGCCAAAAGGTCTGCTTCGAGCGGCTCGATCCGAGGCGGTTCCCGTACGGCCGGGGCGCGACGGGGCGCCCCATCACGCCGCTGCGAACGGTCGCGGTCGACTCGAGCGTCATCCCGCTCGGCACCTCCCTCTACGTGCCCGAGCTGGCCGGGCTGCCGCTGCCGGGCGGGGGCCGTCACGACGGCTGCTTCCTCGCCGAGGATCGCGGCATCAAGGTCGTCGGGCGGCAGATCGACGTCTTCACGGGCGATCCGGCGGTCACCGCGCGCCTGAACGCGCTCTTCCCCTCGAACCGCGGCGTGCGCCTCTGGCTCAACGACGCGCGCTGCAGCGGCGTCGTCCTCGCCGCCGCCGCGCGCGGGCCAGCCGCCCCGGCCGGCGGCCTGCCCGGTGAAACGCCGGCGCGGGGCGCGGGACCGTAAGGACGACCGCCCCCCTGCGCGAAATCCGGGACCTTTCGGGGGCGTAGAGGTGATACGATTTGCCGCCTTCCGGTGGCCTAATGTCTTCACGCGGCGTCCTCCCCGAGTCCGTCATGCCTCCTCCCTCGGAGGTCTCGGACGCGCCGGACGAGAAGCAGCGGGCGCGCGCCCGCGTCGGGCTGACCATCAAGAACAAGTGGCGGCTCGACGCCCTGCTCGGCGTGGGCGGCATGGCCTCCGTGTACGCGGCCACCCACCGGAACGGCTCGCGCGCCGCGCTGAAGATCCTCCACGCCGAGTTCGCGCGCGACGGCGGCATCCGCGACCGGTTCCTGCGCGAAGGGTACGTCGCGAACCGGATCGATCACCCCGGCCGGGTCGCGATCCTCGACGACGACGTGACCGACCAGGACGAGCCGTTCCTCGTGATGGAGCTGCTCGACGGGGAGACCGTGCAGCAGCTCTGGAAGCGCAAGAGCCGGAAGCTCCCGGTCGCCGAGGCGCTCTGGATCGCCGCGGAGGTGCTCGACACGCTCGAGAGCTTCCACAACGAGGGCATCGTCCACCGCGATCTCAAGCCCGCGAACATCTTCATCACCAAGGACAACGTGGTGAAGCTGCTCGACTTCGGCGTGGCGCGGCTGCGCGACGCGCACGGCGACAAGACCAAGGCGGGCACGGCGCTCGGGACGCCGTCGTTCATGGCGCCCGAGCAGGCGATGGGCCTGACCGAGGGCGTCGACGGGCGGGCCGATCTCTTCTCGGTCGGCGCGACGCTGTACGCCGTGCTCAGCGGGCAGCGCCTGCACCAGGGGCGCTCGGACAACGAGGCGTTCATCCTCGCCGCGACGACGCCGGCGCCGTCGCTCGCGCGCATCGCGCCCGAGCTGCCCGCCTCGGTCATCGGGCTCGTGGACAAGGCGCTCGCGTGGGATCGGCGGAGCCGCTACGACACGGCCGCGCAGATGCGGCAGGAGGTGCTGCGCATCCTCGAGGAGAGCGGCGCGTCCGGCCCGCGCCGCAGCGGGCCGCAGAGCACGCGGCGCCCGCCCCCGGACGACTCGCCCACCGCGGTCGGTCCGCGGCCCCCGCCGGAGGAGCTGCGCGACGAGCCGGGGGACGCCGAGCCGGACGACCCCGCCGTGACGCGGCTCGTCGAGGTGTTCCGCCGCATGGAGCGGCTGCTCCCCGCGGTGCGCCACTACGGCTGGAGCCACCCGGACCCCGACAACAAGCTCCGCGCGACCTTCCAGGCGATCGTCGAGGCGCTGCGCGCGGACGGGGGCCTCGCCTACTGGTCGCTCACGCCGTACGCGTTCGAGCACCGCCGCCGGACGGTGTGGGAGCCGTCGCACCCGCTCGATCTGGTCCCGTACAACCTCTTCGCGGCCGGCGTGCGGCGCGTCCAGCTGCTCCCGGGCATCACGGAGGACGAGCTGCGCGCGCTCTGCGAGGTCCTCTTGCTCGACCCGCTGCGCGACCTCGCGCCCGAGGACGACGTCGCGGCCGCCCTCTGGGAGCGCCGCCTCGAGCACGTGCGCTACGACGTGGTGAGCGTCTTCGCCGAGGGCGACGCGGCCGATCGCGAGCAGTTCTGGCACGAGGCCGACGACATCGAGGGCATGGCGCGGCGGGCCGCCGAGGAGAAGGCGAACCGCGCCGAGGCGGCCGCGATGGTGATCGACACCGACGCGGCCGCGCTCAAGGCGGCGCGCCGCGCCGCCAGCGCGCTCGCGCTCGACCCGGTCGCGCAGCGCGCGCTCGGCACGCAGCTCGTGCTCAGCCCGGACCGCTGGAGCGAGCGCTTCGTCGAGGTCGTGGCGGACGCCTTCCTGAACGCGAAGCGCTACCAGGACGTCGAGCTCGTGACGGAGCCGATGGCGGCCTCCGCGCGCGACCTCATCCTCGCGCGCCGCTTCGACATGCTCTTCGCGATGCACGACGCGGTCGAGAAGGCGCTCGACGCGCTCGCGCCGCGGCAGCAGGGCGGCGCGCTCGCGACGGAGTTCGCCCGCGGCATGTTCCCGCCCGACACGATGCGCCTGCTGCTCCGCGAGGCCACGCGGGTGCTCGTGACGGGCACCCCCGGCGCCGCCGCGCAGCCCGCCCCCGTGGATCTCGACCTGCTCGCGCAGCGCCTCACGCCGATCCTGCACAAACTCGGCGCCGAGTACCTGCCGGTCGCGATGGAGATCGTCGGGCACGTCGGCCACGAGACCCTGCGCCGCGCGCTCTTCGGCTACCTCGAGCGGACGCTCCCCGGGCACGAGGAGGGGGTCGTCGACGCGCTCATGACGCTGGATCTCGACATCGCCCGCCCGATCCTCAAGATGTTCGCGACGTCGCGGACGCAGGGCGCCCTGGACGCGCTGAAGCGGCTCAGCGGGTGCGCGAACGCGGCGCTCCGCTGCGAGGCGGTCGCCCACCTCGCGCAGAGCCACGAGCAGATCCGCGACGAGCTCCTCTCGCTCGCCGAGGCGGCGCCGCCCGAGGTGCGCGTCGCGGCGCTCCGCACGCTGGCCCACCACCAGGTCCGCGCGGCCGGGCCGCTGCTCGTCCGGCGCGTGCAGGACAGCTCGTTCCACCAGCTCACGCTCGACGAGCGGCGGGAGTTCCTCGGCGCGCTCTACACGCTGAACCCGGCGCGCGGCGAGTCGGTCGCGGTCGAGACCCTCCAGCGGCACGGCCTGCTCGCCGACGAGGCCGTGGAGCAGACCCGCTGCCTGTCGGCGGAGCTGCTCGGCCGCGAGGCGCGCTCGCAGGAGGCGCTCGACGCCGCGCTCGCGGCCGCGAAGCGGAGGCCCTGGAACAGCCAGCCGCTGCGGGACGCGGCCGCCGCCGCCGCCGAGGCGATCGCCGCGCGCCTCGGCAGGCGGATCGCGCCGGGCGGGGAGCTCCAGTGACGGCCCCTCAGGTCGACGTCATCAGCCAGAACCTGTCGGAGAACGTCCGGCGCGAGCAGGCGCGCGATCTCGCCGCCAGCGTGGTGCAGGCGCTGTTCCGGCTGGTGAAGCTCTCGACGCTGCACTCGATCGACAACCAAGCGATGGTGCGCCAGGTCGAGGAGACGGTCGCGCTGGTCCAGGACTTCGGCCAGCGCTCCGGGCACAACGTCTCCATCCTGTTCGCCCGCGGCTCGGTGTTCGTGTCCGGGCAGCTCCTCAAGGCGAACCGCGCGGTCTACGAGGGCGCGCTCGAGCTCGGCGAGCTCCTCGGCCGCTGCGGCTACTCCGAGATCGGCGTGGCCAAGGACGTCCGCGCGAGCGACCTCTACGCGCTCGCCTCCGCGGTCGCCGAGGCCCTCCGGAGCAACAAGCCGGCGCTCGCGGACCGCCCGGCGCCGCGCGTCCGCCTGCGCGCGGTGGACGAGGGCGTGCTCCACCGCGAGGTCGCGGTCGATCGCGAGGGCGACGAGACCTCGGCGATCGTGCGGACCTACGCGACGGCGATCGTGATCATCCGCCGGTTCTACGAGGACCTTCGGCGGGGCCGCTACACCCTGCGGCAGGGCGTCAAGCGCATCACCCAGCGCCTCGTCGACCTCTCCGCGAACGAGACGCCGGCCTTCCTGGGCGTCACCGCGCTGCGCAACCAGAACCACGACGACGCCGGGCGCGCGGTGAACACCGCGATCCTGAGCCTCGCGATGGCCCGGCAGATCACGGGCGACGTGGTCCTCCTCCAGCGGCTCTCGATGGCGGCGCTGCTCTTCGACATCGCGCGGCCGCGGCTCACCGGGGTCGCGAAGAGCGGCGCGGGCGGGCTCGTCCCGCAGCTGAGCGAGCAGCAGGACGCGGACGTGCCGGCGGGCACGGCGGTCGTGCTGACCGCGCTCGGCCTCGTCAACGAGCCGAGCGTGATGCGCACCGTGGTCGCCTACGAGGCGCACTGGGTGCGCCGCCAGCCGGCGCTCGGCCCCGTCTACCGCGGGCTCCGCCAGCCGACGCTCCAGGCGCGGATCCTCGCGACCGCGCGCGCCTTCAACGATCTGCTCACGGCCGCGCCGGGCGAGGCGCCGCTCTCCGCCGACGAGGCGATCGCCAAGCTCGAGCAGGAGGCGACCGATCCGGCGGACCGCACGGTGCTGCGGCTCCTGGTCGGCGCGCTCGGCATCTTCCCCACGGGCACGCTCGTCGAGCTCTCGACCGGGGAGGTCGCGCTCGTCGTGCAGACGCCGGCGCACCCGGCCCTCTACTCGCAGCCGCGGGTGCGGCTCGTGCTCGACGCGTCGGGCGGTCCTCTCGCCGCGCGCGCGCTCGAGGTCGACCTCGCCGAGCGGCCCCGCGCGGGCGAGACGAGGCGGCACATCCGGCGCATCGTCGCGACGAGCGACGACCCCGCCGCCGCCTCGATGCGGGCGCACGCGGCGGTCCAAGAGCCGCTGCAGGTGTCGCTCCGCGCGCCGGGCGTCCCTTCGATAGAGTCGCCTCCGCTGCGCTCGTCGCCGGCGTCGCCGCTCAACCACCTGCGCATGCCGCCGCCGCAGCAGATCACGCGGCCCTCGTCGCCGACGCTGCCGACGACCACCTCCCCGGCGAGCCGGAGGGCGCAGCCGCGGCCGGGCGACGCCGGCCGCGGCCCGATCGCGCCGCCGGACGCCGCGCCGCCCTCGGCGCGGCCGGAGGACGGCGGCGACGAGGCCGTGATGCTCGCGGATCTCCCGCCCGCGCCGTCGGGGAAGCGCTCGCCCACCTTGCGGCCCGGGCGCACCACCGCGCGCTGGCCGGACCTACAGCAGCAGGAACCCTCCGCGGCGGCGGAGCCGCGCGCGCCGCCGCCGGGCGCTCACCGAGAGGAGTCGTGGTCGGTGCAGACAGACAGCGAGCCGGACGAGGTCCCCGAGAGCGCGCGGCCCGAGGCGCAGCGCGCCCGCGGGTGGGGGGCAGAGCCGCAGCGGGGCGAGCGCAGCCCGCTCTCCGACATGCCGGCGTCGGCCATGGCCGGGCCGATCGCGGTGCTGGCGCTGCCGGGTGATCCGCCGACCGCGGAGGGCACCCTCGCGCGCACGCCGCTCGTCCACCTGCTCGTGTACATGCTCGATCGACGCCTCACCGGCACGACGTGCTTCGTCGACCCCGAGGGCGTCCGCCACGGGATCTTCTTCAGCGACGGCGTGCCGGCGAAGATCTGGACCGGAACGATCATCGCCCCGCTCGACCGGGTGATCCTGGAGCTCGGCCTGCTCGACGAGGCGACGCTCCGGGAGACGCTGAGGGACATCACCCGGCGGCGGGTGCTGCACGGCCGGCTGCTCGTCTCGCGGGGGCTGCTCGACCGGGAGACCGTCTTCGGCGTGCTGCGCCAGCAGCTCGTGCGCAAGCTGGTCGCGCTCTACGATCTCGCGCCGGAGACGCGTTACGCCTACTACGACGGCCAGAACCTGCTCGCGTCCTACGGCGGGCCGGAGCTCATCGGGTGCGAGCCGCTCGCGGTGATCATGGCGGGCGTCCGGCTCCACGCCGACGATCCGTTGATCGACGCGACCCTCGACCGGATCCATCAGCGGCAGATCGGCCTGCACGTCGAGGCCGAGATGAAGCGGTTCCAGCTCCACCGCGACGAGGCGGCGGTCGTGGACCTCCTGCGCACGCGGCGCATGACGCTGGCCGAGCTCCTCGGCGCGGGCGTGGCGCAGGAGCGCGTCGTGCGGCTCACGATCTACACGCTCGCGATCACGCGGCACCTCGATCTCGGCGTGCCGGGCCGAGGTCCGGTGGGCGTCGGCCGCGATCGCGCGCCGAGTGTGCTCCCGGCCGACGCGGGGCAGCCGCCGCAGCGCGAGGCGCCCGGCGCGGCGGCGCGCTCGCCGCGCCCGACCTCGGGCTCCACGATGCCGGGCCCACGGGCGGCGCGCGGCGAGGCAGAGGGCCGCGCGTCGCCGTCGGAGCTGCCCCCGCCGTCGCGCGCGGCGCGACCCGCGGCGCCGGCGGCACCGGCGCCGGCGGCACCGGCGCCGGCCGCGCTGCGGGGCGGCGGCGCGGGGCCGGTCGGGGAGCGCGAGCGCGGCGCGGCGCCGCAGGTCGACGCGGGCGCCACGGGCAGGCCGCCGCGTGGAGAGCGCGAGGCCGCGCCGCCGCGGCAGGCCGACGACGCCGCGGTGCCGCCCAGCAGGCGGCATGGATCGGCGTTCGCCGAGCCGACCGCGCCGCTCCGGCCGTCGGCGCCCGCTGCGCCGGAGGCGCGCGGCGCGGCCATCTCGTTCGAGCCGCGCGCGCCCGAGCCGCGCGCGCCCGGCGGCGACCTGGGCGGCGCGCCCCGCGGCGCGGAGCCGAAGGCGACGAGGCCGGCCTCTCCGCCGATCGCTCCCGGCGCCCGCCCGCATTCCCCGCAAGCTCCCACGGTCAAGATGTCGGCCGTCGGCTCCGAGGGCAGGCCTGCGAGAGGGGGAGGGCGCGCCGAGGCCGCGCCGCCGCCGGCGCCCGTGCGCGCCGCGGAGCCTGCCAAGGCGCCGGCACCCGCTGCGCCCGCGCCGGAGCCCCCGCCAGCGCGCGCCGCGGCCGGCGCCGCGCCGAGCGCCGAGATCACCGCGCGCCGCGCCGAGATCGAGGCGCGCGCCGCGTCGGTCGACGGCGAGAGCTTCTTCGAGATGCTCGGGGTCGCGGAGGACGCTCCGCCGGAGCGCGTGCAGAGCGCCTACTTCGCGCTCGCCAAGCAGTGGCACCCCGATCGGACGCCGCCGGAGCTCCAGGACGTCAAGCCGCTGGTCGCGCGCGTGTTCGCCCGGATCAGCGAGGCCTACCAGACGCTGAGCGACCCGAAGCGGCGCGCCGAGTACCAGCAGAAGGCGCCGAAGGAGGGCGCGGGCCCCGCCGAGGACGAGGAGAAGATCGCCCGGGTCGTCGATGCCGCGCTCGAGTTCCAGAAGGCCGAGATCCTGCTCAAGAAGAACGACCTCGTGGGCGCCGAGGTCCGCGCGCGGCGGGCGCTGAACGCCGACCCGGATCAGCCCGAGTACATGACGCTGCTCGTCTGGATCCAGGCGCTGCGGCGCGGCGAGCCGCCCGCGCTCGCGGAGGGGGCCACGAGCGCGCACTACGACGATCTGATCCAGACGCTGGACGTCGTCCTGCGGAAGGAGCCCCGCTACGAGCGGGCGCTCTTCTACCGCGGCATGCTCCTGAAGCGCTCGGGGCGGATCGAGAAGGCGATCCGCGATTTCCGCCTGGCCGCCGAGATCAACCCGAAGAACCTCGACGCGATCCGCGAGGTCCGGGTGCAGGAGATGCGCAACCGGACCAACAACGATCCGACCCCTGCGGGCGGCCTCCTCGGCAAGTTCTTCAAGCGCTGAGCGCGCCAGCGCGGGGGGACGCCGCGCGCCAGCGCCGGGGGGCGTTGCGCGGGGCGCCGCGTCGGGCGGCGGTCAGCGCGCCGCCGCGGGCACCGCGCCGAGCGATCGCAGCGCGCGGCAGACAGTCTCTTCGTGGCAGGGCCCCACGCGGCCGGCGTGCGCCGGCCAGGGCACCTCGCGCACGTGGTGCAGGTCGCGCACGTCGGGGCCACGCCAGGGGCCGAGCGCGCGGTCGACGCGGGCCTCGCGCTCGTTCGTCGCCGGCAGCGAGAGCTGCACCTGCGGCACGATGCCGATCTTCTGCACCGGCGCGCCGTCGGGGAGCGCGTAGAGCAGCGTCGTGAGCCGCAGGACGCCCACGTGGGCGTCGTCGTCGAGGTACTCCTGCGCGCACCCCTTGCCGTACGTGCGATCGCCGATGACCACGCCGCGCCGGTAGCTGCCGATCGCCCCGGCGATCATCTCCGCCGCGCTCGCGGAGTCGCCGTCGACGAGCACCGCGAGCGGCCCGCTCCACCCGCGCCCCGGCGGGACGTCGGGCGAGCGCTCCACCTCGACCCCGCCGTCGCGGCGCCGCATCGGGAACAGCGGCACGCCCGGGAGGAACAGCCCGAGCGCGGCGATCGCCCCGTCGGTCGAGCCGCCGCCGTTCGCGCGCACGTCCAGCATCACGCCCCGCAGGTCCTCGTGCGCGCGCGCCCGGAGCAGCGCCGCCGCGACGCGATCCCCGAGATCGTCCGGCACGTCGGGGATCGTGATCACCGCGACCTTGCCGTCCGCGTAGCGCACCAGATCGAGCGGGAGCTCCGGAGGCGCCGCGTCCTCGGGCGGCTGCGCCCCGCTCGCGGGGGGAGCGGGCGCGACCGTCACCTCCAGCGGCGCCGGGGCCCCCCGCCGCAGGAGCACCACCCGCGCCGTCGTGCCGGGGCGGACGTCGGTCAGCACGGCGAGCTGCTCGGCCTGCTCGACGCTCATGCCGGAGATGGGCAGATCCTGGATCCGGAGCACCACGTCGCCGTCCGCGAGGGGCGGGAGCGCGCCGCGATCGATGCGCACCCCGATCGCCGTGCGTGTCATCTCCTGCCAGAGCCGGGCCGGCGGGTGCGCCTCGAGGTCGAGATCGTAGATGGAGACCTCCTCCTCGAGCGGCGCCCAGGCGCCGTGCGCGTCCAGCTGGGGCACGTAGGCGCGCACGGCGGCCGCGATCACCGCGCGCGCCCAGCCCTCGGCGCTCATCGAGGGCGCCGTGCGCTCCCGGACGGCGTCGGCGTAGCGGGCGAGCGGATCGCCGAAGCGTGTACGCAGCGCGCCGACCTCCCGGCCGAGCTCGCGCGCGAGGTCCCGGGCGCTCCGCGTCACCTCGCCGTCCTCGAACGGCGCCGAGGACATGAGCTCCCAGGTGTCGGCGAGCGTCGCGGGCGGGCTGGCCAGGCCCCGCCGGTAGCCCTCGTCGAAGAGCCCGTCGAGCTCGCGCGACCACCGCTCGAGCTCCTCGCCGACGCGCAGGGCCGCCGGGCACGGCCCGCTCCCCACCGGCGCGTGCATCTCGGCCAGCAGCGCGGCCGCCTCGCGGCGCAGCGACGCGCCCACCGGCGCGTCCGGCGCGACCGACCACAGCCCGTGCGGATCCAGCCAGTCCGAGGTCGCTTCGGCAAACTTTGCGGGGTCGATGCGGAGCGGCGGGGCGGCCAGGGTGGTGCGCGCCTGCGCGACGATGGCCCGCGCCTGCTCGCACCCGAGCGCGGTCGGCGCCCCGGTCGGCAACGCGATGCCGCGGTCGAGCGCGTTCGGGTCGCAGCCGATGCCGTCGATCTCCTCGTCGTCCGGCGCGAGCAGGTGGAGCAGGGGCCGCGCGATCCCGCGCTGCGCCTCGAGGAGCGGGCCGTTCACCATCCCGCGCGAGAGCAAGGCGAGCGTCGCCGCACCTAGGGCGATGTACGCGGGCGGACTCGCGGCGCGCCTCTTCACTGCTCTCCGGATATCACGACGCGGGTCACGCGTGCAGGGGCGACCACGTCGAAGGCGCGATCCGCGCGGAGGTCGCGTGCGGGCCGCGCGGGCCGCGCCCGCGGCGTTCTTCCCGGTTGTCCCGTCCGCGCCCGTGCCGCGCGGGACAGGGGCGTCGTGGACCTGTGCTCAGCGCCGCGCATGGTGGCTCTCCCGCTTTCCCGCAAAGCTTTCGCGTCCCGCCCTGGATCCGAACACGTTGCGCATTCCAGCGCAAAAAAAGGCGCTTTCTTAAGGTTTATCCCGGCATCACCCCTGCATCTGCCCTGGTGCCGGCCACCGGCTCGCCTGGGCAGACCAACCCGGCCCTCCTGATCCGCACGTGGCCGAAGCGGAGAGACCATGAGCAGCACCTGGGATCGAGCGGCATTCTCGGCTTACCGCACAGAGCTCGCGAACTACGCCACCCTGAGCCCGGAGGCCGAGCGGGAGCTCGCGCTCCGCTGGCGCGCTGGCGACCGGGACGCGGGCCGGCGCCTCATCGAGGCGTGCTTGCCCTTCGTCATGACGATCGCGCTCGAGTACCGCCGGTGGGGGCTGCCGATGGAGGACATCGTGCAGGAGGGGAACATCGGCCTCCTCAAGGCGGCGGAGCGCTTCGACCCGGACCGCGGCTGCCGCCTCGCCACTTACGCGGCCTACTGGATCCGGGCGGAGATCCGCGAGCACGTGGCGCGGGGGTACCGGATCGTGCGCCTCGGCTCGTCGAAGAGCGAGCGCCGCGCGCTGCGCATCTACCGGAAGACGCACGAGAAGGACCCGGCGGTGCTCGCCGAGCTGAGCGGCCTCTCGGAGGAGCGCGCCGCCGAGCTGCTCCCGCTGCTCATGGCGCGCGACGTCAGCCTGGAGCGGCCCCCGGCCGAGGACGGCGTGGCGCCGCTCGACCGGATCGCGTCGAGCTCCTCGACGCCCGAGGAGGAGACCTGCGCCGCCGACGAGCGCGCGCAGCTCTCGCGCGCGCTGCTCCAGGTCGTGAGCGAGCTGTCGCCGCGCGAGCGCAGCATCGTGAACCAGCGCTGGCTCACGGACAGCCCCGTGACGCTCGAGCAGCTCGGCGCCGACTTCGGCGTCAGCAAGGAGCGCGTGCGGCAGATCGAGGAGCGCGCGAAGAAGCGGATGCGCGAGCGCATCGAGGAGATCACCCGCGAGCCGCTGGCAAAGAGCGCTTGAGGCGGCGCGCTCCGCGTGCGGGCCGCCGCCGCGCCTCGCCGCGGCGGCGCTCAGATCTCGATGACCGTGCCTTCGCGCGCCGCGATCGTGTTCGGGAAGAGCTCGCGGGCGCGCATCTCTTTCTCGCGCACCATCGCGTCGGTCTGGTTGGGATCGTGGTGGTGCAGGACGAGCTGCTTGGCGCCAGCCGCCTTCGCGAGCTCGCAACCCGCGACGAACGTCGCGTGCCCCCAGCCCGTCTTCGGACCGCCGCCCACCTCGCCCGCGTACTCTTCCGGCGTGTACATGGCGTCGAAGATCAGCACGTCGGCGCCCATCGCGAGCTTCTTCAGCTTCGGATCCACGATCGCGTAGTGCTCGGAGTCGGTGATGTACACGACCACCTTGCCCTCGTGCTCGACGCGGTACGCGTACACGCCGTTCGGGTGGTTGCCCCGGGCGTTGGTCACGCGCACGTCGTCGTTCGGGCCGATCGTGACCACCTCGCCCTCGTAGAGATCGCGGAAGGTCATCGCCGCGCCCATCTCGGTGAGGTGCACGGGGAAGCTCGGGTAGTCCATCTGCCCGGCGAGCGTCTCCTCGAGCGTCCGGGAGACGTTCAGGCCGCCGTAGAGATGGATCTTGTTCCCGCGCACGAACGCGGGCGTGAAGAACGGAAAGCCCTGGATGTGATCCCAGTGCACGTGACTGAAGAACATCCAGGCTTCGAAGGGCATCTCCTTGACCAGATCTTGGCCGAGGAGACGGAGCCCCGTCCCGCCGTCGAGGATGACCAGCGTCTCTCCAGCACGGACCTCGTAGCAGCTCGTGTTGCCGCCCACCTCGACCGTGCCTGCACCGGGCGTGGGGATGCTTCCGCGAACCCCCCACATCTTGATCCGCATCCTGCCTCGCTCGCTGAACCCCGCCCGTTTCAAGGTAGAGCTATTAGATTCCGAGCGCGGGCAGCGTCAAGCTGCCAGGTGCACCGGGCGCAAGGAAGGTCGCAGGCATGGCGCCCTGGCCGGGGGTGCAGGGCCACGGCGCCGATGTAGTTGCGGGCCGCGCGGCGCGCCGCGGGGGTGCGGGAGGGCCCCGGGCGCACCCCCTCTTCTGGCACGTCCGCTTGCACGCCGGCGCCGCGGTGTGCAGGGGGCAAGGCCGTGTCGGAGGGCCGGAGGCGCGACTCCGGGGGCCGGGGGCGCGGATCCAGGCCGGCGGCGCGGCAGAGGGGCGGAGGCCGCGGCCGATGGGGTATGGTCGGGCGCATGCCGCTCCACGCGGACGCCATCGTCGTCCTCGGCTGCAGGGTGCTCTCGTCCGGGCGCCCGGGGGCTCCCGGCGCGCGCCGCGCGGCGACCGCGGCGCGCGCCTACCGCGAGGGGGTCGCGCCCTGGGTGATCGCCAGCGGCGGGCGCCGCTGGGGCGCGCAGATCGAGGCGCGTGTGCTCGCCGCCGAGCTGCAGCGCGCCGGCGTCCCCGCGGCCGCGATCGTGCTGGACCTCTGGTCGCTGACCACACACGAGAACGCGATCTTCAGCGCGGCGCTCCTCGGCCGCATGGGGGCGCGGCGGGCGGCGATCGTCACCTGCCCGTGGCACATGCCGCGGGCGCTCCGGAATTTCCATGCGCTCGGGATCGACGCGTGCGGGCTGCCGACGCCCCATGGCGGCGACGTGCCGGTTGCGCGCGCGTGGCAGCGCGGGCACGAGGTGATCTCGACCTGGCTCGACGCGCGCGCGCTGCGCCGCCGGCGGATCCTCAGCGAGAGCGCCGCGTGGCAGCTCAGGATCGCGCGGCAGGGTGAACCGTGATCATGCCGATGAGGCGCATCCCTTCTCTCCTCGCTCTCCCCCTGTCGCTCGCCGTCTGCGCGGCGCCGCCGGCGCCCGGCCCCGCCCCCGACGCGGGGAGCTCCGCGCCGGCCAGCGCCGGCGCCGACGCGCGGGATCGCCTCGGCGCGCTGCTCGCTGCCGAGCAGCGCCGCGCCGCGCTCGAGGTGAGCCCCGCGGATCAGCAGAGCCGCGACGTCGGCGTGCGGCGCGCGGCCGCGCGGGCGCTCGCGCGCATCGGCGGCGACGCGGCGCGGCCCGGGCTCGCGCGGGCGCTCGCCGACGAGGACGAGGAGGTGGTCGCGTGGGCCGCGTACGGGCTCGGGTTCTGGTGCAAGGAGCACGAAGGCGAGGCGGTCTCGGCGCTCGTCGCGCGCGCCCTCGCCCGCGACGCCGGCCCGGGCGCGCCGCGCGCCGGCGCGGCTGCGGACGCCGGCGCGGCTGCGGACGCCGGCGCCGCCGCGGCGGACGCGGGCGGCGCGCCGGCAGCGAGCGGCGGCGGCGCGGCCGCGGACGCCGGCGGCGCGCCGAGGCTCGACGCGGCGGGCGCGATCGCCCGCGCGATCGGGCGGTGCGGCGCGGAGGCGTCGGAGCCGACGCTGGTCGCGTGGCTCGAGGGGCCGCGCGAGCGCGCGATCCACGCGGCGTACGCGCTCGGCGATCTCGCGGCGATCAAGCTCAAGCTGCGCGAGGAGACGCTCGTCGCGCTCCTCAACCTCGCCGCGGGCAGCGCGGCCAGCCCGCCGGTCCCGGAGGCGCTCTACCCGATCGGCCGGCTCGAGCACGTCCCGCTCACGGTCATCCCGCGGATCCGCGACGTCGCGGCCGCGCGGCTCGCCGAGGCGGGCGACGCGCGGCTCTTCGCGGTGCGCGCGCTCGGCCGGGCAGGGGAGGCGGCGGTCCCCGAGCTCGCGCGCGTGCTCGCCACGAAGGGCGTGTTCACCGCCGGCGAGCGCGCCGAGGCCGCGCGCGCGCTGAAGCGGCTCGGGGCGCCCGGGCAGCGCGCGCTCGCGGACGCCCTCGCGGGGCTCGTCCCGAGCGCGGACCCCATCGCCCTCACCGGCCTCGTGAGCGAGGACCTCGGCGCGCTGCTCACCGTGCTCGACGCGCTCGCCGCGCGCGACGCGCTCGCCGCCGCGCGCAAGCCGCTCCGCGATCTCGCCGCCCTGCCGCCGCCGCCGGGCGCGCCGGCCGCGGTCCTCCGGCGCGTGTCGCAGCTCCGCTGCGCCGCGGCCAAGCTCCTCGCGGGCGTGAACTACCGCGAGCCGCTGCTCGTCGGCTGCGACGTCACGGCGCCGGCCGACGCCGAGGGCAAGCCCGGCGCCGCCGCGCCGGTGCGCGGGTCGATCGGCGCCCGGGCCGCCGTCGAGGTGATCGGCCGCGCGGCGATCGAGGGCGCCCGGCTCGCCGCGTTCCGCGCCTACGCGGAGGGGGGCGACCTGCGCGCGCGGGAGGCGGCGATCGCGCTCCTCGCCGCGCACGAGGAGGTCGCCGGCGCGCCCGACCTGCTCGCGAAGGCGCTCGCCGCGGAGGAGCCGGGCCTCGTCGCCGCCGCGGCGGAGGTCATCGCGCGCCAGCCCCAGCGCGCCTCGGAGGACCCGACGAAGCCCAAGGGGAAGCGCAAGCGGAGGCGCGACGGGAAGGACGCGCCCGCCGCGGTCACGTCGCCCGCGATCGAGGGCGCGCTGCTCGCGCTGCTCGACCGGCCCGGCGTGCGCGACGACCCGGAGCTCATCGACGCGGTCATCGACGCGGTGGGCGCGCTTGCGCTGAGGCCGGCCGAGGCGCGCCTCGAGGCGCTCTGCGGATCGAGCTACCCCACGACGCGGGCGCGCGCGGGCACGGCGCTCGGCGTGCTGCGGGGCCGCAAGGTCGCGTGTGACGGCGGGCCGGCGGGCGACGCGGGGGCTCTGGGCGCGGCGGGCAGAGCGCCGGCCGCGCCCCCTGCCGGCGATCTGCCCGCCGAGGTCGCGGCGCTCGCGCGCGCGCCGGCCGTGCTGACGTTCGACACGGACGCAGGCGAGCTGACGATGACGCTCGATCCCGCACTCGCGCCGGTCGCGGTGACCCGCTTCGTCGATCTCGCGCGCTCGGGTTATTACGACGGCAAGATCGTCCACCGCGTCGTGCCCGGCTTCGTCACGCAGTTCGGCGCGCCGTTCGGCGACGGCGCCGGAGGTCCGCCGGGCAGGCCGGCGCTCCGCTGCGAGACGTCGCCGGTCCCGTTCGAGGCGCTCCGCGTGGGCGTCGCCCTCGCCGGCCGCGACACCGGGTCGAGCCAGCTCTTCGTCATGCACGCGCGCGCGCCGCACCTCGACGGCCAGTACGCGGCTGTCGGCGTCGCTGCTGGACCGTGGGCTGCGCTCGCGGACGGGGATGTCATCCGGAGCGTGAAGGTCCGGGACGGAGCGCGCGCCGAGGAGGAAACGCGGCGCTGAGGGCGGTTGACAACCGCCCCCCACCGGCGCTTTACGTGTAGCGTGGTCATTGCCTCCTTTCTGGCCGTCGCGCTGCTCGTGTACACCTACTTCGGGTACCCGGTCGTCATCGGCGTGCTGGCGCGCCTCTGGCCGGCGCAGCGGAAGGAGGACCCGGGTTACCTCCCCACCGTGACGGCGTGTATCCCCGTCTACAACGCCGCGTCGTACCTCCCGGCCAAGATCGAGAGCCTCTTCGCGCTCGACTACCCCAAAGACAAGCTGGAGGTGCTGCTCTACTCCGACGGATCGACCGACGACACGGTGAGCGTGGCGCGCCAGCTGGCCGAGCGCGATCCGCGGGTGAAGGTGATCGTCAGCGAGGCGCGCCGCGGCAAGCCGATCGGCGTGAACACGATGCTCGGGGTCGCGACGGGCGAGGTGCTGCTGATGACGGACGTCCGCCAGCCCATCGTGCCCGGGGCGCTGCGCGCGCTCATGCGCCTGCTCGCCGATCCCGGCGCGGGCTGCGTCTCCGGCAACCTGGTCCTCAAGGGCTCGGCGGGCTCGGGCGCCTACTGGCGTTACGAGAACTGGATCCGGCTCCAGGAGGGGCGGTTCCGGAGCATGGTGGGGGTGACGGGCCCGATCTACGCGATCCGCCGCGCCGACATGAGCCCGCTGCCGGAGGGCGTGATCCTCGACGACATGTGGGTGCCGATGCGGCTCCGCCTCGCGGGCCGCGCGATCCTCTTCGCGGCGGACGCGATCGCGTACGACGACGCCTTCGGCGACGAGCGCGAGTTCGGCCGCAAGGTGCGCACGCTGGCCGGCAACTACCAGCTCTTCTCGCTGCTCCCCGGGCTGCTCGTCCCGTTCAGGAACCCGTCCTGGTTCGAGACGTTCTCGCACAAGCTGCTCCGCCTCGTGTGCCCCTGGGCCCTCGCCGCGCTGCTGATCACGTCGACCGTCGCGTGGCTCGGCGCCGAGGCCAGCGGGGATTCCTGGGCGCTCTACGCCGCGCGCGCGCTGTTCGGTGGGCAGGCGGCGTTCTACCTGCTCGCGCTGCTCGGGGGCGCCGCGGGCAAGCTCGGCACGCTCGCGCGCACGTTCGTGGTCCTCAACGCGGCGGCCGTGGTCGGCCTGTGGCGCTTCCTCCGCGGCTCGCAGAAGGTCACGTGGTAGCGCCGCGGCGACACGTTCGAGGCCGGGCCCCGCGGCGCGGGCTCGGGGCCGCCTGCGGGGTCACGGCTCCAGCATGCCCACGAGCTCGTGCACGACGCGCTGCGATCGCCTGAGGGAGAGCGACGACGGGATCAGCCGTTCCAGTCCGTCGGGCGGCGCCGACAGGAACCTGACCGGCGCGGGGGTGACGGTGAGCCCTGCGCGCTCGAACATGCGGAGCGCGCGCGGCATGTGGAGCGCGCTCGTCACGACGACCGCGGCGTCGACCGGCAGCTCGCGCACCATCCGGGCGGAGTAGAGGGCGTTCTCGCGCGTGTCGCGCGACGCGGTCTCGAGGTGGATCTTGCTCCTGGGCACGCCCAGCTCGACGAGCAGGTCGGCCATGCCGGCGGCGAGCGCGGTGGGCTCCAGGACGGCGTCGCGCCCCGAGATGATGATGTGGCCGAAGCCGTGCTCGCGGTAGACGCGCACGGCGCCGAGGCAGCGCTCGAGGCCGGGTGCGGACAGCCGCTCCATGGCGGGCTCGCCGAACTCGTCGGCGTCGATCCCGGCGGTGAGGAGGATGAGCGCCCGCCGCTCGGGCGCGCTCCCTGCGAGGTCCGCGCGCAGATCCTTCGGCGGGGTGCTGTGCCACCGCACGAGCGAGGCCGAGACCCAGGGCATCGAGAGGAGCCATAACGCGAGCCAGGCGCACCCGATGAGCGCGCGCCCGACCTTCGCGCGGCGCGAGAGGAACCCCGTCTCGCCGCTGGACAGCGCGAGGCCGAGGGCCACGGCCGCGAGGAGCAGGAAGAGGGGGTCGACGAGTCGGGCGATGGGCAGGGCGAGGCTCGCCATGAGATGTGGTTGCGTGTCTATGCTGTCTCCGGTCGACGAGGCGAGCGAAAAAGAGGGGTCACCAGGGCGGGGCGGAGCCGATCGGGATCTCGCCCCGTCCGGCTCGTGTTCTGTTCAACGCGCGTCGGCGCGAGCGCGCGCGTGCGTGCGCTCGCCGGCGCCTGGCTGCGGCGGAGGCCAGGGCGAGCCCTGCGAGGGCAGCCGGGATCCAGCCATCGTGGCCGTCGCCGGGGGTCCGGCAGCCGCACCCGCCGCTGTCCCTTGAGCCGTCCACGGGGCCACCGCCGCCGGTCGCGCCTTCGCCGCCGCCGCCGCCGCCGCCGTTGCCGCCGCCGCCGGCGCTCCCGGCGGAGCCGCCGAGATCGATGGGCGCGTCCGCGCTCGCCACCAGGATGGGCGGGGCCTCGCCGGTCGCCTCGTAGATGGCCATGAGCTCTTCTCCCTTGCTGTCCGTGTGGTTCTCGGACCGGAGGAACTCGACGTATTCCTTGGTCATCGACTGGTAGTAGACGCGCGCCGAGAGCGTCTGGGCGCCGGAGGTGCCGGCCGGCACGGTGAGGGTGAAGGTCGCCTCGTCGTAGTGGCGGTATCCGCCGTTCCCGTCGCTGAAGTCGATCTCCGGCGTGGGCTGGGTGGTCCGCGACGGGACGAAGCCCTTCGGCGGGATGCGTGTGTCGGAGATGATCATGTCGTGGCGCGCGAGGTGCTCTTCCTTCTCGCCCTTGCCCGCCGCCGCGTCCCAGAGCCCGTGCACGGCGCGGTACTCGTGGGTGGGCGGATCGTGCTGGATCTCCCCGGTCTCCACGTCATAGCCGCCGAGCAGCGGCCGTTCGCTCCCGTCCTCGCCCACGAGGAACACGGCGATCCAGGCGCGCCGGCTCTCGGCGTACCCGGTCGGGAACTTGTGGCCGGTGAGGTTCTCGACCCGGACGGTGAGCTCGATCTGCTGTCCGGGGGCGGCTTCCTGGGGGGCGTCGACGAGCGTGACGGAGGCGGCCGACGCGAGGCTCTCCAGCGTGCGGTCGAGCGCGAGCTGGAAGGCGTTGGCCCGATCCGCGGCGAGCTCCGGGTAGGCCGCCATGACGGCCTGGATGCCCCAGTGATTGCCGCCGACGAGGGCGTGATCGCGCGGGTCGGTGCGGAGCGGCTCTCCGAGCTTGGTGACGGGCCACTCCCCGGTCTTCTTGCGCATGTGGCAGTCGACGCAGCTCCGCTCGCCGGGGCCGCCGTCGCGGAAGTCGCTGGAGGCCCACTCCTCGAAGGTCGTGTCGAGCGGGAACTCGATGTTCATCGGCTCGCCGCTCTCGTCCCGCAGCATCACCTCCGGGTTCGTGACCTGGTGGCACTGGCCGCAGAAGCGGGAGCTGGAGAGGTTATCGTCCTTCTTGCCGCCGTGATCTTCGGAGATCACGTTCTCGTAGGGTCCGTACTTGAGGAGTTTGTTCTGCTCGGGATCGATCTCGTAGCCGAACACGAGCTGCGCGTTGCCCAGGAAGTACGGATCGTTGGGGGCGGGGGCGGTCGTGGCGCGGTGGCACACGTCGCAGCCGACCCCTTGCCCCTCGACGATGCCCTCGATCGCGCTGTTGGGACCGGTGTCGAGCTCCGACCCGTCCGGCTTCGCCGCGTGGCCACGGACGAAGCCGATCGGCGTGTGGCAGCGCAGGCAGAACGTGCCCACGCCGGGCATGTCCTGGTTCGCGATGGTGAGGGCGGCGGTGAACACGGGATCGCGCCACGCGTTGGCCATCATCGTCCCCGCCCATGTATCGAACGGCATGTAGTCCCGCGGCATGGTGCCGATGCCTCGATGGCAGCCGTTGCACTTCTCCGCGGAAGCGAACCCGTCGTCCTCTGGCAGATCCCCTGGCCTCGTGCCCTGGAGATCCTCGATCCCGGCGGCGACACCGCGGCTCAGAAGCCCGAGCGCGAGGAGCAGCCCCCACGCAATGGTGTTCCCCCGCGTGCTCGACATCGATCCCGTCCTCACTTCTACGTTATGCGGAACAGATTCTACGATCCTGTCTCCGGTCGACGAGGCGAGCGAAAAACGGTGGTCGCCGGGTCGGGGCGGATCCGATCGGGATCTCGCCCCGGCCGGCGCGGTGTCGGTTCAACGCCCGGCGGCGCGAGCGCGCGCGTGCGCTCGCCGGCGCCTGGCTGCGGCGGAGGCCAGGGCGAGCCCCGCGGCGGCGGCAGGAATCCATCCGTTATGGCCGTCGCCGGGGGTCCTGCAGCCGCATCCGCCGCTGTCCCTGGAGCCGTCCGCGGGGCCACCGCCGCCGGTGGCGCCGTCGCCGCCGCTGCCGTTGCCGCTGCCGCTGCCGCCGCCTCCGGCGCTCCCGGCAGAGCCGCCGAGATCGATGGGCGCGTCCTCGCTCGCCACCAGGATGGGCGGCGCCTCGCCAGTCGCCTCGTAGATGGCCATGAGCTCTTCTCCCTTGTTGTCCGTGTGGTTCTCGGACTGGAGGAACTCGATGTATTCCTTGGTCATCGACTGGTAGTAGATGCGCGCCGAGAGCGTCTGGGCGCCGGCGGCGTCGGCCGGCAGGGTGAGGGTGAAGGTCGCCTCGTCGTAGTGGCGGTATCCGCCGTTGCCGTCGCTGAAGTCGATCTCCGGCGTGGGCTGGGTGGTCTGTGACGGGACGAAGCCCTTCGGCGGGATGCGTGTGTCGGAGATGATCATGTCGTGGCGCGCGAGGTGCTCTTCCTTCTCGCCCTTGCCCGCCGCCGCGTCCCAGAGCCCGTGCACGGCGCGGTACTCGTGGGTGGGCGGATCGTGCTGGATCTCCCCGGTCTCCACGTCATAGCCGCCGAGCAGCGGCCGTTCGCTCCCGTCCTCGCCCACGAGGAACACGGCGATCCAGGCGCGCCGGCTCTCGGCGTACCCCGTCGGGAACTTGTGACCGGTGAGGTTCTCGACCCGGACGGTGAGCTCGATCTGCTGTCCGGGGACGGCCTCCTGGGGGGCGTCGACGAGCGTGACGGAGGCGGCCGAGGCGAGGCTCTCCAGGGTGCGGTCGAGCGCGAGCTGGAAGGAGCTCTGGTACTCCGCGGCGCGAGCCGCGTCGGCCGCCATCACGGCCTGGATGCCCCAGTGATTGCCGCCGACGAGAACGTGATCGCGCGGGTCGGTGCGGGTAGGTCCGCCATCGGCGACGGCCCACTCCCCGGCCTTCCTGCGCATGTGGCAGTCGACGCAGCTCTTCTCGCTCGATCCGCCGTCGCGGAAGTCGCTGGAAGCCCACTCCTCGTACGTCGTGTCAAGCGGAAACTCGATCGTTGTGGGCTTTCCGCTCGCGTCCCGCAGCATCACTTCCGGGTTGGTGACCTGATGACACTGACCGCAGAACCGGGAGTCGGCGACCATGGGCTGCTGCTCGCCGACGTGGGACCTGGACGTGATGTTCTCGTAAGGACCGTACATCACGGGCGTGACCGTCTCCGATACGGCCTCGGGCGTGGTGTCGAACACGAGCTGAGCGTTGCCGAGGAGATAGGACTCGTTGCCGTTGGGGTCCGGGGTTGTGATCGCGCGATGGCAGACATTGCAGCTGACGCCCTGGCCGTCGACGATCTTGCCGTCGACCGAGGCGTTGGGATCGAACGCAGAGCCGTCCGGCGGCGTCGCGTTGCCTCGCACGAAGCCGATCGGAGAGTGGCAGCGCAAGCAGAACGTACCGATCCCTGGCACGTCCTGGTTCGCGATCGTCAGAGCAGCCGTGAAGACCGGGTCGCGCCACGCGTTGGCCATCATGGTGCCTGGCCACGTATCCGTCGGGAAATAGTCCTGGGGGGCCCCTGGGACCGCGACATGGCAGGCAGAGCAGCGTTCGCTGGTGCCGAAGTTGCTCTGCGTCGGGAGCTCGCCCGGCTTCGTGCCCTGGAGATCATCGATTCCAGCTGCTGCTTCCGGGCTCAGCAGCCCGAATGCGAGCACCCAACCCACCGCCAGCCTCAACGTCTTCTGCATAGCTCGAATCCAGAACTGGTAAGCTGCTCTTGCACTGATCACGAACCAACGACACCCGGCCGTGACGGTCCCTGCGGGACGCGGGCCGGACTATTCCGGATCGATCCGGAAGATGCTGCCTCCGTAGTTGACGATGTAGAGCTCGCCCGCGGCGTCCTCGCCGAACGAGGCCAGGCCCTGGAGGGTGCTCACAGATCCCAGATCCTGGCTGAGGTTGCTCGTCGCCGCGACCATGTTGTCTCTCCAGGTGAGCGTCCACACTCTCCTCGATTCGAAGTCGCCGTACAGGTAGGTCCCGCGGAGCGAAGGGATCCTGCTTCCGCGGTACACGTACCCGCCGGTCACCGAACCATCACCGAGCTCGTGATCGTACGCCTTGACGGGAGCCGTGATCGTCGGGGAGGTGCATCCCGGCTCCTGGTCTCCCTGGAGGCACGTGGTCCCCTCGGTGACGCTCCACCCGTAGTTCCTCCGGCCTGCGCCGCTCGGCTCGATGTTGATCTCCTCGTACAGACGTCCGCCGACATCGCCGATGTAGAGGTCGCCCCGGCAGCGATCGAAGCTGAATCGCCACGGGTTGCGCAGGCCGTAATCCCAGACGTCCGGGTCTCCACCGGTGACATTCCCGGCCGGCGCCGTCGGATGGTTGTCGACGTCGATGCGCAGGATCTTGCCGAGCTTGACCTCGAGGTTCTGCCCGTTGTTGTTCGGATCCGGGTTGTCGGTCTGACCGCCGCCGTCGCCGACGCCGACATACAGCATGCGGGCGGGGCCGAACGCGAGCATGCCGCCGTTGTGGTTGCCCATGACGCCGCTCGTTATGCGGAAGTAGCTGCGCGTGCTCTCGGGGGCAGCGACGTCCGGATTGCTCGGCGAGCGCCTGAACTCCATCAGGGTGAGGCCTGCCGGCGACGTGTCGCTCTGACGGCGTGCGTTGAAATACACGAAGAAGCGCCCGTTCTCGGCGTAATCAGGATGGAACGCGAGGCCGAGCAGACCCCTCTCGTCCTCGTAGCTCGTGGCGACCGGCGCGACGATCCCCGTGATGTCGAGAAACGGCTCCTCCTGAACCGCTCCGTCCTTCACCAGGCGGATCCTCCCGATCTGCTCGACGACGTAGAGCCGGCCCGCGTCGGCGGGCTCACTGGTCACGTAAAGCGGCCGGTCGAAGCCGCGCGCCACCTCGGTGAGTTTGAGCGGCGGCACGGTCCCGCCCGGCTCGTCGCACTCGACCGTGCCGTGCCCACCCGCGCCGGTCCCGGTCACAGGGCCGCCTCCCGCTCCACCCGTTCCGCTCGCGTCCGGACCGGTTCCGCTGCTCGTGGGAGCGCCCGTCGAGGTGCCGCCGCCCGGGCCCGTTCCGCCGGGACCGGATCCTCCTCCTCCTCCCCCACCGCTCCCGCTGCTTCCTGTGCTTCCTGTGCTCCCCGTGCTCCCTGTGCTTCCTGCTCCGGTGTCGCTGCCGCCGCAGCCATTCAGCGTGAAGCCCAGCCCGATGACGGCGGCTGCGATGGGCATGAAAGACAAAAGGAAACGCTTCTGGTCCATCATGCCGTAGGAGGCTATCCGAACAGCGCGCCCCTTGGTATAACTTTCCACCGCTTTGCGCCTTGTCGTCGTCTGTCCCCCGATCGTAAGGCGAGCGTGAGGCGGACAGCCGGACCGGCGAGCACGACCACAATGAAACACCCTTCCCTACCGCTGCTTGACGTCCTGTCGCGCCGGATTCCGACGGCGGGCAGCTCTTGGCTAGAGCGCGCCAAAAAGGTGACCGGGGCTGGTGTACGCGCCGGCGGAGCGCCGTCCGCGCTGCCGAGCGAGGCGTCTACCTGGTTGGATCGTGACCGCTTCCTGGCGACGTTCACTGCGGCGGCACGTGCGCTCGGCAAGGCGCCGCTCGGGCTCGACGCCGACGAGCGGGACGCCCTGGAAGCTGCCGGCGTCGCCGCGGCCATAGAGGGCTGGCCACTCGACGAACTCGGCCGGGTCACCATGATCGCGCTGATCTCGAGGTGCCTGCCTGGACCGGAGCTCGAGGCGCTGCTCGAGGCTTGCTACCAGCAGGGAGATGGCCGAGAGCGGCAGGCGCTCCTGCGGGCCCTGCCGCTTGTGACCGAAGCGGAGCGCTTCGTCCCGATGGCGGTCGAGGCGTGCCGCACGAATGAGCTGCCCGTATTCGAGGCGATTGCCTGCGAGAATGCTTACCCGGCGGCCTACTTTCCGGATCTCAATTTCAACCAGATGGTCCTCAAGGCCATGTTCATGGGCGTGGCGCTCGCCCGGATTGTCGGGCTTGACCGGCGCCGATCGAGCGAGCTCGCCAGGATGGCGGAGGACTTCGCGAGCGAACGGAGGGCGGCTGGCCGGAGCGTCCCGGCCGACATCGGCCTGCTCTCCCTGGAGCACGAGCACGAGCGCGCGACGCGGATCCCCGAGTGAAGCGGCGCGCAGCGGAGGGACCAGTGAAGCTATTCGATCCTCACATCCACATGACATCGCGGACGACGGACGACTACCAGGCGATGGCCGCGGCCGGCGTCGTCGCCGTCCTCGAGCCCGCGTTCTGGCTGGGTCAGCCGAGGACGCACGTCGGCACGTTCGAGGACTACTTCGCGTCCTTGCTGGGCTGGGAGCGCTTCCGGGCCAGCCAGTTCGGCATCCGCCACCTCTGCACGCTGGCGCTGAACCCGAAGGAGGCCAACAACCCTCGCGTGGCGCAGGGGGTCATCGATCTCTTGCCGCGGTACCTCGACAAGGAGGGCGTCGTGGCGGTCGGCGAGATCGGGTTTGATGACATGACGCCCGAGGAGGAGAAGTACTTCACCCGGCAGGTCGAGCTGGCGCGAGAGCACGAGCTCCCCATCCTCGTGCACACGCCGCACCGCGACAAGAAGCGCGGCACCGAGCGGACGCTCGCCCTGGTGCGGGAGCTCCGGTTCCCCGAGGAGCGCGTGCTCATCGACCACAACAACGAGGAGACGCTGCCGCTCGTGCTCGCGACCGGCTGCTGGGCCGGTCACTCCATCTACCCGAACACGAAGATGGACGAGGATCGGATGGTCGCGCTGGTCAAGAAGTACGGCGCGGAGCGGATCCTGATCAACAGCGCTGCGGACTGGGGCGTGAGCGACCCCCTCAAGGTGCCGAAGACGGCGGCGCGGATGCGGGAGAGCGGGATCGCGGACGAGGTCATCGAGCGGATCGTCTGGAAGAACCCGCTCGCGTTCTTCGCCCAGAGTGGCCGGCTCGACCTCGCGGAGTTCGGCGAATCGCCCGCGGTGGACCAGCGCGCCCTGTTCGAGGGGAACTCGGTCCTGCGCGGGCAGGCCCCTGTCGTGCAGAGCTGACCGAGAACACACGCATGCACCGTACGGTCGTCCTCAACGTCGTCGGGCTCACCGGCGAGCTCCTCGGCGACGCCACGCCGAACCTGAAGCAGCTCGCTCAGGAGGGCGTGATGCGCCCTCTCGAGACCGTGCTGCCAGCGGTCACGTGCACGGTCCAATCGACCTTCACGACAGGCCTCCTCCCGAGCGGTCACGGCTGCGTCGCGAACGGCTGGTACTTCCGCGACACCGCCGAGGTGAACCTGTGGCGCCAGGCGAACCAGCTCGTGACAGGGGAGAAGATCTGGGAGGCCGCGCGTCGGCGCGATCCGACGTTCACCTGTGCCAAGCTGTTCTGGTGGTACAACATGTACAGCTCGGCGGATTATGCGGTGACGCCGAGGCCGATCTACTGGGCGGACGGGCTCAAGCTGCCGGACATCTACACGGAGCCGGCGTCGTTGCGCGATGAGCTCGTCTTTCGGCTGGGTGAGTTCCCCCTCTTCAATTTCTGGGGGCCGAACGCGGACATCCGGTCGACCGAGTGGATCGCGCGGTGCGCGCGCCATGTGTACGACACGCGCCGGCCGACGTTGACGCTGGTCTACCTCCCGCACCTCGACTACAACCTGCAGCGACTCGGTCCAGATCATCCGGCGATCAAGGATGACCTCCGCGCCGTGGACGCCGTATGCGGCGAGCTCATGGAGCACGTGCGCAAGGACGGGGCGCGGGTGATCGTGCTGTCCGAGTACGGAATCACGCGCGTGTCCGGGGTCGTGCACATCAACCGGGCGCTCAGGGAGCAGGGCCTCCTGCGCGTCCGGATCGAGCGTGGGCTCGAGAAGCTCGACGCCGGCGCGTCGGAGGCGTTCGCCGTGGCGGATCATCAGGTGGCGCATGTCTACGTGCGTCGCCCGGAGCGTATCCACGAGGTGAAGTCTCTGCTCGAGAGGCTGCCCGGCGTGGAGGTCGTCCTCGACGCCGAAGGCAAGCGCTCCGCCGGGCTGGACCATCCGAGGTCGGGAGAGCTCGTCGCGGTCTCACGACGAGACCGATGGTTCAGCTACTATTACTGGCTGGATGATGAGAAGGCGCCGGAGTTCGCCAGGACGGTCGACATCCACCGCAAGCCCGGGTACGACCCCGTGGAGCTGTTTGCCGATCCCAAGCTGCGGGCCCTGCCGGCCAGCGTCGCCTGGAGGCTGCTCAAGAAGAAGCTCGGGTTTCGCTACCTCATGGACGTGATCCCGCTCGACGCTGCTCTGGTCAATGGCTCGCACGGGCGTCTGACCGAGCGCCCGGATCAGGGGCCGCTGGTGCTGTCCAGCTGCGGCTCCCTGCTGCCAGACGAACGTGTCCTTGCTGTCGACGTCAGCAAGATCGTGCTGAGTCATCTCTTTGATTGATGCGCTCGGGAACAGCTCCGCGCATCGGCTCGGTGCAGCCCGGAACGAGCCGGTCGCAACGCTACAGAGATCCGGTCTGTATCATTCGAGCGCAATGTGACGTCATGTCGGTATGCCTCCAGTGCTCGATGTGCTGTCCCGAAGCCTGGGGTGAGCCTTCGCCGGCGAGGGGAGCGGGGGCTCCTCCGCGCCTCGCCCTCACGTCCCCCTCACCACCCGCTGCATCGCCAGCGTCAGCGGGAACCCCAGCATCGCCAGCGCCGCCGCGCCGCTCGCCCCCGGCGCGCCGCTCCTCGCGATGAGCACCGCGTCGAGCAGCGAGATCCCCGCGATCAGGGTCACCACCGCGCGGGGGATCCGGTCCCTCCGCGTCCCCCGCAGCAGCCTCACCGCGTGGATCACGCAGCCCGCGAGCGCCCCGTACGCGATCGTCCCCATCATCCCCGCGAGCGGCGCGCCGATCGCGTAGAGGAACGGCACCGCCATGAAGCCGAGCGCCCACAGGCTGCGGACCGAGATGAGGTTCTCCTGCTTCGCGATCGCCGTCAGCCCGATCAGGTAGAAGAGCAGCGACACTCCCCCGCCGAGCACCGCGATCCCGAGCTGCCCCCCCGCCGCGAGCGCCGCCATCGCGTAGACCAGCACGCGGCACAGCCCCATCAGCGCCGGGCTCAGCGGGTTGCCCTTGTGCCAGGCGTCGTACAGCACGATCGCCCCCGCGAGCAGCGTGCCGGCCAGGGCCGCTCCCGGGCCGCGGCCCGCCACGTGCGCGTAGGCCGCCACGCTCAGCACCCCCGCGCCGAGCAGGCCGTAGCCCACCGCGAACACCTCGCGGGCGCTCACCAGCCCGGAGGGGATCGGCCGCTCCGGGCGCTCGCGCGCGTCGATCTCGCGATCGAACGCGTCGTTCAGGAACATCCCGCCCACGTACATGAGCGACGCCGCGAGCCCCACCAGCGCCGCCGACGACGCCCGCAGCCCGGCCCCCGACAGCGCCATGCCGCAGAGCACGTTCGTCCAGACCGTCGGCAGGTTCGAGACGCGGCCGAGCCGCAGATAGACGCGCGCGCGTGAGCTCGTTGTCATGTTTCCTCCCCGCCGCGAGCGCCCTCTCGGCCAGCAGTTTCCTCTCGGCCAGCAGCGCCCCCTCCGCGACCAGCCCC
Organism: Sorangium cellulosum; assembly: GCF_002950945.1. Classification (GTDB taxonomy): domain Bacteria; phylum Myxococcota_A; class Polyangia; order Polyangiales; family Polyangiaceae; genus Sorangium; species Sorangium cellulosum_E. The sequence continues at coordinate 1,550,434 of NZ_CP012673.1, forward strand.
CTCTCGTCCGCCGCCGCCCGCCGCGCCGCCGGCGCTCCCTCGCCCCGTCATCCGCTCCTCCACCCAGCGGAGCTCCCGCGCCACCGCCTCGACCACGCCCCCGCGCCGCTGGTCTTCCGGCAGCACATCCCAGGTGTAAGTTTCCACCTCGAGGTGCTGCGTCGCGGGCCGCTCGCGCAGGTGCGACAGGAGCGCCGCGAGCTCGGGCTGCGTCGTCGCGAGCGCGCCCTCGATCTCCCGGAAGATCGGCACGTGGAAATGGATGCGCCACTCCTCCGGCCGCTCCTCCGGCGGCGCCGCCCGCGCGCGCTCCGGCGCCGACAGCGCCGACAGCGCCTCCGGCAGGTCCAGGTAGCGCGCGAGCTCGCCTCCGCCCGCGCGCCGCTCGACGACCTGGTGCAGGTAGACGACGTCCTCCGCGTACGCGCGCAGCCGCGCCACCACGGCCGGATCGCGGTCCGCCACGTTCGCGCGCAGGCCCGCGCTGATCTGCACCTTGTGCACGGCGATCCCCGCCGCCTCGAGCGCCGCGAGCGAGGCGGGCGCGTCCTCGAACTCGACCGCCATGTGGCACGCGTCGAAGCAGAGGCCGAGGTGCACACGCAGCGCCTCCTCCGCGTCCGGCAGGCTCATCCCGGTCAGCGCCGCGAGCTCCCCGGCGCGCTCCCGCGAGAACACGTGATCGGTGAAGAAGCCGATCGCCTCGGGCGTCGTCTCGAGGAAGCAGCACGGCTCCGGCTCCAGCGCCAGCGCGACGCGTTTGCCCGTGCGGCGCCGGAGCTCCACGAGGTGCGCCGCGTGCCGGACGAGACGCCGCCCCATCCCCTCCGCGTCGCCCGGCGCGCGCGCCCGCGGCCGGAACGCGCCCGGCACGGTGCTGACGCTGCCCATGAGGCCCTCCTCCGCCGGCAGCAGCGCCGCGAGCAGCGTCGCCAGGAGATCGCTGTACGCGAGGCGCTCGTCGTCGAGCCAGTCGGGCAGGTACACGCGCTCCTTCACCGGCGCGCCGTGGAACCTGCCATAAGGAAAGCCGTTCAGCGTGAAGACATAGAGCCCGTGCTCGTCGAGGAACCCGCGGAACGCCTCGAGCTCCGCCGGCGCCGCGAGCTCGGCGGCGGCCCTCGCCGAGAGCCGCAGGCCCACGCCGCACCGGCGATGTTCACCGCGCGCGCCGCCCCCCCGACCGGCCGCGCGCGACCAGATCGCGGGCAGGTGCGCCTCCAGGCTCTGCTTCACCTCCGCCCACGTCTCGCCCGGATGGATGTTCGTGCAGTACGTGAGGTGCGGCGCTCCCGCGCACGCGAGCCTCACGAGCGCACCCCGCTGGCCGCCCCGCCCGCCCTGGCCGCCCCGCCCCCGTCGTCCGCCTCGCCCGCCACCGCCGCCCTGCGCCCGCCCTGCGCCCGCCTCCCGGCGCGCTCGCGCAGCCGCTCGATCGCAGCGGTCACGTGCCGCTCGTCCATCACGTGCACCTCGCGCGCGCGGCCCACCTCCTCGAGCAACGTCACCGTGAGCTCGCCGCCGAGGTGCTCGCGGAACTCGGCGAGCCCGTCGAGCACCGCGAGCCGCTCGCCGCCCTCGGCCGCGATCGCCAGCGCGTCGTCCCACAGCGCGAAGCCGAGCGCCTCGAGCAGCGCGAGCACCGCGGCCGCCGTCCCCGCGCGGCTCACGCCGGCCAGCTCGCCGTAGACCGCGTCGAGCGCGATCCCGATCGCGACCGCCTCGCCGTGGCGGAGCCGGTGCCTCGTGAGCGACTCCAGCTTGTGCGCCGCCCAGTGCCCGAAATCGAGCGGCCGCGCGCTCCCGAGCTCGAACGGATCGCCCCCGCTCGCGATGTGCCGGAGGTGGATCTCCGCCGAGCGCCGCACGAGCTCCGCGAGCGGGCCGAGCGCCCCCGCCGCGAGCGCGGGCGCCTGCTCCGAGAGCCACGAGAACAGCCTCACGTCCCGGATCAGCGCGACCTTCACCGCCTCCGCCATCCCGGCCACCCGGTCGCGCAGCGGCAGCGTCTCCAGGAAGCGCGGATCGATCAGCACCGCGAACGGCGGCGCGAACGTGCCGAGCAGGTTCTTCTTCCCGAACGCGTTGACGCCGTTCTTCACGCCCACGCCGGAGTCGGCCTGCGCGAGCACCGTCGTCGGGATCCGCACCACCCGCACGCCGCGGTGCACCGTCGCGGCCGCGTAGGCGGCCATGTCGAGCACCGCGCCGCCCCCGACGATCATCACGAACGCGTGCCGATCCATCCCGAGCGCGTCGAGCCTCGCCTGCAGCGCCGCCGTCGCCGCCCCGTCGTTCTTCGCCGCCTCGCCCCCCGGCACGACGATCGCATCGGCCGCGAGCGAGAGCCGCTCCGCGTGGGCGCCCGCGTAGCGCGCGATGTCCTCCGCGATCGTCGGCCACGCCGCGGCCACGCCGCCGTCGATCACCGGCAGCACGCGGTGCCGCCGGTGAGGCTCCTTCGAGGCGACGGCGGCCGCGAGATCGCCGTTGCTCGGCGAGAAGACGCCGTCGGTGAAATAGACAGGGTACTCGAAGGGGACCACGAACCGCTGGACATGAAGCAGCATCGAAGCCGAGCTTTGAGAGCGGCCATCGGGCCGTCAAGCTGGTTCCTCGCGCGGATCCGGCGCCGCCGCAGCGGGATGAAAACTTCCCCTTGGCGGCGGACGACCTTCCTGCAATGCTGCCGCCGCTCGGCCATCCTCGCGTCCGCTCCCTCGCGCTCCCTCCGCGCTCCTCCCGCGCTGAAGAGAGCGCCTCACGGACGCGGGAGGATCGCGACGAGCGAACGCCGTACAGCCCGCTCACCCCTCCTCGACAGACGCCATGGAAGGCACAGCCCGTCGCACGAAACGGTCATTCATGAGAGGAGTGCTTTTCAGCGCGACGGCAGGGCTCGCCCTGGCCGCCCTCTCCGCCGGGTGCTCTCCCACGTACGTCTACAACCCCGCGAACTACGCGAAAGAGCACGACCCGCGGCTGCACGAGTACGTGATCGGGGTGGGGGACCAGCTCCGGATCAACGTGTGGCGCATGGGCGACCTGTCCAGCGACGCGCTGGTCCGGGCCGACGGCGTCATCACCATGCCGCTCATCGGCGACGTCCGCGTGGCGGGCTCGACCCCGACCCAGGTGCGCGACGAGCTGAAGAAGCGGCTCTCGGAGTTCGTGAAGGACGAGACGGCCGTGATCACCGTCGCCGTGACCGGGATCAACAGCTACCGGTTCGTGGTCAGCGGCAACGTCGCGCGCGCCGGCATCTACGCCTCCAACTACTACGTTTCGGTCTCCGAGGCGCTCGCGCTCGCCGGCGGCCCCAACCAGTTCGCGTCCACGGATCAGATCCTGCTCATCCGCATGGACAGGCCGGGCAAGTTCCGCCAGATCCCCATCAACTACGATGATATCGCCTCGCGCGAGCGTCCCGAGCAGGACCTCGTGCTCAAGGCCGGCGATACCGTCTTCGTGCCCTGAACGTGGCGGGCTCCTCGGCGCTCGCTCGCAAGGCCGTCCTCGGCGCGGTCTGGACGATCGCGACGGGGCTCGGCTCGCGTGTCCTCGGCCTGATAGGCACCCTCGTCCTCACCCGGTTCATCGCGCCGGACGTGTACGGCGAGGTCTCGGCCGCCTCCGTCGTCGTCATGACGGCGCACTCCATGTCGAGCCTCGGCATCGGCCAGTACATCGCGTCGAGGCCGGAGCTCGACCGCCAGATGGTCTTCAACGCGACCGTCTACTTCATGGCGGCGGGGGTCGCCGCGCTCAGCGCCGTGTACCTCCTGCGAGAGCCCATCGCGGTGCACCTCGTCGGCGCGCCCAGGATGCTCGAGTTCATGCCCTGGCTGATCGTCGCGATGTTCATCGATCGGCTCTGGTACATCCCCGACCGCCTGCTCATCCGCGAGATGCGCTTCCGCAGCGTCAGCCTGCGCAACACGGCCGGCGAGCTCACCTACACCGCGGCGTCGGTCGCCCTCGCGGTGCTCGGCTGGGGCGGCAACGCCATCGTGGTCGCGACGCTCCTGCGCGCGGTCGTGCGCGTGGTCATCACGATCCCGGCCGTGAAGCTCGGCGAGTGGCTCACCCCGAGCCCGCTGTCGCGCGAGAAGGCGAACCAGCTGTTCTCCTTCGGCATCCCGCTCAACTTCGGGGCCATGGCGCACTTCGGCTCCACGAAATGGGACAACCTCGTCATCATCCGCCTCTTCGGGGAGCACGTCGGCGGGCTCTACAACCTCGCGTGGAACCTCGCCGACATCCCGGCCTCCCAGGTCGGCGAGCGCATCGGCGACGTGCTCGTCCCGTCCTTCTCGAAGCTCGAGCCGGAGCAGCGCAAGACCTCGCTCATCCGGGCGTTCACCCTGCTGTCGCTCCTCATCTTCCCGCTCGCCGTCGGCCTCGGGGCGGTCGCCCCGACGATCCTGAACGACACCTTCTTCAATGAAGCCTGGGAGCCGGCCGGTCCGCTCCTCGCCGTGCTGTCCGCGCTCGGCGTGACCCGGCCGATCGGCTGGGTGGTGTCGTCCTATATGCAGGTCTACGGCCGGACGCGGACGATCATGGTCCTGGAGTGGCTCAAGGTGGTCGCGATCGTGGGCGGCATCTCGCTGCTCGGGTGGTTCGGCGGCGTGCTCTGGGCCTGCGCCGGCGTCGGCGTGGCGTTCGGGCTGCACGGCCTGGCGAGCCTCTGGATGGTCCACCGCGTCGATGGCATCCCCTTCCTGCGGATGCTGCGCCCCCTGGTCCGCCCGCTGCTCGCGTGCCTGCCCCTGGTCGCGGCCGTGCTCGCGGTCCGTTACGGCATGCAGTCGCTGGGCCCGCTGCCCCGCGGCGTCCGCCTCGGCACCGAGGTGGTCGCGGGCGGTCTGGCGTTCGTCGTGTCCGCGCTGCTCATCGCGCGGCAGGCGTCGCGCGACTTCCTGAAGCTCGCCCGCGAAGCGGTCCGTCGCCGGCGCTAAAATGTCGGCGGATGTCGCGGGCTGACGCCTCCTTGCGCCCACGGTCCCGAGCGGCCGACCCCGTGAGGACCTCCCTCCTCGCTGTGCGTCGGCCCCCATCGACGGCCGCGCGAAATTTGGGGGCCTGTGGTAGCGTCGGTGCCCTCTCTTCAACCATGGGTCGGGACCCGAAGACGGCTCCCTTCCACCACTGGAGATAAAAGGAAATGGCAGAGACGCATCCCGCTGCGGTCGAGAGCCTCCTGGCGAAGATCACCTCGCACGAAGCGCTGGTGGGCATCATCGGCATGGGCTATGTCGGCCTGCCGCTCGCGCTCACGTTCATCGAGAAGGGCTTCCGCGTGCTGGGCTTCGACGTGGACCCCGAGAAGGTCACCGCGCTCAGCGAGGGGAAGAGCTACATCAAGCACCTCGATCCCGCGCGCGTGGCGGCGGCAGCAAAGACCGGGCGGCTGGTAGCGACGGCGGACTTCTCGCGGCTCGACGAGCCCGACGCCATCCTCATCTGTGTGCCCACCCCGCTGACCCCGCAGCGCGAGCCCGACATGAGCTACGTCGTCGGCTCCGCGCAGAAGATCAAGGAGCGGCTGCGGCGCGGGCAGCTCGTGGTGCTCGAGTCCACCACGTACCCCGGCACGACCGACGAGCTCGTGAAGAACGTCCTCGAGCAATCGGGCCTGCGCATGGGCGAGGACTTCTACCTCGCCTTCTCGCCCGAGCGGGAGGACCCGGGCAACCGCGACCACAGCACCGCGACGATCCCGAAGGTCGTCGGCGGCGTGGATCGCGCCTCGCTCGCCCTCGCGCAGACGCTCTACGCCCAGGCGATCGCGCGCGTCGTCGCCGTCTCCTCGGCGCGCGCGGCCGAGGCGGCGAAGCTGACCGAGAACATCTTCCGGGCGATCAACATCGCCCTCGTGAACGAGCTCAAGGTCGTCTACGACGCCATGGGCATCGACGTCTGGGAGGTGCTCGACGCCGCGTCGACCAAGCCGTTCGGCTTCATGCGGTTCAACCCGGGCCCGGGCTGGGGCGGCCACTGCATCCCGCTCGATCCGTTCTACCTCTCCTGGAAGGCGCGCGAGTACGGCGTGTCGACGAAGTTCATCGAGCTCGCCGGCGAGGTGAACGTCGAGATGCCGCACTACGTCGTCAACAAGCTCCAGCTCGGGCTCAACGAGCGCGGCAAGCCGATGAAGGGCACGAAGGTCCTGCTCCTCGGCGTCGCCTACAAGAAGGACATCGACGATCCGCGCGAGAGCCCCGCGTTCGAGATCATCGAGCTCCTCCGCCGGCTCGGCGCCGTGCTGAGCTACCACGATCCGCACGTGCCCAAGCTGCCGCGCATGCGCACGTGGCCGCACCTGCCCGAGCTCGCGTCCGTGCCGCTCAACGAGGACACCCTCAAGAGCCACGACGCGGTCATGGTCGTCACCGATCACTCCGTGGTCGACTACGACATGGTGCTCAAGCACGCGGCCGTGATCGTCGACGCCCGCGGCGTCTACCGCACGGCGCACCCCAACGTCATCAAGGCCTAGCGGAGGGCGCCCCGCGCGGCGCTCGCCCCCCTGACCCGCCGGCGCGCGGGGCGCAACTCCATGCGTCGCGCCACGCCGCGCTGCGCCGTGCGGGGGCAGGGCAGGGGCCGGCACTGTGACCGGGCACCCCCCGGCGGCCCCCTCGCCGCGGCTTCCGGTGACGGCCTCCGGTGACGGCCTCCGGTGACGGCCTCCGGTGACGGGACGACGACCTCCGTGTGACGCCAGGCGCCGGCGCGCTCCGTCGCCGGGCGCCGGCGCGCGGCAAGCCTGCTGGCGCGCGCCGCGCCCGAGGGCGACGAGGGCGACGACGGCGAGATCCCCCGATGTCCTCGCGAAATCGCGAGCATCCCCTTGATGTCAGGGCGCCGGTTCGGTACCCATCGAAGACGGTCCATGTCCACGCCGCCGCCCATGGTCGGGCCAGGTCGAACGATGTCGCCCGCAGATGAGAGCCTGGGCCCTGCGCCATCGAGCTCGGATTGGAAGGGCCACCTGGAGATCCGCCTCGGCGATCTCCCGGGCACGCGGCGGCCGCTGACCGAGTCCCACATCGTCATCGGCAGGGCGCCGGGCGTTCAGCTCACGCTCGACCACTACACGGTCTCCCGGCGCCACGCGGAGCTCTTCTGCGATCCGTTCGGGCGGTGGTGGATCCGCGATCTCGGCAGCACCAACGGCACCCTCGTCAACGACGAGCGGGTCAACGAGAAGGTGCTGAAGCCGGGCGACCGCATCGGGATCGGCGACTACATCCTCGAGTTCCAGCTGACGGCGCGCGCCCCGCGCGTGCCGCTCGACCCGGGCGGGCTCCATTTCGAGGAGGACAAACCGACCGCGATCCGCAAGCTCGGTGAGCTCGATCCGCCGCGGATCGCGGCGAAGCACCTGTTCACCCTGATGGACCTATCGCGGCGGCTCCTCAGCATCGAGGACGCCACGGACCGGTTCGACGCGCTCTGCCAGCTGATGGTCCGGGAGGACTTCCACGGCAGCATGGCTCTCGCGCTGCGGCTCCGGCAGAACGGCGCGCTCACGATCCTGTCCGGGCCGCACCGCCCGTTCCAGTCGCTCCGGCGCGAGGACTCGATCGCCCCGCCGTACATCTCGCGCCGCGTGCTCGCGGCGGTGCAGGACACGCGCGAGCCGGTCCTCGCCGGCAACCTGGTCAGCGACAGCGCCACGGTCGAGCTCACGATGTCGCGCGACGTGATGGCGCTCTGGGTCGTCGCGTGCCCGCTGCGCGTCGAGGAGCAGCTCATGAACCTGCTCTACGTGACGCTGCCGCCCGACTTCGGCAGCGTCGAGTGGCTCGGGCTCATCGCGCTCGCCGCCGAGGTCTACCAGCAGGCCGAGTCGGCGTGGGAGGCGCGGCGGCACGCGCAGGCGCACGCGGCGATCGAGCGCGAGCTCGAGATGGCCCACCAGATCCAGCGGACCTTCGTCCCGAAGCGGCTGGAGTTCAAGGCGCTCGACGTGGCGCTCGGCTTCGAGCCGTGCCGGTGGGTCGGGGGCGACTACGTGGACATCGTCCCGATGCCGGACGGCCGCCTGCTGCTCGCGGTGGCGGACGTCTGCGGCAAGGGGCTCCAGGCCGCGCTCATCGGGTCGAGCGTGCACACGATGGTGCGGGCGACGGTCGACGCCGGCCGCGGCATCACGGGCATGATGGACCGGCTGAACGCGTACCTCTGCGAGTACCTGCCCGAGCAGTCGTTCGTCACGATGGTCGCCGTGGCGCTCGACCCGGCGACGGGCCGCATGGAGTGCGTCAACGCGGGGCACCCGCCGGCGCTGGTGGCGACGTCCGAGGGCGGCCTGCGGCACCTCCAGGCGGCCGTCAACCCGGCGCTCGGCATCGGCCTCGTGCCCATGGAGGCGCACCAGAGCGTGCTCGCGCCCGGCGAGGTGCTCGCGATGTACACCGACGGGCTCACCGAGCTGCGCAACTCGTCGAAGCAGATGCTCGGCCTGCACGCGCTCGGCACCGGCTTCGCCAAGCTCTGCGCCGCCAGCGCCGGCCGCCCGGTCGCGGCGATCGCCGACAAGCTCACGCAGATGCTCGAGGAGTTCCGCGGCGACCAGCTGCCCGAGGACGACCGGGCCTTCCTGCTCGCACGCCGCACCTGAGCGCGCCGCCGAGCCGCGGCCCGGCAGCGGCGGCCGAGCGCGAGCCCACAGCGGCGCGCGAGCGCGCCCGCGCTCAGGGCGCGGCGTCGCCGGCGGACGTGGGCTCCGAGCCCTCCACCGGCTCGACCGACGGCTGATCGCGCACCGAGGCCGCGGGGCCCCTGGAGCCGAACGGCTCGGTCATCGAGATGCGCGAGCCCGGCTGCGCCCGCCGGGGGTACGCGCCCGACACGGAGAGGAGGACCGCGTTCCGGAAGAGGAGCGCGTCGTCGGCGCCCTCGACCCGCGATCCGGTGCGCTGGCTCGTGTGCTGGTAGCGGAGCGCGAGCGCAAAATCGGGGATGACGACGACGGGGCTCCAGACCAGCGCCACGTCGGCGAGCACCGCGGTCGTGGTCGGCCCCGTCACCAGCTCGCCCTCCGTGTTCGTGTCGAGGGGCTCCGCGATCTGCCCGCCCAGCGAGCCCTCGACCGACAGGCGCCACGCGGGGCGGATGGGCGCCGCGGCGCGGAGCGTCAGCTGATGGGAGAGCTGGATCTGCTGCAGGAAGACGTTCGGCGTGGCCGAGTAGGAGTACGCGAGCTCGCCCTCGCCCCGGTCGTGGGTGTAGCGCAGCGCGGCGAGCCCGGCCGGCCGCGCGATCGACGCGGCCTCGCCGGTCACGTCCGTCGCGACGACGCCGCCGAGGTCGACCTGGCTCGAGAAGCGGTGCCCGTAGTCGTGCTGCCAGCTGGCCACGAGCGTGCTGAGGAGCTGGTCGCGCGCTGTGTACGTGTCCTCGGTCGCGGGATCGGCGTCGGTGATCGGGACGTTGTCGAAATGGGTGTAGCCGACCGAGAGCGCGAGGGAGCCGACGTCGTTCTGGAAGATCCGCTGCGCGCTCAGCGTGTTCGCCGCGCCGTACGTGCGCTGCGGCCGGTCCTCGAGCGGGTTGTACACGAGGAAGGTCGCCGCCTGGCCCGCGGACCAGAGCGGCGAGATCCGCCACGAGAACCCCTCGTTCACCGACGCCTGCACGAAGTCCGTCGTCCCGCCCGCCGTGCTCGTGAGGGGCGTGGTCCCCGGCGCCTGCTCGAGCTGGAAGGTGTTCGTCTGGCCTTGCACGCCGGTGGCGCCGAGCGTCAGCGTCGTCCTCGGCGACGTGGTGAAGCGGGCGGACCACACGGCCGTGTTCGAGTACGCGTTCGCCTCGGGGTGCAGGAAGAAGAAGCTCGCCGCGAACGTGTAGGACAGGGTCTGCTCGGTCCGCGGCGTGGCGATGCTGAAGACGAGGCCGGGGCTCGCGGTGCCGAAGCCGTCGGCCTCGGGGCGGGGCCTCCCGCCGGGCGTGGCCGGCTCGGGCGTCGAGCTCACGTTGTCGGTGACGCCGAGCGAGCCGGTGAAGACGCCCTGGAGGAATACGTCCTGCGCTAGCGCGCGGTCATGGGTGAGGATGGCGCAGCCGAAGGCCGCGACCGCAATACCTCGTCCGGAGCGCATGAGGGCCGCAAGGTAACAACGGAGTCGGCGCGCGGCTACGCTTCGCCCACCTTTCGACGAGGGAAGGCGCCGGGAGGCCGCCGGGCGCTCAGGCTTCGAGCAGGACGACGCCGAGGACCGGCGCCGGCCGGAGCTGCTCGATGGCCTGGCGGATCGCCCGGCGGGTCGACTTCTTGACAATCGACGTCAGCACGACGCCGTCGACCGAGTCCCCGATCACGTTCATGTCCATGCTGCCGAGGACGGGCGGCGTGTCGATGATGATGTACGAGTAGCCCGCGCGCTTGAGGCTCTCGATCCCGGTCGAGAACGCCACCGCGTCGAGCATCGGCGGCCGCTCGCTGCGCGGGTCGACGGCCAGGATGTGGACCGGCGTCTGGAGGGAGGGCCTCGGGTCGTGCGGCTTGCCGCCCGGCGGCACGTTCCGGTCCGACGACTCGAGGCCGTCCTCGCCGGGCGCCACGGCGGGCACCGGCGTCGCCTGCTCGACGACGACCCAGGGGGCGAGCCGGTCGTCGCGGTGGCGCTGGAGCTGCGCGGTGAAGCAGAGCGGGGGCTCGAACCGCAGCGCCTGGGCGATGCCCGGCGTGCGGATGTTCGCCTCGACGAGGAGGATCTTCCCGCGGGCGGTCTCGCGGAGCGCGAGCGCGAGGTTGATGGCGCACGACGTCTTGCCCTCGCCCGACCCCGCGCTGGTCACGGCGACCGTGGTCGACGCGGCCGACGGCAGCTTGCGCCGGAGGGTGCGGTACGCGTCGGCCTGGGGCGAGTACGGCGCGTGGATCATCACGATGCTCGGATCCACGGAGTCCGGCATCGGCAGCGGGCGCACGCTGACCTCGCCCGAGCCGCCCAGCGGGTCGGGGTGGAGGAGCAGCCCGTGGCCGTCCTGGCCGCCGGGCAAGGAGCGCATGTGCTCGATGTGCAGCGACGGCGGCTCCTCGAACACCTCGTCCGCCGGCCGCGGCTTCGCGTCCGGGGCGTAGTACTGCTCCGGGGTCGACACCACGCGGTTGAAGATCAGCGAGGGCGGCGAGGCGAACGTGCCGGTGAGCGAGCGCTCCGGCAGCCGCTCCGCCGGCGGCGGGGGCGCGGCCGGCGGCACCTCGCGCACGGTCACCTCGCGCCCGGTCTGCGGCACCACGCGCTCGAAGACGAGGGAAGGGGGCGAGGGGAACGTCGCGCCGATCCCGCCGATCGTGCTGCCCAGGGCGGCGGGCGAGCGCTCGTACGGCGGCGCGCCCGCGGGGCTCGCCGGCACGTCGCGGACCCCGACGTCGCGCGCCGGCGGTGCGACGACCCGCTCGACCTGCACCGGCAGCGCCGGCGAGCTCCCTTGCCTCGCGCCGCCGGACACGAGCCCGGGGCTGCTCAGCGTCGCGCCGAGATCGACGACGCGCGTCAGCGACGGGCTCACGCCGAGCCGCTCGGGCCCGGGCGGCAGCGCCGGCGACATGGAGATTTGGGGCGGCTCGCGCATGCCGCCCGGGTGCGCGGCGTGCCCGCCGTGCTCCGGGGGCAGCCCCGCCAGGAACAGCGCCGTCGCGGGCGACGGGCCGCCCCGGCCCGGCGCCGGCGTGCCGCCGGGAGCGCCCTGCCCCGCCCCGGGGCCGAGGCGCAGGCCGATCCCTTGCGGCGGGTGCAGGTGGCCCGACGGCGGCAGGTCCTGGCGGATCGTCGGCGAGTCGAACGACGAGCTCGGGTCCTCGTGGCTGGTGCTCGGGCGCTCCGCCGAGACCACGTCCTCGGCGTCGTTCGCGAGGCGCAGGACGCGCGCGATCATCTCCTCGCGCACGTCCGGGTCCGGCGCGATCGAGCGCCAGTTCCCGACCACGTTGCGGAGCCGGCGCGCCTCGATCACGAGGGCGCGGACGCGCGCGGTCTGCTCGGCGCGACTCAGGAAGTCGCAGACTTGATCGAGCGCCCGCTCCAGGGATGCGACCGGCGGGGGCTTTCCCGGCTCAGCTCCGCCCGTTTCAGCCACGGTTTCCTCGGCGGGCGCGCGGGGCGGCCGGGACGACGACGAGCACCGGAGCGAGCGCCATTCGGTCGATATCTTCCATGTCGTACACCCGATCGTCGAGCACGATGCCACGCGCCGCCGCGGCCGCGATGCCGGCCGCGACGGACAAGAAGAACCCGCCGATCGCGAGGAGCAGCCGCGAAGGGCCCGACGGCGCGCTCGGCCTGTACGCCGGATCGAGCACCTCGATCTGCGCCGAGTAGCCGCCCTGCTCCGAGCTCGCGGCCATCTCCGCGCGGAACGACTTGCCCTCGAGATCGGCGAGCCGCTGCTGCGCCCGCGTCTTCTCGCGGCTGAGCCGGGACCACTCCGTCTCGGTGTTGATGATCTGCTTCGCCGTCTCGCTCGCGTCGGCCGCGTTCCCCTTCTTCGCGGTCCTGCGCGCCGCGATCTCCCGCTCGATCTTGGCGAGCTGGGCCCGGATCTTCGCCTTCTCGGCCTCGTCGGTCGCGGCGACCTCCACGACCGGCTCCGGCGCCGGCGGCAGGACGAGCGCCTCCTCGGCCCTCCGCAGCGCCGCCTCGGCGGTGCTCACGCGCGTCGCCGCGGCGCGCACGTCGGGGTGCTGCTCGGTGAAGCGAGACTGCTTGTCGGCCAGATCCCGCCGCGCGTTCGCGAGCTCCTGCTCGGCCTGATCCCGCTGCCGCACGAGCGCGGGGGACGGCGCCCCTCCGACGCTCGGCGCCGCCTGCTGCGGCTGGCCGGTGAGCCGGGCCCGCAGGCGGGGCGCCTGCCGCTCGAGGGCCTCGAGCGTCGGGTCGACGTCGGTGGCGCGGCGCTCCTGCGCGCGGATCGCGGCGCCGGACTGCGCGCCGCCCGGCGCGGCCGTCTCGGCGGCGAACTCGGGGTGCTCGGCCAGGAACGCCGCGAGCTCGGTCTCGGCCTTCTCGACGTCCTGCTCGGCGCGCTTCAGCTCGGAGTCGAGGAACTCGTTCGTCATCTGCGCCTGCGTCTTGCGCATGCGCGTCGTCTCCTCGACGAGGATGTCCGCGAGCCGCTGCGTCACCTCCTGCGCCAGCTCCCGCGTCTCGCCTTCGGCCGAGATCGCGAACGTGTCCGTCGACCGGGCCTTGAAGATGATCTTGGCGCGGAGCCGGTCGACCGCGTCGACCATGCCCCGCTTCTCGACGACGTCCGGGAAGAGGTTGAACTCCTCCACGACCTTCTGGAGGTTGGAGCGCGCGAGCAGCGTCTCCTTCAGCCGCGCGGCGAGGGTGCGGAGCGGGTCGGGCCCGTCCGGCCCGAGGTACGTCGACTTCACGCCCTCCCGGTAGAAGACCACGGTCTCGGAGCGGTAGGCGGGCTTCCGCGCCTGCACGATGAGCACCGTGAACGCCACGCCCGCGATCGCGACGATCACCGCCACGTACCAGTGCGCCAGCGTGCGGTTGATCATCGCGGCCACGCTGGGCGGCTGCGGTCCCATCGCGGCGCGCGCCGACATGTCGCCGGGCAACGCCACGAGCGCCTCCTGGGGCGGGGTAGGCCCGGAGGGCTGCTGGTTCATCTTCTTGTCCATGGTCCCCGCTCCTCGAAGGTTGGCTTGCTCCGCCCGATCCGGACCGATCCGGAGGATCGCACATCCCAGGCCGGCACGCGGATGGCTGCCTATGGTAGACGTGCGACGCCACAGCGCCAGCTTGTTACACGCGGCCTGCGCCCGACGCGAGGGCCGCGGGCGCGCCGCCGCCCAGGTTCACGTCGGGAACACCCGATCGAGGCGCAGCAGGCGGAAGATCGCGCGCGGCTGATCCCTCAGCCCGACGATCCGTACCTGGCCGCCGTTGGCGCGTACTCGCTTGAACAGCGAGACGATGACGCCGACGCCAGAGCTGTCGATCAGCCGGAGGGACGACAGCTCGAGCGTGATGTTCTGCCGGTTCTCGGCGACCAGCTCGTCCACCAACGTCCTGAACTCCGGTGCGGTCACTGCGTCGAGGGTCCCCTCGAACTGCACGACCGTCTCATTGCCGTTATCGGTGCGCGTATAGCTCATTGTATCTTAATGCCCCCTGCGGCGCGGGTCGCGCCCGATCGGGAGATGCTCCGCATTCGAAACCTACTCGTCCGATGCCCCTTCGCCTCGACGAGATCGGCGTCGGTGTGCTCCTGTCCGCTGTTGCCGTCGCTGCCGTCGCTGCCGTCGCTCCCATCGCTGCCGTCGCCGGTGTTGCACGAGCTGCCCTCCCGCCGCTTCACCAGGCGGAGGACATTCGGGCTGCCGGGACAGTAGTCGACCTCATCCATGAACGACTTGATGATGAAGAGCCCCATCCCGGACTCGGGAAGGTCGTCGATGGGGGGGTTCTCGATGCTCGCGGGATCGAAGCTGCACCCCGTGTCCATCAAGCGGAGGACGATGCCGTCCTCGTCGGACTCGATCTCGATGTCGACGTCGCCCGGCGGGCCGGCACGGTACCCGTGAATCGCGATGTTGTTGAACGCCTCGCCGAACGCCGAGACGGTCTGGGCCTCGAAATCCTCCTGGCTCAGGCCGGGCGACCCGCCATCGACCCTCCCTGGCGCGGCCATCTTGCATGCGGCCGCCACTACGCGGAGGGCGAGGTGGCGATAGGTCAATGAACCTGGTACACGGAGTCGGATCACGCCCAAACCTCCATCCGAGCTTGTACCCTACCACGTTCTCGACTATGGGAGCCACAAGGTAAACAGTGACACCTGGCGTTCGTGTAGCCAAACGTGCGATCGACATCGCGGGCTCCCTGGTGGGGCTCTCGCTGACCCTCCCGCTCTACCCTCTCATCGGCGCGGCCGTCTACCTCGAGTCGCCCGGGCCGATCTTCTATATGCAGCGCCGCGCCGGGATGCTCCTCGGCACGGAAATGCGGGATGGCGTGTGTTACCCGCGATTTGTCGAGTTCCACATGCGCAAGTTCCGTACCATGCGCGTGGACGCGGAGAAGATGACCGGGCCCGTGCTGGCGCAGCAGGACGATCCGCGCATCACGCGGGTCGGGCGCTTCCTCCGCAAGACGCGCCTGGACGAGATCCCGCAGTTCTGGAGTGTGCTCATGGGCGACATGAGCCTCGTGGGGCCGCGGCCCGAGCGGCCCGAGTTGCTCGTCAACCTGGCGCTCGCGATTCCGTTCTTCGAGGAACGGATGCGCGACATCAAGCCGGGCATCACGGGGCTCGCGCAGGTCTCGCTGGGTTACTCCGGCCGGGCTCCCGCGGAGAGCGAGGTCGCCGCCTTCGAGGCGACGCTGACCAATCCGTTCGGCCTCGAGGAGGCGGAGGGGGCCGAGGCCGACGACATGCGGATGAAGCTCCTGTTCGACCTCGCGTATGCCGCGTCGCTCGAGAAGCTCTCGACCTTCCTCCAGATGGAGCTCTCGATCATCCTGAAGACCCCGCTCGTCATGGTCCTCGGCCTCGGGCGCTGAGCCCGCGGCCGAGCGCCGTGTGCTGCTGAGCCCGCCGGCCGCCGCGCGCCCCGGAAGTGTCCTGCACGGTTGCGCGCGGCGCGCGCTTGCGCGAGGGCGCAGCCGCCCGCCGCGCCCGCGCCCTCAGTAGCCCTTGGCCTTCGTGTACAGGGTGAGCGCGAGCACCAGGCCGACGTCCACCCCGACGAGCCGGAGCACGTCGCGCTTCTCGAGCCTGACCGAGAAGTTGGGGTCGACCCCCTTGATCGCGCCGTACAGCGCCCCCGCGAGGCCAAAGTAGATCCAGAGCACGTAGTGGTAGGTGAACGAGAGGAAGAAGATCCCGACCATCATCCCGCAGAACCCGGAGAGGACCGCCATCGACCAGGCCCGGATCATCGCGAACTGGGCGCCGTGCTCGTACCGCTTGAGCGCGGTCAGCGAGATCTTGAGGGTGAGATAGATCATCGCCGTCCACATGAACATGCCGAGCGGGCCGAGCTCCGCGAGCGAGAGCAGGTAGGCGTTGTGCGCCGTGAGCCAGTGGTGCTCGGTGAACTGGCGGAAACCTGCGCCCATCAGCGGGAACATGCGCCAGATGTTGAGGCCCTCGGCCAGGATCTCGGTGCGCTCGTTCGCCGACTCCTCCGCCTCTCCGCCCTCGCGGCCGCCGAGCAGCATGAGCGGCGCCGCGAAGATCGCGCCGAAGATCGCGCCGCGGATGCCGTACTTCTTGACGAAGTAGACGCCGAGCACCGTCGCGAAGACGAGCTGGCCGCCGCGCGACTGCGTGAGGATGATCGCGGTCGCGATCACGAGGAGCGACCCGAGGACGAGGAGCGCGCGCGTGAACGATCGCTTCTGCTCGAAGAGCGCGAAGCTGAACGGCAGCACGATGCCCGACGTGAGCGCGAGCTCGTTCGGATCCTGGAGCACGCCGCGCCACCGCACGCGGCCGTTGATCGTCGTCGTCTTGAACAGGCCGACGCGCTCGCACAGGTACTCGGCGTCGGGATCGGCGCCCGGGCTCTCGCGGCAGTCGATGCGCCGCTCGCACGACCGGCCGTCGGGGATGCCCGCCTCGCCGCGCGAGCCCGCGATGGTCTCGGTCATCGCGAGGCACTGGAACGGTGAGAACCCCTGGTGCACGGCGACGCCCGCCACGAAGAGCCCCATGATGAGCACCGTCGTGGCGAGCTTCCGGAAGGCGGCGAAGCCCTCGCCGCTGTGCCCGATCAGGAAGAAGAGCACGAACGTCACGCTGACCGAGACGAACCCCTCGGAGAACTCGGCGGGGTTCCTGACGCCGAGCGTGAACACGCACCAGAGGTAGACGAAGATCGCCCACCGGAGCTGCGGGGTCGCCTTGAGCTTGACCTTGCCCAGGGCCAGGTCGAGGCCCATGCCCATGAAGGCGAGGCCGAGCCAGAGGTAGAGGAACGGCAGGGCCGCGAAGCGCTCGTCCCATTCCTGGGGCCGACCGTAGATGAAGATGATGAGAAGGATGACCCCGGGGAGCGCGAGCATGGCGAGGGCCCTCGGCGGAGGCGCGGTTCGGTGGAGGGGGACGTTCCGGAGGATGGCCGCCCGCGTCAAGCAGCTTGCGCGCTCGAGCGGCCCGCCCGGGACCAGGCTCGTGCCGCTACATGCTGAGGCCCGCGCGGCGCACGGCCTGGTTCAGGAACGGCACGAACTCGTCCGCGGCCTTCTCGTTCCCCTCGCGTGACGGGTGGTTGTCGGTGTTCCCCTCCGAGCCGTGCAGGGAGAAGTTGGACTCCCCGCGGTTCGTGAGCACGTCGTAGTAGTCGAAGACGACGACGTTCTTCCCGGGATAAGCGCTGAGCCAGCCGTCGGGCGACTTGATCCAGTTGTTGAACACGCGCGCGAGGTCGGCCTGGCGCTGCCCGATCTCGGCCTCCGAGGGCTTGCCGAGGACGCGCTTCGCGGCCCATTTCCAGGCGGGATCCTTCGAACGCTTCTGGATGTTGCCCGGGGCGGTGACGTAGACGAACAGCGTGTCCTTCCGCTTCGCGAGCTCGGGGAGCAGCGACGCCAGCGTCGCCTTCGCGTTCCAGACCGTGAGCTCCGGGCCGGCCGGGTTGCCGGGGGCGGCGCCCTCGCCGACGAAGCGGTTGTTGGGGTAGCAGGACTTGAAGACGACGATCCGGTTCACGGCGCCGTCCGGGAGCGTCTGGTCGTTCAGCGAGACCCGGAGCACCTTGTCCATCTTGTCGCGGAACTTGGGCGCCCAGTCGAAGAGGTCGGTGTTCTCGCCGATCTCGCTCCCGTACGAGGCCTCGTGGACGCGGTAGCCCTGCTCCGTGAGCTTCCTCCGGAGCCCGCCCCCGTTCGGGTGCGCCTCGTAGACGCACGAGGCCTTCTCCTTCTCGGGCCCGGGATCCGTGAGCAGCTGGCCGCCGGTCGAGTGGTGGATGAACAGGAGATCCAGCGGGGCGTCAGGCCGGGCGCTCGAGTAGGCCGACAGATCGAGCGCGCCCGCCTTCGCGATGGGGCCGGTCGCGGCGGGCGCCTTGCCCTCGATGGGGATGAAGAGGGCGCCCAGCGCGACGAGGAAAGCGCCGGCAGAGACGAGGTGCTTCTTTCTCATGAGCTCTCCACGAGAGGACGCAGACGGACGAGAGGACGGAGACAGCAACGCTGGATTATCTCAGCGTGGCGCGCCGAGGACAAGCCGGCCGGCGCGGGGCAGCCCGGCGCTGGCCCTGCGCTCGGGGCGCTGGCCCTGCGCTCGGGGCGCTGGCCCTGCGCTCGGGGCGCTGGCCCTGCGCTCGGGGCGCTGGCCCTGCGCTCGGCCCCACCGCCGCGGCGCTGACGACGCTCAGAAGGAGAGGACGCCGCCCTCGTCGGCCTTGGCGGCGGAGCCGGGGCGGATCGTGATCTCCTCGGCGCCGCCTCCGCCGGCGGCCTTCTTGATCACGTCGTACGAGGCGCCGGGGATGAGCCCCGTGACGAGGTGCCGCTTCACGCCGGGCGGCGCCGTGTACTGCACCTCGGCGACGGCGCCGAGGCGGACCGGGAACAGGACCAGCGTCCCCCGCACCGCCGCGCCCGCGAACGGCGTCCCCTGCTTCGTGAGCACGACGGCCGCGGGATCCGCCGCGCCGCCGCGGGACGCTCCCTGGAGGACGTGGAGGAAACGCGCGTCCTTCGGCATCGTGGACGGCTCGACCCGCAGGATCCCGCGCATCGGCTCGGACGCGGCGGGCTTGGTCTCCCAGGTGCCCCCCGCCTTGTACTCCTCGGCCGTGAGGACGGCGCTCTCCGGCTGGAGCGTGGTCACGAAGAGCTTCTGCTCCTTCGGCGTCGTGACGGTCGCGAGCTTCCCCGCGACCTGCGCGACCGTCGGCGTCTGCAGGAAGAAGCGCTTGAAGCGGCCCTCCTTGCCCGTCGCGGCGCGATCGTAGATCACGAGGTGGTCCGGCTTGAGCCACACGATCGAGCGGCTGACGTGCGTCACGTCGGCGATGTTCTCGTACCTGGAGTTGTAGAGCGCGGTCGCGTCGCCGAGGACGTAGGTGTAGTCCTGCGCGAGGCTCCTCGCGAGCACCCGGGGATCGTCCGTGTGCACGAGCGGCCACTGGGATCCGCTCTTCCAGAGCCAGGCCCGGTTCGGATCCTCGTGGTGCTGGACCTTGTCGTTCTCGACGGTGAGGGTGTTGTGCTGCTCGGAGCCCGAGAAGAACGAGCCGTACCCGACGCGCTCCTTCGTGAGCCACTCGCCGCCGCGGTAGAAGCCGAAGCTGAGGCCGTCGCCGTGCTGGTGATCGATGTGCTCCCAGCCGAGCCGGAAGTGGAACCAGGCCGCGTCGGGCCCCCAGCCCGTCCGCGCAGAGACCTCGCCGAGGCCGGCGCCGTGGTGCGAGAGCGGGACCTTGGGGCGCGGGTCGGTCGGGGTGACCGCCGGGTCGAGCAGCAGGAAGTACAGGATGGGGTGGCGCCGGTGATCCTCGCCCGCCGAGCGGGCGCGCCGCGCGAGGGCCGCGGGGCCGCCGGGGCCCAGGTGGATGGCCATCCAGCGGAGCGCGTTCAGGCGCTCGGTGTTGCCGCTGTTCTCGGCGTGCAGGCCGAGCGCCGCGAGCGCGTCGATGTGATCGGTGAGCTCGTAGCTCTGGCCGTCGCCGGACCACGCGGCCTCGTGGGTCGGCCCGAGCCGTCCCACCGCCGTGCCGGGGCTCAGGCTGTGCAGGTGGGCCGGGATCATCTCGTGCCAGAAGGGGTTGCCGTCGAGGTGCACCTGCGGGCCCCACTTCGCCGGATCGGCCTCGCCGGCCGTCTGGATGGCGAGCAGCGTCTGGCTCACGTAGGCCAGCGTGTAGCGGCCGTACTGGAAGCCCTCCGGCGCCGAGCCGCCGCGCGCGTCGTTCCTGAGGACGTGGTCGCTCATGTAGAGCCACGCCCCGGCGACGCTCGTGAAGTAGTCCCGGAGCCGCCGGTAGGCGCCGCTCGGCTTCGGATCCGGCGGATCGTCGGCCTCGTCGAACGCGAGCGACATGAGCGTGAGGTTGCGCATGTGCGACGTGAAGTAGTTGTTCACGGCGTACCGGCGCTTCTTCGGCTCCTTCAGCAGCACCGGGTCGTTCAGCTTCCCCGCCGGCTCGGGGTGGTCGTGGCTCGTCGTGGACGACTTCAGCTGCTCCTCGGCCCAGCGGAGGAACAGGGTCCTCAGCGCCGCCTTGTCCTCGGCCGAGAGGTACCCGTAGATCCAGTCGACCGCGAGGCCGAACGACTCGCCGGCCCAGCGGGCGCGGTCGCCCGTCGAGAAGCGGCCCTTGAAGACGCCGTCGGGATCGCCCTTGGCCACGCGGTCGGCGATGTGGAGCAGGATCTTCCGCGCGCGCGCGGCGTACTGGTTGCGGGCCGCCTGCTCGCCCGAGATGAGCGACATGAAGGCGAACAGCTCGGCCTGCGACTCGCAGAAGACGCGGGCCGCCGTGCAGTCGCCCCCGGAGGGGACCTGGCCCTTGTCCATCGCCGCCGCGGCCTCGACCGCGAGGGCCTCGAGCTCCCTGAAGAAGGGGTTCGCGCGCGTGGCGCGCGCCCTGAGCTTCGGCAGGTCGGCCTCGCGCACCCAGAGCCTCGGGTGCCCCTTCGCGGGAGAGGCGGGCGGCGCCGGCGGCGCCGCGAACGAGGGCGGCGTGGCGAACGAGGGCGGCGCGGCGGCGAGGGCGGCGGCGCCCTCCTGCGTCGCCGGCGCGCCGCCCTGCACGGCCGGGGTCGGCGGCCCCGGGGTCTGCCGCCGGTCACAGCCGGCGAGGCCGCCCGCGGAGGCCGCGGCCGCGGCCGCGAGCGCGAGGGACGCGACCGCCGCGCCGGGCCGCCAGCGCTTCATTTCCCGTGTTCCCGGAGATAGGCGAACGTGCGCTGGAGGCCCTCTTCCGTGGGGACCAGCTGCTTCCAGCCGAGCGCCTTCAGCTTCGTGTTGTCGAAGCGGTTGCCCTTCCACGTCGTCGCCGTCTTGTAGGGCGTGAAGATGGCCGGCAGCTGCCCCTTCGAGTGGGCGTGGTACCGCGCGACGAGCTTCGATATCCCGGCGAGCGCGGCGTAGGGGACCCGGACCGAGCGGATCGGCTTCACCTCGCGCTTGTAGCGGGCGAGGTAGGCGTCGCACGTGGGCAGGTCGTCGTCGTGGACGTTGTAGACCTGCCCCTTCGCCACGTTGCTCCGGCCGGCGACGGCGATCGCCTCGGCGCAGTTGTCGACGTACGTGAGCGGGAGCAGGTTGTTCCCGCCGAGGTGCAGGAAGAGGCCGAACAGGTTCATGCCGACGCGGCCGGAGAAGGCGTTGCCGCCCGGGCCGTAGATGACGCCGGGGCGGATCACGGTCAGCGGGAAGCCGTAGCGCGCCTGGTACTCCCAGAAGAGCTTCTCCTGCCGGAGCTTCGCCTGCGAGTAGAGGTCCCGCTGCTCGGGGCGCGACTCGAGCGGCGTGTTCTCGTCGACGATGTACCCGCGCGGCAGGTCGGCGACGCCGTAGACGCCGAAGGAGCTGATCAGGATGACCCGGGGGGACCGGCCCGTGTGGACCAGCGCCTCGAGCAGGTTCTTCGAGGCGACCACGGTGTTCAGGAACATGTCCGCGGGCGCGCCGCCCATGGCCGCGGCGACGTGGTAGACGACGTCGACGCCCTCGACCGCGCGCTCCGCCGCCTCCTTCGAGCCGAGCGAGCCCACCGTGAGCTCGAGCGCGGCGCCCCGCTTCCGCTCGATCTCCTCGAGCCGGGCGCGGTTGCTCGCGGGGCGGACGAGGCAGCGGATGTCGGTCTCGCCGTGGGCGAGCAGCCGGTCGACGAGCGCCGAGCCGAGGAAGCCGTTCGATCCGGTGACAAGGACTTTCATGTGCGCGCCTTCTCCTGCGGAGCCTGCCGGAAGATCTCGTCCATCATCCACGCGACCCGGATCATGTCCCGGTACGAGATGGGCAGCTCCGCGCCGCGGGTGATGCTGTCGTAGAAGAGCCCGATGAGCCGGTTCATCCCCGAGAAGAAGTGGAAGTCGCTGCGGGCGAACTTCACCACGTTCTTGCCCCCCTCGCGCAGGTACGAGAGGGCCTGATCGAAGGCGGGCACCACGCGCCCGATGGCGCTCGGCAGCTTCGGCGACGCGTCGAGCGTGACGGTGCGGCTCGTGAAGTCGACGTGGAGGGTGTTCTTCGTGCCGTAGACGCGGAGGAAGTGGCCGGGCGGCCGCGCGTGCGACGAGAACGTCCCGTAGGCGCTGACGCGCTTGCCCTGCACCATGACGCGGAGCTCGTCCAGCATGTCGTCGCGGCTATCGCCGAAGCGCTTCTCCCGGAGCGCGTAGGCGGTCGCGGTGACCTTCGGCTGCTCGTCGTCGACGAACTCGACCACCTTGTTCAGCAGGTGATCGATGTTGTTGTGGAACAGCTTGCCGGGGAGGCGATGGACCCAGTGCGCGCCGTCGCCGAGCAGCGCCGCCCCGAACGGGCCGGAGAGGTTGTAGCCGAAGCAGCTCTCCACGTGGACGGGGTCGCCGAGCAGGCCCTCGGTGATGAGCTCCCGCATCTCGACGGCCGGCGGGTCGAACAGGTACTCCCAGCCGACGGTCATCTTCTTCCCGGCGGCGGTGCAGAGGTCGATGAGCTGCCGCACGTCCGCGAGGTTCAGCGCGATCGGCTTCTCCACGTAGACGTGGGCGCCCGCCTCGATCGCGCGCCGCGCGAGGAAGAGGTGCGACTGCGGAGGGGTGGTGATGTGGACGACGTCGGGCTTCTCGACGTCGAGCATCCGGTCGAACGAGTCGTAGTGGCTCGGGACGCCGTAGCGCACCGCGATCTGCTCGGCCATCAGGAGCTCGAGGTCGCATACGGCGACGACCCGAGCCCGCTCCGGCATCTTCTGGATCTCTTCTATGTGGCCGTCGGCGATCTTGCCGCAGCCGACGATCGCGATTTTGAGGGTCATGGGGCGGCGGAGCGTACCGCAACGGGGCGGCCGAGAGCTAGGCTCTACGACCCGCGCGCGCCGGCGTGCGGCGCGTAGCTGACGGCGCGTCTTGCCGCTGACCGCGCCTCTGACCGCGCGCGGGGCGGGGTGGACGAGTCTGGTGACGATCGCGGCGGCGTCGGGTAGGCTGCGCGGCGCATCACATCAAGAAGGGTGGTGAGCGGTGCGCGTGCTTCATGTTCTTCATACGTCGCTGCCGGTGATGGCGGGGTACACGATCCGCAGCGACTACATCATCCGGCACCAGGCCGAGCACGGGATGCAGCCGGCCGTGGTGACGTCGGCGCAGCAGGGGTCGGGCGAGGTGCTGCGCGAGGAGATCCGCGGCATCAGCTACTTCCGGACGCGCGAGCCGTCCGGCAAGAAGCTGCCGGTCGTCCGGGAGCTCTCGCTCATGCGGGCGCTGGAGTCGCGCGTCGAGGACGCGATCCGGGAGTTCAAGCCCGACCTCGTGCACGCGCACTCGCCGATGCTGATCGGGCTGCCGGCGCTCGCGGCCGCGCGCCGCTTCCGGCTCCCGCTCGTCTACGAGGTGCGCGACCTCTGGGAGAACGCCTCCGTGGACCGCGGCAAGTTCGCCGAGGACTCGGTGCCCTACAAGATCGCGGCCGGCCTCGAGACCATCGTCTACAAGTACGCCGACGCGACGGTCACGATCTGCGAGAGCCTGAAGAACGCGGTCGCGCCGCGGGTGCGCAGCGCGGACGCGCTCTACGTCGTGGGCAACGGCGTCGACTCGGACAAGTTCGCGCCGCGCGAGCCCCCGCCGGGCGCGTGGGAGCGCTTCGGCGTCGCCGGCAAGCGGATCATCGGGTATGTCGGCACGTTCCAGCCGTACGAGGGGCTCCAGACGCTCATCGCGGCGATCGGCGACATCGCCAAGGAGATCCCGGACGCGCACGTCGTGATCACGGGGGCCGGCGGTCAGGAGATGGAGCTCAAGGCGTTCGCCCGGGAAAGAGGGGTGGAGTCCAAGGTGACGTTCACCGGGCGGGTGCCGCACGACGAGGTGTTCAACATCTACGCGATGGCGAGCCTGCTCGTTTATCCGCGCATCCGGACCCGGACGACCGCGCTCACGACACCGCTGAAGCCCCTGGAGGCGATGGCCATGGCCCGCCCCGTGATGGTGAGCGACGTCCCGGCGATGGGAGAGCTCGTGCGTTATGGCGAGACGGGGTTCGTCTTCAAAGCGGGCGACAGCGCCGACCTCACGCGGCGGTGCGTCGAGGCCTTGAAGGACCAGGAGCGCCTCGATCAGGTGGGCAAGAACGCGCGGGAATGGATCCTCAAGGAGCGGCAATGGCCCACGCTGCTCTCGCGGTACCCGACGATCTACGAGAAGGCGATCGCCGCGCGGCGCGGTCAGGGCAAATAGCGGCGCAGCACGTGGAGCGTCCCCGGGGCGCGCGAGCTCCCGGCGACGCTCCCGGCTCCTCTCCAGGCGACGCTCCCCGCAGAGCGCGCGGCGCGGCGTGTCTCCAGGGATTGCGCGTCCGGTGCGCCGCGCGCCGCCAGCGCCCCCCGCGCTCGAACGCGCCCCCTACCGCCGGAGACCAGCGTCGCCGCGGCCAGCGCGGGGGCGATCCGGAGGCTCGCCCGCCGGGATCCGGGGTATGATTTCGCCGCCCCGTCCCGCCCCTTCGGGAATTGGCAGGAGGTCTCTCAACGTGTTCGAGATCAAAGTCGACCGGATCCACGCCATGGTGGATTTCGTTCTCGAGGGCCGTGTCCGCCTCGAAGAAATGGAGCACTTCGTCAGCGAGCTGAGGAAGGCGTGCGAGAGCCTCCAGGGCCGGGAAATCAAGATCAAGGCGGACGTCCGGGGGTTCCGGCCGATGGCGCCCGACGTGGCGGAGAAGATCCGCGCCGTCCAGGAGTTCGGGCTGGAGCTCGGGGTGATGCGCGTGGCGGAGATCATCGAGAGCGACATCGTCGCGCTCCAGCTCAACCGCGTCGCGCGCGAGAGCGGCACGGACAAGGTCCTCCGGCGGTTCTGGGACGAGGACGCCGCACACGAGTGGCTCCTCCACGGCGACCCCGAATGAGCGGCGGGCACCCGCTGCGGATACGGGCCCACCTCGACGTTTTCGGTGCTCAGCGCACGGGAGTGCGCCTCCGCGCCGAAAACGCCGATCTGGGCCCGTCTCCTGTGCGGGTGACCGCCGCTCTGCGACGCGTGTACCAGGGGCGCTAGGAGGACGGGCGGGGGTCGGCGGGGTGGGGGGGGCGGTACTGCTTGAGGAGGGCGGCTACGGCGTCGAGCGGGAGGGCGGGGGCGTGGTGGCCGCTGTGGCCGGTCATGTCGACGCCGGCGCAGATCGCGTTGAGGATCGCCTCCTCCACCACGTCGACGGCGGCCTCGAAGAGCGCGTCGAGCTCGGTGTCGAGGACGACCTCGGCCATGTGGCGGCCAGGGGCGATGGGGCGCACGCTGAGCGAACGGCTGGAGCGAGGCACGCCCGGATCGTCGTCGGCTAGGCGCGGGACGCGGTTCGCGGTGCTCCAGGCGAGGACGATCTCGCCGGAGTTGTTGGCCGCATAGCCGCCGGTCCGGCCGATCGCGAGCGCGGCGCGACGCGCGAGGCGCGAGAGCTGGCGGTGGATGAGGGGGGCGTCGGTGGCCACGAGCACGATGATCGAACCGGCCGGACCGCGGCGCGGGATGTGCGCGAAGCGGTCGCTGATGAGGCGGCCCACCGGGACGCCGTCGACGCGCAGCAGATCGCGGTCGCCGAAGTTCGAGAGCACGAGCGCGCCCACCGCGACGTCGAGGCCGGCCATCGGGACGCGGCGGCTGGAGGTGCCGATCCCGCCCGCGAAGTGGAAGGTCTGCATGCCGGTGCCGGCGCCGACACAGCCCTCGTCCACGGCGCCGCCCCGGGCCGCCTCGAGCGCCTCGGTGACGTCCGCCTGCATGACGTGGCGCCCCACGGCGTCGTTCAAGTAACTGTCGTCGCACTCGGCGACGACCGGGATCGCGACGTCGTACTCCTTTCCGATCTTCGGGTGCAGCTGAGAGAGCCACGCGACCGTGGCGTCGAGGACGCGGCCGACACACAACGTGCTGCAGAGCAGGATCGGGGTCTCGCAGAGGCCCCACTCGTTGATCTGCGCGAGGCCCGTGACCTCGCCGGCGCCGTTCAGCACGTAGCTCGCCGTGAACACCCGCTCGAGGAAGACGTCGCCCTCGGCGGGGACGACCGCGGTCACGCCGGTGCGCACCGGGCCGATGCCAGGGATGAGCTCGCCCTCACCCTCGATCTTGGTCACATGGCCCACGCGCACGCCGGCCACGTCCGTGATCGCGTTGTCGCGACCGGTCGGGAAACGGCCGATCGCGATGCCGAGATCACGCAGCCGGGGACGCACGATCCGCGGGGGAGGCGCGGTCATGGACCGGTCGCCTCCGGGCCCGCGGCGGAGAGGGGCGCGTGGGGCTCCGCGAGCGGCGAGGGGCCGGTGAGCTCGGCGGCCGGCGCGGCGCCCGCCGCGGCCGGCGCGGCGCCCGCTGCGGCCGCAGGGGCCGCCGCGGGCTGGAGCGGGGCGGCGGCCGTCGACCCGGCCGGCGCGGGCGCCGCCGGGAGGGCGGCGGCGCGGGGCGGCGCGGCGCGGGTCTCGCGGTGGCGCTTGAGGCAGCCGGCCATGATCTCCCCGATCAGCGAGCGGTAATCCATGCCCGCCACCTTGGCGATCTGGCACAGGTCGCTGAAGTCGGGCGTCAGGCCGGGCAGCGGGTTGATCTCGATCACGTACACCCTGCCGTCCTTCGTCATGCGCAGGTCGACCCGGGCCACGTCGCGGCAGGCGAGGGCCGTGAAGGTGTCGCGCACGACCTTCTCGATGCGGCGGAGCTCGGACGGCGTGAGCTGCGCGGGGCACTCGAAGCGCACTCGCGGCGTGTCGGTCTGCTTCTCCTCGTAGCCGTAGACGGGGTAGGTGGGCGGGTCGACGAAGACGACCTCCATCGGCGGCAGGACCTTCGGCCGCCGCTCGCCGAGCAGGCCCACGGTGAACTCGCGGCCGGTGATGTACTCCTCGATGAGGGCCGGCTGGTGGTAGCGCTCGACGAGCTGCCGCGCCGCCGCGCGGGCCGCAGCCTCGTCCTTGACCACGGACGCGGAGGTGATCCCCTTCGAGGTCCCCTCGGCGTTCGGCTTGACGATCACCGGGTAGCGGAACGGCTTCAGCTTCTCGCGCCCGGTCGTGACCACCTGCCACTCGGCCGTCTCGATGCCGGCGGCCCGCAGGATCTGCTTCGTGAGGCCCTTGTCGAGGGCCAGCGAGAGCGTGGTCGCGTCCGAGCCGCTGTAGGGGATGCCGAGCAGCTCGCAGAGCGCCGGCACCTGGGCCTCGCGGCCGCGGCCGCGGAGCCCCTCGGCGATGTTGAAGACGACGTCGACCCCGGCGGCGGCGAGCGCGCGCGGCAGATCCGGGGTCGCCTCGAGCGGGACCACGGTGTGGCCGTAGCTCTCGATGGCGCTCGCGATCGCCTGGATGGTGCGCGGCGAATCGAACTCGGCCTCGGAGTCGTACAGCGCGGCGGGGCCCGGCTTGCTCGCGCCGCCGCCGTCCGACGCGGGCTCGCCCCGCTTCATGTTGTAGGTGAAGCCGACGCGAAGCGCGCTCCGCTTCGCCCGCCGCGGCTCCTTGTTGTCGAGGAGCGGCAGGAGCCCCCGCCGCTTGCAGGCGCTCCTCACGATGGCCCGGATGACGCCGTCGAAGTCGACGCCGCGCCGCGCCGCGGCCACGAACACGCTCGCGCCGGGCTGGAGCGTGGGCAGCCCGTCGACCTCGAGGAAGTGCACGTCGTGGCCCTGGCTCCGCGTGGACGACGGGGCGACCCGGAACTCGCAGCGGGCGTGGTCCTTGAGGTCGAGGGCGCGCACGACGCGCGCGGTGAGCGACCGGATGCGCTCGAGCGTCGCCGCGGGCAGCTGCGCGGGCCGGCGCGTCACCTGCTCGGGCTTCGCGTGCTTCAGGTTGAAGTCGTAGACGTTGTAGTTGCCCTGCACCTGCGGATCGATCACGAGCTCGATGGGATCGAGCACGCCCTCGGGGATGTCCGCGCCGGCGGACCGCCCGGCGCCCGCGTCCTTGAGCCCGTCGACGAAGGAGCACGCGACGTCGACGCCGCTGACGTAGCGCTCGACGAGCAGCCCCGCCTCGAAGCGCGCGAGCTGCCGCTCGACGACCTCGGCGAGCTCGTACGCGTCCTCGCAGACGCTCCACTCGCGGTGGATCCCCTTGGAGGAGCCCTCGAAGTTCGGCTTCACGATGACCGGGAAGCTCACGTCGTCGAGCGCGCCGCTCTCCAGGGTGGTCCGGTTGACGAGGCGGGCGCGCGGCGTGGTGACGCCGTAGCTCGCGAGCAGGCGCTTCGTGAGCGACTTGTCGAGCGCGATGTTGAGCGCGTAGGCGTCGGAGCCGGTGTACGGGATCCCGAGCTCGTCGAAGAGCGACGGGTAGAACGCCTCGCGCGTCTTGCCCTTGTGGCCCTCGGCGGTGTTGAAGATGAGGTCCGGCTGGATCGCCTCGAGCCGCGCGAGGACCCGGGAGGCCGGCCCGCTGACCTCGATCCGCTCGACCTCGTGCCCGGACCGCTCGAGCGCGCCGGCGATGGCGTCGATGGTCTCCGGGCTGTCGAACTCTGCTTCCTCGGCGGACCCCGTGAGCTTCAGGTTGTGCGTGAGCGCGATGCGCATGATCTCTCCTGGAATTGGCGTGCCGCTCGTCGGGGGGCGTGGCGCGCCGCTCGTCCTGGCCGTGTTCCCCGCGGCGCTCTGTCGGAGGCGCTCGCGTGTGCGGGTTTGCGCCCGGCGCGTCAAGCTTGCCATTGAAAATGCGGGGAGCGCTGCGGCGAGCTCCGGTCCGGCCGGGCTCCCGCCCCCGTGGAGGTCGTGCTAGCGACCCCGGTGTGGACCGTTTCGCATCACCCGACAGAGGCGCCTTCCCTCCGCCTGAGCCCGGCATCCCCTACGAGGAGCTGAACGAGCCGCAGGCGCGCGCGGCCTCGCACGCGGACGGGCCGCTGCTCATCTTCGCGGGCGCGGGCAGCGGCAAGACGCGCGTCATCGTCTACCGGATCGCGAACCTCATCGTCTCTCACCGGGTGCCGCCGTACCGGATCCTCGCGGTGACGTTCACGAACAAGGCGGCGTCCGAGATGAAGCGCCGACTCGAGGGGCTCATCGGGGCCGACATCGTGAAGGACCTCTGGGTCGGCACGTTCCACGCGGTGTGCGCGCGCCTCCTGCGGCGGCACCACGAGGCGGCCGGCCTCGAGCGGAGCTTCGTCATCTACGACGACGACGACCAGCGCGCGGTGATGAACCGCGTGCTGAAGGAGCTCAACCTCGACGAGCGGCGGTACCCGCCCCGCCAGGTGCTGTCGCGCATCCACGCCGAGAAGCAGGAGGGGCGCGGCCCCGCCGATTTCGAGCGGAAGGGCTACTTCGACGACGCGATCGCGCGGTGCTTCGCGGCGTACGAGCGCCACCTCAAGGCGGCGAACGCCGTGGACTTCGACGACCTCCTGCTCGCCGTGCTGCGCCTCGCCGAGGACCCGGAGAGCCTCGCCGGCGAGGATCTCCGGAACCGGTTCCGCCACGTGCTCGTCGACGAGTTCCAGGACGTGAACCAGGTCCAGTACCGCCTGGTCCGGGCGTTCTGCCGGAGCCACGACAACCTCTGCGTGGTCGGCGACGACGACCAGAGCATCTACCGCTGGCGCGGCGCGGACGTGCGGATCGTGCGCGGCTTCCGGCGCGATTTCCCGCGCGCGGAGGTGGTGAAGCTCGAGCAGAACTACCGCTCGGCGGGGCACATCGTGCGCGGCGCGCTCGGGGTGATCCGCACGGCGACGGATCGCGAGCCGAAGGAGCTCTGGACGGCGAACCCCGACGGCGCGCCGATCGACGTGGTCTGCGCCGACAGCGAGCACGACGAGGCGGCGTGGGTGGTCGAGTGCATCCGCGAGCTCATCGGGCGCGGCGTCTCGCCGAGCGAGATCGCGGTGTTCTACCGGATCCACGCGCAGTCGCGCGTGCTCGAGGAGGTGCTGCGCGAGGCGCGCATCCCGTACCAGATCATCGGCGGCACGCGCTTCTTCGAGCGGGCGGAGGTGAAGAACCTGCTCTCGTACCTGCGCGTGGTGGTGAACCCCCGCAGCGACGTCGACCTCAACCGCATCATCAACGTGCCGGCCCGCAAGATCGGCCAGAGCACGGTCGACAAGCTGATCCAGGCGGCGGACGCGCTCGGCGTGTCGCTCTACGAGGCGATCGAGCCGCTCGCGGAGGGGAGGGTGCCGCCGTCGGCGATGCCGGGGGGCCAGCTGCCGCCGCTCGCGCCGGCGGCGAGGCGCAGCCTGCTCGGCTTCCGCGAGCTGATCCAGGGGCTGATGGCGTCGGCGAGGACGATGGCGCCGAGCGACCTCGCGCAGGAGGTGCTCGCGCAGTCGGGGTACGCGCGGATGCTCGAGGCGGACGACAGCGTCGAGGCGGAGGCGAGGCTGCAGAACCTCCGCGAGCTCGTGCAGTCGATCGTGGACTACGAGCAGGAGGCGTTCGCCGCCGGCGACGAGGCGACGCTCGCGGGTTACCTCGAGCGGGTGAGCCTGGTGTCGGACGTCGACGCGCTCGCGGACGCGCCGAAGGTCGCGATGATGACGGTCCACGCCGCGAAGGGCCTGGAGTTCCACTCGGTGTTCCTGACGGGCATGGAGGAGGACCTGTTCCCGTTCCGGAGCCAGGATCCCGGCCGGAAGGGCGACATCGAGGAGGAGCGGCGCCTCGCGTACGTGGCGCTCACGCGCGCGCGGGACCGGCTCTGGATCACCCACGCGGCGCGGCGGGCGATCTTCGGCCAGACGCGTTACGGCCTGCCGAGCCGGTTCCTCGCGGATCTGCCGGCGGCCTCGGTGCGGCCGATCGCGACGCCGACGAGCCAGATGGCGCAGCGCCGGGTCGACTTCGGGGGCGGCGGGTCCACGTCGTTCGGCGCGCGGTCCGGCGGCGTGGGCGAGCCGCGCTCGTGGGAGGGCCGCGATCGGCGGCCCGCGGGGCAGGTGGAGGAGCGGCTCGCGTGGTCGCGGCTCTCGCGCGAGGGCGAGCCGGCGCGGGGCGCGCCGGCAGGAGGCGCGCGCGAGGTGGAGCGGGCGCCGGGCGAGCGGTACGTGGAGCGGGAGGCGGGCGGCGACGGCGGCGAGGGGCTCGCCCTGCGGCGCGGGATGCGCGTCATCCACGAGCGGTTCGGGCCGGGCGTGGTGGAGAGCGTGGATCCGGGGGCGGATCCGATCGCGACGGTGAAGTTCTCCGGCTGGGGGAAGAAGCGGATCAAGGCGGCGTTTTTGCGCGCCGCCTCGTGAGGGAAGTCGCCCGCGCCTTCCCCGTCTCCAGCGGGGCGCATCTTCGTGCGGCCAGCGAGGACGGTCGGGGACGTCGGGCAGGAACGCCGGAGTCCGCCCAGGAGTGACCGGATTTCTGCGTAGGTTCGTGGTGGTCCAGCGCGGCGGCGCCGCGCTCTCGCCTGCCGCGCGCGCCACCCGCTCCACCATTGCGCCTGTCAGGACGGATCTTCGCCCTCGAGGGACGCGGGAAGGCATGAGCGCGCGAACCTCGATTCGCCTGCATTGCAGAAAAGCTTCTATGAGATCGCCGGACAGGGCAGCACGACGCGCGGAATAGCTTCCTGTCGCGCGCTTCGTCGCGCTCTGGGCGCGTATGCCCCTCCGGAGTCGCGGGGGCGGAGTCGAGGGCTGCGCGATTATCGGCCGCTCCGGCCTCCTGCGTTGAGGGAGGCTGCGTCTCGAAATATTTCACGGCGAGCCACATCCAGAGAATGAGACCAGGCGGAGCAACCTCGTTGACGAGGTGCGCACGGTTCAGGCGCGAGCGATGCTTGACCAGGAAAACGGAATAGAGAATAGCTGGTGATTAGCGCGTGGAGGGGTTCGCGCACATCGTGACCCACCTGGCGATCGGTCGCCGGTGGTCGCGCGAGCGCGCGCACCGGGAGGAAGGACCATCATGTCAGATCGCACGAATCAGCTGATCGAGCCGAAGGCATTGCAGGAGGTGCTGAAGAAGCGCGTCCATGGGCACCTCGAGCCGCGGGGCTATACGGGTGTTCCGGCGGCGGGATCCGGGGAATCGGGGACAGGGCGCTTCGGCCGCATGTTCCCCCGCTTGCCTGCGCACCAAGAGGACAACGGGCAACTCGAGCAGCTCGGGACGCCGGTGGAGCAGGGGGGCAGCGGGCTCATGGTCGACCAGGGCGGCGTCGGTGACTCGACGATCCCTGCGGGCTTCACTTACCTAGGGCAGTTCATCGATCACGACATCACGTTCGACACGACGTCGAGCCTCGACAAGCAGAACGACCCGCGCGCGCTGCGCAACTTCCGCACGCCGCGGCTGGATCTCGACAGCGTTTACATGGGCGGACCCAGCGACAGCACGTACCTCTACGACCAGACCGACCCTGACAAGTTTCTGCTCGGGCCCTCGGTCAACACGGGCGCCTTCGCTCATCCGACGCCGGACGCGGCCGGCGACCTGCCCCGCAACGCCCAGCAGATCGCCCTGATCGGCGACCCCCGCAATGACGAGAACCTCATCGTCGCCCAGCTGCACCGGCAGGTCTTGAAGTTCCACAACCGGGTGGTCGACTTCGTGCGCAGCAAGGGGGCCGCGCCGGCCGTCGTGTTCAGCACGGCGCAGCAGCTGGTGCGCTGGCACTACCAGTGGATCGTGGTGCACGATTATCTCAAGCGAATCGTGGGCGCGCCGGTGGTCGACGACATCCTCCGCAATGGCCGGCAGTTCTATCGGTTCAGCGGGCAGCCTTTCATCCCCGTGGAGTTCTCGGTCGCGGCGTTTCGCTTTGGCCACTCGATGGTGCGCGACGACTACCGCTTCCACCGGGCGGAGAGCGGGCGCCCCTTCACCCCGCCGCGCTTCGCGACGCTGGGGCAGTTCTTCCGGTTCACCCGGCAGGACACGACGGCGGTGCAGTGGGTCCTGCACCCCGACGACTGGGAGAATTTCTTCGAGACCAACGCGGCGCTGCCGCCGGTGATGGCCCGCAAGATCGACCCGCGGCTCGCGAGCACGCTCCACAACCTGCCGAACCTGGCGCCGAACAGCGGACCCACCTCCCTCGCCGCCCGCAACCTGGTGCGCGGCCTGGTGATGGGGCTGCCGTCGGGCCAGGCGGTGGCGCAGGCCATGGGGATCCCGGTCCTCAAGGAGGAGCACCTCGAGTCCGGCGACACCGACGGGTTCCTGAGGAAGACCGGGATGTTGCAGGCCACGCCGCTATGGTTCTACCTCCTCAAGGAGGCGCAGGTGCAGCACGACGGCCAGCTGCTCGGCAACGTCGGCGGGCGCATCGTGGCCGAGGTGCTGATCGGGCTGATCCAGGCGGATTCGACCTCGTTCCTCAACATCCCGCCGGCGCCGCCCATCAAATTGCCCACGCGCATCCGGGACCTCGGCGACATGACCACGCTCGCCCGCGCAGCGGCCATCGGGCTCGGAGAGTCCCTCGCGAAGTCGCCCGGCGCGTCGCTGGCGCCCGGCGCCGCGATCAACCACCCGCTGCTGGAGAAGCTCACGCCGAACCTCGGCGCGCTGCTCACCCGCTTCCGCCGGTGGAAGCCGTCGTTGCCGTCGGCGACGCCGGGTACCTTCACGATGGCCGACCTGATCAGGTTCGCGAACCAGTAGCGTGAGGGCCCCGCGCTCGGCGCGGGGCCGCGACGTCCGGCTGCTTGCGCAACCTCGGTCGGTGCAGGAGCGGCCTCCGATGCGGGCCGAGCCCCCTCCTCCCGCGGCCGCCGTTCTGGTAGGTGAGCCCCTGCGCGCCACGAGGGCTGGCTCCGCGGCGTTCGCGCGAGTCCGAGCCACGGGCCAGGAGGGTCGCCGCCATGCACAGGAACCTTCGTCATGCCGTTGCACCGGCGCTGATCTCCGCGATCCTGTCGACCGCGGCGACGGCGATGGCGGCGCCTCCTTTCGGCGCCCGCGAGCGGCTCGTCGCGCAGGCGCACACCGCGGTCGAGGAGGGCCGGCTCGCCGACGCGCGCGACGTGTGGCTTTCGGTGTGGCGGCTCGAGCGCTCCCAGGTGGCCGCGTGCAACGTCGGGGCGCTGTCGTTCCGGATCGGCGACATGCCGGCCGCCGTGCGCTGGCTGTCGCTCTGCAAGGAGATCATGCGCGCGCCGAGGACCCCGGAGGAACGCGCCCTCCACGAGTCGCGGCTGGTCGATCTCGCCCGCGCCCGCCAGCTCGCCGGCGAGCTCCGGGTCCACGCGCCCGCCGGCGCGACCGTCACGATCGACGGTGTGCCGGTCGAGATCGAGGCCGATCGACCCGTCCCCGTCGAGCCCGGGCGCCGCGTCGTGCGCGCGGTGCTCGGCGGCAGGACAGCCGAGGCAGAGATCGAGGTGCCCCGCGGCGAGGCGCGGGAGGTGACGCTCGTGTTCCCCGCGGAGCCGGAGCCGAAGCGCGCCGCGCCGGCGGGCGCCGCGCCGGCGAGCCCCGTACCCCCGGGAGCGACGCCGCGGCCGGCTGTGATCGTGGGCGGCGTCGGACTGTCCGCCACCTTCGCGGCCCTCGGCGGCGTGCTGCTCGTCGGCTCGGAGAAGCGCGAGGAAGCCGTGATCGCCTCCGCCCGCTCGGCCGGGCCGAACGGTTGCTTCCGGATGCGCCAGCCGATGTGCCAGGAGGCCCTCTCGGCCCACGAGGACATGCGCACCCTGAGGGCGTTCGGCGTCGCCGGCCTGATCACCGGCGGTGCCGTCCTGGCCGCCACGCTCGGGTACACGTTCTACCCGCGCGGCCAGGCGGAGGTCCGGGTCTCATCCCAAGGCATTACGTTTACCGGAGTCTTCTAACCACAAATTCGACATCGCGCTGACCTGACCGGACACGGGCGCGTGCGAGAGCCCGCGTGACGCTCGACTTGCGAAAACTTGCGTGACGGCCGCGGGCCGAGCGGGCCATACTGCGCCCGTTCGAGGATCAGGCCAACGACACCCCGGCGGATTGGGGCCGCCGAGGTGCCGGCGACCCAGCCTTGTGCCGGAGGACTGGACGCACGATGAGCTCGCTTGTGCATTGTGCCGCGGGAGGATTATTTCTCTCGGGTCTGGCGCTTTCTTCTGCATGTGGTGATACGCCCTATGTGGGCGGCGACTGCGCGACCACGGAGGACTGTCACGGAGACTCCCAGAACGCGCCGGGCACGATCTGTATCGCCGAGCGCTGCGAGTGCGCCGAGCCGGGGAAGGTCGTCTGCTGCGCGCGCGGCGAGGAGGGGCCGGGCTGCTTCGAGATGTGCCGGCCTTGCGACGAGTGCGCGGAGGGTACGGCGGAGTGCTCGGGCGTGATCGACCCGTCGTCGCGGTGCGACAGCGACGCGGAGTGCCCGGGACCGCCGGACGCGCGGTGCGGCGCGGGCCGGTGTGTGGGCGGGAAGTGCGAGGTCGCGATCAAGCCCGGTCGCGTCGGCTCGCAGGTCCGCGGCGACTGCAAGCAGGACGAGTGCACGGAGGAGGGCCACGTGGTCAGCGTGCCGGCCTACGACGTGTACAACGACGGCAACCAGTGCACGAACGACCTCTGCGACTACGATCGTCCGCTCAACGCGCTGCTCGACGGGGTGATCTGCCCCATCTCCGGCTCGGGGAGGTGCCATGAGGGGCGCTGCGTCGAGTGCCTCGACGAGGATCCCACGCTGCACTGCCCTGGAGGGCTGGCCTGCGACGGGGTGTTCTGCGTCCCGACCCACTGCGTGAACATGGCGCTCGATGCGGGCCGCGGAGAGACCGCTCAGGACTGCGGCGGGCCGTGCAAGCCGTGCAGGGACGGGGATGCTTGCCGCGCGGCGGGGGACTGTCAGTCAGGCGTCTGCGCGATGGCGCATTGCAAGGCGCCGACGTGCGACGACGGCGTGAGGAACGGCGACGAGGCCGGCGTCGACTGCAGCGGCTCGTGCCCCAGGCGCTGCCCGGACGGAGCCAGCTGCAAGTCGGGCGACGACTGTGTGAGCCGGGTCTGCTGGGCGGGCGCCTGCGAGGAGCCCACCTGCAAGGACGGCGTGGAGAACAGCGACGAGCTCGGCGTGGACTGCGGCGGCAAGGGGTGCGACGCGGCGTGTCGTCTATGACATGGATCACGGCGGCCGCCGATCAGAGCTGATCTGGGCGTACGCGGCGCCGTGCGATGCCAACGGCGGTAGCACCGCGCATCGTCCACCCTGCTTCCGGCCGCCAATCGTTCATTAGCCGAGCGAGCACCGAGCAGCACGATGTTACCTGGAGGAGATGAGCCGGGTGATGCCGTCCGCTAGTGCAGAGCGGAGTTCCGTTCCCAACGGACGTGCCGGACGCATACCGACCCTTTTGCGCTCTTCAGTCGTTCGGTGGGGTTGCGGCTCTCCACTACCCTTCGCGGTTTCCAACATCACTACTGGCTACTGTGGATCGCGCGTACTAGCTCGGCGCTCATCTGCGTCTGGTCTGCTCTTCGCATACGCAATTCCAGTGTAAGCCACATGGCCCCATGGTCGGTGTGTGACGCGAGAAGGCGAAGGAGGGGTTGCCATGAAGTCGGCTGTTGCCATCGTGTGCGTAGTGCCGCTGGTGGTCCTGTTCTATGCTGCTTGCAGCGTCGATCCTGAGGCGGAAGTAGGGGACAACGCCAGCGTGGAAGAATCGCCCGCAGATGCGGCGGAGGAGGAGGCGGTTGCAGTGGATGCGCAGGAGCTGCGTTGGCTGGTCTACTGCAAGAACGTGAGTTCTGTGGAATGCATGATCAGGTGTGCTGAGGCGGGTGTTCCATGCCGACCATCGTACAAACATCCGTACAAGAGCAACGCAGGTAGAGGCGACCTTACTGGCTGCATAAAGAAGCCGAAGGAAGTTTGCGTGTACCACTATCCATCGAACGGCGACGGGTGCTTCATCATGCGCAACACAGGGCGTGCGTACTGTGTATACGTGGGCGGCAGGATATGACCGTCGGCTAGCTAGGGAGTGGTTGTTTGTTCCTGCTCGTCGCCGAACTTGGCGACGAGCTGTTCGGCGAGCGTCGCGACCTCTGATGGTAGATCGCTGCCTGGTGTCCAGGTCTTCAGCAGCGTCGTGAGGCGATGCGCCCGGTCGATGTCGTCGTCGCCTACGGGGGGTCCTCCTTCCATTTCTCCGCTTACAACGCCTTCTTTTAGTTCTGACAGTGCGCTCTCGAATGCTTCTACTCGACTGCTCAACGTTGAAGGGTCGACTACTAGATCCGCTACAGAAGAGGAACCGGACCTGATCCAGTGCAGGAACGATTCAAGGCATGCGATGCCTTCAAAGAACCCATCGCCCCACCGCATGAGCCGAGCTATCGTCGGCGGAGTGTCTTCGTCTTCATTAACTTGTGTCATTGTGAACAAACATACCTGACCGCTGCCTTTGTGCCACCCCGCTGCCGCGTCGACGATGACAAACGTGACGAGTTCGGCCGCCGCCGTAGTTGACTATCGCGAAATTGAGGTAGATCGAGGCCAGGTGTCCGCCCGGCGGCCGCACGAGCTCGCTGGCGAGCACGACGAGCTCGGAGGGCGTCCGGCGCCATACGGGCCCACCTGGCGGGGTCAAGACGCTAGATCCACAGCTCGCCGAGCAGCGGCAACACCCCGATCTTCGTATCGCGCGACGCCCGGCCGAGCCGCTCTGTCAGCCGGGCGCCCTGCATCGCGGGGAGCGCGACGGCGGGCCGATCCAGCGGCAGGAAGAAGTTGTCCCAGTGCGACAGGAGCACCGCACGCGGGGACAGGGCGCGCGCGACGCGCTCGGGGAAATCGCGCGAGGCGGTCCAGCCGGCCACGCAGAGCAGGAGCAAGTCGGGCTCCTTCCGGTCGAAGCTCGCCTCGACGAGCTCCGCGCTGCCGAGGTGCACGAGGTGGCGGCCGGCGACCCGGATCTCCACCGCGAATACGGCGCCGCACCGGTAACGCTCGGCCCGGAGCGGGATCTGATCGCAGTCGGCGATGTCGCCGGGGAAGGGGACGCGGCCGAGCATCAGGGGAGAGTGGGCGCTCGGGAGGAAACGCAGCTGGAACGGGCCGACCTCGGCGACGACGGGCTCGCCGCCCGGCGCGCGCTCGACGTCGCGGACGCGCGCGGCGGGGACGCCCGAGCCGCGGCAGAGCGCCACCGCGGAGCGGGAGCCGAAGACCGTGGCCCCCGTGCGGAGCGCGATCGCGGGGATGTCGAGCGCGTGATCGAAATGGGTGTGGCCGGCGATGATCACGTCCGCGCGCGGCGCGTGGCGCGCGACCGCGGCGGCGTCGGGGACGAGCCGCTCGAGCAGGCAACGGCGGAGCGAGGCGCGCGTGACGTAGGGATCGATCAGGACGACAACGCCGGCGTGCTCGATCGCGAACCCCGCGGTGCCCAGCCACCGCACCCGGACGGCGCCGCCGGGGGCGAGCGCGCGCGGAGAGAAGGTGTCGGCGATCATCGACCACCACCCGGCCGGTCGGACGAGGTGGGGAGCCCGCGCGGTCCGCTCATCGCTGTCGTCATCGCCTCCACCATCGCGCTCGCCCTCGCCGTTGCCATCGATCGCGAGCACGAGATGGCGCTCGCCCTCTCCGTTGCGCTCGCCCTCGCGCGCAAGTCTCCCTCTTTCGGGCGACCGGCGATCGTCCGCTCGGTTACGATTCCGCCTCGTGGTCGATCCCTCGCGCGCCCGCAAGCTGGCCATCCTCTCCGCGCTTTATTTTGCGCAGGGCCTCCCGTTCGGCTTCCAGGCGACGGCGCTCCCGGTCTTCCTGCGGGAGAGCGGCGCTTCCCTCACCGCCGTGGGCTTCGCGGGGGCGCTCTCGCTCCCCTGGGTGGCGAAGGCGCTCTGGGCGCCGCTCGTCGATCGGTTCGGGTGGGAGCGGTTCGGCCGGCGCCGCTCGTGGATCGTGCCGCTCGGGGTCCTGCTCGGGCTCACGTGCCTCGCGGCCGCGCTCGTCTCGCCTTCGGGTCAGCTCGGCCCCTTGCTCGGGCTGGTGTTCCTGATGAATCTGCTCGCGGCCACCCAGGACATCGCGGTCGACGGGCTCGCGATCGATCTGCTCGGGCGCGGCGAGCTCGGCCTCGCGAACGCCGCGCAGGTGGTCGGCTACAAGGCCGGGATGCTGACGGCCGGCGGGCTGCTCGTCTGGGCCAGCGCCCGGATCGGCTGGAGCGGCCAGTTCGCCGCGATGGCGGCGCTCGTCCTCGTCTCGGTGCTGGCGGCGCTCGCGCTCCGCGAGCCCCCGGCGAGCGCGGCCCTGGCGCGCGAGCGCCGCTCGCTGGGCGAGGTGCTCAAGGCCGTGCTCGGCGCGCTGCGGGAGCCGGGCGCGCTCTGGCTCGTGGCGTTCCTCGGGACCTACAAGCTCGGCGAGGCGATGGTGGACATGATGTTCAAGCCGTTCCTCGTCGACGCCGGCTTCTCGCGGGCCCAGATCGGCCTGTGGGTGGGCACGTACGGCATGGCCGCGTCGCTCGCCGGATCGCTGGCGGGAGGGCTCCTGGCGCAGCGGATCCCGCTGCTCGCCGCCGTGGGGATCACCTCGGCGCTGCGATCCGCCGCGATGGCGGGCGAGTGGTCCCTCGCCGCGGCGGGCCACCCCACGGCCGAGGAGGTCATCGCGGTCACCTTGGCCGAGCACCTCTTCGGCGGCGCGGTCACGACCGCGATCTTCGCGTTCATGATGTCGCGGGTGCGGCGATCGGTCGGCGCGACGCACTACACCGTGCTGGCCAGCGTCGAGGTGCTCGGGAAATCGCCCGCGACGTGGGTCTCGGGCGCGCTCGCGCAGCGGCTCGGGTATGCAGGGCTGTTTGCGCTGGGAACGGCGCTCTCGCTGGCGTTTCTCGCGCTGCTCGTTCCGCTGAGAGAGAGGAAAATGGCCTCTGCGTAGCGCCCCGGGGAGTCATGGCCCGCGCAAGGGCCCGCGCAAACCCGCAATACCATTCGTCTTTCGTCTTTCGTCTTCCGTTCCCCGTCTTTCGTCTTCCGGCCCTCGTCCTCGTCTTCCGTGGTCGTGGTCGTGGTCGTGGTCGTGCTCGTGCTCGTGCTCGTGCTCGTGCTCGTGTGCGTTCCTGTGCCCGTCTGCGTTTCAGCATCCATCAAATCTCGCCCAACCTCGCAATTGGTTCGCGTTTGAACCGAGGCAAAAAACCAATCGTTTCAATAGCTTGAGCGAGACACGCAAAGATGCAGGCGGGCACGCTCCGGCTGCTCATGCTGTCCCAGAGTCCCCCTTCCACGCGACTGCACGACTTCTATGGGCATTTCGCGAGCATATCGTTTCAGGATCATGAGAGTCCCACGCCAAGGCAACTTGCCGCGGGCAAGCGTGAGATGAAACAATCGAGCACGAGCACGAGCACGAGCACGGAAGACGGGGACGGGGGCCGGAAGACGAAAGACGGGAGACGGGAGACGGGTGCCGGGGGGCGAGGGTGGGGACCGGGGGCGCGCTTGCCAAGAACCTGACACCGCTCCTCCACTTTGCTACCAGCCATCTCCCCCGGTGATCTCACGCAGGCAGCACGTCCTCGGCCTCCTCGCTCTCCTCGGCGCCGCCGGCGCCGCCGCCCTGTCCCGGACGTTCCCCCCCGTCCGCCCGCGCCGCGCCGCGCCCCGCCGCGCCCTCAAGCTCCCCATCGCGCCGAGCGGCTGGCCCTTCCCCGGCGCGCGCCTCACCGCCCCGGTGGCCGTGTTTCCGCCCGACTTCGGCCTCCGCCGCATCTACCTCGACGCCGGCCACGGCGCGCCCGGCAACACCGGCAATACCTCCTGCTTCTGCCTCGAAGAGCAGGACTTCACGCTCGCCGCAGCGCACGCCCTCGCCGTCCGGCTCAACGCGACCGGCCGCTTCGAGGCGCGTGTGGGCCGGACCGGCGACCGGCCGCTCCCGTACCTGGAGCGGGTCGAGGACGCCGCCCGGTGGGGCGCCGACGCCTTCGTGAGCCTGCACTCCGACGTGCGCGGCAAGCCCGAGGCGTGGACGCCCGTGCCCGACCTCCAGTGCCCCCTCAGCCTCGCCGCCCCCGGCTTCGCCGTGCTCTGGTCCGACGAGGGCTCTCCCGCCCTCTGCGCCCTCCGACTCGCGCTCGCGCGCGCCTTTGCCCGGCGCATGGAGGAAGCAGGCCTCCTGCCCTACGGCGGCGCCGCTTA
This sequence comes from Sorangium cellulosum, assembly GCF_002950945.1. GTDB lineage: Bacteria > Myxococcota_A > Polyangia > Polyangiales > Polyangiaceae > Sorangium > Sorangium cellulosum_E. The sequence goes on from NZ_CP012673.1 coordinate 1,591,648, forward strand.
CACCGGCCTCTACGAGGCCGACGCCGCGCAGCCGGGCGTGTTCGTGGACCGGCGCCCCCCGGGACAGCGCATCTTCGTCCTGCGCCGCCCCGCCATGCCGTCCATCCTCGTCGAGACCCACCACGCGCTCGACGCCCGCGAGGCCACGCGCTGGACCGAGCCCGCCACCCTCGATGCCTTCGCCGCCGCCTCCGCCGCCGCGCTGGCGGACGCGCTCGGCGGCGCCCCCGCGGCGGCCTCGCCGCGGCCGACCTGAGCCCCCGCGGCGGCCTCGCCGCGGCCGACCTGAGCCCCCGCGGCGGCCTCGCCGCGGCCGACCTGAGCCCCCGCGCCGGCCTCCCGCGCCGCCCCCCGCGCCGGCCCCCCGCCGCCGGCCGAGGCGCCCGCCGCGCCCCTCAGGACGCCCGCGCGTGTGGCATCGGCTCCGGCTCCTCCAGGCGCAGCGGGCGCTGCCGCAGGCAGAGCGCGATCGCCTCGTCGAGCGTGCTCACCAGGTAGAACTCCAGCGACCGCCGCACGTCGTCCGGCAGATCGTCGAGATCCCCCTCGTTGTCCGCCGGGATCAGGATCTCGAGGATCCCCGCCCGGTGAGCCCCCAGCACCTTCTCCTTGATGCCCCCGATCGGCAGCACCGTCCCCCGCAGCGTGATCTCCCCGGTCATCGCGATGTCGCTCCGCACCGGCCTGCCCGACAGCGCGCTCACCAGCGCCACCGCCATCGTCACGCCCGCACTCGGCCCGTCCTTCGGCACCGCGCCCGCCGGCACGTGGATGTGCACGTCACGGCGCTGCAGCCGCTCGGTCGGAACCCCGAGCTCGGCCGCGTGCGCGCGCGCATAACTCAGCGCCGCCCGGCCGCTCTCCTTCATCACGTCCCCGAGCTGCCCCGTCAGCACGAAGTCGCCCTTCCCGGGCATCACGCTCGCCTCGACGTGCATGATGTCGCCGCCCGTCTGCGTGTAATACATGCCGGTCGCCACGCCCGGCTGGTCGTGCTGCAGCTTTCGCTCGGGGCGCATCCTCGCGCGACCGAGCAATTCCTTCACGTCGTCTCCGGTGCTCACCACCGCGCGGGCGATCTCGCCGCCCGCGATCCTCCGCGCCGCCTTTCTCGCCAGGGCGCCCAGGGTCCGTTCCAGCTGCCGGACGCCCGCCTCGCGCGTGTAGCCGCCGATGATCTCGCCGAGCGCGTCCGCGCTCACGCGCAGCTGATCCTCGCGCAGCCCGCACTCCTTTCGCTGCCGCGGGAGCAGGTACGTCCGGGCGATCTCGTGCTTCTCCTGCTCGGTGTAGCCGGCGAACAGCGCCGTCTCCATCCGGTCGAACAGCGGCGCCGGGATCGTCTCCCGGAAGTTCGCGGTGCAGATGAACAGCACCTCGGACAGGTCGAACGGCACCCCGAGGTAGTGATCCACGAAGCCGTCGTTCTGCGCGGGGTCGAGCACCTCGAGCAGCGCCGCGCCCGGATCGCCCTGGAAGGAGACGCCGAGCTTGTCGACCTCGTCGAGGACGATCACCGGGTTCTTCGTCCCCACCCGCTTGATCCCCTGGAGGATGCGGCCCGGCATCGCGCCCACGTAGGTGCGCCGGTGGCCGCGGATGTCCGCCTCGTCGCGCGCCCCGCCCAGCGACACGCGGATCACCTTGCGCCCGAGCGCCCGCGCGATCGACTCCGCGATGGACGTCTTGCCGGTCCCGGGCGGGCCGAGGAAGAGCAGGATCGGGCCGCGCGAGACCGCGCGGCTCCGCTCGCCCTCGCCCCGCGCCTGCTCCATGCGCAGCTTCCGCACCGCGAGGAACTCGAGCACCCGGTCCTTCACGTCGTCGAGGCCGTGGTGATCCTCGTCGAGGATCGCCCGCCCGAGCTCGAGGTCGACGTGGTCCTCGGTCCGCTGGGTCCAGGGCAGATCGGCCACCCACTCGAGCCAGGTCATCAGGACCTGCGCCTCGGGCGATGTCTCCCGTCCCATGCGCCGGAGCCGCGCGAGCTCGCGCCGGGTCTCCTGCTGGACCTCCGGCGGGAGGCACACCCGCTCCAGCCGGTGCCCGAGGCGCGCCGCGGCGTTCTCGTCGTCCTCCTCGCCGAGCTCCTTCTGGATCACGCGCAGCTGCTCGCGCAGATAGAGCTCCCGCTGCCGCTCGCCGAGCTCCTCCTCGACGGTCGTCCGGATCTTCTCCTGGGTCTCTACGATGCCGATCTGCCGGTGGAGGTGCGCGGCGAGGGTGCGCATCCGCTCTTCCGTCGAGAGGGTCTCGAGCAGCGCCTGCTTCTCCGGCGTCGGGAGGTCCAGGTAGAAGGCGATGTGGTTCACCAGCTCGGCCGGGCCGTACGTGCTGCTCACGAACTGCTTGAGCACGTCCTCCAGCGCGCCGCGGTGACGGCCGTACTCGACGGCACGCTCGCGCACCTCGCGCGACAGCGCCTCCAGCGTGTCGTCCGCGCCGGGACGGAGCGGCAGATCGCCGAGCTCGATCACGGGGGAGAGGATCACGCCGTCCAGCTCCGTGTACCGGGGCGCGGCCGCCCGCCGCTCGCAGTAGAGCACGAGCTGGAGGCCCGAGCCGAACCGCTGCACCTGGGCGATGCGGGCGATGACGCCGATCGAGAAGAGGCCGCCCGGCGTGGGCTCCTCGGCCGCGTCGCGCTGGGCGACGGCAAAGATGCGCTTGTCCTCTCCCTCCATCCGGAGGGCGGCCTCCACCGCGCGGAGCGTCTTCAACCGTCCGACCGTGATGGGCGTCGCGATCCCAGGGAAGAGGACGGTGTCGCGCAGCGACAGCACGGGCATGGATCGGCGCTCGGGCATGGCCAGAGCGTCGTGCGAACCTCATGCCACCGAGGACCGTACCGGAAACTCCTTTCGGCGCGGGAGCGCCGCGAATCATGGTCCCGTGCGCGGCGCGATCGATGGTAGGGTCCGCTCCCGATGCCTGCGGACACCTTCACGTTTCAGGCGGACGACGGCCGTGAGCTCTTCGTGTACCGCTGGCTCCCCGACGGGGCGGCGCGCGGCATCTTCCACATCGCGCACGGCATGTCCGAGCACGCGGGCCGCTACGCGCGCGTCGCGCACGCGCTCTGCGGGGCGGGGTGGGCCGTCTACGCGAACGACCACCGCGGCCACGGGAGGACGGCGCGCGACCGCAGTGAGCTCGGCTTCTTCGCGAGCGAGGGCGGCTTCGCGCGTGTGGTCCGCGACCTCGCGCAGCTCGTCGCCCGCGAGAAGGAGGAGCACCCGGGCCTGCCGGTCGTGCTCTTCGGCCACAGCATGGGCTCGTACCTCGTGCAGGAGTTCCTGATCGAGCGCGGCGGCTCGATCCAGGGCGCCGTGCTCTCGGGCTCCTCGGGCAAGCCGAGCGCGCTCGTGGACGCGGGCCGGCTCCTGGCCCGGGCGGAGCGGCGGCGGCTCGGTGAGCGCGGCCAGAGCCAGGTCCTCCAGTCGATGAGCTTCGGCAGCTTCAACAAGGCGTTCGCGCCGGCGCGCACCCCCTTCGACTGGCTCTCGCGCGACGGCGCCGAGGTCGACCGGTACCTCACCGATGCTCGCTGCGGCTTCGCCGCGACGACGTCGCTCTGGATCGACGTGCTCGACGCGATGGTGGAGATCGCGCGGCCCGAGCGGCAGGCGCGGATCCCGAAGGATCTGCCGCTCTACATCTTCTCCGGCTCGCGCGATCCGCTCGGCGGGCCGCTCAAGGGCGTGAGCCAGCTGATCGAGGCGTACCGCGCCGCCGGCCTCCGCCACGTGACGCACCGGTTCTACCCGGGCGGGCGCCACGAGATGCTGAACGAGATCAACCGCGAGGAGGTCACGCGGGACCTGCTCGTGTGGCTCGACGCCGAGGTGAAGGCCGGGTCGGGCGAGCGCGCGAGGCCGGCGCCGGCGAGCGCGGGCGCCGCGTCCGGCTGACGGCGGGGGGCGGCATGGGCAGCAAGGGGCGGCCGTACCGCACGTTGAGGGTGGAGGGGTTCGAGGTGCTCGTCGGCCGCGGCGACGAGGACAACGACGCGCTCACCTTCGAGGTCGCGGCGCCGCACGACCTCTGGCTGCACGTCGCCGGCGGCACGCCGGGCAGCCACGTGATCGTGCGCAACCCGGACCGCGTGGAGGTCCCGCGCGAGGTGGTCGAGCGCGCGGCCGCGGCCGCGGCGTGGTACTCGAAGGCGAGGAGCGCCGCCAAGGTGGAGGTCCACGTCTGCCGCGTCGCCGACGTGAGCAAGCCGCGCGGGTCGCCGGCGGGGCTCGTCGAGCTCGCGCGGTGGAAGAGCGTGCGCGTGCGCCCGGAGAACCCCGGGGGAGCCGGCGGTTGACTCCGGGCGGAGCGGCGGCTCAGTTCTCGTTCGCGATCACGCACCTGCCGGCCTGGCAGGCGGCCTCGAGGCCCTGGCACGGCCAGACCAGACAGGCCACCTCACCCTCGGTACACTTGGGCTCGGGCTCGCCCGAGGGGACAGCATTGCAGTTGCAGCCGCCGCAGTAATTGGCGACAAGGCTGCAATCGGCATCGGTCTCGCAGACGGGCGGCGGCGGCGGGACGGGCACACATACGGGGCGCCCGTCCTGCTCTTCACACAGGAACCCATCGCGGCAGCGGACGGCAGCGCAGGCGTCGTGTCGTGTCACGATTCCGCCCAGCGCCGCTGTCTGCTCGGAGAGATCACCCTCCTCGGCCTGGTCGAGGTCCTCCGCGGGCGAGGCGCCGCACGCGGGAAGGAGCGCCGCGAGCGCGGAGAGCAGCGAGAGGATACCGACGTTCGTCGAGCGCAGCATCGTCTTGTGAACCATGATGTCTTCTCCCTTTTCCGTGATGACGTGGCGCGCTGCCGTTCCCGCCCCGCGGGCCTCGGCGCCACCACGTGTCGATGGAGGTCTACGCGCGGCGCCCGCCGCGGCTGACATCGCGGCGCTCGCGGGCAAGATTCCGTCGGCGCGCGGCGGCGGCGATCCGGAGCAGCGCGGCGACGGCCGCGACGGCGCCCGCCGCGCCGGACGGCGCGCCCGGCGGCGCGGCGAGCGCGCAGGTCCCGGACGGCGCCCGCGGGCCGGCGGAAGCGGCGACGGCAGCGACGGCGCGGGACACATCACGATGCTGCCAGCTGGGAAGAGCGGATCAACGCCCCGGGTCAGGGGCCGAGTCGCCCGAGCCCGGAAGCGGGGGCGGCGCCCCCCTGCGCTGTGTCCAGATCGAGGCTAGTTCCGCCTGTCAGGAGTCTTGGCAGGGATCACGGCGGAGAGAAGAGAGAATTCAACGCCAAGGCGCCAAGGCGCAAAAACCGGTGGCGCGGCAGCCCTGTGTGTCCGTAGAATGACGAGATCTTGAACTTTGGATGAGGTTGACAGTGGAAAATGCTAACATGGTTAAACGCGCACGCTCCGCCAGGCCTCTCGGTTTCATCTCGATCACCTTCTTCGCGCTGTGTGTTGCCTGTGGCCAAGCACCGGATGAAGGTTCGTCGACGACTCCGACCTTGATCGGGGATGTCGCGTTTTCCACACCGAGCCAGACGTTCAAGGATCAGATCCAGGTCGAGATGACCACGGCCATCGAGGGGGCGGAGATCCGCTACACCTTGGACGGGCAGCTGCCGACCGCGTCCTCCGCGCTGTACACGGGCGAGCCCGTGACGCTCACGGAGACGACGCAGGTCCGCGCGCAGGCGTTCGTGGGGGGCGCGGCGAGCGGCTCGGTGAGCACGGGCCTCTACATCGCGCGCACGATCGACGCGACCTCCGACATTCCCATCCTGGTCGTGGACGGTTACGGCCAAGGCCAGCCGACCGAGGACGACGTCTATTTCGACGCGGCGGTGATGATCTGGGAGCCGGTCGACGGCGTGGCCTCGATCGCGTCGCTGCCCACGCTGGCGATGCGCGCGGGCTACCACGTACGGGGGCAGTCGTCGCGGAACTTTCCGCAAACACCGTACAGGCTCGAGCTGTGGGACAACAACGACGAGGATCTCGATTACGAGGTGCTGGGCATGCCCGCCGACTCGGACTGGGCGCTGATCCCGACCTACTACGACCGCACGTTGATCCGCAATCCGTTCACCTACACCCTGGGCCAGGACATGGGCCTCGAGGCGCCGCGCGTCGAGTTCGCCGAGGTCTATCTGAACTACGACGCGCGCTCCATCGGCGAGGCGGATTACCAGGGCATCTACTGGGTCTCGGAGACGATCAAGAACAACAAGGCCCGCACCGATCTCGCGCAGCTCGAGGAGTCGGACCGGGAGCTGCCCGCGATCAGCGGCGGCTACATCTTCAAGTTCGACCAGGCGGCCGCCGAGGAGCCGCAGCTCACCTGCACCGGCTCGGAGCCCCTCCCGTCGTTCGGGGGGTTCGGCGGCGGCGGGCGCCCCGACGAGGGCGGCACGTGCTGGATCGATCTCGAAGTCGTGGATCCCGACCCCCTGAACGACGAGCAGGAGACCTGGCTGACGCAGTATATCCAGCAGTTCCACGACAGCCTCCATCAGACGCCCATCGGCGACTACGCGACGTACATCGACCTGCCGTCGTTCATCGACTATTTGATCATCAGCGAGCTGACGCTCAACGTGGATGCTTACGTGCGGAGCTCGTATTACTTCAAGGATCGCGATCAGAAGCTCAAGGCCGGGCCGCTCTGGGACTACAACTTCGCGCTCGGCGGCGTGGGCGCCCAGAGCGCGACGCCGGAGTCCGGCGGCGACACCGGCTGGCGCTTCAGCGGCCAGAGGAACGTCAACAACTGGTATCAGAAGCTCACCGGAGATCCGAAATTCATGGCGCAGGTGAGGGCGCGCTACACGGAGCTTCGCGGGACGCTCCTGTCCGAGGCCGCGATCGAGGAGCGCATGAGCAGCCTGAGCGCGCCGCTCTCGCAGGCCGTGGTCCGCGATTTCGCCAAGTGGCCGGTGTCGGACGTCATCGAGTCGAGCGAGGGCTTCCTCGGCGGCCCCACTGCGCCCACGTGGGAGGGCCAGCTGCAGGTCATGCGCGACTTCATCCGGACCCGGCTCGCCTGGATGGACGCCAACTTGCCTTGATACGGCGCGAGCCGGCCGGGGGCATCATAAATGAGCGCGGACTCGAAGAGCTCCTGTCCATCCTCACGGACCAGCGTCGGGACCTTGGCCAGCGGGTTCAGGGACCGCAGCGCCGCATCCGACCAGGGATTGACCAGCACGAGGTCGATACGGTCTCCGAGCTGCAGCTCGTGGGCGGTGACCCGCACCTTGCGGGCAAACGGGGACGTGGGAGCGTAGAAGAGCTTCATGGAGATCCAGCGCGCCGGGGGGTGAGGAAAACCATCGGATCGAGGTGCATGAGGGGGAGTCCAGGCCACGCCGCGGCGATCGGCGGTCGTCCGTCAATCACGTCGATGCGCCGCTCGTGATACGCGTCATGGCGCCGCGACGTCAACCCTGGGTTGACATGGTTGACGGCACCGGTGTTGATCGCACGTCGACCAGCGGCTCTATCCGCGGGAGCTCCGCCGGTGCTCATGGCCGCCCGCTCACACCAGCGCCGGCGCGACACCAGGCCTATCGGGCGATCTATCGCGACCACCTCGGCGGAAGGTGCCCCGACAGCGGCGCGGCAGGGCTGCATGGCGCCGAACGGCACACCCGTTGCACGGGTGATCGTCCGCGGACTGTACCCGGATGAGGAGAACCTCTCCTCATCCGGAACATGACGCTTCAAGCCGCGAGCGAGCACGCCGCCGGCATCACCGCCGGGCTCACGAACGTCTGGATCGAACCCCGTACGTTCATGAACGGCGCCGACGGCCTGGTTGTACCCGGTCGCATGACAAAGGAGCGAGGTTCCATGTCGACGAGAGCTTTGAATGCTTCTGCCCGGCTCCGCGCCGGTCTCCTGATCCCCGCGTTGTCACTCCTCTGGGCGTGCTCGGCGCAGTCGGCCGACGTGTCCTCCGACACGGGCGGGAGCACCAGCACCGGCAGCCCGGGAGGCGGGCCTATCGGCAATGGCGGGACGAGCTCGAGCTCTGCGGGCGCGAGCAGCGGCGGCGCCGGCTCCGGCAGTACCGGAGCGAGCTCGGGCGGCGTCGGCGGCGGGGGCGTTGGCGGAAGCGGAAGCGGCGTCGGCGGCGGGGGTGTCGTTCCCACCGGCGACCCGCTGGACATCCTCAGGCAGTTCACGCCGGCCGATGAAGAGCTGGCCGAGGCCTACGAGGGCTACATCACCGAGGAGGTCGGACCGCTGACCTACGCCACCGAAGGGACCGGGACCGCCCGGACGATCTCCCAGACCCTCTTCGTTCCTCCTCATGCCGTCTATGATGGCAAGGGCGAGACGCTGAGCGCCGACGTCGCCGCCATGAAATGCGACACCTCGAGCGGGGAGCAGGCCGAGAGCCAGAGGCCGTTCTTTCTGCTCGCGCCGGGCGCCAGCGTCAAGAACGTGACCATCACCTTCCCCGGCTGTGAGGGGATCCACATGATGGGTGACAACGTGCTCGAGAACATCACCTGGGAGGACGTCGGAGAGGACGCGGCCTCGGTCCGCAGCTACTTCCCCGGCGGGGCGATCACGATCAAGGACAGCGAGGGGTTCAAGGCCGCCGACAAGATGTTCCAGTTCAATGCGCCCTGCGACGTCCGGATCGAGAACTTCACCGGCGCCGAGATGGGCAAGCTCCTGCGCCAGAACGGCGGGACGGAGTTCGAGCTGAACCTGGACCTCAACACCGTCACGGTGACGGGCGTCGTCTCCGCGGTGGTGCAGAGCGACAGCCCGCTCTGCTTCGTGCGCCATCACAACCTGACCTACGAGTTCACCGGCTCGGGCGACAAGAGCGACCGCGTGTTCCGTGACGTCCCCCCGGAGAACATCACCGAGTATTGAGCCCGGCGGAGCCGTGCGGAGGCGAGGAAGACAGCCGGACGGTCGCCCCGCAGCGGATCACGCCCTCGCGTCGCACGGTCGCATAGACCCCGGCCACGGCCGGGAACACGACGCCGGGGGCGACGGTCACGCTCGCGACCGCGTTGTGCCGGGCGAGCGCGCGCAGGATGCCGGGATCGCGCGGGAGGTCGCCCTGGGGCAGCGTCGGGACGACGCAGCGGGGGCAAGGATCGATGACCTCGAGGTGGACCTCCGCGTCGATCTCCAGCGCGCGGCCGAGCCAGGCGTTCTCGACGAAGCTGCGCTCGCCCGGGGCCGTCGCGACGACGAGGTTCGGGCGGAACCTCGGGGCCTCGATGCGCCCCGAGGGGTGGAGCTCGCGCACGCGATCGAGCGTCGCCGTCGTCAGCACGTGCAGGGCCGCCACGTCGAAGAACGTATCGGCCGGCGCGGCGAGCGCCATCGGCTCGGTCGTGATCGTGGGCGGCGCCGTGGAGCCATCCACCGGCGATCGATCCGCCTCGCGCGTCGGCGACCCGGGCGCCCGGCTCACGAGCGCCACGTCGCGGCCGAGCGCGCGCGAGAGCGCCCGATCCACGTCCGGCTCTGCGCTGCTGATCACGGCGCCGTCCGGCAGCGTGATCCAGACGGGCGGCAATGGCGCCGAGGGGCGCGGCGGCTCGGCGAAGGCGGCGCGGCACGCGAGCAGCGCGCCCCATTTGCCGGGGTGCTTCGCGCTCGCGATGTGCCCCGTCTCCCGGTCCAGGACGGCATAGGCCCGGTCGCCGAGCACGCCACGCCCGGTGATCGCCGCCTCGTCGAGCTCCTCTCCTTGCATCGATTTGACGGGATAACGCCACATCGACACGACCGTTCCGGCGGGTTGTTCGTTCGGTTGCACGTCGCCTCTCTTCCGCGATTTTCTTCTCGACCGAGGTCGCCGTCCAGAGGCGCGAAGCGGCGTCTCCGATGTCGACCTGTCATCTTGCCATGATCCTGTCATCATGATAGCTCCTGGCGAATGGCGAGGTCCACGGAGGCGGGAGAGGCATTCACGCGGGCCGAGTGGAACAAGGGGGCGACGTCGTGACGACCCTGGTGACCGGCGCCACGGGGAGCGTCGGCCGGCACCTGGTGGCCCAGCTCGTCCAGGCCGGGCAGCCGGTGCGGGCCTTGACCCGCCGGCCGGCGGCGGCGGATCTGCCCGCCGGCGCGGAGGTCGTCGGAGGGGATCTGCTCGCGCCGGACACGCTGCCGGCAGCGCTGCGCGGCGTTGCCCGGATGTTCCTGTTCGCGGTGCCGGAGACTGCGCAGACGGTGGTCGACCACGCGGTGCGCGCCGGGGTCCGGCGGATCGTGGTGCTCTCGTCGTCGGCCGTGGACGACAGCGTCGCCGACGACGCCGTCGGCAGCTTCGGGCACGCCCACCACCGGCCGGTGGAGCGCGCGGTCGAGCGGGCTGGCGTCGCGTGGACCCACCTGCGGGCCGGAGAGTTCATGCTGAACACCCTCGACTGGGCGCCGGAGCTCCGCGCCGAGGGCGTGGTCCGGGGCGTCAATGGCCACTTCCCGAGCGCGCCTATCCACGAGGCGGACGTGGCGTCGGTCGCCGCGGCGGCGCTGCTCGGCGACGGCCACGCTGGCGCGAAGTACTTCCTCACGGGGCCGGCGCTCATCACCCCGGTCGAGCAGGTGCGCACGATCGGCGCGGCGCTCGGCCGGGCGCTGCAATTCGTCGAGCTGACCCCGGATCAGGCCCGCGATCTGTGGCGCCGCCGGGGTATGCCCAGCGAGGTCATCGAGCACCTGCTCTGGTCGCCGCCCGCGCCGCCGGCCGACGGTGGCTACGCGGCGCTGGTCCGGGTGTCGCCGACCGTGGCGGAGGTGACCGGGCGCCCGGCGCGCAGCTACGCCGAGTGGGTCGCGGACCACGTCGCGGATTTCCGCTGACAGAGATGTCCGGCGCGGGGAGCGGCAGGTCGCAGGCGCGGTCTGTCGTGGGGCGGCGCCGGGCGGCGCGGCCCGAGCTCGGGCGTGGAGGCCGGGCGGCGCTCCCCGCGGACACGGCGGTCGAGCCGGCCCATGGCAGGGAGCGCCCTGGGCCTTCGCCGCTCAGATGCCGCCAGAGGCCGACGTGATGCAGGCGTCGAGCTCGGGGGTATCCCGCCAGCCGCACTGGCCGGACGCGTCGCGCTCGCAGATGCCGTGCTCGCCATAACACGCGTACTCGTCGCGCCACTCGCACGTGGTGGCCATAGGCTCGCTGGCGCAGACCTGCCCGCTGCAGCCGGTCACGACGCAGCCCTTGGGCCCGCCGCCCCCCGGAGCGGCGCGCACGGCGGCGGCGCCGCCGCCGGCGTCGAGGCACGCCTGGAGCTCCGGCGTCTCGCGCCAGCCGCACCGGCCGGACGCGTCGCGCTCGCAGATGCCATGGTCGCCATAACACGCATACTCCTCGCGCCACTCACACGTGGTGAACACCTGGCTGCTGGCGCAGACCTGCCCGCTACAGCCGGTGACGACGCACCGGCCGGGGAGGACGCGGCCGGCGGCCTCCTCGACGCCGGGCGCCAGGCTCTCGTCGATGGGGGGCGCGGGGATATCGCGGCCACAGCCGTTGCCGTCGGCGCCGGTGAGCGCGGGGACGCAGAGGAGGAGAACCGAGAAAGCGAACCGGTGACGCTGGACGAATGAGCTCATCGTGAAATCTCCTTGATAAAAGCGCGGCAGTGCCCCGAGCGGGGCAACCGCGCTTGTGTACCACACGTGCTCCTCCCGCTCATGCGCTCTGCTCGGCGCGCGATTCGACTGTCCAGGGGTCGGGAGCGGCACGCCATCTGCACTGGCCGCCTGACCGCGCGATGGCGTCACGCCCCGCCGCTCCGCGTCGAATTCGTGCTTTGATGTCCCGCTCGCGGGCGCGTGAAGCGTGAAAAATTCGGCGGGGACTGTAAAGGCGCACGTGCCGGGCTAGAGTGGCTGGGCAGCGCGGATCAACGTCTGGGTGAACGGCTAAGGTGCGGTGCGGGGAGGAGCGGATACGGAAGTTGCCCTGACTCCCGCCTTCGCTCCGGTCTGGCCGGGCGCGTTCGGCGCGTGCCGGCCGCGCTCCGTGACGAGCTCCGCGAGCCGCCGCCTGAGCCGGCTGCTCCACGCCTGCACCGCGGAGGTGCTCATGCCCGTCCGCGCGCAGACCGAGGCGATCGGCTCCTCCTCGAGGACGAGCGCCTCCAGCAGCGAGAGCCCGAGCGGGCTGAGCTCGGCGCGGAGCAAGCCGAGGTGGCGCTCCAGCTGGTCGCGGGCGAGCACGGCGGCCTCTGGATCATCGCCCGATCGAGCGCCTTCGTCCGGCGCGTCGTCGAGCGGCAGCGCCGCGGTGTCGAGGTTTCGCCGCCGGCAGCGGAAGGCGGCCGCAACCCGCTGGTCGGCGATGAGGCCGACCCAGTTGGCGAGGCTGAGGCCGCGGGTGGGATCCCAGGCGCGAAGGGCGCGGCTGCCGTCGCGGAAGAGCTCGACGAAGACGTCCTGGACGAGGTCGTCCTTGCGGTCGGCGGGGGCGGCGAAGCGGGGGGAGCGCCGGTGCAGCGCGCGGCCGACACGGGCGTGGATCACGGGGGTCAGTGCGGTGATCATGGTGCGGAGGGACTGGACCTCTCCGGAGAGCGCGGAGGTGAGGAGGGAGGGGGTGAGGGTGATCTCGAACACGCGAATCTCCTTGGGTGTTGGCTCTCGGTGAGTATTTGGAGGCGGTGAGGAGTGGAGTGAGCCGGTCCTGCGGAGGAGAGCTCCGCCGGGGAATCAATGACGACCATCAGCACGGCCGTGGCGCCTTCCATCACCCGTCTCACGTCTCACGTCTTTCGTCTCACGTCTCACGTCTCTCGTCTTTCGTCTCTCGTCTCCCGGCCTTCGTCTCTCGTCTCCCGTGAACGTGGTCGTGGTCGTGGTCGAACCGAAACTCGTGCACGTTCACAGACCGAAGGCGTACGGGCACGTGGACGATGGAAGGGATCACGATCACGTTCACGACCACGAAGACGACCACGAAGACGAGAGACGAGAGACGAGAGACGATAGACGAGAGACGAGAGACGAGAGACGAAAGACGAGAGACGAGAGACGTGAGGCGGGCCGACGCGCGACAGCATCTCTGTGCCTCCGCTCCTCAATCCAAATCCTCTCTCCACGCCGCAGCCCGGCCCCCAGGACTTGCACCCCCTGTGCCTTCCTCGGCTCCGCGCGCGCAGCGCGTTCTCCCGGCCTCGACGCGGCCTCGGACGGCCGTCGTGCAACTCTTGCACGACCGACCTAGGTAACTCTTACCTAAACCCCGGCAGCTCCTGCGCCCGCCGGCGGCCTCACCGCCTGCGCTTCGCCAGCCCATAGCGGTTCATCTTCAGCACAAAAGTCCGCAGCGGCATGCTCAGCGCCTCCGCCGCCCTCGTCTGAACCCCTCCCACCGCGGCGAGCGCCTCCGCGATGCGCGTGCGCTCGAGCTCCCGGACCTCCTCCGCGAGCGGCCGGAACGTCCGGCCGGGACCCCCCGCAGGAGGCGCCGCCGGCGCCGCGGCAGGCGGCGCGCTCTCGGGAAGAGGAGAACCCTGCGGCGCGAGCGCCGCGGGGAGGTGCCTCCGCTCGATGATGCGCGTACCGACGGTCGCCGCGATGTACTCGACCACATTCTTCAGCTCGCGCACATTGCCCGGCCAACCGTAGCTCGTGAACAGCTCCGTCGCCTCCGTCGACAACGCCATCTCCTCGCGCCCCGCACGCGCACACGCGTCGGCCAGGAAAGCCCGCGAGAGCGCGAGGATCTCGCGGGGACGCTCCCGGAGAGGGGGCAGGATCACCGTCGCCGCGCCGAGGCGATAATAGAGATCCTGCCGGAAGCGGCCCGCCTTGACCTCCGCCTGGAGATCCTTGTGCGTCGCCGCGACCAGGCGAATGTCGATCTCCCGCTCGCGCACGTCGCCCAGCCGGACGATCCTCCTGGTCTCGATCGCACGCAGGATCTTCGCCTGCGCGCTCGCCGAGAGATCGCCGATCTCGTCGAGGAAGACCGTCCCGCCGCTCCCGTGCTCCAGGAGCCCCGGCTTCGAGGCCACCGCGCCGGAGAACGCGCCGCGCTCGTAGCCGAACAGCTCGCTCTCGACCAGGCTCTCGGGCACCGCAGCGCAGTTGAGCGTCACGAGCGGGCGCTTCGCCCTCGGAGACCACTCGTGCAGCGCACGCGCCGCGCTCTCCTTTCCGGAGCCCGTCTCGCCGGTCACGAGCACCGGGAGATCCGTCGCCGCGAGACGCCGGATCAGGTCGAAGACGCGCACCATCGCGGCGTCGGCGAGCACCGTGCGCTGCCCGCCGAGCTCCAGCGTGGTCACCGCCTCCGCGGCGGTCGCCGCCTGGCCGGGCTTCGCGACCTCCGCCGCGGCGCGGGCCGACGCGACGAGCGTGTCCGCGTCGCACCCGTCCGCCGGCGCCGTGGCCACGCCGGCCTTCGGCGCCGGGGCGACGGCGTGCAGCACGTCCATCAGCCGCTGCACGGCGTCGTCCGCCGCCGCGGCGTCCGCCTCGGGCAAGAGCACGAGGAGCCGATCGTCGGCCTCGAACCCCGCGAAATCGGTCACCGCGAGCTCCCGCTCCAGCGCGCCGGCGACGGCCACACGCGCGGACGCCGACCCGAGCTGGACGGCGATCACCGCCGCCGGACGATCGTGGCGCAACGATCGATCGATCTCCGCCTCGATCCTCCGCCGCAGCTCCGCAATGTCGAGGACCTGCCGGCTCTTCGCGGGGCGGGCGCACCGCATCACCACGACCGCGTCGCCGATCGACACCACGTCGCCCGAGCCGAGCGGCCTCGCGCCCTCCACACGGACGCCGTTCAGCAGGGTGCCGTTGCGGCTGCCGAGATCCACGAGCTGCGCGCGCCCGTCGAGCAGCACGACCTTCGCGTGCTCCCGCGACGCCGAGGTGTTGCGGAGGCGCACGTCAGCCCTGGGCCCGCGGCCGAGGAGCACCACGCCGCTGCGCGGAAGGTGAAGCATCGAGGACGAGCTCCCCTGCACGACGAGCAGGTACGACCCGCCCTCGTCGACCCCGCGTGGCGCGTCGTCTGTTCGGGTCGGACCGTAGGACGCCGTTGCCTCGCTCATCCTCTCGCCCTCGCGGCCGACTGTCTCATCCGGCGAAAGCGCGCGCAAGGCTCGCGCTCGGCGCGGAAACGCGCCCGCGCAAAGGCAAGAACCTCGACCCGCTGCATGGTACGCTCGCCGCACGCAGGCCGCCCAATGCAGGGCGATTGGATGCAGAGGACGCTCTCCAGCACGGCGCGATTCACGATCGGCCGCCGCCTCGGCGAGGGATCGTTCGGCGCCGTCTACGAGGCGCAGGACCGCGAGCGGGGCGCGCGCGTCGCCCTGAAATCGCTCCACCGCCTCGATCCCGTCGCGCTCTACCGGTTCAAGCGCGAGTTCCGGGCCCTGTCCGAGGTCGTCCACCCGAACCTGGTCGCGCTCCACGAGCTGTTCTCCGAGGGCAATCAATGGTTCTTCTCGATGGACCTCATCGAGGGCACCGATTTCCTCTCCGCCGTGCGCGGCGGCCCCTCCGCGCGCGGCCCCGGCCGCGACGATCCGGACGCCACGGATGCTACCGCCTCGTCGACGTCGTCCGCCCCGGAGCCGGCCGCCTCGTCGACGTTGTCCGCCCCGGAGCCGGCCGCCTCGTCGACGTCTCCCCCTGCGGCCGCTCCCGCTGACGGCGACGGGGGCGCGGCCGCGGCGCCGCCGCCGTCCTGGGGTCCGCTGAGGAGCGCGCTTCTCCAGCTCGCCCAGGGCCTCGCCGCGCTCCACGACGCCGGCAAGCTCCACCGCGACCTGAAGCCGTCGAACGTGCTGGTGACGCGCGAGGGCCGGGTCGTCATCCTCGACTTCGGCCTGGTCACGGAGCTCTCGGCGGGATCGCTCGACCAGAGCGGCAACCACATCGCGGGGACCCCGGCGTACATGGCCCCGGAACAGGCGACGGGCGAACCGCTGTCCCCCGCCTGCGACTGGTACGCGGTGGGCGTCATGCTCCACGAGGCGCTCATCGGCCGGAGGCCGTTCGAGGGAGGGGCGCTCGACGTCCTCATGCAAAAACAGCGGGAGCAGCCGCCTGCCCCGAGCGCCCTCGCGCCGGGCATCCCGCCGGACCTCGACACGCTCTGCGCGGAGCTCCTGCGGCGCGACCCCCGCGAGCGGCCCCCGGCGCCCGAGGTGCTCCGGCGCCTCCAGCCGCCGCACGGCGACGCCGGCGCGCAGCAGCGCGCGGCGGCGCCCAGCGGCAGCAGCAGCGCGCCGACCGGGCCGACCGGCAACGCGCCGTTCGTCGGGCGGCAGCAGCACCTCGAGGCGCTGCGCGCCGCCTTCGAGCGGGCCAGGGGCGGCAGGGCGACCATTTTGCACCTCCACGGCACCTCGGGCATGGGCAAGACCGCCCTCGTCCGGCGCTTCCTCGACGAGCTCGCGCGCGCGGCGCACGCGGTGGTCCTCGAGGGGCGGTGCTACGAGCGGGAGTCCGTCCCCTACAAGGCCGTCGACAGCCTGATCGACGCGCTCAGCCGCCACCTCGCGCGCCTCCCCAGGGCGGAGGCCGCCGAGCTCATGCCGCGCGACGTACACGCGGTCGTGCGCCTCTTCCCCGTGCTCGGCCGGGTCGACGCGATCGCCCGGGCGCCGCGGCGCGAGGTGGAGCCGCCGGACGCCCGGGAGCTCCGCCGGCGCGGGTTCGCCGCGCTCCGCGAGATGCTCGCGCGGATCGCGGATCGACGGCCGCTCGTCCTGTTCATCGACGACCTCCAGTGGGGAGACGCCGACAGCGCCGCGCTGCTCACCGACCTCCTCCGCCAGCCCGACGCCCCCGCGCTGCTCCTGCTCCTCTGCTACCGGAGCGAGGACGCCGAGCGGAGCGAGCTCGTGGTGCGGCTGCTCCCGCCCGCCCCGAACGACACGGGCGCGGACGCGGGCGACGTGTGCACCCTCGCGGTCGGCGCGCTCACGCCCGAGGAGGGGCGCGCCCTCGCGCTGACCCTGCTCGGCGGCGGCGACCGGGCCGCGGCGCAGGCCGGCGCGATCGCGGCGGAGGCGGAGGGGAACCCGTTCTTCGTGCTCGAGCTGTCGCGCGACGTGCAGGGGCGCGCCGGGCCGGGATCGCCGCGGAGCGGCGCGGGCGGCGGCGAGGCCGGCGGCGACGGCGGCGGCGTCCGGCTGGCGACGGTCCTCGCGAACCGCCTCCTGCGCCTGCCCGAAGGGGCGCGGCGCCTGCTCGAGGTCGTCGCGGTGTCGGGCAAGCCGCTCGGCCGCCGCGCCGCCCAGCAGGCCGCCGCGCTCACCCCCGAGGAGGAGCAGGCCGCGATCGCGGCGCTCCGGGCCGGCAACGTCATCCGCTCCCGGGGCCAGCGCGACGAGCAGGAGCTCGAGACGTTCCACGACCGCATCCGCGAGACGGTCCTCGCGCAGCTCGGCGCCGCGGAGCTCGAGGGGGTGCACCTCGGGCTCGCCGCCGTCCTGGAGGCGTCGGGGCGGGTCGAGCCGGACGTGCTCGCCCTGCACTTCCGCCGCGGCGGGCGCGTCGACAAGGCGGCCGAGTACGCGATCCAGGCGGGCGACCGCGCGGCCGAGGCGCTCGCGTTCGATCGCGCCGCCGAGCACTACGCCGCCGCGCTCGAGGCGGCGCCGGGCGGCGCGGAGGAGGTGCGCGCGCTGCGGATCAAGCTCGGCGACGCCCTGCGCAACGCCGGCCGCGGGGCGGAGGCGGCCCGGGAGTACGCCGCCGCGGCCGAGGGGGCGACGCCGGAGGAGAGCCTCGACCTCCGGCGGTGCGCCGCCGAGCAGCTGCTCCTGAGCGGGCACATGGAGGAGGGCAGGCGCGCGCTCCGGGGCGTGCTCGCCACGGTGGGCATGCGGCTGCTCGAGCGCCAGTGGGTGGTGCTGCTCTCGCTCCTGTTCTGGCGCCTCCTCCTCCGCCTCCGCGGGCTCCGCTTCCGGGAGCGCGACGCGCGCGATCTGCCGGCCGAGACCCTCACGCGCCTCGACATCTGCCGGTCGGCGGCGGTCGGGCTCTCGATGGCCGACGTCCTCCAAGGCGCCGCGTTCCAGGCGAGGTACCTCTTCCTGGCGCTCCGCGCGGGCGAGCCCTACCGCCTCGCCCGCGCGCTCGCGGCCGAGGTCGGGCAGTTCGGCACCGACCACGTCGCGGGGCGGCGCGTGGCGCACCGGATCCACGGCATGGCGGCGGCGCTCGCGGAGAAGGTCGGCGATCCGTACCTCGTCGCCGTCAACAAGGGCATGCTCGGGGTCGTCGAGAGCCTCTCCGGGCGCTGGGCCGAGGGCCTCGCGCTCTGCCGGGAGGCCGAGGATCTGCTGCGCGCGCGCTGCGCGGGCGTCGCCTGGGAGCTCGGCACGGTCAGCCGGTTCATGATGGTGGCCCACTACCACCGCGGGGAGCTCGACGCGCTGGCCCGCCTGGCGGCGCCGCGCTGCGCCGACGCGGACGCCCGCGGCGACCTCTACGCCGCCAGCTTCTTCCGGGTGGGGCTCACGTACATCGTGTTGCTCGCCGCGGACCGGCCGGACGCCGCGCGCGACGAGGTGCTCGGCGCCATGGCGCGCTGGCCGCGCCGCGCGTTCGACCACCTCGACTGCCTGGAGACCATGGCGCTCGGGCGCATCGACGTCTACGCGGGGGCGCCGCTCGCGGCGTGGCGGCGGATCAACGACCGCTGGCGCAAGATCGCCTGGTCCTTCCTGCCCAGGTTCCAGTACTACCGCGCCCTCATCCACCACCTGCGCGCGTCCGCGGCGCTGGAGGCGGCCGCGCGCGAGGGCGCCGGCGACGCCCGCCTCGCGGAGGCCCTGCGCCGCGCGGCGGAGCGGGACGCGCGGCGGCTCGCGCGCGAGGGCGCGCCGTGGATCGATCCGATGGCGATGTCCCTGCGCGCCGCCATCGCGGCGCAGCGGGGTCAGACCGCCGCGGCGCTCTCGCTCCTCGAGGCGGCCGGGGCCGCGTTCGACGCGTGCGAGATGGCCCTGTTCGCCGCCTGTACGCGCCGCCGCCGCGGCCAGCTGCTCGGCGGGGAGGAGGGCCGCGCCCTCATCCAGGCCGCGGACGCCTGGATGGCGGGCCGGGGCATCAAGAACCCTGCCCGCATGGCGGCGATCTTCGCGCCGGGGTTCCGGTGAGGTCGATCTCCACGGCGCGCACCGCGGCCATCGCCGGGGAGGCCCGGAGCGCCGAGAGCAGCGGGCTCGTCCCGGCGTCCTCGGCGCGGCAGGCGACGATCAGCAGGAGCGCGGCCGGGTCCGGGGAGGCCATGACCTCTGCGAGCAGCGCCGCGCTGTCCGCGTCGCCCCACTGGGCGTCGTCGATGGCGACGATCACGGGCCGCCGGTCGGAGATCCGCCCGAGCAGGTCGCGCAGCGCGGCCGACGCGCGCGCCCGGAGCCGCGCCTCGCCCTCGTCGGCCGCGCCGCGCGGCGCCCCGTTCACGGCCGGGACACGCGCGAGCACGGGAAAGACGCGGGCGAGCGCGGCGGCGCCGCGGGGCATGAGCGCGGCGGCCTCCGCCCGCGGGAGCCGCACGAGGTGGCGGCTGAGCGCGTCGATCGCGCCGTCGAGCGCCTTGAACGGCACCTGCTCGCGCTCGTGGCACCTGCTCGAGAGGACGAGCGCGTCCTCCGCGGCCTCGCTGTCGAGGAACGCGCGCACGAGCGCGCTCTTCCCCGCGCCCGCGGCGCCCTGGACGAGGACGAGGCCGGGCCGCCCCTCTCGCACCAGCGCGAGCGCGTCAGCGAGCGCCGTCCATGGCGCGCCGCGATCGTCCAGGGCCGCCGGCGCGGGGCTCGCCGGCGCGGGGCTCGCCGGCGCGAAGGGCGCGGGCGCGGCAGACGCCGCCGCGAGGCCGCCCGCCGCGTCGAGCCGCCGGATCACCTCGGGCCCGGCGGGGCGCCGCGCCGGCGACGTGTGCAGGAGGTCGGCCGCCAGGCTGGCGAGGTCGTCAGGCGCCCACGGCGCGACGTCGCGCAGCCGCGGGGGCTCGGCGCGCTGCTTCTCGGCGAGGATCTGGAGGGGGGTCCCCGTATACGGCGGCTTGCCTGCCAGCGCCTCGAAGAGCATCACGCCGAGCGCGTACCAGTCGGCGCTCGGCGTGACGGCGCTCGATCCCATCTGCTCCGGCGCCATGTAGCGCGGCGTCCCGACGATCTGCTCGGCGTCGGTCGCGTGTTGCCCGCTGTGGGAGAGGCGCGAGGCGAGGCCGAAATCGAGCACGACGGCGCGCCCCTCGGGCGTGACGAGCACGTTGGAGGGCTTGAGGTCGCGGTGGATGAGCCGCGCCTCGTGCACCGCCTGGAGCGCCCGGGCGACCTGGACGAGCGAGGACCACACCCGCCCGAGATCGGCGCGCGCCTCCGGGCCTCCGGCGCGGACATGGATGGAGGCAGGCCAGAGCGCGTTCGGCGCTTCCAGCGTGGCGTCGAGGTCGACGCCCTCGTCCGGCGGCGCGGTGCTCGCCAGGCTGGGCGGCGTGGCGGCGCCCTCGGCGGTGTCCTGCCGGCGCACGTAGGTGAGCCAGTCGACCCCGCGCACGAGCTCCATGGTGAAGAACCACTCGCCTCCGCTGCCGATGAGGTCATGGAGCCGGACGAGGCTCGGGTGCGCGATGTCCGCGAGCGCCCGGAACTCCTTCTTGAAGCGGTAGAGCGCCGAGGCGTCGACGCGCGCGAGCGTCTTCAGGGCGACCCGCTCGCCGCGCTCGCGGTCGAGCGCCTCGTACACGATCCCGAAGCCACCTGCCCCGAGCCGCCGGAGGATCTGAAAGCGCTCGGGGAGTTGCGGCATGGGGGGCTGCGCGGCGGGAGATCTCGTATCGCTATCGTACCGGCCGCGGCGCAGGGCGGCCACTCCGAAGCGGGCGCTCTTCGAGGTCGATTGACAATGCCCCGGCGGCTCCCGCATCCTGACCCTCCCGCAGCGATCTCCGAGACCTTCGCCCGCAGGAAGATGCCATGAGCACCGTTCTTCACCGTCTGGATGAGTGGGCCCGCGAGTCCCCCGACGCGCCGGCTCAGCGTTACAAGTCCCAGGGCGAATGGAGGACGCTGACCGCGCGCGACTTCCGCGACCGCGTCCACCACCTGGCGCTGTTCCTCGAGTCGAAGGGCTTCGACGCGAGCCAGATCGGGGCGATCCTCTCGTACAACTGTCCTCCGTGGGTGCACGTCGATCTGGCGGCGCTGCTCGTCGGGGGCAAGTCGGCGGGGCTCTACCCGAACTCCACCGCGAAAGACATCCAGTACATCATGACGCACACCGAGGCGACGCTGCTGTCGGTGCAGAACAAGGAGTATTTTCAGAAGATCTCCGGGGAGAAGGGCGAGTCCGCTGTCCCTGACAGCGTGCGGTGGATCCTTGTCTTCGACGGCGACACGTCGATCTCGCCGAAGGCGATCGCGTACGAGCAGGCGCTCGCCGAGGGCCGGGCGCTCGCGCAGCAGCCGGGCGCGAAGACGTACGCCGATTATCTCTCCAGGATCGACCCCAGGGCCGGAGCGTTCCTGATCTACACCTCGGGGACGACGGGCAATCCCAAGGGGGCGATGCTGTCGCACGACAACCTGGCCTACACGTCCGACCTGGTCGTGAAGTACTGGGGTCTGCCGTTCGCGCGCGGCTCGATGTTCTCGTTCCTCCCGCTCTGCCACGTCGCCGAGAAGCTGCAGAACGTGGGGGTCGGCACCACCCAGCGTTACACCGTCAACTTCTGTTCGAAGTTCGAGAACGTCTCGACCGAGCTCCCCGACGTGCAGCCCACGCTGCTGCTCTGCGTGCCGCGGCTCTGGGAGAAGATGATGGAAGGGGTGATGGCGAAGGTGCGCGGCGGCAAGGGGGCCAAGAAGAAGCTCGCCGAGTGGGCGCTCGCGGTCGGCGCCCGCGTGGCGGAGGCGCGGTATGCGAAGCGCGCGCCGAGCCCGCTCGACGTGCTGCAGCTGAAGCTCGCCGACAAGCTCGTGCTGAACAAGGTGCGCGGGGCGCTCGGCCTGGGCAAGGCCGAGGTGCTCGCCTCGGGCGCGGCGGCGCTCGCGCCGCACATCGCGACGTGGTTCCGCGCGCTCGGCCTCGAGATCCTCGAGGATTTCGGCCAGACCGAGTCGACCGGCGTCATCTCCATGACCGAGCCTGGCGTCGAGAGCGCGGGCACCGTGGGCAAGCCCGTTCCGGGCGTCGAGTTCAAGCTGGCCGAGGACGGCGAGATCCTGACGCGCGGCCGGCACGTGTTCGTGGGTTACTACAAGGACGAGGCGGCGACGCAGGCCACGCTCGAGGACGGCTGGCTGCACACGGGCGATCTGGGCGAGTGGAACGAGCGCGGGCAGCTCAAGATCCGCGGCCGCAAGAAGGAGATCCTGAAGACGTCGGGCGGCAAGATGATCGCGCCGCTCCCCATCGAGGAGAAGCTCAAGGCGGCCGAGATCATCAGCCAGGTGTGCATGGTGGGTGACGGCCGCAAGTACCTGTCCGCGCTGATCACCCTGACCGAGTCCAAGCTCGCCGAGCTGAAGGACCGGGGCATCCTGAACGGCGGCGCGGTGATCTCGAGCGCCGAGGTGGTCGGCCAGGTGAAGGCGCACGTCGACGCCCTGAACGCGGGCCTCGCGAGCTTCGAGCAGATCAAGAAGTTCGCGGTCATCGGGCGCGAGTTCTCGATCCAGGACGGCGAGATGACGCCGACCCTCAAGATGAAGCGCAACGTGATCGAGCACCGCTTCCGCGAGGTGATCGAGCAGCTCTACCCCGCCGATTGAGAGAGTGGATGGAACGGCGAGGCGCCGGGAGAAGAGGGGATCTCCCGGCGCCCTGGCGTTTTGTCTCGTGGATGAGGATGACCTGGTCCGCTATCGCGGGTCAGGACTTCGCGAGGTAGGCCTCGAGATCGTCGGCGCCGCCGATGTGCTGGCCGTCGATGAAGACCTGCGGCGTGCTCGACTTGCCGCTCACCGCGCGCAGCCGGCGCGGCGAGGCGGGGACCTCCTCGTAGGCCAGCTTCCGCTCCTCGAGCAGGCGCTTCGCCTTGGTGCAGTAGCCACAGCCCGGCTTCGTGAACAGGAGGATGTCGTGCGGCGCCTTCGACTCCGGATCGAGGTGCTTCAGCATGGTGTCGGCGTCCGAGACCTGGAAGGGGTCGCCCTCCACCTCGGGCTCGATGAACATCTTCTTGATCACGCCGTCGTCGACCAGCATCGAGTAGCGCCACGAGCGCTTGCCGAACCCGAGGCTCGCCTTGTCGACGAGCATCCCCATCTTCTCGGAGAACTCGCCGTTGCCGTCGGGCAGGAACAGGATCTTCTCGGCGTTCTGGTTCTTCGCCCACTCGTCCATCACGAACGCGTCGTTCACGGACACACACGCGATCGTGTCCACGCCGCGGCGCTTGAACTCGTCCGCGAGCTCGTTGTAGCGGGGCACGTGGGCGCTCGAGCAGGTCGGCGTGAAGGCGCCCGGCAGCGCGAACACCACCACCTTCTTCCCCGCGAACACCTCCTTGGTGGTCACGTCCTTCCACTGACCGTCGACGCGCGTACGAAACGTGACTTCGGGAACGCGCTGCCCTTCGAGGTTCTTCAACATGACTGTCCTGCTCCTCCGGTGCTCTCGTCGTTGCAATCGGGAACGGCAAACTTCGCTGCGATGCTCGCGCGGCGCCCCGACGGGGCCGCCGCAGCCGGCGAGAACTTAGCCCCGCGCCTCCGGGCCGGCCAGCCGTCCCGCGTCGTTCCTGCACACGCCGAGGGAGCGCGAGGGCGCCGGCGCGGCGGGCTGTGCAGGCACCCGGGGGCGACGGGGCAGCCCGGGCTCAGGAAATCCCCGGCTTGTAGCCTCTGAGAAACGCGATCGGCATCAACGCCGTCGGGTGCCGGTCGATCTCGGCCACCCCGGAGAACCCCGCGCCGGTGAGCTCCGCGGGGAGGCGGTCCGCGAGGTTGTCGGCGAGGTGCTCGAACCGGCGGAGCACCCACACGAACGCGCGGCCCGGAGCGCCGCCCGGCGCGACGAAGTCGGCCAGCAGCAGCGCGCCGCCGGGGCGGAGCACACGCAGGATCTCCCGCGCGGCCCGGCGCTTGTCGTCCAGCGCGAGGTGGTGGAACATGAGGCTCGACGTCACGCGGTCGAAGGTGCCGTCCGGGTACGGCAGCGACCAGGCCATGGCGCGCTCGAAGCGCACGCCCGCGCCGGCGCGGGCGGCCTTGTCGCGGGCGATCGCGAGGACCTCGTCGTCGCCGTCGATCGCGTGCACCTCCACGCCGGGCTGGCGCTGCTGCGCGCGCAGCGCGAACGTGCCGGTGCCGCAGCCGACGTCCAGCATCCGCTGGCCGGGGGCGAGCTGCGCGTGCTCGACCATCCGGCCCCTGAAGGTGTCCTCGCGGGTCAGCAGGCGGAACACGGGATCGTAGAAGCGCGTCAGGACGGCAGGGCCGAGGGCGTGGATGTACCGGTGGCTGGTCGCATTCATGAGAGGTCCTCCTTGGGGGCGCCTTTCCGGGGCTGACGCACCGAGCGCGGGGCCATTACACCTCCATGACGGGCAGTACACGCGGCCAGCCCGCCGGATCGACGCCTGGCCCGGGGACGGCACAACGGGGGCGGACGGCAGCGCCGCGTTGCGGGAGCGCGTGAAAATTACGCCGGGGCTGCATGGCCACCGGCAGGGGAGCGTGACCCACCGCAACGGCGCAGCCAGGGCCCTCTGTCAGGGAGGCCCTCCGTGAGGAGAGGTTCTCTGTGATGGGCGTCCCTCCGTCGAGACAGACCCTCACCACACCCTCTGCGACACAGGATGGCAGGCAGGCGCGGGGCGAGGCCCCCGGGCGCGGGACGTGAACGCCATGAGCGCCGGGCCGATGAGCTCGGGGCCCGCCTCGCGCATCAAGCCACCTCGCCGATAAAGCAGCTCCGAATGAGGCAGAACGCTACAGCGCGACGGCCCCGACCAGCGCAGCCCGAAGCGCGCTTCCAGCCCTGGATCTCCATGAGGGTTTGCCCGATAGACAACATGGGGAAATGCCGTGTTGCGCTCGCGAAATCGGAGGATCTCGCCGCGCCGCCGTCTTGCTGGGAGCGTCCCTGTCGCTATAGTCGCGCAATGGACGTTATGGATGCGACGGTCGAGACACCGCCGGGGTTCGAGGCCCTCACCGAGATCGGCGACGCCTGGTCCATCGCGCAGCCCGGGCTGCGCGCCCGCGCAGTCCGCGAGCGCGCGCCGTTCTTGCGGGAGCGCCTCGAGGCCACGAAGCCCGTCGTCGCGGTGAGGACCTTCGATACGATGCAGCTCTCCTACCCGACGCGTTATGCGTTCTGGGGAGCGGCGATCGTGCCGTCTCCGTTCGCCATCATGACACAGCGGGTGTTCCTGGTTCAGTTCTATCAGGCCGGGAAGCTGAAGAACCTGCTGTTCAACCCCACGGACCCCGAGGGCGCCCTGCGCGCGCCGTACCTCGAGCGGCTGCGCGCGCGCCACCCGATCCTGTCGCGCCTCAGCACCCGCATCTTCGCCCCGCTCACGTCGCAGCTCCGGAAGGTCGGGGTCGCGCCGGAGCAGATCGATTACATCGCCTACGACCACTTCCATCTCCAGGACCTGCGCAAGCACCTGGGCACCCACGGCAGCCCGGAGCCGGTCACCTTCCCGTCGGCCGAGCTCATCGCCCAGAAGCAGGAGTGGGAGGCCTGGGACGCGCTCCACCCGCTCCAGTCGCCGTTCTACGTGCGCGACGGCAAGCGCGGCGTGCTCGAGAACCGGGTGCGCCTCATCGACGGCGACGTCCTGCTCGGCGACGGCGTGATGCTGGTCAGGACGCCGGGGCACAGCACCGGCAACCAGACGCTGTTCCTCCACACGGAGCGAGGCCTCGTCGGCGTCAGCGAGAACGGGGTCTCGGCGGACAACTGGTCGCCCCGCGAGAGCAAGATCCCGGGCGTCGCCAAGCGGTGCAAGGACCAGGACCTCGACGTGCTCTTGAACCTCGACACGCCCGAGTCCGGCGCGGATCAGTACACCTCGATGCTCCTGGAGCGGGCCATGGTGGATCCGGTCCCGGAGCGGCCCGAGTTCGTCCAGATGGTGACCGGCTTCGAGGTGACCCGGTCGATGCTGGCGCCCGGGATCTCGCCCACGTACTACTTCGGCGGCTTCAGCGTGGGGTCGCTCTGGACCGGACCGGCGCGCGCGGCGGCGAACGCGGCCGCGCCCCACGCCCCGGGCTGGGGCGGCGGCGAGCTCGTCGGGGGTGCCGCGTAACGTCGGCCGGCGTCCGCGCAGGCCGGCGCCCGCTGCGCGCGGCGGGAGCGCCGCCGCGGTCGGTCGTCCGCTGCGCGCGGCGGGATCAGGTCGCGCCGGGTTTCTCTCGCTCGACGAACATCCACCGGTGGCCTTCGAGGTCCTCGGCGCGGTAACGCCGGCCCGGAGGGCCGTTCTCCGGCGCGGACAGGATCGTCGCGCCGGCGCCCTTCGCGCGCTCGTAATGCTGGTCGATATCGTCGACCACCACGAGGACGCCGTCGATGATCCACGGCACCGAGGCCCATTTGCGGGCGCGGTCGCAGTGCTCCCGGTGCCGCCGCGGGCTCTCGTAGTCAGGAGAGGGCGTCGCCAGCATGATGAGGCCGTCGCCGGCCTCCATCTCGGCGTGCGCGAGGCTCCCGTCGAGCCCCATGATGCGCGTGCGCTCGCGGAAGCCGAACGCCGCCGCGAGCCACTCGAGCGCGGCGAAGCCGTCCTGGTATGCGAGCATCGGGACGACGCCAGGGATCGTTTTGGTCATGAGGTACCTCCGGCCGCACACGGGCGGCCGCAAGGATACCAGGAAATCGTGTCCGGGTCGGAGAACGCCGACGCGCCGCGGCGATCCGTCCGCGGCGGGCGGTCGCGGCCGTCATGCGGCGGCCTCGAAGCCCGGCAGCGGACGCGGCCGTCGCGCGGCGGCGCGCAGCCGTCGCGCGGCGTCGCGGCCGTCACGCGGCGCCCTCGAAGCCCGGCAGCGGGTCGTAGTCCTGGTCGGGATCGTCCTCCTCGCCGGGCTCCGGGCAGGCCGGCGCGTCGTCGGCCCCGGCGCCGTCCTCGAGCAGGCCGTCGAACGGCCCCGGGGGCGGCTCGTCCTCGTCGGCCTCGAGCAGCGCGTCCATCCCCTCGACCTCGCCGGTCTCGAGGTAGCGCTGCCACGCCTCCCGGTGATCCCGGGCGCACAGCGCCTCGACCGCGGCGATGCCCAGCCGCACGATGGGCTTGCCGTCGGTGCTGCTGCGGGGCCGGAGCCGTAGCTCGCGCGGGGCGTACACGGTCAGCTCGATCGGCGCGGCGTCCGCCACGTGGTAGTGGACGTACTCCCGGAACTGGCCGCCTTTCTGGAGGGTGACGAGCTCCCGGTCGAAGGTCCACGCGAGCGCCCGGAGGTGCTGCTCGAGCGCCTCCTCGTTCGCGGGGAACACGTGCAGATCGATGTCGCTGCCCCGGCGGATGTGGCCGGTGGACACCGAGCCGATCAGCCGCGGCGAGAACGGCGCGAGCGCGCGCAGCGCCTCCAGCGCCACGATGCGCAGCGCGAACAGGCGGCGCGCGCGCTGGCTCCCCTCGGCGCGCTCCGCGAAGAGGAGCAGCGCTTCGCGGATCTCCCCGTTCGAGGGCAGGTCCGCGGGCCGGTAGCGCGCCCGCCGGCCGTCGATCTGGCCGAGGATCCGCTTCGCGGCCATGCGCTTGGCCGTGAAGTACTGGTCCACGCCCTCCTCGTACATGAGGCGGGCGGCCTCCGCGGCGATGCGGGCCCGCAGCCCGCCGAAGCGCTCGGCGCTCATGGCGACACCGGCGCCGTCCGCGCGGCGCGCGTGCGTGCCGGCGGGGCGGCGGCCGCGGGGGCGCGCGCCGGCAGCGCGGCGACCGTGGGCTCGAGGGCCCGCCGGAGCCGGAGCATCGCGCCGCCGACCCGCTGGCCGCCCCGCGGCGCTCCGAACAGGCGCTTCTGCACCACCTGCTGCGCCACGCCGAGGCGGCGCGCGATCTCGCCCTGCGAGAGGCCGTCGAAGAAGTAGGCCTCGACGACCTCGCGCTGCTTCGCCGTCAGCGCGGTCGCGACGGCGGCGCGCACCGCGTCGCAGAGCCGCGCGCGCCCCGGCGCCTCGGGCTCGCGGCCCCAGAGGCGGCGGTCGCGGCCCCAGCGGTCGGCGTCGCCGCAGAGGACCTCCCGGCGGGCCTTGCGCTCACGCGAGCCGCTCCTTGTGCAGGTCATCGCGGTAGGCGGGCTCGCCGCCGATGGAGAGCAGGGTCCAGTCCGCACCGTCGAGCAGGATCGTCACGGCGGCCTCGGGGCTCGTCACGACGGCGGCGGGCGAGCGGCCGCCGAGGTCCCAGCGCCGCAGCCGCCCGAGGTCCGCGAGGGCCCTGGTCCCGCGGAGGCGCCGCTTCGTCGGCCCGGGCGCGCGGAGCAGGTGGAGGTGGTGCCGCACGAGCCAGAGCACGCGCGGGCAGACGACGTCGGCGAGCGCGTCGGCGCCCTCCTCGGCGTGGTCGGCTCCCGCGAACGCCTTGCCCACGTCGTGGAGCAGGGCCGCGGCCCAGAGCGTGCGATCGGCCGTCTCGCGGCGGGCCAAGTCGAAGACCTGCAGGGAATGGAAGAGCGCGTCCCCCTCGGGATGCCAGCGCGGATCCTGCGGCACGCCGTCGAGGGGGAGGAGAAGATCGAGGAGCTCCTGGTGCATGGGGGTGGGGGCGGTTGGGCCACCCGCGGGCTGCGGGCGAGCGGTGCCCCTTCACCCTGGGGCGCGGCCACACCCACCGGCAAGCCGCCCCCGGGGAGGCAGCAGTGTACCGCGGGGCGGGGGAGGCTGCCGGCGTCCCAGGAGGCTGCCGGCGTCCCCAGGAGGCTGCCGGCGTCCCAGGAGGCTGCCGGCGTCCCAGGAGGCTGCCGGCGTCCCAAGGACGCGTCCGCCTGCCGGTGCTCGTCGCCCGCCGCGCTCTTCCGGGGCGGTGTGCCGGCGCGATCCGGGCCCGCCCGTACCGCGTTACTATCGTCCCATGACCAGCCCTTCTCCCCAGGCCGATCGCCCCGCGCCTCTCGCCCGGCGCCGCGCCCCACGCTCTCTCGCGGAGTCGTTCGCGCGTGCCGCCGGCGTCCTCGGCCTCTGCGCGCTCGCCGTGTGCGACTCGCTCGACAACATCGACGTGGAGGTCGGCGGCATGGCGGTCGTCCCGCCGGGGACGGTCGTCGAGGAGGTGCTTGGCTCCCTGGATTTCCCCGCCTTCCAGAGCATCGATCTCTCGGCGGAGTTCGAGAACCAGGGCGTCACGAAGGACGATGTCGACGAGGTGCACCTGCTCGAGTTCACGCTGCGCATCGAGAGCCCGGCCGACGGAGACTTCGACTTCCTGAGCTCCGTCTCGTTCTTCGCCGAGACGGAGGGCCAGCCCCGCGTGCTCATCGCCGAGTTCGACGAGGTGCCCCGCGGCGCGCGCGAGCTGTCGATGGAGGTGATCGAGGGCGTGGATCTCAAGCCCTACGTCGTGGCGCCGAAGATGACGATCACGAGCGAGGCCCGCGTGAACGGCCGCCCCGCCGAGGAGACGACCATCGCCGCCGACGTCCTGCTCGACGTCGATGTCTCCGTGCCCGGCTGCTGATTGCGATTTGCCGTACAGAAATTCATAAAATACATGTTCGTGGGCCGTGAAGCCTCTGGCTGGACAGCCAGGCGGTGTACACTGCCGCGCGTTCCATGACCGACCCCGGCGTTACAAGAAGGATTCTCCCAGAAGACCTGCACGCGCACATGCGCATCGAGGATGGCCTCTACGTCCTCGGGTGCCTTGAGCGACGGGTCACGATCCATTCCCAGCAGATTCGCGCTCTGAACCTCGTCTACTCCCTGCGCGAGCTCGGAATCGTGAAACCGGGCGACGCGATCCTCATCGTCGGCGGGGGCGTTGCGGGGCTGACGGCGGCAGCAGGCGCAGCGCGGCTCGGGCTACGGGTCACGCTGCTCGAGCGCTCCGATGAGCTGCTCCGCCTCCAGCGGAACAACATGAAGCGCTGGATCCACCCGCACATCTACGACTGGCCTGCGTCTGGCTCCACGAACCCTGAAGCCACTGTCCCGCTCCTCCGGTGGACAGCCGCGCCGGCCGGCGACGTCGTCCAGCAGATCCTCACCGCCTTCGAGGGCTTGCCCAAAGACGAGCGCGATCGCATTGACATTCATCCTCGCGCCACCGTGACTGACCTAGGCAGCGGCGCCGAGCGGCGCGTATTCTGGCACACGGATCGAGACCACCATGCCTCCGTCTCGGCGGTCATTCTCGCCGTCGGCTTCGGCCTGGAGCGGGAGGTCGAGGGAGTCGACTTCCGCTCTTACTGGGAGGACGACGCGCTGGATCAGGCGCCCTTCAAGGGCCGGGGCCGGACCCTGATCTCGGGCACCGGCGACGGCGGCCTCATCGACGTCTTGCGCGCCCGCGTGCGCGATTTCCGGCACGACAAGGTGATCGATGACCTCGTGGGCCACGCCGACCTGGAGCCGGTGAAGCATCGGCTTCTTCAGATCGAGCACGAGGCGCTCGCGCAGGAGAGAAAGAAGAAGGACAGCGGGAATGACCTCCTCCTCGAGGCTTATAAGAAGCTTTCACTCGACCATGCCGAGGTGCTCTCGAAGACAGTGGACGCCAAGCTCGGCGCCCTCCTCCGCAGTGACGTCACCGTGGTCTTGAACGGCAGGGATCCGACCCCGTTCTCCCTCGGGGCGTCAATCCTGAGCCGCTTTTTGGTCTCGCGCCTTTACTTCGCCTTCGGTCTTCCCTACCGATCCGGCGAGCTCAAGGTCAAGAAGGTTGCTTCGGGTTATGAGGTGCATTTCAAGCTCGGAGCACCTCAAGTCTTCGATCGTGTGATTTGCCGCCACGGCCCGAGCGGCGCGCTCGAGCAAGACTTCTCTTCCTTGTGGCAAAGCTGCGCCAGCAAGCTAAAAACCCTCGCCGAGCTCGATCAGACACGAACGCCCATCTACGGAGATGCGTTCGCGCGGGCGCCGAGCGGCGGATCCGGTAGCGCAGGCTCCAGCACGGAGCCCGAATCGGAAGCTCCACTACCGACGCAGGAGCTCGGACCAACCCTGGCAGTCTACCTCGCGCGCGTCCGCGAAGCGGCGGGTCAGGTCGTGCTGGCCGGCGACGTGGGGCCACGCCCGATTCAAGATGTGTTTGTAGAGCTGGAGGTCACGCGGGGCGGTACAATCGACGGCGAGGAGCGCGGCGCGGAGGACGACGGGGAGCCGACCGGTGAGCCCGGAGAGAAGCTGGCGCTGCAGACGGAGCTGCGTCGCCGCAAGAGCGCCCCGTGGCGGCATCTGACCGAGACCATCCCCGCGGAAGACCTGCTGGACTTCGCGCATCGCACGTTGATCGTCGGAGCCGCCGGCACGGGGAAATCGACGCTCCTCCGCTGGCTGGCGTGCGAAGCGGCCAAGCGTCGGGAGTCGGATCCTCTCGCCAGGATCCCGGTCTGGCTTCGGAGCGTCCCGCCGCACGGGGATCTCGAGGACGACCTCGCCGGTGGGCTCGCGAAGCGAGCGCTCGCCGGCGTGAAGCTGAACGAGGGCCCGTCCGGAGCATTCCACGCCATCCGCGACGCCATCGCCTCGGGCCGCGCGCTCTTGTTGATTGACAGCCTGGACGAGTCGAGCATGATCGAACAGGCACACGCGACAGAGTGGCTGGCGCAGCTGGGAGGTCGCGTGGTCCTCGCCACTCGGCCCCTGCTCGGGGCTGCTCCGGTGAATGACGTCGTGACAGTGACGCTGCACGGCGTCCCAGGAATCGCCGCGGAACAGCTGCTGAAGAAATACTTCGCCGATGAAGGCTGGGTGAACGGGCTGCTCGAAGAGATACGAGGGCTGCCTGACGGTCAGATGTGGCTGGAGACGCCGGTGCTCCTCGGGCTGGCCGCGAGCCTGTACCGCTTGGACAAGACGCTTCCTCGCGCCACCATCCAGCTGTACGGCCGCGCTGTCGATCACCTCCTGAACTCGGAGCGCCTGCCCAGGAAGCACCGGGGCGACGCGCTGCGAAGGGAGCTCCAGAACTTCGCGCGCGAGCGCCTGCTGCCCAAAGAGGGGGCGCCTCGTGTCATCTTCGAGTCGGCCGAGGTGCCGCATCACCAGGACGAGCTGTACAAGCTCACCGGGCTTTTCGAGGGGGGGTCGCGGTTCCGGTTCACCCACCTGACGCTCGGAGAGTACCTCGCCGCCGAGGCTGACATCAATCTCGCGGCGGAGCGCGCGCAGCTGATCGCGAGCCACGGGCAGGCGCCGGAAGGTAGCTCGCTGGAGATCGTGCCGATGGCGCACGCCCTCCGGGGGACGACCGTTCTGCAGGAGGCGCTCGCCGAGGCGCGAGACCGGGATCTCCCCGACCACCGGCTGCTTCGGCTCCTGCTGCGCGCCCTCGGGTATGGGGGCAAGGGCGTACAGGAATTCTGCTCCACCCACTCGGGTGAGGTGCTCCGCCTGGTGGCAGAGCGCCTCGACGCGCCGAGCGGACGCTTCGGGGAAGCCGAGATGGCGCTCATGGACGCCGCGGAGCGGGCTTTCCTGGCGATGCGCGGGCTGGTCGACAAGGCGGAGGTCGAGCGCCCTTTTGCGCGGCTGCTACGGCTGCCGGGCGACGTCGGGACGGAGGCCCATGTAGCCACCTGGACTCTCGGGGTCCGCACGCCGGAGCGGCGCGAGTCAAGCTGGTGGCCCACCGTCGAGCGGCAGGCGCGCGCGCTCGTGCGGGCGAACGTCGGCATTGACGGGATCTTGAAGCTCACGCAGGGGGCCGACAGGCAGAACCAGTGGCGCGCCGCGTGTACGCTCTCGACGGACCCGAAGCTCTGGGCTCGACTGCGACCTCTGCTGTATCACGAGGACGACATGGGGCGCCGGTGGATGAGCCACAACCTGGCCAGCGATCCTGGCGCGGAACCCGACTGGCGTGAGCGCCTGGGCGACGAAGATCGGTATACTCGGGAAGGATGTGTCACACATTTGGCTGAAAACCTGGCAGGCCGGTCCATTTACCTGCCCCGCCTGCGCGATATGCTGGTGCGAGACCCTAGCGATGAAGTGCGGGCGGCGGTGGTCGACGCGCTGGCGGAGGATCTCCCGTCTCGCAAGGTCATTCGTGATATCCTGCATAGAACTATTCGTGTGCCTCTGCCTGTATCCGGCGACTTCTTGCAGCTCCGGAGCGCGGCTATTTGCGCGCTTGCTACCGATCCCGAATCCGAGGATCTTGTTCGATCGTATGTCAGCAGTCCTAAAATGGTGATGTTCGATAAGAACAGCACTCTGCAAAAGCTGTGTGGCATCCCTCGGTGGCGTCAGGTGTTGCTTCAGAGGCTAAGTTCGCCGGACGTGAGCGTGGATGAGATTGAGGTCCTCGCCGAAGATCCGGAAGCTGAGGAGATTCTAGGTAAGCTGCTCGATAGCCTCCGTCACGACGTCGTGCATGCGGCCGCTGAGGCGCTCGGTGGACGCGCCGACAGAGCACGGCTGACCCAGCTGCTCGAGCACGACAACGAACGGGTACGCTGTGCGGCCATCAAAGCCCTGGGTCAACACTCTTCCACCGAGCCGCTGCTCCGAGCGTTCCTGGTGAGGTCGGCTGCGGAACGCATCGCCGCCGCCAAGGCTCTTCGCGGCGACGCCGCGTCCCTTGGGAGCATCAAGGACAACCTCCTGCGTTATCCTCAAGATGAGGTGCGGCTGGCTGCTGTTGAGGTGCTCGGGGCGCACCCGATCGCGTTCGCGGCTCTTCGAGAGTATTTTGATGAGACGCGGTCAAGCCCGCATCATGAGTGGATGCAAGATGAGATGGGGCGTCCCCAGCATGCCATGTTTCACGGGATGCTGCGCCGACGGATCCTCGAGGCGTTGGCTGGTGACCCGCGGTATCGTGGCCTGGTCGAGAGCTCGCTAGAAGATCCGCATGAGAGCGTGAGGGCGTCGGCAGTGAAGGCGCTGGCGGGTGATCCGTCGATGGTGGACCGCTTGCGGAAGTGCTTCTACTCCAAAGGCTCTCGGGCTGAGGTGTATGAGGTGTTCTGCGATTTGCTGTCGGAGCTTCCGTTCGTTAAAGCTCATCTTCTCTGGTGCCTGAATGTTGACCAGGCTGGGCTCAGGTTCTCGGCGTTTCGTTATGTCGTGGATCACGTGGAAGATCGCGAGAGGCTGAAGGCGATGCTCTCTTCGCCAAACACCCCGGATGATTGGCGGGCCACGATCGTCGGGCCGCTGATGAGGGACCCGAGCTCGTTGGACTTGGTTCGCGCGTGTGTTGATGACGAGTCCGAGCATGTTCGGGAGCAGGTCCTACGACTGCTGCGGCATGATCACCGTGTGCGACAGGAGTTGCGTGAGCGAGCTCGAAGCGTCGAATGGCTGAAGACGCTGGCGCGAGCGAGCCTCTCGCCGTTTCACCGGAACAGTATTCCCCGTGTGCTTGCGAGCGACCCGGAAGCACATCCCATTCTGGCCAGCTACCTCGCTACAGGCGACGAGAGCATCCTGACATTCGTCGCCCCGCTGCTTCGTGAATACCCAGACGCGCGCCCGAGGCTTGTCGAGCTGCTCGATCACCCCTCCGTGAGCGTTCGATGCGCGGCAATTCAAGGCCTGGGAGCATACGAGCCGGTACGCATGAAGATCGCTGCTGCCCTCGCGCCTGATCCGCCAGTCGCGTACACGCTTGATACGGATATGAGGACAGCGATTGAGGAGTCCAACGGACTCCGTGCCCTCCGGAGAGCCGCCGCAGACGCGCTCAAGGACGTCCCCGAGCTCCGGATCGAGTTTCGGGCTCTTCTGGACAATGAGGATAAGGGAGTACGCGAAGCAGCGATTCATGCGGTGTCTGGTGATCGCTCCCCCGAGGCTCTGCGCCTCCTCCGAGACCGCCTGCCTGCGGAGCAAGAAGAGAATCTGCGTTTTCTGATCATCGAAGCGCTCAGGGCTGACCCTGGATCTGTTGAGTCTATGCGCGAGCGGCTTCACAACGATTACGATCGCGCGGTCCGGAAGGCGGCGGCCAACGCTCTGACGCTTGGCGATTTGTTGCCGGTCCATGCGGTGCGGGAGCTGCCTCCCGTCGCACGTGTTCGCGGCGTTCTGGCCGGTGTCGCAGTGCCGGAGCTCGGGGCGCTCGACGCTTTCCTCAAGAGCCCGCGGCGCCTCGACTTGGACGCCGAGCCGGAGCTGGGTGAGGATGTCCTCGCGTGGTCGTGCGCCCGCCTTGGCTGGTCGTACGAGATCGCGCGCGAAAAGGACGGGCAGATCCTGGGTGAGCTAGCGAGCCCGGTACCACGCCTCACCGGTCCGGGTGGCGTGATCCTGATCCGCGTGGCGATGGACTCGTTCTCTCTCCCGCGCGAGCGTTTTCTGCGCCCCAACCACAACCTCTTGGAGGTTTGGGAAATCGCTCGACACCTGGTCGCCTCGGACCCCCCGACGGTGGTCCTTGCGTGCGCCGATGTGTCGTACGCGCACCTTCAGCCGCCACGCCTGGAACCGGGAGAGGTCCGGTTCGGTCCGACCCTCTTCGGGTTCCGGGTAAACCTGAACCCTACCTCCTGCGGGGTAGCGGGCGATGCCGTGGCTGCTGGCACCATCCCGATGTGAACATATCCAAACCTAAGATCGGTCGTTCTAGCTAGCAGCTAGCTCCGCCTGTCAGAAGTCTTGACAGGGATCACGGCGAGAGAGGAGAGATTCTAACGCCAAGACGCTAGCGCGCAAAGGCGCAGAAATACAGAGGAATTATGGTTTGCGCCTCTGCGTCTCGGTGCTTTTGCGCTGAAATCTCTCGGTATCCCTGGTCAGATTTGTGACGCTCGGAACTAGACCTCTCGCGGAACCAGGGACGAACCCAGGCGACGCTGTACCAGCGCCGCGCGCTCAGCGCTGCGGCTCAACAGCGGGCCATCACACGCTCACCGAGCGTCGCAGTACTTCGAGAGGTCGACGGCCGGAACCTCGAAGATCCCGAGCCCCGGATCGACCGCCGATTTCCCGGTGGTCTCATCGATCCGGTACACCCGCGCGCTCGGCCCCAGGCCCACCTGGACCTCCTGGATGGCGGTGAGCCCGACGTACCCCGTGTCGATCTTGCCGTCGGCCGACATGTACTGGAGGACGATCGTCTTCTGCCCTTCCGGCCCGACGCCGCACGGCGAGCAGTAGTAAGCATAAGGATCCCCGGCCGTCGGCGCGTCTTCCTTGAACACGTCGTCCTCGCCGGGCACCACCTCCTTGAGGAGGAGCTTCCCTTTGCCCATCGACGACCGGGCCGTCACCACGGGCGTGTCCTCCGCGATCGCCAGCACGAGGCGGTTCGGCCCGTCGTCTCCCCAGAGCGCATCCCCCATCCCGCCGGCGCCGAAGAAGCTCGGGCCGAGCCACTGTGTGGTCTGGTGGACCTCCTCCACATACCAGACCATGGTGTCCTTCCCGTGGCCACCATAGAAGCGGGAGTCGTGCATGTTGCCGTGGATCACGATGACGTCGTCGCCATCCGACGGATCGATCGCGTCGGTCCTGCCGTCCTCACCGTTGCCCGCGTCGATCGCCGCCCGGTCCAGATCGCGCACGAAGACGAGATCTCGCCCCGGGCCCGTGTGGATGGTGGTCGTCGTGATGTCCCAGGAGTCGTCCGCGTTGCCGTGGCATCCGGCGATGACGATGTCGTTGTCGCGCGACGCGCCCGTGACCGAGGAGCCCGTGCGAAAGTCGAGCGTCCAGCTCCGGTCGAAGACCAGCACGTCGGGGCCGTCCCCCATGTTGCTGCCGAAGCTGTGGATGCTCCCTTCCGAGCCCAGGTTGAGGATGTCCGTCCCCGAGGATCCATGAAAATAAGCGGCAGGCCCGGCGTAGTCGAGCGAGCCGGGCTGGTTCCCCACGAGCGTCCACCCGTACTGGCGGCCGGCGCCGTCCTTCAGCGGCTCGAAGCGCCCGACGTTCTTCTCGAAATTCCTCCAGTTGGACAGGAGGCTGCCCTCCTTCCAGTCCCATTCGCCGGGAGGAAGAATGGGCGAGAGCTCCCCGCCGGGCAGGGCGTGTCCATCCCAGTACAGGTCGTCGAAGAGCCCTGACAGAGGAAAGTCGCTCGACCCGGGAGACCAGCTTCCATCCCAGGAATAGGCGTTCCCCGAATAGGTCTCGGGTCCAACGAAGGGGTCGGGACCCGGATCCCCCTGGGCATCCGAGCACCCGCCGAGCGCCAGCGCTGAACAGGCCACGATGAAGAGGCTCGCGAGATTCGGCGTCGAGAATGGATTCCTCATGTCAACTTCCTCTGGGAACATCCATTGAATGGAGGGTGGTTGCGTTTTGACGGCCGTCCAGTGGACCGTACTTCGACCACCCTGTCAACCGGGCTGGTCTCGCGCGAGGGGCGGGACATTGCTGATTTTTTGAGAGCGGCGCGCGTGGCGCTTCCCGGCGGCCGCAATGGGTTCTACGGCGCCCCCGCGGCGGGCTCGTCCGCTTGACCCTGACGCTCGGCCTTCACCACCTCGCGGCGAAGCGAGCGAGCCCCCGTGGAGAACCTCATGGCGTCGTCGTCCACCGCGCCGAGCTTCATGGCGAGCAGATCGACCACGTAGTTCTGGGGGACGTGCCACGGCAGCTTCGAACCCTGCTTCGGCAGGTCGCCCGCGGAGCGCTGCACATAACCCGACATCAGGCCGAGCAGCGGCCTGGGATCGAGCGTGGGTTCGTCCGGGTGCGCCAGGCACTGACGGTAGCCGTGGCGATCCATGTGATTGAGCAGGCGGCAGACGTACGTCGAGGAGAGCTCCGCGCGGAGCGTCCACGAGGCGTTGGTGTAACCGATGCAGAGCGCGAAGTTCGGGACGTCGCTCAGCATCAACCCCTTGTAAAGGAACGTCCGGCCGAGATCGACGACGTCGCCGTCGACCGTCACCTGGATGCCGCCGCAGACCTGGAGCGTCAGGCCCGTGGCGGTCACGATGATGTCCGCCGCGAGCTCCTTGCCGGACTCGAGCAGGATGCCGCCCTTCGTGAAGGTCCGGATCCGGTCGGTGACCACCGAGGCGCGCCCCGCCTTCATCGCGCGGAAGAAGTCGGCGTCGGGCACCAGGCAGAGGCGTTGATCCCACGGCTCGTAACGCGGCGTGAAGTGGGGGTCGATATCGACCTCCGGCGGCAGCTCTTTCTCGAGCCCGCTCCGGAGCATCCGCTTCGCCAGCCCCGGCGCGCGTCGGCAGAGCTGGTAAATGAAGGTGCTGATCGCCACGTTCTTCCAGCGGGCGACGCGGTAGGCGAGCCGCTCCGGCAAGAGCTCGCGGATCCGGTTCGCGATGGGATCCTCGGCCGGGATCGAGACGATGTACGTCGGCGAGCGCTGGAGCATCGTCACGTGCGCCGCCTCGGCGGCCATCGCGGGCACGAGCGTCACGGCCGTGGCGCCGCTGCCGATGACCACGACGCGCTTGCCGCGGTAGTCGAGATCTTCCGGCCACACCTGGGGGTGCACCAGGAGCCCCTGGAAGTCCTCGCGGCCCGGGAAGATAGGGGTATGGCCGCTCTCGTAGCGGTAGTAGCCGCTGCAGACATAGAGAAAGCTGCAGGTGTAGCGGGCGCGCTCCCCGCGTTCGCCGACGTCCACCTCGACGGTCCACCGCGCGTCCTCGGAGGACCACGACGCGGATCGGACCCGCTGACGGAACCGGATCTGCCGGTCGATGCCGTGCTCCCGGGCCGTGTCGCGCACGTACTCGCGGATCGACGGCCCGTCCGCGATCGCCTTGGCCTGCTTCCAGGGCCGGAAGGAATAGCCGAGCGTGAACATGTCCGAGTCCGAGCGGATGCCGGGATAACGGAACAGGTCCCAGGTGCCGCCGATGTCGTCGCGCGCCTCGAGGATCACGGCCCGCTTGCCAGGGCAGCGCGTCTTCAGGTGGTAGGCGGCGCCGATGCCGGAGATGCCGGCGCCCACGATCACGACATCGAAGTGCTCGACGGACATGCTTGGCTCCTCGGGTTCGAGCGGGCGTTGGTGCAACGGCGCGAAGGATAATCCGGCGCGCCGCTCGCGGCGACGCGCGGCGGCCACCTTCTCGCGCCCGCCAGCTCGATGTAGAAAGGGGGCATGCGACATCTTCTTCCTGTCCTGCTTTCTCTCACCCTCCTGGCCCCGTTAGGCTGCTCCTCCGACGAGGATCCGGGCACCGGCGGCTCCGGTCCGACCAGCGGGGGGACGGGTGGCGGTGGTGGTGATGACGGCGACGGCGGAGGCGGCGCCGGCCCCGGCGGCGACGGCGGAGGCGGCGCTGGCCCCGGTGACGGCGGAGGCGGCGCTGGCCCCGGCGGCGACGGCGGAGGCGGCGCTGGCCCCGGTGACGGCGGAGGCGGCGCTGGCCCCGGTGACGGCGGAGGCGGCGCTGGCCCCGGTGACGGCGGAGGCGGCGCTGGCCCCGGTGACGGCGGAGGCGGCGCTGGCCCCGGTGACGGCGGAGGCGGCGCTGGCCCCGGTGACGGCGGAGGCGGCGCCGGCCCCGGCGGCGATGGCGGTGGTGGCGCCGGCGGCGGCACCTCGGAGCCGATCGGCGGCGCTCGCCCGGTCGACCTCTTCGTGCCGTCCAGCTACGAGGAGGGCACGCCGACGCCGCTCGTGATCCTCCTGCACGGCTACACCGCCAGCGGGAGCCTTCAGGAGGCGTACTTCGCGCTCCAGCCGCTCGCCGAGGAGCGCGGCTTCCTCTACGCCCACCCGGACGGCACGATCGACGCCGACGGCAACGCCTTCTGGAACGCGACCGACGCCTGCTGCAACTTCTACGGCAGCGAGGTCGACGACTCCGCCTATCTCCGGAGCGTGGTCGAGGACATCCAGGCCCGTTACACGGTGGATCCCAAGCGGATCTTCTTCCTGGGCCACTCCAACGGCGGCTTCATGTCCTACCGCATGGCCTGCGATCACGCGGATCTCATCGCCGCCGTCGCCAGCCTCGCCGGCGCGACGTTCGCCGATCCGGCCGACTGCACCCCCTCCGAGCCGGTCGCGGCGCTGCAGATCCACGGCACGGCCGACGAGACGGTCAACTACCTCGGCGCCACCTTCGGGGCCGCCTCGTACCCGGGCGCGCTCGAGACCGCGCAGCAATGGGCGGAGATCGGCGGCTGCGACACGGACCCGACGGAGGGGCCCACGCTGGACCTCGACAGCGGGCTCGCCGGGGACGAGACGACCACGCAGGCGTTCACCGGCTGCGATCCCGGCGGGCACGCCGAGCTCTGGAGCATCGAGGGCGGGACGCACATCCCGACGCTCGGGCCGGACTTCGCGCCGGCGGTGATCGACTTCCTGCTCGCCCACCCCAAGCCCTGAGCGCGCGCCGCCGCCGCGCGGCGACGCTCGGTCCAGGCCGCGCGGCGACGCTCAATCCACGCGGACGACGGCGACCTGCGCCACCGTGCCGGGCGGCTCGACGTCGACGGTGACGAAGTGGCGCCCGATGCCGTCGAGCCGCTCGGGGATCGCGCCGCCGCCGCCGGAGATGTACGCGGGGATCCCCGCGTTCTCGAACGCATAGAACGAGTGGATGTGGCCGTAGAACGTGAGGTCCACGCGCCCGCCCGCGAGCAGCGTGAGCAGCTTGTTCGCCTCGGCCCGGCTCGCGAACGCGCCGTTGCGGGTGCCCACCGGATCGAGCGGCGCGAGGTGCATCGTGACCACGTGCAGGAGGTCCTGCCCCTCGGCGAGCCAGCCGGGGAGCCACTCGTAGACGAGCGGATCGAGCGTCGCGCTCGCCGAGTCGAGCATCGTGAACTGCACGCCCCGGAACACGAAGCGGAAGTTCCCGCGGCCGAACCACTCGTGGTAGAGGTCGTCCCGCGTGCCGAGCTCGTGGTTGCCGAGCGTCGCGTAGCAGGGGAACGCGAGGGTCTTCATCTCGCGCTGGAACCGCTCGAGCTGCTCGGGCGAGCCGCGCGCGGTGAGATCACCGCTGATGAGCGCGAAGCGGATGCCCTCGGTCTCGTTCATCTTCGCGTAGATGTCTTGCACGCGGTCGATGTCCTCCTGGACGTCGGCGTAGACCGCGAACCGCCAGGGCTCGATCCGCGCCGCGTCGGGCGGGCGCAGCGAGAGGACGACCTCGGCGCCGGGCGGCACGGAGAGGCGGAAGGTGCGCTGGGTGGGGAAGGGCGCCTCGACGAGCTCCACGGGCACGCGCTCGTCCCCGACGCGGGCCGAGAGCTCGGCGTCGGGGAGCAGGTTCTCGATCGTGACCGTCCACGGACCGCCGGCGGGGTCGGTGAGGCGGATCGAGAGCGCGGGCGCGCTCGCCCAGAGCGAGATCTCGCCCGGCGCGATGCGGCGGATCGCCGCGAGCCCCTCGTCCACGACGACGCGCGCCTGTCCCGCGGCGCCTTGGCCCACCTCGAGATCGCGGCGCGCGCGGCCCTCGGCCACGTCGAGGCAGGAGAGGGCGAGCGGGGCGGCGAGGGCGAGCAGCAGGTGGAGAGAGGGTCTCGTGATCACGGTCATCCTCCGGGGCGAGCGAGCAGAGAGAGGCGCCCGACGTACGCGGAGCCCGCCTGCACGTCGGCGAGCAGGCCCCAGCGGGGCGAGGCGTAGAGCCGCGTTTGCAGGCCGAGGTGGCCCGGGACGCCGCTGCCGAGGCCGGGCATCTTCGCGCCGGCGGCGTACCCGTCGTGGCGGTGCTCGTAATAGAACTTGGTCTCGCCGCGCGGATACCCCTCGTGCCCGAGGTACATGCCGAAGGCGAAATGGGGGATCAGCAGCTCGTTCCCCTCGAACGGGCGGCGGCCGTAGCGATAGGCCTCGACGCCGATCCCCCAGCCCATCTCCGCGAACGATCCCCGCAGCGTCGGCCCGATGTGCGCGAGATCCAGCCGGCCGCTCAGCGAGACCTCGCCGGTGGTGATCGAGAACTCGTCGGAGGTGTAGCGGTGATGGGTGAACGCGGCCTCGAGCTCGAGGAACGAGCCGTCCGCCGCGCGTGGGCTGTCCGGCGCGCCGGGGCCCAGGAAGCGATAGGCGGCCTCGGCGCGCAGGCGTGTATTGACGTCGTTCAGGGCAAACCAGCCTGAGCCCGAGAGCCGGACCGAGCGCAGCCGCAGATCCATGCCGGGCACGAGGAAAGTGCGGTAGGCGAACGTGGGGTCGTAGACGTAGGCCACGCCGAGCTGCGTCTCGACCGAGGGCAACGTGGTGAGCGGGCTTCCGGTGCCGCCCTCGGGGGCGAGCACGCCATACGCATCCGCGAGCAGGGAGATGCCGAACAGGCCGGCGCCCGTCACGGTGGTGAGCACGATCGGCGCGATGACACGCCGCGAGGCCCCGAAGACCGCTGCGCTGCCGAGC
Organism: Sorangium cellulosum; assembly: GCF_002950945.1. Lineage (GTDB taxonomy): Bacteria > Myxococcota_A > Polyangia > Polyangiales > Polyangiaceae > Sorangium > Sorangium cellulosum_E. The sequence goes on from NZ_CP012673.1 coordinate 1,633,969, forward strand.
CCGCCTATCGTGAGGCCCGCCCCCGCGCCCTCGAGCGCCAGGAGGCGCAGGGCCGTGCGCCGCTCGCCCAGGAGGAAGTGCCCGGTGCCGTGCACGAGCAGCCCGGGGACCACCGTGCCGGCGGCGGCGAGGGCGCGCCGCCCGGGGGAGACCTGCGGCGTGGGCGGCGCAGCGCTCGGCGCGACGGGCGCGGCGCTGGCCGGGGAGGTGGGGTTGTCCTTGCCCTCGTCGGCCTGGGCCGGCGCGGCCGCCGCGAGGAGGGCGAGTAGGGCGAAGAGAGGGCCTGTCGTACGCGGGGGCCTCGGCATCGGGATGTTCGCGGCGGACGCGTACCGTGGCACGGCCGCGTGGACTTTGCACGCCTGGGACACCGATCACACGGATCGAGCGAAAAATAGACCGCCAAGGACGCCAAGGACGCCAAGGCGCCAAGGACGCCAAGATATTATCTCCTTCTTCTTGGCGTCCTTGGCGCCTTGGCGCCTTGGCGTTTCGAACTTCTGCTCGTTTCAGGCTGGTTCAACCCGTTGCCCTTCTAGCGTGGGCTCTCGCGCGCTCACGACGGCGTACGCCGGACGCCGTCACCGGCTCATCGCGTGAACGCGGGTTCGTCGATCCTCGGACAGCTCGTCGCTGCCGCGCGCCCGCGCCCGCGCATCACCCACGCGCCCTCACGAACTCGACCAGATCGGACAGGCCCTCGCCAGCGCCGTCAGCGCTCACGCCCAGCGCCTCGGCGGGCAGGCTCGAGCGATTGACCCAGAACGTCGGGTAGCCAAACCACCTGGCCCCCGCGGCGTCCCAGCCGGCGAACGCGGCGAACACGATCTCCTCCCGCCCGAGCCCGAGCGCGTCGACCGCGAGCTCATACGCGCGAGGATCGGGCTTGTAGGTCCTCGCCTGGTCGGCGCTGAGCGCGCGCTCGAACAGGCCCCCGAGGCGGGCGCTCGCGATGCAGGCCTCGAGCATCCGCGGCGTGAAATTCGAGAGGAACACGAGCCGGATGCCCGCGTCCCGCAGCGACCTGAGCGCCGGCAGCACGTCCGGCCACGCCCTGAGCTCGAGGTAGGCCCCGAGCAGCCGCGCCCGCTCACGCTCGCCGAGGTCGAGCTTCAGCATCGCTCCGGCGAACGACAGCGCATCTCCCGTGACCTGCCAGAAGTCCACGTACCGCTGCGACGCGGTCCGGAGCCATGTGTACTCGAACTGCCGCACGCGCCAGGTGTCCATCAGGAGCGCGCCCTTGCCCGGAAACAGCTCCTCCGCGAGCGCGGCGATCGGCCGCGGGTCGAGGATCGGAAACGCATCGAAGGCGATCGCCTTGATCTTCGCCCGCGCGCCCGGCCGGGGCCGCGCCGGCCGGCGCTCCGCGGCGCACGAGGCGGACATTCCCAGCGGGGCGGACGCGAGGAGCCCTGCTCCGGCGGCCCCGGCGACAAGATCGAGAAATCCCCGGCGGTTCGAGAGGACAGGTGGCATGAGGGCCTCGCAAGGTCATCCGACGTGCAACGTGATAGAACGCGCGAATGCTCGATCAAGCGCGTGTAACCGCACGCGTGGACTCCAGCGCATAACCCAGCGCGCGAGCGCGAGAAGAGCATGCGCGCTCCCCCGTTGCCCGGGCACCCTCCATCTCCGTATACTCCCCCTGCGTCTTCGCATGGCGCTCCCCGCGCCGCGACCGCAGCGCCTCGCGCGCCGGAGCCATGCTCGACTGGGACGACCTGCGCTTCTTCCTCGCCGTCGCGCGGCACGGCAGCCTCACCGCCGCGGCGCGCGCGCTCAAGGTCGCCCAGCCGACGGTGGGGCGGCGCGTCGAGGCGTTCGAGCGGCGGCTCGGGGCGAAGCTCTTCCGGCGCGCGCCGTCGGGGTTCGCGCTCTCGGCTGCGGGCGAGGGGATGCTGGCGCACGCCGAGCGCATGGAGCTCGAGGCGCTCGCCGCCGAGCGCGCCGCCGCCGGGCGCGACGCCGGGCTCTCCGGCCACCTGCGCGTCACCGCGTCCGAGTGGCTCGCCGTCCGCGTCCTCGGCCCGCTGCTCGTCCCCTTCCTCGCGCGCCACCCGGCCATCTCCGTCGACCTCATCGCCGACGCGCGCTGGCTCAGCCTGCCCCGGCGCGAGGCGGACATCGCGCTCCGCCCCGCCGCGTTCGAGCACCACGACGTCTTCCAGCGCGAGGTCGCGCGCCTCGGGTTCGGCCTCTACGCGTCCGACGTCTACCTCGCCGAGCGCGGCGCCCCGGACTTCGCGCGGCAGTGCGAGGGCCACGCCCTCGTGACGATGAACGACGACCCCCCGGCCGTCGCCGACCTCTCCTGGCTGCGCGCCGTCGCGGGGAAGGCCCACGTCGCCGCCCGCACCAACGGCCGCGAAGCGCAGGCCGCCATGGCCGCCGCGGGCGTGGGGCTCGTCTGCCTGCCACGGTACCTCGGCGACGCGACGGCGGGCCTGCGGCTCCTCGCGCCGCCGTCGCCGCCGCCCGAGCGCGCGTTGTGGCTCGGCGTCCACCGGGACACACGCGCCGTGCCGCGCGTGAAGGCGCTCGTCGCGCACCTCGCCGCCGCCCTCCGGCCGCTCGCGAAGGCCCTGCGCCCCGGCGCGCGCCCGCGGGCGATCAGGTGACGCGGGATCCTACGGCTCGCCGCGCGCGATCTGACACGCCCGGTGATCGTCGAAGAACGACGTGCACTGGAACTGGAACGGGGTGTCGCACGCCGGCGCGCTGGAGCTCAGGCAGTCGAAGAGCGGCCCGATCCACCGCGCGGCCTGCTCGCAGCTCGTGTTCGGCCCGATGAAGATGTCCGTGGCCAGGCAGTCGAAATACGGCTGGGTCAGGTCGTTGCACGGGCGCGGCACGGCGAGCAGGTTGGCGCAGCGCTGGCGGCAGTCGTGCTCGGGGCACCCGGGATCGAAGTGCTCGCAGAAGGCGTGGCACGACGCGAGCTGCGCCGCGGGGTCCGCGCCGGCCCCGGTCGAGCCGTCGCCGGTCGAGGTGCTCCCCCGCGAGCCCGTGCTCGACGCCGTGCTCGCGCCGGCGCCGCCGGGGTCCTCGGAGACGCCGTCGACGACGACGCTCCCGCCGCAGGCGCCCGCGGCGGCGAGCGCGACGCCCGCCCCCGCGAGCGCGACGCCCTTCGCCAGGCCTGTCCAACGCAGCGCTGCTCTCATCCGGGAATCTCCGCGGGCGCGGCGCGTCGCCTGCGAGGCGCGCGCCCCGCCGATCACTCCACCGACTGCGACTGCTCGATCGCGTCCTCGCGGCGCTCCCGCCGGTTGCACGCGAGCACCTTCTTGCGCACGCGCACCGCGTCGGGCGTCACCTCGACGAGCTCGTCGCCGTCGATCCACTCCATCGCCGTCTCGATCGTGAGCAGCCGCGGGCTCGCCAGCAGGACGTTCTCGTCCTTGCCGTGGTTGCGCACGTTCGACAGCTTCTTCTCCTTGATCACGTTGACGTCGGTGTCGTTCGGCCGGTTGTGCTCGCCGATGATCATCCCCTCGTAGACCTCGACCCCGGGGACGATGAAGAACATCCCGCGCGGCTGCAGGTGGTGCAGCGCGTACGGGGTCGCCACGCCGGTGCGGTCCGCGACGATGGCGCCGGTCGGGCGGCGCATCATCGGGCCGCCCCACGGGGCCCAGCCGTCGAACATCGTGTTGAGCAGGCCCGTGCCGCGCGTCGCGGTCAGGAACTCGCCGCGGAAGCCGATGAGCCCGCGCGACGGCACCCGGAACTCGAGGCGCGCGCGCCCGAAGCCGGGGTTCGTCATCTTCACCATCCGGCCGCGTCGGGAGCTGAGGCGCTCGGTCACGATGCCGACGTAGGTGTCGGGCACGTCCACCACCACGAGCTCGACCGGCTCCATCACCTCGCCGTCGATCTCGCGCGTGACCACCTCGGGGTTCGAGAGCTGCATCTCGTAGCCCTCGCGCCGCATCGTCTCGACCAGGATCGCGAGCTGGAGCTCGCCGCGGCCGAGCACCACGAACGTGTCCGGCACCTCGGTCGGCTCCACCCGGATCGCGAGGTTCTTCATCGCCTCGCGCTCGAGCCGCTCCTTCAGGTGGCGGCTCGTCAGGAACTTCGAGCTCTTGCTCTTGCCGGCGAACGTCGACGTGTTCACGCCGATCTTCATCTTGATCGTCGGCTCCTCGACGACGATGCGGGGCAGCGCCTCGGGCTGCCCCGGATCCGTGATCGTGTCGCCGATCGTCACCGAGTCGAGCCCCGCGATCGCGATCACCTCGCCCGCGCCGGCGCTCTCGACGGCGACGCGCTTCAGCCCCTCGTAGGCGTAGAGCATCTTCACGTAGCCGCGCGACTGCCCGCCCTCGCCGAGCAGGGCGACGTCGGCGCCGGAGCGCGCCGTGCCGCGGACCACGCGGCCGACCGCGAGCCGGCCCACGTACTCGTCGTGCGTCGTGTTGCAGACGATGACCTGGAGCGGCCCCTCGGGGTCGCCGGCCGGGCCGGGGACGCGCTCGAGGATCGTGTCGAAGAGCGGCGTGAGGTCGGTCGCCTCGTGCTCGAGCTCGCGCTTCGCCTGGCCGAACTTGGCGATCGCGTAGAGCGTCGCGAAGTCCATCTGCGCGTCGCTCGCCTCGAGGTCGCAGAAGAGGTCGAACACCTCGGAGAGCACCTCGTGGGCGCGCGCGTCGCTGCGGTCGATCTTGTTGATGACGACGATGACGGGGAAGCCGCGCTGGAGGCACTTGGAGAGCACGAACCGCGTCTGCGGCAGCGGGCCCTCGGCGGCGTCGACGAGGAGCAGCGCCCCGTCGGCCATCATCAACGTGCGCTCGACCTCGCCGCCGAAGTCGGAGTGGCCGGGCGTGTCCACGATGTTGATCTTGACCCCGCGGTACCGGATGCTCGTGTTCTTCGCGAGGATCGTGATTCCGCGCTCCCGCTCGAGGTCGTTCGAGTCCATGACGCGCTCCGCCACCACCTCGTTCTCTCGGAACGCGCCCGACTGGCGGAGCATGTGATCAACGAGCGTCGTCTTCCCGTGGTCGACGTGGGCGACGATGGCGATATTGCGAAGGTCATTGCGCGGCATATACGGCGGCGGCCGTGTAGCACGCGCCCCACGGAGGAGCGAGCCCCACGTTCTCGAGCTCGAGCGCTCGCAGCGGACGCGGCGGGCGCGGCGGGCGCTCGGAGAGCGCGCGGCGACGCCCGCCGGGCCTCGCCGCCCGGCCCGAGGCCGCTCGCGCGGCCCGGAGGGTTCCCTTATCCTACGCGCGCCCCCGCGCGGCGTGAGGTCCCGCCCGGGCGCCGCACCCTCGCCATGTCGTATCCCGGTCTCCACGTCACCCCGCACATCCGGCTGGTCCGGCCGCTCGGCCGCGGCGGGATGAGCAGCGTCTGGGTCGCGGAGCACCTCGGGCTGAGGACACACGTCGTCGTCAAGTTCCTGAGCGACGCGCTCGCGCAGAGCCCGGAGATGGTCGCGCGCTTCCAGCGCGAGGCGGCGCTCGCGTCGCAGGTGAAGAGCCCGCACGTCGTGCAGATGATCGACCACGGGCTCGCGCCGAACGGCGTGCCCTACATCGCCATGGAGCTGCTCGAGGGCCGCGACCTCAGGCAGCTGCTCGCCGAGCGCGGGCCGCTCGCGCCGCACGAGGTCGTGGCGATCCTGTGGCAGGTCGCGAAGGCGCTCGGCCGCGCCCACGAGCGCGGGGTCGTCCACCGGGACATCAAGCCGGACAACCTCTTCCTGTGCGACGTCGGGCACGGCGAGCTCTTCGTGAAGGTGCTCGACTTCGGGATCGCGAAGGTCGGCGCCGCGTCCGATCTCGGGGCGACGAGGACGGGGGTCACGCTCGGGACACCGTACTACATGAGCCCGGAGCAGGTGATGGGCGCGAAGGTCGACGCGCGCGCCGACGTCTGGTCGCTCGGCGTCGTGGCGTACGAGTGCATGACCGGGCTGATCTCGACAAGCAGGGCGCCTCGCCGCCCGCGGCGCCCCGCTTCCAGGGCGGCTTCGTCGCCGGCGCGGCCGAGGGCAGCGCCGGCGGCGTCCACCTCCGCGGCGTCCTCTCCTGGCAGGGCGCCGCCCGGGGCCGGAGCGCGGACGGCGCGATCGCGCTGACCGGGGTGCTCCGATGAGCCGCGGCGCGCCCTCGCCGCCCGCCGCGCCCGCCATGATCCCGCTCCGCCGCGCCGCCTGGATGGCGCTCGCCGCCGGCGGCCTCGTGCTCGCGAGCGTGTGCAGCACGCTCTATGTGGCGCGGGCGACGCCGGGCGGCGCGTCGAGGGACGCGCTCACGTTCGCCGGCGTGCTCACCGGCACGACCGGACCGCAGGAGATCGCCTTCGTCTTCAGGAAGGACGGGGACGAGGCGTGCGCGCCCGAGCCGATCCCCGCGACCCCCGACGCCGAGGGCGCCTTCAGCGTCGAGATCCCCCTCGGCGCGTGCCCGGAATCGCTCTTCGACGGCGGCGACGTGACCTATGACGTGCTCGTGGGCGGCCAGCGCGTGGTCAAGGACGCCGCGGTGAGCCCGGTGCCCTACGCGAAGTACGCCGATCGCGTGGCGCCGGAGCAGCTCGACGCGCTCGGCGCCTCGCTCGCGAGGTCGAGGGCGATGACGCCCTGGAACCGGGCGGACGTGAAGAACGAGGTGACGCTGGGCGACACGGAGACGGATCTCGGCGATCAGCTGAACGCGCTGCTCGAGGCCAGCCGCGACGTCGCGGTCGTCCTGCCGAAAGGCGGCACGTACACCTGGAACACCCCGGTCGAGCTGACCGAGTTCCAGCGCCTCACCGTGACCGGAGAGGGCTACTCGAACGGCGCGGGAGATCTCACGGTCGCCGTCCACATGACGCAGAACCGGGTCGACGACTCCTCCGGGACCGCGAGCAAGGCGGTCCAGCGCGTGGAGGCCGCGGCGTTCTCCTCCTTCGGCCTGTACGGGGTGAGCCTGAACGCGGTGACGAACGATCCGCTGCCTTATCCGCCGGACCCGGGGGGGAGCGCCCTCTTCGTCCTCGGGGGCGATTACGCCACGATCGAGCTCTCGCAGATCAGGATCCTGACGACCGAGGACGTGGTCAACGCGAGCAGCTACGCCTATGGCCGCGTGAAGCTCGGGTGGGCCTTCATCGACAAGGAGCCGAGCTTCGTGCCCGACGTTCACGCGATCAAGGCGTATAGCGGCTGGGGCTTCGCGGGCAACGGCGCGGTCGTCGCCCGGTCGCACTCCACGATGGGCCCTGGCGTGCTCTACGAGGCGACGCCGCGCCTCCTGTACCTCGACTGACAGCGGGCGCCGGCCAGCCTCCGCAGGTAGGGTCACGGTCCGCGGCGTGTCGGTCCAGCCCCGCTCGTTCCGAGCCGCCGGATCCGGTCCCGAGGCCGCCCGGGCGGAGATCAAGGTGCGACGCGGCGCGCTTCGTAGATATCGGAGCCGCCGCTGCGCTCCGAGGAGAAGAACACGACGGACCCGTCTGGGGACAGATAGGGATCGTTCTCGCGCGCATCCGGCGCGTTCAGCTCCTCGAGCGGCTCCGGCGCTTCGAAGGGCTCGTCCGTCGTCTGCCGTCGAGCCCAGAACAGGTCGTCCCCCGATCGGAACAGGAGCTGCCGGCCGTCGTCGAACAGGAAGGGAGCCAGCTGCTCGCCCTCGTCGTTCAGCTCCGCGATCGGGACGAACTCGCCCCATGGGTCGTCCGGGCTGTCGCGGGACGCGATCGCGAGATCCCAGCCCTGGGTCTCGGGCCCGTTCAGGCCGACCACGGCGCGGAGCTCGGGCAGATCGACGTGGGCGTTCATCGCCTGTGTGCCGCCGTCGTGGCCAGGGTTGAGCGCGTCGACGTAGACAGGGGCGCCCCACGGGTCGTCCCGGCTCGCGCGCTCGGACATCCAGATCCCTGCCTGTGGATCGCTGTTGCGGAAGAACCACAGCCTGAGCCCGTCGTTGGAGATGGCGGGCGTGTCCTCGTTGACGTCGGTGTTGAGCTCCGCCGCGACCTCGACGCTCGGGGGCTCCCAGGGCGCGTCGAGGTCCGCCCGGCGCGAGATCCAGATATCCTGGCTCCCGCCGCGCTCGGACATGAAGTGGATCTCGAGCAGATCGCCCGTGAGCGTCGGGTCCTCGTCCCTGGCGACATCGTCGCTCAGCGCGCCGACCTTCTCCGGCGCCGAGAACCGCGGCCGCTCCGGCGCGTACACCGGCGGCTCCGGCGCGAGCGTGCCGATAATGACCTGCTGGTCCTCACACGCCGCCCCGCCGAGCGCGAGCGCCAGGCCCCAGGACACCCCGAGCCGGCGGGATCGCCGCGCTGGAGAGGTCCCTCCGAGCGGAGCGGCGGTGGGGACAGGCAAAGAAGATTTCTGTCGAGACATGGTAATCCGGAGCTTCCAGGATCGAGGAGCACCGGGGCGTCTGCCCGCTCGGCGCGATCCGGAGCGTGCGCGTGAATTTTTCAAAACCCAAGGGACAGTCTGCTCGCGACCCCGTTGCCGTCGTGAGGCGGGAGGACCACGGCGGGATCACCGTGCCTGAGGGCGCTACGCCTCAAAGGTCGGCGCCCGTCGCAGCGGCCGCGCTCAGGGGGAACCGCTCGTCCCGCGGCCCCGCCTCCGCGCCACCCGCTCGGCGAAGAACGCCGCGACCGGCACCGCATGGAGCAGCACCCCGGGCATGTCCAGCACGTCGCCGGGGCGCGCCGTCCGCACGAAGCCGCCCGCGTCGCGCACCTCGACGCGAGGCGCGACGGCTTGCCGCGCGCTGGGCCCTCCGCGCGTGTCCGCGCTGGGCCCTGCGCGCGTGTCGCTCGGGTAAACGACCCATACCTGGCTCGCCCCCTCGCTGAGCTTCGCGCCGACTTTTTCCTCCAGCGCTTCCTCCCGGTCCTCCGGCCCGCTCTCCACGATCGCGAGCGGGATCGGCCGTTTCACCTCGGCGTGCTCGGGATGGATGATCTCCCAGGGCAGCACGCCCTCGCGGTACATCGGCGTATAGACCGTCAGGTACGTGTCGTCGTGTGCGATCTCCCAGCGGCCGTCGTCGTGCCGCGGCCACGGGTGGTCGCCCCGCGAGAAGACGTCGACCCGGGGCGCGCCGCAGCAGCGCAGGAGCGCCGTCCGGAGGGACTCCGCGAGGCGCGGCGCCTCGCCCGGGAGGCACTCGACCGTGGACCAGGAGTACCCCTCGATCATCTCCGTCTTGCCGTTGTCGCCGCCCGCCATGAGCACGCCCGCGAGTGTCGGCAGCGCGTCGCTGCCGGGTAGCTCGATCGTCGGCATGAACGAGACGCGCACGTCCGCGGCGGTGAGCCGCGCGCGCACCTCGAGGTGCACGCCCCGCTGGCGCGCCCGGAACCGGCCCGCCTGGATCCAGCCGTCGCGCTCGCACGCGGCGCGGCCCTCGAGCCGCTCGGCGTCGGCGACGCACTGGAGCAGCGAGCGGTTTGCGGCGAGCTCGGTGGGAAAGGGCGCGACGAGCGGGACCTCGCCGCGGACGAGCTCCCAGCGGTAGGTGTGCCCCCGCGCCAGGAAGAGCTCCCAGAGGTGCACCGGCGTGTGCTCGAGCCGGCGCGCGATCTCCTCGCGGATCCGGTACATCGCCGGCGCGAGGCGGGGGAACCGCCACGGCAGCGCGAGGCCGTCGAAGGCCTCCCCGGGGACGATGTCGTCGCCGAGCAGGCCGTTGAGCAGGCCGGGGAGCTCGGCGATCGGCCTCGCGGCCGCGCCGGCGCCTCTGTCCGGCGCGGAGGCGTCCCAGAAGTGCGCCCGATCGGCGTCGACGACGAGGACGCGGCAGCTCGGCGGCACGGCGGGAGCGAGCTCCTCGCACACGAAGCGGATCGCCTCGTCGCCTGTCGCGGCGTGCTCCTCGCCCCGCGCAACGTAGAGGAGGAAGTCCGGCGTGTCGGTCAGCGTGTAGAAGTGCTCGTGGCGCCCCGGGCGGCCCCGCTGCGAGAAGCGGCGCGGCTCGCGCCAGCCGTACAGGTGCGGCGACAGGATGAGATCGGGCGCGAGCTCGATCGGAAACCGCGAGCCGAGCCGGTCGTCGTCAGCCCACGTCAGGCCGCGCAGCTCGTTCCAATCCCAGGCCCCAACGTCGCTGTATGCCATCGTGCGCTCCTCGAGCCGAGGCGGCTCTTCGGCGGTCATTGTACCCGCCCGGCCGATGTCCACAGGGACCGAGGGCGCGGCGTTCAGGAGAGCTCGGCGGCCGGGCATCGGGCTGCTTCTCCGGAGATCGCGCTGCGTCCGTGGCGAGCGGCGATGCCGTGCCGCGCGCACTGCATGGCGGTCCGGGGGAGGTCCGAGCCCCCGCTGCGCGCACTGCATGGCGGTCCGGGGGAGGTCCGAGCCCCCGCTGCGCGCTCTGCATTGCGCCCCAGAGGGGTCCCGACCCCCCGTCTGGCACAACCAACGGCACCTGCGAGCGGTTGGTGGCACAAAGAATCGAGCTGCAGAGCGCCTTCTGGCACAGATTAGCCCCCCGGGAACGCTCTGCAGAGCGTCTTCGGGGGGTCCGGACCCCGGTGTGTCGCAATCCATTACGTTTGAGCCAGGTCCCGACCCCCCTGGCGTGGCACAGATCGCCGTGAAGGGCAGCACACTCCCAGCCCCGGTCACTTCCAGTACAACGTCGCCCGCGCGATCGCCGTGAAGGGCCACCCCGGCGAGTAGTGGATCCCCGTGACCGCGGCCGGCTCGTAGGGCAGCCGCGACTCGCTCGCGAACTGGACCTCGCGCCAGCGCGTGTTGAAGAGGTTCTGCACGTCCACGGCCACCTCGACGTCGTGGAAGCGCAGCCCGGCGTTGGCGTCGACGACCGTGAACCCCTCGGCGGTCAGCGCCTCGTCCTCGGTCGCGGGCCGCGCGCCGATCGCCTTCACCCGCACCGCCGCGAACGGGGTGTACGCGCCGAACGTCGGGCGGGCGCTGACGCCGGCGGTGAGCGTCCGGGTCGGCGCGAGGGCCACCGCGCTGCCGTTGCCGGCGTTCGCGCGGAAGCGCGCGCGTGTGAAGGTCGCGTCGACGTCGGCGAAGAGCCAGCTCCCGAGCCGGTAGCGCCCGCCGATCTCGACCCCGTAGCGCCGCGTCGGGCCCGACGCCTCGGTCTCCCCGGCGTCGCCGCTCCAGACCAGCTCGGAGTCGAGATCGAGGAGGAACCCCGCGGCGCTCAGCGTCAGGCCGCGCAAGGGCGCGACCCTGGCGCCGACCTCGTAACCCGTGGCGGGGGTGATGAGCGTCGCCGCCCCGTCGCCCAGCACCACGCCCTGCGCGTCGTTCGAGTGGAAGCCTCGCCCGAGGTGGGCGAAGAGATCGAGCCCGTCCGTCGGCGAGACGACCGCCGTGAACTTCGGGAAGATCTGCATCTCCCCCCGGACGCCGCTCGACCTGTTCCCCGTCGCGCCGAGGTCCTCGCGCAGGTCGTCGACGTTCACGTCGATCCACTGCCCGCGCGCGCCGACCACGAACCGGAGCCACCGCAAGAGCCGCGCGTCCTGCTCGACATAGACGCCGATCTGGCCCTCGCTGACGTGAGCCCGGCTCCGCTCCTCGAGCCGCTCCCGCGCCGCGTCGTGATGGAGCGACTTCTCGATGTCGTCGGCGCGGACCTGCGCGCCGACCGAGGTGGTGAACCTCGCCCCGCGGTGGACGTAACGCTTGCGGAACCGGAAGTCGGCGCCTCCGACGACGCGGTCGTCGTTCTGCTCGATCTGGTCGCCGCGGACGGGGTCCTCGCTGAAGAACGTGAAGTTCGAGTACAGCGTGAACCGGTACCGGACGAGGTAGGCCAGCGCGCTGAGCTCGGCGTCGTCCCAGGCCGTCGTGTAGGCGAGCGAGGCGGCGTGCCGCTCGGTCGCGCCGCCCTCGGTCGGGTCGACCGAGCCGAACCGATCGAGGCACGGCTGCCCGAACGTGGACGGCGGCGGGTTCAGCGCGCCCTGCTCGCCCTCGCCGCACACGGCGCGCGCGGGGATCTGGCCGGATCCGTTCCACGTCGACGCGTAGGACATCCAGGTCGCCTGGACCTTGCCGGCGCGGCCGACGTCGTGGGTCGCCTTCAGGTAGACGTTGAGGCGCCTGAGCCGCTCCGGGCTGACGAAAGGCCCGTCGTTGCCGTAGAGCTCCGCCGCGACCACGGCGCGGAGGTCGTCGCCGAGCTCCGGCGACGCGATCGCGAGCCCGCGCCGGATGCCGTGTTGTCCCACGCTGAGCTGGGCGTGGCTCTCGTCGAGCTTCTCGGCGAACCGGAGGTTGACGGCGCCGGCGGTGCCGAAATCACCGATGTTCGCGTAATAGGGCCCCTTGTATCCGTCGAGGCCGGTGACGAGCTCCGGGATCAGGAAATAGAGATCCGTGAAGCCGTGGCCGTGACCGTGGCTGACCAGGTTGACGGGGACGCCGTCGGCGAAGAACGCGACGTCGGTCCCGTGATCCGCGTCGAACCCGCGGAGAAAATACTGGTTCGCCTTGCCGCCGCCGGCGTGCTGCACGGCGAAGAGCCCGGGGACGGCCTCGATGATGTCGCCTGGCCGCAGCCTCGGCCGCAGCTCGAGCTCCCGGTGCCCGACGGAGACACGCGACGCGGCCTCGCTGCCGGGCTTCTCGGCCTCCACGGTGACCTCGAGCGCGCCGCCGCCGGGGTCCTCGCCCTCGGCGCGCGCGGGCCGCGCGGCGGCCAGGGTGGTGGACAAGGCGGCAAGCAGAGCCAATGGCGGTCGGTGACCGTGACCCTTGGTGATCGTCCCGCGCGGCATGCGCGCCTCCTTCGCTGCAATGGTTCGGAGCGGCCCTGGCCGCTCGCGCCGGACCCGCGAAGGAGAACGTCAGTCCATGCGCGACGCGCCGGACCGACCTCTCGCCCCCGCGGGCGACCGAGAGGCGACGCGGGGGCGGGTCGGAATCCGGGACGTGCGCAGACGCTGCGGCGGCTCGGACCTAACCGCCTCCCGCGAGGCTCCCAGGTCGAACCGGCGATGGATGTCTCCCCGTCGCCGGGCGCTGGCAGGTCTTCGGGCTTCGCGAGCGCTCCGGCGTGGCCGGCTCCCTACTGTCCACCGCTTCCCAGCCCTCGAGGGGCCAGTGCTCGTCGTGGAGGTCGTTCTCGCTTACCGCTGCGCCCCCGCCGGCGCCCGGGGCCGGGCGCGCGGCGGGTGAGGTGGCGAGGAGGTGAGACGTGCGCGCCGCGGCGACGAGGCGCCGCGGCGCTGGCGGTCAGTTCGTGAACCGGATGTTGTCCACGTAATACGGCCCCGAGCCGCCGTTCACGTTGAGCTCGATCGTCAGCGAGACGTCGCTGGGCTTCGGCGTCGCGTTCAGCGCGGCCACGTTGGGCGCGGCGAGCGTGAACGTGACCGGCGAGAAGGTGTTCTGGGTGAGCGTGTTGAGGTTGAGGCTCCCGATGTGCTGGCTGTGGATGCCGCGGGACGGGATCGAGAGCATCACCGTCAGGGTGCCGGGCCAGGAGGGGTTGGGCTGGACGGGCGAGTTGAAGAAATCGAACGTGAGCTTGTTGCCCACCGGCGCGAGCGCCGCGGTGCTGAACGGCGCGCTCGTCACCTGGTTCCACGCGTTCGGCGTCTTGATCCGGAGCGACCGGATCCCCTCGGTCACCCAGCCCGTGGTGAGCGAGAGCGTGGCCTGGGACGAGGTCCACGCGCCCGACTTCTCGAAGCCGAGGATCGGATTGCCGTCGAGGAAGTCGCTCATCACCTTCTGGCGGAACGGGAGGAACACGTCGGTGACGAGGTTCGACAGCACGAAGCGCGTCCTCGTGGGATCCTCGGGGACCGGCTCCGTCTGCTCGGAGGTATGGGTGAAGGTGAGGCTGTTGTCGGGGATCGACGAGGAGAGGCCGACGTCGTTGTTCGAGCCCGCGCCGGAGGTCTTGACCAGGTGGCAGCCCGAGCAGGAGATGCTCTGGGCGCGCGCGAGGAGCTGGTCCGGCGTGAGCGGGCTGCCGATGGCGGTGAGCTTCTGCTGGATGTTGCTCCTGAAGGTCGACGGGCTGCTGCCGAGCGCGAGCCTGTAGTTGTTGTGGTCGGTGATCAAGGTGGCCTCGCCGGCGCCGAAGGGGGTCGGCACGAGCGTGGGATAGTCGAACCGGTTGAAGTCCCCCGAGGAGGCGAGCGACTCCACCGCGTTGTCGACGAACCACGACCGGAAGCTCACCGCGCGCGCATCGGTCGAGGTCGGATCGAAGAGCTGCATGGCCGGGTTGTCATCGATGTGGGTCGGGACCACGAGCAGGTTGCACGTGCCGCCGGCGCACGTGTTCGAGAGCTTGAACTCCCGGAGCGCCCAGTCGTCCTGGGGCGCCTGGATCCGCAGGAAATCATTGACGCGGATCTGCCCGCTGCCCGCGGCGTAGTTGTCGATGTCGAAGACGGGCGCGAACCCGGGCAGCCCGTCGAAATAGAAGGTCTTCAGCGCGGTCGCCCGATCCTGGACGGTCAGGGCAGGATCCGACAGGCCGTGCCAGAACTCGACCACGTCGCGGCATCCTTCCCGGCCCTGGCTCGGGGTCGGGTTGGGCAGCCGGGCCTCGAAGATGAAGAGGTTGCGCGCGCCTGTGTCCGTGATGCCCGACCGCCGCGCGAACACGATGCGGTACTCGCCGCAGTCGGCGCCTTCCGGGTCGGCGAGGTCGAAGCGGTTCACGAGCGTCGTGGCCATGTACGCCGCGCTGTCGTCCGGAGGCGGCGCGAACGGATCCCTGGAGGCCTCGTTCCCGACCAGCCGGCTGCACATGACCGGCCAGCCGTTGATGGACCCATCGAAGGGCTCCGCGAGGCCGTCCGGCTCGGGCAGCGGCGGGGTGCTGTTGGGCACGTCGTCGCAATGCGGGCCGAGGCTGGGGCTCAGCCCCTCGCTCTGCTTCCGGTAGGTGTCGAACATCTGCTTGAACAGCAGCGTCGGCGTCAGGCCCGGATCGTTCGTCTGATCGATGAAATGCTGCAGCACGTCCTCCAGCGCGAACTCGGCGACGATGTCGGTGTCCGTGACGCTGAGCGACTTGCGAGGATCGATAGCGAAGGTGAGCGCCTGAGCGCCCTCGCCGACGGACTCCGCGAGGGTGTCCGGCTCGCCGTCCACCGGATCAGCCGACGCGCAGGAGACGGTGGGGAGCGCGAGCGCGAGGAGCGCGGCCGCCCGCGTCCACCGCCACGCCCTGGCGGAGCGAGCCCCGCTGCGAGAAAGCAAAGTCAAACTTGGGCAGGACAAGTCAGAGACCATGAAACCTCCTGGAAGCACTCGTGGGAGTGCTCGACGGCATCGACCGCTCGAGTCGACAACCCTGGATGCCGTCCTGGTCGAACGTCCTTCGACTTATTTTGAGACCCGCGTCGCTTTTTTTGGGCGGGTCGGTACAGCGAAATCTCGCTGCACGGCAATGCGCTCTTGCTGTACTGCCTTGAGCTGACAGCGCCCAACGCACCTTGGCGCAGGGAGGGTGATGTCCCCGAGACGGCGTGACGTGACCGCTGAGGAGGGCATACCCCCGCCCACCTGCATGCGCTCGAGGGGCTGTAAGCTCCGCCCGGCCGCCTCGTTCCAGAGACGTGCGCCCCTCGGCCTTCCTGCCGGGGCGCCCTCACGAGGGCTTCCATGTGTTTCCGTGTCCGGCTCCCCGCCGCGCCGCGCCGCCTTGCGCGCGCCGTCTCGTCTCTTGCGCTGCTCGCGCTCGCCGCGCTCCTCCTTCTGGGCTGCGGCCCCCGCCTCGTCCCGTTCACGCACGAGCTCCGGGTGCAGCACAACCTGAGCGACAGGGACGTGAAGAACCTCCAGTTCTACGTCTCGCACCGGGTGGCGCTGCGCCGTGAGCTCGAATCGGCGAGCTCGCAGATCACGAGCAGCCACAAGCTCCTGCTCGTCTCCGGCAAGATCATCGAGGAGGTCATCGTCGAGGACCTCACGCCCGGCGTCGCCGTCGCCGCGCGCGGCGGCGCCCTCTCGGTGAGCTTCGAGCCCGGCGCGTCGCTCACGTTCTCCGCCGGCCCCGAGCCCGAGCCCGCCGCGCCCGCGCCGCAGCTCTCCGGCTTCGCGACCCCGCCCGAGCCGTTCCCGGCGAGCGCCGGGCCGCTGCTCGCCGGCCCGCCCGGGCCGCGCGAGGGGGCCGGCCTCGGCGGCAGCTACTGGCTGTCGACCGGCCCCGGCGGCGAGGTCCGGTACCAGGGCAAGCTGTTCTCGGCGATCGACGACAGCCTCAGGGCGCACCTGCTGATCGACGCCGACTCGCTCGAGGAGGTCGTCGAGCGCCGCACCGTCCTCCCGGGCGTGCGCCTCCCCGGCCGCTGAGCCGCGCGCCGTTGCGACGGCGCGTGCCCTGGGCTTCCATGCCGCCCACCCCGTGCCGACGCCCCCGCTCTCCCTGCTCCGCGCCCCGCGCGTCCGCGCGGAGCTCGTCGCGAACGGCTGGGAGCTGTTCTCCGCGCTCCTCTTCCTCTCCGCGGTCGTCCCCGCAGCCCTCGCCACGCCGTGGCCGGCGGTCCTCCTGCTCGCCTCGATGGCCCTCTCGACCGCGCTCTCGGGCGTGCTGGCCCGCCGCGGCGACCGCGGCTTCGACCTCGCGGCGGCGATCCGGGCCGTCTCGTGGCCGCTCGCGGTCTCCCCGCTCGCCGCGCGCGGCGCCCCCGCCGCCGCGCCGCGGTCGTGGCCCGGCGCGCTCGGCATCGCCCACGGCGACGCGCCGCCGGGCGGCTCCGTGGAGATCCTCGGCCTGCTCGTCGCCGCCGTCGCCTTCGGCATCATGGCCGGCGGCATGCGCCGCGCGATCTACCGCAGCCTGCTCGGCGGCGCGGACGCGGCGGACGGCGGCGCCTGCGAGGCGGCCTCGGCGCGCGCCCTCGCCGCCGCGCTCCGGCCGCGGCTCGCCGAGTCAGCCATGACCGCCGGCATCGTCGGCGGGCACGTCATGCTGCTCTTCAGCGTCGCGTTCCTCCGCACCCAGAGCCAGGTCGTCTTCCAGGCGTGGTTCGAGGTCGTGCCGCTGCTCGCCCTCGCCGGCACCCTCGGCTTCACCCTCGCGGTGCGCCCCGCCACGCGCGCCATCGTCGCCGCGCTCGAGGCCGGCCCGCCCGGCGACGCGGCGCTGCTCGGCCGCGGCCTCGCCCGCGCGGAGCGGCTCCCCGACGTGCTCGCCTCCCTCAATTTCTCCCTGTGGCTCGGCTGCACCGCCATCGGCATCGCCATCGTGCGCCCCGCCGGCGGTCACCCCGCGCCCGCGCCCGCGGGCAGCGTGGGCGGCCCGTTCAGCCTCCCCGACGCGCTCATGCAGCTCGGGTTCGGCGCCCTCTTCGCCTTCGGCGTCTCGTTCTACCAGCGCGCGTGGCACAAGGACTCGGTCGCGCGCGCCGTCGACCTCCTGCGCGCGTGGACCGCGGCGCCCGAGCGCGGCGGCGCGCCCCCGATGCCCCTCCGGCGGCGCATGCTCCGCGACTTCGGGCTGCCGCTCCTCTTCACGGGGCTGCTCTCGCTCTTCTCGTCCATCGGCCTCTACCGCGCGCTCGCGACCGGCTCCTCGTTCAAGGAGGACGTCGACGCGATCACCGCCCTCTTCGCCTCGTTCTCCCTCCTCGTGCTCGCCGCCCTCGGCGTCGTCGCCCGGGCCGCGCGCGAGCTCTCCCGCCCCATGGCGCAGCTCGCGCGCGCCGCCGACGAGGTCGCGCGCGGCGAGCTCGACGCCGTGGTGCCGCGGCTGTCCGGGCCGAAGGAGGTCGTCGGGCTCGGCGAGAGCGTCGAGCGCATGCGCCAGGCGCTGTCCCGAACGATCGCCGAGCTCGAGCGCGAGCGCGCCGGCCTCGAGGAGAACGTCGCCGCGCGCACCGCGGAGCTCACGCGCGCGCTGTCCGAGCTCCGGCGCACGCAGGCCGCGCTCATCCAGGGCGAGCGGCTCGCCTCCATCGGCGAGCTCGTCGCCGGCGTCGCGCACGAGATCTATAACCCCCTGAACGCCATCGCCGGCGCCGCCCAGCCGATCGAGGAGCGCGCCGCCGAGCTCCGCGCCGTCCTCGACGCCTACCGGGCGGCCGAGCACGAGCTGCCCGAGGACCGCCGCCGCGCGCTCGAGGAGCTCCGCGCGCGGCTCCAGACCGAGGCGGCGCTCGACGACCTCGCCGGCATCTCGACCCTCGTCCACCGCGCCGTCGAGCGCAGCGTCAGGATCGTCACCAACCTGAAGAGCTTCTCGCGCGTCTCGGGCGAGCCGCTGCCCTTCGACCTGCACGCGGGGCTCGAGGAGACGCTCGTCCTGCTCGGCCCGCGCCTCCGGCAGGTGAACATCGAGGTGCTCAGGCGTTACGGCGAGCTGCCGCCAGTTGTCTGCCGCAGCGGCGAGATCAACCAGGTGTTCATGAATCTCCTCGTGAACGCCATCCAGGCCGTGGAGGAGACCGTGGAGGAAGCTGGGAAGGCCCCGGCGCCGCCGGCCGCGGAGGACGCTGAAGGAGCGGCGAGGGGAGGCGCGCCGCGCGCCCCGGGCGGGCGCGCGATCTCGGTCGAGACCTGGATCGACGAGGACATGGCGGCCGTCGCGATCGCCGACACCGGCCCGGGCGTCCCGCCCGACCTGGCGCAGCGCATCTTCGATCCGTTCTTCACCACGAAGCCGCGCGGGCAGGGCACCGGCCTCGGGCTCTCCATCTCGACGGACATCGTCCGGCGTCACGGTGGCGCCCTCACCCTCGCCGCGGCCGGCGAGGCGCGCCGCGGCGCGTGCGGGGCGCTGACCGGGGCGCGCTTCGTGTGCCGCCTGCCCCTGGATCCCCGCCCCGGGGGCGCCCGCCCGCAATCTGACGCGGCTGACGCGGCTGACGCGGCCGACGCGGCCCCGCGGCCGCGCTCATGAATGACCGGCGCCGGTCTCCCACCCCACCACCCAGGCGCGGGTCCGGCGCGGGTAGGATACGAACCGCGCGATGATTCCTCTCGAGCGCATCGCGGCCCCGTAGACCAGCTGTTTCAAAACGGATACCTTCAGCTGGCGATCCGACTCACCGCACAGCGCAACCAGGCCCCGAAGACGCATGAACGCTCCTCGGGGAGCGCTGAGGAGAAACGAAGGCACCATGGAGCGCGCGATTCAGCGACCGGCAGGTCCCAAGGCTTCGAGCGCCGATCCGTTGATCGGCAAGGTCGTGGCCGGCCGGTACCGGCTCGAGGCACGGCTTGGCGAAGGCGGCATGGGCGTCGTTTACCGCGCCCGTCACGTGCTGATCGACCGGGTCGTCGCCCTGAAGCTCATCCGTCCTGATCTTCGCGGAGAGACTCACCTCCGCGCGTGGATGCTGCGCGAGGCGCGCGCCGCGAACCGCGTCGATCACGCCCACATCATCGACATCCACGACATCGGCGAGACCGAGGAGGGCGAGCTCTACCTCGTCATGGAGTACCTCGTCGGCACGCCGCTCTCGGCGGAGCTCGCGCGCGGCCCCATGCCGATCGCGCGATCGGTGGACATCCTCGAGCAGATGTGCGCCGCGCTCGCGCGTGCCCACGACCTCGGCGTCGTGCACCGCGATCTGAAGAGCGACAACATCCTGCTCACCCACCGCGGCGGCCGGAAGGACTTCGTGAAGATCCTCGACTTCGGCCTCGCCGCCATCGCGCGCGACCCGCGCCTCGCCCCGAAGGGCGCGGTCTTCGGGACGCCCGAGTACATGTCGCCCGAGCAGGCCCGCGGCGAGGAGGCCACCGCGCAGTCGGACCTCTACGCGCTCGGCGTGCTCTTCTTCGAGATGCTCACCGGGCAGCTCCCCTTCCGCGCGAACGATCGCGACACGCTGCTCGAGATGCAGCGCACGCACGCGCCGCCGCGCCCCCGCTCGATCCGCCCCGACGCGCACGCGCAGGGCGAGGCGATCGTGCTGCGCCTGCTCGAGAAGGACATCCGCAAGCGCTACCGCGACGCCCACCATCTCCAGGAGGAGCTGAAGGCGCTCCAGCGCGGGCTCCCCGCGCACGCGTGGGAGCTCGAGTCGGGCGACGGCGTGCCGGTGCCGCCGCCCCCGCCGCCGCCGCAGAGCGCGGGCGTCATCGAGTGGGCGAGCCGCGCGGCCCTCTTCTCGCGCATGGTCTCGCGCGCCTACCCGTCGGGGCAGGTGCCGCAGGAGGTCCAGAACGGCCTCGCGCAGGCGTGGGATCTCGCCGCGCGCGCCAACAAGCTCGAGGGCGAGGTCGCGAGCCTCACGCGCAAGCTCGAGGCGCTCGAGCGCCGCGGCCGCGCGCTGCGCGCCGAGATCGGCCGCAAGGTCGAGGAGCTCGCGCACGAGGAGTCGCGCGTCATGCGCGAGGCGATGGCCGACGGCGAGGACGTCGAGAAGGTCCGCGTCGAGCTCGCCGCCGCCGAGAAGCTCGCGCTGTCCGCGCGCCAGCTCGCCGACGGCGCGGCCCGCCAGGGCAACCACGATCCGCTCGTCTACGAGCGCGCCGGCGCCGCCGGCGCGACCGCGCAGGCGAAGCGCGAGCAGCTCGGCCGCTACGAGCACAAGAAGAACGCGCGCGAGGCGAACGCGCGCGATCTGCGCCGCCAGATCGACGAGCTGCGCGCGCAGCTCGCCCGCTACGCCGAGGCCCTCGAGGAGGACCTCGCGCAGGGGCGGGAGCGCGTCGCGGCGCGCACGCGTGAGGGGCTCGCGTACGAGAAGTCGTTCAGCGAGGCCTCGAACCTGCTCCTCAGCCACCTCCGCAGCAAGCCGGAGTGTCGCGACCTCGTCGCGGAGCTCCTCACCTCGCACGCCAGCCCGAACGGCGAGTCGGGCTCGGATCAGCGCCTCTCCGGATCAGACCGGCGGCTCGAGCGCAACTGAACACGGACGAGTGCGGGCCGGCGCGTGCGGAGCGGTGACCCGCGCAGACCCGCACGCGCCGGCGCCTCGTGGGCGCCGCGGAAGCGCGTTGAAACGCGCGCGAACGCGGCGAACGCGGCGAACGTGAGCTAACCCGATAAGGCGCGACGGAGCACCGCAATGCGCTCCTCCCTTCCACGCTCTGCGCGTTCTCCCTACGCGATTCCCTGACACGTTCAGCGCCGACAGGACCTCTCGTCGTACATGCGCATCGGCCTCTCGACGGCGTCTGCGACGCATGGTAGCTAGCGCGCGCCTCGGCAGTTCTGGTTACGGTGGGGGTTTGCCTGGCAGCTTCTGGTACCCCATCGCCGCCAGTCGCCGTGGGACGAGGCTGTGCTGAAGCGTCGGCGTTAGAGCAAGAATCCCCCCGGCAACCGCCGGTCCCTTCCCCTTTACGCAGGCGGCCAACCCCTCGGAACCACGATGCAGCGGGCCTCGACGGCGCTGCCCGCTGCCTCGGATTTTTGATGGAGGCACACCGTCCATGAACGTCATCCGGTCCCCAAGGGCCTGGCTCGCACCGATGCTGGCCGGCCTCGCTGCGCTCGCGCTGCTGCTCTGCGGCGGCGTCGCCAGCGCCAGTGAATCCGATCTCGTCCTGCCCGATCTCGGCTCCCAGTCGTTCGGCGGCGTCGACGGCCGCACGCTCCTCCTGGGCGGCATCGTCGTCTGCGCGCTCGGGTTCGTGTTCGGGCTCGTCATCTTCACGCAGCTGAACAAGCTCCCGGTCCACCGCGCGATGCGGGAGATCTCGGAGCTCATCTACGAGACCTGCAAGACGTACCTCGTCACGCAGTTCAAGTTCATCCTCGTCCTCGAGGTCCTGATCGGCGCGGTCATGGTCCTCTACTTCGGCGTCCTCCGCGGCATGGACGCCGGGAAGGTCGTGGTCATCCTGCTGAGCAGCCTGGTCGGCATCGCCGGCAGCTGCGGCGTCGCGTGGTTCGGCATGCGCATCAACACGTTCGCGAACTCGCGCGCCGCGTTCGCGAGCCTCAAGGGCAAGCCGTTCCCCACCTACGCCATCCCCCTCAAGGCCGGGATGAGCATCGGCGCCGTCCTCATCAGCACGGAGCTCATGCTCATGCTGATGATCCTGCTCTTCATCCCCGGTGACTACGCCGGCCCGTGCTTCATCGGCTTCGCCATCGGCGAGTCGCTCGGCGCCTCCGCGCTCCGCATCGCGGGCGGCATCTTCACGAAGATCGCCGACATCGGCTCCGACCTCATGAAGATCGTCTTCAACATCAAGGAAGACGACGCGCGCAACCCGGGCGTCATCGCCGACTGCACCGGCGACAACGCCGGCGACTCGGTCGGCCCGAGCGCCGACGGCTTCGAGACGTACGGCGTCACCGGCGTCGCGCTGATCTCGTTCATCCTCCTCGCCGTCCCCGACACGGCCGTGCAGGTCCAGCTGCTCGTCTGGATCTTCGTGATGCGCATCGTGATGGTGCTCGCCAGCATCGGCTCGTACCTGCTCAACGAGGCGATCGCGAAGGCCTCCTACGGCGACGCCGACAAGATGAACTTCGAGGCCCCGCTGACGCGCCTCGTCTGGCTGACCTCGATCGTCTCGGTCGCGCTCACCTACGCCGTCTCGGCGTTCATGATCCCGGACCTCGGGGGCGACTCGTCGCTCTGGTGGAAGCTGTCGTCGATCATCACCTGCGGCACCCTGGCGGGCGCCATCATCCCGGAGATGATCAAGATCTTCACCTCGACCGAGTCGCGCCACGTGCGCGAGGTCGTCACCGCGTCGCGCGAGGGCGGCGCCTCGCTCAACGTGCTCTCGGGCCTGACCGCCGGCAACTTCAGCGCGTACTGGATGGGCATCGTCCTCGTCGTGCTGATGGGCATCTCCTACTTCTTCGCGTCCGCCGGCCTCGGGCAGCTCATGATGGCCGAGAGCGTCTTCGCGTTCGGCCTCGTGGCGTTCGGCTTCCTCGGCATGGGCCCGGTGACCATCGCGGTCGACTCCTACGGCCCGGTGACCGACAACGCCCAGTCGGTCTACGAGCTCTCGCTCATCGAGAACGTCCCGAACGTCGAGGCCGAACTCAAGCGGGACTTCGGCTTCACGCCGAACTTCGAGAAGGCGAAGCACTACCTCGAGGAGAACGACGGCGCGGGCAACACCTTCAAGGCGACGGCCAAGCCGGTGCTCATCGGGACGGCGGTCGTCGGCTCGACGACGCTGATCTTCTCGATCATCGTCGTGCTCACGAACAGGCTGACGGCGAACGTGGACAAGCTCTCGCTGCTCCACCCGCCGTTTTTGCTCGGCCTCGTGACGGGCGGCGCGATCATCTACTGGTTCACCGGCGCGTCGACCCAGGCGGTCTCGACCGGGGCGTACCGCGCGGTCGAGTTCATCAAGGCCAACATCCGCCTCGAGGGCGTGGAGAAGGCCTCGATCGCGGACAGCAAGAAGGTGGTCGAGATCTGCACGCAGTACGCGCAGCGGGGGATGTTCAACATCTTCCTCGGGGTCTTCTTCTCGACCCTCGCCTTCGCGTGCCTCGAGCCGTTCTTCTTCATCGGCTACCTCATCAGCATCGCGCTCTTCGGGCTCTACCAGGCGATCTTCATGGCGAACGCCGGCGGCGCCTGGGACAACGCGAAGAAGCTCGTCGAGGTCGAGCTGAAGGAGAAGGGCACGCCGCTCCACGCGGCGACGGTCGTCGGCGACACCGTGGGCGACCCCTTCAAGGACACCTCGTCCGTCGCGATGAACCCCATCATCAAGTTCACGACGCTGTTCGGTCTGCTCGCGGTCGAGCTGGCGATCGAGATCGACCGTCAGACGAGCGTCGCGCTCGCGGCGGTCTTCTTCCTGCTCTCGACGGTGTTCGTGTACCGCTCCTTCTACTCGATGCGCATCAGGTCGGGCGAGCCGAGCGCCAGCGCCGGCGCCGCCGGCGCCGCCGGCGTCAAGGCCAAGGCCACCGCGTAGCCACGCCCTCGGAGGAGCGACGGGCCTCGGCCGCGAGGCGCGCTCCTCCTCGCCACCCCCCGCCCTCCCCACCCCCCGCCAGCCCAGCGCGCAGCCATCTCCCCCGCCGTCCCGCGGCGGGGGAGGGTCTTGCACCCCGCGCGACCGCAAACTAGTGACCCGTTCATGCGAGCGCTCTGCCCTGCCTGCGGCCTTCACCACGAGGTAGTCCGGGTCCTCGACGACGGACACGGCGAGCAGCGGAAGGACGTGTACCAGGTCGCACCGCTGGTCGGCTGTGACCGCACGTGGATCTCCGACCGCGAGCTGCTCGAGGCGCAGGCGCGCTTCGGCCAGGAGGCGATCGTGGCGGAGGAAGACGAGTAACGCGGCGCCCGGCGCCCTCGTCCTCCACGCTCCTCGCGATGTCGTCGTTCCTCATGCGTCGCGCGCGCCGCGCGTCTGCCAGACGCGTGTAATCACGAAACATTTGTCAAGAAGTCGTCGCGGTCGTCGCACCGCGCCGCCACCATCGTCCGGCATCGTTTCCGGCCGTCAACCCGGCGGAGAGGATGGAAGTAGCGATGAAGCGGACCCTACGAACGGCGTTTCTTCTGGTGCTCGCGGGCGGCCTGGCCGCGGTGGGGGGCGCCTGCGGCGAGGATGGCGCGTCGGGGCGGGACGGGACGCCGGGGCAGGACGGCGCTCAAGGGCAGGACGGCGAGGACGGGGCGCCGGGCGCGCCGGGCGCTCAGGGCAACGACGGGCAGCCCGGGCCGAAGGGGGATCCGGGCGACGACGCGCCGCCGGAGACCCACGCCGCGAGCCTCGCGGAGTACGTGAAGGAGCGCGTGGAGATGTTCGCCGCCGGCGCCTTGCCGCAGGGCGAGCAGTTCCCGCTCCACGCGGCCGCGACCGACACGATCCGGACGCTCGCGGGCGTGCGCTCCGACGTCCTGGTGACGTGGCTCGATCCGCTGACGTTCAGCACCGCGCCGGACGCGCCCCGGTTCGGCGCGAACAACGATTACATCGCCTTCTTCGGCGAGGGCTGGGACGCCGCGGCGGGCAACGCGCCGCAGTGGAACGGCTCGGGCACCGCGGGCTGGCTCTGGGTCAACCACGAGTACGTCTCGGGGAAGAGCCCGACGCTCACGTCCGCGCCGACCGGGCAGCACCTCACGCTGGCCCGGCACCTGCGCAAGCTCGGCGTCCTCACGAACGACGTCGAGGCGAACGTCTGGTCGCAGGAGGACGTCGACACGTACATCCGCTGGGAGAAGCGCGAGGTCGGCGGCTCGTGGCTCCGGACCGTGCAGGATCCGGCGACCGGCGCGTGGTCGGTCGACCGGAGCGCGAGCGCCGTGCGGTACGACGCGACGAGCCGCACGTTGGTCCGGGTCGCGGGGCAGGCGCTCTCGGGCCCCGGGAAGGACGACGCGACCGGCGAGCCGCTCCCGGAAGGGGTCGTGGCCGGCATCATGAGCGACTGCGCCGGCGGGCTGACGCCGTGGGGCACGGTGATCACCGCCGAGGAGAACGTGCAGGACTACTACGGCGATCTCGAGGCGAGCTGGTCGGGCGACCAGAAGTTCCTCGCCGGCAGCGGCTTCGACCCCGGGCAGCCGGTGAGCCCGGTCGTCGACGCGAGCGCGACCGCGGAGTTCGGGCGCATCTCCGATCCGAACGGCCAGCAGCCCCGCGACCACTACGGCTACCTCGCCGAGATCGACCCGGGCAAGCCCGCGGGCGAGTTCGAGGGCTCGGTCGAGGCGGGCTCGGGCCACATGAAGTTCGGCTTCATGGGCCGCGCGCGCTGGGAGGCCGCGACGTTCGCGGTGGACGGCGACTGGGAGCTCCTGCCGGACCAGCCGATCGTGATCTACGGCGCCGACGACCGCCGCGGCGGCCGCATCTACAAGTACGTGACCGCCGGCAACTACACGGCCGGGATGACGCGGGCCCAGATCCGCGCGCTGCTCGGCGCCGGCAAGCTCTACGCGGCGCACTTCGCGGGGCTCGACAACTCGACCGGCAACACCCTGGCCGCGACCGGCGCGGCCCCGACCGAGGCGGCCCCCGGCGCGGGCCAGTGGATCGAGATCTCGGTGGACAGCGCCGCGGTCGCGCCGAACGCCGCCGCGCTCGGCGAGGCGACGAGGACGGTGGGCGCCGCGCTGCGCGACGCGCGCTGGAACGGCCTCGGCGGCTTCGCGACGGACGACGACGTCCGGCGCGCGCTGTTCACGGCGAGCACCAAGATCGGGATCATGGAGCTGAACCGTCCCGAGGACATCGAGTGGAACCCGCGCGACCCGAGCGGCACGCCGCGGGTCTACGTGACGTTCACGAACCACACGCGGCAGACGGCGCTCGACCAGCAGGGCAAGCTCCACGATCCGGCGACACACGCGACCACGTCCCCCAAGCGCGCGGACGACGTGGGCTCGATCTTCGCCCTGGAGGAGGCCGATCCCGCGAAGCCCGGCGCGTCGACCACGTTCCGGTTCTTCGAGGTGTGGCACGGATCGAAGGGGCAGGGCGCCTTCGACGCCTCCTGCCCGGACAACCTGCTCCTCGATCGCGAGGGCGGCGTGTGGTTCGGCACCGACGGCAACTTCGGGGTGACCCGCCACGCGGACGCGTTCTACTACCTCGATCTCGACCCCGCCCACCGCGAGGGCCAGGCGGGCGTGGTCGCGCCCAGCTTCGGCAAGGCGTTCCGCGTGCTGGCGATGCCGAGCGACGCGGAGGCGACCGGCCCGCAGTTCACCCCCGACATGGGCACGATCTTCATGTCCGTGCAGCACCCCGGCGAGGACGCCTACAGCACCTGGCCGAAGGGCGACGGCGCGCTGTCGGCCGTGATCGCCGTGACCTTCCTGCCCGAGTGAGCGCCATGCCCGCCCGCCGCGAGCGCCTGCTGTCCGTCTCCCTGGCCCTCGCGGCGACGTCCGCGCTCGTCGCCGCGGCCGCGCGCTGCGGCGGCGACGGGTACGATCCGCTCGCCGCCGCGGCCGCGCGCGCCGCGCTTCCGGGCAACCCCGAGGCGTCGATCCCGCCGGTGTGTTACGCGGCCACGGCCGGCGGCGCGAACGGCTGCTGGACGTGCCACACGACCGGGTTCGGCCCGAACACACTCGCCGATTTCGACCTCCAGCGGACGTACAGCTTCTCGGACGCGGCGCGGAAGAACCCCTGGACCAACCTGCTCGAGGACCTCTCGGCCGCCGCCGCCCGGACGAGCGACGCGGAGATCCTCGAGTACATCCGGGAGGACAACTACGCGCCGCTGCGGAAGGCGCTGCGGGCGCTGTCGGAGCGCCGGGACTACCCGGGCTACGTGCCGGACCTCGACCTCGGCGCCGGCTTCGACGAGGAGGGCTTCGCGCGCGACGGGAGCGGCTTCCGCGCGGTCCGTTACAAGCCGTTCCCCGGCAGCTTCTGGCCCACGAACGGCGGCGCCGGCGACGTGTTCCTCCGGCTGCCGGCCGTGTTCCGCGAGGACACCTCGGGCGCGCCCTCGCGCGAGGTCTACAAGCTGAACCTCGCGCTGCTCGAGGCGGCGATCGCGTCGCCGTCGGCGCTGCCCAGGGAGGGCGAGGCCGCGCCCGCGGCGGCGCCCGCCGCCGGCCGGGAGGTCGAGCCGGTGAGCGAGCTGCTCGCCGGCGTCGATCTCGACGGCGACGGCGCGCTCGAGCCCGCGGTGACGCGCGTGGTCCGCCTGCCCGCGCGGTACGCCGGCGGGGCGGCCGGCGTCCCGG
Source organism: Sorangium cellulosum (assembly GCF_002950945.1). Taxonomy (GTDB): domain Bacteria; phylum Myxococcota_A; class Polyangia; order Polyangiales; family Polyangiaceae; genus Sorangium; species Sorangium cellulosum_E. Next base: position 1,661,494 of record NZ_CP012673.1, read on the forward strand.
TGCGGCCGTGGATCTACCCGCGCGGGGCGGAGCTGCTGCACTCGGTGCGGTACCTCGACCCGGACCACCCGGCGCTGCTCGCCGCGCGGATGAAGGAGCTGCGCTACGCGCGCAAGGTCGACGAGCCGGACGACTGGGCGATCGCGCGCGCTTACGAGCGCGAGGCCGAGGAGAAGGAGGAGGGCCGCCCGCCGTTCCACGCGGGCGGGCCCGAGGTGGGCCTGCGCAACGCGTTCGGGTGGCAGATCCAGGCGTTCATCGAGGACGAGCAGGGCCGGCTGCGGCTGCAGACCGCGGAGGAGCACCGCGCGTGCATGGGCTGCCACGGCGCGGTCGGCGTCACCGTGGACCACACCTTCTCGCTGGCGCGCAAGGTGCCCGGCGCGGCCGGCTGGCGGCACCAGGACCTGCGCGGCATGCCGGACGTGCCGCAGGCCGGCCACGCCGAGCCGGAGGTGCTGACGTACCTGCGCCGCGCCGGCGGCGGCGACGACTACCGCGCCAACACGGAGATGCTCGCCCGCTTCTTCCCGGGCGGCGCGCTCGACGAGGCGGCGGTGCGGCGCGCCGCGCCCGGCGGCGATCGCGACCTCGTGTACCTCGTCGCGCCGTCGCGCGAGCGGGCCCTGCTGCTCGACAAGGCCTACCGCGCGCTGGTCCGCGCGCAGCGCTTCGAGGCGGGGCGCGAGGTCGTGCTCGGGCCCGCGCCCGGGATCCTGCGCGCCGTGGAGGGCGAGTCCACGGGCCTCGGCGAGGCCGAGCGCGTGTACCTGGACGGCCGGCTCCACCTCGCCTGGTAGAGCGGCGGTCACCCGCTTCGGATACGGGCCCATCTCGACGTTTTCGGTGCTCAGCGCACAGGAGTGCGCCTCCGCGCCGAAAACGCCGATCTGGGCCCGTCTCCTGTGCGGGTGACCGCCGCTCTGCGACGGCCGTCACAGGGACGGGTGGGAACCGCTCTCGAGCGACAAACGCATGGAAGGTTCATTTCTCGGTCGATCGGCGTGATCGGTGTTCTAGGGTGGCGCCCCTTGTCCGGTGAACCCGTGAACGTCGCCCCCGCGCCGCTCGCCGGCGACGGCGCGCGCGCCGAGCTCGCCACGCTCGTGCGCCTCGCGCTGCCGATCGCGCTGGCGCAGGCCGGGCTCATGGCGCTGACGCTCGTCGACGTGGCGATCGTCGGGCGCGTCTCGGTCAACGAGCTCGCCGCCTGCGCGATGGGGAGGACGATCGTCCACACGTGCAACGCGCTCGGGGTCGGCGTCGCGGCCGCGCTCGATCCGCTCGCGTCGCAGGCGATCGGCGCCGGCCGCCCGGCCGAGGCGTGGGCGGCGCTGCGCTCGACCGTGATCGCGGGCCTCCTGATCAGCCTCGTCGCGCTCGTGGTCGCGCTCGCGGCGACCGCGGCGCTCGAGCCGATGGGGGTCGACGCCGCGCTCGTCCCCGGCGTGCGCCGGTACATCCTCGGCCACGTGCTCTGGGTCTTCCTGTACCCGGTCTTCCTCGCCGGGAAGAGCTTCCTCCAGGCGCGCGGCGTGACGCGGCCCGCGCTCATCGCCGTCGTCGCGGCGAACGCCGTCAACCTCGTCGCCTGCAGCCTGCTGGTCCGCGGCGACGACGCCCTCCTTTGGGCGGGCCTCCCGCCGCTCGGCCTGCCGCAGCTCGGCGCGCTCGGCGCGGGCCTCGCCGCGAGCCTTTCGGGCGTGGTGCTCTCGTCGATCGTGCTCTGGTCCGCGCGCCGCGCGGCGCCGCCCGCGGCCGCGGCGCCGCCCGCCGTCCCGGTGCCGCTCGCGACGGTCTACCGGCTCGGCCTCCCGGTCGGCTTCCAGCTCCTCGCCGAGACGAGCGTCTTCGGGCTCACGGCGCTGCTCGCGGGCCGGCTCGGCGCGCCGGTGGTCTCGGCGCACCAGGTCGCGATCGGCCTCGCCGCGTTCACGTTCATGGGCGCGCTCGGCGTCGGCAGCGCCACCGCCGTCCGCGTGGGTCACGCCGTCGGCGCGGGCCGGCCGCCCCTGCGCGCCGGCCTGCTCGGCATCCTGCTCGGCGCCGCCTTCATGTGCGTGAGCGCGGCCCTGTACGCCGCGTATCCCCGCGCCCTGCTCGGCGTGTTCACGCAGGACGCGGAGGTCCTCGCCATCGGCGTCCCGCTGCTCCGCATCGCCGCGCTCTTCCAGCTGTTCGACGGCGTGCAGGCCGTCGCCGCCGGCGCGCTGCGCGGGGCGGGCGACGTGAAGTTCCCCTTCTGGGTCAACCTCGGGGCCCACTGGGCGCTCGGCGTGCCGCTCTCGATGGGCCTCGCGTTCTGGCTCGACCTCGGCGTGCGCGGCCTCTGGCTCGGGCTGACCGCGGGGCTCGTCGCCGTCGCGGCGGTGCTCGCGGCGCGGTTCGTCCGCGTCGCCCGCGCGCCGATCGCGCGGGCCTTGTCGCGCGGCGGGTGACCCTCTGCGCTCAGTTCGGCGCGAGCGGCCCCGGCGTCTCGGGCGGCTGCTCGGCGAGCGGCCGGTTCTTCGCGTCGACGCGGAGGACACGCGGCACGTGCTGCCTCGCCTCGGCCTCGTCCATGTCCGCGAACGTCGCGATGATCACGAGGTCCCCGGGCTGGTTGAGGTGCGCCGCGGCGCCGTTGATGCAGACGACGCCGGAGCCGCGCGCCCCCGCGAGCGCGTACGTCGTCAGCCGCGTGCCGCGCGTCACGTTCCAGATGTCGACCGCCTCGTACGGCAGGATGTCGGCCGCCTCCAGGAGATCGGCGTCGATCGTGACGCTGCCCTCGTAGTGCAGATCCGCGTGGGTGACGGTCGCGCGGTGGATCTTGCTCTTGAACATCCGTCGGTTCATGCGTGGGTCTCTCTGCCGCCCCCGCGCGCGGCGCTCCGCGCGGCGAGGCCCGCGCGATGGGGATCGTCCGGCGCGCGGGAGATCGCGCCGAGGGTCAATCGCCGCGCCCCTCGCGCGCCGGGGGAAGGACGGCCTTTCTCATTGGTCAGGGCGCCGCTCAGTCAAGGAACAATCGTTGCCGGAGGATCCGGCCGCCCGCGGGGTGGACCGCGCCCTCGTCCAGCAGCGCCTCGGCGTGGATCGGCGGCGATCCAGGCTCGGCGATCACGAAGACGGCCTCGCACGCGCCGGCCGCGGCGTCCTGGAAGAGCGCCTCGCGCGTGCCGGAGATGCGCGCGCCGCCGCTGCCGTCCGGGTGGATCGTCACGGGCCAGGGGCGCGCGGCGCCGTCCTGCACCAGGAAGGCCTTCACGTCGACCGGCGCGGGCGCGCGCACCTCGGGCGCCAGCGCGATCGTGAGCCGGGCGCCCCGGCCGACGTGGAGCGGGGCGGCGTCCGGCGTGGACGGCGCGGCGCGCTGCTGGTCGCCGTCGCCGAGGGAGCTCGCGAGGGTGTAGCGGGGGAGCGGGGCGGCGCCCGGCGCGAACGGCGCGGGCCTGAGCGCGAGCAGCGACACGAGCGCCGCGGCCGCGGCCCAGCCGGCCATGGCCGTGGCCGTCCGCGCCCGCGAGCGCGCCCGCGGCAGCGACCGCCGCTGCTGGACGAGCTCGGGGCACGGCGGGCCGTCGTCTCCCCCCACGACGTCGGTCCGCGCCGGGTCCGACGCGCGCGCGGCGAGCCAGTCCGGCGACGCGCTCGGGCGCGTGTCGCGCGGCGGGTCAACGGCGCCGGGCGGCTCCGACACGTCGCCGATCGGGCGGCAGACGGGGGCGTCCGTGTCGAGCGGCGCGCTCGTCCCGCTGAGCGAGTCGGCGTCGTAGCCCATGGGCAGGTCCGCGGCGTCGACCGCATCGTCCGCGTCGACGTCCCACTCGTGCGGGCTCCGGACGCGGATGCCGGACTTGCGATCGACCATCGTGCGCGCCGGCGACGACGGCGGGGCCGAGGCGCGGCCGTCGCGGAGCTGGGCCACGAGCAGGTCGGCGAGCCGGGCGCGGGTCTCGTCATCGAACGGCGGCGCGGGGGGCGGCGGCGGCGCGGGGGGCGGCGGCGGCGCGGGGGGCGGCGGCGCGGGCTCGTGCGCCTCCTGGGCGGCGCGCGGGCTCGCCGCCGGGTCGACGGGAGCGCCCCCGCCGCCGCTCGGGAGCGACTCCTCTGCGAGCTTGCGCCAGCGCGGATCGCCGGTCGGATCCTGCTTCGCGAGCCGCGTCAGGACGCGCAGCAGCTCGTCGTCATCCATCGGCCCCTCCTCGTCTCGAGCCGCACGCCGCTGCGCGCGGCCAGCGCACCGCGGTGGGCGCGACGTGGTGGTGGGCGGGGAGGACGCGGCGCAGCGCGCGCGCGACGTGGTGGTGGGCAGGGAGGACGCGGCGCTCGCCAGGCTTCCGGGCGAGCTCCCGGTTGCCTCGATTCGCCTCGTGGATCAGCGCCAGCGGCAGCTCAGGCATCTGATTCCTTCCCGTGTGGAGCGAAGGCCCCAGTTTGCCACTGACGTTATCCGGTCCCCGTCGCGGGCGTCAATGGATCCGGCGCGCCGGGGCGCTGCTCACGTTTTCCGTCTGAGCGCGTCTACAGACGCCTTGCGTGGTCTTGCGTGGCCTTGCGCGCGCCTTGCCCTGGTTCTGCGCCGAGCTTGCCCCGGTCTTGTCCCGTCTCGCCCGCGTGTGCACGTGTGTGTCCGAGGTTTGTCCACGTGTTGGCCCGCGGCTCAGCGCTTTGTATTGCGTGCCCAGTTCATTTTTTCTCTTTGTTCGCGCCGCTTTTGCCGCTTGTGCCGCTCGTGCCGCTCGCCTTGCTTGCATCGCCGGCGTCGCGCGTGTCGCTCTCGTTCGTCAACGCCCGCACGGTGTCGCCGACGATCTCCAGCGCTGCCGGCTTTCCGCCGTAATGTGACGCCATGCCGACGTCGATCCGCCAGACCTTGCCGTCGCACGCCGGGGTGATTCCGTTCTTCTGGACGGTGTGACCCACGACCATGCGCTTCGCGGACATGGCGGCGAGCACCTGCCCGAGCATCTCGCAGGCGGGCGAGCCCTGGCCCGGCGCCGGATCGCTCGAGTAGGCGCGGGCCCACACCGGGCCGTCCGAGGCCGTGACCACGGCCGGCGGGGCGGGCGTCTTCCCGTCCATCCACGCGCGCACCTCGCGGTTGATCTTCGCCACGCCGTAGCGGACGTGCGACGGCAGGACGCCGCCGTGTGTGAACACGGTGTCGCCGACCGCGATGATCACGTCGCGCTGCGCGAGCTTCTTCGCGTAGGGCCCGCCCGGCAGGAACGCCGCGGCGCGGGCCCGGGCGGCGGAGGGCAGCGGCGCGAGCTCGGGGTTCGCTCCGTCGACCCCGGGCGCATCCTCGAAGTCCTTGAGGCCGCCCTCGGTGACGTAGCGGAAGTCGAGCTGCACGTTCATGACCTCGTGGTTGCCGTTCAGGGCGTGCACGGCGCCGCCGGCCGCGCGCGCCTCGACGGCGAGGCGGTCGAACAGGTCCACGATCGCCTGCTCGTCGTCGCCGCGGTCGAGCTCATCGCCCGTCTGCACGAGCACGAGCTTCCCGCCGATCCACCGATCCGCGCCGTCGATCGCGCCCGCGAGCCGCAGCGCCCCGCGCGTGGCCGCGAGGTCGCCGTGCACGTCGCCGATGGCCACGACGCGCTCGGCCGCGGGGTAGGCGTAGGAGCGATCCGTGTCGGCCGGCAGCGCGGGCGCGGCCGCGCCGGCGCCCGGGGCGGGGGCCGAGGCGGCCGGGGCCGAGGGGGCGGGGTTGGGGGCAGGGCTCGGGCGGGGCGCCGTCGAGGCGGGGCGCTCGGCGTCGCAGCCGGCGAGCAGCAGCGCGGCGAGCAGCAGCGCGGGGAGACGGGGAGCGACGGACATGGGATGCGGGCCTCCGGGGCAGGGAGCGGGGAGCGCGCGCCGCCGGCGGCAGGGGCGGCGCGCGCCGCGGGATCAGGCCGGGAGCTTGGTGGACAGGAAGGACTTCAGCTTGATGAGGTTCTTCGGGTCGCGGCTGAAGGTCGGGGCGGTGTAGCTCGACGCCCAGCCCGTGATCTCGTGCATGAAGGACGCGCGGACCTGCTCGTCGCCCAGGATGTCGTCGACGGTGCGGCCGCGCGCGGCGCCCTTCTCCAGCGAGCGCACGTAGCTCTGGAGCCGCGCGTAGTCGCCGCCGAGCAGCTCCGCGATGAGCTCCGCGTCGCGCGCGAGCCGCGCGAGCGAGGGCGCCTGTTCGCGCAGGGCCGGGCTCTCCGCCGCCGCGAAGGCGGCGGCGACGCGCAGCACGAAGGCGTCGTCGAGGAAGCCGAGGTCCTCGATGCCGTCGGGGATCAGGTCGAGCGATTTGAAGAGGTAGTTCAGGCCGCCCGCGAGCGAGCGCCGCGCGGGCTCCGGGCTCTCGGGCGAGGCGAGCAGGCCCGCCAGGTCCGAGGCGTCGGAGGCGAGGCTGCGCAGCCACTCGGGGAACGTATCGAGGCAGCGGTCGTCGAGCTGAGTCATGGGATCCTCCCGGCGGGGCCGGAGGGTAGTCCGAGCGGCGCGGCGGCGTCCATGCAAACCAGGGCGCGCGGCGGCCCTGGCGAGCTGGCGGGCACCGCGAGGGGGCTCGTCGCGTGGGACGGATCTCCGCCGGACTCGGCGCCAGGGCGCTGGGCGAGGATCATGAACCGGCTCCGGCGGACAGCTCTTCGAGCCTCGTGATCCAGCCATCGAAGCGGGGGCAACGCGCGCGAAGCTTCGCGAGGCCGGTGCCCTCGATCACGAGCGGACCGTGCACCGTCTTCCGGTAGCTCGGGATGGCGGACTCGAGCCTCTTCGACGGGGCCGTGTGCTCTCCGTCGTTCACGTCCTCCGGTGGGACCGTTGTGACGAGCGCCTGGAGCTCGCGGAGCGCCGGGCGTTCATCGACGTCGAGCACCTCCTCCAGCGCGTCGAGCCCGGCGAGCACCAGCGCCTCGGACTCGTGCCGTTGCAGGTACGGAAGGAGACGCCAATCGTCGATGTCGGCCGCCATCGCGCCTTCGAGCAGCTCGACCCGCCGCCGGGTGTCGGCGACGGCGCCGTGCTCTTTGAGCCCCGGGAAATTCTCCGGAAGGTGGTAGAGGTCGAAGAGCGTCGTGAAGCGGACGTCGGAGCCACGTTGTGTCCAGTGAGTCTTTGAAGGTCACGTCGCCACTTCATCCAGTCGCCGCCGCCTCGTTCTTTCCTGCCGTAGCGATCGCGGTTCGTCGCCACGATGATGGGCTGTATCAACAGCACGCCGCGCGCTTCCAGGTGCGGCTTCAGCGCGAGATGCACGAAGCTCTCTTCGGTCTGGCCTTCGACCAGGACGAAGAGCCGCTTCACGGCCGCCCTCCAAGGATGTTCTTGTCGTAGAGCTCGGACAGCGAGTACTCCTCGAGCCACGACGTCAGGCCCTCCGGATCGAGGCGCCTCAGCTCGGTCGCGCCGTCCTTGCGTTCGGCCACGATGACGTCCTCCGGGGCAACCTCATCGAGCACCGCGGGGGACTGCGTGGACACGATCACCTGCCGGTGCGCGGCGACGCTCTGGATCAGCCCGCAGAGAGTCTTGAGCGCCGACGGATGCAGCCCGAGCTCCGGCTCGTCGATGCACGACACGAGCGGCGACAGCTCGGGCGGCTGCGCGAGCGCCGCGAGCAACGCGACGGCGCGCAACGTCCCGTCGGAGAGGTGCGCCGGGCCGAACGTCTCCCCGCGATCGTCGAGCCAGTCGAGCCGCACGCCACGCGTCCCGACGGCCACAGGCTGGAGCTCTCGCACGAAAGGGGCGACGCGGTGAACGAGGCCCTGGATGCGCTTCCACGCCGCGATGCGGTGCTCGTCTGGCGAGTCACGGAGCGCGAGAAGGAATGCCGCCAGGTTGCTGCCGTCGGAGCGGAGATACTGGTCCTGCTCCACGTTCGATAGGGTTCGCAGCGGCGAGTTCGTGGACGTGTCGTGGAAATGGTAGAAATTGATACGGCGGAGCAGCCAGTGCACCGTTCGAGGGGTCGCGTGCTTCGCGCTTTCCTCCTTGAGGCGCGATTCTCGGTGTCCGGCGCCCATGGAGTGCCATCGCCAGGGCTGGCCGTCCCTGCGAAAACCCGCGCGCTCCTCCATGAACAGCAGGCTCTCGTCGGCACCGTATCCCAGCCTCGCATCGTAGGCATGTTGACCATTGTCCGCCGTGAACTCGAGCGTGAGCTCGATCACAGGCGTCTGTCGCGGGCCGTAGTGCATGAGGAACGTGGCGCCACCCCGCCGGCTGACGAACAGCTGCAGCGACTCGAACGCGAGCATCCTCGCCATGGTGAGCGCGCCCAGGAGGTTCGACTTGCCCGCGCCGTTGGGGCCGATGAGGACGGTGACGTGCCCGAGCTCGGCCTCTGCATCCCTGATCGAGCGGAACCCTGCCACCCGGACGCGCTTGAGCTGAGGTGTCATTCCTGGGTCTCCTCTTGGCCTGGCGGGAGCAGAGCCTGACCGCTGGGCAGCCATGCCATGTACTAGAACACCGATCACGTTGAGGAACGAGAGATGAACCGCCAAGGCGCCAAGGGCGCCAAGATATTTTCTTCTCCTTCTTGGCGTCCTTGGCGCCTTGGCGGTTCGAAAATCTGCTCGTTTCAGACGGGTTCAACCCGTTTGTCGCTCTAGGGTCTCCCGGCCGCTTCCAGGCCAACCTACCGCGTCGACCGCCGCCTGTCGCCGCGCCGAGCAGCGCGAGCGGCCCCCGAGATCGTCCGGCGCGGCGCCTCGGGTGGGATCCCGCTGAATTGTCGGGTCGGCGTGCCTGGTGCGGCACCGGAGGAGACCGGGCGAGGCACCGGAGGAGACCGGGCGAGGCACCGGAGGAGACCGGGCCAGGAACCGATGCAGATGGGCTGGAGCTCAACGAATGGCAGCGTCGCCAGGAGCGGCTGCCAGAGAAGCCGTTGCGGCTGCCTGGTTCAGGCGGCGGGGCGGCCTCGGGGCGCCCGCGGCGCCGTCAGATCGGCTCGGGTGCCGGCTGCTCGGGCTTGGGCGGCTCGGGCTTCTTCGCCTTGCGCGCCTGCTTGGTCATCGCCCTGAAGTCATCGAGGACCGGCGCCAGCACCGCGCGGAAGGCGGCGTTCTGGCGAGCGATCGTGCGCGCCAAGTCGAGCGCGGCGAGGCCCGGGCCGATGACGGTCTCGGCGGTGGCGAGCACGTCGTTGTCGAGGTGGCGGGCGAGGTCCTCGAGCGCGTCGGCGACCTTCTGCTCGGCCAAGGCGCGCTTCAGACGCCGCTCGAGCAGCTCCACCTCGAACCGCTCGGGATCCTCCCCGTCGTCCTGGTCTCCGAGCACATGAAATGACCTCGCGAGCGCGCTCTCCTTGCCTTCCTTGGGCCGCAACACCGCGAAGAGCTTGCCGAGCGGGGGCCCCAGCACCCCGAGGCTTCGGCCGACGCTGCGCCTGCGCCGGCCCTCCTCGAGCCGCTCGAGTGCGATTCGAGCGAACGGCGCGGTCGCGCGGCGCCGCGGTCGGCCTGCTCGTTACCCGCTCGTCGCCCCGACCCTTCCTGTGACGCTCGCGCTGGCCCGTACGCTGACCTGGATGCGCACCGACGCACTCGCCGACGCCTCGGCCGCGCCGGCGACACACGCGAGCGCGTGGGCTCCCGCGTCGCCCACGATGCGCGGCAGCGCGGCGCCGACCTGGGCCACCACCTGGGCGTCGCCGATCAGCCGGCGCCCGAGCGCGACCTCCGCGTGCAGCAGCGCCGGCAGGTTGGCCTGCAGGGTCGCCGCGAGCCGCGCGGCCATCTCGGCGCCTTGCGACGCGCGCACCTGGACGAGCGCGGGCGTGCAGGCGGCGTACACGTCGGCGTGGGCGCGGCAGCTCGCCTCGCACTCCGCGTCGGCGCTCGGGGGCCGCACCATCCCCGCGCACTGCGGCGCCTGCCAGGTGCCCTCGCAGCGCGCGTGGCAGGTGGCGTCGCAGCCGCCGTCGCACTCGCCGTTGCACTGTCCCACGCAGCGCCCCTGCGCGTCGTAGGCGGAGCACTGCCCCCGGCACTGCCCGGTGCAGCGGCCGTCGCACCGCCCGGTGCAGCGGCCCTGGCAGTAGCCGGAGAGGCGCGCGGGCTCGCACTGCGCGACGATCTGCCCCGGGTCGAGCGCGACGTCACACGCGCCGCTGCAGCGCGCTCCGGCCTGCGCGTTCGCCTGGCAGGCCGGCGGCGTGACCCCGACCTGCACCGCGACGCCCTGGCGCAGGATGGCGTCGATGGCGGCGGATACCGGGCCGCAGGCGCCGCTCGCCATGCCGCCCGCCTCGCCGCGCGGCGCCATGTGTGCGGGAGGGATGCCCAGGTCCGCGCCGATGCGGCGGCAGGCGTCGGCGACCTGAGACTCGATCGCGGCCGATACCGCGGCCATGTCCTTGGCCGCCTGGACGAACGTGCGCACCTTGGCGTTCGCCCGTGCGTTTGCGGAGAACTGGGCCCCGAGGACGTCGCCCGGGCCGCGCAGCTCCGGGCAGACGGCCTCTCCCACGCCCTCGAGGTGGGCGAGCTCCGAGCAGCTCAGGCCGGCGGCGGACGCGACGAGCGCGAGGAGCCCGCGGAGGGAGTGGGCAAAGTCCATGGTGACAGCATTACCACAAGTGTACGGACTCTGCTGGAGATGAAGCCGTGAATGTGAATGGCGTCCTGCCGCATGGTCGTCTCTCGTCTCTCGTCTCTCGTCTTCGTGCTCGTGCTCGTGCTCGCTATCCCTCTCCCGTCACTCCTCCGAACGTTCGCGGTTGCCTCGAGCTCAAGATGGTCGCGGACACGCGCTAAATGGTCGCGGACGTGCACGGAATGGTCGAGCACGATCACGCGCACGAAAGACGGGGACGTGAGACGAAAGCGCGTGCTGTCCGGTCAGGGATCAAAGGATGGCGGCGCCGGCATCGGAGGATGCCTCGCGGGCCGCCGGCGCTGGTCTGGACGGCGGGGGGCACCAGGGCGCCCCCGGAGGGATCACCGGTGCGCCCTGCGATCGGCCCGGGCGTGGGACACGACGCCGCGATCGCGTGAACGTGCGTGAACAGCGTGCGCGCTGCCGCGTCGTCCGAAGCCGCTCCTCCGCGCTCGCCCGCGCGCATCACCCGGCACCGGACGACCTGACGGCCTTGTCCGCACGGTACGGCCTGGTAGCATCGGGCTCAATGACAGCAAGAACTCCCAGGCGATGTTCCCCGGTCGTTCATCGGGACAAGAACCAGGTCGCGCGACTCAGCTCATGAGCTCCAATGTTCTGACGGCGGTCCTCCTTCCCCTGGTGCTGGCAGGGCTCATGTTCGGGCTCGGGCTCAGCTTGACCCTCGACGATTTCAGGCGGGTCCTGGCCTACCCGCGCGCCGTGGGCGTGGGGCTGCTCTGCCAAATCGTGCTGCTGCCGCTTGTGTGCCTTGGAATCGCCCACGGCTTCCGGCTGGAGCCCGAGCTCGCGGTGGGGCTCATGGTGCTGGCGGCCTCGCCCGGCGGGGCCGCCGCCAACATCTTCAGCCACCTGGCGCACGGGGATCTCGCCCTCAACATCACGCTCACCGCGGTGAGCAGCGTGCTCTCGCTCGTATCGATGCCGCTCCTCATCGGTCTGTCGCTCGAGCACTTCATGGGCGTGGACAGCTCGCTGCCGCTGCTGCTCGACAAGGTCGTCCAGGTGCTGGTCCTCGTCCTCGCGCCGGTGGCCCTGGGCATGGCCGTGCGCGCCAGGCGGCCCGCCGTCGCCGCGCGCCTCGACAGGAGCGTGCGCCTCCTGTCCGCGGCCTTCCTGCTGCTCGTGGTCGCCGCCACGCTCGTGCGCGAGCGCCACCAGATGTCCGGCTTCTTCCGGCAGGTCGGCCTGGCCGCGCTCACCTTCAACCTCGTCAGCCTGACGGTGGGCTACCTCGTGCCCCGGCTCGTGCGGCTCGGCAAACCTCAGGCCATCGCCATCAGCATGGAGGTCGGGATCCACAACGCGATGCTGGCCATCACGCTGACCAGCAGCCCGCTGCTGTTGAACAGGCCGACCATGGCCATCCCGGCCGCGGTCTACAGCCTCTTCATGCTCATCACCGCCGCGCTGTTCGGGGTCGTCGCGAGCCGCAGCGGCCGCGCCGCACCCGCGGGCGTGGCGCGGCCAGGGCTTGAGTCCTAGGCGCAGCGCCGGCTGGCGGCCTACGCCTGGAATTTCCTGAAGAGGACCGCGGTGTGGTAGCCGGCGAACCCCGCCGCCAGGTTCGCGGCGAGCGTGTAGTCGATCTTCTTGGTCTGCTTCACCACGAAGTCGCCCGGGTGGATGGGCTTCTGCAGGTTCGGCGTCGCCGGCATCACCCCCGCGTGCAGCGACAGGGCGCAGATGACCGACTCGATGGCCGCCGATGACTCCTGCGTGTGGCCATAGTACGGCTTGGTGCCTGACGCGAAGACCGAGGTGCCGAGCTGCGCTTCGTCGAAGGCCCGGCGGAACGCGGTCATCTCCGCGTTGTCGCCCTGCTTCGTCCCCGTGCCGTGCACGTTCATGTAGAGCGTGTTGTTGCCGAGGTCTCGCGTCTGCAGGCCCGCGCGGCGCAGCACCTCGTTGATGACGTACTCGTAGCCATGCTCGTCGACGTCGACCATCATCTTCGTCGGGAACATCCGCTGAGAATAGCTGATCACCTCCGCGTAGATCCTGGCCTTGCGCTCGAGCGCGTGCTCCAGATCCTCGAGCACGAGCATCGCGGCGCCCTCCCCGAGCACGAACCCGTCCCGGTCCTCATCGAACGTGCGGTACGTGCTCTCCGGCGGCTCGTCCTTGTTCACCAGCACGCCGAGGCGGTTGTAGCTCTCCCAGACGATGTCCTTGTGGAGCACGGCCGAGGTGCCCCCCGTCAGCATGATCTTCGTCCGGCCGAGGAGGATCTTCTCGACCGCGCTGATGAGGGCGATGTTGCCCGAGGCGCAGGCCGCGGCGGCGCCCATGGACGGGCCGTTGAAGCCGTAGGCCATGCTGATCGCCCCCGACGGCCCGTGCGCGGGGTTCAGCGCGGTGTACATGGTGGACGGCTTGCCGTCGAAGATCGACGCCGAGTCGCCGAACGTGTTGCCGACGATGATGCCCACGTCCTCCTGGTGGCGGGCGAGCCTCTCCGCGTCCAGGTGCGAGTCCTCGAGGGCGAGCTGCGCCGCCGCCAGCGTCATGTAGATGGTGCGGTTCGGGAGGAAGCGGTAGTCGCGGGTCTCCAGCTTCCGCAGCCGCTGCTCGACGACCTTCCAGTGGGGCACCCGGCTGGCGGCCGCGATGGCCTCCTCGAGGTTCACGCAGGCGGCGGCGACGGGCTGCCCCTCGGTGGGCGAGAACAGCTGGTTTCGCGTGATGAAGCTGCGTCCGGTGAGGACATTGCTCCAGAACGAGGGCCCAACACCCGCCGAGGTCACGGGTCCGACTCCGGTCACGACGACTCTTCTCATACTATCTCCTGATCGCTCCTCTGGTGAGTATCCTGCCCTCCGGCGACCGTGGTGCCGGTGGAGAGCTCGCTGTCGCCCGGGCCAGCGAGGAAGTTGATCAGATCCTCGATGGTCGGGTGGGCGTATAGGACGTTCGCTGGCAGCTCTCTGCCGAGCCATTCGCCGAGATCGGCGGCCAGGTCGATCGCGTCGGCGGAATCCACGCCGTAATGGCTGAACGGTTGCCGGAGATCCGCCAGGGTCTCGGCCATGCCCAGGCGGCTGACGAGGCGCGCCACGAGCCAGCGGGTGATGGCTGCCCTCGTCCCCACCTCGCCCGCGGCCGCGCCCGGCGTCGTGCCGGAGCGATCGCCGGCCGGGGGAGCGGCGGCGAACACGGCGCGCGCGATCTCGTCGAGCTCGCCCTGCTGGAAGCCGAGCCGGCACGCGCGCCGCTGGATCTTGCCGCTCGATGTCTTCGGGATGCTCCGGGCCTTGAGCAGCGCGACCGCGTGGACGGGCACCTCGTGCTGCTCGATCACGGCGTTGCGGATCGCCTGCGCCACCGCGTCGGCGTCCTCGATCGGCGCCTCCGCGTACACCTCGGCGACGACGGCGACGTACTCTCGCTCGTCCACCTCCACGGAGAACGCGGCCGAGCAGCCCGAGCGCAGCGCGGGGTGGGCCCCCTCCGCCGTCTGCTCGATGTCCTGCGGATAATGATTGCGGCCGCGGATGATGATGAGGTCCTTGTCGCGACCGGTGATGAACAGCTCGCCATCCCTCAGGAAGCCCAGGTCTCCGGTCCTCAGGAACGGGCCCTCGCCGCTGTCCGCGAGGAAGGCCTGGAAGGTCGCCGCGCTCGCCTCCGGGAGGTTCCAGTAGCCCTGGGCGCACGAGGTGCCGGCCAGCCAGATCTCGCCGACCTCGTTCGGGCCGCACCGCCTCAGGGTCTCGGGGTGCACGATCTCGATGCGGGTGTCCAGCGCGGGGCGCCCGCAGCCGGCCACGTGCCGGCCGACAGGCCCGCCCTCCTTCGCGTCGACCACGCGGTGGGACTCGAGCGCCGCCGCGTCCAGCCTGGCAAAGGTGGGCAGCTCGTCCCGCCGCTGCGTGGTGACCTTGAGCGTGAACTCGGCCAGCCCGTAGCCTGCGCACATCGCCTCGGGGCGGAGGCCGCACGGCGCGAAGAGCTCGGTGAAGCGCTCGACGGTCGCGCGGCGGATGGGCTCCGCGGCGTTGAGCGCCACCTTGAGGCGGCTCAGGTCGAGCTGCGCGCGCTCCTGCTCGGAGACCTTCTTGGTGCACAGCGTGAAGGCGAAATTGGGCGCGGCCGTGTGCGTGCCCCCGTAGCGCGACAGGGCCTTGAGCCACCGCACCGGCCGCCCGAGGAAGCTCGACGGCGACATCAGCACGCACGGGAAGCCGATGAAGAGCGGCAGCAGGAGGCCGTAGATGAGGCCCATGTCGTGGAACGTCGGCAGCCACGTCACCATCACGCTGTCCGGGCCATGGCCGAAGTCGACGTCCATGTCGGCGAGCGTGTGGAGAAGACCGCCGTGACTGACCATCACGCCCTTGGGGGCCGAGGTGGACCCCGAGGTGTACTGGAGGAAAGCCAGCGCGTCGGGCGAGAGCACGGGCGGCGTCCACGCCTCGGGCGGCGCGCTCTCCATCCGGTCGGTGGCGAACCACCGCACCCCGTCGAGCTCGCGCGCCTCGGAGAGCGGCTGCGCCATGGCCTGCTCCAGCTCGTGTGTGGTGAGGATGGCGGCCGGCCTCGCGTCGTTCAGGATGGCCTTGAGCCGCGGGAGCGTGCGGTTCACCCGGCCCGGCTCCGGCGGATAGGCGGGCACCGCGATGACCCCGGCATAGAGGCACCCGAGGAATCCCTCGATGAAGTCGAGCCCCGAGGGGTACAGCAGCAGGGCGCGCCCTCCAGGCCCGACCTCGCGGTGGAGCCGCGCGCCGATGGCGCGCGCTCGCTGGTCGAGCGCGGAGTACGTGAGCTGCGCGCCTTCGCGCTCGCCGTCGATCAGGTAGAGGTAGGCCCGCCCGTGCGGGTCGAGCGAAGCTCGCCGCAGGAGGACCTCTCCCACGGTCGAGGGGCCACGCGGCGGATCGCCTGCGGCGATGTCCAGATGATTGTTCACCATGAGCCTCTCACATTAAGAATGGCGTCGAGCGACACTGCCGCTCGGGCTCATGCCCCGAGCATGCCGCGCAGGGACCTGAAGCCCTCCGGGGCCTCTTGCCGGGAAAACAGCGCAGCCACGAAGCGATCGGGGCGGACGAGCGCGATCTGGCCGCGGTGCTCCGCGAACCACCGGGCCAGGAGGCCGCTGTCGTCCTGGACCTCCTCGCAGGAGCCCGCGCCTGCCCGAGGGGGCTGCCCCGCCGGAAGGACCTTGAGGGTGCGCGCGCCGAGCCGCGCCCAGAAGTGCCGCATGGGCTCGTCCAGCGTCTCGAGCGGGTCCACGCCCATCCCGATCGCCGCGAATCCGCTCCCCACCACGTCATCCAGCATCGCCCGCTGCCCGTCCGCCCGCAGCACCCGCGGCTGGGCGATCATCGTGCCTCCCGGCGGGCGCGCCGAGAACGCGCCCTGGCGAAGCCTGGGCATGGCCTTGGAGCGCCTCTTGAACTGCTCGCGCAGCGGGGGCACGCCGAAGAGGAGCCGGAGCGCGGCGCGGCGCACGAGATCGTGGCGCCGGCCGCGGGGGAAGAACAGCCAGCCCACGCGCTCTGTCGCCGCGATCGACTCCTTCACGTGCGGAATGCGCTCCTGCTCGTAGCTGTCGAGGAGGTCCGGGCTCGAGAGGCCGCGGAGGACGAGGGAGAGCTTCCAGCACAGGTTAGCGGCGTCGCGCAGGCCGCTGCACAGACCCTGGCCGGCGAAGGGCGGCATCATGTGGGCGGAGTCCCCGAGCAGGAACACCCGGCCGGACCGGAAGCGATCCGCGACGCAGGTGTTGATGGCGTAAGTGCGGATCCGCCGCACCTCACCCAGCTTCGGCCCGTCCTTCCAGCGCGCGAAGAGCGCCTGAAGCCCGTCCCTGTCGAGCTGCTCGAACGCCTTCGCGTCCTCGCCCGGCGGCAGGCGGATGGACCAGCGCTGGAACCCCTCCGGCTGCTGCACGAAGACGAGCGGCCGGCGTGGGTCGCCGAAGAAGGAGAAGCAACCCGCGGGCCGGACCTCGCCGCGCGCCTCGATGAGCATCCACCTCTCCTCGGAGCTGGACCCGTTCATCGAGATGTTGCAGAGCTTGCGCACGATGCTCCTTCCACCGTCGCAGCCCAGCACGAAATCGGCCTCGACGCGGTAGCTCTCCCCGCCGGGCCCCTGCACGGTGACCACCGCCTGGTCGTCGCTCTGGGACAGCCCGGTCGCCGTGTGCCCCGCGCGCAGCTCGACGCACCCGAAGCGCCCCAGGCCCTCGCGCAATGTCCTCTCCAGGCTGGTCTGGAGCATGGTGCAGAGGCGCGGGAAGCCCAGCGTCTTTGGGCCGGCCATGGACAGCTCGGCCACGAGCTCTCCGGAGCCCGAGTATACAGAGAGGCTCGGGTCCGGCAGCATGCCATCAAGCTGCTTCTGGGCCAGCCCGAACATCTGAAACGTGCGCAATGCCTCGTCGTCGAGGTTCGTCGCGCGCGGGTACGTCGTCAGGGTGGCGTCTCGCTCGAGGAGCAACGCTCGGATGCCGTACTGCCCCAGCAGGTTCGTGGCCGTCATGCCGACGGGGCCCGCCCCGACGACGATCACATCGACACGCTCGTTCATCGCTGGCTCAATTCATCGCGCCGAGAGGCGACCGGTCCTTGCCGGCGACCAACGCTCGTGCACCGTGGAGCGCCGCAGCCTCGCAGCGCTGCAACCGATCACAATCCATCAGCGGTCACTCGACGAGCACCCTTGCCCAGGCGACGCCCCGACCCGGATCGAGCCGCGCGGCCTGACCCGCCGTGGCCCAGATACGATGATGTCGGCGCCATTGCATCCATCGTCAGACCACCGAGCCCAGGTGCGCGCCTGTGCCACGACTGGCTCATTGCTGCGTGCGAGCGGCGAGGCTGACACCTCAAAGGACTGAGCCAGGAGAACGTCAAGCCCTCTGGGCAGAGCCACACGCCGCGAGCGTTCGCCGAACGCTGCCCGCCCAGGTCGCCATGAGCCTGATGAACAGGTCGTCGTTGTTGTCCCGATGACAGGCCGACCTTACCGCAACCGGGGCGGCACGCAAGCAGTTTGAACGTATCGGAGCACGATGACAGCTCTGTTTCTGTGGAGACACGGCGCCGCATCCTGCTTGCATCTACAATGCGATCCGGCCGCCGCCCCCGTCACGAAGCTCGGTACCGCAATGGCGACGAGCCCCCCTTTGCCGAGGACGCAGGGACATCCTCTCCGGGCGCCGGGCTACTCCGCAGGATCTCCCGCTCACCATGGCCGACCCCGCGCGTCGCCCTACCTGTGCTGCTGCCCCGCGCTCCACCCCGCCGGCCGCCACCCGAGAATACGCAGCGCGTTCCGCGAGAAGATCTTCTCCACATCCCCCCGGCTCATCCCCCGCTGCCGCAGCCGCGCCGCCAGCGCCGGCAGCGCCGAGGCGTCGGCGAGCCCCTTCGGCGTCGTGATGCCGCCATCGAAATCCGAGCCGATCGCGACATGATCGACCCCCGCCACCCGGACCATGTGGTCGACCTGCGCGACCACGTCATCCACATCCGCCTCGCTCGTCCCGTTCACGAACGGCGCGTGGAAGTTGAGCCCCGCGACACCGCCGCTCCGCCCGATGAGCCGCAGCTGCTCGTCCGTCAGGTTGCGCGGCCGATCCGCCACCGCGCGCGCGTTCGAGTGGGTCGCGACGATCGGCGCGCCGTGCGCCGCCGCGATCGGCACGAGGTCCGCGAACGCCGCGTCCGAGATGTGCGACACGTCGATGAGCGCGCCCCTCGCGTAGACGCGCTCGCAGAACCGCTTGCCGAGCTCCGTCAGCCCGAACGAGGCCGGCTCGCCGGTCGCCGACGACGACAGCTGCGTGTTCTTCGCGTGGCTCGGGCTGATGAGCCGCACGCCGCGCTCGATGAAACGATCGATCTGCGCGATGTCCTCCGCGAACGCGCCCGCCCCCTCGATCGAGAGGAACGTGCTGATCCTCCCCGGCTCGGCCCGCGCCGCGCCGAGCGGGAGGAACACCGGGTTCGCGGCGACGATCGCCTCCACGGTGGCGAGGACCGCGTCCGCGTCCTCGATCCGCGGGCCCTCGGGCCGCGCCCGGTCGGGCAGGTAGATCGGCAGCACGATGCCGAGGTAGTTGCCCGCGACGAGCGTCTCCCGGCGGGCGTGGCCCTCGTCGAGGCGCCGGTCGCGGCCCTTGAAGTGGACCTGCCAGGGCACGTCGACGTGCAGGTCGACCACCTGCACGGGGGGCTCGGGCGGGTCGCCGCGCGTCGGGCGCGGCGCACCCAGCGCGCCGGCGGCGCACGCGACGGCCAGCGCGGCCCGGGTGCGGCCGGCGGCGCTCACCCGCTCACCAGCACGCCGAGCGCGAAGCCGACGCCGAGGCAGACGAGGCCGATGACCCCCACGAGCCACCAGGCCGCACCTCCCCCGGAGAGCTCGCCCTCCGCGGGGAGCGGCACCTCCACGACCTGCACGTCGTAGCGACCGCCCGTGAGCGTGGGCACGCCCGTCGGCCGCTGCGCGCTGATGTGCGTCGGGCTGGCGGCCACCGGGAACGTCGCCGTGGGCGCCACCGAGGAGGTCTGCTGCGTCGGCGGCGCGGTCCTCGGCGGCGGCACGGTCGGCGGCCTCGCCCCGCTCGGGACGCCCGACACCACGCCCCCATGCGGCTGCGGCATCTGCGACAGCTGCTGCGGCGTCTGCGCCATCGGTTGCGGCGTCGGCACCTGCGGCACCTGCGGCATCTGCGACGTCTGGGGCACCTGCGACATCCGGGGCACCAGCGAGGGTATCGGCGGAGGCGGGGACGACGTGTGCGCTCCCGGCACCACGATGCCCGCGCGGTGGGCGACGGCGGCCAGCGTCTGCGCCATCTCCTCCGCCGTCTGGAAGCGCCCGCTCACGTCCTTGGAGAGGGCGCGCTGGAAGAAGAAGCCCCAGGCGGCCAGGTGCGGGGCGACCTGCTCGATCGGGCGCACCTCCTTGGCGAGCACGGCGGTGAGCCGCGCGAACTCGTTCTCGGCCGGGAACGGCTGCGTCGCCGTCAGCATCTCGTAGAAGATCACACCCACGCTCCAGAGATCGGTGCGCGCGTCGACGCCCTTCGCGTTCTTGATCTGCTCGGGGCTCATGTAGCCGGGCGTCCCGAGGAGCGTGCCCGCGCGCGTCTTCAGGCCCATGCCGCCGGCCGCGTCCATCACCTTCGCGATGCCGAAATCGAGCACCTTCACGCGGAAGCCGCCGCGCGCGTCGCGCACGAGGAACAGGTTCTCCGGCTTCAGATCGCGGTGGATCACCTTGTGCGCGTGCGCGGCCATCAGCGCCTGGAGCACCTCGTGCAAGATCGGCACGGCCTGCTGCGGCGGGATGGGGTTGCCCTGATCGATGTACGCGGCGAGCGGGACCCCCTGGAGGAGCTCCATCACGAGGTAGGGCGTGCCGTCCTCGGCGCGGGCCGCCTCGAAGACCGAGGCGATGTTCGCGTGGACGAACCCCTTCGTCGCCTCGGCCTCGGCGAAGAAACGCTGGAGGACGAGCTCGTCCTGCGTGAACTCGGGGTGCAGCACCTTGATCGCGCGCTTGCCCTCGCCGCGCAGCCCCTCCGCCTCGTAGACGGCGCCCATGCCCCCCTCGCCGAGCAGACGCACGAGCCGGAAGCGCCCGTTCAGCACGGCGCCCACGAGCTGGTGGGCAGGGCTCGAAGGGTCGATCACGCGAGGACTGTACCAAAGCTTGCGCGCGGGCCGCTCGCCGAAACTTTGCCGCGCCGGGGAGCGGCGGGCTCGGTGAACACGCGCGGCGCCTCAGGGCGCGGCGGTCGCCACGGCCGAGCGGGCCGCCGGGCTCGCTGGGAGCGGCGTGCGCAGCGCCTCGCTCGGCTGATCGGCCGCGTAGAGGTGCTCGTAGACGGCGAGGCTCGCGAGCACGCGCTTCGTGTAGAGCCGCGTCTCCTCGTACGGGATGCGCTCGACCCAGAGGTCGAAGCTCTGCGACGGGCGCTCGGTGATCCACCGCTTCGGCGCGCCGCCGCCCGCGTTGTAGGAGGGGATCGCGAGCAGCGGGTTGTCCGGGAACTGGCCGCGCAGCACCGAGAGGTAGCGGCAGCCGAGCGCGACGTTGATCTCGGGGCGCCTCAGCGCCTCGGCGCTCCACGGCAGGCCGAGCGGCTTGGCCATGCGCTTCGCGGTCGGCACGATGAGCTGCATCAGCCCGAACGCCTGCGCGTGCGAGGCCACCTTCGGGTCGAAGGCCGACTCCTCGCGCATGATCGCGTAGGCGAGCGCCTCCGGGATCCCGCTGCGCTTCGCCTCGGCGGCCACGATGCTCGCGAACGGGCGCGGGTAGGCGAGCTCCCAGGCGCCGCGCCAGCGGCCGGCCGGGTAGTGATCGACCCAGTCGCCGGCGATCTCGACGCCCCCGTCGGCGCCGGCCGTCGCCATCGCCGCGCGCAGGACGCTGTACGACTGCGGCAGCGCGCCCGCGCGCGCGAGCAGGAACGCCGAGGCCCACATCACCTCGCGCGGCGCGGTGCGGGCCCCGACGCCGAGCAGGTCGAGCTCGCGCCGCGCGAGCTTCGCCTCGCCCTGGCGCGCGAGCTCGACGGCGCGCGCGAACGCGGGCTGCGCGAAGGCGGGGCTCCTGAGCTCGGCGTACGGCGCGGCCGCGTCCCGCGCGACGGCCTCGCTCAGGGCGCGCTGGGCCGCGGCGGGGTCGCCCTCGGCGAGCCGGGCGTGGGCGAGCGCCATGTAGAACGAGAGCGGGTACTCGCGGATCACCTGCTCGAGCAGCGCCTTGCCCTTGTCGGGCGAGCCCGTCTCGATGTGGGCGCGGCCGAGGTAGTAGGGGAGCCTGCCGGCGGCGTGGTACGCGCGCTCGTGCGGGAACCGCTCGAGCGCGCGCGTGAGCGGCCGGACCGCGCCCGCCCAGCTGCCGTGCTCCATCTCGAACAGCGCGAGCTCGAACAGCCCGTCGGCGACCATGTCGCCCGCGGGGTAGTCGTCGGGCATGGCGGTGAGCAGCTGCGCGAACTGCGCCTGGTCGCCGAGCGCGAGCAGCGCGCGCGCCCCGAGGTACCGCGCGTCGTCCGCGAGCCGGTGCGACGGGTACTCCTTCTCGAGCAGCGCGAAGCGCGCGGCGGCCTCGGCGTGCCGATCGACGCGGAACGAGGCGCGGCCGGCGTTGTAGAGCGTCTCGGGCCGGCGCGGCGCGGGCGCCGAGGGGGCCGAGGGGGCCGAGGGCGCGGCGGAGGGCTCGGACGGCGCGGTGGAGGGCTCGGACGGCGCGGTGGCGAGCGCCGAGGGCGCGGCGGCAGCGCCCGCGCCGCCGGGCGCGGCCGCCGCGCACCGCTCGATCGCCGTGCCGTACGTGTCGGCCGCCTCGGCCCTCCGCCGGAGCCGCCCGAGCGCCTCGCCGTGTGCGGCGAACGCGTCGCAGGCGAACGCCGACGGCGCCTGCGCCTCGGGCAGGGCGATCAGCGCGCCGGTGACGGCGAGCGCTTCCTTGTCCTGCCGCGAGGCGAGCAGGGCGCGCGCGCGGGCGAGCAGGTCGGCGGGGCCCGGGTCGAGGAACGGCTTGCGCCGCGCGAACGGCAGCGTCGAGAGCGCCTGGTCCTCGAGCTCCTTCGCCTCCCCGGCGCCGGCGCCGCCCGGCGCCTCGTCGCGGATGCGGCGGGCGACGCGGATCGCCTCCTCGGCGCGGGCCTCGCTCGGGTGGCGGAGCAGCGCGCGCACGAAGCGGAGCGCCTCGGGCACCCACACGGACGCGGGCCAGCTCCGGCCGAGGTACACCCGCCACCGCGCGGCCGCGCCCTCGATGTCGCCCTTGTCGGCGAGCGCGCCGGCGACGACGCGGTCGATCTCGTCGGCGATCGCGACGTCCGACGCGACGGCGCGTGCGCGCTCGAGCGCCGCGTCGGCCTGCCCCGCCCTGGCGAGGAGCTCGGCCGCCGCGAACCGCGCGTAGTCGGCGAGCGGCCCGCCCGCCGCCGCGGCCGCGTCGTACTCCTTCGCGGCGCCGAGCGGATCCCCCGCGAGCGCGCGCAGCCGCCCGAGCTGGTAGCGCCACGCCGCGGCGTCCGCGGGCGACGGCGGCGCGGCGAGCGCCTGGGCCAGCGCCGCGGCCGCGCCGGCGTACGCCTCCTGCTCCACGAGCCGCTGCACCGCCGCGAGCCGCGGGTCGCCCAGCACGAGGGTGAGGCGCTCGGGCTCGAACACCGGCGCCTCGCCCGGCGCGCCCGCGACGACGGGCCCCGTCGGCGCGGCGGCCGGAGGGGCCGCCTGCGGCGAGCCGGGCGGGGGGCAGTGCGGGGAGCACGTCGCCTCCCCGCGCTGCGCGGGGGGCGCACCGGCGCACGAGGCGCCGAGCGCGGCGGTCAGCGCCAGCGCGCCGGTCAAGGCCAGCGCGGCGGCCCCGGAGCGGGCATCCAGCCTGAACATCCCTGCACCATACTCCGGATCGCGCGGTCGCACAGGCTTTCAGGGGAGCGGCGCGCCGCGGAGCCGGCCGCGGCGCGCGGCGATCAGGGGGCGGCGACCACCGTGGCGGCGACGGTCGCGAAGCGCAGGAGGTTGCCGGAGCGGGCCACGAGCGTGAGGTCGAAGAACGAGCCCTCGGTGAGCTCACCCGAGGCTCCGACCGTCAGGGCGCCGCCGGGGGCGTCGGGCGGGATGGCGAGCGGCATGGCGTCGAGCCCGGGCGGCGGTGCATTGACGATCACCTCGATGGGTTTGTCGAAGCCGTTGAATCGGCGGATCGTGAGGTCGACCGCCGTCGTCCCGCCATAGGGGATCTCGATGGCGGGCTGGACGATGAACAGCGCGAAGTCGGGCGCCATCTCCCCGCCGCCCGCGCCGCCGCCGCCCGCGCCGCCGCCGCCCGCGCCGCCGCCGCCCGCGCCGCCGCCGCCCGCGCCCCCGCCGCCGCCACCACCTCCTCCGCCATTCCCCGCGGTGCCGGCCGTCGTGTCCGGATGTCCGCCCGCGCCTCCGCTGCCGCCATTGCCCTCGGGCGGGCCGCTGGAGCACCCGAATGTCGAGAGGGTGATCGCCATTGCCACAACAAAGCTGAAGCTCTGCTGTAAATGCATCGGGTCGTGCCTCGTTGTCGAAGGAAGTCGTTGTGTGTCCCGGATGGATGCCCCGGGACGCGCCACGGTCACGTTATCGTTGCTCCAGCGCAGGCCGCAAGCGGGTGCCGCGGCTGCGTCGGGCAAAGCAGGGGAGGACCAGCGCGCCTCGTCGCGAGGGGCGCCGCGGCTGCATCGGTCAAGGTGGGGGGAGGACCAGCACGCCACGTCGCGAGGGTGCGCGCTGGCGGTCGGATGTGGCGTGGAGGGCGAGGCGGTGAGGGGAGCGGGCGCTACGCCGCTTCGCAGGCGGGCGTCACTCCGCTTCGCAGGCGAGGTAGACGCGGATGTCCTCGATCGTGGCGTCAGGCAGCTTGCCGCCGCCTTGCGGCATCGTGCCCTCGACGATCGACTCGTACATCTCGCCCCCCTCGTTCTGGATGGACTCGGGGTCGTCGACGTTGATCTCGGCGGGGATGGTGCCGCGGTTCGTGCCGGTGAGGGCCTTGGTATGACAGACCTGGCAGTGGGTCTCGAGGGCCTGGAGGCCCGCTGCCTGCTGCGCAGCGGAGTCGGGCGGGCACTCCCCGACGTCGTGCGGGTCGGTGCCGCTGCCGTTGCCGCTGCCGTCGTCGCCGCCGCCGCCGCCGCAACCTAGGAGAGCGCCAATCATGAAGGGCGCAAGGCAGAACAAGAAGACCGTACGAACGCGCATCAAAGCACCTCAACAGCTGTTAGAGGAAGCGTGGCGAGCCGGGTTCGAGCCTCAGCCATGCAGGCCGGCCGGGCGCCGCGCGCGGATGGTGCCTGGCGACGCGCATAACGTCAACAAAGACAGGCGGGACGACGCCGAAGGACGATGCGCCGGCGGCGGCATACTGAAAGCGGCGGCAAAGGGCGAGGTGCCCCCGTGCCAAGCGGAAGGCGCCGTGGGGAGGGGCCGCGCTCGCGGGCGTGGCGCGGGCGGGCGCGCCCAGCACCGACCGAGGTGCCATAAGGTCCCCGATGTCTCGGCGCCCCAGGCGCGCCTTGTGTGGCGCGCAACATAACTTTTCAGGTGCCAAGGCCCGAAGGGAGACATGCCGGGCGGTGTTCCCAGCGCAAGCTCTCACGCCCCGGTCTTGCCGGATCGCCAGCGCCCGCCCGCGCCACGCCCGCGAGCGCGGCCCCTCCCCACGGCGCCCGCAGCCGCTCGTTAGCTCGCGCGCCGGCGCTCCAGGTGGCTCTTCAGCGCCTTCAGATCCCCCTGCACGGCCTTCTTGAAGCTCCCGATGAACAGGCGGCCGAGCGTCTCCATGAACCACCCCATCCCGGCGATCTCGCCATCCATCTTCAGGAGCGTGCCGCCGCCCTGCGGCTCGAAGACGTAACGGAAGCGGTACGCGCCCCGCCCGGTCGTGCCCTTCTGGCCGTCGACGAACAGGTCCAGGACCTTGCCCGGATCCGCCGCCGTGACCTCGAACTGCTCGGTGGATTCCTTGCCGAACATCTTCCGCGTCTCGCGCCACATCGCGCCCTTGCCGACGACGCCGTCCGTGAGCTTCTCCACCCGCACGAAGTTGGGCATCCAGTCGCCGAACGAGTCGATGTCCGTCGCGAGCCGGAAGACCTCCTCGGGCGACGCATCGAATCGCTCTTCAATGGTGAATCGGAGCGGCATCTCGTGGCTCTCCTAGGTTGGCCAGCGCACCGAGCGCATCGTGCCGGAACCGCTCCTCCGGCGTCAACGCCAGCGTCGCGCCGAGCACCGGCGCCGACGCCGAGGAGACGCCGTGCTCGCGGGACGCACCGGGGCGCACCGGCCTGGCCGCGCGCCGCGTCCGCCGCGCGCGCGGCTCAGCCCTTCTTGCTCGGCGGCAGCAGCCTGCCTCGATCGCCCGTCTCGCCCTGCATCGGGCGGTGCAGGATGATCTTGCGGCCCGCCTCGCGCCCGTGCGCGTGCGCGGCGGTCCGCTGGTTGCCCGCGTGGCGCAGGTGCTGCACGTGCGGGTGGCGCGTGCGGTAGTAGCTGTCCAGGTCGGCGTCCCTCACCCACACGAGGCCCTGCTCGGCGGACGCCTTGCGCTCCGTGTTCAGCTTCTCGAGGAACCCGAGCATCACGCCGGCCAGGTACGTCCGGCGATCCTTGTTGCCCTTCACGCCGTGGGTCCGCTTGTGCTCGCGCCACAGCTGCTCGGCCGTGTGGTGCAGGAACGCGTGCACGTAGGCCGCCATCTCCAGGTTCGCCGGCGTCCCGCAGATCTCGAGCACGCTGCCGCGCTTGCCCTCGAGCGGCACGTAGACGGGCACCCAGATCGCCTCGACGAAGAAGTGCTTGCCGAGGATGCCCCCGACGATGCGCTCGCTCTCGCCCACGCGCCCGCTCGGCTCGCCCAGGTGCCGGTAGCCGTACTGCCGCGCGGCGCGCGCCTTCGCGACGTCGAGGTTGTACTTCAGCATCAGCCGCTGCGCGGCGCCCATCGCCGCCTGCGCCTCGTGGGCGTTCGGGCTCTCGGCGAGCGCGAGCAGCCGCGCGATCCGGTCGAGGATCCGGGCGTCGGCGGCGTCCGCCGCGCCGCCGGCGGCCGACGCCCCGCCGCCGCCCGCGGCCGGGATGCCGACCGCGGCCGGCATCCCGGCCGCGGTCGCGTCGATGCCGAGCCGCGCGCACACGTCCCGGAACGCCGGGCCGTGCGCGGCCTCGTCCGTCACGCCCAGCACCTCGTGCACGTACTGGTGCGCCATCTCGTGCTTCAGCACCTCGATCACGACCGGCCACGGCTGCTCCAGGACGAGCGGCCGCGAGATCTCGATCGCGCGCGCCTCCGAGATCCAGCGTCCGAGCCGGCTCGTCGCGTCCGACAGCTCGATGGACGCGGAGCGCAGCTTGCGACGGAAATGCGTGTAGTTGAGGCTCTGGTACGCGGCCATGAGCTCGCGCACGAGCGCCGCCTCGAGCTCGGCGCTGAGCCGCGCCGCCGCCTGGCGCGGCGGCTCGGGCGCCGGCGCGCCGGCCGCGGTGGAGGGAGAATCGACGGGCGGCGCTGCGGTCTCCGGGGGCCGCTCTGCGCCGCGCAACCCGTTCAAAGAGAGCTGCTCCGGCATTCGGACGCCTCTCATGGCACGCCCCGGGCGGCTGTCGAAAGGTTTTCTCTCGCCGGGCACAACCCCCGGCCGGCCGGACCCGTCATCAGGACGTTACCGGTACGACTCAGAAACGTTCCCGGTACGCCACGTCCTCGCTAGAATCGCGCGCCTGCCGTGCTCCGCTCGAAGGTGCTGAACGTTTCCCAGGCGGTCGACGCGAACGCGCCGAGCCGTCCATCCCGCGATCTCCCCCGCGATCCGCGCGCCGCGGCGTACGCCCGGCTGCGCGCGTTCGCCCGCGCCCGGCGCCGCTACGGGCGCCTGTTCCTCTCGGTCCCGCTGCTGCTCGTCGTGATCGCGGACGTGCGCCTCCGCGGCGACCGGCTGCTCGCGCTGAGCGGGAAGCACGTGGCGAGCTACCTCGGCGCGATGATCGAGAGCGCCGCGCTCTGGGGGCTGCTGCTCTTCGCGGCCTCGTCGCGGCGGGGGGGGTACCGGTGGCTCTCGGCGCTGCTGTTCGTGGTGCTCGCGACGCTGTCGCTCGGCGGCCAGCTCTACTTCCACCGCCAGTACGCGACGTACCTCAACCTCGACGCCACGCTCTTCGGGACCTCGCTGTCGGCGAGCCTCTTCGGCCAGCTCCGGGCCGACGGGGAGCACTTCCTGCGCGCGGTCCTGCCGCCGCTCGTGCTCGCGGTCGCGCTCGTGTGGCTCGCCCGGCGGATCGTGCCGCAGCGCCGCACGCCGTGGGTGCGCGCCGCGCGCCTCGCCGCGCCCGCGGCCGTGGTGGCCGCGTTCCTGCTGCCCTGCTCTTACCGCGCGGTGCAGGCGTCGACGCCGGACGTCATCTACTTCCACGCGATCGGCGGTCTGCTCAAGGAGCTCGTCGGCGTCCAGACCACGGCGCAGGTGCGCCCCGGGCTCCGCACGCCGCCCGCGCTGCCGGCGGTCACGCCGGAGGCGGGCCCGCGGCGCAACGTGCTCTTCATCCTGACCGAGAGCGTGCGCGCCGACGCGACCTGCTCGGCGCCCTCGACGGAGGGCGGCGCGGCCCGCGGCGCGTGCCCGGGCACGCCGCGCATCGACGCGGCGACGCCCGGCCGGCTGCCGCTCACGCAGATGCGCTCCAACGCCTCGACGACGGCGATCGGGCTCTCCGTGCTCTGGTCCGGCCTCCAGCCGATCGCGACCCGCGAGGAGCTCCACTCGGCCCCGCTGATCTTCGATTACGCGCACGCCGCCGGCTTCGACAGCGCGTACTGGACGAGCCACCACATGATGTTCGCCAACTCGCGCCTCTACGTGCAGGACCTGCCGGTCTCGCACCAGTGCGGCGCGACCGAGCTCGATCCGCTGGCGGACATCGATCTCGGGGCCGACGACCGGCTGCTGTCGGCGCACGTGCGCGCCGAGCTCCCGTCGCTGCGCGAGCCGTTCGTCGCGGTGGCGCACTTCGGGAACACCCACGTGCCGTACCTGGTCGACCCGGAGGACGCGCCGTTCCAGCCGGCCCTCGAGAGCAAGGCGCCGGACGACAACGAGGCGTACCGCAACTACTACAGGAACGCGGTCTACCGGCAGGACGCGGCGATCGCGGAGCTCATCCGCTTCGTCCGGAGCCTGCCCGCCGGCGAGCGCACCGTGATCGTGTTCACCTCGGACCACGGCGAGGCGTTCCGGGAGCACGGGCAGCTCGGGCACACGGGCTCGATCCTCGAGGAGGAGATCCGGGTGCCGGGCTGGATCGACGCGCCGCCGGGCACGCTGACGGCCGAGGAGGAGGGCGCGCTCCGCGCGGCGCGGGACGAGCCCGTGTTCCACACCGACGTGGCGCCGACGCTGCTCGACCTGATGGGCCTGTGGGAGGAGCCGGCGCTCGCGCGGTACCGGGCGGCGATGGTCGGGCACAGCCTGCTGCGGCCGTCGCCGGGGCCGGCGGCGCTCGCGCTCACGAACTGCACCGGGATCTGGGGCTGCGCCTTCAAGAACTGGGGGATGATGCGCGGCACCATGAAGCTCGAGTCGCGCGCCTGGGACACGACCTGGCACTGCTACGACGTGCTCGCCGACCCCGGCGAGCGGCACGATCTCGGACCCGCCGCCTGCGGCGACCTGCCGCGGCTCGCGGACGCCATCTACGGCGGCCCCGCCGGCAGCGTCGACGTCCCGGTCCACCTCCGCGCCGGCGCGGCGGGGCCTCGCCGCGACTGATCCCGGATGACGTCACACCTCGGCCGAGACCGCGGCGCGCCGGCGCCGCGCGTGGCGCTCCGGGCGCAGCGCCGGGCGGCGCGGCGGAGGCGACGCCTGCTCGCCTTCGCGCTGCTCGCCTCGCCGGCGCTCTGGTTCCTCGTCGCCGACGTGGCGCGGCGCGGCCGCCACATGCTCACGTTCGACCGGCTGCACGCGGCGGGGTACGCCGCGACCGTCGTCGCGTCGATGGGCTTCTGGGGCGTCCTGCTCTACGTCGCCTCGGGGCGCCGCGGCGTGCTGCGCGGCACGGCCGCCTGGCTGTTCGCCGCCCTCTTCACGCTCGCGTGCGGCGTCCAGGGGGGCTTCCACGCCCTCTACAACGTCTATTGCTCGATCGACTCCCAGATCCACTCCCAGTCGATCCCCTGGTCGATCGTGGGCACGCTACCGCTCGGGCACCCGCGCGTGATCGCCCACTTCGCGCTCGCGTTCGGCCTCGCCGTCGCGGCGTTGTCCCTCGGCCGGCGCGTCGTGCGCCCGCGGCGGCTCTGGCGGCGCATCGCCCAGGCGGTCGTCCCGCTGGCGCTCGCCGGGGCGGCGGTGATCCCGGTGAGCTACCGGGTGATCCAGTCGTCGTCGGCCGACATGATCTACTTCCACGGCGTCGCCGCGGTGGTCAAAGAGCACCTCGGGATCACCGACGACTCGCCCGATCTGCGGGTGCAGCGCCGGGAGACGGAGCCCGTGCCGCGGCTCGTGGCGCGCCCGGCGCGGCCGCGCAACGTGGTGCTCCTCCTGCAGGAGAGCCAGCGCGCGGACGTGACCTGCGTCGAGTACGACCCGGCGTGTGAGCAGGCGACGCCGTTCTCGAACGCCGCCGCGCCGGGCCGGATGCCCCTCTTGCAGATGCGGGCCCACGACTCGACCACGGCGATCTCCATCTCGAACATCTGGTCCGGCGTGCCGCCCACCTCGCGCCGCGAGGTGCTCAATTCCGCCCCGCTGCTCTGGGACTACGCCCACGCGGCCGGGTGGGACACGGCCTACTGGACGAGCCAGAACCTCATGTTCGGGAATGCCCGCCTCTACGTGCAAGACATCCCGGTCTCGCACCGGGCGGTCGCGACCCAGCTCGATCCCGCCGCCGACCTCGATTACGGCGCCTATGACCGGCTGCTCACCGACCGTGTGATCGAGGAGTGGGGCGAGCTCGTCGAGCCGTTCTTCGCGGTCGTGCACTACTCGAATATCCATTTCCCCTATGTCGTCGATCCGGAGCACTCGCCCTTTCAGCCCAGCGAGATGAGCAAGGCGCCCGAGAAGAACGAGGAGTTCAAGAACTACTACAAGAACGTCGTGTACCTGTCGGACATGGCGGTCGGCCGGCTCATCGAGTTCATCCGTGGCTCGGCGAGCGGCGAGCGCACGGTGATCGTGTACACCTCGGATCATGGCGAGTCGTTCCGGGAGCACTGGCAGCTCGGCCACACGAGCTCGCTCTGGGACGAGGAGGTGCTCGTCCCCACGTGGATCGACGCGCCGGAGGGGACGCTCACCCCGGAGGAGCGGGCGAGCATCGCCGGGGCGCGGGACGAGTTCGTGTGGCACCTCGACCTCGCGCCGACGTTCCTCGACCTGATGGGCCTCTGGGACGAGCCCGCGCTCGCGCCGTTCCGCGCCCGGATGATGGGCCACCCGCTCACGCGGCCGGAGCGCACGGTCGGGCCGGTGCCGCTCACGAACTGCACGTGGCTGTGGGGGTGCTCCTTCCGCAACTGGGGGATGATGCACGGCCCGATGAAGATCGAGGCGCGCGAGTGGGACGGCGAGTTCCACTGCTTCGATGTGCTGGCGGATCCGCTGGAGCTGACCAACCTGGGAGAGCAGGCGTGCGCGCCGCTGCCGGATCTGGCGCGGGCGCTCTTCCACGAGATGCCGAACGTGACGCCGCCCGGGAGGCCGGAGGTCGACTGGGGAGGGGAGTGAGCGGCGCTTACGACTGCTCGGTCGTCGCCGTGTCATCGTGCTGACCCAGGTCGAGCGGGACGGTCCCATCGGGGAACCGGACGCTGACTTCGAGCACACCCCCCAGCGCCTCCACGAATCTGCGGAGTGTCCCCACGTTCAGGTCGCGCCTGCGCTCGATCTTCGAGATCGTGGCCTGCCGAACTCCCATGAGCTCGGCAATAGCTATCTGTGAGGCTCCCCGCGCTTCCCTCAGCCGCTTCAGCACATGCTCGTCAGGCGGTTGCGTCCGGACGCCTTCCTCGAGCACCTCGACGATCCTCGCGAGCGCGCCTTCTGTGGTGTCGTAGAGCTCGTCTTGTCCCTCCCCGTAGCCGTCAGATGGAGTCGACGAGACGCCGAACCCCACGCGCGGACGCCATTCTACGACGACGCTGCGGCCGTCCATGCGAACATCCAACCACCACGCGCCGCCAGCTTCGCTGGGTGGGTCCAGCGAGATCTCGGCGTTCGGCAACCGTTCCTTGATCCCGCGCGCGAGCATCTCCATGAGATTCATAGTTAGACCCCGATGCCTCAGGGGTCGAGCGCCTTCTTGCCGTCGCTTCCGGCTTTGTCGAAGACAGCCTCGCCCGATAGACTCTCGATTCGTATCGCTCCATTGCTACGGATGAACGTGTTGTGTTGTTTGCTCCTGAATCGCTTCACTTCAGGCCGTCCAGGGACGTCGCGAATGTTGTCGTCGGACGGTGGGTACATCCGCCCGTCTGACAGCCAGGCGTGTGGGTTGTAAGGGACTCCCGATAGTTCGTCTTCTACCGCGTTCAGGGTGGATGCAAGCTGCGCCCGCGCGTGCTCGAAATTTTCTGCTGGCGGTTGCGCCCACATTCGCTTCAGAAACTCGCTCAACCGTTCGGGTTTTGTCGCTCTCACGGTGCCTCAATCGTCGGAAATCATCGGCATGAACCTCCTGTGAAATGATTTATATCGCGGCTCAGGGCGGCCTCGGTTCCAGGCGGAGCCAAGGCGAGTGGAGCCGCGGCCCTTGGCGGTAGCTGAACCGGGGGACCTCGAGCCTGCATCATATATTCCGAATCGGAATATAGCCTCTGGACTGTGCTCCGCAAGGCCCCCCGCACCTGGCGCGCAGTCCGTCCGCTCTGACCCCGCGGTCGTGCCCTCGGAGGTCGACTGGGGAGGGGAGTGAGCGGCTCGCAGGGGCGCGCCGTCGTCGCGGGGCTCAGCCGCGCGGGAGGCAGCCGGAGGGGATCACGTGTCGGTCACCGCGCGCGCTGCCAGGCGACGATCCGCGTCACCGCCTCGTCGACCTGCTCGACTGGGGCCGCGAAGGACAGCCGGACGTACCGCGCGCCGCCTGCGCCGTCGAAGTCCGTGCCCGGCGTGAGCGCCACGCCCGTGTCGGCGAGCAGCCGCTCGCACCACACGACCGAGTCGTCCGTGCCGACGTCGGCATACAGGTAGAAGGCGCCGTCGGGCGGGGCGACCTTCCAGCCGAGCTCGGGCAGCCGCCGCAGCAGCAGGTCGCGCGCGGCCGCATAACCCTCCACCAGCCGGTCCGCCTCGGCGTACGCCTCCGGGGTCAGGGCCGCGAGCGCCGCGTGTTGCGCCAGGGCGGGCGGGCACAACGCGAGGTTCCCCGCCAGCGCGTCGACCGGCGCGACGAGCTCCGGCGGGAGCACGAGCCACCCCAGGCGCCAGCCCGTCATGGCCCAGTACTTCGAGAAGCTCGAGACGACGACGGCGCCCGCGTCGCCGTAACGCGCCGCCGTCGCCTGGCGCCCGGCCCACGCGCCGTACGTGAGGCCGTGGTAGATCTCGTCGCTCACCAGCCGGACTTGATGCTCCGCGCACCAGCGCGCCATCACGTCGAGCTCCGCGGCGTCGACCATCGTGCCCGTCGGGTTCGCCGGGCTCGCCAGGATCAGCCCGTCGAGCTTTCCGCCGTCGTGCGCGGCCATGAGCTGCGACGTGGTCGGCTGGAAGCGGCTCTCCGGGCCGCACGGCAGCTCGACCACCTCCACGCCGAGGGAGCGGAGGATGTTCCGGTACGCCGGGTAGCCCGGGCGCGCGAGCGCCACGCGGTCACCCGGCTCGAACGCCGCGAGGAACGCGAGCAGGAACCCGCCCGACGACCCGGTGGTGAGGGCGACGCGCGACGGGTCGAGGTCCACGCCGTACCAGCGGCCGTAGTGCTCCGCGAGCGCACGGCGCAGCGCCGGGATGCCGAGCGCCTCGGTGTACCCGAGGTCGCCGTGCGCGAGCAGCGCGGCCGCCCGCGCGCGCACGACGGCGGGCGCCCCCGAGCCCGGCTGGCCCGCGCACAGGCTGATGACCGGCTCGCCCGCCGCCCGCCGCGCGTTGGCGGCGGCGAGCACGTCCATGACCGCGAACGGCGGCACCTGCGAGCGGCGGCTGATCCTCATCCGGCCATCCTCCTGCCACGCCGACACGACACGTCCGCTCAGGCGATGAGCGGGGCGATGAGGAGCGACACGACGCCCATCACCTTGATGAGGATCGAGATGCCGGGGCCCGACGTGTCCTTGAAGGGATCGCCGACGGTGTCGCCGACGACGGCGGCCTTGTGGGCGTCGGAGCCCTTCGCGTGGCCGTCGAGGCCGCCCTTCTCGATGTGCTTCTTGGCGTTGTCCCAGGCGCCGCCGCCGTTCGCCATCATCAGCGAGAGCACCGCGCCGACGACGAGCGCGCCGGCCAGCGTGCCCGCGAGGACCTCGGGGCCGGCCAGGAAGCCGACGACGACCGGCGCGAGCACCGCGATGGCGCCGGGCGCGATCATCTCGCGGATGGCGGCCGACGTGGCGATGTCGACGATGACCTTCGGCTCCGGATCGACGCCCGGCTTGCCCTCGAGCAGGCCGGGGATCTCGCGGAACTGACGGCGGATCTCCTCGACGATCGAGCCGGCCGCGCGGCCGACCGCGGTCATCGTGAGCGCGCCGACGAGGCAGGGGAGCATGGCGCCGAAGAGCAGCCCCATGAGGACCTTCGCGTCGGTCAGGTAGAGCACGAGCTCCGGGAGGCCCTTCGCGCGACGGACCGCGTCGACCTCCATGTTGAAGGCGGCGAACAGCGCGACGACGGTGAGCACCGCCGAGCCGATCGCGAAGCCCTTGCCGACGGCCGCGGTGGTGTTGCCGACCGCGTCGAGCTCGTCGGTGATGTCGCGGACCTCCTTGCCGAGGCCGGCCATCTCGGAGATGCCGCCGCCGTTGTCGGCGATCGGGCCGTACGCGTCGACGGTCATGACGATCGCGGTGCCCGCGAGCATGCCGACCGCGGCGAGCGCGATGCCATAGAGGCCGAGGTAGTGGTTCGAGATCCAGCCCACGGCGCAGAGGGTCACGAGGGGGATCGCGACGCTCTCGAGGCCGACCGCGATGCCGCGGATGACGTTGGTGCCGGGGCCGGTGACCGAGCTCTGGGCCACCTTGTGGATGGGGCCCATCGACGTGTAGTAGTCGGTCACGAGGCCGACGATGCCGCCGCCCGCCGCGCCGGCCGCGAGGGTGATGACGGCGCCGGCGCTGAAGCCGAGCTCCGGGAGGATGACGGCCGCCGCGAGCACGACCAGGAACGGCGGGACGATGAGCGCGAGGCGCAGCACCCGGGCCGGCGGCAGGTTCTTGAGCGTGCGCGTGATGAAGATGCCGACGACCGAGACCGCGAGGCCGATCGTCGCGAGGAGCAGCGGCAGCGACACGGCCATCGCGCGGAGCGCCTGCTCGCCCGCCGACGGAGCGAGCTGCTGCAGCTTGGCGATCGGCATCGTGAGGCCGAGCGCGATCGCGGCGACGACCGCGGCCACGTAGCTCTCGTAGATGTCGGCGCCCATGCCCGCGATGTCGCCGACGTTGTCGCCGACGTTGTCGGCGATGACGCCCGGGTTGCGGGGGTCGTCCTCGGGGATGTTCGCCTCGACCTTGCCGACGATGTCGGCGCCGACGTCGGCGGCCTTCGTGTAGATGCCGCCGCCGATGCGGGCGAAGAGCGCGATCGAGCTCGCCCCGACGGCGAACGAGTGGACGATCGTCGCGAGGTGCTCGTGGTTGCGGAACAGGGCGTAGATGCCGCCCAGACCGATGAGGCCGAGCCCCGCGACGCAGAGACCCATGACGGCGCCGCCGTCGAGCGCGGTGACGAGCGCGGTGGCCTTGCCGTGCGCGCGAGCGGCCTCGGCCGTGCGAACGTTGGCGTACGTCGCGGCCTTCATGCCGAAGAAGCCGGCGATGAGCGACAGGAACGCGCCGGCAGCGAAGGCGCCCGCGGAGAGGAGCCCGAGCGTCGCGGCCAGGAGCGCGAAGACGACGGCGGCGTAGACGGCGAGCACCTTGTACTCGCGCGCGAGGAAGGCCATCGCCCCCTCGCGGACGTAGCGCGCGATGCGCGCCATCGTCTCGTTGCCTTCGGGGGCCTTCTTGACACGCACGTAGAAGGTGCGTGCGACCATGAGCGCGACGGCGCCCGTCAACAGCGACTGATACGACAATGCATCCACGGGTGAATGGTCCTCTCGCTCGCCCTCGGCCGGAGCGAGCGCCGGCTCACTCTTCCGTCCATGACGGCGCATCAAGCGAAAAAATCGCGGTGCCGCGGTGTGCGAGGGCCGCCCTGGGCGAAAATGGGAGCTGGCGTCAGGGGAACATGGCGTCCGCAACGTCGGTCCTGCTGGTTCCCGCACCTGCCGACCGTGACCGTGGTATCGGAATATTACAGACGAGGACGACACGCACGACGTGTACAAACTCGTCGACGATCTGCGCATGAGGGTGCCATCGCGGATTCGTCCCTGGCTTCTTCGCTGGTACCCACGATCGGGTGACGGAAAGGTCGAAGTCGTCGCGGTGGCGCTCATGGCGCTCGGAGGCCGCGCAGGCGTCTATGACTCCGGGATGACCGCCAGTCGGCGGCGCGCGTTCCTCGGCACCACCGGCTCGGGCGGGGGCGGGGGCGGCGCGTCCCAGGCCTCCTCGACGAGCTCGAAGACGCCGTGGTCGTATGGCACGTTCGGCGCGCGCTGCTTCAGGACGAGCCGCTCGCGGATGCCCCGCCGCTTGAGCTGCGTCGCGCGGTGGTAGCAGAAGGGGTTGTTGCCGCGCTTGCCGAGCGTGCAGTGCGCCGTCCACGAGCACCCCGCGCGGCAGGCGTCCGCGTAGTAGCACGTGGCGCAATGACCCCAGAGCTCGCTCGCGTCGCGATCGCGCGCGAACCGGACCGCCTCCGAGCGCTCCCAGATGTGCTCGATACCGAGCTCGCGCACGTTGCCGCCGGCATAGGGCGCGGTCGGCAGCGAGGGGCACGCCTTCACGGTGCCGTCGGACTCGATGCCGATCGCGTTGATGCCGCCGCGGCAGCCGCGCCAGTGGGCGTCCCCGCCGCCGGGCCTCGAGCGCAGGAGCTGCTCGTGCGGCCCGAAGTAGCCGATGTTGTTGTTCGCGAACACGTTGAACGGCACACCCGACACGTGCGTCTCGATCGCCTCGCGCTGGATGGCCGCGAGTGTGTCGATGACCTCGACGACGCGCCAGGGCTCGAGGATCCATTCAGGGTGGTCGGCCGCGCGCCCCATCGGCACGGTGAGCTGCACCTGCCAGGTCTGGATGCCGTGCGCGCGCAGCTCGGCGCACGTCTCGCGCAGGAGGTGCGCGTTGAGGCGGTTGATCTGGGTGTTGGCGGTCGTGATCAGCCCGGCGGCGCGGCCGTTGTCGAGCGCGCGGATGGCGGCCGCGTGGCTGCCGACGTTGCCGCGCAGCTCGTCATGGACGTGCGCCGGCCCGTCGACCGAGACCCCGAGTCCGGTGAGCCCCGCGGCGCGGAGCGCGTTCGCCCGCTCGATCGTGAAGGCTCGCCCGCCCGTCTGCATGATGACGCGGATGCCGCTGCGCGCGAAGCACGAGATGATCTCGGGGAGATCGTCGCGCAGGTACGCCTCGCCGCCGATGAGCGCGATCTCGCGGCAGCCCAGCCGCACGAGGCTCGCGGCGACCTCGAGCACCTCCTCGGTCGAGAGCTCCGCGTCGCGCGCGGCGCCGGCGCGCGACCCGCAGTGCTGGCACGGCTGGTCGCACCGCATCGTGAGCTCCCAGACCGCGTAGATCGGCTTCGCTTCCATCAGGTCCGCGGGCATGAGCGCGCGGACGGGGATCTCGGTCGGCGCGATCATGGGCTCACTCCCCCGCGCTTCCCCCGGAGGCCGCGGGGCCGCCGCCCGCGCCGCCGGAGCCGCCGCCCGCGCCGCCGGAGCCGCCGCCCGCGCCGCCGGAGCCGCCGACCGACGGGCCGTCGCCGCCGGCTCCGCCGACGTTGATGTCGCCGCCGAAGCCCGCTGTCCCGCTCGTGCTGACCGAGGGGCCGCCTCCGTACGCCGAAGTGACGTTGATGTCGCCGCCGAAGCCCGCTGTCCCGCTCGAGCTGACCGAGGGGCTGCCTCCGTACGCCGAAGTGACGTTGATGTCGCCGCCCCAACCCGAGCTGCTGGAGCTGCTGGACGTGCTGGAGCTGCCTTGGTCTTGCTGGTCGATGACCTCGGCGGCGCAGGCGAGCGGCTGGAGCAACGCGGCCGTCAGGCCCATGAGCACGGCGACTTTCGTGCGCGGGACGGCGCCGTCTGCCGTGCGCATGGCCGCGCCGCAGTGCGGGCACTCGCTCTCGCTGGGGCGCGCGTGGCAACCGCAGGCGCTACAAGGGACAAGCGTGGGAAAAGGGACAGGCATGGGTAAGGTCCTTTCGCGTCGAGGCTGGTGCCTCGCTCCCGCCGCCAGCAATTCGCGCGCCCTCCCCGGCACAACCGCCCATCCATGAGAGATCATGAAGAAAAATGCCGCGTCGGAGCGCCACCCGATCGAGCCGCTTGGCACATCCCGGCATGCGCTTGGCACATACTGGCATGCCAGCGTGCCTCCAGGCAGCGCGATCACCGGTAATGGCCAACTTTGACCCTGAGTGGTCGAAATAGCCTGACTCCCAGCACCAGCGCGCCGCCGACGAGGAAGCGCAGCATAATCGGCTCGTTCAGCCGCGCGCCACGCCAACACGAGCACAGCCGGCCCGCGCCGCCCGCGGCCCCGGCCGTCACCGAAAGAGAGCGCGGCCTGTGCAATTCACCGGGTTTCTGACGAGCGTTGACACGCACGCGCTGACCTGGTACGTGAGCGTAGCGTCCGCAGCTGCGGGTGAGCTCTTGCCTCGCGAGGCGACGGACGCGCAGGGCTCGCCCCCGCTTGCGCGTCGCTCCGTCGACGGTCCGCCACCACCACAACAGCCGCAACATGCTTGGAAAGCCCAACTCGGACGTGGAGATGTCGACTCCACCCTGGCCCCGAGGCCAGCGCCCTGGGGCTTACCTCGCGGACATTGTTGTCGAAGGCGCCCTCTGATACAAGGCACTCGCAAACCACGAGCTGGAGATCCGTTATGACCGTTCTGATCGGCGACAAAGAGTACTTCCCCGGTGTCGGCCAGATCCCCTACGAGGGGCCCGAGTCCGACAACCCCCTCGCCTTCAAGTGGTACGATGAAAGCCGCGTCGTTGCCGGCAAGCCCATGAAGGATCACTTCAAGTTTGCCGTGTGTTACTGGCATACGTTCTGCGGTCGTGGGCACGATCCGTTCGGTCCGGGGACGATCCACTTTCCTTGGGATGAGGGCAAGGACGCGCTGAGCCGTGCTCGCATGAAGATGGACGCGAGCTTCGAGTTCATCACCAAGCTGGGGGCGACGCACTACTGCTTTCATGACATCGACCTGGTGGAAGAGGGCGACAGCCGCGCCGAGACGTCGCGCCGTCTTCAGAGCATCGTCGAGTACGCCAAGCAGAAGCAGTCCCAGTCGGGCGTCAAGCTGCTGTGGGGCACGGCGAACCTGTTCTCCAACCCGCGTTACATGAACGGCGCCTCCACGAACCCGGATTTCTCCGTGGTGGCCTATGCCGGTGCCCAGCTCAAGGACGCGCTCGACGCCACCATCGCGCTGGACGGCGAGAACTATGTGTTCTGGGGCGGCCGCGAAGGTTACATGAGCCTGCTGAACACGGACATGAAGCGCGAGAAGGCTCACTTCGCTCGCTTCTTGACCATGGCGCGCGACTACGCGCGCTCGCGCGGCTTCAAGGGCGTCTTCTTCATCGAGCCCAAGCCGATGGAGCCCTCCAAGCACCAGTACGACTTCGATGCGGAGACCGTGATCGGGTTCCTGCGCGAGCACGGCCTGGACAAGGATTTCAAGCTCAACCTGGAGACGAACCACGCAACGCTCGCTGGCCACACGATGGATCACGAGATGCAGGTGGCTGCGGACGCCGGCATGCTCGGCAGCATCGACGCGAACCGCGGCGACTACCAGAACGCGTGGGACACCGACCAGTTCCCCTACAGCATCAACGAGACGGTGGAGATGATGCTCATCCTGCTCCGCAGCGGCGGGCTCCAGGGTGGCGGCGTCAACTTCGACGCCAAGCGCCGCCGTAACTCGACGGATCTCGTCGACACCTTCCACGGACACATCGGCGGCATGGATGTGTTCGCTCGTTCGCTCCTCATCGCCGACGACCTGATCCGCAAGTCGCCGCTCGAGTCGATGCGCAAGGCTCGTTACGCATCGTTCGACGGTGGCAAGGGCGCAGAGTTCGAGCGGGGCAAGCTGACGCTGGAGCAGCTGGCGGAGCTCGGCAACGCCGGTGGTGAGGTCAAGCTCACGAGCGGTCAGCAAGAGCTGTACGAAAACATCGTGAATCGGTACATTCGCTGAGTCGAGCGATCGAGGAAACGACAGCCGGGCCGGGCGACGCCGTCGCCAGCCCGGCTGTTTTTTTTGAGGGACTCTCCCGCCTATCGGGCTCATCGAGCTCGTTGAACGAGCGTGGGCCGTCACGTCGCGGGCAGCTTCCGCTCCCCTGCTCCCGCCCTCGTTCCCCGCGAGAGCCGCGCCTCGATGCCGTCGAGCACGCAATCTAGGCCCCTGTCGAACAGGACATCGGCGGGCGGGTGGGTGGCGTCCTGGACCACCCTGGCGAGCGTCGGGAAGCGGCCGGTGGCGATCATCCGGTGGATGTACGCGTCCGACGCACGTTGCCATTCGGTCTGGTTCATGCCGCTCGCGAGCTCGGCGTGCAGCTCGTTGGCCTCGCCGCGCAGGGCGCCGATCACGTAGGCGTTGACGGCCCCGACAGCCAGCATGACGGCGTCGATGTCCTCGAAGCCCGGAGCGCCGCTCAGCGCGGCGAGCGAGGCCTCGAGGTACGCGAGGGCGTTCGGACCCAGATGGGGACGGCCGCCCAGCAGGTCGATGAACCACCCGTGCTCTCGGGCGGCTCGCCGGGTGCGGTGGGCGAGCGTCCGGAGGGCCTCGCGCCAGTCGCCGGGGATCGGCCCCGCGGACGCCATCTCCCCGTACACCACGTCCACCATGAGCTCGAGCAGCTCCTCCTTGGTGTCCAGGTAGCCGTAGAGGCGCATCGGGCCGGCGTCGAGCGAGGCCCCGACCTTGCGCAGGGACACCGCGGCGAGACCTTCGGCGTCGGCGAGCGCGATGGCGGCGCGCACGATCCGGTCTCTGCTCAGCGGTCCGGGCGCGGGACGGACGGCGGGCTCCGGACGCTCCCAGATGAGGGCGGCGCCGGCCCCGGGCGTTTTTTTCTGCCGTGAGGTCATCGCTCGTCTTGTCCGCATCGGAACGCGGTTGACAACTAATCCTGCTCGATACACTGTATCGACGTGATACGATGTATCAAAGGACGGTCCTCATGGAAGTAGAATCGACGTCGGCGCTCGTGGTCGGGGGCAGCTTGGTCGGCCT
Source organism: Sorangium cellulosum (assembly GCF_002950945.1). Lineage (GTDB taxonomy): Bacteria > Myxococcota_A > Polyangia > Polyangiales > Polyangiaceae > Sorangium > Sorangium cellulosum_E. Next base: position 1,702,151 of record NZ_CP012673.1, read on the forward strand.
GTCGGCCGCGGTGTTCCTGGCCTGGCGAGGTGTGCCCACGGTCGTGGTCGAACGGCACCCCGGCAGCTCGCTGCACCCGCGTGCGATCGGCTACACGCCGAGGACGCTGGAGCTCTATCGCGCGGTCGGGCTCGGCCCGCACATCCCGCAGGTGTCGCCCACGTTCCGGCTGCGCCGTGCCCGGGTCGAGAGCCTCGCCGGGAAGTGGTTCGAGGAGCTCCCGTGGACGCCCGGGGAGCGGGGGGCGCCCGCGATCGAGCGCTCGCCCTGCGCGAGCGCCGCGATCGCTCAGGATCGTCTCGAGCCCAGGCTTCGAGACAGGGCGACCGAGCTCGGCGCCGACGTGAGGCTCGAAACCGAGCTGACCCGCTTCGAGCAGGACGCCGGTGGGGTCACCGCCTCGCTGCGCGAGCGCGGCGGGCGAGAGTACACGATGCGCGCGGCCTATCTGGTGGCCGCGGACGGTCACCGCAGCCCGATCCGCGAGGCGCTCGGGATCGGCCGCGCCGGGCGAGGCCATATCCAGACGGTGCGCAGCGTCCTGTTCCGGGCTCCGCTCGACGAGTACCTCCGGACGGGGGTCACTCAGTTCGTGATCGAGCAGCCGGGGTTCAAGGCGTTCCTCACCACCTACGGCGACGGCCGCTGGGTGCTGATCTTCTGGGATGACGAGGAGCGCGACGCTGGAACCTTGAGAGCGATGGTGTCCCGGGCGATCGGCAGGTCGGACCTGGAGATCGAGATCGTCACCACCGGGCGCTGGGAAATGAGCGGCCTGATCGCGGACCGTTTCGCGTCCGGCAGGGTGTTCCTCGCCGGGGATGCCGCGCACACCCTGCCGCCGAGCCGTGGCGGCTATGGCGCGAACACCGGCATCGAGGATGCCCACAACCTCGCCTGGAAGCTGTCCGCGGTCCTCTCCGGCGCGTCGACGCCGGCGCTGCTCGACACCTACGACGCCGAACGACGCCCGGTCGCCTGGCTCCGGCACCACCAGATCTTCGCCCGGGACGACTACAAGGCGCACGCGGGCGGGACCGCCGAGGAGGTGCCGATCCTCGACGACGACGCCATCGAGTTTGGTCAGCTGTACCGATCGGCCGCGGTGCTCGGCGCCGGCGACGGGCTCCCGCCGGCGTTACGGCCCGAGTTATGGGCGGGTCAGCCTGGAACACGCGCGCCGCACGTGTGGGTGGGGAGGGGCGACGAGCGGCTGTCCACGCTCGATCTGTTCCAGCGAGCCTGGGTGCTGCTCGCCGACGACGCGAGGTGGTGCCCCGCCGCGGCGCAGGCCGGCAAGCAGCTGGGCATTGAGCTCGACTGCGTCCGCATCGGCGTGGATGTGCGGCCATCCGATGAGGAAGCGCTCCGGAAGGCGTTTGGCCTCGGGGCGGGGGGAGCGTCGCTGGTCCGCCCGGACGGCTACGTGGCGTGGCGCTCGATCGACCTGCCGGCCGATCCGCTCGGCGCGCTCACCGATGCCCTTGGGCGGGTGTCGTGCGCTGCGCGCCGCGCCGAGCGCCCCGCCCTCGAGGGCCGGTCTTAGGACGCCTCGGCCGCGCGTTCAACCAATCGAGGCCGGGCGACGGGCACGACATCGCGGTGGCCATCCTCGAGGAGCCGGTCTCCATCGCGCCCCTGCCCTACAACCGCACGCCGATGACCGGGGCCATGGTCGGCGACCCGGTCCGGCTGATCGGCTTCGGCCTGGATGAGGAGTGGTCCAGTGGCGTCAAGCGCCACGTGACCACCACCGTCAACACCGTCACGCCGCTGCTGGCCGGTTTCGGCGACGCGACCCACCACACGTGCACGGGGGATTCCGGCGGTCCCGCGCTGATGGACGTGGACGGCGTCCCCACCATCGTCGGTGTGACGTCGTACGGCGGCTCGGTCGCCGGCAACCCCTGTACGGACGGCTGGCATACGCGGGTCGACCTCTACCTCGACTTCATCGATCCGTTCGTCGACGCGCCGTAGGGAGCGCCGCGTCGCCCGAGGAGGAGAGCGACGCGCACAGGCGGCGCGAAACCTGCCGGGCACGGAGCCCTGTCGGTTTGCTCGAAGAAGGCCGCATCGACGTCGTGCTAGAGTGGCCCCCATGAAGCATCGACATCTCGGCCAGAGCGGCCTGCTCGTCAGCGAGATCTCCTACGGCAACTGGATCACCCACGGCTCCCAGGTGGAGAAGGACGCGGCGTTCGCCTGCGTGAAGGCGGCGCTCGACGAGGGCATCACCACCTTCGACACGGCGGACGTCTACGCCAACACCCGGGCGGAGGAGGTGCTGGGCGAGGCCCTCGCCGGTCAGCGCCGCCAGGGGCTGGAGATCTGCACCAAGGTGTACTGGCCGACCGGCCCCGGACCGAACGATCGAGGCCTGTCGCGCAAGCACATCATCGAGTCGATCCACGGCAGCCTGCGCCGCCTGCGCACCGATTACGTGGACCTTTACCAGGCGCACCGCTACGACGTCGAGACCCCGCTGGAGGAGACGATGACCGCCTTCGCCGACCTGGTCCGGCAAGGGAAGGTCCTCTACATCGGGGTCTCGGAGTGGACGGCGGAGCAGATCGAGCGCGCCGCGGCGCTGGCGCGCGAGCTGAAGGTGCCTTTCGTCAGCAACCAGCCGCAATACTCGATGTTGTGGCGGGTGATCGAGGCGGAGGTCATCCCCGCCAGCGAGAAGGTGGGCGTGGGGCAGATCGTGTGGTCCCCGATCGCGCAGGGCGTGCTCAGCGGCAAGTACCTCCCCGGCCAGCCGCCGCCCGAAGGCAGCCGCGCCACCCATGAGATGGGCTCGCGGTTCATGGCGAGCCTCATGACCGACGACGTGCTCACCCGGGTGCAGAAGCTGAAGCCGATCGCGCAGGACGCCGGGCTCTCCATGGCCCAGCTCGCGGTCGCCTGGGTGCTGCAGAACCGCAACGTGTCGTCGGCGATCGTCGGCGCCTCGAGGCCGGAGCAGGTCCGCGACAACGTGAAGGCGGCTGACGTGAAGCTGGACGACACCATCATGAAGAAGATCGATGAGGTCCTCGGCGAGGTGGTGGTGCGGGATCCGAAGAAGACGATGAGCCCGGCGAAGCGGCCGTGAACCAGGACGGGCGCTCTGGCGCGCTCACAGGTCGCGGAGGTCGAGCGCTCCGATGAAGTCGAGCTTGCCGACGTCGATCCCGTTGTGCCGCAGGATCGAGTACGCGGTGGTGGCGTGGAAGTAGAAGTTGGGGAGCGCGAACTGGAACACGAAGTCCGCGCCCCTCATCCCCTTTCCCGGCATGAACGCGAGCGGGATCGTGCGGTCCTCCGCGCCCTGGAATTGCTCCGGCCCCAGCGTCTTCACCTGCTCCAGCGTCCTGCCGGCGCGCGCGCGAAGGTCCTTGATCGTCTCGTCGCCGGTCTCCGGCTTCGGCGGCTCCTCGCCGAGGAGGACCGCGCGCAGCCTCAGGGGCCAGGCGATGACGACCTGGACCTGACGCCGGAGGGGCCACTGGTCGGGCGCGAGGCGCGCCGTGAGGAGCTCCTCCGGGTTGAACTTCTTCTGCTCGGCGTAGGCCTCGGCCTTGTCGAACCAGACCGGCACCTGCCCGAGCATGCGCGCCATCTGCGGAAACGAGCTGTCGTAAAGGCTCATGATCTCCTCCTCGTCGGCGGGAACAGCCGGCGCTGCTGTCCTTCCGCCGCCGCCGCGCGTCAACCCCGCTCGCTCACCGATCGCGGGGCTCCAGGTCGCCCATGAAATCGAGCTTGCCGAGCTCGACGCCGTTGTTCCGCAGGATCGAGCGCGATCGCCGTGCTCCTCCGGATCACGCCGCCCGGCGGCCCGGCAGAGGGCAGGAGCTAGCGGACGAGTAGCGCCCCCGGCGCCCGGCCGACGGGAGGACCCCGCCGGCCGGGGGACCGGCGCTCACTCCAGCAGGTGGAACGTGCCCGCGGCGTCGAGCGTCCAGATCTGCGCCTCGAGCGCGACGTCGAGCGACGCCCGGACGTAGAGCAGCCGGACGTCCTTCGCCTCCAGCTCGGCGAGCAGCGCCGGATCCAGGCCCGGCTCGAGGCGCGGGTCGAAGATGAAGTCCTCCGAGAAGTTGTGGTGCTGCGGGCGGTACGTCTGCGCGTGGTAGCCCCGGAGCACGATCGGGCTGCTCGTCAGCCCCTCGATCCGCGTCTCCACCCACTTGTGGAGGGGCGCCGTGTACCCGGCCGTGGGGCCCGTGGGGTGCGGCGGCCAGTAGTAAGACGTCGCGACCGTGACGCCGGCCGCCGAGACCGAGCGCTCCTGGAGCAACGCGCCCTCTACCGGCGGGCCGTCCGCGGGGCACTCGCCGAGCCGCACCGCCTCGAGCGACACGGCGAGCGTCGTGCCGTCGTACTCGAGCGACGGCACCGGCGTCGCGTAGCTGCCGGTGAGCTGCAGATCGAAATCGCGCAGCGCGAGCAGCGGGCCCACCGACGGCGGCAGCAGCTCGGGCACGGGCGAGGCGGCGAGCGCGTAGGTGACCTCCGAGGGCCCGGTCCCGTGTACGAACGAGTCCGTGGCCACCTGCTCGGCGTACGTGTGCGACGCGCCGGGCCACGTCGCGGGGCTGCCCGTGAGCGTCTCCACCGCGCCGCCGGCGACGTAGGTGAAGGTGGTGTCGTCGAAGAGCGAGCTCGCGAGGACCTCCGGCGTGAGGAACGTGCCCTTCGGCGAGAGGCTCGCGCGCACCTTGAGCCGGTGGTTGGCGAACACGTCGCCGAACTCGCCCTGGAACGTGCAGAGCTCCCGCGCCTCGTCGAGCAGGAACGGCGTGAGGCGCGGGGTCGTGTCCGGGAGCGCGACCTCGCGCACCTGCTTCACCACGAGATCTCCGGGGCTCATCTTCTTGTACTCGAAGTCGAGCAGGAAGGACTCCTTGCCCGGGTGCACCTCCCGGAACCGCTGCTCGACCAGGCCGAGCAAGGAGGCGAGCTCCCGGTACTCGCCCTCCCACTCCAGCACATGGCCGCCGAGCGGGAGGAGCGTCGAGCGGGCCAGGAGCTGGACATAGGTCTCGTCGCCGAGGCTGCTCACGGTCACGACCTCCGGGAGCGTGTCCCCCTCGGGGTTCGTGACGGAGATGGCCCCGACCTGGCTCACGAGCTTGACCTCGTCGGAGAAGGAGACGCCGCGCGAGAGCGTCGCGACGCCGTTCGCCATCTCGTCCTCGTCAGGATAGGAGTAGTGGACGAGGACCCCCATGCCGACGTCGGCCTCGTCCACGCCGTAGAGGAGCCGGGCGAGGAAGGCGTTGTCGTTGTAGAAGCTCGCGTACACCTTGCGGATCGCGCGGAAGACGCCGCGCTCCTTGTCCTCGTCCGCGTCGCAGACGCTCGGCCCCGCCTCATCGGCATCCAGGTCGTCGGCCAGGCAGCCGCTGTAGCTGTCGTAGAGGCCCGCGCCCGTGAAGACAGCGCTGTCCTCCACGTTGGTCGAGCTCCGGAACCGGATCTTCCTCGTGGGCGTGAAGCCGGTGAGCGCTGCCTCGACGGCCTGCCGCTGCGCCTCGGTGAAGGTGGTGTCGTCGGTGATCCGATCGCGGATCGCCGCGAGATCGGCCTTGAGCGCCAGCATGTCGGGCGGGTAGGTGTAACCCTCGAGGCGCGCCGCGATCTCGGCGCGCAGGGTGCCGCCGCCGGGCATGACCTGATCGAGGAACTCGTCCCAGAGGTCGAACGACAGCGCCATCGCCGGGTCGGAGCTCTCCGGGATGGAGTCCCGCAGCAGGCCATAATTGGCGGCCTTGCCCCCGAAGTGGACGATGTCCGCGGGGCCGAGATCCTCGGTGGACCCGGCGTAGGCGCCGAGCGGCTCCTTGGGCTGGAGCCCGAGATCGCCGGGCTGCTTCAGGGCGAGGAGCTGCTCCTTGTCCGCCGGCGTGATCCCCGCGGCCTCGAACAGCGCGGCGCGGCACACGACGCCCCATTGCAGCGAGGCCCGCAGCGCGATCTGCTCGCCGTCGAGGTCCTTCGCCCGCTGCGCGGCGGCCGGGTCGCCGATGTACACGAACGGGATGCCGAACGAGGTGGCGAGCAGCGCGGTGTGCGCGTTCGGCGTCGACGGAGACAGCGAGATGATGCCCGCCACATAAGGCACCTCGGCGGGGACCGAGTCGGTGAGCAGGATGTCCTCCGCCCGGAGATCGCCGCTCGCATAGGCGGCGTCGATCATGTCCGGCGGGACGTACCGGAGCCGGCCCACGGCCCAGCCGGTGGCGTAGCAGGCGTCGCCCTCGAGCCACCGCTCGACCGAGCTCACCGGGAACCCGCTCGCCTCGAAGAACGCGCTGTGCTCCGCCGCCGACTCGGCCTGCTCGTGGGTCGGGAAATAGAAGGGCTGCGCCCCGCTGGGCGCGATGACGCTGTCCTTCACGAGCTCGAGGACGACGCGCACCATCTCGGGATCGTAGGCGTCCTGCCGGACGAGCTGGATGCCGTACTCGGGCTCGGTCTCGGGTCTCGGAGAGATGAGCACGGCGCCGAGGATGGCCTGCTGCCCCTCCTCGTAGAGCGACACCTGGTCGAACTCGTCCGGCGTCATGCCGAAGAACGGGTCGAGCTTCGCGGTGGCGAACTCGCTGTGGAACGGGAAATCGACGCTGTCCTGATAATAGACCTTGGTGGGGTCGTGCATCAGGACGGTGAACTTCACCCAGGTCGGGTCGTTCGAGGTCAGCGCCCAGGCGGCGAACGCCTCGTAGGGGAAGTCGATCTGGTTCTTCCAGTCCTCGGACGGGGTGATCTCGATCGGGTAGGTCTCGACCGGCCACTGGTAGCCGTCGCCACCACCACCACCTTCATCACCGCCGCCGTTGCCGCCGCCGCCTGAGCCGCCGGTCGCGCCGCCGCCCCCGGCCGCGCCGCCGCCGCCGGCGCCGGTGCCTCCCGGATCCCCCGGGGTGTCGTCCCCGCAGGCGGCGAGGAGCCCTGTGCACGATAACGCGAGTGTGATGCAGGCCAGCCGGCCAAAGTGGAGCGTTCTCATCGGCAGCGACACAATACAACTACCGTGCCACGATCGCCATGCGGGCGTTCGAGCGCGCGTGGTGGGGCGTTCACGTCGTGCGGATGGCGCAACCGGGCACAGCGAGGCAGGTGAGGGTCGCTCGCGCCCGCTCGCTGTACCCCGACAGCCCGCGCCTTTTGCCGGCCCTCACAACGTGGTAGTCGCACCGGGTGATGCGGCTGACCGCGCGAGCCATCGAGCTGCCGGCGCTGGCGAGCGCCCACTCCCATGCGTTCCAGCGCGGGATGCGCGGGGAGGCGCAGCGGCCGGGGCCCTCGGGAACGGACGACTTCTGGTCGTGGCGCAGCGCGATGTACACGCTGGCGGAGTCGCTCACGCCGGAGTCGATCCACGCGATCTCGAAGGTGGCCTATCGCGAGCTCCGCGCCGCGGGCGTCCGCACCGTGGGCGAGTTCCACTACGTGCACCACCAGCCGGGCGGCGCGCCCTACGCGGACCGGACGATCCTCGCCGACGCGGTGATCGAGGCCGCGCGCGAGGAGGGCCTCCGGATCGCGCTGCTCCGGGTCGTCTACGCGCGGGCGGGCGCGGGGCGGCCGCCCGAGGGGGCGCAGCGGCGCTTCTCGGACGTGTCGCTCGACGCGGCGCTCGCGGACGTCGACGCGCTGAGGGCGCGCTACGCCGGGTGCGAGGACGTGCGCGTGGGCGTGGCGCCGCACAGCGTGCGCGCGGTGCCCCCGGCGTGGCTCGGCGAGATCGCGCGGTACGCCGGGGAGCGCGGGGTGATGCTGCACATGCACGTGGCCGAGCAGCCGGCCGAGATCGAGGCGTGTGTCGCCGAGACGGGCCGGAGGCCGGTGGAGCTGCTCGCCGAGCGCGGGGTGCTGAGCGAGCGGTTCGTGGCGGTGCACGCGACGCACCTCGCGCCGCACGAGCCGGCGCTGCTCGGCGCGGCGAGGGCGCTCGTGTGCCTGTGCCCGACGACGGAGCGCGACCTCGGCGACGGGTTGCCCGACGTGGGGGCGCTGCGCGGGGCGGGCGTGCGGCTGTGCGTGGGGATCGACAGCCACGTGATCACCGATCCGTTCGAGGACCTGCGCGGCGTCGAGCTGGGCGAGCGGCTGCGGACCGGGCGGCGCGTGACGCTGCGCGGGGAGGGCGGGGAGGGGGCAGGGGACGCGGGCGGGGGCGGGGGGCAAGGCGGCGGGGGGCAAGGCGGCGCGACGCCGGCCGAGGCGCTCTGGGAGATCGGGTCGCTGCGCGGGGCGGAGGCGTGCGGGTTCGCGGACGCGGGGGGGACCATCGCGCTGCGCCGGGACGCGCCGGCGCTTTCGCTCGTGCGGGAGGAGCGGCTGCTCGACGCGGTGGTGTTCAGCGGGAGCCCGGCGATCGTGGAGGGCGAAGGCGAGCGCCCCCTGATCCCGAGCGGATGGAAGCACGGCCGCGGGTGAGGGACGTCGTTGGCATGCCCGGAAGGCATGGGGGGCGGGGATTGCCGGGGCAAGCGCCGGCAGGTATCCACGGCGCGTCGAGCTCACCTGGAGCGCGAGCGCGCCGGAGCTACCAGGGCGCTACCCCGGCATCGCGAGATCGGCGCGGGCACGGCCGCGGCCGCCAGGGTCGGGAGGTGCTGTCAGCAGCTCCCGCAGCGGATGTACCCGTCACAGTTCGCCAGATCCCCGCTGCAGTACCCGGGGCCCCACGAAGCGGCCCTCCAGCTGCCGTTTCGCCGCTGGCAGTACGCGTAGGGCACCCCCACGCGGCCATCCGTGTAGAAATCGATGATATACTCGGAGCACGACCCAGTGAACGAGAACGACGTCAGCGCTTCCGACGACGTCCCGATGAGCTCTTGCGCGCTCTCGAGCTCCGCCGGATCGTCGCCCTCCACGAAGCTCTTCGCGATCTCGGAGGACTCGCCGTCGCCCATATCGGCCGCGCAAGCAGGCAGCATGAGGGCCGCGCCAGCAATCAAAGCTCCGCACATACCAAAACGCATGAAGTTCATCGTTTTCCTTGCCTTTCACGTATCCGGGCGACCCGGAGGTCGCCACACCGTGCACCACGGAATGCCGGGATGTTGCCCCGGCGCGCTGATACACTGCGCGCCGCGCGCCGCGAACGACGTCCATCCACCGAGAGCAACAGGAGTCCGGAGCTAAAACGTCTCAGCCCGCCTCGCACCGCCCTCCCAGCGCCCTCGAACGGATGACCAGCTACCTAAATTCGTCATTCGAGGCTCACGCGAGCGCTCGTGCAACAGGGCACGCTTGAGCTACGCAGACGACTGCGGCGCTCCGCTGTACCCGGGGCCGAGCTTGAACGATTCCGTGGCGGATCGCATCCGGCGACGCGCCTTGTTCATGCATCTTCACGCATGCTTTACACGCTTAAGCATCGCCACGCATCGTTTGCATAGGTTATGAGACGACCGCCATCACCTGCCGCTCGCCATCTCTGACGTCGATCGCGCAGGGGCCGGGCGCCTACGAGTGAGCTCGCTCGAGATCCAGCGCGCGACGGTGCGCCGTCGGAACCTTGCTTCCGAGCGGGCTCGGCCACCCGTGCGGCTGGGCTCGACACCCGGCCCGCGCTCGAGCGACGATGCGCAGGGGTCTCGCGGCGTGATGTCAGGGCACGAGGAGGTAGCGAACGTCCGGGTCACCATTCCAGGTCTTTTTTTTTCGACGGAGCATGTCACCCGCTGCGCGCTGCGGAGTACCTATCGAGCGAACGCCGGATGCACGCCGGTGGCAGCACGATGGAGGCCTGCGGCGCTCCGCAGTCGGGGGGGGCCCCAGGGTATCCACACGAGAAAGGATCACGTCATGTTCACAGCTCACCGCTCCCCTGAACGCCCCGACCTCCTCGCCCAGGTGGAGCGCATGAAAGAGATCGCGCTGCGCCATGCCGGCGATTCCGAGAGGGGCCGCACGCTCGCGCCCCCGGTCGTCGACGCGCTCCGCTCGAGCGGGCTTCTCAAGATGTGCGCTCCCCGCGAGGTCGGCGGCGCTGAGATCGATCCGCTCACCCATGTGGAGATCGCCGAGGCGGCCGCGCGCATCGATACGTCGACCGGGTGGTCGCTCAGCATCAACGCGTACTCGGCTGCGTGCGCGGGGGCTTACCTGCCCGACGCGGGCGTCGAGCGCGTCTTTCGAGACGGCTTTCCGGTCGTCGCCGGTGCCCTGTCCCCCATGGGCACAGCGCGCCGGGTCCCTGGGGGCTACGTGATCCGCGGTCGCTGGGCCTTCGGGAGCGCCATACGGCACGCCGCATGGGTCATCTCCGTGGCCGTCCTCGCGCCGGAGGATGGGCAGCCGCCGGCCGCGGTGCCCGGGGTGATCGCCTTCCTCATCGAACGCGAGCACGTGCGCATCGAGGACACGTGGGACACCGCCGGAATGCGTGGGACCGGGAGCGATCACTACCGGGTTGACGACGCGTTTGTCGCCGAGGAGCTCACCTTCCCGTTCCCGAACGCCCCCGCGCAGCGCGGCGGCCTGGTCTTTTCGCTGCCGACGCTCCCTTCCGTCATGCCGGCGCACGTGGGCTTCGCGCTCGGCGTGGCCCAGCGCGCGCTCGACGAGCTCCTCCCCATGGCATCGCGGCGGGTGAACCTGTGGACGTCGGCGAGCGTGGCAGACTCTCCGGCCTTTCAGATGGATCTGGGCCGCGCCGCGGTCAAGCTCGCGGCGGCGCGCGATCACGCTTTCTCGGTCATCGGCTCGGCGTGGGATCGGTTCAACGCGGGGGAACCGCTCTCGAACGAGGACAACTCGGCCATCCGGCTTGCGGGCGCGTACGCGACCGACGTCGCCGCGGAGGTCACGACCTTCGCGTACCGGGCCGCCGGGGCGGGCGTGCTCTACGCGTCGTGCCCGCTGCAGCAATACTTTCGCGACATCTATGGAGCCACCCAGCACATCGCCGTATCCGACGACGCCTACCAGGCGTTCGGACGGCTCAGGCTGGGACACGACGTCTCGCATCCTCTCTTCGCGCCGCGACCCCGCTCCGCGAACCGAGATGGCGAGTCGTAGCCGGATTGCTCGGCGACGATGGCGAGCGGTCGCTCGGTTGTCCACAGAACCATGAGCGCATGATCCATCCGGATCTCGAGAGCAGCAGCTGCTGGAACCCGGTGCCCTCTCCGCGCAAGCGACGCTGTAGCGTGTCGTCGCTCATCCCCAATTGCCGGGCGACGTCCGGCAAGCCGCGGGCAAATAGGGCAGCTCACCCGGCCGCGCCCCGAGGGACTCTGGAAGGACGTCGATGACCCGTTGCCGTTCGACGACGAGCGTCCGGTCGCTACTGGTTGGCGGCGTCCATGACGGCCTGCCACTCCGTCGAGAACGAGCCGTCCGTGCGCTTGATTTCCGACCCCGTGTCCCACAGCACGGGGACGATGCCGCGAGACGTCGACGCCTCCACCACCGACTGCATCCACAGCCTCCGCGACGCCGCCTCACGGGGGTAGTTCTGGCCCAGCGTGACGGCGAACTCGCCGAGGATGATCGGGATGCTCCGCTGCGTGCTGAACGCGCCGAGCTTGTCGAACAGGCCCTTCAGCTCCGCCTTCTCGGGATCCGTGCCCCACGTCGTCTTGGGAGAGCCCCAGGACTCCACCGTGTCGAGGCCGCAGAACGTGTAGGGCGTGTAGTAGTGGATGGAGAGGAAGAGGCTCTTCGTGCCGGCCGGATCGGTCGGCACCTCGAAGTCGTCCACACAGGTCCTGTCGATGTCCGTCACGAAGCCGGCGATGAGCAGGGCGCGGCTCGCGTTGTAGCCGCCCTGATTGCGCACGGTGGTGACGAAGAGCTGGTTCATCTCGTTCAGGGCGGCGTAGTCCGGCGTCCCCCCGTCGCGAACGCCGTTGACCCAGTAGTTCCCCTCCTCGTTCATGCCCTCGAGGATCAGCTTGTGACCGACGTCGCTGAAGGCCGTGGCGATCTGGGTCCAGTAGGACGCGAACTTGGTCTTGACGTCGTCGGTGAGCTTGTACTTGTTGTCGTTGGCCTCGTTGTAGATCCAGCCCCCATCCCAGTGGATGTTCACGATCGAGTACATGCCGGCGGCCTCGATCCAGCCCACCACCTCCTTGACCCGGGCCATCTTGGCGGCGTCGATCGTGCCGTTGGAGGCGTAGGTGTCCCAGGCCACGGGCACGCGCACCGTCTTGATGCCATTATCGGCCATGCCGTTGATGAACGCCTGCGTGATCAGCGGCTGGCCCCAGCCCGTCTCCCACTCGGTGGTGTTCTCCAGCGTGTTGCCGATGTTGGCTCCGATGCCCATGTCGGGGACCATGGCTGCGGCGTCCGCCGGCGTCGCCGATCCGCCGGTCCCGCCGGAGCCCCCGGTTCCCTCTGTGGGCGCGCCGCCCGTGCCGGCGCCGCCCGTGCCGGCGCCGCCCGTGCCGGCGCCGCCCGTGCCGGCGCCGCCCGCGCCGGCGCCGTCCGTGGACGTGCCTCCGCCGCTGCCTCCGGCGTTCCCGCTCGGGTTGCTCTCTGAAGAGCACCCCAGTGCAACGAGCATCAACAGGGGAGCCGTGAGACTGAACCACGGCCTGGCTGCAGAGCTGAAGATTTGAAGAGAGATCATGCCGACATCAATATCCCAGACCGCCGCGAATTACAAGCTCGGCCATGGCCCGATCCAGCCGGGCTCGCGCGTGCCGCCGAGTTGCACGTGCCCCGGTGGCCCCTGAACCTGGTGTCCCTCGGCAGCCGCAGGACTCACACGAAGCCCTCGCTCTCCATGGCAGGTGTGCATGCCTCGCCCGCGTCCTCGGCGGCAGCCGTCGTCGACGACCATATCGGTGCCGGCGCCGGTGGCGCTAGGCCGCCACGCCGCGCTGAAAGTACCTCGTCATCACGACGCCGAATACAGTGCCCAGGACCGCTGCGCCCATCACGGCCGACTGCGCCTCGAGGCCCTGGACGACGCGGTGAGTGCCGGACCACAGGCGGACGGCCAGCTCGGCGAGCGTGAAGGCGACCATGCCGGCGAGGAGGTAGGCGGTCAGGCGCGCCTTCATCCGGGTGGCGATGATGACGCCCGCGAGGCAGGCGGCGAGCCGCGCGAACTCCGTCGCCGGCCAGCCGCCGAGGAGCCGCGAGGCGGTCTGGACCAGGGCGAAAGCGATCACCCAGAAGAGCAGGAACGCGCCGATGTTGCGGACCGAAAAGGCAAGAGCTCGTGAAACCCTGCGCATCTCATCTCTCCCTTGAATCACCTTGATGATGTTCGTGACCACGGCGTTGAGGATGGCCGCCGCGGCCTCCTTGCGATACCGCCGCAACGCGGCCGCGCGGCCCGCCGTCGCACACTGGATCATGTACTCCTCGGCCAGATCGCCGAGGAGCGCCTCGGCGTACGTGGAGGGGAGGACGCGCACGAGGAGCTTCTCGAGCAGCGGAGCGATGCCGTTTCCTCCGCGCTCGCTCATCGCGTCCCCCGGAGAGGGCTCATCGCCCAGAGCGCATCGGCCGCGCGGCGCGACTGCTCGAGCGCCTCCATCCCTGCTCCCTCGACGGTGAAGAACTTCTTCGCGCGCCCGCCGCGCTGCGGGGTCGGCTCGCCGTGACGGCTCGAGACGAACCCTTTCTCCTCGAGCCGGTCGAGCGTGGTGTAGACCGCGCCGAGGGAGACGGAGCGCTCGAGCCGCGCCTCGAGCTCATTGCGGACAGCGACGCCGTACGCGCCGGATCCGAGCCCGAGGACGGAGAGGAGAACGGCGCGCTCGAACTCCCCGAGCTGCGGGGTTCGACTGGGCTTGCTCATTTGTTCTACATTGTAGAAGAAATCGGGAGCACGTCAACCGATTTAGGACGGGGCCCGCTCTTGCTGGGCTCCGCGGCCGCGTTCAGCGTGGACGGCGCCGCGCTCACGCTGGAGCTGCCGTCGCGCGACGCGGAGCAGCCCGGCGCATGCCCGAGAGGGCGCCTCGTCGACCCGTGAGGTGGTGTGAACAGGTCTGTGACCTGTCGAATCTGGTGAACCAGCGCGTGCGGTAGGCGGCCATCGACGGGATGACCTGGGACAGCGTGCCGATGTCGCCGGACGCCGCTTCTCTCTATTGGAATGGTCTGGAGAGGCTATGATACCGGGGCGTCGGGATTCACCAGCACCTGGTACTGACGTCCCGTGGACAGCACGCTCGGATCGATGCCCTCCTCGAGCGGCACGCGCGTCTGCGTGAGCTGGTGGCCGGGCAAGCAACACGCGAGGGTGAAGGCCGCGTCCCAGCGCAGCCGATCGAGCACCCTGTCCATGTGCACGTGGGCGTGGACGAACGTCACGAACACCGGCATCGGGGGCAGGGCGTTGAGCTGATCCGCGACGTCGTCGATGCTGGCCTTGTGCCACGCCAGTCGCCGAACCCCGAAGCGATCGCGCCACGCCTCCACCAAGGCCACGTTGAGCAGCGGATCGACGCTGATGTTGTCCGCCTCGCTCTTCAGCGAAAAGAGGGCCCCGGTCCTCGCGTGGGCCCCGTCCCCGACGTGAATGACGCGACATGGGCGGCCCTTGGTCAAGAGGGGCCGAAGATGACAGAGGGCAGAGTAGCTCTCGGTCATTTCCTTGGCGGGCCTGGTCGCTTTTGCGAACAAGGGCCACAGCGCTTCGAAGGAGGCCCTTCGCATGAGCCGGTCCAGGTAGTCGCTGTTCGGGGGCGGCGCGTCGGTGCTGGCCATGGAGGCTGCTTGTAGCAGAGCTGCCGCGATCCGCGCGGACCTCCCGTCGGAGGACCGAGCGGGGCCGCCTGCTCCCACGCCACGGCGGCGCCCACGAGGGCCGGCAGCCCCGAGACGAGCGTGCGGAGCGCGCGGGAGGCGAGCAGCGTCCCCCCGAGCGCCGCCGCGAGCCCTGCCGGCTCCGCCGTCCCGTCGACGATCGTCGCACATGGACTCACGGCGAGGCGCGCATGGGCGCTGTGCGAAGGGGGCCAGCTGCGCGGATTCCAGGGCTTTGCGCCTTCGCCCGTTACGCGCCAGGGAGCCGCGATGGGGCGCCCTTCCGGGTCGTGCCGGAGAGCGGGAAGCCGGTAACCTCGGTCGATCGACGGGCAGCGTGGAGCCCGCGGGCCTCGGGCGAGGTGCTCCACCGCCGGTGGCGCAGCGCAGCAGCAGCAGGCCGCGAGCGGCCGATCGCGCGCCGCACCGAGCGCTCGGCGATGTGGCTCGCGCGGTCGATCGCCTCGCGGCTCCCCTCCGCGACGTCCTGACCGACGACGGTGGGGAGCCCGCGCAGCACCACCTTGATGCGATTGGCACCCGCTGGCCGGGGCGCATGGAAGGCATGTCAACCATCCACCAGCCCGCCGGTGACGGCGGGCTCCAGTGGCGTCGTGGACGCGCACGGCCCTCCAGCTCAGCGCGCGAGCGCACGTTCTCGTGCGTTGAGAAATGTTCGAGCTCACAAGAAATGCACCGTGATCGAGACTCTGGTGATTGAGTCCGATCCGCTCGAGCAACCTGGAAGGCGTCAATTGAACTTCGACCGCCGAGCACGCCTGGCAGGTGAGCCGCCGGAGGACGAAGGTTTGCCCGCGGGCCGGCCCGTGTCCCGCGTCCGCTGAAAGGATCCGTTGATGCGAACTTGCTTATCGGCAGCAACGGCCACCTCCCTCGTGCTCCTCGGACTAGGTTGCAGTGGTGCACCTCGAGAGGAGGACGGCGGCACAGGAGGTAACGGAACCAGCGGTACTTCCAGCTCGGTCGGGTCCACCGGCTCCGGCGAGCCCACCGGCTCCGGCGGAGCCTCGATCTCGGGTGGCGCGACCAGCACGGGTGGGGGAGCGACCGGCGGGACCAGCACGAGCGGTGGTGCCTCCGGGAGCGGGGGCGCCGGCTCCGGCACCGGCGAGATCTTCAACCCTCCGTATATCCTGGGGGCCGATATCACATGGACCCTCGAACAGGAGTCGATTGGCCGGCGCTACCGAGACAATAGCCAGACCAAATCCATCGAGAGGATCTTGGTCGACCACGGGTTCAACTTCGTTCGACTCAGGACGTTCGTGTGTCCGGATTGTCCGGGAGGCTACACCTCGGAGCTTTATTCGGGCGCTCGCCCGACGGAGGCCTTCGGCGACACCGCTCACACCATCGCCATGGCGAAGCGGGTCAAAGCCTGCGGGATGGGCCTGTTCCTCGACTTTCACATGAGCGACACCTGGGCGTCCATCGGTCACCAGAACGTACCGTCCGCCTGGGCTGGGATGAGCCCGTCTCAGATGCAGGCGGCCGCTCACGACCACGTAAAAGGTGTGCTCGATGAAATGGTGGCCGCTGGCGTGAAGCCGGACATGGTCCAGGTCGGCAACGAGACCAACTCACGCATGTCGGGAGTGTCCATGAGCAACTGGGCCAACTTCTCCGGCCTCGTCAACGCCGGCATTCGGGCCGTGCGCGAAACCGACCCGAACATCATCGTTTGGGCGCAGCACGGCCGGCCGCGACCCGACGGCAACTTCCGCCCCTGGGTGGACGCGCACTTGACCAACGATCCGCCCATCGACGTGGATGGAATCTGCGGCTCGACCTACGGAACCACCAACAATGGCCAGGACTGGAGGGAGCAATTCGGGTACATCATCAACACCTACAATCTGCCCGTGATGAGCTGCGAGTACACCGATGACCGCAGGGATCTCATCAATCCCATCATGCGCGACTTCCCGAACCGAATGGGCCGGGGTACATTCCTTTGGGAGCCGACGGCGTACGGTGATCGTAGGCTGTTTGACTTCAGCGGCAGTACGTATACGACCAACGCGAACATGGACGCGTACGCACGTCTGGCCCAGTCCTATGGCCTTCCCGTGCCGTCGACCCCTGCCGGAGAGCTCCAGGGAACGACGTGCCAGTAGCCGTGCTGCTGAGGGGCTTGCCGAGCAGTTCGGGCCCGCGTCTTCGGCCCCCATCTGCATGCCCAGCGCGTGTTGTCGCTGACCGAC
This sequence comes from Sorangium cellulosum, assembly GCF_002950945.1. Lineage (GTDB taxonomy): Bacteria > Myxococcota_A > Polyangia > Polyangiales > Polyangiaceae > Sorangium > Sorangium cellulosum_E. Next base: position 1,719,097 of record NZ_CP012673.1, read on the forward strand.
GGCGTCGCCGGGGTTCCGAGCGCCGCCGTCCTGTCGATCCACGCCATCCGCTCCGCGCCTACCTGGCGACGACTCACGGCCGGGCGGTGCCGCTGGCCTGGAAGAGAGCACGCGTTCTTCAGCCATTTCTTCGAGGTCACATGATGGGATGCCTCGGAAAGCGCACGTTGTGCGCACCTCGGGACGGAGGACTTTTGTTTATGAGAGCTCGATCTTCGCTGTTGTTGTGGGGGATCTTGTCCGCGGCCGCGAGCGGCTGTGGTGACGGCGGCGGTCCTCACGGAGCTTCGTCGGAAGGGGGCGGCGATCCGGGCGGCTCGACCGGAGGCCAGGTCGCCACGGAGAGCAGCGGCGGCGCGGGCGCGAGCGGCGCGACGACGGCGAGCGGGGCAGGGGGCGAGAGCGCGGGCGCAGGCGGCGAGGGCGGCGGAGGCGGGCTCGGAGAGAGTGGGGGCGGAGGCGGGGGCGGCGGGGGCGGCGACCTGCGGATCTGCCCGGGAGGACCGTATGCGGCCGATCCGCTGCCTGCGAACCGCAGGGCGCAGCGGGTGCGCGGCGGGTTCGATTTCGTCGAGGGGCCGGTCTGGGTCGCCGAGCTCGGTGCGCTGTTCTTCTCGGAGATGCACCGCGCGCAGGAGAACGAGCCGCCGCTCAACGGCCCGCCGGCGACGATGCACCGGTTCACGCCTCCGGGCTCGTTCGAGGTGTTCATCGAGAACAGCTCGACGAACGGTCTCGCCATGTCCACGGACGGGAACCTGATCGCGTGCACCCACGACACGCGCAGCATCTCCGCGTTCGATCTCGGCACGAAGGCGCGGCGCCCGGTGGCCGAGGGCTACGGGGGCAAGCGGTTCAACTCGCCGAACGACATGGCCGTGCGGGCCGACGGCAACGTCTACTTCAGCGATCCGGACTTCCAGCTCACCGGCAGGTCGGAGCTGCCGACGGCGGTGTACCGGGTGTCGCCGTCCGGCGAGGTGAGCGTCGTGGACACGATGGCCCAGCCGAACGGCGTCGCGCTCTCGCCCGACGGGAGCACGCTCTATACCGGCGAGCTCGGCGTCGGCCGGATCCGGCGATATCCGCTGGACGAAGGCGGCGCGCCCGGCCCCTCCTCCGAGTTCGCCTCGAACCTCAGGTTCGCCGACGGGATGGGCGTCGACTGCGCGGGCAACCTCTACGTCGCGTGGAGGCGCGGCGTCGAGGTCCTCGCGCCGGACGGCGCGAGGCTCGGCACGATCAAGGGGGTGGGCCAGGCGTCGAACGTCGCGTTCGGCGGGGCCGATCGGAAGACGCTCTATATCACGGCGGGCGACTCGCTCTATTCGATGGAGATGAACGTCCCCGGTTATCCATACTGAAGCCGCGCGCGCCGCGCGGACCCTCCCGCCGGCGCGTGCCGCCACGGTAGCTCACGGTGGCGACTTCACTCACCACAGGTCAGCTAACATCTTGAGCTTGCCTGGGGTCTCATCTCCATGGTTCTCCTTCGGATCAGAACCTCGACTGCCGGCCGCCCTTGCGTCGCGCCGTCCTCCGATCGCGGGAGCGCGCGGCGAACGCGGAGGCAAGCGCGAGAAGCGCGAACCCGCCGGTACCGGCGGTGGCGTCGTCGGAAGTGACGGCGCAAGCGCAACCCGCCGCGGAGCTGTCGTCTTCCGAGGTCCCTGCGGCTCCGGCGAGGCCTCCCGCTTCGCCGTCGGCGCCGCCCGTGGCGCCGACGGTCTCCGGGCCGCTGGTGCCGACCGTGCCACCCGACCCGTCGCCACCGCTTCCATGGGCTGCCGTGCCGCCCACCCCGCCGCCAGCGGTGCCCGAGCCACCGGCGTCGCCGCCACCCGTCCCTGCGGTCGGCCCGGCGCCGAACTCGTAAGCTCCGAGGTCCGGCGCCGATCCGACGAACGGAAGCCCCACGTCCGTGCCTTCGTCGATCAAAGCGCTTTCGGCCTTGAGCTTCATGAACACACACACGGAGGGGATGCTGCCGTCGGCCTCGCGGGGTCCGGTGCAACCGGCGTCGGACGTGCTCTCGAAGGCCGAGCTCGCCTCCGTGATGCCCAGGTCCCAGGTGTTGAACGCGGTGTCGACGCCCTCCATGCTCCGGTTCCTGTTCGGGAAGCCGATGTTGTTCCGCATCTTGTGCGCGAGCGCTCCGGTCAAGATGATCGTCTGGCTGCTGTCGTCGGGCGGGCTCGCCAGCATGTTGTACTGGGTTCCATTGTTGTACGCGGTGTTGTTGAGCCAGGTATTGCCGCCCGACGAATGGTTCGCGTAGAAGCCCGCGGCCTTGTTGTTCCAGGCCACGTTGTTCTGCACGATGTGCCGGATGCCCGTCTTGCTGCTGCCGACCTTGAACCCGTTGCCGTTGCCTTCGCTGCCCCGACCGTTCGACATGGCGAAGCTGCCCTCGGTGATGACCGGCACCTCCTGCGAGATGTAGTCGTAGCCATCGTCCGAGTTGTTCCACGCGCGGCATCCCCGGATGATCGTGCTGGGACCCGTCGTTTGGTAATGGACCCCGAAGCCGTCTCCGTTCTGACCGTCGCCCTGGCTGCCGTTCTGGTCGTAGTTGTCGTGCGAGTCGCAGTTGAGGACCAGGTTGCCGCCTTCGCCTTTATCGATGAACAGGCCGGGACCGAAGGCATGATGGAGGTGGAGCAGCTCGAAGGTGTTGTTGCTGGAGCCCTTGGTGCGGAGCAGCGAGTACGAGTGGTCGCCGCTTCTGCCCACCTTGGCGTTGCCGATCTCGAGCCCTCGGAGGTGCATCCAGCTTCCGGTCACCAGGACCACCGGCACGTCGACGGCCCGGTTGCTGGTCTCATACCTCGACGCGTCGAGCACCGGCTTTTCACCTGGGTAGGCCCAGATCTTGGTGCGGTTGGTCTCCGAGGTGCCGCTCCTCGAAAGGACGAGCTGGGTCGTGATGTCGTAAGTGCCGCCGCGCACCCAGATGGTGTCACCGGCGGCGGCGGCGCTGTTCGCCCTGGAAAGGGTGGCGAACGGCTGGTCCATGGTCCCGCGACTGGAATCGCTGCCGTCCGGCGCCACGTAGTGCTCCGCCGCGCGCGAGTACCCGGCCGCCAGCAGCACGAAGAGGCCCGCGGTCGTCGAGGTCGCCGCCAAGGACTGCTTTCGATTCATGCTCATCGGTGTAGCCTCGCGAGAAAGTGAAGTCGCCGACGAGAAGCGTCCGACCTCATTGCCAGTTTTTGCGCCGAGGGTTCTCCCAAGGCGAGGTGTACATCACCCAATCGTCCGACGGAGATCGGGAACGCGTCGTCCCTCTCTCCCCGTGTACCGGGCCGCTCTCAATCAATCACGGGTCGCTCGACTTTGTCATCGAGGGATCGGAGAGTTCGCCTCGGATAGTAAGTTTACGTCGAGAAAGGCCGCCGCGGCTCCCACCCGGTCGTGGGCTCCTGGGGGGCTCGCCTGTGCGGGCGGCTCGGCGAGCGCCGCCTGCGCGCGCCGGGCGCGTGTCCATGGCGATATCCGCCGTGCGCGAGGCGCGGGGCTCGGATCAAGGCGCGGCGCGGCGGGCTTCGTAGATGTCGGCCACGCCGCTCCGCGTCGACGCGAAGAACAGGACGGAGCCGTCGGGTGAGAGGTACGGATCGGTGTCGCGCGCGTCGGAGAGGTTCACCGGCTCCGCGAGCGGCGCTGCCTGCTCGAACGCCGCGTCGGCCCTGGGTCGTCGTGCCCAGAGCAGGTCTCCTCCCGAGCGGAACAGGATCTGCCGCCGGTCGTCGAAGAGGAACGGGGCGTGCTCGTCGTCCGGGCCGTTCAGCTCGGAGAGCGGCGCGAGCGCGCCCCAGTCGTCGTCCGGGCGCTCGCGCGTCGCGATCGCGAGGTCCCAGCCGGCGGTCGAGGGCCCGCGCAGGCCGACCGCGACGTGGAGCTCTGACGAGTCGACGTGGGGGGACATCACCTCGGTCTCGGGGACGGCGAGTGTATCCACGTGCACCGGCGCGCCCCACGGCTCGTCTCGGCTGGCACGCTCGGCGCGCCAGATGCCCGCCGGCTCGCGCGCGCTGTAAAACCAGAGCCTGAGCCCCGCGTCGGAGACGCTGGGCGTGTCCTCGGCGATCCCGGCCTGGTTGATGTTCTCCACGGCGTGCGGCGGGTCCCAGGGCGAGCCCAGCGCCTCCCGCCGCGACGTCCAGATATCGCGGTCCCCGTCGCGATCGGACATGAAGTAGATCTCGAGCAGATCGCCCGTGAGCGTCGGATCCTCTTCCCTGGCGTCGCTGTTGATCTCCGTCACCGCCGTCGGCGCCTCGAACGCCGGCAGCTCCGGCGCGCCCGCCGCCCCGCCTGCGCCGCCTCCGCTCCCGCCTCCTCCTCCTTGCCCGGGCGCGGTCACGCCGATGACGACGTGCTGGTCCTCGCACCCCGCCCCGCCGAGCGCGAGCAAGGATCCCCACACCGCCACAATCCCTGGGAGCCGTCGTTTCATCGATCTCCACGCACGCTGGCGCGAAGGATTACCGCGACCGCTCGCCTGCATCAACAAGGCAGGCCCCCGGCGGGGATGCTCGTCCCGCGGGGTCGCGACGTCACGGCGTCATCGGCAGCGCGACCAGGATGTTCGCATTGCACATCTCGTTCTGCGTGCCCCACCCGGGCAGCGCCGGGGCCTCGGCGTCGCGCGTGTCGAAGGAGCATGTCACCTTGATCGAGGAGCTCGGGTCGAGCAGCGGCGGCGTGCGGTACCAGTACACGCCCTGCCAGTGGACGTCCCAGTCGTCCACGCGCGCGATGCAGCTCTCCTGCGTCCCCGAGGCCACGCGCAGCTCGAAGGTGCGCCCGCGCTCGTGCATGTGCGGCATCACGCCGAGCACCTCGATCGGGGGCAGCGCCGGGTCGAGCGCGAGCTCCTCCCGCGTCCTGCTCCACGTGGTGGCGGCGTTCTGCTGGCCGGGCGGCAGCGTGTCGGGGCCGTCCGGCTCGAAGAGGCTCGTGAGGAAGCCGTCGTCCCCGATGAACACGGCGCGCCGCTCCACGGTGTCCTCGTAGCGGAGCCGGACGCGCGTCGAGTCCTCGGCTGCGGCGCCCGCGTGGTCATGGAGGTTGTAATGCACCTGGACGACGAAATGGTCCTTCGTGGTGACAGGCGCCCCGGTGCGGCCGGGGAACTCGACCACGTCCTGCCCGGGCGCCCAGCCGAACACCGGCTGGAACGGCAGCCCGTCGGCCGGGCCGCCGAAGCACTCCCAGCCCGGCCGGTCCGGCGAGGCGTCGTCGAGCTCCGTCATGAGATCCTGGTTCGTCTTGCCCTCCACCAGGGACGCCTCCGAGGGCGCCACCCGGTACAGCGTGAGGTGATGAACGATGGACCGGACCCCGGGCGTCACCTGGTATCCGGTGATGAAGCGGTCCGCGTCGATGCCCGGGTCCACCTGAAAGCACCTCCACTCGTCGTGCGCCGCGAGGGGGTTCTCGGGGTCGGCCACGGGGGCTATCGGCGGTGTCATGTAGTCGACCCCGCCCTCGAGCGTCGGCACGGGCGGGGCGGGCGGCGCGCCCGCGCGCGTCCCCTCGGCGCGCGCTCCGGTCGCCCAGCGATGGATGATGTCGAGCTCCTCGGCGGTGAGCGTCGCCTCGTCCTTGAAGTCGCCGCACGAGCCGTCGTGCGCCACGAGGAACGGGGGCATGTGGCCGCCCTGCACGGCGTCGTCGATCGCGCCGGCGCGCGCCTTCGCCGAGGTGTAGTCGTCCAGGCGGAAGGGCGCGAGCCCACCCTCCTGATGGCACGCGGCGCACTTGGACGACGTGATCGGCGCGACGTCCTGCCAGAACGTCGGCTCCTGCGCCGCCTCCGGCTCCTGCGCCGCGCACCCGAGCGAGAGCGCGAGCGGCACGGAGGCCGCGAGGCCGCGCGCGTGGAGGAGCAGGGTCGTCGTTCGCATCCATGGCCTCTCGTCGTGTCGCTTCAAGCGGACCTCCTTCAATTGTTTATGAAGTACACTGTAATGTGTGTGGTATACGCAGTTGACCGATGACTGTCAAACCAAAGCGACGTCGAAAAACGGCGACGGAGTACAGCGGGGGCGGCGACGCCGTGCGCAGCCTCGAGCTCCTCTGGGGGGTCAGGAAGCGGCCGAGCCGGGGGCCCAAGCCTGGCCTGAGCCTCGATCGGATCGTGCGGGCCGCGATCGAGCTCGCCGACGGCGAGGGGTTCTCGGCGCTGTCGATGCAGCGGGTCGCCGCGGCGCTCGGGTTCACCACGATGTCGCTCTACCGGTACGTGCCGAGCAAGGCCGAGCTCCTGGATCTCATGCTGGACACCGTGGCGAGGGAGCTGCCCCTCGTGGACGACGTCCCCGGAGGATGGCGGGCCAAGCTCGAGGCGTCGGCGCTCGCGGACTGGGCGCTCTACCACCGCCATCCGTGGTTCTTGCACGTGACGCCGGTGCGCCCCGTGATGGGGCCGAACGGGATGGCGGTGTACGACGCGGAGCTCCGCGCGGTCTCCGGGATCGGCCTCACCGACCGCGAGGTGCTCGACGTCGTCCACCTCGTCGACGGGTACGTCCGAGGCGCGGCGAGGCTCTCGGTGGACGCGGCCGAGGCCGAGCAGGAGACCGGCGTCACCGACGAGCAGTGGTGGTCCGAGCGCACGTACTTCTGGGACAGGCTCTTCGACCCGGCCCGCCTCCCGACGATGGCGCGGATGATGCGCTCGGGGGCCTTCGACGAGCACCCCTTCGTCGAGGCGGGGTTCCTGTTCGGCCTGCAGCGTGTGCTCGACGGCATCGAGGCGCTCGTCCGGTCGCGCTCCGGTCAGTGTGACGAAAGTGGCGAAACGTCACGCCCCACGGCGCAGGCTCGTGACGAAAGTGCCGACGATGTTTCTCGGCGTGGCGAGGGGCCGACGTGCGCGCAGTGCGGCGGCGCGATCGCCCAGCCTGCGACGGGGCGGCCGCGGGCTTACTGCTCGCGGGCCTGCCAGCAGCGCGCTTACCGGGCGCGCAGCGCGTCGGAGGGACGGTGATCGCCGGCCGCCTGAGCGCGGCCGTGCCCCCCGCGCGCGCTCAGGGCGCACGGACGAGGGTCAGCTCGACGTGACGGTCCCCGCCTTGGTGAGCTTCATGAGGAAGTGCTCGCCCGAGGTGGTGCGCGTGTACCGGGGGGGCCGGTCGGGGGTGCAACACGCCGGGATCGGCGTGATCTCCGCGTCGTAGTTCGGCTGGTGGAAGAAGACGAGGGACTGCCGGCGCGTGGCCTTCGCCGCGGCCGGCGGCGAGGCGACGCGGTGGAGCGAGGAGCGCCAGACATCGTTGGTCCACTGCTCCAGGAGATCGGCGATGTTCACCACGAAGGCGCTGGGCGGGGCCGAGACGGCCTCCCAGTCGTCGCCGCCGCGGTGCACCTCCAGCCCGCCGGGCGCGTCCTTCATGCTGACCAGCGTGAGGCTGCCGTAGTCCGTGTGCGCGCCCGCGCGGAGCTGGCCCGGGAGGGGCCGCGTCGTGAGCTCCGGGTAGTTGAGCGCGCGCAGGGCGCTGACGCTCTTGTCGATCTTGTCGTCGAAGAAATCGAGCGGCAGCTCGAGGGCGGTCGCGAAGATGCGCATCAGGCGGATCGCGACGCCGTCGAGGGCGCGGTACAGCGCCGGCCACAGCTCGCGGAGCGCCGCCACCTCGGCCGGCCACACGTTGGGCTGGAACCATATCCGGCCCTCGGGCGAGGTGAAGTACGGGTCGTCCGACGTGTCGACGCGCCCGATGGTGAACGACTCTTTCAGATCGACCGGCGTGTCCTCGTCGCGGGAGTACGAGAGCCCCTCGGACCCGACGCCGCGGTAGCCCAGGAACGTCCCCGGCGCGGGCTCGTAGCGGCGTTTGGTCTCGAGATCCAGGTCGAAGAACGCCCGAGCCGCCGCGTGGCCGCCCTCGATGAGCTCCTCTGGAACCCCATGCCCGACGACCACCAGGAAGCCGAGATCGCGACAGGCCCGCTCGACGGCCCGAGCCACACGGCGCCTGTCCGCCTCGCCGCCGTCGAAAGGCCCGATATCAATGACAGGGATCCTCGTCATCATCGCATCTCCGTGTCGCTCGCGCGGCGCGCGCGGAAAAACGACGTGGCCCGCCCCGGGGTGAATCCGGGTACCCGCGCGCTGGATTCAGATGTGCGGTTCGAGGCGCGGATGTGGGGCCGTGTCGCCGTGGATTGTTACGTCCTGGACACTGTACCAGCACCGGCAAGCGGGCGCGATGGTCATGGGGGGTCCGCCGCAACACACGCTGCCGAAACGACGCAATGCCGGAGCGATGCTACGCACCGAGATGGTGGCGCATGGATCAGAGCGATGAGATGACGACGTGGAGCGTGCCCCTCGTGCTTCCGCCGCGGCTCGTCACGCAGGCCGAGAGCTCGCCCGAGGGCCGCGTTTGGCTCTCGTGCTTGCCCGCGCGGGTGGCGGATCTTTTGCGGCGCTGGTCGCTGGAGCTGGAGGCGCCGGCGGGGGACGCCGGCGCGACGTGTTCGTTCGTCGCGCGCGTGCGCCGCGCCGATGGCACGAAGGTGGTGCTGAAGCTGGGCTTGCCACACCTGGAAGCGGAGCATGAGGCCCTCGGTCTGCGCTTCTGGAACGGCGACGGCATGGCGCGGCTGCTCGACGCGGATGACGACACCGGCGCGCTGCTGCTCGAGCGCTGCGAGCCCGGCACGCCGCTCGCGGCGCGGCCGGAGGAGGAGCAAGACGTGGTGATCGCGTCGATCTTGCGCCGGCTCTGGCGCGCGCCAGCGGCGCCGCACGGCTTTCGCCCGCTCTGCGACATGGTGCGCTACTGGGTCGACTGCGCGCTCGCGCGCAGCGCTGACTGGCCCGACGCGGGCTTCGCGCGCGCCGGCATCGCGCGTTTGATCGAGCTGGCGCGCCCCGCGCAGGGCGACGTCCTGCTCGCGACGGATCTACATGCCGGCAACGTGCTGGCGGCGCAGCGCGAGCCCTGGCTCGCGATCGACCCCAAGCCGTTCGTGGGCGATCCCGCGTACGATGCGACTCAGCACCTGCTCAATGGCACGCAGCGGCTGCGCGCCGATCCGCGTGGGACCGTTGCCAGGTTGAGCGAACGTCTGGGCGTGAGCGGCGAGCGTGTTGGAGACTGGCTGTTCGCGCGCCTCGCGCAGGCGGCGCACGTGCGCGGAGAGACCTTCGGGTTGAGCGCGCAGGAAGCCGTCGAGCTCGCGCGCCGCCTGGAACAATGAGCGGATCGTTGATCGAGCGAGAAATAAACCGCCAACGACGCCAAGATATTATCTTCTTCTTGGCGTTCTTGGCGCCTTGGCGTTTCGACATTCTGCTCGTTTCAGGCTGGTTCAACCCGTTTGCCCCTCTAGGGCGACGCAGGGATCAACCAGGGGCGGCTCGCGGCCGCCGGCTCACTCACAAGGTGCATGCCGGCGCCTCCGGCGCGGTGGTCCCGTACCAGCTCCCGCCCGAGATGGTGACGTTGTCCGGGTAGAAGACCACTTTCCCGCCGGTCGGCCCTTTCTCCCAGCATTGCTGCACGATCGATCTCGATTGATTGCCGCGCGGGTCCTCGCCGGGCGGGACGTCGCAGCGCGAGATCTCGCCGCCGTCGATCGTGACGTCGCTGGCCTCGATCAGGATACCGGGGAGAGCCGACACGGAGTTCAGAGCGTTGTTGAAGACGAGCGGGTTCTCCAGGAGCACGCTTCCGACCCGGAGCGAGGTCGGGGCCAAATTCACGCGCGAGGTCAAGTACATGCCGTAATATGCGTTGCCCCAGGACCAGACATCCCGGAGCACCACGTCGTCGCCCGCCTGGATGTGCACACCATAGTACCCGTTGTAAGCGAACTTGACCCTCTCGAGCTGGATGTTCTCCGGGCGATGATTCTCGACAGGGCTCGCCATGGCGAAGCCAGCGACGCCGTTGTGGTGGAAGTAGCTGTCCTGCACCACGATGTTCCTGGGCACGGTGCCGGGGAAATCGACCCCAGGGACCTGGGTGGCGATCCACAGGCCGTGTCCACCCGAGACCGAAGGCACGTTGCTGTCAGGATGAATCATGTTATGGTGGACCTCGCAGTTTCGCACGGTCACGTTCTCGGTGATGATCTTGATGCCCCCGGCTCCGACCGGACCGTCGATGTTCTTGACCTCGCAGTTCTCCACGAGGATGTCAGGCGTGCAATGGTGGTCGGAGACCGAGGCCAGGTAGATGCCGCCCTTCGGCGTGCCGTCCACGATCACGTTCCGGATCACGCCCCCGGATCCCATGGCGAAGCCGATCCCCTCCAGGTTCGACGGCTTGCACTGAGGCAGCTGAGGCGGGACGGGCGCGTACCGCATGATGATGTTCTCCACCAGGCAGTCCACGCAGTTGTTGACCTGGATGCCAGCGTTGGCCCTGGTCCGCGGCCCATCCGTGAGCGCGACCTGAAAATTGCGGATCCAGACCCCCGACAGCACAGGGCCGATCGTGTCGGTCGGGCAGCTGGCGTCCGGGTCCGGAGCGCCCTCCTTGTGGATCTGAATGACCCCGGGGAACTGCTCCGGATTGCAGGGGATCGCCACCAGGGTCGCCGTCCCTGGATCGCCAGGGGCGGCGTCCGGAGACAGCTCCGGTCCCTCGAGGGTCAGGTCGTCGTGCTGAGGCCTCAGCGGTGAGCGCAGCACGTAGCGCCCCGCAGGGAACGCCACGGTGCGCCTGGCGGTCGGCTGCGATGCCGCGCACTCGATCGCCTGCGCGATGCCCGGGCTGTCGTCCACGGTGCTGCCGTCGATGGCCGGGTCGGCGGACAAGGAAAATCCCGGCGGCCTCTGCAGGTAGGGCAGGACATCGACCACGCCGTCGGGGCTCACGGACCCCTCCATGCAGCAGGTGTCCTGGCCCGTGCCGCCGCACCCGTTGTGGTCCTCGTACAGCGCCTTGGTCCCAGGGCACCGGCAACCAGGTTCCTCGGGGTTTTCAGGGCACGGGCAAGCAGGTCCCTCGCAGTACGACGGCGAGGTGTCGTCGGGGCACTCGCTGGCCGGGCCCGACGTGTACGCCGGTTCGGAGTAGGGCACATCGAGGTTGCATAGAGCCGTGAGCGTGGTGCTCTCTCCCGCCGGTGGGTGATAGCCCCACACCGCGCCGGTGCTGGCGAAGGCCGCCCCGGCCGGGGCGGCGACGAGGGCGAGCAAGGCTCCGATCCAGGTCGTTACGAGCCGTTGTGTCGATAGCATGCGTTCTTCCCTTCCCTAATGAGGGTGGTCGGGTTGTGGACGTGACATCTGGCCAGCGAACGCTCCCCGCGCGGCAGCAGCGGCGGCGGCCATCGTTCCAGGGGCCGACGCGCGCGACGGCGGACCATCGAGTGTCCCGCATGCCCGAGAGCGGCACGCGCAAAGGGCACCGGAGCCGCGGCGGTAGCGCGGGCTAGTGTTCGCGGCGCCACATTATCACGCCGGAGTGCCTGGTATAGATGGCACCGCGCGGCAGAATCCTGCTCGGCCCGATGCGCCGGACGACCGAATGTCGAGGTCGGTGCGCTCGTGGAGGAGCGCGCCGCAACGCGACGCCGCATCATGTGCTCGACTGGCGCGCTTCCCGCCTGGCAGCGCTGCACCGCAGGTGAGCATGCCGATCGCCCGGACGTGGACTTGCGACCGCGGGCGTCCCGCGCTCCGCCGCCTCCCACGCGGCTCGCAGGCTGCTTGCAAGTTTTCCTCCCCCTCCCATCGGAGGTGCCATTCGCTTCAGCGCCTCCAGGCGCGCAGCCTCCAGCCTCGACCGGCTTCGATGCCTGGAAGTGCGGTCGCGCTGTCCATGGCGGCGCCTGCGCAGCGCCGTCGAGAGAGCGGTGAGCGTCAGCAGGCCGAGCTCCACGGCCCCAGGCGAGGCGGGCGCCGTCGAGCTGGAGAGGTGGCAGCCGCCCGCGTCGAAGTAACCACCGTTGGGCGGCGGCGGGACGCAGCTGCCCGAGCCGTCGCAGACATAGCCCTCAGCGCAGTGGCTGACCGTCTCGCAGGACGTCATCGGCTCCCCTGTGCGGGGCGAGCAGGCGTAGGGCGCGTACTCGGGGTGGAGCAGCGTGCAGACGCCGTCCGCCGAGGCGCCCCACGCTTCCACGCACGCCTCGCAGAGGTAGACGTCGCAGCGCTGGTCGCAGCAGACGCCGTCGGCGCAGAAGCCGCTCTGACATTCGGCGGCTGCCGCGCAGCCGGCGCCGTTCGGTATCTTGTGGAACACCTCCACCTTGGCGAGACTCAGGTCATTGGAGACGTCGCCGGTGGTCGTACTGCCGCCGACGACGAGCACGCCACCGTCGTCCAGCAGCGTCGCGGTGTGCCTGAACCGGGCGCTCAGCATGGGATCGATAGATGTCCACGTGCCGACGGCGGGGTCGAACGCCTCGACGGTGTCGGGCTGGAGGGTCCAGCCCGTGATGTCGGCGCCGCCGACGACGAGCACGGTCCCGTCCGGCAGCAGCGTCATGCTGTGCCATATGCGCGCGGCGCGCAGCGACGCGACGGCGAACCACCTGCCGAAGTCCGGCTCGAGGACCTCGGCGCTGTCGATGACGCCCGCGGCGTTGTAGCCGCCGGCGACGAGCACCCGGCCGTCGTTCAGCAGCGTCGCCGTGTGATAGCTGCGCTTGGTGATCATGGTCTTGAGCGATCGCCACGAGTCGGTATCGGGGTCGAACACCTCGGCGCTGTCGGTCACTCCATCGTCGTTGTAGCCGCCGGCGACGAGCACCCGGCCGTCGTTCAGCAGCGTCGCCGTGTGCCAGGACCGGGCAACGTGCATGTCCTGGACAGGCTTCCATCCCCTGACGGTCGGATCGAACAACTCGGCGCTGACGATCGCGTGTCCATCAGGGGCCGTGCCGCCGACGACGAGCACCCGGCCGTCGTTCAGCAGCGTCGCCGTGTGCGACGACCGGGCGGCGAGCATCGGCGCAACCGGCTGCCACGCGCCCGAGCCCGGCTCGAACAGCTCGGCGCTCGCGGTTTCTCCTCCTTCGCGGGAGCTGGTCTCGATGCCGCCGGCGACGAGCACCCGGCCGTCGTTCAGCAGCGTCGCCGTGTGCGAGGAGCGGGCGTCGCCCATCGACCCGACCGGCTGCCACACGCCGGAGCCCGGGTCGAACACCTCGGCGCGGCGGAGAGCCGTCGCTGTGCTCGTCACCTCGTCGGTGTCACCGCCGGCGACGAGCACCCGGCCGTCGTTCAGCAGCGTCGCCGTGTGCGCCTGCCGGGCGACGTGCAGCGGTCCAAGATAACGCCACGTGCTGGAGCCCGGATCGAACACCTCGGCGCTCTCGAGCGCTCCGCGCCCCCGACCGCCGGCGACGAGCACCTGACCGCCCTTCAGCAGCGTTGAGGTGTGCTCGGCGTGGGCGTTCTGCATGGGCGCGATGCGCAGCCACGAACCGAGCTCCGGGTCGAACACCTCGGCGCTCTCGAGAGCAACATAGGCGTCTGTCCCCAATCGCGTATCATAGCCGCCGGCGGCGAGCGTCCGACCGTCCTCCAGCAGCGTCACCGTGTGCCCGAGGCGGGCGCCGTACATGCGCCCGACGGGCTCCCAGCTCCCGGAGACCGGATCGAACACCTCGACGCTGCTCAACGCTCCTCGTTCGGGGTCGTGGCCGCCGGCGACGAGCACCCGGCCGTCGTTCAGCAGCGTCGCGCCATGCGCCGCGCGGGCAGTGGCCATGGACTCGGCGTCTGACCAGGCGCCGGAGGCCGGGTCGAACACCTCGGCGCTGCCGATCGGTCGTCCATCAGCGCCCTGGCCGCCGACGACGAGCACCCGGCCGTCGTCCTGCAGCGTCGCCGTGTACCGGAGCCGGGCAGCGTGCATGTCCTCGACAGGCTCCCATGTCTCGGAGGCGGGGTCGAACACCTCGGCGCTGTGGATCGGCTGTCCATCAGCGCCCTGGCCGCCGGCGACGAGCACCCGGCCGTCGTTCAGCAGCGTCGCCGTGTGCGAGGAGCGGGCTGCACCCATCTCGCCGACGCGCCGCCACTCACCGGAGTCCAGGTCGAACACCTCGGCGCTGGCGAGCACGCCGCCAGGCCCCTCGCCGCCGGCGACGAGCACCGGGCCGCCGCCGTCCACGAGCGCTGTCGCGGTGTGGCCCATGCGAGCGACGCGCATGCTCCCGGCAGGCGACCACGTCCCGGTGTCCGGGGCGAACACCTCGGCGCTGCCGACAATCGCGCTCCTCACGGAGCGGCCGCCGGTGACGAGCACCCGCCCGTCCGGCAGCAGCGCGGCGGCGTGTGTGTACCGGGCGACGCTCATGTTCCGCTCGGGCTTCCACCGCGGATCGACCAGCACCGTTTCTCCCTCGGCCTCCACCCACAGCTCCAGCCGCTCCCCGCGCGCCACGAGCCGTGTCCCCACCGGCCTGCCTCCGGCCGCGTACGCCTCGGGCGCCGTCACGCGCAGCTGCGCCGCGCCCCGCGCGTCCGCGAGCACCACGGCGTCCCCTTGCTGCCGCAGCTCCGCTCCCTGTATTTGCCAGGCCGCCACCGGCGCCTCGCGCACCACCGCGCTCGCCTCGAGCAGCAGCCACTCCTCGTAACCGTCCGACAGCGCCGTCCAGAACGACGTCCCTCCACGCCGCGTGTACGCCACCGCGTTGTCCGCGATCTCCCCTTCGCCCGCCGCGCCGAGCTCCCGCACCGCCACCTCCGCGCCATCCGCCAGCGCGAACCGGACCGCGCCCCCGCCCTCCCGCGGAAAGCGCGGCGCCAGCGTGTCCGCGCCGGGCGCGCCGGCCTCCGCGTCGAGCGGCCGCGCCGCCTCGAACCCGTCGCCCACCGCGGTGAACGCGCGCTGCCCCTCGAGGATCTCCGCCGCCTGCTCGGGGAAGTGCCGCCGCAGCGCCCGCGCGTCCAGCCGATCGGCCATCTCGCTGCAGCCGGACAGCGCCCCCAGCATGCCTGCCCACACGAGCGAGAGCGCCCACCAGCCGAAGACGCGCGCCGGACCAGGATTGACCATGAGGACTCTTCCCTGCCGTTGTGGGTGAGCGATGAGCGAGTGCCGGGCAGCCAGCCAATACGTCACGAGGAGGGCAGGTCCGACCTGCCCGGTGGTGTCATGGCGAATCGGCAGTGCATGGCGCCAGAGGTCCAGCGAGGCATTGGCTCTCCTGTGGACCCTCTCGCCGGCGACGCGAGCGGGCATATGCAGGCGTCGTGCCACCATTGGCCCGAGGTGCACTTCCCGAGTTGACCTGGTTTGTGGCTTCGGCAGGTCATCTCCGAGGCACGCAAGTCGCCCTCGCTGCCTTGCCTTCTTCCGGCTCAGGCGCGTTCGACACGCCGTGCCGGATGCACGTGTATCCCGGCGCGCTGGCACACTGGCACGCTGGCACGCTGGCACGCTGGCACGCGGGTGGAACACTTCCGGCGGACTGCCGCCCCAGTCGGGTCAGCCGGCGACGACGTTGAGCTCGAAGCGCATCGGCTCGCCGTTCTTCGCCCGGATCCCGTCCGCGCCCCTCGCGTAGCCGGCCTCCTCGAGGAGCTGGCTCGCCCTGTTCACGTCGAGCTTCGTCCAACCGCGTGCCGCCCGTGCAGCTCGCCTGAACTGAGCGAGGGACGAACTTATGGTTCTTCCCTGGCAGCGGGGGGCGATCGGCAGAAAGAACAACAATTTCGAAAGGTTCTGGCTGACGGTCGGCCCGGTCCTCCTGCGGCTTGGCCCAACGCGGGCCCAACCGGACGGGTTCGGGGGCGTCCGCCTCCGCCGCGGCAGGGGCGGCAACGTCGCCCTGGGTGAGCGCGTGGAGGAGCGGCGCGGAGGCGCGGGAGACCTCGTCGCTCGCCGCGCCCGCTTCCGGTCCCTCGGACGGCGGACCGCCTCTGGCTACCGAGCCGTCCTCCCCCGCCAGCTCGGGGATCGCCTCATCCAGGGGGGCGAAGTCGCCCAGGCCGAGCTCGGCGACCTTGCGCGCGGCGCGCTGGTAGTGGTGGATCTGGCTGCTCGACTTGTGCCCGGTCCGATCGGAGATCCACGTCTCCGTGCGACCGAGCGCAAGCTTGACGGTGATGAAGGTCGCGCGCGTGTCGTGCAAGCGAATGTTCAGCCTCGACTCCGTGGTCTCGAACAGTTCAGGCCGATTGACTCCCGCGCGCCGAAGGTGAGCGCGAAAGTCCTTCGCTCCATTGTGACCGGGCAAGGAGGTACCCGATTCCCCCACGAAGACGCGAACCTTGTCTGGGCAGATCTCGCGCCACTTCCGGAGCGCACGCGCAACATCGGGTGATAGAGCCCACGCGCGGGGATCGTCGGTCTTGTTCTCGTCGAGAACAACGGCTCCTCGATCGAGGTCCAGGTCTGACCACTCGAGCCTTCCAGCTTCGTCGGCTCGCATGCCTTCGCGGTCGAGGAAGCCGTAGAAGATCCGATTGCACAGCGGGACCTCCTGACACCGTATGAGGCGATGGTCCTCATCGGGGTAAAGGTACCCCTTCGCCTTTTCGCCATTAACTTTAGGAATCCAGCCGCGCGGCAAAGGGTTGCTAGCGATAAGGCGCGCCGGATAGGTGGCCAGCGCCAGTATACGATGGATGACCTTGGCGATATTTCTACGCGAACCGGGCTCCAGATGGCCCGGGAGCAGTGACATTGCATGGTCGGCGTGATCGAGTGTAAAGCGCACGAGAGCGACAGGACCAAGCACGCCGAGCACGTTATTCAGCCTGTGCCGATAAGTTCCCACGCCCCGAATCTTCTTCACGTGATCTGGGTACTGCTCGGCAAGCTGGCCGGATAGAACCCGCTCCGCGAACTCGCCGAACGTCGTTTCGCCGGTCGCTCGGGCCCGCGCTTCGCCCCGGCACAGTTGGTCAATGGCGAGCCGGACATCGCGGAGCGCGTTGCCCTCGCGCGCGGCAGCCTGCTCCAGCAGCGGCATCCCGAGCACGATCTGGCCGGCTGCGAGCAGGCGCCCGGCGAGGTCAGCCAGCACCTCCAGGCGCGCGTTGGCTTCGTGCTCGGTCCGGCACGTCGGCAAGCTGAACGTGGGTCGACCGGCCTTGCCAAGGCTGAGGCGCGCGGTCCACGTCTTGCCGCGCAGCCGGACGGAGCCGGCTCCGTTGGCGCGCTTCTCTCCTGCTGACCTGCCAGCCTCGCGGGCGGCCGGCTTCGGCAGCTCCGTCAGGTTCGTCGAGCCCGGCGGCTCCGCGACGGGCGCAGCCGCCTCCGCCCCCGGAGAGGGGCGGCCCCCCGGGCGGCGTGTACGCCGGTCGTTCAGTGTCGATGCGGGAAGCGGCAAGGAAGGGAGGGCGGGCGAGCGCTTGGCACGCGCGCGCCGCTGGGGTACGTCGGTCATGGGTCGGTCTCCGGTGATGCGGGGGTCGATCAAGGGCTCGCCCGGCGTTCCAGCGCCGAGCGAGCCCGCTCTACTTCTGCCGCAGCCTACCACGCCTCGCGCCGTCGAGAGGAGCACTCGCTCGATCGGTGCGTGCGCACCGGACAGGTTCGAGGCCGGCGGAGGCCAGCACCGCGGCAACACGCGTACGCTCTTCCGCCTCTGCGTCACGGCGCGGCGCCGGCTGCGTCGCCAGCGCCTGGAGGTAGGCGACGAACGCCTCGCGCTGGACCAGGCGCAGCTTGCCGAGCTTCGCGACCGGCAAGGGGAAGCCTGGCGCGCGGATCGTGTCGAGGAAGATGCGGGCCGGGATGCCGGTGACCGCCTCGACGTTCTTCTGCGAGAGCATCTCTGGCTGCGGCGCCGTGATGGTGAGCCCGTCCAGCGGGATCGCGAGCGTCGCGGTGGCAGTGGGGTTGATAGTGCCTAGGCGCTGAGATCCGCCGAGGGGCCGCTCCATGACTAGCCTGTCGGTAGCTCGCATGCCGCTGGCCGCCTGACGAAGAGCAAGCGGTGCCGGACCACGCGCGAGAGCCGCTTGTGTCATTCCATACCTCCATCCGTGTTGGGTTCGCGCTCAACCGTGACCGACACCGCCGGAATGAGCCCGAAAAGGTAATTCTGCGGCTAAGGTAGTTCGACTCGAACTACCCGGAGACGCCCCGGGGAAAAACACCGTGTCGCATCGCGGGGTTACGCGTTCTGGAAGGCGCCGCTGAGGGCCGAAAATGGGGAGGATCGAAGGGGTCAATTTGGTAGTTCTGCGCGCTCCGTCGGCGCCGCGCATGGAGCCGACACGGAGCGGGGCGCCACGGTAGGCGCGTCGCGCAGAACGCGAGCACCGCCCGCGGTCGTCGAGCGGCGCCACGAGCAGCAGGATTTCGTCGTGACGCGTCCGAGGCGCTCGCGTAGGACGCCTGGCCACCTCAGTACGGAAGGTCATCAGCCGGCCAACCCGCGGAGCGCGATTGGAGGTCGTCGCCTTCTTCGGCTGCGGTCGCGGTCGTCGCGCTGACCATCGACGTCCCGCTCGCGTCCGCTTGCGGCTCTTCCAAGGCGGCGACGAGATCCCCTCTGGATGTGCTGGACAGGGTGGCATCCGCGGTGAGCGCACGAGTATCGGGCACAGGCAAACTCCTTTGGCGAAGGCCGGAGGTCAAACGTCCGATGCGCAAAGTTTAGCGCGGCAGCGCGAGCCTCCTGTTTTTTGTACTCCACGGGACGTGTACTCTGCCGTCGAGTACATGTGTCGTCCGCGGCTGCTTCTCCTGAGAAATCACTGCGTTACACTTCCTTCGGCCTATGCCCAGACGTCGAGGCCAAATGTACTCTGTGACGGTCGCCCGGGAACGGTCGGATCCTCGCGTACGGGCCCCTCCTCAGCCGCTCCATCATGAGCAATTACTGAAGGATTGCTGCGCACGGCGACACCTGGGGTACCCTCGACGCCCTCGGCGCGCCCTACTACCTGTTCCGATGGGCCGCCGGCCCCGGGCTGAGGGACGTCGAGGAGCGCGAGCGCCGCTTCCGCGCCGCGTGTGGAGCTCCTGCGCGAGGCGCCGCGGACCTTGGCCGGCCTGGCGCAGGGCGATGTCGTGCAGTTCGAGGTGTGCGCCGCCAGCGGCAGCCGGCCCACGGCGCCGTGACCGGCCGTGAGTGCGGGCGACGTTGGCGCACGGGCGAGGTCGTCCCGCTCTGCGTGCGCCCCCGTCAGCGCGCCGTGACGGCTCCCAGGGGACGTCGTGCAGCCCCAAGCTGCGCGGCGGCCAGTGCGCCCTCACGGCGGCGACGTGGACCGGCAGCCGGCGCCAGGAGGCGCCCCGGACGGCACGACCCCCCTCCATGGTGATGTTCTCGCCAAATTTCCGGTTGACGTACAATTCTACGATCAGAAGGATGGCTCGTCGTCACGTTGCTCGTTCGTCGCCGAGATGAGGGAAGGATACGATGGGCACGAGAGGCGGACGGATGTCATGCGCGGCAACGGTCGTCCTCCCGCTCGTTGTCGTTCCGGCGCAGGGAGCAGCGTCCGAGCTGAGCGCCGGTGTGAGCTTCGGGTGGATCCAGGCTGGCACAGCTCAGCGCCTCGCGGTGGGGCCGCATGCAGGGATATCATGGCACATCGAGAGAGACCTCTTGTTCAAGGTTCACGACCTGTGCAGCGTCGTGCCTCCGATCCAGGCAGGTGGGGCCGGCGTTTACAATCACACCTCCGTCGCCCTTGGATATGCCTGGAAGAACGTCGATCTCAGCGCGGGGCCATCGGCTGCGATCTACCTCATGCCGGCGTGTGGTAACACCTTGTGTGGACGCATCGCCGGGATGGCAGTGGGCGGGCACGCGCAGATTAACGCGTACGTTGCCGGACCGCTCGGCGTGTCGGTGACTGCTAACGCGGATTGGATCGGCGGGAGCAGCCGTGTGCTGCCTGGTCAAGCGTCGGTGACTGTTGTCGCCGGCCCCGTGCTTCGATGGAGTGCCAAATGAACGCAAAGAGAAGTCTGCTGCTGATCGTGGCCATCGCCATCTGGACGCTGGCGGCATGCAACTGGACGGTGGGAGACTGCTATCCCCGCGAGGAGTGGGAAGAGGGCGCAGGCGCAGGTGGTCCAGTCGGGCCGCCCGTTCCCGTCTTCACCTCCGCCGGGTCGGGTGACTTCGGGGCGGAGCCGCCGGATGACGGAGAGCGCAAGATCCAGTGCAACAAAACGGAGGACGACGACGAAGAGGAAAGCCCGAACGACAGCTCGGAGAGGCCGAGGGATAGCCCGACGAGCCCGCCAGATCCCTGCCAGCAGAGCGGCGCTCCAAGCATGGGGTGCACGGGCAAAATACCGATCGATCCGCGGGCTTTCAATTTTGCTACGATCGTTGCCTACGATGGTATTGGTGTTGCAGGTGGTTGGCAGGAGACAAAAGCATATTTGGCTTTCGGTCATGATGGAGAGGGTGACTCAACGTGTATGGTTCACATTGGGATGCCACTGCGAAGCGAAGAGTGGGGAACAATCTCGTCGGACAGGGCAGCACAGATTAGCGCCGACGTGGCGAACTGGTCAGCAGATATAGTATACGAAAAGGATAGAGGCGCGCAGCTCCCCCCTGGCATATTCTGCAATAGGTTCAAGTCTAGAATGGTAGAGCGCTTTGCCAGTGGTTTGTACAAGGGCCTTGGCGCCAGGGTTCAAAATCCATGAAACACAGCCTCGACGAACTACTAGACATTGTCTACCGATATTACCCCCGTGGCGTTGGAATCACCGGTGATGTCGACGAAGAGCTCATCCGCCAGACCGAAGAGCACGCCCGGCTCGTGGCTGCGCGGATCCGAGCATCAAAAGATGAGCGTTGGCAATCTATGCTGCGTCGCATCGATGACCGCTTCCCTCGTATGCTCATGAACCGTTCGCTGCATCTCATCACGGGCGGCTGCGACGGCTGCTACTCCTTCACGGTTGATCTTCTAAAATCCACCGGTGAGCCTCTGTGGTTTCAAATAAGTTTCCTGGCTCCTTACTACATTGTTCACAAATCCTGCACGATCGAGATCGTGAAACAGGTGAGCGACCTGTTCGTGGTCGTATTCCGAGGCTTGCGGTTCATTGTTTATCGAAGCCCATTCGATCCAGGCTTCGTGTCGCGGCCGGACGATAGCCTCAGGTTCGTCAACGTCAGTAAACGCTATGTTACCTTCGATCTGTTGCCCGAAGAACAGCTATATGTGGAGTGGATTTCCCGTGATATCGAAGCGACCTTCGGTTGCGAGCGCATGCCGCCGGAGATCGGAACCGTGCTCGTGCCGGATGTGACAGCAGGCGTGCGCCTTCCTGGTGAGGTTAGACTCTACGATTGCTTGTTTTCGGACGAGCATTCATGGGTAAAACCATCGCCGTCTGAAGTGTCGGCTGGCGGCGTGGACGTCGAAGTGAGCAAGCTCACGGATTCGCTCGTTGCGGTGCTTACCGTGCTCGCGGCGCTCTATCAAATCGCATGGGCCCTGATGCCTGAGGTGCAGAGCGGTTCTTCCTACTGGGTGATGACGACGGATGGGGTCCTGCGCAAAGAGGAAGTATTGAGAGTGCTTGCAAAAATTCGGGTGCTCATGGATCCGCCGAAGACTCCACGCGGCATCGCTTCCAAGCGCGAGCTCGAAGCCGCAGCGCGCGAGTTGGAAACGCTGGTCGCGTCGTGGGACGGTGAAGGCGACCCGCCGGCCGCCATGGTCGCATGGGCCTCCCGCTTCCTGGATAGCTGGCTCGTAAACGCGGATCCCGGAGCCTCCTCGTAGCCGTCGTGGAGATCCGTGCAGTCCTCCCGGGACGCATCTGCGACTATTCAGGAAACCGAAGCGTCTCGTGGGCCTCGCCGCTCTCTCCTACCGTCGTGCTGCCGTCGTGGTTCCAGCTCGTGCCGCCCGGGCCAGGCGGACCGAGTTCGATGCTGACGCCCTCGAGCGTGAGCTGGTCCTCATCGAGGTAGGCGATGCCGATCGAGTCGCCACCGCGCCCTGGGCCGCCGTAGCCGCCGGGCCCGCCATCGCCGCCGTGGCCGCCGAGACAGGAGTAGAACCCGTTCCCCAGTGCTCCGCCCCGTGCGCCTCTGCCGCCTCTGCCGCCGTCCTCGGGTGGCCCGCCGTCGCCGCCCGAGCCGGCGCGGGACGTCGTGATCTTGGTGTCGCGCACGGTCACCCGGGCGTGAAGCGCGAGGACGCCGATGGACGGCTGTCCGTTCGCTCCCCCGCGGCCGCCGCGGCCTCCGCAACCGCCGGCCCCGCCCGAGCCTCCTCCTGGGCCTCCCCTCAACTCCACGCCGCACAGGGCGAGCCCACCCCAGCGACCGCCACCGCCGCCGCCGCCCTGGCCCGGCGTGCCCCAGGTGCCCTCGCCCCCCGTGCCGCCCTCCCATCCTGTCTCGGTGAGGCGCCCGATGCCCGTGCCCGGTGCGCCCTGTGTTCCCGGAGCCCCCGGGCCCCCAATGGATCCGCTGGAGCAGCTCCGGTTGTCTCGCTCCCCGAGACCGCCGCGCGAGGGCGAAGCGTAGGCGGGCTCCCCGTCGCGGCCATCTTCGGCGCTGTCGGGCAGCCCGTCCCCTCCCTTGCCGCCGACGCTCGTGAGCCCGCTCTCGCACCGGTTCACAACCGCCGGGCCGCCGGCGACGATGAACGCCGAGCACGCGTCCCTACCGAACATGCCATCCGGTCCGTCCGGTTGCCTGGTCGGCCACCGCTCACCGTTGCTGCCTCCATTTCCTCCGCTGGAGGAAATCTCGCTCCGCAGGATCTCCGCGGCCGCGCTGGACTGAACGAGCACGCCGACCGAGCCCCGGCTCGGGAGGACGAGATCGGCGATCGTCGACACCCCGTCCGCGGCCCCCGTGTCTTCGGGGCCCGCGGGCTCGACGACCACCACGGGGGTGAAGACCCGCCTGTGGTTCAGCAGGGTCCGCGGGAGCAGGGGATCGCGCACCCATTTACGGCAGTGGAATCCCCCGAGGAGATCCACGCCGGAGGGCACCTTGATCTGCTCCACGAGGAACCCCTCGTTGCAGAGGAACACGCGCCCTCGTCCAACACGCGCGAGCTCGACGGCGCGCGTGATGGTGTACACCGGCTTCGTCTTCGTGCCGGGGTTCCTGTCGTCGCCGCCACCGTAGTTTCCGGCGACGAACACGCCGCAGCCGTCGTCGAGGATGTCGGCAGCAACGTGCTCGACGCAGACCGGCTCCGGGGGCGGCTCGTCCTGGCACGCCGTGCCCTCGCAGGGCGTCACGCCAGGGTCGCTCACGTCGGGCACAGTTCCACAGCCAGTGGCCCACGGCGACAACAGGAGGACGAAGGTAGCTGCGGTGGTCTTTGTCATGGGTGTCTCCTGACGGTTGCCGCTAGTACGGGGCGGCTCATCGAGGCGGTTCCGGCTCTGGCGCATCGAACCGGTACCAGAACAGCGCGATCCCGTCTTCCGCCTCGCCGAGCTGACTTTCCGGAGCTGCATTGGCGCCGAGCCCTCCCTCGCCGGCCTGCCCGGGCAAGACCGTCGCATGCTCCAGGATGGGTGTAGGTCTCACACTGACTTGAATTCATTCAGCTTTTCGACACCCTGAGGCGCACCCGGTGACAGAAGTTGCGGACGCGTGAGAATTTGTCGCCGCTGGTCGGAATTGTTCTTGGTATGGCGAAGCGATCGGTGGCGGCGGGAGCACCGGAGAGAACTACGAGTACAAAGGGGAAAGCGCTCGACGTGCTGAAGACCTTCATCCAGGAGCGCGAGGGCAAGCCGCCCGCCGGTGACTTCGGGGCGTTCGAGCGCGATCTGCGCAGTAAGATGGCGGAGGTCGAGCGAGATCTCGTCGCCGAGGAACTGGAGCGTCTAGACGTGGACGCGCCCGTCGTTCTGATCGACGGCGTACCGCATCGCAGGGTGCTGCGCTGCGAGGAGACGTACCTGTCGGCGGCTGGACCGGTTCGGGTCGAGCGCACGCTGTACTCGACGAGGCGGGATGGCGAGCGAGCGGTCAGTGCGCTGGAGCTTCGCGCCGGCATCGTGGAGAAGTACTGGACGCCCCTGGCGGCCGAGCAGGCGGTTTTCATGGTCGCCCACATGACGCCCCAGGAGAGCGAGGCGCTGTGCGCGAAGCTCGGCCACATGCAACCGTCGAAGAGCAGTCTCGATCGACTCCCGAAGCAACTCGGAGGTGAGTGGGAAGCACAACGCGAGTCGTTCGAGAAGACAGTGCGCGCCGGCGACATCGTGCCCGTTGAGGCCGTCACGGTAGCCGTCTCGCTCGACGGAGTGCTCGTACCGATGCGTGACGGTGGCCGCGAAGAGAAGCGGGCACGAACATCGGCCGAAGGCAGGCCGGCGAGTGGACCGGCAGGGTATCAGGAAGTCGGGTGTGGAACCGTATCGTTCTACGATGCAGCAGGTGAGCGCTTGAGCACCGTCAAGATCGGACGGATGCCGGAGTTCAAGAAGTCCACGTTGAAGAAGATCCTCGCCGAGGAGCTTGGAGCAGCACTCGGGCAGCGACCCGAGCTGAAGCTGGTGACGGTCGCGGATGGAGCGAACGACAACTGGGATTTCCTTCATGGCGCGCTGCCGCCGAGCGTTGAAGTTCTCGACTTCTACCATGCCGCCGAGCACCTCAACGTCGCCTTGGGCGCCGCGTATGGCGAAGGGACCGTGAAGTGCCGTGCGCAGTTCGACAAGCTGCGCCTCGTGCTGCTCGAAGATCCCGACGGCGTCGAGAAGATCATTCGGTCGCTTGTCCATCTTACAAAGCAGCACCCAGGCAGCGGTCGCATTGGGACCGAGCTGGCTTACTTTCGCAAGCACCGTCGTCGCATGCGGTATGCAACCTGGCGCGCCGCGTGCCTTCCCATCGGCTCAGGTATAGTCGAGGCGGCTTGTAGAACGCTCGCGGCGCAGCGCATGAAACGGAGCGGAATGCGCTGGAGGCATGAGGGTGGCCAGGCGATCCTGACCTTCCGTGGCCTGATCCAGAGCGAGCGCTTCGACGGCGCTTGGGCGTTGCTCGCAGCCACATATAAAGCTGAGGTGACGCTCTTCGAAAACGTTATCGCGCTGAGCGACTATCGGCGGTAATCCCGATGTCAGTGTGGGAGCTACACCCCTCCAGGATGGCCACAGAGGCGCCCACGGAGCCGATGCCGAGCGAGTGGCCCCCGAGACCGCCGCCGGCATCTCCCCCGCGGCCGCCCTTGCCGCCAAAGCCGCCGATGCACCCTCGTGACATGATGGTCGGACCAGGGCGTCCACCATTGCCGCCGGCAGAGCCCAAGCCTCCCCACTGGCCCGTTCCGCCGACCCCGCCATCACCTCCCTTGGCCCCGAGGACCTTGCTGCCGGCCTCGACCGTAATAGCGCTCCCCTGCAAGGCCACGATTGCGATGCTCGCGCCGCCGTAGTCGCCCGCATGGCCTCCTTTGCCCCCGCATCCGCCGCTGCCCCCCGATCCGCCGGCCGCACCGCCCTGGGGCCGACCGGTCGGACACACGCTCATGTCGTCGCGCCCTTTGCCGCCGCCACCCCCGCCTCCGCCCTGACCGACGCCGCCCTTCTTGCCGTCCTCCCCGCGGACGCCGACCCATCCGTTGACGTCCAGGAGGCCAGCGCCCGACGCTCCGGCGGCGCGCTCTGCATCGGCGCCGTCTGCGCCATTCTCCCCCGCCTTGCACGCCATGCTCGACGCGCCGAAGCCGCCCCGGCCGGGGTGGGGCGGATTCCCGACCGATTCCGGCAGTCCTGAAGCACCATCGCCGCCCGTCTCGATGCCGCCGTCGCCTCCGGGACCCCCCGTCGACTCGATGCCATCGCCGCACACGGTCACGACCGAAGGGGCGCCCCTCGCCTCGTCCGCGGTGCAGGCGTCCGCGCCGTTGTTCCCTACCATGCCGGCGTTCGCGCGGAAGCTCGGCGCGTCCTCGCCCGGCGCTCCATCCTTGCCATTGCCTGCGAGGATCTCGCTCTCCCGCACGGTCGCCCTCGCCCCCTCACTCAAGATCATCGCGATCGACGACTTCCCATCGGGCGCCGACGCGTCCGCCGCCACGACGCGCACACCGAAGATCATCGACGTCGCCGTCGCGTTCTCGCCTTCGATCACCCGCAGCGGGATTCGCCCTGGCGGAGCGATGGTGGTCCACTGATTCGGGCCGTCGTACGACCCCGCATACGGCAAGTCGCCGTCGTCACACAGACGGCCGCCCCACAGGTCGACGCCCGAGGGCAGCGTGACCGTCTCCTTGAACGTGCCGCCGCAAGCGTACACGCGCCGTGTTGGCAGCTCGTCGTTGCCTCGCCCGTACGCGGCGAGCCCTATGGCATGCTGAAGCGTCTTGACCGGCGCGCTCTTCGTGCCGGGGTTGTTCTCGTCGCCCTGCTCGCTGACGAACACCCCGCAGATGTCGAGCGCTGGCGCCGTACCGGGGTCTCCCTCGCACGGGTCGGGAGGACACTCCAGCCTTTCCCAGCAATCGTCGGAGTAGGAGCCGCATGCTGTCAGCATGCTGGCTCCCCACACGCAGACTGCGACAGCAGCCACCGACCTAACCGCGCATCGGCGCGACAGCGGATTCATCCCCTCGGCCTCCCGTGCCATCACCATAGCCCCTCGATGTGCGCACCGACTTCGTCCCTCGTCGCCACGGGCGTGACGTGGATCCGGTCCCGAGCCGGCGAGAGTCCCAGAAAGGAAAAGTCCGTGATGAAGGAAGCGGCAGTCACCGCGCCGACCACACCACCCGTGATGGCCATGGCTACGCCCGCGCGACCGGACAGGTTGCGCGCGTCTTGCAGCCGTGCAAGCTCGGCACATGGCGAGTTCGGAGGCGCGCGCCAGCAGGTCGACGAGCTGGAAGATGACTCGCCCAAGAGCCGGTTGCGCCGGGCGGTCAGATCGTCGTCGAGCGTTCCCGCCCGAATGATGAGGATGGCGCCAATCGACACGCCGGCCGTCGCGGCGGCGATCCCCGTGATCCGTAGCGTCCCCGGCCAGGAAGCCCACGGGTTGGAGGCCTGTGGAGGACGCCCGACGCTCGGCGCGCTTGCGGACTTCGGCACCTTCGGGACGTCCTTGGCGCTGCTCACCGCCGGGCCCGAAAGTTTCATCGAGATCTCCTCCTTGTCGCCTGGCTCGCCGTTGAACGCCTGAAAGCCATCCTCGCGGCCCGGCGCCCGGGCCCGCACCATGTGTCGTCCGGGCTCGAGGAACAGCTTGTAGGTGCGCGCCGTCCGTCCGATGGGCCTGCCGTCAATGAAGACCTCGGCGTCCGGCGGGTCGACCGAGAGCACGAGCTCAGCGACGCGAAACGCAGCCTTCCGCTGGCCGATCAGGAATCGTTCCTGGAGATGACTCGGCAGTGCCCAATCTTGCTCAAGACTCCAGGTCAGGTGCTCCGCGGCGTCACGGTACTTACGCAGCTCGAGCTCACAGAGGCCAAGCTCGCCGGCGATCTCGGAGGGGTTGAACACCCCGCGGTCGAGCTCCGTGCGGTCGACCTTCATGGCGGGCGGCACGTTGGCGGCATCGAGGGCTGCCTTGAAGGCGTCGCAGGCCTCCGTCCAGTTTCGGCGGTCGCGCGCTTTCCGAGCGCGGCGAACAAGGTCCTTCACTGTCAACCCGTCGCTGCTCCCCGAGGTCGCAGACCGCTGCTGAGCATCGGCCGAGCTGGGCAAGCTCGTTGAAGAGCCAAGCGTGAGCAAAATGAACAACAGGTGCGTACCGCAACGCATGCAACGACGGTACTTACGCGGAGCGCGCGACGTCAACCGGGAGAAAACGCTGCAAAGCAGCGCTTTGGGCGAGAACTCACGGACGGATGGCGGAATGCGGCCATGTATCCGGTAAGCCGGGTGATCTTGTAGCAGGCCGCGGCAGAATGTGGCGCATTGTGCTACATTATCCGACCAAAGTGATCGCGGCTGTGCACTTCCCCGTCCCCGAGGGGGTAGCTCAGACGTGCTACCAGCGTGGACGACCCGTCGAGCCTCTCCAGCACCTTCGAGCTCTTTCGGCGCCTCGCGAGGCGCCTCGGCGTTCCGGCCCGCCATGCCGAAGACGTGGCGCAAGACGCGCTCGTGCGCGGGCTGGAGGCAGACCAGCGGATCGCGCCGGGCGGAGACCGGGCGGCGTACCGCTTCGTGGTCGCCCTCAACCAGGCGCGCGATCACGTCCGGACCGCGCGTCGTCGAGGAGAGGTCCTCACGTCGTTCGACGAGAGCGAGTGCCCAGTAGCCGAGTCCCCGAATTCGGAGGAACTGCTCCGCGGACGCCAGCGGCACGCGCTGACGCGCCGCTTGCTCGCTCGGCTCGACCCGAAGCACCGGGACCTCTTGCTCAAGCACGACCTCGAGGAGGTCCCGCTCGCCCAGATCGCCGCTGAACTGGGGCTCAAGACGGAGGCGGTCAAGAAGCGGCACAGCCGGGCCCGCGAGCGGCTGAAAGAGGAGAAGCACCGCTACATCGCCGAGGAGAATGCGTGCGTATTCCGGGCTGACGTGACGGCCGATTCCGACCGCACGTGACGGCTCGTTCCGACGGGACGTGACGGGGCGTTCCGGGCCACCCGACGGGGGGTTCCGACACACCCGACGGCTCGTTCCGACGCACGTGACGGGCCGTTCCGAGGGACGTGACGGACCGTTCCGACGGGGGTGACGGCCCGTAGGCGGCGCTCGCGGTCGCAGCCTCATCGCGTACATGGGCGCGATGTCGGAGCGGCTATCGATGCGTAAGGTTCGAGAGATTTTGAGGCTCAAGTTCGAGTGCAAGCGCAGCCGAGCGGAGATCGCGGCGGCGGCCTGCATCGGCGAGAGCACGGTGAGCGGCTACCTGGCGCGCGCGGCGAAGGCGGGGCTGACGTGGGAGGTCGCCCAAGAGATGACCGACGCCGAGATCGAGTCGCGGCTGTTCCGCGACGTCGGTCGCAACGAGCCGCCCGCGCGCGTGCCGATCGACTTCTCCTGGGTCCACCGCGAGCTGTCGAAGCCGTGCGTCACGCTGCAGACGCTCTGGCTCGAGTACCGCGAAGCGAGCGCGGCACAGGCTCCGCTGAAGCCCTACGAGTACAGCCGGTTCTGCGACCTGTACGCAGGCTGGAAGAAGAAGCTCGGCGTCGTGATGCGTCAGGTTCACCGCGCCGGCGAGAAGGTCTTCATCGACTACTCGGGAAGGAAGCCGCACCTCGTCGACCGGACGACCGGCGAGGTGATCGAGGTCGAGCTGTTCGTCGCGGTGCTCGGCGCGAGCAACTACACGTACGCCGAGGCGACGCGCTCGCAGAAGCTCGCCGACTTCGTCGGGTCGACGGTGCGGATGTTCGAGTACTTCGGTGGCGTGCCCGAGGTGCTCGTCCCGGACCAGCTCCGCAGCGCGGTCTCCGGGCCGGATCGGTACGAGCCGGACATCAACCCGACCTACCTCGAGATGGCGCGGCACTACGGCGTGACGGTCATCCCGGCTCGGCCCCGGAAGCCGCGCGACAAGGCGAAGGTCGAGGGCGGCGTGCTCATCGCGCAGCGCTGGATCCTCGCTTCGCTCCGGCACCGGACCTTCTTCAGCCTCGCCGAGCTCAACGACGCGATCGCGTCGCTGCTGGAGCGGCTGAACGCGCGGCCGTTCCAACGGCTCGACGGCTGCCGGCGCACGGCGTTCGAGACCATCGACAAGCCCGTGATGCGGCCGCTACCGGCGCGGCGGTACGAGCTCGCCGACTGGAAGCACGCCAAGGTCAACATCGACTACTGCGTCTGCTACGACGACCGGCTCTACAGCGCGCCGTACACGCTGGTCGGTGCGCGCGTCGAGATCCGAGCGACGGCCTCGGTCGTGGAGCTGTTCCACGACGGCGTGCGCGTCGCGTCGCACGCGCGCAGCTACGGCCGGAAGGGGTCGGCCGTGATCGTCGACGAGCATCGCCCCAGAGCCCATCGAGACTACGGCAAGTGGCCGCCGGAGCGCGTGGTGGCGTGGGCCGAGACGATCGGCCCGAACGTCGGCGAGCTCGCGCGTGCGGTCATGCGCCACCGCACCCACCCGGAGACGGGCTACCGGACGTGCCTGGGCGTGATCCGGCTCGCGGACAAGTACGGTCGCGAGCGCGTCGACGCTGCGTGCGCGCGTGCGCTCCGCATCGGCAGCCCCACCGCCAAGAGCGTGACCGCGATCCTGAGGAACGGCCTCGACCGCGCGCCGCTGGTCGAGCCGCCGCCCCGGGGGGCGCTGGCGCACGAGAACATTCGCGGTGCTGAGTACTTCAACAAGGAGGAGAGGAGTGATCTTGGAAGAGACGATTCAGAAGCTGGTCGAGATGAAGCTGAACGCGATGGCGGCGATGCTGAGAGAGAGGGCGGCAGCGCCGTCGACGGAGCCGCTCTCCACTGAGGAGGTGATCGGGTTGCTCGTCGACCGCGAGTGGACGGCGCGTGAGAACAAGCGACTCCATCGCCTGCTGAAGGATGCGCGGGTGCCGGGGGGCGCGTGCATGGAGGACTTCTCCTGCGAGGCGGGGCGCGGCGTGGACAGGCCCTTCGCCCGGGTGCTGGGCTCCTGCCAGTGGGTCCGCGCGAAGCAGAACGTGATCGTGCTGGGAGCGACCGGAGCCGGGAAGAGCTTTCTCGGCGGCGCGCTCGCGCAAGCCGCCTGCAGGCAGGGCTTCCGCGCCCTCGTCATCCGCGCCCCGCGCCTGCTCCAACAGCTCGCGGTCGCGCGTGCCGACGGGACCTACGCGAACGCCCTCGCGCGCCTCGCCAAGGTCGCCGTGCTGGTCCTCGACGACTTCCTGCTCGCGCCCATGACCGACGTCGAGAGGCGCGATCTGCTGGAGGTCCTCGAGGATAGATATGACAGGTCGTCGACCGTGATCACCTCGCAGATCCCGGTGAAAAGTTGGCACCAGGCCATCGGAGAGGCGAGTATCGCCGACGCGATCTGTGACCGCGTCGTCCACAACGCGCACCTGGTGACGCTCCGCGGTGGATCGATGCGGAAGAAGAAGGCGGTGGCTCCCGAGGTGACCGAGACGAAGACCTGACCGCGCTCGTCGCTGCGCTCCGGTCCACGTCACGCCGGACTGGGCCGTCGCGTCGCTCCGGAACGAGCCGTCACGTCCGTCGGAATACGCAGAATGCGCGCGGACGGGACGGCGACGCCTGCGTCCCGGTGGCATTCGGCCTCTACCGCCGCGAGTCGTGGCTGGCCACGCTGCGGCGCCTGGCCTTCAGGATCCTGGTGCAGGGCGCGCTCGTCATCCTGATGGGCGCGCTGGTCTCTGGGGCATCGCACAGCTTGGAAGCCTGGCTGCTGCCCGCGGCGGCTCGCGCGCCTGGCTCCGCGCCTGCCGCGCAGGAGGTCACCGTGTCTACCCGAGAGGGCGGCGCGAGCGCCGCCGCGGAGAGCGCTGCACCAGCCGCGCGCGAGGTGACGCCGCCCGTGCAGCGAGGCAGCGCGGGCGCCTTGGCGGCCGTGGACAGCAGGCCCGCGGCGTCGGCTGTGCCTCCCCCTCCTAGCGCTAGCGCGGTGCGCGGAAGCGTCGTGCGCCGAAGCGCGGCGCCCGGGAGCACCGTGCGCCCGACCATCAGCGTGCGCGAGCGCCGCTTGATCCACGACGCCCGCCGCGCGCTGGACTCCCACGACGCCCTCGCCGATCTCGAGGCGCGCCGGCTGCTCGAGATGCACAAGCAGGAGTTCCCGCAAGGGTGGCTCGCCTTGCAGCGAGAAGCGCTGCTCGATCAGATTCGCTGATTCATCGGCTGTCAAGCGACAGCTAGCAGGCGGCGGCGCCGGTGATGCCTTCGGGCAGCACAAGGCCGGGATCCGCCTTGCGTCGGACACGAACGTTCACGTCCAGGAGGCGAAGACAATGGAAGATTTTCTAGGTGCGATGTGGCTCGTTTCGCCGCTCGGTCTCGCGATGATGGCCTGCATCGCGATCGGCTTCGCGGTGACGGCGCGCGAAGCGCTGGGCCGCGAGCGCGGGTTGCGTGAGGCCGGCGAGCAGCGGCACGAGGACGAAGAGTCGGCGCTTACCGACGCGAAGGATAAGGCAGAGCGCGAGCTGGTGCGGCACCAGCGCCTGTTGGACTGCCACGTCGACGCGGTCGTTGCGGCGATGACCGGGGGCCGCGCGCGCCCCGTGCCGTGGCCAGGCCGCGTGCTCGAGACGTTCTGCGCCACCGTCCCGGGCTGGCAACGAAAGTTGGCCGAGAGCACCGGGCTGGCTCCGAAGGACTTCGAGCGACTGCTGAAGAGCGACCTCCCGATCACGCCCGTGCTCGCGCGGCAGATCGAGGCCTTCACGGGCACGCCCGCGCGGTACTGGGAGCTGCTGTGGCGTGTGCATGACGACTTCCGAACGGACCTGGACGAGACCGTGGTCGTCCAGCTCGGCGCGCCCATCACCAAGCGCGAGAGCTCGGCGCGTGCGCCAGCCTCTTCGCCGATGCCCGCATCATCGAGTCCACCCGAGACGCCCCGTCGCGCGCTCGACGTTCCTCCGCCCGTGATGCCGATCCCGGATCTCGTCGGCCGGAGTCCGCGGGCTAAGCTCCCGCCGCGTCCACCGCTGCGGCTCCGGTCCCCGCTCCCGTCCCGCGCGAGCTCAGAGCCCGAGCCCGAGCAGCGAGCTGCCACGCTGACGAGCTTGCCGGTGCAGGGCGACGAGCGCGGGCCCGGTCCTGCGCGCGGCCCCGATTGCGAGGCCGTCGAGTGCTCGTCCCTGAGCACGACCCTGCCGGGCGTAGGAAGACATGGAGCGGCCTAGCTGTAACGCCCCCGTGGTGGGGACGGGCATGCCGTTGGAGGTGCGCGTGCCGTTTGGCTCCATCGCGCTCGATACGCAGGTCATCGAGCGGATGTTGGATCAGTTCAAAGTGCCAAGGTGCGATCGGCCAGACGTGATGCAGGACATCCTGCTGTCTGCCTGGCACACGGCGGAAGCAGGGGGCTTTCGACCCGTCCAGAGCCACGCGGAGTACGTCTTGGCTCGATGGCTGGTCGTGGTCGCGTGCCGCCACATCCTACGCTACAAGAAGCGCCAGCTTCGGTGGCACAACGGGCGCGCGGCGTTCAGGGCACTACCGCTGCCGTCGCACACGTCGCCGCTTGAGCAAGTCGACGCTCGGTGGGCGCTCCGTGTCTTGGAGCGGCTCACGCCAGAGTTACGCGTGGTGCTCGCCGAAGCTGCCTTGGGCTCCACCGTGACGGAGATAGCGGCAGACCTCGGAAACAACCTTCATACGACGCAGAAACGGCTGGTCCGCGGCAGAAGGCGTTTTCGCGAGGCGCTCCGCCGATGGCGCGTGCTGAGACGTCCCGACGGGTCGGAGCACGGGGGCGCGGGTTGAGCTCCAGCGACGCGGGGGCGCGAGCTCTCCAGCCTGGCCGAGGAGCGCGGTTCTACGCGAGGCGCTCGAGATTTCGAGCAGGTTGACGGCCTCGCACTCGGGATCGTGCATGCTGTTCCTTTTGCTTGACATGCTGGCGATGCGGGGCAGTGGATGGCGTCGCATGGTCTGGGGGCCGACGGCGCGATGACCGCCGGCTCTGACGAGCCCGTACGCGTCCTCTAGCCAAGCTCATCCTTCGGGCGCGCGAGGGCTCGCGTCCGTCGCCGGGACAACGCAGTAACCTGCCCTTGGCGCCCATGTGCCCTTGAAGGGGGCGCGCCGTCGCCTCCGGTGGCACGCTCAAGCTGCGGCACGCCACGCTCGCCTGGCCATGCTCTCGTCAAATTGTGCCAGGCTCGAGCCAGCCGCGGTGTCACCGTCCGCCTGCGCCGTCTGGTACGCTCGCGCCGTGCGTCGCACTCGCTACCCCCGCTCCGCCGCTGAGATCCTCCGCTCCGTGCCGCCGCGTGATCGCGCTCTGCTTGTATCTGCCCGACCAACGCCATCGTGATCGTCGGCGCGGCGCGGACTACCTGTTCCCATCAGCGCGTTGCGCCGCGCGGCCGTCCTCGGGTGCCCTTCGATCCCTTGCGACATGCCCTCTTCGGCCGCTTCCGGATCGAGGTGCCGGTGTTTCCCTTCCCGACGCCGGCACGGCCACGGAAGCTCCTGCACGTCTCAGCGCTGGTCTACGTCACCCCTGCCGACGTGGATCGACTCGCCTCCGCGCTCGCGGAGCTCGGCCTGATGCCGTAGTGCCTTCGATGTCCGCCCGGATCTCCTTACCCACTCGCGCTCCGATTCTGGCGCGGAGAGTAGGGGAGTTGCGGACGGCCGCGATGAGCGCGCGGTACGGATCGCCACGGAGCACGGCGCGCGCCAGGACGTCGACCACTGCGTCCTCGACGCCCGCAGCAGCTCTGTTCTTCATCCAGGCCTGAAGCACCTGGGATACGTCTTGGGGTCGCAGGAGGAGGAGCAGCTCGCGCGCGGCGTCGGGCTTGCTCTCCAGTCCGTAGGCGATCGCGGCGAACACCCTCCATTGGGGCGAGCACGCGACACAACATCGGGCTGCGCTGGCTGGGTGCCTGACCAGCGCGGCTCCCAGGCGCGCAAACGCGAACCGGCGCGCGGACTCACGATCCGGCGATTCGAGGAACGAGAGTAGCGTGTTCACCCATGCTGGGTCCGCGGCCGTCGCGTCCACCGCGGAGACCAGCACGATCTCTCGACCGCGCAGGTCGGGCGTCGCGATGTAGCGTGACGCGAGGTCGAGCAGGTTCTCCTGCCTTAAGCCGGCGCGCTCGCCTACCTTGAGGAGGGCCGCAAGCGCGGTCGTGTGCTCCGGCCCAGGCTTGGCCTCGAGCAGGGCGGATATCAATTTGTCTCGCGTCTCGACGTCAGTCGGATCGGATTTCAGCAGCGCCACGGCGATCTTCAAGATCCGTGGATCGGCGGCGAGGTCAGCCAGATAGGTGATCGCGACCGCGCGCGCCTCAGCGTTCGCAGGGTTGTGGCTCACCAGCGTGGCGATCACCTCGATGAAGTTGCGCTCGCCCGCGCTGCGCCGCACCCAGTCGATGACGAAGCGGGAAACGTCCGCGTTTCCGGGGTAGGTGGTGATCAACGCGTCCAGCACCTCCCTGGCGCTGCCCCTCGTGGCCGAGAGCCGGGCGCTGAGCGACCTCAGCAGCCCCTCGTTCATCGGGCCGGCCCGGATGCGGGCCAGGAGTGAAGACGAAGGCTTTGAGGAGGCAGGTAGAGCGGCTGGGTCGGTCGTCCCGGCGCTCTCTAGCTTGGCGAGCTTCGTCGCTACAATCGTCCAGCCGGCCTGCTGCTGCACGAGCCACGCTCGAACCCGCACCAGCGTGTCCGGGACGAGGACCCGGGCGTGGAGGAGGGCGAGCGCCACGAGCTGGGCCTGCCGAGCGTCGCCGTGTGCGTCGAGCCATCGACTCGAGAGCGTGATGACCTTCTCGTTCCGGCGGTTCGTCTTAACGAGGGTCGCAGCGACGTGGCCGGCGCGGTCCTCTGTTTCGTGGGCCTCGATCCATCGGGAGACCAGGTTCGTGACGTCCATGCGCCCACGCGCGGCCTCCGCTAGGAGGCGGGCCACTTCGTGAGCTGGCAGCGAGTCGCCGTTGGCGGAGAGCCAGGTCATCGCGTACCCGATATGCGCCGATCTCGCCCCCGAGTGCGGGAGCACGGCGGAAAAGACACGGTATGCGTCCAAGTCTCGGTGATGCTCGCGCAAGTAAGCGTCGGCGAGCGAGCGCGCGTCTTCGGTGTCGAAAGACTTACGGATGTGCGAGACCGCTGCGGCAAAGCCCGGTCGATCTGCGCGGGCGAGCAGGAACACGCCGGCGGCCTCGCGGAGCGCCTTCTGCGCGGGGAGGGGACGTGTCTCCGAAAGCCGCCACACCCACTCGGCGACCGCGCCGGTGACGTGCTCGCTCCCCGTGCTCATGGCTTCGACGGCGAGCGAGAGCGGGTCCGGCGCGAGCTTGGTAGTGCCGAGCCGAGAGGCGATCTCCAGCCATCGTGCCAGGAGCGGCGTGGCCGGGCGGCCGTCGAGCAGGTGGTTCCGATACAGCTCGACGAAGAACTCGTGCGCGTCTGCCTGACGCTCGTCGGCGTCCGCGCCGCTCCACCGCAGGCGCGGCGTCGCGAGCAGACGCGAGAGGATCTCGCTGGCGAGTTCCGGCCTGCCTCCGCTCAGCGTGACACGCAGCACCCGGCCGAGCTCCCGCGCCCACGCGCGCGCGAGGCCGAGCGCGAGATCGAGCGGGCCGTCGACCCACTCGATGAAGAGAAGCCAGGCTAGATGAGAATGCGCGAGCCGCACGCCACCAGGGGCCATCGCGTCGTCATGAAGTATGAAATGCAAATCCGCGGCCAGCGCGCTGAGCGCGTCCCGTTGCACGTCGTCCTGCAGCAGGCTCGCGGGCGCGTTCATGTATAAGGCGTTGACGGCGAGAATCGTCCCGACCGCGGCGCGCATGCCCAGGTAGTCGAGCCGCTGGCCGAAGCGTCGCGCGAACTCGGGGATGCGCTGCCTCTGGCTCATCTCGAAGACGAACTGCACGACCAGCGAGTTGTGGGTCGTCAGATCGCTGGGGTCGGGCGCGTTCCCGGTGCGATCACGGAACCACG
Source organism: Sorangium cellulosum (assembly GCF_002950945.1). Lineage (GTDB taxonomy): Bacteria > Myxococcota_A > Polyangia > Polyangiales > Polyangiaceae > Sorangium > Sorangium cellulosum_E. The sequence goes on from NZ_CP012673.1 coordinate 1,755,510, forward strand.
CCAGAAATTCGCCCTGCTCCTCGGTGTCGAGCGACGCGATGCGATGGGTGGTCACGTCGAAGTCCTCGCCGCAGCGCCGGACGAACTGGTGCTTCTGGTCGTCCGGCCCGCAGGTCACGATAGCCAGCGGCGGCTCCTGGAACCGCATCGTCGCGGCGGCGATCTCCGTGTGCCATCGATCGCGATCGCCGACCTCATAGAGGTCGTCCACCGCGATCAGCGCTCGATCGGCCGCCGTGGTATCCGTGCGTCGGTGCAGGCCGCGGAGCACCGCCGGCAGCTCCTCGGGGCTCGCCATCAGGACGCGCGTGTCCTGGTGATCTCGCAGCGCGTCGGCGAGGAGTTGCAATAGGAGGACCGATTTCCCGTCGCCCGAACGCCCGCTGATCCAGAAGACCGGGATTTTGGCGCTCTCAAGCGCGTCGCGACGCGAGAGCCTGGCGCGCCACTGGCCGAAGGCGCGCTGAAGCGGCTGGAAGATGCGCGGGCGCTCCCGGAAGTAGCCGCGCTTAAAGTGCAGGAGCCGCGGCCGCTGTCCAGTCAGCACGCCGCGATCCGACGGCTCCAGCGCCATCTCGAAGCTGCTGACCGAGAGCACCGTGCCTGGGAGCCGCGCCGCGCATCGAAAGAGCTCCTCGAGCTTCCAGCCGACGTCCGGGGGCGGCGCTTCGCCGGCAGCGTAGAACGAGAGCAGCAGTTCTCCGAGACAGCGGTTGATGAGACCGTCGACGTCCTCTATTCCGTCGCTCCAGAGCAGCTCGCGCAGGCGCTCTGCGGAGTCGGCCTCCTTGGTCACCGCCACCTTATCGAAGCGCGCCAGGGTCGTGCTCCAGGAGGCGGGGTCTCCCCCCGGCACCACGCCCGCGATGGTCAGATCGCTGACGACCTTGGTGGTCTGGTCGAAGCGCGTGAGTATCTGGAAGCGCAGCCGGTCCACCAAGGCGGGCGCGGCGCGACGGCACGTGTCCACGATCCAGTAGGCCTCCTCGACGGCCTTTTTCAGCACGCCGTCGGACAGCGTCCTCTTCACCTGGATCAGGACGAGGGCGTCGCCTTCGGTGTGCAGGATGTCGGAGATTTGCTCCAGCCGGACGACCTCCCCCGGGCTCTGCTCGTGCCTCTGCACCCGCTCGAAGAAGCGGAGGAGGAACGCGAGCGTCTGGAAGGAGAAGCCTGCTAGCGCCCACCAGCCACCCGATGCTCGCCGCTGCTGCCCATTGCGCCAGGCGTCGACCAGCCGGTGGAGATCCCGCGCGAGGTCGATGGGGGTGGGAGGCGAGCCGGGAGCTGACATTGAAGCAGGTGGGAGCTAGGCGCTCGAGTGAGCAGAAGTGGGATAGCAGACGCCAAGGCCCGCACCCACCATCACTGGCCAGGCCCGGTTGGCACGGAACCAGGATGTTGCGTCAACGCGACGGTGTTGAGCAAGAGTAACCGTCCGGCGATCGCCATGGCATGCCCTTTTGCAGCGCTCGCTGGAGTCGACGATGCTGGGCGCGGGTCGGCGTCAGTGCGCGGCCTAGGCGAGCCTGGGAAAGTGCCCGGCGAGACGGTCTCCTCCGCGTCGCAGACCGAGGTCCACGTCGTTCAGCTCGCGTCGGCGTCGCCGGCGAGCGCCAGCACGTGCTCGAGCGTGGCCGGTTCGAAGCCCGGCCGGACCCGCACCACCCGCCCGATAGGCAGCGCGATGGCGATCGGCTCCGGGGCGACGGGCGATGCGTCTGTCATCATGTGGACCGGCAGGAAGCGCGGCGGCTCGGTCGACGGCGACGGAGAGGGCTGCGCAGGTCCATCGGCCCGCAGCTTCCGGCGCCACCAGTACAGCTGCTTCGGCTTGTACCCCTCACGACGCGCGAACTTCTCGGCGCCCAGCCCGCTCCGCTCCCATCGCACCATTCGCTTGGCCCACTCCGCCCTGGTCGCCATCGCTTCCTAATTCGCGATGGGGACAGGTAACCGGCCCAGCTGGGGTGGTCACGATGGCGTTGGCCGGGCGCGTACGGCCTGCGCGAGGCACGAGCCAGTTGCGCGGCGGCACGGCCTGCCCGCGACGTCTGTATGTTCGCAGCGTGCGTCCCGCTCGCTCCCCCTGCTCCGCCGCCGCTATCCTCCGTTCCGTGCCGCAGCGCGACCGCGCTCTGCTGCTCCGGCTAGGCCTCGACTTGGACAACCCCGCCCACGCGGAGTTCTTCGTCGAGGGCGTGCGTGCCGCGAACGATGCGATCGCGGACCAGGTGCGGTGGGAGCGGGAGCGGCTGGGCTGAGGGCCGCCCGTGTCCATGGCTCAGCGAGCGCATCGACTGCCGGCTCGGCCCAGGCCTCGCCCCTAGCCCCCTTCCGCGGGCGCTTCACCTGCGCGTCTTGCAGCAGGCCGGCGCGCCCGTCTGCAGAAGGGGACTCTGCTTACCGGCCGGCTTGCTAGGCATGGTCGACGTCTCCAAAGCTTCCAGCACGCCGGAGAACTTGTCCAGGGCATTCGCTGGGGTACTGGGGAAACAGCGGCGGTCGAGCGCGGCGATCAGCTCCTCCTGCCAGGCCCATCCGTTCCAGGACGCATAGGTTGTATTGGGACCATCGCTCTTCCTGCGGATGGTGGTCTCCCTGCCCCACATCCGACCGAGCCCAGCCATGCAACGACTTGCCCCCCATGGTCTCGGTGTTCGCACGGAAGGCGACGAGAGCTCGTCGCGTCGCAGCCGGTCGAGCCTTCCAAAGGCCCCTGCTTCCCGTAGTGCGTCACGCCACCCCACGCCACCTCCTCGGCGACCCGAGCGCATGCCCGGGCCTGTTGTCCGTAAATTCCCCAGATTTGTGTTGCGGATCATATGCCGCTCATGCGAAAACGTTTACCATGTGCACGGCGAATCTAGCGCGGTTAAGTACTTCAAGCCTCGTTGCCATGTTAGCCATCCTGCTATGTGGGAGTCGAGCCCACGGTCAATCCGTAGACAAATGCAATGCCGTACTGGCAGAACACATAGTTAGCAACTTCGAAGCGTCGATGACCGACGGAGCAACGAGCGAAGTGGCACACTGGGCAATGTGCCAGCTCACGAACACGGAGCTGCTGGATGAGGCATCGAGGCAGATCTGTGGTTCGTCCACATCTAATGCTAGCAAATCAGGGAACTTCACTTTTGTTGTCGAGGATGCGTTCAACCTGGGGGCGAACAACGGCAGGAGTCGAACCGCAGCTCAGAAATACTGCGATTCAAACGCTAATTTTAAGCTCGACACATGGAAGTCTGAGCAATGTGGCACATCGGACTCATCCACGCAGAAGCTTACGCGCGCGCAGAAATTCGCGCGATATGCAGTGAATACGGGAGCTATACAGTCATGGCAATCGTGCGTCCAAACTTTGAGCAACGTTCCGCAGCTGATCTGCACAGCGCAGCCAGACCACGCTATATTTACAGTACATCTCAGCTGGCGAGGTTACGACGTCGGGGCACTCCAGCAACTCGAGGCAGACGTATTTAATGGAATAACAAATAAGTTTAACAGTGCCCTCGCGTCTGGGACGCACCTACTGATGTTTACGAGGCAGGATCGACGCACGGCCTCAAAATTTGTGCTGAGTGGGAAGGCGGAGAAGACCGGCACGAGTTTCGCTTGCGAACTCAGCATTCCGCCTGTGTGTGACAATGCGAGATATGTCAAAATGAGGTCGCCAGGCTGTGATATAGAATCGATCGTAGAGAAGGCAGACCCGGCCTGCGGCGTAGAGCTGTACAAGAAGGCCGCCTCGAGCGTATGTGGCGTCGAACAATATGCGCTACGACGATCCCCTGCATGCGGAGTCGAAGACCATAAGCGAAACAGCGGCAGTGCTTGTGGGCCATGTGAGCTATATAGACAGGGACACACGAGCGCTTGCGGGAAAGAATGGAACGGTGCACGCAAGAGGTGCCGACACCCAAAGAACGGGTGCGAGAGATGGCCCTCCTGTAGGAAGCCGGAATTTGGCATTGAACGATACAAGGAGTGCCGACATCCAACGCACGGCGTAGAGTCAAATCGTGCGTGTCGGCATCCAAACCACGGGGTAGAAAAGTACAGTACTTGCGCGCTGCCAGCGTTTGGTGTCATCTATGCGGAGTGCGAAATTCCGAGTAACGGGATCGCGGAGTGTCTCGACGAGCCAGGAGGGGAAAAACCTTCCAGCAATCACTATAGCAGTCACTACGCCCCTCCGCCTGCCAGCCCCGCTCCCCCTCCGCCTACCAGCCTTCCCCCTCCGCTTGCTCCGCTTCATTCCGGCGGCGGCGCGTGCGCTTGCGAGGTTGCCGCCGGCACGAATCGTGACAATTCCGTTCATTGGGTTACGTGGGTGATTGGCGCTGCCATGCTGGTTATAAGGCGTCCGCGTGGAGCAGGGTATGGCCTGCGAACCCCCCGTTTGTAGCCCCATCGCTTTTCTCGAACGATACCCCTTATATCGGTTCAGAGGATCCTCGCATTGCCGCGGGGCGCCGAGGGCCTCGTGAGGTCTGCGTGGTCGGGGGTTCGGCCACGCCGCCCGGGTGTTTGCCAGCACCCGCGGGTGGCACTCTGCTTGTCCGGCGAGCTTACGCGGTCAGCATGATGATCGTAATCTATACCCATGTTCGGCGACGGCAGGAGCGCACCGTCCGTGCATCTGACAACGAGACGGTCGTCTCGTTGTAAGGAGGACATCGGAACAGATGACCGCTGAGACGAAACCGGTGAAGTGTTGGCACGTCAAGCGGACCGGCGTCAACAATGACCACATCTGGGTCATTGACGACGGCGGCCCCAGCTATCTTATAAAAGGCAACTGGGCTCGGATGCCGATCAACAGAGAGGAAAAGCGAAGCAACCCCCGGGACGACTTTGCCACCTACTTCGGGAAGAACAAAACACTGATTGAGCCTTGCTCTCTCGGGATCGGCCAATATCATCCCAGGATCTATAGACCGCACACGTCGCCTCGCGTTGAGGATGCCTATCGGCGAGAGCACGCATCAAGCCTGCAAGCCGCACGCAACCTGCTTATAAGGATGAAAGACGTCTTTCGTTTTATCGAGCCTGTGTCACAAAATTGCGGCACGTATGGCCATGAGCTTCGACAGCTCTTGATCTTAGCCTGCACCGAGGTCGAATCGTCTTGCAAGGCTGTGCTGAAGGCAAACGGCTACAGCGCGAAGCCTGAGAGCAAGTGGAATACGGCCGACTATGTAAAGCTATTGATCCCGTTGCGACTCTCTGAGTGGGAGGTGGCACTCCGCTACCACCCGGATTTTCCGTCGTTTAAGCCGTTTGACAAATGGGACACCTCTCAGCCAACTCAGAGCCTCGATTGGTACAACGCCTACAACGCGGTAAAACACGATCGCGAATCGGCCTTCACGAAGGCGACGCTGTACAACATGATCTCAGCCATGGGCGGGGCCTTCGTCCTAGTCCATGCGCAGTTTGGTCAGTTTGGCTATCAATCCATGCAAGTAACCGAGACGGATGAATTCTATGTGAAATCGCTTCCGTCGTGGTCGCCATCGGAGTACTACGCCCCGCCGCAGTTGCTGGGGGAAGAGACCTGGCGTCCGGTCAATTATAGCTTTTGAATCTTAAGCGTTGGCGAGTTTACAGCAAATTATAGATTTTGCTCGCCAGAGGACCCGGATTCCCGAGAAATTAATTCGCTTCTTCGTGAGCGAGCCGTGTCGGCTGTACGCCGCCCGACGCTCCACGTGAGCACACCGGGGCGCTCGCTACCCGCCGCGCCGGTGCGCTCGGCGGCGAGGTCGATGACAGCGACCGCGTCGGCCCCTGGCGCGCCGAGCAGCCGCCCGATGGTCTCGTGGGCGATGCGCGCCGCCTCCACGTCCGGCCACGTGAGCCAGCGGTTCGGCGGGCGGAATCCTGCTCCTCGAGCCGCGGGACGCATCCGGCGCCTCTGGCCCGTCGACACCTCGGACATGATCGACCCTGACGAGTTCGACGCCATCGCTGAAGCTGTTCTCGCGGAGGAGGCCGAAACCTTCTCCCTGCCCGTCGCCTCCGGCCACGTGCTGGAGCTCTGGAACTCGCCTACGACAGCTACGGTCTGTTCGCCGCGACTTGGCGGGATGGGTCCTGGTGGCAGGTGGTCGACATCGGGGAGGCGTGATGCCTTGCCTCGCAGCAGGCGGGCCAGGCTGGCCGAGGAGCACGGCTCTACGTCGACAGGACCCAGCGCGTTGCAACTCTTGCGTAGATGCGTAGGTTTGGCCGTGACGTAGACACGCACTGACGGCGGCAGCGTCAGCACGGGGTCTCCTACGGCGGCGAGCAAGAGCACGCGCTCGAGCGTGGCCGGGTCGAACCCCAGGCCGAACGCGCATCACCCGCCCGTTGGGCAGCGCGATCTCGATCGGCGCCGTCGCCATCGTCGATGCGTCCGATGCGTCAGCCACCACGTGCACCCACCAGCGCGGCCGCGCTCCCTCGCCCCGGGGCGGCCGAAGGGCCCGAGGTAGATGAACGGTCGCGTGTGACCGCGGACGGTCGCGCCTGCGCCAGGTAGCCGCTCCGCGGGCGAAAACGGGACCGACGCTCCCGCACATCCGCGCATGCGTCAATACCGGCCGACACGTCAGCGCGGCAAGGACGCGCGCCCTGGATCACCACTGCGTCCCAAGGGGCCCCTTGACACCGGAGGACGATCTCGCGTCTCCTGGCCTCTCGGGCAGAAGAGCTTTACGGGCGGGGGTCGTGCGGTCGGCGACTGTTCTGCGACGAGCACGGGTACCCCGAGGAGTTCTCTCGTTTCGCAAGGTGCACATTATGGCGCGTTCACAGACAGTCTATCTCGAGCGCAACAAGAGCATTACCTTGTCCCTGGCGTTGCTGTTGAGCGCGGGGGTCATGGAGGCATCGGCCCTGGCGCAAGAGGCGCCTGGATCTCCTGCCCCACCCGCCGAGGTAATCCCGCCTCCGGCTGTCTCGGATGAGTGCAAGTCGGCGCTGGACTCCTTCCGAGACACCGAGAGCGACTTCGAGAGCGCAACAGACGAGAGCCAGGTTCACAGCAACTTCAAGGCCGCGCGTAGGGCCGCCAGCGATGTATTCAAGAACTGCAATCCGGCCTTATTCCCCGCCCCACCGGACAAAGACGACGACAACGCAAACCCATTGAGCAAAAATTACAAGAACGCGAAAGACATATTGGGAGACGACGCCAGGATGCACGCAAAGCTCCTGCGGCTCCACACTGATTCCATATGCGCAGCGAACAGCCTCATTATCAAGGAACCGGAGGAGGCCAAGCTGAAGGAACAGCTGAACCAGGCGCAGACCTCCGAGGTGAGCCTCAAGAAGGAGATCCGCACCATCGCCTCCCTCGAGAGATGGCCGATATCGGAAGACAGAGAGGCCAAGCTGCTCATAGCCTGCGAAGAAGACAAACACGGAAATGAGGAATGGTGCGGGGAGCTAGAGCGCGTGGTCAATACCGGGCAACAGTGTGCGGCCTGGGCGCGTACCACGGCGAAGAAGAGAATCGCCACCAATCATTCCATATGCAAATTCGATGATGTTGGTCGAGTAAACCTCGTCTGCATTAGCGTCGGAATTATCCCAGCATCGGTCTCTTATGTCTACTATGCGGCCATGCCCAAGGGGTACTCCGGCCAGTACTCGAGACAGCTCGCCAGCATCGGTCTGCCCACCGCTTCGTTCCGCATCAACCCACACCCGTGGTTCGCCATCGACATCGGCGGGCAGCTGCCCGCGGTCCTCTCGTTCACGGCCGACTCGAACAAAACCACCTCATGCACGAGCGATCGCAACACGTTCACCGACAAGCTGCCATGCGAGACCAGGGCAGAGCTGCGCCCGCTGGTGGGGATCTACACGGGCGTGACCTTCGGCGTGGATAGAATCGGATTTCTGACACTCAGCCCTCTCTCGGCGGGGCTGGCGCGGGTAGGCAAGCAAGAGAAGTACACTTTCTACATGGGGTCGTTCGCGGGCGTGTTGCAGCTCTCGAACACCTTTTGAGAGGCAGGTCACGATGAACCGACTCACCCTGATCGGGGCCATGCTTCTGCTGGCATGCATCCATACAGGCTGCGGCGAAGACACGAGCTGCGCGGAAGCGCAGCAGAGCGTTGAGAACCAGATTAAGGACGCCTGCTCGGAAGATGCGCTCAAAAACACGGAGTTCTGCAAGGCGTGCGTCAGCGCGGGGTTCTACTCCATCACGGAGCTAGGAGGCGGCGCCTGCTCGTGCTCCTTGCTGATCTACGACGCTGATGAATGCTATTACCGCGAAGGAGGGGGCGCGAAAGCATCCACCCGAGGGGCAGTACGTCACGCAGCGCAAGTGTGCATCACCGCCACCGTGCCAGGCGCAGGCGGCGCAGGCGGCGCAGGCGGCGCAGGCGGCGCAGGCGGCGCAGGCGGCGCAGGCGGCGCAGGCGGCGCAGGCGGCGCAGGCGGCGCAGGCGGCGCAGGCGGCGCAGGCGGCGCAGGCGGCGCAGGCGGCGCAGGCGGCGCAGGCGGACAGGCGGCATCACCCTGATCTGCAAGCTAACCTGCACGCTCGCTGTTGACCTCAGCCTGCTCGCCCTCGCCGAACAGGTGGAGGACGATGCGCTCCGGGGCCTGAGGAGCCGGAATTGGCCGAGGAGATCGCGCGCCTCGACGAGTCCGTGGGGTGACGGCGCGTGCTGCTCGCCTACGCGGTGCGGGTCCGTGTAGGCCATCGCACGGCGGCGGTGGGTCTTCCTACCGGCGCTCACCTCCTCGGCTCTCCGCTGCTGGATCAAGGCCGAGCAGCCGACCGATCGCCTCGTGGATGACACGGGCCGCCTCCTCATCGCCGAGGGCGACGGCACGGCTCAGGCTGCCGGCGAGCGAGGTGACCACGGCCGCCCGAGGCGACGGGTCGGCCACGGCGAGCTCCCTAGGCCCACGGCTTGACAGCTGGGCCCGGGTTGGGTCCATGCGTTCCGAGGGGGCGCGATCCATCGTCACGCCCCCCCAGAACTCCGGGTGATCCGACGGATCGCGACCGTTCGCAACCGCAAATTCGTCCTTATGGTTCTTCCCTAGAGCGACAAACGGGTTAACCGAGCAAGCCCCGTTCGTGGCGCGGCGGCCTGACGGCGACGCTCCTCTCCAGCGCTGGACGGCGCTGAGGGGCGGGCGCTCACCCGATCGCGCCCATCACGATCTGCGCCCCCCGCGCCACGATCGCCACCACCGCCCCCGCGTCCCACGCGCGCGCGAGCCACCACTGCGCCTCTCCGCCGCTGCTCCACGGCAGAACCCGCGCCGGCGGCTCCACCAGGTCCGCGCACGTGAGCACCCGCTCGCGCGCCTGCGCCTCGCGGTAGCCGCTGCCGCCGCCGCCCACGTGCTCCTCCGCCCGCACGTACACGTAGAGCCGCGCCTCCCGGCCCTCCGGGATCAGCGCCCCGGCCGCGCCGAGCGCCTCCGGCGTCGCCGGCAGCTCGGCCCGCGCGCCGCCCTGCTTCAGCCGGAGCGCGCCCCCATCCGCGCGCTCGACCCGCGCGCGGATCCAGCCCTCGGAGCGCTCGCCGCGGAGCAGCGCGCGGAGCGGCGAGAGCTCGGGGCTCGGGCCCAGCCGCGGCGCGCGGCTCCCGTGGAAGAGCCGCGCGGCGAGCAGCCAGAACAGGATCGGGAACACCGACAGCACCGGGTGCAGCTCGAGCGCGCTCGCCACGCCGGCCGTCCCGTCGAACACCGGGAAGGCGAGCACGCCCGAGGCGGCGACGGCGCCGAGCGCGATCGTCGCGCCGAACCCGCCGACCACGCCGATCGCGACGTTGCCGATCGCCACCACGCCGATGGCCACGTTGCCGATCGCGATGAAGCCGCGCGCCACGTTGCCCACGGCGATGACGCCCGTGACGACGTTGCCGAACACCAGGAATCCATTCGCCATGTTGCCCGTGGCGATCCAGCGCGCGGGCGGCGCCGCGGCCGCCGGGGCGCCCGGGCGGACCCCGCTCATTCCGTCACCTCGAACGCGGTGCGGCCGACGAGCTGGCCGTCCTCCGTCTCGACGTCCACCGTCCACTGGCCGGTCAGGCGGCGCGGCAGGCGCCCGCCCACGAGCTGCGACTTCAGCCGCACCGCGCCCTCCGGGCCCGGGACGCGCAGCATCTCCTCCCGCTCGCGGAAGACCTCCCGGCCCTCGTGCCGCCAGACGTGGAGCAGCCGGTCGCCCTCGCCGCCCGGCACCACGACGTCGGTCACCGCGCGGAGCTCCTGGATCACCGAGGTGTGGAGCGACTTCACGCTCATCGCGAGCCGGCCGTCCTGGAGCACGTAAGGGCCCACGGCCGCGGACGAGAGGTGCATCGGCACCGGCGGGATGAGCTCCCGCGTCCCGTAGGCGAGCCCGACCCCGGCGGCCCCCGCGACGACGAGCAGCACCGCGCCGATCCGGCTCCACAGGACGGACATCGGCAGGTGCAGCGTGCAGAAGCCGAGCACGGAGACCAGCGCGGCGGAGAGCAGCGTGTAGAGCGTCCGGGTGTCGGGCAAGATCGCCGGGATGACGAGGTTCAGGCACGCGAACAGCGTCACGCCGTAGAACACCGAGGCGAGCGTCCTCCACCGCATGAGCACGCGGTCGAAGACGAGATCGAGCGTGGAGAGCACGGCGCAACCGCCGAGCAGCAGCACGAACCAGCGGTTCGGCGCGTCCAGGCTGGCGCTCTTCCAGTAGAACGGGAGCAGGAAGAACAACATGCCCTGATAGAGGTTCTTCAGGACATAGGTCATCACCATGAAGCGCAGCCGCGCGCCGCGCCACGCGGTCGCGTAGTCCTGGCGGGCGCCGGTGCCGAAGAGCCGGAAGAACAGGAGCACAAGCAGCCAGGCGACGCTGACCGAGATGGCGAGGAAGCGAGCGTGCTGGAACCCCTTCTGCGCGAACGCCACCACGAAGGCGCCGAGGCTGAGCGCGTAGGCGGTGTGCAGCCACCAGAGCTTCTTGTGGTGCCGCTTGAGGAAGGCGCTGGCCTTCGCCTTGAAGCCCTGCGGCGCGGGCTCCTCCTCGGGGCTCAGCTCGGCGAAGGACGGCTTGGGCTCGGCCTTGACGGTCGGCGCGTCGTCCTCCGCGGACCGCGCTTGCCGCTGGGGCATCTTGAGCGTGCGGTCGTCGGGCTCCGCGCCCGCGGCCCGGGGCGGCATGCGCAGCGTGACGTCGTCGGGGCCGCCGCGGTCCCGGTCCCCGGGCGGCGCGGCGCCGCCGTGCGGCTCGGGCGCGCGGGGCGGCGCGCCGGCCGGCATGTACAGGATCGTCGGCGCCTCCCCGAGCGACTCGCGGGCGCGCTTCTCGTGGATCTGCGTCGTGACCGCGCTCGAGGACGGCGGCGACGGCCGCGAGGGCGCGCTCGCGTGGGCCTCGGGGCTGGAGGCGTCAGGGGAACGCGGCTCGTGAGGCTTCATGCGGAAGCGCAGCGTACCCGACCGGCGTGCTGCCTACGAGGGCGCGGCGAGGCGGCCGCGGCGGCCGAGCGCGGCGGCCGGCGGCGGCCGGTGTCGACCAGGAGGGCGGGGCGGCAGAGGCGAAAATGTTAGCAAGTACGATAGTTTACATGCTTCGAGGGGCGAGTTATCCCGGGCGGAGGTGATCGCGGCGCGGCGGCGCGGGGCGCGGCGTCAGCGGCTCGTGCGCTGGAGCGCCTCGGCGTAACGCGCGACCTCGCCCTGCGCGATCTCGTCGTCCGGATCGGCGCGCAGCGCGTCCACGAACGCCGCGTAGGCGTCGCGGTGCTGCCCGCGCGCCTGGAGCAGGGCGCCGCGCAGGGAGCGGCCCCGCGCCGCGAACCGGCGCTCGGCGGGCGCGCGCTCCGCGTCCGGCCACGCGGCGAGCGCCGCCGGCGCGGCGCGGCGATCGAGCAGACGCTCGAGGTTCTGCGCGGCGCGGGCGTAGCCGGTGCTCGCGCTCGCCGGCATGACCTGCATGAACTCGACCCGCGGGTGGTCCTCGGTGGTGAGCGGCGCGCCCGCGGCGAGCGCGCGGACCTCCGCCGGGCCGAGGAGGTGGCTCGCCAGCACGTCGGCCGGGTCGCGCAGCCCCGCGGCCGGCGCGCCGCCCAGCCGGCGCAGCCCCTCGCGCAGCGCGGCCGGGTCGAGCGCGGGCGGCGCATCCGCGCCGAGGAGCGCGACGTAGTGCCCCTTCTCCCACACCTCGACGTGGGGGAACACCGCGGCGAACGTGGCCATGACCGACCGGACGGCGTCGAACGTCATCTGGTCGAGCGGGAGCCACTCGAGCACCAGGCCGCCCGGCGCGAGCCGCTCCTGGCAGGCGGCGAGGAGCTCGCGGCTGTACAGCGCGCCTGCGCCCGGCCGGTAGGGCACGAAGAGCCCCAGCACGATGACGTCGAAGCGCCGCCGGGTGCGCTGCAGGAAGCTCCGGCCGTCGTCCAGCACGACGTCGACGCGCGGGTCGTCGAGGAGGCCGCCGTTGTGGGCCGAGAACGCCCGGGCGGCGTCGATCACCGCCGGGGAGATCTCGACGATCGTGAGCGCTTCGACGCGGCTGTCGCGGAGCTGCGGCAGGGCGTGGATGCCGGTGGCGAGGCCGATCTCGACGATCCGCGCCGGCCGGGGGTGCAAGAGGAGGGGCAAGGCGCCCTGGCGCAGCATCGACTGGACCATCGCCGGGTGCGTCGAGCCCCAGCGGTGGCGGCGATCGGTGACGAGGGAGCGGACGCCGTCCTTCTCGGCGACCTCCACGATGCCGCTCGCGTCCTCCGCGTGGAACACGCGCCGCCCCTCGACGCTGCGCGCCGGGAAGAACCAGTCCGTGCTGGCGGCCGGCAGGAGCCAGAGCAGCGCGGCCACCAGCGCGCCGTAGGTGAGCCGCCGGAAGAGGCGCAGCCGGCCCGGACCCTGGCTGGGCGTGGGCGGCGCGGGCGGCGCGGGCAGGCCGAGCGCGAGCAGCGCGCCGCCGAGGGCCGCGGCCGAGAGCAGCACGGTGGTCTTGCCGAAGCCGAAGCGCGGGACGAGCCAGAGCCCGCCGGCGACGCAGCCGAGGACCGCGCCCAGGGTGTTGGCCGAGAGCACGGCGCCCACCGCGCGCCCCGAGCCCGAGCGGGCGCGGCCCGGGGGCGCGCGCCCCGGGGCGGCGCGGCCGGCCAGATCGAGGCAGAGCGGCAGGCTCGCGCCGAGCAGCAGCGTCGGCGGCAGGAGGGGCAGCGCGGCGGACGCGAGCTGTTGCGCCAGGGCGGCGTCGAAGGACACGGGCGACCGGTCCGGCGCCGCCTCGCCGAGCCAGCGCAGGGTCACGAAGGTGAGCAGACCCGACAGCGCGACGCCCGCCTGGCACGCGCCGAGCGCGACCGCCGTCCGCACACGCGCGCTGAGGAGCGCGCCGGTGAGGCCGCCGAGCGCGATCCCGGTGAGGAACGTGGCGAGGGTGCAGGTGAAGGCGAAGGTGGTGTCGCGCGTCACCGCCGCGAGCACGTGGGTCCACACGATCTGGAAGCTCAGGGAGACGAAGCCCGACAGGGCCGCGAGGACGAGCGCGGCGCGGAGCGGCGCCGGCGGCTCGTGCGGCGTCGCGGCGCGCCCCGGCTCGTGCGGCGGCGGCTCGTGCGGCGTCGCGGCGCGCCCCGGCTCGTGCGGCGTCGCGGCGCGCCCGACCGTCGCCAGGGCGAGCAGCGCGACGGCCACGCTGGCGGCCGCGGCGACCAGGTTGGTGCGCGACACGCCGAGCGCCGGGAGGAGGAAGAGCCCCGCGGCCGCCGCGCCGAGCACGGCCCCGGCGGTGTTCGCCGCGTAGAGCCGGCCGGCGCCGGCGCCGATCCGGTCGCGCGCGCCGAGGCAGCCCTCGGCGGCGAGCGGCAGCGTGGCGCCCATGAGCGTGGTCGGCACGAGCAGGACCACGAGCGCGCCCGCGAAGCGGACCGCGAAGCCGAGCCCCGGGCGCGCGAGCAGGGGCTCGTAGAGCCAGCCATAGAGGCCGCCCACTGCGGACAGGCCGAGGGGCACGAGCAGCGCCGAGACGCCGATCGCCGCTTCCAGCGCCGCGTAGGCGCGGAGCGGAGCGCGCAGGCGCGGCGCGAGGCGCCCGCCCACGAGCCCGCCGAGCGACAGCCCGGCCATGTAGGCCACGAGCACCGCGGTGGTCGCGTGGAGGGCCACGCCGAACACCCCGCCGAGCAATCGTGTCCAGACGACCTCGTAGGCGAGCGACGACGCCCCCGAGAGGAACAGGAGGCCGAACATCCGCGACGTCACGGGGGCACCTCCATCACGGTTCGAGCTCACGAGCGGCTCCACGCCTCCATGCAATCAAGACGAGCGCCCCTCCACGCCGGAGGGCCGGTCCGCGGCCGCGCCGGCGCCCGGGGCGGGAAACAGAGGAGCAGGCCCCGCCGCCGCGGGGCCTGCGGCGCGAGCGCGCGGCTCGCTGCGTTCACCTCACTGGACCTGGATCGTGAACTCGTCCGCGAGGCGGCCGTTCACGTCCTTGAAGTAGCCGCGCGCCTTCTTGGGATCTCCGTCGACGTGGAAGCGGATGAACAGGGCGCCGTAGGCGGCGGTCCCCGACATCAACGTGTTGTTCTTCACCCACTTGTTGCTGGCGTAATACGACGCCCACCACGTGTCGTCGTCGTGGTTCACCGCCTCGTAGTCGCGGATGTCGACGCCGCCGAGGCCCGACACGAACACGAAGTTGCGGTTCGTCCCGAGCTCCACCAGGTCGAACAGGCCGGTCTTGCCGTGGCCGGTCGCCGCGTTGCCCACGTCGGTGAGGGTGAGGGTGCGGGAGTAGGAGTGCTCGTGGCCGGTCGAGACGATGGCGCCGGCGCTCATGCACTTCTGGTAAGCGCTCCAGCCGACCTCGTTGCCCTTGCCGCCGACCTGCATGTCGTGCTGGTTCTTGTGCCAGGCGCAGATGGACCAGACCGAGTCGTCGGCTGCGAGCGAGTCCTCGATGAAGTTCACCTGATCGGCCGCGTTGGCGCCGCAGGTCGAGCGGAGCTCGCCCGTGCCGATGCAGGACTGCACGATGTGCAGCCCGCGGAAGTTGCACGTCGCCTTGACGCCGAGCTCGCCGGTGCAGTTCATCGCCGGCACCAGCGCGTGGCGAGCCTGGATCTTGCTGGCGTACCCGCTGGTTCCGCCCCAGGCCGCGGCGTCGTGGTTGCCGATGATGGCGAAGTAGGGGTAGCTCGGGCCGAGGATGTTGTTGATGCGGTTGTCCCAGGCGGTCGGGTTGCTCGCGTAGTCGAAGTCGCCGTTGTGGATGGTCGCGGCGGCGCCTTCGTTCTTGATCAGGTTGAGGACCGCGTCCGAGTTGCCGTTCGCGCCCTGGTCGCCGATGAACGCGATCAGGAGGTTCGGGTCGGTCGAGGGGCCCGTGCTGGGGCTGCCGTCGTCATAGGTGATCGTGAGCTTCGGCCGGCTCGCGACGGTCGCGTGCTCCGAGGAGGCGAAGTCGATGCCGTCCGTGTTCGACGAGCTCGCGATGATGACGCCGTTGTTCGACGTGCCGTTGACCCACCCCTGCACGAGCGCCACGCCGGCCGCGTTCAGCGTGATCGTCCTCGATCCGGTGGAGCCCGTGACGCTGCCGATCAGGCTGCCGCGATCGGTCGCGGCCTTCGCGCCCGCGGTGGCCCACGCCGTCGTGGAGGTCGCGTTGTTCCAGGTGACCTGCCCCTCGTTCCAGGCGCGCTTGACCTCGTAGAGGCTGTAGGTATTCGAGCTCCCGTCGGTGACCTGGAGGGTGATGGACGCCGACACCACGGTGCTGCCCGCGGGGATGCCGGAGAGGGTCCACTTCAGCAGGCACGACTTGTCGACGCCGGAGCCGTCGTCGCCGTCGGCCTCACACGTGGTCGCCGCGCCGTAGTTCGTGGTCGCGGCGCCCTCCCGGATCGTCGCGTCGGTCGAGCCGGCGTACGACGAGCTCGGGAGCGCCCCCTGCTGGAAGGAGACGACGACCGTCGCTGCGTGCTGCGCCTCCTCCACCGGCTCGGCGTCGGAGGGCATGAGGTCTGCGTCCATTGCCACGCAGGCGTTCAGGATCGCGAGCGCCGGGACGGCGGCGCAGAGGAGGCCCTTCGTCAGGAGAGACCAGCTCGTCGATCGGTGTTTGTGTGCGTCTGCGTCGGCTCGCGTGCGCGGGATCTGCATGGATTCGGTTTTCTCCTTCTTCTCGGCTCAAGCGGTCTGAGCGAGGCGCGAGCAAGCTAGAGGAAACCTGTTTGTCAGACCGATACAATTTGATGGTGATCGTGTTGCTGGACAATGCGGTGGCGTCCTGGGGCAGATCAGTAGAGATCTCCGATGCACCGGAGGGCGAAGTGGCCGGACGCGTCGCGGGTGCAGGTCGGCGCGCTGGAGCAATCGACCTCGGCGTCCTCGTCCGCCGGGTCGACGGCGGCGGTCAGGCAGTCGCAGGTCGGCTCCGCCGCGCAGGCGACGGTGAGCTGCTCGCAGGTGTTCCGCGGCGGGAGCCGGAACGGCTTGGCGTTGGGATCCTCGACGGTCTGGCAATACTCGGCGTCGGCCTTGCAGAAGTAGCTGCCGCAGGCGAAGGTCCCCGGGGGCGCGGCGCCGGCGCACGCCTCGCCGCCGGCGACGCTCACGCCGGCCCGCGCGGCCTCGCAGGCGTTCGTGTAGGCGCGCCCGTCGCAGGCGCAGACCTCCCGCGGCGTGGCGGTGTCGCACGACGTGGGCCGCTCCTGGCAGACACCGTAGTTCCCGGGGACGACGCCGCCTTCTCCGCAGTCGCCCGGCGGGTAGTTGCAGTATTGATCCGCGGCGCAGACCACGCCGCCGCAGGGCCCCGGCGCCGCATCTTCGGCGCCGCCGTCCTCGCCTCCACACGCCGCGAGGAGCGCCGTGAGCACCACGATCCCCGCGCTCGCCGGCGCCTTGCCACCCTGTACCGTCGCGTGGTGCCGCACGATGCGTCGCACCTCCAGCCACGCTGGCAGATTCATCTGCTCCCTCCTCTCACGTGGCCATCGGGCGGGCCCGGGTGGCCGCGTGGTCATCGGCGGGGCGGGAACGTAGAGGAAGCGGCCGTCCAGGTGTGCAACAAGTCCGTGTCGGAGCTCCCCGCGCTCAGGGCGAGCGGGTGCCGGTACCGTTGCGCTCCTCGTCCACAGACAAGCAGGCGGCTACGACGATCTTGCCAGAGCCGCCAGCCCGTGGTTGAGCGCGAGCAGGGCAAAGATATCGGCGAGGACCGGGACGTCGTACGGGATGGGACGCGGCCCCACCTGATCGGGGACCGAGACGAACCCGCCGTGCGCCTGCTGGTGCGAGACGAGGTGCAAGAGGCCGCGCTCCAGCGCCACCCGGCCGCCGATATGGCTCAGGGCGATCAAGGCGTAGGAAGTACTGATGACGTCGCTCGCGGTGCCCGGGACATGACCCCATCCGCCATCCTCGTTCTGCGCGCGCTCCAGGTACCTCCGCGAGCGATTCACGGCTCCGTCGATCCTCGCGGAGAGCGCGCTCGCCGGTTCGACCTGGAGCCGCCGCATCGCGACCATGGCGCGGTAGATCTCGCTGGTCTCGCTCAGGCTCCAGCTTCGCTCGAAGGTCCCGTCGGATTTCTGGCGCTCCAGGATGTAGTCTGCGCCTCTGTGCAGGATCTCCGCCGGGGCCAGGGCGGCGGACGCGAGCGCCATCATCGCGCCTGCGGTCATGGCGATCTCCGAGTCGGCGCCGCGAGCGAAGGACGGGAAGCCACCGTCCTGGCGCTGGATGGCGAGCAGGTAGGCTGCCGCCCGCGCGCTGGGCTCCGCGTACCTCTGCGCTCCCATGGAGCTCAGCAGCTCCAGGCAGTACGACGTGTCGTCGACGTCCGTCTGGTCGACGCCTTCAGCGTAGGCCCAGCCGCCGTCAGGCTGCTGCTGACCGGCGAGATAGTCGGCGATCGACGCGAGGGTGGACCGATTCCTGTCGCGGCCGGCGCTGGCCAGCGCCAGCCCCGCGGTCGCGGTGCAGAAGATCTCCATCCCCAGGATGAAGGGAAAGCCGCCATCGCGGCCCTGGAGCGCCACGAGCCGCTCGACGCCCAGGCGGACCGCGCGCTCCTGCTCTGGAATCGACCGGAGGGCGAACAGGATCAGGAGCTGACGCAGGACCGTCTGCTTCCGCGAGGTGCCCTTCCTCAGCGCCTCGGTGAGCACGGCGACGTCTTCCTTCTTGATCCACTCACGACGGTCGAGGTGGGTCGCGTAGAGGATCTTGAGCGCGATCACCTCGAGGCGCACCCAGAGTTGATACTCGTCCCTGGGGATGAAGTCTGCTTCCCTGAACTCGCCGTCGAACCGCGCCCCGCTCATCAGCGCCACGACCGCGCGAAACATCATCCGCTTGCGGCGCGTGGCGAAGTGCCCGGAGCCCGAAAAGCAGCTATCCAGCTCCTTGAGCTCCGGAGGATCCGCCGGCGCGGCCAGCACCGCTCGGACGAGGGCCGCGTCGAACAGACCCAGCTGCTTCGCTCGGCGCTCGGTCTCCAGGTACCGGACGATGCGCGCCTGAGCTTCGGGGTAAACTTCCTCGAGTCGGAGGAGGCGGAGCATCAGCGCCGACTCGAAGACGCGGCTCTGGGGCGCGTCGCGCACGGCGCCGTCGGGGTTCACACGCGCGCTGAGTCGACGCTCGAGCGCCGCCCGCGCGGCTGCGACGCGGCGTCCCAGATCGAGATCTCCCCGGGGAGACGAAAAACCGTCCGACGACAAAAAGTGCATGGATTGATGGCCTTTCCAGGCGCGAGAGCACAGCGCCTTACGGGATCAGCGCCCGCGCTCTGTCCAGAATACTGTCGCGGTCCGCGACGACCCAGCCATGGTGCAAAGCAAGCGACAGCAGCTCAGGATCCGGCTCGAAGGCGATCGGGTGTCCCACGAGGCGAAGCAGCACGGAATCCGTCAGCGAGTCGCCGATGGCCATGGAGCCTCGCAGGCAGATATTCCGGCCTCGGGTGATGGCCGCAAGGATCCGCTCCTTTTCTCCAAGCACACCGGAGGAGAGCTCGACGTCGCCGGTGTAGAAGCCGCTCCGCCGAGAGAAGAGCGAGCCGCGGAACTCTCGGACCCCGAGCTCTCCGGCGACCAGGCCGACCATCTCCTGCGGGCTGCCGGAGATCAGCATGGGCTCGCACCCGCGGTCCTTCAACATCTTCACGAGCTCCGATGCAAACGGGAACAGCCTGCTTCGCTCGTGCGCCCAGAGGTCCCGCGCCGCCCGCTCGACCTCCGAGCACGGGCAATCCTTCAAGGCCGATGCGAACAGCCCGTACGCGGTCACCGACATCGTCGCGAAATCGACCTCTCTGGCTCGATAGCGGCGGAGGACTTCGAAGACCGCCTCGCCCCTGTCGCTCCTGCAAAGCCCCCCCTTCATCAGGGCTCGCAGGAGCTCGACCCCGAGCGCGCCCGGGTAAAGCGTGCCGTCCACATCCAGAATCGCCAGCCTGGTGCTGTCGTTGAACACTGTGATCGCTGGAGAACTGTTTGCTCCATCGCATTCGCTCGTCAAGAGCAAATCGTGGCAATGAGCTGCGTCGCGCGGGGAGGTTGGGTTTGTTCAGGACGACGGATCCTCACCCATTCGGCGCGCTGCGATTCCATGCGCAGCCACTCGCCAGCGTGGCGTCGTGTGGCATACGAGCTTCAGCCGGATGGAGTGTGGTTGGTGATGCGCACCCTGTTTCGCGCGCATCACATGCGCGTAAACGGCGAGTGACGATCGAAATGCCGGGGCGCTCCCAGACGTGGGGTGGGCGCACGGCGTTGCGGTTTCAGGGGGTGTCGGCGCGCATCCCGGCGGCCGTCATGTCTGCGCGCCGGATGCCGGCTCGCCGCCGGGCGTCGCCGCGGGGGGCTCCTCCTCCTCGAGGAACAGCTCCGCCACGGGGATCTCGACGAGCTCGAAGGGCAGGGCGCGCACGACCTCGCCGGGCGCGGCGACGAGCACGATCACATAGCCGCGGTCAGCCCGCTCGAGCACGGTGAGCGTCTCGTAAGCCGGATCCACCAGCCAGTAATAAGGAACTCCGGCGTGGAAATAGGCATCACGCTTGGGGCCCTGATCGTAACGGGCGGTCGAGGACGAGAGCACTTCGCAGATGAAATCGGGCATGAGGGTGACGACGCCCCGCGCGTCCGGCTCGGGCACACGAGCGTGTTTGTCCCTGCGCCAGCCGACCACATCCGGCCGGCAGCCCACGCCGCCGATCACCATGTCGACCTCCTGCGAGATCCACCACCCGCCGGGCGCGCCGCCGCTTCCGCTCCCGCCGCGGCCGTCTCCCCGGCGGTTGTAAGGCCACAGCTGCGCGAAGATCCCCCCCTGGGTGAAGCCGTGCTTCGGGCCGGGAAAAGCGTCGTAGACGAGCCGGCCGTGGATCAGCTGCGCGCGCATCTCCTCCGGGATCGCGAGCCATTCCTCCAGGGTGACAGCGCGAGGTGAAGGCGAGCCGCCGGCGGACGTGGGGTGCAGCGGGTGCATGGCAGAAGCATACACGGGCGCTGCGTCCCGCTCCGGCTCCCGCCGGCAGCGCGACACCACGGCGCCGGGCGAGCGTGAGCTGGCGCAGCGCGCAGCGGACGGACAACGCCATGTGTATGATTTTAATAGATTTTTCGGCACACCTGCGCCGCGACCGCGGGAGGGCCTCCGGTCACTCGAGATCCGGCCGCACGTCGCCCATCCCGATCGCCCACGCCATCGTGTAGCGCGCGTTGATCTCGCACCGGGGGTTCCACCGCAGCCCGCCGCGCTCGTCCTCCCAGCGGAACGCGTCGATGCCGAACGGCCCGAAGTAACCCGCGCCCGCGAGCGCGTGCCCCGCGGCGAGCGCGGCCTCGACGAGCCGCCGGCGCTCCTCGCCCTCGAGCTCGCCCTCGCCGGCGCGGTCGGCCCCGAGGTACGCGCCGTGCGCGTCGCAGCGCTGGACGCAGGGGGCGCCGAGCCGCACCACGCCGCCGCGGGCGACGTGCCCGTGCAGCGAGAAGTCGCCGCGCCGCTCGACCCAGGGCTCGACCTGCAGCCCGCCGCCAGGGCCGCCGGGGCCGCCCGCGGAGGCGGGGGCAGGGGCGAGCGACGCGACGGCCCAGGGCCGCACGTCCGGCGGCAGGGCGCCGCGGGCGACACGGCGACGGCCGCGGCCGGCGAAGCCGAACGGGCGCTTGAGCAGCCAGTGGCCGGACGGCGTGGGCTCCGCGACCGCGGCGTCGAGCTCGGCGAGGGTGGTGACGTAACACGCGCCGGGCAACGTCTGGCCGAGGTCCGCGCAGAACTTCCGGTGGTTGACGCGGCGGAGCACGTCGAGCGGCGGCGCCTCGGCCGGGGTGACGCCGGCGCGGCCAAGGAGGCGGCGCGCGCGGGGCGTGGGGCACCACGCGCGCCCGACGAACGCGATCCCGGGCGGGGCCGGCGGCACGAGCGGCGACGGCAGCTCCGGGCTGAGCACGACATCGCCGGGGCGCAGCAGGGCCAAGACCCGGCCGGCGAGCTCCGGCGCCCGGTCCGCAACGGCGCGGCGGGGGGTGTACCCCGCAGGGCGGGCCAGCTCCTCGTCGGCGTCGAAGTTCAGGATCCAGGCGCTCGCTCGGTCCATGAGGCCAGGGCGTCGAGGAACGGCTCGGAGAGGCCGGAGCGGCTGCGGTCGCGGCGGTTCATCGGCTCGCCGCGCATGAGCAGCGGCGAGAGGGGGGAAGGGAGGTGGCGGACCCACACGTCGAAGTCGCTCGACCCGGGCGGCGGGCCCTCGCTCGGCCCCGGCGGAGCGCCTCCGGCCTGCGTGGCCGGCGCTCCCTCGCTCGCCCCGACCGGCGGCGCCTGCCCGGCGCTCGCGCCGCCCTGCGTGAAGCGGCGGAACCAGCGGACCCCGAAGCGCACGTGCGGGATCTCCTCGGCGCAGACCCGCTCGGTGAGCGCGGCGCCCTCGGCGTCGCCGATCGCGCGGAAGCGCTCGGCGAAGCGCGCCGTGTGGTCGAGGTTGCCCCCCTCGAGGCCCATCCCCATCACCGCGACGAACTGCGCGGGCGACGCGGCGGCGGGCACCCGCGACCAGAACCAGTCGCGCACCGGGAAGTCGCCGAAGCGGTGGCCGATGGCGGCGAGGTAGTCGGCGTAGAGCCGCATGTGGCGCACCTCGTCGAGCGCGATGTGGACGAGGCCCCCGCGGAAGGCGCGCGGCGTCTCCGGGAAGGCGAGCAGCGCCCACGCCATGAGCTCCGCGGCCTGGAGCTCGTGGTGCAGGAACGCGTGGAAGAGCTGCGCGCGGCGCGCGGGGTTGCGCAGCGCCTCGGGCCCCGGGCTCTTCTGCGCCCGCGCCGAGATCTGCAGCCCGGCAGGCCGCCCGGGGCGCGCGATCCGGCGCGGCGGGGCCGGCGCGGCGTCCGATTCCCAGGCGGGCGGCACCGGCGGTGGATCGAGCTTGTGCGCGAGATCGACCGAGAGGACGTAGTCCCAGGCCCATCGCTCGACCGTTCCCGGCGGAGGGGGCGGCGGCGGCGGCTCGCTCGGGGGTGCAGACGGAGACAACATGGCGCGGCCTGACAGGATGGCGCTGCTCCCTACCACAGGTCCGGCGCGCGGGCGCGCGCCCTCGTGGGTATTCCCGCGCGGGCGCGCTCGCCCCGCCGCCGCGGGATCGCCCTGCCCGAGGGCGCGGGCGCTCGCCCCGAGAACGCGCGCTCGCGCTCGCCATGTCACGTTGACAAAGGCCTCCGCGCGAGCGCGACCGAGGGCGACATTTTGCCGGGGAATAAACCAAAACAGCGAGGTTTGCGCGGGAAATCACGGTCCCGGGAGCGTGGCTTGCCCCTTGCTCAAAGGGGATTCCATGAAGACGGAG
The DNA here is from genome assembly GCF_002950945.1 of Sorangium cellulosum. Classification (GTDB taxonomy): domain Bacteria; phylum Myxococcota_A; class Polyangia; order Polyangiales; family Polyangiaceae; genus Sorangium; species Sorangium cellulosum_E. Next base: position 1,778,338 of record NZ_CP012673.1, read on the forward strand.
AAGCGTTCCCAGGCGGTCGACAGGAAGCGCGCGGAGCAGACGGTGCTTGTGATCGGGGGCAGCGGGGGCATGTCCAGCCGCTACCGCGATGTGGTCGAGAAGCACGGCTGGTCGATGCGCCACTACGAGAACCGGGTCCCGCCGGGCGCGCGCCACGGCGCGGGCAGGATCGCGCTCATCATCATCATGGTGACCATGGTGTCTCACGCGCTCCGCGACCAGATGCAGAGCCTCGCGGTGGACGGCGCGCCGGTCATCTACCTGCGCAGCGCCTCCGTCTCCGCGCTGAAGGCCGCGATCGAGCAGCAGGCCGAGCAGAAGGCCGCTTGATGCCGGCGCGAGCTGCCTTTGCGGGAGCGACATCGCTCGCCGCCGGCGCCACCTCGGCCAGGAGCGCGGTCAGCGTCAGCAGGGGAGGCCAGGGGACGAGAGAGAATCACAGAGGCACAGAAGAGAGGCAGGAGAAAGGCTCCGCCGTCTGTGCCGCTGTGATTCCCTCTCTCCCAGCCCGGAACGCGCCCCCGCGGCGCCCGGGCGTTCGAGCCGTGTCCCCCGAGGACGGATGACGGGGCGCGAGGCGAGGGGATCCATGGCTGTTATCGGAGCTCCGGGCAGGCGGCCCTCGGGCGTCATTGCGAGCGCAGTCGTTTCGCCGCTTGACGACGGCGGGGCGCGCACCAAGGCGACCTTGCGACCCGGAGGCAGCCATGACGACGAACCGACGATCGACGAGCGCGGCCGCGATGATCGGCGCGGTGGCGATGATCCATTGCGCCGGGAGGGCCGATGACATGCCGAGCGACGAGGAGACCGCGCCGGAGCTCGTGGCGACCGACGCCGGGCCGGTGCGGGGCGTGGTGCACGAGGATCATCGTCTGTTCCAGGGGATCCCCTACGCCGCGCCGCCGGTGGGCGCGCTGCGCTGGCAAGCGCCGCAGCCGGCGTCGCCCTGGACCGAGCCGAGGGACGCGACGCGGCCGGGGAGCCCGTGCCCGCAGACGCCGACGGCGTACACGCCGATCGGCAGCGTCGACGAGGACTGCCTCTACCTGGACGTCATCACGCCGCGGTCAGGGGATCCAGAGCGCCTCCGGCCGGTGATGGTGTGGCTGCACGGGGGCGGCGAGGCGACCGGCGCGGGCAGCGCCTTCGACGCGCGCCGGCTCGCCGTCGGCGGCGACGTCGTCGTCGTGACGATCAACTTCCGACTCGGCATCTTCGGGTTCCTCGGATACCCCGGCCTCGACGGCTCGGGGACCTTCGGCCTGCAGGACCAGCAGGCGGCGCTGCGATGGGTGCAGCGCAACATCGCGGCGTTCCAGGGCGATCCGGGCAACGTCACCCTGTTCGGCGAGTCGTGGGGCGCCTTCGCCGCGAGCGCGCAGCTCACCTCGCCGGCGGCGGACGGGCTGTTCCACCGCGTCGCGCTGCAGAGCGGCTTCGCGCTGGCGGACTACCCGGCGGGCACGTTCTTTCCGGGCCTGCCCGCGCTGCCGCCGTTCTGGTCGCCGGCCGCCGAGCTGGAGGCGACGGGGATGGCGCTCGCGGTCGAGCAGGGGTGGGTCGAACCGGAGAGCGAGACGGACGCCGCGCTCGAGCGCTTGCGCGGCGTGCCGGTGGAGGAGCTCTTGCCGCACACGGCGCGCTTCACCATGCCCGCGTTCGGCAACGACGTGCTGCCGGAGAGCCCGGCCGAGGCGCTGCGAGCGGGTCGATTCCATGACGTGCCGGTGCTCTCGGGCGCCACGCAGGATGAGGGCCGGCTGTTCGTCGCGTTGTCCTACGAGACCGAGGACGACCCGATGACGCCAGAGCGCTACCGCGCGCTGCTCGTCGAGGCGTTCGGCGAGGCGGCCGAGCAGGTGGAGGCGAAGTACCCGGTCGAGGCGTACGGCTCGCCGGCGCTCGCGTGGGCGGCCGTGATCACCGATCGCGTCTGGTGGCGCGCGACGCAGGAGCAGAACCGATCGCTGGCGGCACACACGCCGGTGTTCGCCTTCGAATTCGCCGACCGCGACGCCCCCGCGGCGTTCCTCGCGCCGCCGGGGTTTCCCCTCGGCGCGCACCACGCCTCGGACGTCGTGTACCTCCTGGATTTCGTCGGGGAGGCGTCCGGGCTCTCCCCCGAGCAGCAGCGGCTATCGCAGCAGATGATTGCGTACTGGTCCCAGTTCGCGCGCGCGGGGGATCCGAACCACCCCGACCTGCCACCCTGGCCGCCCTTCCGTGGGGAGGCGCCATACGTGCAGTCGCTCGCGCCGGGGGACGGCGGGATCCGCGGCGTTGATATCGAGGCCACCCACCAGCTCGACTTCTGGTCGACGCTCTGAGCCGTGACACGCGCGGCGCGTGCTGCTCCTCGGGCCTTGCAGCTCGCCGGCGCCCACGGGCTCTGCCGAGACGGGCGTCAGGACCTCCTCTGGACCGCCCTACCCCGAAAATTGGCCCCTCGGCAGGATGGCTGGCACCCTTCGACCTGGGCCACCGCCCCGGCCAGCACGGCATCGCTCGGTCGAGATCCGCCGGCGAGCACCCGGCGGCTCGGCTCGAGCCTCCCATGCCCCGCTCCGACGACGGCACCATCACCGCTCAGCCCCCTGCAGACCGGCTGACGCTGCGCTCCAACAAGATCCGCGTGGAGGTCGTCCAGGGGCCCGACGCCGGGGCTGTCGTCGAGCTCCCCGGCCCCGAGGCGAGGGTCGGAAGCGACCCCGGCTGCGATCTCCAGCTCAAGGACCGGAAGGTCAGCCGGCTGCACCTCGTCCTGCGCATCGAGCGGGACCGGATCCGGGTCATCGATCCCGGGAGCCGCAACGGGACGACGGTGGACGGCGTCCAGGTGCGCGACGCCTACGCGCGGCCCGACTCGTCAATCATGATCGGGAGCTCGGCCCTGCGGCTGCGGATGCTGAGCACGATCGTGGAGCTGCCGCTCTCCACGCGGGATCGATTCGGCGGCCTGCTCGGCAGCAGCGTGGCCATGCGCCGGATCTTCGCGGTCCTGGAGCGGGTCGCGCCCACGGACACCACGCTGCTCATCGAAGGGGAGAGCGGCACCGGCAAGGAGCTCGCCGCGCGCGGGGTCCACGAGGCGAGCACGCGGGCGGGCGGTCCGTTCGTCGTCTTCGATTGCTCGACGGCATCGTCGTCGCTGCTCGAGAGCGAGCTCTTCGGACACAAGAAGGGCGCGTTCACCGGCGCCCTCGAGGACCGGGTGGGGATGTTCGAGGAAGCCGACGGGGGCACGCTCTTCCTGGACGAGCTCGGGGAGCTCCCTCCCGATCTACAGCCCAAGCTGCTCCGGGTGCTGGAGAGCGGGGAGGTGCGGCGCGTCGGCTCCAACAAGCCGCGCCGCGTGGATATCCGGGTGGTCGCGGCGACGAACCGCTCGTTGCCCCGCGCGGTCGAGCTGGGGGCGTTCCGGGAGGATCTCTATTACCGCCTCGCCGTGGTGCCGATCCGCCTCCCCCCGCTCCGCGAGCGGCCCGAAGACATCCCGCTGCTGGTGCGGCACCTGGAGCAGCAGCTGGCCAGCCGTATCCCCGCCGCTGCGCCGCTCCCCGAGCACGTCGTCAACCTCTTCGCCGAGCAGTCCTGGCCCGGGAACGTGCGGGAGCTGCGCAATGCGGTGGCGCGTGCGCTCGCGCTCGGCGCGCCGGAGCCCGCCGGATCGAAGCCGCAGTCGCCCTCGGAGTCCGGTCGGCTCGACGTGCGGATCGACGAGCCGCTGCTCGTCGGCCGGACCCGCATCGCGCGCGAGTACGAGAAGCTCTACATGGAGCTCGCGCTCAAGCAGACCGGGGGCAATGTCTCGCAGGCTGCAGAGCTGGCGGGCATCGGGAGGAAGTTCGCCTACACGCTGATCCACCGGTTCGGGCTGCGCGGGAGCGTCGAAGGACCCTCGGATCCCGTTTGACGCCGCGCCCGTAGCGTCAGGCGATGGGAGATGGCCGGGGTGGGCCCTCGGATGAGGCGCCGGAGCCCTGGGCCTGTCTGTCCTGAAAACAAGGTGAAATGTCCTTTCGGTCCACGTCGACGTCGCCCACAGTCACGTCCACGAGGCGCGTTCGACCGGGCGACCTTCGAAGCAAGGCGCGGCGCCGCGTCGAGGCGAAGATCCGCGATCGGGATGGTCGGCGGATCAGGGGACGAAAGGACGAGAGATGACGGAATCCTATGATATCAAGATGCCCGGCCCGCAGCCGCTGCTCCAGGTCGGCATGGTTCTTTACCCGGGCCTCACGATGCTGGATCTGATCGGTCCTCAGAACGTGCTGGCCCCCCACGCGGCGACCCATCTCCTCTGGAAGACGCGCGATCTGGTCACGTCCGACTCGGGGGTTTCTATCCAGCCGACCGCGACCTTCCGCGACTGTCCGGACGAGCTGGACATCCTCTTCGTCCCGGGCGGCATCGGCACGGCCGACGCCATGGCGGACCAGGAGATCCTTCAGTTTCTGAGGGACCGAGGCGCTCGGTCCAAGTATGTGACCTCCGTATGTACAGGATCGCTCGTCCTGGCCGCAGCAGGTTTGATGCAAGGATACAAGGCCACGACGCACTGGGCTACGCGCCACATCCTCGAGGCGTTCGGCGTCGAGTGCGTCCGGGCGCGGGTGGTGGTCGATCGCAACCGGATCTCAGGCGGCGGGGTGACGGCAGGCATCGATTTTGGGCTGACGCTCCTCGGGCTGCTGCGCGGGGACGACGCCGCGAGGCTGACGCAGCTCATGCTGGAGTACGACCCCGCCCCGCCGTTCGATGCTGGAACGCCGGAAGCTGCAGGACCCGAGCTGACCCAGCGCATCTTGAGCTTCCTCGAGCCGCTCGATCGGACGATGCGGAAGGTCGCTGCAGAGAGGAGCATCAGCGCGAGCTGAAGCGCCCCGAGAGCCGGTCCAAAGCACAGCAGGGGCGCGCGCAGCGCCGAAATACAGAGAAGACTCTGGTTTGCGTCTTTGCGTTGAAATCTCTCAGGATCCCTGGCCAGACCTGTGACGCTCGGAATCAGGGCAGGCAGCGGCCGAGCAGCACGCTCACGCCGGAGCCCGCTACAGCGAGATCGAGCATCCCATCGCCGTTCAAGTCCTCCGCGACCGCTGCGCGGGAATCGGCAACGGACGGGTAGATGACCTGCGGGGCGAACGTGCCGTCGCCTCTGCCGAGCAGCACGCTGACGGTGTTGTCGGAGCTATTCGACACGGCAAGGTCGAGCTTCCCGTCGCCGTCCAGGTCCCCCACCGTCACGGAAGAGGGAGAGCGCCCGGCGTCGTAGGGGACCTTCGAGGCGAACTTGCCGTCGCCTTCGCCAAGCAGAACGCTCGCGGTGCCGTCGGCCCTGTCTGCCGTGGCAAGGTCGAGCTTGCCGTCTCCGTTCAGGTCCCCTGCCGCCACCACCATGGGTTCGTTTCCGGTATCAACATGGCCGACCGCTCTGGTGAACGTACCGTCGCCTTTGCCCAGCATCACGTGCAAAGAATCGAAATACAGATTTGAGACCGTGATGTCGAGCTGGCCATCGCCGTTCATGTCCTCAAGGATCACCGCAGTGGGGAGCGTCGCGGTCACCTGGAGGGCCGGAGAGGCGAGGCTGCCATCCCCCTCGCCGAGCAGCACCTCCACGCCAGCGCTGACCGTCACGGCGACGTCGAGCCGACCATCGCCGTTCAGATCTCCCATCGCCACCGAAGAGGGGTCGATCCCGGCATCGTAGGTGACCTGCCCGGCGAACGTGCCGTCGCCGTTGCCAAACAGCATTTCCAGCGTGTCACTGTCTCGGCTCACGACCGCGAGGTCGACCTTGCCATCGCCGTTCAGGTCGCCTGCCGCCACGGCATGCGGTCCGGGTCCGACGTCGTAAGACATGTAATCGGCGAATGCGCCGTCGCCTTTGCCGAGCAGCACGCCCACGGTGTCGTCGACGTAGTTCACGACAGCGAGGTCGGGCTTGCCGTCGTCGTTCAGGTCCCCGACCGCGGCAGACACTGGGAACGGCCCGAGCCCAGGATCGACCTTGCTTCCGGTCGCATACCTGGCCTGCCAGGCGAACGTGCCATCGCCATCGCCGAGCAGGATGCTCACGGTGTCGTTCCTGGAGTGCGCCATGGCAAAATCGAGCTTGCCATCGCCGTTCAGGTCCCCTGCCGCCAGCGCATTGCGTTCGGGTTCGCTCGCGGACTCGTAGGTGACATGCTCGTTGAACGTGCCGTCGCCTTTGCCGAGAAGCACGCTCAGGCCGCCGTACGTCGCCAGCACGAGATCGGGTTTCCCATCCCCGCTCGGGTCGGCCGCCGCGATCGCCTTGGGGACGGATCCGGTCGCGTAGGCAACCTGTGCAGCGAACGTGCCGTCGCCCTTGCCGAGCAGCACGCTCACGGTCTCGTCGTACAGGCCTGCCAAGGCGAGGTCAAGATCGTCGTCGCCGTTGATGTCTGCTATCGCCACCGCGCTGGAAGTGGACGCAGTCCGGTATACTTCTGCTGGGGCCATTGTGCCATCACCATTGCCGAGTAGAACGCCGACCTCGGCGAAGGTGCCATTCGCCAGAGCAAGATCGAGCTTGCCATCACCGTTCAGATCGCCGAGCGCCACCGACGAGGGGCTGCCGCCGGTGTCGTACGTGACCTGCGCGGCGAACGCGCCGTTGCCATCGCCCAGCAGCACGCTCACGGTGTTGTCGCTGTGGTTCGCCACGACGAGGTCGAGCTTGCCATCGCCGTTCAGGTCCCCTGCCGCGACCGAACGGGGCTCGCTTCCGGTGGCGTAGGTGACCTGCGCGTCGAACGTGCCGTCGCCTTCTCCGAGCAGCACGCCCACGGTGTTATCGCCGTAGTTCACCACGACGAGGTCGAGCTTGCCGTCGCCGTTCAGGTCCTCTGCCGCGACCGACTGGGGCAAGCTTCCGGTAGCGTAGGTGACCTGTGCGTCGAACGTGCCGTCTCCTTTCCCGGGGACCACGCTCACGGTGTTGTCGTTGAAGTTCGTCACGGCGAGGTCGAGCTCGCCATCGCCGTTCAGGTCGCCCACGGCGACCGAAACCGGCGACGTCCCGCAACGCACCATCGGAGCGCCCGGCAGCCCGCGGGGGCCGTCACACGACGCATTCGCGCCGGCGCTGCCGCTGCTGGAAGCCCCAGCACTGCCGGCGCCGGCGGCTCCGGCGCCAGCGGGGCCGGCGCCGCCGCTCCCGGACGCGCTGGATTGCTCATCGCCAGCGGCGCTACAGCCGAGCCAGCATGCAAACGCCAGGAGTGCGGCGCATGGGAGGGTGAGGCGAGACGACAGAGGCGATGATTGAACCTTGTTGACCGCTTGCATGGAGCTCCTCTCCGCTAACGGACAACAAAGCTAATACCGGCGTTCGGGTTGCCCATACTACTTTGGTCGCACGGTCGGCGCTCGCCTTCGCGCGCTCGGGCTTGCCGAGGGCGTCCGCACGGCGAGGGAGCGCCCCCGGTGTCGGTGGACGGTATCCAGGAGTCCGAGGGGGCCGCCGCGCGTGCGCTCTGGCCTGACCCGGCCGGGGAAGCGCCGCGGAGCGCGACGCGCCTCCGTGGTACCACCATGGTGGTATTCCGTAGGTCGGCAGCTCCTGCCAGAGTGCTCGAGACGGACGCCTCGTCGACCGCGCTGTGACGCGGGAGCCGACGCCGGGCGTCCGGTCGTCCGCCGCACCTGACATCACGTTCACCGTGGCTCTACCCGGGAACACACCCACAAGGAAGACACCATGAAGCGACCTATCGCCCTATGCTCGCTTATCGCCCTCTCGGCTTCGCTGCTCGCATGCCTCGGCGGCGGAGACACGGAGGAGCTCGACCAAGGAGAGGCCGAGACGACCGACAGCACGAGCCAGGCGCTCGCCTACGATCTCGGCTCGGCCACGGGAGCCGCCGTGGCCACGGGCGGCACCTGCGGCGCGTTCAACGAGCACTCTCCTGGCTGCACCTACAGCAACGCCTCGGATCACTCCTATACCTGGACTGCTCCGAGCAGCGGCACGTTCACGTTCACCACGGCAGGCTCGTCGTACGACACCGTGCTCTTGCTTCGCAACAACGCGGACGGAGCCGTCCTGGATTGCAGTGACGACACGAACGGCACCCTGCAGTCGTCGGTCACCGTCCCCCTCGCCGCCGGGCAGCAGGTCACGATCGCGGTCGACGGCTATAGCTCTTACTGCGGCAGCTACAAGGTGAATATTTCAGGCGGCGTCCCTGCGAGCGGGCTCAAGCTCTGGTTGCGATCCGACGCAGGGGTCAACCTGAGCGCCGGCAAGGTCGCGTCATGGCAGGATCAGAGCGGCAACGGGAACACGGCCGCCACCACCCTCGCGGCGAGGCAGCCCACGCTGGTGTCCAGCGCGCTGAACGGCAAGCCGGTCCTCCGGTTCCACGGCGCGCAGATGCTCACCCTCGCCAATCAGCTCGAGCCGACCCACTTCACGGTCTTCGTCGTCGGCAAGAACAGCAAGGCGTCGGAGTCCTTCAGCATGATCCTGGGGCCGGGAGGCTCCACGCCGAACAACCAGCTCCGGTGGGAGAACGGCAGCCAGGCGCTGTTCGTGGGGCTCGGCAACAACATGCCGGTCATCACGTCGACCATCGGGAACACACGGGTCTACCACGCCCTGTCGGCGCGCTACGACGGATCGACGATGAAAGTCTACAGGGACGGCAATCTCGCCTCGAGCCATCACTTCACCACGACAGGGCCGTGGATCCTGCTGCAGATCGGCGCCTGGTTCGCGAGCTACTGGATGGAGGGAGATCTCGCGGAGATCCTCGTCTACGAGAGCGCGCTCTCGGAGGGCGACCGCGGCGCGGTCAACAGCTATCTCAGAGGCAAGTACGCCCTGCCGTGAGCTGAGCTCTCCGTCGCCGTGCCGCGCGGCCGAGCTCGCTTGACGACCGGGACAGAACATTCTCGCGCGGGTGATGGCGGTGGATCTCAGGGCCGTGGGCCAAAAGACGGCCCGGCCAGGTGAGCCGCGAGCGGCGACATCCAGGCCGCCGGGGCGGTCGCGTCGCGTATCTCTTTGGTGGTACGCGCGAGCGCGGCGCGCCTCGGGTAGTCTCGTGGCCCATGCGATCCTCCATCCACCTGACGGCTCGGGAGCAGCGGATCACCTGGGAGCTCCTCGAGCTCCTGCACAGCTCCCTGGATCTGCACGAGGTCCTGCGCGGGGCATACGGCGCGCTCTGCAAGCTGGTGCCGGCGGACCACGGCGCGCTCTGCGTCTCGCTCCCCGGGGACCCGACGGCGTACGACTGGGCGGTCGCCGATCTGCCGCCGGAGCTGTTCGCGGGGTACGCCGAGCTCGCGCCGCACGACTTCGTCCGGAGCGCCGTCATCGCGCAGCCGAACGTGGTGCTGCGCGACAGCGAGATGCTGCCCCGCACGGCCATCGAGCGGAGCGTGATGTTCCGGCGCAGCCGGGAGCTCGGGATGCGGCTGGAGCAGGCCATGGCGGTGTTGCTCGCGGTCGAGCCGGGCTGGCACGGCGGGATCACCCTCTACCGCGATCGGCGGCGGCCGTTCTCGGACCGCGACCGGGCCCTCCTGCAGCACCTCGCCCCCTCGATCGCGGCCGCGACGCGGCTGTGCCGGCGGTTTGGAGATTCGATGCAGCGCGGCGACGCGCTGGAGGCGGCGCTCCGGCGCGAGGGGATGGAGGTCGTCGTGGTCGCCCCGCCCGCGTCCCTGCTCGCGCGCAGCGCGGGCGCCGAGGCGCTGCTCGAGCGCTGGTTCGCGCCCGTGGAGCGGAGCGCCGGCGCCCTGCCGGCGCCGCTCGCGCGCGCGCTCGGCGCCGTCGCGGCGGCGCCTGCTCCCGGCGCTCATGCTGCGCCCTGGGTGCGACACACATCGGGCGGCGAGCTGCGCGTCGACTTCGTGCCGTTCCTCGAGCGCGGGCGGACGTTATGGGTGGTGGAGCTGCGCGAGGGGGCGGTCGCGGCGACCCCGGGGCCGTGGAGAGGACAGCTCACGGACCGGCAGATCGAGGTGGCGGAGCGCGTGCTGCGCGGCTGGGACAACGCGCTGATCGCGGAGGATCTCGGGTGCGCACCGGCGACCGTCAAGAAGCACCTGCAGCGGGTCTACGACGCGCTGGGGGTGCCGAGCCGGACAGCGCTCATGGCCCAGGCGGCGCAGCGGGGCTGAGCCGGCCCGGCGAAGCCGGCCTCGCCGCCGCCGCGAGCGGCGAGGCCGCGAGAGAGCGCCCGCGCTCAGTAGAACTGGAGCGACTCGATGGACACGAGCGTGATCGGATAGCTCGGGTGGTTGTAATTGTCGGCCGTGACGTGGAGGCGGTACCGCGTATAACTCCCGGGCGAGTCGACCGCGAAGGTCCGGAGGGGGTTCGTGTACCATCCCGTCTGGTTGGTCACCGTGTCGACGACGACCCACGACGAGCCGTTCCAGCCCTCGAGGGTCCAGCTCTTGGGGCCCCGCTGCTCGCAGCAGCTTCCGTTGTTGTACCTGATCTCGTACGAGCTCACGGTCTTCGAGATCCCGCCGCCCCACTCGTAGGCGAGCCAGACCGAGGAGGTATACATGTTCGAGAGCCAGAGCGACGGGAAGGTGTCGGTGAAGGCCCTCCAGGCCTCGTAGCCCGAGGAGTACGAGCCGCTGGACGTCGCGCTCCCGGAGGGCGTCGTGCCGCTGGTCATGACGGGGATCAGCGCGCTGGTGGTGGTCGACACGGAGTACTTCGCGGCCGCGCTCCCGGAGACGGTCGCCGCGCCAGCGCCGACGTCGAAGTCGACCGTGCCGTGGGTGAAGCCGCTCACGTAGAGGTTGCCCGAGCCATCCATGGTGGCGTCCTTCATGTGGTCATCCGACGAGCTGTTCAGCGCGTGGGCCCACTGGTAGGTCCCGTCCGGGGCGAGCTTCGCGAGGAACGTATCGGACGAGGAGCCAGCGGCGCCGAGGTGCGTGAGCGTCGCCGTGGAGCTGGGGCTGGGGTGGTAGTCCCCGGAGTCGTAGTAGGAGCCCACGACGTAGATGGAACCCGAGGTGTCCACCGCGACGCCGCTCCCGACCTCGGCCCCGGCGCCGCCCATCTGGACGGCCCACTGCGCCGCGTTGGTGGACGAGTACTTCGCGACGAACACATCCCAGTCGCCGAGCGCCGTCAGGGTCTGCGCGCCGAAGCTGGCGGTCCCGGTGAAGTAGCCGGTGACGATCACGTTGCCGCTGCCGTCCACGGCGATCCCGCTCCCCACGCCCAGAGGGTCGTTCTCGGCTCCGACGACGCCCCTCGCCCACACCAGGGCGCCGCTCGAGGTGTACTTCCCGAGGAAGAGGGAGGTGGGCTCCGAAGCGGAAGGTGTTCCGGAGATCCAGGTCGTGCCGCTGCCCGGATCGGCGTCGAGGGAGCCGGCGAAGCTGGCGGCGATCAGGATGTCGCCACCCGGCTCCACGGCGAGGCTGGGGTAATAGATGCTGTTCGAGGCGTCGAGCATCCTGGCCCAGGTGAGGTTGCCGGCGGGCGAATACTTCGCGACGAAGAGGTTGAAATCGCCGCTGGAGGTCAGGTTCTGCGTCGCGGCGGAGGATGGATCGAGATCGAGGGTGCCGACCAGCGTCCCGGTCACGATGACGTTCCCCGAGCCGTCGAGGCGCAACCCGCGCAGGTAGCCGTTCCCGGAGCCGAGCAGTCCTCGCGCCCAGACGAGATTCCCTGATGCGTCGTACTTGGCGATGAAGGGGTTGCCGAGGTCTCCGCCGTTCGTCAGGGTCGCCGACGCGTCGAAGGAGATCGTCCCCCGGAAGTAGCCGCCCACGTAGACGTTGCCCGCGCCGTCGACCGCCAGGCTGCCGCTGGACTCCCAGTCGCTGCCGCCGATGCGCCTGGCCCAGAGGTAATTTCCCGCCGCGTCGTACCTGGCGACGAAGTAATCCGTGCCCCCGACGCTCGTCAGGTTCGCGGTGCCCGCGCCTGGATTGAAGTCCGTGGTTCCTAGGAAGTACCCCGTGATGTACACGGACCCGGTGTTGCCGACCTCCAGATCGACGATGTCGGACCCGCCACCAGCCAGGCTCCTTGCCCACTGCAGGGTCTGTGCCGCGGCTGGCGACGCGTTCGTGATTGCAACGAGCGCGGCGACGAGGAACAGCCGTAATTTCATGGATTCTCGGCTCCTTTTCGTCTCGGCGTGGCACGCCGATGTGCCGGGCCCGGACCTCACGGAGTCATCGGTGCGCACGCGTGCCGACCGTCGGCGCTGGTCTGCCCGGCGTATGGTGCTGCGGATCGAGCGTGTGCGCTGCGACCCTCGCGTGATGGCCGCAGGATGTCTCTGCGAGCGGGGGACGTGAATACCACCTAGGGAGTAGTCTGCCGGAGCCTCCGCCTTACCCGCACCGCGCGCCGCCGAGGCGGGCCTGCGTTGCGCTCTGGGACGGCGCGCCGGCCATTGCGCCGGCGATCATGTCCGGATAGAGCGTCCGCGTGACCCGCGCCGACAGGAGGATGGCCGCCCGCGCCTCCACGCAGGGGATCGTCGCGAGCAGCTCCGCGAGCTCGCGCACGTGCCCCTGGTCGGCGTCGGCGTGCCCGCGCAGGAACCGCACCGCGCCTGCGATGCCGGGGATGCGGCCGCGCGCCACGAGGCGCGCCGCGGCGTCTCCGGCGTGGTGGACCGAGAGCGCCTCCAGCACGTACGCCGTGCCCAGGAAGGCCTCGGGCGCGCCCGCCTCCGCGGTGTAGCGGCTCCAGGCGATATAGGCCCGTGTCGCCGGCGCGGGCTCCGCGCGCATCACCACCTCCGGGTCGCGCCCGAGGGCGGCGAGATCGTCGAGGGCCCACTGCTCGTGCCCGGACTCCTCCTCCGCCTTGCGGAGCAGGAGGGCCGCGAGAATGCCGCGCCCGTCCGCCGCCCGCGTGTCGCCCGGGTCCCCGACGCACCTGGCTGCGAGCCGCGCGCCGGCGTGGGCGCACAGAGGGCGGGTCCAGCGCACGTAATGATAGATCTGCTCGAGGAACGCCGAGTAGCCCTCGGCGGTCGCGGTGCCGTCATACAGCCGGCGTGCCGCTGGATCCGTGTCGAGGCGGGTGAGCAGGGCCGTCACTTCGTGATCGAGGGGGGTGATCCAGTCCGTTGCGTCCGTTGTCATGGTGTTCCTCTGTTCCAGATGGGTGGTTTGCTCGGTTGGCTCGTTCAGGCGGCCTTGCGCGTCACGGTCGTGGTCCTCACGGGTCGCGGCGCCCTGGCCTGCTCCTCCACCGAGGCGAACAGGGGCATGGCGAACCGGCGGAACCGTCCGTCGTAGCGCGCGGCGCCGATGAAACGCGCGGCCATCCGGCGGGTGAACACGCCGAGCGGTCGGGGCAGCGGCAATCCGGCGAGATCACCGGCGCGGGCCCGCGCGCGCTCCTGCTCGTCGTAGAAGGGGAAGCCCGGTGGGGCCGGCGGGTGGTCGCCGCCGAGCGGGGAGACCTGGACCCGGGCGCTCACGAGCCCGAGCGCGGCGGCCACCTGGAGGATGATCGCGGCGTCCCCGGCGTGGTCGGTCTCCGCGTTCACCGCGGCAATCCAGTGCGTGACGCCGCGACGGCGGCTCTCCTCGATCATGGCCGCATGGAGCGCCTCCAGGGCGCCGCTGCTCCGGTGCCGCGCGACGATGCAGAAGCGGGTGGCCTCCGCGAGCGAGAGCCCGGGGATATGGAGGGCACCGAGATCGAACCTGGATTCGAGGTCGACGCCGAGGCGGCCGCGGCGGGCGAACGCCACCTCGGGGTTGGGCAAGAGCAGCCGGGTGGTCGCGATGGGCTGCCCGTCCGCGTAGGCGACGAAATGGAGCGTGGTATCGAGGGTGTCGTACGGGTCGACCTCGCGCGGCGCAGCGGGGGCGGCCGCGAGGAGATCGAGCTCCTGACCAAACACCTCCCAGCGGACGCGGAGCGCGTCGTCAAGATCCTTGCGCGTGTGCGCGATGCGGCATTGAATCGAGGTCATCTTCGACTCCTCCGGCCTGGTGCGCAGGCCTGCTGAGCAGGGTTCCGGGCTCGCGGCGCGATCGCCGGATCGTCCCGGCGGAAGCTCGCAGCGGGTGCAGCGTGCGCAGGGGGTAATTGCAACGGGCGTGCCGTAGGGTTTTGTGGTGAACTGGGCGCATCTCCAGGTGGGGGCGCCCAGGAATGGCTTCGGCTGGAAACAGGAGGGGAGCGCCGGAGGGCCGCCCGTGGCTCCGGCTGGAGACAGCTGGTCCGGTGGCGGTCGTCGCTGGCGGGTCGACCTCGGCGCAGGCCCACACGTGCGCGTGCCGAGCTCGGCAGCGGCCGCCCTGCAGCCGATGATCGGAGAGGAGCGTGCTTCGATGGTGAACATGAGGGAACGGACCGTCCGATGGGGCCTCGCGGAGGCGCTTCTGTGGGCGCTCGCCATCGCGCTCGTGCTGATCGGCTGCGGTGAGCGCTTCGTTGCCGCGCAGGCATGCGCCCCCGGCGCGGTGGCGCGCGAAGATGGGGCGTGCGAGCCAGCGCCGTGCGGCCCGGACGAGGTCACCCTGGAGACGGGCGAATGCCAGCCGGCGGGGCTGCCGCCCGACATGCCCTGCCCGCCCGGCCAGGTTGTGTTAGAGGGCGGCCGATGCCAGCCGGCAGGGGTGCCGCCGGAGGCTTGCGCAGAGGGCTTCGTCCCCGATGGGGGCGGCGGCTGCGCGGCGATCCTTCCGCGAGAGGCGTGTCCCGAGGGGCAGATGGCCATCCCCGGGGAAACCCGCTGTCGCGAGGTCGCCCCCTGCGGCGACGGGCGGTGGGGCGACATCCCGGTCGAGGAGAACACCCAGTTCGTGGACCAGGCCTATACGGGCGGCGACAGCGACGGGACGGCGGCGAGGCCGTGGACGACGATCCAGCGGGGGATCAACAACGCCGAGAGCGGCGCCATCGTCGCGGTGGCGGCGGGCTCGTACGTCGAAGACGTGGTGATCTCGGGCAAGGCGGTCCGCCTGTGGGGCCGATGTCCCGCGCTCGTCGAGGTCCGAGGGACGGGCGGGCGGCTCGCCGCCGTTCAGGTACTCAGAGCGAGGGCGAGCGGGACCGAGATCCGCAGCCTTGCCGCGACAGGGACGGCGTTTGGCTTGTTCGTGTCGGGGGCGCGCGACGTCACGATTGACCAGGCATGGGTGCACGATGTGAATGGCTTGGGGGTCGCGGTTGAAGACGCGTATGGCTCGACGAGCGTCGCGCTGAGAAGCTCCCTCGTCGAGCAGAGCCGCGGCGTCGGCGTGTACGTCTATGGATCGCACGCGACGGTCGAGCACGCCGAGATCCGCTCCACCAAGCCCAACGCCGATGGATCGGGAGGATGGGGGATCGGCCTCAAGGATGACGCTGCCACAGGCGAGCGCGCGAGCGCGAGCGTCCGCGGCTGTGTTGTTGAGCAGAACCACCAGGTCGGCGTGTACGTCTATGGCTCGGACGCGGCGATCGAGGCCTCCGTGGTGCGCGACACCCAGCCCGGCGCGGATGGGACGAGAGGGTGGGGCATCGGCCTCGAGGACAACGCCGTCACAGGCGAACGCGCCAGCGTGAGCATCGTCGCCTGCGTCGTTCAGCGGAACCATGAGGCTGGCGTGCGCGTTTACGACTCGGACGCGGCGATCGAGGCCACCGTGGTACGCGATACCCAGCCCAACAAAGACGGGATGGAAGGATGGGGTCTCCTCGTCGAGCAACGCACGGACAGCGGCGAGCGCGCGAGCGTGACTGTCCGTGCATGCCTCGTTGACCACAACCGTTATGGCGGCGTGGTCATCGTCGGGGCGGACGCGACGATCGAGGCCAGCGTGGTCCGCGGCACCCTGCCCAGCGAAGATGGGAGGTGGGGACGGGGCGTCAATGTCCAGAACGGCCTGCGCGCAGGCGAGCGCGCGAGCCTCGCAGTGCGCGGTTGCCTCATCGAGAAAAACCACGAGCTTGGCTTGTACGTCCACGGCTCGGACGCGACGGTCGAGGCGAGCGTGATCCGCGGCACCCTGCCCGGTAAAGATGGGACGGCAGGACAGGGGATCGGCGTGCGCTACGCGACCGATACAGGGAAACGCGCGAGCGTGAGGGTTCGCGCGTGCCTCATCGAGCAGAACCACGAGGTCGGCGTGCTCGTCTCTGGCTCGGACGCGATCATCGAGGCGAGCGTCGTCCGCGGCACCCAGCCCGACAAAGACGGGACCGCAGGGCGGGGGATCAGCGTGCGGTATGCTCCTGATACGCACGAGCGCGCGGGCGTGACGGTTCGCGCGTGCCTCATCGAGCAGAACCACGAGGTCGGCGTGCTCGTCTCTGGCTCGGACGCGATCATCGAGGCGAGCGTGGTCCGCGGCACCCAGCCCAACAGAGACGGGGCCGCAGGGCGGGGGATCAGCGTGCGGTATGCGAGCGACACGGGCCAGCGCGCGAGCGTGACCATCCGCGAATGCGTTATCCAGCAAAACCATGAGGTTGGCGTGTACGTCCGGGGCTCGGACGCGACGATCGTGGCGAGCGTGATCCGTGCCACCCAACCCAGGGCTGACGGGAAGCTCGGAGGGGGCATCGTCGCCGTGGATGACGACGAGCCAGGCGAGCGCGCGAGGTTGACCGTCCGCGCATGCCTCGTCGAGCAGAACCACGACGTTGGCATACTCGTCTCTCGCTCGGACGCAATGATCGAAGACGCCATCATAAGAAAGACAAAAGCACGCGCCGACAAGACGTTTGGTGATGGATTCATCGTAGAAAGCAGCATCGCCACGATCCGGGACGCGACGATCAACGACAACGCTCGCGCCGGGGTCGCAAATTTTGGGTCGACGGTGACGATCCTCTCCACGATCCTCACCTGTAACGCGCTCCAGCTCAATGGTGAGGAATTCGCTGGCTTGCGAGCCTCCTTCGATGGCAGCATCGACTGGCGGTGCACTCGCCGAGGCGCAGAGGACTGCACCGAGACCGACGATCGCTGCCATGCGAGCAGCGCCGGCCTGGAGCCCCCGCCCGAGGAGGAGATGCCGCAGCCTTGACGCCGCGGCGCCGCCGCTCGCGCCGGCTCACCCGTACCCCTAAGACCAGGCCCAGGTCGCGGCATGCGACGCCCCGATCCTCCCTGTGAATGGCGTTGCCGATCGAGCGTACGCGCTGCTCCCCTCGCTCCGTGGCCCCAGGATGGCCTCGCGAGCGGGCAACGTGAATACCACTTTGGGAGTAGTGCGCCGGAGCATCCCCTCATGGTAAGTGCACGCGGCCTAGATCTCGGAGGCGCCGCCCACGCCTCCCCGTGTCAACGCCACGTCACGAGGAAGAGCCTTGTGGCAAAGATGAGTTTGTATT
Source organism: Sorangium cellulosum (assembly GCF_002950945.1). GTDB lineage: Bacteria > Myxococcota_A > Polyangia > Polyangiales > Polyangiaceae > Sorangium > Sorangium cellulosum_E. Next base: position 1,795,652 of record NZ_CP012673.1, read on the forward strand.
GCCAGCAGTAGCACTTTCAGCGCGAGCGTGGTCGAGGAGATGCGCCTCTGCAATCATCGAAGCCCGATGTCGAAGGAGCGTCCTTCGATGATGAGCATGAGGGAGCGGAGCGTCCGATGGCGTCCACAAGGAGCGAGCCTCGATGGTAAATATAAGGGAATGCAGCGTCCGATGGCGTCTCGTGGTGGCTTCTCTTTGGGCGCTTATCATCGCGATCCTGCCGATCGGCTGTGGTGATCCATCCGACGCCGCCAAGGCGTGTGCGCCCGGCGAGGTCGCGCGCGAAGGTGGTGTGTGCGAGCCAGCGCCGTGCGGCCCGGGCGAGAGCACCCTCGAGCCGGGCGTGTGCCAGCCGGCGGGGCTGCCGCCGGAGATGCGCTGCCCGCCCGGCCAGCTCGCGCTGCAGGACCGCCGATGCCAGCCGGCAGGAGTGCCGCCGGAGGCGTGCGCAGAGGGCTTCGTCGCCGGCGGGGACGGGGGCTGCGCGGCGATCCTTCCGCAGGAAGCGTGTCCCGAGGCGCAGATGGCCATCCCCGGGGAAACCCGCTGCCGTGAGCTCGCTCCGTGCGGCGATGGGCCGTGGGGCGACATCCCGGTCGAGGTGAACACACAATTTGTCGATCAAGCCTATACAGGCGACGACAGCGATGGGACGGCGGAGAGGCCGTGGACCACGATCCAGCGGGCGATCAACAATGCCGACCGCGGCGCCATCGTCGCGGTGGCGGCGGGCTCGTACGTCGAGGACGTGGTGATCTCGGGCAAGGCGGTGCGCCTGTGGGGACGATGTCCTGGTCTCGTGGAGATTCAAGGGTCGGGGACTCAGCTCGGTGCCGTTCAGGTGCTCAGAGCGAAGGCGAGCGGGACCGAGCTCCGAAGCCTCGCCGTGACCGGAGCGGACATCGCGATCGCCATATCGGGTGCGCGCGACGTCACGATCGAAGCGGCGTGGGTACACGAGGTGAGGGATATCGGGATCGTTGTCGAAGATGGGTACGGCCCGACCAGCGTCCGGCTGAAGGGCTCCCTCGTCGAACAGAGCCACGAGGCGGGCGTATTCATCTCTGGCTCGGACGCGACGATCGAGGCCAGCGTGGTCCGCGGCACCCAGCCCAGCGGAGAGGGTAGGGGAGGATGGGGGATCGCCGTACGGAATGATCCGGATACAGGCGAGCGCGCGAGCGTGACCGTCCGCGCCTGTCTCATCGAGGCGAACCATCGCGTTGGCGTGGGCGTCTTCGGCTCGGACGCGCTCATCGAGGCCAGCGTGGTCCGCGGCACGCAGCCCGGGGAAGATGGGACGGGAGGGCTGGGCATCGAGGTCTCTGATGGCCTCAGTACAGGCGAGCGCGCGAGCGTGACCGTCCGGGCGTGCGTCATCGAGCGGAACCACGATATCGGCGTGGCCGTCATTGGCTCGGTCGCCACGATCGAAGCCACCGTTATCCGCGGTACGCAGCCGAGGCCGGACGGCAGGGGAGGACCGGGCATCGGTGTCATGGAGGACCGCGAAACGGGCGAGCGTGCGATCGTGACCGTCCGCGCATGCCTCATCGAGCAGAACCACAAGGCGGGCGTGTTCGTCTCTGGCTCGGACGCGACTATCGAGGCCAGCGTGGTCCGCGGCACCCGGCCCGGCGAACAGGGCACGCTCGGGCGGGGTATCAACATCCAGGATAGTCTCGATCCGGAAGGGCGAGCGAGCGTGATTGTCCGCGCATGCCTCGTCGAGCAGAACTACGAGGTGGGCGTGTTCGTCTCTGGCTCGGACGCGATCGTCGAGGCCAGCGTGGTCCGAGGCACCCAGATCGACGAGGACGGGAGGGCAGGGACAGGCATCAACATCCAAAATAACCTCGAATTAGGCGAGCGCGCGAGCGTGATCATCCGCGCATGCCTCGTTGAGCAGAACCATCAGATCGGCGTGGCCGTCTACGGCGCGGACGTCATCATCGATACCAGCGTGGTCCGAGGCACCCAGCCCAACGCATTGAGGGCGGGAGGACGGGGTATCGAAGCCGCGGACAACGCCGATAGAGGCACCGGCGAGCGCGCGAGCATGCTCGTTCATGCCTGCGTCGTCGAGGACAATTATGAGGCAGGCATCGTCGTCAGCAAGTCGGACGCGACGATCGACGCCAGCGTCGTGCGTACGACGAGTGCGCACGCCAGCGGCGCTCTTGGAGATGGGATCATGGTCGGCAACGGTATCGCCATGATCCAGAACACGACGATAAACGACAACGCTCGCGTCGGGGTCGCCAACTTCGGATCCGAGGTGACGATCCTGGCCACGACCCTCGCCTGCAACGCGATCGCTCTGCACGGCGAGACGTTCAACGGAGACCGCGCCACCTTCGATGGCAGCAGCGGCTGGCAGTGCACCCGCGATCGCGCCGAGGACTGCACCGAGACCGACGACCGCTGCCATTGGGAGCCCGCCAACCTGGAGGCCCCGCCCCCGCAGGAGCCGCCCCCGCCGTTCGACCCTTGATAGCCCGGCTCGCCGCCGTCGCGGTCGCGTGCTGACGGCCAGCCCGACGTCGCGGGCGTGGGCATCGACGCCGCTGCAGCTGGTCGTCGCAGGACGGTCATTGTAGGGCCTCCGCTCGTCACGGCGCGCCCACTAGCCCTGGTCCGCTGCGCTGCCGCCGGGCCGTTGCCGTCGCGCTCACTCCGGCGACGACAGCGCGGCCGGCGACTGCGGGATCGGGAACGCGCGCTCAGGGACGGTCGGCATCGTGTCCTCGGCTTCGGGCCGCTCTCCCATCGTGAAGTTCTGCTGTACGGGGGGCTTCGCCGCGTCACCCGTCACGTCGAGCTTCCAGATGCGACCGGACGCCGGGCCGTCGATCAACAGGCTCTGCCGTGTGTTGCCGCTCAGGGTCAGCTGTTCGAGCGTCACCTCGGAGCCGTCGAGCCAGTCGATGCCGTCGCCCACGTTGTCGATCGCCGGCTCACCGCTCCCGTTGAAGACGGGCAGCCACTCGAGCTGGGTCGACGTGACCGCCGACTTGCACAGGATGATGCTGCGCGAGCTGCCCGTGATTCCGATGCCGACGCCGAAGTTGCCGTCCAGCTTCCCGTTGTGCAGGGTGACGCAGCCCGCCCCGCCGGTCTGGCAGACGTTCTGGATCCAGAGCCCCCGCGTGTTTCGGCTGATCTCGATGGACTCGTCCTCCCCCTCATCGCCCAGCGCGGCCGTCGAGTGGTCGACGAGGATGCCGAAGGAGCGGCTGTCGAGCACCCGCACCTTCGTCGCGCCGAGCACGCTCGAGCACTCCGCCACCGAGATGCCGCCGCCGAAGCCGCCCGACTCGACGGCATCGCCTTCCCTCGAGTCCGTCACGTCCACGTCCACCAGGCTGGCGGTGGCGCCGCGCAGCGAGACGCCGATGATGTGGTTGCTGCGGATGACGCTGCTCTTCACCTCCAGCGCAGGGCGGCTCGCGCAGGCGCAGCTCTCTTGATCACAACCCTGGCCCTGAATCACGATCCCACCGCGCTGGGCGCCCGCGACGACGCTCCGCTCCAGCGTCACGTCAGCGTCCACGGCGAAGACGCCGACGTGCCCCGAATCGATGATCTCGGAGTCCACGATCGCGATCGAGGAGCCCGGACGGATTTCGACGCCAGGGCGCTCATGGCCCCTTTCCCCGACGACGCGGACCGAGTCGATGCGCACGCCGGTCGCCCCCTGCACGCTTACGCCCTCCCGTCCGACCGTGAGGCCACGCACCACGGCGCCCTCGCCTGCGGCGAGCACGACGCCCTGGACCTCCACCGCGGCCGCCGAGCGTCCGAGGAGGCTCACGCCGCCAGGAACACTGAGCACGCCGTACCGGCCCTCTCGGAGCGCGATGCAGGTGCCGGCCGCGGCGGCCTCAGCAGCAGCGGCGAGCTCATCCTCGCTCGTGACGTCGACCACCGAGGTGCATGCGGCTCCCTCGGTGCAGGTCTCGCCGGCGCAGACTTCCCCGGCCGGGACGCCCGCGCAGACACCGCGGACCAGGTTGCCCTCGGGGCATGTCGCTGACGCAGTCTCGTCACCGCCGCATCCAGCGACGGTCGCGCACGCAGCGCTGCCCGTCATCGCCGCCGAAAACCAAGCCCAGAACCTGTTTGCCATGATTTTGCCTCCGTGATTCGCCGCAAAGCCGTAGCTCGCCTGCGCGCAGCACGGGTATGCAAAAACGTGCGCGCCTGCGGCCCAGCATGTCCACGCGGGCGCCGGCGTCGCTCGCGCGCTGTTGGCGGCCCCTGGCCGGCCCTCGTGCCGGCCACGCCAGGGCCATGCAGCACCATCCCGCCCGATGTGAACACCAGTCTCGTCATTCCGACCCGCGCGGCGGCGACAGCACGGCACGGCGGCAACTCCGCGGAAAGACGTCCCCTTTTCACGGAACCCGATCGTCGGTACCCTCGCCCGTCATGGCGTTGACGGACCCCTTCGGCTGGGTGGGCGCGACGCTCGACGGCCAGTTCTCCGTCGAGGCCGTCGTCGGCGAGGGCGGGTTCGGCGTCGTCTACCGGGGCGTCCACCTCGGGCTCGACGTCCCTGTCGCCGTCAAGTGCCTCCAGGCGCCGCCCGGCATGCCCCCCGCCGGGCGGAGCGGCTTCCTCGCGAAGCTGCGGGCCGAAGGCCAGCTCCTCCACCAGCTCTCGCGCCAGACAGCCAGCATCGTCCAGGCCCTCGATATCGGCGCTGCCGTCTCTCCGAGCGGCCTCTGGACACCCTACCTCGTCATGGAATGGCTCGACGGAGAGACGCTCTCCGCCGCGCTCGCGGCGCGCCGCGCCTGGGGGCGTGAGCCCATGGGCATCGACGAGGCGATCACGCTCCTCTCCCCGGCCGCGGAGGCGCTCGCCGTCGCCCATGAGAATCGCGTCTCGCACCGGGACCTCAAGCCTGCGAATCTGTTCTGCGTCCGTTTGCGCGGCAACGTCGCAATCAAGGTGCTCGATTTCGGCATTGCCAAGGTCTTCGAGGAGACCACGCCGTTCGAAGCAGCCCGCACCGCGACCAAGGAGGGCCAGCGCGCGTTCACCCCAGGCTACGCGGCCCCGGAGCAGTTCGTCCGGGAGTACGGCGCCACGGGGCCATGGACCGACGTCTTCGCCATGGCGCTCATCCTGATCGAGGTCACGTCGGGCCGGCGCGTGCTTCAGGGCGAGTCCCTCCTTCATCTCCTCATGTCCGCGAGCACGGCCTGGCAGCGTCAGGATCTGTTCTCCGGCGTCCCCTGGATGCACCCGGGCGTGGACTCCGTCCTCCGCCGCGCGCTCGCGCCCGAAGCTGGCTCCCGCTTTCACAACATGAGGGAGCTCTGGTCGAGCCTGCTCAGGGCGCGCTCCAGCTCGGCAGACGCGTCGCTCGCCGCGACGCACCGCGAGGTGGATCGGGGCGAGGGCTCCGCGCCGCCGCGCCCGACCGATCCAGGGCGGCGCGCCGCCGGCGCCGCGAACGCTCTGCCGCGCCCATCTCCTCCGCCTCCGCCCTCCGCGCGGGCGGCGGCCTCGCTCTCCGCGCCGGGAGAGAACCGCATCTGCACCGTCCTGTGCGTCGACCTCTCCAGCGTCGCCGCGCGCTCTGCGCACCTCGACGACGAGGAGATCGCCGAGCTCACCGAGCGCAGCCGCGAGATCGTCGTCGCCGAGGTCGAGCGCATGGGGGGCCTCGTCACGGGCTCCGGCGACGCGCGTGTCGTCGCCGTCTTCGGCGTCCCGCGCGCGACCGACAACGACGCGGAGCGCGCCGTCGTCGCGGCGCTCCGCATGGCCGCGGTGCGCGTGAGCCCCACGCTCCGGCGCTCCGCGGCCCCCGCGCTCCTCGCCGCGTCGTTCGGGATCGCCACCGGCCGGGTCTTCGCGCGGGCTGGCGGCGCGCCGCAGCCGTCGGAGCTCCTCGTGACCGGAGAGGCCGTGCGGCTCGCCACCGCGGTGCAGGCGGCCGCGCCCGCCGGGGCCGTCGTCGTCACGCGGGACACGTACCGGCAGGTCGCCGGCCGGTTCAATGTCGTGCCGCTCGCCCCGGCCGCCGTCCCCGGCCGGACCGAGCCGCTCTCCTGCTACCGGGTCGAGGGCGCGATCCACGGGCACGTCGCGTTCAGCCGGACGGACTTCCTCGGCCTGCCGACGAAGCTCGTCGGGCGCGGCGCCGAGACCCAGCACATGCTCGACGCGCTCGAGACGGTGCTCTCCGAGCGGCGGGCCCAGCTCCTGACGCTCGTCGGGCCGCCCGGCGTCGGGCGGAGCCGCCTGCTCGCGGAGCTCTTCGCGAGCCTCGCCGCCCGGCCCGGCGAGGTCCTGGGGCTGACCGCGCAGTGCTCGCCGCTCACCGCCGACATCAGCTACAGCCTCGCCTCGGCGCTCCTGCGCCAGCGCTTCCGGATCCGCCCGGGCGAGGGCCAGCGCGGGATCCGCCGCAAGCTGCGCCTCGGCCTGCGCTGGCTCCGGGCGCGCCACGCGAGCCAGGCGTCGCCTCCGGACGACGACCGCTGGATGGGCCACGCGACCGGAGAGGAGATCGGCGTCGCGGACATCGACGCCGCCCTGGTCCAGGTCGAGGGGATCCTCGGTGAGACGGCCGGGATGAGCGCCACCGTCGCCTCGCTCGGGCCCGAGGAGTCCGGGGCGCTCATGAAGCAGCGGATCACCGCCGCCCTGACGCGCCTCGCCCGCCTCGCCGCGCGGCAGCTGCCGATCGTGGTGATCTGCGACGACCTCCAGTGGGCCGACGACGCCAGCCTCGACCTCCTGGAGAGCCTCGTCCAGGGCGTGGCGGACCTGCCGCTCTTGTTCGTGTGCAGCGCGCGGACCGGGCTGCTCGAGCGCCGCCCTGGCTTCGGGGCCGACGTCGAGCCGCACCACCGCCAGGAGGTCGCGCCGCTCGCGCGCCGTCACATCGAGGACATGATCCGGGACTGGCTCCGCCGCGTGCCGGGCCTGTCCGCCGACGTGGTGCGGACGCTCGCCGAGCGCGCCGAGGGGAGCCCGCTCATCGTCGAGGAGCTGCTCCACCTGCTCGTGGACGCCGGCGCGATCGAGGCGCGGCGGCAGGAGTCGTGGGTGCTGCACGAGGAGCGGCTCGGGGCGCTGCGGTTGCCCGCGACGATCCAGGGCATCGTGCAGGCGCGGCTCGACCGGCTCGAGCCCGAGGTCCGGGAGGTGCTCCTGCGCGCGGCCGTCGTCGGGCGCACGTTCTGGCAAGGGGCCGTCGAGCACCTGCGGCCGGCGGGCGCGGCGGGCGACGCCGGCGCCTCGGTGGAGGCGACGCTCGGGAAGCTCCGTCGGCGGCGGCTCGTCCGCCTGCGGGAGCCCTCCACGCTGCAGGGCGAGCGCGAGATGGTCTTCGCCGACGCGGCGACCCACGAGGTGGCGTACGAGATGCTGAGCGCGAAGCTCCGCCGCGCGCTGCACCTCGAGGCGGCCGCCTGGCTCGAGCGGCGGGCGGAGACGGGGGTCGCTGCGGCGCTGCTCGCGGCGCAGTACGACCGGGCGGGCGACGCGGCGCGCGCGGCCTCGGCCTACGCGCAGGCGGCGGCGCGCGCCATGTCCTTCGGCGAGAACGCCGAGGCGATCCGCCACCTCGAGCGGGCGCGCGCCCTGCAGGACCTGGACGCCGAGGCGAGCGGCGGCGAGCACGGCGGCGGACGCGCGCCCGAGCGGCGGAGCGCCGTCGCTCGGGAGCGCCTCCGCGTGCGCTTCGACCTCGGCGACGCGCTGCGCCGCGTCGGCCGGCTCGACGACGCCGAGCGTGTGTACGAGGAGGCCCGGGCGCTGATCCCCGGGGCGGAGCGCCGCGCGGCGGCGAGCGGTGATCGGGCCGAGGCGCTCGGCTGGGACGCGATCATCGACGCGCGGCTCGCGCTGATCGCGAAGGTGCGCGGCGCGCTCCCGGAGGCGCGCGCGCTCGCCGAGCGGGCGATCGCGCGCGCCACCGAGGCGGGGGAGATCCGCGAGGCGCTGGCCATGTACGCGCTGCTCGCGTTCCTGCACCGCCGCGAAGGGCGGCGCGACGAGAGCTGGCAGGCCGCTCGGACGGGGCTCCGGATCTGCCGGACGATACGCCGGAGCGACGAGCGCTGGGGAGAGGACGTCGCGGCGATCCTGCTCGGCGTGGCGCTCGCGCTCGCCTCGCGCGGCCGGACGGTCAGCGCGGAGCGGACCTACCGCCAGGTAACGCGCCTGGTCTCGGACGCCTCCCATCCCCACCTCGTCAGCCTGGCGCTCAACGGCGTCGCCGTGATGCGCCTCCGCGCGGGGGATCTCCCGGGGGCGCGCGAGACGTTCCTCCGCGCGATCCGGCTCAAGGAGCGCCTCGGGGATCTGCATCAGCTCGCGATCGGCTACAGCAACCTGGCCGAGACCGAGCTCGCCATGAAGGAGATCGCCGCTGCGCGCGATCACGCCCGGCGCGCGGTGCGGCTCGGGGAGCAGAGCCGCGCCGGCTCGGACCTGGCGGACATGTACCGGAACCTGGCCGAGGCGGAGCTCGGGACCGGCGATCCCGGCGCGGCGCTCGCGGCGGGCCAGAGGGCGCTCGCGATCGCGGAGACGCGCGGGCAGGTCTACCTCGGCGACGTCGCGACGACGCTGGCGCGGGCGATCGCGCAGGCGGCGCCGTCGGCGGACGCGACCCTGCGCGCCGCCGCCCTGGGCGCGGCGGCGGCGCTCGACGCCTCGCTCGGCGCGCACTTCCGCGAGGGAGAGCTCCGCCAGACGGCCGAGGCGTGCCGTGTGCTGCTCGCTCGCGTCGCGGGCCGTCCGCCGGAGCGGTGAGCTGCTTCGGGGCGACGGCGCGCAGCGGGTCCACGCGTCCGACACGAGACCCCGCACCGCGCCCGAAGTGTTCGTGTTCCACCAAAGTGGTATTCCACGCGTCGGCGGGCACGCGCAGGATGCCAGCAAGAGGGAATCGAACATGAAACTGATGATGAGCAACATGGTCCATGCCGCAGCGGTGGCCGTCCTTGTGGGCACGTCCGCGGTCACGTTGACGATGGGAGCGGCCGGCTGCGGCTCGATGCCCGCAGAGGAACACGACGAGGGCAAACCCCTGAGCCAGTCCCGCCAGGAGATCACGATCCTCGAGCTCTTCGCTGGCACGGTGCGGAGCAACTCTGGCGCGCTGCTGAGCGGCGCCGCCGTCTCGGTGAACGGGACCCTCGCCACGACGAACGCGGCGGGGTACTTCGAGCTTTATACCCCTCAAACCACGAGCTATGTGATCCAGGCGAGCAAGAGCGGCTACGTGACGTCGTCCACCCGGAGCGGGCTCGGCTCTGTGGACGTGGCGATGGAGCTGATCCCCGCGGAGGTCATCTCGATCAACCCGGCGGCGCCCATCGCGGTGACCGACAGCGTCGGGACGCGGATCGAGATCAACGCCGGAGCGCTGGTCGACGGCAGCGGAAACGTGGCCACCGGACCGCTCCAGCTGAACATTCACACCTACAGGCTCCGGGAGGAGCCGATGATAGGGGACATGACCGGCGTCGCCGCCGATGGCAGCATCGTCGCGCTCCAGAGCGTCGGAGCATTTTCGGCCGAGTTCAGGGACGCGTCCGGCAAGCTGTACAACCTCGCGCCCGGGCAGTTTGCCAGCGTCTCGATGCTCGCCGACGCGGAGAACTCGTTCACGGGGCCGATTGAGATGTGGCATCACGATCCTGCCAGCGGCCTCTGGTCGGAGCAGGGGATGGGCTATGTCGCCAACGGCGTGGCGACGGCGTCGCTCCCCCACTTCTCTGCCTGGAACTTCGACATCAAGAAGGCCGACCCGGCTTGCGTTCGTGTCACCGTCGACGAGGACTACCTGGACGAGCTCGGGGGGAAGCTCGAGCTCAGGGTCGTCGTCCCTGCTCCATGGTCCCGCACGCAGCCCGGGACGATCACGGAAGCGAAGAAGAACGTCTTCTACAACCTCCCTCGCAACACCGACGTGAAGGTGTTCATGCCCCCGAACACCTTGTACGCCACCGTGAACACGGGCAACCCGTGGGGAGGGACCGGCATCCCTGACTGGAAGAAGGTCCCTGGAAACTCGAATTATTATCCGTCATGCAACGGATCCCTGCATATCCTGAACGGTACGCCGCAGGTGGCGACGTCCACCGTCAGCGGCAGCGTCTTGCTCCAGGGCCGCTCGAACCACAGCGGCGTGGTCGTGAAGGCGTGGAAGGGACCGAGCCAGGTGGGCGACGCGGCGGTCACGAGCGCCTCCGGGGCCTACTCGCTGAACCTGCCGCCCGACACCTACTCCATCACGGCGCTCAAGCCAGGTTACCTGACCGCCAGGATGAGCGCCATCGTGGCGGCGGCTGGCAGCACGACGACGATGAACAGCGTCACCCTGCCCGCCGGCGACCTGAACAACGACGATTGCATCACCTGGGCCGGTGACCTCCAAGTGGTCGGCGCCGCGGCGAACCCTGCCACTCCGGCCACCCTGGGCAATGTCAAGGACATCGATGGGAATGGCACGATCAACAACACGGACTACGCGATCGTCCTGGGGAACTCCGGCCTGTGCGGGCCGGTCGTGTGGCCCTAGCCTCGGGGCCGGGCACGCCTCGACGCTGCTGGGCAACGGCAGGATGCCGATCGTGAGATCCGAGACCACGATTTGTTGAACGGGCCGGCGGGCGCTACCCTCCGCTGCATGAAAATTGCCGTTGTCGGACCGGGCGGAATTGGAAGCACGTTCGCGTTTCAGCTCTCGCAGGCGGGGCACGAGGTGACGGTGGTCGCTCGCGGCAAGCGGCTCGAGCAGCTGCAGCGGGACGAGGCGATCGTGAGCGCCGCGGGGAAACGCGCGGCGGTGCGGGTGAGCGCCGCGCTCGACGCGACGACGGCGTGGGACCTCGTGCTCGTGACGGTGCTCGCGCCGCAGGTGGACGCAGTGCTGCCCGCGCTGGCCGGGAGCGCGGCGAAGGCGGTGATGTTCATGTTCAACACCTTCGAGTCGCTGGACCGCCTCCGGGACGCGGTGGGCCCGGCGCGCTTCGCCTTCGGCTTCCCCGCGATCCTGGCGAGCCTCGACGACGGCAAGCTGACGTCGAAGATCGTCACCCGAGGCCTGGTCACCACGGTGACGGACGCGGCCTGGGCGAAGGTGTTCTCGGACGCGGGCATCCCCGCCGTCGTGCATCCGGACATGGAGAGCTGGCTGCGTACCCATGCGGCGCTCGTCGTGCCCGTGATGGTCGCCACCGTCATGGCGCACGAACGAAAAGCAGGCGTGTCGTGGACGGAGGCGATGCGCCTGGCGCGCGCCATGGAGGAAGGATTCCGCCTGGTGCGCCGGCTCGGCAATTCCATCACACCGCAGCCGATGGTGGCGCTGAGCCGCTTGCCAGCACCGGTGGTGGCGACGCTCCTGTGGACGGTCAGCAGGCTCCCCGACATGCGCAAGCTGGGCGCCGCGGGGCCCGGCGAGCCACGCGCGCTGATCGACGCGATGGGCGCCGCGGCACCCGGCCAGACGCCGGCGCTGCTCGCCATCCGACCCTGAGACCTCGCCGCCGCCATCCCCTCCGCGCCCGGCGCATACCGCCCGGCGCTACGCCGTCCTCACCCGGCTCGATCGCCCCCGTGCCGAGGATCGCCCCCGCGATCCCGGCCCGCTCCGCCCGTCTTGTTTCCCTGCGCCGCCCGCGACGCCCGCGGGACCCGCGACCTTGCCGTCTCCCGCGGGCCCGCTCCGGAAGACGCTCGCGAGGAAGTCCAGGAACACGCGCACCTTCGGGACGGCGTGTTTGTGGTGCGGGTAGAGCGCGTAGATCGGCCTCGGCTCGGGCTCGTGGTCGCAGAGCACCAGCTCCAGCGCGCCGCTCCGCAGGTCCTCCGCGACGAAGTACTCGAACACCTGGATCAGCCCGAGGCCCGCGCGCGCCGCCTGCCGGAGCGTCTGCCCGCAGTTCACGTGCAGCCTCCCGACGGACGTGACGCTCACCGGCCCGGTCCTGCCGCCGAACCGCCACGGCATGGCCGTGCCGCCGGAGAGGTACCCGATGCAGGCGTGCTTCTCCAGGTCGACGACCTCCCTGGGCCGCCCCCGCCGCGCGAAATAGCTCGGCGCGCCCGCCACGACCAGGCGCACGCCCCCGAGCCGCTTCGAGACGAGCTCGGACTCCCTGAGCTCCGCCATGCGCACGACGACGTCGACGCCCTCGGCGATCGGGTCGATCAGGTGATCGCGCAGGCTGAGGTCGAGCGAGACGTCGGGGTACGCCTCGAGGAACGAGGGGATCGCCGGGCCGAGCATGAAGTCGCCCAGCACGAGCGGGGCGTCGACGCGCAGGCGGCCCCTCGGCGCGCTGCGCGCGCGCCATGGCGAGGTTCGCGTCCTCGAGCTCGGCCAGGATCTTCTGGCACCGCTCGTAATAGGCGGCGCCGTCGTCCGTGAGGCTGATGCTCCGCGTGGTCCGGTTCAGGAGCCGCACGCCGAGCCGCTCCTCGAGGCGCGAGACGACGCGGCTCACGCCCGAGGGCGTCAGGCCGAGCTGCTGGCCGGCGCGCGTGAAGCTGCGCGCGTCGACGACGCGCTTGAAGACGCCGATCTCGCTGAACACGTCCATCGCGCGATAACGTCGCCGATTGTTGACGCGGCGTCAAAAGAGCCGTGAGGCGTGACCCGTCGCTCCGCGCGCCGGCGATACCCATACTCCCTCCCGCAGCGAGGACACGAGCGGCGACCGCCCCCGAGCCGGCGGGCGCTCGTCCGCGCCGCGGCGCCCTTCGCCCGTGGCCTCATCGAACCACGGGCGTCGCGCAGGAACACGTCATGTCCGCCCGGCGGGCGTGGGCGCGAGTCCATCGCTCGCCGGCCGGGAGGAGCAGGAGCACACATGAAAGCATGGATCGTCGAGGGGAAGTTCGGTATCGCGTCGCTCAAGCTCGCCGAGCGCGAGGCCCCGAGGCCGCGGGCGGGCGAGGTGCTCGTGCGCGTGCGCGCCGCCTCGATCAACTACCGCGATCTGATGGTGATCGACGGTGTCTACAACCCCACGCAGCCGCTGCCGTTCATCCCCGTGTCGGACGGCGCCGGCGAGGTCGTCGCCGTCGGCGAGGGGGTGGCGCGCGTGCGCGTCGGGGACCGGGTCGCCGGGGCGTTCATCCAGGGCTGGCCCGGGGGGCGGGGCGCGCCGGAGGTGATGCTCGGCTCGACGCTCGGCTCGCCGCGCGACGGCGTGCTCGCCGAATACGCGCTCTTCGACGAGGGCGGCGCCGTCGTCCTGCCGAAGCACCTCTCGTTCGAGGAGGCGTCGACCCTGCCCATCGCCGGGGTCACCGCGTGGCGCGCGCTGTTCGTGGACGCAGCGGTGCGCGCGGGCGACACGGTCCTCGTGCAGGGCACGGGCGGCGTCGCCGTGTTCGCGATCCAGCTCGCGCGGGCGGCGGGCGCCCGCGTCATCGTCACGTCGAGCAGCGACGAGAAGCTCGCGCGCGCCAGGGAGATCGGCGCCCACGACACGATCAACTACAAGGCGACGCCCGCGTGGGACGAGCGCGCGCTCGAGCTGACCGGCGGGGTCGGCGCCGATGTGGTGGTCGACGTGGCGGGGAGCACGCTCCCGCGCTCCCTGAACGCGCTCCGCCCCGGCGGGCAGGTGAGCCTCATCGGCCTGCTCGCCGGCGCGACCGCCCAGGTGGACGTCGTGCGTATGCTCCAGAAGAAGGCGCGTATCCAGGGCATCTATGTCGGCAGCCGCGAGGACTTCGACGACCTGAACCGCGCGCTCGTGCAGCACCGGATCCGCCCCGTCGTGGACCGGGCTTACTCCTTCGAGGAGGCGCCGGCGGCGATCGAGGCGCTCCGGGGCGCCGCGCACTTCGGCAAGCTCGTCATCCGCGGCGCGTGACGCGCTCGCGCTCGTGCGCGGAGAGGCCGAGGCGGCCTCACGCCGCCGCGAGCGCGCCGATGAAGCGGTCGATCTCGGCCTCGTCGTTGTAGTAATGCACGGACGCGCGCACCAGGTCGGGGAGGCCGCGGGCCTCGAAGTCGAGCCGGGTCCCGCCCGCGGTGGAGACGCTGACGTGGATGGCCTGCGCGCCGAGCCGCGCCTTGACCGCGGCGGCGTGCTCGCCGGCCCTGGTGAAGCTGACGATGCCGCACCGCTGCTCGCCGAGGTCGCGCACCGCAACGCCGGGGACCTCGGCCAGGCGGGCGCGCAGGCGCTCGGCCAGCGCGCTTACCCGGTCGCGGATCGCGGGGAGGCCGAGCGTCAGCGCGTACTCGACCGCCGCGCCGAGCCCGAGCCGGCCGGCGATGTAGCTCTCCCAGTTCTCGAACCGCCGCGCGTCGGGCCGTATCGTGTACTGGTCCGGCGCGGTCCAGGTGGCGGCGCGCAGGTCGAGGAACGGCGGCTCCAGCCGGTCGAGCAGCGCGCGACGCACGTAGAGGAACCCGGTGCCGCGCGGCCCGCGCAGGTACTTGCGGCCCGTCGCCGACAGCATGTCGCAGCCGATCGCCTCCACGTCGACCGGGAGCTGCCCGATCGACTGACAGGCATCCAGGAGGAACGGCACGCCCGCCGCCCTGGCGCGGCGGCCGATCGCCTCGGCCGGGTTCACGAGGCCGCCGTTCGTCGGGACGTGGGTCACCGCGATCAGCTTCACCCGCTCGTCGAGCAGGCGATCGAGCTCGCTCAGCGAGAGGGCGCCGCTCTCGTCGCTCGGGACAGGGACGATCTCGGCGCCGGTGCGGCGCGCGACCTGCAAGAACGCGATGTAGTTCGAGCCGTACTCGGCCTGCGCGGTCAGGATGCGGTCGCCCGGGCGGAAGCGGAGGGCGTAGAACGCCATATCCCAGCCGCGCGTCGCGTTCTCGACCAGGGCGATCTCGTCCGGCTCCGCGTGGATGAGCCGGGCGACCGAGCCATACACCGCCTCGAGCCGCGCGCGCGCCTCCTCCTCGGCCTCGTAACCGCCGACGGCCGCCTCGCGGCGCAGGTGCTCGACGACCGTGTCGACCACCACGGCGGGGGGCAGCGAGGCCCCGGCGTTGTTGAAATGCACGACGCTGGCGCAGGCCGGGGTGTCGCGGCGCAGCGCGGCGATATCCATCGTCATGAAGGCTCCATCTCCGGGGGCCGTCAGCGCACGCCGACGAGGCGCTGCATGATGCGCTGGAACTCGGGGACCGAGAGGTTGATGTGCTCGACGACCCGGCCATAGAGGGTCGCCGTGGGCACGTTGCGGCCGCCGAACTCCTTCTCGAGCTCGGCGAGCTTGAAGAGAATGATGCGCTCGGCGCGGGTCAGCCCGTCGCGCACGTCGGGCAGGTCGTCGAACGGGGATCGATTCCAGGGCATGTCGGGCTCCGCTCAGGCGGTCATGGCAGCGCGCCGGGACGTGAGCCCGGCCATCCAGGGGGTGATCTGTGGCACACGAGGCCTCCTCTGGGCGAGGCCTCCGGGCGGGGCCTCGCGCCTACCCGCCGGGCGGGGGCAGCGCCGCGCGCTCCGCCGTCGCGAGGGCGGGGGCTGGCCGCTGGAACACGCGCCGGAGCGCGGCCGCGGCGGCGTGGTAGCCGCACATGCCGTGCACGCCGCCGCCGGGCGGGGTCGAGCTGGAGCACAGGTAGATGGCCGGGTTGGGCGTGGCGTACGGGTCGAGCTGCACGACGGGGCGCGTGAAGAGCTGGGTCCAGTCGTTGGCGCCGCCGGAGATGTCGCCGCCCACGTAGTTCGCGTTGTAGCGGGCGAGATCGGCCGGCGCGTTCACGGCGCGCGCGCGCACGAGGTCGCGGAAGCCGGGGGCGAAGCGCTCGATCTGCGCCTCGATGCGCCCGGTCATGTCGACGGTGCAGCCGGGCGGCACGTGGCAGTAGATCCAGGCGGTGTGTTTGCCGGGCGGCGCGCGCGTCGCGTCGAACCGGCTCTGCTGCGCGACGAGGCAGAAGGGGCGCTCCGCGGGCGCGTCGCGGCTCACGACCCGCTCGGACTCGGCCACCTCGTCGAGGGGGCCGCCGACGTGCACCGTCGCGGCGAGCGCGGCGCCGGGCGCCTTCCACGGGATGGGGCCGTCGAGCGCGTAGTCGATCTTGAACGCGCCGGGGCCGTGGCGGAAGCGCTCGAGGCGGCGGCGGAAGCCCGCCGGCAGCCGGTCGCCCGCGATGCGCGCCATGGCCGCGGGCGTGGTGTCGAAGAGGTAGGCGCGCGCGGCCGGGAGCTCGTCGAGCGACGCCACGGTGCGGCCGGTCTCGATCGTGCCGCCGCGCGCGCGCAGGATGGCGGCCAGCGCATCCATGAGCGCCTGCGAGCCGGTGCGCACCATCGGCCAGCCGGCCGCGTGCGCCCCGAGCGCGAGCACCAGGCCGAACGAGGCTGAGAGCAGCGTCTCGAGCGGCAGGAACGCGTGCGCCGCGCAGCCGCCGAACAGCGCTTGCGCCGCGTCGCCGCGGAACGTGTCGCGCGCGAGCCCCACCGCGGAGCGGAGCGCGGAGAGGCCGAAGCGCGCGAGCAGCAGCGGGTGGCGCGGCGGCAGGCGCAGCGGCCCGAGCAGCTCGCCGAAGAGCGCGCTCTCCCTGGCGAGCAGCGGGCCGAACAGGCCGCTCCAGGCCGCGGCGTCCTCCTCGCCCAGCGTCTCGGCCATGCGGTCGAGGTCGCGGTGGAGCAGGCCGGCCCGGCCGTCGGGCAGCGGGTGCGCGAGCGCCACCTCCGGGTAGATCCAGGTGACGCCGTGCTCGGCGAGCGGCAGCGTCCGGAGGAAGGGCGAGATCACCGCCGTGGGGTGGATGGCGGCGCAGACGTCGTGACGGTACCCGGGCCCGGTGAGCTCGGCCGTGCGCGCGCCCCCGCCGATGTTGTCGCGCGCCTCGACGACGTGCACCTCGAGGCCGGCCCCGGCGAGCGCGACGGCCGCTGCGAGGCCGTTCGGGCCCGCGCCGATCACGACTACATCCACGGGCGGAGTCCCTGGTCAACGACGCTGTCGGCGTCGTGTCCAGGCCAGGCGAGCGCTGCCATGAGATGCCGAGAGAGGTGTTCGGCCATGTTCCGTGATCGTATTCGCGCGCTCTTGCCCTGCCAACCAGGCAAGGCCCGATTATCCATCCTCTTCTCTCACGCCCTCCCGAGCCCGCTCAGGCCCCCGGAGCGGGCCCCCTGGCCGGCCGCCACCGCCCTCTTCCCGGCCGCCGCCGCCTTCTTCCCGGCCGCCAGCGCTTCCTTCCCCGCGCGCCCCAGCCTGCGGATCGCCGCCTCTCGCCGCAGCGCCTCGCCCTTGTCGCCCGCCGTCTCGACGTGCACCAGCGCGAGCGGCCCCCGGCCGCGTGTGTACCGCGCCCCGCGCCCGGCCGCGTGCTGCGCGAGGCGCGCCTCCACGTCGCGCGCGATCCCCGTGTAGAGCGACCCGTCGCCGCAGCGCAGGATGTACACGTGCCAGGCGGCGGTCACTCCTTCGGCCCCTCGTTGTAGCCGCGCGGCCGGTACTTCGGGTCCACGCCGCCGTGCTTCGCGCCGTTGTCGAGCGTGTCGGTCGCGAGGTACGCCAGCCACGTCCCCGGGTGCTCCTCCGCGAGCCGCCGGATCTCCGCCTCGTACGTCGCCAGCCGCTGCTCGTCGTGCAGGCACTGCAGCGCGAGCGCGATCAGGCTGAGCTCGTTCGGGCCGAGCTGCATCCCGCGCAGGTAGTGCGGGAAGGCTTCGTCCGCGCGGTGCATGCGGCAGAGCGTGTCGCCGGTGTACACGTGGGCCATCGGCCAGGTCGGCGCGAGCTCCAGCGCGATCCGGCTCTCGGCGAGCCGGCCCGGCAGGTCCCCGCGCGCGCCCTTCATGACCGAGTAGTTGAGGTGCGCCTTCGCGCTGTTCGGGACCGCCTTCTTCGTCGCCTCCCAGAAGACGAGGTCGCTCCGGTAGTCCATCGCGTGCCGGTAGGCCTGCACGCACTGGAAGACGAAGAAGAGCGCGAACAGCGCCGGCGTGAGCCAGGTCTTCCACGTCGCCCGGCGCGGGCGGGGCACCGGGCCCGGGGCGCCCGCGAGCGCCTCGTGCAGCCACGAGAACGCGACCGCGAGCAGCAGCGACGAGCCGATGGCGGGGAAGTACCAGAAGCGCTCCGCGCGCACCGTCGGCAGCACGACGGGGATGTTCGAGTGCGGGAAGTAGCTGACCACGATCCAGGTCAGGCCGATCGCCGCGACGCACAGCCCGGCGTAGCCCTGGCGCAGCGGGACCCAGGCGCTCCGGTCCGCGGTCGCGGGGCAGGGCAGGGGGCGCATGCCCTCGACGAGCAGCCCGAGCCCGAGGAGCAGGGGCGGCAGGAACGGCAGCGGCCAGAGCACGAGCGGCAGCGCCCGGAGCGGCGCGATGCGCCCCGCCGGCCGCAGCACGTGCCAGTCGTACGCCGCGAGCCCCGCCGCCGCGAGCGCGAGCAGCGCCCCCGCGATTAGCAGCGGCCACCGCCGCGACGTCGCCTGGCCGCCGTCGACGAGGAAGGCGGCGCGCACCGAGCGCCGCTCGCGCCGCTCGCGGTGCTCGCGGCGGAGGGCGGAGATCCAGAGCGCGAGCGAGCCGAGCGGCGGCAGCGCCATCATCGCGGCGCCGGCGACGCTGCCGAAGAAGATCAGCCGCTCGGGCGCCGGCTCCTGCGGGTACGAGTAGTCGCCGCTGAGCGTCCACGGGAACACGATCTGGGTGAGGCCCCGCCAGTAGACGCGCAGCGCGCCCGCGACCCGGTGCCACGTGTCCGCGACGCTGAGCGGGTTGTTGAGCGGGTCGCGCGGCAGGGGCGCCTGGTGGAACCAGACGAGCACCTCGTGGAGCGCGCGCCGGACGAGCGGCGCCCCCTCCGGGAGCGGCGCGGCCAGCTCGGCCGGCAGCGGCGCCGGGAACCAGCGCCGGCGGAGCTCGACGTAGAGCACGAACGCCGCGCCGGCGGCGAGCAGCGCGATCGACGCCCGGACGAGCCGCGCCGGGCGCGTGGGGTGCGTGAGCGGCGCCGCGATGAGCGCGGCGAACGGGACCAGCGGCACGCACACGAGCGCGCTCTCCTTGGAGAAGAGGCCGAAGAGCACGGCCGCGAACACGCCGAGCGGCATCGCCCACGCGGGCAGCGCGAGGGCGGCGAGGGCGGCGATCGCCCCGAGGCCCCCGAGCACGTCGGCGATGCCCACGATGCCGCTCACCGCCTCGGTGAGCACCGCGCAGGCGACGAAGGTGAGCCCGGCGAGGTAGGCGAGCCCGCGCCGGCGCGTGAGCCAGAACGCGACGCACGTGAGCAGCGCGCCGTTCGCCGCGTGGATGAGGACGTTGTAGAAGTGATGGAAGAACGGCTGCTTGGAGACCGCCCAGAGCGCGCGCCAGAGGAAGTTCGGCATCGGGCGGTACGACCCGACGCTCCGATCGGGCGGCAGCCCCCAGAAGTCGCGGTGGATCGCGTCGAGGAAGCGGAGCCCGCCCTTCGCGTTCACGTACGGGTTGGCGAGCAGCGCCTCCTGCTCGTCGAAGATGTAGTTCGTCGCCGGCGAGCGGACGAAGAGGATGACGGAGATCACCGCGAGCGGCGCGAGCGCGGACCAGAACGTCGGGTCGCGCCCGAGGAAGTAGCCGCGCACGTGCCCGAAGGCCCGCCCGAGGAGCGACGGATCGGTCGGGACGGCGGACGAGGGCGGCGCGGAGGACGGCGGCGCGGACGAGGGCGGCGCGGACGGCGGCGGGGAGGACGACGGCACGCCGGGGGCGGGACCCGGCGCGTCCGGCGCGCCAGCGAGGGGTGAAGGCGAGTGGATGGGCACGCCCGGCTCCTTTAGCCCTTGTCCGCCGGCGGGGCGCCCGGTGCGCTCTCCGGCTCGGGGATCAACCAGATATCGCCCCAGAGCGGCTGGCCGCCGTCGACGCCGTACACCGCGCCGGTGATGAAGTCGTTCTGGTCGCTCGCGAGGAAGACGATGAGCCGCGAGACCTCTTCCGGGACGGCGAGGCGCTTCAGCGGGGTCGCGCGCCGGGCGAGCTCGAGGAGCGCCTCGCCGTACTGGGATGTTCCGCTCGATTGGATGTTGTTGCCGGGCGCGACGGCGTTGACGCGGATGCCCAGCGCGGCCCACTCGACGCCGGCGCGCGCGGCGCCGGTGTGCGCCATGCCCGGGAAGCCGCGGCTGACGGACGCCGTGACGTTCACGATGCGGCCGCGCTGCGCCGGGATCATCGCCCGCTTCGCGACCTCGCGGGTCATGAAGAAGGTGCCGTTCAGGTTGTTGCGGACGACGGCCTCCCAGCCCTTCGGGGTCATGTCCATGGCCGGGCTCGGGAACTGGCCGCCGGCGTTGTTCACGAGGACGTCGATGCGGCCGAAGCGCGAGAGGACCTCGCCGACGAAGGCGGCGATCTGGTCCGGCTCGCGGATGTCGCAGGGCGCCGCGAGCACGTGGCCCTCGGGGATGCCGTCGCCCGCGAGCGCCTTCGTCGCCGCCTCGAGTTTGTCGGCCTTGCGGCCGCAGATCGCGACCTTCGCGCCGAGGTAGGCGAGCTCGCGCGCGCACGCGAGGCCGATCCCGCTGCCGCCGCCGGTGACGAGGGCGACCTGGTTGTCGAAGAGTCCTCGGGCGAAGATCGAGCGCACCTGGGTCACGCCCCGCGTTTACAACGGGTGAGAGGGCGGCGCCATAAACTGGGGGGGACCGGCGCGGGCGGCGCCCGAGGCAGGACGGCAGCGGCGCGGCGCCGGGGGGAGGGGCGGGGCGCCTCGCGGGCGATGACGGGGGCGGCTCGCCGCCGCCGGGGGCCGCGGGAGCGGGCGACGCGACGTGGGTGGGATCCGCCCGCGCCGCCCGGCGCGACGCGTCGCCCCGCAGGCCGCGTCACGCCCCGATCGCGCGCGTTACCCTCACGGGTCGCAGCCGATGCGCGCCGCCCCGAGCGCGAGATCGTCGTACCAGAGGGTCTTGGCGCCGCCGTGGTACTTCTCGAATCCGAACTTGAACATATTGTAGTTGTAAGGGCCCCAGTCCGTGACGTGCATCGCCTCGACCTCGGCGTTGTCCACGAAGACGCGCACCTCGCTGCCAGGCCCGTTGTAATAGAACTCGAGGCAGTACCAGGTGTCGGCCTCGAGCTTCACGCCGCCTTCGCACTGGTACGTCCCGCCGTTCGAGAGCTTCTCTTTGTCGTCGCTCCTGCGGTTCAGCTCGAGCTGACACTGGTGCTCGCCGATGCGGATCTGCTCGTTGGCGTTGGGATCCCCGCCGCTGGTCGTCGCCGCGACATAGGTGTTGTGGCCGGACTGGATGGCGGTGCTGCTCTTCATGTAGACCCTGCCCCAGAACGTGCTCGGCACGGCGATGCCGAGCATCTGGCTGAACTCCGTGCCCGCGACCTTGACCGAGCGCGTCCCGCTGTGACCCGTGGTGTCCAGCGTGACGAAGTTGCCCACGTTCGGGCGCAGGTACTCGGGGAAGAACTGGAGCTCGGACGGCAGCGCGTCTCCCTCGAAATCGGAGCAGAAGATGTTCGCCGCGGCGCACCCGCCGGAGCCGGTCGAGGTGCCGCCGCCGGTCCCGGTCCCCGTCGGCCCGCCGCCCTGACCGCCGCCCGTCGCGCTGGTGGAGGTGGAGGCGCCGCCGGTCGTGGAGGTGCTGCCCGTGGTGGAGGCGCCGCCCGTGGTGGAGGCGCCGCCCGTGGTGGACGGGCCACCCGTGGTGGAGGCGCCGCTTCCGTCGGAGCCTCCGCCGGAGATGGCGGAGCCGTCCTCCGGGTCATCGCCGCACGCGGCCATGGGCACGAGCCCGATCACCGCAAGAAAAGCAAAGGAACGCGCAGAGAAAGACATGCAGAAGTTCTCCTCACAACAGGGCACTCGAGGGGCCCAAGCGATGGGCGCGACTCTATCACACTCAACCGTGTCCATGTCAGCGCTGCCGCCCGACTGAAAATGTGCTGTCTGGCTGGACGTCAGGCCGCGCAGAGGCGGAATACCGGCATCTCGGGCCGGCAGAGGAAGCGCGCCGGGACGACGCTGGTGCCGATTCCCCGGCTCACGTAGGCCGGTCCCACCTGCGTCTCGTAGTGGCCGGCGACGAAGCGGCCCGAGCCGGGCGGCACCGCGACCGCGAAGCCGAGCGGGCGCACCTGGCCGCCGTGGGTATGGCCGCTCAGGGCGAGGTCGACGCGGGGCGCGTCCGCCGGCAGCTCGTCGAGCAGGCCGGGCGCGTGTGTCAGCAGGAGGCGCGGCGCGCCCGACGGAAGGCCCCGGAGCGCGCGCACGGGGTCGTGGTGACCGCTGCAGGAGTCGTCGGTCGCGGCCACCACGACGCCGTCCGGAAGCCGCGTGTGCTCGTTGCCGAGCAGCGTCGCGCCGCCGCGCGCATAGGCCTCGTGGAGGCCGTCGAGCGGGACTCGGCCCCAGTGCTCCCAGTTGCCGAGCGTCGCGAGGACCTTCCGCCCGGGGCCCGCGAGCCCATCGCAGAGCGCCGTGAGCGCGCCGAACGAGCTCTCCGCGTCGAGGATGTCGCCGGTCAGGACGACGAGCTGGGGAGCGATCTCCCGCACGGCCGCAAAGAGGGACTCGTGCAGCCCGCCGATCGACGTGAGGTGAACGTCGGTGAGCTGCGCAACGGTGAAGCCGTCGAGCGATCGCGGGAGACCGGCGACGTGGACGTCGTGGCGGCTGACCTCGAGCCAGCGGGGCTCGAGGAGCAAGGCGTCGGCGGCGCCGAGCCCGACCGCGCCCGCCGCGGCGCCGCGCAGGAACGATCGACGCGAGATCGAGGGCGACTCGAGCGGGCGGCGTCCAGGCACCCTGGGCTTCCTCAGCGCGGCCCCGAGGGCGGCTTGCCGAGGGCCGCGAGCCGCGCGCGCGCCTCCTCCGCGGTGATCGACCGCGGCCGCGCGCGCCCCCACCGCGCCACGACCGCGCCGTAGGCCTCCGCGGCGCCCGCGGCGTCCCCCGCGGCCTCGAGCGCCTGACCGAGGTAGCGGTGCGCCTGGACCATCGTGAACGGCTCGAACAGCGCCACGCACGACCGCGCCACGCGGCGCAGCGGGGCGATCGCCTCGCCGGCCTTGCCCGACAGCGCGTAGACCTTGCCGATCGTGAGATCGAGCGACAGCCACCGCCACCGCTCCGGGGGGAGCGGCTGATCCGCCGGGATCGCGCGGAGCGCCTCGGCCGCCTCCTCGGGCGTCTCCACGCTGGCGGCGTGGGCCTCGGCCCAGAAGGCCCAGCGAGGCTCCGTCTGCTGCGCCTGCGCGCCCGCCCGCCATTTCGATTGCACCCGCGCGATCCAGGCCGCGCGCGCGTCATCGAACGCCGCCTTGCTCATCGAGGCGGCGCGGTAGCTGTAGGGCAGGAAGGCGATCGTCCAGTCGCCCGCGGTGGCAGGCTCGTGCCAGGCGCTCATGCGATGGAGGAAGTCGTCGGCCACCCGCCCCGCCTCCCGGGGCAGGCCCATCTCCCGGTAGAGCCGCGCGAGCTCCAGGGCGGGGCTCGCGTGCACCTCCTGCTCGGTCCTGCCCGCGACCTCGCGCTGCCAGTCGCGGGCGAGCTGCACGGCCTGCTCGAAATCGCCGTCCAGCGCCGCGATCGCCGCCCGATCGCGCAGCTCCTTCCACTTCCGATCGCCCTCCGCCTCGAGCGCCCAGCTCTGCTGCAGCGCGAGGAGCACGCTCTCGCGCGGGGCGCTCCTCGCCTGCAGCGCGAGGGCGAGGTGACGCGCCGCGGGGGCCGCCCTCGGGTCGATCGACATCCAGCGCCGCGCGTCCTCCTCGACGCCCTTGCAGTCGCCCTGCCGCGCGAGGAGGCGGACCCGGTTGGAGAGGCAGAGCGTCGCGCCGGGCGCCGTCTCGGCGCAGTCGCGGTACGCCTCGAGCTCCGCGGCGACGTCGCCCTTCATCCCGAGCGACTCGCCCTTGTGCACCCACGCGACCACGTAGCCCCGATCGGCGGCGATCGCCCGGTCGTAGGCCTCGATCGCCGCGTCGAACCCGAGCCGGGCGTGCCGCGTGTTGCCGAGGTACACGAGGAGCTCCGGGTCGGCCGGGAACCGCGCGATCGCCGCCTCGAGCCGCCGCTCCCAGGCCGCGGCGTCCGACGGCTGGCGCACGTAGGCCTCCGCCGCGTCGAGCAGCGCCGCGTCGCGCGCGTCGAGCGCCGCGCGGTGGCGCAGGGCGAGCTGGAACTCCTCGCGCGCCTCGATCGGCCGCTGCCGGAACCGCCAGAGCGCGAGCCGGAGGTGCCCCGCGCTCAGCGCGCGGTCCGCGGCGACCGCGCGCGCCATGGTGCGGTCGGCGACCTCGGGCGCGCCGTCGCGGAACGCCTGGAGGGCCTCGCGGTAGAACGTCGCGGCCTCCGGGACGCTCGACACGGGGCGCGGCGCCGCGAGGTCGCCCGTGGGCGCGGGGATCGCCGCCGTCGCGGGGACCACCGGCGGCGCGCTCCTGTCCCAGCGCTTCAGCGCGATCGCGACGCCGGATCCCACGGCGAGCGCGGCCGCGAGCCCGAAGGCCGCGCGCCACGGCAGGGCGACGGCAGGCCGCGTGGGCCCCGTCGCGGCGGGCGCGGAGGTGGCCGGCGACGCTGACGCGGAGGACACCTGCGCCGGGGCGGACACCGTGGCGGGGGGCTGCCCGGAATACGCCTGCACGGCGTCGCGGTCGCGCCCCGGCGGGGCGTGGGGGCCGCGCCGCGGCGCATCGACGGGCACGGTCGGCTCCAGGGCGGCGGCCGCGCCCGCGGGGGGCGGCCACGCGGCGCCGTCGCCCTGGAGCTCCGCCGCCGTCGCGGCCTGCGCGCCGGGCGAGAGGCCCTCGGCGGCGAGCAGCGCGTCCCAGAACGCGCCCGCGTCGGGGTACCGCTCCCGGGGCGCCACGCCGAGCGCCCGCAGGAGCACCCGCTCTACCGGCTCGGGCGCCGCGGCGCCGCGCCCGCGCAGCGTCGGGCGCTGGTGCGGGTGGACCGCGGCCGAGTAGAGCGCGGCCACGCTGTCGCCCTCGAGCGCCGGGCGCCCGGTGACGAGCTCCACGAAGACGAGCGCCAGCGCGAACACGTCCGTCCACGGCCCGGTCGCGCCGAAGCGCCTGTCGAACTGCTCCGGGGCGCCGTAGCGCGGGGTCAGCACCGGCGGGCCCGCGGTGGTCGTCGCGAGCGCCTCGGTGGGCGAGAGGGGCTCGAGCAGCACCTTGGCGATACCGAAGTCGAGCACCTTGAGGGAGCGCCGGCCGCCCGCCTCGGCCAGGAAGAGGTTCTCGGGCTTGATGTCGCGGTGCGCGATCCGCTGCGCGTGGGCGACGGCGAGGGCGCGCGCGGCCGGGTCGAGCAGGGCGATCGCCTCGCGCCGGGAGAGCGCCCCGCCGCCGCCGGCGCGCAGGCGCCGGAGGTGGCTGGCCAGGGTGTCGCCGTCGAGCCACTCGAGGACGAGATAAGGCACCTTCGCGCCGCCTTCGGCCGTGAAGGCGCCGATGTCGAGCGCCTGCACGATGGCGGACGAGAGGCGCGAGAGCTGGAGGAGCAGCCTCCCCTCGCTCCGGAGCTGCCGCACGAGATCGTCCTGCGCGGCCGGCGAGAGCTCGGCCGGGAGCCTCAGGCACTTGATCGCGATCGCCGCGCCGAAGCCCTCGTGGACTCCCCGGTACACGACGCCGAAGCCGCCCGCGCCGACCACCGAGAGGACGCGGTACTTGCCGTCGATCGTGGTCCCGCAGATCCGAAACGGGTCGTGCTGCGGATCGGACATCGGCCGGAGGATACTCTGGAGCTCGCGCCGGCGAGATCCGATTTCGCGCGGTCTCGGCGCCCCGGCGCAGAGCGCGGCGGAGGGCGGCGGAAGGCCGCTTCCAGGTTACGCTTCGGCGCATGGACGGCGACGCGCAGGCGTGGAAGGCGGCGATCGCCGCGCTTTACGAGGCGACGTGGGGCGATCGCCCGCGCGGCCCCGTCGAGGGTTGCCCCTGCTGCGTCTCCGCCGGAGAGGCGCGCGCGCTGCATCAGGTGGCGCGCGAGTCCGCGCCCGGGGAGGCCATCGGGCGTTTTGCGTTCAAGGCGATGACCACCTGGGGCGAGCCGCGCGATTTCCGCTGGTTTCTCCCCCGCATCCTCGAGCTCATGGCGACCGAGCAGGTGGGCGCGCTGAGCCTCGAGCTCGTCGCGGGCAAGATCCTGTCGGCCGGCTTCGCCGCGTGGCCGGCGCCCGAGCGCGAGGTGGTGCGCGCCGCCTTCGCCGCGCTCTTCCGGCTCCGGCTCGGCGGCGGGGCGAGCGTCGAGGTGACCGACCTCGCCGCGTCGTGCGCGCTGCTCGGCGTG
Source organism: Sorangium cellulosum (assembly GCF_002950945.1). Lineage (GTDB taxonomy): Bacteria > Myxococcota_A > Polyangia > Polyangiales > Polyangiaceae > Sorangium > Sorangium cellulosum_E. The sequence continues at coordinate 1,821,890 of NZ_CP012673.1, forward strand.
GACCTCCGGCCGCTGCTCGAGGAGCTCGCGCTGCGCGCGCTCGACGACGCGGCGGCCGCCGAGGTGTACATCGAGCTCGCGGACTCGGTGGTGTGCCGGCAGGGCGACCCGGCGGTCGGGGGGATTCACGGACGCGCAGCGGCGGCCGAGGCGGCCTTGACCAGCTTCTTCTGGAGCGAACCGGCCCTCGCCCAGGTCGAGCAGCTGTTCTTCCGGTTCCCCGAGGGGCGGCTCGGCGAGCGGCTGTCCCTCGTGGCGCAGTGCCTCGAGCTCGCCCGCGACGCGGGGCGCCTCCCGGGCGCCTCGCGGTAGCGGCGTGAGGCCCTGTTCCAGGCGGCGTGGACCGGCGACGGCACGCCGCCGTCGCGACCGGATCCAGCTCAGCCCAGCTTGCCCAGCTTGCGCACCAGCCGGGGCAGGACGGTATCCTGGAGCAGCTCGGGAAAGGCGCGCTTCGCCCGCCAGTACCAGCGCCCATCGCTGTGCGGGACGGCGTAGAGGCGGCCCGCGTCGACCGCCTCGATCGCGCGCCGCGCCACGTAGTCCGCCTGGAGGCCGACACGTTGCATGAGCTTCTCGGCCGTCTTTCTCATGTTCTGGTCGAGGCCGCGGCCGCTCTCGGTGATCTTCGTCTGGAAGAAGGTCGGGCACAGGACGGTGACGCCGGCCCCGTGGGGGGCGAGCTCGAGCCGCAGCGTCTCGGAGAGGGCGATCACGGCGGCCTTCGTGACGCAGTAAGGCGCGAGCCCGGGCACGGCGACGAAGCCGGCGGCCGACGCCACGTTGAGGAAGTGCCCGCTCTTCTGCTCCTTGAAGCGCGGCGCGAACGCGTGGCAGCCGTGGACGACGCCCCAGAGGTTGACGCCCATGATCCACGCCCAGTCCGCGAGCGAGACCTCGCCCACCTCGCCGCCGACGGCGACGCCCGCGTTGTTCACGACGAGATCCACGCCGCCGAGCGCGCGATCCGCCTCGCCCACGAGCGCCTCGACCTCCTCGCTCCGGCTCACGTCGCAGCGGACCGTGTGCGCCTCGCCCCCGGCGCCGGCGACGAGGCGCGCGGTCTCCCGGGAACCCTCCTCGTCGATGTCGGCGAGGAGGAGCTTCGCATGACGGCCTGCGAGCTCGACGGCGAGCGCGCGGCCGAGGCCTGAGGAGGCGCCGGTCACGACGGCGCGCGGGTGCTTGGGGAGGGGCATGGAGGGCGCATACCACACAGCGGCTCTCGGCGGGCGGCGACGGGCGGCGACCATCTCGCCTCCCCGGCCACCCCCGCCCGCGGTACATGTCCGTCATGCGCCGCTTCAACATCGCCGGGCCCTGCCATGCCGACCGGCACTACATGATCCCGCCCGAGCGGCGCTTCGGCGAGTGCCCCGAGCTCGTCGACAAGCAGGCGTATTTCGTCGTCCACGCCCCGCGCCAGACCGGCAAGACCACGACGATGAAGGCGCTCGCCGGCGCGCTCACGAAGGCCGGGCGTTACGCCGCGCTGCACTTCTCGTGCGAGCGGGCCCGCGCCTTTCCCGACGACGTCGCCGCCGCGGAGCGAGCCGTGTGGGGTTCCATCGAGGGGGCCGCGCACTCCGATCTTCCCGCCGCGCTCCATCCGCCCGCCCGCGTGGACGCGGACGCCGGCCTGTTCCTCGGCGCCCAGCTCGCCCGATGGGCCAAGGTCTGTCCCCTCCCGCTGGTGCTCGTCTTCGACGAGATCGACGCGCTCACCGGCAATGGCCTGCTCTCCGTGCTCAGCCAGCTCCGCGCCGGCTACAATGCTCGTCCCGCGCCGTTCCCCTGGTCGGTCGCCCTCTGCGGCATGCGCGACGTGCGCGACTACAGGGCTGCGAGCGGCGGTGATCCGGTCCGTGCGGGCTCGTCGAGCCCGTTCAACATCAAGGAAGCGTCGCTCCGGCTCGGCAACTTCACGGAGGCCGAGGTGCGCGAGCTCTACAGCCAGCATACCGCCGACACCGGGCAGGTGTTCACGGACGAGGCGCTGTGTCGCGCCTGGGCGCTCGCCCAGGGCCAGCCCTGGCTCTCGAACGCCCTGGCCCGCGAGATCGTGGAGGAAATGCGCCTCCCCCCGACCGAGCCCATCACCGCGGCGCACATCGACGAGGCCAAGGAGCGGCTCATCCTCACCCGCGCCACCCACCTCGACTCGCTCCTCGCCCGGCTGCGCGAGGAGCCTGTCCGCCGGGTGCTGGAGCCGATCCTCGCCGGCGAGCTCCCCCACCACGACCCGCTGAACGAAGATCATCGGTATGTCACCGATCTCGGCCTGATCGCGCCTGATCCGCCCGTGCGCATCGCCAACCCGATTTACCGGGAGATCATCTTCCGCGTGCTGGCCGGCGACACCGAGCGCGCCGTGCTCGTGGACCGCCAGAGCTTCGTCGGTCCGGACGGCCAGCTCGAGATGCCCCGGCTGCTCGACTCCTTCGCCGCCTTCTGGCGCGAGCACGGCGAGGTGCTGGCCGAGAGGACGGAGTACACCGAGGTCGCCGCGCAGCTCGTGTTCATGGCGTTCCTCCACCGGATCGTGAACGGCGGCGGCCTCATCGACCGGGAGATCGGCATCGGCAAGAAGCGCATCGACCTCCTGGTCCGCTGGCCCTGCACGGGCGCGGGCGGACAGCGCGTCGTGCAGCGCGTCGCCCTGGAGCTGAAGGTCTGGCGCGATCGCGACAAGAAGGGCAATCCGCTGCCGCAAGGGCTCGTCCAGCTCGACCAGTACCTCGCGCGCCTCGGGCTCGACGAAGGCGTGCTCGTGCTCTTCGACCTGCGCAGCGCCGCGCCGCCCGTGGAGGAGCGGACGCGCCTCGAGCAAGCGACCACGCCCTCGGGCCGCCGGGTCACCGTGCTGCGGGCGTAGAGGAGATCCGCGAGGAGGAAAGCTGTCCGCCAGCGCAGGACTGCCTCTCTCCACGCAGCTCCTCACGGGGCCGCGATCCCCTCGACCGCCGGAACAGAAAAACAACAAGGCGCCAGGCGCGCCAGGGGAACGTGTGGTCCCCCGGCGTACTTGGCGCCTCGGCAGCTCGACCGCTGGAGTCGCTCTAGGCGCTCCCGCGCGTGCCGCCCTGCTGCTGGCGACCGCTGGTCAGCCGCTGCCCGAGCAGCTGCCTCGCCCGGTCCGCGCGCTGCAGCTCCTCCTGCCGCACCTCGTTCAGGAACGCGACGAGCTCCTGATCGCCCTGCTGCTGCGCGTCCTGAACGTACTTCGAGTACGTCTCCGCGCCCTGGAGAGCATGGTAGAGCACGCTGACCAGGTTGTAGTCCTTGTCAGGCAGAACGCTGCTCTCGCTGCGGCCCTCTAGACCGGAGCCCTGCTGTCCCTGCACGCCCGACCCCTGCTTTTGCTCGTTCGCCATTCCAAACCTCCTCAGTTCCCCCAGCGCGGCCGGCCAATGCAAGTGGGAGGCCGCACAGCGGAACAGCCCTTGTCGCCGGGGATTCAGCAGGACCAGCGCTGTCACTCCGTGTCTCGCGTTGCGTTTTGCCACAGCAAGCGAGCGCTCGCGCAGGATTGCACCACGCCCGACATCACACCGGTCACGCCCGTGAAACCATCCCGGTCGCGCTCGGTGCGCCGGGGCCGGTGCGCCACCGACGACGTGCAGTGTTCAGCTCGCTCGATGTGGCATGATCGCGTCATGGACGGACACCTGGTGACCTCCTCTACGCCCCGGGGACGTCGAGCCGATCCAGGCGGACCCGAGCTGATACGCTGCTCCGTGCGCCGGCTCCTCCCGCCGAGGCGACCGGCGTCGCCGTGGAGGAATGACCATGTCGATCGCCGCCACGCCCCGCGCGCGCCGCCGCCACGCGCCGCGCCTGCGCGCGCTCCTCGTCGCTGCCGCCGCGGCCGGCGCCGCCGCCGGCTGCTCGGGCGACCCCGACCCCGGGTCGACCTGCACGCCGACCTCGCCGTCGGCGGAGGACACGTTCGCGCGCGAGCGCGCCCCCGGCTCCGAGGACATCGCGCTCGCGCGCGCCGTCGCCGACCGCTGGATCGCCGAGCACCCCGCGGACTCGCTCGCGTGGGACTGGGGCGAGGGCACGGTCATGCTCGCGCTGGTCGACCTCTACCGTGTCACCCAGCACGCCCCGTACCGCGACTACACCCGGCGCTACCTCGACCGGCACATCGAGCGCGGTTACGAGATCGCCACCAGCGACCGCTGCCCGCCGGCGGTCGCCGCGCTCGCGCTCCACGAGCAGACGTGCGCGGCGCCCTACCGGCAGGTGGTCGACGACGTGCTTCGTTACCTGTACGAGCAAGCGCGCCGGACCGAGCAGGGCGGCATCAGCCACCTCGGCGTCTCGCCCCTGTTCGAGCCCACGCTCTGGGTCGACTCCCTGTTCATGTTCGGCAACGTGCTCATCCGCTCGGGCGAGCGCGCCGACGACGCGCGGGCGCTCGACGAATTCTCCAATCAATTCCAGATCTTCGCCTCGCTCCTCCAGGAGGAGCCGGGGCTCTTCCGGCACGCGTACAACTGGGGGACGCCCCAGGATCCGGGCGTGTACTGGGCGCGCGGCAACGCCTGGGTCACGGCGGCCGGCTACGACTACCTGCGCGTCCGCGCGGCGCGCGGCGAGCGGGACGACGCCGTGGCCGGGTCGCTCGAGCGGCAGGTCGCGGCGATCCTCGACACACAGGACCAGGACACCGGCCTGTGGTGGACGATCATGAACCACCCCGACGAGATCTACCTGGAGACGAGCGCGACCGCCCTCTTCGCCGTCGGGCTCGCGCGTGGCCTGCGCCACGGCTTCCTCGACGCCTCCGTGCGCCCGGCGGTCGACCGCGCCATGGCGGGCGTGCGCTCGCGCATCGAGGAGGACGAGGCGGGGCGCCCGGTGGTGACCGGCACCTCCGGCCCCACGAGCGTCGGCCGGCTCGAGCACTACGCGGCGGTCGAGCTCCGCGACGACCTCTCGTACGGGGTCGGGGCGGTCCTCCTGGCGCTCGTCGAGACGTCGGGGCTGTAGCGCCGCGCTCGCGGTCCGGTCACGATCGACCGAAGCGCCGCTGGTGTCCTCCGGCGTGACCTGCAGGGCGCTGAGAGATCAGTTGCCCAATCCTCATCCTCGAAGCAGTCCCGCGTGAGGTGAGTGTCGATGCTCCGCGGTAGACGCAAGTCAGCTAGATGGTGAGGGTGCCGTCGAGCAAGATGCGCGCGCTGTCGAGCCTACGGCAGTCGCTGGGCGCAGCGCGTTGAGAATGGGCGCGCGGTCGTGAGACTGCGGCCGTATGCTTTCGGGACCGCGCATGGACGTCGTTGCCCTCGGCCCGCTCTGCACCGCCTCGCTCCTCTGGCGCCGCTCCCGCGGAGGCTGGGCGCAGACCGTCGTCTGCAAGGCCACCTTCAACCTGCTCCCGGATGTGTGTTCGCTCGCGGACGAGCAGGAGCGCCCGAACGACAACGACAAGCACTGGGATGGCGATCCTGCGCGTAGCCTCTATTCACCGGGTGAGCTCGTCCCGTTCAAGCCTCGCGCCGACGTGCTCCTTGTCGGCAACGCGTTCGCGCCGCGCAAGGAGCCCGTCCGCGCGCTCGTCGCGCGGCTCGCCATCGGAAGCGTCGACAAGTCGATCGAGATCTACTGCGATCGTGCCTGGACCGCGGAGGGCAAGCTCCACGAGGGCGCATGGTTCAGCTCGATGCCCCTGCGCTACGAGCGCGCTGCAGGGGGCCCGGAGACGTGGAACCCGGTGGGCATGGGTCATCCTGGACGTCTCGACGCACAGGGCCTGGTGCGGATCCCGAACCTCCAGCCGCGTGGCTTCCGGCTGACGGATCGGAGCACGCGGATCCCGCCGGTAGGTTTCGGGCCGATCGCGCCGCACTGGCCTGAGCGCGCGAGGAAGCTCGCCAACCGCACCGCCTGGTCCGAGAGGGACTGGCATCGGCTGCCCATGCCGGAGGATCTCGACACCACCTGGTTCAATGCGGCTCCCGCAGACCAGCAGATCGAGGCCATCCGTGGCGACGAGCGCCTCGTCCTAGAGAACCTGCACCGCGAGCATGCGCGGCTCGAGACCGCGCTGGCAGGCCTTCGCGCGTGCGCCTGCGTGGAGCCCGGTGATGGAAGCGGGGCACGCGAGATCCCGATGAGCTGCGATACGCTCTGGATCGACACGGATCGGGCGCTCTACACGCTGACCTGGCGCGGCGTCGTCCCGCTGCAATATCCCGAGCAGCCCGGGAGGATCCTCGTTGCGACCGTGGAACGCGGGCGTTCGGTCGATTGGGCGGACCTAAAGCGTCGGGGGCCGGACGTGATCAAGGACGGCACGGGGACGGTTGATTTGCGGGATGAGTGGGGCACACAGCGGCTGGATTCGAGGTCGCACAGCATGGCTGCGGGGAGCGCCGGACAATCGCCGTTGCCCTTCGCGCGATCGCCGGCCCCGTCACAGCCCGAGGCGACGCCCCTGCTCCCGCCTCCTCCGGTTCCGCCGCCTGGGCTGGCGCCGTTGGGCAACGCCGGCCTGGAGGCATCGGCGGCGCGGCTCTCGTTGGGCGAGGCCGCGGTGCTTGGCAAAGCTGTGGCTGCACCGCTCGTGGCGAGCGCGCAGCTGGCGGCGGCGGATCTCGGGCCGCTCGAGCCTGTGCTGCCAGCGGCCCCGAAGCCCAAGCCGAAGATAGGCGCCTGGGTGCCTCCGGGGAGCACGCCGGAGAACGGAGTTGACGCGCGTGCCGGCAGCGGGGCCGGTGTCTCCAAGAGGGAGGCTGCGGGGGTGGAGGGCGGCCGTGCGCCTGTAGCGATCCCAGTGCCTGCGCCCTCGCGCCCGGCGGCGTCATCGCATGGAGCGGATGTCATCGAGCTGCTCTGGTTCGATCCCGAGCAGCTCGCCCGGATCCGCAAGCACCCGGCCTGGAAGAAGCTCATCGCCGACGTCAAGGCGCGCGCCCGAGACGACGAGATCAACGACGCGGAGCCACGCGAGAAGCGGCAGGAGGCGAAGGACCGCCGCGACGTGCTCGCCGTGCTCCGAGGTGGCGATCCTGCCGGCGTGGCGGGCCTCGCCGAGGAGCTCGCGGCGGCGATGGAGGACGGCACCTTCGCGCCGCCGCTCGTGCTTGTGGACGGCGTGCTCGAGTTCCCCTTCGACGAGAAGCAGACGCTGGAGGCCACGATGGCGCTCGTCGCGCCCTTCACGGCGGGGGACAAGCGGCTCAAGGAGCAGAGCGACACGATCGGCGAGCTGCTCAAGTCGCCGTGGCTGGAGAAGGGGAGCGCCGGGCTCGATGGATACACGACGCGGCTGCGGGAGGCGTTCGTGCAGACGGCGCGAGGGCTGCCGCCGGGGTACCTGGAGGCGCATACCGAGCGGTTGCTCCTGGAGCAGCGGCACTACCAGAAGCGGACGGTGCTCGGGCAGGGGTGGATCCGGGCGCTGCTCACGCCCGTGGGGGCAGGGGCAGGCGGGGGGGCCGGGGCGGGGGAGGCGATTCCGATGTACCTGCCGGAGCGACTCGCGAAGGAGCTGCCGATGTTCCAGCGGTTCAGGGCGCGGGCGGTGGTGGAGGTGAGGCTGCAGCTCGACCAGTTCGAGGCGCACCCGAGCGCACTGCGGGCGGTGGCGTTGGGGCGGGTTGTGGGCAGACCGGGGCGGATGTGAGACGAGCGGCATTGATCGGTGCAACCGATTCTGACGGCTTCTTGTTCGGCATCGCTGATGTAAGCGCGCGGAATACTGGCCAAGTACATCGCAGGCAACTCGCGGAGTGAACGTTTGAGTGCTGGTGGTTTTGGTTGATTGTGTCGCAGATCACGGCGACTCGGCGCTCTCTATCCCATTTATATCATGTTTTAATTTCCATTTTCTATTTCTGAGTTCAAATTTTGCGTGATGAATTACGTGTTCGTAAGTGGTTAATCGTCCGCGACGAATATTTTTGCGCTGGGCAAGGAATTTAATGTCGATCATCGGCGGATTTGTGTTAGGTATGGCTTTGATTATAACGTAGTTGTTTGTGTCTGTTACGAACGGCTTGAGCCAGTTGGGATCGTCCTTTTTCTTTGTTTTGTCGATGTTGTTGATATCTATCTTGATACGTTTGACGCGTTTGGAAATCCTCTGTTTCTTTCTGGCGCCACCGGGGCCCATCAGCACTTCACATACTCCCGGGAAATCCGACGAATCAAGAGTGACCCCTCCGCAATAACCAAAGTGCAGATCTCCTGAAAGCCAGCAAACGCCACCCACACACTGCGCCGCCGACAGAATTTTTTTACGTTGTACGCTAAATGCGCTTGCCACCCAGCGATTGCTATTGTTGATCCTGCCACCGGTTTTTCCCCTGTGGAATAGTCCGATTGGGGTTGAGTTCAGGATGAACTTAAATGTGGCTTGCGAGTTGTGGAGTGCATGAATTAGCCAATTCAACTGCTCTTTAGATATGTACTTATGTTTGTTTCGAGCTCGCTCCGACCGGCAATCCAGGATGAATAGTTCCAGCGTGTTGCCCCACCGAAAGCTCGACCAAAGTCTCTGGTCATCTCTGCTTCTCGCACTAGTCGGCATCGAGGTAGCTGGTTTATAGGGGCAATCAGGTATGTGGCCGCCGAGTAGAGGCGTGCTGTGACCACTGGCCGAACGATTCTTGCGAATCGGCTGATGGTTGAAGAAAGATTGTTTTCCAGCGATTTTGATGGCTTTGATCTTGTTCCCTTTGCGGATTCCAAGATGCTCTTTGGCCTTTTTGTTGTCGGTGTCTCTGCCTTGCCATTCATTAAATATCTCATGATCGTCCCACGTTGTGTACATTCCAAAGCTGTGGTGAAGTTTGTTTAGTCCTCTTTTCTTAGAAAATGCCTGTTGGTACTTGCGCTCGTAGCCTGCGATATTGATCGCCGGACCTCCGCCAGCTTCAGAGTCGCAGTAGACTTGATCGCCAGCGTGCACAAAGAAGGCTAGTTTGCGCTTGCTCGCAGCTTTCAGGTTCTCGTCTGTTCTCTTCTGGCGCCCGCGAGCTCCCCGCCTGGATCCGTTAGATTGATGCGTACACGATACACCTCCGAACTCCACCTCCACCGGTGGAGAGGTGCCGGGAAGAATGGCGGTCCAGAACTTGCCCGATGGACTGTAGGCGGTAGCCTGACCGTTAGAATACTCGAATTGGTACTCATATTGCGTATATGGTTTTAGAAACGGGCTGTCGACGTCAACATGTGCAAATCCGCTCGAACTCCGGAGCTGCTTGGTTAGGTTGATAAATATAGTTTCATTTGTAAACAGATTTGTGATTTTGACCTTAAATCGTTTCTTTTGGCCAGTGTCCTTCGATGGGTCGGTGTACTTCGTCCAAAGCACCACACGATCGTGCTCCGCGTCACCAGCCATGACGCCCGCCGGAAATTGGGGACGAAATGAGGGCCCTGCATTTGATATCTCTGCGCTTCCGTCTGTCCCTGCACGTTTTAGTTGGTGACTACGTGTAATGCTGCGGCTTTGGGTTTTGGAGGATATTGCTATGTTTCCGACCATGTAAACCCTACTAAATCAATGAAGTTGCAATAACTACGGGCTTGCCGGGTTGCGCTTGTCCCGCCGTCGGCACGACCGTCTATCGACCAGTCGCAATTGGCGCTCGAGCCTCCGCAGCTTGCGGCGCTCATCCGTGTCCTGACGCAGTATGGCGCTCGCCCACGGCATCCGCTCGTCGAAACACGGCCCGAGCACAGCGGTCAGCAGAAGGTAACGTTTCACCTCAGCCTCAGAGACGACGCCATAGCGGCACGCGCGCTCGATCTCATCGCGGATTACCCCACGGACATCGCGGGCGGGCAGGATGAACCTTAACGTCGTTGCCATCCGATCGATGAAGCTCTCCACCAGTTCGCTCGAGAACACCTTCATCTGGGCCTCCCGGAGAGTCAACAGCTCCCACGGCGCCTCCGGCCGTGGCATCGCCGCTCCGACCCGTGCTCGCCGAAGCACGGTCATGTCGCATCGCCCCTCGAGCAGAAACGCCGAGATCGGTCCAAAGAGGGCGCGCTGCTCCTCGATTGTTGCCGTATCAAGAAACACCCGGAGAACACGCGGATCGTAGCAGCGGAAATAGAGTGCCTGACGACCCTCGGTCTGCACCATCAAAAAGCGCCTCAAATGTCTGCGTAACTCGTTGAACGGTGCATCGCACGCGATAAAAACGCCCCAGCTCTGCCCCCATCCCTCCCATATCAGACGCTCGAACAGCGTGGAGCCCGCCGACACACGGACGAGATAGGGGGCCACCTCAGCCAGTTGCTCACCCCGGCGGCCATCATACAGCGATCGCGCCTGTTCCTTAGAATCATTTACCAGCTTCAAGACGGCCGGATCCCGCGCGGCGTCTAGCACGGCGTAGAGAGGCTCGTGGCGTTGGAGCAACTCCGCAAGCTCCTCCTTTGAGGAGAAAACCGTCTCATCCTCGTCGACCGTGCTACTCATCGCGTCCTTCCAACCGGACGCGGATGACCTTCTCGCAGAATGGCGCGCCGGAGCGAGCCGCCTCCCGGAGCAATTCCACCTGCGGGTGTGGACCGATTAGGACCGTAGTGCAACCACTTGTGACGTGACCACCATCCGTCGCGTCCCCAAGCCGGGCGGCGGGGCGCTCGCCGATCAGCACGGTCGGTTCGCCAGTGACGATCACGTCGTAGGCGTCTCCTTCGCACCAAGCCCTATCGCCGACGCGTGCGGCGTTCATTTCGCCGATGAAGACCGTTCGGCTGCCCGGAACGAGGATATTTCCGCCCTTATGCGCAACCGGGTCGGACTTGTGACATACATGCTTATCGCCGACACGAGCCGCCGCGGGCATTAGCGGATTCTCCGAGATGGCTGTGTATCACGAATCGTCGTCATCATTGGCGTCGTCATCATCGTAGTCATCCTCCCGCTCGCCGTAGAAATCGAACACCACGCCGCCACGCAGCTCCGGGAGCTGACCCGAGTAGATGGTGAGGATCGCTTTGAGCGCGTCCTCGCGCGCCTCGTCCGACCAACTCCCCGGCTGCGCGATCGCGCCTGTGGCACTGGGCTCGCCGTCCTCGCCGCGGAAAATACCATACTCCACGCCATCCAGGGCGCCCGTCCGGAGAGCCACCGTGCAGACCGCATCCCCGCTGTCCTCGAACGCGAGCGTATAGAACTCCCACGCACCGAGATCAGGGAGGCGCTCCGCGATCACCCTGTCTTCTCCACTGTCTTCGCTTTCCCCCATCTCTTTTCCCTTCCCCGCACGACCTACGCGTAATTTTTGTCGTAATACTTGAATCCCTTCTTCACCATCTCCTGGTCCTCGACGGGGGCCCCGTACGGATACGTGCCGCCCCACACGCCGTTGCCGGGATCACCCCACTCCGGCTTCGCGTCGCCGCGCGCCTTCCGGCGCATCCCCGCGTGCCGGAGCAGCGCCCCCTCGGGAAATCCCATCGCCTTCCCCATCACGCCGTAATGGAAATTGCTGAACCCCGCGTACCGCTCACCAAGACTGCCGTAATTCCACTCGCCCCCCGGCTTGGTCATCTCTGCGAACCACGCGGGAGCATCGCGATCGAAGCGAGCGTGCTCCTCGGCCTTCTCGATCTCCTCGTCCAGATCGACCCCGGGCGGCACCTCCACCGAGATTGGCACCCCATCCTCGCCCCGCAACGGCTTGCCGCCCACCTCCGGGTTGATCCTCACGATCGGTCCGCCCTGGATCACCACGTCGCCGCCCTCGGAGAGAACGACGAGCTTCGACCCCGACTTCAGCGTCAGGTTCACGGTCGCGTTCGCCGTGATGTTCGCGTCCGCCTCCAGCGCGATATCGCTCGCCGCCTTCAGCAGGATCCCAGCCGCGGCCTCCAGCGTGATGTTCGGCCCCTCCAGGGTGATCGTCGCCTCGCCCGTCGTCCAAGAGATCCGCCGATCGACCATCTCGACCCCGGTCGCTCCGGCGCCGGACGTGATCGAGACCGCATGCCTCACCCCGACATCCGCCTCATCCACGACCCCGATCGTCGCCGTGCGGCTCCCCCCGACCGCGATCGTCTCGTTGGCCTTCACCACCTTGCTGCGGTTGTTGCCGATCGTGACCGCCTCATCCACCTTGACCAGCTTCTCGAGGTTCCGCTCGGCCTGCATGTAGACGAACTCCGCGCCCTTCGCGTCCTCGAACATGATCTCGTTCGAGCCCTCCAAACCCGGCGAGGAACTGCTCTTCCAGGTGCTGACCGTCTTGCTCTCGGGCAGCTTGTACGGAACACGAGCCGTGTTGTTGTACACGCGGCCCACCACGATCGGCTGATCCGGATCGCCCTCGATGAACCCGACCAGCACCTCCTGCCCGACGCGGGGCAGGGCCATCATGCCGTACGCGCCGCCAGCCCAGCCCTGGCTCACGCGGATCCAGCACGAGCTGTGCTCGTCGAAGCGCCCCTCGCGATCCCAGTGGAACTGCACGCGCACGCGGCCGAACTCATCCGTGTGGATCTCCTGCCCCTTGGGCCCGACCACCACCGCGCTCTGCACGCTGTGGATCCTCGGCCTCGGCGCACGGAGCGGCGGCAGGAAAGGCTGCTCCGGCCCGACGAACACCGCACGGCCAGCGCGCGTCCACTCGCCGTCATGTGTCCCTTCGATGGACATCTCGACCACGAGCAACCGCTTGTCCGCCGCGAGGTCCGCCCTCGGATGGCCCAGCAGCGAGAAGGTCTCGCCCGGCGAGAGATCTACACTGGTGCCGAAAGTGACCGCGCGCCGCGAGATCCGCTCCTGGCCCAGCGCACGCTCGGCGCGAAGCTGCCCGGACCGTTCGTCGTGGCGCGCCGCACCCACGGCATCCGCAACGGGCGTGCTCCCGCCGCGCGCCGCCGTCTCCACCACGAACGAGCCGGGGAGATAGTGATACTGCTCGAGCCGAGCCTCCGGCGTCCCGATCGCCGCTCCCGCGAAGAGCTGGTACTCGGGGCTCCTCCGGAAGTCGAAGTCGCGGATCGTGAAGCGGCCAGGCCGCACCTGCTGGTTGAGTCGGACCTCGGTAACGAAAGGCGCTCCCCCGGCCGTGCTCGGGTCGTCCATGAACGGCACCGCCCTCCGCTCGCTCGACGCAAGGGCGCGCAAGTCGTCCGAGAACACGAGCTGCGGCCCGTCCTTTCGCTCCCTTTGCCCGGCGAAGAGGAAGGTGATGCCGGCGTCCTCGCTCAGTCGGCTCACGAAGTCGAGGTCGCTCTCGCCATACTGGACGCGGTACTCGAGCTTCGGATGCTGGGTCGCATCGACTCGCCAGTCGGCCTCGATGTTCCACTCCGCGAGGATCGCCTTGATGATTTCCGGGACGCTCCGGTGCTGGAAGACGCGGTAATTGCGGCGCTGCGAGAGCAGCCAGAGCGCGGGCACGATCGTCAGCGCGTACGTTGAGAGGCCGTTCGGCTCGACCCGCAGCAGCTCCATGGAGGCGCAGATTCCGCGGAACAGGCGACCTTCCTCGCCGCCGTCGGCATCCAGAACACGATCGCGCATCCTGAAGGACGCGCCCTTACCCACGATTCCTTCGAAATCGAGATCCTCGCTCGGAGAGCGGGCTTCGATCGACACGGAGAAGAACGTGGATACCGCTTCGCGTGCGGCGAAGCGACGCACGGAGAGCGAGTCCTCGCCCGATTCGAAGGAGAGCTCGAGCATGTGAGACGTAATGCTATGCACAAACGCGACCCGGTGGGAGTCGGGAAATCACGCGACGCCAGCGCGTTCTGACCGCAGTCCCGCGTGCTCCCTCCGGCTCGTCCTCCGGCGAAGCAAGGGACGGGGCCTGGCAGGCGTGGATCTTGAGGCGGCCGAGCGTCGCCCCGGTGCGCGACGGTTGCGTCGCTGCTCCCTCTCGCCTACGTCTCGGTGGGTCCGCCGGTGCCGCGGCATGCGAAGGAAAGCAACAAGATCGGCACGCCCTGGAAGCTCAGGCGTGCGCAGGCGGGCCGAGCTGTCAAGACCGCCCTGGACATCGCGGCGGCCGCCTCCGAGAAACCCCCATGTCTCCCCTCGTGAAGCTCGACGCGATTACCAAGACCTACTGGATGGGCGAGGTGGAGGTGCAGGCGCTGCGCGGCGTCTCGCTGGAGCTCGCCCGGGGCGAGATGGTCGCGATCATGGGCGCGTCCGGCTCGGGTAAATCGACGACCCTGAACGTCATCGGCACGCTCGACCGGCCGAGCGGCGGCCGGTACTTCCTCGACGGCGAGCCGGTCGAGGAGCTCGACGAGGTCGAGCTCGCCCGCAGGCGCAACCGGAACATCGGGTTCGTCTTCCAGTCATTCAACCTGCTGCCGCGCGACAGCGCGCTCGCGAACGTCGAGCTGCCCATGGTCTACGCCGGCGTGAGGCCGGCCGAGCGGCGGGCGCGGGCGGCCCGCGCCCTCGCCCGCGTCGGGCTCGAGGACCGCGCGCACCACCTCCCGAACCAGCTGTCCGGCGGCCAGCAGCAGCGCGTCGCCATCGCCCGCGCGATCGTCAACGAGCCGCCGCTGCTGCTCGCCGACGAGCCGACCGGCGCGCTCGACTCCGCCACCACCCGGCAGGTCATGGAGCTCTTCTGCGCGCTGCACGCCCAGGGCATGACGGTCATCGTCGTCACGCACGACCCCTCGATCGCCGACTACGCCACCCGCGTCATCACCTTCAGGGACGGCGCCATCGTCGAGGACACCGGCCCCCGCGGCCGGCGCGTGGACGTCGCGATCCCGCCGTCCGTGCCGCCCGCCGCGTCGTTCGCGCCGCCCGCGTCGGCTGCGCCGCCCGCATCGTCCGCGCCGCCCGCATCGTCCGCGCCGCCCGCGCCGCCCGCGCCGCCCGCATCGGCCGCATCGTCCGCGCCGGCCGGAGGCGCCTCGTGAGCGCCCGGCGCAGGCGGCGGTGGTGGCCCTGGCTCGCCGGGGCGCTCGCGCTCGCCGCGGCCGGCGTCGCCGTCGCCTCGATGCGCGGCGGCGGCCCCGCGCCCATCGATCCCGCGCTCGTCGTGGTGGCCAAGCGCGGCGACCTCAACGTCGAGATCCTCGAGACCGGGCGCATCGAGGCCCGCGAGCAGGTCGAGCTCAAGTCCAAGGTCGCGGGCCAGGTCGCCGAGGTGCTCGCCGACGAGGGCGCCCGCGTCACGAAGGACCAGCTCCTGCTCGTGCTCGACCCGACCGACTACGAGCGCGAGGTCGCCCGCGCCGAGGCCGAGCTCTCCCAGGCCAAGGCCGCGGCGGGGTACGCCAGGCTCGTCCTCGAGCGGCGGACCGCCGGGGTCGAGGCGAACGTCATCCCCGCGCAGGAGCTCGACCTGGCCAAACACGACGTCGCCGCGAAGGCGATCTCCATCCGGGTCGCGGAGGTCGCGCTCAGCGCCGCCAAGGACCGGCTCCGGTACACGAAGATCTCCTCGCCCCTCGACGGCACCGTCATCCAGCGCAACATCGAGCCCGGCGAGGTCGTCACGCCGGGCGTCGAGTCGACGTTCGACGGCAAGGCGCTGCTCACCGTCGCCGACCTCTCCACGCTCGTCGTCAAGGTCGACCTCAACCAGATCGACGTCGCCAAGGTGGCGCTCGGCCAGCCCGCGACGCTGACGCTCGACGCCCTCCCCGGCAAGACGTACACCGCCAAGGTCACCAAGATCGCGCCCGCCTCGGTGAAGCTCACGGGCCGCGAGGTCGACGTCTTCCCGGTCGAGGCCGAGCTCACGCAGGTCGACGGCCTCATCAAGCCCGGCATGACGGCCGACGTGCGCATCCGGCTCGAGAGCAAGGCGGGCGTGGTCTCGCTGCCGATCGAGGCCGTCGCCGAGGACGGCGGCAAGCAGCTCGTCACGCGCGTCGTCGACGGGCCCGACGGCAAGCCGACCACCGAGAAGGTCGAGGTCGCGCTCGGCGCCCGCAACGACCGCGAGGTCGAGATCCTGAGCGGCGTCCCCGACGGGGCCCGCGTGCTCATCAACCCGCCCCCGGCGGACCAGAACGAGACCAAGATGTGAGGTGGCTCGTCTACCTGGGCATCGCCGCGAAGGCCCTCTCGGCGCACAAGCTCCGGTCGCTGCTCACCGTCCTCAGCATCACGATCGGCGCGTTCGCCATCGTCCTCATGACCTCGCTCGCCGAGGGCGGCCTGCTCACGCTGAGCCGCGGCATCGAGGACCTCGGCGGGGCGCGGCTCATCCTGATCGCCCCGAAGGAGCCGGTGCGCGCCGAGCGCAAGAAGACGATGTACACGACCGGCTTCACGCGGGAGGACCGCGACCGGCTCGCGCTCGGCGTGCCGCACGTCGTCGAGCACGCGCTCTACGCCGGGCTCGGCACGCGCGACGTCACGTCCGACGAGGGCAAGGAGGACCGCACCCACCTCGTCGCCGCCGACAGCCGCTTCTTCGACGTCTTCCGGATGTCCGTCGCCCGCGGCCGCGCGTTCTTCGACGAGGAGGATCGCCGCCGCGCCCGGGTCTGCATCGCCGGGCCCAAGCTCGCCGCGCGGCTCTGGCGCGGCGACCCGATCGGCCGGACCGTCACGGTCGGCGCCCTGCGTTGCCGCGTGATCGGCGTGCTCGCCCAGAGCGACCGCCTCGGGGTCAACTTCGGCTTCGACTGGGTCGACGTGCTCGTCGCGCCCATCGACACCGTGGCGGACGTCGACGACGCCGTGGACGACGCGTCGCTCATCGTCATCAAGACCGACGATCCTCGCAACAACGACCCGGTGAAGCGCATCCTCAACGCGCTGCTCGTCGAGCGCCACCACGGCGTCGACGATTTCACGTTGCTCGACTTCAGCGGCATCATGCAGAAGTTCGAGGCGGTGTTTAGCATGATGAAGGCCATCGTCGGCCTCATCGCGGGCGTCGCGCTGCTCATCGGCGGCGTCGGGGTGATGAACATGATGCTCGTCAGCGTGTCCGAGCGCGTGCGCGAGATCGGCATCCGCAAGGCGCTCGGCGCGGCCCCTTTCGACATCAGCGCCCAGTTCCTGTGCGAGGCGGCGCTGCTCTCCGGCTTCGGCGGCGTGCTCGGCGTGCTCGGCGGCGCGCTCGCGGCCGAGCTCGCCTCCGCGCTGATCCACCGCTTCGTTCCGAGCTGGGTCGGCGCCGTCTCCACGGCGGCGGTGGTCGCCGCGCTCCTCGTCTCTTCCGGCGTGGGCGTGGTCTTCGGCTGGCTCCCGGCCCGGCGCGCGGGTCGGCTCGACCCTGTGGCGGCGATGCGGCGATGAGGCTCGGCGACCTCCTCCACTCTGCCCGCGCGGTCGTCGCCGACCGGACCCGCGCCGCGCTCACGCTGCTCGGCGTCGTCATCGGCACCGGCTCGATCGTGCTCCTGGCCTCGCTGCTCGCCGGCGGCGAGGAGGCGTTGCTCCGGGCGAGCCAGCAGGCGGTCGAGGCCGATCTCATCCAGGTCCACCCCGCCGAGGTGAACGTCCGCGACCGCCGCCGCACCCAGCGAGACCTCTCGCGGGACGACGCCCGCGCGCTGGCCGCGTCGCGTTCCCTCGGCGGCGCCGCGGCCCTGAGCGAGTCGGTGCGCCCGGTCGAGGCCCGTGTCGGCCGCAAGAAGAAGCCGATCACCCTGGTCAGCGCGGCGCCCGCGGCACCGTCGCTCTACGCCCTGGAGCTCGCGGCCGGCCGTTTCCTCACCGACGCCGATCTCGCGTCGCGCCGGCGCGTGTGTGTCGTCGGCCACGAGGTCTGGTCCGAGCTCTTCGGCGGCCCTCCCGCGCTGCGCGAGGGCGCCCGCGATCTCCGCCTCACGGCCGACGGCCACGTGTGGACTGTGGTCGGCGTGCTGAAGGATCGCCCCATCATGGGCTCCACCGACAGCACGAACATCTGGAACCGCAAGGTCCTGGTCCCCGAGACGACTTACGACGCCCTGATCTCGCCCGACCACAAGGCCGATCGCATCTACCTGCGCCAGGACCCGCTCGCCGCCCTCGAGGCCCCGCCCGCCGCGCTGCGCGGCCTCATCGAGGCGACGCTCCTGCGCCGCCACTACGGGGTCAAGAACTTCAGGATCGAGGACAAGGAGAGCCATGGCCAGGAGAAGCTCATCCTCGACATCATCAAGCTGCTCCTGCTCAGCACGGGTGTCGTCGCGCTGGTCGTGGGTGGCATCAACATCATGAACATCATGCTGGTCACGGTGACCGAGCGGACCCGCGAGATCGGCATTCGCCGCGCGGTCGGCGCCTCCCCCCGCGCGATCCTCCTCCAGTTCCTCTTCGAGGCCGCCGCCGTCTCCCTGCTCGGCGGCGTCCTCGGCGTGCTCTCCGGCGTGGGCATCTCCTGGCTCGCCGGCGCCCTCCTGGAGCAGCTCGTCGGCCGCTGGTCCTTCCGAGTGGAGCCCTGGTCGATCGCGCTGGGCCTCGGCCTCTCCGCCACCGTCGGCGTCCTCTTCGGCTTCTACCCCGCCTGGCGCGCCTCCCGCCTCTCCCCCATCGAGGCCCTCCGCTCCGAGTAGCCGCGGAGGTCCCCGGGCCTCCCCCTCTGCCCAGAGACAGCCCAGTACGCCGAGCACCGAAGACGTCGGTGGCCGCCGCCGTGGAACTACTGCGGGAATTGGCTCGGGAGCAGCAGAATCAACGCCAAGACGCCAAGCACGCCAAGGACGCCAAGAAGAGAGGGGAAGGAGCGTGCCGGCATTCCCTCCTCCCATCTTCCTGGATTCTTGGCGTCCTTGGCGTCTTGGCGCCCTTGGCGATCCTGGCGGTTCACATCCTAGCCCGACTCCCCGCAATCGGGGCTAGCCGCGGATCAGCACCCAGATCGTGTCCTCTTTTGCTTGCGCGGCGCGCTTGTAGAACAACGAGACGTCGACATTCCGGGTCTTGTGCGGGAAGTGGAACACGAAGCCGAAGGTGGCGTTGAGCTCACGCTGCTCGATCCCGAGCAGGAAGCGGCCGTAGAACCTCTTCACCCGGCTGCAGGGCGCAATGTCGGTGAAGAAATTCTTTCCGAGCACATCCTGCCGCTTCCTGCGTGCCTGGTTCTCCTCGTACAGGTTGTACGAGAGCACCGTACCGTTGCGGTCCAGCCGGATGATCCCGAAAGGCTGCGCGTCCAGGCCGCGCTCGTCCAGGTTGAACACCCCGATGTCGAACTCGATCTCGCCCCCCCTGGGCTGCTCCTGTGTATTCATCCGAGAGACCTCCACCCGCGCTGCCCGCGACAGATGTCGCCATCCTAGAGAGCGTCTCCTGACGAGGCCATCCGGCGCTGCCGCATCGTGGTGTCGGGCTGAAGGGATCCCGGTCGAGGAGGGCACTCGCCGACCGCGTCATTTGACGCATCGCCCCGTTTCGGGTCGGTGTCGCCACGGTGCCTGTCGCGTTTCCCCGGAGCGCGGGCGCCCGCAGACACGGCGCGTCGGCGGGGGCGCCGGCGCGCGGGCGGCGCCTTATCCCTGGAGCTCCCGCGCCTTCTGCAGCGCGAAGGCGAAGCCGTCCTTCAGCGTCCCCTTCGTCACCACGCCGCTGAAGTCGGCGCCGATCTCCACGAAGGCCTGCGCCGCCCTCGGCTTGATCCCGGAGAAGATCACGTCGACCCCGAGCAGCCTCGCCGCCTTCGCGGCGCCGAGCAGCGCCTCGGCGACCCGCTGATCGACGCTCGGGACGCCGGTCACGTCGAGGATGGCCACCCGCGCGGCGTGGGCCATGATGCCGTCGAGGAGCACCGCGCGCATCTGGTCGGCGCGGACCTCGTCGATCGCGCCGATGAGCGGCACGACGACGACGCCGTCGCCGAGGGGGATGAGCGGCGTCGACAGCGCGCGCAAGGCCTCCTCCTGCGCCCGGATCGTCTGCTCCTGCAGCAGGCTGAGCTCGCGCATCTGCTCGGCCTGGTTCCGCTCCGCGATGTCCCGGAACACGATCTGCACGGCCGGTCCGCCCTCGAAGAGGACGGGCGTGCCCAGGAGCTCCACGGGCACCTGCTCGCCGCCCGGCCGCACGAACGTGCCCTCGAACCGCGCGACCGGCGTCCTGCCCTGCTCCGCGGCGAGCAGGCGGGCTCCGGCGGCCTCGCGCTGGCCAGGATCGAAGAGATCGAGGAGCGAGGCGCCTCCGAGCTCGCCCGGCTGCGCGCCCAGCATGCGCGCGCCGGTCGGGTTCACGTAGAGGATCCGGCCTTCCCGGAGCACGGCCACCCCGTCCGGGGACAGCTCCACCAGGCTGCGGTGCCGCTCCTCGCTCTCGGAGAGCGCCGCGTGGCTGGCCTCCAGCTTCTCCGAGTAGAAGCGCATCGTGACCTGATCGAGCTTCTCGTAGATGGGCTCGGCGAGCAGCAGCCCGTCGAACGCGCCGTCCTGGCCCTTCTCCAGGGCGGGCCGGATGAGGTCCAGGAACGCGCGCCGGAGGGCGGCGGTGAGCTGAACCGCGTCGTCGAACGACAGCCCGCGCAGCACCCGCCGCTCTAGGTTGGCCCGCGCGAGCGCGACGATCTGCTCGTAACTCCGCGAGTGAATGGCGTCGATGAAGAGCTCCACGAACCTGTGGGCGCCCGGCAGGACCTGCTCTTCGGGCAGCACGCGGTAGATCGGGAGCCGCTCCTGGAGGCCGCGGAACAGCGCCTCTCCGAAGGCGTGCTGGTGCCGGCGGAGGAACGAGACCAGGGGAGGAACGGGCTCGGTGGTCATTCAGCAGGCTCCTTCAACAGGCTCCGTCCCATGCGATCTCCGATGGCGCGCCGCGGGCCCTGGGCACAAGGACGCCCCGTGCCGCGGCGCTCCACGGGAGATGGGCAGCGCGGTGTCGGTGTTGTGTGTGGTTATCCTACGCTCGCGAAAGCAAGCCAGAGACTACCTCAACATCCCTCGAAAGGAACACGTGAATGCGCCGGCGCTCCGCGGCCCCGTCCGTTCAGGATTTCGCTGACGCCTCGTCGAGGCCGGCGCCCGTCGACGGCCGGGAGGCGTCGACGCCCGCTCTTCCGGCCGTCGACGGGCGCCGGCCTCGGCTCAGCCGCGCGCGAGCCGCGCGAGCGCGTCGCCGGTGAGGCGGTGGACGGTCCATTCGGCCATGGGCGTCGCGCCGAGCGTCCGGTAGAAGCCGAGCGCCGGCTCGTTCCAGTCGAGCACGGACCACTCGAGCCGCCCGCAGCCGCGCTGCACGGCGAGCTGCGCCAGGTGCACGAGCAGGGCTTTGCCGTGGCCGCTGCCGCGGTGCTCGGGCAGCACGAAGAGGTCTTCGAGGTAGATCCCGGGTTTGCCGAGGAACGTGGAGAAACTCTGGAAGAACAGGGCGAAGCCGACCGCGGCCCCCTCCGCCTCGGCCAGGATGACCTCGGCTGCCGGCCTGGGGCCGAAGAGGTGCTTCGCGAGCTCCTCCTCGTCGAAGACGACCTCGTGCGCGAGCCGCTCATACTCGGCGAGCATGCGGATGAGGCGGGCGATGGTGGGGATGTCGGCGCGGGTGGCGGGGCGAATCATGGTGCCTCTCCGCCGCTCCATACCGCATCGCCGCGCCGGCGGGAGGAAATGCCGGGCGCCCGGCCGCCATCGCGGGAGCAGCGACGAGGGGAGCCGTCCCGGTGCGGCTTGCCGCTGCGCGCGCGACCGCCTTAGGCTGCCTGCAAGGACATGACGACCCCGCCCACCGCCGCCGGTCCGCGCTGGCTCTATTTGCATGGATTCGCCTCGGGGCCGAGCTCGACCAAAGGGGTCCAGATCGCCGCGCACTTCGCGCGCCGCGGGATCGAGGTCGAGCGGCTCAACCTGCGGGTCCCGTCGTTCGAGCGGCTGCGCCTCAGCGCGATGATCGACACGGTGAGGCAGGCGATCGGCGGAGAGCGCGAGCGGGCCGTGGTGATGGGCTCGAGCCTCGGAGGCCTCACCGCGTGCCGCGTGGCCGAGGAGGACGCGCGGGTGTGCGCGCTCGTGCTGCTCGCGCCGGCGTTCCGGATCATGGAGCGGTGGCGGCTGCGGCTCGGCGAGCAGGGCTTTCAGGCGTGGCAGGCCGAGGGGTGGCTCGAGGTCGACGACTACGCGGAGAAGAAGCGCGCCCGGGTGGATTTCGGCTTCGCCGCCGACGCGGCGGAGGTGGACGAACGCTCCGGCGGCTGGCCCGACGTGCGTGTGCCGGCGCTGATCCTCCACGGCCGGCACGACGAGGTGGTGGACATCGAGCTGTCGCGGCGGTTCGCGGCGGGCAAGCGGCATGTGCGGCTCATCGAGGTGGACGACGGCCACGAGCTCTTGGCCTCGATTCCGCGCATCCTCCACGAAGCCGAGGAGTTCCTGCGCGATTTCGTCGGCGGCTGACGCGCGGCTCGGGCAGAGACCGCCGCGCCTCTAGGACCAGCGCCTTCCCGGGCGTCAGAGCGGTAACTCGTGCGAAGGCAGGGTTGGCTGTCAAGCGCGCAGCATCATTTGGATCTCGCGGACTCCACCGTCCGGTCCGGTGACGACACGGGGGACACCGCATGATTTCATCGTGTCTCGCGGTCGACATGAATCGACGTGCGCTGTTACCGTCCCGGCGGCTCATCCATCAAAGCGCGGCGCGTGGCGCATCCGCTGCCATGGCCGTCGGGAGGTGCTTCGTGACTTTGTCTTCCAGTCGAGCTTTGTTGTTGTTGATGACGGGGTGCGCCGCGGCGTGCGGCGCCCCCGGACCGCAGGCGGTCGGCGGCGGTCCGGCCGAGCGTCCCGCGGAGGGCGCGCTCCGGCCGAGCGGCGCGGCGCCGATCGAGCTCGGGCAGATCGTGAACCGGGCGCGGGCGCGCTTTCGATCCACGCCGCGAGGGCTCTCCGCCGAGGGCGCCGCCCATCGGATCGACCTCGAGGGCGGCGCGGCGCGGATCCTCGCGAGGTCCTCGGCGACGGCCGCGCCGCGGGGGGAGCGAGAGGAGCAGGTCGAGGCGCTCCTCGAGGCGCGCACCGCCGCCGAGTTCGAGGCGCGCCGCCGCGCGCTCCGGCGGACCCTGCTCGAGCGCACGTCCGGCGAGCTCCCGCCGGGGGGCGCGCTCACGCTGACGACGCGGTCGATCGCCCGCGCCGGCTACGAGTGCGTGAACGGCGAGGGCCACGTGCGCATCGCCGCGGACGGCGGCGCGGAGCGCGCGTTCGAGACGTGCAGCGAGCTGTGGAAGAACCACGAGGCGAACGCCGAGCAGGCGTTCCGGTTCCCCGAGCGGCCCGGCGGGCACGGGGATCTCGTCGTGCGCGTGAGCGCCCGGCTCGGCGCCGCGGACGCCGCGCCCTCGATCGCGAGCGTCGCGAGCGACGCGCGCGGCCTCGTCCTCGGCGCGGCGTCCGGGCAGCGGTTCGTGTACGGCCACGGCACGTGGATCGACGCCTCGGGCCGCCGCGTGCCGGTGCCCGCCCGGTGGGCGGACGGCCACATCGAGCTGCGTGTGCCCGCCGCGGTCGTCGAGGAGAGCGGCTATCCGGCGGTGCTCGATCCGGAGGTGGGCCCCGAGATCGGGACGGAGCCGCCCGTGCCCGTCCAGCTGGACGTCGGGTTCGATCCGGAGATCGCGACCGACGGGGCGAGCTACGTCGTCGCCTTCGAGGATCTGTCGCGCATCCGCGCGGTCCGCGTCGACGCGAGCGGGAACGTGCTCGACTTCGACTGGCTGGATCTGGGCGAGGAGGGCGTCGGGCAGTTCCTGCCCAGCGTGGCGTACGGCGGCGGCCGTTACCTCTTCACGTGGTGCCATTCCCACGACAGCCAGATCACCATCCACGGCCGCATGATGCGGCCCGACGGCACGCTCGAAGGGTCGGCGAGCTTCGCGATCCCGTCGTCCGGCGGGGGCCTGTTCCCCTCGGTCGAGTGGAACGGCGAGCGCTTCGTGGCCTCCTGGCTGAGCCTCACCGGCGACGGCGTCGAGGACGTCCACGTGACGCTGATCGACCCGAGCGGCAGCGTCGTTCCCGGCGCCGAGCGCGCCGTCTCCACGAGCGGGCAGGCGTCGCGCCCGGTGATCACCTCCGGCGCGGATGTCTCCGTCGTGGCCTGGGACGACGCGAGCGGCGACGTGCGCGCCGTCCGCGCCGCGCGGGTGGCCGGCGACGGGACGGTGCTCGATGTCGGCGGCGTCCAGATCTCGGAGGGCCCGGCCAACGCGCGGCTGCCCGCGCTCGCGTCGAGCGGGGCGAGCTTCCTGGCGACGTGGGTCCGGGACGACTGGTCGGGCGCGATCCGGGGCGCGGTGCTGCGCGCGGACGGCACGATCACCGCGGTGGACTTCCCCATCTCCCGGTCGAGCCCGGACACCCAGGCCCCCACCGCGGCGTTCGACGGCAGCAGCTACCTCGTGGCCTGGGCCGACGAGCGGGACCGTCGCTCGATGTACGGGACCCGGGTCTCGGTCGAGGGCGTCGTGCAGGGGACCGACGACACGAGGCTCGCGGACGGGCCGCTGCGCTCCGTCTGGGACTCCGATCGGAATTCGCTCGTGTGGAACGGCTCGCATTTCCTGCTCGCGTTCCACGGGCAGGGCATCGAGGGCAGCCTGATCGGCCCGGATCTCGCGCTGGACGCGGGCCGGATCGTGCTGAGCCCCATGCCGAACAAGCAATGGAGCCCGCGTGTGGTCTGGACCGGCGAGAGCTACCTCGTGGCCTGGACCCACCAGCCGGGCCCGGACCCGCTGCCGGAGCAGATGAGCGGGCGCGCGGTGCGCGTGAGCGCCGCGGGCGAGGCCCTCGACGCGGTCGGGACCGAGCTCGTGAGCGGCGGCTCCCTGGTCGATCTGGCCTCGAGCGGCGAGGGCACCTCCGTGCTCACCTGGCGCGACCCGAGCGGCGGGGATTATCTGCGGCCGATCGCGAGCGACGGCACGCCCGGGGACGTGGTGGCCGTCTCGTCGCGTTACCTGTCCTCGTCGGCAGGGATCGAGAGCAACGGCGACGGTTATCTGGTGACCTTCGTGGAGAGGAGCACGGAGGAGCCCTACGTGTACACCGCGTCGGGCCGCCTGCTCGACGCGGCGGGGAACGCTGGCCCGGTGTTCCCGATCGTGCCCCCTGCCGAGTCGTCGTCGTCCGTGTACCCGCTCCCTGCCGGGCAGGACTACCTGGTGGTCCACCGGAACAGGGACGTGGGCGTGCGCCTCGTGCCCGTGAGCCGCACGGGAGAGGTCGGGGAGAGCTTCTTCCTGGCGGACCCACCGGTCTCCGTCTCGGCGGCGACGAACGGCACGGACACGCTCGTGGTCTGGACGAAGGGCGAGCAGTGGCCGAGGCCCGCCGATGGGCTGATCCACGGTCGAATCTACGCGGATGGCGGCTGGCGGGGCGAGGCGTTCGTGATCTCGACGACGGGCGCGGGGTATTCGGCGGCCGTGGCCTGGGGCGGCACGAGCTACCAGGTGGTGTGGGAAGAGGCGGAGACCCACAGGCTCCAGCTCCGCGCCGTGGCGCCCGACGGGACGCTGGGCCCGGAGGCGCTGCTCGTGGACGGCGAATGCAGTGCGCCGTCGCTGGCCCGCGGCGAGCATGGCCGGCTCCTCCTGGCCTATGAAAAGCCCCGTCATGGCGGGTACACGCGGCGCGTCGTGTCGCGTCTGCTCACCCTGGAGCCCTCGTCCGGGACCGGTGCAGGCGGCAGCGGAGGCGCGGAGGCGGGCGCAGGCGGCAGCGGCGGCGCGGAGGCGGGCGCAGGCGGCAGCGGCGGCGCGGCGCCGGGTACTGGCGGCAGCGGCGGCGCGGAGGCGGGAGCAGGCGGCGGCAGCGGCGGCGCGGCGCCGGGTACTGGCGGCGGCGGCGCGGAGGCGGGCGCAGGCGGCAGCGGCGGCGCGGAGGCGGGCGCAGGCGGCAGCGGCGGCGCGGCGCCGGGCGGCGACTCCTCCAGCGCCTCTGCCAGCAGCGGCGGCAATGACGGGACCGACGACACCAGCGATGACTCGCAATGCAGCTTCCGCGGCGGTGCCGATCGGCCCGGGCATCTCGGGCTCGCCGTCTCCCTGTTCGGCCTCGCCCTCGTCGCGCGACGCCGCGGCCCCGGGAGCGCGCAGGACGCGCGCTCTCGCGCCTTCCGACGCTGACACTGCTTCTCCTCAGGCGGCATGTCGCCCCTGGCGTCGCCGCCGCCTGCCATCCTTGATGGCAAGCGGCGGATCGTCGCTGGTCAGGAGGGCGGCGCCCGGTCAGCCGCTCCCGCGGGACGCCCGCCGCTTGTCGCCCGCGCGCGTCGAGCTCCTGGACGTTTTTGCCCGCGGCGTCCCTTCGATCCCCACGTCCAGCTCCAGTCCCTTGAGGATGAGCTGAAGCCCGTACCGGAACCGCGCCTCGTGATCGGGGCTCACGAGGTGCGGAAGCACCGCCGCGAGGTGCGGGTAGGCTCCTCGCCCCACCGTCTCGCGGAAGCGCTCCGGAGCGGCCTTGCCGGTGTCCGTTCCCGGGCGCGCCACCAGGGCCTGCTCCTCGAGGGTGAAGCCGATGACGTAATAGACGATCGACCAGCACCCCCACGCCGCGGCGCGCGGGGAGAGCCCGCCGTCCCGCAGCGCGCCGACCAGCGTGTCCGAGACCCGCAGCGTGTTGTCCTGCGCGACGTACGTTCCCGCGAAGACCCGCGCCCCGTCGCGGTGCGCGAGCAGCGCCTTGCGCAGCCGCTCGGCCATGTCGGCCGCGCGCTCGATCCCCG
Organism: Sorangium cellulosum; assembly: GCF_002950945.1. GTDB lineage: Bacteria > Myxococcota_A > Polyangia > Polyangiales > Polyangiaceae > Sorangium > Sorangium cellulosum_E. The sequence continues at coordinate 1,848,477 of NZ_CP012673.1, forward strand.
AGAGCTCCTCCGGCGCCCCGGACGCGCAGCCCGCCAGCATGGCCTCCGCCATTGCATCGAGCAGCTCCTCCTTGTTCTTGATGTGCCAGTAGAGCGTCGCGGCCTGGACGTTCAGCTCCTGCCCGAGCCGGCGCATCGTCAGCGCATCGAGCCCGACGTCGTTCAAGAGACGCAGCGCCGTCGCGACCACCTGCTCACGTCGTAGTCGCATCGTTGGTTCTTCCCACGTTCGCTCCCCGTCCCCGCGCTCATCGCCTCCGACGTTCATCTCCCGGAGGCTCGTTCTCTCGATGCCCATCTCCGGAAGCGCGGCGTACGTGGCCCTGGCGACGGGCGGTGACCGCGCTCGCCCTGGCGCGCTCCGGAGGCGCGCTGGGCGCCCGCTGTGCACGTCCGCCGTGCGCAGCGCCGAGGAGCATGATGTCCACGACCCGCGCGATCTTCTCGTCCGTACATTGCTCGTGACGGAAGAGGATGAGGTTCTGCGCGCTCCCGAGCAGGAGATCACGCACGAGCTCGATGTCCGTGTCGCCCGGAAGCTCGCCGCGCTCGATCGCTCGTTGGAACATCACGAGCGCGCCGCACTCGTCCTTCTCGATGCGCTCTCGGATGAGCGCGCCGAGCTTGCCCTCGAGGCCGCCGGCGAAGAGCATCCGCGTCAGGGACAACATGGAAGGCGAGCGGCAGACCTCTCGGTACCGCCTCAGGTAATCGATCAGGTCGCCCCGCAGTGAACCCGTGTCGGAGATGCCTTCGTTGTCCGAGAAGCGCTCGAACGCGCAGAGGGCGAGCACCTCCGGGGTCGGCCACCTGCGGTAGATCGTGGTCTTGTTGACCCCGGCGCGCGCGGCGACCTCCTCGATCGACAGGTGCTCGTAGCCGACACGCGCGATCTCGCCGAGCGTCGTCTCCAGGATCTTCGCGACCAGAGGCTCGCCGCGCTGTTGCTTGGCTCCAGGAGGGCTCGTCATGCCTCGGCATCTACTACCAGCGCGCTCGGGGCTGCGCAACGACCGGGCCGCCCCGCGAGTGAGCGGTGGTGTCGCGCGCCGCTCGGCCTCCCGGCGCGGCCCCTCGCTGCGAGGTCGTGGCTGCGAACATCACCCCGGCGAACGTCGGGCAGATCGACGACTCACACGGACGTTTGCCCAGCCGGCCATTTCGAGCGGGCCCAGGTCTTGAAATCGGTCGTCGTCAGGCCCAGCGCATGGGCGTGCTCTGGCCTGGCCGGGCTCACCTCCTCGTTCATCCGTTCCTGAGAGCTCACGAACTCTGGCATCAGCCCCTGCGCGAGCGCCTCAGCGGGCGACAGCGACGGCGCCTCGATCCTCTTGCCCCAGACGTCCGACAGGATCGCGGCGATCTCGCGCATCTTCAGCAGATCGCCGGCGAGCTCGATCTCGCGCTTGTTGAACTTCTCCGGATCGCCGATGGCCGCGGCGCAGGCCGCGCCGATGTCCTTGAGCGCCACGAGCGCGAGCGGGGTGTCCGGCGCGATGACCGTCAACAGGCGGTCTTCGACGAAGTTCGCGAAGAGGAACGACGGCCGGACGAAGTTCTCCATGAAGAAGGCGGGCTTGAGGAGGGTCCAGTACTTGAAGCCCGCGCTGCGGACGAGCTCGACGATGTACGTTTTGCTCCCCCAGTAACGCTCCCACCAGCCGCCGTCGTCCTTGCCCGATGCGCTGCGATGGTCGTCCCCCACGCCCGACACCGAGGTATGGACGAAGTGGGAAACGCCGGCGGCCTTCGCCGCCTCCACCAGGTTCCGGCCCTGAACCCGCTCGGAATCCGAAGCGAGGTTCTTGATGTCCGGAAAATGCACCGAGAAGACCGCTCGCGCTCCCGTGCATGCGGCCAGCAGCGATTCCCTGTCATCGAAATCGCCGAGCACGAGATCGGCGCCGAGCGCCTTCAACGTCTCAGCGCCCTTCGAGTGCAGGTCTCGCACCAGCGCTCGCACGGGCGTCCCCTGCGCGAGGAGGGCCCGCGCCACGGCACCACCCTGCCTGCCCGTGGCACCCGTGACCAGCACCGGCTGTTGATCCCCTTGAGTCGTCATCGATCCTCCTGACAAAAACCGCCCCGGCGCGACCGCGCTTCGCGTAGCGAAGCCAGCGCGGTCGCTCAGTATCGCAACGGTTTCGTTGCTTTGTTCTAGCGGCCGGGTTCGCCGAAAGCAACTACTTTGTTGCGATGTGGGCGGTCCGAGGTGATGCCGCGCGCGCCGCTCGCCGCGCGCGCCGCTCGCCTGGAGCACCGCCGGAGCGTCGCAGGCTGCTCAACCCTGGTGGCGTGTCACCGCGATCAGCATGGCCATCAGGAAGATCACCACCCCGAAGGCCGCCGCCGCCCCGACGAGCAGGAGCCGCTGGAGCCTCGCGACGCGCGTCGCGGAGAGGATCTCCTGCTGGATGCCGTGGTAGATCTTCTTGGTCTCGCGCAGGAGGTGCCGCGCCGCCGTCGCGTCCCGGGCGATGCGGCTCGACTTGAGGCTCTCCGGCCGGCCGCGCACCATGGCGCGGAGGATCAGCACCATGAGCTCGTCTTGCCAGAACTTCTCGGGGACGGCGTTGCGGCGCTTCAGGTAATGATCGTTCTTCGCCAGCGCCTTCGGCGTGAGCGGCAAGGGGACGTCCTCGAGGGAGCCCACGAATTTGCCGAGCGCCTCCACGTCCTGCTGCTGCTCGGTCAGGATGAAGTAGAAGAGCGCGCCGACCGCGTAGAGATCGTGCGCCTCGCCGAGCTGGCGCACCAGGTGGAACTGCTGGTTCTTGTCGTTGAGCGGCGGCTCGCCCCGGAAGGAGGCGATGAGCTCGCCGTTCGACTGGTCCCGCTCGATCCGGATGATCTCGAGATCATGGTTGTGCCGCTGGTCGCGTTCGTCGGCCAGGATGTCGGTCTCCATCAGGTCCGTCGCGAGGGGCTTCGGGATCCGGAAGCGGCCGCCCTCGAACGTGAGCGGCTGCGCGATGCGGAACTTGTGACGGCAGGCTTCGGGCGAGAGGAAGGGGTGCTTGATGCTCCCCCCGGCGACCTCGTCCTCGTACCAGCTGCGCGTCAGCTCGTTCTTGTCGGAGAGGCCGAAATCGATGACCCGGATGTGCGCTCGCGGGGAGCTGATCATGTCCTCGAGCACGTCGCGGAAGTCGCTCGTCGCCTCGCGCTGCCGCACCGCGGCCTCGGCGCTGGCGGAGCTGATCATCAGGTTGTCGGGGGCGAGGTCCTTGTGCACGATGCTCTTCTCGCTGTGGAGCCAGGCGACCGACTCGGCGAGCTCCACCATCATCCGGACCTTCTCGAGCAGGATCGCCTTGTGAAAGAGCACGTGGGGCCGGTCCTGCCGCCACACGTCCTCGAGCCAGCTGCGCGCCCGCCGGTGCCACGGATCCCCGCGCTGCGCCTGGCCCTCGAGCTCGACCCAGGGCTGGCCGTACCGCGCGCACAGGGCCTGCAGGTCGCCCCGGCGGTGCCCGACGAAGTCGACGAGGCTCTCCTCGAGCAGCTCCATCACGATCGCCTCGCGATCGACGAAGTTCAGGATCCTCCCCGACTTGGCGCTGGGGCCCTCCGGGCAGCAGCGCTTCGCGGGGTACTCGAGGAGCTCGAAGTACTGCTCGTTGATGTAGCGGCCGGAGAGCTCGTATCCGCACGCCGCGCAGTGCAGCGCCGGGTGGCTCTCCGCGGGGTTGTCCTTGCGCTCCAGGGGCGCGCCGCACCCCTTCGGGCAGGCGGGGTGATAGATGTTGCCGCAGCCGCACATCACCATCGGCTCGAGCTGGATGATGTCGAGCGTGCTGACCACGTTCACGCCGACGTCGGCGGTCATCTCCTTGAGCAGCTCGATCTCCTGCTTGAAGAGCCGCTCCTCGGCGCTCTTCGCGTAGTCGTGCAGCACCTTGATCGCGACGAACCGCACGTGCTGGCCGGCGCTCAGCTGCTTGCCCTTGTAGACCTTGGCGAATTTCCCGTGACCCAGCTCGATCGGCTCGCAGCCGCCGTTCGGGTCCTGGTTCATGAGGAACTGGTAGCTGACGTTGGCCTGGACGGCGCTCAGCGACGCGCCCGGAGGGGCGCCGCGCAGCGGGCCTCGCGGCGGCGGCCCCGGCGGAGGACCTCCGGTCGCCCCAGGGGGGATCGGTTGCGTCGACTCCGGCTTTTGAACCAGTGTCAGCATGCTCATCACCTCATGATGTCAGGGAGTTACCGCGCTCGAGGCCGCGAGGTCTTCAAACGATGCTCACGCACGCCAGGTGGATTGTCCCGCCCGCGGGCTCCACGGTCGACAGGACCACGAGCTGCTTCGGGGCGTTGTCGGTGACGATCTCGACGTGGAAGGGCGCGATCTCCAGGAGGGGCCGCGGCGCGCTGGCGCCCGCCGCAGTGCTGCCGACGTGGATCCGCTGCACCCGCGCGCGGCGGTGCCCCACATCGAAGCTCATGTTCCGGGCGATCTCGGGGATCTGGAGGCCCTCGACGCGCGTCGAGGGGTCGCCGGCGTTGTGGTAGAGGCTCGCGCGCGGCTCTCCGGCGTGCACGGCGCGCCGGTCCAGCTCGATGTAGAGCGCGTTCGTGCGAGGCGAGACGAGCAGCGGCGCCGGCAGGAGCGCCGGGGCGGCCGCGAAGACGAGCGGCGTCGGGACGCGGCAACGCTCGTCGAGCGCGAGCGACTGGATGACGAGCCTCCGCCCGTCGGGGAGCGCGCACTCCTGGTAGGTCCCGTCCGGCGGGGCGACGACCCCCAGCAAGCCGCCGGGCTCCGGCGCACCGGCCCGGTGATCGGCGGGGGCGACCGCTGGCGCACCGGCCCGGTGATCGGCCGGGGCGAGCGCCGGTGCCGGCGGCGCAGCGCGCCGGACCTGGGCGAACCAGGGCGTCTGGTCGAGGGGCTCCGGGGGGCGCCCGACGAGGCGCGCCCCGAGCGACTCCAGGCAGCGGGCTGCGGCCTCCGGATGGGCGAAGCGCCCGCCGGCCTGCCAGACGATCGCGGCGAGCTCGTCGGCGACGGCGGCGGCGCTCTCCGGCCGGAGCGCGGGATCGAGCGCGAGCATGCGCAGGACCAGATCGTCGAGCCGCGGCGGCACGTCGCCCCGCATCGCGCGCAGGGAGGGGACGGACGCCTCCATGACGGCCACGATCGTGGCGACGTCGGTCTCGCGCCGGAACAGCGGCTGTCCGCTCAGGAGCTCGTGGAGGATGACCCCGATCGAGAACACATCGGACCTCCGGGTCAGCGGCGACGCCGCGGCCTGCTCCGGCGACATGTACGCGAGCTTGCCCTTGAGCTGAGGGCAGGCGGTGGCCTCGACCAGCCGGTCCTTGGCCCAGACGATCCCGAAATCGATGATCTTCACCGCGCCGTCCTGGCAGCACATGACGTTCTGCGGGGTGACGTCGCGGTGCACCAGGCTGCGCGGATTGCCCAGCTCGTCGCGCAGCTCGTGCGCCGCGTGCAGCCCCCGGCACGCCTGGGCGAGGAGAGAGGCCGCGAGATCCGGCGGGAACGCGCGCCTCGCGGCGCCGAGCTGGGCCCGGAGCGAGGCCAGGGTCACCCCCGGCAGGTACTCCATCGCCATGTAAAGGACCTGCTGCTCCTCGCCGAAATCGAGGATTCGAACCACGTTGTTGTGGTTGATGCTCGCGAGGACACGCATCTCCTCCACGAACATCCTGGCAGCGTTCGGGACATTCCTCGCCAGGTCCGGGAGCATCACCTTCAACGCCACATCGCGGCCGAACCCACCAGGGCCTTTCTGCCGCGCCAGGTAGACGGCGCCCATTCCGCCGGAGCTGAGCTCACCAACCACCTCATACCGGCCGAACGTGAAGGGAGCGTTCATGCGTGGTGCCGGTTCGTGAAGAGGGCGTCTGTCTGTCGAGGCCGGAAATGAGGCCATTCCAGTGGTCACAGTCCGGTAAAGATGAAACATGATCCGTGGACTGGATAGTGGAATTTTGGTTTGTTGATGGAATTGTGAGCAAAGGGAACGTGTGTCCAGCTGAGCGATGTGTCCCGATTGAGGCTGCGCACGCCCGGCCTCGGTTCAGGAGCGATCATGGGGGCTGAAGAGGCGGTTACGACGCGCGAGCCGCGGTAACACCCACGTACTTCAAGGCCATCTACCGCAGCGATGGCGGCGCTGAACCTTTGCTCAGCAGCGCCCGCGCCCCCGCCGCGCGCTCACCCCCCTGGCCAACCGGGTCGGATATTACACCTGAAAACGGCAGCTATCAACACGAATGAGCCCGGCCTAGAGCTCGTGTGCGTCAGGCTGCAACGAAACCGCAGCCGGCACAGGAGGATCCCATGCAGACTGCGCCCATCGGTCGCGCCGCCACCGCGTCGGTCAACGGCATCGAGATGCAGTACGAGCTCCACGGGGAAGGGGAGCCGCTCGTGCTGCTCCACGGCTTCACCGGGGCGAGCGGCGACTGGGCTCACGTGTTCGATCTCGCGGAGCTCGGGCGCGACCACACGGTCATCGTCCCCGACCTGCGCGGGCACGGCCGGTCGACCAACCCGGCAGGGACGTTGACCGTCCGGCAATGCGCGCTGGATGTCTTCGCCCTCCTCGACTCGCTCGGCGTGACGACGTTCAAGGCGGTGGGGCTCAGCCTCGGGGCCAAGTCCCTCCTTCACCTCGCCACGATGCAGCCGGGCCGCGTCGACGCGATGACCCTCGTGTCCGCGACACCGTACTTCCCCGAGCAGGCGCGGGCGATCATGCGCTCCTTCTCCGACGAGGGGCGATCGGACGCGGAGTGGGAGGACATGCGGAGCCGCCACAAGCGCGGCGACGATCAGATCCGGGCGCTCTGGAGGCAGGCGAGGCGCTTCGCGGACAGCCACGACGACATGAGCTTCACGCCTCCGCTCCTGTCGACCATCACGGCGCGCACCCTGATCGTCAGCGGCGACCGCGACCCGCTCTACCCGGTCGAGCTCGCGCTGGAGATGTACCGAGCCATCCCGCGTTCTTTCCTCTGGGTCGTGCCGAACGGCGGCCACGGTCCCCTCTTCGGCGAATGGAAAGGCCAGTTTGCCCGCGCGGCGCTCGCCTTCCTGCGCGGAGAGCAAGGCGCATAGACCACGAGCCGAGGTGGACGGCGCCCACGCTCAGACCTCCTCGACGATCGCCTTGCTCACCTGCTCGAGCGACTCGCCCATCGTCTCGACCCGCCGGAGGGCCGTGTCGTCCAGGCTCGTCGCCGCGGCCCTGGCGGCGTCGGCCGCGGCGTAGGCCCGCGTCAGCGCGGCGACATGGTCGGCGATCCGCGCGTCCACCCGGCCGATCACCACCTCGACCGGGGAGGCCGCGGCGCCCGTCTTCGCCGGCGGAGGCTCGCCCCCGCCCACCTCGCCCCCGCCCACCTCGCCCGGGCCCTCCGGCGCCGCGCGGCGCGCCCCGGCGGCCCGCTCGAGCCGCACCCGCGCGCGGGCGAGGCGCATCAGCGACGCCCACGTCTCCCGGGCGTGGCGCGTCGCCTTGCGGTCGGGCATCTCCTCCTCGACCACGGTCCGGCGCAGCGCCGCGCCGTCGCGGAGCGAGGCGCGCGCGGGGCCGGTGATCTCCTCGGCGGCGCCGTCGAGCGCGTGGGCCAGGGGGTCGTCGGCCTCGATGAGCAGCGGCAGCGCCATCAGCACGGCGGCCACCACGACGGCGACGCCGCGGATCACGAGCGACGACGCGGCGAACGCGGCGGTGACCGACACGGCGAGGGCGCCGCCGGCGAGCGCCAGCCCGGCGTGGGCGAGGCGCGCTTTCCCGCTGCGGACCCGGGCCGACCGCTCGGCGAAGCAGAGGCCGGCGAGCGCGGCGCCGGCCGCCGCGGGCGAGACCCCTGCGAGCACCCCGAACGCGAGCGCGCCGAGCGCGCCCCCCGCGACGGCGAGCGAGGCCACCGCGCCGCTCGCCGCCGCCGCGAGCGCGACCGCGGCGGCGACGAGCAGGAGCGAGCCGGGCACGGCCCCGAGCCGGAACGTGAGCGGCGCGCCGCCGGCGGCGAGGGCCGCGGCGGCGAAGAAGGCCGTCCTGCGCAGCATCATTTGCGCCGCGCCAGGTTGGAGATGTCGCTCGCGACCGCGCTCTTGGCCGCCGCCTTCCCGGCGGTGCTCGAGGGCGCGGCGGACATGAACTCCTGCTTCGTGGACTCGTAGGCGAGCACCTGCTTCTGGAGCGCCGAGGCCGCAGGCTTGGGCGCCTTCGCGGCGACCGTCTTGAGCTCGACCATGTTCTGATCGATGAGCGCCTGGGCCCGCCCGACGTCGCCCTGCTGGTACGCCTCCGCGGCCTCGATCTGGCGGCGAGAAGCGATGACGCTCATGGCGTCGGCGAGGACGGCGAGGTCCCGGCCCGCCTCGACCTCCGCGACGGACGTCGAGCCGGTCAGCGCCAGGCCGGCGATGCGGGCCTGCGCGGTGTCGCCGCCGACGCGGCTCCAGCTCACCTGGCCCTCGACGGCCCGCGCGGCGTCGCTGTCGAGCGAGGCCGCGAGCTCGACGATCACGCGGCGCTCGTCGCCGGCGAAGAGCGAGCCGAGCGCCAGCTCGACCTCGGCGCCGGAGGCGAGGGGCCTCGCGTCGGCCCCGGTGGCGCGGACGAAGCGGACGCCGGCCGGGAGCTTGATCCGCGCCGTGGCGCTCTCGATGGTGGTGGAGGCGGTCTCCTCGAGCTCGCGCCGGAGGAACGTGGCGAGCGTGGACGCATCCTTGACGAAGGCGAAGTTGCCGCGGCCCGCCTGGGCGACCGCGCCCATGTAGCCCTCGTCGAAATCGAGGCCGATCCCCATGGATGAGGTGGTGATCCCGCGCCCCGCGCTGTCCCGGGCGACCTCCTCGCTCGCGGCGCGTGTGCCGTCGAGCCCGTCGCTCGCCAGGATCACGCGCCGGACGCGGCCCTTGCCGGCGTCCGCGAGGGCGAGCACCCCCTGCGAGAGCGCGGGCGCGATGTTGGTGCCGCCTCCCGGCGAGAGGGCCTGTACCCGGGTGATCAGGTCGGCCCGGACGCGGCCCGCGCGGGCGAGCGGCTGGAGGACCTCGCTGTCGCTCGAGTAACGGACGAAGGCGATCTCGTCGTCGTCCCGGAGATCCCGCACGAGCTGGATCGCCGACCGCTTCGCCTGATCGAGCTTCTCGCCGGCCATCGAGCCCGACGTGTCCAGCACGATGGCGATCGAGAGCGGCGCGCGCTCCCTGGCCTGCTCCGCCATGGGGTCGGCCTTGAGCACGAGCGAGGCGAACACCTGCTGCTCACCCCCGCGGAGGACCTTGCTGTGGCTGAGGGCGAAGGTGCCATGGACCCCCGGGCCCGAGAACGAGGCGCTGTTCGCGCCGCCCGGGCTGACCGCGGCGATCGCGCCCGCGGGGGTCTGTTCTCCGGCCGCGGAGCGGGCGAGGACGAGGCCACCGGCGGCGAGGACGACGGCGCCCGCGGCGAGGCCGTGGCGGACGCGGGACGTGCGAAACCAGGTGCGAATGGACATGAGGCTTCCTCCCAGGGCTCCGGACGGACGAAGGCCTCGCGCGCGGCTGACATGCCGCCGAGGAGCGCCGCTTCGTCGTCGTCGTGTGGAGCCGTCGACGGTCGAGGTCGCCGATGGATCTCGGAGTGTGACGGAGTTTTTTCTCGCGGCTTTGCTGTGCCCGCCAGGGTGAGCGCGCGGAGCCGATCCTGGACCGAAGGGCGTGCCTGTGTGATACCATGCGCCGACAGCCTGACTCGGGTGGCGTCTGCCCCCTCCCGGAGTGCGCAGCGCGGAGCTTTCATGATCGCACCTGTCGTCGATGGCGACGTGATCGCCGGCAAATACCGGGTGGACGGCATGCTGGGCAAGGGCGCCATGGGCATGGTCGTCGCGGCCGACCACCTCTTTTTGCCTCAACGCGTCGCGATCAAGCTCCTCCTCGGCGATGGCGAGCAGAACCCGGGGCTCGTGCAGCGCTTCTTCCGCGAGGCGCGCGCGGTGGTTCGCCTGAAGAACGAGCACGTCGTGCGGGTGCTCGACTTCGGTCAGCTCGACTCGGGCGTCCCGTACATCGTGATGGAGTTCCTCGAGGGCGAGGATCTCGCCCAGATGCTCCGCGTCCGGCACCAGCTCGGCGTCGCCGAGGCGGCCGACTACATCCTGCAGGCGTGCGTGGGCATGGCCGAGGCGCACGTCGCGGGCATCGTGCACCGCGATCTCAAGCCGGCGAACCTCTTCCTCGCGACCGGGCCCGGCGGGTCGCAGCTCATCAAGGTGCTCGACTTCGGCATCTCGAAGGAGCTGCCGGGCAGCGAGAGCTCCGGCGTGTCGCTGACGCAGACGCGGGAGCTGCTCGGCTCGCCCATCTACATGCCGCCGGAGCAGATGCGCTCGGCGCGCTCGGTCGACGCCCGCTCCGACGTCTGGGCGCTCGGCGCGATCCTCTATCGCCTGCTGACCGGGCGGCCGCCGTTCGAGGGCAACCTGCTCCCCGAGCTCGTGCTGCAGGTCGCGAGCACCGATCCGCCGCCGCCCAGCGCCCTGAGGCGCGAGATCCCGCCCGGGCTAGAGGCCGTGATCCTCCGCTGCCTCCAGAAGGATCCGGCGCAGCGGCCGCCCACCGTGGCCGACCTGGCGCTCGCGCTTGCGCCCTTCGCGCCGCCGGGCGGCCAGGAGCGCGCGGAGCGCGCCGCGCGGATCCTGGCCACGCCGTCCGTGACGTCGTCGCGGCCCACCTTGCCTGCGGCGGCGCCCGCACACGACCCCGGGTCGAGCGCCGCGGGCCCGGTGGAGAGCCTCCGGCCGACCACGCGGGTGCTCTCGCGGACGTTCGCGCCGCCCGGGTCCCGCCGGGGCGCCCGGGTGGCGTTCGGCGCCGCCGCGACGACCGCGGTCGCGCTCGCGATCTGGGGCGCGCTGGCCCTGCGCCGCGGGTTCGCGGGGCCGCCGGGCGTCCCGCAGGTCGCCGCCGCGCCCGCCCAGGACGACGCCGCGCCCGCCCAGCACGACGCCGCGCCACTTTCTGCGACGCGGAGCGCCGCGGCCGGCGCGGCCGAGCCCTGCGTCGCGCCGGAGCCGCCGCCGTCGACCGAGGCCCCGCCGCCGCCCGCCGCTCCGGTCGCCTCGCCGGCGGCGGTGCGCCACGAGCCGCCGGCGACGCCGCGCCGGCCGGCCCAGGCGCCTTCGGGCGCGGCGACGGCGCCGGCGCCGCCGAGCGCTCGGCCCGCCCCTCAGCTGGTCAGTCCGGTCAGCGGTCCTGTGCAGTAGTTCGGGTCGCCGAACGACTCGGCGTCGACGCCCATCGCGTGCATGAGCGACAGGAGCAGGTTGTTGTGCCCGACCTGCCGGGCCTGGGTCACGTAGCGCCCCGTCTTGAAGTGGCCGCCCGCACTGCCGGCGAGCACATAAGGGATGTTCTGGCGCAGGTGATTGCCGTCCGCGTGCTCGTTCGTCCAGAAGATCACCGTGTTGTCGAAGACCGAACCGTTCCCCTCCGGGATCGACTTGAGCTTCGCGATCAGGTACGCGACCTGCTTTGCGTAGAAGGCGCTTATCTTCGTGAGCCGCGCGCGGTTCACCGGATCGGCGTACCCGTTGTGCGCCATCGGGTGGTGCCCCTCGGTGATGTCCGGATCGATGAAGCTCAGCACCTTCGTCGTCGCCGAGTTCGTGAACTGGAGGGTCGCGACGCGCGTCAGATCGCAGGTGAGGGCCATCGCGATGAGGTCGAGGTGGAGCCTCGTGATCTCGGGCATGTTGGCGACCCGGTCCGCGTCGATGTCCGGCGTGAGCTCCGGCTCGGCGCACGACGGGGAGGTCGACGTCACGCCGCGGTCGAGGCGCGAGGCGATCTCCTCCACCGACGCGAGGTGCCCGTCGAGCTTCTCCCGATCCGCCGCGCCGAGCCGCCTCCGCAGCCGGTCGTAGTCCGAGGCCACCTTGTCGAGCACCGCCCGGCGCTGCGCCGTCTTCCGCGTCGCGTCCGCCGGCGAGACGGACATATCCGAAAAGATGCGGTCGAACGCCGCGTACGGGCTGTTCTCCGGGGGCAGCGGCTGCGCCGGGCCGCGGTACGCGATGCGCGCGCCCACGTTCGCCCCGTAGACGAGCACGCCGAGCTCGATCGACGGGAACTTGTTCTTCGTGCCGATGTGGCTCGCGATCTCCTGATCGACCGAGATGCCGTCGGCCCAGCCGCACGACAGCCCGGCGTCGCCGGGGAAGTCGCCCTCCTGCATCGCGCGCGCGGTCAGGCACTGGCCCGTCCCCTTCTGGTGCGCGTCGCCCGGCCCCTTCATCGCCGACAGCGCGCTCACGTTGCCGAGGACCAGGAGATCCTCGTTGTGGTCCTTGAGCGGCGCCAGGATCGGCGAGAGCTCCTCGCCGTTCTGGAACTGCGAGGACGACGGCCAGAAATCCGGCGGGACGGTGCCGTTCGGCGTGTAGAGGATGACGAGCCGCTTCGGGAACTCGGCCCCGAACGCGGCCCGCCCCATCTCCTCCGACGCGGGGGCGGACTGCCTCGAGCAGCCCATCGCCTCGAGGAACGGCAGCGCGAGCGCTGCGCCGCCGAGCCCGCGGAGCACCGCGCGGCGGCTGAGTCGGAACGGCTTCATCACGGCTCTCCTTCTGCGGCGCCGTCGGCGGCGCCCTCTGCGTCGATCTCGCGCCGGTAGCGGAACGCGTCGGTCTGGGTCAGCGCCACGAGCAGCGCCTTGATGTTGTACTGGGACGCCTCGAACGCCTCGGTCGCCTGCGCGAGGCTGCAGCTGTCCTCGTTCTGCTCGGCGCGGCCGTGGCCGAACCGGAACCACTGCTTCACCACACACGCGCGCACCTGCTCGCTGCCCGCGAGCCGGTGCGCGAGCTCGACCGCGCCGTCGAACGGGCCGTCGACGTCGGTCTGCGTGAGCTCGCCGCTCGCGTCCACCGGGATGCCGTTCTCGGCGTCCCGCCAGCGGCCGAGCGCGTCGTAGTGCTCGAAGCCGAACCCGATCGGATCGAGCAGCGTGTGGCAGCTCTTGCAGCCCGGATCGGACACGTGCTGCGCGAACTGCTCGCGCGTCGTCTTCGTCGCGTCCCGCATGGGCGGCTCGGGCACCACGTCGGGCGGCGGCGGCGGGATCTGGCAGAGCAGGCTCTGGCGCACGAACCGGCCGCGGTGGACCGGCGACGACCGGTCCTCCTTCGCGTAGAGCGAGAGCAGCCCGGCGTGCGTCACGAAGCCCGCGCGCTGCGACGGATCGAGCGAGACCCGCTCGAACGTGTCGCCCTCCGGCCCGCCCTCGACGCCGTAGAACTCGGCGAGCTCCCGGTTCATCATCGAGTACGACGCCGTGAACAACGTGCTGACGCTCGCGTCTTCCTCGAAGATCGCGTGATCGAGGAACGCCTCGGTCTCCGCCTTGAACAGCGGCAGGAGCGCCTCCGAGTACTCGGGGTAGAGCTCCTTGTCCTTCCCGCCCGACGCGATGTCGTCGATCTTGGCGAGCCCGAGCCACTGCCGGTGGAAGTTCTTCACGGCCTCGCGCGCCCGCGGGTGCTCGAGCAGCCGCCGCGCCTGTGCCGCGACCTGCTCGGCCGTGCCGAGCGCGCCCTGCTCGGCGGCCTCGAAGAGCTCGTCGTCGGGCATCGTGCCCCAGAGGAGGTACGAGAGCCGCGAGGCGATCTCGTACGAGGTGAGCGGCACGACGCCCTCGTCCACCGGATCGGGCATCCCGAACTCGACGCGGTAGAGGAAGTGCGGCGACTGGAGCATCGCCTGGAGGACGAGCGACAGGCCGGTCCTCGCGTCGTCGGGCGCCTCCCCGAGGGCGAGCCCGGACTGGAACAGCCCCACGAGCTCCGCCGTCTCGTCCGCGGCGAGCGGCCGGCGGAACGCCCGCTTGCCGAACGCCGCGACGAACGCCGCGACCTCGTCCCGGCAGGCCGCGCCCGCCGCGGCGCCGCGGCACGACGGCGCCTGCTCCCCGAGCACCTTGTCCACCGCGCGCTCCGCGACGGACTCGGCCGCCTGCATGTACTGCTCGGCGAGCAGCGGGCTCACCACGAGCGCCGCCGCCTGGTTGTTGAAGCCGAGCGACTCCTCCTCTGGGACGAAGCTCCTCGCAGGGTGGCTGTCGTCGCCGAGCAGGTCGAAGAGGGTGCTGTCGTACTCCACGCGCGTCATCCGGCGGAGCGGGGACTCGCCGGGCTGGATGGTGGTGCACAGCGGGCTCGTCCCCTCGCCGTCGCCCGCCTGCCCGGGCATGTCGCTGAATTGACCGGTACAGGCGGCGAGGAGGAGCAAGCCGACGGGCCAGCGGAGAGCTCTTGGTTCAGCCATGATGCCTCGTTGTCGAGTGCGAGCGGTGGGCGGAGGGGCGGGCGGCGCGGGCGGCGCCTCTCGCGCGGCGCGGGCGCCGCCCTCGCCGCGTGAAGCGAGCTCAGCGCGCCTCTTCGCCATCTTCCAACGAGCCTATTGCAATCCTCTGCTCCTGGATAGGCGCGCCGCGACGAGCCCGCGAATCAAGTGGGAGCTCGGGGCCGATGTGATCATCCCGTGCGCGTCCGCCTTACCGCGGACTCCACGCTTCATGATCCCCGTGCGGCGCTCGACCCGGGGGGCAAAGAGCGTCTATGCTCGCGCCCAATGCAAAGGCGAACGCTCGCCTGTCGTCGTGTCCATCCTGCGGTGTCGCCGCGCGCTGCTCGGCGCCGCGCGCGCCGCTCCCCGGCGGCGGCGCTGCTCACTGCCGCGCTCGCCGCCTTCACCGCGCTCGCCGCGCCGCCCGCCGCTCGTGCCGAGAGCGCCGCGGCGCCCGGCGCAGACCGACCCACGGAGGGCGAGCCCCCCTCGGTGGCCACCGCGCTCTTCATCGTGGGGGTCGATCTCGAGATCGCGGGCCGCTCGCTCACGTACAGCGATCTGCTCTCCGACAACCTCCGGAGCTACAGCGTGCTCGGGGTGCCGATGCCGGCGATCCGGGGCGAGCTGTTCCCGCTCGCGCGCAGCCGGCTCCCGGTGCTCAGCGACCTCGGCGTCGCCCTCTCGTACGCTCGCGCGATCGGCCTCGACTCGGAAGGTGACGGCGGCGCGAGCGTGTCGACCTCCTGGAGCCGCCTGCGCGCCGACCTCCGGGGCCGTTATCGCCCCCTGGGCGACGCGGGGCCCGTCGCCTTCGCGAGCGCCGGGCTCAGCTGGACTGGCTACGATGTCGAGGCCGGAGACGACCCGTCGCGCGACGTGGTATCGGTGTCCTACACCGCCTTGCGTCTCGGCCTGGACGGGCGTTTGCCGGCCGGTCCCGTCGCCGTCGAGGCGGGCGCGGGCCTCCAGGTGCCGCTCTCGACCGGCAAGCTCGCGTCGTATTTCCGCGAGCCGAGCGCCGCCGGCGTCGACCTCCGCGCCGCGGTCGCGGTCCCGTTCGCGCCGCGCCTCGAGGCGCGCGCCGGCGCATCCTACACACGGTTCTTCTATGACTTCGACTCCGAGCCCGGGGACATGTACGTCGCCGGCGGCGCGCTCGATCAGCTCTTCAGCCTTCACGTGGGGGTGGCTTATGCGTATTGAGGGGCGCGGTCGTCGTGCGGCGGTCGCCGCGTGGAGCCTTCGCTGCGGGGTCCCGGCCGCGGCCGCGCTCGCCGCGTCGACCTTGCCGCTGCTCGCCGGCTGCCCGGGCACCATCGACGACCCGTGGCGCTTCGAGGAGCGCGACGGCGGCCCGGACGGCGTCGCGTGCGGCGACGTGCCCGCGGCGTTCGCCGAGCGGTGCGGCAGCGCGAGCTGCCACGGCGCGGGCGAGCCCGCGGCCGGCCTCGACCTGGTCACGCTCGGCGTGGAAGCCCGCGTCGCCGGCCGCCCGGCCCAGACCTGCGAGGGGGTGCTCGCCGACCCCGCGCGGCCCGAGGAGAGCGTGCTCTACGTGAAGCTCACCGAGGCGCCGGGCTGCGGCGCGCGCATGCCGCTCGGCGCGGCCCCGCTCTTGCCCGACGAGATGGCGTGTGTCAGCGCGTGGATCGCCGGGCTCACGCCGGCGCCGTGCACCGGCGACGCGTGCGCCTGCCCCGGGTGCGTCTGCGAGCCCGGCGCGCAGGAGGCGTGTTACACGGGCCCCGAGGGCACGAGCGGCGTCGGCCCGTGCGCGGCCGGCACGCGCACCTGCAACGGCGAGGGCACGTCGTGGGGCCCCTGCGCGGGGGAGGTCCTGCCCGGGTTCGACGCCTGCGACACCCCCGAGGACGAGGATTGCAACGGGCGCACCCCGGCCTGCGAGGACGTGTGGAGCCGCGGCTTCGGCGACTCGAGCGGCCAGTACGCCCGCGCCGTGGCGGTCGACGCGGACCTGAACGTGATCGTCGCCGGCCAGCTCGAGGGCACCGCCGATTTCGGCGGAGGCCCGCTCGAGGCGACGGGCTCGGGCAGCGACGCCTACGTGGCGAAGTTCGACCGGTTCGGCACGCACCGCTGGAGCAAGCGGTTCCCCGGCGACGGCAACCAGTTCGCGATGGCGATCGAGGTCGCCCCGAGCGGCGACATCGTCGTGGCGGGCCGCGCCTTCAGCCGCATCGATCTCGGCGGCGGGGAGCTCGCGTCGCGCGGCCGCGACGACGTCTTCGTCGCGAAGCTCGACCCGGACGGCAACCACCTCTGGAGCCGGATCTTCGGCGGATCCGGCGCCGACCGGTGCGACCGGATCGCCGTGGACCCCGAGGGCAACGTCCTCGTCGCCGGCGGCTACGAGGGCTCGGTCGACTTCGGCACCGGCGCGCTCCCGAGCGCGGGGATGCGCGACGCCTTCGTGCTGAAGCTCGATCCGGACGGCGAGACGCTCTTCGCCCAGCGCGCCGGCGGCACGGGCGACGACCACGCCAACGCGGTCGCCGCGGACGCGCAGGGCAACATCCTCGTCGCGGGCCATTTCTCCGGCACGATCGACCTCGGCGGAGGGCCGCTCGAGAGCGCGGGGCTCACCGACGTCTTCCTCGCGACGCTCGGCCCGGACGGCGGCCACGGCCGGAGCGCCCGCTTCGGCGGGGCGGGCGCCGACGAGGCGCACGACGTCGCGGTCCACCGCGCCACGGGCGACGTCGTCCTCACGGGCACGTTCACGTCGACCATCGACTTCGGCGCCGAGCCGCCCGCGCCGCTCACGAGCGCCGGCGCGCGGGATCTGTTCGTGGCGAAGTTTTCCGACGCGGGTGCACACGTCTTCAGCCGGGGCTTCGGCGACGCGGAGGACCAGCTGCTCACCGACTTCGAGACGGGCGCGCGCGCGAGCGTCGCGGTCGACCCGGGCGGCAACCTCCTGCTCGCCGGCCCGCTGTTCGGGTCAGCGGACTTCGGCGGCGGCGCGCGGACGAGCCGGGGCAAGACCGATGTCTACGTGGTCAAGCTCGGACCTTCCGGCGCTCACCTGGCCAGCGCGCTGTTCGGAGACTCCCAGACGCAGATCGGCCTCGACGTGACCGCGGACGCGGACGCGAGCGTCCTGCTCGTCGGCCGCTTCTACGGCGGAATTAATTTCGGTCAAGGGCTGCTCTCCGGTGCAGGCCAGGGCGATGCGTTCGTGGCGAAGCTCTCGCTGTAGGTACTGCCGCACGTGATCACACCCCAGGCGCCCTGCTGGCGTGTGGCTGTAAAGGTGCCACATTGTTGCACAGTTGTGCTTGCTTTCGGTGCCTCTTGATTGAAGAGTCCGCTCGTCGTGTGCCAGATTGCCTCGCCTGAGGCGCCGGTGCACCTCCCCTGAGGCGAACTTGACTCTGCCGTTCCCATTTCCGGTCCGTTTCCAGCTTCTCCGATGGTGGCATGTTCTCTGCTCGGCTCGACGCCGACCGCGCGGCGAGCCCGCGCACCACCTCGGACAGACCCGTCAACCTGAGCGGGCGAACTCCGAAGGAGCAGAGGTAATGCGCATCCTGCTTATCACCAAGATCTTCCCGAATGCGTTGAACCCAGGACAGGCGCCGTTCAACCGGCGACAGTTCGCAGCGCTGTCACGTTATTGTGACATCGATGTGTTTGCGACGATTCCCTGGTTCCCGGGCGCGTCCCGGTTCTCCCGGTGGAACGTCTCGAACGAGGCCCCGCGCGAGGAGGTGATCGACGGTTTGCCGGTGCGCCATCCGAGGTTCCTGTACCTGCCCAAGGTGGCTCCTTTCCTTAACGGCCCGCTCTACGCCGCCTCGATGCTCTTCGAGCTCGCGCGCCACCACCCGGCGCCGGATGTCGTCGTCGGATCGTTCGCGTACCCGGACGGGTTCGCCGCGGTGTGCCTCGCGGAGCTCCTGGGCGTCCCCTCGGTCATCAAGGTGCACGGCTCGGACATCGACGTGCTCTCCCGGCAGCCGGCGGTGAGGTCCGCCCTGCAGTGGGGTCTCAAGCGCGCGACCCGCATCGTCGCCGTCAGCAAGCAGCTCGCGGACGGGGTCCACGCGCTCGGCGTCCCGCGCGATCGCATCGATGTCGTCATGAACGGCGTCGACCGCAGCGTGTTCCGGCCGCGCGACCGCGGCGAGGCCCGAGCCGCGCTGGGCCGCCCGGCGGATCGGCGGACGCTGCTCTACGTCGGGCACCTGCTCCGCGACAAGGGCGCGCTCGACGCGATCGCCGCGTTCGAGCGGATCGCCCCGGCGCACCCGGATCTCGATCTCGTCCTGGTCGGCCACGGCGCGGACGCGCAGGCGTGCCACGCGGCGGCGGAGCGGCTCGGCGGCCGCGTCCTCGTGACCGGGCAGCTGCCGCACGCCGAGGTGGCGCGCTGGGTCGCCGCCTGCGACGCGCTGGTCCTGCCGAGCCACCACGAGGGCACGCCCAACGTGGTGCTCGAGGCGCTCGCCTCCGGCCGCCGGGTGGTGGCGACCCGCGTCGGCGGCATCCCGGACGTGTTGACCAGCCCGGAGCTCGGCGAGCTCGTGACGCCCGGCGACCTGCCCGAGCTGGCCGAGGCCATGCGGCGCGCCGCCTACGCGGCCTACGATCCCGAGCAGGTCTCGGCGCTCGCCGGGTGCACGGGGTGGGACGAGAGCGCGCTCGCGCTCTACAACTCGATCCTGGCCGCGCGCGGCGAGCATCCGGTGCCCATGGTCGAGAAGGCGCCCATCCTCCGGCACGTGGACGGGCTCCCCCCGCAGCAGGTGGACGGGCTGCCCCCGCGATGGGCGCCGCCGCACGCCTCGTGGCGCTTCCCGGACCGCCCCCAGGGCGATCTGAACCACGCGCGCGCCTGATCCCGAGGCGCCGGTTCAGGCGACCGGGACGGCCTTGTCCGGCCGGAGGCGCACGGTCGGCCCGGGATCCGGGGGCGGGGGCTCGTTGCGCGGCTGCGCGGCGCGCGCGGTCCAGAAGCTCCTCGCGTCGTCCGGCGTCCACGGCGGCTGCTCGACGCACGCGTCGAGCGCCGTGAGCAGCTCGCGCGCGCCCTGGAAACGCTCGGTGGGCCGCTTGGCCAGGCACCGCATCACCACCTCCTCCAGCTCCGACGAGAGCGGCCCGGGCGCGCGGAGCGACGGCGGGATCGGCGGCAGCGTCAGGTGGGAGTAGACGAGCTTACCGAAGCTCCGGCCCTCGAACGGCGCCACGCCCGTGAGCAGGTAATAGAGCGTGACCCCCACCGAGTAGATGTCGCTGCGCGCGTCGACCGTGCCGGCGGAGATCACCTCCGGGGACATGTACGTCGGCGTTCCCTTGATCACGCCGACGTCCGTCATGGTCGCGTCGCCCTCCATGGTCGCCTGCTTCGCGATGCCGAAGTCGAGCACCTTGAGCACGTCGTGCTCGTCGCCGACGCGCGTGATGTAGAGGTTGTGGGGCTTGATGTCGCGGTGGATCACGCCCGCGTCGTGCGCCTCCGCCAGCGAGAGGCAGACCTGCCGCGCGAAGTGCACGACGCGCGCGGGGGGCATCGGGCCGTGATCGCGCACCAGCGTCGCGAGGTCGGCGCCGGCCAGGTGCTCCATCGCGATGTAGAAGATGCCGTCGCTGCTCGCCCCGAAGTCGAAGATCCGGATCGTGTGCGGCGACGTGAGCCGGCTCGTCGCGCGCGCCTCGCGCTCGAAGCTGCGCACGTCCGCCTCCGACTTGCTCTCGCTGCGGAGCAGCTTCAGCGCGACGTCGCGGCGGAGCGACTCGTCCCAGGCGAGCCACACCTCGTTCTGCCCGCCGCGGCCGACCGGCGCCACGAGCCGGTAGCGGCCGAGCTTGCGGGCCTCGTAGACCTGCTGGCGCGCCGACCAGAGGCCGTGGCTCGCCGCCGACACGAGGATCGCGGTGGCGAGCACGAAGATGTAGTTGCAGGCGAAGATCACGAGCGACCGCGGCGACGACCACTGCTCCGCGAGCCCCGGATCGAGCGACGCTCCCGCGCCCATGATGATCGGGAAGCTGAGCGCCACCGGGAGCGTCATCCGGAGCGAGCGCGAGAAGTGCGTGGGCAGGATCGTCGCGTCCACGAGCATGACGATCGACAGCCCGTGCATGTAGTTCCAGGTGAGATCCCCGAACTCCAGGGCCATCACCGAGATCAGGCCCCCCGTGCTCCAGACCGCGAACACGTGCGCCGCGTCGAGCAGCTCGGCCGAGGTCTTCTCGCGCCGGGCGAGGAGGAACAGCCAGAACAGGATCACCTCGCCGAGCAGCCGGTAGAGCAGCAGCCGGGTGACCGAGGCGCTCGGGAACACCGCCAGCACCACGAAGACGTCGAGCGCAGCGAATGTGGGCCATGTTACAAGCGCGGTGGGGAGCCCGCGGGCCATGGCGCGGCGCTCTTCCCCGGCGTTGGCGCCGCGATACCCGTGGGTTCCGGTCGGCTGATAGCTGCTCGAGGCGGTCATGTCCGGCGCGGCCGCGGGGCCCAAAGACCATTGGAGCGCTGCGCTGGCGGGGAGTCAAAGCGCACGTCGCCTCGCGGCGGTGGGCCCGTGCGCGCGGCGATCTGCTATGCGCTCGCGCGTGGCGAGGATCGGCTACTACGTCCACGGGCGAGGGCGCGGGCACGCGAGCCGCGCGCTCGCCGTCGCGGGTGCGCTCCGTGAGGCCGGCCACGAGCTCAGGATCTACGGCGGCGGTCAGGCGGCGGATCTGCTCGGCGGCCTGCCGGAGCACCGCGCGGTGCGGCCCATCTACCCCGGCGTCCGCGGCGTGATCGAGCTCCCGCGCCGCGTCGCGAAGGAGCTCGTCGAGCAGGCGGGCTTCCGGCCCGACGCCATCGTGAGCGACGGCGACGTGCCCTCGCTGCTCGCCGCGCGCGCGCTCGGCATCCCCGCCGTCGCGCTCGGCCACGACCTCGTCTTCGCGCGCTGCCGCCTGCCCGAGGGGCTGCCGCGCCTGCGCGTGCTCGCGTGTCAGCGCACGACCTGGGCCTCCCGCCGGGCGCGCTACGCGGTCGCCGTCCACTTCCTGCCCACCGAGCCGATCGTGCCGGGGACGATCGTCGCGCGCCCGGCGCTGCGGCGGCCGCCCGCGGGCGCAGGGCACGGCGTCGCGCCCGGCGCCGTCGTCTGCTACTTCCGCGATCGGAACGCGCGCGCGGCGACCGAGCTCGTCGCCGCCGGGGGTCGGGGCGTGATCGCCTTCGGCGACCCGGACCTCCGCGTGCCCGGCGTGCTGGCGAAGCCGTTCGACAGCCGGGACTTCCTCGCCCACCTCGCGTCCGCGTCGGCCGTGGTGACCTCGGCCGGCAGCAACGTGCTCGCCGAGTGCGTCCTCGCCGGGAAGCCGGTACTGGCGCTCCACGCCGAGCATGATCACGAGCAGGCGCTCAACGCGATCCTGGCCGAGCGCGCCAGCGTCGCCGTCGCGAGCTCCTTCGCGTCGCTCTCGCCGCGCGTCGTCGCGCGCTTCTTCGATCGCGTCCGCGCCGCCGACTTCGCGCGCGTCGATCTGGAGCGCGCGCTGCCGAGCGCGCCGTCGGCCGTGCGCGCTCTGCTGGACGAGGCGCGCGCGAGCGTCTAAGTGCGACGCGACATTCGCACCTCGGGCCGCTGAGCCCGGGGACGAGCGCGGCACACCGTTTGCTAATTCTTGTTATTAAGGCCGATCGGCCGGTGAGGGATCGCCACGGCGGCGAGCAGCGGGCTGCGCTCGCGGGGTGACACGAATGCCGCAGGGCAGGACATCGACGTCACGCCAGCACGCCGCCGGAGCCCTCATCGACTACGGTTCGCGTCGGTCCTCCAGGAGCAACGAAGATGAGTATCGATGTCATTCAGCCGATCGGCGAGCACCGGGGCGAGCGCGCGCAGCACGCGGCGAGCGCGCCGGCGCGCCCCGTCCCTTCGACGGGATCCGCTCGCGGGGGGAGCTCGTCGGTCAAGGCGCCGGCGGCGATCCCTGAAAATCCCTTCGCTGCCCTCTCCGGAGCCAACGGGCGGCCGCTCAAGGTCGCCATCCTCAGCGACTTCACGCGCATTCCTTACGCGAACGGTGCGGTCTTCCAGACGCGGGCCCTGTATCGCGCGCTCAACACCTGTGGTCACCAGGCAACACTGATCGGACCGCGGGATCCGGACGCCACCGCCGACGAGATGCCCCCGGGCACCATCGCGCTGCCGAGCCTGCCGCTCCGCACCTACCCGGGGGTGCACCTGCCGATCCCGATGGAGTCCTCCGTCTTCGACCCGATGCGGTGGGACTTCGACATCTGCTTCGCCCAGACCACGACGCTGCTCGTCGAGTTCGGCATCTGGCTGCGCAAGATGCGCGGGATCCCGCTGCTCTGCGTGAACACGACGCACCTCGCGGCCGCGTACGACGTGCTGCTGCCGGAGCGCGTGTCCCGGATCGGCGCGGTCCACACAGTGCTGCACAAGACGCTGCGCGCCCCGATGGAGCGCCTCTTCGTCGACCTCTACAACCAGGGGGACGGGCTCGTCGTGCTGAGCGAGGGCCTGCGCGACTACTGGCGCGAACGGGGGGTGACGGTGCCCATCCACGTCATCCCGCGGATGGTCCCCGAGGACATCTTCGAGCGCCCGCTCGGCCCCGACCCGTACGCGCCGCTGCTCGAGAAGCGCGGGCTCGACCCGCGCGGCCCGCGCCTCGTGTGCGCCGGGCGCCACACCCGCGAGAAGTCGCAGCACCGCCTGATCCGCATCTTCGCCGAGCACATCGCCCCGCGCGAGCCGAACGCGACGCTCACGCTCGTGGGCGACGGGCCGGACAGCGCGGCGTACGCGGCGCTCGCGCGCGAGCTCGGCGTCGAGCGGCGGGTGATCCTGACGGGCGAGGTGCCGTACAACCGCATGGGCGACTACTACCGGCATGCGAACGTCTTTTTGCACGCGTCGCTGAGCGAGACGTTCGGCAACGTGCTCAGCGAGGCGCTCTGGTGCGGCAGCCCGACGGTCGCCTTCGCCGACGGCATGGGCGTGAGCTCGCAGATCCAGAGCGGCCACAACGGCCTGCTGCTCGATCCGGGCCGCGGCGTGGCCGCGGAGGAGCGGGCGAACGCCGCCTTCGCCGACGCGGTGATCGGGCTCGTGCGCGACCCGGCCGCCGCCGCGCGGCTCGGGAGCGGGGCCGCGCAGCGGGCGCGGGAGCGCTCGTCGCCGATCGTGGTCCAGCGCATGCTCGCGAGCGCGTTCGTGAACGCGCGCGAGCACGCCGCGCAGTCGGGGATCCGCCCGCTCGTCGAGGGGCCGAAGGCGCTCCAGTGGCTGGAGACTTTCCGCCACTTCCGCACGTGGGTCGGCTTCACGGGCGGCCTCTTCGCCTTCGGCCACCTGCGCCCGGCCGCGGCGCCGCGGCCGAAGGGAATCCAGCCTTCGTTCTGCACCTGAGCGCGGCGCGGGCGTCGTCCCGCGCGCCGCGCGCATGGTAAGACCTGCCCCGCGCCGGGCCGCGTGTGGCGCCGGTTTCTAAGGTGTTCTTCGCATGATCCTCAGGATGATCGGGGCGCTCGTCGACTTCAGCGGGCGCCGTCCCTGGCACGTGATCGCCGTCGCGATCGCCACCATGGCCGGGCTGTGGGGCTACGCGTCGCGGCTCGAGCTCCGCACGGAGCTCAGGGAGCTCTTGCCGAGCGACAGCCCCGCGTTCATGGCGTACGAGCGCCAGGTGAAGCGCGTGGACGGCGGCGCGCAGCTCATCGTGATCGCCGAGTCGCCGGATCGCGGCGCGAACGAGCGGTTCATCGACGCGCTCGCGGAGCAGCTCGGCGAGCCGCTCCGGCGGCAGGAGGCCTGCCTGAAGGCGTGCGCCGACGAGGCGTGCCGGAAGGCGTGCGGGCCGGCGTCGCTCATCCGGTACATGGAGACCGGCACGAAGGAGGTGCGCCGGTTCTTCGACGAGAACAAGTGGCTCTACGCGAGCGTGCGCGAGCTCGAGACGGCGGACGAGGCGATCGAGCTCGAGCTCGCCCTGCGGGGCGGCCTCATCGAGGATCTCGACGACGACGGCGGCGAGCGCGCCGGCGAGGGCGGCGGCGACGCGCCGGCGGCCGCGCCGGAGAAGAAGGGCCTGTCGCTCGACCAGACGTGGGAGGAGCTAGAGCGGCGGCTGAAGAAGATCGACGAGTTCCCGAGCGGCTACTTCGCCACGCCGGACGGGCGCATGGTCGCGCTCCGCATCGTCTCGCGGAGCGCTGGGCTCGGCGATCGCAGCGCGGCGCAGCTCCTCGACGACGTGACCGCGCTCGTCGGGCGCCTCGGCCCCGCGTCGTTCCACCCGGAGATGCAGGTCGGGTACGCGGGCGACATCCCGAACGCGATCGCCGAGCAGCGCTCGCTCGTCAGCGAGGCGGTGTGGGCGACCGTGATCGCGCTCGTGCTGATCCTCGGGGGCGTGGTGATCTACTACCGCTCGGCCTGGTCCCTCCTGGTGATCGGCCTGCCCACCGCCCTCGGCGCCAGCGCCGGCTACGCGTTCGCGACGGCGACCTACGGCTACGTCAACACCGTGGGCGCGTTCCTCGGGGCGATCATCGTCGGCAACGGGGTCAACTACCCGATCGTGCTCCTGTCGAGGTACCGCGACTTCCGCGCGCGCGGCATGGCCGCGGCCGAGGCGCGGCGCGAGGCGGTGCTCAACGCGTTCCGCGCCGAGCTCGTCGGGGCCAGCGTGGCGGCGATCGCCTACGGATCGCTCACGATCACGCAGTTCCGCGGGTTCAGCCAGTTCGGCACGATCGGCTTCGTCGGCATGCTCATGGTGTGGATCGCCATCGTGCCGCTCGTGCCCGCGACGCTCGTCGCGATCGAGCGCATCCAGGCGAGGCTGCCGACCTGGCTGCGCGACCCGCCGCCGCGCGTCTCCGGCGAGGGCGCCGCGGGGCCCGGGGCGCGGTGGCTCGCGCGCGTGACGTTCCGGTGGCGGGTCGCGATCCTCGCGGTCGCGCCGATCACGCTCGCCTTGGCGGCGTGGAAGCTCCCCGCCTACGTGAAGGACCCGTGGGAGTACAACTTCGCGCGGCTCGGCTCGAAGAGCTCGCAGGACCGGGGCGCGGGGAGCTGGTCGCGCAAGGCGTCCGAGGTCTTCGGCGGCAAGATGAACGTCGCGGGCGCGATGATGCTCGCGGACTACCCGGAGCAGGTGCCCGCCATCAAGGCCCAGATCCTGGCGAACGACGCGAAGGACCCAGAGGGGCGGCTCGTCGCCGACGTCGCGACGATCGCGGACGTCCTGCCCGGCACGCCCGAGGAGCAGCGCCGCAAGATCGAGATCCTGGAGCGGATCCGGGACCGGCTGACCCCGCGCGTGCTGAGGTCGCTGAAGCCGGAGGAGCGGGAGCGCGTCCTCCAGATGAAGCCGCCGGAGGCGTTGCGTGTCATCGCGCCGGAGGACCTGCCCGACCTCATCCGGCGCCGGTTCGAGGAGAACAACGGCGTCGTGGGGACGGTGTTCTACGTGAAGTACAAGAACAACGTGTCGTTCTCGAACGGCAGGAACCTCCTGCGGATGGCGGACACGACCGGCAACATCGTCCTGCCCGACGGGACGCGCGTGGTCACGGCGAGCAGGCCCACGGTCTTCGCCGAGATGATCCGGTCGATGGAGCGCGACGGCCCGCTGGCGACGGCGGCGTCGTTCCTGGCCGTCACGGTCGTGGTGGTGCTCGCGACGGCCAGCGTGGCGGGCGCGTTCACGGTGCTGTCGGCGCTCCTGCTCGGCGTGCTCGGGACGGCCGTCGCCATGGCGATGCTCGACGTGAAGATCAACTTCCTGAACTTCATCGCGCTCCCGATCACGTTCGGCATCGGCTGCGAGTACCCGTTCAACGTGTTCGATCGCGCGCGGCTGCTCGGCGGCGACGTGGCGCTCGCGCTCAAGCGCTCGGCGGGGCCGGTGGCGCTCTGCAGCTACACGACGGTGCTGGGGTACGGCTCGCTCATCTTCGCCGACAACCAGGCGCTCAACTCGTTCGGCTGGGTGGCGATGAGCGGCGAGGTGGCGTGTGTGGCGATGGCGCTCCTGTTCCTCCCGGCGCTGCTCCACGTGATGCACCGGCGGGGGTGGCTCGGGGGCGCGTGGAAGAGCGGCA
Source organism: Sorangium cellulosum (assembly GCF_002950945.1). Taxonomy (GTDB): domain Bacteria; phylum Myxococcota_A; class Polyangia; order Polyangiales; family Polyangiaceae; genus Sorangium; species Sorangium cellulosum_E. Next base: position 1,874,900 of record NZ_CP012673.1, read on the forward strand.
TCCTCTGGCGCGGGAGCAACCACTCATGAAGATCCTCGACGTCGCGGAGTTCTTCTCGTCGCGCGGGGGCGGCGTGCGCTCGTACCTCGAGGAGCTCGTGCGCCAGGGGAGCCGGCGCGGCCACGAGGTGGTCGTCGTGGCGCCCGGGCCGCGCGACGAGGTCGTGCCGCTCGAGAGAGGGCGCATCGTGCGGGTGGCGGGCCCGCCGATGCCGTACGACCCGACGTACCACGCCCTCCTCCGGCTCGGGGCGGTGCGCGCGATCGTCCGCCGCGAGCGGCCCGACGTGCTGCAGGCGAGCGCGCCGTACACGGCCGCGCTCGCCGTGGCGAGCGACCGCAGCGCCCCCCTCCGCACGTTCGTGTACCACTCGGACCAGATCAGCACCTACGCCGCGCCGCTGCTCGACCGGGTGCGCCCGCGCGCGCTCGCCCGCGCCCTGGAGGGCGCGCTGTTCGCCTGGCCGCGGGCGCTGTCGCGGCGGTTCGACGCGACGATCGCGCCGGGCGGGTTCATCGCCGAGCAGCTCCGCCGCCACGGCTGCGAGCGCGTCCACCGCGTCACGTTCGGCGTGCGGCGAGGCGAGTTCGGCCCGTCGCGCGCGGACGACGAGGTGCGGCGGGGGCTGCTCGGCCGGTTCGCGGACGAGCCCTCGGCCGCGCTGCTGCTCGTCGCGTGCCGGCTCGCCGTCGAGAAGCGGGTCGCGCTCGTGATCGACGCGGCGCGGGAGCTCGCGGCGCGGCGCCCGATCGCGCTCGCGATCCTGGGCGACGGGCCCGAGCGCGCGCGGCTCGAGCGCCGCGCGGCCAGCCTTCCGCAGGTGAGCTTCCTCGGGTTCGCGAAGGACCGCGCCGCCTACGCGGCGCTGCTCGCGAGCGCCGACGTGTTCGTGCACGGGGGCGCCGCGGAGACGTTCGGCTTCGTGCTCGGCGAGGCGCTCTGCTCGGGGCTGCCGCTCGTCGTCCCCGAGGCCGGCGCGGCGATGGATTTCGTCCACCCGGGCGCCGCCGAGGTGTACCCGCCGCGAGGCACGCCCGCCGAGGTCGCCGCCGCGGTCGAGCGGGTGCTCACGCGCCCCCGCGTCGAGCGCGTCGCGGCGGCCCGCGCCGCGGGGGAGCGGCTGCCCACGAGCGACGAGCACTTCGACGCGCTGTTCGCGCTCTACGTGGACCTGCTCACACACGGGCGCGATTACGCGCCGCGCGCCGCGGCCGGCGCCGATGCGGGTGGCTAAGCTGCACGGGTTGGAGTAATCGCGCCGTGCCGTAGCGCAGGCGCCTGCGCTGGACGGGCAGGAGGACGCCCATGCGACGCTCGCTCACGTTTCGCCTCGCTGTGCTCTCGTTCGCGACCCTCGCCGCCGCGGCGTGCAGCGGTGACGGAGGCGCCCCCCGGGGGCCCGAGATCGACCTCTCCTCGGACGACGTGCGGGTCGCGATCGCCCTCTCCCCGTTCGCGCTGCGCGTCTACGACGCGGGCGGCGCGCTCGTGCTCGCGACCGACGCGACGACCGCGGAGGGCGCCTACGGCGGGCTCGCGGCGACGGTGGATCAGCCGACGATGAAGCCGCAGCTCCTGCCCGGCTGGGACGGGTACAGGGCAGGGGAGGGGCCGTGGCGGGGGCTCAGGGCCGCGACGCTGCGCGAGGCGACGGCCTCGAGCGCGACCCTCGAGGTGAGCGGCGACGGCGCGCTGGCGACGGTGCACGTCTCCGTCGACGGGGCGCGCGTGCGGCTCGCCGTCGAGGCGAGCGACCCCGAGGGCGCGTCTCCGGCGGAGTCGCTCAAGACGAGCCTGTCGTTCGCGTCGGGCGAGGACGAGCGCTTCTTCGGCATGGGCGAGCGCTACGCGACCGTCGATCATCGCGGCTGGTCGCTCTACAGCTGGGCGGAGGAGGGCGCCCTCGGCCGCGGCGAGGACGCCCAGCCCGCCGCCGACAACCCGTACCCGAGCGGCCCGTCGATGACGTACTTCCCGGTGCCGTTCCTGCTCTCGAGCCGGGGCTACGGCGTGCACCTCGACACGACGTTCCGCTCCGAGGTCCACTTCAACAGCGAGCGGCCCGACGCGTGGCGGCTCGCGGTGAACGCGCCCCGCTTCGAGGCGACGCTCTACGTCCAGAAGGATCCGCTCGCGACCCTCTCGGCCTACACCGAGGACACCGGGCGGCCGCCGGTGCCGGCGCACTGGGTGTTCGGCCCGCGGCGGCGCGTGAACGTGGGCACCACGGTGGACGATGTCCCCGAATGGCAGCTCCTGCGGCAGAAGAAGATCCCCATCACCGGGATCGACGACGCGGTGCACTTCCTGCCCGCGAACAGCCACGTCGGCCGGGAGGAGACGCTCGCCGCGTGGACGGAGACGCTGCACGCCGCCGGGTACAAGGTGATGGCGTACAACATGCCGTACGTCGCCGAGTCGAGCGAGGACGCCGCGCCGGAGTACGCCCATGGCCTCGAGAACGGCTTCTTCGTGAAGGGCCCCGACGGCGCGCCCGTGCTCACGGAGTTCATCTCCGGGGAGCTGCTCACGCTCGCCACCATCGACCTCACCAACCCCGACGCCTTCGCCTGGTTTCAGGACCTGCTCCGGCGCTCGCTCGACCTCGGCTACGACGGGTGGATGCACGACTTCGGCGAGTACATCCCGCGGGAGGCGATCGCCCACGACGGCCGGCGCGGCGCCGAGCTCCACAACGCGTTCCCGGTGCTGTCGGCGAAGGCGGCGCACGAGCTGCTCGAGGCCGAGCGCCCCGGGGATCACCTGTTCTTCGTGCGCTCGGGGTACACCGGCACCCAGGCGCTCGTCCCCGCGGTCTGGGGCGGCGACGCGGAGGCGACCTTCGACGAGACGCTCGGGCTCCCCTCGGCCGTGCGCGGCGGGCTGAACCTCTCGATGTCGGGCGTGCCGTACTGGGGCAGCGACATGACGGGGTTCAAGTGCATCACCGACGCCCCGAACGACAAGGAGGTCTACCTCCGGTGGGTCGAGCTCGGCGCCGTCTCGCCGATCATGATGGAGCAGAACGCCTGCGCGAACCCCATCGAGAAGAGGACCAAGTGGACGCTCTGGAGCGACGCGGAGACGACCGAGGTCTACGCGGAGCACGCCCGGCTCCACACCCGGCTCCTGCCCTACTTCCTCGTGCTCGCGCAGGCGGCGCACGAGACGGGCCGGCCCATGACGCTGCACCCCTTCCTGATGCACCCCGACCAGCCGGAGGCGCTCGCGGTCGACGACGCGTTCTACCTCGGGCCGGCGCTCTACGCGGCGCCGGTCGTGCGCCGCGGCCAGGTCGAGAAGGAGCTCTGGCTGCCGCCCGGGCGGTTCGTGGACCTCCACGAGATGCGCGTCCACGAGGGCGACGCGGTGGTGCGCCTCCCCGCGCCGCTGTCCCGGCTGCCGCTCCTGCTCGTGTCGGGCCAGATCCTGCCGCTGCTCGATCCGAGCATCGACACGCTCGCGCCCGCGACCGATCCCGACGTGGTCACCCTCGACGACGTCGCCGATCGGCTCGACGTCCGGGTGGCGCTGTCGCCCGGGGAGAGCGCGTCGATCCGGCTCGCCGACGGGACCGAGCTCGAGGCGAGGCGCTCCCTCGAGCGCAGCGATGACCCGGGCGGGCTCGTCGAGGTCGAGGCGAGCGAGCTCCCGGACTGCACCGGGTGCTTCCACGCCGAGAAGGAGGGCGACGTCGACCGGCTCCGCGTCGGCGGCCCGTCCGGCAAGGGGGCGGAGCTCGCGCTGCAGGACGTGGAGCTCGTCGTGCGCGGCGGACCTGCCCGGCGCGTCCGGTGGGACGTGCTCCGCCTGCCGTAGCGCCGAGAGGACCGACCGTGCGCCCGTTTCTGCTGATCTCCCCCGCCTTCGCGCCCCAGACGAGCGTGGGCGCCTTCCGCTGGGTGAAGCTCGCGCGGCACCTGCCGCGCCGCGGCTTCCGCCCCGTCGTCCTGTCGGGGACCTTCCCCGGCGATCCGCGCGACGACGGGCTGCTCGCCGCGCTGCCGCCCGAGGTGGAGGTCGCCGACGAGTACCTGGATCCGGCGGTCCTCGCCGTGGGGTCCGCGCTGCGCGCCCTGCGCGGGCGGGCGCCGCGCGCGGGCGGGCGCGCGAAGCCGCTCGTGGGGCTCCGCCCGTTCCAGGCGCTGACCGACCGCTGGATCGCACACGCGCCGCACGGGGCGCGGGCGGCCGTCGCGCTCGCCCGCCGCGCGGGCGCCCGGGTCGTGGTGGTGAGCGCCGGCCCCTACTCGGCGTGCCCCGTCGGCCTGCACGTGAAGCGGGCGCTCGGCATCCCGCTCGTGCTCGACCTGCGCGACCCGTACTCGCTGCACGAGACGGGGAGCGGCCCGCCGTCGGGCCTCGCCGAGCGGGCGCGGCGCGCCGTCGTGCCGCGCCTGGAGCGCCGCTGGCTCGAGGGGGCCGACCACGTGATCCTCAACACGCGGGGCGCGCTCGAGGCCTACCGCGCGCGGTTCCCGGGGCTTCTGGGCAAGTCCTCGTTCGTGCGGAACCACTATGACATCTCGCTCTACGCGCCCCCGCCCGCGCCCGAGCCGCCCCGGAGCTTCGTCGTCCTCCACCTCGGAACGCTCCGGGAGGAGGCCTCCGCCGAGCTCGTCGGCGCCGCGCTGCGGCGGCTGATCGATCGCGAGCGGCTCGCCCCCGGCGACGTGGTGCTGCGGCAGATCGGCCGTATGTCCGACCACGATCGCGCCTGCTTCGAGCGGATGGGTCTCGCCCCGTTCGTCGAGGCGCTCCCCGCGATCCCGCAGCGCGACGTGCTCGGCGAGCTCCGGCGGGCGCACGTGCTGTTCACGATGTTCAGCCCGCACGTCGTGCTCCGCATCTCCGCCAAGACCTACGACTACATCGCGTCGGGGATGCCCATCGTCAGCGCCACGTCGAACCGGGAGGTCGACGAGCTGCTCGCGTACCGGAGCGACAGCGCGCGCGTGGATCCCGCGGACGTGGACGGCATCGCCGCCGCGCTGGCGCGCCACCTCGCCCGCTTCCGGGAGACGGGCGCGCTGCCGGCCCCGGTGACGCCGCCGCGCGAGCTCTCGGCCGAGGCGGCCGCGGAGCGGGTGGCGGAGATCCTGGACGGCGTGATGCGCCCCCGGGGCTAGACTTCCGCGCGCGCCCGCGCCGCGCCGGGTCGCGGCGCCCTACCCTTGATCGGAGCTGTGCATGCGTTTCCTCCACCCCGAGCGTGACGAGAGCCTGGAGCTCGCCCTCGAAGACGTGTTCCTGACGCCCGGCTACTTCGCCGGCGGCTCCCGCCTCGAGACCGACCTGCGCCCGACGGACTTCGCCGGCGGCTCGCACCCGATCGTCTCGGCGAACATGAACGCGGTCACCGGCAAGCGGATGGCCGAGACGATGGCCCGCTTCGGCGGGCTCGGCGTGCTCCCGCAGGACATGGACCTCGACACGGTCGAGCGCATCGTGCGCCACATCAAGCGCGCCGACCCGCGCTACGACACGCCGCTGTCGGTGTCCCCGCGGGCGACGCTCCGCGACGTGCACGGCATCATCCGGAAGCGGTCGCACGACATGGTCGTCGTGGTCGACGACGAGCGCCGGCCCATCGGCATCGTCACCCACGCCGACCTGCGCAACCGCGACCAGTACACGCCCGCGTCGGCGCTCATGTCGTCGCGGCTCATCACGATCCCGGTCGGCACGCCGAACCGGGCGGCTTTCCTGCTGATGGAGGAGGCGCGCGTGAAGGCGGTCCCCGTGCTCGACGGGGAGGGGCGTCTCCACGGCGTGCTCACCCGCGACGATGCCGTGCGCCTGGAGCTGCTCCGGCCGACGCTCGACGGCGGCGGCGAGCTGATGGTCGCGGCGGCGATCGGCATCTCCGCGCAGGCGGCCCAGAGCGCCGGCCGGCTGCGCGAGATCGGCGTCTCGGCGATCGTGCTCGACACCGCGCACGGCCACCAGCGCCGCATGATCGAGGCGGTCCGCGCGGTGCGGAAGGTGACGGGCGACGCCGTCCCGCTCGTGGCCGGCAACGTCTGCACCGCGGAGGGGACGCGCGAGCTCATCGAGGCGGGCGCCGACATCGTGAAGGTGAACGTCGGCCCCGGCGCGATGTGCACGACGCGCATGCAGACCGGCGCCGGCCGGCCGACGTTCTCCTCGGTGCTCGCGTGCGCCCGCGAGGCCGCCCGCCACGGCAAGCGCGTCTGGGCCGACGGCGGCGTCCGGCACCCGCGCGACGTGGCGCTCTACCTGGCCGCCGGCGCCTCGCGCGTCATGGTCGGGACGGCGCTCGCGGGGACCTACGAGAGCCCCGGCGACGTGATGGAGGACCGCGAGGGGCTGCTCTACAAGGAGAACTACGGCATGGCGAGCGCCCGCGCGGTCAGCGAGCGCACCGCCGAGCTCGACCCGTTCGAGCGCGCGAAGAAGGCGTTCTTCCGCGAGGGCATCTCGACGTCGCGCATCTACATCCGCGAGGGGCGCGAGAGCGTCGGCGCCATCCTGATCGAGATGATCACCGGCGTGCAGTCGGCGTGCACCTACGCGGGCGCGACGAGCCTCGACGAGCTCCACGAGAAGGCCGTCATCGGGGTGCAGACGCCGTCGGGGTACGGCGAGGGCACGCCGCACGGCCTCGAGCGGCGCTGAGCGGGCGCGCTCGCCAGCGCTCGCCAGCGCTCGCCAGCGCTCGTCAGCGCTCGTCAGCGCACATTACCACGCATCACCGCACAGAGGGCGGCGCGCGCAGCGACGCGGGGGGGCCGGCCGTGATCCTCGACGTCATGACGCCGGCGAGCGCCCACTCGAACGCCGAGCGATCCGTGTACGTGGTGAAGCGGCCGCCCATGGCGAGGTTGGCGACCGTGACGCCCATGGCGACGAGCCCCGGCCGGACGAGGATGTGGATCTCCTTCACGTCGCCCGCGTGCCGCTGGTGCCACGCCGTGAGCCGGGTCCGGACGTCGCTGTCGTAGCCGGTGCCGAGCTCGAAATCGTTGAAGAGGAGGGGCTGCACGCCCGACGCGATGAGCGCCTCCAGGTGCCTGATCGCGGGCTCGATGAGATCGATCGTCGCGTAGCCCTCGAAGCGCCGCGTGACGACGTCGGACGCGGGCGTGCGGACGTCCAGGATTCCTCGCGAGGTCGACCAGCGATCGCCCCGGGCTCCGAGCCGCGTGTGTGCCAGATCCATCTCGAATTCGAGACTTTAGTCTATGGACGGCGCTTCGCCATGCGATCCGTCGACGCCGCGCGTCGCGCGCCCGTCGTGTGCTCCGGGTTCCGGGGACCGGCCCGCGCTCGCGGCGGCCCGCACGAGGACCGGCGCCCGCGCGGGCCACGGCGGGCGCGAGGGGCCCCGGCGGGGACACGTCCGGCTGGGCGCGCGCGAGGCGGCGGGGCGGCGGCCGGAGCGGCGCGCGCGAGGCGGCGGGGCGGCCGGAGCGGCACGCGCTCGAGGCGGCGGGGCGGCCGGAGCGGCACGCGCGCGAGGCGGCGGGGCGGCTGGAGCGGCGCGCGAGGGAGGCGGCGCGTGTCGCGCGTTCCATCGGCGGGGCCGAAAAGGGCTATGATGCCGCGGATGTTTGGCCGCCGGCCGGTGCTGACGGCTCGCGAGGCGTGCTCGCCCGCAACAGAGGGACGAAGGAGGACTACCAGAGATGAGAGGATATGCATCCAGGGTGCTGCGGCTCGCCGTCGTGGCGTTCGCGTGCGCGATGATGGCCGGCTGCGGCGGTCCGCTGCGCTACACGCCGCCCGGCATCGGCAAGGCGCCAGGCGCCGACGCCGTGATCGTGGCCGACGTCAACTTCGACGCGGCCATGACGCGCCTCGACATCAACGTGAAGGATCTCCCGCCTCCGGAGCGCCTCGACACCAGCAAATCCGCCTTCGTCGTCTGGGCTCGCCCGGACAACGACTCGCCCTGGCAGCGGGTCGGCGCGCTCAACTACGACACCGACGACCGCACCGGCAAGCTCAAGGACGTGAGCGTGCCCATGACCCGCTTCGAGCTCGTCATCAGCCTCGAGAACACCAGCAACCCCGAATCGCCGTCCTCGGAGCTCGTCATCAAGCAGGATGTCGAGTACTGACGAGGTTGCGTCGCCGCCGGACCGGCGGCCGCGCGGCCCGGCAGACGCCCGGGGCGCCCCCGGACTCAGGATCTCTTCCGCGTCGCCTCGCCGCTGGCGTCCTCTCGATTCCATATCAGGCTAGTGCGCCGATGCGCCGCCGAGGTGTCCGTCAGGCCCGGAACGGGCCTTGATGAGACACCGCCGTTCCCGTGAGAAGCGGAGGAGTCGAGGTGTCAGTGCCAGCGGACCTTCTCAGAAGCGTTCCGTTCACGAGGGTCGTGTCGCCGCTCGTCCTCGCCGGTGCGGTCGCCGCGTGCGGCGGCGACCGCGCCGGGGAGGCGCCGGGCCCCGGGGCCGGCGGCGCGGGCGGCGCCGGCGGCGAGACCGGCGCGGGCGGCGCGGGCGGCGCGGGCGGCGCGGGCGGCGCGGGCGGCGCGGTGCCCTGCGGATCGGCCGCGGAGTGCCCCGGGGTCGACGGCGAATGCCAGCGCCGCACCTGCGAGGGCGGCCAGTGCGGCGTCGACCCCGCGCCGCGGGGCAGGCCCGTGGCGGAGCAGGTCCCGGGCGACTGCGCGACGCGCGTCTGCGACGGGCAGGGGGCCGTGATCGCGATCGAGGACGCGCAGGACGTCTTCTCCGACGGGGATCCGTGCTCGGCCGACGTCTGCGTCGCCGGCGCGCCGGAGAACCCGCCGGCGCCGCCGACCACGGTGTGCGGCGATCCCGGCGCGCCCGACGCGCGTTATTGCGATGGACACGGCGCCTGCGTCGAGTGCCTCGCCGCGGGCGACTGCCTGAGCAGCCGCTGCGTCGCGAACCGGTGCGTGGCGCCGGACTGCGGCGACGGGGTGATGAACGGGGCGGAGACCGGCGTCGACTGCGGGGGCGACACGTGTGTGCCTTGCGCGGATCACGAGGCCTGCCTCTCCGGCGCGGACTGCCGGAGCGGGATCTGCGCGGACGGCCGGTGCAGCGCGCCCTCGTGCATCGACCGCGCGAAGAACGGGGCCGAGACGGACGTCGATTGCGGCGGTCCCGGGTGCCCGCCATGCGCCACCGGCGAGGCGTGCGCTGTCGACGGCGACTGCCTCGGCGGCCGGTGCTCGGGGACGACCTGCCTCGCGTCATGCACGGACACCGCCAGGAACGGGGCCGAGACGGACATCGACTGCGGCGGCCCGGCCTGCGTCGGGTGCGCGAGCGGCATGGGCTGCGCGGCGGGGCGCGATTGCCTGAGCCACGTGTGCGGCGCGGCGGGGACGTGCGCGGCGCCCGCGTGCGGCGACGGCGTGGTCAACGCCGGCGTCGAGGCGTGCGACGACGGCAACACGAGCGACACCGACGCCTGCCTCGCGACGTGTGTGGCCGCCTCCTGCGGCGACGGGTTCACGCGGGCCGGCGTCGAGGCGTGCGACGACGGCAACACGAGCGACACCGACGCCTGCCCGACGACCTGCGCGCGGGCCGTGTGCGGCGACGGGTTCACGCGGGCCGGCGTCGAGGCGTGCGACGACGGGAACCGGAGCGTGGGCGACGGGTGCACCCCCGGCTGCGTGCGCGAGGGCTGCGGCGACGGCGCGGTCCGGGCCGGCGAGGAGTGCGACGACGGCGACCTCGAGAGCGACGACGGCTGTCCGATCACGTGCCGCGCCGCGCGCTGCGGCGACGGGTTCGTGCGGGCGGGCGCCGAGGGCTGCGACGACGCGAACCGGTCGAGCGGCGACGGCTGCAGCTCGAGCTGCGCCGCGGAGCCGGGTTACACCTGCCGGGGCACGCCGAGCGTGTGCGTCCATGCGGTCGAGCGCAACTGCAGCGACGTGCAGGACGACGACCTCGACGGCGACGTCGACTGCGCCGACCCGGACTGCGCGCTCGGCTGCGAGCGGCTCGGGAGCACCTGCACGGCCGGGCAGGTGCTGTGGGTGCAGTCGTCCACGGACACGCCCAGGGCCGTCCCGGATCGCGGGACCGCGGCCAGCGTGGTCGCCGTCGCCGCGGGCGGCGCGGTCCGGCGCGTGGCGCTGGCGGTCGACATCGCGCACACGTTCGACGCGGATCTCGATATCTCGCTCACCTCCCCGGCGGGATCGACGGTCGGTCTCTCCAGCGACAACGGCGGCTCCGGCGACCACTACCGCGGGACCGTGTTCGACATGAGCTGCGCGACGCCGATCGCCGCGGGGACGGCACCCTTCCGCGGGTGCTTCCGGCCGGAGGCGTCGTTCGGGGCGTTCACGTCCGGCCCGGCGAACGGCGCGTGGGTGCTCCGGGTCGGGGACGACGCCGGATCCGACGCCGGCACGTTGACCTCGTGGACCCTCGCGCTCTGCGTCGCGCGGTGATCGCGCCGCCGCCTCGCGTGCGGCGGCGACACCTCGCGTGCGGCGGCGACACCTCGCCGCCGGGCGGGCGCTCGCCCGCCTGCGGTGCCGGCCGGGCCAGATCTGCCGCGCCCGTCTGACCTGGTCCCCCGTACCGCCGGCCATCGATCCATGCAAGGGTGCGCGCGTGCCCTGGGTTCGCGCATCACTTCGAGGTCAAACCATCTACGCGCGCACGGACGCCGCCGGCGCCTTCGCGGTGGAGGACGGCGGCGTCGAGATCCGCTACAAGCCGCACGACGGCCGCAAGTACAAGGCGCGCGCCGAGAACCTGACGGTCGCCGACCCGAAGGTGCTGCCGGACGACACCTGCGGCCCCGCCGAGACCGTCGCGAAGGCGCGCGCCGGCGAGGCCGAGGGGGCAGGGGGCGCGGGCGCTCCGGCGGCGGCCGGGCCAGCGCGCGCGCAGCGCAAGGCGCCCGCGCGGGGGGCGCCCGCCGAGGCGCCCGTCCCGGAGGGGGCCGTCGTCGTCTACGCCGACGGCGCGTGCTCGGGGAACCCGGGGCCGGCCGGGCTCGGCGTCGTGATCCTCGACGGCGGCGGGCGGGTCGAGCTCAGCGAGTACCTCGGCACCGGGACCAACAACATCGCGGAGCTGACGGCCATCCTGCGCGCGGTCGAAGAGGTGGAGCCGGGGCGGCCCCTCGTCATCCACACGGACAGCCAGTACTCGATCGGCGTGCTCCAGAAGGGGTGGAAGGCGAAGGCGAACACCGAGCTCGTCGCCAAGGTGCTCGTCGCGCTCAAGGAGCGGCGGCCTCGCCCGCAGCTCGTGTACGTGCCGGGGCACGCGGGCGTGCTGCTCAACGAGCGCGCCGACGCGCTCGCGCGCGAGGCCGTCCGCGAGCGCACGAAGCGGCGGGCCGTGTATCCCCCCACCGATCCGGCGAAGCTCGCGCAGGGGTGAGCCCTCCCGGGCAGGCCGGGGCGCCCGCGCCGCCGCTCGCGCGAGCCGGCGCGGAGTTGCCTCGTCTCAGGGAAGATCGCGCCGGCGCGGCGCCCCAGCAGCCCTGACGCCGACGCCCGGCGGCCGTGGCCGCCGAGCGCCTCGCCTGTGTACACGCGCGCTCGGCGGGGGCCCCGCGCGGCTCAGGAGAAGCCGTCGATGGCCGCGTTCAGCGTGGCGCTGGGCCGCATCGCGGCGGACGTCTTCTGATCGTCGAAGTGGTAGTAGCCGCCGAGGTCGACGGGTTTACCCTGCGCGCCGATCAGCTCGCCGTCGATCTTGGACTCGTTGTCCGTCAGGGTCTTGGCGAGCTCGCCGAACCTGGTCGCCAGCTCCTGATCCTCGGTCTGCTTGGCGAGGGACTGCGCCCAGTAGAGCGCGAGGTAGAAGTGGCTGCCGCGGTTGTCGATCTCGCCGACCTTGCGCGCCGGGCTCTTGTTGTTCTCGAGGAACAGGCCGATCGCCGTGTCCAGCGCCTTGGCGAGCACCTTGGCCTTTTCGTTGCTGGTCTTGTTGGCGAGGTCCTCGATCGAGACCTGCAGCGCCAGGAACTCACCGAGCGAGTCCCAGCGCAGGTAGTTCTCTTTCTGCAGCTGCTGGACGTGCTTCGGCGCCGAGCCGCCGGCGCCGGTCTCGTAGAGGCCGCCGCCGGCCAGGAGCGGCACGATCGAGAGCATCTTGGCGCTGGTGCCCAGCTCCAGGATCGGGAACAGGTCCGTCAGGTAGTCGCGCAGCACGTTGCCGGTGACGCTGATGGTGTCCTTGCCCTCCTTCATGCGGCCGAGCGTGAACTTCATCGCCTCCACCGGGCTCTTGATCGGGAGCTCCAGGCCCTTGGTGTCGTGCTCGGGCAGGTAGGCCTTGACCTTGGCGATCAGGTTCTTGTCGTGGGCGCGGTTCTCGTCGAGCCAGAACACCGCCGGGGCGCCCGTGGCGCGCGCGCGGGTGACGGCCAGCTTGACCCAATCCTTGATCGCGATGTCCTTCGTCTGGCAAGCGCGGAAGATGTCGCCAGCTTCGACCTTCTGCTCCAGCAGGGCGTTGCCGGAGGCGTCGACGACGCGCACCGTGCCGCTCTCGGCGATCTTGAAGGTCTTGTCGTGTGAGCCGTACTCCTCCGCGGCCTGCGCCATGAGCCCCACGTTCGGCGAGCTGCCCATCGTGCGCGGGTCGAACGCCCCGTGCTCCTTGTGGAACTCGATCGTGGCCTGGTAGATGCCGGCGTAGGAGCGATCGGGGATCGTGAACTTGGCGTCGTAGAGCTTGCCGTCCGTGCCGTACATCTTGCCGCTGGAGCGGATGGCCGCCGGCATCGAGGCGTCGATGATCACGTCCGAGGGCACGTGCAGGTTGGTGATGCCGCGGTCGGAGTCGACCATGGCCAGCGTCGGGCGCCCTTCGTAGACGGCCTTGATGTCCGCCTCGATCTTCGCCTTCTCGTCTGCCGGCAAGCTCTGGATCTTGGTGTACAGGTCGCCGATGCCGTTGTTCGGGTCGAAGCCGACCTTGGCCAGCGTGGCCGCGTGTTTGTCGAGCGCCTCGGCATAAAACACGCTGACGGCGTGCCCGAAGAGGATCGGGTCGCTGACCTTCATCATCGTGGCCTTGAGGTGCAGGGAGAACAGCACACCCTGCTTCTTCGCGTCCGCCACCTGCTCGGCGTAGAACGCGCGCAGGGCCTTGGCGCTCATCACGCTGGCGTCGACGACCTCGCCCGCCTGCACCTTGACGCTCGGCTTGAGCACGGTCGTCTTGCCGCCGGCGACGAGCTCGATCTTCAGCTCCTGCGCCTTGTCCACCACGACCGACTTCTCGCTGCCGTAGAAGTCGCCGCCCGACATGTGCGCGACGTGGCTCTTCGAGTCGCGGCTCCACGCGCCCATCGAGTGCGGGTGCTTCTTGGCGTAGGCCTTGACGGCCGGCGAGGCGCGGCGATCGCTGTTGCCCTCGCGCAGGACGGGGTTCACGGCGCTGCCGAGCACCTTGGCGTAACGCGCCTTGATCGCCTTCTCCTCCTCCGTCTTCGGCTCGGAGGGATAGTCCGGCACGGCGTAGCCCTGCTGCTGCAGCTCCTTGATGGCGGCCACGAGCTGCGGGATGGAGGCGCTGATGTTGGGCAGCTTGATGATGTTGGCGTTCGGCGTCTTGGCCAGCTCGCCGAGCTCGGCCAGGTGGTCGCCGAGCTTCTGGCCGTCCGTCAGGCGCTCCGGGAAGCTGGCGAGGATGCGGCCCGCCAGGGAGATGTCGCGCGTCTCGACTCGGACCCCGGCGGCTTTCGTGAACGCCTCGACGATCGGGAGGAGCGAATAGGTGGCCAAGGCCGGCGCCTCGTCAGTCTTCGTGTAGATGATGGTAGAATTTTGCGTTTCCACTGTTTCCTCGAGGGTTGAAAGGGCCGGGATTGTCGGAAAGGTTTCGCCCGGCGCCAAGGGCCCGTCTTACCGGCAGAATCAGAATCGTGTCGGAGCACTAGGTACTTCCGATAGGCCTCCACGGTGTCGTCCGGGAGCCAGTCGCCGAGCTCGTTGAACGCCCTCTCGCCGGCGTACACCTCGTACCAGGCGATCTTGCGCTTGCCGCCGTACGCCTCCTCGACCGCGGCGTGCGCGTCGTGGGAGGCGCGCTGGCCCGCGCGCCAGACGTCCGGCCCGGCCCCGTCTCCCTCGATGAAGGGGACGATGGGGCTGTCCGGCTCGACCACCTTGTCATGGCGGCCGCTTACCGCGCCGGGATCGCTGCGGCAACAGCCTGGACCGCCCGCATTGCCCCGATACGCGCCGCGTCATCCCGGCGCCGCGCTGACCGGAAACGCGTGGAAGCAGCTGGACTCACGTGGTAGAGGCGCCACATGCGCGCACCGCTTCGCCTCGCCCTCGCCGGGATCATCGCCGCCGCCGGCCTGTTCGCTCCGCTCGCGGAGGCGGTCGTGAGCGAGCGCATCGTCGCCGTGGTCGGGGATCGGGCGATCCTGCTGTCGGATCTGCGGCAGCGGGCGCGCCCGTTCCTCCTGCAGATCCAGGCGAAGGTCCCGCCGGGCGCGCAGCAGGCGGCGGCCGAGTCGCAGCTCTTCCGCGAGCTCATCCAGAAGATGGTGGACGAGGAGCTCGAGAGCCAGGCCGCCGAGCGGGCGAACATCCGCGTGACGTCGGACGAGATCGAGGCGGCGTTCCGGAACATCGCGGCGGCGGAGCAGACGACGATCGAGGAGCTGTTCCGGCTGGCGCGGACGAGCTCCGGGCTCTCCGAGCAGGAGTACCGCGACGAGATCCGCCGGCAGATCCTCGAGGGCAAGATGCTGCAGCTCCGGGTGAGGGGCCGCATGCGCCTCACCGAGCAGGACGTGCAGTCCGCCTTCGCCCGGCTCGTGCGCGAGGAGCGCCGGCGGCGCGACTACCACCCGGCGTGGATCGTGCTCCGCATCCTGCCCGGCTCGAGCGCGGCCGCCATCGAGGAGCGCCGCGCGCTCGCCGCGGCGCTCGCCGAGCGCGCGCGCCGCGGCGAGGATTTCGCGGCGCTCGCCCGGCAGTTCTCGGACGACACCGCGACCCGCGACGCCGGCGGCGATCTCGGGATCCGCGCGCCCCAGGGCACGCAGTCCGCGCTGACCGGCAAGTACGATGTCATGTCCCCGGAGCTCGAGGCCGCGCTCATGGCGATCGAGCCCGGCGACGTGGTCGGCCCGACGCGCGCGGGCGACGCGTTCGTGGTCATGAAGCTCCTGAGCCGCCAGCCCTCCCGCTTCACGACGCTCGAGGCCGCGCGCCCGGAGATCCTCCAGCGCCTGCAGGCGGAGATCCTGCAGAAGGCGAAGCAGAAGTGGCTGGAGGAGCTGAAGCGCGGGACCCACGTCGAGGTCCGGCTCTGACGCGCCGGGCCGAGCGCGGCGTGGCCGCGGGCGCCGTCGTCCCGGAGTGCACGGCGTGTGGCACCTGCTGCTTCTCGACCCTGCCCGAGTACGTCCGCGTCTTCGGGGTCGACCACGACCGCATGGACGACCGCGCGCGCGAGTTCACGGACTTCGTCGGCAACCGCTGCTTCATGCGGATCGAGGACGGCCGCTGCGCCGCGCTGGTGCTCGACGCGGAGCTCGGCCGCTTCCTGTGCTCGATCTACGAGATGCGCCCCGACTGCTGCCGCGCGCTCGAGCGCGGCAGCGGCGCCTGCCTCGGCGAGCTGCACGAGAAGCGGGAGCGGCCGCTGCTCGCGCTCGAGCGGCTGCGGCGCCCGGCGGCGCCGCGCAACGGCCGGGACGGCTAGCCCTGTTGCGGGAGACTGCCTCTCTCGGCAGGATGACCGTCAAGCAGCCGTGTTCTTCGTCAAGTAGCGCGACCTGCCAGGGTCAGTCCGCCCAAGACGGCTCGCCGCCCAGGTGAGCCCGGCGGTAAGCGGCGCGACTAGCGAGCTCCTGCTCCGTCGAGGGTGGCTCTCGCGCTGCACGTCTCGTGCGCGGGTATCAGCGCGGAGCCGGGAGCGCTATCCTCTTCATCCGCTTGTCTCTCACCCACCGAGCGCGAACCGCGCACAAAGGCGCTCGCGCGCGGGACGGGCGAACTCGGTGAGGCCCATGGAGCTCTCGGTTCAGATCGTCAAATCCCTGGATTCCGCCGGCTATGGGCAGATCAAGGCGGTCGCCCGCACGAGGTCGGCTGAGGTGTTCCGGGCGGTCGCGCCGTCGGACGGTCGCGCCGTCCGCTCCGTGATCCTTAAGATCTACAGCGATGCGAGCGAGGGCCCCGACCACGAAGCCGCGGTGCTCCGCCGTCTGGGGCGCGCCTTTCAGCTCCTCACCTTCGACGGCAAGCGGTGCCTGGAAATGCCGGACATCGACGGCGTCTCCGTCGCCACCGTCTGCGCTCGGCGGCGGCTCGCGATCGACGAGGCGCTCGCGATCGGCGCTGCAGTCGCGGGCGAGCTGACCGAGGTGCATCGCCGCCACGTCATTCACAAGGATGTCAATCCGTCGAACGTCGTATGGAACGAGCGCTCGGGCGCTGTTCAGCTGGTCGATTTCGGGGTCGCGAGCGAGCTGCCGCTGGAGCAAGCGGAGCTCGCGCAGCCGTCCCAGATCGAGGGGACGCTCGCCTATATGGCGCCCGAGCAGACGGGCCGCATGAACCGGCCGCTCGACGCCCGCGCCGACCTCTACGCGCTGGGCGTGACCCTGTACGAGATGCTTACGGGCCGCCGGCCCTTCGAGACAAGCGACCCGCTCGATCTCGTGTATTGCCACCTCGCGCGCGCCGCCGCCCCGCCGCGCGAGGTCGACCCCGCTATTCCGGAGGTCGTGTCCGACATCGTGCTCCGCCTGATGGCCAAAGAACCGCAGGACCGTTACCAGACGGGGTGGGGCGTCGAAGCGGACCTCCGCTTTTGCGTCGAGTCGTGGCGCAGCGCGCGCCGGATTGATCCGTTCCCGCTCGGCCGGCGCGACGTCCCCGATCGGCTGGCGATCCCCCGCCGGCTGTACGGTCGCGACGACGAGATCGGGGCCGTCGCGCTCGCCTTGGAGCGCGCCACCACCGAGGAGCGCGCGGAGCTCGTCCTCGTCGGCGGACCGCCAGGAATCGGCAAGTCGGCGCTGGCCCACGAGCTGCTGCGCCCCATCACGGGCAAGCGCGGGACGTTCGGCGCGGGCAAGTGCGACAGGTTCCAGCGCGCGACGCCGTACGACGTCCTCGCCAAGGCGCTGCAGGGCGTCGTACGGCACCTGCTCGGGGCCGAGCCCGACGCCGTGGCGGCATGGCGGCAGGAGCTCCTGTCCGCGCTGGGCGAGAACGGCGCCCTGGTCACTGCGCTCGTGCCGGATCTGACGCTGCTGATCGGGCCACAGCCGCCGCTGCGGGAGCTCGATCCCGTGGAGGCGCGCAACCGCTCGATGCTGGTGCTCCGCGGGTTCGTGCGCGCGCTGTCTCGGGACAGCCAGCCGCTGGTCCTGTTCCTCGACGACCTCCAGTGGGCGGACGCCGCGACGCTCGACCTGCTCTGCGAGCTCGCCGCCGATCCGGAGCTGCGCTTCTGTTGCGTGATCCTCGCCTACCGCGACAACGATCTGTCCGAGGGGCACCCCCTGTGCGCGGCGATGGATCGCATGCAGAGCGGCGCCGCGAGGGTCACCTCGCTCGTGCTCTCGCCGCTGCGCGAGCGCGCCGTCGCGGAGCTCGTCGCCGACGCGCTGCGGGCCCCGGCCTCGCGCGTGCGGATCCTCGCGTCGATCGTGGAGCGAAAGACGGGGGGCAACCCGTTCATCATCGGCCAGCTCCTGCAGCGGCTGCACCGCGACGGCGTCATCACGTTCGACCCGGCCGCCGCCTCGTTCACGTGGGACGAGGCCCGCGCCGAGGCCGCGCCGATGGCGGAGAACGCCGCCGAGCTGCTCCGCGCGCGGCTCGGCGAGCTCTCACCGGCCGCGAGGAGCGCGCTACGCGTGGGCGCGTGCCTCGGCGATACGTTCGACATCGCCACGCTCGCGGCCGTCTGCCGCGCCGCTGCGGAGGACACGCTCTCGGACCTGCGGGAGCCGGTGGAGGCCGGGATGCTGATCCCGCTCCGCCTCCGGGCGCCCGACGGCCACCCCTCGCGCGCGACGTTCGCGTTCGCGCACGACAGGATCCGGGAGGCGGCCTATGCGCTCGTCGACGTGCGGGATCGGCCCGCCGTGCACCTCGAGCTCGGGCGGCGGCTCCTCGCCATGATGCCGGCCGAACGCCTGGACGAGCGCCTGTTCATGATCCTGGACCAGTTCAAGGCCGGGCAGGCGCTGCTCGCGGACGAGGGGGAGCGGATCGAGGTGGCCAGGCTGTTCTTGCGCGGCGGCCAGCGGGCGCTCGGCGCGGCGTCGTTCGAGCCCGCCGCGAGCCTGCTCGGCGCAGGCGTCCGGGTGCTGGGCGAGCAGGGCTTCGCACGGGCGCGCGAGCTCGCCGTCTCGCTGTACCGGGCAGCGGCGCTCGCGGCCTCCATCACCGGCGATTTCGGCGGTGCCGAACAGCTCGCCTCCGTGCTCTCCTCGCACGCGGCGTCGGTCTTCGACGAGATTGAGGTCGACGGCCTTCGCATCTGGAGCGCACAGGCCCAGGATCGGCGCGCCGAGGCGGTGCGCCTGGGCCTCCGCGCGCTCGGGCGGCTCGGGGTCAAGCTTCCCGAGAAGCCCACGGCCGAGGACGCGCGGCGTGCCATCGCCGCCATCCGCGAGCGGCTCTCGGGCAAGGCGGTGGAGGAACTCGCGGCCCTGCCGCCGATGCGTGATCCAGGCGCGCTCGCCGCCATCGAGCTCATCCGCCGCATCCAGGGCTCGGCTTTCTACGTGGCGCCGGAGCATTACCCGGTCCTGGCCGCCGAGGGCGTGCGGCTCTCCATCCAATACGGCAACGCGCCCGCGTCCTCGCAGTCGTACGTGTATTTCGGCAATCTTCTCTATGTCCTGGAGGGCGACGCCGAGGGCGGCGCACGCTTCGGCCGGCTCGCGATGGACGTGATGAGGCGGCTCGGCGCCCGCGAGCTCTCGGCCGTGATCATCACGCTGTTCGAGTGCATGCTCCACCCGCGCACGGCGCATTTCCGCGATACGCTCGGGCCGCTGCGCATGGGCTACCAGGAGGGCATGGCGCACGGCGATTTCGAGTGGGCGGCCTACTGCGGCGTGACGTACGGCACCCACGCGTACGTCAGCGGCGCGCCGCTCCGCGGGCTCTTGCAGGAGATCGTGGAGCTGCGCCGCTCCTTCACGACGCTCCACCAAAAGACCATCACGCGAGACATCAAGACGCTCCAGCAGGCCACGATGAACCTCCTCGGAGCAGTCGGGCAGCCGACGATCCTCAAGGGCGATGCGCTCGACGCGGAGGCGGAGCGCCCCGATCTCGAGGCCGCCGGCAACTCGCCCTCCCTGTTCTACATCGCCTTCCATCGCGCATTGCTGCTCACCCTCTTCGGCGATTTCCGGGGCGTCCTCGCGGCGATCGATGAGATCAAGTCTCACCTCTCGGCCGTGCGCACGCTCATCCTGTACACCCGGATGCAGGCCTCGGAGGCGCTGGCCTGCCTGATGGTCGCCGCGGAAGAGGCGGGCGAGCGCCGCGCTGCGCTCGTCGAGCGCGCCGAGGGCATCCTCGCCGAGCTTCGGCAGGCGGCGCGGCAGGCCCCGATGAACTTCGGGCACCACGTCGCGCTCATCGAGGCGGCACGGTCCTGGATCCAGGGCGAGCCCCCCTGGGACACGGCCAGGCTCTACGACAAAGCCGTCACCTGGGCGGAGGCGCAGGGCTACGTGCAGGACGCCGCGTTCGCCTGCGAGCTCGCCGGGCGCTTCTGGCTGGCCGCCGGCAGGGACTTCCTGGCGCGCGCCTACCTGGAGCGAGCGCGGCGGCTCTACGCGCGATGGGGCGCCGTGGCCAAGGTCGCGCAGCTCGAGCAGCAGTACGCGACCCTGCTGCCGATGCACGCCCCCATGGGCGCGCTGCTCACGACCTCGCAGGCGCCGGCCGTCCTGCTCGACGCGGCGTCGCTCTTCAGGGCCTCGCATTCCATCACGAGCAGCCTGACGCTCCACGAGCTCCCGGCGCGCCTCCTCTCCACCGTCATGGAGAACGCCGGCGCGCAGCGGGGGGCGCTCTTCGTCGAGCGGGACGGCACGCTCGTCCTGGAGGCGACGGGCGACCCGTCCCGCGGGGCCGTCCGCGCGGGGGGCGTACCCGTCGAGCGCGCCGGCGATCGCGCGTGCCTCTCGGTCGTGCGCACGGTGGCGCGGACCCAGGCGCCGGTGGTCATCGAGGACGCACGCACGTCTCCGGCGACCCGCGACGATCCCTACGTGGTGTCGCGACAGTCCCGCTCCATGCTGTGCACGCCGGTCCTCTCGGGCGGCGCGCTGCGCGGCGTGCTGTACCTCGAGAACGACCTCGCGACGGGCGCGTTCACGGCCGAGCGCGTGGAGGTGGTGGCGATCCTGTCGGCCCAGGCCGCCGTCGCGTTGGAGAACGCGTTCCTCTACGACGACCTCGCGCGCCTGCTGGAGGAGCGGACGCGCCTGCTCGCGCTGGCCGAAGAGGGGGTTCGTGCTCGCGACACGTTCCTCACGATCGCCGCGCACGAGCTGAGGACGCCGCTCACACCGCTCCTGATGGAAGCCCAGGTCCTGCTCCGGGACGCGCGCGCCGGCCGGATGGATGCCGGGGGGCCGGATCGCGCGGTCAGGAAGCTGGAGCGCGCCGTGCGCCAGATCGTGCGCCTGGAGCGGCTAGCGAGCGATCTCCTCGACGTCGCGCGCCTCGCTGCGGACCAGCCGGAGATGCAGATGGAGCCGGTGAATCTATCGGAGGTGGTCCGCGATGTCGCCGCGAGCCATGCGGTGGCGCTCAAGCACGCGGGCTCGACGTTGTCCCTCGCCGCGGAGCTCGGGGTCGTGGGTGTCTGGGACCGTGCGCGCCTCCGGCAGGTAGTGGACAAGCTGCTGTCGAACGCCGTCAAGTTCGGGGAGGGGAAGCCCATCGATGTCCGGGTCGAGAGCGACGGCGGCCGGGCCCGGCTCGTCGTGCGCGACCGCGGCGCCGGCATCGCCCGCGCGACGCAGGCGCGCCTCTTCGGGCGGTTCGAGCGCGGCGTGTCGGAGCGCCATTTCGGCGGGCTCGGCCTCGGGCTATGGATCGCGCGGCGCATCGTCGACGCGCTCGGCGGGAGCATCCGGATCGAGAGCGAGCCCGGGGCGGGCGCCACGTTCATCGTGGAGCTGCCGCGCGAGCCCGCGCGGGAGGCCCGTGGGCTGAGCCCGAACGCGCCGACCAGCGGGCAAGCCTCATCGAGCGTGCATCACGGCCGCGCCGAAGGGCACACGGGGTGATGTCTCCCGTCGATGCAGGATTGCGAACGGGCCGACGGGTCCGCGCGCCGGAGCGAGCCGATGCCGCCGCGGTGGTTCCCCTGGACCCGCGCCGGCGCGCCGATGCTGGCGCCGCCCGCCCCGCCGTTAAAGCCATCGTTCATGGGGAACGACGTGGCGCGGTCCTCGTCGTTCCCCGTGTACACCGATGTTACGGCTTGGTTACCTCGAAGGACGCAACGTTCACCGAGCCGCCCAACGACCGCGTGGCGTAGTTGAAGATACCGAACCGGTAACCAAGGAAGTACTGCCAGTCCTTGTTCATGTTGAGCGTGTTGCCCAGGCTGGTGAATCGAGCGCCGTCCGTGCTGTAGGAAAAGCGCGCTTGCGCGCCGCCGGCATCCGTGCGGACGTTGGCTTCCACGCGCAGCCAGATCTTGTTGCCGGACACGTCGGCGGAAGCCACCTCGGTACCCGTGCTCGTCGTGGTCCAGGAGGTGTTCATGTTGACCCCGTTGGTCATCACGACGCGCGTCGCCCCGTTTGCCTTCTTGACCCCGATCCACGCCGACGCGTCACGCAGGGCAGCGAGGCCGGCCACATCGCCGTCTTGCATTCCGCTGTAGTCGAGCTCGATCGTCGCGATCGAGACGGGGCCCTCGATGCGGCGCGTCAGCGTGTTTCGAGCGGCATAGAGATCGCTGGTCACCGTCGCCGTTTGCAGGGTCAGCCCAGCCCCGGAGGACCACTTCGTGTCGTCGGGGTTGTGGTTCCACTCCCACTCATGGCTCAGGGTCTCTTTCGCGAAGGTCTCCTTGCTCGCGGGTGGCTTCACCCGGTTCGATCCGCAAGGCAGGTTCGGGAAGGGGTACGTGCCTCCCCATTTGCCGTCCACCAGGGTGACCGAGGGCCAGCCGTCGGTCCAGGTCATCGGGGCCATGACCGGCACGCGGCCGCCCGGGAACGAGTCGTTGAACGCGATGTAGTACCAGTCGCCGTTCTGCGTCTGGACGATGCCGCCTTGATGCGGGCTTCCACCGGAGCCCGGAGCGCCAGCGTAGGGCAGCCTGACCGCGAAGGGCCGCAGCTCATAGGGACCAAACGGTCCGCTCGTCGATCGCAGCACATACTCGCCATTCGCGTATTGCGTGACAAAGATGTAGTAGTTCCCGTTGATCTTGTAGAAGCGAGAGCCCTCCAGCGGTCCGGAGACGGTAGCCGGTGTCTGGAACACGACCTGGTTCTTGACCTGGCTGAAGCCATCCGCGCTCAGCTGGGCCACGCTGATCGTGTTGTTCCCGTAAGCCACGTACATGGTGTCGTCGTCGTCGATCAACAGCCCCATGTCGTAATAACAACCACCTCTGTGCTTCTCCCACGGACCTTCGGGGGACTGGGCGGTGAAGACCCAGCCGCCGCCCACGTTGTGCATGCAGCCCATCCAGTAGAAGGTGTTGTTGCTCTTCCGGTACTGGAGCGTGGACGCCCAGATGCCATTCACGTAGGAGTTGTCCCGGCTCAGGTCGTACGACGCGTCGAAGTCGAGACGGGGAACGGAGTGCGAGACGTACTCCCAGTGGACCAGATCGTAGGAGCGGAGCACGGGCGCTCCAGGCGAATGGTGGAACGTGGACGCCGTGTAGTAGTAGGTGTCGTCGACGCGGATGACCTCCACATCGGGGAGGTCTTCCCAGATGAGAGGATTGGAGTAGGTCTCAGGGCAGACGGCGGGGGCGCCGCCACCCGAGCCACCGTCGCTGCCGCCGGTGCCAGCGTCACCGCCTCCGGACGCTGCCGGCGAACCGCCGCTTGCCGCTTGCCCACCGCTCCCGCTCGAGCCGCTGCTCATCGAGCCGCCCGTTCCAGGAGGGGTCGTCGTGCCCGTGGTGCCGCCATCGCCGTCGCCCCCCTGCGACTCCCCGCTGCAACTTGCGAGGAGAGCGAGGAGAGCGACTGCAGACGCCGTGCCGCCTGTACGTCCGATGCGAGACCGGGTGCTGGTGGATTGGGGAGGGAAGTGCATGGCGATGTCCTGATGAAAGGCGCCAGCGAGAGCGCTCAGCGCGCGGCTGGCGGAAGAATGAATGTGTTAAGGCGAGCTACTTCTTGGTCGGGACGACCTTCTTGACGTGCGGTGGCCGAGCTGTCCCCGGCGCCTCCCCGCGCTGCCCGAGGTGCCTGATGCACCTCCTCCTCCGTCGCCCGGCTTCGTCCCTGTTCGAGGGTTCCAGAGGAGATTGTGAACGTTCACACGGCGACGTCAACCAAAATTGATCGGCGCGCGGCTCTCCTCGATCCCGCTGGGGGCGCCGCGGCGGCCGGCCGCGACGCCTGTGTGAGATGTATCACCAACCCGGCTCGTTTCGTGGGGTCCGCGGGGACTCGTGGGTCCCGTGGGGACCTGGTACCGCTCGGGTTGCCGGTGGCACCGGAGGGGCGAGCAAGCTCCGGCCGGTGGTCGAGCCTGCCGCTCGCGTCGACGCGCTGCCGGAGCCTTGCCGCTCGTTATCCTCGATGACGGGAGGCCTGCATTGCCACGGCAATGCCGTCCTGGAGCGTGGCCTTCGTGACGAGGCCTTGCAGGGGTGCGTTGAGATGTACGAGCGTTCGGGCCACCTCCGAACCTATCCCGGTGATCACCGTGCGCGTCCCGAGGAGCCGCAGGCCGCTGGCAGCGACGAGGAGCATGGTGGCGACGCTCTCGTCCACACGTTTGAGGCCCGTGATGTCGAGAATGACGAATTCGGCGGCTCGGCTGCTGGCGCCGTGGAGCATCGCATGGACGGCCTGCTGAGCCCGGTCGCTGTCCATCGTACCGATGAGCGGCATGACCAGGATGTGATCCGTGATCGGAATGAGCGGCGTGGAGAGCTCGAGGAGCCGGCTGCGCTGGGCGGCGATCATCTGCTCGTGCAGCGCGGTCTTCTCCGCGTTCGCGCGCCCTTTCTCGACGAGCTCGCGCTCGAGCCCCTCCTTGGCCTCGCGCAGCTCGTCGGTCCGGGTCATGAGCTCGAGGACGAGCGCCTCGCGCGCGGCCTCGACGGCGACGCGCTGCCGGATCTCCGACTCCAGGCTCGCGTTCTTCTCCTGCAGCGCTCGCGTCATGCGCCGGACAGCGATGTGCGGGCGTATGCGCGCAAGGAGCTCCTCGGCATCGAAGGGCTTGCTTACGTAATCCACGGCGCCCGCCTTCAACCCTTGCAGCCGGTGCTCCCGATTATTCAAGGCAGTCATGAAGACGATCTGAGTGTCGGCGGTTTGCGGGTTGGCCTTCAGGCGCCTGCACACCTCGAAGCCGTCGACGTCTGGCAACATGACGTCGAGGAGGACGAGATCCGGCTGCTCGCGCTCGATCAAGCTCATCGCCATGCTGCCATCCGTGGCGACGGCGAGGTCCAGATGCTCGCCCGACAATGCTTCGAGGAGCGTGTCGAGGTTGATGGGATTGTCATCGACCGCGACCACGAGACCATTGAATTGCGTCAAATCGTCCATCCAGCATCCAGTGCCTGAAAAACGCAGCGTGGACCCTATCAATAGGCGCGACGACTGTAAAGGGCCAAGGGTGCAGCGCCGCTCCAGGGAGCGCGGTTCCGGCGAACTCTGCAGGTGCTCACACGACGTTCCTGTAACTTGCTTCACGTCGATATGCTCGGCAGATCGAGCCGTATGTGTGCCAACGTGTACGGCTCGGCGTGACGCTGGTCACGATCTGGAAACGGGTATACGCGGGTGTGCTTGCGCACGTGCGTGGGGCGCACGGGGTAGGCAAATGTGGCCACCGCGAAGCGTCGTTCACAATTGCATTGACTTGTGTTGCCCTGCCCAGGTTAGTTTACCGCCCGCTCGGCTGTCGTGCGCTCGGTGCAGATGAACGGGAGGGGTTCGGGGATGGAGCTGACGGAGTATGCACTGGGGGATCTCGCTTACGAGGGGAGCGAGACGCGCGTCTATCGCGCGGTGCATCGCCCCTCGGGCGCGCAGGTGGCGATCAAGTTCCCGCTCGCCGAGGTGCCAAGCCCGCGCGTCATGGGGCGACTGGTCCACGAGCATCAGGTGCTTCGGCGGCTCGCGGCTGTGCCCGGCGTGGCGCGCGTGCACGCGTTCGAGCAGCGGGACGGCACGGCGGCGCTGGTGCTCGGAGACCCTGGCGCGAGCTCGCTCGAACAGGTGCTCGCCAGGCAGGGTCGTTTGCCGCTTTCGGCCGGGCTGCGGTTCGGGCGACGCCTCGCTCGGGTGCTCGAGGGCGTGCATGCCGCCGGTGTGATGCACAAGGACATCAAACCGCAGAACCTGCTCGTGGATGAGACGTACGAGCAGGTCACCCTGCTCGACTTCGGCATCGCCTCGCTGCTGTCCCAGGAAGCGACCGAGGCCAGCATTCCCGAAGCGCTGGAGGGGACCCTGGCGTATATCTCGCCAGAGCAGACGGGGCGCACGGCGCGCGCGCTCGATACGCGCACGGATCTGTACTCGCTGGGCGTCACGCTCTTCGAGGTGCTGTCGGGGCGGCGGCCCTTCACGGACCGCGATCCGCTCTCGCTGGTGCACGCGCATCTGGCCAAGAACCCGCCTCCGCTCGATACAGTCGTACAGGAGGTGCCGAGCGCCGTGTCGGCGATCGTATCGAAGCTCCTGGCGAAGGATCCCGAGCGGCGGTACCAGACAGCCAGAGGCGCGGCGGAGGACCTGGAGGAGGCGCTCCGCGCGCTCAGCGAGCGTGGGACGGTGGAGCCCTTCTCGCTCGGAAAGAAGGACTTCTCACGGAAGCTGCGGCTACCGCAGGTGCTCGTGGGGCGGGAGCACGACGTCGAGCGGGTAGGCGAATCGTTCGCCCGCGCCGAGCGTGGCGCGGCGGAGTTCTTGCTCGTCGGCGGACCGTCGGGCATCGGCAAGACGGCGCTGGTGCGCACGGTCTACCACGACATCGCGAAGGCGGGGCGCGGCCTCCTGGTCGCAGGCAAACACGACCAGCTCGCGCGGTCGACGCCGTACGCCGCGATGGCGCAGGCGTTCGGGGGGCTGATGCGTCAATGGCTCTCGAGCCCGAAGGCGGTCCTGGAGACCTGGCAGGATCGGATCCGGAGCGAGGTCGGGGATAACGCGCGTCTGATTGCAGACGTGGTGCCGGAGCTCGACCTCGTCATGGGCAAGCTGCCGCCGGTGCCGCCGGTGGAGGGCGAGCAGGTGCTCAATCGGCAGAAGCTGACGTGGCTGAACTTCGTTCGAACCGTCACGACGCCGAACCCGCCGCTCGTCATGTTCCTGGACGACATGCAGTGGGCAGACAGCGCCACGCTGATCATCCTGCAGACGCTGCTGACGGACGTGGAGCGAAGGTCGCTGCTGGTGATCGCAGCATACCGTGACAACGAGACACCGCCCGAGCACCCGCTGTGGAAGCTCGTGGAGGCGGTGGAGGCGAGCGAGGCCCGGGTATCGAGGCTGACGGTGGGCCCCCTGTCGGAAGAGCAGGTGCAAAAGTGGGTCTCGCGCACGCTCGAGAGCGAGCCGAGGCGCGTGGAGCCGCTCGCGCGTGTGCAGTGGCAAAAGACGCGTGGAAACCCGTTCTTCCTGGAGCGGCTGCTGCTCTCCCTGCACCGGCAGGAGCTGCTGGTGAGGGACGCGGAGAGCGGGGAGTGGCGCTGGAATCAGGCGGACCTGGAGCGGGCGCAGATCACCGACAACGTGGTGGCGTTGCTGACGGACAAAGTGCGAGAAATGCCGGACGCGACGCAGCAGCTCATGGGGCTCGCGGCGTGCGCAGGCCATACGTTCCATCTCCACGATCTGGAGCGATTGAGCGGGTGGGAGCGCGCCCGGGTGACGGGGGCGTTGTGGCCGGCGCTGCAGGAGGAGCTGGTCGTGCCGGTCGATGGGGCTTATCGCCCCGCGCAGGCGCTCGGAGAGGTGGGCGACGGAGCGCTGGACGCCACGTACCGGTTCTTGCATGACCGCGTGCAGCAGGCGAGCTACGAGCGGATCTCGCCGGAGCAGCGCGTCCTCGCGCACCTCGAGATCGGCCGGCGGCTCTGGGCGCGGTATCGAGCAGAAGGGGGCACGGGCCAGCAGCTCCTCGAGCTCGCGCGGCACATGAACCAGGGATCGGCGCGGCTCACGTCCGTGGAGGAGCTCAATGACGTCGCGCGGCTGAACCTGGAGGCCGCTCGCGTCGCCAAGGCTGCGAGCTCCCACCGACTGATGGCCAGCCTGCTGGAGAACGCGCAGGCGCTCCTCGGCGAGCGAGCCAAGAGCGAAGAGCTGGCGCTGTCGGTGGAGATAGCGCTGGAGCACCTGGAGGCAGCGTATCTCTTGCGCGATTTCGACGATGTCGAAGCGCGCGTGCTCGAGCTGCTCGCGAGGCCTCTCGGGGTGGTGCCCTGGCTGTCGGCGCAGGAGATCCGCGTCCGCTGCTGCCTGGCGACGGGCCAGTATGCGCGGGGAATCGAGCTTGGCATCGCGGCGCTCGCGGAGCGGGGCTTCACCTTCCCCGCCACGGACGAAGCGTGTCAGCCGGCGCTCATCGAGGAGTCCGCCGCGCTGGATCGATGGCTGGAGCAGGACCTCGGCGCGTTCGATCGAATGCCGCCCGATCAGTCCCCGGAGCACCGGCTCATCGATGCCCTGATGACGCAGACGCAGCTCTGCTCCATCTACGGCGGCCGGCCGATGCTCTACACGCTCATCATCGTTCGCATTGTCTCCGAGGCGGTGCGACGGGGGGCCCTCACGCCAGCCGCCGCCCTCATGATCAGCAGCTTCTCCAATGTGTGGTCGGTGGCCACGGGCATGTATCGCCGCGTCTTGCGCTGGACCGAGCCCGGGGTACGCGCTGCAGAGCGCGTGGGGTCCCCGATGCTCCCCGAGTGTCTGGTGCTCCATGGTATCTACCTGCTTTATTCCAGGCCTATCGACGAGACGGGCGTCTTCTATGAACAAGCTATCGCGGCCGGCCTGAAGATCGGCTCGTTCACGGGCACGAGCTGGGGCCTCCTGTCCGATCTGTTCTATTACCGCGTCTGGCGCGGCATGCCGCTCGGCCAGCTCGACGCGTACATCAAGGCTCGCTGGGATCTCGTGCAGCGCGCGGGGGACGCGGTGGGAAGGCACCACTTCGAGGCGGTCGCTTCCTATTGTGATGTGCTGATGACCCCTGACGGCGCCCCGAAGCTCCTGAACGACGAGCCGCTGCCGCGAGGTTCGCTCTCCCTCCTTGCCGACGGGGACGGGTTCACGGGAGGGCTCGCTCGGACCCTGGAAGTTTATCTGTTCTGTGTCACCGGCAGGTGGGAGCGAGCGCTCTCGCGGGCGCGGGAGGCAGATCAGTCTCGAGCAGACATCCTCGGCATGCCGCAGGCGG
This sequence comes from Sorangium cellulosum, assembly GCF_002950945.1. Classification (GTDB taxonomy): domain Bacteria; phylum Myxococcota_A; class Polyangia; order Polyangiales; family Polyangiaceae; genus Sorangium; species Sorangium cellulosum_E. The sequence goes on from NZ_CP012673.1 coordinate 1,903,464, forward strand.
CGGACGTCGCGCTCTACCTCGCGCTCTCGGCGGCGAAGTGCTGGCATGACGCCGCCGGCGCCGAGGAGCAGGCGCGGCTGCGGGAGCACATCGAGCACGGCCTCCAGCGGATGCGCTACTTCGCGGAAGGTTGTGCGCCGAACTTCCTCCACAAGCTGCGCCTCGTCGAGGCCGAGTACGCCCGCGTCCTCGGCAAGACCGAAGAGGCCATCGCCAGGTACGACGAGGCCATCGAGCACGCGCGCGAGCACCGCTTCCTGCACATCGAGGCGCTCTCGATCCAGCTCGCCGCCGAGTTCCGACTGCAAACGGGCAAGAGCCACATCGGCGCGATGTACCTGCGCGAGGCTCGCGACGCGTATGCGCGCTGGGGCGCGGTCAACGTGGTCGCCCACCTGAACGCGAAATACCCTGCCTTGCTCAGGGCCTCCATGCACGGGGCGGCTGTCGAGCGCACGATGACGGCGGCGGGGACCACGACGACGACGGGCGCCTCCGCGGGCGCGAGCCTCGACGTGAACACCGCGGTGCGCGCGGCGCAGGCGCTCTCGAGCGAGCTCGACCCCGAGCGCGTCGTGGGCCGGCTGATGGAGCTGCTCCTGGAGAACGCGGGGGCGCAGCGCGGCGCCCTCGTGCTCCGCGAAGGGGAGGCGCTCTCCGTCGTGGCGCGGCTGTCGGTGGAGGGGGCTCGCATCGAGACGGGGCTGTCGGAGCCGCTCGAGCAGAGCCACGACGTGCCGGTGACCATGGTGCAGTATGCGGCCCGCACGGGCGAACCGGTGGTGACGGGCGATGTGACGAGCGAGGCGCGCTTCGCCGTCGACCCTTACCTCGCGTCGCGCGCGGTGCTCTCGCTGCTGGCCCTGCCCTTGACACACAGGGGCCATCTCGTGGGCGTGCTGTACCTCGAGCACCGCGACGTGCCGTCGGCGTTCCCTCCTGCGCGCGTGGAGTTCCTGTCGGTGCTGGCCTCGCAGACGGCCATCGCCGTCGAGAATGCCACCTTGTACCGGGACCTGGAGGCCAAGATCAAGGAGCGCACGGCCGAGCTCCGGATCGCCAAGGAGGCGGCCGATCGGGCGAACCGGGCGAAGAGCGATTTCCTCTCGAGCATGAGCCACGAGCTGCGGACGCCGCTCAACGGCATCCTCGGTTATGCCCAGGTCCTCTCTCGCGCGCCCGAGCTCTCCGTGAAGAGCCGTGATGGGGTGCAGGTCATCAAGCAATCGGGCGAGCATCTCCTTTCATTGCTGGAAGACGTGCTGGACCTCGCGAAGATCGAGGCCGGCAAGATGGATCTCTCCTCGAAGAGGTTCGATTTTCAAGCCCTGGTGCGCACGGTGGTGGACCTGTGTCGCGTACGCGCGGACCAGAAGGGCATCGCCTTCACCCAGGAGATACGCGGCGTGACCGCGCCTGCGTTCTACGGCGACGAGAAGCGCCTGACGCAGGTGCTGCTGAACCTCCTGAGCAACGCCATCAAGTTCACCGAGCGAGGGAGCGTCGCCCTCGTCGTCGACGAGCTGAAGCGCGACCCCGATGAAGGGAGCACGCTGCGGTTCCGGGTCGAGGATACGGGCCCCGGGATCGCCTCGGAGCATGTCTCGCGCATCTTCGATCCCTTCGAGCAGCTCGGAGATCACAAGGCGAAGAGCGCCGGCACGGGGCTCGGCCTCGCCATCACGAAGAAGATCGTCGACCATATGGGCGGCACGATCGAGGTCGAGAGTGAGCCCGGCCGCGGCAGCGCCTTCACGGTGACGCTCACGCTCGCGGAGGGGCCTGCTTCCGCGCGCGCCGACAAAGCTCTCGGGTGGCATACCATCACCGGATATCGCGGAGCGCGCCGAACGGTCCTCGTCGTGGATGACAACCGGCATAACCGTGCCCTGGTGAGCGATCTGCTGGTCCCGATCGGCTTCGAGGTCGTGGAGGCCGAAGACGGCGAGGCGGCGCTCCGGCTGGCCATGGAGCGGCGGCCGGCGCTCGTCTTGATGGACCTGGTCATGCCGGGCATGGACGGCCATGAAGCCACACGCCGCCTGCGGCAGATGCCCGAGCTCGGCGAGGCCGTCATCCTGATCTCGTCGGCGAACGTATCCGAAGCCGAACGGCGGGAGGGCGTCCGCGCCGGTTGGAACGACTTCTTGCACAAGCCCGTGCAAGCGGACGCGCTCTTCGAGAAGATCCAGCGCTTCCTCGGCGTGGAATGGATTCACGCCGAGGAGAAGGCCCCTGTCTCGGCGGTGCGGGAGAGCGGTCCGCTGGTGCCGCCTTCGGCTGAGAAGCTTGCCCTTCTATCGCGGCTGGTGGCGTCGGGGCGGGTCCGGAACGTGGTGGCGGAGGCGGTGCGGATGGAGGAGAGCGACCCGCGACTCGGCCCGTGGCTCGAGCAGCTCAGGGGGCTCGTGCGGACGTACCAGATGCGGAAGCTGAAAGAGTTCGTCGATGGGTATGCCGCAGGCGCGGCCCTGCCCGGCGAGAGCGCATAACGACTCCGACGCGCTCGAGCAGGAGCACGCCGCCTCGTCGACGCGCACGGTGGGGGACGGGGGCCCGCTGGACCCGAGGCCCCTCCGCGGCGAACCAGGGACGGACCTGGCCGACAGCGCGCTAGAACTCGACCATCAGGCCCAGCGACGGATAGACGATGAAGCTGTCCAGATCGACCGAGGCCGTGGGCTCCTCGAGCACGTCGAGCTCTCCGCTCGCGAAGAGCTCGACGAGCGTCAGCTCGAAGCCGAAGAACACGTGTTTATAGCCGAACGCCGCGCCGGCCTGTCCGCCCACGTAGAGCCCGTTCCCGGAGAACGAGGCGATCTCTCGCTCGCCCGGGTAGCCGGTGAAGGCGGGCAGGTTCATGACGAGCCTCGTTCCGAACGTCGTCCACATCAGGCGGGGACCGCCCCAGACCCGGTACCATGTGCCCGCCTTGCCGACCTGGATGGGCAGATCGATCTGCCAGCGCGTGAAGTCCTCGAGCTCGACGACGTCGAGGAAGCTCCCGACGGGGAACCCGAGCACGTAGCGGCCCACGCCGGCGCCGACCGCGAGGTCGACTCCGTGCTTGTCGCTCTGCAGGAGCTGGTAACGGGTGCCCAGGCGGAGCGCGCTGCCGCTGTAGCGGAGGTTGAGCTCCCAGCGGTCGAGGGCGGTGTAGCCGACGCCGAGGTGCGGAGTGGCCGAGGGCGGGTTCAGCGCGAGCGCGGCGCCCGCCTCGAAGAGCGTCCTCCGCTCGCTCTCGGACAGCTCGCGCGACCCGGCGGCATCGGCCGCCTCGATGCCGGCGTCGACGAGCGAATGGATCGTGCCGGCCGGGAGCGAGACGTCCGTTCCGAGCGTGGCCTGGACATGACCTTTCGGCGCGACGTGGGCCGGCGCCAGCGTCGAGAGCACGGGAGCGCATCCGGTCGCGCACGTGGCGGCGAGGAGCGCGAGGGCGCTCGGCCGCATGGGGCCGCTCCACCACCTGGTCGATGCCCGAGAATCCGTTCTCTCTCTCTTCACGCCGCTCTCCTCGCAGGGCTCGGCCTGCCCTCGCAGACCTGGAAGGGCAAACGGGTTGAACCTGCCTGAAACGAGCAGAAGTTCGATACGCCAAGGCGCCAAGAACGCCAAGAACGCCAAGAAGAAGGAGATAATATCTTGGCGTCCTTGGCGTTTTGGCGTCCTTGGCGGTCTATTGCTCGCTCTATCAACGTGATCGGTGTCCTAGGGCGATGCGTCCCTGTCCTCCACCGGCGCGCCCGCGTCCGGCGCGGGGCGGTCGATGCGCATGCTCACGTCGATCGTGACCGTCTGCCCCGCCGAGATCGTGATCGTGCGCTTCTCCTCGGGCGCGTTCGGGTGCCGGAACGTGACGAAGTGCCGCCCCGCCTGGAGCGGGATCGCGCGGGCCATCGGCGTCACGTCGATGAGCTCCCCGTCGACGACGACCTCCGCCCACGGCCTCGCGAGCACCTTCAGGTAGCCGCGCTCCCCCGAGGCGGCGCCGGGCTCCCGGCCCTCGGCGCTGGGCGGCCCGGCCGCGTCCTGCTGGCGGAAGCCGAGCTCGATCAGCGCGCCGCCCGCGACGATCAGCGCGAAGACGGTCGCCAGCCGGCGCACGTCGGGCGCGAGCGGCGGCGCGTGCCGTCGCTCGGGGGCGGGGCGGGCGGCCGGCACGTCCGCGGGCGGGAGCTCGTCGCCGCCGAGCTTCGCCGCCGCGAGCGCCTTCACGACGAGCGCGCGCGCCGGCGGCTGCGCGCGCTCCGAGAGCTCCTCGGCCAGCGCGTCCGCGACCGCGCGGCCGCTCTCGTAGCGCTGCTCCGGCTCCTTCTCGAGGCACCGGAGCACCACCCGCTCGAGGCCGCGCGACACGTCCGGCAAGAGCGCGCGCAGCGGCTGCGGCGGCGCGCTGCGGATGCGGTGCGCCACCGCCCTGCCGTCGGCCCACCGCTCGTCATCCCGCTCCCGCTCGCGCTCGCGCGGCGCGCGGCTCCCGCCCGCTCCCCCTGCGCCGCCCGCGCCGTCCGGCGCCTCCGCCCGCGGCGGGTCGAACGGCCGCACGCCCGTGAGCATCTCGAACAGCATGACGCCGAGCGCGAACACGTCCGCCTGCGGGCCGGTCTCCGCCCCGAGGATCTGCTCCGGCGCCATGTAATCGGGCCGCGCGAACGTGTCGCTGCCCTCGAACGGCTCGGGCAGCGACGGGAGCCGGCCGTCGAACGCCGCGGCGAACTCGAGGATCTTCACGCCGCCCGACGGCGTCACGACGACGCGCTCGGGGCGCAGCTCGCGGTGCACCACGCCCCGCTCGTGTGCGTGCCCGAGGCCGCGCGCGATCTCCAGCGCGATCGCCGCCGCCGCGCCCTCGTCGAGGCGGCCGGCCCGCGCGCAGAGCGCCGCGAGCGTCGGCCCCGAGAGCGGCTCCAGCACGAGCCAGATCCGGTCCTCGTCGCGCTGGAAGTCGTGGATGTCGACGATGTTCGGGTGCCGGATGCGGGCGAGGATCTTCGCCTCGCGCTCGAGGCCGGCCGCGAACGCGCTCGCGGCCGACACCGTGGGCTTCAGCGTCTTGACCAGCGCCGCCCGGCCGAGCTCTGCGTGCTCGGCCCGGTACGTCACCGTGAGCGCCCGCGCCGAGACGGCCTCGCGCAGGATGTACGGGCCGAGCTGCCTCTCGTCGGCGACCACTACCGCGCGACCGCTACTGCTTCACGCGGAGCGAGCGCCCCGTCATCGCCGCGGGCTGCGGGAGGCCGAGGATCTCGAGCATCGTCGGCGCGACGTCGCAGATGCGCCCGCCCGACCGGAGCACGACGCCCGGGTCGTGCTGGTTCAGGTAGTAGAACGGCACCGGGTTCAGCGTGTGGGCCGTGTGCGGGTTGCCGTGCTCGTCCTTCATCTGCTCGCAGTTGCCGTGATCCGCCGTGATCATCAGCGCGCCGCCGGCCTCGCGCACCGCGGCCGCGATGTCCCCGAGCCCCTTGTCGACCGCCTCGACCGCGTGGATGGCGGCCTCGAGGATGCCCGTGTGCCCGACCATGTCCGGGTTCGCGAAGTTCACCAGGATGAAGTCGTACTTCCCGCTCTTGATCGCGGCCACGACCTCGCTCGCGACGCCGGCCGCGCTCATCTCGGGCTTCTGGTCGTACGTGGCGACGTCGCGCGGCGAGGGCACGAGCTTCCTGTCCTCGCCCGGGAACGTCTCCTCGCGCCCGCCGTTGAAGAAGTACGTGACGTGCGCGTACTTCTCGGTCTCCGCGCACCGGAGCTGCGTCATCCCGGCGCGGCTGATCTCCTCGGGGAACGAGCGCGTCACCTCGTCCTTGGGGAACGCGACCGGCAGCTTCAGCGCCGCGTCGTACTCGGTCATGCAGCTGTAGCAGTGCTCCTGGAAGGCGTAGACCGGCTTGCCGCGGTCCGTGAGCTGCTCCGCGACCTCGGGCGGGAGGTTCCGCCGCGTGAGCATCGCCGAGATCTCGCGCATGCGGTCGGGCCGGAAGTTGACGGCGAGGCCGACCTCCTCGCCTTGCCACTCCCAGGCGGGGGTCGGCGACGCGAAGTCGGCGACGAGGTCGCCCTTGATGCCGGTGTAGTCGCCGATGCGGACGGGCTCGACGAACTCGTCCGTCTTCCCGCGGGCGTACGACTGCTGGATCGCCTCGAACGCCGTCTCGACGGTCGGGGCGTCGCCGCGCACGATCGCCGTATAGGCCTTCGTGACGCGGTCCCAGCGCTTGTCGCGGTCCATGGCGAAGTACCGGCCCGAGATGGTGCCGATGACCCCGATGCCCTCGAGCGCCGCCTCGATCTTCTGGACGTAGCCCCACGCGCTCTTCGGCGGGGTGTCGCGGCCGTCGAGGAAGGCGTGCAGGACGATGGGCACCTCGTGGAACTTCGCGAGCTGGAACAGCGCGAGGAAGTGCTCGAGCGACGAGTGCACGCCGCCGTCCGAGACCAGCCCGAAGAGGTGCAGGCGACACCCGCGGTCCTTCGCGGTGCGGAACGTCCTGTCGATGACCTCGTTCGAGCCGAGCTTGTTCTCGGCGATGGCGACGTCGATGCGCGAGATGTCCATCAGCGCGATCCTGCCCGCCCCGAAGTTCAGGTGGCCGACCTCGCTGTTGCCCATCTGCCCGACCGGGAGGCCGACGTCGGGGCCGCTCGTCCCGATCAGCGTCTTCTGGGCCTCGCGCTTGATCGCGTCGAGGTGCGGCATCGTCGCGAGGGCGATCGCGTTCTGGTCCTTTTCTTCGCGCTCGCCGAATCCATCGAGGATGCAGAGGACGAGCGGGCGGGGACGGGTACCGGGGGAAGGTGCGGCTTCGCTCATGGGCGCGGAATCTACAACGAAGTTGCGACGATCGGGGGGTAGAGCTCCGGGAATTTCGACCCGCCGGACGCGCCGCGACCCCGGCCCGGACCCCTGGCGGTGAAGGCCGCGGGACCCCTGGCGGTGAAGGTCGCGCGGCGCGCCGGCCGCTGCGGGGGGCGGGCTGCGGCCGGTCTCTGCCCGGGCGACGGCGCCGGTCGACGGCGGCGCGCGTGCTAACCTCGGCCCATGGCCGACTGCGCGCGCCGCGCCACCTACCAGGATGTGCTTGACACGCCCCCGAACCAGGTGGCGGAGATCTTGAACGGCGTCCTCCACGCGACCCCGAGGCCCTCGCTGTCCTGCCGCAACGTCACCTCGGTGCTCGCCGGCGAGCTCTACCTGCCCTTCCGCCGCGGCATCAAGGGGCCCGGGCGGTGGGCGCTGCTCGTGGAGCCCGAGCTGCACCTCGGCACCGATCCGGACATCGTGATGCCGGACATCGCCGCGTGGCGCCGCGACCGGATGCCGCAGATCCCGATGCGGAACGCGGCCATCTTCCTCGCGCCCGACTGGGTGTGCGAGGTAATCTCGCCGTCCACCGAGGCGATCGATCGCGGCGACAAGATGGCCATCTACGCGCGCGAGCACGTGGCCCACTACTGGCTCATCGATCCGCGGCTGAGATCGCTCGAGGTCCACCGCATCGACGCGGGGCGGTTCGTGCGCATCGGCGCGTGGGAGGGCGACATCACCGTGCGCGCGCCGCCGTTCGACGCGGTCGAGATCGAGCTCGGCGTGCTCTGGCAGGAATAACGCGCAGGAGTGACGCGGGCGCCGCGCAGCGCGCAGGAAGAACGCAGGAAGAGCGCCGGCGCAGCGCTTGCGTTCGATCTGCCACGTTCCCAAGGATCCCGGGGGCCTGAGGCGGCCATCGCGGGTCGCCGAGGGGGGTGGCATGGCGGACTTCGACGAGGGAGGGCGCGGCGGCCCCGGGGAGGCGGGAGGGATCGACCGGAGCGGGGAGCTCGACCTGAGCAGCTGCGCGCGCGAGCCCATCCACATCCCCGGGTCGATCCAGCCGCACGGGGTGCTCTTCGCGCTGAAGGAGCCCGAGCTCACGATCGTCCAGGTGAGCTCGAACACCGCGGATCTCCTCGGGATCCAGCCGCTCTCCCTGCTCGGCGAGGCGATCTTCAGCCTGCTCGATCGCGCCTCGGTCTGCTGCCTCCGGGGCGTCGTGGCCGGCGGGGTCGCCCGCGGCAAGAGCCCGCTCCCGGTGACCGTGGCGGGCGCGCGCTTCGACGGGGTCCTCCACCGCTCCGGCGGGCTCCTCGTGCTCGAGATCGAGCCGTCGCAGCCGGAGGAGTGCTGTGACAACCTGCTCGAACGGACGTTCGCCATCGTCGAGCGGCTCAGGGCGGCGCCGACGGTGGCGGAGCTCTGCCAGCGCGCGGCCGAGGAGATCGGCCGGCTGACGTCCTTTGACCGGACGATGGTGTACCGGTTCCACGGCGACGACCACGGGGAGGTGATCGCCGAGTCGTGTGCTCCGGGCATGGAGTCTTATCTCCACCTCCACTATCCCGCTTCCGACATCCCCGAGCAGGCGCGCCGGCTCTACACCATCAACCGGACGCGGCACATCGTCGACGTGGACTACCCGCCGGCCGCCATCCTCCCTCCGGACAACCCGCTCACCGGGGAGCCCCTCGATCTCTCGTCCTCCGTGCTGCGCAGCGTGTCCCCGGTCCACCTCCAGTACCTGCGCAACATGGGGGTGCGCGCGTCGATGTCGGTCTCCCTCCTGCGAGGCGGCGCGCTCTCCGGGCTCATCGCGTGCCATCACCGGAGCCCTCACCGCGTCTCCTTCAGGCAACGCATGGCGTGCGAGCTCCTCGGCCAGATCTTCGCGTGGAAGCTGGAGACGAGGGAGCAGCGCGCGTGCGCCGAGGCGCGGCTGCGGGCGAGCGCCGTCCGCGCCCGGCTGCTCGAGCAGATGACGTCCCGGAGGGACATCGCCGGCGGCCTCTCGGCGGGGCCGACGACGGTCCTCGACCTCATCGACGCGGGCGGCGCGGCCATCTGCCAGGAGGGCCGGTGGACGCGCCTCGGCGAGACGCCCGACGCCGCGGACCTCGACGCGCTCGGCCGCTGGCTGGAGACGCACAGCGCCGAGACGACCTATGCCACCGAGTGCCTGCCGGCGGAGCAACCCGGGCTCGAGCACGTGAAGGACGTCGCGAGCGGCGTGCTCGCGATCCTGTTCTCCGGCGCGCCGTGCTCCGTCGTGGCGTGGTTCCGGCCCGAGGTCGAGAAGAGCGTCGTCTGGGCCGGGGATCCCGGCAAGGGGTGCCCTCCCGGCGGGGAGCCGCTCTTGCCGCGGGCGTCCTTCGCCGCGTGGCGGCAGCTCGTCCGCCTGCGGTCGTCGCCGTGGGAGCCCTGCGACGTCGCCGCGGCGGAGGATCTCCGGGACGCGATCGTGGGCGTCGTGCTGAGCAGGGCGTCCGAGCTCGATCGGCTGAACCGCGAGCTCCAGGAGGCCGTGCGGGTCCGCGACGACTTCCTGTCGATGGCCTCGCACGAGCTCAGGACCCCCCTCTTCACGCTCGCGCTCCAGATCGACGGGCTGGCCAGGGCCGCGGGCGGGCGCCGGGACGCGCCCGCCCCGGAGCGGCTCCTCTCCCGGATCGACGTGGCGCGGCGCCAGGTGAAGCGCCTCGAGCAGCTCGTCGGCGGCCTGCTCGACTTCTCGCGCATCAGCGCCGGCAAGCTCGCGCTCGACCTCCAGGAGGTGAGCCTCGCGGGCCTGCTCCGCGACGTGGAGGCCCGCTTCTCCGACGACCTGAAGGCAGCCGGCTGCAAGCTCTCCGTGCGGCTCGACGGGTGCGAGGACGTCGTCGGCCGGTGGGACCCGATGCGGCTCGACCAGGTCCTCACGAACCTGCTCTCCAACGCGATCAAGTACGGCGCCGGCGCGCCGATCGAGATCGAGGCGGCGCGGCGCGGCGATCACGTCCGCGTCGCGGTGATCGATCACGGCATCGGCATCGATCCGGACGCCCAGGCGCGGATCTTCGAGCGCTTCGAGCGGGCGGTCTCCTCCGGCCACTACAGCGGCTTCGGGCTCGGCCTGTGGATCGTGCACCACATCGTGGAGCGGCTCGGCGGCGCCATCCGGGTGAGCTCGGCGCCGGGGCAGGGCGCCACGTTCACCGTCGAGCTGCCGCTCGCGGGCCCGGGCCCCGGCGCGCCGGCGTCGCTCGAGCCCCCTCGGGCCGGCGGAGGAGCGGGCAATGCCTGAGCGATCGATCCTGATCGTCGACGACGATCGCGACCTCCGGTTCTCGGTGGCCCAGCTCCTCGAGGACGAGGGCTACCGCGTGAAAGAGGCCGAGAACGGGCGCCAGGCGCTCCACGTGCTCCGCTCGGCGCCGCTGCCCGATCTCGTCCTGCTCGACCTGATGATGCCGGTCATGAACGGGCAGGAGTTCAGGGTGGAGCAGCTGAGCGATCCGGCGCTCGCCCGGGTGCCGGTCGCGCTCATGACGGCGGGGAGGATCGACGCCCCGCTCTGCGCGCTGACCCCCGCCGCCGTGATCCGCAAGCCGATCGCGGCCGACGAGCTCCTGTCCATCATCGAGGGCATCGTCGCGTGATCCGGCGGCTCCGGGGGGCTGCGCGGGGGTCGAGGGGTGAACGCCGGCGCCGATCTCCACCCGGCCGCGGAGGAGATAAGCTCGCTGGGTGCGCGTCTCCTCGGCCTGTCCGCTCCGCGTCGCGTCCCTCGTCTGGCGACCCCGCCCCGAGGCGCTCGCGCTCACCGTGGTCTGCAAGGCGACCTTCGTGCTCGAGCCGGGCCTCTCGCCGCTCGCGCCCGAGCAGGAGGCGCCGTGGGAGGCCGATGTCCCCTGGGGGGACGACCCCGGGGCGAGCCTCTGGGCCGCGAGCGACCTCGCGCCGTTCAAGCGGCGCGTGGACGTGCTCGCGGTGGGCCACGCCCACGCGCCGCGCGGGGAGCCCGCGGCGTCGCTCGTGGCGCGGCTCGCGATCGGCGCGGTGGACAAGCGGATCGAGGTGCACGGCGGCCCGGCGGATCCGCTGCCGCGCGTCGGGTTCGGGCCGATCGCGCCGTCCTGGCCCGAGCGGGCGGCGAAGCTGCGCCGCCACGCCGCCACGTTCCGCCACGACGCCTGGGCGGAGCAGCCGCTGCCGGAGGACATCGACGCGGGGTACTTCAACGCGGCGCCGCCGGACCAGCAGCTCGACCAGCTCCCGGCGGGCGAGCCGATCGTGCTCGAGCACCTGCACCCGGCTCACCCGCAGCTCACGACGGTGCTGGAGGGGGTGATCCCGCGCGCGATGCTGCTCCGCGGCGGCTCCGGGCCGCAGGAGATGCGGATGCGGTGCGACACGTTGTGGATCGACGCGGATCGGGGGATCTGCACGTTGACGTGGCGGGGGGCGGTGCCGCTCCGGCACGCCGCCGAGGACGTCACGGTCATCGTGACCGCGGAGCGGCCGCAGGGCGGGGGCGACGTGGCGGCGACGCTGGTGCCGGCGCGCGCGCCGTCGGGCGCGGCCGTCGTGCCCGCGGTCGGTCCGCCGTCTCCGGCCGTCGCGGCGGACGCGGTGAGCACGTTCGTGCCGGCGCTGCGCGCGAGTGATCCTGGCGGCGCGCTGCCGTTCACCGCGGCGCCTCAGGCGCTGCCGTTCGCGCCGGCGCCGGCGCCCGACGACGACGTCGAGCCGCCGGCGGGCGCGCCGGCTGCCGCGGTCGACGACGCGGCCACCACCCTGGCGACAGGCCTCGTCCCCGCAGCGGAGCCGTTGCCGTTCCAGGCGGCGCGCTTGCCCGCGGGCTCCGTGCCCGCGCAGAAAGCAGCGCAGCCGTGGCAGGCGCGTGCTGCTCCCGGGTCGGCGCCGCCCGGTCCGGGGATCGATCTGGACGCGCTGCCGCCCGCGACCGAGCCGGCGGCCCAGCTCGCGGAGGAGATCGCCGCGGCCGCCACACTTCCTCCCGCGCTCACGGGGACGCTCCTGCCGGATGAGCTGGCCGGGGCGGCCGCGGAGCAGGCGACCGCGGAGCGGCCCGCCGTGCCCGCATTCCTGGCAGGGACCGCTCCGCTGCCGCCCTTGCCGCCGCCGCTGCCGCCCTTGCCGTCGCTGCCGCCCTTGCCGCCGCTGCCGGCCGCGCCCGCCTCGCCGGAGGCCCTCGCGCCTGCGGCCGTGTGGCCTCCGGTGTCGCCCGCGCCCGCGCCCCTGCGGTCCGAGGTCCCGCCCGCTCCCGCGGCCCGGTGGTCCGAGGTCCCGCCCGCTCCCGCGGCCCGGTGGTCCGAGGTCCCGCCCGCGCCCGTGGTCCTGCGGTCGGAAGCGCCGCCCGCGCCCGCGCCGCCCGCGCCCGTGGTCCTGCGGTCGGAAGCGCCGCCCGCGCCGGCCGTTCCACCCGAGGAGGTCCCGGTGGAGCGCTTCGCGGCGATCTCGGCGGAGATCGCCGAGCAGCGCGCGCCGCGCGCGGAGGTGCTGCGCGCGCACGAGCTGAACGAGCGCGCCTGGGCCGCGGTGGAGCGTCACTTCCGGCCCCTGCTGGAGAAGGATGCGCGCGCCGCCGGCCGGCTGCGCGCCGCGTACGACGCCGCCTACGTGGCGGCCGTGGAGAGGTTCCGCGGCCCGATCACCCTCCCGGAGTACGCGCGGATCGCGGTGGGGTTGGAGCGGGGCGAGCCCGGCGAGGTCCTCGACGCGCTCGCGATCCAGCGGCCGGCGCTGATGCCGATCGTGCGGGTGTGGACGAAGAAGGCCGCGGGCCACATGGCGCTCTCCGCGGAGCTGATGGCCCTCCTGGAGACGCTGCGGGCCGGGTGAGCGCCGCGTTCACCCGGCCGGCTGTGCGGGGCCGTCCGGGCCGCTCGGGGCCGCCTCTTCACCGGCGGCCAGCGCGGCAGGCCGCCCCGCGTCGCGCTGGCCGTGCTCGCCGTCCGAGAGCGCCTGCCGCGCGCGGAACTCCTCCCAGGTGAGCGGCATCGGCGGGTCCTCGGAGTTGAGCCGCACCCGTTCGCCGACGATGTCGACGTCGTCGTTGGCCCGGATCTGCACGCCGCCGGGCGACGCCTCGACCTTCACCTCGCGGGCGGTCGTGCGCGCGCTCCTGCCGGCCTCGCGGACCGCGCTCCCCCGCACCCGCTCGTGCAGGCTCCCGCCCACCTCGACCTCGGCGTCCTGCGCCGCCTGGATCCGCAGCGTGTCGCACGACAGGGCGAGCGTCTTCGCGGCCGCGATCTCGAGCGACACCCCCGCGAGCGACAGCACCGGCCCCTCGTCGGTCAGCCGGAGGGAGACCAGGATCTGCCCTTCCGCGGCGCGGATCTGGATCCGCTCCTCGGCGCCTTCCCCGGCGATCTCGATGGAGCGCCCGGAGGCGAGGGACACCACCCGCGGAGGCGCCGCGAGCGCCGCGCCGGGCAGGGGCGCGAGGGCCTCGGCGTCGCCTCGGGGCGCAGGGTCGTGGGCCGGCAGGGGGCGGTCGCGCGTGTCCGTCATGCGCACAGGATAACGCAGGCCCGGGCGCCGCCGGCGGGCGCCGCGGCCCTCGCCGGAAGCGCCCCCGCCCTTGCGCGCGGCGCCCTTGCGCGCGGGTGCCCTTGCGCGCGCGGGGCATCGGCGATACCGGTCGAGCGACCCTGCGAGGAGCCTTCATGAGCGGAGAGCAGGCCCCCCTGCGCACAACCCAGACGGTGCGCTGCACGAAGAGCCACGACGGCGCGCTCTGGATGGTCTGCGTGGCCAAGCGCACCTACTCCTTCGCCGGCGGCCGGGTGACGCTCGCGGACGAGCAGGCGCCGATCGTCGTCGATCCCGACATCGAGACCGACCAGCACGACCGCTACCGCACGCTGCGCGACGACATGGACCTGTTCCCGCCGAAGCCGGCCACCGACGTGGTGGTGACGGGCCGGGCGCACGCGCCGGGCAAGGTGCGCGAGCTGATGGTCGGCGTGGCGGTGGGCCGGAGCGCGCGCGTGCTGAGGGTGCTGGGCGAGCGCCGGGTGGAGGTCACGCTCGAGGGGCAGGTGCGCTTCCCGGATCCGGCGCCGTTCGAGAGCGTGCCGCTCTCGTGGGACCTGGCTTACGGCGGCTACGACGCGTACGCGCACGACGAGCTCGACCCGCCCGAGCGCCGCGGCGGGCGCCGGGTCGAGCCCTCGCCGCGCGAGGAGGGGGTGTTCGCGTACCCGAGGAACAAGGTCGGGCGCGGCTATTTCCTCGACGTGGACCGGGACCGGGCGGACGGCGAGCTGCTCCCGCAGATCGAGGATCCCGGGGACCCGCTCACGGCGAAGCGCTTCTTCGTGCAGGCGCCGAAGGCCTGGCTGGACGCGCCGGCCTCCGGCGGGCTCGGCTGGGTGGCGCACACCTGGTACCCGCGGATCATGCGGGGGCTCGGCGCGTTCCTCGAGCACGACCCGCCCGCCAAGCCGATCCGGGAGATGGCGTTCGCGGACGGCGAGGACCTCCGCGGGCCGTTCCGCAAGAACGAGGTGCTGCCGCGGTTCGTGCAGGGCGCGGCGCCGGGGCTCGCGATCGAGCGGCTGCGCGGGGATGAGCTGGTCATCCTGAAGTACCTCGTGCAGGGGCAGCCGGAGGTGCAGCTCGCGCTGCCGGGGGAGGCGCCGGGCCTGTCGGTGAGGCCGCCGGGCTCGCCGAAGATCTTCACGCCGGAGGCGGCGCTGCAGACGGTGCGGATCGACGCGGAGAAGCGGACGGTGTCGCTCACGTGGTGCGGCGCGGTGCGGCTCGTGGCGCCGCTCGCGGAGGAGCAGCTCGCGGAGACGCCGCTCGGGGTGCGGTGGGGGCGCGTGTGAGCGCGCGGGTGGACGGGGGGACCTGACTCGAGGTGCCCACGCCGCAGGGGCGGGGAGGGGGCCAGCCGGGCAGGAGGGCCCGGCCACCTCGGCGCCTGGAGAGGGCGCCTACGGCTCCTCCTCGTGCAGCCCGATCGGTCGAGAGAAGCGCTCGGCGTACACGTCCCCGGCGACGCCATACAGGTCTTCCGCGGAGCCGACGTCGACGTGCCGCGGGATGAGGCTCGGGTCCCTCCAGACTGCCTGGTAATGCTCGAAGCCCTGGCTGACGACCCAGTTGGCGATGTCCTCGACGCCGTCCTCCGACTCGTCCTCGTCGATGTATTGAAGGAAAGGCTCTGCCTGGAGCTCCACCGCCGCCTCCTCGAACTCCCGGTGGAACCGGTAGACCTCGTCGCGCGACAGCGTGGACAGGATCCCCCTCAGCTCCTCGCGATCCTTGTCGGCTCTCCGGATCAGGTCCCAGAACCAAGCGGAGATATCGGTGGGCTCGAAGCTCTCGTGCTCAGCCATCGGTCATTCTCCTCGTGCGTGCGCCGCGCCTCATCTCGGTGACACGTTCAGCAGCCGCCGGTCTTCGGGACCAGCCGCTCTCCGACCCACTCGTGGGTCTTGCGCAGCTTCTTGTTCAGCCTGGTGTGGGGCACGCCGGGCCCCTCGTAGCCGAGCCTCTGCCTCGTGTTGTCCCACGGGAGCTTGTGCCCGAGCGACTCGAAGTGGGTGCGGATCTCCTTCTCGATGGACTCGATGGTCATGCTGGAGGTCTTGGGGAGGGTGAAGGCGTCGAGCACGAGCTTCCTGTTGGTCTTGTTGCCCGCGGTGACGTACTTCTCGAAGCGCCCGGTATACGTGGACATCTCTGTCTTTCCCACCTTCAGGACCTCGTCGGTGGTGGCGTCTCTGAGGATGTAGACGATGCCCTGCTGGTTGCTGGAGAAGGTCACCTTGCGCCAGTCGCTGGTGAGGTCCAGCGTCCTCATCTCCAGCGATTCGATCAGGCCGCTCCCGGTGGTCAGGCCGAGAGGATCGACGTTGTTCAGCGGGTTGCCGTCGAACCCGAACAGGTTGGCGCCCCCGCTGATGCCCAGCGGATCCGGGCTGCACCACCTGCCCACCTCGGGGTCGAAGTAGCGGAACCTGGTGGAGCACAGCCCTGTCTCCTCGTCCGCATATTGACCGAGGAGCCGGAACGGCGACGCCACCGGCCGCCCGGTCTGGCCCTCCCGCTCCGGATCGCCGGACACCGCCGTTTCCCGCCCCCAGGCCGAATGCGCCGCCGACCACGCCAGCTTCCCCTGCGCGTCGATCAGCTCCTTCGGCACGCCGACGTGGTCGGTCAGGTAGCTGAACACCTCGCCCCGCTCGGCCTGGAGCAGCGGCGTGAAGGTCCCCGGCGCGTGGACGAAGCAGCGCGTCCCGTGCTGGCTGTCGATGTCCGCCGCCAGCACGTCCCCGTCCCAGAGGAACTCGACCGCGCGCTGCAGGGCGCCGTCCTCGTCCGAGATCTCCTTTCGCACCCGCCGCCCGAAGGCGTCGTAAGCGAAGGTGACCCTCACCCCGGACGGCAGCTTCACCTCGCGCAGCCGATCCCGGCAATCCCACGCGTACTCCGTTTGCCTGGGCTCCGGCCCGCCGCCAGGCTCTCGCTTCAGGATCCGCCGGCCCTGCCGGTCATAGCCGTAGCTCGCCCGGTCGGTGCGGAGGAGCCGGTTGCCCTCTGCGACCTCCCAGGCCGGCGGGCCGGCGTCCTCCTCGTCGGCCGTCGCGCTGGCCTCGAGCCCGTCCAGCATCCGGGTGAGCGAGCCGGCGGCGTCGTACTCGAACACCTCCCTGCGCGACCCTCGCCGCGCCTCGACGAGCTGCCCGATCGCGTCGTACCGGTAGGTCGTCGCGCCCTGGCGGCCGTCCTCGACCTGCGCGGCCCGGCCCAGGGCGTCGTAGTGCCATCGCCGCCGCACGGCCACCGAGGGAGCCGCGGCGCCGGGAGCGCGGACGTCGACCCGCTGCTCGATCAGCCGATCCATCGCGTCGTAATCGCTCCGGATCGAGAAGCGCCCGCCGGCGTCGCCCCGCGCCCTCTCCCGGCCGAGGGCGTCCCGCTCGATGGCGAGCGTATGGCCCTCGTGCTCCACCCCGAGAAGCTCGTCGAGCGCATCGTAGTGGTACCGGGTCGTCGCCCCGTCGGGCATGACCCGCGCCGCGCGGCGCCCGCGGGCGTCGTAGCCGTAGCGGAGCGTCCGATCGCCCTGCCGCTCCGCGACGACACGGCCGAGGGCGTCCCGCTCGAACCTGGTGACGATGGGCTGCGGCGTGCCCTGCTCCACCGCCGCGCTCAGGAGCCGGCCCATGCGGTCTCGCTCGAACGAGATCGGGCCGTCCGGGGTATCGTCCCGGACCAGGTTGCCGAGCGGGTCGTGCGCGAAGGCCCGGAAGCTCCCGTCGGGGTAGTCGATCCGGGCCAGCCGGCCGCTCTCCGCGTAGCGGTACTCCAGCGTGCGCCCGTCGAAGGTCCTCTCCGCCGTCACCCTCCCGGCGGCGTCGTAGGCGAACTCGTAGACCTCTCCCTTCGTGTTGAGGATGCGCTGGAGCTTCTCCTGGGCGGTGTACTTGAACGACCACGCGCGCCCGTCGGGCTGCGTGAGCCTGGCGAGCACGCCCGTGCCGGCGTACTCCATCTCCGTGCTCTGCCCCAGCGCGTCGACGACGCGGCTCGTATTGCCGAGCGCGTCGTACGTCGACCGCATCGTGGTGCCGTCCGGCCGCTGCACGGCGAGGGGCTGGCCGAGCAGGTCGTAGCTGACCGTGGTCACCCTGCCCAGAGGGTCTCTCTGCGACACGGGGCGCCCCATCCGATCGTAGCCGTAGACCGTCCTCGCGCCGCGCGCGTCGACCTCCTCGACCACGCAGTGCCGGCCGTCGAGCGTGAACGTGGCGAGCGCTCCCACGTCGCCCTGGATCGCGCGCAGGTGCCCGCGCTCGTCGTAGCTCAACGTGTAACGCAGCCTGGATGGATAGGTGACGGCCGTCAGCGATCCGCGCGCGTCGTGCTCGTATGTCGTCGCGAGCCCGTCGGGGCCGACGCGCACGACCGGCAGCTCACGCTCGTACTCCCATTGCGTCACGTTCCCGGCCGGGTCGACCTCCCTGACCTTGTTTCCCCTCGCGTCGTAGGTGTACCTCGTCGTCTCGCCCGCCCCGTTCGCCTCGGCGACGAGGTATTGGTCGTCGTCGTACTCGCAGGTCCTGAGGACGATCCCGTCCGGCGTCTCCTCGCGGACGACGAGCCCGTCCTCGTTCCAGCGCAGGATGCGGGGCTCGTCGTTCCCCGTCAGCCACGTGATGCGGTTCTCCAGGTCGGCTCGGATCTCGACCGTGTGCAGCCCGCCGTCGCCCCAGGTCCGTTTGCACCAGCCGGTCTCGTCGTCATAGGCGTAGTAGAAGCTCACGCCGTTCTTCAGCGTGGTCTTCACCATCCGGTGGTCCTCGTCGTACGCGTAATGCTCGGCGTGCCCGAGCGCGTCGGCGGCGCTCGCGAGCTCGCCCATCTTGGTGTAGGTGTAATCGACCCACTGCTCGAGGCCCTCGTCGACCCAGACCTCGAGGCGAGCGATGCGACCGCCCTGGGTCGTCTTGACCCGGATCTCGCGGCCCGCGGTGTCCTGGACGCGGCGGAGCCGCTCCCCCGTGTACTCCAGCGTGACGGCGTTGCCGTGGGCGTCCTCGATCGAGCGCAGCAGCGCCCGGCCCTGCGGCGCGGCCGGCGCGAACCTCCGCGTGAGGCGCGACGTGTGGCTGTGGACCGAGAAACCGCCGTCCTGCTCGGCGGTCAACGTCAGCCGATCGGGCCGGTGGAACGCGCTCTGTCCGGGGCTGACGTGAGGGAAGTAGACGTCCCGGCCCTGCTCGTCGCGGAGCGTGATCCCCTCCTCGTCCGCGTCGATCCATTGCTCGAGGCCGTGCGACCACCCGCCGCGCCCCAGCGAGGTGCGCTCCAGCGCGCGGGGCGAGCTGTAGTGACGCTCCCAGATCAACGGAATCGCGCCTGGCAGCGAGAGTTCCGCCTTGGTATCCACGACGGCGCCGGAGGTGGCGTCCACCGGATGGCCCGTGAAGAAGCACTTGGCCTTCCGGAGCGCTGACGCCGCCTTCTTCCCCGCGCTCCGCAGCCCCCGCGCGAGCGCCTTGCCCGCCCGCCCCGTCCCCCGCACGGCCGCCTTGAGCCCCTTGCCGACGAGGTCCTTCCCCTTCTTGAAGAGCGGCTTCAGCACCTTGCCGCCGAGCTTCAGCAAGAGCCCGCCCGCGATCTTGGCCGCCCCCTCGAAGAGCATGTCGAGCACGAGGTCGATCGCCAGCGTCACCGCCCCCATCGCGAAGTCCCCGAAGGTGGGCGTCGTCTGCACCGTCCCCGGGTTGAGCACCAGCGAGCTCGGCCACCTGCCGATGTCCCAGCAGTCCGCGTTGAGCGACACGGGCCCGCCGATCACGCAGCAGGTCGCCTTCTCGCCGCAGATCTCCACCGCGCCGCGCGGCAGCCAGCATTTCTGCGAGCCGAACAGGATGTGCAGCGGCGTCAGCGCGTCCAGCGGATCCGGGAGGATCCCGAGGTGAGGCCACAGGAACTTGGGCTCGTGCTGGTGCGCCACCGAGGGCACGCCGTTGAAGAGCACCGTCGGCTTCTGCTTGTCCCCGAGGGTGAACGGGTGCAGCAGCACGAGCTTCAGGAACTTCATCGGCGCCGGGGGGAAGATGTGGAACCCCTGGTGCATCTCGAGGCCGACGATCAGCCAGCCGTTGTTGTCGTGGAAGTTGTGCGCCACGTCCGCTCCAGCTCCCCGCGCTCACCCGCGCGGAAAATCCTCGGTTGCCTCGAGCCGCGCCCGGCGGTGCTCGAGCTGCACCAGGCCGTAGCTCACGCTCATCCTCCAGAGCAGCCGCACCTCGGCGGCCTCGGCGTCGATGTCGACCGCATCGAGCGCCGGCACGATCCGCTCGGACGTGCCGCCCACGGCGACCGCCACCGCCACGGGCGGCGCCGGCGCCTCGAACACCAGCGCCTCCCCGCCGGGCCGCATCCCGAAGAGCGCGATCCGCGTGCCGGGCGGGATCGCGTCGAACGTCGTCCGCGGCGCCGCCCGGCTCGTGAGCTTGCTGGTGCCGCCGGGGTCGAACTGCTGATCGTGCCATACGGACGCCGCGCGCAGCCCGCCCCAGAGCGGGTACGGCGCGAAGCAGACCGGCTCCGGGCGGTCGTCCCAGCGCCGGATGAGCTGCTCCGGGTGCTCCAGCTGCGGCAGCGGCCGATCGAGCGCGCGCGCCGCGTCGGTGGCGAACCCCTTGCCCTCGAAGTTGTGGGGATACCCGCCCTCGTGCTCCGGCAGGAACGCCTCGCCGCCCCCGTCTTCCTCGTCGAGCCGCACGACCCGCGCCGGCTCCTGCACGACGCCGCCGTACGCGTTCTGCCAGCTCATCTCGACCCGTTCGAACGCGAGCGGCGCGCTCGGCGTGAGCCCCCCGCCGAGCGCGCGCTGCCACACGCGCGGCCCATACGCGACGATCGCCGCGTCGCGGTCGCCCACCCGCAGCACCGCCGTGGCCTCGCGCGCGCGCGCTTCTTTCGGGTAGACGAACCCGGTGGCGCACACCGAGGCGACGCTCTTCTGGAGCATCCCGTCGTGCGGGTACGGCAGCTCCGGATCGAGCAGGAGCGGCCGCTGCGCGGGCGCGAGCGCGAGCCGCCCGCCGGCGATGCGGTAGGTGATCGCGGCGAGGAAGATCGCCGTCACCCGGTCGTCCTCCTCCGCGTTCGGGATCATCGCCGCGGGCAGGGGCGTGTCGTTCCAGAAGCGCATGGCGGCCGTCAGTTGAGCTTGATGACGCCCGCGGTCACCTGGACCATCCCGCCGCCGTCCATCTCGATCGGCGAGCCGTTCACGGTCACCTTCCCGCCCTTGATGGCGATCTCCCCGTCCTCGATGACCACCTGGCCGCCCTTGATCAGGATCTGGCCGCCCTTCAGCTCCAGCGTCGACCCGTTCACCTGGAACAGCGAGGTGTCGACCGTCGTCGTGCTCGACGCGGTCACCGCGAGCGTCGTCGACTTCAGCGCCTGCACCCCGTCGGCCTTGATCTCCTGCGACGGCGCCTCGATCTTCTGGCTCGCCGACGATCTCAGCCCCTGAGGCCCGGTCGCCGCGAGGGTCTGCTCCCCGCCGACGTTGACCTTCTGGCTCGCGGCGACGGTCACCTCGTGGGTCGCGAGGTACGCGGTCGTCTGCGCCCCGGTCACGGCCACGTCCTGCGTCCCGGAGACGGTGACCTTGTCGTTGCCGGTGACGCCGGTCGTGCGGTTGCCGGTGACCTGCTCGTCCTGGTTGCCGGTCACGGAGGCGGTCTGGTTGCCGGTCACGCTGATCGTCTGGTTCGCCGCCACGGACACCGTCTGGTTCGCGCCGACGGTCACGTTCTGGTTCGCGCCCACGGTGGTCGACTCGTTGCCTCCGATCATCTCGGCGTTGTTCCCGCCGACCATGGTGCTGCGGTTCGCGCCGGTCGACTCGTTGCGGTTGCTGCCCACGGACGAGCCGCTGTTCGACGCCACCTGCTCGCTCCGGTCGTTGCCGACCTCGCTGTTCCAGTTCTTGGGCGTGTGCAGCAGGATCTGCTGGCTGCCCGCGGTGTCGTCGAAGCGCAGCTCGTTGTGGCTGCCGCCGCCCGGGCTGCTCATCGTCTTGAAGGTGCTCACCGTCGGCGCGCCGCCCGGGGGCCGGTTCTGGCCGTTGTAGACGCGCCCCACCACGATCGGCCGGTCCGGATCGCCCTCCTCGAAGTCGACGATCGCCTCCACCCCGACGCGCGGGTGGAACACGGCGCCCTCGCCGACGCCGGCGAACACCTGGTTCACCCGCACCCAGCACGAGGACGGCTCCTTCGCGAGCCGCTCGGCGTCCTTGTCCCAGTGGAACTTCACCCGCACGCAGCCGATCTCCGCGCCGGGCGGGCCGCCCACGTGGATCTCCGCGCCCTTGGCGCTCGGCTCCGCGGTGACGAACGCCGTCTGTGTCCCCTGCACCCGTGGCTTCGGCGTGACGCGCGCCGGCCGGAAGCGCGACTCCGCGACGCTGCCGTTCTTGCCGCGGCGCGCGCACTCGAACCGCGTCGTGAACGGCACGCCTTGCTGCACGAAGCGCCCCGCGAGCTCCGGCGGCAGGGTGCCTTGCTGCTCGCCGCGCGACTCCACCCGGGTGACCAGGTACTCGCCGTCGTAGCGCGACGTCGGGTGATCCAGCGCGAACACGCTGCCGGCGCCGAGCATCCGCGCGCTGCCCTCGCCGACGGCGTAGCTCGCCTCCACGCTCAGCCGATCGAGCTTCGCCTTGGCGAGCGGCCGCCCCTGATCCGGCGTGTCCGGGTAGCGCCCCGGGTACTCGTGGTCGACGAGGTCCTCGCCGTCCGGCTGGCCCGGCGTGGCCACCGCCATGTCGAGCGCGGGCTTCTTCCAGTTGTAATCGACGAGCGACACCTTCTTGGGCCGGAGGCGCGCCCCGAGCTTCATCGTCGCGACCTCGCGGCCGAGTTGCCCCGGGCCGAGCGGGGTGAACGGGGCGAGGCGCGCGCGACCGCCGTCGGCGTCGGCGAGGACGAGCAGGCACGCGCCGTCGCCGTGTTCGAAGTGGTAGCTGATGCCCTCCTCCTCGAGCAGGCGCGCGACGAACGCGAGATCGCTCTCGTTGTACTGCACGCAGTAGGGCCGCGTGGCGACGTCGTCGATGCGGGTGGGGTCCGTCACCCGCCAGGCGTAGAGCTCCTTGGCCGGCTGGAAGGTGAGCGCGTCGCCCCCTTCGGGCTCCACCGTGGCGCCGTCGTCGCGGTGCAGCGAGGGGTCGCCCTGGAGCACGGCGTCGATGATCTGGCGCGTCGTCTTCTCGAGGAAGATCCTGCACCGGGTGCGGTGCATCGACCGCGCGAGGGGCGGCGAGAGCACGACGCGGTAGAGCATGCCGTTATAGATGGGCCCGAGCTCCTCCGCCTCGGTGATGATCCCGTGCACCGCGCGGTAGGCCGGCTCGGAGTGTGTGGCCAGGCGCAGCGTCGCCCGGGTCCCGATGAGCTCTTCCGGGTCCACCCCGGGCGCCGGCTCGTGGGCGACCAGCACGAGCTCGTAGCGGTACAGGCTCGAGATGGCCTCGGTGCCGCGGAGCTCGACCACCTGGAGGTGCCTCCAGGGGCCGGCCGCCGCCGAGGCGCCTTCCCAGGAAAAGTCGAAGTCGAGGTCGGTCACGTCCCACGCTCCCGGTCAGAGGGGATCGACCGTATCCTGTCCGCCGGCCGGCTGGAACCGCGGGCAGGGTGGAGCTGGCCGCGTGCGCTCGGCAGGGGCTACAGCAACGCCGCTAATTTACATGCCGTGATGACGGTGTCCGGTGGTGGATCGGCCACGAAGGTCCGGCGCCGCGGCTCGCCGGACTCAGCACCTCGTCGCCGGAGGATGACTTTGTGGTGGCGACTTGGACTCCTGCTGGATCCTCTACGCCATCTTCGGGGAGAGCGGCCTGAGCCCGCTGCCGTTCGTCCCCAAGAGCGTCCACGTCTTCTGACGCAATGATCGGGTAGAAGGCCGGAGCCCGCCTCGTCCTCGACGCTGGCCACGAGCCCGCTCACGGGGTTCGAAGCACTGCCGCGGGTCGTCGCTGCCGTCGATGGTCAGCGCGACCGGGAGCGAGGCAGCGGCGAGGACGCCGCCAGCGAGACTGGAAAGCAGCGTCGAGCGTCCCTGCGGGTCGTCGTCCCTGATCCAGCTCTGGCGCTGTCGCGCCGATGCGCGAAGGGTCAGCAAGCGCTATACCAGGGGCAGGCGCGCTGCCGGGCGCAGGCGCCGGCCCCCGGGCCGCCGGGTGGCACCGTAGTTGCTGAGGTGAACCCCATGGAGATGAACGTGCCAGTCCTCGATCACCCGTCCCCCAGGGCCACCGCGCATGCCCCGCAGCGCAGCAGGCTCGCCGTGCTGGCCGCGCTCGTCGCGCTCGCGCTCCTCGGCGCGACCGGGTGCGCAGCGGAAATCCACACCAGGGCCGCCGCGCCTGCGACCGTCACGTACGAGGAGGTCACGGTCTATGAGGAGCCGGTCGTTCACGTCGCAGCGGCGCCGGTCTACATCGAGACCTACCCCCGCGTGTACTACCGCGGGACCTACGTCTACTACGTGGACGGCCGCTGGTACTACCCATCGCGCCACGGCTGGGTCTACTACCGTGCCGAGCCGCGCGCGCTGGTCCGCTACCGCGTCGACTTCGACCAACGCCGAGCCCATCACCACCATCACGACGTGCGCCGCGGCCACGTGAGCCACGACCACGTGCGCCGCGGCCACGTGCACCACGACCACGTGCGCCGCGGCCACGTGCACCGCGCGCCCGCGGCCCGGCCGGCGGCCCCGGCTCGGCCGGCGGTCACGGTCAGGGCGGGGGCGACGGTGAAGGCGGGGGCGACGGTGAAGGCGGGGGCGGCGGCGAGGCCGGCGACCCCGGCCCGGCCGACGAAGAAGCATCGCGTGGAGCGTCGGCGGCCCCACGTCGAGGAGAGGCGCCACGAGCGCTGACAGCGTCATGCATGGATAAGTTGTTCAGCGGGCGCCAGAGCGCGCTCGGCGCGAGCGACAGGCCTGACGGCTGCAACGTCATGTCAGCCGGGCGCTCGCTGTGCCGTTCGCATCGAGGTCGCTTCCGCGAGGGTCGAACGCATCTGCTTCACCACGTCCTCACGCGTCTGCGCAATCGCCCCCGCGTCCGCGAGGTCGAGCGCATCCCACGCCCACCAAGCAAGCTCGAGAAGCTCTGGATGGTCGAGGTCTCCCGCGATGGCGAGCCAGTACAGCGAACGGGCAATGGGATCAGCGCGCTCCGGATGTTCAGTCAGAGAATCGCGCAGCATGTCCAGCACCATCAGGCGGGCAAGCGTGACGTCGGGCACGCCAGGCACCTCTCGCAGGTGTGCAGCGAGGTCGGGCGGGTACTTTCTCGAGCACAAGGCGAGCTCGCAGAATGACCAATGCGGATGATCGACCTTCTGAACCACGTCCAGCGCCCAGCTGACGACGTCGTCGACGGAAGCAGCGCCCACGTCGAGCGCGATCCGGAACGCTTCGGCTTGAGTTTTGTGCAAGTCCATCGCTTCTTCTCCGGCCAACATCGCGATCAATCGCGGCCCAAGATTCGCCTTCGGCGATCTGGAGGGAGATCCCCGCGACCCCGGACGCCTGATGGAGCTGAGCGCCCCGGGGCACGCGCTGGAGAGGGTGGGCAGGAGCTCTTCGGCTTCGTCGCGGTTCGGGGGGCGATGGAGTCCTCCTGGCTGGTTCAGGGTCG
This sequence comes from Sorangium cellulosum, assembly GCF_002950945.1. GTDB lineage: Bacteria > Myxococcota_A > Polyangia > Polyangiales > Polyangiaceae > Sorangium > Sorangium cellulosum_E. The sequence continues at coordinate 1,928,483 of NZ_CP012673.1, forward strand.
ATGGTGGCTCCGTCGGCATCGGATGATGGGCCGGCCATCATTCCATGCCGGGGCGTCCATCGTCGAGGCCTGCGGGGTCAACCTCGGGGTTGTCCGGCTAGTCGGGCCCGTCTGAAGTCTTGCCAGGGATGGCCGACCACGACGCCGGGCGGTAGGTCCATTCGAACGGCTCGGCGCGCTCATTGTGCCACCACAAGTAGGCATGGACCTTGTCGCGGAGCTCGTCCTTCGAGCGGAAGGAACCGCGCGCCAGCACGCACCGCTGCAGGTCGGAGAAGGCGCACTCGATCTGGTTGAGCCAGGAGGCGTGCTTCGGGGTGCAGTGCAAGGTCCAGCGCGGGTGCTCCTCAAACCACTCCACCACCTCGTCGGTGAGCTGTTGGAGATGCTCGACGGATTGCCCACACCGGTAGCACACCTGAGCGACCCCCCCGGGGACAGCAAAGTGCATGGTCCCGAACACTTTGGTGGGATAACGTAGGCCTGCGTGGGGCAATCGTCGCGACGGGTTGCAAGACCACTGGCGGACGGGACGGATAAACCCATTCCGCCATACGCGGGGAAATTCTCTTTCAAGGCGCTGGTTTACAGCATTTTTCTGTCAGTTGACGCCAAGCGCCCGGCGCAAGTACCGTCGCTGCATGCGTTGCGGTGCACACCTGCTGTTCATTTTGCTATCGCTTGGCGCATCAACGGCCTTTTCCAGCTCGGCCGATGCTCAGCAGCGGTCTCCGGCTTCGGGGAGAAGTAGCGGGTTGACGGTAAAGGACCTTGTTCGCCGCGCTCGGAAAGCGCGCGATAGCGGGAAGTGGAACGAGGCCTACGATGCCTACAAGGCGGCCCTCGATGCCGCAGACCCGGTGCCCAGCACGAGCCAAGAGCGCGCGGAGCTCACCGGCGAGCTCGGCCTGTGTGAGCTCGCGCTCCGTAAGTACCGTGACGCAGCGGAGCACCTGACCTGGAGCCTCGAGCAGGGCTGTGCGCTGACGGACGAGGCTCGGCTACGATTCGAGATGGGACAGGCGAAGGCCGCGTTTTATGTCATTCGCCTCCTGCTATCCGTCGATCCGCCGGACGCCGAGGTCTTCATCGACGGTAAATCCATCGGCCCGATCGCGCGGACCTACAAGCTGTTCCTCGAGCCCGGACAACATATGGTGCGGACCCGTGCGCCTGGTCGTGAAGACGCTCTGCAAATGGTACGTGCCGAGGCCAGCGCGGAGATCGATCTCTCGATGCAGTTGACGCGCGCGGCACCGCGCAGCGCCAAGGACAAGGGGCCGGCGGCCCCAGAGCCCGCCAGCGCTTCGCCCGCTGCGCGTCCGCAGGCCCCCAGCCCATGGGCTTCCTGGCCGGGAACGCTCCGGATAGGCGGGATCGCGGTCACGACCGCGACAGCGGCCGCCGGCGCGGTCTTCCTCCTGCGCGCTCACGTCGTTCACGGCAACCTGCGCGAGGCCGACGTCGTGCGTCGGCAGCAGGGATGGACGTCTCACACCTGCCGGGAAGCGACCGCGCCGGCGGCGTGCGCCGGCATTCATGACCAGGTGAACCAGCGGGATCTGTTCGCCACCCTGGGCAAGGTATCGCTGGCGACGAGCGCCGTGTTCGGCGTGGCGACAGCGGCCTCCTTTTTCACGGAGGTCGCGGTCTTCGGCTCAGCGCCAAGAGCCACAAGCGTCCGCATCGTACCGGTGACGACGAGCGAACGGGCGGGGGTGCTCCTCGAAGGAGCATGGTGAGGCAGAGGCATGGTCATACGTCCCAGGTCCAGTTATCGAGGTCGAGAGCTCCTGCGTTCCCTCGCGCTCATCGCGCTCGGCTTGGCCGGCGCCGCCGGCACCTGTGGCTGCTATTCTGACAGCTGCGCAGACGCCTACTTGTGCGAGATCCCTCGTCCGGAGCCATCTCCTTGTGACGGCGACCCAGAGACAGCGCCAGCGCTCGACATGTGCGGGGTGTTCGTCAGCGAGCAGGGCGACGACAAGCACCCCGGCACAAAGGACGCGCCGGTCAAGACGCTTCAGCATGCGATCGGGCTGGCCGCGAGCGGTCGAGGCGATGGCAAGCCGCCGACCCGGCGCGTGTACGCTTGCGGCGGCACGTTCAAGGAGACGATCACGCTGCCCTCGGGGGTCGACCTCTGGGGCAGCCGTCGCTGTGAGGCCGGTGGCGACTGGTCGTACAGGTGGTCGTTCGAGGGCCCCGCTCACTCAACCACCATCTCCCCGCCGGCGGAGATCCCGCTGCGCGTGCTCCAAGGGCAGGAGACATCGACGATCTTCGGCGTGCGCATGGTCGCGGCGGATGCTTCCGCAAAGGACGGCAAGTCGTCGATCGCGATGATCTTGGGCCCGGGGGCCAAGGCTAAGGTGGTGTCGAGCGAGATCGTCGCGGGTCATGGCAAGGATGGGGAGCCGGGAGACGACGCATCGAGCGACCGCGCGAAGCCTGGCGTGGTGGGGCACGACGGTGCGGATGCCTGCACGGCAGATGCCGCAATGGGCGCCCTTCAGGTCGTGACCCTCTGCGAGGACGGTAGCGAATCGACGGGCGGATACGGCGGGAATGGGGGAATTGATAGGGGCGGCGACGGCGCTTCAGGACAGCCGGCGCCCGCGGACAATTCGGATGGCAACGGCATTGGAGGAATCGGCGCGGGGAGCACGCCGTGCAAGGATGGCAGCGACGGCGAGAAGGGGCGCGACAGCGGGCGTGCAGCTGGCGCGGTGGGTCCTGGCCGCCTCGGTATTGAAGGATGGACTGGCGTGCGAGGAGAGGACGGGAAGAAGGGTGGCATTGGCCAGGGGGGCGGCGGCGGAGGTGGCAGCAAAGGGCAAGGCGACGTGGTCGCATGCCGAGCGGGTGACCCACAGGGAGGCGCGGCTGGCGGCTCCGGGGGGAGTGGCGGCTGTGGTGGCACGGGAGGCATGGGAGGCGGCTACGGCGGCGCGAGTATCGGTATCATTGCGCTGCAAGGGAGCTCATTGACTGTCGAGATGAGTGAGATAACAACGGGCAACGGTGGTCGTGGTGGGGTCGGCGGGACTGGCCAACCGGGCGGCTACGGCGCGGCGTTCGGCCATGGCGGCGTGCACCCGTATGACGCGATGTGGCGGGCGTGTAAGGGCGGCTTCGGCGGCGACGGCGGTCGCGGTGGCGATGCCGGGGGCGGCGCTGGAGGGCCTTCGTTCGGCATCGCGTCCATAGGTGCCACTGTGACCCTTGCTCTAGATGCCGCGGTCAATCACGGACAGGGTGGCGACGGTGGACTCGCAGGAAATGCAGCCGATGGCGATGCTAGGGGCAAGGGAGAACGGGCAGCCCAGATTTTCTGGAAGAGATTCGATGCGCCAGAGCAGGGGCCGGCTCGTTGAATGGGCCCGCGCAGCTCGCAGCGTTCGGAAGAACACATGAGAAGGATCACCACTACGGCTCTATTCCTGGCCTTACTGCCCTTGGCGATCGGTTGCGGGACCACTCCGGGCGCAACGGACGCGGGCGTAGCGTCTTGCGATGCGACGTCGTCGTGCCCGGGCGATGCGCCGCCGGAAGCAGCCTGCCTGGAGCACCTTGCTTCCGGTATCCTCGACGACGGCTGCGGTGTGTTCGTGGCTGGCTCGGCGGGTGGCGGCGACGACGCGAACCCGGGCACAAAGGCGCAGCCCGTCTTCTCCGTTCAGCGTGCCATCGATCTCGCACGTATGGCGCGAGGCCGCGTAATCCTGTGCAACGACGGCTTCGTGGCCAACGTACGGCTGCCCGCCGGCGTGGATCTCCTGGGAGGTTTTAGCTGTCGGCCATGGGGGGGCGATCATCCGATCAAGGTGTCCACGCTCCAAGGCACGAGTGATCCCGGTCCCATCATAACTGTCGAGCCGGCGAGCGCCGACGACACGGGTGCCGCGGACGGAGTTTCGACGATCGCCGACCTGTTCATACAAGCGTCGGGCCGCATCGCGGTGTTCGTTCAATCGGATACGGCGGTGGAAATCCTCCGAAGCGAGATTCGCGGGGCCGGTGGGGGAGCGGGGCGCGACGGCGAGGAGCTGCCCGGTCCGAATCGCGCAGCGAACGGAGCACATGGCATGTACGGCGGCGACGCGTGCTCGGCAGCTACCGTCTCCGGCGGTCCAGCGGTGGTGAACCAGTGTAAGGGCGGAGTTCCTAGTATCGGCGGCAAGGGCGGGGACGGGCTCCCCAACGGCGCAGGCGACGGCGACGACGGGCAACCGATCGCGACGCCGGACCCGACAGACGGACGAGGAGGGGACGGGGATGTAACAGGCATCCACTGCGAAGGCGGGTTCTACGGGAGCTACGGCGCGCAAGGCACGGTCGGCGCAGCCGGCCAGGGCGTCGGGCGTCTCAGCGAGACAGGATGGATAGCTGACAAGGCGGGCGACGGCGGCTGGGGCATGCCAGGCCAGGGCGGCGGCGGGGGCGGCGGCCGTCGAGGAGGGCTCTCGGTGTGCGGCGTGGCTGCGAAGGGAGGAGCCGGCGGTGGCTCCGGTGGCGCGGGCGGCTGCGGTGGCAGGGGCGGTCAAGGGGGCGAGAACGGGCACCCGTCTATCAGCCTCCTCGCGCTTCACGCCAAGGTGACGGTGCGGAACTCTGTGATCAGGACAGGGGCCGGCGGCCCGGGTGGCAACGGGGGGCCGCCGCAGCGAGGGGGCGACGGCGGCCGAGGCGCGTCGGGCGGCGCCTTGGGGGACGGCACGTGGTCCTGCCAAGGCGGCGACGGCGGCCGAGGGGGCGACGGCGGCTACGGCGGCCCCGGGCGCGGCGGCGACTCGATCGGCATCGCCTACCTCGACGAGGACCAGCTCACGCTCAAGGGGGTCACCTTCGAGCTCGGTCTGCCGGGCAAGGGCGGCATCAGCTGGAACCACGATGGCGGCATGGTGACGGGGCCGGAGGGCATGAAGGTGGAGACGCTTCGGTTTCCTGAGTAGGAGGCAGCCTCGCCCCGTCGGCCCACCATCCCGCCTGATCCAACGATCCATCCGCTCGATCCAACGATCAAATCCAGCAGCCCACGCGACCCCTCGTCGCCGCACCATGGACGCACGGCGCTCACACCCGGGCTTTTCGTTCGCTGGGCGCCGCCTCTCCGAGGTGTCGGCGACCGAAGTGGGCGGGCCGGAACCGATCGCATGGGCTATCGCGGTGCGGGGGCTCGCTCGTGGCACACCCCGTGCTTGTCGCAACCGCAACGCGCGCAGGCGGCGATGAAGCTGCTCCGCAACTTCGCCGCGCGAGGTATCCTGCGAATGAACCGATGGAACGAGCCCTTCGATCCCTCGTGGGGGGACCAACGCGCGCTCCGTTCTCGCCGCCATCGCTTCAATCCCTGTACGGAGTACATCGCCTATGTCGAACGCCTTCAACCCCTACAAAGCGCCGACCGCATACCAGGTGGAAAGCGCGTCCATTTCCAACGAGATGTCATGGAGGCAGATCTGGTTCTCCTTCGAAGGGCGGATCTCGCGCTCCACGTTCTGGCTGAAGGGCGTGTTGCCGCTGTACGGCATCCTCGTCGCCTTCTGCATCGTTTATGGCATCCTGGCTGTCGTGGTGGAGCAGGTACAGAGCGAAGCCCTGTCTACCTCAGCCACCGTCCTGGGTATGATCTTGCTCGTCGTTGGCCTCTGCGTCTTTTTCTGGATACAGCTGGCGATCTACGTCAAGCGCTGGCATGACCGCGGCAAATCCGGCTGGTGGCAGCTCATTGCATTGATCCCTTACCTCGGAAGCTTGTGGGCGTTCATCGAGTGTGGATGTTTGGCAGGCAACCCTGGACCCAACCAGTTCGGGCCTGACCCGTTGGACCGCTGACGCCTCCCGTCATGGCCGATGTCCTTGGTTTTCCTGCTGTGTCGACCGGGGGTCTCCGGCTCCCGGCGCGTCGCTGCGCCGGTCAGCCAGCGCGGCGCCGCCGGGCCGCCGCGGCCAGGCCTGCGAGGAGGAACGCGAGCTCTCCTCGCAATGCGGCGTCTCCCCCCGCCCCCGGGACGTCGCAGGCGCACCCTCGGCCTTTCGCTCCCGGCGCCACCGGACCGGCGGGAGGCTTCGGGGTCGCCGTCTGGAGCGGCCCTCCGTTGCCGGACACGATGAACGCCGCCCAGTAGAACGGGTGTGCGGTCTCGCGTTGTCCTCTCAGCGAAAGCTGGGCGTCGCGCAGGGCGTCGCTGCGGTTCCGCCCGGATTTCAGCTGATCGTAATAGGCCACCATGAGGTGCCGTGTGGCCTGGTCGCCGACCCGCCAGAGGCTCATCACCTGGGTCTCCGCCCCGGCGATGGCCAGCGCGCGGCGGAGCCCTTGCACGCCCTCGCCGTGGCTCGTCTCGCCGACGCCGGTGTCGCACGCGGAGAGCACGACGAGCTGCGTGCCGGAGAGGTCGAGCCCGGAGACCTCGGCCGCCGTCAGCACGCCGTCCTCGCCGCCGCCCTCGCGGCGGTGCGCGCGCCGGTTCGCGCCGGCCAGCGCGAGCCCGGCGCGCAGCAGGGCGTTGTCCTCCTGGACCACGGACGACGCCGCGGCCGCGCGGGCGACGGCGTCGAGCTCGCGGCCCCCCGGCGCCCCGGTCCGGGGAGCGTCCGCCGGCAGGAAGAAGCCGTGGGTCGCGATGTGCAGGATCCGCGGCCCGGCGAGGCGCTTCACGGCCTCCTCGGTCGCGCCTTCGCCCGTGAGCACACGTGCGCCCGGGAGCCTCTCGCCGATCGCGGCCGCCTCCTTCGTGGTGCCGGCGAGCGGGAGGAACCTGAGCAGGCTCCGATCCACCGCCCGCAGCGCCAGGCATTCCTCGTCCTCGCAGGGCAACTCGCCGACGCGCGGCTCCGGCGCGCCCTCGTCGAACGCCGGATCGGCGATCACGACCGCCTCCTGCCCTGGCGGGGCGGGCGTCGCGAGCCGGACGAGATCGCGGCCGCTCGTCAGGTAGGTCACGGTGAATCGCTCGATCAGGGATCGCTGGTCCTCGTCGACGAGCGCGCCGAACGGCAGCAGGCTGAGCGCGCCGTCGGGGCTGATGAGGAGCTTCCTGGCCGAGCCAAGGAGCGGGCGCACCCTGGCCATGGTCTGCGCGTCCACGTTGCGGGCGAGGCGCGACGGGTCGCCCGACGGGCTGGAGAGGGCCCGGCGCAGCTCGTCCACGGCCGCGTCGATCGCGCGCGCGTCGCCGAGGTCGGCGAACGCGGGCGCGCCGCTGCGCCGGAGCACGTAGGCGACATAACGGGGCGCCCCGAGCTGCTCGCGCGGCTTCTCGCGCGGCTTTTGGGGCCGGTAGACGAAGAGCTCGATCAGCGCCGCGTCCTCCGGGATCGCCGCCTGCACCTCCTCGAGGAGCACGGGCCGCTGATCCGCCCGGAAGGCGGCGCTGCGCCGGCTCACCTCGGCCTCGACGCTCTGCCGCTCGTCGGCGAGCGCCTGCAAGCTCCCGGGTCGCCCCGCGGGGCCGCGGTACGCCTCGGCGCTGAGCTCGGCGTCGATCCGGGCGAGCCGGTCGAGCAGCGCCCGGTCCTGCGCGGTCATCTTCCGGCGCAGGCTGGCCACGCTGTCCGTCATGGCGTCGAGCACGCGCGCCTTGCGGCGGAGGATGGTCGTGAGCGCGAGCGCCGCCGCCTGGCCGTTCGTCGGCGCGGAGATCACGTGCAGCGAGATCGTCGCGCCGGTCGAGCGCTCGAGCCTGCCGACGAACGCGCGCTTCTCGCGCTCGGAGCCGCTGGTGAGCAGGCGCGTGAGGTGCCGGTCCTCGGCGGCGACGGCGGCGATCCTCATGGGCAACGCTTCCCGCAGCTTGCCCCGGCCGAGCGCGAGCCCCTCGAGGGCGCTCAGGCACTCGGCCACGCGCGGGTGCTCCGGCCCGAGGGCCTGCTGCAGGATCGCGAGCGCGCGGCGGTAGAGCGGCTCCGCGCGCCCGTACACCTTCTTCTCCCAGGCGAGCGCGGCGAGGTGGACCAGGGGCTCGGCCACGTCGGGGTGCGTCGGCCTGAGCTCCTTCTCGCGGATCGCGAGCGCCCGCTGGAGGAGCGCCTCGGCGCGCGTGTCGTCGCCCGTGTCCCGGTAGAGCAGCGCCTGGTGGAGGAGGGCCGTGGCCAGGGACAGCTCCGCCGTGCCTTTCCGCGCCTCCAGGATCTTCACCGCGCGCTCGAGGTGCCGCTCGGCCGCGGCGTGGTTCCCCTGGAGCCGGTAGACCTCGCCGAGGTCGGAGAGCGCGACGCCGAGGTCCGTGCTGTCGTACGTCGTCCCCGAGCTCCGCTGCTTCGTGTTCTCCTGCTCCTGCCGCGCGAGCTCGCGCTCGTAGATCTGCGCGGCGGCGTCGAGGTTTCCCTGGACCCTGGCCAGGGCAGCCAGGCCGCGGAGCGCGTCCGCGGTGCCGCCCATCTGCGCCCCCTCGGCGAGGAGGCGTTTGTACACCGCCTCGGCGCGCCTGAAATCGCCCATATCGCGGTACGTGAGCGCGAGCCATTCCTGCTCGGAGAAGAACCACCATCTCGGGATGTCCGACCGCTCCAGGGCGGTGACGACGCGCTCCAGCAGGGACGCGGCCCGGTGGTACTCCGCGATCCTGCGGTGATTCCTCGCCGCGTGGACGGCCGCGAGCAGCGTCTCCGGGTGTTCTGGTCCGAGCGCCCGCTGTCGTAGATCGAGGAGCCGTTCGGCGAGGGAGGCCGCTTCGAAGTACCTCCCCTCCACCATGCGCTCGTGCATCTGGTTGCCCAGCTCGACGTCCAGACGGTCGTCGTCCCGCGACAGCTGCTCCAGCCTCGGCGGATCGGCCCAGTGGGGGCGGCCCTGCGCCTCGACCGCGGCGGGCCCCGAGAGCATTGCGCAGAGCCCGGCGAGCGCGCCGCACAGCCAGGTCCTCCATCGCCTCTTGGTCATGCCGGCGGAGGATACTCCTGCCCCGGCGCTCTACGCCTATACTGGCCGCGTGGCAGAAGAGCTCACCCAGCCCCTCGCGCGCGAGGGCGGCGCGTTCAAGCTCGCCTCGCGCAAGATCCGCGTCGAGGTCGTGGACGGACCGGATCGGGGGCTCGTCGTCGAGCTCCCGGGGCCGGAGGCGCGCGTGGGCCTCGGCCGCGAGTGCGACCTCGTCCTCAAGGATCCCACGGTGAGCCGCCTGCACCTCGTCGTGCGCGTCGAGGGCGAGCGCATCCGCGTCATCGACGCTGGCAGCCGCAACGGCACCGCGGTCGACGGCGTGGAGGTGCACGACGCCTACGCGCGCCCCGACGCGGCGATCGTCGTCGGCGGCACCACGATGCGCCTGCGCATGCTGAACGACGTCATCGAGCTGCCGCTCTCCGAGCGCGAGCGCTTCGGCGGCATGCTCGGGCGCAGCGTGGCGATGCGCCGCCTGTTCGCGGTGCTGGAGCGGGTCGCGGCCACGGACGCCACCGTGCTCGTCGAGGGCGAGACGGGCACGGGCAAGGAGCTCGTCGCCGAGGCGCTGCACGAGGAGAGCCCGCGCCAGGGCGGTCCGTTCGTGGTCTTCGACTGCTCGGCGGTGAGCGCGACCTTGATCGAGAGCGAGCTGTTCGGCCACGTGCGGGGCGCCTTCACCGGCGCCGTCTCCGAGCGCCCCGGCGCCTTCGAGGCCGCGGACGGCGGCACGCTGTTCCTCGACGAGATCGGCGAGCTGCCGCTCGATCTACAGCCCAAGCTCCTGCGCGCGCTCGAGCGCCGCGAGGTGCGGCGGGTGGGCGCCAACGTGCCGCGGCGGGTCGACGTGCGCATCGTGGCCGCCACGAACCGGAACCTCGCCCGCGAGGTGGAGCGCGGGAAGTTCCGCGAGGATCTCTACTATCGCCTCGCGGTCATCCAGGTCGCCTTGCCGCCGCTGCGCGAGCGGCAGGGCGACGTCCCGCTGCTCGTGCGCCGCTTCGAGGAGGAGCTGCGCCCCCGGTCCGGCTCCCCGCCGCCGCTGTCCGAGGAGGTGGTGGCGGCGCTCGCGGCGCGCTCGTGGCCGGGCAACGTGCGCGAGCTGCGCAACGCGGTGGCGCGCGCCCTCTCCCTGGGCACCGCCGGCAGCGCGGGCGGGCCCCCGTCGCCGGCGGCGCCTTCCGGCGGCGCGCAGGGCGCGCCGGCGGTCGACCTGAACGAGCCGCTGCTCGCGGGCCGGGAGCGCGTGGCCGAGGCGTACGAGAAGGCGTACCTCGACGCCGCGCTCAAGCAGACCGGGGGCAACGTCTCGCGCGCGGCGGAGCTCGCGCGGGTGAACCGCAAGCTCATCCAGCGCGCGATGAAGCGCTACGGGCTGCGCGGGGACGGGGAGGACGCCGAGGTTCAGGGCGAGGCCCCGAGGGAACGAAGCTAGTCTCGACCTGGGCACAGCTGCCCGAGTTAGGCAGCTGTATCCAAGCACGCCAGCAGCGGCGCCAGGCGTTTCTTCAAGGTCGGAGCATTCGCGTCGGGCTCAAAAAGTCGCTCGGCCCACGAGGCGCGCCGCAGCGTCGCCAGCATGTCGGAGAAGGCTGGCAGGGTCTTGGAGGGGGAGCTCTTGGGCGAGTACCAGGGCGCCTTGATCGGTTGCGCTGACCGGAGCGTGCAGCCGCTTCGGGCGTGCCAGAGCACCACGAGCGTGTAGAGGAGCAAGGTAAACGGAGCGGTCCGCTCGACGGCGCGCTCGGTCCTGGAGCGCGGCTGCTCGAAGCCGAGCTTGCCCTTGGGCTCCTGGAAGGTGGTCTCGAGCGACCAGCGCTTGGCGTAGTGCTCGATGATGTCCTTGGGCGCCATCGTTACGTCGGTGCTGACCAGCACGTCGTCTTTGGTGTGGCCCGGAAGCCGCGCACCACGACCAGGCGCACCAGCTTGGAGTGCGCCACCGAGTACCAGAGCGCGTCGATGGTCATCACCTTGACGGTGACGACCCGGTTGTAGGCGTTGATCTCGACCGACTGCCAGCGCGCCGTGGCGGCGTTGGCGCTCGGCAAGCAGCGCGATGAGCTCAGCCGCCAGCTCGGTGGTCCGTGTGACGACCGAGCGTGCCATCGACAGCGACCAGAAGCGGCTGGTCGCGCTCGACCAGCGCATCGAGCGTGCGCAGCAACGTCAGCCCCAGCGCGTCGTGCTCCCAGCTGGACTTGGAAACGAAGCGGTGGAAGCTGCGGATGGAGCGTGGCCGCGCCCGCCAGTGCCACGTGCCCCGCAGTCGGCCTCTTCCGATGCTCGTCGACGCCTCCGGAGCTCAGGTCGCCTGCGTGCGCGCGCGGTTTCGCTCCCCACCGTGAACCGTCACCCCCTGCGGCAACTTGCACGCATTGGCGCAGCGACCACGGCGCACGATCCCGGACCACCGTGGGCCGGTCCTCGTTGATATGATAGCGGCCGCGCATTCTACGATGAAAGTGCCCAAGTCGAGTCTAGTCAACAACGTTGCAAATTCGCAGGAGGACCCAAACGATGCCCCACACGACGGAGAGAAAGACCACGGACTCGACGGTCCGGCCGATGATGTAGATCAGCCTCGGTGCCCTGATCTCTCGTTCGATGTCGCTCGCCTCCACCCTCTCTGGACGTCGCGCGGGCGGGCCAGAGGCCGAACTCCCCGCATCTTCTTGCTCGCGCTCGCCGTACATGACCAGTTTCGTAGCATGCAGCGTCGCTGCCGCACCCGTGCGCGGCCCGACTTCCGGCATCACGCCAACAACCCGACCACACGGTGAAGTCCGCGGGGGTGCTCGCCTCGGCAAGTGCATGGCGTAAGCGCATCGGACCGGCGTGTTCGTCGGGCCGGATCGGCGCCTCGCGACGGCATGGATCAGCGCGTGGGACACCGAGAAGGACGCTGAGGAGCTCGAGGCCACGCTCGGCCAGGGCGCGGCCTGCTGGCGGGAGAACGCGCTCGGGCTCGGGCGCGGTGACTACACGATCGGCGCCAAATCGCCGCCCACCGGCGGGGCAAGCTCGTCGCGTTCTCCCCAGACTGTGCGCCGCGCGGGCCAGGGCTGCTCGCGAAAATCTGCATGGTAAGGAAAATTGTGATCCACCACAGCTTGAGGCTGGGATAAAATCCCTTGGGAGGCGATGAACGAGCAGCAGAAGACCGTGGCGCTCGAGGCGGAGCTGGACGCGTTGCGAAAGGAAGTGCAGCGCCTGCGCTCCCGCAATGCCGAGCTGGAGGAGGCCGGCCGCAGCCTCCCGGAGCGCTTGCTCGACGCGCTGCCCAGCCTCGTTTACGTCCTCGATCTCGATGAGCGGCGGTACATCTACTGGAACCGGGAGCTCGGCGAGCTCGCCGGAGGGGCCGGCGGCGCGGCGGCGGGCCCGCTCCGCGGCGACGGCCTGTCCTCGATGTTCCATCCGGACGATATGGGTCGCGTCGAGGAGTACCGGGCTCGCGTGGCCGCCGCGAAGAGCGGGGAGCAGGCGACGGTGGAGTACCGCGCGCGCGGCCGCGACGGCGGCTGGCGCTGGTTCCTCGAGCGAGGCGTCGCGCTCGGCCGCGAACCGGCGGGACCGGGGCGCCGGATGCTGGGATCGGCGCACGACATCACGGCGCGCAAGCATACGGAGCAGATGCTCGAGAGGAGCGAGAGCCTGCTCCATGCATTCCTCGAATACACGCCGTCCATGATGGTCGCGGTGGACATCGAGGGTCGGCTCCTGCTCGTGAACCGAGAAATCGAGTCCTTTTACAGGATGAGCCGCGAGGAATTGCTCGGGAGGGTCGTCTACGACCTCCTCCCGGCGCCGGCGGCCGCCTCGATACGAAAGGCCAATGAAGAGACCGCAGCCGCCGGGCGGCCCGGCGTGTCCGAGCACGTGCTCGTCTTCCCCGATGGTCCACGCACGTACCTGTCGACCAAGTTCCCCATCCGCGACGCCGAGGGGAAGCTCTACGCGGTCGGGACGGTCTCGGTCGACATCAGCCGGACCAAGCAGGCCGAGGTCGAGCGCGCGGAGATGCAGCGGCAGCTCATCGAGATGCAGCAGGCGACGATCCAGGAGCTCATCACGCCGCTCTTGCCGCTGGCGCGCGGCGTCGTCGCGATGCCGATCGTCGGGAGCGTCGACCCCGCGCGCGCCGAGCAGATCCTGACGACGTTGCTCGAAGGGATCGCCGCCCAGAAGGCCAAGGTCGCGATCCTCGACATCACCGGGGTGAAGGGCGTCGACGCCCGGGTGGCGCGGTCCCTCGTCGACGCGGCCCGGGCCGCGGGGCTGCTCGGCACCCGGGTCGTGCTCACCGGGATCAAGCCGCAGATCGCGCAGACGCTCACGATGATGGGCGCCGATCTGAGCGGCATCGTGACCAAAGGGACCCTGGAGAGCGGCATCGCATACGCGCTCGGAGGCCGGCGACGCTGGTAGCCGCTGATAATCGCTGGTAACCGAGCGCGCTCCCACCGCAAGACCGGGTGTACGCGCGTGCGCACAAGGACTCCACGGGATCGGCGGAGCCCGCGAGCATCGCGGGAGAGCGGTGCTTTGGCGCCCCTGGCGGTGTACCATGTTGACGACATGCGTCCGCGCCCGTGACGGGAGCGCGGGGCGCTGTCGGTACAACGTGCGATGTAGCCCGGGAGGTTGTCGATGAAGCCTGGAGTGATGCCGTTACGGGGCGCGATCCTGGTGACCATGGCCGTCAGCCTGATCGGCGGCGCGGCGCTGGCCCGCGGCGTGCCGATGCTGGAAGGGTACGATCCGGTGCCCGATCCATCGCCGTGGGGCCCTGACGACGAGGCGGGCGCCTCCAACACGCAGACGCCGGACAAGGTCCTCGAAGGCCGGCGCCTGATCAAGAAGGGCAAGGTCTATCGCCTGGGCCACGTCTACGAGCCGGGTATGCCGACGTTCCCCGGCAACCAGGGGTTCTCCGTGGAGGCCGGGCCGATCTCGCTGATAGGGCAGCAGGTCACGAACTCCGAGGTGATGCACGGGGAGTTCGGCCAGATGGGGACGCAGTTCGACGCGCTCGGGCATTTCGGCTACATCCCGCCCGGGAGCGCGGACCCCGCCGACGCGCTGTTCTACAACCAGTTCACGGGCGCCGAGGTCATCACGGAAGACGGGCTCGCGCACCTCGGCGTCGAGAACGTGCAACCCCTCGTCACGCGCGGCGTGCTGCTCGACGTCAAGCGCCACGCGAACGGCGGGGAGACGCTCGCGTGGGGCCAGGAGATCACGCTGTCCATGGTGATGAGGACGCTGCGCGCGCAGAAGATGGACGCGGGCGACATCGGCGCCGGCGATGTCGTGCTGATCTTCACGGGCTGGGAGGAGAACTGGGAGCTCGGCACCGAGGGGTATTACACGCAGCCGGGCGTGGGGTTGGCACAGCCGGGGATCGGGCTCGAGGTCGCAAAGTGGCTCTCATCGAAGGGAATCGCCTGCGTCGGGTCGGACAACTTCGGCGTCGAGGTCACCCCGCCGAAGCCTCCGGTCGCGCCGGGGGTGGTCTTCCCGGTGCACCATCACCTGCTGGTGAAGAGCGGAATCTTCATGCACGAGGCGATGGTGCTCTCGGAGCTGGCCTCGGATCTGGCCGCAGAGCTCGAGGAGCGGCCGCGCGGCCACAGGAGCCCGTACGAGTTCTTTTACGTCTACAGCCCGCTGCCCCTCCGGGGCGCGTCCGGATCGCCGGGGATTCCGCTCGCGATCCGGTGAGCGGAGGAGGGCCTCGCCTCCGAGCGCGCGAATGGATCAACGAGCCGGAGCACGGTTCCGACATCGAGCTCGTGCAGATCGATGCCGGATGCATCGACTTCCCGACAGGGACAACGTTTATTAGCGGCGAAACGGTGTCGTTCGCCGGGTTCACGACCAACGAGGACATCGACACGCGGCCGGGCATCAAGGCGTGCGCGCTCACCGGGATCGAGGGTGCATTCAACCAGAACAGCTTTACCGACGGCGCCATGATCGAGCCGCCCGCCACGATCAACGGCACCTGGAAGATCACCGTCACCAACGGCAAGAAGGCCCGCTGGGCCTGCGCGCTGTAAGCCCCGAGCGGCGGGTGTGAGGGCCGAGCCGGACCGTGCCCCACGCCGGAGCCCGCCCCTCCTGATCACCCGTCCCCACAGTTCGTGCCGGGACGGAAGCGGCGAGGCGCGCTCACCGCCACGCCACGAGCCCACTTGCCCTGGGCCCTCAGGTTCGACACCGCTTCCCCTACCTCCTGGGCCTTGCGACGGATCGCTCGACGTTGATAGAGTCTCGGGGGCGATGAGCAGACACGATATCAAGGAAGCGCTCGGTCGCCCGTGCCGGGCGGTACGCGCGTCGCACGTGGGCAGAGCTCGCTCGCTGGACGAGCTCTCCGTCGCGCGTCACGGAGCGCTCCGCTCGGATGCCGCCAGAGCGGCGGCCGTGAGCGGTTGATGCGCGCCAGGTTGCGCACGTGGCTCTGCGTCGCCGGGGCGGGCGTGCTGGGTCTCGGGGCCGCCGCGTACAGCGCGGCGCGCACGCTCGAACCCCCTGCTGCGCCCACACCGGCGGCGGCCGCCGACGAGAGCAGCAGATTGCGTGTCTGGTGGGCGCAGGGCTTCCTCCCCGAGGAGAACGAGGCCATCCTGAGCCTCTTTGATCGCTGGAAGCGCGAGGTAGGCCACGACGTCGATGTCCGGTTCATGCCGGTGAACGAGATGGACGCCGAGCTGCTGAGAGCGCTCGACCAGGGGACGCCCCCCGATCTCTTTCACAGCACCGTCGGCGACATGCGGTTGATACCCATCCTGGCCTGGAGGAACCAGCTCGCGGACGTGTCCGACGTCATTGAGCCGAGGAAGGGCGAGTTCATCCCCACTGCGCTCGAGGCGTCCTACCTCAAGAACAAGGTGACGAAGCAGCGCGCCTGCTACGCTGTGCCGTTCGGCCAGCAGGTGAGCTACATCCATTACTGGCGCGATCAGCTGGCGAGCGCTGGGCTCGGCGATCGGCCGATCCCCACCGGCTGGAGCGAGTACTGGCAGTTCTGGAAGGTGGCCCAGGACCGGCTCCGCGCGCAGGGGAGAGACGGCGTCCATGGGCTCGGTCTGTCGGTCTCCCCCATGGATGTCGACTCGTTCAACACCTTCGAGCAGTTCCTCGAGGCGCATGACGCTCCCATCGTCAGCCCGGACGGGACGCTGCTCCTCGATGCGCCCGGCACCAGGGACAAGATCGTCGCCGTCATCCGGGAGTACGCCGCGTTCTACAAGGAAGGCTACGTCCCGAGGGACGCCGTGCAATGGACGAGCGCGGGCAACAACATCAGCTTCCTCGAGGGACGGTTGCTGATGACCATCAACGGCAGCCTGTCGATCCCCCTCACGCAGAAGCTCGAGCCGAACGAGTACAACAATGCCGCGAGGGAGCTCTATTTCGACAGGATGGTCACCTCCGGGTGGCCGAACAAGCCGAGCGGCGGCCCGATCCGGATGATCGTGGGCATCAAGCAGATTGTCGCGTTCGAACGCTCCAGGAACAAGGAGGCTGCCAAGAGCTTTCTACGCTTCTTGCTCAACCCGGAGAACCTGAACCTGCTCCTCCGCGTCGGCGGCAAGGGGCGTTATCTCCCGGTAACGACCGAGCTCCTGGCGGACCCGTACTGGAGCGATCCGGAAGATCCCCACCTCTCTTCGGCGCTCCGGCTGGCGCTCGGACCGACCCGCCCGGGCTACGAGGCGTACAGCGCCGCGTACACGGACGTTCAGTTCCAGAACGTCTGGGCGAAGGCCCTCCTCCAAGTACTGGAGAGCAAGGCGTCTGCCGAGCAGGCGGCCGACTGGGCGATCGCGAGCATCAAGGACACCTTCCAGAAGTGGGACTGAGGTCGCGCGCGGCCCGCCCAGGAGCGCCGCACGCGCGCGCCGAGGCGAGCCATCGTGCGACGGGACGGCTCGACCGTCCGCGCGAGCGACGCGCGGACGGTCGAGCCGTCCCGTCACGAGTCCCGCTTGGTTTCGTTCTGATACGATTCAATGAACGTCGATAGCTCACGGACCTGAAAGCCCCGCGCCAGCCGGGTCAGCTCGTCGGCAAACGGGGCGAGCCGCGGATCGGAGCTCGCGATCTTGATGGCCCGCGCGCCGATGGCGTCGACGCGCCCTCGCTCCGCGAGGTCCTTGAGGGCGGCGAGCTCCTCCGGCGGAGGCGCCGCGGCGCGCGACGCCGCGCCCTCGGTGGCGCCCTCGCTGCCCGGGTCGGGCCTCTCCGCGCTCGTCGAGGCGTCCGCCGGCCCGTCGCCATGGACCGGCGCACCGGGGCTCGCCGGCTCCACGACCCAGGTGATCTCGAGGTGCTCGCCGATCGCCCGGAGCAGCACGGGCAGCTGCACGGGCTTCGATACGAAGCCGACCGCGCCGGCTGCGAGGCTCATCTGCAGATCACGCTCGAACGCGCTCGCGGAAGAGACGATGACAGGAATGCCACGAAGGTCGGGGGACTGCGCCAGCCTCCGGATGAGCTCGATCCCGTCGATGTTGGGCATTCGCATATCCGTGATGATGAGATCGGGCCTCACGTCTGCCGCCATCGAGAGGGCATCCTGACCGTCGGCCGCCTGCGCAACGGCGAACCCGAGCGGCTCGAGGAAGCTCGCCAGCATCAGCCGGTTCTCGTGCTGATCGTCGACGACGAGGATCGTCCTCCGCGGCCCGCTGTAGCCGGCGGGCATGCGAGGCTCGGCAGCGCCAGCCGAGGAGTCCCAGGTGAGGGCTCGCGGCAGCTCGACATCGACCCAGAAGGTGCTCCCTCGGCCGGGCTCGCTCCTCACGCGGATCGTGCTGCCCATGGCCTCGACGATCCTCTGGCTGATGGGCAGCCCGAGCCCTGTTCCCTCCGCGTGCTGCGCGCCGTGCTCCGCTTGCTCGAACGGGAGGAAGATCCTCTCCAGATGCGCCGGGCTGATCCCGACCCCGGTGTCCTCGACCTCGAACCGGAGGAAGACGTTCCCTTCTCTGCCCGGCGCTCCAGAGACGGGCTCCTGCCCGCTCTGCGGCGCGCCTGCGGCGTCACCCGGCGCACCGATCACCATGACACGGAACGTGACGGCGCCGGCGTCGGTGAACTTGATCGCGTTGCTCAGCAGGTTCATCAAGACCTGCCGCAGGCGCTTCTCGTCCGCATGAACGGCGGCCGGGAGGTCGGCGGCCGCCTCGTGGATGAGGCCGATGTTCTTCTGCTCCGCGCGGACGCGGCAGACCTCGATGAGCTCGCGGAGGAACGAGGGGAGATGGAGCGGCGCCGGGCAGAGCTCCAGCCTCCGCGCCTCGATCTTCGCGAAATCGAGGACGTCGTTGATGAGGTTGAGCAGGTGGAGGCCGGACAGCTGGACGATCTCGACGAAGCGACGCTCCTCCTTCTCGAGCGTCCGCGAGCGCTGGAGGAGCTGTGAATAGCCGAGGATGCCGTTCAGCGGCGTGCGCAGCTCATGGCTCATGTTGGCCAGAAACTCGCTCTTGGCCTTGTTGGCGAAATCAGCCGCCTCCTTCGCCTCCCGGAGCTCCGCCGTCCTCTGCTCGACGCGCAGCTCCAGCTCCTCGAACGACTGCTTGAGCTGAGCGGCCATCTGGTTGAACGCCGTCGCCAGCTTGCCGATCTCGTCCTCGGTCACGACGGGCGCCGTGAGGCTCAGGTTCCCCCCCGCGAGCTGCACCGCGGCGTCGGTGATGGTCAAGATGGGTCGCGTGATCCGGCGCGAGAGGAGGTAGACCGCGAGGAGCAGGAGCGCTGACGAGGTGAGCCCGATGAGGAGGATGGACCGGGACAGCCGGTTCGCCGGCGCGAACGCCTCCGCCTGGCTCACCTCGGCGAGGAGCGCGAGGTTCTGGTTCGGCAGCCAGCGGTAGCTGCCGATGACCGGCGTTCCCCGGTAGTTGACGTAGGTGCCCTGGCCGCTGACCCTGGCGACGGCCGCGTCGATACCGTGGCTATGGGCGCCTGCGTCGCCCACCTCACCCGGCGAATCGCCCGCCATGAAGATGTTCTTGTTGGCGACGCGGCCCACGAGGTAAGTCTCGGCCGTGGATCCGAGTCCCGTCTTCTCACGGATGAGGGCGTCGATGCCGCCGAGGTGCAGGTCGACCATGATCGCAGCCATGCGCACGCCACGGTGATCCAGGATGGGCGTCGCGAACGTGAGCGCTTTGTCCCCGGTCGGGGACTGATAGTAATTCGGAATGACCGAGCCCGCGCTCTCGCGCAGGAAGAACGTGCTCGGGTACCCGATCGGCCGAAACCGACCCTCGAGCGATCTGTCCGCCGACGAGAAGACGACGAAGCCGCCGTTGGTCGTGATGAGCACGCTCTTGATCTCCGGCATCAAGGCGACGGTGTCGGAGATGTGCGCGCGCAGCCTCTCGTACGCCTCACCTCGTGCGGTAGCCTCGCCGCCCGCGAGCAGCGTGGCGAGCGGGGCCCGGACCTCCGCGAGCTGGCTGAGCAGCAGCACGTCCTTGCGCGCCACGGTCAGCCACTCGGCGAGCTCGTACTCCTTGAGCGACGTCGCGACCGTGAGCCGGCTCTCGATCGCCTTCTGGAGAGCGCCCTTCGCAAGGTGGTCGGCAGCGAACGCGACGACGCACACTGTGATCAACGACAGTCCGGAGAAGCAGCTGACAAGCTGGACCAGGAGGCTTCTCTTCCAGAGCTTCTTCATCACACCGGATCGACCTCGCTCCTCTGGGCTGGTAACGCTCCATCCCCTGGGGGCGGCCCGCAGCCGCGGTCTGCACAGCCGCCGCGGGCAAGCACGGCGCCGCCGGCGCCGACGGGGCCGTGCCTCCTCTCCCACGCCCAAGGTTTCTGATCCATTCCTGGCGGTGCCTTCGCCTGCGCGCCGAGGACGCGTGAAACTACGGGTTGCCCTGTGCCCTCACCGCATAGGCGATGCCCTCTTGGAGTGCGCCGGCCGTCACGATGGTGCCGAGCGATATGTCGAGCTCGACGAGCGCTCTCGCCACCTCGGGACGGATTCCGGTGATCACGGTCTGGGCCCCGAGCAGCCTGAGCCCATCGCCGGCCCGGACGAGCATCTGCGCCGCTTCCGCGTCGAGTCCGCGCGCTCCCGTGATGTCCAGGATCACGAACGTGGCGCCGCGCTCGCTCACCCCCTTGAGCGCCGTCTCCGTGGCGCGCGCCATCCTCACGACATCCATGTTCCCGATGAGCGGCATGATGACGATGCGCTCCGTGATGGGGATGAGCGGCGTCGACAGCTCGAGCAGCCTCTCCTCCTGGGCGGCGATGATCCGCTCCTGCAGCTCGGCCCTGGCCGCCTCCGCCCGCTCGCGCTCGGCGAGCTCGAGCTTCAGGCGATCGTTGGCCAGGCGCAGCTCCTCCGTGCGTCGCACGAGCTCCCGGGTGAGCTGCTCGCGCTCCGCCGCGGCCGACGCGCGCTCGTGGAGCGTCTCCTCCAGGCGTGCGTTCTTGTCGAGGAGAGCCCGCGTGACGCGCCGGAGCGAGAGCTGGGTCCGTACGCGCGCGATGAGCTCCCCGCCACTGAAGGGTTTGGTCACGTAGTCGACGGCGCCCGCCTCGAACCCCTCGACCATGGCGCTCGCCTCGTTCCGCGACGTCATGAAGATGACGGGGATCCCCGCGGTCGCGGGGTTTGCCTTGAGGCGCCTGCATGTCTCGAACCCGTCGATACGAGGCATCATCACGTCGAGCAGGACGAGGTCCGGTTCATCACGGGAGATGACGCGCAGGGCCATCTCACCGTCGGTCGCCACGGCAACGTCAATGTTGGCGTCGGTGAGCGCCTTGGAGATCACTCCAAGGTTCACCGGGTTGTCGTCCACAATGAGCACCAGGTCAGCTCCGTCCGCTCGATCCATCGTGTTGCTCGATCCACCGTGCTGTCTGGCCATCTGCTCTGGCCGCCAGACTCCAGCAATATAGTCGAATCCATCTCTCAGAATCAACGGAAAAGTGGCTGCCAGGTCGCACGTCTTCATGGGCGCGGAGCAGCCTCATCGATGTGCGCCGGGCTGACGTGCTGCTGCGTTCCGTAGCCTTGTTCGAGCGTTCATCGGCGCCGCGTGGGGCCGCGTGGGGCGGAGCCGGGCGCCGGGAGGCGCTCGCGAGGCGGCAGAGCTCGCAGCGTCTCTCTGAAGGATGGTTGTTTCATAGAGCTTTGGCCTGTCGCGGTGCGCATGTGGGAGTTGGACGAATCGCGAAGGTCCAGAGCCGATGCCTGGGCCCAGTCGCCCTTGCTCGTCCGACGCTGCCGGAGAGCGAGGGCCCGGGCGATGGACGGGGTCCGGTCGGGCCGGGAAGGCCGGCAAGACATCCCGCCCGACCAGCGACGCGCTCGAGCGGCGACGTACCATGGGCCACATTCGCCGCCCCGGCGTCGGCGCGCTTCCGGCGGGCTCGTCGGTCAGAGCGGGTAAACTGCGCCACGTCTGCCGCCTCGCCGGTGACCACCCGGACTGGCCCTGACGCGTGCGAAAGAGGCGATGTTCCCGGGGCCGCCACGCAAGAGCGGCTGACCTGTCGAGGGCCGGGGCCGCCACGCCACCTCCTGGTCGCGTGTCGTCCTGCGGGAGAGCGTGTCGTCCTGCTGGAGAGCGTGTCATCCTGATGGCGGATCCGAGCTGAGGCATTGACGCAGCAGAGCGACTCCTGAAGCGTGGGCTACTCGCGTTGTGCAGTGGAGTAACCCAAGCAGCCCCTTGCATGAGGCCTCATGCGTTTCTCCGTTCCACATCGTGACGCGGCCACCCCGCACGATGGCAGGCGTCGGTCCGCGCGGCGGCACCTCGGCCAGGTCGATGTAGGTGCCCCCCTCCAGCCGTCGCTGGCCGGCCGCCACGAAGTGCCGGCGCGCCGCGAGCTCCAGGGCGTGCTCCTCCACCTCGTCGAGGGCGCCGATGTGGAGGAGCGCGCGGCCGAGGTTCTCCTTGGCGTGCGCCACCGTGTTCGCGAGCGCCAGGCGCTCGGCGTCGGCCAGAGGGCGGCGCGGATCAGGACCGCGGCCTCGGCGTACGCGCCGAGCTCGTCGCAGAGGTGCCCGGCGTTGCTCCGCGAGCTGCACGCCGCCCCCAGCATGCGGAACCCTACGTGACTTCTGCGGATCTCGACGTGCTTCCAGGGTTCGAATCCCGCTGGGGACGCTGAATTGCCATCGAGCTCCGGACCCGGGGCGAGCCCTGGGACCGCGGTGCCTTCGATGTGTAGAGCTGCTTCGGCTTGTACCCCTCGCGTCGCGCGAGCTTCTCGGCGCTCAGGCCGCTCCGCTCCCATCGCTTCCCCCGCTCGGCCCAGTCCTCCTTCGTCGCCATCACTTCCTCCTTCGTCGCGATGGGGGTTGGCAGCCGGCCCCGACGAGGTGGGTACGATGGCCTTGGTCGGGCGCTTGGTGCGCCGGGATAAACCGGCAGGAAGAAGAGGATGGAAAAGCCTTACATCGAAGGAGTAGCGACCCACGATGGCCCCGAGTCATGCGTCGGCGCTCGCGAGGGCGACGGCGAAGCGTTGACAGGGGTACGCATGGGCAGGGTATTGAGCCGCGAAATCAGACAGTTCGGGGTGCTGACGCTGTTAAGCGAAGCGGAGGCAACACGACGGGCGCCGTGATCGCGAGGCGCTGGTCGGCCCCGCGCGGTCGGAGACCCCTCGCACGTGCGGAATCTTCCTGCGCGAGAACCGGGAGATCCCCCGGCTGCCCGCCGCGGATGGTGCGGCGGGCCGCATCGGGAAGGCCGGAGGCCAGAAGCCGATGATGGACGGCCAGGGGAAGTCGGACGGGCCCGTAGTACCTGCGAAGCCGCCGAACAACGCCGGGCGATCGGCCGCGGAGGTGGTGGAGGGAAGGGGTCCGACCGAGGGGAACACGGACCAGCAAAACGCGCCCCGGACGCAGCGCCGGACAAGCGCGCCCAGTGCGCTGGATCGTGTACGTCAAGCAGCAGCAAGGGACAGAAATGCAAGGTTCACGGCGCTCTTCCACCACGTTACGCTGGACCGGCTCCGCGACGCCTTCCTCTCCCTGGGGAAGAGGGCGGCTGCCGGCGTCGACGGCGTGACATGGGTGCAGTACCGGGCCAGGCTCGAAGAGAACCTTCGGGACCTGCACGGGCAGCTGCACCGGGGGGCGTACCGAGCGAAGCCCTCTCGTCGGGTGTTCATCCCTCGAGCTGGAACTCCCCCTGCGTGGCCGCGCCCCGGTACAGCGCGAGCAGCGGCGGGGCCTGCGTGAGCGCGTGCACCGTGAGGAGGGCGCGGCTGACCGACTCGATGTCGACGCGCGGGACTTCCAGCCGATCCGGCGCGATGGCGGTGAGGCGCGGGCGATACGCAGCTCCTCGGGCTCGCCCGCGGGGGCGTCGAGCGGCGCGGCGCCTTGCGGCCCGGGGAGCCCGGACGCGCCGCGCCGGCATCGCCGTCCTCCGGCGCCGGCGCGAGCTCCCGCCGTTCGACTCAGAAGGTGCCGCCGAGGCCGAAGGTGGCGCCCTGGGGCGCGAGGCCGACCTTGGGCGCGAGCCGGACGCGGAGGTGATCGTGGCTCTCCGGCTCGCTCTTCTGCTCCTCGTACGGGAGGACGGCGAGGTCGACGATGTTGGCCGTGAGCATGCCAAGGCTGCCGCCGAAGAGAAAGCCGACGGCCGCCGGCTCGATCCAGTCCCCCTCGCCGGCGTCGCGGGCGGTCGCCGCGCCGATCCTACCGCCGACGACCGCGCCGCCGACTTTGAGACCGAGGCTGGCGAAGCCCTTGCCGACGTGGCCGTGCGCCCAGTGGACGATCGGGCCACCGAGCGCGAGCCCGTTCAAGCTCACGACGAGGAGCTCCGCGGTCCCCGAGCCGACGGCGACGGGCACGAGCAGGGCGCTCCCGCCGAGCACGAGGAGGTGCTGCCAGCCGTACCAGACGCGCTGCACCGGGCGATTCGCGCCCGCGCCGCCGCTCGCGGGCTGCCAGGCGCCAGCGCTCCATCCGTGGGGCGGATACCCGGCCGGCGGCCCGTGAGGTGGATACCCGGCCGGCGGCGCGCCCCGCGCGCCGGCAGGAGGCGGAGCAGGCACAGGAGGCGGAGCAGGCACGCCCGCCGCCTCGCCTGCGGGCGGCGCACGCGGCGCCGGCGTGGCGGCGCCGGCGGCAGGCGGCATCGCGGGCCGCGGCGGCGCGGTCAAGGCTGCCGGAGCAGGTGAAGGCGGCGGCGCCGGCGAGACCTGAGGCGCGGAGCCGGGCGGCGGCTCCAGCGCCTTCGCCTGACCCGCCGCCAGCGTCACTGCCGCCGCGCAACATACCCCCAGTCCATCGCGCACCCTGCCCATGGTCCCGGCGCTCCCTTCTCCCATCCTCTATGTTGCGAGCCCCAGCTCCGCCCTCGGAAAAGAGGTCGCATTCGTGCGCAGGCGAGCGCGCCCGGCCCGAGGCGCTTCCACGCAGATTCCGCGGCGCATCGCCCGCAGCGTCCGCGTCGCCGCAAACGCAGGCAAACGAAGCAGGAGTGAAGGTGCTGCCCGTGGACAGTCAGTCCTCCGGCCGCCGAGCGACGCGCGCCGAGCCGGCGCAGGGCGCTCGCGGCATCGACGAGCAGCGCCGCCCGCGAAGATCGTCACGTCCGCGCTGCTGCGCCATGACGCATAGGGCTCGTTCACCCGGATGAACCCGCCGCCAAAGATGGAGCGGAGCTCAGTATCCTCGGTCACCAGGGTTCCATAAGCGCCGACCGTGAGCTCGCCGTAACCGATGTACGCGTTCGTTCGGCTTGTCAGGGCGGCATCGTACCCCTCGACGAGCGCATAGCCCTCGGCCGTGCAGCCGCGCACGCCGAGCACGAGCTCGTCCGTGAGCACCTGAGCTCCCCGCTGGACGAGGAGCGAACCGGACGAGCCAGGGCGAAGCGCGAGCCGTCCGTTGTTGATCCAGCGCGAGCCGTATCCGATGACCTCGACCGTGCCGCTGGAGTAGGTGGCCGCAGCCACGGAGGCGCCGGCGCTGATCAACGTCCCTCGCCGGTCGCAGGAGGAACACGCCGGTGCGCACCATGCCGCGGCGAGGGTGACCTCGGCTCCGAACGACGTCGCGATCTGGATCGCAAACGTGCCGACGCCGCCACCCGCGCCGTTGATCAAGACCCTCTGTGCGGGCCGGATGGCTCCCTCATCGCGGAGACCCTGCAGGGCCATGGCGCCCGCCTGGGGGACGGCCGCGGCTTGCTCGAACGTCATCCCGGCCGGCTTGAGCGCCAGCGCGCTCTCGCGGGCGCGCGCGTAGTCTGCAAAGCCGCCCCAGCCACACTGGCAGAGATCTCCGAACACCTCGTCACCGGGCCGGAACCGGGTCACGTTCTTGCCCACCGCCTCGACCCGCCCCGCGATGTCCGCGGACCTTGTACTTGGGTCTGAACAGGCCCCGGAAGCGAAATAGCACCGGCGTCCCGGTCAAGAGATCCAGGTCGGGAATGGATTGATGAGACAGGAACTGCAGCGGCGGACGCGCCGGAATTTCGTTCGCCCAGCGCTCCGGACGTCTGCTGCGCAGGAGCGAGGGCGCCGCGAGGCGGGGCCGCGGCGGACGAGCGCGCCACGAGGGCCGGAGGCGGCGATCGCGAGCGCACGGGCCTTGTGCCCTCGCGCAAAGGGTGGTGTAAAGAGCCATGCCGTCGATCCTCATCAAGGCCGTCGATGTGATCACCCTCAACGACGCGGGCGATGTGCTCCGCGGCGTCGATATCGCGATCGAAGGCGGCGCGATCGTCGCAGTCGGCCAGGCGTCCCCCGGCTTTCTCGCTGGCGAGGTCCTCGACGGCACCGATCTCGTCGCCCTGCCCGGCTTCTGGAACGCGCACACGCACGCGGCCATGACGTTCGAGCGAAGCCTCGGAGACGACCTGCCGCTCGACCGCTGGTTCAATGAGAAGATATGGGTCGCGGAGCGCGCCCTCTCCGCGGACGACGTCGAATGGGGCGCCTATCTGGCCGCGGCCGAGATGATCCGGAGCGGCACGGTCGGCTTCGCGGACCACTATTTTCATATGGAGCGCGTCGCCGAGGTCGTCGAGAAGAGCGGCCTGAAGGCGCTCCTCGCCTGGTGCGTCTTCGGCCTCTCCAGCGAGGCCGGGACGGAGCTCTCCGGGGCCGTAGATTTTGCCCGACGCTTTCAGGGCGCGGCCGGCGGCCGGATCAAGACGTGCCTCGGCCCGCACGCGCCCTATACGTGCCCGCCGGAGTTCCTCAAGACCGTCGGCGAGACGGCGCGCAAGGAGGGCATCGGCGTCCATATCCACCTCTCCGAGACCGACGAGCAGGTCGAGGCCTCGCGGAAGCGCCACGGAAGGACGCCCCCCGCGCACCTCGACGCGCTCGGCCTCCTCGACGTACCCGGCCAGAAGCTCGCCGCCCATTGCGTCGCGGTGACCGAGGAGGACACGGCGATCCTCGCCGACCGCGGCGTGAGCGTCGCGCAATGCCCCGGTTGCCACATGAAGCTCGGGATGGGGGTGACGCCCGTACCGTCGCTCCTCGCCCGCGGCGTCAACGTGGCGCTGGGCACCGACGGCCCCGCCTCGAATAACAACCTCGACATGCTCGAGGAGGCGCAACTCGCGGCCTTGCTGCAGAAGAGTCACCTGCGCGACGCCGAGGCCCTGCCCGGCGACACCGTGCTCCGCCTGGCCTCGCGGAACGGCGCGCGGGCCCTGGGCTTCGAGGCGAGCGGCGTCATCGCCCCCGGCGCCGCCGCCGACATCATCCTCCTCGATTTTCGCCGTCCTCACCTTCGCCCTCGCAACAGCCTCGTCGGCAACATCGTGTACTCGGCGAGATCCAGCGATATCCGCCACTCCATCATCGCGGGCCGGCTCGTCATGAAAGACCATGAACTCCTCACGCTCGACGAGGAGCGAATCCTCTGGGAGGCGGAGCGCCGCGCGTTCGCCATGCTGGCGCGCGCCCGGGGTACGGCGCTGCGCGAGTACCACGGATGACCTGCTCCCTCGGGTCATCTCCGCGTTCACCTGCGCAGCGGACCGGAATCGCGTTGCGACGTCGGGCGGGCGCGTCGCCGTCGGTGTGGCAAGCCTGGACCCTCACACGCGCCCGGAGCGGACCGGGGGGGCCGCGTCAGCCGCCCGCGCCCGCCAGCCGGTCGAGCCACTCGCCGAGCAGGTGCCGCTCGGCCGGGGAGAGGGCGTCGGGCGCCTCGGCGAGCACGGCGCGCAGGGCCACGGCGCGCGCCGCCACCCGGCCCGCGCCGGGCGCCTCGTCGGGGGCGGCGTCGGACGTGGGGGCGACCGTGATGGCGGCGAGCACCGCGTCGCGTATGGCGCCCGAGAGCCGCGGGTCGCGCTCCTCGGGCGGGGTGGCGATGAGCGAGAGCGTCACCCCGGCCCCGGCGGCGGCGAGCAGGCGCGCGGCGTGGGGGACGTTCACCCGGAGCCGTCCCGCCTCGGCCGCGCGGGCCACGAGCCCGTGCAGGATGGCCTCGCCATCACGCACCACCGGCGCGTTGGCTGCGGAGGTCGGGTCGCTGTAGATGAGGGCGTACACGGCGGGGTTGGCGAGCCCGAAGGCCACGTGGAGGTCCCACCCGCGCCGCAGCTCCTCGATCGGGTCGTCGGCGCGCTCGCGGGTGGCCTTCTGGCGCACGTACTCGGCGAACGTCTCGCGGGCGACCGCGTCGAGCAGCCCCCGCATGTCGCCGAACTGCCGGTAGATGGTGGGCGCCTGCACCCCGGCGGCGGCGCTCACCGCCCGGGTGGACACCGCCTCCCGCCCACCGCGGGCCAGCAGATCGGCCGCCGCCCGCAGGATGCGCTCCCGCACGTCCATGGTCCGCTCGGTCATGTTAGCGACGATAACATCCCCCTGTGGGTCCGGGCGCGGGCGATCCCGCGCGAGCAGTGGGAGGCCAGCCTGGCGGCGCAGGGGATGCCGCCCGGCTTCATCCGTCCGTTCGTGGAGATGGAGGACGTGTACAACGCGGGCTGGATCGCCTTCGGCGTGCCCGGGAGTCACGATGACGGAGCGGGAGACTGCGCCGTACCCGCTCAAGCGCGTCGCTCGCCAGTAGGCGTGCAGGGGCTCCGGTCGCCCGGGCCTGCCCCGGCCTCAGCGCCGCCTCTGCCGGCGCCGGGCCTTCCCGGCCGACGCCGGCGCCCCGGCGTCGCGGCCGCCGCGCCGCAGCGCTTCCCAGAGCGCCTGCGCGACCACGCCGTGCGGGCGGTCACGGCGACGCATCACGAACAGCTCCATGACGCCGGCCTCGAACTCCGGCACCTCCAGGCTCACGAGCTCGCCCGTCGCGAGCGCGTCGGCGGCCACGTGCTCGGGCAGCCCGCCCCAGCCCATGCCCGCGAGGATGACGTCCTTCTTCGCCGCAACGTCCGTGACGGTCCAGCGCAGGCCGCCCTCCAGCACGTTCAGGGACGGTGAGGCGCTCCCTCTCGCGCTGTCGCGCAGGACGATCTGCGCGTGCGCCCGCAGCAGCGCCGGCGGGATCGGCGTGCCGCAGGTGGCCACCGGGTGATCGAAGCGCGCCACAGGGAGCACCCGCACGTCGCAGAAGCGCGCGATCTCCACCTCGGCCGCGTCGATCCCGAGCCTCGTGGCGACGGCGAGATCGGCGCGGAGCTCGCGCAGCGCGTCGGCGGCGCCCGCCAGCCGCTCGGTGCCGAGCTCGATGCGCACCAGCGGATAACGCGCCTGCACCCCACGGAAGACGTCCATGATCGGCCCGAGCGGCGTCACCGCGTCGACGGCGAACCGCACGATCGGCTCCACCTTGCCCGAGAGCTGCATGCCGAAGCTCCGCAGCGCCTCGGTGCTCTCGATGACCGCGGCCGCGCGCTCGAGGAACAAGCGGCCGGCGTCGGTGAGCGTGGCGCGGTACTCCCGGCGATCGAACAGATCGACCCCCAGCTCATTTTCCAGGCTGCGCACCAGCTTGCTCACCGCCGGCTGGGACTTGTGCAGCCGCGCGGAGGCGGCGCTGAACGAGCCCTCGCCCGCGACGGCCAGGAAAGCGGCGAGCTGATCGTAGGTCATGGCGGCGCGCGCAGAGTCTATAACCAGAGGTTATGGAGTCCATAGAAACATACCACTTTCTTGGTCCGAGGAGCGGTCCTAGGTTGTCGACCAGAAAGGAACGACACTCCATGTCCAACCGAATCGATCGCGTCATCATCACCGGGGCCAGCAGCGGTATCGGCCTCGATCTCGCGAGGCGCTTCCTGGCCGAGGGCTCGAGCCTCGTCGTGAACGGGCGCGATCCGGAGAAGCTCGACCGGGCGCGGCGGAGCCTCGACGGCGGCGCGCGTGTCGTCGCCGTGCCGGGCCACGTGGGCGATCGCGCCACGGCGCAGGCGGTCGCCGCCGCCGCGCGGGAGCGCTTCGGCGGCGTCGATGTGCTGATCAACAACGCGGGGATCTTCGGCGTGAAGCCGTTCCTCGAGAGCACGGAGGAGGACCTGGACCGGTACTTCAGCACCAACCTGAAAGGGACGTTCCTGATGACACAGGCCGCGGTGCCGCTGATGATCGAAGGCGGCGGAGGCTCGATCATCAATGTCGGCACGGTGCTCGTCCAGCAAGCCATGACGGCGATGCCAGCCTCGGCCGCCATGGCCAGCAAGGGCGGCGTCCACGCGCTCACCGTCTCGCTCGCGGCCGAGCTCGCGCGCCACGACATCCGCGTGAACACGCTGGCGCCCGGCATCATTCGTACGCCGCTCGCCGGCGAAGGTGCGGATTCGATGGCCTCGATCCACCCGCTGCGGCGGATCGGCGAGGTGCGGGACACGACGGACGCAGCGCTGTTCCTGGCCAGAGCCGGCTTCGTGACCGGCACGACGCTCGACGTGGATGGAGGCTACTCCCATGGGCGCTGAGGGCCGAGAGCACGTGCTCCTGATGGGGCTCCAGGTGACGGACGAGGCGACCTACGCCAGCTACCGCGCCCGGATGACGCCGATACTCTCGTCCTACGGCGGCGCCTTCGGCCACGATTTCATCGTGGCGCGCGTGCTGAAGGGGGATGCCCGCATCAACCGCGTCTTCACGCTCCGGTTCCCCGACCGCGCGACGCAGGAGCGGTTCTTCGCCGATGCGCAGTACCGCGCAGCGCGCGCCGAGCTCTTCGAGCCGGCGGTCGCGACGGCCCTCGTCCTCGGCGAGTTCGACGCGGCGGCGGCGTGAGCCGTCCCGCTCCGCGGAGGTGGCCCCGCCCGCGGCTGTTCCGGCGCCACCGCGGCGCCTTACGCGCGCGGCACCGCCGCGCGGGCTGACGGACATGGGCGGGGCGGCGGCAACGAGGCACGCCGCAGCGTCGCGAGCATGTCGTTTCGAGTAAGCTCGCCCGGCCGCATGACCACCACGACGCTGACACGGAAGGAGCTCAACCGGGCCACGCTCGCGCGCCAGATGTTGCTCGTGCGCGAGCGGACCACGACCGTCCACGGGATCGAGCGGCTGGTCGCCCTCCAGGCCCAGCTGGCGCGGCCTCCCTTCATCGGGCTCTGGTCGCGGCTCGTGGGGTTCCGACGCGAGGAGCTCGTCCAGCGGGCGCTGCGCCGCGAGGTCGTCCGGGCGCCGTTCCTGCGCGGCACGCTGCACCTCGTGAGCGCGAAGGATTACCTGGAGCTGCATCCGGTGATCGCGCCGGTGCTCCACGCGGCGGTGCGGTCGGTCCTCCGCGCACGTGCGGACGCCCTCGACGTCGATCGGCTGGTCGCCGAGGCGCGCGTGTACTTCGACGAGGAGCCGCGGACCATGGATGAGCTGCGAGACCACCTGGCCGCGCTCCACCCCGAGGGCGACGTGCGGGCCATGGCCCTGGCGGTGCGCATGCACCTGCCGGTCGTCCAGGTGCCCACCGAGACGCCGTGGGGTTATCCGGGAACGGCGGATTTCGCCCCGGCGGCGTCCTGGCTGGGCAAACCGTTCCGCGAGAGCGACGGACCTCACGCGCTCGTGCTCCGTTACCTCGCGTCGTTCGGCCCGGCGACCGCGACCGATGTGCAGACGTGGGCCGGTCTGCCTCGGATGAAGGACGTGCTCCACGCCCTGCGAGGGCAGCTCTGCACGTTCCGCGACGAACGAGGCCGGGAGCTCTTCGACTTGCCCGACGCGCCGCGCCCGCCCGCGGACACCGCCGCGCCGGCCCGGTTTCTTCCCGACTACGACAACCTCCTGCTCGCGCACGACGACCGCACGCGCGTCATTGCGGACGAGCATCGCGGGCGGATCCTCCTGTCCGCCAACCTGCGTATTCTCCCGACGTTCCTCGTGGACGGCTTCGTGGCCGGCACGTGGACGATCGAGCGGAAAAGGGCCTCGGCCACGCTCGTGGTCGCGCCGTTCGAGGCCCTGTCCAGGGAGGCGCGGGAGCAGCTCGCCGGGGAAGGGGAGGCGCTCCTCCGCTTCGTCGAGGAGGACGCCGCCGCGTTCGAGGTGCGCTTCGAGAAGGCCGGGCCGGCGAAAGCGCCTGCTGCGCGGGGGAAGGGGAATGCGTCCGCAAAGGCGCCTGCTGCGCGGGGGAAGGGGAACGGGGCCGCAAAGGCGCCTGCTGCGCGGGGGAAGGGCGGTGGGGCCGTGAAGGCCAAGAGATGAAGCCTCCAGCATCACGTCGATGCTGTTCCCGGCAACATCCCACGAGGTAACCTGCCGCGATGGATACCTCCTCCAGCCCTGCGGCCAGCGGGCTCGAGGCGGAGCTCACGGGCGAGCGGTCCGGCCCGCGCGACGCTTGAACGCCCGAGCGCAGGCGTGCGGGGACGCTGCTGCTCGACCCGCCGGTGATGAGATGCGCCGTGCGCCGGCGCTGCAGTCACACATAGATCGCGAGATTGCCGCGCGCTCTTCACACAAGAGAGGGTACTCAACATGTGAGGCGATTCATGGTGCCGAGGCGAGCCATGGCCGGGAGCGGTTGTCGGAGAGCATGGTCATGAGCGCGCTCCCGCGCGGCGCCGTGACGCCGCTGAAAGGCGCCGCGGCCGCCGCGATCGCCTGGCGCACGCAGGGCCGGCACTACATCACCGTCATCGCCAAGGCGAGCTTCGCCTTTGCGATCGATGGGGTGATGTGGCGGACCGATCCGCAGGAGATCCTCCGCGCCGAGGTCCACCATGACAAAAACCCGGCGCGGAGCATCCGCTGGAGCGGGGACCTCGCGCCCTACCTCGGTCGCGCCGATGTGGTCTTCACCGGAGACGCGCACGCGCCGCGCGGCACCGAGGTCCAGTCCTTGCCGGTGCGGCTCGCGGTCTACAGCGCGGGCGGCTGGGTGCTCGACAAGCGCCTCCTCGTCCGCGACAAGGGCCCTTTCCGGCAGATACCCCTCGTGTACGAGAGGGCGGTTTGCGGCGCGGACGGGTGGGAGAATCCGTTCGGTCCGGAGCCGATGGACGGCCCGGCCAACATCCTCGACCTCCAGGACGCCGCACGCCCCGCTGGCTTCGCGCCGCTCGCGCGCGCCTCGCCGGTGCGCCGTCGGCTGCTCGGCAGCACGCCTCGCAAGGCGCTCGAGGAGCCGAACGCCGACATCCCCGCGGGCTTCGACTGGTCGTACTTCCAGGCGGCGCCCGCGGACCAGCGGATCGCATTCCTGCAAGGCGATGAGTGGATCGTGCTCGAGCACGTGAATCCGGCGGCTCCACGGCTTCAGATGCGCTTGCCCGGGGCGCGCGGGGTGGCGCGGATCCGGGGGCTCGCCGCCTCCGCCGCGGCAGACGGCGAGCTGCTCGAGCTCAACGCCGACACACTTCGCATCGACGGCGTCGAGCAGCGCTGCACGGTCGTGTGGCGCCGGATCTTCCCCGTCTCCGGCGAGGACGCCCTCGCGGCCGTGCGGATCGTGGCCGGCGTCGAGATCGAAGGCGAGGAGATCGCATGGCCCGACGTGCGCCTCGAGGAGCAGGAGCGCGTGCAGCCGGCGCATCCGCCTTCCCTCCGCCTGGGCTCCCAGGGGACCGCCCGGATCGAGGACGCGCCCGACGGGGCGGGCGAGGCGCGGCTCGCCCCGGAGCTCCCGATCAGCCTCTCCGCCGAGGACGTCGAGCTCGTCGATCCTCCGTTGTCCGCCGCGTCGCTCTTTCGAACGCTCGCGCTCCCCGTGGAGCCGGACGAGCCGTCGATGCGCGCGCCGGCGCTCCCCTTCGGGCCCGCAGCCCCTGCGCCGGCGTCGCAGGGCGAGCTTGGGCCGGTCGCAGATCAAATCCCTGTCCTCTTCACCAGCACGACGCTCCTGTCGAGCGAGGACGAGGCGCGGGCCACCGATCAGCCCGCGACGCCGTTTCCTGCCGCGCCGCCGCTTCCGCTGCGCGTCGCGCCCGAGCTGCCGATCCCTTTCGCGCCCTGGTCCGGCGAGCGCGCTGCGCGGGCGCCTTCCGCGTCCGTGGGGCCCGCGACCTCCGCGCTGACGGCGGCGGCGCCCGCGTGCTTCGAGGCTCCCCTCGACACCACCGCGGTCCCGGGGCTCGTCTCGGAAGCGCCCGAGCAGCCGGCCGCGTCTCGCTTTTTTCACGAGCTCCGACGCGAGGGCGACGAGGTCCCGGGGCGGCTCCCGCCGCTCGGCGAGGGCGACGAGGTCAGCATCGAGCGGTGCGCGATCGTCGCGGCGGAGCTCGCGGAGCGGCCGGTCCCCCGGGCCGACGTGCTCCGCGCGCACGGCCTCTCCGATGAGCGCTGGGAGCAGGCCGAGAGGCGATGGCAAGAGGCGATGGCCGAGGAGGCCCGACGCCGCGAGCGACCGCTCCGCGATCGGTTCGATGCAGCCTATCTCGCCGCCTGGGAGGCCATCCGCGGCGTTTTGCATCCGACCGATTATGCGCGACTGGTCGTCGCGACCGAGCGCGACGGCGCGGCCGCGGCGCTCGAACCGCTCGCCATTCGACGCACAGTGTGGGCGCAAATAAAGCGGCTCTGGGCCAGGCGGCTCGCCGGCGATCCGCGCCTGAGAGCGCACGTCGAGGCCGAGATCGCGGCGCTGCGCGGGGCCCCGCGGCAGCCCGCGGACAGCAACGCCCCCGCGGCGCAGGCCGGCTGATCCGCGCGATGCGATGTCAGGTGTGCGGATGGCACGATGGCGACGCGCCGTCGTGACATACAATCATCGCTTTGCTTTCTAGAAATCGCCTCTATAGTCGACGTTCTTCCGGCGCCAGGAGCTGACGCGCACCGACAACGGGGAATTACAACCATGCAAGACGCGTTCACCGTCAGCGGCAGGGCGCTCCCTGCCGCCACGCGGGTCGTTGGCTTTCGAGGGACAGAGGGGCTGTCGAAGCCGTACGTCTTCGAGGTTTATCTCGTGACGACGAACTACGTGGGCCAGGATCTCGACCTCGCCGACGCCGTGGGCACGAAGGCGACACTCCGCCTCTCCCCGTCGGACGGCGGGGCTCCCTTCCTCGTGAACGGCATCTTCGCGACGGTGGAGCTCGTCCACGCGTTTGGCGAGCGCTCCGTCTTCCGCGCTGTGCTCGTGCCGCAGCTCTGGAAGCTCACCGTCTCCCTGCATAGCCGGGTCTTCACCGACCAGACGGTGCCCGACATCATCAAGACGGTGCTCTCGGGCGCTGGGGTCTCGGATTACGAGCTCAGGCTGATCGGCAGCTACAAGCCGCAGGAGCACGTGTGCCAGTACCGCGAGAGCGACTTCGACTTCATCTCGCGGTGGATGGAGCGCGAGGGGCTCTATTATTACTTCGAGCAAGGGGACGGCGGGGAGACGCTCATCATCACCGACGACAAGGGCGTCCACGTCCCGCTCGGCCAGAAGGCGGTCCGGTATGTCCCGCAGTTCGGCGAGCACAGGGCCACGGGAGAGGTGCTCTGGACCTTCACGTGCCGGCACACGTCGATGCCGTCCAGGGTCCGCATGAGCGACTATGATTACAACAATCCCGCGATCGCGATCTCCGGCAGGGCGCCCGTCGCGTCGAACGGGCTCGGCGAGATCAGCGTCCACGGCGCGCGTTTCTTCACGCCGGCCGAGGGCAGCCGCCTCGCGGCCGTGAAGGCGCAGGAGCTGCTCGCGGGCCAGGTCGTCTACCACGGCACCGGGACGGCGTTCCACATGCGCCCCGGGTACACGTTCGAGCTCGAAGAGCATCCGAGGCCGGCGTTCAATGCGGTTTATCTGGCCACCGAGGTCGAGCACTGGGGCAACCAGGCGGGCTGGGCGCCCGAGCTGATGCAGATCATCGGGCTCACCTGGGACGATGTGTATCGGATGGAGGTCAAGGCCGTCTCCTCGACCGTCCAGTACCGGGCGCCGCAGCGGACGCCGTGGCCTCGTATCTACGGGACCGAGCACGCCGTCGTCGACGGCCCGGCGGACAGCGAGTACGCCCAGATCGACCAGCACGGTCGCTACGCGGTCAAGCTGAGCTTCGATGAGAGCGACCTCCGGAGCGGCAAGGCCTCGACCTGGGTGCGCATGCTCCAGCCGCACGGCGGCGGCACCGAGGGGTTCCATTTCCCCCTCCGCAAGGGCACCGAGGTGATGTGCACCTTCCTCGGCGGGGATCCGGACCGCCCCGTCATCGCCGGCGTCGCCCCCAACGCGCTCACGCCGAGCCCCGTCACCTCGGCCAACAGGACGAGGAACGTCATCCAGACCGGGGGCAGGAACCGCATCGAGCTCGAGGACCAGGCGGGCGCGCAGCGCATCACCGTCAGCACACCGACCGAGAACACGATTCTGCGCATGGGCGCGCCCAACGATCACCACAACTTCATCTCCAGGACGGACGGTACCGCCCTGATCAAGACGGGCAAGTCGCTCGAGATCCAGACGGGCACCTGGAGGAAAGATAACGTCGGCGATCAAATGGAGACCGAGGTCGGCGGCTACCTGAAAGAGACCGTCACCGGCGCCGTCACCCTCGAGTACAAGGACACGAAGACCGAGACCGTCACGAAGGCCGTCACGGAGATTTATAAGGACACGAAGAGCGAGACGGTCACCAACCCCGTCACGGAAACATATCTGGACACCCAGACCACCACGGTCACCAACCTGCGCAAATCCGAGCACGGCACCGAGGAGACGACCGTCCACGGGAAGGTCACGGAGAAGTACGAGGGCCATCACGAGACGAAGGTGACGACGGGCGGCCGGTACGAGGAGACCACCGGCCTTCACCACCAGAAGTTCAACGATGGCTGGAAGGTCGAGATCCCGGGCGGCAACGTCGAGCACATCGCGGGGGGTGACTACGTTATCAACGCACAGCACTTCAGAGCGAAGGCCAAATCCGACTACCGCGAGATTCAGGGCATCAGATTTCAAAAGACCGATGGCGGCCTGATCAACCTGACCTACGGCTTCGGCACCCTGAACGTCGTCGTCCCGCAAAGGACGGAGTTGGTCGGGGGGGTGAAGCTGGATATTATCGCCGGGCTCAAGGCGGAGCTCATCTGGGGCTGGAACTACAGGAGTTCAAAAGGTAAAACTGACGTTACTTTGCTCGATATGAAGAACTCGGCCGTCAAGATCGGCAACTCAGGGATAACGCTCAGCAGGGCTGCGGCCGCCAAAGTGACCTCGACGGGGGCTCACGTCTGGCAATCCTTTCTTCACATGTTCCACTAGCGCGGCGCCCAGCAGAAGACCGCGGGAGCCTGCAGCGAACCTCATGAAGACCATCAAGCCGAACCGGCTGGGGCTGCTCACCAAGGTGTTCGAGAACGACGGCGAGCCGTACCTCGTCGTCACGCTCCTCGTCTTCTTCCCGTTCGAGGCGCCGAGGCGCCTGCTCTACGAGCAGAGCCTCTGGAGGTTCGCCGGCACGGAGCTCGGGAGCGACGCCATCCTCGACGAGTGCATGCCGAAGCTCCGGGGAGAGCTGCTCGTGAACGGCCGCTGCTTCACCGCGGGCGCCGTGCCGCGCCCTGCATGCTCGGTGCGGGTTCAGATTGGGGCCATCGACAAGACGCTCTATGTCGTCGGAGACCGCCGCTTCGGGCTCCTGGGGATGACCGAGCCAGAGCCGTTCGCCGAGATGCCGATCACCTGGCAGAACGCCTTCGGCGGCGAGGGCTACGCGCCGAACCCGATCGGCAAGGGCTTCGCGCCGGTGCGCGGCGAGAACGGCTCGGTCCATCCGTTGCCCAACATCGAGGATCCGCGCCGCCTCGTCCGGTCGCCCGGCGACCGGCCCCCGCCCGCCGGGTTCGGAAGTTACGATCCGACCTGGCCACAGCGCTTCTCCAAGGTCGGGACGTATGATGAAGCGTGGCTCAAGGAGCGCTTCCCCGAGCTCGCCAAGGACCTCGACTGGAGCTTCTTCAACACCACGCCGCCGGACCAGCAGATCGAGGGGTATTTCCGGGGCGACGAGGCGTTCGTCATCGAGAACATGCACCCCGGGAAGCCCCGGATCGAAGGGGCGCTGCCGGGGGTGGCGACGCGGTGCTTCATCAACCAGAAGACCGGCGAGGGGGAGTCCTTCCAGGAGATCGCGACCCGCCTCGACACGGTCCGGCTCTTCCCGCACCACGAGCGCGGGATCCTCGTCTATCGCGGGGTGCTCAAGATCCGCGAAGACGACGCGGCCGACGTGCTCCACATCGTCGCGGGCTGCGAGGCGATGGGCGAGCCCAGGCCGGTCGAGCATTACCGAACCGTCATGGCCCAGCGGCTGGACAAGGAGAAAGGGCACCTGTTCCTCCTGCGCGACGCGGATCTGATGCCGCCTCCGCAGCCGGGCGCGGGGCCGCTGCCGGACGACCCTCAGGCGGAGATGACCAGGCTGCTCCGATCGGAGGGGCTCTTGCAGAAGCGCGCCCGCGCGAAGGCGGAGCGGGAGCTCGAGGAGATCAAGGCGAAGATCCGGGCGCAGGGGCTCGATCCGGAGCCGCTCGTCGCCCCGCTGCCGCCGGACGAGGACGTGATCGAGCCCAGCCTGGACGAGCTGCCGGCGTACGTCGAGCGGGCGATGACCGAGGCCGAGAAGGTCAAGGCGGACGCGGAGGCGCGCCGCGCGGCCGAGGAGCAGAGGGCGCGCGCCGAGTGCGCGAAGCACGGATTTGATTATGACGCGATCATGGGCGAGCGGCAGAAGGAAGCCGGCGGCCCGCCCCGGTTCTCGGCCAAGAAGGAGCTCGAGCGGATCGAGGACGTGGCCCAGATGGCGCGGAACGGCGGGGTCGAGTGGCCCGAGCTCGAGGCGCAGCTCGGTGATCGGGAGCTCGCGGCGCGCCTCTTCGAGGTCGAGGAGCAGATGCGCTCTGCCTACCGGAAGTTCGCACACCACTACCCGGCGGCCTCCCGGCTGGGCGGCGAGGAGGCCGCTCGCGTGCGGGAAGAGGTGATCGCCGGGCACCGGGCCGGGGAGAGCTTCGCGGGGCGCGATCTCACGGGCGCCGATCTCTCGCACCTCGACCTGTCGGGCATCGATCTCGAGGGCGCGCTGCTCGAGGCCGCGGTCCTCACGGGCACCCGGCTGTGCGGCGCGAACATCGCCGGCGTGGTCCTGGCAAAGGCCAATCTCCTCGGCGCAGATCTCACCGGGGCGAACCTTGCCGGCGCGAACTTCGGCGGAGCGAACCTTTCCGACGTGAAGATGGGCGGCGGGCTCGACCTCACCGGCGCCGTGCTGGCCAAGGCCAACCTTTCGGGCGCCGACCTGACCGGCGCGCGCCTGTCGGACGCCGACCTGTCCGAGGCGACCTTCGACGGGGCCGACCTCAGCCGCGTGGCCGCGCGCAACCTCGTCCTTATCAACGCCGACCTCTCCGGCGCCCAGCTCTCCGGCGCAGACCTCGAGCAGTGCACCTTCATCGAGGCCAACGTGGAGGGCGTCGACTTTCGCGGCGCGAACCTCCGCGCGTCGGTGTTCATCACCGGCAAGGGCGACGGCGCCGTCTTCCGCGGCGCCAAGCTCGACAACATCCGCCTCATCGCAGGCTCGTCGTTCGCCGGCGCCGACTTCCGCGGCGCTTCGCTCGAGCAGGCCAACCTTCGGGGCACCTGCCTCAGAGGGAGCGACTTCACCGAGGCTAACCTGCGGAGCTCCGATCTCAGCGAGTGCGACCTCACCGGCGCTCACCTGGATCGCGCCGTCGCGGTGGGCGCCATGCTCACGCGGGCAGACCTCTCGGGCGCCTCGCTGTCCGGCATCGATCTGATGGAGGCCGTGCTGCAGAAGGCGAAGGTCGACGACGCGAACTTCGAGAGGGCCAACCTGTTCCGCGTCGACGCCGCGAAAATGCGCGGAAACGCCGCGACGAGCCTGAAGGGGGCCAATGTAAAGTACGTGCGCTTCGTCGCGCCGCCGGAGAACCATGGACAGAAATGATCTGGTCGAGCTGGTCCAGGGCGGCGAGATCATCTCCGACGTCGACCTCTCGGGCGTCGACCTCTCGGGCGCCGACCTCTCCGGCGCGATATTCGACAAGGTGAGCTTCGCCGGCGCGGACCTCTCGGGCGCTCGGCTGAAGGAGTCGACCGCCACCGGCTGCAGCTTCAGCGGCGCGCGCCTGTCCGGCGCCAACCTGCACCTTGCGGCGATGGTGGACTGTGATCTCACGGGGGCGAAGCTGGACGGCGCCTCCCTGATCGCAGCGCAGCTCACCGGCGGCGATCTCTCCTGGATCGACCTGAGCGGAGCGGACCTGACCCTCGCGAGCGTGATCAACACGAGCCTCTCGGGCGCCCGGCTCGCGCGCGCCAACCTGGACCGCGCCGCCATCCTGGACGTGCGGACCGAGCGGATCGACCTCTCGGGCGCCGTGCTGAAGCAGACGGCGCTCGTGCGCGCCGATCTCTCGACCGCGACCCTCGGCGGCGCCGTCCTGGAGCTCGCCGTGCTCGTGGAGGGCAAGCTCGCGGGCCAGGACCTGCGCGGGATGTCGTTCGCGATGACGCAGTTCACGGGCGCCGATCTCAGCGGCTGCGACTTCTCCGGCGCGACGCTGACGCAGTGCGGTTTCAAGGACGCGAACCTCTCCGGCGCCAAGCTCGACGGCGCGCTCGCGGGCCGGGCGCTCTTCGTGAATGCCAACCTCACCCGCGCGAGCCTCGCCGGGGCCGTGCTCAAGGAGTCGGTCTTCGTGGGCGCTCGCCTCATCGAGGCCAACCTCGCCGGCGCCAACCTGGAGATGTGCATCCTGACCCGGGCCTCGTGCGCGGGCGCGCGCTGGAGCGGCGCCAACCTGACGTACGCCGACCTCTCACACGCCGACGTCTCGGCCGGCGACTTCTCGAGGGCGACCCTGTTTCGAGCGCGCCTCCATCGGATCAAGGACGAAGGGGCCGTGTGGTCGAGCCGGGCGGCCGCCCTCGGCGACGACGCGGATCTCGCCGAGGCGGAGCAGTGGCAATCACGGGTTTTGAGCAGCAGCCGGGGGAGCTCGGAGCCTCCGGCCGTGGGTGTCGAGACGTCTACGCGTTGACGAGGGAATCATGCGCAGTCTGGCGAAAAAGCAGGAGCCGAGGGCTCTGGTCACTCAGGAGTTCGGCACCGTGGTGCGCGCCGACGGCGCGGCGCTCGTCGTGGAAACCGACGCGGGCGAACTCCGGGCGAAGCGCGCCAAGGGGTGCCTCCTCGAGCCCGAGGCGGGCGACCTCGTGCTCGTTGCCGTGGCGACCGACGGGCGTTGCTACGTGCTCTCCGTGCTGGAGCGGGAGGACGGCGCGCCCGGGAGCATCGTCGCGGACGGCGACCTGAACATCAAGCTGCCTGCCGGTCGCCTCAGCGTCGCCGCGCAGGACGGCATCGGCCTGGTCTCGGCCAAGGAGGTGGCGGTGGTCTCGGCGGGCCTCTCGGTGAACGCCGTCGACGGGAACGTCGCGCTGCAACACCTCTCGTTCGTTGGGACGCTCCTTCGCGCGGAGATCAGCAAGGTCAAGGTCCTTGCCGGGAGCCTCGACTCCGTGCTGGAGCGGCTCTCGCAGCGGGTGAAGCGCTCCTACCGCATCATCGAGGAGAGCGAGCACCTCCGGGCCGAGCGGGTCGATTACGTCGCGAAGAAGACGATGAGCCTGCGCGGCGAGAACACGCTGGTGACCGCGCAGGAGCTCGTCAAGATCGACGGCGAGCAGATCCACCTGGGTTGAGGAGGCATCATGTTCGCGAACACGCAAATGGGCGGGATGAACCTGGGGTTTCCGGACGTGTGCCTCACCCCGCCGGTGCCTGCCCCGATCCCTTATCCGAACATTTCCTTTGGCCCGGTGAGCGCGCCGGCCGCGTACAACGTGCTGTTCATGTGCGCGCCCGCGCATAACCTGCTGACGACGCAGCTCATCTCCGTCGGCGATCAGCCCGGCATCGCCCTGGGGGTCGCGTCCGGCTCGGTCATGGGGCCTTCCCGCCACATCACCGCCGCGTTCACCTGCCTCGTCGGCGGCATGCCGGCCACCCGGCTGACCAGCATGAGCCTGCAGAACTCCACGAACTGCCCTGGAATGCGGATCGTGCCGAGTCAGGTCAAGGTGCTCATCCTATCCCCCTGAGGGATCTCGGCCGCCTGGAGCCGGGCGTCGCTGCACGCCGGTCTCGCCGTGTCGGCGACGGGGTGCCACGCGGATGACGAGCGTCACGATGTATTGCCGGCGGCGCTTCTTTGAGGCGATGTCGTCGGGCCGGGAGCGCGCGATGACGGCTCTCGGCTTCATTCACCAGCTCTTCGCCATCGACAAGGCCACCAAGGACCTGGCTCCCAGCCGCCGGACCGAGCAGCGCCGCAGCAGCGCCCAGCCCGTGCTCGATGCCATCCCCCCTCGGGAGGACAACGCCGCCGCGCCTCGCTCGGGGCCAACGTTGGCTCCGAGGATGGCACTGCGGCGCCGACGTTGGCGCCCGGGACGGCGCCGCCGCGGCCCGTGGGCCAACGTCGGCCCGCATTTCCCGCCCGCACCTTCCGCGCGCTGCTCACGCCATGTCAGCGCAAGCAGTACACCCTCGCCGGCCGCGCCGCGGTAGCATCGCCGTCGGCTCGGATGCCGCCCCCCGCTTCCTCCTCCGCGCCTGTCTTTCTCCAGCGCCCCGAGGCGGATCGCTGGATCGGCCCCTTCCGGCTCTCCCGCCAGCTGGGCCGCGGCGGCTTCGCCCCGGTGTGGCTGGCGGAGGAGATCTACGACGGCCGCAAGCTCCGCGACGCCGCCGTCAAGCTCTTCTTCCTGCCGGACGGCCTCGCCCCGGGTTCGCACGAGGCCGCAGGCTGGCGCGACGCCATCCTCGACGAGGCGCGCGCCCTCTGCCGGGTCGAGCACCCCAACGTCGTCCGCTTCTACGCCCTCCACCGCGACGACGCCTGGGGCGTGGTCGGCCTCGCCATGGAGCACGTCGCCGGCGCGAGCCTCGATCGCCGCCTGGAGCAGGCCGGCCGCCTCGACCCTCGCGAGGCCGCCGAGGCCGCCCTCGGCGTCGCCTGGGCGCTGTCGGCCGTGCACGCCGCCGGCCTCGTGCACCACGACGTCAAGCCGGGCAACATCGTCGAGCGCGCCCCGGATCCCGGCGAGGCCGCCGGCCGGGGCCCCGCCGCGCGCGTCTACAAGCTCATCGACTTCGGCATCGTCGTCGACGACCCCTCCCGCAGCCCGGCCGGCAGCGCGGGCGATCGGCCCCTCTTCGGCTCCCGCGGCTACATGGCGCCGGAGCTGCTCCTCGGCGGCCCCGCTTCCCCGGGGACCGACCTCTACGCCCTCGGCGCCACCCTCTTCCGCCTGTGCACCGGCCAGCTCCCCGTCGACGTGATGGGCGGGCTCGAGGCGCTCTTCGCCCGGAAACACCCGCCCCGGCTCGACGCGCTCCTCCCGCCGGACACGCCCGAGATCGAGCCGCTGGCGCGCCTCACCGCCCTCCTGCTCGATCCGGATCCCGGCGCGCGACCGCGCCACGCCGAGTGGGTCGCGCGTGAGCTCGAGCGCGCGCTCGGCGTCTCCCCCCGCGACTCGCTGCCGCCGACGCCTCGCGACCGGCTGCCGGCGACGGCGCCCGACCGGCTGCCGCCGACGCCTCGCGACCGGCTGCCAGCGACGGCGCGCGACCGGCTGCCAGCGACGGCGCGCGACCGGCTGCCAGCGACGGCGCCCGACCGGTTGCCAGCGACCGCGCCCGCCGAGCGCGGCTACCCGGGCGCCGACCTCGCCCGGCGCGACGTCACCACCGCGCGCGACGCCGACCACGCCGACGACCAGCGCCCGGCGGCCCCGCCCCGCGCCATCCCGAGCCCCGCCTCGCCCACCGAGACCGTCGACCCGCCCGAACCGCGCCCGCACGCTCCGCTGGTCGGCCGCGTCGACGCCCTCGCCGCCCTTGCGCGCCTCGCCGCGGAGGCGCGCGACGGCGGCGTCCGCGCCGCGCTCGTCACCGGCCCGCTCGGCATCGGCCGCACCCGCCTGCTCGCCGCCGCGATCGAGCGCGTGGGCGCCGCCGAGGGCCGCGTCCTCCGCGCCGCCTGCTCCCCGGAGCGGAAGAGCCCCCTCCGGCCGCTGCTCCGCGCCCTGGAGGCGCTTCCGCCCGGGGACGCCGGCGCGCTCGGCCTGCTCCAGGACGCCATCGAGCGGGCGCTGTCGCCGAGCGTGCTCCCCGGCGCGCCGGACACCGCCGCCGCCCTGGAGGGCGTGGAGGACGCGCTGCTCTGGGCCAGCGCCGAGACGCCGCTGCTGCTCGCCATCGACGACCTCCAGTGGGCCGACGCCCACACCCTCGCGCTGCTGCGCCTCCTGCTCGAGCGCGTCGGCGCCGGCGCCGCGCCGTCCCACGGCGCCGCGTCGCCCCAGGGCGCCGGGCCGCGCCTCCTCGTCCTCGCGACCTCGCGCGACGAGCCGAGCCCTCCGCCGCCCCTGCGCGCCCTGCTCGGCGAGCTGCGCGGCCGCACCCGCCCTGGCGCCCGGCACCTCGCCCTCGGGCCGCTCGGCGACGACGACGCCGCGCGCCTCGCCCAGGCCACGCTCCCGGTCGCGCCCGCGCTCGAGCGCGCCGTGGTGCGCGGCGCGGGCGGCGTGCCGTTCTTCATCGTGCACGCGCTCGTCGCCTTCCGCGAGACCGGCGCGCTCGTCTACCGCCAGGGCGCGTGGGACGCCGCCGCGCCCGACCTCCTCGACCGCGGCGTCCCCGGCGTGGCCGACCTCGTGTCCGCGCGCCTCGCCGGCTACCTCGACCCGGCCAGCGACGCCGGCCGCCTCGCCCTGCGCGCCCTGGCCGCGGCGGCCCTCTACGGCGGCGGCCTCGCCGCCGACGTGCTCGCCGAGGCCGTCGGCGGCGACGACGAGGCGCTGGAGGTCGCGCTGGTCTCCCTGGTGGACGCGGGCATCCTCGTCGCCTCGA
Organism: Sorangium cellulosum; assembly: GCF_002950945.1. Lineage (GTDB taxonomy): Bacteria > Myxococcota_A > Polyangia > Polyangiales > Polyangiaceae > Sorangium > Sorangium cellulosum_E. The sequence continues at coordinate 1,972,646 of NZ_CP012673.1, forward strand.
AGGGCGGGCAGGAATACGGCTTCGCCCAGGAGATGGTGCGCCAGGCCGTGCTCAACCTGGTCCGGCCGCGGCCCTGGCTGCGCCGCCTGCACCGCGCGCTGCTCGACGCCGTCGCCCGCGGCCCGCAGGCCGCCGCGGACGCCGCGTTCCTCGCCGCGGGTTACGAGCGGCTCGGCGCCGCCGCCGAGGCGCGGCGCTGGCTCGGCCGGGCGATGGAGGCCGCGGTGTCGGCGGGCCTGTTCGCCGAGGCCGTGGAGCTCGGCGACCGCCTCGCCGCCCTCACCGAGGATCCGGACGAGCGCGCCGCCGCCGAGATCGAGGCGGTGCGCGCCCTCCTGCGCGGCCGCAAGCTCGAGGAGGCGCGGCGGCGGATCGACGCGCTCGACGCGCGCGCCGCGGTGTTCCCCGCGGGCAGCCCGGCGGTCTCGCTGCGGCGCCGGATCTGCCGCCTCGAGGTGGCGCGGGGCATGCGCGAGGAGGGCTACGACGACCCGGTGCTGCTCGCCGACGCCGACGCCCAGCCCGACCTGGCCCTCCGCTGCGAGGCGCGCATGGCGCTCGCCGGCGTCGCCGCCCCGGAGCGCGCCGTGGCGCTCGCCGGCGAGGCGGTCCTGCTCGCGGCGCGTGCGGGCCCCGCGCTGGAGTTCGGCGCGCGTGTGCTGCGCTTCGAGCTGAACTACGCCTCGAATCGCCGCGACCTCGCCGTCGCCGAGGAGGATCTCACGCGCGCGCTCGCGATCGCCGCCGCGCTCGGGTCGAGCTGGCACCGGCTGCACATCGAGGCCGACCTGGCGGTGCTCGAGGCCGAGCGCGGCCGGCTCGCCGCGGCGATCGACCGGCTCGGCCGCATCGCGGCGCAGGCCGAGGCGGACGGCATGCGCGGCCAGCTCCGCCTCGTGCTCACGAACCTCGCCGCCTTCCTGCTCCGGGCGGGCCGCGCCGCCGACGCCGCCGCGACGGCCGGCCGCACGGCCGAGCTCGCGGCCGAGGCGGGGGATCCCGCGCTGCGCGCGAGCGCGCTGTCGCTGCGCGCGGACGCGCTCCGCCGCGTCGGCGACCTCGACGGCGCGCTCGCGGCCGCCGACGAGGCCGAGGCGCTGCAGCGCGCGCACGGCGACCGCCGCCGGGCGCTGACGCTGCTCCGGCGCGCGGAGATCCTGGCCCTGGCCGGGCGGTTCGAGCGCGCGTTCGCCGACGCCCGCGCGGCCCGGGAGCTCGCGGAGGCGACGGGAGACCGCGATCTCGCGCTCGCCGCGCGGCTCTGGGATCTGCTGCAGCGCGCGCGGCGCGGCGAGCTCGGGGCCGCGGTCCTGGAGGAAGCGATCGCCGAGGCCAGCGGCTCGGGTGTGACGTTGCGGCCCCTCACGCTGGGGCTGCTCGCCGACGCGCGCGCGTGGGTTACTTCGTCGGCTTCGGGGTTGCCGTCGGCGCCGGCGTCGGGTTCATCGTCGGCGCCGGCGTCGGGGCCACCGTCGGCGCCGGCATCGGGCTGACGTCCGGATTGCGCACCGGCAGCTCCGGGCGCTGATCGACGATCACGCCGCGGTCCTGGATGCACTTCCGGTTGCCGCTGTCCCAGATGCAGCCTGTCGGGCAGACCGGCGGGTCCCCTGTGGGCTGCTTGTCCGTGCAGGAGTCCTCGCTGGCGGCCTCGCGGGTGGCGGGCGCGGCCTCTGTCGCTGCGCCCGCGGGCGCCTCGGCGGGTTGCTGCTGGCTGCTCGGGCAGGCGGCGGTCGCGAGGGCGAGGGACGAGAGGAGCATCAGGATCAGGCTATGGCGCATGGAATCTCTCCGCGGAGAAGCAGGTGGCGGCTGCCCGCGGCCGGCGCTCCGGCGCGGGCAGTGCGGCCGTTGTGTCGCACTGCCCGCGCTCTCTTGGCAATCGGCATTCCACCGGCGCATCCCGGGACCCGAGGCTTCGGATAGGATGTCCCCCGGACCCATCATGTCGCGCGTAGCCATCCCGACCTGGTGCATCGCCGTGGTGCTGGTGAAGCGCGGAGACCGCTTCCTCCTGGTGCATGAGCGCAAGCACGGCCAGCTCTGGTACCTGCCTGCGGGCCGCGTCGAGCCCGGGGAGACGTTCGCGGAGGGGGCGCTGCGCGAGACGCTGGAGGAGACGGGAGTCCCCGTGGAGATCGAGGGCATCCTGCGCATCGAGCACACGCCGAGCGCGCGTGAGGCGCGCCTGCGGGTGGTCTTCCTCGCGCGCCCCGTCGGCGACACGCCGCCGAAGAGCGTGCCGGACGAGCACTCGCTCGAGGCGCGCTGGTTCACGCTCAAGGAGCTCAAGCGCTTGCCGCTGCGCGGCCCCGACGTGGTGTGGTATTGCGACGGCGTGCTGGCCGGGGCCCCGGTGTTCCCGCTGTCGCTGCTCGGGATCGAGGGGGAGCCGCTCCTCTGAGCGCGCCTGTCGCGCGCGCCTGTGGCCGGAGGCCCGCGCCGGCCGCTCCGGGCCTCGGCGCGGCCTGTCCGCTTCAGATCCGGCCGCTCGCCTTCCAGCGCTCGAAGCAGCGTCCGGTCAGCGCCTCGAGCTCTGCGAGCAGCGCCGGCTCGGGCTTCTTCAAGTTGAAGCAGGACTTGCCCTGCATGTGTTTCTTGAGCTCCGGGCTCACCCCGTCGAGCAGCTCGGGGTCCGAGTAGACCGGCATCAGGTAAAAGCTCGTGTACGCCCGGCCCGCCCGCGCCGCCCCGAAGAAGAGCGGCTTCTTGTTCGGGCCCATCGTGCGCGTGTCGAGGTAGTAGTTGTCCGGCGTGTCGTGCACGACGACGAGGTCGCGCGCGTGGCGCTGGAGGATGCTCCGCAGCGCCTCGAAGGTCCCCTCGCGCCCCGCGCCTGTGGCCGCAGGTTTCGTGGGTTTGGCCTTCGTCGCCGGCGCCTTCGTTGCGGTTGTCTTCGCCGCCGGCGCCTTTGGCTTCGTTGCGGTTGCCTTCGTCGCCGTCGCCGTCGCCGTCGTCTTCGTCTTCGTCGCCGGCGCCTTCGTTGTCGTCGCCTTCGTTGCCTTCGTCGCCTTCTTCGCCGCGGCCACGCTCGACCTCCTGCGCGAGGGTACACAGCGCGCCGGCCGCTGCCCAGCCGCCTGCGCCTACAGCTTCAGCTTCATCCCCTCGTGGCTCGCCACGAAGCCGAGCCGCTCGTAGAACCGGTGCGCGCGCCGCCGGGTCTTGTTCGAGGTGAGCTGCACGCGGAAGCACCCCCGCCGCCTCGCCTCGTCGATGGCCCAGCGCATCATCGCCTCGCCGAGGCCGCGGCTCCGCAGGCTCGGGTCGACGATCACGTTCTCGATCTGCGCCACCCGCCCGCCGTGGTTCGCCACGTACTGGATGATGGTCAGGTGGAATGCGCCGGCGACGCGCCCGTCGACGTCCGCGACGAAGAGGCCGTTGTTCGGGTCCTCGGCGATGGCGGCGAGCGCCTCGCGGTAGCGCGGGTCGAGCGGCGGCCCGGGGTGGTCCGTCTTGAGGTTTCCCTCGTCCGGGATCGAGAACAGGTGGATGACCGCCGGCAGGTCTGCCTCGACGGCGCGGCGGATGGTGGGGGAGATCGGCGCCTGGCTCACGGGCGCATTGTGCCCGATCCGTTCCGCGCGTGGTCATGCCCCGGCGGGCGCGACGCTCGCGAGCAGGAGCTCGGTCACGCGCCGCATGAACCCGTAATCGAGCGTGCCCGGGAGATCCGTCGCGCGGTGATAGTTCGGGTTGCGGAACTCCGCGGTATCCGTCCAGAGCACCGCCGGGATGCCGGCCTTCCAGAACGGGGAGTGGTCGCTCCGGTGGAGCACCGGGAGCAGCCGATCGACGCCCAGGTACGTCTTCAGCCCGATCACCCGCAGATCCGGCGTCGCGGCCTCCGCCGTGTGGATGAGGGCGGAGACGCTGGCGTTCGACGGCCCGGCGCCCAGGAGGCCGAGGAAGTCGCCCACGTCCGGCACCCCCGGCAGGGGTACGGGCAGCGGCGCGCGCTGTGAGCCGCGGGCGCGCGAGGTGAAGCCGAGCATCTCGAGGACGTGCGCCTCGCGCACGCGGAGCCCGCGCCCGCGGGCGAGGCGGGCGACGAAATCGGCGCTGCCGGCCATCCCGTCCTCCTCGGCGTTGAACGCGACGAACGCGACCGGCGCGTCGGGCGCCGCGCGCGCGAGGGCCCGCGCGCACGCGAGCGCCACCGCCACCCCGCTCGCGTTGTCGTCGGCGCCCGGCGCCTCAGGCACGCTGTCGTAGTGGGCGCAGACGAGCGTGTACGGCGTGTCCGGTGCGCGCGCGGGCACCGCGACCACGTTCCGGAACGGCCCCTCGATCGAGGTCCGGAACCCCAGCGAGGCGAGCTCCTCCGCCAGCCGCTCGCCGATCCGCGCGTTCGCCGCGGCCTGCGCCCGGAAGTGCCGCCGGACCGAGAGCCACCCGACGTGGTCCCGCAGCTCCTCCTCGTCCACGCCGAAGCCCGCGCCGAGCCCCGCCCGGGCCGCGCGCGCCCCCGTCGTCCGCGTCCTCTGCACCCACATCGCGTCCTCCTCGGGCACCCGCCCGGATCCCATGGACTTACGCCGTAAGCTTATGGTGTAAGTCGCCATGCCGTCAAGGACCGATCCGGGTGCCAAGCACGTCCGCGGCGGGCTCTCTCGCGCGCGCATCCTGGAGGCCGCGCTCTCGATCGTGGATCGCGAGGGGCTCGCGGCGCTCAGCATGCGCCGTCTCGGCGCGGAGCTCGGCGTCGAGGCGATGTCGCTCTACAACCACGTGCCCAGCAAGGCGGCGGTCCTCGACGGCCTGCAGGAGGTGATCCTCGAGGGGTTGCCGCTCCTCGGCTCTCCGTGCGGCGACTGGGTCGAGGTGCTGCGGTCTGCCGCGCGGTCGTTCCGCGGTGCCCTCGCCGCGCACCCGAACGCGCTCCCGCTCTTCGCTTCTCGTCCGGCGGTGACCCCGGCTGTGCTCCGCCACGTCGACGCGGCGCTCGGCGTCCTGCGCGGCGCGGGCTTCGGCCCCGGCGCGTGTGTCAGCGCGTTCCAGACCCTCGTCGCGTTCGTCGTCGGCAATGCGCTCTCGTCTTTCGGCCCGACCGCTGCCGGCGACGTCTCGCCCCCTCGTTATGGCGATCTGCCTCCCGAGGAGTTCCCTCACCTCACCGCGATCGTCCCGTCGCTCGGCGACCGCAGCGCGCTCGATGATTTCGAGTTCGGCCTCGACGTCCTGCTCGTCGGTCTCCGCGCGAGGGCGGCGTCCTGCGGGCGAGCGCTCCAGGCTGGAGAGGGTCTATGAGAACTTCATGCTTTCTCCCCTCTCCAGCCCTCTGGCTTTCATCATCTGATCTCGCGTGTCGTCTGGACACGGCCGGTCGAACCGTGCACAGTCGGCGCATCACAGGTCGACCCGGAGGACGATGTCGATGCGCGTAATCAATACAGCGAACATCCCTGCGATCGAGTCTCTCAAGTCGGATGAGCGCGCCCTGCTGGGCCTGTTCAAGGACTTCCGGAATCACGCAGAGATCTCGGAGTTCCTCCCGGAGTCTTGCCGTTTATCGTTGCGGTGGGTGCGTCTCCAGGCGGCCCAGACGCTCGAGCCTCAGCAGCTGCCGGTGAGGGGCATGGTCATTGTCACCGACGGCTCCGGCGATCTTCTCGGCGGCGTCCCCTCGAGGGTTCATGCCGGGGACATCGTGCTGATTCCTCCCGGCGCGCTGCATGGCCTGATCGGCGGTTCCCCCGCCGGCCTCTCCGCGATCTCCGTACATTTCGAGGGGGAGGGAGCTCGCTGGGACACGCCGTGTCTGTGTGCTGCGTCCGAGTCCGGCGGTCTCCCCGACGCGCCGTCCCGCGCCGTGTCTCCTCTGGATCACCTCGTCGAGGAGAACGAGGCGCATGCCCGGGAGTTCCTCCAGAACCCATTGATGCAGCTCGTCCGTTCCGGCGTCGACTTGAGCGACGACGTGAAGCTGCGGATGCTCGGTGCGCTCCAGATCTGGTCGGACGCGTTCCAGCGGGTCCTGTGTGCCCGGATCGTGTTCGAGTCGCATCCGAGGGCGAAGAAGATCGCCGAAGATCACCTCCTCGACGAGGTCGGCCACAACCGCAGGTTGGCCCGGATGCACGGCTCTTCCCGCCACCCGTCCTGGGATCGCGGCATCGCCGCCGCCTCTTCCTGGTTCGTCGAGAAGATGGGCTCTGCCTCGACGGAGGAGCGTGCAGTCCTCGTGCACTTCGTGATCGAGCGCTGCGCCGATCTCCTCCTCACCGCGTCCCAGCGAGTCTTCCCGGGCGCCGATTACTTCTCCATCCACGCCCAGGTCGACGCCGACCATTTCCAGCTCGGCTACGATCTCCTGAAGACCTTCCCCCGCCTCGACCTCCCTGCTCTCCGCGCCGCGCTCACCGAGGGCTGGCAGATGATGAACATGCTTTGCCACCGCATCAGCGACATTGCCGTCGGCGCCCCTCCGCACCACGCCCCCCCGCACCACGCCCCCCCTCCGCCCTCCCCCCGGGCCGGCACGTGGCCATCATGACCCCCTTCCCCCACCCCCCCTTACCAGTCCGCGCGTGAGCGCCGGCGGGGGGCTCTGCGCAGCAGGCGCGGGTGGGCGCGATCGAGCACCGACCGAGGTGCCATAACCCCCCAGCTGGCTCCTCGTCCCAGGCGCGCCCTGTGGGGCGCGCACCATAACGTCCCACCCGGCATGGCCCGAAGGGAGACATGCCGGGTGGTGTCCAATGCTTCAGCTTCCCCGCCCCCGTCTTGGCGGATGGCGAGCGCCCACCCGCGCCTGCTGCGCAGAGCCCCCCGCCGGCGCGTGCCCCCCGGATCTGCCGTTCAGCTCGCGGCCTTGACGACGTCCGTGATCCCCTGGACGCTCTTCGCGCTCTTCGCGAGCATCTCTTTCTCTTCCGCGGTCAGCGGCAGCTCGACGATCTTCTCGACGCCCTTGCCGCCGATGACGACCGGCACCCCCATGTAGAGGTCCTTGTACCCGTACTCCCCGTCCAGGTACACCGCCGCCGGCAGCAGCCGCTTCTGGTCGAGCAGGAAGCTCTCGGCCATCGCGACGGCGCTCGACGCCGGCGCGTAGTAGGCGCTCGTCCCCATGAGCCCGACGATCTCGCCGCCGCCCTTGCGCGTCCTCGCCACGATCGCCTCGAGCTTGTCCTTGCTGATGAGCTCGGTCGCCCGCACGCCGTTGATGGTGCACGCCGACAGCACCGGCACCATGTCGTCGCCGTGCCCGCCGAGCACCATCGCGCGCACGTCCTTCACCGACACGTTCGCCTCGCGCGCCAGGAACAGCTGGAACCGCGCGCTGTCGAGCACGCCGGCCATGCCGAGGACGCGCTCGCGCGGGAAGCCCGTGCGGCGCTTGAACTCGTACACCATCGCGTCGATCGGGTTCGAGATCACGATGACGAGCGCGTCCGGGCAGTGCTCCTTGGCGCCGTCCGCCACGCTGCGGATGATCGGCAGGTTCGTCGCGACCAGATCGTCGCGGCTCTGCCCCGGCTTCCGCGGGATGCCGGCCGTGACGATGAGGACGTCGGCCCCGGCACAGTCGGCCCAGCTCGAGGTCCCCTTGATCGAGGCGTCGTAGCCGAGCACGGCGCCGTTCTGCTCGAGGTCGAGCGCCTTGCCTTTCGCGAAGTCGGTCTTCTGGGGGATGTCGAAGAGCACGACGTCTCCGAGCTCCTTGCGGGCGACGAGGGCCGCGAGCTCTCCACCGATGTTCCCGGCGCCGATGAGGGCGATCTTCTTTCGGTTTGCCATGGGCGGCCCTTTACCACCCCCCCGGCCGGAGACCAACGGGGCTCCGGCGAGGGCGTGCGGGAGGAACTCGCCCGGCGCCATCGGAAACCTGTCGACTCGGCCCCCGAGGCCGGGTAAGCCGCGCCCCATGGTCACCGAGGACGCTCTGCGCGCCGCGCTCGGCACGGTGCTCGACCGCACCTCGCTCGCGGGCCCCTTCGCCCGCTACGAGGGCAAGGTGCGCGACTGCTACACGACGCCGGACGGCCGGCGCCTGCTCGTCATCACCGACCGCATCAGCGCCTTCGACCGCGTGCTCGGCACGCTGCCGCTGAAGGGGCAGGTGCTGAACCGGCTCTCGGCCTTCTGGTTCGAGCGCACGCGGGACGTCGCGCCGAACCACATGATCTCCGTGCCCGACCCGAACGTGCTCGAGGCGCGCGAGTGCACCCCGCTGCCCGTCGAGATGGTCGTGCGCGCCTACGTGACGGGCGTGACCTCGACCAGCATCTGGACGCATTACGCGCGCGGCGAGCGCGTCTTCTGCGGCCACCGCCTCCCCGACGGCCTGCGCAAGAACGAGCGCCTGCCGCGCCCCATCCTCACGCCGAGCACCAAGGCCCCGAAGGGCGGGCACGACCTCTCCGCCTCCCGCGAGGAGATCCTCGCCCTCGGCACGGTCGCGCCGGAGGACTTCGACGCCGCCGCCGAGATGGCGCTCGCCCTCTTCGAGCGCGGCGCCCGGATGTGCGCGGACCAGGGGCTCATCCTGGTCGACACCAAGTACGAGTTCGGCAAGGACCGGAGCGGGAACATCGTGGTCATCGACGAGATCCACACCCCCGACTCGTCCCGCTTCTGGTTCTCCGCCTCGTACGACGAGCGCTTCGCGGCCGGCGAGGACCCGGAGTCGTTCGACAAGGAGTACGTCCGCCGCTGGCTCGCCGCGCGGGGCTTCCAGGGCGACGGGCCGATCCCGCCCATCCCGGACGAGATCCGGATCGAGGCGTCCCGCCGCTACATCGGCGCGTTCGAGCAGATCACCGGCACGGCCTTCGTCCCCGACCTCGAGGATCCGGTCGTGCGCATCCCGCGCAACCTCGGCCTGTAGACGGGCGCGGCCGCGCCCGTGGTAGCGTCGCGGAAAGAGCCCTTGGAGCAAAGCCAGTGAAAGCCGTCGTCAACGTCCGACTGAAGAAAGAAGTCCTCGATCCGCAGGGCGACGCCGTGAAGCGCGCCCTCACCTCGCTCGGGTTCCCCGGCGTGAAGGGCGTGCGCGTGGGCAAGCTCATCGAGATAGAGCTCGATCCGGCGCTCGGCAGCGCGCCCGATCTCGAGGAGCGGCTGAAGAAGATGGCTGACGAGATGCTGGCCAACACGGTCATCGAGGACTACGAGGTCAAGCTCGCGCCGTAGCCCCTCGCGGCGCGTCCTCGCTGGCGGCGGCCGGCGCAGCGCAGCCGGAGCTCCGCCGCTCAGGCCTCGGGCGCGACGAGCTTCTTCGCCCAGAGGATCGCGTCCTTGCGGGCGCGGCCGACCACGAGGTGGCGCGCCAGCACGGCGGAGCGGCGGAAGCCGTTCGCGAGCAGCGCGGCGGACAGCTCCACGTCGTCGGCCGGCGCGAAGGTGAACGTGCTCACGGCCCGCTCCGCGACGAGGCGGTCGCAGAGCGCGCCGATCGCCGCCGTCGTGGCGAGCCGCTCCGCCTCGCTGCGCGGCGACGTGAGCAGCTCCAGGAACGAGTTGCCGAAGCACGATTGCATCTCCCACGCCGCGTGCAGGCTGAAGCCGCCGCGCGCGGACAGCACGTACCCCGTGCGCACGGCGTCGCGCCCGAACGGCTCGAACCCGGTGAGCGCCCGCCCCGCCCGCTGCGCGGCCGCGACGGCCCGCCTGAGATCGAGGCCGCTCGCGTGCGCGAGCTTCACCGCGGGCAGGGGCCGCGCCTCGCTCTCCCGGAGCAGCCGCCGCGCGCGGGTGATCGTGCGCTCGGCGAGTATTACCGCGGGGGAGCCCTCCCGGTCCTCGGCGCCCTCGGCGTCCTCCTCGCCGTCGCCCTCGTCGCGCACCCGCGACGCCATCTGCGACACCACCGCCCCGAGGATCCACGCGTCGCTGCGCTTGTAGAAGCCGGGGATCGAGCCCTCCCGCACGAACCCGAGGCGGGTCCACGTCGGCACCTCGTCGCGCTCGACCAGGGTGAAGATCTTCTCCACCCCCTCGCGCCGGGCGGTCGCGAGGACGAGGTTGCGCTTCGACGGGGTCGGCCCCGCGCGAAAGTCGATGATGCGGAGCGTCCGGTGCCGTCGATTGACCAGCAGGCAGAGCGAGACGGTGTCGTTCCGGAACAGGAGCTCGTCGACACCGCTGCTCGACGTCGGAGACCAGGTTGTCGCTGCCAAGGTTGTCGCTGCCATACCCCTCGTGCTCGGCGCGGGCGTGGTACCTCGGGTCACGCCTCATTGCAGAATTGCAAATTGCAGATATGCAATGCCCCTACCAGTCGGGGGCGACAGCGTCAACGAGTGTCGGCGGGGGAGGGCGCTGCGGGAGCGCGCTGCGGAGCGGCGCTGCGGAAGGGCGCTCGGGGAGGGCGCTGCGGGAGCGCGCGCTCACGGGGGAGCGGCGAGCCGGCTCGCGTCGGCCGGCTTGACCCCGAGCGCCGCGAGCGCCTCCTTGAGCTTCGAGCGCTGGAGGGAGATGCGGGTCGGCATGCCCCCGGAGATCTTGAAGGCTTCGAGGAAGTTCACCCCGCTGTCGAAGCGGGCGGCGAACGTGACGCTGTCGCCGTCGACCACGATGGAGATCGGCGCCCGCTCCTGGCCGATGAGGAGCAGCAACGTCTTGTCGTAGGGCCCGCCGCGCTGCGACGCGTCGACGAGGACGAGCCCCGGCTCGACGCGCTCGTACCGAAGGGCGATGCGGCGCGTCTCGACCTCGAGCGCGGCGAGCTCGCCGCCGGCTTGGTCGATGGGGGCCCAGAGCGACGGGTCGGCGAGGCCGGAGGCGAGGTGCCGGACGATGATCCCGAAGAGGGCCTGGTCGCGGGGGCGGGCGCGGAGGGCGCGGTCCATGCGGGTGGCGACCGGGCCCGGGACGCCGATGCGGGTGTCGATGGCGCGCGCGTCGTCGTCGCAGCCGGGGTAGGGCTCGACGCCCCCGCGCATCCACTTGGCGCCGCTCGCGAGGCCGTCGAAGTCGACGTGGCAGACCAGGGTGTCCACGCGCCCGGCCCGCGCGACGACCTCCGGGGTGATCATCTCGGGGCAGGCGCCGTGCTCGGCCTTCGTCGACAGGACGAAGCGGGGGTCGCCCGCGAAGCGCGCGTGGTGGACGCTGTCGTGGTGGTCGACCCAGGCGGCGAGCCGCGGCCCGAGCTCCTGGATGAGGGGGAGCGTGACCGTCTCGAAGCTCTTGCCCCCCGCCTCCGAGGCGAAGGCGATGTCGAGCACGGCGACGTTGCCGCGCAGCTCGCGGGCGCGCGGGAGCTTGCGGGGTGAGGCGAACGCGAGGTCGAATCCGTGCATGGCGTAGCTTCCCGGGGCAGACCCGTGCCGTCCAGCCGGGCTGTCCGGCTTGCGTCGTGTCGGGCGCCTCGCCTCAATACACCCGAACGGCCCCGCGCGCTGCGAGGTAGGACCTTTCTCGGGCGGACCCTGAATCATCCGCTAGGATGATCCGACCAACGGCAGGGACAGCTCGGGCGCGCCTGAGCGTCCTTACTTCAAGGTACGCCGCCATGGACGAGTCCGGCGGCTCCGGGGAGACGCGACGAGACTCGACAAGCAGGGAACGCGCGCGCTATCGCCGCGGGCGCGGGGCCGCCGGCCTACGTCGGAGGGATGGATGAGAAGCGAGGTTCTGGGACTTGGTCTTCTGGCTCTTGGGGCGTTGCTCTGCGGCGCAGGGCTCCCGGGTGCGCCCGCCGTCTCCGAGGCGAGAGCGCAGACCGCGCAGCCCGCGCCGGCGCCGGCCGCGCCCGCGCCCGTGGTTTCCGGGCCGAGCTGCAAGCTGAAGGGGACGGCGCCGGTGTTCAAAGGGGCGAAGCTCTACGACGCGCCGAGCGGCGGCCGGACGATCGCGACGTTCACCGGCGCCCTCGTCCCGATGACCCTGAGCGCCATCCCGGCGGACCCGGCGGCCGGCCGGGCGCGGCTGGGCACGTCGGACAGCTCGCCGTCGCTGCGCATCGAGGGCTACATCGCGCCCTCGGACGTCTCGGTGTTCACCACGCGCGACATCCCGGTCATCAGCGGGCACATCTGGATCTCGAGCGCCCAGAAGGTGAAGCTCGTCGCGGCGACGGGCGACTCGCTCCGGGCGGAGCTCTCGATCTCCGGGTCCGAGGGGCAGACGGCGAAGGCGACGGCCTCGTGTGACGCGTTCACGCTGCAGCGCGGCGCCCCCATGCGGATGGAGGTCCCCGGAAGCGCCCGCGGCTACCTGATGAAGACGTCCTCGATCGAGCTCTTCGACCGCCCGAACGGCGACGTGATCTTCACGCTGAAGATGCTGGAGGGGACAGCGCAGCTCTTCTGGAGCACCGAGGCGAAGTCCGGCTTCGTCCACCTGATGTCGCGCGGCGATCTCACGATCGACGCCTGGGCGCGCCTCAAGGACCTGGAACCCCTGAAGAAGGGGGAGATGATGGACCAGTACATCCCGCCGACGACGGCGGTGGCCGGCGCGCAGCTCGCGCTCGACAAGGCGCCGCCGATCGTCAAGGCGCAGCGGTCGGTCCCGGTGCGCGCGCGGCGCGACGAGAAGGAGAGGCCGATCGGCGAGATCGAGGCCGGCGCCGAGGTCTACGTGCTGGAGACGGTGGCGGGCTGGACCAACGTGCTCCCGAAGGCGCTCGGGATGACGCCGCCGGATGAGGGCGGCTTCTGGATCCCCGCCTCCGAGACGCCGAAGTGACGCGGAAGTAACTTCCGCCGCGCCGACGCATTGCCTGGAGCGGCGCGGCGGACGACGATGCCCCCCATGACCGGCTCAGAGCTTCACCCCGCGGCGCGCCGCGCCGGCTGCGCCGCGCTCCTCCTCGGGGCGCTGTCCTCGACCTCGACGGTCGCCTCTGCCGCGCAGAGCGGCGTCTCCCTCGCGCTCCCCCACGCGCCGGGCCAGCAGGCGCTCGCCGTCCGGATCGACGCCCGCGGGATCACCGCCCGCGCCTGCCCCACGGCCGCCGCGTGCGCGGTCGACGGCGGCGCGGCGGTCGCCGTGCCCGACGACGTCGCGCCGCTGCTCGGCGGCGCGCGCGCGGCGGCGATCACGCTGGCCGACGGCAAGCGCCTCGCGATGATCGAGGCGCCGGCGCCCGGCGCGGCGCCGGCGTCGAGCGAGTCGCGGCGGGCGGCGGCGGTGACCTCGGGCGGGACGTGGGTGATGCTGCTCGCCGCGCCGCTCGCGGGGAAGGGGACGGCGCCGGTCGTGCTCTGGAGCGGCTGGACCGGCGTCGCGAGCGGGGAGCACGGCGAGGGGCGGAGCGACGTGGTCGTCGTGGAGCCGCTCGCGAGCGGCAGCCGCGTGCTCGTCGGGCACCGGCGCGAGGACGTCACGATCTGCGGGCGGCCGGCGCTGGTCGGCGCGCAGGAGGTCGACCCGCGGACGATGGCGCTCGTGAAGGGCGCGAGCTTCCAGAACCTCCCCGCCGCGGAGCGGAGCGCGGCGCGCAAGGTGACCGCGGAGCGCCGGGAGACCGACGCCGCGGCGCCCTCGTTCCGGCTGCTGCGCCCGACCGCGGCGTCGAGCGCCGTCGGCAAGCGGTTCGCGGAGATCGCCGACGGCGACCCGAAGACCGCGTGGTCCGAGGGCAAGGCGGGGACGGGCCGGGGCGAGTTCGTGTCGCTCTCGTCGGCGGACGAGGTCGGGATCACGGGCCTCGGGCTGCGCATCAAGCCGCCGGACGGCGCGCAGGGCGGCGCCGCGCCGCGCACGTTCTACGTCGCGACGCCGGACCGGCTCTTCGAGGTGAGCCTGCCCGACGACGCGTGGCTCAAGGAGACCGCCGGCTACGAGGTGAAGCTGCCCGAGGAGATCAGGACCTCCTGCCTCGCCGTCGTGCTCGACGAGGCCCACGCGCGCGGCGCGCCGCCGGCGGACGTGCGCGTCACGATCGCCGAGATCACGGCGCGCACGGCGTTCGACGGGCAGGCCCCGGAGGCGCTCGTCGGCGCGCTGGCGGGCGGCGGCGAGCGATCCAGGGCGGCGGCGGCGCTGCTCGCGCGCAGCGGGCCGGAGGCGATCGCGGCGGCGGTCGCCGGCTACGACAAGCTCGACCCGGCGGGCAGGCAGCTCGCGGCGGGCGTCATCGACGCCGCGCCGTGCGCGACGCAGATCCCCTTCTTCACCGCGCGGCTCGCGTCCGCCACGGCGTCGGCCCCGGCGCGCCGCGACCGGCGCGCCCCGCCGGCCGATCCCGATCCCGAGCTCCACCACGCGCGCGACCGCATCCGCCGCTGCGGGCGCGCCGCCGCGCCGGCGCTCGCGGCGATCGTGAAGGAGGGCGCCCCCGGCGCGAAGGTGGCGGCGGCCCGCGAGCTCGCGCTCGTGGCTCCGGCCGAGGCGATCCCGGCGCTGCTCGACGCCCTCCCCGGGGCGCGCGGCGCGACGCGGCGGGAGATCCGGGCCGCGCTCGCGCTGGCCGCGCGGAGCGAGCGCGCGGCCCCCGCGGTCGAGGACGAGGTGCAGCTCGACCGGCTCCGCGCCCGCCCGGAGGACGTGCAGCTCGACCTCCTGCGCGCGCTCGGGCCGTCGCTCGGCCGGGTGAAGGGCGGCGGCGCGGCGTTCCAGGCGCTCGCGTCCGCGCAGGGCGCCCCCTTCCAGCGGCGGTACCTGCTCCAGGCGCCGGCCGCGGCGCTCGCCCGCGCGGGCGAGGCGCCGGCGGAGGTGTACCTGCGCGCGTCGCTCCGCAAGGACGCCGACGCGCACGTGCGCCTCCGCGCCGCCGAGGTCGCGGCGGACGTGCCGGCCCTCGCGCCCGACCTGCTCGCGGCGACCTCCGATCCGGAGGTGCGGGTGCGCGAGGCGGCGATCGTCGCGCTCGCGCGCGCGGCCTCCGCCGGGACGAGGCTGCCCGCCGGCGCGGCCGAGGCGCTCTCGACGAGGCTGGCCGGCGATCCGTGGACGTTCGTCCGCGGCGGCGCCGCGCGCGCGCTCGGCGCGATGCCGCCGACGCCGGCGGGCGACCGGGCGCTCGTCGGCGCGCTCGCGGACCGGTCGCCCGAGGTGCGCGGCGACGCGCTCGACGGCCTCGGCGCGCACCGGGCGACGGCGCACATCGAGGCGGTGCGCGACCGCGCGGAGGACAAGGCGGAGGACGTCGAGGTGCGCGCGCGGGCGATCCTCGCGCTCGGCGCGATGTGCGACCGGAGCTCGGTCGACCTGTGGACGCGGCTCGCGCTGCGCGCGAAGGCGCCGCTCGGCGAGCGCGACCAGCGCCTCGGCTCGGCCGCGCTCGCGGCGCTCGGGGCGGTGCACCCCGCGGACCTCCCGGCGCGCCTCAAGCCGCTGCTCGACAAGGACACGCCGCATGGCCTGCGGGAGACGGCGAGGGCTGCGCTCTCCGCCGCCCCGCAGTGCCGCCGTTGACGCGACCCGGCCGCGCCGTGCTACGCCACGCCGCCGTGGGCTCCCAGGACACGACGTCTCTGCCGGTCGAGGCGCGGCGCTTCGCCCGGCGCCACGCCCTCCGGATCGGGGTCTCGCTGCTGCTCGGCGCCGGCCTCGCCTGGCTGCTCACGCACGGCGGGCTGCCGCTCCTGCCGCCGGGCGACGCGCTCGCCGCGGTGCGCCCCTGGACGGTGGCCGCCTACGTCGCGTCGCTGGTCGCTGTCCATTTCTTCCGCGCCGTCCGCTGGCGGCACCTCCTGCGGCCCGTCGGCGAGGTCTCGACCCGCAGCGCGATCGCGGTCTCGTGGATCGCCTTCGCCGCGATCCTCCTCTCCCCGCTGCGCACGGGCGAGGTGGTGCGCCCGTACCTCATCGCGCGGCGCGGCTCCGTCCGCCTCTGGGAGGCGACGGGCACCGTCGCGGCCGAGCGCATCATCGACGGCCTCGTCCTGAGCCTGCTCCTGTTCGCCGCGCTCTCGCTCTCCACGCCGCTCGACCCGCTCCCGGACCACATCGGCGACCTGCGCGTCCCGGCGGCCGCGGTGCCGCGCGCCGCGTACGGCGTGCTCGCGCTCTTCGCCGCGTGCTTCGCGCTGATGGCGCTCTTCTTCTGGCGCCGCGACCTCGCGCGCCGCGCCACGCGCGCCGTGGTGGGCGCCGTCTCGCCGCGCCTCGCCGAGCGCCTCGCGGGCATCGTCGAGCGCGTCGCCAGCGGCCTCAGCTTCCTGCCCGCGGCGCGCTCCACCGGCCCGTTCCTGCTCGAGACGCTGGCGTACTGGGGCATCAACGCGGCGGGCGTGTGGCTGCTCGCGTGGGGGGTGGGCCTCTCGGGCGTGACGTTCGCCGAGGCGTGCGTCGTGGTCGGCTGCATCGGCATCGGCATCCTCGTGCCCGCGGGGCCCGGTTACTTCGGCGCCTTCCAGCTCTCGGCCTACATGGCGCTGGCGATGTTCTTCCCCGAGCCGGCCGTCCGGGGCCCCGGCGCCGTGTTCGTGTTCCTGCTCTACGTCACGCAGGTCGGCTGGCACATCGTGGCCGCGGCGATCGGCGCCGCGATCGATCCGGGGAGCGCCGCGGCGCCCCTCCCAGAGGAGCGGCGGTGGGACAACGCCGCGTGCGGCTCGTAGCGGCGGCTCGGCTCACCTCTGGCCGCGACCTACCCGCCGCGGCAGCACCGCGCGCGCCCGCGCGATCCACTCCGCGAGCGAGGTGGCGTCCTGGGGCACGGCGTCGAGGTCCGCGTCCTCGGCGACGCGCACCAGCGCGGCGCCGTCGTCCGGCATCATGCCCTTCGCGGCCAGCATCGCCTGCGCCCTCAGCGGCGAGAGCTCCTCGGTCGCCTTCTCCCCGAGGAGCGCGAGGATCCAGCCTGACAGCGCCGGCACCGCCACCCCGCCGATCACCTCGGGCGGCGCCGATATGCTCGAGGCGACGCGCCGGATCCCCTCCTCGATCGCCTCGCGGCGCGCCGGATCGCGGTCGATGTCGCGGGAGAACGCGAGGACGTCGCACCCCGCCTCCTTCGCGTCGAGCGCTGCGCCGAGCACGTTGCGCGTGTCCTCGTGGGTCGCCCCGCGCGCCTGGTACTTCCGGATGCTCTTCCACTCGCGGGCGCCGCCGACGACCCACCCGGCCGGCAGGACGCGGGAGAGCAGGGTCCAGAGCACGCCGGGGCGTTTGTCGGACTGGTAGGCCGGCGCTCCGGCGCGGCTGCCCAGCTCGTTCTCGCCCTCGCCCACGAGGAAGATCCGGAGCCTCTCCGGGGGCTTCGTCACGGCCGCGGGCCTCCGGCGAGCAGCGGCGCCTCGTCCGCGCCGTTCGCGTAGCTGAGCCAGAGCTCGCCCAGCGCGTACACCCTGGCGCGCTCCTCGAACCCCGGCGTGTGCTGGATGCGCGTGGCCTGCGTCCCCTGCTCGCCGGCGCGGGTGATGATCGTGACCTCCTCGGGCTGGAGCTCGTTCACGACGAGCGGGCTGTGCGTCGCGAGGAGGACCTGGGTCTTCTCGGAGACGATGCGCAGGGCGCGCATCACGTCGGCGATGCGCGCGGGGTGGAGCCCGTGCTCGGGCTCCTCGACGAGGAGGAGCGGCGTGGGATCGAGGTGCGGCAGCGCCGCGAAGGCGAGGTAGTACAGCATGCCCTCGCTCATCAGCTCCGCCGGCACGACGGTGCCGCCCTCGAGCTTCACGCCGATGGCCTTCGCGGTGGGGCTCGGGTTGGCGAGGTGGACGCTCTTCACGCTGGGGAAGAGGCGCGCGAGCTCCTCGTTCAGATCGATGTAGGCCGAAAGGTCGCGGCTGATGACGGCGTCGTAGACCGCCGGCAGGCCGGTGCCGCGCTCGTCGGCGAAGCAGAGCGGCTGCCCGTCGGGGATCAGCGGGTGCGGGCTCCTGAGCGCGTCCGGGTCGAGGCGGAGCGTCTGCGCCCCGCGCAGCGCCTGGACGATCTCGGGCGCGGGGCGCTCGGGGCTCGGCCCGCCCCGCGTGGGCTCTCCGTCGTCGAGGTCCTCGAGCAGGGAAGGGGGCTCGAGGTCCCTCGGGAACGACGTGGAGCGGAACCGCCCTGCGGCGTCGAGCTCCACGCGCCACGTCGTGCTCGCCGACGACACCTCGAACAGCGAGCTGCCCGGGGCCTTGCCCGCCGCGGGGGCGCGCCCGAGCCCGTCGGGCACCGGCGCCGCGAGCGCGCGCTCGAGGACGGAGGAGAGGGTCCGGAGCGCGCGCAGCACGGTGCTCTTGCCGCTGTCGTTCGGCCCGATGAGCGCGTGCAGCGGGGTGAGCGCGAGGGTCGCGTCGTGGACGCAGCCATACCCCTGGATGCGGAGCTGCTCGACGTAGGGTCGGTCCATCGGCGTCGATGCCAGCATATCCGCGGGATCTTGGACAGAGAACTTGGCCCACCCCCACCCGCCCCTGCTACGCCGCGGTCATGCGCCGCCTCCCGCCGATCGCGCTCCTCGCCCTCGCGCTGGCCCTCCCCGCGGCCATCGGCCTCGGCGGAGGGGACGCCAGCGCCAGCGTCGCCTATGAGTCGCCTTACACCTTCGACCAGACCTTCGGCACGGCGCTGCGCCTCGTGCGCGTCGACCTCGGCTTCAAGATCGTCGAGAAGGACGTCGCGAACGGCTACGTGCTCTTCGAGTACAGGAGCCCCGAGAGCGGGGGCAAGGCGACGCAGGGCTCGATCGAAATCGTGAACGGCGGCGCCGGCGTGCGCGTCGCCGTCCAGCTCCCGGCGATGCCGCAGTACCACGAGCAGGTGCTCCTCGACGGGCTCGTGAAGAAGCTCGCGGCCGAGCACGGCGATCCGCCGAAGAAGGCGCCCCCGCCGCCCCCCTCGGGGAGCGCGCCGCCCGACGCGGGCGCGCCGCCGGGGTGACCGGGAGCGCCGCGCGCCTCGGCCGCGCTACCCGCTGCGCCGCACGTATTCGAAGTCGACGGGCTTGCCCTTGAGGCCCCGCGCCGGCGCCGCGATCCAGTTCGCCATCTGCTTCGGATCGTACACCGGCTTCTCCATCAGGCTCCGCACGTAGGCCTCGTCGCTCGCGGTCGGCAGCCAGTCGTCGCGCCGGCGCTCCCACTCCGCCTTCGAGAGCGGGTTGCCCTCCGGGTCGAAGTGGAGCCCCGCGTGGATCCCCGAGCTCCGGTGGAAGCGCCGGCTCGGCAGCTTCAGCCGGAACGAGACGCCGGACTCCTCGATCACCCGGTTCATCTTGTCGAGCCCGCGCTGCGAGTCGCTCACGTACTCGTCGCGCAGCACCTCGTTCATCGCGTTCCGGAGCGGCACCTCCTCGCGCCTCCACCCGG
This sequence comes from Sorangium cellulosum, assembly GCF_002950945.1. GTDB lineage: Bacteria > Myxococcota_A > Polyangia > Polyangiales > Polyangiaceae > Sorangium > Sorangium cellulosum_E. The sequence goes on from NZ_CP012673.1 coordinate 1,991,788, forward strand.
ACACCGCGCCCCCGCCCGCCGCGAGCGGGACATCGATGGGGTACACGCCCTCGAGCGCCCGGTGGTCGTCGTACGACCCCTCCTTGGCGCGGCCCTTCACGCTCGACGCGAAGAACGACGCGGCGTTCGACGAGATCTCCCCGCCGAAGAGGTCCAGCGACAGCGAGTACCAGAGGTTCAGGTACTTCTGCATCGTCGGCAGATCGACGCCGCCCTCGGCGCGCGCGTCCTCGTTCTTGTTGCGCTTCATCAGCTCACACGTCCGCTGGCAGACGCGGAGCAGGCCCGTCTCGCCGACGAACATGTGGTGCGCCTCCTCGGTCAGCATGAACCGCGTCGTGCGCGAGAGCGGATCGAAGCCGCTCTCCGAGAGCGCGAGCAGCTGGTACTTGCCGTCGCGGTCCGTGAAGTAGGTGAACATGAAGAACGAGAGCCAGTTCGTGCACGGCTCGTTGAAGGCGCCCAGGACCCGCGGCTTGTCCGGGTCGCCGCTCCGCCGCTCCAGCAGCGCCTCCGCCTCCTCCCGGCCGTCGCGCCCGAAGTGGCTGTGCAGCAGGTACACCATCGCCCAGAGGTGCCGCCCCTCCTCGACGTTCACCTGGAACAGGTTCCGCAGGTCGTACATGCTCGGGCAGCTCTGGCCGAGCAGCCGCTGCTGCTCCACGCTCGCCGGCTCGGTGTCCCCCTGCGTCACCACGAGCCGGCGCAGCATGTTCCGGAGCTCCCCCGGCACCTCCTGCCACACCGGCTCGCCGAGGTGGTCGCCGAAGCCGATCGTCCGGCCGGGCACCGGGTCGGCGAGGAAGATGCCCCAGCGGTAGTCGGGCATCTTCACGTAGTCGAAGTGCGCCCACCCCTCGTGATCGACGCTGATCGCCGTGCGCAGGTAGACGTCGTCCGCCTGGAAGCCCTCGGGCCCCGTCTCCCGCCACCAGTCCAGGAACTTCGGCTGCCACGCCTCGAGGGCGCGCTGGAGCTTCTTGTCCGACGCGAGGTCGACGTTGTTCGGGATCCGCTCCGAGTTGATGACCGCGCTCATGTCCGCCTCCAGTCGAACTCGGGGCGCTCCGGGCGCCCGTACATGGTGAGCGCGCCCCGCGGGCCGACCGCGTTGGGGCGCTGGAAGATCCAGTTCTGCCAGGCGGAGAGCCGGGCGAAGATCTTCGTCTCCATCGTCTCCGGCCCGCAGAAGCGCAGGCTCGCCTCCATCCCGGTGAGCGCGTCGGGCGACAGGCTCAGCCGCTCCTCGATCGCGAGCCGCACCTCGTCGTCCCAGTCCATCACGTCCGGCGTGAAGGTGCAGAGGCCCTCCGCGAGCGCCTCCTCGGCGGACAGGAGGTCCTTCCGCTGCTCCAGCGCGGCCACGCGCTCCGGCGCGCCCAGGAAGCGCGAGGCGAGCCGCGTGAGGCCGTTCGACATCGCGAGCGGACCGAAGTTCAGCGCGCTCAGGCCGATGAAGGCGGCCTCCCCGCCGTCCGCGCCGCCGTCCAGCATGTAGGACCGGTCCGCCGCGAGCGCGAGCTCGAGCAGGCTCCCCGCGAAGCACGAGCCCGGCTCGATCAGCGCGAACATGCTGCGCGCCGTGAGGTCGAGCCGCTTGAGCACGCGCCGCATGTGGAGCAGCACCTCCCTCGCGAACCAGTCGTCGCGGGCCTCCCGGAGCGCCTCGTCCGCGGCGCGCACCGCGGCCGCGGAGCCCGTCGTCCGCAGCAGGACGAGGCCCACCGCGTCGTGGTTGAAGCGCAGATCGAGGAGCGCGTCGTCGAGCTCGCGGAACGCGCGGAGCGCCCACAGGTCCGACCCGGCCCTGCGCATCGCGGCGGCGTCCATCGCCCCCTCGCCGTCGGGCCCGAGCACGCGGAGCTCCGCGGTGCGCGCGGCGCGGTCCACCCGCAGCGACACGTAGCGGTAGTCGCTCACGACGACCCGGCCCTGATCGAGCTCGGCGCGCCGCGCCTCGAGCGGCGCGAGCTTCACCCCCGGCCCCGGCCTGTCCGGCGTCGCCGCCGCGAGCTCCGCGGCGCGCTGGGCCACCGCCTGATCGAAGCGGCTCTTCGGGACCGATCGATCCACGAGCCCCCACTCCTGCGCGCGCTTGCCGCGCACCCCCTCGGCGAGCGTCGAGAACACGTCCGCGAGGTCGCGCCGCACCTTGCGCTTGTCGACGAGCCGCGTGAGCCCGCCCGTGCCGGGGAGCACCGCGAGCAGCGGCGTCTCCGGGAACGAGACGGCGCTGCTCCCGTCGTCCGCGAGGAGGATCTCCTCGCACGCGAGCGCGAGCTCGTACCCCCCGCCCGAGGCGACCCCGTTCAGCGCCGCGAGGTAGCGCTGCCCGCTCTCGGCGCACGCCTCCTCGAGCGCGAGCCGCGTCTCGTTCGTGAACTTGCAGAAGTTGACCTTGAAGGCGTGCGTCGACGACCCGAGCATGTAGATGTTCGCGCCCGCGCAGAAGATCCGCGGCTGCGCGCTCGTCACGACCACCGCCTTCACCTCCGGGTGCTCGAAGCGCAGCCGCTGCACGATGTCGGCGAGCTCGATGTCGACCCCGAGGTCGTAGCTGTTCAGCTTCAGCTGGTAGCCGGGCCGCATCGGCGCGTCCTCGACGACGTCGAGCGCGACGCGCGCGATCGCCCCCTCGAACGAGAGCTTCCAGTGCCTGTAGCGGCCCGGCTCCGTCTCGAAGCGGACGGGCGGCGGCGCCTCGCCGGGTGAGCCCTCGTCCCGGGCTCTTGTCTGCGGCGCGGTCGCCGCCGGAGGAGGAGAGGAGGTCGCTTCCATCGAGATGAGCCCACCACCCCGGGGCGCTTCCGTCAAGCAATATAGTGCTTGAGTCGTCCTCGTTCAGGAAATATAGTGCATGTTCGAGATGCCGCCCCCCGAGCTTCCACGCCGGACGTCGCGCCGGACGCCGCGCCGAGAGGGCGCCGGACGAGATCCGGAGGCCGAGGCCGCCACGGCAGCATCTGCCGGCGACGCGGCGTCCGCTGGCGACACCGCGTCCGTTGAAGAGGGCGCGCCGCCGATCCTCGCGCACCTGGCCGAGCGGCTGCGGCTGCGGCGGAAGGAGCTCGCGCTCACCCTGCGCGAGCTTGCTGAGCTCGCCCGGGTGAGCGAGCGCTTCCTGGTGCTGCTCGAGAGCGGGCGGGCGAACGTGTCGGTGGCGCGGCTCGAGGACATCGGCCGCGCGCTGGGCAGCTCCGCTGCCGCGCTGCTCTCCGACGGCGATCTCGCGGCCGGGGGCGCCGGCGAGGGGGAGCGCGGCGCGCGGGACGTCGGGCGCGCCCTGGTCGCGCTGCTCGGCCTGCGAGGGGCGGGCAAGACCACGATCGGCGGCCGCGCCGCGGCGCGGCTCGGGGTGCCCTTCCTCGAGCTCGACGGGCTGGTGGCCGCGCGCGCCGGGATGAGCCTCGCCGCCCTGTTCGAGATCCACGGCAACGCCTACTATCGGCGGCTGGAGCGCGAGGAGCTCGCGCGGCTCGCCGAGGAGCGCGCCCACGGCGTCCTCGCCGCGGGCGGCGGCCTCGTGACCGACCCGGCGACCTTCGGGCTGCTGCGGCGCTGCGCCGTGACCGTCTGGCTCCGCGCGAAGCCCGAGGATCACTGGCGCCGCGTCGTCGAGCAGGGGGACGCGCGCCCCATGGCGAACCGGGCCGACGCCATGAAGGAGCTCCGGGCGCTGTTCCAGGCGCGGCGCGCGCTCTACGAGCAGGCCGACTTCGTGGTCGACACGTCGTCGCTCGGTCTCGCGCGCTCTGTCGATCGCGTGGTCAAGATCGCCCGTGAAGCTGATAGAAGGAACGCCACGCGCTCGCCTTAGCCCATGGCGTGCTCCCCCCTCCCATGTCCATGCCGCGCCTGAAAATTCTCTTCGTGGTGTCCGAATGTGTCCCCTTCGCCAAGACGGGCGGCCTCGCCGACGTCGCCGGCGCCCTGCCGATCGCGCTCGCCGCGGCCGGCCACGACGTGCGCGTCGTGATGCCGGCCTACCGCGTCGCCAAGCGCTACCTCGCCCGCCAGGCGGGGCTCGCCGAGCACCCGTCCGGGGGCAGCCAGGCCGTCGCCTCGCCCGCGGTCGTCGCGCAGGCCGCGGGCGCGCCGGTGGTCGCCGCGCAGGCGGCGGCCGAGCACGCCGCGGCCGAGCACGCCGCGGCCGAGCACGCCGCGGCCGAGCACGCCGCGGCCGAGCACGCCGCGGCCGAGCACGCCGCGGCCGCGAGCGCTGAGGCCGCGAGCGCTGAGGCCGCGGAGGCCGCGGCCGACCCGGCCGCCGCGCCGGCCGCAGCGGAGCTGGCGACGGCCGCGGCAGCAGTGGCCGACCCGGCAGCGGCCGCCGCGACCGCGACCGGCGCGGCCGTCGCCGCGCTGGCGGGCTCGGCGCACGCCGCCGCCGTGGAGCAGGGGGGAGAGGTGGAGCCCACCGCGGAGCGCTTCGCCCCGCACCGGCTGCCGTGGGCGCTCGGCGTGCCGCTCGGCGCCGGAGGCGAGGTGTGGACCGGCGTCTGGGAGACGCGCATCGAGCCGGCCACGCCCGGCGCGCCCGCGCCGATCGTGTACCTGCTCGAGCACGACGTGCTCTACGACCGCGACGGCATCTACGGCGACGTGCACGGCGAGTTCGGCGACAACCTCGCGCGCTATGCGGTCCTGTCGCGCGGCGCGCTGCAGCTCTGCCACGCGCTCAACTTCTGGCCGGACATCGTCCACGTCCACGACTGGCAGTCGGCGCTCGTCCCGCTCTACATCAACGTCCTCGAGCACCGGTCGCCGCTCGCGCGCGCCGCGACCGTGCTGACGATCCACAACCTCGGCTACCAGGGCTGGTTCAACAAGATGCTGCTCCCCACGACGGGGCTCGGCTGGGACCAGTTCCACAGGTTCTGCCTCGAGGCGTACGACAGCCTGAACCTGCTCAAGGCCGGCATCTACAACGCGACCATCGTCTCCACCGTCTCGCCCAGGTACGCGCAGGAGATCCAGACGTGGGAGGGCGGGGAGGGGCTCGACGGCGTGCTCCGGGACCGCGGCACCGACGTGATCGGGATCCTGAACGGCATCGACGACTCCATCTGGAACCCCGCGACCGACCCGCACATCGCGGCGACGTACTCCGCCGAGGATCTGAGCGGCAAGCGGCTCTGCAAGGCGGCGCTCCAGCGCGAGATGGGCCTCGACGAGCGCCCCGAGGTCCCGCTGCTGGGGCTCATCAGCCGCCTGGCGACCCAGAAGGGGATCGACATCCTCGCGGGCGCGCTCGACCACATCCTCTCGCTCGACGTGCAGCTCGTCGTGCTCGGCTCCGGCGAGCGCTGGGCCGAGGAGCTCTTCTCGCGGCGCGCCGGCTCGAGCGACCGCTTCCGCGTCCACATCGGCATGAACGAGGGGCTCGCCCACCGCATCGAGGCGGGCGCCGACCTCTTCCTCATGCCGTCGCGCTACGAGCCCTGCGGGCTGAACCAGCTCTACAGCCAGCGTTACGGGACGTTGCCGGTCGTGCGCGCCGTCGGCGGCCTCGACGACACGGTCGAGAACAACATCACCGGCTTCAAGTTCGAGGAGATGTCGTCCATGGCGCTCGGGAACACCGTCGCCTGGGCGGTGCACCTCTACCGCGCCGATCCGGCGTACTTCCGGACGATGCAGGTGCGGGCGATGAAGAAGAACTTCGGCTGGGCGCACGCGGCGCGGCAGTACGAGGCGCTCTACCGGCTCGCCATCTCCCGCCGCACCGGCCGTTAGAGCGGCGGTCACCCGCTTCGGATACGGGCCCATCTCGACGTTTTCGGTGCTCAGCGCACGGGAGTGCGCTTGCGCGCCGAAAACGCCGATCTGGGCCCGTCTCCTGTGCGGGTGACCGTCGCTCTGGGCATGTGCCGCGGCGGCGCCGCCGGGGGGCGGCGCCGCGGGGAGCGCGGTTACTCCTTCTCGGGCTCGGGGGCGGCGGGCTGCGTGGGCTGCGCGGGCTGCGCCGGCTGACCGGGGGCGCCGGCGGGCTCGCGCAGCTGCGGCTGGGACTTGCCGATCAGCGAGCGGGAGAGGGCCCGGTGCTTCCCCTCGATGACACCCACGAAGTTCGTGATGACCGGCAGGTACAGGCTGGGCGAGGAGATCCCCTTGTCGGTCAGCTTGGGATCGGCCTCCTTGACCGCGCCGATGAACTTGTCGAGCGCGGTCGACATGATCTTGAACCACGGATCGTTCTGGTGGGTCGTGCCGTAGGCCTTGAGCGCCCCGGCGGACGCCTCCACCTTCTGGAGGGCGGTCCTCGCCGCCGCCGGGTCGACGTTCTTGCTGGACAGCATCAGCATGAGCGCGCGCGCGTCCTCCAGGGCCGTGAGCGCCGCCTTCTGCCCCTCCTCGGCCTTGTCGAGATCCGGCAGGTGCGACGAGTGCCACGCGGACACCGCGAGGCCGAGCTTGTCCGAGCTCGCGTCGAGCTTCTCGAAGTCGGCGAGGAGCTTCTTGTGGAGCTCCTTGCCCTTCGCGAAGCTGTCCTTCTTGTACTCCTCGCGCTGGTAGTAATTCGCCGCCGCGGCGATGTTCTTCGCGAGCTCGGTCGCGTAGGGCGCGTACTCGACGAGCGCGGCGTCGACGTCCGGCATCGCCGGATCCTTGAGGCTCAGGGCGACGGTGCAGGCGCGCGCGTTGCGCTCGTGCGGGGCGCGCGCGCTGAAGTTGAACGGCCGGCGCTCGTCGATCCGGGGGAGCGACGCGGCGGGCGCGGGCTTGCCCCCGGACGCGGCGGCGGCCGCCGCGGGCGCTCCGTCCTTGGCAGCCGGCGCGGCGGCGGTCTTCGGCGCGGCCGCGGGCGCGGCGGCGCCCGGCGCGGGCGCCTTCCCGGCCGCCGCGGCCTTGGCGTCCGCGGGCTTCATCAGCTCCTCGGTGCCGAAGCTCGGGATCTTCTTCTCGCTGGGCTCGTCCTTGCCGAGGCTCGCGAGGTACGCGTCGCGGGCCTGCTTCAGCGAGAGCGTCCCGAAGTAGCAGACGTCGACGCGGTACTCCTTCATCGACTGCGGATCGACCTTCGCGACCGGCGACACGGGCGTCTTCATGTTCGCCTTGCCCTTGTTGGGCGTCGCGGAGCTTGCCAGCTCCGGCTGAGGAGGAGGCGGATCCTCTTTGCAGCCGGCGGCACCGCTGGCGACGAGCACGAGCGCGATGGAACAGAGAGACCTGACGGAAATCATTCGGAGTGCCTCCTCGGCTGGCGCAGGAACGGGCGCATCATGCCTAAGCCGGCGGCGCTTGCAACACCGGCCATTGGCGGATCCTTGCGGTTTCAGTAGGGTAAAACCCGGCCCGAGGCCTAAACCCTTGACACGACCGGGTTCTTCCAGGCCTTCGCTGTGGCTGTCGACACGATCACGGTCTACTGTCCGCCCGTGAAGCTGCGAAGCCTGACGCTGGACGAGCTGACCATCGAGGACGAGCGCTCCTTCCGGCACGTCGCGCTCTACGGCGATCTGAAGCAGGTGCTCCAGCGCGACGGGTACCGCTTCCGCGTGCCCGACGTCGAGGCGAGCTGGGATCGGGTCGTCTTCCTGAACCTGACGTTCTGGAACCAGAGCGAGCAGGGCGACCTGATCCCGAGCGAGCACATCGCCGCCGACGTCGTCGCGCACGTGGCGTGGCACCACCTCGCCCACCGCGCCCTCGCGCCCGCGAGCGCCGGCGCTCCGCCCAGCGCGGAATCGCTCCTGCTTGCCGAGGCGATCGCCAGCGCGTTCGATCTGTACCTCGTGGGGCGCCTGCTCGGGCACGCCCCGAACGCCGAGTTCCTGGCCACGCAGGTGCCCGCGATGGCCGAGGCCGCCGAGGCGGCGGGCCTCTCCGACGCGGGCTTCGAGGCGCTCCTCGCGGGCGTGTCCGCGGATCCGGAGCGCGCCTTCGAGGACCTCCGCGCCCTGCTCTTCGACGTGACCACGGCGCTCCGGCCCTGCGACAGCATGGGCGGCGCCGCGGAGATCCTCGCGGGCTTCGACGCGCACCGCTTCGCGCCGCTCCTGCACCACTACGAGCTGTCGAACTGGATCCTGTCGACGCGCGCCTCCGGGCTCTCGCCCGCGCCCGACCCGGTCGCCCGCGCCGTGGACGCGGCGCTGCGGAGCGCGCCGGTCGCGCTGGACTGGCTGGAGCAGCGCTGGGTGCGCCCCCCCGCGCCCCTGCCGCTCGCGGCGCAAACCGCGGACGCCGCGGCGCAAACCGCGGACGCCGCAGCGCAAACTGCGCCGGAACCGTGAGTCGGACCGGCACCGTGAGTCGGACCGGAACCGTAAGCCGGAACCGGAAAAGCTGAGCGAACGAGCCGGTCCACCAAGCGGCCGCCCTGGTCTGCAGCAAAGAACATTGCACGTGCTGCCGAGCTGCGCGATCCTCTTCAAGGTGCAACTCGCCTGCTCTCTCTGCAGGACGTACGTGGAGATCGGGGTGGGGCGCGAGATGCGCCCGTCGCTTCCGTTCGTCTGCAAGTCGTGCCGTGCGAAGAGCAAGCAAGGGACGGCCGACAGGGCGAGCGGCGAGCCGCGCTCGTCGCCGTCGATGGTGCCGAGCTCCGCCAGCGGGCGCGATCGGCGGGCGCCATCGAGCGAACCCGAGTACGCGACGCCGTCCTCCGGGCCACCCCCGGAGTGGGAGCCGGTGTCGTCGAGGGATCTTCTGATGATGGACGGCGAGGTGACGCTCCCCGGCGGCGCGGGCGAGTTGGCGTTCGATCCTGCGAGGGATCCCGAGCAGCGCAGGGCGTCTGGGCCGACCGCGCGTGGGCGAGGGCTCACGCTCGCGGAGCGGATCGCCCAGCAGGAGCTGGAGGATATTGGGCTGTCGCCGGGATCCAGCCAGCGGGCGCACCAGCTGGACGCGCTCGACGTCGCGGCGGAGGCCGCGCTCGAGCTCGCTGTGGTGACGCCGGACGGAGGCTTGCGCCAGCGTGATCGCGCTGCGCGGCCTCGCACGTTCGCCGTCGCGCCGCGGGACGACGCGCGCCGCGCGGCCGGGGCGGCGCCGCCGGCGGTCGTCGGTCGGAGCCCGTCCGCGCTCCCGCCCCCCGACTCCGATCCCGTCTCCATCCAGGATCTCGCGCAGATGTTGTCCCCCGGCGTGGAGCCGCCCTCGCTGTCGTTCGGGCCGGAGGCCGCCGACGACGAGCGCGCGAGCCACCCTGCGCCGGCGCCCGAGCCCGCCGCCCCGCCCCGGAAGAGCGCGCCGGTGCCGGCGCCCGTGCGGCCGCCCGCGCGGCGCGAGCACCGCACGACGTCGGCGACGCCGGCGCTGCGGCAGCGGCCGGCGCACCGCGCGGGCGGGACCTCCCGGCCGATCACGCCGCCGTCGGAGATGCCGCCGGCGCCGCTGTCCGAGATGCCGCCGGCGCCGTCGTCGCTCGACGAGGTCCGGCCGTCGTCGCACCGCTCGTCGCCCGAGCTCCGGCTGAAGGACGTGCAGGCGATGGCGGCGCTCGCGCCGCAGCCCGAGTCCGCGCGCCGAGCCTGGGCCGGCTCCGAGGCCGTGCCCGGCGACTCCTCCAGGGCCGACCTCTCCCTGATGGCGGCGGTTGTCCCTCCGTCGGTCCCGGCCTCGCCGCGCGCCGCGGACGAGCCGCGGCCCGAGCGCGCGAAGCCGAAGGCGGCGCAGGCGCCGGCGACCGCCGGCGAGCCCGGGGCGCAGGGGAGCGGCGAGGGCCCGGCGCGCGAGCCGCCGGCGCGCGCGAGCAGCGCGCCCAGGACAACGGCCCGCACGGCGGGCGACCGGATCAGCCAGGCCGATCTCGGCGCGCGCGCCGGGCGCAAGGAGGACTCCGGCCTGATCGATCTGCGCAACATGGCGCAGTCGGCCGGCGTGGACGACGGGAGCCGCCGCAACGGCGAGCTCCGCGCCGATGACGACATCCTGAGCATCAGCGGCGGGCTGTTCGAGGGCGCGACCGCGGGACGGAGCTCCTCTCCCGGGGTCGCCGAGGGGCTCGTCGAGCCGTCCGGCGAGCCCGACCCGCTGGCGGTCGAGGGGCACACCTCGTCCGGGGAAGACGCGCCGGCGCGCGCCTCGGTCGCGGTGGGGGCCCGGCTGTCCGGGGGGCTGCGCGCCCTCTCGACGCCGGCGTCGCGGCAGAACTTCGCGGTGGTCGGCTGGGTGCTCGTGGTGTTCCTGGCGTTCGGCGCCTCGATGTACTTCGCGCAGATCGGCGGCAAGCCGACCAGCGCCGCGGCGGTGCAGACCGCGCCCGCGGCGGGCAGCGTCGCGCCCGCCGCGGACAGCGCTGCCCCCGCAGCGGCGCCGACCGCAGAGGCGGCGCCCCCTCCGCCCGCGGACCCTGCGATGGCTGGTCACGCGACCGACAGAGAGCCGTCCCTCGATGACGAGCCGGTGGCGGCCCCGCCTGCCGCAGCCGGCGCTGCGGAGCAGGCGCCCGCCGCTTCGGCTGCGGCCGGCCCGCCTGGAGAGCCTGCAGCGCCGTCGCGTTCCGAGCCGGCTCAGGCGGGGTCTGCGCCCGGGGCGACGCCGGAGGCGAGCGCCGCGCCCGCTGCGAGCGCCGCGCCCGTGGCGAAGGCCAGCCCGCCAGCGAGCGACAGGCCCGAGGCGACCCCGAGGACGGCCCAGGCCAGCGCGCCGAGCGCGCCCGAGCGCCCGCGGCCCGCCGGGAAACAGCAGGCGCCCGCGCCGCTCCTCCCGGCGCGGGACGAGCCGGCGCGCTTCGATCAGGGCGCGGCGGCCGGCGCGCTCGCGTCCGCGGCGTCCGCGGCCGCCGGGTGCACGGGCGAGGGCCTCACCGGAACAGCCCGCGTGGCCGTCACCTTCGCGCCCTCGGGCAAGGTGATGTCCTCGCGCGTGGAAGGGGGCGACCTCGTCGGAACCGCGACCGCCGGGTGCATTGCCGGCGCGTTCCGAAATATCTCGGTGCCGCCGTTCGAAGGGATCCCGGTCACCGTCATGAAGCAGGTGAAGATCCGCTGACGACGGGTCGAAAGCTTCCTATCCTCCCGCCGCTGTGCTGGTCGCGCTTCGGGTCAAGAATTTCATTTTGATGGACGCCCTCGAGCTCCGGCTGGAGCCAGGGTTCAACGTGCTCACCGGCGAGACGGGCGCGGGCAAGTCGATCGTCGTCGGCGCGCTCTCGCTGGTCCTCGGCGGCCGCGCGAGCGCGGAGCAGGTCCGCCCCGGCGCCGACGAGGCCGAGATCGAGGCGCTGTTCGACGTGCGGAGCTCCGACCGCGCGATGGCGATGCTCGACGCCGCCGGCGTCGCGAGCGGCGGCGAGCTCGTGATCCGCCGCGTGATCCAGGCGACGGGCCGATCGCGCGCCTACCTGAACGGCCGCCTCTGCACCGCGGGCGAGCTCCAGGCGCTCGCCCCGGAGCTCGCCGACGTCGCGTCGCAGCACGAGAGCGTCGCGCTCACCGACCCGGCGACGCACCTCGGCTACCTCGATCGTTTCGGCCGGCTGGTGCCGGCGCGCAGCGAGCTCGCGGCGGACGTCGGCGAGCTCGAGGCGCTCAGCGCGGAGCTCCGCGCGGCCCGCGAGCTGGAGCGCGGCCGCGGCGAGCGCGAGGCGTTCGTGTCCTTCCAGCTCCAGGCCATCGACGCGCTCTCGCCGCGCCCCGGCGAGCTCGCCGAGCTCGCGGCCGAGCGCAACCGGCTGCGCCACGCGGGCCGCCTGCACGACATCACCCGGCGCGCGGCCTCCCGCCTCGAGGGGGACGACGCGCTCTGCGACGAGCTCGCGCGGCTCGCGTCGGAGCTCCGAGCCGCCGCGGAGATCGATCCCGCCCTCGACGACGTCGCCCGCGCGGTCGACGGCTGCTGGACGGAGCTCAGCGACGCGGCCCGGGCGATCGCGCGGTACGCCGAGCGCGCCGAGGCCGACCCGGACCGCCTCTCGGAGATCGAGGATCGCATGTACCGCCTCGAGGGCCTGCTCCGGCAGCACGGCCCCACGATCGAGGACGTGCTCGCGACCCGGGCGCGCCTCGCGGCCGAGCTCTCGCGCCTCTCGGGGGTCGAGAGCCACGTCGCCGACCTCGAGCGCCGGCGCGACGCCCTGCTCGCGGTCGCCGCCGAGCGCGCCCGCAAGCTGTCGGCGAAGCGCCGCAAGGCGGCCGAGAAGCTCGGCGCCGCGATCTCCACGGAGCTCGCCGAGCTCGGCATGGGCGGCGCGCGGGTGGTCGTGGACGTCGCGCTGCACGGCGGCGACCGCGCCGAGCTGGTCGTCGACGGCGCCCGCCTCGGCCAGGACGGCATCGACCGGGTCGAGTTCCTCATCTCGCCCAACAAGGGGATCGATCCTCGCCCGCTCCGCCGCATCGCCTCGGGCGGCGAGCTGTCGCGCGCGCTGCTCGCCCTGAAGCGCGTGCTCGCCGAGTGCGGGCCGGCTGGTCTCTACGTCTTTGACGAGGTCGACAGCGGCGTCGGCGGCGCCGTCGCCGACAAGATCGGGCGCGCGATCGGCGACGTGGCGCGCCACCATCAGGTGCTCTGCATCACGCACCTGGCCCCCATCGCCGCCTTCGCCAGCGCGCACTTCGTCGTCGCGAAGGAGAGCGCCGGCGGCATCGCGAAGAGCTCGGTCACGCGCGTCGACAAGAAGGACCGGATCGCCGAGGTGGCGCGGATGCTCTCGGGCGCGAAGGTCACCGGCGCATCGCTGAGGGCCGCGACGGAGCTCATCGAGGCGGCGCGCCTCTAGAACACCGATCACGTTGATCGAGCGAGAAATGAACCGCCAAGGACGCCAAGGCGCCAAGGACGCCAAGATATTATCTTCTTCTTGGCGTCCTTGGCGCCTTGGCGGTTCGAACTTCTGCTCGTTTCAGGCTGGTTCAACCCGTTTGCCCTTCCAGAGCGGCGCGGGTCAGCTGCGCGCGAGCGCGTAGTCGTTCAGGTCGACGCGGATCAGGTCCTTGAGCCAGGGGTGCACGGTGATGGCGGTGCGGTACAGGCCCTGGGCGATGCGCCGGTAGCTCGTGTGGCCCTGCTTCGCCGAGCGGAGCTCGACGACGTGGAAGAGCTCGCGCAGGTTCAGCGTCCAGAGCGTCCTCACGCGGAAGCCGAGCGGCACGGCGTACTGCGCCTCGAGCGGGTAGCTCCCCTCCATGGCGTGCCAGGCGTCGCGCGCGGCGAGCATCGCGTCCTGGAAGGCCTCGGCGTAGCCGAGCTCCGAGAGGGCCTGCGGCGTCTCGAAGCCGAGCCGGCAGGTGAGCCGCTGCGTCGCGGGCGTCAGCATCCGGTGGCGCTGCAGATCGCGGTACGCGCCGTAGTCGAGCATGAGCTCGAAGGTCATGGTCGACGCCTCGAACGCGCGCGGCGGCGCGTCGTACGGGCCGCGCTTCTCGCACGCCGCCTGCGCGATGGCGATGAGCTCCGGCAGCGTCGCGCGGCGGAGCGCGTCGCCCAGGTTGTAGGCGTGCACGCCCGGATCGCTGCCGTCGTACGCCAGCGCCAGCGCGATGCGCTCGAGGGCGTCCTTGTCGTAGCGCACCAGCCGGACGGGCTGGTTGATCACCATCGTCGCGCTCACGCCCTCCTCCGGCGGCGTGTAGACGCGCTTCATCGCCGCGGCGACGGTGGCCTGCAGCGTCTGCCGGAGCTCGTTCGGCGCGGCGTACTTGACCAGCGTGGGGGTGACGGCGAGCGCCGCCGTGTGCATGTCGCGGGCGATCCTGCGCACCTCCTCGAGCGGGTACGACATCATCTTCGAGAGCAGGATCTCGAGCGCCCTCGCGTTCGCGGTGAGGCCGAGGTTCGTCCGCGTCCCCGCCGGCAAGAGGCCGCGCAGGAGGTCGCACGCCTGCGCGCGCAGCGCCGCCTTGTACGCGGCGTCCGACATCTTCTCCGGCTTCGGCTCGCGCGCGCTCAGCCGCTCGGTCACCTTGGGGACCAGGTCGAGGTAGGCCGCGAAGAGCCGCTCGCTCGAGGCCCGGTACCGCGCGCCGTGCTCGGCGTCGAGCTCCGGCAGATCGACGAACGCGTGCTGATCGAAGACGACGTAGCGCGTGCTCTTCTCGGTGTACGAGCCGAGCCGCAGGTCCTCGATCACCTTCGAGGCGACGATGCTCACGTTCTCGATCGCGAGGTGCACCACCGCGTGCTCCGCGACCGACGCGTGGCCGTACCCGACGACCCACTTCTCGTGAAAGCTCCGCGCCTTGTCCGACGCGAACGCGAGCCCCCGGCGCGGCGCGTCGCCGGCCTCCGGCGCCACGTCGAGCTCCTTGTCGTCGAGCAGGCGCGCCAGGTTGGTGCGCAGATCATCGCGGCTGCGCGAGTAGTACGCGAACAGGACGGCGATGACCTCCTCCGGCAGACCTGACAGCGAGAAGACGTCGGCCGTCAGGCTCGACACATACGGCGCGACTCTGGCACGCGACGCTTCGTCCAAGGCCATGCCCCTGCTTCTACCCCCATTCTTCCGCCGACCGGTCGACAAAACTCGCTTTCCGATCGCCTACTCCGAGGCGCCTCGGGGCTCCTGGTCGGGGCCGGTCGGCGGGGCGCTCCGCGCGCAGCTCGGGCGCGACGGCGCCGCGCGAGCGAGGGCGGGGGACACGCGTCGATGCGCGCGCGCGGCGCGCCGCCGCGTCAGAGCGCCCGCGCGGTGGAGACGGCGAACGGATCGGGGAAGATCTCGCTGTTCGCGAGCGGCCGGCTGCGTCGGGTCAGCACCTCGCAGCCGCTCTTCGTGACGACGATGGTGTGCTCGAACTGCGCCGACAGCGAGCGATCGGCCGTCAGCGCGGTCCACTTGTCTTCCAGGATCTCGACCTCGTAGGTGCCGAGGTTGATCATCGGCTCGATCGTGAAGCACATCCCGGCGCGGAGCCGGGCGCCGCTGCCGTACTTGCCCACGTGCGAGACCTGCGGCGCCTCGTGGAAGCGCCGCCCGATCCCGTGGCCGACGAAGGCCCTCACGACCGAGCACCCCTCGGCCTCGGCGAACTCCTGGATCGCCGCCCCGATGTCGCCGAGCCGCGCCCCGTCGCGGACCTGGGCGATGCCGAGCTGCAGGCTGCGCCGCGACACCTCGGTCACGTGCTTCGCCTCCGGCGAGGGCCTGCCGATGTAGAACGTCGCGGAGGTGTCGCCGTAGAAGCCGTTGTAGATGGTCGTGACGTCGACGTTGATGATGTCGCCCGGCTCGAGCACGCGGTCGCACGGGATGCCGTGGCAGACCACCTCGTTGATCGAGGTGCAGACGCTCTTCGGGAACCCGTGGTAGTTGAGCGGCGCGGGGTAGCCGCCGCGGCGCAGCGTGTCCTCGTGGACGAAGGTGTTGATGTCCTCGGTGGTGATGCCGGCGCGGATCATGTCGCCGACCCCGAGCAGCGTCTCCGCCGCCATCTGGCTGGCGACGCGGAGGGCGTCGACTTCCTTGACCGTCTTGATGCTCACGTTGCTCACGGCGCAGCCAGCTCCCCGAGGGCGACGGCCTCCTTGACGGCCGCCGCGACCTCCGCTGTATCAGGTGAAAGGTGCCAGTGGATGTCCGGCTCGCCTGCCTCGCCGGCGAAGCGTCGGATGAAGGCGATGAAGATGAGGCCGCGGAGCCTGGCGTCGATGGCCTTCGCGATCCCGAACGCGCGGCTCGTCGGGCGGATATGGAGCTCGAAGGTCCGATCCGCCACCCGGGGCGTGGCGAGCGGCGGGTAGCCGACCTGGATCCCGAGGTGGTAGCTGCTTTGCTCCCCGATCGAGTCGACCGTCACCGTGTTCACGCGGACCCGCGCGACCACGTCCGCGGTCTGCGCCCTCTCCCGGAGGAACGGATCGGATCGGGGGGAGGAGCCGTCCAGCGAGAACCCGACGGCCGCGGGCTCGATGTTGTCATCGAAGACCTCGCGGTGGTGCCCCTCCCAGGCGAGCAGCCCCGACCGAGGATCGGCGAGCGTCGCGGGTCGTTCCAGCTCGGCGAGGCAGCCGCCCGCGAGGCCAAGGGCCGCCAGCGCAGCGAGCGCGACGCGCAGGGGAGCGGCTCCGACACGGCAAATCATCCTCGGGGCCCGTGCACCTAGCACGTCGGCAAGCCCTTGTCAGGAGCCGCCCGCGTCCGCCCCGTGCGCTCCCGAGCCCGATTTCCGCGGGTTGCATCACTCGCGCTGACGTCCCCGCGCCTCGCGCCGCGTTGACGTCGCCGCCGCTCGCGCCGCGTTGCTCGCGCCGCGTTGACGTCGCCGTCGCTCGTGGTCGCGCGTGCAGGCGGAGGCGGCTGGCCGTCGCTTCGCGGGAGCGCTCCGGCCGCTCTGGGCGTCGCGTGTGACGGTAGAGCTCCATCGATACGGCCGAGCGACCGTCCAACGACGCGCGGTCGGCCCTGGGACCTATTCTCCCGTCGTTTCGCAGGTGCTAGCGTCCTCAGGCTCGCCGAGCGGATCGTCCTGACTTTGCGATTGCAGACAGCGCGGGGGATCGGGCCTGCGCCTGCCGGAGGAAGAACAATGAAAGCGAAGAGGCTCCTGGGAGCAGCGGTGGCCGTGGGGCTGGGCCTTGCGGCGATCGCGAGCACGAACGTGGTGGCTGCCCAGCCGAAGGGGGGGAAGAAGGCGCCGGCTGCGGCCGCTGCCGCGTCCGCCCGGCCAGCCGAGCCGCCCGTGACGAAGAAGACGATCGCGCTGAACCCTCAGGGCATCACGTGGGGGATGAGCACCAAGCAGGTCGCGGCGCTCGTCGACAAGATGCTCGATGCGGCCTACGTGCCGCGTTACAAGGCGACCTCGCCCGGCGTGAAGATGAGGGCGCTCGACGCCGAGCTGGCCGAGGAGAAGAGCGCGTTCCGCCGCAGCCGCATCGACTTCGGCAAGCTGCCGACCGGCATCGACACGACGCCGCTCAAGGGCGAGTACACCTACCTCAACAAGGAGTCGATGATGACGCTGACCCAGGGGGAGGGGAAGCGGCACTTCTTCTTCATCCAGGACAAGCTCTGGAAGATCATCGACGAGCACGCGCTCGGCGAGGGCAATCCTCGCGGGAAGGACTTCCAGTCCGCCGCCATCAAGCTCGCGACCGCGTTCGGCGTGCCGGGCCGCGTGACGCCGCCGGATCCCGACAAGGGCCGCTTCATCACCGAGGTCGACTGGAAGGACGCCGCGACGCACTTCCGCGCGATCGATCGGGGCGAGGGTGCCATCGCCTTCGCCTACGAGGACCTGGTGACGCTCAGCAGCCTCGACTCGCTCCGCCCCAACAAGCCGCAGGACGCCAACGCGATCGACCCCGCCGTCGCGTCCGCCATCCGCAAGGACGAGCCCGCCCCCGCCCCGCCCCCCACCGACAAGAAGAAGTAGCGCCCCCCTGCCCCCCGAGCCGCTCCCCCGGCGGCTCGCCGCCCCATCTCCCACACCCGCCCCCGAGCTGAGCTCACCCGCACAGGAGACGGGCCCAGATCGGCGTTTTCGGCGCGCAAGCGCACTCCTGTGCGCTGAGCACCGAAAACGTCGAGATGGGCCCGTATCCGAAGCGGGTGAGCTCAGCTCACAAGCGACGCGCCTTCGGGGACGCGCATACCGTTCGTCACCACCACCCGCGCCGACGGCGCGACGGCGAGCACCGCCGGCTCGATCACGGCGCGCGCGGTGAGCATGGCTCCCGGGCAGCCGGAGCACGCGCCGGCCAGGTGGAGCGTCAGGTGATCGGGCTCGACGGCCACGATGTAGAGCTCACCGCCGTCGGCTCGGACGAGCGGGGCGATGACCTCACGGCAGACCTTGAGAAGCTGATCGATGGAAGCCGGCATGGGGGTGAGCTCGGCGACGCGAGCCAGTCGCGAGAGCCTAGCACGGGCGCGCTCGATTAGGAGAACACCCGCCGTGGCAAGGCTGAGGCCGCGGCGCAGCGCGGCGCGGCGCGGCGCGGCGCGCGGCGCTCGCGCTCAGAGCGTGGAGACGAGCGCGGCGACGCCCGCGTCCGCCGCGAGCTCCGGGGCGCGCTGCGCTGCGGCGCCGAACGTGCGACCGGCGATGTCCACCGTCCCGCTCCACGGACCCGCGGCGGTCTTCGCCGGCAGATCCAGCTTCTCGAGAGCCTCGGTGTTGACATCGGGCGTCACGGGGCCGCCGTACGCCTTCGCGCCCTTCCACGCGAAGACGTAGAGGAGGGGCGTCGACTTCAGCGACTCGCGCTTGGCGATCTCGGTGAGATCGCGCCGCGCTGCCTCCTGCAGCCGGTAGGCGTACGCGCGGAAGGACCAGCCGGTGACGAAGAGGCCCTTGAGCCCGCCATCGGGCCCCTTGACCGGGTGCGCGACGACCCACTGGAGATCCGGGCCGTTCCTCACGCCGCGCATCTCTTGCATCTCGCCGAAGGCCTCGGTGACGCCGCTGTCAGGGGCCAGCACCTTCCTGAGCTCGGGGAACGAGGCGAGGACCGACCGGTTGGCGAGCATGTCCGGATCGGCCTCGCTGCGGAGCACGGTGCCGCTCGGATCGGCGAACGAGAAGAAGGTGCTCTTCGCGAACTCGAGCTCCTTCACCGAGGCGCGCGCGCCGGCGATCGCCCGCTGGAGCGCGAGCAGGTTCGCGCCCGGATCGGTGTCGAGCTGCGCCGCGAGCTTCTGCGAGCCCACGGGGAGGCCCGTCCGCACCTGGGCCACGTCCTCGGCGACGACGGCGGCGAGCTTGCCGCAGAGCTCCGCGGCGTGCTTCTGCGAGGCCTTGCCGTCGTCCTCGCACCCGGTCAGGAGGGCGCTGATCAGGGCGCAGGCGAGCGCGGGGGGCATCCAGGCGCCTCGGGCGAGGGTTGAAGAGCGCATCATCACAAACGACTCTCCAAGGGGAGCGGAGTTCCATCCATCGAGACGACCATCGCTCCTCAAAGGGTTTCGGGGGTTACAAACACGACCTCCACCCGGGCGTTGCGGGCGCGCTCGCTGCCGGCCGGGTCGACGACCGGGGCTGCGGATCCCGCGAGGAACGGCTCGATGGGGGGGCTCGGGGGGGAAGTGCCCGGGTCGGAAGCGCTCTGGGTTGGCCGGAGGGCGCGGACCACGGCGTCGGCCCGCGCCGCCCACGCGGGCTCTTCCCGGGCGCTGATGTCCCTGTCCGTGTGGACGACGACGGCGACGGGGAACGAGGGGTGCGCTGCGGCGACCAGCGCGAGGTCGCGGAGGCGGGCCTCGCCGGCCTTCGTGAGGATGTTGCCTGCGAAGAGGCCGCGCAGCGTGATCACGATGCCGCGGTCGTCGCGGGCAGGCGACCAGGTGCCCGCGGCCGAGAGGTCGGCGAGCAGCGCATCGCCGGCGCCCGGGGCGCGGGTCACCGGCGTGGCGGCGCGGCGGGCGGCGGTCAGCACGGCGAGGCAACCTGCCCGCGCGCGGGAGGCCTGGTCGATGGGCGCGGGGATCGGCCGGGCGGAGCCGCTCGCCTCCGCGAGGTCCCCGTCGAGCTTCTTGATCGCGGCGGTCGCCTCGTCGAGCCGCGCCCCGAGCTCGGTGCCGGTGGTGGCCGGCGCGGTGCCGGTGGTGGCCGGCGCGGTGCCGGTGGCGGCCGGCGCGGTGCCGGTCGTTGCCGGCGCGGTGCCGGTCGTTGCCGGCGCGGTGCCGGTCGGCGCCGGCGCGATCAGGAGGCGCGCCGCGCCGCACAGCAGGCGGGCCTGGAGCGCGAGCGAGCGCGCCGCGGCGAGGCGGGCCTTCTCGCGATCCGCGTCGGCCTTGCCGGAAGGGACGACGGGCTGCGCGTCGCGGGCGACCTTGATCCGCATGTCGAGCGCGTCGACCTCGGCCGCGACGCGCGCCTGCTCGGCCTCGAGGCCGGCGAGGGACGCCTCGCCGGCCCCGCGCTGCGCCTTCGCCTCGGCCTCGGCGGTCTCGGCGCGGGCCACCCGTGAGAGCGCGTGGGCGTGCGCGTGCGCGGCGACGGCCTGCTCCCCGAGGATCTGCGCCCCGGGGCGATCGCCCCGGTCGAGCGCGGCGAGCGCCTCGCTCCGGAGCTTCTCCGCGCGGGCGAACGCGCCCGGCGCGTGGCGCTTCGACTCGGCCGCCGCCGCCCCGGCTCGCACGTGGTCGAGATCGTCGAGCACCGCGGGCCGTGGGATCGGCGCGCAGGCGCCGAGGAGCACAGCAGCGGCAGCGAGCCCTCCGAGGCGGCGCGCGATCACCGCGTGCCTGCCTTGCCCGCCGGAGCGGCCGTGCTGCCCGCCGGCGCGGCCGCCTTGTCCGCCGGAGCGGCCGTCTTGCCCGCGCTCCCGCTGCCCTGCTGCCCGGCTCCCTGTGCGGCAGCGGGGGCCCTTTCGCCCGCCGCCTTGGCCCCGCCGGTCGCCGTCTTCCTGGCGCTCTCGATCCGCTGCGCTTCCACGTTCGTCGCCGCCCTGGTCGCCTCGCGCGCCTCGGCCTCGATCCGCTCGAGCTCCGCCGCGGCGCGGCCCCGCCGCGCCTGTGTCTCTTCCAGCAGCGCGCGCGCCCGCTCCAGCCTGGTCTCGACCTCGCGCGCCCGCTTCGCCGCGTCCACCGCCGCGGCCTCCGCTGCGGCGGCGCGCAGGAGGGCCCAGGCGGTCTCCGCCCACTCGAGCGCCACCGCGTCGAGCCGCCGCGCGTTCGCCGCGTCGTTCACCATGCGCGCGCCGTGCGCGCGCTGGAGCGCTCGCTTCGCCTGCGCCACCGGGGCGGCCACGACCTTCGCGGCGTCGCCCGCAGGGCGCTTTTCGGCGTCACCCGCGGCGTTTTTGGCGGCGGCCGGGTCGGCCTGCGGCGCCTCGGCGCCGTCCTTCGCGCTGGCCTCGGGCGAGCGCAGGGACGCGACGCGAGCCTCGATATCGCGGAGGATCTGCGCCGCCTTCGCGCCGTCGCCGGCGGGCGGCGCCGGCACCGCGGCGAGCGGCCTCTCGCCCTCGCCGTGCGCCAGGGCGTCGGCGCTGCCGAGCGAGGCCGCCGCGGCGAGGAGCCACGCTGGGATCGACCGGCGCCGCCGCGTGTCGCAGGGCATGGGGCGGGTACGCACGTCCGCCAGGTAGCAAACAGGGCTTCCGCGAGCAAGCGCGGCGGCGTGATGGCCGAGCGCCGCTGCCGCGGCTGCGCCTGGCGGCAGCGGCCGGACCGCGCGTCACTTCGGTGTGAAGTTGCGGATCGACCAGTCGATCTGCTGCTGCTGCCGCTCGACCAGCTCCTTCCGTCCGCCCGCCTCGTGGAGGAAGACGTGATCGTCGTTGACGAAGAGGGTCAGGTAGTAAAGGTGCGCCTCCTTGCCCTCGTCGTGCCCGAAGCGCAGCTGGACGCCCGGCAGCCCGTTCCGGCTCTTCACGTCGCTCTTGCCGAGCAGCGCGTAACCTCCGCCCTCCCGCAGCCGCTTCTCCACCACGCGGGACCAGAACGTGAGGTCGCCCTCCGGGTCGTTCTCGAAGGCGCGGATCCCGAGCACGACCCCCTCGGCGGTGGTCGCGCGGTACTCGTCGTCGCCGTAGCGGTCCCCGAGGTCGACGAAGCCCGCCGGGGTCGCGGGGGCGAAGGGCCGGCCGCAGCCGAGCAGCGCCGCGGCGGCGAGCGAGGCGACGAGGACGAAGGTGTGGCGAAGGGAATGGATCATCGGAGGGCCCAGGTCACAGGTTGAGGAGCCGGGAGAGGCCGAGCTCGTTGAGCCAGTCGATCGGCAACCGCGGGCCCGACGGGGTGATGGTCTCGGTCGACCGCGGCTGGAAGGAGACGGTGAGGGTCGAGAACGCGACCCGGTCGCGGAGGTACTTGAGGCGTCCCTCCAGGCGCTCGAGCTCGCTGGAGACGCGGGCGAGCTCGCGCTCCAGCTGGATCGACTCCTCGACCTTCGCGGCCTTCTCGAGGAGCTTCTCCAGGCGATCGCGCACGGCCCTCGCGTTCCGGATGCGGATCCCGAGATCGAGGAACTCCTCGGTGACGTCCTCGGCGACGACGTTGCGCTGGAGGATGTCGCCGAGGCCATCAAGGCGCTTCAGCGCCTCGTCGAAGCGGGCGGCGGGGACGCGGATGGTGATCGTCCGGTCGTCGCGGCGGGCGAGGAAGCCGCCGAGCTCTCGGGCGAGCTCCTCGACCTTGCCGAGCGACGCGCCCACCTCGAAGACGGCCATCGCGATCTGCGCGGTGTAGACGAGGAGGGGAGCTGGCGCCGCGTTC
Source organism: Sorangium cellulosum (assembly GCF_002950945.1). Classification (GTDB taxonomy): domain Bacteria; phylum Myxococcota_A; class Polyangia; order Polyangiales; family Polyangiaceae; genus Sorangium; species Sorangium cellulosum_E. The sequence continues at coordinate 2,013,839 of NZ_CP012673.1, forward strand.
GTCGCAGCGGTGGCCTGCGGCGAGGGCGGAGGGGTCGCGCCGGAGGGCGCCGCCGGCGCGGCGGGCGGAGGGGGGGCAGGGGAGGCAGGGGGCGACGCTGGGCCGGCCGCTGCGGACTGCGGGGAAGGGGGGGACGGCGCGCGCCGGGGGGGCGCCGGGGCGGGGGCGGCTGCAGGGGCGGGCGGCGCAGCCTTGGCGAGCTCCAGCGCGTAGGAGGAGCTCGTCGAGACGGAGCGATCCGCGCCGCTGTCCTCGTCCGAGGAGGCGCTCTCGATGGCGACGCCGGTGGTGGGGTCGGAGGGGTACATCGGCGGCGCCGGCGATGCGGCCACCGGGACGGCGTCGGGGGCCGAGGCCGCGTAACCGGAAGCTTTCGATCCTGCGCAGGCGGCAGGGCCTGCGAGCAAGGCAAGGAGAGCCCAGGGGGGCAGAGGTCGTCGCATGGTTCCTCGAAGCGTGGAGCCGGTCGGCAGTGGCAGAACGCTCCCGCGTCGAGCGACCTTACACCACGCGCGCTGCCATCGTCCGGCTCCCGCCTTCCGCCTCCCGTCTTCCGTCTTCCGTCTTCCGTCTCCCGGCCGTCGTCCCCGTCTCTCGTGCTCGTGCTCGTGCTCGTGCTCGTGCTCGTGCTCGTGCTCGTGCTCGTGCTCGCTTCAGTTCGATGTTGTTCCACCCGGAGCCATCCCCCTTCTCTCAAGTGCCGGGCTCCTGTGGCGATTCGAAGTGTGGCTCTCCTCGCGAAGGCATCGAGCACGAAGACGCGAAGAGATCGATCACGATCACGATCACGATCACGAAAGACGGGGACCGACGGGTCGGAAGACGGAAGACGGGAGACGGGAGACGGGAGACGGGAGACGGGAGACGGGAGACGGGAGACGGGAGACGGGAGACGGGAGACGGGAGACGGGAGACGGGAGACGGGAGACGGATGTTCGGAGCTCCCGTCCGTGAACGCGTGCGAAAGCTCAACGTCTTGGTGCCCTCGGCTTCTTGGCATTTTCAAAGCACCGCGATGCCCCCCGCGAACGCCCGCCGCCGGCGCCTCGGCGCAAGCCAGCTGGCGGCGAACGCCCGCCGCCGGCGCCTCGGCGCAAGCCAGCTGGCGGCGAACGCCCGCCGCCGGCGCCTCGGCGCAAGCCAGCTGGCGGCGAACGCCCGCCGCCGGCGCCTCGGCGCAAGCCAGCTGGCGGCGAACACCCGCCGCCGGCGCCTCGGCGCAAGCCAACTGGCGGCGAACGCCCGCCGCCGGCGCCTCGGCGCAAGCCAACTGGCGGCGAACGCTCCCCAGCGCCGCTATTGTGTAAGTCACCTCACCAAAATCACCTCCCGCCATCGGCTCCGCACCAGCGGAAAGCCGCGTAACGGCCACTGGATGGCAGCAAATGGAACAAGGCTTACGTTTTGGAGAGAGACCGCCCCGGATCAGGCAAGATGCCTTACCTCACGCACCCTGGCGCAGGGCGGAGAGAACCGGTCGTGGGGCGCAAGGGCAGAAGCGGTGGGTCTCAGGCGCCGTCGAAGGAGTCGTCGTCGTCACCAGCAGGCGGCGCGACGCCATCGACCGGCGCGGGCTCGGCGGGCTGGGAGGAGGTGGCCTCTCCTCCCTTGCGCCCGCGCCGGTCGGCCCGGGCGGACTCGCGGCGGAGCCGGCCGAGGAGGCGCTCGACGACCTCGCCGGTCGCCGCCTTCTCGAGAGAGAGGTTCGTCTCGATGGCCCGGACCACGCGGATCCAGCCGTTGCGGGCGTTCACCACGTCGCGCGGAGTCGCCCCGTCGGTGCTCGACTGGGCGCTCAGCGCGAGCTGCTCGCGCTGAGCTTCCACCTTTTCAAGCTCGAGCGCGGCAGCGACCCAGGCTTCCACGACCTGCACGAGCGGGCCCTCGGGCGTCTTCAGCTTCCTGAGCAGCTTCTCCGAGGCCTCGTCGAGCCGGGACCGGACGAGCTTGGCGTCGCCCGCCTGATCGCCGTAGCTCCGCGACACCGCCTTCAGCCCCGCCGGCGCGAGGCGATCGCGCAGGTCGAGGAGCGCCGCCGCGAACGTGGGGTCGTCGGTCATCTCCGCGAGCGCCCCGAGATAGTTGTAAGCCCCGCGGAGCTTGCGGTCGTGCGTCGCGTCGAGCGCGATCGCCCTCTCCACGAGCGCCTTCGTCTGCTGCTGCAGGCTGGAGCCGAGCCGCTGCGTCGTCCTGATCCGATCGTGCGCCTCCTCGACCGCCGGCAGGAGCGGCGCGAGCAACGGCAGCGACGTGAAGACCTTGCGATCCTGCTCCGGATCGAGCCACGGCCCGGAAATGTTGACCATCGCCTGGGGACTGAGATTGCGATAACCCATCGAGACACCCTCCTTGGTCAGGGGCGCCCCGAGTCTCGGCCCTGGTAGAGCTCGCTGCAACCACCCCGGCTCCAGCGCGCCCGTCGCGGTCTTGCTCCGTCGCTGCGTGTCCTGGAATGATCCGCCGAGGCTTTGCCGTGGGCAGGCTCGGTCCTCGTCCTCGCGGGACGAAGCGAGCCCACGCGCTACACGCCCACCTCGGGCGGGGTCTTCGCTGCGGCAGGAGCGCGGCGGAGCTGGCGCGCCCAGTACGACGCGCCGGCGGCCACGCCCGCGACCGCGGCCGCGGCGAGCATCGCGGGCAGCACCTCCGGGAACGCGATCGCCGTGAAGACCGCCGCGAACTGGACCACCGTCGCGAGCTTGCCAGGGATGTTCGCGCTCGCGGTGGCGAGGCGCGCGCCGCGGAAGCGGCTGCTGAGCGCGATCCAGAGCGCGAGCGGCAGCTCGAGGAGCTCGCGCGTGAGCAGCGCCGGGATGCCCCAGAGGGGGAGCGCTCCGCTCGCGAGCAGCGTGACGACCACCGCCAGCGCGAACACCTTGTCCGCGATCGGATCGACGATCGCGCCGGTGCGGGTCACCTGACCGGAACGGCGAGCGAGCCAGCCGTCGAGCACGTCGGTGAGCCCCGCGCAGCAGAGGACGACGAGGGCGAGCGCAGGTCGCGTGGCGACCACCGGGAACAGCGCCGCGAGCGGCAGCCGGGCCAGGCTCATCAAGTTCGGCGGGAGCGCGAGATCGCGCACAGACAGGGTCGTCATGCGAGGACTCCGGTACGTCGCAGAAGCCGGGGATCTCGCCCTCGCGGCCAGCCAAGACCGCCCGCGCCCTGGCCCGCCAGCAGCGCCGGCCTGCCCTCAGGCAAGGCGCCCGGACCGGATCATCCGGTCGAGGGCGCGGAACGTACGGTCAGCACAGGGATGCTGCTCTTCCGGATCACCTGCTCGGCGACGCTCCCGAGGAAGAGGTGAGAGAGCCCCCGGCGGCCGTGTGTCCCCATCACGATCAGCGCCGTCCTCTGCTCCTCGGCGGCAGCCAGGATCTCGGTCGCCGGATCACCTTCGCGCAGCAGCGTCTGCAGCCCCCCGGTCTGCGCCGAGAGCTGCTGGACCGCGCGCGACGCGGCGGCGCTCACCTCGGAGTGGAACCCGGGCATCAGCGCCGGCTCGATCCCGGGGTACGTGTAGACCGGGAGCTGGTAGACGTGCAGCAGCACGACCTCGTGCCCCAGCCTTGCGCCGAGGTCCTTCGCGAGCTCGATCGCCTTCAGGGAGGCCTCCTCGAAGTCGACCGGGACCAGTATCACGCTTGCGCCTTCCTTCATCGCGGTCTCCTCGCACGCGGACCCGGGCGCCCCCGTGTCCGCTTGGATCGTTCGCCGCCATCGGCCGCTTTCGCCGCCGGCGGAGGCGTTCCGCGCGCATCTTGGATCCAAACCCGGGCCAGTCCCAGGACAAATTGCGCCGCTGAGCCGGCGGGACGCCCTGGGCGTTCGCGGCGCACGCCCAGGCGCGGAGGAGCGCGCACGTCACGGCGCCGAGCCGCTCACGTCACGGCGCCGCGGCGGGCGGGTCGAGCACGGCGCCGCGCTGCTCGCGGAGCTGCTTCAGGGCGCGCTGCCCTCGCGTGAGCGCCCTCAGGTTCGCCCGCACGAGCGACGAGAGCAGCGAGCACTGCGCCCTGCGCCGCGCGACATAGGCGGCGTCGCGCGCGGAGGGGGAGCGCGGGCGCGCGCGCGCCTCGCGCTCGGCGATCGCGAGCGCCAGCTCCGCCTGCCTCAGCTCGGCGATCGCGAGCGGCGAGAGCGGGTTCTCCTGCGCCTGCACGACCGCGGACCGCGCCGCGACCAGCTCGGGCGGCGGCACGGCCGCGGGCCTCGCGCAGCCCGCGGCCGAGAGGACGATCGCGAGCGGGATGGCGGCGCGCATGCGGCCCCCCTACTCCGCCTGCTCGGCGAGCTGCTCGGCGAGCGTGTTCGCCTGGTCCAGCGTGCGCTCCGCGGCGTCGCGCAGCCCCGCTTCCCGCACGAGGAGCGCCGCGAGCTCCGCGTCGACCTCCGCCCTGCGGAGCAACCAGCGGGCGCCTTCCCGGTCGCCGATCGACAGCCGCCGCATCGCCTGCGCGAGCTCGCTCCTCGCGAGCGCGAGGTGCATCGCCGCGCGCCGGTCCGCGCGCGCCCCCTCCCGCTCTGCCTCGCGGATCGCCGCGTGGGCGCGGGGGAGCTCAGGCGGCGCCGCCGGGGGACGGAGGGCGGCACACCCGGCGAGCTCCAGGCAGGCGATCACGAGCGCAACTTGGGCGAACATTTGCGTGGATTCCCGATCTCACGGCGGGCCGGTGGAACCGTTGATCCCGGCGGCGCGCCCGGGACACGGCAGTGCATCGAACAGGCCAGCAGGCTCCCCGGGAGGTCCGCCCGAGCCAGGCAGGCTCAAGGTACTGCTCGACGGCCTGGCCTCTCCTCTCCCTCCGGGGACCGCGCCGGGGCCGCCACGCTTACCTGCCAGGCCCTGTGGTGGCTCTCGCTCCGGTGAGCAGCACCGGCTGCCGCCGACCCGGGCGGCGGCACGCTCCGCCCGCTCGTTGACCTCCACGCGCAGACGCCTCGAATAAACTCCCGGCGCCCCGCGTCTCCCAGTCTGCCGTCTTCTTCCTCCGCGCTCGCCGCTTCCGCTACCCTGGCAATCGCTGTGCCGGTCGTCGACCCGAACCTCCGCACCACCATCGTCCACGCGTTCGCCGTGACGGTGGTGGACCAGTCGTCGAGCCAGCGGTCCGACCCGGCGCGGAGCACCGACGATCCGTCGTCGACCTCGGGCTCGGGCACCCGTGGCCCCTCCATCCTGCCCGACGTCGGCCACGTCGTCGGCGGGCTCTACCGGCTCGGCCGCCTCCTCGGGCAGGGGATGTTCGGCAAGGTCTACGTCGCCCAGCGCGTCGACGTCCCCGAGCACCAGGTCGCGCTCAAGCTGATGCCCCGCTCGCTGTACGCGATGCGCAACGTCGAGCGCGAGCTCGTCATGCTCGCCACCGTCGGCCACCCGCACGTCGTCCAGCTGAAGGACCACGGCATGAACGCCGAGTACGTGTGGCTCACCATGCCCGTGTACGAGGGCGAGACCCTCGCGCAGCGCCTCCAGCGCAGCCCCCTCAGCCTGCGCGAGGCGTACGACATCTTCCTCCCCGTCGCGCGCGGGCTCGAGGCCCTCCACAGGGCCGGGCTCAGGCACCAGGACGTCAAGCCCGACAACATCTTCCTCGCCAGGTTCTCCGGACGCCTCCACCCCATCCTGCTCGACCTCGGCGTGGCCGCCGAGCGCGAGGCCAGCTTCTGCGCGGGCACGGCGCTCTACGCCTCGCCCGAGCAGCTCCGCGCCCTGAACGGCTTCCCCGGCATCGTCCCGCTCTCCGAGAGGATGGACACGTACGGGCTCGCCACGACCCTCCTCTACTCGCTCGTGAACCCGCGGGACTTCCCCGGCGAGTCCGCGCAGACCCGCACCGAGCTCGCCGAGGCCCACGACGTGCGCGCCGACAAACCGCTCGTCGACAACGCGCTGCCCGACCTCACCGGGCGCCCGCGCGAGATGTTCCAGGAGGCGCTCCGGCGGTGGCTCGCGATCGACCCGAACGAGCGCCCCACCATGACCCAGCTCGCCGAGGAGCTCGACGTGCTGCTCGAGCCGGAGCGCGAGGCGGAGCGGGAGGCGGAGCAGCTGCGGATCAAGCAGAAGACCTCGTACCTGCGCGTGCGCATCGCGGCCGGCGCGATGACCCTCGTCGGCTGCGCGGTCGTGCTGCTCGGCGTGTCGAAGCGCGAGACCCTGCGGCTCGCGAACGAGCTGGAGCAGGCGCGCCAGAAGGGCGCCGAGTCGTTCGACAAGCTCGACACCTGCGTCGCCTCGCACCAGATCGCGGCGGCCGAGGTGAACGCGTGCCGCGGCGCGCGCGCGCAGGATCGCGCGGACTTCAACCAGACGCTGGCCACCCTCCAGAAGACCGGCTCGATGACCGAGGCGGAGCACGCGCGCGAGATCCAGGCCCTCCACGCGACACACGCGTCGCGCCTCAAGACGTGCGAGGAGAGCGCCGCGGCCGCGGAGAAGGTGAGCATGGAGACCCGCGAGCGGCTCGCCGAGGCCGAGAAGGCGCGGGCGGCGCTCGTCACCGAGCGCGACGAGGCCAAGGTGCTCGCCGAGCAGCGCGCCGCCGAGCTCGCCGTCGCGTCGCAGCTGCGGGCCGCCTGCGACGCGGAGCGCGCGAGCTGCATCGCCGAGCGCGACCGCCTGAAGGCCCAGCCGGCCGACCCCGGGAGCGCGCCGGCGTCCCCGGCGCCGGCCGCGTCGAGCGGCGCGTCGCCCCAGCTGCCCTCGCCCGCGGGGAACACGGGCGCCGCGCCCGCCGAGGGCAACCCGACGGTCCCGGCAGCACCGGCGGCCTCGACGCCGATCCCAGCCGCGCCGCCGTGAACAATACCGCCGACAGCGGCGCGTGAGGGCCACCGCGCCAGGCCGCCTCTGCTTGTGGCGACCGCCTGGGGAGGCTATCCGTAGAGGGGAGGGCTATGGGTGACATCTCTCGACGTGAAGTGCTGCGTCGGCTCGGCGCGGCGGGCCTCGTCCTCGGGGGCGCGGCCGGGATCGGGGCAGCCCGGTGGGACCGCGGCGGCGCCGCCGCCGTCGCCGCCGAGCGCCCGCAGACCCGGGACTACCGGCTCCGCGACGCGCCCGCCGGGGTGCCCGAGCTCGTCGTCGCCCGCGCCGGCGCGGAGGCGCTCGCCGCGGGCGCCCCGGACCCCGCCGCCCTGGTCCGCAAGGCGGTGGACGCGCTCGGCGGGATGCGCCGCTTCATCTCGCGCGGCGACATCGTCGTCGTGAAGCCGAACATCGGCTGGGATCGCACCCCCATCCACGCGGCCAACACCAACCCGAAGGTCGTGGCCGAGGTGGTGCGCCTCGCCTACGACGCCGGCGCCAAGAGCGTCGTCGTGACCGACGCCTCGTGCAACGAGCCGAACCGCTGCTTCCAGCGCTCCGGCATCTGGAAGGCCGCCTACGACGTCGGCGCCGAGGTGGTCATCCCCGCGGAGCACCGCTTCCGCGGCATGCGCCTGAAGGGCGAGGTGCTCGACGACTGGCCGGTGTACACGCCGCTCGTCAACGCGGACAAGGTGATCAACGTACCCGTCGCGAAGCACCACAACCTGTCGAAGTACACCGCCGCGATGAAGAACTGGTACGGGGCGCTGGGCGGCCGCCGGAACCGGCTCCACCAGAACATCGACGTGTCGATCGCCGACCTCGCGACGTTCATCCAGCCCACGCTCACGATCGTCGACGCGACCCGCGTGCTCATGCGCAACGGGCCGCAGGGCGGCAACGTGGCCGACGCGAAGGACATGCACACCGTGATCGCGACGACCGACCAGGTCGCCGCCGACGCGTACGGCTGCCAGCTCATCGGACGAAAGCCCGAAGAAATTCCTTATCTGAAGATGGGCCACGAGCGGGGTCTGGGCACGATGCACTGGCAGAACCTGCGGCTCGCCGAGGTGTAGTACTCATGGCAACTCCTGATTCGACGCCGGCCGCGCCGGCGCCTCGCCCTGCTGCCGCGCCGGCGGCGGCGGCCCCCGGGGCCGCGCGGAAGGCTCCCTGGACCGCGCTGCTGCGCAAGGCGGGATCGATCGTCCGGCCCGCCCCGAAGCGCCGGGCCGGCTCGGGGCTGCCGGCGCGCAAGACGATCCAGGTGCTCGTCTGGGTGCGCCGCGCCGTGCAGGCGGGGTGCCTCGGGCTGTTCCTCTACTTCCTGTTCCAGACCGGCTTCCGCGGGTCGTTCGCCTCGTCCGAGGCGCGCGTCCGCCTGCCGCTGCCCGTCGAGGCCTTCCTGCTCGCCGACCCGTTCGTCGGCGCGATGACCCTGCTCTCGACGCACACCGTCTACCGCGGCCTGCTCTGGTCGCTCGGGATCCTCGCGCTGACGCTCGTCTTCGGGCGCGTGTTCTGCGGCTGGATCTGCCCCTTCGGCACCCTGCACCACGTCTTCGGGTGGATCTTCCCGTCCCGCTACGGGAAGGGCGGCAAGCGCGTCGAGGCCAACAAGACGTACACGCGGCAGCGGGTGAAGTACTACCTGATGTACGCCTTCCTCGCGGCCAGCGTCGCCGGCAGCGTGATCGGCGGCCTGTTCGACCCCATCTGCGTGGCGGTCCGGGCGATCGGCCTCGCCGTCATCCCGGCGGCGCAGTACGTCGCCGGCGTGGTGACCGGCACCGCGACCTCCACCGGGATCCGGCCGGTGCAGCTCGCCTCGGATCACGCCCAGGATTTCCTGTCGGTGACCGTCTGGCAGACCAAGCAGTTCTATTTCCACCAGACCTGGTTCATCGGGATCCTGTTCGTCGGGATCCTGTTCATGAACCGCTTCATCCCGCGCTTCTGGTGCCGCGTGCTCTGCCCGCTCGGCGCCTTCCTCGGGGTGTTCGCGCGCTTCGCGCTCTTCGGGATGCAGAAGGACCACGCGAAGTGCACCGACTGCAACCTGTGCCTCGTGCACTGCCAGGGCGCCGACTCGCCCCAGGGCGGCGTGAAGTGGCGGCAGGACGAGTGCCACATGTGCCTCAACTGCGAGAACGCCTGCCCCGAGGACGTCATCAAGTTCCGCTTCCTCCCGAACCGGAAGAGCGCCCTCGTGACGCCCGACACGGGCCGCCGCACCGCCCTCGCGACCGCCGCCGCCGGCGCGGTGATCATCCCGACGGCGCGCATCGCCGACGTGCTCGACGCGAACTACGACCACCGCGTCATCCGGCCGCCGGGCTCGGTCGAGGAGCGCGAGTTCCTGGAGCGCTGCATCCGGTGCGCCGAGTGCATGAAGGTCTGCCCGAACAACGCGATCCACCCCGCGTTCTTCGAGGCGGGGATCGAGGGCATCTGGACGCCGATCGTCATCCCGCGCATCGGGTACTGCGAGCACTCCTGCGTCCTCTGCGGCGACGTCTGCCCGACCGGCGCGATCCAGAAGATCACCGAGGAGCAGAAGATGGGCGTCGGCCAGAAGCCCATCTCGATCGGCACCGCGTTCTACGATCAGGGGCGCTGCCTGCCCTGGTCGATGAGCGTGCCGTGCATCGTGTGCGAGGAGTTCTGCCCGACGTCGCCCAAGGCGATCTGGGTGGAAGAGGTCGACATCCCGAAGCGCGAGCCCGTGGCCGCGGAGCACGGCAAGGAGCCGCTGATGAAGATGGTCCACGTGCAGCGCCCGCACGTGGATCCGTCGCTCTGCATCGGCTGCGGCGCGTGCGAGAAGGTCTGCCCGGTCCAGGACAAGCCGGCGGTCTACGTCACCAGCGTCGGCGAGACCCGATCGAAGACGAACGTCATCCTCCTCGAGGACACCGACTATAACAAGCCGTCGTGACCAGGGCGCGCGGCCTCGCCACACCTTCATCCTCGTCCCCATCCTCATCCATCCCGCGCGAACCACGACAGGAGGCAGCTCGGGTGCGCACGCTCCGCTTCTATGGAACCCTCTCGCTGGCCGCGCTGTGGGCGCAGGGGGGCTGCGGTGAGCCGTTCTCGACAGGCCCTGCGGCCGCCACCACCTCCTCGGGGAGCGGCGGCGGCGAGGGCGGCGCGGGGGGCGCAGGGGGCGCTGGGGGCGTGGAGGACGTGCCCTCCGGGACGACATCCTCTTCCTCGTCGGGAGGCGGCGGCGCGGGCGGCTGCGACGCCTGCAAGGAAGGGGAGTTCTGCACGGTCACCGAGACGTGCCTGCCGTGCAACGATCGCCGCGGCGTGCTCTCGTTCGGCCCGCTGACGGAGATCGACGTCGAGGGGACGGAGCCGTCGTTCCCGCGCGTGCGCGCGGAGGTCGGCGAAGACGGGGCGACCCAGCGGCTCGTCTACGTGGCCCGGTTCGGCGGCGCGAGCCACACGGACATCGCCACGGCCACGGGGAGGCCCTGGACGGGGGGCGCGGTCCTCGTGAACGCGCAGATCAACACCGGTCGGTCCGAGTCGGGTCCGCTCCTGCTCCCGGTGGACGCGCCCTCGCCGGTCTCCGACATGCCGCCGGGCCCGCTGCTGTTCGATCACCCCCTCGCCGGGCCGGGCAGCTTGCCGGCGGTGTTCGCCGCGGACTTCCCCGAGGGCGCCCGCGTGGAGCTCATCGATGACCTCCTCGTGGACGCGGGCAGCCACTCGGTCGCGGTCGCGCACGCCCTGAGCCCGGCCCGGTACTGGTTCATGAGCATGCACCAGGACAACGGGGTGACCGTGAGCCGGCTCGTCACCAAGCGCGCCGGCGACGCCGCGGTGCAGCCGGTCAACATCAAGCTGCCCGGCGGCTGTCCGGCGGAGGGCGCCGACCTCGCCCCGTGGGTGACGCCCGACGGCAGCCTGCTCTTTTTCCAGGCGCCCTACAGCGCGCTGGGCGACTGCGCGCAGGCCGTCGTGCTGCGGAGCTTCTACGTGAGGCTCGGGGCCGACGGGCTCCCCGTCGGCGAGCAGCCGGCGACGATCCTGCTGCCGAACGAGCCGCCGAGGGTCGCCGTCAAGACGCCGTCGCTCTCGCCGGACGAGTGCACGCTCTTCGTGGCGTCCAACGCCGACGGGGCGCAGCGCCTCTACTCCGCAGCGCGGCGCTGAGCGGAGGTCACCCGCTCAGGGGGCAGTGGGAGGTGGACCGCGAGGGAGAAGTTACTGCGAGCGGAAGCCGTCGGCGGGGCGGAGCCACGCGGCGTAGAGGCTCGGCACGATCGTGGCCAGGAGGCAGATCACGATCGCGATCACGCCGGTGAGCACGAACTCGTGCGGGCGGACCTGCACGGGGAGGCGGGAGATGAAATACACCTTCGGATCGAGCGGGAAACCGTAGACCAGGAGGCCCTTGCAGACCGCGACGCCGAGCAGGAGGCCGAGCGTGGTGCCGGCGATGCCGATGATGCCCCCCTGGTAAAGGAAGATGCGGAGGATGGCGAAGTCCGTCGCGCCCATCGCCTTGAGGACGGCGATCTCCTTCTTCTTGTCGAGCACCACCATGATCAACGTCGCGATCACCGTGAACGCCGCGACCACGATGATGAGCATCAGCACCAGGCTCATGCCGATCTGCTGGATGCGCAGCGCCGTGAAGAGCCCGTGGTTCAGCTCCTCCCAGTCCATCGTGTAGTAGAGGCCGTTGCTGAGCAGCTGGCTGATGTCGCGGGCGATGTCGCTGGCCTGGTCGATGTCGTCGACCTTCATCTCGACGCCGGTCACCGTGTCGCCGTGGTCGTAGAAGGCCTGCGTCTCGTAGAGGTCGGCGTACGCCAGCTTGGTGTCGTACTGCTCGAAGCCGGCCTCGAAGATCGCGATGACACGGAACCGCTTGGCCACCGGCGGCTTGATGGCGCCGTTCGAGAACGAGAAGCCGATCGTCGGCGAAGTGACGGTGAGGCACTGGCCGATGTCGAGGCCCAGGTTCTTCGCCAGCGTCGCGCCGATGACGATGCCCGGCATCTTCGCGATCTTCTCCTGGTCCGCGCAGGGATCCGGATCGACGTCCGCGGGCAGCACGTCGTCGTCCGGGAGCACGCTGCCGTAGCCGCCCTGCGGCTCGATCGAGCCCTGCGGGGCGCCCTCGGCGATCGCCGCCTCCTCGGGCGCAGCGTCCGCCGCGCCGCCGCCGCCCGCCGCGCCCTCGCCGTCCGCGGCCGCCGCGGCGGCGCGCTCGTCCTCCTGGATGCGGGCCTCGAACGCCCGCAAGAGGTCGAGGTTCCTGCCCTCCTCGTCGCGCTCCGGCTCGAGCGCGCCCCGCACGCCCGCGTCCCCCTCCACCTGGGGAACGGGCGGGAGCGCCGGCGGCTCCGCGCGCTCGGCCGGCTTGGCACCGGGGCGCCGCAGACCGCTGAGATCGCCGCCAGGGAGGATGTGGCGGGGCAGATCGAGCACGGGCGTGAAGGTGTTCCCGGACCCCACACCGAGGCTCCGGGCCGGGTCGACCCCCTTCACGAGCACGCCAGTCGCCGTGGCGTCGCCGTGCGTCAGCATCATCGGGTTGATGCTGAAGGGCGCCACACCGACGACCCCCGGGACCTTGGCGACCTGATCCATGACCGATCGATATTCTCGAAAATCGGTGGAATATTTGATCACCAGGACGTGGGCGTTGACGCCGAGGACCTTGTCGCGGAACTCCGCCTGGAAGCCGCCAGTCACGCTCATCACGGTCGCGAGCGCCGCGACCCCGAGCGCGACCCCGAGGATCGCGAACGTGGTGCCGACCGAGATGAACGCCCGCTTCTTGGAGCCGAGATATCGCAGCGCGACCTCGATGGGGTAGCTCATCGCGGTGCCCTCCTAGCAGAACGCCGCGCGCGCGGCACGCCGGCGCTGCGACGACCGGCGCGACGGACTTTCGCGAGGGGCGCTCGCTGGGCCTCGCTTCCCGGGCAGGACGCCTGCTAGAATCCGCCTCTGCCGTGAAAACGGCGTGTGGCGTGCACCTCTGCCCGCGAGCCTTTCATGAGCGCCACCAAAAACGAGCCCCAGACCGCGCGCAGGAGATCTGCCAGCAACGAAGCAGGCGCGCTCGATGTGTCGCCGGCGTCGCGACCCACGCGCCCCACCGGCATGGCCGGCGTGCCGCGCTCGTCCAACGCCGAGACGTACGCCGAGCCTTACGCCGAGGCCGCGCCCTCGCCGCCCGCAGAGCCGGAGAGCCCGGCCGACGACGTCCCGGTGGACGTCGACGTCCGGCCGTCGAGGTCGGGCTGGGTCGAGGGGCCGGCGAGCGAGCAGGTGCCCCAGAACCTCGGCGCGCCGCCGCCGCTGCGCCGGAGCACCCCGCGGCTCGCGCGCCACAGCGAGCCCGGCGGCGACGAGCACGAAGGGCGCATGACCCCGCCGCCCATCAGCGAAGGGGAGCCCTCGCTGGAGATCCCGCCGCCGGACGAGGTCGAGCCGCGCGAGCGGCGGCCGCCCGGCGCCAAGGATCCGTACATCGGCACGACCTTCGACCACCGCTACAAGATCGAGCGGCTGCTCGGCGAGGGCGGGATGGGGTACGTCTACCTCGCCCGCCACAAGGTCATCGACAAACGCGTCGCCGTGAAGGTGCTCCGCGCGGAGCTCGCGCGGGACCGCGAGATCTTCGAGCGCTTCGTGCAGGAGGCGCGGGCCGCGTCCAGCATCGGCAACCCGCATATCGTCGACATCTCCGACTTCGGCGACCTGCCGGACGGCTCCACGTACTTCGTGATGGAGTACCTGGAGGGCGTCAGCCTGGCGCAGATCATCGACTCGCCGAACGAGCTGCCGATGGACAAGGTCTGTCACATCGCGCTGCAGCTGTCGGCGGGCCTCGCCGCGGCGCACGAGGCGGGCATCATCCACCGCGATCTCAAGCCGGACAACGTGTTCGTGGTGTCGCGCGGCAGCGACCCGAGCTTCGTGAAGATCCTCGACTTCGGGATCGCGAAGGTGTCGACCAGCACCACGACCAAGCTGACGCGCGCCGGCGCGGTGTTCGGGACGCCCCACTACATGTCTCCGGAGCAGGCCGCCGGCGCGCCGATCGATCACCGGACCGACATCTACTCGCTCGGCGTGATGCTCTACGAGCTCGTGAGCCGGCAGCTGCCGTTCAACGCCGACAACTTCATGGGGATCCTGACGCAGCACATGTACAAGGCGCCGGTCCCCATCCGCGCGCTGGTCGGCGGGCCCGACTGCCCGCCGGGGCTCGAGGCGGTCATCCTGAAGTGCCTCTCGAAGAAGCCCGAGTCGCGCTACCAGTCGATGAGCGATCTCCACGCCGACCTGGAGCGCGTGCGGTCCGGCGGCGTGCCGGGCGCGGTCGCGGAGATGATGGCGCGGTCGGGCGGCTTCAACGTGCCGCACGACTACTTCAAGACGTCGAAGGTGATCGTCCCGGCGACGCCGCCGTCGCCGCCGCGCTCGCCGTGGCCCCGCTACGTGTGGGTCGCCGGCGCGGCGGCCGCGGTGGGGATCGTGACCGCGATCTTCGTCATCGGCGGGAGCTCGAACGGCCACAACCGCGTGCAGCCGCCGCCGCGGCAGACGGTCGAGGCGCCCGTGGAGCGGCCCGCGGTGGCCGAGCCGCCGCCGGTCCAGAAGACGGCGGTCGCGCTCGCGGCCGTGCCGGAGACGGCGGTGGGCTACCGCAACGGGATGGAGTTCAAGCTGCCCGCGATCATCGACGTCGCCCAGGGGCAGGCGATCACGGTCGACATCCGGGCCGAGGGGTACATCCCGAGCACGGTCGTCCTCGATGGCTCCGAGCCGAGCAAGCTCGTGAAGCTCGAGGCGGAGGAGAAGGGCCAGAAGCCGAGGCAGGGCGGGGCGCGGCCCACGGCGACGCAGCGGCCCCCGAAGTCGGACGTCCGGGATCCCTGGGCGGGCCAGAAGTAGCCAGGGGTGCGCGCGCAGAGGGAGCAGGAGAGCGCGCGCTGAGGGGCCCCGCTCCCGGCGCGCCGTGATAAGCCGCGGGGGTGACCCGGATCGATCACCTCATCGACGTCGTCCCCGAGGACGTGCTCGGCATCTGCCGCCGCCTGCGAGAGCGCGGCAAGCGCGGCTGGATCGTGGGCGGCTGCGTGCGCGATCTGCTCCGCGGTCAGCCCGCGAAGGACTGGGACGTCGCGACCGACGCGCGGCCGGAGGAGGTCACGGCCGCGTTCCGCAAGGTGATCCCGACCGGGATCCAGCATGGCACGGTGACCGTGCTCATGCGCGGCGTGCCGTACGAGGTCACGACGCTGCGCGGGGAGGGGGCGTACAGCGACGGGCGGCGGCCGGACCGCGTCGAGTTCGTGGACGACATCACGGCCGACCTCGCGCGGCGGGACTTCACGGTGAACGCGATCGCGCTCGACCCGGTGGACGGGCACCTGATCGATCCGTTCGGCGGCCAGGAGGACCTCGAGGCGAAGGTCATCCGCGCGGTCGGCGACCCGAACGAGCGCTTCGCCGAGGACGGCCTGCGGGTGATGCGCGCGGCGCGCTTCGTGGCGACGCTGGAGGGCTCGCTGGATCCGGAGACCGAGCGCGCCATGAGCACGCCGCGGTCGCACCAGACGTTCCGGTGCGTGAGCGCGGAGCGGGTGCGCGACGAGTGGCTCAAGGCGATGCGCGCGCGCCGCCCGAGCGCGGCGTTCGAGATCATGCGCCGCACGGAGCTGCTCGCGATCACCTGCCCGGAGATGATGGAGTCGGTCGGGTGCGAGCAGAACCGCTGGCACGCGTACGACGTCTGGGGGCACGCGATGGCCTGCCTGGACGCGTGCAAGCCCGATCCGGTCCTCCGCGTGGCGGCGCTGATGCACGACATCGGCAAGCCGAGGACGCGCGAGTTCTCCGAGAAGACGAGCGATTACACGTTCTACGAGCACGAGCGGGTCGGCGCGGAGATGGCCGATCCGATCCTCGCCCGGCTCCGCTTCTCGAACGAGGAGCGCGCGCGGATCGTGGCGCTCATCCGGCACCACCTCATCTGCTATGACGACGGCTGGACGGACGCGGCGGTGCGCCGCTGGCTGCGCCGCGTGACCCCGGCGCTCGCGCCGGACCTCTACGAGATCGGCGTCGCCGACGCGCTCGGCAAGGGGCGCGAGGTAACGGAGGACATCGCGTCGATAGGTCGGCTCCGGGCGCGCGTGGAGGCGCTGCTCGCCGCGGGCGCGGCGCTCTCCGCCAAGGACCTCGCGGTGAATGGCAATGTGCTGATGAAGGAGCTCGGCGTCCCGCCGGGCAGGCTCATCGGCGAGATCCTGGAGCGGCTCGTCGAGCTCGTGACCGAGGAGCCCGAGGCGAACACGCCGGAGCGGCTGCTCGAGGCGGCGCGCGACATCGTGGTTTCCAGGCGCGCAGGCTAGTACGTTGTCGGCCAAGCTCGCCTAGGGGGCGCCGAGGCATTGCCGGGCTGCCGGCCCCCCCCTCGCCGGGGCCTGATGTTTTCGTGGGGTCCGGGCGTGGACGAGGGGCGGCGTCCGTCCTCGCGAGCTCAGCTGACGTCTCGCTCCTTGGGGGAGCCTGTCCCAGATCGCGAGTCCATCGGTCGCGGACAAGGTACATGGACCGACACGGGTGGTCTGTTGTCTACCTTCGCTCAGCATCAAATTTTTATGCCGATCACGTTCACCGGGGCGTGTCTCTGGTAGCATCCTCGCTGCGCATTATCGCGCCCCCGATGGGGAGGTCATTTTGAAGCTCTCGACGAAGACGCTTGTTGCGCTGGTTGGTTCGGGTGTTCTTGCGGCGGCATCCATCGGCGGATGCTCCGGTGGCAGTGGTGGAGATGCGAGCTCCGGGAGCAACAGCTCCGGCGGCGACGGCGGCAGCGGCGGCGGGACGGCCGGGAGCGGCGGGGCTGGAGGGAGTGGGAGTGGGACTGGTGGGGTCGACTTCGGCGGGGACGGCGGGGGAGGTGGGACCCCGTGCGGCGTTCAAACGGCGGTGGCCGATTACCAACAACGACCGGCCGACATCATCTTCGTCATCGACAACTCGGAGAGCATGACGGAGGAGATCGAGAGCGTTCAGAAGAACATCAATCAGAACTTCGCCTCGATCATCGCGGCGAGCGGGATCGATTACCGCGTGATCATGCTCTCGAAGCACGGGAGCGCCACGCTGGAGCAGTCCGTCTGCATCGAGGCGCCGCTCGGGAGCGGCCCCTGCACGCCGGTCCCCCTGGCGCCGAACTCGAACGCGCCGCACTTCTACCAGTTCGACTACGAGATCGGCAGCCTGGACTCGCTCTGCCTCGTCCTCGACACCTTGAAGGGCGGGAAGCAGCCCCGGAACCAGCCCTTGCCGAACGGCTGGTCGGAGTGGCTGCGGCCCGACTCGCTGAAGGTGTTCGTCGAGATCACCGACGACGGCGCGGATTGCGCGACGACATCGCTCGGCGAGAACAACATCGAGCTGTACGATCTCGCCGACGACGATCCGGAGAACGAGAACGTCGAGGGGGGCGCCGCCTCGGCGGAGAAATTCGACACCGCCCTGACGCAGCTCGCGCCGGAGCACTTCGGCACGCAGGCCGCGCGCAACTACATGTTCTTCAGCTTCGTGGGCATCAAGGAGAACATGCCGGTGACGACGCCCTGGCCGCCGGAGGAGCCCCCGACCTGGGAGCAATGCCGCCCCGGCTCGGTCGATCCCGGGACGACGTACCAGACCCTCAGCGTCATGACCGGCGCGCTGCGTTATCCGATCAACCAGTACGACACCTACGACGCCGTCTTCGAGGCCATCGCCGGGAGCGTGATCTCCGGGTCCAAGCTGTCCTGCGAGGTCACGGTGCCTGAGGCGCCGGCCGGACACGCGCTCGATCTCCCGACGATGAAGCTCAAGTACACGCCGAGCGACGGCGGGGCGGCGCTGACCCTCGACAAGGTGGACAGCCCCGAGGCGTGCTCGGACAGGGCGTTCTACATCGAGAACGAGCTGATCAAGCTCTGTCCGGACACGTGCGCCTTCGCGCGTCAGGACAACTCCGCGAAGCTCGAGGTCATCTACGCCTGCTCGGCCGAGCCGGACTGACGGCCGAGGGGGCTCGGGCGCGCGGCGGGGCGAGCCTGGCGCAGGATGGCGGATGACGGGCGCGGGGGCCGCCGGGCCCGCGCCTGCTATCCTGCGCAGCTCCCATGCGGATCGAGGTGGCGTGCCGTGCCGGCCACGGCGGAAGCGAGGAGCCCGAGGCGTTCACCCTGGGCGAGCGCCGCGTCCGGGTGACGGAGATCCTCGACCGCTGGCCCGGCGTCGATCATCGCTATTTCAAGGTGCGCGGGGACGACGGCGCCCGTTACATCCTGCGAAGAGACTTCGAGATCCTGGTCTGGGAGCTGGAGGTCTACGAGGCCGCGGACGAGGACCCGTCGCAGCGGCCACGGTAGCCAGTCCGGGCTGCACGGGCGCGCTGGCGGCGCCCCGCGCGCCGCGGCGATCCCGCTCGACGTGC
Organism: Sorangium cellulosum; assembly: GCF_002950945.1. Lineage (GTDB taxonomy): Bacteria > Myxococcota_A > Polyangia > Polyangiales > Polyangiaceae > Sorangium > Sorangium cellulosum_E. Next base: position 2,032,141 of record NZ_CP012673.1, read on the forward strand.
CGCGAGGGCGCCGCCCCGGCGGCAGCGACGCAGGCGCCGCTCAGAAGGGATAGACCGCCTTCCCGCGCACGAAGGCGCGCTGCACCGCCACCGCGTCGGACGCGAAGATCAGGTGGTTCAGCGCCTCCTCCTCGCCGGCCACGTGCTCGGGGAAGCGGACCACCAGGAAGTCGGCCTCCTTGCCCGGATCGAGGCTCCCGATGACATGCCCGAGCCCGAGGGCGTCCGCGGCGCCCTGCGTGGCGGCGACGAACAGCTCGGCCGGGGTGAGGCGGTCGCCGAGGCAGAGGGCGTTGTCGAAGGCGCTCGACATGCTGCGCCGCATGTCGAAGCTGCGCCCGGCGCCGACGTCGCTGCCGAGCGCGACGGGGACGCCGCGGGCGCGGGCCTCGGACAGGCGCATGCGCCCGCTGCCCAGGAAGAAGTTCGAGTCGGGGCAGTGGGCGATCGCCGCCCGGGTCTCGGCGATGCGATCCCACTCGCGCGGCGCGAGGTGGATGCCGTGCGCGAGCACGGCGCGCCCCGAGAGCAGGCCGACGCGGTCGTAGACGTCGACGTAATCGCGCGCCCACGGGTGCTCGCGCAGCGTCGCCTCGCCCTCCGCCGGGCTCTCGGCGACGTGCGTCTGCACGAGCAGCCCGTGGTCGGCGGCGAGCTGCGCGGCCGCCTCCATCAGGCCGCGCGAGCACGTCGGCGCGAAGCGCGGGGTGATCGCGAACTCGAGCAGGCCGCCGCCCGCCCCGTGCCAGCGCTGCACGAGGTCGCGGGCCGCCGCCATGGCCTCGTCGCGGGGGACGCAGAGGGCCTCCGGGCAGTTCTGGTCCATCAAGGTGAGGCCGGCGATGCCGCGGAGGCCGGCGCGCAGCAGCGCGTGGAACAAGAGGTCGGTCGCGGCGGCGTTCGAGCTGGAGAAGGCGACGCAGGTGGTCGTGCCCGACGCGAGCAGGCAGCGCGTGAACTCGGCCGCGACGAGCGCGGCGTAGCCGCCGTCGCGGAAGCGGGCCTCCTCGGGGAAGACGGACCGCTCGAGCCACTCGAGCAGCGCGCCGCTGGCGCTGCCGACGATGCGGGTCTGCGGGAAGTGGACGTGCGCGTCGATGAGGCCCGGCATCAGCACCGCGGGGCGCAGGTTGAGCACCGGCCCGGCGAAGGCGCCCGGGGTGAAGGGCGCGACGTCGGCGATCCGGCCGCCCTCGCCCACGACGAGCAGCGCGTCGTCCAGGAAGCGGACCGCGGGGCCGCCGGCCGCTCCGGCGATCGGGGTGAGCAGGCGGCCGCGGTAGGCGCGGCGCGCGTCGGCGCGCGGCGCGCTCATCGGATCGCGATCTCGCTCCGGCGCGCCCAGCCCATGACGATGCTGTCGCCGTCGTTCTGCGCGACGAGCGCCCACCCGCCCGCCTCGCGCATGATCATCACGAGCTCGCCCGCGGCGATCGCGCCGACCCGGGACCCGCCCGCCCGCGGCTCGTCGAGCAGCGTGATGCCGCGCTCGGCGATGCCCAGCTGAAAGCGCCCGGCCGCGCCCGGCGCCTCGGCCTCCTCGTCGAGGGCCGGGTCCTCCGCGCGCGGCGACGGCAGCGGCTCGGCGTCGCCGCGCTCGTCGAAGCGCGGCCGCGGCGGGTCCGGGGAGCGCGGCGCGAGCAGCCGCGCGAACCTGCCGGCGCTCTGCATGGGCGCCGGCGCGCCGTCCAGGCCGAGCGCGCGCAGCAGGACCGGCGCCGCCGGGAACAGCGCGACGGCGGCGGCGGCGAGGAGCAGGAGCCCGGTGAGCCGATCCAGCCGGCGCGCGCGCGGCGCTGCGGCCTGGGCGGCGGGCGCGGCGCCCGCGGCGGAGGCGGGCGGCGCTGCGGCCTGGGCGGCGGGGGCGGCGCCCGCGGCGGAGGCGGGCGGCGCCGACGCGGCGACGGGGCGCGAGCCGGCGCGCGCGTCGCGGGGGCCGGGGAAGGCGCCCTGTCCGGCGGGGGAGTCGTCCATCAGCGCAGAGGATACGCGCTGTGACGAGCGCGGTCGACCGTACGGCCCCGGCCGGCGAACGAGGTGCGGGGCGCCGCGGCGGGGAGCGATCGCGCGCAGCGGGCGACGTCAGCGGAGCTCGCGCGGCAGCGGGGCGGAGGCCGGGTCGCCCGAGACGGCGCGGTCCGTCGGCGCGTCGCGCCCGGCGCCGGGGTCCGCGCAGCAGCGGAAGCCCTGCTGGTAGAACATGTGGTTCTCGTCGTGCGATCGGGTCGAGGGGCGGCAGCGCGTGCGCACGGGGCCCCAGTAGCCGCCCTTCAGGATGGAGGGGCGCTCGCCCTCGCGGACCGAGCGGGTCCACTCGTCGACGTTGCCGGTCATGTCGTAGACGCCGAACGGGCTGCGGCAGCGCGGCTGCGTGCCGGAGGGCACGCCCTGCCAGAGCCGGTCCATCTCGGCCATGGCCGCGGGGCCGCTCCGCGGGCGCAGCGCGGTCTCGATGAACGGGCGCCACGGCTGGTCGACCACACACGCCTCGGGGGCGCGGGCATAGCCGTAGGGATACGGGCGCGCCTCCTCGCCCTCGCACGCGAAGGTCCACTCGGCCTCGTCGCAGAGGCGCTTGCCCTCCTCGGCGCAGAGCTCGTTCGCCTCGTAGTACGAGACGAGGATGACCGGATAGACGCCCTTCTGGTTGGGGTACTCGTAGCGATCGATGCAGAAATGCATCGGCTTCGTGTCGAGATCCTTCGAGATGTCGAGCCACCTGTCGCGATCGAACTCGGCGCACCGCTCCGGGTAGTCCCGGTTGATCCAGTGCTTGCAGGTCGTCCGCTGCATCTCGTCGATGGAGCGCAGGTCGCCCTGGGCCTTCGGCGTGGGATCGAGCTTCATGAGGCCGGAGACCTCGACCATGCCCCGCGCGCAGGCGCCGCGGTTGCCCTCGATCTGGTCGGTCGCCTCCCGCGTCTCGGCGGGGGACGACGCGATCTGCCAGTGGCGATCGCGCACGAGGCGCCACTCGAACCGGAGGCGCCGCGGCAGCGCCCCCGTGATGGCGCCCGCGGCGAGCGTGAGCGGCACGCGGGGCGCCTCCGCGAGCCGCGCCACGAGCAGCGCGAGCGACGCGATGCCGACCGCGAAGCCGACGCCCGCGGCGACGCGCAGCGCCCTCGCGCGGGGGGGCGTGGGCTTCCGCGTCGGATGGGCGTACTTGTGCATGCTCCCGCTAACTTTACAGCGCGGGAGACTCGAACGCAGACAACTTTTCGCGGAGGCGCAGGAGCTCGTCGGGGCGCGCCTCGGAGAGGTCGCGGGTCTCCCGGGGGTCGGCGTCGAGGTCGAACAGGAGGAGCCGATCCCGCTTCTTCCGCTTGAGCGCGATCAGCTTGAGCTGGCCGTCGATGACCGCCGCGCGGCGGGCCGTGCGGGCGAACACCGGCCCGCGGGGCGCGCGCGCTTCGCCGGTCGCGATCGCGGCGAGCGAGCCGCCCTCGACGTCCGTTGCCTCGGCGCCGGCGAGGGCGAGGACGGTGGGCGCGATGTCGGCCGTGCTCACCGGGTGCGGGTAGCGGCCGGGCGCGGCGCCGGGGAGGGCGAGGACGAGCGGGACGTGGATCGCCTCCTCGTAGAGCTCGACGCCGTGCCCCACGGCGCCGTGCTCGCCGAGCCCCTCGCCGTGGGAGCCGTGGACGAGGATCGCGGCGCGGCCGGCCCGGGGGCTGCTCGCCACGGCGTCGAGCAGGGCGCCGAGCTGCCGGTCGACGAAGGCGATCTCGCCGTCGTAGGCGGCCGTCCTGCCGGCGCCGAAGCGGATGCCGGGGTGGCTGCGGTAGCGCTCGTGGGCGTCGAAGAGGTGGAGCCAGAGGAAGACCGGCTGGGGGCGCTGGGCGTAGCCGTCGAGGATCTCGATGGCCTTCTTGACCGCGAGGTGCCCCGAGACGTCGCGCTCCGGGTGGGCCTCGCCGTAGACGGTCTCGAAGCGGTCGAACCCCTGATCGAAGCCGCGCTCCTGGCTGATCCACGTGAACGAGCTGACCGCGGCGGTGAGGTAGCCCGCGCGCTTCATGCGCTCCGCGAGGGTGTCGTTCTCGGGCAGCAGCGTCGGCCACTCGCGGCGGTCGCGCGCCGCGCGGTTCAGGCGGCGGCCGGTGACGAGGGGCGAGATCGACCGCTGGGTCTCGCTCGAGACGGCATAGGCGCGCTCGAACAGCACGCCGCGGGCGGCGAGCTCGGCGAGCCGAGGGGTCGTGTCGCGGCCGTAGCCGTAGGCGGAGGTGTGGTCGGCGCGGACGGTGTCGAGCGTGACGAGGAGGATGTCGGGGCGCTGCGGCGCGGGCGCGGCGGGCGCGGCGGCCGTGGTGGGGGGGGCGGCGGGCACCGGCGCGGCGGGCATGGGCGTGGGCGTGGGCGTGGGCGCGGCGGGCATGGGCGCGGCGGCCGTGGGCGTGTTGCCCACGGCCAGCGCCGTCGCGACCACCGCGCCGCGCTTGGCCCGCGCGGCGGGCGCGGCGGGCGGCGCTCCGGCGGGCAGGCCCGCGGCCGCCCACGCCGGCTGGACGGCGTCCCCCTGGATGGCGCTGCTGCAGTCCTGATCGAGGCCGTCGCCCGGGATGTCCCGCGCGCCGTGGTACCGCGTGGGGTCGCCCTCGTCGCAATCGAAGCCGCCGAAGTGTGAGCCCATCCCGTCGCCGTCGCGGTCGGTCCACCGCTCGAGCGCGCCGAGGAGCGTGGCCGCGAGCCCGCCGCCGGCGCGCACGGCCTTGGCCAGCGGGGGGAAGGACTCGACCCGGGCGGTGGCGGTCATGAGGACCAGGGCCGCGAGCGGGACGCCCGCGAGGCCCGCGACGCGGCCGACCGCGGCGCTGAGGTCGACGCTGGAGACGAGCGCGGTCGCCACGAGCGCGATCGCGCCGTCGACGATGGCGGCGCGCACGGCGGCGCCGGCGTCCTCGGTCGTGTTGCCCGCGAAGGCGGCGAGGGGGGCGAAGGCGGCGACGAGGGGGAGCACGCCGATGGCGGCGCCGGCGACGGCGAGGATCCACGGCTTCACCCCGCGGGCGGCGAGGCGGTCGCCGAGCGCGACGAGCCGCTGGGTGAAGAGCGCCGCGGCCGCGACGCCGGCGAGGCCGAGGACGCCGAAGGTGGCGCCGGCGAGGCCGCGGTGGTGGGTCGTCGCCTTGAGGAGGGCGGCGAGGGCGGCGAGCACGGGCACGGCGACGCCGATCCAGAGGGCGACGCGGAGGACGGCGAGCCGCTCGGCGCCCGCGCCGACGATGCCGCGGAAGCCGCGGCCGGCGGCGCGCGCGAGGATGAGCGCGAGCGTGACGAGCGGCAGCAGGATGGCGGCGCCGACGAGCAGCCCGTCGAGGAAGGACGCGCCGGCGCGGGCGGTGCGCAGCGCGGTGGGGACGGCGGAGAGCGACGCGACGCCGAGGCCGAGCACGCAGGCCTCGCCGAGGCGGGTGGTCCAGGCGCTCGGGCGCGGGGCCGGCGGGGCAGAGGGAGGCGGGACGGACCGCGCCGGCGGCGCGCTCGAGCGGGCGGGCGGCGCGCTCGGCCGGCGCGGCGGCGGGGCGCTGTCATGAGAGCCGGCGGCGCTCGGCGGCGGCGTGGGACCTGGTTCGGCGGTGATCATGGGCACGCAGGGAGGAGGGCCGCGCGGCCTCCTCGCGAGGGCCTGTCGTGCCTGCTGCGAGGTCGTGCGCCCTTGGGGACGAGGGGCCTACCATCGGCGTGCGGGGCCGGAAAGTATCCTGCGGGAGCCGCGCGGGCGAGGGCGGGCGGGGAAGGGTGGACGGGGAAGGGTGGGCGGGGGAGCGCGCCGGGCTCGTGGTCGTCGTTGGCGGTGGAGCCCGTGCGACGCTCGAGGGGGGAGGGCGAGGGCGTGCTGGCAGGATTCTGGCAGCCGCGGCATGATGCGAAGGCCGTGTCGCTTCCCGCGCGCAAGCTCGCCACCATGGACGATCTGCTGGCCATCCCCGAGGCGCAGCGGTTCCATGAGATCATCGACGGCGAGCTCGTCCCGAAGGCGATGCCTTCGCCGAAACACGGCGGCGCCCAGGCGTCGCTCGCCGGGGTCGTGTTCCGGCCCTACAACCGCCGCCCGGGAGGTCGCTGGCCCGGGGGGTGGTGGTTCGCCACCGAGGTCGAAGTCCGGTTCGAGGAGCACGAGGTCTACCGTCCGGACGTGGTGGGGTGGCGGCGTGATCGCCTCCCCGAGCTTCCCGAGGAGACGCCGATCTGCGTGCGGCCCGACTGGGTGTGCGAGGTGCTGAGCCCCTCGAACGCGCGGAGCGATCTCGTGAAGAAGCTGCGCACGTACCAGCGTTGCCAGGTGCCGCACTACTGGATCGTCGATCCGAGGAACGAGCTGCTCACCGTGCATCGCTGGATGTCGGATGGGTATCTGAACGTGCTCACTGCGGAGCGGGGCGAGCGGGTCAAGGCAGAGCCGTTCGACGCGGTGGAGTGGTCTGTCGGGGTGCTCTTCGGGGACGACCCGGACGAGGAGTAGCGTCCGCGGGAGCGGCCTCACTCATGCGCTTTGCCCTGCGCGCGTCGCGTGGGCGCATCGTGTTCGCTCGCGCGATCGATCCGGATGGATAGACGGTCGCCCACAGCCAGGGTCGGACGGGTCCATTCCAGGTGTTCCTTCGTACGGGTGTCCGATCCGTAGACCGAGAACCAGAAGCAGCTGGGGAGGGCCGCTCGCTTACCCGTGCTCTACTCGCGGGGGAGGATCTCGCTCAGCGCGTTCTCCAGCCGGCGCTCGATCTCGGGGTCGTCGAGCGCGGGCGTGATCTCCTCGGGCACGACGCGCGCCCGCATGATGACGCGCGCGTAGATGAAGGCGCTGCGCGCGTTCGGGGGGTTCCTCTCGCCGAGGCAGGAGCGGAGGAGCTGGTACGCCCTGCCCTTCATGACGCCTCTGCCCTCGCGCGCTCGACGCCGGCGATGATCCGGCGCACGGCCGCGGAAGCGGTCTCGTGCGCCGCGAACGCGTCCCGCACCACGAGCGCCGCCCTGGCGGCGGCGGCCTGGTCGAGCGTGCCTTGCAGCACGCCCTCGGCGAGGCGGACGAGCGGCGCCGCCTCGACCATGTCCCGCGCGAGGGAGCGCGTCGCCAGGGCGATCTCCGCGGCCGCCCCGGCCGGGGAGGAGCGCGCGAGGGCCACCGCGTCCTCGGCCAGCTCCTCCACGATCGCGACCATGTCGCGGTAGCAGCCGACCGCCGCGTGCAGGTCGTCCAGGATCAGCGCGGCCGGGGGCGCCTCAGCCAGCGCCGCCGCCGCGCTCTGCGCCCCGGCGAGCACCGAGGCGATGGCCCCCAGCGCGGTCTCCAGCGTGCGCGCGGTCCGCTCGAGCCGGGCGAGGCGCTCCTCCGCGGCGCGGCGCGGCGGCGGCGCGCCGCCCTCGAGGGCCTCGATCCGCGCGACGACCTCGGCGGCGAGCTGCGCGAGGCCCTCGACGTGCGGGCCGAAATCGCGCGGGACGCCGTCGAGCACACACAGCGAGCCGACCACGTGCCCGCGCACCCGGAGGGGCACCCCCGCGTAGGCGCGGATACCATACTGCTCGACGAGCTCCTTGGGCACACGCGCGTCGTGCAGAGCGTCGTTGACGACGAGCGGCGCCTCGTGGCGGACCACGAGCTGACAGAACGAGTTGCTCCGCGACGTCGCGCAGCTCACGCACAGCTCGGGCGGCAGGCCGCGGTGCGCGCGGAACAGCTGGATGTGCCGGATGACCAGGCTCACCAGCGCGATCGGCGCCCCGGCGAGCTCGGCCGCCCGCGCCACGCAGGCGTCGAGGAGGGGGTCCGCGTCGGCGCGCAGCAGGACGTGGTGCAGCTCGGCGAGGCGGGCGGGATCATTCAGATCGGCCATGGAGGGAAGGGCGCCCTTGCCCGGGCGCGGGGAGAGAGGCGAACCACAAACGCCGCCAGCGGCCGCGCCCGGAGCGGAATAGTACCGCGCGCCTCGCGGTACGCACCTTCGGCGGTCCACCGGAGGAGAGGAAAGGACGGCTTTTTGCCACAGTGAGACACTCCGCGACATCCGCGCGGACCGCCGTGCCGGGCCGGCGCGGCCCTCGAGCTCGCTTCCCGCGCGCGGGGTCGCGCCCCTCGGGTGGACCTCGCATCGGCTGGGTCTGGCATATCGCTTGCGGACGGCGCGGCAAGGAGACGGGCCCCCTCGAGGGCCTCCCACGCCATGCCCACCCGCTTCGAGACTCTGAGCACGCGCCTGCGCAACCTCTGGAAACCGCGCAAGCAACCCACCGCCTCGCGCGCCTACCGCTGCCAATGCGGCAGGCCGGTGTTCTTCCGCAACAGCGAATGCCTGGCCTGCAATACACCGCTCGGCTACGAGACCGAACACGCCAAGGTGCTGCCGCTCCAGCGCGGCCCGGACGAAGGCACCTGGCAGCTCTGCCAGGACGCCGGGGGACCACGGCAGCTGTACCGGCGCTGCGGCAACTTCGACACGGCGGCCGGCTGCAACTGGCTCATCCCGGTGACGGCGGGGGAGGCGCCGGCGCTCTGCGCGGCGTGCCGGCTCAACCGAACCATTCCAGACGTCGGCAATTCCGAGCATCGGCAGCTGTGGGCCCGCGTCGAGGTGGCCAAGCGACGGCTCGTGTCACAGCTCCTGGCGCTGAACCTGCCGGTCAAGTCCAAGGTCGGCGAGGACCCGGAGCGCGGCCTGTGCTTCGACTTCCTCGCCTCGCCGCCCGACGGCCCCAGGGTGATGACCGGCCACGCCGACGGCGTGATCACCTTGAACATCGAAGAGGCGGACGACCCCACGCGCGAGCGCATCCGCGCGGCGATGCGCGAGCCTTACCGCACGCTGCTCGGGCACTTCCGGCACGAGGTCGGCCACTACTACTGGGACCGGCTCGTGCGCGACTCCGGCTGGCTCGCGCCGTTCCGGGAGCTGTTCGGCGACGAGCAGCAGGATTACGCCGCCGCGCTGAAGGCCAACTACGAGCAGGGCCCCCCGGCCGACTGGCCGCAGCGCTTCGTCAGCGCCTACGCCAGCATGCACCCGTGGGAAGACTGGGCCGAGACCTGGGCCCATTACCTCCACATGGTGGACACCGTGGACACCGCGCTCAGCTTCGGCATCGACGCCGACGAGGTGGAGATCGAGGCCGAGGCCTGGGGGACAGACGCGCTGTGGTGGCCGGACCACCCGACCGCCGAGAGCTTCCTCCGCTTTCTCAACGCGTGGGTGGAGCTGACGGCGGTGCTCAATGAGATGTCGCGCAGCATGGGTCAGCATGATTTCTATCCGTTCGTGCTGCCGCGCGTCGCCGTGGCGAAGCTGCAGTTCATCCACCTCGTGGTGAACGGAGTCCCCGTCCCGGCGTCCGCCGCGAGCCGGGCCGCCTGACGGGATTCGACGGATCCCATCGTTTCTCGCGAAAGGCGGGAATCTGACGCGACGACGCGACGACGCGACGACGCGACGACGCCAGCACGCGGAGACGCGAGGACATGAATCAAGAGCACGCTGCGCCGCGCCGCAGCAGCCCGCGCCCGTGACAGAACCGCAGAACCGACGAGGGGCGCGCGGAACCCGCTTGACCTACCTCGCGGCAGCAAGGTATGTTGAACCCATGCCCCGTGCGCTCCCCGCGTCCTGCGCTCGCTCCCGCTCCGAGGCGTCCGTCCTCGGGACGGCGCCGCGCGCCGCGGCTCAGGGGGATGTGCGCGTGGCCGGGCTTCGCTGGTGGCGCTGGTGGTCTACCGAGGCGGGCCCCGACAACGGGTAACGAGCCTCCCTTGGGGAGGACGACCTGAAGGAAGAAGGAGGCCCGCCGAACAACGGTGGGCCTTTTCGTTTTTGTCCGCTATGCAGGGCGCCGCAGTCCGGAGTTCGAGTCGCGAGAGGCAGTGTTCCCAGGGACGGCCGTGAAGATGAGGAGCGAACCATGATGCATGCAGTGATCGACGCGCTCTGCGCGCGCGTGGACCTCTCGGCGGAGCAGGCCGAGGCCCTGTTCCGCGACGTGGTCGCGGGGGCGCTGACCGAGGTCGAGCTCTCGGCGCTGCTCGTCGCGCTCAAGGCGAAGGGCGAGACGCCCGCCGAGATCGCGGGCGCCGCGCGCGCGCTCAGGGCGGCGTCGGCGCCGTTCGAGCGGCCCCCGTACGCCTACGCCGACTGCTGCGGCACCGGCGGCGACGGCCAGGGGACGGTCAACCTGTCGACGGCCGTCGCGTTCGTCACGGCCGAGGCCGGCGTCCCGGTCGCCAAACACGGCAACCGCTCGGTCTCCTCCCAGTGCGGCTCCGCCGACGCGCTCGAGGCGCTCGGCGCCCGCCTCGACGCGCCGGCCGAGGTCTCGCGCCGGGCCCTCGACGAGGTCGGGTTCTGCTTCCTCTTCGCGCCGCAGTACCACTCCGGGCTGCGCCACGCGATGTCGGTGCGCCGCGCGCTCAAGGTGCGGACGATCATGAACCTGCTCGGCCCGCTCGTGAACCCGAGCGCGCCGCCGATCCAGGTGATGGGCATCTACGACTCGGAGCTCGTCGCCCCCGCGGCGCGCACGCTGGGCATGCTCGGGTGCCAGGCGGCGCTCGTGGTGCACGGCGGCGGCCTCGACGAGATCGCCCTGCACGCGCCGACACGCGCGGCGCGGCTCCGCGACGGGGTCGTCGAGGAGCTCACGATCGAGCCCGCGGACGCGGGCGTCTCGCCGGCGCCGATCGAGGCGCTCCGGGGCGGCGGCCCGGCGGCGAACGCGGCGTGGCTGCGCGGCCTGCTCGACGGGCGCGGCGAGCCCGCACACCGCGACGCGGTCGCGATCAACGCGGGGGCGCTGCTCTGGATCGCCGGGCGCGCCGGGAGCCTGCGCGAGGGCACGGCGATGGCCCTCGACGCGCTCCGGACCGGGCGCGCCGGCGAGCGGCTCTCGCGGTTCGTGGCGGTGAGCCGGGAAGCTGGCAAAGAGGCGCGGAAGGAGGCGGGCCATGGCTGATCAGGGGAGTGTCCTCGCGCGTATCGTGGAGCGGAAGCGGGCGGACGTGGCGGAGCGGCAGCGGCGGACCCCGCTCGCCGAGCTCCGGGCGAGCGCCGCGCCCACGTCGCGGAGCCTCCGGCGCGCGCTCTCCGCGCCGGGCGCGCGGTTCGTCCTGGAGTGCAAGAAGGCCTCCCCGTCCGAGGGGCTGATCCGGCCGGACTTCGATCCGGGCGTGGTCGCCTCGGCGTACTACGGGGTCGCCGACGCGGTCAGCGTGCTGACCGACGAGCCCTTCTTCCAGGGCAGCTTCGAGATCCTCCGCGCCGTGCGCGCGGTCGTGGACGTGCCGATCCTCTGCAAGGACTTCGTCGTGACGCCCTACCAGGTGGTCGAGGCGCGGGCGCACGGGGCGGACGCGATCCTGCTCATGATGTCGGTGCTCGACGACGGGACCGCGCTCGCCTGCCTGCGCGCCGCCGAGTCGCTCGGCATGGACTGCCTCGTCGAGGTGCACGACGAGGCGGAGCTCGCGCGCGCGCTCCTCTTGCCGGCGCCGGTGCTCGGCATCAACAACCGCGACCTCCGGACGCTCAAGGTCGACCTCGCCGTCTCCGAGCGGCTCGCCCCGCGCGTGCCGGCCGACCGGATCGTCATCGCGGAGTCGGGCGTCGAGTCGCGCGCGCACGTGGAGCGGCTCGCGCCGCTGGTCGACGGGTTCCTCGTGGGCACGTCGCTCATGCGCAGCCCCGACATCGCCGACGCCGCGCGCGCCCTGGTGAACGGCCGGGTGAAGGTCTGCGGCCTGACCCGGCCCGGCGACTCGCGCGAGGTGGAGCGGCTCGGGGCCCGCTTCGGCGGCCTGGTCTTCGCCGAGGCCTCGCCGCGGCGGGTGACCCGCGAGCAGGCCGAGGTCGTCGTCGCGACGGCCGCGGGGCTGCCCTTCGCCGGCGTTTTCCTGAATCAATCCAAGGAGTTCGTCGCCGAGACGGCGCGCGCGCTCGGGCTGCGCGCCGTGCAGCTGCACGGCGACGAGGACGCCTCGTTCGTGGCGGCGCTGCGGCGCGAGCTCCCCGAGGGCTGTGAGGTCTGGAAGGCGGTCCCGATGGCGCCCGCGGGCGACGCGGCCGGCGCGGGCGCCGACGCGGCCGGCGCGGGCGCCGACGCCGACCAGGGCGCCGACCGGCTCGTCTTCGACACGCGCACGGCCGAGGCGCGGGGCGGCACCGGCCGCACCTTCGCGTGGAGCGCGATCGAGGGCCACCCGGCGCGGCCGCGCAGCCTGCTCGCGGGCGGGCTCAACCCGGGCAACGTCGCCGCGGCGCGCCGGGTGGGGGCCTTCGCGCTCGACGTGAGCTCGGGCGTCGAGCGCGCCCCCGGCGAGAAATGCGCCGACCTGCTCGTGCAGCTGTTCGACAACGCGCGCGGCCCCTCGCGCCACGGCCCCGAGGCCGCGGCCTCCCCGGGCCGCCCCTCTCCCTGACGGCATCCCCGAAGCACGCACCCACGCACCACCGACGATCGAGGCAATGACCATGGAGCAAAGCGGCCGCTTTGGCGCCTTCGGAGGCGCCTATGTCCCGGAGATCCTCGTGCCCGCGCTCGAGCAGCTCGAGCGCGCGTACCTGGACGCGCGCGGCGATCCGATGTTCGCCGCGGAGTTCAACTCGCTGCTGACGACGTACGCGGGGCGCCCGACGCCGCTCACCCGGTGCCGCAACCTGACCGGCGACCCGCGGGTCAAGGTGTACCTCAAGCGCGAGGACCTGCTCCACGGCGGTGCGCACAAGACGAACCAGGCGCTCGGCCAGGGGCTGCTCGCGCGGCGCATGGGCAAGCGGCGGCTCATCGCGGAGACCGGTGCAGGCCAGCACGGCGTCGCGACCGCGATGATCGGGGCCCTGCTCGGGCTCCCGACGCGCGTCTACATGGGCGCGAAGGACGTCGAGCGGCAGAAGCTCAACGTCTTCCGCATGCGCCTCATGGGGGCCGAGGTGGTGCCGGTGACCTCGGGCTCGCAGACGCTGAAGGACGCCCTCAACGAGGCGCTGCGCTACTGGACCGAGAGCTACGAGGACACGCACTACCTGATCGGGACGGTCGCGGGGCCGCACCCGTTCCCCACGATCGTGCGCGACTTCCAGTGGGTGATCGGCCGCGAGGCGCGGGCGCAGATCCTCGAGACCGAGGGGCGCCTGCCCGACGCGGTGGTCGCGTGCGTGGGCGGCGGCAGCAACGCGATGGGCATCTTCTCGGAGTTCATCCCGGACAAGGACGTGGCGCTCGTCGGCGTCGAGCCCGCCGGCCACGGGCTCTCGACCGACAAACACGGTGCGACGCTCCTCAAGGGCCGCCCGGGCGTGCTGCACGGGTCGGAGACCTACATCCTGCAGGACGAGCACGGGCAGGTCGCGGAGACACACTCCGTCTCGGCGGGGCTCGACTACCCCGGCGTCGGTCCGGAGCACGCGCACCTGATGACGTCGGGGCGGGCGACGTACGTGGCCGCGACCGACGACGAGGCGCTCGCCGCGTTCCAGCAGCTCGCGCGGAGCGAGGGCATCATCCCGGCGTTCGAGTCGGCGCACGCCATCGCGCACGCGCTGAAGATGGCGGCCGAGGCGTCGAAGGCGGGGCGGGAGACGGTGCTCGTCGTGAACCTGTCCGGCCGCGGAGACAAGGACATGGAGCAGGCGCAGAAGCTGCTCGACACGGGGAGGACGACATGAATCGGGAGCCGGTGACGACGCGCTACGACCGCGTATTCGAGGGGCTGCAGCGGCGCAACGAGGGGGCGTTCATCCCCTTCCTGATGCTGGGGGACCCCGACCTCGCCACGAGCGCGCGGCTGCTCCGCGCGGCCGTGGAGGGCGGCGCGGACGCGCTCGAGGTCGGGATCCCGTTCTCGGACCCGATCGCCGACGGCCCGACGATCCAGGCGGCCGCCGTGCGGGCGCTCGAGGCGGGCGTCCGGCCGGCCGACTGCATCGAGCTCCTGACGCGGTTCCGGGCGGAGGTGAAGGACGTCCCGGTCGGCATCCTGACGTACGCGAACCTGGTGAAACACCGCGATCTGAAGGCGTTCTACGCCGGGGTGGCGGCGGCCGGGGTCGATAGCGTGCTCGTCGCCGACGTGCCCGTGCGGGAGTCGGATCCGTACGTGGCGGCGGCGCGCGCCGCGGGCGTGGCGCCGGTCCTGATCGCGCCCCCCAACGCCTCGGAGTCGACGCTGGAGCTGCTCGCGGAGCGGTGCGCCGCGTACACCTACTGCGTCGCGCGCAAGGGCGTGACCGGGGCCGACGAGCAGCTGCGGCTCAGCCACGGGGTGATCTTCGAGACGCTGCGCCGCTTCGGCGCGCCGCCGGCCGTCCTGGGGTTCGGGATCTCGAAGCCCGAGCACGTGCGCGACGCCCTCGGCGCCGGGGCGTTCGGCGTCATCAGCGGGTCCGCGGTCGTCCAGCGGGTCGCGGCGCACCTCGGCGATCCCGAGGGGGCCGCGCGTTCGGTGGCGGGCTTCGTCCGGGAGATGAAGGCGGCGACGGCGCGCTGAGCGGGGGACGGCTCGCCGCGGGGCGGGACGTGCTCGCTGCATCCGCCGCCCGGCTCGCTGCACGCCGCTTCCACGGGGCGGCCTGGCTCTCCAGGATGGCCCCCGAGGAGATGCCCATGCGGCGGACCACGATCGCGACAGCGCTGCTCACCGCCGCGGCCCTCGGGGCGGCCGCGGCGGATCTCGCGGGCGCCGGCGGCTCCGGCGAGGCGGACGGCGCCGGGGGCGTGCCGGCGACGGCCTCGCTCCACGTCACCGCCGGCCGCGCGTCGATCGCGCTGCACGCGGCCGCGCTGGGCGACGGGCGCGAGGGGTGGCCGGCGGGCGTGCCGGCCTTCGCCCACCTGAGCTTCGGCGTGGCGCTGCCCGACCTCGGGCTGCACGCGGTGCACAGCGTGAGCTTCGCCGCGCCGCGGCTCGCGGGCGAGGGCTCTGGCCCGGCGAGCCGCCTCGTGAGGTCGCTCGGCGGCGCGCGCCTCCGCGCCCGGATCAAGTGGCAGGCGGCGGGCTGAGCCCGCGGACGATCAGAAGAGCCCGACGGAGAAGTGGAGGGCGCCGGTGTCCTCCCCGACGCGCGGGAACAGGTTGAAGCCGTAATCGAGCGCCAGCGGGCCGATCGGGGTGTTCACCCGCAGGCCGGCGCCGAGCGCATAGCGGAGCTTGAGCGGGTTGACCTTCTTCGCGTCGTTCCAGAGATTGCCCGCGTCGAGGAAGAGGCCGAGCTGGAAGAGAGCGTTCAGCGGGATGCGCAGCTCGGCGCGCGGGTTCACCATGAACTTCCCGCCGCTGGGGAGATCTCTCGTGTTGCACTCCTCCTCGTCCTCCACGTCGCACGCGTCCAGGGGAACGAGCGAGTCCGCGAGGTGCGAGCGGAGCGAGTCGACGCCGCCGAGGAAGAACAGGCGATCGGGGTAAGTCCCGCTCTCCGGGTCGAGCGGCAGGATGTAACCCCCGGACAGGCTCAGCGCGAGAGAGAGGCTCGACCGCTCCGCGAGCGGGATGTAGCCCGCCACCCTGCCGGTGAGCCGCAGGAAGTGGCTCTCCCGGAACGACTGGTCGTCGTTGCTCTGCGGGGCCGTACCCATGTCGCCGCCTTGCTGGTTCGCTTCGGTCTCACGGCCGAGCGGGTACGCGTCGACGTGCTCGACGCCGGCGGAGACCAGAAAGCCATCGGTCGCGGCGAAGGGGTTGTTGCGCGCGTCCCAGGACGCGTCGAGCCGCTCCGCCAGCGCGATCGTGCGCCCGTCGGGGATGCGCAGCTCGTCGAGGACCGACTGCTTGTCGCCGTCGATGAAGAACTCGACGTCGTTCAGCTCGGTCGACACGGAGAGCTGCGTCGTCAGGGGGCGCAGCGGCCGGTACGTGATCGCGGGGATGAGCGCCTCCCTCTCGAGCCCGAACTCCCGCTGGTTGTCGCGCATGTCGACGCCCGCCAGCGACACGCTGACGAGGGGGCCGAGCCCGACGTCCGGGAGCGTGACCGAGATGGTGTTGCGCCGCTCCAGGCGCTTGATCGTGGGGAGCTCCTCCGCCTCGTAGTTCCGGCGCGCCGTCTCGTCCAGGATCAGGAACGGGAACAGGTAGCTGAGCTGGACGCGCATCGTGAGGCCGATCGCGAGGCCGCCGATGTTGCGGTGCCCGTACTCGAAGGCGAAGCGCACGCCCTCGCCGGTCGAGAACCCGATCTGCGGGTTGAGGTACTGCGGCAGCTGCTCGACCACCGTGACGATGACGCGCTTGTTCTTCTGCGGGACCTCCGGGTCCTCCAGCGAGATCGACACGCTGGAGAAGGGGCCCAGCGTCGCGATGCGCTCCTCGCTCAGGCGGGCCTGCGCCTGCCGGAACGGGGCGCCCTCGCGGAGCGCCACGCGGCGGAGGATCAGGCTCTCGTCGGTCCGGAGCGCCCCCTTCACGACGATGCCGGTGACGGTCACCCGATCGCGCTCCGAGATGATGAACCGCGCGCGGGCGCGCGTGCGGTCGGGCGACGGCTCGATCGCGGTGCGGACCTCGGCGAACGCGTAGCCGAGGTCGCGGTACGCATCGAGGACGCGCAGCCGCGCGGCGTCGAGGTCGAGCGTGGACAGGGGCTCTCCGACCTTCAGATCGGCGATGGCGCCGAGCCAGCGCTCGCTGAACGGCCGGTCCTCGGCGCAGAAGCGGGCGTCCCGCGCGCCCAGCCCGGGCTGGCCGCAGAAGCCCTTGTTGCCCTCGAAGGCGAGGTCGTAGAGCACGGTCTGCGGGCCGGGATGGACCGGGATGCGGAGCGTCACCTCGGAGGCGCACGAGAGGTGCCGCGCTGCGTCCGGGCGGCAGGTCAGCGCGTCGGGGACGGGCGGCTCCGGGATCGGGAGGCCCAGCGCGTCGGTGTTGCACTGCGCCGTGACGCGCTCGGCGACCGGCTCGGGGATGCACTGGCCCGGCGGAGAGCGGCGAGAGCAGGTGGCGCGCATCACCGTGACCGGGCCGACCACGGCGTTGAGGTACCCCTTGCTGAAGTAGAGGTCGCGCACGTGTTTGAGCGCGCGCTCGTAGGGCTCCCGCGCGTACGTCATCGCCGGGATGAGCTCGACGGTCTGGGCGCGGCCGCCGGCGCCGCGGGTCGGACCGAAGAGGTCGGAGACGATCCGCGGGTCGGGGATCGAGAAGCCGTCGGCGCCGGGGAGGTCCTCCTCGAGGAAGCTCTCGATCTCGCGGCCGAGGTCGTCGGGGCTGAGCTCGCCGGTGAGGCACGGGAACACGCGCTTCGTGACGCGCACCTGCGCGTGCTCGCGGATCGTGAAGGTGAGGTGCCGGACCGGGTCCTCCGGCTTGCCGCCCAGCGAGGGGGTGATCTCGGCGTCGAGGAAGCCGCGCGCGATGTAGAACGCGCGGAGGCGATCGGTGAGCTCGCCCGGGCTGGTCTCGCCCGTCTCGCCGAGGTCGAGCGCGGCGGCGAGGGCGTCGTCGTCGTAGGCGCGGTTGCCGTCGAAGGCCGGGACGATGCGCGCGCCGGGCTCGAGGTAGACGTAGAGGTAGTTGTTCGGGCCGACCGCGAGCACGCGGTGGCTGACCGTGGCGTCGTGGAAGCCGTTCTGGCGGAGCAGGTCGGCCATCTCGCGGTCCGCGTCGGCGAGCGCGGGCTCGTCGACGCGGGCGCCGACGTCGAGGCGGTACTGCTGCTTGAGCGACCCGAGCTCCCGGTCCGCGCGCGGGTCCACCACGAAGACGCGCTGGGAGACGGTGCGCGCAGGGCCGGCGGTGATGTCGAGGGCGACGACGATGTCGGACGGGTCGTCGAGCTCGACCGTGTGCACGGCGGCCTGCGCCGCGGGGTAGCCGTGCTGCGCGTAGAAGGCGCGGACGCGGGCGCCGACCTCGGAGAGCTCCGCCGCGGTGGTCTCTCCGCCCTCCGAGATGCCGGCGGCCTCCAGGGTGTCCTGGCGATCGAGCGCGCCGCCGGAGATCTGGATGGTCGCGATGTGACGGCGCGGGACCACGAGGAGCCGGAGCACGACGCCGTCCGGCCGCAGGTACGCCTCGGCCGACGCGCGGGCGAAGTTGCCGCTGGCGAGCACCTCGCGCATCGCGCGGCGCGCCGCCTCGTGGCTGAGCGGCTCCCCGATCTCGACGCTGAGGACCTGCGGCGGGACCGCCCAGCGGTCGCCCAGGGCGCGGATGTCGATGAGCACGATGGGCTTGCCGACGAGCGCTCCCAGGGCGATCGGCTCGCGGAGCGACGGCACGTCGGTGGCCTCGGTCCCCACGTCGTCCGCAGCGGGGCCCGCGGCCGCCTGGTTCGCGGCCGCCTGTCCCGCGGCCGGCTGCGCTGCAGGCGCCTGGTCCGCGGGCGTCTGGGCTGCAGGCGCCTGGTCCGCGGCCGCCTGGTCCGCGGGGGCGGGCGCCTGGGCTGCAGGCGCCTGCGCGGCAGGCGGCTCGTCGGCGCGCGCGGCGACGGCGGAGGCGCCGAGCGGCAAGAAGCCGAGCAGCACGGGAAGGAGAGCGTGGCGGAAGCGGGCCATCAGGCGCGGGGCGCCGGCGGATGAAAACGAAACGAACCGGCGCCGGGGTGCACGAGGCGCGCAGCGTAGCCCGGTTCGGCGGCGATCGGGCAAGAGGCCGCCCGCCGTGGTTCGCGCGAGCACGGCGGCGACGGCGCGCCCGCGCGACCCGGCGAGGGCGCCGGCCCGCCGCGGGGTCCGGCCGGGGCCCGCCGGCCGCGCGATCGGGGGACGATGTGCGAGCGCCGGGGATCTCGGCGGGCGGACCTCGTGCTAGCGTCGCCGCCCGTGCGAGGCACCGGATGAAAGACCTGGCGATGCTGGTCGGCGCCGTGGCGCACGACACCAAGGTGGTCACGCTGTGGGAGAGCCTGCGCGAGCACTTCCGCGAGCATGGAATCCTGATTGATTTCGCGCTGTTCTCCACCTACGAGCGCCAGGTCGACGCGCTGATCCGCGGGCACATCGACGTCGCCTGGGACAGCGCCATGGCGCACGTGCGGGTCAAGCGGCAGACCGAGGGCCGCTCCCGCTCGCTCGCGATGCGCGAGATCGATCGCGACTTCCACAGCAAGCTCCTGGTCCGCCGCGACGCCGGGGTCGGGGCGCTGAGCGACCTCGAGGGCAAGGTGCTCGCGGTGGGGAGCGCCGACTCGGCGCACGCGCGGGTCCTGCCGCTGCACTTCCTCCGGCAGGCCGGGGTGGCCGTGGAGAAGATCCAGCTCTTGCCCTTCGAGGTGGACCTGGGCAAACACGGGGACACCCCGGCGAGCGAGGTCCAGGCGCTGGCGGCGCTGCACGACGGCAAGGCGCAGGCCGCGGCCGTCGGGGACGCGGTGTGGCTCGCCGAGCAGGCGAACGGCCACATCGACCTGCGCCGCGTCGACGTCCTCTGGACCACGCCGGCCTACGACTTCGCGATGTTCGACGCGCTGCCGGCGCTGCCCGAGGCGAAGGCCGAGGCGTTCCAGCGCGTGCTGCTCGGCATGACCTGGAAGAACCCGAAGCACCGGCGCATCTTCGAGCTCATGGGCCACAAGCAGTGGGTCGCCGGCCGCGACGACCGGTACGGCGCGCTCGACGCGGCCCTCACCGCCCTCGCCGCCGCCACCTGAGGCTCGCGCGCAGCGCGCGCTACTCGAACTCGAGCCGCCACCGGAGGTCGGCGCCCACGTTGCCGAGCGGCGAGCTCGCGGCGTCGTTCGCGTTGTCGTACGAGCCCTGCACGCTCATGCGGTCGCTGAGCTTCACCTCGACGCCCGCGCGCACCTGGCCGCCCTGGGAGAGCCCCGTCGTCACGTTGGCGCGGACCGCGTCGGTGATGCGCTTGCCCACGGTCACCGTCGGCTCCGGGGCGCCGTTCTTCGAGGAGTAGCCGGTGCCGAAGCGGAACTCGTCGATGATGGGGACGATCGTCTTCACCGCCTTGTCGGCGCCCGTCAGCGACGAGAGCGCCTCGAGGCCCATCGTCTCGCCGAGCGACGACATGACGCCCTGGTTGAGCTCGGCGCGCGTCACGCCGAGCGTGAGCAGGAGGACGATGTCCTCCTGGCTGAGCGGCGGGTCGCTCGTCAGGTTGAGCCGGAGGTTGTCGGCGTCGCCCTGGGCGTGCAGCTTGATGCGCCACTGCCCGCCGGCCGCCGCCGCGGCCGCGCTCGCGGTGGCGCTCACGGACGCCGCCGCGGCGTCGGCGCCGGAGGACGCGTCCTGCGCGCTGCTGATCGACGTGGTGCGGCGGTACTCGGTCTCGGCGTGCACGTCGACCTTGGGCGCGATGCGGAACGGGTCGTCGAAGCGGACGAAGCCCTCCCGGACGTCGAACTCGGTGCTCCGCAGCCGGAGCTTGGAGTCGGGCAGGAGCCTGAGCATGCCGCGCGCGCCGAAGCGCTGGTTCGTGCCGGAGAGCGTGATCCCGGAGGTCGGGATCTCGAGCCGCATGTCCGCGAGGTCGTTGGAGAAACGGAGCGGGTTCGGCGAGACGACGGTGACGTTGAACCGGACCACCTCGGCCGCGGGGTCGTACGTCTCCACCGTCGTCCGCTGGCGGCCCGTCAGGTCGCCGAGGTCGACGCTCATGAAGATCGGGCGCGTGTAGCTGAACGAGGTCAGCGTGACCTTGCCCTCCACGCTCGGCAGGTTCTGCTCGCCCGCGTCGTCGTCGCCGACGCCGGGCCGGAAGGTCGCCTGGAGGTTCGCGTTCGCGGTGATGTTCACCCCCTCGGCGACGGGCAGCTTGATGTTGTTCGCGGTGATCGTGGCCGTCGCCGTGCCGAGCGAGAGGCCGCGCACCGGCAGGTTCCCCTGGACCTTCACCGTGCCCGAGCCGACCCGCGCGGACGCCTGCGCGCGCACCTGGTCGCCGCCGATCGCGATGTCCACGTCGATGTCGTCGAGCGAGAACGGGAGGCCCGCGACGTCGAGCTCCCCCTGCTTGATCTCGGCCGAGCCGGCGTAGCGCAGCGCCGTGAGCGGCCCGTTCACCTGGACCTGGGCCCTCACCTTGCCGTCCGCGTGCCGGATCTGCGGGATGTCGGCGCTGAGCTTCGACAGCTCCGTCTCGTCGACCCGGATGGCGACGTCGAGGTCGGGCGCGGTGAGCACCTTCCGGACCTCGCCGGACGCGAAGAAGTCGGCGGAGAGGCCCGCGGCGGTGCGCGCCTCGAGGTGGAGCTCCGGGACGCTCAGCGTGTTGCCGGCGAGCCGGATCGGCCCGGTCGGGCGCTGGAGGCTCACCCGCTGGCCCTGCCGCTCGAGCTCGAGCTTGCCGATGGCGAGCGTGACCGCGGCCTGCCTGGGGTCGGAGACCGGGAGGCGCTCGACGTCGAGCGAGGCGGTCAGCGTGCCCTTCGGCGGGGCGGCGGCGAACGCGACGCCGGGGATCAGGTTCGCGAGCGTGCCGAGGTCGAGCGCGTCGAGGCGCACCTTGCCGTCGGCGATCTTGCGCCGCTGCTTCGTGACGCGGAGGCCCTCCAGCGCGACCTGCCCGCCGAAGAGCGAGCCGTTCGTCACGAAGTACCCGTCGGGGAGGTCGCGCTCGTGCTCGGCCAGGTCGAACGGCGCGCCGATGGGGTTGCCGCACGTCGTCCTGCCGAGGACCCGGGGCGGCCTGTCCGAGGGCACGATCGCGAGCTCGACGCGCGAGGGCGGGAGGCTCGCGTGGTGGATGCGGACGCGCGAGACGTGGACGTCCGCGATCCCGGCGAGCCGCGACACCGTGCCGCCCAGGTTGGCGACGACCGACACGGCGCCGTCGTCGAGCAGCGAGGCCGCCGGCCCGAGGGCGTCGATGCGCCGGAGCGGGATGCCGCTCGCGATGACGCTGCCCTTCAGGACGCCGCCGTGCTGCACGGACAGGGTCGCGAGCGCGGAGCCCGTGCCCTTGCGCAGCGACGCGGAGCGGACGTCGAGCCGCATGCCGTCGGCGCCGGCGGCCTGGTCGTCCCAGATCAGCTCGACGTCGACCTCGCCCTCGTCGAACCGCTCCTCGAGGAGCTCGACGCCGCTGAGCCGCATCCCCGCGCGCACGGCGAGGTAGCCGCCGCCGCAGCGGTCCTCGGGGCCGCCGACCGCGAAGTGGACGCGCGCCGTCCCGCTCGCGACGGCCTTGTAGTCGGCGAACCGCGGGTCCTTGTCGAGGCGGAGCACCTCGAGCAGGTCGCGGAGCGCGACGTGCGGCGCCTCGCGCGTGTCGACGGACGCGTCGACGACGATGCCCTTCGAGGTGTCGAGGTCGCCCCGGGCCAGGCTGTTCGAGGGGTCGAAGTCGACCTTGAGCGCGGGGAGCCGGACGCGGCTCGCGCCGTGCCGGACCCGGCCGTTCTCGAGCGTGAGGGCGAGCGGCTCGAACGCGACCGCGGAGGGCTCGAGGTCACCGACGGGGAAGCCCGCGAACACGAACTTCTCGATGCCGACCTCGCCGGTGAGCTTGGGGTGCGCGTAGGAGCCGCGCATCGAGGCCTTGAGCGTGGCGACGCCGGCGAGCTCGAGCGTGGTGAGCGGCGAGATCTCGGCGAGGTCCACCCGCGAGCCCGGGGCGACGTCGACGCCGAGCTGGTCGTTGAAGCCGAGCGAGACGGTGGTGCTGAGGTGCGAGCTCGGCGTGTCGACCGAGAAGCCCGCGAGCACGACGGCGCTCGGCCGCACCTGGAAGGTGCCCTGCACCCGCGCCTCCCGGACGCCCATCATGCGGGCGCGGGCGGGGTCGTCGGTCGGGCGATCGAAGATCTCGAAGCCGCGGGTGTGGATCGTGACCGGGCCCTCGAGGGCGAGCGGGGAGAGGGTGCCGCCGAAGCGGTCGAACCGGCCCTCGCGCAGCGTCCACGCGACGTGCGCGCGGGGGTGCACGCCGAGGTCGCGGAGCAGGCCGGGCAGCTCGACGCCGAGCACGTCGATCGGCCCCGCCTGGAGCGGCAGGCCCTTCTCGAACGGCTTGAGCTCGGCCGAGGAGATCTTCAGCTTGCCGTCGGCCCAGGCGACGTCGGCGTTGGCGAGGCGCACGGCGTCGGGGGTCGTCGAGATCTCCCCCGAGAGCCGCGTCACGAAGACCCTGCCGTCGATGCCGGGCTGATCGATCACGAGGGTGCCCTGGGCGCGGGGGAGCGCGAGGCCGAGCGGCGCGGACGCCGCGTCGTAGTCGGCCTCGACGTCGAGCGAGACGGCGCCGGACGCGGGCGGCAGGTCGACGAAGCGGTGCACGATCGGGACGGGGAGGCGCGCCCGCACGCGGCCGCTGAGCCGGTGGGGCATGCCGCCGAGGCCGACGGCGTTGAGGGCGCCGAGCTCGAGCTCGACGCGGCGCCAGTCGCCCTCGGGGAGCGCGCAGGGCGCGGCGGTGCCGGGATCCGGGTCGAAGTCGGCGGCGCCCTCGAGGATGAGGCGGCGGACGAGCGCGCGGTCGGGCTCGAGGCGGACGCGGGTGTCGAAGCGGCAGACGACGTCCTCGTCGACGCTGTCCTCCTCGCCCGCGCGGCCGGGCACGGGGTGGGTGTGGACGACCGAGATGAAGCCGGAGCGCATCGCGATCTCGAACGCGTCGGACGGCTCGGCGGAGACGTCGACGTCGACCTCGCGGGCCTCGACGCGGAGGTTGTCGATCGTGAGGTCGAGCCGCGCGTCGGTGATGGCGATCGAGGAGAGCGGCGCGCGGTCGAGGGCGGGTTTGTCGCTGCTGCTCTTCTCGGTGGTGGGGAGCTTGAGGTTCCGGAGCTCCCCGTCCTTGACCACGGCGCGGACGCGGGGGCCGATGATCTCGACGTCGCCGGCGTCGATGTGCCCCGCGAGCAGCGAGAACAGGCGCGGGCGGATCGCGACGCGCTCGAGCTCGAGGAACGGCGCGCCGCCGTCCGAGGAGTCGACGACGAGGCGGTTCAGGCCGACCATGAGCGGCCAGGCCTGGACGCGCACCTCGTAGCGCGCGGTGATGCCGAGCTCGCGCTCCAGCAAGGCGGCCGTCTCGCGCGCGGCCCAGTCCCGCACCAGCGCGGTGCGCACGAGGAGGCCGACCGCGAGCGGGATCGCCCCGATCACGGCGAACACGAGGCAGAGCGTGCGCACGAAGGCGCGCCCCCAGTCCCTGCGGGCGCTCGGCGGAGCTCCTTTTCTCCTCGTGCCGGGCATCGGGGCGAAGCTTAGCTGAAGCGCGGACGCGCGCTTACGTGGGAGGGGTAATCCTGTACACGGAAAAAACAGGGGCGTGATCGCTGGCGTCGTCGATCTGCGGCCCGTGTGGAATCTGGACCGAGCCCGGGTCGAGCATGCCGCGGAGCAGGGGGTTCACCATCTGGTGATCGATGAGCTCCAGCTGTCCGCGGAAGTCGTACGTCCACCGATCCGCGGGCGGGACGGCGGCGGCGACGTCCTCGAAGGTGGCCTGGCCGGCACCGGCGACGGCCTGGAAGGGGGGCGAGCCGGGGAGATCGTTGAAGTCGCCGAGGACGGTGATCGCGGCGGTCGGGTGCTCGGCGGCGAGCGCGTCGGCGATGGCCCGGGTGCGCTGCGCCTCGGCGAGGCGCCGGTCGGGATCGTCGGGGGACGCCTTCGCCTTGTAGTGCACGCCGAGGAGGATGACCTTGCGGCCGCCGCGGGTGAGGTGGAGCTCGAGGCAGTCGCGGGTGAACGTATAGACAGGCGTGTTCGTGCCGCGCAGGGGGAAACGGTCGTCCCGGTGCGAGACGATCCTGTCGAAGGGGATCTTCGAGAGCGCGCCGACGTCGATGCCGCGCGGGTCGTACGCCTCGACGAGCGCGGCGTGCGGGTAGGCGCCGCCGAGCTCGATGCGGTTCAGGTCCTCGAGCACGCCGAGGTGCTCGACCTCCTGGAGCACGGCGATGTCGGGGTCGAGCTGGGCGAGCACCGCCGCGACGGCCTCGCGTTTGTCGCGGTAACGCGAGGGGCTGAGCACCGTCTCGTCGTCGCCGGCGGTGTCGTCCTGGTCGTTGAAGAAGTCCTTGGTGTTCCAGTTGAGCACCGCGAGCGGCTCGGCCGCCGGCGGGGGCGGCGGGGGCAACTCGCCGCCGCCGGATCCGGCCGCGCCCTGGCCGTGGCCGGCCAAGCCGCCCGCGCCTGCGTCGGTGGTGCCGCTGGTGCCGCTGGTGCCGCCGGCGCCGCCGGTGCCGTCCGCCGAGGCGACCGGCGCGGGCCAGCCGGTCTGCTCGGCGGGCCGGCAGCCGGCGAGGGACGTGGCGAGCGCGACCGCCGTCGCGAGCAGCGCGCCATGGGAGCTCCGGAGCATGAGAAGAGAAGAGCTACTGCGCGGATCCGCGTCGCACCAGACCGGAAACGTGCTCCGTGACGGTACGGCGCAGCACTAAAGTGTGAGGTGAATTACTGAAATGGCGGTGAGCAGGTGCGGTTCGATCGACCGTGGTTGGGTCCGAGCGAGCGGTCCGATCGAACCGGGGTTGGGTCGGGTCAGCTCGCGGTGAGCTTGCGGTAGCGGATCCGGTGGGGCTCGGCGGCGTCCGCGCCGAGGCGGCGCTTCAGGTCGGCCTCGTAGTCGGCGTAGTTGCCCTCGAACCAGACGGCCTTGCTGTCGCCCTCGAAGGCGAGGATGTGCGTCGCGATGCGGTCGAGGAACCACCGGTCGTGGCTGATCACCACGGCGCAGCCGGCGAAGTTGAGCAGCGCCTCCTCGAGCGAGCGGAGCGTGTCGACGTCGAGGTCGTTCGTGGGCTCGTCGAGCAGGAGGACGTTGCCGCCGCGGCGGAGCAGCTTGGCGAGGTGGAGGCGGTTGCGCTCGCCGCCGGACAGGTCGCGGACCTTCTTCTGCTGGTCGCTGCCGGCGAAGTTGAAGCTCGCGACGTAGGCCCGCGAGTTCACCTCGCGCTTGCCGACGAGCAGGCGATCCTCGCCGCCGGAGATCTCCTGCCAGACGTTGTTGTTCGGGTTGAGCGCGTCGCGCGACTGGTCGACGTACGCGAGCTCCACGGTCTCGCCGATGCGGAGCGCGCCGGCGTCGGGCTGCTCCAGGCCCATGATCATGCGGAAGAGCGTGGTCTTGCCGGCGCCGTTCGGGCCGATGACGCCGACGATGCCGCCGCGCGGGAGCGAGAAGGTGAGGTCGTCGATGAGGATGCGGTCGCCGAAGCCCTTGCGGAGGTGATCGGCCTCGACGACGACGTTGCCGAGCCGCTTGCCGGCCGGGATGTGGATCTCGTTCTCCTCGACCTTCTTCGACTTGTCCTCGGCGAGCAGCGACTCGTAGGCGGCGAGGCGGGCCTTGCTCTTGGCCTGGCGCGCGCGCGGGGCCAGACGCACCCACTCGAGCTCGCGCTCGAGGGTGCGCTTGCGCGCGCTCTCCTGCTTCTGCTCGAGATCGAGGCGCTTCTTCTTCTGCTCGAGCCAGCCGGTGTAGTTGCCCTCGTACGGGATGCCGGCGCCGCGGTCGAGCTCGAGGATCCAGCCGGCGACGTTGTCGAGGAAGTACCGGTCGTGGGTGACGGCGACGACGGTGCCCGGGTACTCGTGGAGGAAGCGCTCGAGCCAGGCGACGCTCTCGGCGTCGAGGTGGTTGGTCGGCTCGTCGAGCAGCAGGATGTCGGGCTTCTCGAGCAGGAGGCGGCAGAGGGCGACGCGGCGGCGCTCGCCGCCGGAGAGCTTGGTGACGTCGGCGTCGGGGGGCGGGAGCCGGAGCGCGTCCATGGCGCGCTCGACGACGCGGTCGATCTCCCAGCCGTTCGCGGCCTCGATCTTGTCCTGGAGGGCCGAGTACTCCTCGAGGAGCGCCTCCATGTCGGGGGGCGACTCGCCGAGCTTCGTGCCGATCTCCTCGAAGCGCTGGACGAGGGAGCGGACCTCGTGCACGGCCATCTCGACGTGCTCCTGCACGGTCTTGCCCGCCTCGAGCTGCGGCTCCTGGGCGAGGTAGCCGATGCGGATGCCGTCGGCGGGCTTGGCCTCGCCGAGGTACTCCTTGTCGACGCCCGCCATGATGCGGAGCAGGGTGCTCTTGCCGGCGCCGTTCGAGCCGAGCACGCCGATCTTCGCGCCCGGGTAGAAGGAGAGCCACAGGCCCTTCAGCACCTCCTTGTTCGGGGGGTGCACCTTCCGGACATCCTGCATCGTGAAGATGAATTGAGGGGCCACGTCTTCGCCTGCCTGTGCGTGCCGGCGCGCCGCGGGGCGCCGCTCGGCCTTCGAGCGGGCGCGGCGCTGGCCGGGCTGGAGGAGAGGCCGTATGCGAGATCGCCGGCTGACGGTCAAGAGGGCGTCGAGGCGGCGGCAGGCGGGCGCGGCGGTGGGCGCGCCGGGACGGACGCGCGGTGGGCGGTGGCTGTGAGAGGTGAGAGGGTTTGTGATGCGGCGAGGTGCGGATGAGGCCGCGTGGTGCCTAGGCCCGCCGCGCGCCGCGCCCGAACGCCTGCTTGAGCGAGGCGAGGTCGTCGCGGCCGACCTCGCGCGTGACGACGAGCAGGGCGAGGTACACGAGGGCGACGAGGAGCGCCTCGCCGAGCACGGCGATCTTGCCGAGCCACGGCAGCTGTGTGCCGAGGGCCATCGCGGCGAGCAGCGCGGCGCCGACGCGGAGCGCCGTGAGGGCGGGGACGAAGCCGCCGGCGGCGCGGTGGAGCAGGGCGCCGCCGACGACCGCGGCCGTGGCGAGCGCGAGCGAGGTGGCCACGGCGGAGCTCACCAGCATGTCGGGGCCGAAGGGGGCGCGCGGGACGGCGACGGAGCAGCCGATCGCGACGAGGAGGACGGTGGCGGCGGTGAGGGCGGCCGCGACGCGCTCCCGGTGCAGGCTGGTGAGCGCGGCCGAGGCGACGCCGAGCACGGCGAACGCGCCCATGCCGAGGGAGAGGATGCGGAGCGCGCCGCCGCCGCGGCTCCAGATCTCGAAGGGGAAGGCGAAGCGGAGGACGTGCGGGGCGAGGCCGGAGATGGGGGCGCAGAGCAGGCCGGTGAGCAGGAACGAGAGGCGGACGCCGGTCATGGTGTAGCGGCGGACCGCGGCGCGATCGCCCTCGGCGTGGGCCCGGGCGAGCATGGGGAAGAGGATGAAGGTGACCGAGAGGAGCAGCTGGTAGGGGAGGAAGGCGAAGAGCTGCGCGCCGCGGTAGACGCCGATGAGGTCGTCGGCGGCCCTGGCGCCGAGCGCGAGGCCGCTCGTGGCCTGGCCGAGGAAGCGGCGCAGGAGGAAGAAGTCGGTCTGGAGCAGGAGGTTCAGGAAGGTCTGCGAGACGGCGAGCGGCAGGAGGAAGGCGACGTGGGCGCGGATCGAGGGGCCGGCGCTGCCGGGGCGGCCGAGGCCGGTCTTGAAGGCCGCGAGGGGGAGGATGATGGCGGCCGCGGCGACGAAGCCGGCGATCGCGCCGAGGACGCCGCTCTGGCCGGCGCGGAGGAAGAGGATGGCGCCGGCGGCGATGCTCGCGGTGCGGAGCGCGCCGTAGGTGATGTCGAAGCCGGCCTGGGCGAGGAAACGCCGCTGGCCGTTGAGGGCGCCGACGAGCGGGGCGTAGAGGCCGTAGAGCAGGACGACCGCGGCGACGAGCCGCAGCGGGCCGGTGACGTGCGGGGCCTCGGAGAAGTCGGCGATGGCGCCGGCGAGGAGGGCGAAGCCGGCGGAGACGAGGATGGCGAGGAGGGCGTGCAGGGCGAGCGTGCGGCGGAAGGCGGCGGCGACGTCGGCCTCGGCGACGCTGGAGACGGCGCGGGAGACGCCCTGGATGCCCGTCGCGACGATGACGTTGTTGACGACGCTGACGCCGGCGAGGACGACGGAGACGGCGCCGTAGCCGTCGGTGCCGAGCAGGCGGGGGAGGAGGAGCTGCTGGACGAAGCCGAAGACGATGAAGGAGACCTTCGCGCCGGCGATGGCCAGGCCGCCGCGGCCGGCGGAGCGGGCGGCGGAGGGGGAGGCCGGAGAGGGAGAGGGGGCGGCGGCCGGGGCCGGGGAGGGGGCGGCGGGGGCCGGGGGGGCCTGCGACGGGTCGGGGGCTCCGGGCGGCGGCGGGAGGGGCTCGGCGTCGCGCTGCACGGCGGGGGTTGTCGCAGAAGCACGCCGGGCGGGCAATCTCGCGGGAACGGGCGAGGGGACGAGGGGAAGCGCGCGTAGGGGAGGGGAACGCGGGAAGGCGGAGGGAGCGGGCGAGCCCACGCACGTGTCACCAAAGTGAAGCGGCGTGCGGATTCGCTTGACGGGAAGAGCCGGCGGACTATTCTCGCGCCCGTCTCCGACGCATTCCAGCTTAGCTCAGTTGGTAGAGCAGGCGGCTGTTAACCGCCGGGTCGCTGGTTCGAGTCCAGCAGCTGGAGCCATTCATGCGGGGTCGCGAGAGCGCGGCCCAGACCTTATAACAGCGGCCTCGGAGAGTGATCTCCGGGGCCGTTGCCTTTTCTCCCCTACGTTTCCGCGACCTTCGGTGTTCGGCGAGCACGATGCGCGCGTGGACAACGCTCGCGCAGAGAGCGCGGCGGGTGTGAAGGAGCATGCCACGAGGGCGTTCGCGCTCTCTGTTCTGTCCTCCGGGGAGAGAGAAGCCGAGAGCGGTAACAGCGGAGGGGTCTTCGGGCGGGACGGAGCCGCTCACGTTGAACTGGCAAGCGCCCGAACGAGGCGAAGCGCGGGCCCGCGGCGGCGTGCCTGCTGCATGGCGCTGGATCAGGGAGGAGGACGGCTGCGTCACTCACTCGTCTGCGCGCTTCCAGTCCTCGGGCACGAGCTTCTTGCCCCCACGCCACCGCTCCACGATGGCATCGCGATACCATTCCTCGTTCAGATCGGCATGCTCGATCAGGATCACCTGAAGGCCCGGCGCTACCGCCTCGACCGCGTCGAAGATGAGTCGGAACATCTGCAGCACGCGGTGCCGGTCATCATCGGGCACGAGGCCCATCGAGCCGTCGACGTCCTTGTCGGCCGGGAAGTAAACCTGCGACGGCTGGTCGAAGAAGATGAAGTGCGGGACCGGTCGCGACCGCTGCACGAACCATTGATGAAGGGCCAGGTGCGCAATGAGGTGAAATCCGACTCCGTTCTCGCCGCTCCCGATGCGGCTCATCGGCACCGCGCCGTCGAGCGTGTCCGCCACCAGCGTCAGCTTCTTGAGGTCGAGCCGCATCGGCGACGCCGAGTGCTCCAGCCCCAACGCCCTGGCCCACTTGGTCAGCTTCTCCGAGAGCCGCGATTCGATCGACGCGAGCTGCTCCTGGACGCGTTCGTCGCTCAGCTCCTCCTCCAGCCGCTTGCACTGGGCGCGGAGCGACTCGGCCTGGCTCTCGAGATCCTTCGTGTCGGGCACGTCGGGCATGCTTTCGAGGTACAGGCTGATCCGACCGAGGACGTGCGCCTTGCGTGCAGCATCTCCGTGCGCCTCGGACAGCGCAGCGTTGGCCGTGCGCACCGCTTCCATCTGTGCGCGGTTCCGCGTGAGCGACTGCTGCACTTGCTGAAGGCGACCTTCAAGCTCGCTGATGGCGTTCTCGATGTGAGGCTCGACGCGTGCGACCGACTCCATGCGGCTCGCCACATCTGTCAGCGCCGCCTGCAGCGCTGCGACCTCCGGCGGTGCATGTTCCTTCGGGAACTCCTGCGCGCAGAGTGGGCAGGCCTGTCCCGGCGCGGTCCCCTCGAAGATGCCGATCGTCGTCAGCCGCGCCTTCTGCTCCTTCGCTTCGCGGGAGAAGCCCTTCTCGTCTTTGGAGAAGGCGCGCGCCGCATCAATATCTGCACGGATGCTGCGCTGGGTCTGCAGCAACTCCGCGCGCTCCGTTGAGAGCCGAGAGAACTCCGACCCGTCGGGCAGTTTCACGTCGACGCTCGCGAGGGGCGTCTTGGTCACCTCTCGCAGCGCGGAGACCGCGTCCTCCCACGTCGAGGTCACCGCGCTCGAGAGGCCAGCGTCGCGGGCCTGCGCAAGTAGCGCATCTGCCTTGGTCGTGCCGTCGCCCCGCAGGGCGGCGATCTCCGCGAGCCGACGTTCGGCGGCACGGAGCTGCTCGCGGAGCCGCCGAAGCTCGCCCTGCTTCCGCACGTGGTCGTCATCGACCGCGCCGAGGAGGTACGGAAGCGTGTCCTTCAGTGCGAGAGCTGCCCAGTGGTCGTTCGTCCCGTGGAACAGATGCTTCTTGCTCGTGATCTCGTCCTGCTGCTGGAGGCACAGCGCCAACGCGTGACGAATGGTCGCGGAGAGCGCCGGCCGCTTCCGTCCTGCAGGCGGCTCGTGGAGGTTGTCGCGAATGCCAACCCACGACGTCAGCGTCGTTCGCGCGCCCTTCAGGTTGGTCGTCTGCCGCAGATCCTTTGCGTCGGGCAACTTCACGGTGCGTCCGGTCGCGATGAAGAAGTCCTCGTCGTCCGACTCTTCGGAGGCGGGCAACGCCGCGCGATGAAGGCCTGCCCCAATGCGAGCTGAAGTCGGAGCCCGTACCACGCCACGCAAAGGCGAAGCGGGCCGTGAGCGACGTGGCACTCATCGCTGCCGAAGCAGTAGTCGATGATATCACTCAGCGCAGACTTCCCCGTCTGCGACGCGCCCGTGATGATGTTAACCTTGCCGGCCTTCAGCGGAAGCACGCGCTTGCGACCGTCGTGGCTGTAGAGAACGATGTCGAGGATCTGCACGCTCATGGGCGCACTCCCAGCAGCGCCATCACGGTCTCGGTTCCGCCAGCCTTCTCGAACCATCTCCCAAGAAACTCGGCGCGCTTGGCGCATTCGCGTACTTCATCGCTGGTCGGCTTGAGCCCAGCGTTGACGCGCTTCTTCATGCTCGCATTCGCGCGAAGGCCGTCCTGCCCCAGCGAGAGCAGCCCGTGCGATCCCCCGAAGACCAGTGCCTCCCTCGTGAAGGACCGCAGCGTTGCCGCCCTCTCCCCCAGGCGCGTTCGCGCGATCGGGTGCTCGGCGAGCCAGATCGGAAGCGAGGTCGTAATGTTGCGAGGCAGGCTCTCCCTCGTCTCGCGGTGAAGCACGAACGGCAGTACGATGAACGACAGCTCGATGGCCATCGGCGTGCTGCGTTCGGCGGCATACCCTTGCGCCGCGTGCCACAGCAGCGTCGCGCAGAACCCGGGGTTGAGCAGGTTCCGTTCTTCCAGAGAGCGGGCATGCCACGGAGTCACTTCGCGTCACCTCCCCCAGCGTCTTCGGGCGGGACGGTGCCACTCGGGGTCAAGATCTCGGCGAGCCGATCATGGAAATCGGGATGCCAGCCGATGCGCGGAGGCTTTTCGTCCGCGAGCATGTGGAACGAGCCTCGGACGATGAATGGCTCCGTCACACCTGGACGGATGGCGAGCGTGGCCCTCTCTGCCCAGGCCAGCACCGATCTCGCGGCCTTCCGCTTGGCGACTTCGGCAGCGGTCGCTTCGATCTCATCCTTGGCCGCTTCGAAGACCAGCTCCCACTCCTCCACGAGCTTGCCCTCGTAGCGGGACAGGTCGCCGACGAGCAGCAAGTCCTCGCGAAGCCACCGGGAGCGCTGCTCATACGCTCGATAGAAGTCCCGGATGGCAGCGGCGACCCGCTTCCTGCCCGCGTCGATCAGCCTGAGTTGGTGGACGAAACGGTAGTCGTCGTGCGCCGCGTGCGTCGCGTCGTCGAGGGTGAACGCGAGGAGATCGTCGTCGATCGGCAGGTTGTCCTGCTTGAACTGCTCGCGCAGCTCGGACATCTCCGCTTCGAGCTCGGCGCTAAGGATTCCAGCGGACTGCCAGCCAGCGGCAAGCTGCTTGATGACGCGGCGAAGCCACCATCCTTCGAGGCGCTGCAAGAACGCATTGAGGTGCTTCGTCTCGGCGGACCAGTGGACCTCCGCCTTGAGGTCGTCGTCAATGGTGAGGACGCCGGGCGCCCGATCGAGCACAACGACGTTGTCGAGGATCGTCCTCCGCGCGGTGTTCGACGCTGCGAGGAACGCCTTGTAGGCGGGCGCGTTGGTCTCGCTCTCCGAGGTCTGGGTGACGGACTCGAGGAGCTGGAGCGCCTTCTCGACGTTGCGGCGCTCGCTGCGGAGCAACGAGGCTGCACTGTCCGGCGGCGCTGCTCCGGTCGTGAGCAGGTAGAGTGCAGTGCCAGTCGGGATCTGCTTGCTGGCGTGGCCCTCGAACCACACACGCAGCGACTTCCACAGATCGCCGCTCGCGTTCGACAGCGATGCCTCGCGGTTCCGATGATGCTTCGCCTGCAGCAGCTCCTCGGGGGTCCCGCCTGTAGACTCGAACGTGACATCGTCGAGCGTCTCAAGCGAGACGACGAACTCGGTACCGGCCCTCGCGCGGCGAAGCGACCACAGGAGCCCAAGCCGAACTTGGTACAGGTACCCGAGCGCCGAGTCGGCTGCAGAGAACGGGGTACTCATCCGTGGCCTCCCACTGCCGCCTTTGTGGCGCCGCCGTGGCTTGTGAAGGATGACCTGGCTCGAGAGCTCGAGCTCACCCCGAGGTACGCCGCGATCTCCTCAACTGAGAGCCACCTGTCGTCCATGCGCGTCATTGTATGCCCGGATGACTGCTTCCTGAACATGGTATCAGAAGCGCCAGGTCGGGTGCAATAGGGGTTGTTGGGTTGGCTCGGGTTCTGGTGGCCAGACGCCAGGGATAGCCGGGGCAGTTCGGGGGCGCCAGCTCTCGGCACAGGGCGAGCCCCGCGCACGTCCCCCGCTGCTCGGCCTACGTCCCCGCGTGGGCCACGCCTCGGAGGAGTTCGCTCGTTCATGCACTCGGCACCATCGACCGCTTTAAGCTCGTGGACGGCCGCTTGGATGTCGGACGCGAGCAGCAGGAGAGCGGGGGATTGCGCATCTGGGTCGCCCGCGCGCGCTCGCGGGCGATGGCCGCACGGCCGGCGACGAGGCCTCGGTCGCCCTGCGGGTAGGCTGCCCCGATCCGATGCCGGGCGACGAGGCCGAGATCGAGATTCGCCCAAGCTGCGAGGCGGACGACTTCGGCAAGGCGGTCACCCCGGGATTTCGTGCTCAGGAGGAATGCCTCCGCGCAGAGGTCGAGCGCCAGCAGAACGCGTAGCTCACGGCCATGCGCGAGCCGGGCACCCACGCCCAAGGCCATCGACGCCGTGTAGGGCGCATCGACGCCGCCCCGCCGATCGCGCCCCCCCCGGCCGAACCGCGCCCCCGCCCATCTGGACACCCCGCGACCCATCTGGACATCCCGCCCGCCCATCTGGACACCCCGCGACCCATCTGGACATCCCGCCCGCCCATCTGGACAGGGGGAGGGCTCATCTGGACATGGCGCCCGCCCATCTGGACATCCCACCCCGCCGCCTCATCTCCCGGGTTGCCCCACCCCGCCCAGATCCTGCTCCATGCTGGACGTCCTCCCGACCGAGCTCATCCTTGCCCACTTTGCGCCGTGCCCCGAGGGGCGCGGGTCGCAGGAGGAGGGGTCAAACAGTCATCATGGCAAAGCAAGGAACGGACTTCGATCGCTGGGTCAAGGTCGCCGCCAAGTCGGAGCGGACCGACAACCCGCTGAACATCCCGTACGACATCGCCGTGCGCGAGGCGGTCACCGCCGCGGCGTTCGTGAAGAAGTACTGGGAGCCCGACGGCGATCGCCCGGGCCTCAAGCGGGTCAAGAGCCGCCTGCCCGCCTCGATCAGCGACGAGCTGCTCTCCATCGTACACGCCGTGCAGGAAGCGCAGACGCGGCTGCTGCTCGTCGTCGATCCGGCTGTGGCCGATCTCGGCGAGCGCGCCCGGTTCGTCGTCGATGAGCTCGAGTCGGCGCTCGAGTTCCTGCTCGACGACGACGTCGACGAACCCGCCGACGCGCAGCTCGCGCGCATGAAGGAGTTCCACGCGCAGGACGGCCAGCGCTCGAGCGCCCTCTCGCAGGCGCTCCGCGATTACGCGGGACTCGCGGAGTCGCTCAAGGACCGCCTGGTCGAGGCGGACGAGGCGTTCGATGTGCGCCTCATCGCCGAGGCCAGGAAGCTGGCGGAGGACCTGCAACGGCGAGCGCTGGAGGCGGCCCCCGAAGCCGGCGCCTCGGCCGCCGCGACCACGACCCGCAACCAGCTCCTGCACCTCATGGTGGAGCGGGTGGGCGCCATCCGGAAGACCGCGGCCCACGTGTTCCGGCGCCACCCCGAGATCGCCCGCGAGGTGACGAGCGCCTACGAGCGGCGCCGGCGCGCGGCGGCGCGGCGCGACAAGGCCCGCAAGGCCGCCGAGGCCGGACAGGCCAACGGCAAGCTGGCGGCGGCGCCCGCGCCCGCGACCCCCACGCCCGCGACCTCCTA
Organism: Sorangium cellulosum; assembly: GCF_002950945.1. Taxonomy (GTDB): domain Bacteria; phylum Myxococcota_A; class Polyangia; order Polyangiales; family Polyangiaceae; genus Sorangium; species Sorangium cellulosum_E. Next base: position 2,067,293 of record NZ_CP012673.1, read on the forward strand.
ATTATCGACGGCCGCGAGCTCGCGCGCTTCCTCCTCGACGCCGCGGCCGCTCCGCGGTCGACCAGGCTGCGGCTCCAGTCCACGCTCGAGGACCTCGCCGGGAGAGGACCCCGAGGTCGCCGGCGTCCACATCGACGCCCGCGGCCGCTCCGCGGTCGCTCACGCCGCGGCGTCGTGCCCACGCTCGAGGAGCTCGCCGGCGACGTGGCCGAGCTCGACCAGGTGGCCATGGACGGCGACGGCCCCGAGTTCGCGCGGCGCTTCTACCTGGAGGAGATCATCCCGTCGCCGTAAGGCGAACCTCCCGAACGCCCGCGGCCCCCAGCCCGCCGCTGGACGGCGCTGCGGCCGGCCTGCCGAGATGAGCAGCCAGACCTCCCCAGGGCGCCCCTCAACGCGTCCACGCCGCCGCCGGGCGGCGCAGGTCGCCGCCGTACCGAGCTCGGCACGGCTGGCGTCCAGGTGGACGCCCGCGAGCTCGGGATGGCGCCGCATCGCGCTACACGGCGTCGGAGCAGACAGCGCGGCCGCGGCGTCGAAGAGGATGCCGGCGGAGCTCGGCGCCGTTGATGCCCTGCCGGGCGCGGAGCGGCCGCACAGGTCGAGGCCACATCGGGCGTTGGTGACTGGCCGTTCGTCGACCAGTTGGTTGACGAACACTCCAGCCGCGTAGCCGCATACGCACCTGCGCAGCACCGCCGACGAGCTTGGTAGCGCGCCGGCGTCGCGCTACCTGGCGCCGGAGCAGATCGCGCGGCCGCGGCGTCGAGATGAACGCAAGCGAGCCCCGGGAGGGGCGCCGGCGTGTCTCGCTGAGAGGGGAGCCGCCCGGAGCTCCTGGGGCAGGCGCGCTTGGCGTCGAGGCGGCCAAGGGCGAGCTCGGGCCCCTCTCCGGCGTCAGTGAGTTGCCCACCTGGGACCGTCCCAATCAACGAGCTCCGAATTTACTGAATTACCTGATTGTCAATACAAATCGACGCGGAGTCGGCGCCGCCGCCCCCTGCCCACGTCACATCGATCTACAATCCGGGCATGCCTCACCAGGATCAGCCCCTCACTAACGACGACGAAGAGGACGAGGTTCTGCTCAGCGAAGAGGACGAGGATTTGCTCGAGTGGGCGTCCACGGCCGAGCTCTACGCAGTCGGCTACATCCGGATCCTCGCCGACGCGATCGAGCGTGGTGACGACGATCTCCAGGTGGATCCCATGGCGTGGGAAAACACGCTGACCGCCGTCGAGTGGGCGATGTTGGAGCACATTCGCGGTCGCCTGCACGGGCCTACAGCCATCACCGTGGAAGACGTCGAGCGGATGCGGCGACTCCGCGGACTAGGCTCCTCTGCCCTCTCGGGCGGTGAGCGGTCGCCCGAGCTCGGCACGCTCGCTCTGCGGTGCATGGAGTCTCTGTTCGGACCGGACTGGAAGCGCGCGGCGCGGGAAGCCGCGTCCTACGCGCGCGCTCTCAGTCAGGTTGTCCACCCTCGTAGCGGCACAGAACAGGAACCCCGATGACGAACCGACAAACATCTCCGTTTTCGTAATAGTACCAGCAGCTGCTAGCCAGGCCGAGGGCTCGGCATTGCATCAGTAGTCCAGTTTTGACGTTGGATTTGAACGGGTGTCTTCGTCCGGCCGGGCAAGATATTCCTGCATCGGCGCACTTCTCCATGCACTCGGCGCCGTGCTCACGTCTCTTGCAGCGGATGATCTTGAATGAGCCGATCGCCTCCGGTTCGGTCGTAGAACCATTCTCCGTACCGTCGTCAAATGTCAGATCGTCAGCTTCTGGATCGCTGGTTTGTGCGTCGCGCTCCGTCTCGGAGAGATTTTCTGATGGGTGCATGACACAAGATGCAACGCATAGAGCGACTCCGTGGAGAGAGATTACGGCGGCAACCGTCGGAACCATTCGCATGGTACGGGCGACGCAAGCTGCGAGCCACCTCGCTCGAGTGTGACGGTGTCACCAGGTGCGCATTCTGGAGCCGGAGGACGAGGAGAATCCGCCGTAGTAGGCATCGTCCGGGGTGTTCTGCGTTGTTCGCGAAGTAAGCCTGTTGCCTGGCGCACGTTCGACGCCGCAACCTCGAACAAGCCTCGGTCGCCCGCGACGAGCTGCCCGTGGGCGCTGGCCCGTGCAGCGCGTCCGCGGGGCCAAGATGAACGCCGGCGCCCGCTGGTTCCCCAGGAGCTCGACGCCGGCCGCGGCGCGCTGGTGCCCCCAGGAACTCGACGGCGGCCGACTCGACGCCGGCCGGGGCGCTTCTCCCTGGAGGAGATGATCCGCACCTCGTGCAACGTCTCGCCGCCTCGCCGGGGGCGAGGCGCCCGTACCCTCCACGGCGCCCCTCGGCGCGTCCACGCCGGCTGGACGGCACAGCGGCCCGCCTCGCCGCCAGAGCTCCCCGCGACGCCCCTTGGCGCGTCCACGCTGCCGCTGGGCGGCGCCGGGGTGCCTACCACGGGGACGTGGGTCTCGTGCTTGTTGTCAAGAAAAAAGACGCTGCTGGGAGGGCCGGTCACGCCGGCCGCTCGCTCGCAAATTCCCTCATCGGAAGGCGCATTCGGACCACCCTCGGCACCTCGCCGAACGCCGCAAACTACCCCGCGCATGGTCCATCCACGCTCAACCGGCTTTGGTCCGCGACTCGCATGCTGAAACATCATGCAGATCGGTCGGCTCATTTCCGCTGTCGTCTTTCTCCCGTGGATCGCTCTCGGTGTTGCCTCCTGCTGGATGCCACCATCGGAGGTGATTCCGGAGACCGAGTCGTTCTGTCGCATTGATAACGATTGATGGCGAAGGTTACTGATCGGGATCACGCATGCCACGAACGGCTTCTCGCGCGGCTCGCTCTCAATCTGAGCCGAACAAACTCTCCATGCACTGGAGCGAGAGCCGGTACAGCTCGGGCGGCCGCTCCCCGCCAGCCAGCGCGGCGGAGCCCATCGTGTGAAGTCGGCGCATCCGCTCAACGTCCGCCACGGTGATGGTCGTGGGGCCCTGAACGCGCCCGTTCACATGCTCCATCATCGCCCACTCGGCGGCGACCATGGTGTTCTCCCACGCGGAGGGATCCACCCCAAGATCGGCGTCGCAGCGCTTCAGCGCGCAGGCAAGGAGGTAGATATAACCAAGGGCGAAGACCTGGGCATAGACCGTCCATGCGAGCTCTTCTTCCAGGTCTTCCTCCGCGTCGGTCCGCTCCTCGTTGGTCATGGCGTGCACTGTACTTCCGTGCCGAGGGGCTGCCAGCTGCGGGAGCCGCTCCAGGCGCGCGGCCACAGGGGCGCAGAACGGCCGCAGGCACGCCGAACCGCTCGCTCAGCGCGAGCTCGTCGCGCGCGTAGGCGTCCTGGCGCACGGCCGTTGCCCGGGCCTTGGCGCGCGAGCTGCCCGAGCGCGCTGGTGCCCCGCGCTCCCTTCGGGCACCCCGCGGCGCGCCCACGCCGCCGCGGGGGCGCCTGCGCCGCCCGAATCTCCCCGGCGCCCCTGCACGCGTCCACGCTCCCGCTGGGCGGCGCTGGCGGTCGTCCCGTCGAGCTCGGCGCGGCTGCGCCAGCTGGGGCACCGGCGCTCAATCCCCCGGCTGGATGGCGACGCTTCGATCGCTGGGTCAAGGTCGCCGCCAAGTCGGAGCGGACCGACAACCCGCTGAACATCCCGTACGACATCGCCGTGCGCGAGGCGGCCGTCGCCGCGGCGTTCGTGAAGAAGTACTGGGAGCCCGGCGGCGATCGCCCGGGCCTCAAGCGGGTCAAGAACCGCCTGCCCGCCTCGAGCAGCGACGAGCTGCTCTCCGTCGTGCACGCCGTGCAGGAAGCGCAGACGCGGCTGCTCCTCGTCGTCGATCCGGCCGTGGCCGATCTCGGCGAGCGCGCCCGGTTCGTGGTCGATGAGCTCGAGTCCGCGCTTGAGTTCCTGCTCGACGACGACGTCGACGAGCCCGCCGACGCGCAGCATGGTCGAGCGGGTGGGCGCCATCCGGAAGACCGCGGCCCACGTGTTCCGGCGCCACCCCGAGATCGCCCGCGAGGTGACGAGCGCCTACGAGCGGCGCCGGCGCGCGGCGGCGCGGCGCGACAAGGCCCGCAAGGCCGCCGAGGCCGGACAGGCCAACGGCAAGCCGGCCGCGGCGCCCGCGGCCACGACCCCCGCGCCCACGACCTCCTAAACATCGGCCGGCGGGCGGCGGCTTCAACCCCCATCATGCCGCGGGGTGACGCACGTCGGCAGACTCTCCGCTCTGGCCAGAGGACCGCTGGCGCGATAGCTTGTGCGGGTGCGAGATCCAGCCGCCAGAGGTCGAACGGATACCGCGTCGCTCGTCGTCGCAGCCCGACCCGACGCGGTCTACCGTGCCTTCGCCGATCCCGACGCGCTGATGGCGTGGCTCCCGCCCGAGAGCATGACCGGTGGCGTCCTCGACTACGACTTTCGCGAGGGCGGTCGCTACCGCATCGAGCTGACCTACGATGAGGCAGCGCCCTCCGGTGCGGGCAAGACCACAGGGCGGACCGACGTCAGCACCGGGCGCTTCCTCTCGCTGGAGCCGGGCAAGCGCATCGTCCAATCGGTCGAGTTCGAGTCGTCGGACGCTTCGTTCGCGGGCGAGATGGTGATGACGTGGTCGTTCGAACCGCTGCCCGCAGGGACCCGCATCACCATCACCGCGGAGAACGTCCCGCCCGGCATCAGCCAGGCCGACCACGACGCCGGCCTTCGATCGTCCCTGGAGAATCTCGCGCGCTACCTGGGGTGACGCCTGCCTCTTGCGCGGAGCGACCGGGCCGCCGCGACGCCGAGGCTCGGAGGGCCCCTCTCCCTGCTCGCTGGGTGGCGCGTTCGATGGCGTTGTGTGTGTCCTTATCCATGACGCCCCCCCTTCTTGCTGCTCTTCTGCGTCGCCTTCGTGCCCGTCTTCCTGGGCTTCGCCGCGGGTTTCGACGTCGACTTGACCGTCTTTGCCTTCGGCTTGGTCTTCTTCGAAGCAGCGGGCTTCGCGGCTCCCCCTCTCGACATGGTCTTCCCTCGCATCGCCGACTCGAAGCGGGGATGGGCCCGGAGGACGCAAGCCACGGAGACCTCCGTGGCATCGAAGATGGGCGGGGGACAGCCCGCTGCTTTCATCGTGCTGCGGATGGTCTGGATACCTTGTCCCTCCGCCTGGGCGAGCTGGAGGCGAGAGAGGAACCAGGCGAGCGCCTGGTTTCGCCAGCGGGGCGTGACGGAGCCCGTACGGAGGTTCTCCAGCGTCACACCGACGGGAAGCGGCCCCGGTGAGACGAGCTCGATGCGATCACGGTACGAGGTGAAGCGGCCAGGATCGACGAGCTCATAGTCTCGATGCGCGAGCGCATTGACCATCGCCTCCTGGAGAGCTCGCTGTGGATACTTCTGCGCATTCGGCGCCTCGAGGTCGGTCTTGTCGAACAGCGTCACGGCTTCCGCGTCGAGGAGCTCCTGAAGGCGGCGCGCCTGATCGAGCAGCGTCCCGGGGATCTCGACGCGACGAGCGACGGGAGCGGTGCGATCGAGCCCCGGGTACGCGGAGAAGATCGAGAACGCGCCGGGGATGAAGCGCTGGGGCTCTCGTCCGAAGAGCAACACGGCGAAGTTCCTCGGACGCAGCACGCCGGAGAGCGGCTCGGCCACGCACAGCGAGGGCACGAACGGCGAGAGCTGGGCCCCGTCGACCAGGTAGGGATCGACACCACGGTCGAGCGTGAAGACCCCCATGCGCTGCAGCGCGTCCCTCAGCGTGAGGAGGTCGATGTCGTTCACGGTCGCGGCGCTGCACGGCCTCCGATCCCAGGGCTCCAGAGCCCCCTTGCGAACGAGCAGGTCCTTGAGGAGCCCGTTCCGCGCCTCAATGGTGGAGCGGCTCGCCCGCACGAAGTGCTTCGCCCCCTCGTTGCTTCGGCGAAACGTGTGCGCGGAGCGCATGGCAGGTTGGAGGAAGACCAGGATCCGCCGCTGCGGATCGTCCGACTCGAGCTCCTCGACCAACGGCGCCAGAGGCGGAGAGACGCGATCCCTGCACCGAGTCAGGACGGTGTTCTCGACCTCCTTCAAGCGCGCTGCGATCAGCCCCGTGCGAACGAGCTTGGGAAATCCGCTCTCGTCCTTCTCCTCCTTCGCGCCGCACACCACGTAGCCGCCGCCCAGATTCTGGAGGTCGTTCGCGAAGGCAGAGAGCGTCTCGACGACGTCGTTGACGTCAGCGACGTTCTCTTTCCACTCCGTCTGCTCGCTCTCCCGTCTCGCGAGCTCCACGAGGTCGATGCGGGCCGTCACGAGAGCACCGCCTTCTTGCCCGCACCGATGAGGCGCGCACACGCATCGCGCAGGCCAGCCAGCGCAGCGTCGAGCTGCTCTTCCGTCTGGAGCTTCTTGTCGCCCGCGCGCTCGGCGAAGCGCTCTGCTGCCGACTCGCCCGCCTTGGCGAGGTCCATCTCACCGAAGCGTGCGACCAGGAGGCGAAGCTTCAGCAGCCGATCGAGATCGAGCGCCGCTCCGGTCATCGGGGGCCCCCCTTTGCGGCGCCGTCGTGGGCATCGGCACCGCCAGCTCGCACCCACTCGTCGACCTCGGAAAGCTGGAACTTCCAGAGGCGTCTTATTTTGTGCGCCGGCAGGCTCCGGGTTTCGATCCAGCGGTAAACCGAGTCCTTCGCCACCCCAAGGTGCCTGGCGACGTCTTCAACCGAGGCCCAACGCTCTGTCGTCATCGGCTCCGCTCCGGTCGCGTGGAATCCCCTGTGCACCGGAGCACGGTACCCGGGCCGGGCTCTGCCAACAAGACCCGACTAGAGTCGAGAAGAACAGGTGTGGCCCGGAACCTACCCGCGCCGCATGGCGGACGCCCACACCGTCCGCTGCGGGGCCCACGTCCCCGCGTGGGCCACCGAGACCGGACGGGCCGCTCGGCCATCGGCTCGGCGCCATCGACGGCTTCGAGGGCCATTGAGGCGGAGCTGTTCTCCATCGCGCACGCCGTGCAGGAAGCGCAGACGCGGCTGCTGCTCGTCGTCGATCCGGCCGTGGCCGATCTCGGCGAACGCGCCTGGTTCGTCGTCGATGAGCTCGAGTCAGCGCTCGAGTTCCTGCTCGACGACGACGTCGACGAGCCCGCCGACGCGCAGCTCGCGCGTATCAAGGAGTTCCACGCGCAGGACGGCCAGCGCTCGAGCGCCCTCTCGCAGGCGCTCCGCGACTACGCGGGGCTCGCGGAGTCGCTCAAGGACCGCCTGGTGGAGGCGGACGAGGCGTTCGACGTGCGCCTCATCGCCGAGGCCAGGAAGCTCGCGGAGGACCTGCAACGGCGAGCGCCGGAGGCGGCCCCCGAGGCCGGCGCCTCGGCCGCCGCGACCACGATCCGCAACCAGCTCCTGCACCTCATGGTCGAGCGGGTCGGCGCCATCCGGAAGACCGCGGCCCACGTCTTCCGGCGCCACCCCGAGATCGCCCGCGAGGTGACGAGCGCCTACGAGCGGCGGCCAGCTCGTCGACCGCCGGGGTGATGCCCTCGCCACGACCGCGGCGCCGAGCGCCTCCAGCAAGAGCGCCGTGGCCCGACCGATGCCGCTCGCTGCGCCGGTGCCGCGGGCAGAGCGGGCAGCACGTCGCGTCAGACCACGCCGCGAACACCGTCCGCCCCGACGTGGTCGGCTGGCGACGAGACGCGCCCCGGAGCGCCCGCGCGGTATCCCGATCATGGTGCACCCCGATTGGATCTGGGAGATCCTCTCGGCGAGCCGACGAGCCCGTGGCTGCGCCGCGCTCACGCTCGAGAGCTCCCGTCCCGGGCGTCACAATGCGCCGAGCAGGCTCAGGGCTCAAGGCCGCGCTGACGTGCGCCTCGACCTCCGCTGGTTCGCGCCGAGCTCGGCCGCGACGATGTGCAACCCGCTGCGCTCAGATCGAGCTCGGCTTCGGCCCGGGGCAAGGTCGATAGGTCGTAGCCGCAGGGACGCAATCCTTGCCCTGAATCCCAGTTGACATCGCCCCTCCGCACACGCATCAGCAGCTACGGGGGACTGGTACGGAAACGGTGACGACGTGGGAAGCGGCGCCACTGAGCAGATGGCGGGGTGCACGCCCGACAAGACATGCACAGACATGTTCGTCGATTGCCAGGACATCGGCGGCAAGTGCATCACGGGATATCCAGGCTGCGACAAATGGCGCCATACATCGTGCAGGAGTTGCTTTGAAGCCTGCCAATCGGGCACGCCATACCCGCCAGCGTGCAAATGCAGATCGTGCGGATTTAGATGATGAATGATCCGATACAGGGCGCAGTCTACGTTGCCATAGGCAGGATTGCCGGAGCGGCCCTGGCCAAGGTGGCATCCCCCGTCGTGGTCGACGATGACGAGCTCCTGCTGGGGCCATCAAGAGTCGATCCGAAGCGTCATCGCGCTGCGCGCGTCAGATACTTGGGTGGAGAGCCGTCTACCGATCTCAATGAAGAGCTTGCGCGTTCTGATGGGCCGCCGGTCTGCGTGGCGCTTCCACCGACACCAGGCGGCCTGATGAGCCTCTGTCGGATCTGCGCTTCCGTAGTCGAGCGAGGGCGCGCGCTGTTCGTCGTTGATCTCAGCCCAGAGGCCGCCGGAGCATTTCCGCAAGGGCCCGGCCCAGGCAGGGCCATATTCCTCAATGTCGCGGATGCTCTGCTACGCAAGCCGCCCGTGGTCCAATGGTCGAAGCTCGAGACAACTCTCGCGGCTACGCTCTGGAAATTGTGGTGCCGCCGCTCGCCCGTCGCCTTTTCTAGGTTCTGTGCATCTGCGAGCATGTTCCACCCGCAGTTGGCCAACCTTGGGCGTTATCATGCCGGGCTCTTTCCCCGACGGGCAGGCCATGGGCTCTTACTATCGCGCTTTGACGAGCTCCTCCTGCGGCAGCTATCGCAAGAGTGGCTCTCGCCGGTTAAAGTTTTTGTCAACGCGATTAACGCTGAATCTGAGCTCGATGCATGGTTTTCACACACGGGGGATCTGTACGCAGCCAAACGACTCAATGATTGGTATCACCACGCGCGAGGCCGTATCATCGAACGTCGGAACGCTCATCACCCGAGACCTTCCGAGATGACGAGATGGTCCTTTCGATGGCGTGCGGGGAGCGAGGAGATCCTCGAGGCGCTGCCGAGTATACAAGCGGCCCCGCCTGTATCTATTGGAGGTGCTACCGCGTATGATCCTCGCCACCCGTGGGTATGCCAATTTGATGCACGAGGCACACCTTACCTGAGTCGATTTGGCGCCGCATCGTCGGGCGACAGGCTGAAATAGGGCGTACCGGATAGCGCCTGTGATGATGCGAAGTCCTTCGCCAGTGCGTCCGTTGCTGCTGGAACGCTTCTCCCCTGGCTGTTCGTCGACCCCGTGGTTGGCCCAGTCCCTTCTTCGCTGTGCCCAGAGGACCGGCGGCGTGGTAGCTTGTGCGGGTGCGAGATCCAGCCACCAGCCGTCGAACGGATACCGCGTCGCTCGTCGTCGCAGCCCTACCCGACGCGGTCTACCGTGCCTTCGCCGATCCCGACGCGCTGATGGCGTGGCTCCCGCCCGAGAGCATGACCGGGCGCGTCCTCGACTACGACTTCCGCGAGGGCGGTCGCTACCGCATCGAGCTGACCTACGATGAGGCAGCGTCCGGCGACGTCGGCAAGACCACCGGGCGGACCGACGTCAGCGCCGGGCGCTTCCTCTCGCTGGAGCCGGGCAAGCGCATCGTCCAGTCGGTCGTATTCGAGTCGCCGGACGCTGCGTTCGCGGGTGAGATGGTGATGACGTGGTCGTTCGAACCGCTGCCCGCAGGGACCCGCATCACCATCACCGCGGAGAACGTCCCGCCCGGCATCAGCCAGGCCGACCACGACGCCGGCCTTCGAGCGTCCCTGGAGAACCTCGCGCGCTACCTGGGGTGACGCCTGCCTCTTGCGCGGAGCGACCGGGCCGGGGGGGGGCCAGCTGGGGCACCGGCGCTCAATCCCCTGGCTGAATGGCGACGGAGTATCCGCCGTCGGCCATGACGATGGATCCGACCATGAAGCTCGCCTTGTCGGACGCCAGGAACGCGACGACCTCGGCGATCTCCTCGGGCGCGGCCGCGCGACGGATGGGGGCGCCTTTGCCGTGATCGCGCAGGAACTCGCGGCCGTCGGGCCGGACGTCGTTGAGCAGGTTCGTGATCACGTCGCCCGACCCGACGGCGTTGACGCGGACGCCATGGTCGATGGCCTCCAGGGCCAGGACCCGCGTCAGCTGCGCCAGCGCGCCCTTCGACGCCGCATAGGCCGCGATCTGCGGGAACCCGAAGAAGCAGGCGTAGGAGCCGATGTTGACGATCGCCCCGCGCCGGTTCGGGATCATCGCCCGCAGCGCCTCGCGCGAGTGCAGGAACACCCCGGTGATGTTCACGTTCATGACCGAATTCCAGTCGTCCAGCGACATGTCGATCACGAGCTTGTTGATGATACGCGCGGCATTGTTGACGAGGATGTCGAGCCTTCCGAAACGCTCGACCGCGAGCGCGACCACGCGCCTGGCCGTCTCTTCCTGGGCGACATCCCCGACGAACGGCACGATGCGGCCGTCGCCGCGGGCCAGCTCGTTGACCGCCGGGTTGATGTCCTCGGCCACGACCGCGGCGCCGCGCGCCTCCAGCAAGAGCGCCGTGGCACGACCGATGCCGCTCGCTGCGCCGGTGACGATCGCGACCCTGCCTTCGAGATCACGCTGCAGATTTTCGGTCTTGCTCATCTTCTCCTCCCGAGAGCGTTGTGCGTGTGCTCTCCAGGCTCTCCTGGTGACGTCCAGGCAGATCGCAAGCCCCCAGGAGCCAGGGTTCCCGACCCGCGTGCGCCGCGTGCACCGCGTGCGCCACGTGCGCCACGTGCGCCGTTTCCCTCCCTCGAAACCGCGGGCATAGCGGGCAACACGTCGCACCAGGCGCCGACCGAAGGGATTTGCTATCGTCGGGGCATGACCGCATCCGGGCCGAAGGCTGCCCGTCCCGCGACGTTGGAGGACCTCCTTGCGATCCCGGAGGAGGAGCGGCGCCACGAGCTCATCGAGGGCAGCATCGTCGAGAAGGGGGCCGCGACCGGCGAGCACGGGGCCGTGCAGCGCAAGCTCTCCGCCTACGTCGACCCCTACGATCAGCGCCCCGGCGGGCGCAGGCCCGGAGGATGGTGGTTCGCCACCGAGGTCGATGTCCAGTTCGACGCCGCGAGCACCTTCCGCCCCGACGTGGTCGGCTGGCGACGAGACCACGTCCCGGAGCGCCCGCGCGGTATCCCGATCATGGTGCGCCCCGATTGGATCTGCGAGATCCTCTCGACGAACACGCGGAACGATCTCATTAAGAAGAAGCGCGTCTATCACCGGCACCAGGTGCCGCACACCTGGATCGTCGACCCCGAGGAAGAGACCCTGGCCGTCTATCGCTGGACGCAGGAAGGTTACGTCGAGATCCTCGCCGCCGAGCGCGGCGAGCAGATCCGGGCCGAGCCGTTCGAGGCGACTCCGCTGCAGGTCGGCGTGCTCTTCGGCGACGATGAAGACGACGAGCCCGTGCGGGAATCCTAGGCTCTGCCTGACGAACGTCGCGCGGATCGCCCAGCGTCTGAACGACGTCGAGCTGCACCGTGGTGCCCGTGATGCATGTCAAGCAAGCGCGGCCAGGCGGCTCGCCATGTACCGCGCGGGCGACGTCCCGAGAGCTTTGCGAAACATGGTCACGAAGCTGCTCGCGCTCTCGTAGCCGAGGTCCAGCGCCACGTTTTGCACCGTGGCGCCGCGGGAGAGCTTCTGGATGGCGAGGATGATGTGGAGCTGCTGGCGCCAGCGGCCGAAGCTCAAGCCCGTCTCCTCGACCAGGATACGATTCAAGGTGCGCTCGCTGACGCCGATTCGCTTCGCCCACGTCCTCGTCGTCGCGCCGATCGCCGGAGCGGCGATCATCACATCCACCAGACGACGGAGCCGCGGATCGACCGGCATCGGCAGGCGATGCTTCTCGATCGAGACCGTCGCGAGCTCGTCGAGGAGCACGCTCACCAGGCGCGCGTCCGGTCCCTCGAGATCGTAGAGCGCGGGACGTGTCGCCAGGCGCAGCACGAGCTCGCGGAAGAGCGGCGTCACCGACACCGCGCAGCAATCCTGCGGAAGGTCCGGCGCCGCGCCGGGCTCGACGAAGACGCTGTAGCCCTCGAGCGGCGCGCGCGCGCGAATCCGATGCGTCACGGACGCGGGGATCCACAGCGCCGATTGCGGCGGGACGATCCAGAGGGCGCTCGACCCTTCGCAGATCAGCTCTCCGCGCACCAGGTACAGGAGCTGCGATTCGCGGTGCGCGTGAGGCTCGCTCTCGAGCCCGCCGCTCGCCATGCTGAGCCCGATGGCGTTCACCGGCCGCGCGACCGCGGTCTTCCAGCGCCCACGTGCCGCGAGCACGAAACGGCTCGCGAGCGACTCGAACGACGCCGCCGCGCCACGGGGCTCGTTCGCCACCTGGACGTCTCCGTGAAATGTCCAGCCCATCGGATGCACAACCCGTGTCGCCCTCGAACTCCGCCGCTTCGCTGCCATGACCGTTTTGATAAACAATTTGTCCTGATTGCGCAATGTGGTCAACGGCGCTGGCTGCTAGAGGACCGATCAGGTTGATTTTGTGATAATTCCGGGCGCTTCGATGGAAGGCTCGACCGTCTCGCCCGGGCCATGATCTCGTCCGCGTCCGGAGGTTCACGGATGGAACGATGGTCGCCGCCGGTGGAGCTGTCGCGGCAGGAGCAGGCGCTGATGAAGCGGCTGACACGCGTGAGAGCACTGTTCGGCTTTCTCAGGCTGCACCGGCACGAGCTGTTCGATGAGACGTTCCAGGAGCAGCTGGAAGGCATGTACCGGACGACGGGGGCAGGTGAGCCGCCGCATCCGCCGGCGCTGATGTGCATGGTCACGCTGCTCCAAGGCTACGTGGGCGCATCGGATGCCGAGGCGGTGGAGCTGGCGGTCGTTGACCTACGCTGGCAGATGGTGCTCGGCTGCCTGGGTGCGGCCACGCCGCCGTTCTCGCAGGGCGCTCTGCAGGCGTTCCGAGAGCGGATGGTCGCGCACGAGATGGACCGGGTGCTGCTGGAGCGAACCGTGGCGCTGGTTCGGTCCGGCGCGATGACGGAGGGCGAGAGGCGTGCGGTATCCAAAGCGCTGCGGGTGGCCATCGATAGCCGCCCTTTAGCGGGGGCCGGGCGGGTTGAAGACACGATCAACCTGCTCGGCCATGCTGCACGCAGCATCGTCCGCGTCGTGTCGAAGATCACGGAGCGTCCGGCCGAGGAGATCTGCCGCAAGGCGGGCATTCCGCTGCTTCTGGCTCCCAGCATCAAGGCCGGGCTCGACCTCGACTGGAGCGACCCGAAACAGAAGGCGGCGGCGATCCAGATCCTGGAGCGGCAGGTCTCGTCGTTGCAGCAGTGGGTCGACCGCCATCTGGACGACGTCGTCGAGCTGCCGCTTCGTACCTATCTGGATGCGGTCACACAGGTTCGAGACCAGGATTTGGAGACAGCCGAGGATGGGACCGTTCGCATCCGGCAAGGTGTTGCGCCTGACCGCCGTGTCTCCATCGAAGACCCCGAGATGCGCCACGGCCGCAAGAGCCGCTCGAAGCGGTTCGACGGCTACAAGGAGCACATCGCGCGCGACCTTGACCTTCCCGTCATTGTCGCCTGCGCGGTCACGCCTGCGAATCGACCAGAAGAAGAGGGGGCCGCACCGATCGCCGAGGACGTCCAGCATCAGCGGCTGCGCCTCGTCGAGCTCCACATTGATCGCGCTTACGTGAACAGTCCCGTCGTTGACGACGTGATCCGCGCGGGCGGCCAGGTGTTCTCGAAGCCTTGGGGCCAGCGGGCTCGAAGCCCCGATTTGTTCAGCAAGCGCGATTTCAAGATCGACCTTCGCGCCAAGACAATCACGTGTCCAGCGGGACAGGTCGAGGTGTTCGAGCCGGGTGACACGGTCGAGTTCGATCCCGAGGAGTGCGGCGCGTGCCCCCTCCGAGCCAAGTGCACGCAAGCTGCCTCGGGGCGAGGGCGGACCGTGTCCATCGCCGAGGACGAAGCTCTGCAGGGCAAGTTCCGGAAGTTGCAGCAGACCGGGCCAGGACGCGCCGTGCTCCGGCAGCGGACAGCTGTGGAGCATGCGCTTGCCCACATCGCGGCACGCAAAGGACATAGCGCGCGCTACATCGGCGCCAGGAGAAACCTGTTCGACCTCCGTCGCGCCGCAGCGATCCAGAATCTTGAGGCGGCCCAGCGGCTGATCCAGGAGGCCGCGTAACCTATTGGAATTAGACGATTTTCAACATGTTCGGCGTTCTAGGTTCACCTGCGTGCCCCGGCCTTCCACCGCTTCCCCGGTGTTCAGCGCTGGAGGCAATGCCTGTGAGGAGGGCAAACGAATGCTCCGAGAATATGTGTCCTTGACCCGAGGCCGGTTATGAAGTCCGATCCCATCGCCGTCCTGCCCGACGGGCGGGTGCGCGCCGTGCTGCGGCGCCTCCACGACGAGGCCGACCGGCAGGTGCCGGGCGTGGTCCTCCACTTGCTGCCGCAGCTGCCGCGGATGCTCCTCGGCCGCCGCGTCGACGCCCCGGGCACGGAGCTCGACTTCGCCGACAAGTACCTCGCGCTCGGGCGCGATCAGGGCGCCTTCTGCTACCTGACGGCGCGGGCGCTCCGCGCCAGGACGATCGTCGAGTTCGGCACGTCCTTTGGCGTCTCGACGTTGTGGCTGGCGGCGGCGGTGCGCGACAACGGCGGCGGCCGCGTCATCGGCACCGAGCTCCTGCCGGAGAAGGCGCGGCGCGCGCAGGCGAACCTGGAGGAGGCGGGGCTCGCGTCCTTCGCCGAGATCCGCGTGGGGGACGCGACGGAGACGCTGCGGGCGGACCTCGGCGAGGTGGACTTCATGCTCAACGACGGGTTTCCCCTGCGGGCCCTCGACGTGCTGAAGCTCGTCGCCCCGGCCCTGCGCCCGGGCGCCGTGGTCGTGACCGACAACGTCGGCGTCTTCAAGGCCGACTACCGCGACTACGTCGCCTACGTGCGCGATCCGCGCCACGGCTTCGCGTCGATGACGGTACCCTTCCGCTCGGGCACCGAGTACTCGGTTCGGCAGCCGGCGCGCCCGGGCTGACCCGGGGACCCGAGGCGGCCCCGACCAGCGGCGGGGGGCCGGGTCGTATCGCGACGGCAAGGCGCTCGTCGGCGAGCCCGTGGAGGGGGCCCGGCGACGCTGCCGTGCCCGCCGGCGGGGCGGGGCCGGCTCAGCGCCGAGCTCTGCGGGCCCGGGCGAGGAGGGCGAGAAGGGTGAGGAGGGCGATCGAGGGCGCTCCGCCGGGCGTAGGGGCGCCGGCGGCGCCGGCGGCGCAAAGGCCCTTCGAGGCGAGGGGGCCCTCGGTCCGGGGGATGCAGCGGAGCTCGCTGCCGCATTCGAAGAGGTAGGGACAATCGGCGTCGCTCTTGCAGGGCAGGCGGGGATCACCGCACGTGCCCGGCGTGCTGTCGGTCGAGCTGCACACCTGCCCGGACGGGCAGCCGTTGCCGCCGTCGCCGCGGCAGCCGTCGACGCAGGAGTTCATGGCCAGATCGCAGATCTGCCCGCTCGTCGCGTTGCCGCAGTCGCTGTCCTGCTCGCACTCCGGGGTGGCGTTGTCGTCGGCCGGATCGAGCGGATCGCGCTCGCCCTCGTCGACGGCGCCGTTGTGGTTCCTGTCCTCCTCGCCGTCGCTCACGCCGCCGCCGTCGGTGTCGGCGTTGTTCGGATCCGTCGTGGCGTCCCCCATGTGCGCGTCGGGCACGCAGGTCTCCACGGCGGTGTCGGTGCCCGGGTTCGAGCAGTCCATGCCGAGCTCCGTCCCGTCGAACAGCCCGTCGTTGTCGCTGTCGGGATCGAGCGCATTGATCTTCCCGTCCTCGTCGGTGTCCGACCCCGGCCGGAGCTCCTCGCCGTCGAGCGCGCCGTCATCGTCGCTGTCGGCGTCGTCCGGGTCGGTGCCGAGCTCCGTCTCCTCGGTGTTCGACAGCCCGTCGCCGTCGCGATCGCCGCGATCGTCGCCAGCGTCGTTCGGGTCCGTCTCGCCGCTGCCCTCGTTGACGACGCCGTCGTGGTTCAGGTCCTCTTTGGCGTCGCTGAGCCCGCCGCGGTCCGTGTCGCCGTCCACCACGCTCGTCGTCGAGTCCCCGCCGTCGGCGTCCGCCGTGCAGGTCTCGGCCGCGGCGTGGGTGTCCGCGTTCGAGCAGTCCCTCCCCGCCTCGGTGCCGTCGAAGAGGCCGTCGCCGTCGCTGTCGGGGTCGAGCGCGTTCAGCGTCCCGTCGTCGTCGTGGTCGTCGCCGGGGTTCGGCTCGTCGCCGTCGAGCAGGCCGTCATCGTCGGAGTCGCGGTCCGCCGGATCCGACGCGAGGAACACCTCCAGGTCGTCGCTCAGCCCGTCGCCGTCGCTGTCCGTGTTCTGCGCGTCGTCGTCGCCGTGGCCGGCGCCCGGGTCGGTCTCCCCGGCCTCGACCGCGCCGTTCAGGTTGCTGTCCTCGGACCCGTCGCGCGCGCCGCCGCCGTCCGTGTCCGCGTTGACCGCCGACGTCGTCGTGCCCCCGCCGTCGGCGTCCGCCGTGCAGTGGCCGCCCTCCGGGTCGGTGCCGTCGGCGTCGCAGCCGAGCCCGATCTCGGTGCCGTCGTAGAGGCCGTCGTCGTCGCTGTCCACGTCGCGCGTGTTGACGAGGCCGTCGCCGTCGGTGTCGTCGGCCGGGTTCGACTCCCGCCCGTCCAGCACCCCGTCGTCGTCGGAGTCCGCGTCGGCCGCGTCCGTGCCGAGCGTCGCCTCCAGGTCGTCGCTCAGCCCGTCCTCGTCCCCGTCGGCGTTGCCGCCGTCGTCGTCGCCGTGGCGGCGGGTCGGGTTGGTCTCGCCGTTGTCCGCGACGCCGTTCAGGTTGGCGTCCTCGGACCCGTCGCGCGCGCCGCCGCCGTCCGTGTCCGCGTCGATCGGCGACGTCCGCGTGGTGCCGCCGTCCGCGTCGGCGGCGCAGTGCTCCGCCCGCGCGTCGGTCGCCGCGTCGCTGCAGCCGAGGCCGAGCTCGGTGCCGTCGAAGAGGCCGTCGTCGTCGCTGTCGAGGTCGAGCGGGTTGATGAGCCCGTCGCCGTCGTTGTCGTCCGTCGGGTTCGGCTCGGCGCCGTCGCGCACGCCGTCGTCGTCCGTGTCCGCGTCGCTCGGGTCTGTGCCGATGTACTGCTCGAGCAGGTCGCTCAGCCCGTCGCCGTCGGTGTCGTCGTTCCCGCTGTCGTCGGCCCCGTGCCCGGTCGTCGGATCCGTCTCGCCGGCGTCGAGCACGCCGTCGAGGTCCGCGTCCTCGGAGCCGTCGAGCACGCCGCCGTTGTCGGTGTCCGAGTCCAGCGGGTCGGTCGTCGTCGCGCCGGCGTCGCCGTCGGGCACGCAGCGCCCCGCCAGCGTGTCGGTCCCCGGGCCGTTGCAGTCCGTCAGGCCGATCTCGGTCGCGTCGAGGAGCCCGTCGTTGTCGCTGTCCACGTCGCGCGCGTTGGCGAGGCTGTCGCCGTCGGTGTCGCGATCCCAGAGCTCCTCGTCGCCGTCAGCGACGCCGTCGTCGTCCGTGTCCGCGTCGTTCGGATCGGTGCCCGCGGCGGTCTCGTCACCGTCGCTCAGCCCGTCGCTGTCGCTGTCGACGAGGATGCTGGTCGGCGGCGTGCCGGGCTCGGTGCCGTTGCCATCGGTCGGGTAGTCCTGCGCCGACCCGCCCGCCGGGCTCGCCGCGGCGATGATCGCCTGGCTCTCGATCAGGCCGTTCGTGCCCGGATCGATGGTGACGCGGAACCGCACCGTCGTGGTCTCGCCGACCCCGAGCGACCCGCCCTGCGCCGCGCCGGCGCCGTCGCCGAGCCGGACGCGGAGCGTCCGGGTGCCGGCGATGTACTCGCCCTCGTCGTCGCCGGTGGCGTCGGTCAGGCTACCCGCGTTCGGGCCGGTCGCGATCTCCAGCGAGCCGGGCACGTAGGTGACCCCGGCGGGCAGTACGTCGCTCATCACGACCTCCGCAGCCTCATCGTTTCCCGAGTTCACGACGGTTATCGTGTATTCGAGCGTGTCCCCCGGCGTGACGCCGCCGTGGTTGACATCCTGGACCGACTTGCTGGACATGGAGAGGTCCGGCAGGAGCGTCGGGATCGACGTGATGAGGCCGCCGACTAGGTAGCTGTCGGAGTCGAGGACGGTCGCCGAGATGGTCGCCTCGGTGTCGCCGGCACCGAGCAGCTCGGCCGGGACCTGGACCAGATCGATGTCGATGCCGCTCATGCTCCCCGGCGCGCCGGTGAGCCTCGGCAGATCGCCTGGCGTCGACGCCAGCGCGCCGAGGTACGAGCGGGAGCTGTTGAAGAAGTTGTTCGCCGGGTTCTGCGCGTCGAACAGCGCCGTCCCGTTCCACCGGATCGCGTTGCCGGTCGTGCTGTCGCCGTCGTAGCCGATGACGCCGAGCTTCGCCTGGGTCGCGCCCGGGGGGACGACGAACCCCGAGATGACCGTTTCCACCGTGATGTCGTCGAACACGGCCTCGAGCCCGTCGAACACCGCGATGTTCCGCGCGGGCGCGGTCGTGAGCTCGTAGAGCACGACCATCCACCAGCCGGCGAACGCGAACGGCTGGTTCACGCCGTCGAGGTTGGCCGCGTTGTCGATGCCGCCCAGGCGATACGCCCCCGCGCCGCGCGCCTGCACGATCGAGGTGACGTCGGCGACCGCCTGAGAATGGGAGAGGCCCGAGATGTCCGTGTTCGCCGAGACCGCGCCTGTCACCTCGGTGGTGAAGGTGCCGGGCCGGTCGAGGATCACGTCGGGATCGATCGCGCTCGCAGTGGAGCGGCTCACCGCCCAGTAGAGGTACGCGTGGGTCACCCGCGCGCCCGCGGGCAGCGTGAGCACCGCGGTGCTGCGGGCCGTCGACGGGGCCACCGTGGTGCTCGCCTCCGCCTGCCCCGCGAGCGGGCTGTCGGCGCGCCAGTAGATGTCGGGCGCCGAGTCCGCGGTGTTGGTGCCGCACGTCCCGACGGAGCCCACCGTGGGGTCCGGCGTTCCTGCCATGCAGTCGTGCGCGAGCGTGTTGCCGATGAGGACAAAGTCGCCCCGCTGCGTCACCTGAACCCGGCTCACCGGAACTGCGCCCACAGATCTTGAGAGCGCTACGACCAAGGTCAGCGCGGTGATGGATGCGGATACTCGTCTCATACTATCGTGGAAGGTGTCGCGGTGTATAATCAATTTCTATGTGTCATACTGGAGTGTGTGTGATGGTTTAATCATGATGGTTGCGGCTGCCGCCGTGCGATTGTTGAGCGATCCATTGTGGTCGGTTTCAGCAGTAGCGATCCCATGGGGTAGAACCTTCCTGTCGTGATCGTTTGCGCCACGCTCCGTACCGCTCTCCCGGCGAGGATCACTCGACGATGTGCAGCTCGACGCGCCGGTTCTTCGCCCGACCATCGGGCGTGTCGTTCGTCGTGAGCGGGTTGGCCGATCCGAGCCCCTGGAACGTCAAGCGCGCTGGATCGATGCGCCCCTGCTTGACGAGGTAATCGCGCACCGCCGCGGCGCGCTGGTGGGAGAGGCGCTGGTTGTACGCCGGATCGCCGACGTTGTCGGTATGTCCCTCGATGCGGAGGAGCTTGATATCGGGGTTCGCCTGGAGCAGCCGGACGAGCTCGTCGAGGATCGGATAACTACGCGGGTCGATCATGGCACGGTCGAACGCGAACTCGATCTGCTTGAACAGGGTGACCTGCGTCTTTTCCAGGCGGATGAACGCCGGACAGCCCTCCTTGTCGGGCTCCTCGGCGTGCACGCCGGGCTCCTTGGGGCACCGGTCGGCGGTGTCCGCGAAACCGTCCCCGTCCGCGTCGTCCTCGGGGCAGCCGTCCGTGTCGTCGAGGCCGTCCTTGTCCTCGGGCGCCGCGGCGCACTTGTCGACCGCGTCGAGCAACCCGTCGCCGTCGCGGTCGTGCTCCGGGCAACCGTCAACCTTCGACCATTGATCCTCCGGCTCCGCCGGACAAGCATCCTGGGCGTCGGGCAACCCGTCCCGATCGCCGTCCCTGTCCACGCCCGCCGAGGAGACGACGAGGCGCGGCGGCACGGCTTCCTCGCGCTCGACCGGCAGCGCACCCCCGATCAGCGCGACGAACCGCGCATCCGGCGCGTATCCGGCCGTGATTCGCGAGCCGGCGCCGAGGCCGACGAACAGGGGCGCCCTCGCGCCGAGGCCGAGGCGACCCACCAGCGACCCTTCGAGGGGAGCCAACTCGATCGCGCCGCGCGTCTCGCGCAGCAGGCCCGCCGAGCCGAAGAGCTCCGCCCCGAGGCGCAGGCGGCCGCGCAGGAGCGGCACATAGGCTGCGAGGCCGTACACGAGCTCCGTGCCGACCGTGAGGTCGACGAGCTCGCTCTTCGGCCGGAGCGAGGCGCCGAGGTTCAGCGCGACGAGCAGAGCGCCCGCGTCGTACTCCGCGGCGAGGCCGGCGTTGCCCCACGCATTGCGCTCCCCCGCGAACGAGGTCTCGTCGCCGGTCGGCAAGAAGAGCGCCGCGCGCGCGGCGAGCTGGAACGTCCTCGCATCGCTTCGAACGAGGAGCACGCGCCCGTCGACGCGCAGATCCCCGAGCGCGGGGGGCGAGAGGGAGACCGCCTGATTGAGACCGGCCGACCGACTCTCCATCGGATAACCGCGCTGGAGGACGATCAGCGGGACGCTCACCTGGATGGCGCCGCGCTCGAGGAGCTCCGCGCCGACGGTGTAATGCGTCGTGAGCTGCGAGGCCACGGCGGGACCGCGCAAGGCGCGCGCCCTTGCGGGATCGTGGACGAAGGTCTCCACACGCAGCGCGTTGTGCGCATAATTGACCGTCGCCTGCGCGAAGAGGCGCGTCGGCCCGATGGCGGGCCGCCAGACGGCCATCCCGTCGTCTGGCGCGCCCGCGACCTGCAGGCGGTCGAGGTAAAACGTCGACTCCTGCGCCTCCGATCGGCGGGGCCAGGCGAGCAGGAGCGCGATCGTGAGCAGCGCGGCGGCGGATCGAGGCGAGCGCCGCGCCCGCCTGCCGCGGGAGGCCGCGAGCATCGACAGGAGAGCGACCAGCGCCACACCTCCGGGCGAGGAGGAGCCAGGGGGAGATGCGGAGCAAGCGCTCCGCGAGCTGAGCGGCACGGGGGGGTGCTCGCAGCGCCTCTCTGCATTGCAGACGAGCGCGGCAGGACAGTCCTCCGTCCGCTCGCAGGAGAGCCCCGGAGCCTCGGGCGTGAACCGCTCGACGCTCGCCGTGGCGCCGTCGTCGTCGTCGCCGCCCGCGACGATCACCTCTCCGCCCGCGATCCACGTGGCCGTGTGGCCAGCGCGGCGCGACGCCATCGAGCCCGCGGCCGACCAGACGGACGTCGAGTCGTCGTGGATATCCCCGATCTCCGCGCTCGAGAGCACGCCGGAGTCTCCCGTGCCCCCGAGCACGAGGATCTGGCCATTGTCGAGCCGCGTCGCGGTGTGCCCGTGGCGAGCCTCGCGCAGCGCGCCTGCGCTCGACCAGGTCCCCTCGCGGACGTCGTAGATCTCCGCGCCCGCGAGGGCTCCTCCCCCGCCGCGTCCACCGGTGACGAGGACGTTCCCGTTCTGCAGCCGCGTGGCCGTGTGCTCGCAGCGCGCCTCGAACATGGGATTCGTATCCGTCCACATGTGCTTCTGCGGATCGTAGATCTCGGCGCTTTCCGATGCCTCGCTCTCCCCCGCGCCCCCGGCGACGAGCACGCGGCCATCCTCGAGCAGCGTCGCCGTATGACCCCGGCGCGCCTCGCGCATCGCGATCGGTCTCGACCAGACGTCCTTCGCGTCCGCCGCGACGTGGAGCAGCTCGGAGCTCGCCTGCGCGGGATCCTTGGCGCCGCCGCCCGCGACCAAGATGGTCTGTCCGCCGTCGAGCAGGGTGGCCGTATGCCCCGTGCGCGGCTCACTCATCGGCGCGATGCGAGAGAACCGCGCGTCGGTCGGGGAGTAGATCTCGGCGCTCTGCAGCGCGCCGCTGTCGCCGTCGCCGCCGACCAGGATCACCCGCCCGTCCGCGAGGCGCGTTGCGCTGTGGCGCGCGCGTGCCTCGCCCAGGGAGCCGCCCATCGACCACCGCCCGCTCCTCGTGTCGAGGAGCTCCGCGCTCGATAGAAGTCGATCGCCCTGTCCCCCGGCGAACAGGATCCGCTCGTCCTCGAGCAGCGTCGCGGAGTGATGGGCGCGCGCCTCGACCAGCGATCCGGCCGAGGTCCACGCCGGATCCGCGCAGCCGGCGGCGAACGAGCCCATCACGACCAGCAGCGTGCGGCGGACCATGCGCGC
This sequence comes from Sorangium cellulosum, assembly GCF_002950945.1. Classification (GTDB taxonomy): domain Bacteria; phylum Myxococcota_A; class Polyangia; order Polyangiales; family Polyangiaceae; genus Sorangium; species Sorangium cellulosum_E. The sequence continues at coordinate 2,089,743 of NZ_CP012673.1, forward strand.
CTCCCTCATCAGAATCCGTACCGGATGTAGAGGCCCTGGGTCATCGCGACGACCACGGAGCCCGTGATCGTCTCTGCTGAGAACTGGCCCAGGTCGTCGTTGGCCACGTCATCGCCGGTGTCGTCGTCGTGCGCGTTGATCTGCATCTGCTCGGTCCAGAGAGGCACGCGCGGGGGCACGAGGACCATCGCGGAGAACCCGACTCCGACGCTGAAGTGCTCCCCGAGCCGCAGGCCGACCTGCACCTCCGGCTCCACGAAGAGCCAGGGGAAGAACCCGGATTGGACCACGGGTCCCGTCGCGTTGTTGTCGATGATAGCGATCCGGCTGTCCTCGACCGAGCCGAGCAGCGCCCCCACGGTGAGGCCGAGTCGCACGGGAAAACGCTCGCTGAGCCGGAGCGACCCGTAGGCACCGGCCATGAAATCGCGGAGGTTGACGGTGTGGTTCGCCGTTCCAGCCCTCGTCTCCGTCGGCTGGTTCGTCTCTCTGTCGATGATGGAGAAGCTCGTCGGCCTCCCCGTGATGGTCTGTTGCATCTGGAAGTACCCGGCGGTCAGGCCGATGTTCAGGCCGCCCGGGAACTCGTAGCCGCCCCGGAGCGCGAAGCGCGCGCCGACGCCGAGGCTCGACTGGCAAAGCCCGTCGCACCCGCTCGCGATCTCGCCCCCGAGCGACGGCGTGAGCGCCAGATCGCCGCGCGCCTCGACGAGGAACCGACCCCGCTCCGCCCACCTGGGCGAGCTCCAGTCCTTGCGCAGCCGCCCGGGAGGCGCGTTGTCCTGATCCACCTTCGCTTCGACCGTCTGCGAGACGGGCACGTACCCGTCCTCGGACAGCTTCACCACGTGCTTGCCAGGCTTGGCCCTCCCCACGTAGCCGCCCCGCCCGACGTAGACACCGTTGATGTACACGCCCGCCGTCGCGGGGTTCGGCGTGATACGGAGCACGGCGCCGAGCCGCTCGACCTTCAATTGCACGGGCGTCGTGCCGCCCGCCTTCACGATCACCGAGACGGGCTCCGTGCCGAGCTCCTGCTCCTCGACGCTCCCCTCCGGCGCCGCGACGATCGTCTCGTCGCACGTCAAAGGCGATAGCTCTCGCTTCGGCGTTATCGGGCGCAAGTGCACGGAGTGAGGTCCCGGCGAGACGGGGCCCTCCCACGGCGTCTCGCCGACCGGCACGCCGTCCACGACCACCTCCATCTTCCTTCCGTTGACCTCTCCGACCTTCAAGCGCCCCGTCTCCGCGAGCGGCTTGAGGGCCGCCGGGAGCGTCGCCATGTTCCCCTTGGCGACGTCGACAGCCTCCTCGTAGATGCCGAACCCCTCCTTGTAGACGCGGATGAGGTGAGGGCCGACCAGCACCGGGACCGGCGCGCCGAGCGGGTGCTCGCCGCGCAGCCGCCCGTCGACGACCACGATCGCGCCGGGCGCCGCGCCCGTGACCATGACCATCCCGGTGACCGAACGCATGAGGTCAATCTGCTCGAGGACCGAGGCCTTCGTCTTCGCCGGCAGCCTGTCGCCGACCTCCCGCAAGGCCGACTGGAAGGCGTCGAGCGCCTCGTCGTACCGCTGCAGCTTGACGAGACAGGCGCCGGCGCCCGTGCGCGCGCTCCAGGTCGGAAAGAAGCGCAGCGACGACTGGTACCGTGCCAGCGCGGCCGCGTACTCTCCTCTCTTCCAGAGCTCGCGGCCCGCATTGTACGCGGCCTCGGCGTTCTTCCTGGCGAGGGCGAGCGCCGCCTCGTCGACGGCCGGCGCGGCCGTGCTCTCCTGCGCTGCGCTCGGCGGGGGCGGGGGCGAAGGCTCCGCGCTCGGCGGCGGTGCAGGCGAAGGCTCCGCGCGTGGCGGTGGTGGAGGCTCCTCCGGCTGCGCGACGCTCGGCGCTTGCGCGCAGAGGATGGCCGTGGCCACCGCGGATGCGAGGAGACAGCGTTTCGGAACGTTCTCGTGTGACGGAGTCAAGATCGGCTCCCCCGTGCGTCGCTCGGCAAAGCGGGCGTGAGTTCTCGATCGGTCCGGATACGTGCGTGGATGGATCCCGGAACCGATGGATGCTGGTTCAGTATTCTACCTATCAGGGGGCGAAACGTTCGTCTACGGCTCGCCATGACACGAAACTGCTCGCCTGAGCCGACGCGCTTCCCCGTGCCGCTGAGCTCGTGTGCGAGGGAGCGCTGCCCCGGGCGCCGCGCTCGCTGCGCATGCTCGTCCTACTGGAATGCACCCGGCATCAGGGCATCGAAGTCGCCTTCACCCAGCTTCCTGGGCCGGTCTGACGTCGCGCCGTTTCTCTGCCCCGTCTCCTCCGCAAGATCGATCATGGACGGACTCGCGCCGTTCGGCCCGATCGTCACATCCTTCTCGATCGACAGGTTCCCCTCGACGATGCTCAGCCTCCTCCTGTCGCCGACACGACCCGAGAGCTCGATCAGGCCGTCTCGCCTGCGGATCGGCGCGCCTTCGATCTCGACCTCGGCATTCCCGGGGAGCACGAGCACCCTCGCCCGCACGAGGTCGCGGTCGTCCGCGGGAGGCTGGGGCGGCGTGGGCGGGTCGGGCCTCCCGTGCGCGCGCTCGCACTCCTGGAACGACCTGGCCGCGACGTCCGGCGGCTCGTTCAGGTAGAGCGCCCGCTCCTCGAGCGGCAGGCAATCTCGGTTCGTGTCCTGGAGATCGCGCTTCAGCTTGCCGATGTCGAGCTCCCAGCTGTACGTCCGGTCCGCCGCGGCCCCGATGAGCTTCTGGCCTCCGTCGAGGAAAGCGAGCGCCACGGTGGGCGCCTTAACCTCGAGCACGGAAGGGCTCCGCGCGCCGTTCACCGGCCATGCGAGCCCGGACCACACCACGATCGTCCCGGCCATCGAGGCGGCGGCAATCCGCGTCCCGTCCGCGCTCCACGCCACACGGGAGAGCTCTCCGGCCTTGCCATCGAGCGCGACGGGGCCCGCGCTGCCCCCCACCTCGAAGAGGCGCACCTTGCCGTCGCCGCACGCGGTCGCGATGCGCCTGCCCGTGGGATCGAACGCGGCCGAGTACACGGCGTCCGGGTGCGCGTGACGCTCGAGCGGCGCGCCGCCCCTTTCCACGTCGAAGACGAGCGCCGTCCGGTCGAGCGACGTCGTCACGAGATAACGCCCGTCGGGGCTCAGCGTCGCCGACGTGAGCCAGGCCGTATGGCCCCGAAACACGGCGGGGGGGGCGTCGCCCTCGGTGCGGAACACGAGCGCTGTCCCGTCCTCGAGCGCGGCCGCGATCCGATCCCCTGCAGCGCTCCACGCGAGGTGCCGTAGGCCGGCGCCCACGTCCACCTGCTTGACGGGCCTGTCGGGTTCGCGCCGCTGGTAGACGTACAACACATGCTTTGTGCCAAAAGCATTCTCGCCCGGCGCGGTCCCGTCCCCGGGCGCGACGCCGAGCGACGCGAGCGCGACGCGCCCGCCGTCCGGGCTCAGCGCTGCGGCGGAGATCCAGCGTCGCGCCTTGTCGTTCTGCGCCGCGAGCGAGACAGGCTCGGACTCGCCGCTCATGTCCCGCAGCTCGACCGTCCCGTCGTCGTACGCCGCGACGAACACCCGGCCATCACCGCTGAATGCCGCCGCGTGGAACACGGCCGACGCGCCCTCCGCCGCCCCGCGTGGCCTCCTCGTGGGAGGCGCGATCCAGGCGGCCGGCGGCGCGGTCCAGACCCTCGCCGTGTGGTCCGCGGAGGCGCTCCTGTCGCTGCTCGCAGCCGCGCTGACGAGGCGATCGCCGGCCGGGCTCCAGGCGATCGAGCGGAGCGGAGCGTCGTGCCCGCTCAACAAGAACGGCTCGCCCGGCGCGTCCACGTGGAATATCCGGCCGACGTGATCGCTCGACGCCGTCGCCACGAGCCGCGTGTCCGTGGGATGAAACGCGACGAACGTCACCGCGCCAGCGTGGCCCGAGAGGACGACCTCCTCGCCCTTCCGGGGTTGGCCCTCGAGGCTCCACAGCCGCGCGGTCCTGTCCGCGGAGGCGGTCGCCACGAGCTTGCCGTCGCGGCGCACGGCGGCGTGGACGACCTCGCGCGTGTGCCCCTCGAGCGTCGCGTGGAGCGGGATCGATCCGTCGTGTTCGATCCTGAATACCCGTGCCTTCGCGTCGCGCGACGTGGTCACGAGCAGGCGTGCCTCCCGGTTCACCGTGACGAACAGGACGGGGGCTGCGTGGCCGGAGAGCTGCACGATCTTGCCCCCCGTGGCGCCGTCCCAGACGCGGGCGCTCCCGTCCTCGGAGGCCGTCACCACGCGCGTGTCGTCCACGAACGCGGCGCGGTGAACGAGCGCGTTATGCGCCGTGTGTTCGCCGAGGATCCTGCCGTCGGCGGCGGCATGCACGCGGGTGACCACGGTCTGCTTGCGCTGGCCCGCCGGATTCCTGGGATCCGCAGGCTCCGTGACGATCGACGCGACCACGACGCGCTCGCCGTCCGGGCTCCACGCGCCGGACGTGACCACGGTGAGCTTGCCGGTATCGTCCGCCCCCTTGCCCGGGAGCACGATCGAGGTCGCCTCCGCGCCGCGCAGGCTCCACAGCCGCGCGGCGCCGTCCGCCGAGGTGGTGAGCACGCGCAGCTTGCTCGGATCCTCGCCCGGAGAGAACGCCGCCGAGGTGATCTCCCCCGCGTGCCCTTCGAGCACGATCGCCTGACCCGTGCCGTCGGCAGACCACACCCGCGCGGTGCGATCGGCCGACGCGGTGAGCACGCGCCGTCCATCCGGCGAGAACACCGCGGCGACGAGATGCTGGCGGTGCCCGCGGAGCGTCACGAACAGGGCGTTCGCGCGGAGCGCCTCGTTCGCATAGGCGATCCACCCCGCGCGCTCCTCGGGCTTCTTCACCTCGGACAGGAGCTTCATGGCCCCGGCCGGGTCGCCCTGGCTCCGGAGGGCGAGGTAGCCGGTCATCACCCGCAGGTCGTTCGCCTCGTCGCGCTCCCTCGCGGCGGCCTGCTCCGCTCGCTCCGCCTGGCGCCTCGCCTCTTCGGCGCTCCGCTGCGCCGCGACCGCCTGCGCCCGCGCGATGAGCGCCACGACCGCGGCCGCGCCGACGAGCGCCGCGACGACGAGCGCCGCCACGGCGAGCCGCCGCAGCCGGCGCTGGTGCTCGCGCGCCTTCGCGAGCTGCCTCGCCTGCTCCGCTTCGACCCGCTTCTGCTCCTCGGTTCGCTCGCGCTCCTGCCGCTGCTCCGAGACCCAGCGCGCGAGCCAGTCGTGGCCGATCTCGAAGTACCGGCTGCCCTGGTGCTCCTCGGCGCGGAGGATGGCGGCGCCCTCGAGCTGCTTCAGGATCGACTCGAGGTCCGACTGCCCGACGATCCGGCCGAGCTCTCTCTCGGTGCGGAGCGTGCGGCTGCCGTCCGCGCTCACGAGGTGATCCTCGAGGAGCAGCTGCGCCTGGGCGCGGAGCGGGCCGAGCGCCGCGAGCGTCGCCTCCAGGTACCGCCGCAGGACGGCCTCGGCCTCCGTCGCCTCGAGCGCCTTTCCCTCCGCGCGCTCCTCGAACAGCGCGCGACAGACGATCTGCGCGTAGACCGACTGCGCCTCGGCCTCGTCGGTCGCCGATTGCCCGACCACCCGCACCTGGAGCATCAAGCTGCGCATCTGCTCGGTGGACCACGACTGCGGCGGATCGCCCGACGCCGCGGCCATGACGACCGCTTCGGTCAGCTCCGCCACGGTGAGCGGCCCGACCCGGAGCCCGTTCTCCGTGATGCGCCGCATATCGCGTAGCCGATCCCGGAAGCGGCCGAGGTAATCCTCGCGGAGCGAGAGCACGACGCGCACCGTGCGCAGCGGCAGATCGGCGAGCTCTTCCAGGCACTCGAAGAAGGGTCGGGTTTCGTCCGCCGCGCGGCGCGCGAAGAGGAGCTGCTCGATCTGGTCGAGGTAGATCACCATGAGGCGCGACGAGGCGCGCGCGGCCCCCTTCGCCGCCGCGAGCACGGCCTCCCTCGGCGCCGCCTCGGTCGCGAGCGCGCCGAGCCCGAGGCCCGCGTACATCGCCTCCGCGAGCCAGCGGGTCGGCTCCTGCCCTTCAGGCCAGGTGTCGACGTGGATCAGGCGAACATCGTGCCGCTCGGCGAGCGCCGGCAACACGGAGGCCTGAGCGAGCGACGACTTGCCGGCGCCGCTCGGCCCGTAGACCGTCACGCATCGATTGGCCAGGATCGCGTCCGCGAGCTTGTACGACAGGCTCTCGCGCCCGAAGAACCGCTCGCGGTCCGCGGCGCGGTAGGGCTGCGGGCCAGGAAACGGGTTCTTCATCGACGGGGCGCCTCTGGCGCGAAGGCCTCGATCGCCCGCGCGAGCTCCACCGGATCCTCGGTGATCGACGCGACGCGCGCGGCCCCCGGCAGACCCCCGCCGCTGTCCCAGATCTCGGGCTCACGTGGATCGGCGTCCGGCCGCAGGATGACGAGGCTGTCCTTGGGGAACGGCCGCTGATCGTAGAGCCAGCGGAGCAGGAGGCGATTGCGCCAGTCGAGCACCGAGGGCCAGAGGAACAAGCCCGGCTGGATGCGGGGCCGCGAGAGCAGCTCCTCCAGCCACTGCGGCGGCCGTCCCCCGAGCAGCCCGCTGATGTGGTCGTCCTCGGTGAGCACCGGCTGCGAGAAGATGGGGCGCAGCTCGGGGGAATACCCCCCGTACATGCGGAGCACGACGATGTCGTTGTCCACGTCGAACCGCTTCGGCATCGTGGGGTCCATCTTCCAGCCGGTCGCCCCCGCGGCTCGCTTGACGATCCGCGGCTTCGCGCTGTGGCTCATGAGCGAGACCTGGATCGCGTAAATCGTCCGGCCGGGCTGCCTGGCGGCGATCGCGTGCTCGAGGTAGGGCCGCCACAGGAGCGTGATGTGAACCCCCGGCGGGACCAGCCCGCCCATCACGTCGATGAGCGGCGGCCTCTCCTGCGCGGGTCCCGAGATGGCCTGCTGGAAGAGCGAGTGCAGCACCTCCTCGCCGAAGCGGAGCATGCAGCGCTGGGTCATGGCGCTGAGCGACATCGACGGATCGGGCCTGTCGTCGTTCTCCTCCATGAACCGCGTGAGCTCCTCCTTCAAAGCGACGCGATCCTCGTCGACGTCGCAGATCACCAGCGTGTACGGCGGCCTGTCGAGCAGGGCGTGGAGGGCCGGGGCGAGCGCCCCCGCTCTTCGCTTGCCGCTCGCGCTCGAGACCTTGCGCCGCGCGAAGTTGAAGATCACCGAGTCCGACGAGCGGAGATAGAGGATCGGCGAGAACGCCTCGGCGCTCTGCGCGAGCAGCGTTCGCCGCGCGGCCGCGACGCTCGCGCCGATGTCTCCTGCGGCGCCGGCGGCCGTCAGTGATCGGTAGATCTCCGCCGAGCAAGCGCGCGCGACGTCCGCCTTGACGGGCCAGAGGTGGGCCACCACGGCGTCCGCGCCGGCCTTGGCGAGGACGTCGGCGGCGCTGCCGAACATGCCCGCCTTGGCGCCCTCGCACGCCTCGAGGATCACGAGGCGCAGCTCCTCGTAAAAATGGGCGCTGAGCTCGCGGGCAAACGCCTCGGCCGTGATCCACACCTCCTCGCCGTCCTCGTCGTCCGCGACCCGGAGGGATGGTCTGCCTCTCACGTCGAGGCCGCCGTGGCCCAGCCAGTGGATGATGTGCGGGGCCTTCCCGCGCCGCAGCTTGTCGTAGAGATTCCTGGAGCTGATATCGGGTCCGGCGATCGGATCGAGCCACTCGATCTCGCCCGCGTCGATGGATGGCGCGAGCGCCTCCCGGAGCACGAGGAGCGCCTGCTCGTTGCTCCCCGGCGCGATCGCGAGCACCCGCACCGCGCCGGTCACCTCGCGCGGGGCCCACGGATCGGACGAGCTCACGCCGCGAGCGACGAGCATGTGCGGGTCCGTCCCCCAGAACCCCTCCGTCGTCCCCGGCTTGCAGAGCGCCTCCCACGGCACGGACATGAGCGCGTGATCCTGGATGTACAGGCGCACGAGCAGGCGGTTCTCCCGCGGATCCTCGCTCTTGGGCCGCGAGGGATCGGTCATCCGCGCGAGGATGTCGCGGAGCTCGCCCTTGACGATCTCGGCGTGGATCGCCTGGGCCAGCTCGAGCGCCGCCGGCTCCAGCTCCTTGCGCGCGCGCACCGCGCGGCCGACCTTGCTCGCCAGCGTCGTGAGCGCGTCGATGCCCAACTCCGGCGCGAGCTTGTGCGGCGCCGGGCGCTCCCCGCGGGAGCCGCGCGCAGCGATGCGCACGTCCTCGCCACTGGTCTCCACCTCAACGTCGAGCCACATCATCGCTCTGAATTCCCCGCCCTGTCTTGGCCAGGCACACGCTCTCCGGCATGGACGACCCGCCATCGGCTGGTATCACCAGGCGAGAGTGATGGTCAAGCTGCCGATCATGTTGACCAATGGTCGGATATCAGATGTCTGGCCCTCATGGACGTCGTCCGTGCAGAGAGCGCTGCACGCGTGAAGCAGCGCTCGATGAGGGCACATCGCGACCAGGGTGAGGATGCGCGGGAGGCGGCCGGACTCAGCGAGAGGGCCTCTCCCGCCGCTTGGATGCCGGGCTCGGCGCGCTGCTCGAGGCCGTGGCACAAAAGGCCCGCGACCGCCATCCCGCCATGCGAAGCTCGTCTCCGGGCTGGCCGTCTCGCTCGTCGCCGGAAACCGAACTGCTGGAGGTCGACATGGGAACCGTGAGTGTGTTCAACTTCGTGACGCTCAATGGCTACTTCGAAGGGCCGGGCGGGGATATCAGCTGGAATAGCCATGGCGCGGAAGAGGGGGAGTTCGCCGCCGAGGGGCTCAAGTCCGGAAGCACGCTCCTGCTCGGGCGCGTGACGTACGAGCACATGGCGAGCTTCTGGACGTCGCCGGCGGCGGCGCAGAACGCCCCGGTCGTCGCCGAAGGGATGAACCGCGCGGAGAAGGTCGTCTTTTCACGGACGCTCGAGAAGGCCGAGTGGAGCAACACGAGGCTGGTGAAGGACAACATCGAGGAAGAAGTAAGAAAGATGAAGCAGGTGCCCGGGAAGGACATGACGATCCTGGGCAGCGGGAGCATCGTGACCCAGCTCGCGCAGCAGGGGCTCATCGACGACTATCAGTTCATGGTGAACCCCGTCGCCCTGGGCGCCGGGACGCCGATCTTCAAGGGCCTCAAGGACAGGCTGACCCTGAAGCTCACGTCGACCAGGACCTTCAGGAGCGGGGTTGTGCTCCTGAGCTACCAGACCGTCGAGAAAGGATGACGTGATCGGCCCGGGATCACCCCGGGGGCGCCTGCCGCAACACGCTGGTTGCGGCGCGCGGCGCCGGGCGGTCCGGGCGCGCCGCGACGTCACCTCTCCCGACGGCCCACCTTCATGCCCCGGAGCGCCTCGTCGAGCACCTGATCCATGAAGCGCTCGTCGAGCGCGGCGTGGCCCATGAGCAGCCGGAAGAAGAGGGGGCCGTAGAGGAGATCGAGCGCCACCTCGACGTCGAGGTCGCCGCGGATCTCCTCCTGCTCGATCGCGCGCGCGAGCAGCGCCTTGCCCTCGGCGCGGCGCGCGAGCACGAAGTGGTTGCGGAACGCCTTCGAGAGCTCCGACTCGGCCTCCGACGCCGCGATCATCGAGGCGACGTGGCGGCCCGTGCTCGTCGCGAAGCGCCTGGCGATGGCGCGGAGCTGCTCCCGGAGCGCCGCGACGGCCGAGCGCCGCTCCGCCCCGGCGGCCTGCGCGGCCTCCTCCTCCATCAGCGCGGCCATCGCGACCGCGTGCCGGTCGGGCCACCACCGGTACACGGTGGGCTTGCCGACGCCGGCCCGCGCGGCGACTGCCTCCATCGTCACCGCGCCGGGGCCGCCCTCCGCGAGCAACACACGCGCGGCCTCCAGGATCGCGCGCTTCGCTTCCTGGCTCCGCGGACGGCCCCGAGGCTTCGGATCGGAAGAAGGCTTCTTGACGGGACGATTCATTTACGTTACGTACTGTAACGTAAAACCTGTCGGTCGCCAAGGCGGACGTGTCGAAGGCGCAGTCGCAGGCGAAGGAGGAGCTCCCATGGCCGTGAAGCCGGTACCGGATGAGAAACAGGCGCTGTCGCCCTACCTGGTCGTGCGGGGCGCAGCCCAGGCGATCGCGTTCTACGTCGAGGCGTTCGGCGCGAAGGAGCTGTACCGGCTCTCGGAGCCGAGCGGGAAGATCGGCCACGCAGAGCTCGTGATCGGCGGCTCTCGCTTCATGCTCGCCGACGAGTACCCGGATTTCGGTGCGCTCGGTCCGCTCACGGTCGGCGGCACCCCGGTGTCGCTGCACCTCTACGTGGAGGACGTGGACAGGACCGTGGAGCGGGCGACGAAGGCCGGCGCGACGCTGCTCCGTCCCGTCAAGGACGAGTTCTTCGGCGACCGGACCGGCATGGTGGCCGACCCGTTCGGGCACAAGTGGCATCTCGCGACCCACAAGGAGGACGTGTCGCCGGAAGAGATGCAGCGGCGCATGAACGCCGCATTCGCGTGACGGGATAAAGGGGGTGAAATGGATTTGTGATGTAGATCGCTCTTCTGGTGTGCCGTTCAGGGTGCATCGGGCGCCGTGTTCTTCGAGCCATCCTCGACACCGGGGGCCTCCAGGGATACTTGAGAGGCATGACCATCGTCGCCCTGACCGTACCCGACGACCTCTGCACAGCGCTGCACGTACCGGCTGAACGGCTGGCATCGGAGATCGCCTTCGCTGCCGCAGTCCGGCTCTACGAAGAGGGCCGTGTGTCGCTGGCCAAGGCCGCCGAGATCGCGAGCATGGAGCGCTTTAGCTTCGCCGCCCGGCTGGCGGAGGCTGGCATCCCGACGGCCGCGTTCGATCCGGCTGACGTCGATGCTGCCAAAACGGCGGCCGGACAGTGCTGAAGCAGGCGGGAGAGGCGGACTAACGAGGGCGGAGCGTGTCGCGCTGGCCGGTTCGAAAGACCGTCACCTCCCTCCTTGCGGCGTGCGCTCGCACGAGGTCATCCACTGGTGCCCTGAAACCTCGCGCGGCCGTCCGCCAGCTTCACGCGAGCTCGTGTCTCGAAGGCGGCTCCCCGGCCACGCCCTCTTCCCGGATGCGGGCATAGAGCAGGGCGTCCGCCAAACGCCCGTCCTTCACGACGTGCCGGCGCATCCGCGCCTCGAGCGTATACCCCGCCTTCTCGAGCACTCGCGCGGACGCGACGTTCCAGTCGAAGACCGGCGCCTGGATGCGCTCGAGCCCGAGCGCCTCGAAGCCGTACCGCGTGAGCGCGACGACCGCCTCGGTCGCGAGACCGCGGCCCCAGTAGGCCGCGCCCAGCCAGTAGCCGATCTCCGCGGTGTTGCGATGCACGTCGCCGAAACGCTCGAGCCCGATCCCGCCGGCCACCTCGCCGGCCACGGCGATCGCCAGGTTCTCGCCGGGCTCGGGCCGCCCCGCGCAGAAGGCGATCCACCCCTCGGCGTCCGCGCGTGTGTACGGGTGCGGGAAACGATCCCGGAGGTTCGCCCAGATCCGGCGGTCGTTCGCGGCCCTCGCGAGCGCGTCGGCGTCGGCCGGGGTGAAGGGGCGGAGCGTGAGAGAGGGCGTCTCGAGGATCATGGGGCAGGTTCCTCCGGTCGAGCCTCGCCGGCTCGGGTGGTCGATCGATCGAAGAGCTTCACGAGCAGCTCGGAGCCGACGCCGGTCGCGATCATGCGCTCGCGGCGGTTCGAGAGCGCCGCGCCGAGCCACGGGACCGCGCCGCCGTCGCCGGCCGGGAGCGCGAGGCCGTCGTCGCGGCGGACGATGAGCTGGATGAACGGGCCGGCGTAGTAGCCGAGCCCCTGCAGCCGCGCGAGGTCGTGGACGATCTCGACCTCGGGCCGCGCGGCCGCGAGCGGCTCGGCCACCTCGGCGACCCAGCGCTCGGCGCGCGCCACGAGATCCGGACCCAGGCCGAGCGACCGTACGGCGGCCACGAGATCCGCCGCGTCGCGCGGCAGGTCGACGCCCGCCTCGCGCAGGGCCGCCTCCGACGAGCCCGGCTCGTGCGCCTTCGCCCGCCGCGCCATCACGTCCACGTCGAGCCCGCGCGCGCCGAGGCACGCCCGGACGAGGTGCGTGTCGGAGAGCACGACCCGCAGGCCCGCCACCCGGAAGCCGGCGCCCGGGAGCGCACGCACCACGTCGGCCCACGCGAGCAGGTGCTCGAGCAAGGCCCCGCGCTCGCTCGCGTCGTCCTCGGCCCGGGACGGCGAGCGGACCGCCGTCAGCAGGGCGAACAGGCGGAAATGCGGCGTGAAACCCGGCTGCGTCAGCGGCTGCATGCGCAGGACGCGCTGGCTCGCGCAGAACCGCAGCGCCTCGCCGCCGCGGGACGCGCGCCGGCGCCGCGCGGCATGCAACCAGAGGCCCGTCGTCGGATCCGCGGCGACCTCGGCGAAGCGGACCGCCGCGAGCACGTTGTTCGGCTCGATGCCCGCACACGCGGTGGCGCCGAGCGGCAGGACGGGCGCGAGATCCACCGCCTCGAAGCGCGCCGCCGCCGCGAACGCCGCCGCGTCGAAGGCGTGCAGGCGCCGGGCGTCCGCGGCCGACGCGTGTGTCATCGGCGCCCGCAGCGCGTGATCGAGCACGTCGGCGAAGCCTCGCCGCAGCGCGCGCCGCCGCAGGCAGTGGAGCAGCAGCGTGGTCAGCTCGTTGCCCGGGAGGTCGTCCGCGAGCAGCCGATCGAGCGGCTGCCCCGCGTGCGCCGCGGCCGCGCGCCGCGCGATGCGCGCCGAGAGATCGCCCGTCTTGCCGCCGTCCGGCGCCTGCCCCCCGGGCGCGTCGGCGGGGGGCGGCGCGCCGGAAGCGGTCGGCGCGCCGGGCAGGGGCGTGAGGTCTTCCGCGAAAGGCATGGGCTTGCTCCTCGTGGACAACCGTGGACCGGATCTGGCACCCTGGAAAGTGCCAGACCAGCGGGTCTCGATGGTGCCAGCGCCCCCCGCCACCCCCACCTTCCTCCGCCTGCGCCGCGGCGGGCCGGCGACCCTCGCCGCCCAGCTCGTCGAGCAGCTGCGGAGCGCCGTGCTGGAGGGCGTGCTCCAGCCGGAGCACCTCCTGCCGTCGTCCCGCGAGCTGGCGCGGCAGCTCGGCGTGTCGCGCAACACCGCGGTGGCGGCGTACGAGGCGCTGGCCGCGGACGGGACGATCGTGATGCGCCCCCGGCGGGCGCCCGTGGTCGCCCACGTGCCGGCCCGCGGCGGGCAGGGCGGAGGCCGCGCCCAGGCCGCGGCGCCGCCGCCGCGCACCTCGAAGAGCGCGCGGCGCCTCGCCGCGGTGGTGCCCGCCGACAAGCTGGACGCGCTCCTCGGCAGCCGGGCCCGCTCGCGGCCGTTCGGGGTCGGCCTGCCGGACCTGGAGCTCCTGCCGTGGCGCGTGCTCGAGCGGTGCGTGGCGCGCCGCTTCCGGTCGATGTCGGCCGCCGACGCGCTGCACGCCGATCCGCGCGGCGCGCTGCCGCTCCGTCGCGCCGTGCTCCACCACGCGGCGGTGGCGCGCGGCGTGCGCGCGACGGTCGATCAGGTCTTCATCACGGAGGGCTCCCAGGCGGCGCTGGACCTCTGCTGCCGCGCGCTGCTCGACCCGGGCGACGCCGCCTGGGTGGAGGACCCGGGGCCGCTGGCCCTGCGCGCGGCGGTGCGTATGGCGGGCGCGCGGCTGGTCCCGATCCCGGTCGACGAGGACGGCCTGCACGTCCAGGCGGGCGCGCGGCGGGCGCCGCGGGCGAAGGTCGTGTTCGTGTCGCCGGCGTCGGCGTTCCCCACCGGGGCGCGGCTGACGCTGCTGCGGCGGATCGAGCTCATGGCGTGGGCCAGCAAGGCGGGGGCGGTGGTCGTCGAGGTCGACTACGAGGGCGAGCTGCGCTTCGACGGGACGCCGCTGCCGTCGCTCCTCGCGCTCGACATGGAGGGGGTGAAGGACCGGGTGATCCACGTGGGCACCTTCAGCCGGTCGCTGTTCCCCGGGCTCCGGCTGGGGTTCATGATCGTGCCGCCCGCGATGGTGCGCGCCGTGGCCCAGCTGCGCGCGGCGTCGACGCGCTCCCCGCCGTACCTGCTCCAGGCGGCCGTCGCCGACTTCATCGACGAGGGGCACTTCGCGCGGCACCTGCGCAAGCTGAAGCAGGCGACGCGGCGCCGGCGGGACCTGCTGCTCGGCGAGCTCGCGTCGCTGCTGTCAGCCGGGGTGCGGGTGCGGGCGCCGGCGGGCGGGGCGGTGCTGACGCTGGAGCTGCCGGCGGGGGTGGACGACGTCGGGCTGGTGCAGGCGCTCGCGGCGCGCGGGGTGGACGCGCTGGCGCTGTCGCGCAGCACCGCGGTGAGGCGAGGGACCAGCACGCCGGGGCTGATCCTGGGGTTCGGGGCGCACTCGGACGCGGCGCTGCGGGAGGCGGCGCGCACGCTCGCGGGGGTGGTGACGGAGGCCGTCGGGGAAACAGAGGCTGTCGGGGAGGGGAGTCGTCGGGAATAGGGGCGGGGTCGGGCTGACGGAAGGTGGGGAAGAGGGGGCCCCGTCGCGGGCGGCCCTCGGGCGGGCGTGAGCGCAGGCGGCGCCCCGCGCGCCGGCCTCTCGGCGCGCGGGCGGCGCGATGGTCAGCAGGGTATTCCCCGCCTCATGACGTCACCGCCGCCCCGCGCGCGTACAGCGCTCACTGCTTCTTCTGCATGGCCAGGAAGGCCTGGAGCGCCTGGGTGGCCTCGGCCTCGACCCTCTGGACGTGGGGGCGCTGCCGCAGCAGCGCGAAGTAGCTGTGCAGCTCGGGCCAGTCCTCGAGCGGGTCCTTGCCGGTGATCATCTTCAGCACCACGCTGGCCACCGGCATGACCGTGATCGCGGCGAGATCCGCGTAGGTCAGCTCGCTGCCGGCGATGTAGGGCTTGAACTTCGCCAGGCGCCGGAGGCCGCTCACGCCGCGCGCGACGCTCTGCTCCGCGCTCGCCACCTGCTCGGGCACCGCCTTCTGTCCCAGGAGCGCCGCGGGCAGCACCGGGCGACACGGGCTATCGATGCTGAAGTCGATGAGGAACATGATCGAGCGACACTGCGCCGCCTCCCAGGGGTCCTCGGGGAGCAGGCGGTTCTCCTTGGGTCCAATCGCCTCGATGTACTCGACGATCGCCTGGGACTCGATGAGATAACCCTCCGCGTCCGACCTCTTGATGAACGGGATCTTGCCCGTCGGGCTCTTCTCCAGGAGCGCCGCGTCCTGGGACGGACGCGCCAGCTCCTCCACGAAGGGGACCCCCTTCTCGAGCAGGGAGAGCTTCACCTTGTTGTAATAATTGCTTAGCGGGAATCCATACAGCGTGATCATGCGGAGACCTCCTGTCCTTTCAAGGCGGCCCAGCAGACCGGACGCCCCCGGGGCTGTCAAGGCTCACGGCCACGGCCGGCAGCGGTCAGCGCCCTCCTCCCACGTCCAGGATGGAGCCTGTGCAGTAGGAGGCCTCCTTCGACGCAAGCCAGAGGATCGCGTGCGCGACCTCCTCGGGGCTGCCGGCGCGCCCGAGCGGTAGGCTCGCCTTGAGCCGCTCCACCCGCCCCGGATCGCCGCCGCTCGCGTGGATGTCTGTCTCGATGATCCCCGGCCGCACGGCGTTGACCCGGATGCCCTCCGCGGCCACCTCCTTGGCGAGGCCGACCGTGAGCGCGTCGACAGCGGCCTTCGATGCGGCGTAGTCGATGTATTCTCCCGGAGAGCCGAGCTGCGCTGCGCGCGACGACACGTTGACGATCGCGCCGCCCCCTCCGCCGCGGAGCGTCGACATGCGCCGGACCGCCTCCCGCGCGCACAGGAAGCTCCCGGCGACGTTGGTGGAGAAGATCCGGTGGAGGCGCGCCTCGTCGATGTGCTCGAGGCGCGTCTGGCGCTCGAGCACACCCGCGTTGTTCACCAGCACCGCGGCCGGGCCCAGCGCGTCGTCCACGGCCTGGAACATCCGCACCACGTCCTCTTCCCGGCCCACGTCCGCCCGGACCGCGATGGCCGTGCCCCCGTGCGTGTGGATCTCGTCAACCACCCTCTTCGCGGCGCCCTCGTCGCGCAGGTAACTCACCGCGACGGCATATCCCCGCCTCGCGGCGAGCAACGCTGTCGCGGCGCCGATTCCACGGCTGCCTCCCGTGATGAGCATGATCTCCGCCATCCCGCGCGAGCATACCCTGCTTCCCTGCATCCCAGGAGCCGCACGTCCATACGGTGGGCGCGCGCGAGGATTGTCGTCGAGTGATGCCGTCGTCGCGCTAGACTCGCCGTCCGGTCGCCGCTCCGGGACCGCGCCCCGTCCGCCGTCCCATGCCCCCGATGCGCCCCTGCGCCGCCGCTGTCCTCTCCCTTCTGGCAGCCGCGTGCGCCGGTCAATCCGCGGTCGCCCCGCCGGCCAGCCCGGCCACCCCGCCGCCCGCCCCGGCCGCCCCGCCGCTCCGCGCCCCCGCGGGCGTGGCGCCCGGGGCGCGTCCGCCCGCCGCGGCGCCCGCCCGCATCGAGCCCTCCTGGACGCCCCCGATCGTGCACTCGCTCGTCGTGTTCACGGTCACCCGCAGCGTGGAAGCGGTGCTGTGGCCCGAGCCCTTCGCCGACTTCCGCCTCGAGCGCTGGGGGCATCACTACGGCGAGGCGCTCACCAGGCCGCCGCTCTTCGACGCCGCTCAGCCTGCCTTCCAGTGGGATCACGACCCCTGGCCGATCAACGTCATCGGCCACGGCCTGCTCGGGAGCGAGATCTACCTGCGGGCCCGGATCTGCCGGTTCAGCGCCCCGGCCGCGGTCGCCTTCGCCATCGCCGGGACGCACCTCTGGGAGTACGGCTACGAGGCCAACGGCGTCCGCCCCTCGGCCCTCGACCTCGTGTACACACCGCTCGCGGGGGCCCTGCTCGGCGAGCTCCGTCATGCCACCTGGCGCGCGGCGGACGGCATCGCGAGCGCACCAGCGCGCCTGCTCGTGCGCGCGCTCGTCGACCCGTTCGGCGAGATCGAGCGGGGCGCCGGCGTGTTCGGCTGCTAGAACCCGGCGCATGGATCCCACGGCGCGCGAGCGCCTCGAGGCGCTCTTCGCCAAGGTCGACACGTTCTTCGCCGGCGAGAGCGCGCGCCACGGCGAGCGGATGGCCTGCCACACGGGGTGCAACGACTGCTGCCACCGGCGGTTCTCCGTCACCGCGATAGAGGCCGACGCCCTGCGCGACGCGCTCGCCGCGCTCCCGACGGAAGGCCGCGCGGCGCTCGCCGCGCGCGCGCAGGCGGGCGATCCGGGCGTCTGCCCCGCGCTCGACGGTGCGGGGAGGTGCGCCGTCTACGCCGCGCGGCCGCTCATCTGCCGGACACACGGCCTGCCCATCCGCTTCGCGCCGGCCGGCGGGCGCGCGCTGCCCGTCCTCGACGCCTGCCCGAAGAACTTCGTGGGCGAGGACCTCGGCGCCCTCCCGGCCGGGTCGGTCCTCGACCAGACGACGCTCTCGACGGTGCTCGGCGCCCTCGACATGGCCCACGCCGACGCGACGGGGCGGCCGCGCGGCGAGCGCGTCGCGATCGCCGCGGTGCTCTCGGGCGAGGGGTGACGAGCGCTCCGGACGCGGCGCGGCCCCCCGCCAGGAGCGCGCTCCAGGGGCGGAGCGCCGGACGAGACGAGGTCACCCGCCCGCGGGCCGGCGCACGCCCATGTCGACCAGGCGAGGCAAGACCTCGTCCCTGAAGCAAGGGAGCTCGTCGGCGAAGTTCATGAAGCAGAGGGCCAGGCCGCGGATGCCCGTGTCGCGGACGCGCCGGAGGCCCTCGGCGACATCGCCCGGATCGCCGACGATCGGGTAATGGCCGTGGCTCGCGGCGAACCGGCCCCGGAACGTCGCATAGAACTCCGGCGTGAACGAGCGGCAGTCCAGCCCGAGCAGCCGCAAGGCGTTGTCGACCGCGGGATCGTCGGCCATCTCCTTCGAGATGTGCTCGTAATACTCCTCCGCTTCCTTCCGGGTCGGACGGCATACGACACACGCCGCGGTGTAGACGTCGACGCGGCGATCTGCGCTTCTCGCCGCCTCCTTGACCTTCGCGACCTCGGCCCGGCACGCCTCGAGGGAGACGAGGATGGTGAACAGCAGGTCGCAGTGGCCGATCGCGAAGCTCCGTCCAGCGCTCGACGCGCCCGCGCTCATCAGCTTGATCTTGCCGCTCCGCGGCTTCGGGTTCCCGATCACCTCGCGCAGGTTGAAGAACCTGCCGTCCTGATGAAAGGGCTTGTCCCTGGTCCAGATCTTGAGCATCACGTCCAGCCACTCTCTCGTGTACTCGTAACGTTCGTCGTGCTCGCGCTGCGGGATTCCGAACATGTCGGCCTCGTCCCCGTTCCAGCCGCTGACGATGTTCAGGCCGACGCGACCCGGGCCGATCTGGTCCAGCGTGGCCAGGTGCTTGGCGGCGACGATGGGGTGCGTGAAGGGCGTGTGCACGGTGGTGAAGAGGGTGATCCGCTTCGTGATCGCGAGCAGGCTCGCCGTCCAGGTGATCGGATCGAGGCTGACGCCCATGGGGTCGGACTCGCCGCCGAACCCTTTCCAGCGCGCGAACGGGATGTGAAAGTCGAGGCCGGCTGCCTCGGCCGCGAGCGCCAGGTCGCGGTTGTTCTCCCAGGTCGGGCACCAGCGATCCGGCGCCTTCGACATCGAGGTGCCCGTGCCGTTGGGGCCGAACATCCCGAGCTCCAGATGATCGACCACACCCGCTGCTCCTGCGATCTCCTTCATGACGGCTCCTCCAAAAGCCCCATCGTCCCACGTCCTTGGCCGCCCGTGGAAGAGGGCACCGCCAGCCGAAGCACGATGGCGCTCGTCGCGAGCACGTTACCGACGTTTTCGCGCTCACGGGCGCTCGCGCGCTCTGACCACGACGGGATCACACACCTCGTGGACAGACTCGAAGCGGCGCGCGCAACACATCCCAGAAGGAATTCTACCGCGTAATCGAATCCTTTGGTTGCGCTGTCGGCTCAGGTGTGTGGCGGGCGCCGGCGAGGCCGCGCCTCGGCCGGCGCGCGCGCGTCGGCCGCGGAGGATCACCGTCCCAGCGCGGCCATCTGCTCGTTCACCCAGTCGTCGCCGACGAGCGGGTGCACGCCGGCGCCGTCCGCGCCGAGGTCGATGCCCACGGAGAGCGGCCCGCTCTTCACGAGGAACGCGCCCAGCGCGTCGCGCCCGTCGGACTTCGTGAGGCGGCCCCGGATCGCGAGGTTGCCGCCCTGCGCCTCGAGCAGCCTGAAGTCCACGTCGTCTCCCTTCCGCTGCACCGTCGCGGACGCGGTGAGGCCGTCCATCGTCAGGAGCCCTGCGGCCCAGCCGGGGATGGCGTCCTCGGCGTCGAGCAGCGTCACGGCGGGCCGCGCGTCCTTGCATTCGAGCCGGATCGTCGCCTCCATCAGGCCCTTTCGCACCTTCGCGTCGTCGATGTCGATGCGCGCCCACCAGCCCGGCAGCGCCTCGCCCTTGTGCTCGATCGCGAGATCCTTGATCTCGATCCGGCTCTTCCGGAGCGTGGCCGAAGGGTTCAGCACGTCGGCCGCGTCGAGCGCGATGCGCGCCACGGCGTCGGTCTTCAGGCGCGTCTCCTTCCACGTGAGGGCCCCGTGTTTCATCAGCAGGCTGAGCGAGCTCGTCGCCCGCCCTTGCCGGTCGATATCGACGCTCCCCCGCAGGAACGCCGCGCCGCCCGTGAACCTCGGCGCGTCCGGCGCGGCGCCCTCCTGGTTCAACCAGCGGAGGTCCGGGAGCGCCGCGGCGACGATGTCCACCTTCGACGAGAACGCCGGCGGGAACCTCATGAGGTGCAGCTCCGGCGCCTCGAACACCGCGCTCGCTTGCTCCACCACGATGGGCGGGAGCCCCTTCCCGGGGCGTTCGAGCGTCGCGCGGGGCACGTTCACCGAGAGGAGCGCCTCGCCGCGCTCCCCGACGCGCAGGTCCACGTCCGCCTCGGTGGTGGCGCGGTGCCCCGAGGCGCCGAGCGCGAGGTGGCTCGTCGCGTACGACAGGGAGCTGCCAGGCTCGACGTTCCCCTTGTTCACGACCAGGTTCGCCCGGAGCTCGCCGCTGCCGTCCTCGATCCGGGGCTCGGCGTCCTCGCCCGTGTGGACGTGGATGAAGTCGAGCCCCGGCACCTGCGCGTCGAGGCGGAGGCGCACCGCGGCGTTCTCGAACAGGTTGAGACCCTCGATCTCGCGCGGATCGAAGGTGGGCATCGTCACGCCGACGTCGGCGTCGAGCCGCGCGACGAGCCGGTCGGCGAGGTGGAGCTCGCCCGACCGGAGCTCCAGCGCGACCGGCCCGACGTCGATGGCGCGGAGCGGCTTCATGGTAAACCTCCCCTGCACGCGGCCTGCGCCGGCGTACCGGTATTGCTGGATCCAGACCTCCTTGAGCGACGTGTCGACGCCTTCCAGGTGCACTGTCCAGAGGTTGTAGCCCTCGTCCGAGTTCTCGAGATCCCGCTCCGGCGGGAGCTCCGGCTTGAGCGGAGGGTTCGTGAACTCCGGGATGGGGGGCAGCGCCGTGATGTGCGGCGCCTCCAGATCGCGCTCGCTCGTGGGATCCACGAGCAGCCGCATCCGGAACACGAAGCCCTCGGCGCGGATGTCCTCGGCGTAGAACTTCTTCGCGAAGAGCTCGGTCAGGTGGATGTCCACGTCCGCCTCGTCGAGCTCCACCGCCCACTGCAGCACGCTGTCCGACCCGCTGAGCCGGAGATCCTCGACGTGCACGACGCCCGGCCAGAAGCTCCACGCAGTCCCGTAGTGCAGCGTCACGTCCGTGGGGTTGTAGCTGACGAGCCTCGCGACGAGCTTCGTGCTCAGCATGACGTTCACGATCACGACGTAACCCACCCAGATCGCGATCGGCAGGAACAGCAGCACCTTGAGCGCCTTGCCCACGCGGGGTCCGACCCACGTCTCGAGGAGAGGCGGCGACTTCAGCGCTCCAGCAGCATGCATGAACGGCGCAGCTCGCACGCGCCGTGCCGCTGGCTCCGCCGGCGCGCTGCGACGTCCGCCCCGGCGCGCGGCGTGGCGATCTGCCCCGGAGCTGCCCCGGTTGTGGCGAACCTCGTCAAGCACGCGCCGCGCCCGGCGCGCGCGCCGGCCGGCATCCCCGAGAACGCCGCGCGGCGCGTGGATCCTCCGGCCGGACTGGTCGGGCACTCCGCTTGCTACCCTTGTTACCGACGCGATCCGGGCCGAGCCCGCGCCGCCAGCTCCGGCTGGATCTGGCCCTCGGCATCCACCTGAGGACATCCCAATGAAGCACACGGTCCACCACGACCTGGACGACGCAGCGGCGAAGAGAGCGGTTCAGAGGGCGATCGATCGGTATTGCCGGCACTACGCGGAGTACTGCCCCTCCATGATCTGGAACGACGAGCGGCGCGCGGATCTCGTGTTCTCGGTGGGGGGCTCCAGCCTGGCGGGGCGGATCGAGGTCCGGCCGAGGGCGGTGGACCTCGAGCTCGACGCGCCCTTGAGGCTGCGCATGTTCAAGCGGATGGCGATCGCGGCGATCGACGCGGAGGTGCGGCGCTTCATCGATGAGGCCCACCGGGAGCGGGCGCGGAGCGCGCCGGCGGTGTTCGTGGAGCAGGCCCTCTGAGCGCGTCGCACCATGCAGACCAGAAGCCTCACCTCCGCCCGACCCAAGCGCCGTGAGCGGCGCTCTCCGCGCCGCGAGGTGCGCGACGGCGCGGCCGTCGTCGTCCGGCGGCGCCGCGTCAACCTGTCGATCGAGACGGTGGAGTCCGTCGAGATCGCCCGCGAGGCGGGCGCCGCGGCCGCGTCGTCGCCGCTCACGCCCTCGCCGATCGAGTCCGCCAAGTCGGCGGGGCTCAGGTACGTGAACGACGACGAGCCGGGCATCTCCCGGCGCAAGGCGGGCAAGGGGTTCAAGTTCCTCGATCCCGCGGGGCGCGCCATCAAGGACGAGGAGACGCTCGCGCGCATCCGCCGCCTCGCGATCCCGCCCGCGTGGACGCAGGTCTGGATCTGCCAGAGCGAGCGTGGCCACATCCAGGCCACGGGCCGGGACGCGCGCGGGCGGAAGCAGTACCGGTATCACCCGCGCTGGCGCGAGGTCCGGGACGAGACGAAGTACGACCGCATGCTCGCCTTCGGCGCGGCGCTGCCGGCGATCCGCGAGGCGACCGAGCGCGATCTCGCGCTGCCGGGGCTGCCGCGCGAGAAGGTGCTGGCGACCGTGGTGCGCCTGCTCGACGAGACGTCGATCCGCATCGGGAACGACGAGTACGCGCGCGACAACAACTCCTACGGTCTGACCACGCTCCACGACGAGCACGTCGAGATCCACGGGGACGTCATCCGGTTCCACTTCCGGGGCAAGAGCGGCAAGGAGCACGAGCTGACGGTGAAGGATCGCCGCCTCGCGCGGATCGTGAAGCGGTGTCAGGACGTGCCCGGTCACGAGCTGTTCCAGTACATCGACGGCGACGGCCACCGGCAGCGGATCCACTCGGACGACGTGAACGAGTACCTGCGCACGCTCGCGGGCCAGGAGTTCACGGCGAAGGACTTCCGCACCTGGACGGGCACGGTGCTGTGCGCCTCGTACTTCTCCGAGATGGAGGTCGCGAGCTCGGCCCGCCACATGAAGAAGTGCGTGACGCAGGTGATCGACATGGTGTCTGCCCGCCTGGGCAACACGCGGGCGGTCTGCCAGCGCTGTTACATCCACCCCGCCGTGATCCGCGCCTTCACGGAGGGCGCCATGCAGGCCCTGCTCGAAGCGGAGGA
This sequence comes from Sorangium cellulosum, assembly GCF_002950945.1. Lineage (GTDB taxonomy): Bacteria > Myxococcota_A > Polyangia > Polyangiales > Polyangiaceae > Sorangium > Sorangium cellulosum_E. Next base: position 2,112,558 of record NZ_CP012673.1, read on the forward strand.
GGCCGCCGCGGACGCCGCGCTGGCCGCGCTGCGCCCCGAGGAGGCCAAGATGCTCCGGATCGTGCGCGGCTTCAGCGAGCGCGAGGCCGTGCCGCTCGCGACCCGCCTCGGCGAGAGCGTGCGCGCGGCCAGGGCCGCGCGCCGCGGCACCCGCCCCCTCCCCGGGAGCACCGCCCGCGCCGGCCGCACCAGGAAGAGCGTCAAGCCTGCGCGCGCCAAGCCTGCGCGCAAAGAGCGGCGCGCCGCCGCCTGACGCCCGGATCTTCCCCCTGCATCCCCACACCTCAACGCCCCGATCCGGGGTCGCGCCGGTGCCTATCGGCCACGGTCTCTTCGCCCCGCTGTGACATTTCGTCTCAGCTGGACCATGACAATTTCGTGAAGCATTACGCGATGTTAGCGTATCGATCGTGCCAGGTACGGTTCGTGAGATGCACCTGGGGCAGCGGCGAGCGGTGCAAGCTCAGTCAAGGAGATCCTCATGGCAGACCGGAAGCTCATCAGCGAGGTGGTGCGGACGCGTGTCGAGGCGGAGGATGCGGTTCGGCGGATCATGGACTGCGGTCACGCCCGGGGAGACATCTGTGTGATCGTGAGCGAGGCGGCCCGCCGGCAGCGTTTCGCGCCGTCGCGGGTCCATGGTGCCGCGGCCCACGGTCACGCCCTTGAAGCCATCCTCTCCTCGGCCGGTGTCGGCGTGGTGGTCCCAGGCCTGCGCCTCGCGGTGGCCGGCCCGATCGCCGCCGAGCTCGCGGACTCGAGCTCGGCGAGCGCGGCAGGCAACCTGAGCAGCGTGCTCATGGACGCCGGGCTCCCGGAGCATCGTGCCCGCGATTACGAGACGGCCCTGAAGGAGGGCGGGATGCTCCTTGGTGTCCACGCCCGCGACGACGCCGACGCCGAGGAGCTGCGAGAGATCCTGCACGACGCCGTCACGGCCCGCAGCGTCGCCCGGTACCGCAGCATCAGCCGCGTTCGCCGTCCCCTCGACAGCCACGTTCGCTGACCATCCACCTCTCTCGTCCTGCGCGTCGAGCCGGCGCCGGCGGGTGGGGCCGCGCTCGCCGGCGGGGGGCGGGCGGGCGCTGGCCAATCGGCAAGACTGGGGCAGAAGAGCTTACGCTGGAGACACCACCCGGCATGTCTCACTTCGGGCCTTGCCTCCTGGGACGTTACGTTGCGCGCCACACAAGGCGCGCCTGAGGGGCAGAGCCCGCTGAAGGCTTATGGCACCTCGTTCGGTGCTCAGCGCGCCCGCCCGCCCCCCGCCGGCGAGCGCGGCCCCACCCGCCGGCGCACTTACGGCCTGGGTGAACGGTGAATGGAACGGCGTTTGTAGAATCGGTAGAGATCTCCGCCAGCCCTGTCGCGGAGTGAGGCGAAAATGTACCCCTGAGGCAATAAGGTCGCGCGCTCTGGCAAAAGGGCCACGACCTGGCAACGCCGCCCACGACCGGGCCCGCACGCGGGGCACGGACGCTGGTCTCGGGAGGTAAGAAAAGGAGAGCAACCGGCAGCCAGAAGACATCTCAGGAGAACCCCATGGATCAGCTCGCATTCACGGACGAGAGCGTCGGATTTGACGGCCTCATCGACGACGATTCCATCGAGCAGCTCAAGTCGTTCTGTCGCGGCGAGATCGCGGCGGTCGAGACGTACCGCCAGGCCATCGCAGCGACGAACGAGGAGTGGCTGGCCCAGGAGCTTCAGCGCAACCTCGCGTCGCACGAGGCGCGCGTGACCATGCTGCGCCGCCGGATCGAGGAGCTCGGAGGCGACCCGCCGGCGAGCTCCGGGCCATGGGGCGCGTTTGCGAAGGTGGTCGAGGGCACCGCGGTCGCGATCGGTGGACCGAAGGCAGCCCTGTCGGCCCTCGTCGAGGGCGAGGACCACGGGCTGAAGGACTACCGGGACGACCTCGAGGAGCTCGACTGCGAATCCCACGTCCTGGTCCGGGACGTGATCCTACCGCAGCAGGTGTCGACGCTCCGCACCCTCGCGGACCTCAAGCGGCTCGTGGCGTGACCCGGCGTTCCCAGCGGGGCGAGCACGGTCGTGGACGGACGGACCCGTCGGCGGATTGTGCCATCGGGTGTCCTGTGCGACACTCCTGGGCGTATGGCCAAGGCAGCACTGGACATCGCTCGAATGAGCCGTGACGAACAGCTCGATCTGCTCGACGAGCTCTGGAAGAGCCTCGGGCGAGACCCCGACGCGTTGCCTCTCAGTGATGCACAAAGGATCGAGCTCGATCGACGCCTCGATGAGCTCGAGTCCGAGGGACCGGTCGGGCTCACGTGGGATGAGGTCGTCGCCCACGCGCGCGGCCGGTGACGGCAGCGACGGTGAATGGCGCTGCTCCGGGATAGACCCGGGCGCACGCTCGGGTCCCCCTGACGCGACCGATACCCCAGCTCAGCCCTTCGCTTCGTACTCCGCCTGGAGCAGCTTCGCGATCGTGGAGAGCTGCATGTTCGACGTCCCCTCGTAGATCTTCCCGATCTTCGCGTCGCGGTAGAGCTTCTCGACCGGGTAGTCCTTCGTGAAGCCGACGCCGCCCATGAACTCGATGCTCAACGACGCCGCCCGCTCGGCCACCTCGGACGCGAACAGCTTCGCCATCGCGGCCTCCTTCACGAACGGCTGGCCAGCGTCCTTGAGCCGCGCAGCGTTGTAGACGAGCAGGCGCGCGGCCTCGATCTCCATCGCCACGCGCGCATACTGGAACTGCACCCCCTGGAAGCTCGCGATCGCCTGGCCGAACTGCTTGCGCTCGCCCATGTAGCGCATCGCATGATCGAACGCTCCGGCGGCCAGGCCGAGCATCTGCGCGCCAATGCCGATCCGACCCTCGTTCAGGGTCTCGATCGCGATCTTGTAGCCCTTGCCGACCTCGCCGAGCACGTTGTCCGCCGGGACCTCACAGTCCTCCAGGACGATCTCGCACGTGCTGGACGCACGGATACCGAGCTTGTTCTCCTTCTTGCCGACCGAGAAGCCAGGGAAGGAACGCTCGACCAGGAAGGCCGTGATGCCGCGGTAACCCTTCGAGGGATCCACGTTCGCGAACACCAGGAAGAGCGAGCTCTCGTTCGCGTTCGTGATCCACAGCTTGCGGCCGTTCAGGACCCAGCGGTCGCCGCGGCGCTCGGCGCGCGCCGCCAGCGCGAACGCGTCCGAGCCGGAGCCAGCCTCGCTCAGCGCATACGAGCCGACCCACTCCCGGCTGAGCCGCGGGAGGTACCGCTCCTTCTGCGCGTCGGCGCCCCAGCGGAGCAGCGCGTTCGCCACGAGCGTGTTCTGCACGTCGATGAGCACGCTGACGCTCGGATCGACCACCGCGAGCGCCTCCACCGCGAGGATCGCGTTGAAGAAGCTCGCGCCAGAGCCCCCGTAGGACTCCGGGATCTCGATGCCCATCAGGCCGAGATCGAACAGCGGCGGGAGCAGCTCGCGGTCGAGCGCGCCCTGTTCATCCATCGCCGCCGCGCGGGGCGCGACGCGCTTTTTCGCGAAATCGAGCACCGAGTCGCGGAAGAGGCGCTCTTCGTCGGAGAGCTGGGTGAGCGGAGGGTGGGACACGGCAGTTTCTCCTTGTGGTCCGTTGACGCCACGCGCGGCGCGCCGTCCGGGTGCCACCCTATGCTACCCGAGGACGCGCGCGAAAGCCCCTCGATCGCGCCCGGCGCCGCGCCCCCGCACGCGGCGAGCCGCCTCATCCGGCGAGCGCACGGGCCCGCGACGCGCCCGCGCGCCCGCGATGCGCCCGTGCGCGGCGCGACAAACGAGCGACAGCCTGCCAGACCGTCCTGACCGTCACGCGCCCTTCGCGGCTGGCGCCTCGCGCCGGCGGCAGCGGAGCAGCGTGTGGGCGAGGCCAAGGTGGTCGATCTCCGCGTCGACGGTGAGCCCGGCCTCGTCGATGCACCGCTTGAGATCCACGGCGCTGTACATGCGGCTGTTCCCGTTCGCGAGGCACGTGAAATACACGGAAGAGCCGTGCAAGCAGTGGACCGCCACCTCGTTCGTCTGCCGATCCCAGAAGGTGTCGAGGATCCAGAGCACCGTCTCCTCACCCATGGCGGCCCGGGCCCGCCGGAGGATCTGGACGATGTCCGCCTCGGAGAAACACACGAGGAACTGGCTCATCCAGATGGCGTCGAAGCCTGTCGGGAACGCCTGGCCGTGATCGAGGAAATCGATGGGTGTGCCCATCACCCGGCCGAGCAGGCCGTGCCGCTCGACGTTGGCGCGCGCGTCCTCGAGCTGGCCCGGCAGGTCCAGGATGGTGACGCGCACGTCAGGGTCGTGCGCGCAGCACTGGATCGCCCACCGGCCGGTGTTGCCCCCGATGTCGAGCAACGTCCTCGGCCGCCGCTCGAACACGATGGGAAGCGCCTTCGGAAAGGCCGAGTCCGAATAGACGTGATCGAAGGCGAACCAGCTCTCCCTCACCTTCGGCGGGAGCTCGGGCAACGCCTCGTAGATGGTCGGCCACTCGCCGAAGACCTTCAGGCCCGCCGGCTTGCCGCCCTCGATCGCCTCGTCCAGATGACGCATGCCCTCGTAACAGACGTCATGGATGAAATCCATGTTGATACGGGTCATCCGGTCGTTCTCGACGATGAGCCCCACGCGGGTGATCGTGTACCGCTCGCCGCGGCCCTCGGGGCACTCCACGAGGCCGAAGCTCAGGCTCGCCTCGAGCAAGGTCTTCGTCGCATAGGCGGAGAGGCCCGTGTCCTGGGCCACCTCGGCCGGGGTTCTGCCGCTCTTGCCGGCGCGCTGCAGCGACCTGAGGACGCCGCGGTTGCGCATGACCCGCGCGACCTGGAAGGCGACGGGCGCGAACGCGATGCGCTGGGCGGCGAGCATGGCGTCGAGGGCTGGATTCGGGGCGGGATCGGTCTTCATCGAGCTCCGGTCGTCAGGAGTGAGGAGGGCGGGGAGGCGACGGGTCGGGACGTCAGCGACCGCCCCTGCGTTGGAGGAGCAGCGCGGAGCCGCCGAGGCCCGCGAGCAGGGCGCACTCTGCCCGCGTCTCGCCGGCGAGAGAACAACCCATGACGGCGCAGACGAGGCCGAAGCCGAGGGTCGCCACGCCGATCCGCGCGTCGTCGGGCCGCCGGCCCGGAGGAGAGGGGGGGCTCGTTCGGTAAGGGCTTGCCACCGCGGGATGATACCACCGCCGCTGCGATCACAGGGATCGGGCGGCGATTTCCGTGAGCTCCTCGTCGGTGAGCCCGAGCGGGTTCGCCTTCATGCTGCTCGCCGCCCGGGCGCGCTCGACCACCGCGGGGACGTCGGCCTCGGTCATGCCGTAGCGCCCGAGGCCCGGGACCGCGAGGGCGCGGCAGAGCTCCCGGACCCAGGTGATCCCGTCCTCGGCGCGGGCGGCGCCCGAGCCGGTGACCAGCGCCGCCACCTCGTCGAAGCGGGGCAGCGCGGGGTGATCGGGGCGGCGGGCGCGCAGGGCGCGGAGGTTGACCTCGAGCACGGCCGGCAGCAGCGCGGCGCACACGGCGCCGTGGGGGGCGTCGAACATGCCGCCCACGGGCGCGGCGAAGCCGTGGACCGCGCCGAGGCCGGCGTTCGCAAGGCAGAGGCCGCCGAGCAGGCTCGCCAGGGCGAGGTCGTCCCGCTCGGCCGGGCCGGCGGCGTCGAGCACGGCGCGGCGGAGCGAACGCGCGGAGCGGCGGATGCCCTCGCGCGCGAGGCCGTCGGTGAGCGGGTTCGCGCGGGCGGAGAGGAACGGCTCGATCAGCTGCGAGAGCGCGTCGAGGCCGCTCGATGCGAGGACCCCGGGCGGGGCGCCCGCGAGCAGATCCGGGTCGACCACCGCGAGGCGCGGCAGCATGTGCGGGCTGCGCAGGCTGGCCTTGACGCGCGCCTCCTTGGAGGCGAGCACCGCGTTGCGCGTGACCTCCGAGCCGGTGCCCGCGGTCGTGGGGATCGCCACGAACGGGGCCGACGGCCGGGTGAGCGCCTTGCCGCGGCCGACCACCTCTAGGTAGTCGAGCGGGTCGCCGCCGTTCGCGAGCAGCGCGGCGATCGCCTTGCCGGCGTCGAGCGCGCTGCCGCCGCCGAGGGCCACCACGACGTCGCACCGCTCGGCCGCGGCCCGGCGCGTGCCCTCGGCCGCGAGCTCCACGGTGGGCTCGCCCGCGACCGGGAAGCTCACGGCGTCCACGGACGCCGCCGCGAGCGCGGCGACGAGCGGCGCGGCGCGGTCCGGGCGCTGCCCGGTGACGACGAGCGCCCGCGTCCCGCCCAGGCCCCGCACCGCCGCGGGCACCTCGGAGAGCTTGCCCGCGCCGAAGACGATGCGCGTCGCGGTGGCGAACTCGAACGCCGCCGCGGGGTCCGGCGCCGCCACGTCAATACCCCGCGTCGTCGGGGAAGACATTGACGTATTTCCGGCTGGTCCGCGGCTCGGCCATCATGTCGGCGACGGTGTCCCGCCACCGCTTGTAATGCGCTGTCTCCTTGTGCGCGGCCGGCGCGTCCTGGGTCCTGTAGATCTCGACGAGGACGAAGCGGGTGGGGTCGTCGAGCTCCTGGACGACGTCGAACCGGGCGATCCCGGGCTCCTTGACGCTCTCGCGCGCGTTCTCGAGCGTCGCCTGCCGGAAGGCCTCGGCGTGCTCGGGTTTGACATGCACATGGACGTGCACGACGAACAGGCTGTTGGGCATGGGCGCAACCTAGCTCGGATGGGCGACGGCCGGAACCCGGCTCGTGACCCGACGCCGCGGCCGTTGCGGGCGTGCCGGCGCGGCGCGGCGCGACGCGCGCCGCGGCAGGAGCGCGAGGGGACGAGCGCGCGCCCGCCCCCTGCGCCGCGCGCCACGCGCCACGCGCCACGCGCCGCGCGCCACACGCCACGCTGAAAACATCGCATCTCCCGGTGCGTCGGCGCCTGACTTGGTCCGGCGGGCGGCGGCACCATGATCCGCGTGAGTCGGCGGGTGGCCCGGCAGGTGCCGAGTCCATGAACGCCGTAGACGAGGAAGGTCATCATGGCGGAGCCGGCCAGGGAGAGCCCGCGCCGCGACGACACGCCTGCGGAGGCGCCGTCCGTCGCGCTGCATTCCATCGAGTTCAGGTCCGATCACGGTCTGCTGAAGGACTGCAAAGGAGAACACGGCTGGAGGAACGCGGGGAGCCCGTGCCCGCAGCCCGAGTGGACGCCCAAGGGCGCCGCGCCGATCTCGGTTTCCATGCGCAAGCGCCTCGTCATCCGGCTCAAGCTGGAGGCGCGCGGCGGGGGGCCCACAGCCTTGACGGGCGCGATCCGCGGCGTGGGGCCGGCGGGGATCACGTTCGAGAGCCGGAGCCTCGCGCCGGGCGCCGCGCCGCTCGAGCTGTCGTCCGCGCGGCGGCTCCGGAGGAGGATCCGGAAGCTCCAGCTCGCCCTGAATTGGTCGGTGGGCGGAGCGCGGGTGTCTCCCGCGAAGACCTCGAACGTCGTGTATGTCACGATGGGCCAGCCCCAGACCGACAAAGAGCGAGTCTGGCAGGAAGACGGGGTGACGCTGAAGCGCATGGACAGGGCGGTCGCCTGGGTCGGGCCGCTCAACACCCTCGATCCGCACGCGATCGTGGGCGCGCTCCTCGCGAGGTTCCCGACGTACACGCTCCAGCCGAGCCCCAAGGTGCCCCGGCAGTTCCACCACCCGACGTACCTGAACAACGAGGGGGGCGCCTGGGCGATGTCCGACTATCCCGAGGAGACGGGCGAATGCCAGGCGATCGTCCGCCTCATCCGCGGCATGCTGCGCCAGCTCGGGATCCCGGGAAAGACGCGGGTGATCGTGGTCTGGGGCGATCCCAACGTGGGCGGCGGGCGCGAGGCGCAGTCGGCCGATCTGGAGGAGCAGCCGTGGGCGGGGCTCGACGTGGCCAAGGTCGAGGGCGGCCGCACGTGGCGCGCGGCGCTCGTCGACGGGCCGGTCGAGGAGGGGAAGACCTACCCCGCGTCCCACACGCGCATGGCCGACGGGACGCTGAGCCCGGGGCTCAACCGGTACGAGGCTTGCCTGGAGTTCACGCACGGCGGCGTGACCCGGTACTACGCGGGGGGCGCCGGCGTGTTCGACGACGTGAAGCCGATCCTCGGCGTCTTCTGGGGGCTCATCTGGTTCAGCTCGACAGAGAACGACGGGTATCGCGTGGAGAAGATCGTGGCGAGGTACGGAGCTGCTGGAGGTGGGCGATGAACGCGGAAAAGAGCCTCGGGAAGGACGTGGAGGCGCGGGTCGCGGCGTGGATCGCGGCGGTGGGGCGCGTGCCGCCGGGCGGCTTCACGCCGGTCGAGCGGGCCGAGGATCTGCCGCCCCAGGCGCGCGCGGACTCGTTCTTCTGGTGCGACACGATCTTCAGGAGCGAGACGAACCCGCACAACGAGGCGCTGGGCGCGCGGCACGCGCTGCACGCCGCCACGGCCGACACGCCGGATCTGGTCCGCCACGAGTACGCCGCGGGCGGGCTCGATCTCACCGTCACCGAGGGGCGCAACTTCGTCCTCGTCCAGGTGGACCGGTCGAGCGTCGATATCCTCTCGCTCTGCGGTCCAGACCGCGTCGCCGCCGTGCGCCGGGTGGCGGACGCGATCTTCAACCCCGGCGGCGCCTACACGCTGGATCCCGCGGTCCCGGTGGCGTGCCCGCCGCCGGGCATGACGCCCGAGCTCGACGAGGGGACGGGGTTCTCCAGCAACCCGGGGGTGGATCCGGATCTGCTCGCGTGCTGGAGAGACCGCACCGAGTGCGGCGTCCTGGGAGGGAGGCTCTACTTCCTCTGTTACAAGAAGTCCTCGCAGCGCGCGGGCTACGCGAACGCGTCGCAGTGGTTCGACGACGGGAGCTCCAGGGTCGCGTGACCGCGCCCTGATCCCGCCCTGAGATTCCCGCCCTGATCCCGCCCTGATTCCCGGCGCAGGCGCCCGCGGGTCACTCGCGTGCCCCGCGGCGCCTGCGCAGCGCCGCGGAGAGCGCGGCGAGCACCAGCAAGCCGAGCTCCAGCGGCCCCCGCCCGGCGGGGGCCGCTGCCGGTGCGGCGAGGCGGCAGCCGCCCTTGTCGAGGTAACCGCCGTTCGGCGGCGGTGGGACGCAGTCGCCCGCGGCGTCGCAGACGAAGCCGTCGACGCAGTCGTGGACGGACTCGCAAGGATCCGTGGGAAGACCGGTCTGCGGCGAGCAGGTGTAGGGCGCGTAGTCGGGGTGCAGCGAGGTGCAGACGCCGTCCGCGGACGCGCCCCGGTGATCCGAGCACGCCTCGCAGAGATAGATGTTGCAGCGCTGATCGCAGCAGACGTCGTCCGTGCAAAAGCCGCTCTGGCACTCGACGGCCGACGTGCAGATGCTGCCGCCCGGCATCGGGCGGAACACCTCGGCGTCGGGCGCTTGATCGAGCTCGAAACCACCGGCGACGAGCACGCGCCCGTCCCGCAGCAGCGTGGCGGTGGGTTGAATACGGAGCGCGAGCATGGAGTCGAGGGGCAGCCACGTGCCAGAGGCCGGGTCGAACACCTCGGCGCTGCCAAGGCGGTAGTCCCCGTCAGGGAGCTGGGTGCCCCCGGCGACGAGCACGTGCCCGTCGGACAGCAGCGTGGCGGCGTGCGCGACGCGGGCGGTGACCATGGGACCGAGGGACAGCCATGTGCTCGAGGCCGGGTCGAACACCTCGGCGCTGGCGAGCGGTCGGGAGCCGGCAGTGCCGCCGGTGACGAGCACGCGCCCGTCGGACAGCAACGTCGCGGTGTGGTAGACGCGGGGGGTGTGCATGGGCGCCACGGGCAGCCACGCGCCCGAGTCCGGGTCGAACACCTCGGCGCTGTCGAGCACGCCCGTGGCGCCGACGCCGCCGACGACGAGCACACGCCCGTCCGACAACAACGTGGCGCTGTGCCGGTGGCGCACCGCGAGCATGGGCGCGACCGGCTCCCACGTGTCCGAGCCCGGGTCGAACACCTCGGCGTGGTCGATTCGAGCGAGAGAATCAGGCAGCTCTGGAAGTGCAATGCCGCCGGCGACGAGCACGCGCCCGTCCGCCAGGAGCGTCGCCGTGTGCCGCGTCCGGGGAATGTGCAGGGACCCCGCGGCCGCCCACGTGCCGGAGGCGGGGTCGAACAGCTCGGCGCTCTGGGTGTCTTCTTCAGGGTCCTGGCCGCCGACCACCAGCACGCGTCCGTCCAGCAGCAACGTCGCCGTTGGATCCGTCCGGGCGGTGTGCATGGACCCGGTCGGGAGCCACGTGTCGGAGGCCGGATCGAACAGCTCGGCGCTGGCGAGCCTCTCCCCGGTGTCGCGGTGACGGCCGCCGGCGACGACCACCCGTCCGTCCGAAAGCAGCGCCGCGGTGTGCTCCCCGCGCGCATCCCGCATCGGGCCGAGGGGGAGCCACGTGCTGGAGTCCGGATCGAACACGTCGACCTGGTCGAGCCATCCTCCTCCGCTGTCCCCGCCGGTGACGAGCACCCGGCCGTCCGGCAGTGGCGCGGCGGCGTGCCACGAGCGCTCCGCGAGCATCGGCTCGACGGCGCGCCACACGCCCGATGTGGGGTCGAACACCTCGGCGCTGTCGACTATCGGCCGAGCCATGCCGCCGGCGACGAGCACCCGCCCGTCCGAAAGCAGCGTCGCGGTGTGCTCCGTGCGGACGGCGATCATGGGTCCGACGGGTTGCCACGCCAGCAAGATCGGGTCGAACACCTCGGCGCTCTCGGGCGCCCCTCGCAGCGTGGTGCCGCCGGCGACGAGCACCCGTCCGTCGTCCAGCAGCGTCGCGGTGTGCTTGGCGTGGGCGATGTGCATCGGCTCGAGAGCGAGCCACGTCCCCGAGTCCGGGTCGAACAGCTCGGCGCTGGCGAGCGCTTCGCCACCCTGGGTAGAGCCGCCGGCGACGAGCACCCGTCCGTCGTCCAGCAGCGTCGCGGTGTGACGATCCCGGGCGGCGAGCATGGGTTTGGGCCGCGACCATGCGCCGGAGGCCGGGTCGAAGACCTCGGCGCTGGCGAGCTTCTCTAGGATACGGCCGCGGTCGTCGGAGCCGCCGGCGACGAGCACCCGCCCGTCCGAAAGCAGCGTCGCGGTGTGATCAATCCGGGCGTCGAGCATGGGCCCGACCGGCGACCACGTGCCGGAGGCCACGTCGAGCACCTCGGCGCTGGCGAGGTGACTGCGCTCGCCGTCGGAGCCGCCGGCGACGAGCACCCGTCCGTCATCGAGCAGCGTCGCGGTGTGCCGTGCGCGGGGGGCGCTCATCGGCTCGATGGCCAACCACATGCCAGAGGCCGGGTCGAACACCTCGGCGCTGGCGAGCTCCCCCTCGTGGCCCATACCGCCGATGACGAGCACGCGCCCGTCCCGCAGCGGCGTGGCCGTGTGCAGGGCGCGGGCGTCGTTCATCGCCCGCTTGAGCTTCCACCGCGGATCGACGAGCACCGTCTCGCCCTCGGCCTCGACCCACAGCGCGATCCGCTCCCCCTCCGCCGCGAGCCGCACGCCGACCGGCCGCCCGTCCGCCCCGTAGGCCTCGGGCGCCGTCACCTGGACCTGCGGCGCGCCGCGCGCGTCCGTGACCTCCACCGCGTCGCCCGCCTGGCGCAGCGCCGCGCCCTCGACCTCCCAGGTCGCCACGGGCGCGTCGCGCCGCACCGCGCCCGGCTCGAGCAGCAGCCACTCCTCGTAGCCGTCCTCGAGGGCGGTCCAGAACGAGGCCCCGCCCCGGCGCGGGTACACCACCGCGCTCTCCGCGGCCTCGGCCTCGCCGAGCGCGCCGAGCTCGCGCACCAGCACCTCCGAGCCGTCGGGCAACGGGAAGCGGAGCGCGCCGCCGCCGCGCGCGAAGCGGGGGCGCGGCGCGGCCTCGCCGGGCACGTCGCCGGGCGCCTCGGGCGGCCGCAGGGCCTCGAACGCGTCGCCCGCCAGGGTGAAGGCGAACGGCCCGTCCAGGATGGCGGCGGCCTGCTCGGGGAAATGTCGCCGCAACGCGCGCGCGTCCAGCGGCTCGGCGACCTCGCTGCAGCCGAGCAGCAGGGCGAGGATCCCCATCCAGAGGAACGTCAGCGGCCATGAACCGGGGCGGCGCGTCGAACCCGCAGCGGGCATAGGGCCGATCGCGTACGCGAGGCCACGCGCGGAAGCCAGGCCGGTACAGGCCGCCGGCGCATTGCGCGGCGTTCAGTGCGGACGGCGCCACCTCCTCCGCGGCGGCAAAACCCGCAAAAACCGTCCCCGTCGCGCTGCAACCCCGCGCGCGTGCGGCCGCTGTTCAGGCCGTGGAGCGACGGACTCGACGAGCTGGAGGGCGAAAAGAGGGCCCGCCGGTATTGCATCAGCGCGCCGCGCGCGGGATCGTGCGGAGGTGGCGGGAGCACTGGAACCGAGGATCCTGATCTTCCCGGGCGGGTCCGCGGGCGTCGTCCTGGCGATCGCGACCGCGCGCGGCTGCGCCGCGATCCCGGCGCGGGACGTCGAGGCGGGCCTGGATCTGCTGGCGACCCAGCCGCTCGACGTGGCCGTGCTGGGCGTCGACGGGCCGCTCGGCGAGGTGCTCGCGCTCTGCCGCAGGCTGCGCGCGGCCCCCGGGGGCGACCGCGTGGCCGTGGTCGCGGTGTGCCCGAGCGGCTGCGGGGACGCCACCGCGGCCCTGCTGGAGGCGGGGGCGACCGTCGTGGCGGCGGCGAACGAGCAGTCGATCGGCATCCAGCTCGACGCCGCCGTGTGGTGGGTGCGGCGGTCCTCGGCGCAGGCCGCCGGGCGGGCGCCCGCGGAGCGCGCCCTGCTCGAGCGCGCCGCGCGCTCGTTCCGCGCCGCGTCCGCCGAGGTGATCGGCCTGTTCGTCTGGGACGCGACCGGGAGCATCCTCGACGCGAACGACGCGTTCCTCCAGATGTCGGGCTACTCGCGCGAGGAGATCGAGGCGGGGCGCCTGAGCTGGGTCGCGATCACGCCGCCCGAGCACCGCGCCGCGGACGAGCGCGCGCTCTCCGAGGTCCTGAAGAGCGGCATCTGCGCGCCGTTCGAGAAGGAGTTCCTCCACCGGGACGGGCGGCGCGTGCCCATCCTCATCGCCCCCGCCCTGGTCGAGGGCGCCCGCGACCGCGGCGTCTGCTTCGTGTTCGACCGGACGGCGCAGCGGGCCGCCGAGGGCGCCCTCCGCGCGAGCGAGGAGCGCATGCGGCTCGTCGTGCGCGCGACGAGCGACGCGTTCTGGGACTGGGATCTCTCGTCGGGGCGCGTCACCGGCAGCGAGCGCATGCGGAGCTTCTACGGCACCGGCGGCGGCGACATCGAGGAGGACGCGGTGTGGTGGTTCGAGCGGGTGCACCCCGACGACCGCGACCGCGTGATGAACGGCCTCCGGCGCGCGATCGAGGGCGGCGGCAGCACGTTCGAGCTCTGGTACCGCTGCCTGCTCGCCGACGGCAGCTACGCCGACGTGCACGACCGCGGCATCGTCCTGCGCGACGCGGCGGGCAAGGCCTACCGGATGCTCGGGGCCGTCGCGGACGTCACCGAGCGGCGGCAGATGGAGGCGCGCCTCCAGCTCGCGGATCGCATGGCGTCGCTCGGCACGCTCGCCGCCGGGGTGGCGCACGAGATCAACAACCCGCTCGCGTACATGGTCGCGAACCTCGATTTCGCGCGCAAGGAGCTCCGGTCGAAGGGCCCGGCCGCGCGCGTCGACGCCATCCTCTCGGCGCTCGACGAGGCCTCGGAGGGCGGGGCGTGCGTCCGGCACATCGTGGGCAGCCTGAAGACGTTCTCGCGCGCCGACGACGGGGCGCTCGGCCCGGTCGAGGTCGACCGGGTGATCCAGCTCGTCCTCCGCATGGCGCAGCCGCAGATCCGGAGCAAGGCGCGGCTCGTGACGGAGCTCGGCCGGGTGCCGCCGGTGCACGCGAACGAGGCCCAGCTCGGCCAGGTGATCCTGAACCTGCTCGTCAACGCCGCCCAGGCGCTGCCGGAGGGGAAGGAGGCGGAGAACGAGATCCGGATCGCGACCGCCCTGGAGGCGCCCGGCCGCGTGCGCATCGAGGTGCACGACACCGGGCCGGGGATCGCGCCGGAGCTCCGGAGCCGCATCTTCGACCCGTTCTTCACGACGAAGCCCATCGGGGAGGGGACGGGGCTCGGCCTCGCGATCTGCCACGGCATCGTGACCAGCTTCCGGGGCGAGATCCGGGTCGAGAGCGAGGTGGGCAAGGGCGCGTGCTTCCGCGTGCTCCTGCCCGCCTTCCACGCCGTCGCGCGCGCAGCGGCGCGCGACGTGGACGCACGCGCAGCGGCGCGCGACGTGGACGCACGCGCAGCGGCGCGCGACGTGGACGCACGCGCAGCGGCGCGCGACGTGGACGCGGGCGAGGCCCTCGACGAGTGCCCCGAGGACGCCGCGCAGTAGGCGCGCGCTCCCCACGCCGCGCCGCCGCGCTGGCTCGCCGGCGCGAACAGCTCGGCGGTCCGCCGCGCCCCGGCCGCCCGCCGGGCCGGCCGCTTGCGAGGGCGCTCCCGCGCGCCCAAGCTCCCTTCTGGCTGCGCAGCGCGCGCTCGAACCGTGCCGCCACGAGGCTGTTCAGCTGCCAGGAAGCGCGCCGCGCGGCGCCGTCGTGAGGTCCGAGCATGGTCAACCATACTGGCCACATCTTGATCGTCGAGGACGACCTGGACATCAGGAGCATCCTGTCGCAGCTCCTCCTGCTCGAGGGCTACGACGTCGAGGAGGCGGCGGACGGCGCGGAGGCGCTCTCGATGCTGCGCAGGAGCCTGCCGCCCTCGCTGATCCTGCTCGACCTGATGATGCCCGTCATGGATGGCTGGCAGCTGCGCGCCGAGCTCCAGCGCGACCCGGCGCTCGCCGACATCCCGGTGGTGATCGTCTCCGCGGACGTGCGGGCCGAGCGCGAGGCGCCGCGGCTCCGCGTCGCGGGCCTCCTGAAGAAGCCTCTCCAGGTCGAGCCCTTGCTCGAGCTGGTCCACCGCATCTGCGGCGCGCCGGCCGGGCACGGCAGCGGCTGAGCCGCGCCGTCGTCGATCTGCAAGCTTTACGTCAAAGCCCTTGGAATCAGTAGCGGTGCCGCAGCTCGAGGAAGATCTCGCGCGGCGCCAGCGGATACTCGAAGCCCGAGAACCCAGGGTCCGGGCCGCTGGCGCCGAGGATGTTCTTGGCGCGCAGCGCGACGGTCGTCTCGTGGCCCGGGATGAGCCACAGGTTGCGCGCCACCAGGCTGGCGTTCCACCAGACGTACGTGGGCAGGTCGAAGCTGCCGCCGTGCTCCAGGATGCTCGCGTCCGCGGCGCGCCGGGGTCCGACGAGGTTCGCCTGCGTCGAGAGCTCCAGGGGAATGGAGCTCGGCGACGGCAGCTTCACGTAGGCCCCGGCCCGGGCGATCCAGCTCGGGTAGGCGACCATCGCCGGACCAACGAGCTCCGCCTGGTACCCCACCTGGCCGGAGTCCCGGGTGGAGTGGACGGCCTCGAAGGACCCGTAGCCGCCGAAGTCGTCGCCGCGCCGCAGCTCGGCGCGCGTCGCCCAGATCACGGACGTCTGGCTGGCGACGTTCTGGGCCGTCTGGTTGATGCCCCGCGGGACGAACTCCGCCTTGTTGTTCAGGCGGCTGTAGGACACCCCCGTGCTCGCCGAGATCCAGGTCGCGGGCCTCCACGTCACCTCGGTGTCCACGGTGTGAATGCGCTGCGGCTCCAGGTCCTCGTTCCCGATCACGTCGCCTGGCACGAGGGGCTGGGCGTACAGCAGGTACGGGGACGGCGCCTTGAAGGCGCTGCCGTACAGCAGCTTGGCCACGACCGTCCTCCCGAGGTGCGACGTGGCCCCGAAGCGACCGGTCATCTGGCTGCCGTATTTGCTGTGGTGATCGTAGCGAAACCCGCCCGTCAGCTTCAGCCACGGATCGAGCACCTTGAGGTTGGCGCTGAGCAGCGCCCCGACGTCGAACAGCTCGGTCGAGATCTGGTCCCGCTGCGGCGAGCCGAACGATTGGCCCGAGTCCTTGCTGACGCGACGGAAGGACGGAAGATCCTCGTTGTCGTAGATGGATTCCAGGTTGAGGATCACGTTGAAGCGGCTCCACGGAACCCACCGGAGCTCGACGTTCGCGTCCACGCCACGGTAGGCCATGTGCCGTTCGATGTAGTACCAGCCGCCGGCGACATCGACGCGGTCGCCCGGGAGCACGCCGCCCTGGAAGTACGTCCCCTGCACCGCGAGCGCGAGCTCCGGGGTCAAGGTGACGAGCCCGTCGATCGCCAGGCGGCGTTGCTGCAGGCTGACCACGGTGCCGGCGGGGCGCCCCTCGTCGTCCGTTCCGCCGGTCAGCTGCGCCCACTGCGCGAAATCACCGCCACGCTTGAAGCCCGACCAGAAGGCGCTGACCGCGAGGTGGTGCCCATGCGTCGGGTCCCGCAGCGCGAGGCGTGTTCCGAGGACCGCCGACGTGCGCTCGAGGTTCCGGGCGTCCCGGCGCCCCGCGTTGTACTCCGGCGTGCGGGGGGCCGGAGACTCGAGAGGCATCTTCAGGCCGCTCCGATCGTCGCGCTCCCCGGCGGCCGTCAACATCATCTCGAAATGGTCGGTGAACATCCCTCCGATCACGTCGACGCCGCCGCTCGGGTGGTTCCTCGTGAGGCCGGCGTGCACCGTGCCGTCGACGAAGGGAATGTCCTCCCCGGACAGGGTGATGATGTTGACGACGCCGAGGAACGCATCCGCGCCGTACAGCGCCGACGCCGGGCCGCGGACGACCTCGATCTGCTTGACCGCCGACAGCGGGATCAGCTCCGTCCCCAGCCAGTTGCCGCTGGTGGTCCGGAACGCCACCGAGCGCCCGTCGATCATCACCTTGATCCCGCCGCTCTCGGCCCCCAGCCCGCCCGTCATCCCCTGCACGCCGGCGTTCGGCAGGATGTGATTGTCGATCAGGTAAAAGCCGACGACGTGCTGGAGCACCTCGCCGACGCTCTTGTACCCCCAGCGCCGGATCTCCTCCGCGGTGATCGCCGTCACGATGGCGGGCGCGTCGTCGAGGGTCTCCAGCGTCTTGGTGGCGGTGGACACCTCGACGTCGAGCAGACGCAGCAGATCGACGCCCTCGAGCGCGTCGTTCTGCTGGTCCTTCCCCGCGGCATTCGGCTCTCCCGGGGCGGTCGCGGCCGTCGGCTGAGCCCATGCGGCAGCTGGCGCCACGGCGATCACCAGGGCGACAATCCACTTCGCTTCGAGCGAGACAGAGGTCATGTGGGTACGGTGGGTCCTCGGCTTTCGACCATGCAACATCGGCGCAATCGTCACGTCGCCTTGGCAGTCGCGGCGAGCTCCTCCCTCAGGGCGACACTGACGGAATCGAACTCCTGCCGTATCCGCTCCAGCTCGCCCGCGAGCGGCAGCTCGCCCTGACCCGCCGCGAGCTGCATCTTCTCCGCCAGCGCCGCGACGCGCGAGGCGCCGATCGAGAGCATGCTGCCCTTCAGCTTGTGAGCGCTCGCAAGCACCTCTCCGGCCACGGCCTCCCTGACGGACGCCTCCAGGTGGTCGAGCTGCGCCGGGACGTTCTTGAGCACGAGCTCGATCAGCTTCCGCGAGCGCGGGACCTCGGGATCCAGCACGAGCGGCGCCGCCTGAGGCCTTCCAGCGCCGGACGCCGTGGCCTCCAGCTCCGGCTCGTCCCGGTTCAGGACCACGTGCCGCCACAGGGTCTTCTGCAGAGATTGAGGGCGTACCGGCTTGGCCAGGTAGTCATCCATCCCCGCGGCGAGCACCCGGTCCCGCTCGCCCACGAGCGCGTGCGCCGTCAGCGCGATGATCACCGTGTGGCGGTTCCTCGTGCTCTCCCACTCGCGGATCTTCTGCGTGGCGGTGTACCCGTCCATCACGGGCATCTGGCAGTCCATGAGGACGGCGACGTACTGCCTTCGCTTGACGGACTCGAGCGCCTCCAGGCCGTTGCACGCGGTCTCCACGCGCAGCCCCAGCTGCTCCACCTGCTCCATCGCCACGTAGCGGTTGATCTCGTTGTCGTCGACGACCAAGACGGGCAGCTTGCTCGCGATCTTGCCCGGCTCGACGCCGGGCTTGCTGACCTGCGCGGCCGTGGCGCCCGTGAGCGCGCTCTGCAGCGTGTTGTAGAGCTCGGACACGCGGAGCGGCTTGGGGAGCTGCGTGACCAGGGTGGAGTCGAGCCCGCTCAGCGCCACGCTCGTCCCCATCTGGTAAAGCGCCACGATGGGCAGGCTCTGCAGCGCCGGGACGGACTGGATGGTCCGGACGAACTCCTCGAGGCCGAGATCATCCATCTGCACGCCGACGACGGCGGCGCTGAACGGCCGCTTCTCGAGCAGCCCGAGCTCCAGCCGGTTGATGGCGTCCCTCCCGGAGGCCGTGGACTCGGCGTCGAAGCCCCAGGCCACGAGGTGCTCCACGACGACGTCGCGCCAGCTCTTGCTGATCTCCACCACCAGCGCGCGGCGCCCGCTCGCCCACTCGGCGGACCGCATCTGCTCGCCCTCGGACGTGACGCCGACCCGGAGCGTGAACCAGAACCGGCTGCCCTGCCCCGGCGTGCTCTCGAGGCCGATCTCGCCGCCCATCGCCTCCACCAGGCGCTTGCTGATCGCCAGGCCGAGGCCCGTGCCGCCGTGCTTGCGGACCAGGGAGCCGTCCACCTGCGTGAAGGCGGCGAAGAGCCGCTTCTGGTCGTCGAGGGCGATGCCGGGGCCGGTGTCCACGACGGCGATCTTGACGAGCGCCGAGCTCTTCTCCTGCTGGGCCGTCGAGGCGTCGATCAGCACCTCGCCGCGCTCGGTGAACTTGATCGCGTTGCCGACCAGGTTGGTGAGCACCTGGCGGAACCGGTCGGGGTCGCCCACGACGCCGCTCGGGACGCGGCGCTCCACGCGGTACACGAGCTCGAGCCCCTTCTCGTGCGCCTGGCTCGCCATCAGCTCCGCGACCTCCTGGACGACGAGGCGAAGATCGTAGGCGACGTGCTGCGCCACGTACTTGCCGGCCTCGAGCTTCGAGAAGTCGAGGACGTCGTTGATGATCGCCATGAGCGTGTTCGCGGAGGCGTCGACGGTCTCCACGTAACGCCGCATCTTGCCGCCGAGCGTCTGGTTCTGCATGAGCCGGATGACGCCGAGGATCCCGTTCATGGGCGTCCGGATCTCGTGGCTCATGTTGGCGAGGAACTCGCTCTTCATCCGGGACGCCTCGAGGGCCTGCTCGGTCTTGACGCGCAGCTCCTCGAACGCCTGCTCGTTCGCCTCGACCATGCTGTTGAACGCCGCGCCGAGCAGCTCGAGCTCGTCGCCGCTCGCGATCCGCACGCGCTCCCACTTCTTCCGCTCCACGCCGGTCGACTGCGCCGGCGCGTCCGCGCGGAGCCCGGTGGCGATGGCCCCCGCCGCCGAGCGCAGCGCGAGCAGCGGCTCGGTGATGTGGACCGCGACGCGCTTGACGAGGAAGTAGCTCGCCGCGACGCTGCCGAGGATCAGCGCGCCGATCAGCCCGAGCGTGGTCACGAGCCGGCTGGACGCGAGCTCGCGGGCCTGGACCATCCGGTCGACGACGTTCTTCGTGCTGATGCCGTAGATCACGGTCCCGGCGTGGCTCCCCTCCACGACGACCGGGGCCGCGACCTCCAGGACGTCGCTCCCGCCCATCGGGTTCTCCCGCCGCTTCAGCACGGGCCGGGGCTGATGCGCCGTGCTGATCCCGAACGCCTGCAGGTCCTTCGCCGTGAGGGTCGGCGCGTCCTTCGCGGCGTTCGCAGGGCCCAGCCCGCTCGCCGCCCAGACCCGGTTCTCCGCGTCGAAGAACAGCCCGTACGCGATGTCGCCGTTCTCCGAGACGGTCTGGTAGATGAGCGCCTTGACGTCCCCGAACAGGTTGTCCGCCACCAGGCTGCGCAGCGCCAGCGCCTGGTTGAAGCCGAGCAGGCGGGCCTTCTCCTCGAGGCCGCCGAGGAGCTCCTCCTCGCGCTTCTGCTGGACCTCGCGATCCGTGGAATAGATGAGCGCGCCGCTGGAGAAGAGCGTGGCGCCGCCGAGGAGCAGCAGCGCGCCGAGGATCAATCGCAGCAGCTTGTTGCGGAGCGATCCGTGGATGTGCGGGGTAGCCATGGCCTACCTGGCGCGCCGCGACGACGGGGGACCAGAGGCGGAAAGCGCGGCTGACGAGGGCGCGCCGCCCTTCGCGGCGCGCGCGGCCACCGCGCGCTCGATCGCCGGCGCCAGGGCGACGTGGAGCTTGGATTTCGAGACGATGCCGTCGGCGCCGACCTTCGCGCCGAGCGCGCTCAGCTGCTCGACGTCACAGCCGGACACGAGGACGATGCCGAGGTTCGAGAGCTGCGCGTTGTCCCGGAGCAGCTTGGCGAGCTTGTCGCCGTTGATGGTCGGCATGTTGATGTCGAGCGCGACCGCGGTGATCCCGTCGCGCTTGATCACCGACGTCGCGCCGATGGGCGTGGCCAGCTCGAAGACATAGAATCCGGCCTTGACCAGGACCGCGCACATCGCTTCGCGGGCAATGTCGTCGTCATCGATCACGAGCACCCGAATCATGGGAACCTCCTCCGGGACTCCATCCCCCTCGAACCGCGCTCACCGACCGATGAGATAATCCACTTGACCGAACTGAGTGGAGTCGAGACCGAAACGTCGCGCGAGCCTCACGTCGACCAGGCGCTTCACGGAGATGGGCAGGCGGACGTCCGACGCCCGGAGCTTCCAGTCGGCGTCCGCGAGCTCGTACAGGAGATCTGCCGCCTGCACCGCGAGCGCCTGTGTGTCGGGGATGGCCGCGAACGTCCCGAACTCCGCGTGCTCGTTCACGAGCGAACGCACGGCCACGACCACCGGCGCGCCGAGCCGGCTCACGTAAGGGAGCCAGACGTTCGTCAAGAACCTCGGGCTCAACAGGCCATTATCGTTCGGCAGCCAGATCGCGTCAACCTCGGCGCGCTGGAGGTTGACCAGCGCGGCGCGGAGGTCCTGGGCGCGCGGCTTGTTCGAGAGCTCTTGCCTCACGAAGGTCAGCTTCTCCAGCTGCATGAGGTCTTCCTGTCGGGCGATGTGGCCGGCGAAGCCCTGGCGGTACACGACGCCGACCCGGCGCACGTCGAGGCCCAGCGTGCGCAGCCCGACCATGGCCGTGACCGCCGGCACCTCGTAGGAGATCGCCACCGAGTTGGGGACGGTGCGCTGGAGCTCCTCGGCGAAGGAGGCCATCAGGATCAGCGCGACGGGCGGCGCCGCGGCGGTGCGCGCCCAGCTGCGGTAGAGCAGCACGGTCGAGTTGTTCACCAGCACGACCGCCCGCGGGCGATCCCGCGCCACGATCCGCGCCACGAGATCGGCGCTCGAGTCCTCGACGCGGATCGGGGAGATCGTGACACGGTACTCCTCGGACAGCTCGACACGAAGCGATTTCAGCATGTCGTCGAGCTGCGCGTCCGAAGGGGCGATGACGGAGATGACGGGCCTCGCGTCCGGAGGCGGCACCTCGGGCAGCGGAGCCGGAGACCTGGCGACGGCGTGCGAGTCCGCGCCCGAGGAGCAGCTCGAGATCAGCAAGAGGCCCGCGAGGGCGGACGCACGCCAGAGCAGAGACCGACGGCGGGGGCGCGTTACCCTCATTTCCATTCGTCCACCCCCAGATCGGCCAGCACGTGTTTCGGGAGCTTCCGGATCGCGTTCTCGATGGAGTGACGCTCGCTCAGGAACGTGACCCCGACCAGCCCCACCTTGGCCGTCGACAGACTCAGGATCGTGAAGGTCATCTTGCTCTTGGATTCGAAATCGGAGCGGAACCGCTCCGGGAGGAGCACCGCGTCCGCCGTCTGGAACTGGAGCAGCTGCAGCAGATCTTCGATCTTCGTGACGCGCTGGACCTCCGGCGCGTCATTCACGCCCAGCAGCCCGGCGACGAACCTCGGGAGCGATTTTCGCTCGACCAGGTCGACCATCCCGTACCGGAGCGACGAGAGCATCTCCTTGCTCAGCGGCCTCGTGGAGACGAGCAGGTACTGCTCCGCGTCGGTCCCCGCCCTCATGCCCTGGAGGTCGGCGGTCCGGTTGAGCGAGGTCAGGACCGGCCGCGGCGAGAGCGCCGCATCCGGCGGATTCGCCTCCAGCGCCGTCTTGAAGTCGCTCAGCTTCCCGAACACCGTGACGTCGACGCCGGGCATCGACTCCTCGATCTTCTGCTCTAGGGCGCGCGCGCGGAGCGGCGTCACCGCATAAACATAGAGCGTGGCGTCGGGGCCGGCCGTCGTCGGCGGGCTGAGAAGCAGGAGGCAACACCCGAAAAGCAGGGCTGCCGCCAGCAGGATCGATATCCTTTTCACCCCCCTCATGCCCTCCCAATCATTTTGTGTAGAGAGCGTACCCGACGGACAACCCTCCCTGTCAAGCGCCCCCTCGGAGGTGACCCTGCGATTCCATTGCGCTTGGTGAAATGTGGACGTTGGAGAGCGCGGCAACATCGAGCGGACGTTGCCCCTCCACGCGCGGGCCAGCATGGCCTCTCCGGTGACCCCGCGTACGCAAGGCGCGGAGACACACGCTGGACACGGCCAGTGCTCTCGGGGGGCGATGTCGAGCCCCAGGCGCGCGACGCTCCCCGTTCGTCGCGGCGCGGCCGCGTGGGGCGGCGTTCCTGCCCAGCGGAGTCAGGGCACGCAAACCCGGATTCCACCGGCAAACCCTTCGCCGTCGGCCTACATGGTGAGTAATGGTGCACAGGATACCTGGATCTTTTATCCTATCACGCACCAACCACAGAATCTACGGTGTGTTGACGCTCAGCTCGCGAAAACGCGAAGACCGAGCCTCGCGATCGAGCTGCCATGTCCGCCTGCTGATCGCGGCGCGCAGCTCTTCTCCGCGGCATCCTACCCAGGCGCCTGACACGGCGCGTTGGCGACCACGATTCCCACGTGGGGGCTCGACGTCGCGCGTCGCCCTCTCACCGGAGTCCAGCGCAGGGCATCGACTGGCGGACGGAGCCGCGGGGACACAGAGCGGCTCTCACCGGACATCGCGCGCCGATGTGGCCTTGTCCATGAGATGGAGTCCCGTCGCGCACCTTGGCCGCTAGCGAGCTCGCCCGGCGCGGCCGCGTTACCTGAGCGGCTGTGCCGTGAGGGGCGCCTTGCCCTCGGCGGGCTGGCGGGCGCCGTGCTCCTGGAAGTACTCCTCCAGCTTCGGCTCGGCCGCTTCCCCGAAGAGGATCCGGCACGCCTCCCGGAGCCCCGGGGACGTGGAGAGCTCGTCGCGGCGGACGAGCAGCGCGATCTTCGTGCGCCGCCGGAGGAAGTCCTCGAGCTTCGTGATCATCTCGTGCCGCGCGGCGTACGCGACCTCGCACCGGAGGTCCTCCGCCCCGTCGATCAGGGGGTCGGCCATCCGCGGATCGCGCCGGATCTCCTCGAGCAGCCCGAGCGCCTGCGCGCCGTACCGGCGCCAGAGGCGCGCGCTGAGCGCCTCGGACGAGCGCGGCTGCGTCCGCGCGTCGAGGCCGAGCTGCCGGGCCTCTTCGAAGAACGCGCGGCGCTCGTCCTCGCCCGGCTCGCCGTACCAGCGCGCTGCCGGGCGGGGCAGCGCGACGCCGAGCGCCTGCACCACCTCGCAGATCTCCTCGCCCACGTTGAGGCAGTCCGTGAGCTTGCCGCCGAAGATGCTCACGTGCGCCTGCTCCCGGTCCACCTCGACGGCGTGTTTGCGCGAGAGCAACATCCAGTCGTCGGTGCCGCTGCCGTCCTGCACGGCCAGGGGGCGGACCCCGCAGCGCTCGGCGATGACGTCCGCCTCGGTGAGCGGCCGGGGCAGGTTGAGGCGCTTGTTGATGTTCGAGAGCACGAAGCGCCGGTCCTCGGGCGTCACGTGTGTCTCCGGGACCTCGACGGGGGTGTCGGTCGTGCCGATGCACGTCCGGTTGCCCATGGGGATCACGAAGAACGGCCGGCCGTCGTCCGCGAAGAACGTCAGCACCCGGCGGCTCGAGGTGAGCCGATCCACGATGAGGTGGATGCCCTTCGAGAAGATGTGGCGGTGGCGCGTCCGCTGGCCCGTCAGCGCGTTGTGCGCGTCGGCGAACGGCCCGCAGGCGTTCACGATCACGCGCGCGCGGATGGAGAGCTCCCGGCCCGACAGGACGTCGCGGGCGCGCGCGACCCACGCGCCCCCCTCGCGCCGCGCGCCCAGCGACTCGACGTAGTTGGCGGCCAGGGCGCCGCGATCGAGCGCGGCGCGGACGAAGCCCCAGACGAAGCGCGCGTCGTTGTCGACGAGGTACGCGTCCGAGTACTCGAATCCGCCGTCGCAGCCGTCCACGTTGATGATCGGCTCCTCCCGCGCGATCGTCCGGCGGGAGAGCAGGCGGGGGAGCTTCGTGAAGAAGCTGCCGATGATCCAGTAAAGCCAGGTGCCCAGGAAGAGCTTGAAGAGGCCGTGGCGAAAGCCCCGCTCGTGCGCGGCGTAGAACCGGATCTCCTGCACCGACGAGGGGTAACTCCGGAGGAGGCGGTTCCTCGACCGGCAGAGCTTGCGCACCAGCCGGAATTCGAGGCTTTCCATGTACTTGATGCCGCCCCAGGCGAGGTTCGAGGACTCCTGGCTCGTGAAGCCCGCGAAGTCGCCCCGGTCGATCAGCGCGACCTTCGCCCCGCGCCCGGCGAGGGCGGCCGCCGCGACCGCGCCGTTGATGCCGCCCCCGAGGACGAGGACGTCAAACGTCCCGCGGCTCAAGCTGTCGATGTTCGTGGCCCGCAGCATGGATGGTCCGGGGCGCGGTGTGCGCGCGCCCCCGGACCTCTATCACGTCTCCGGCGTCCGCGGGAGGCGGCGCGGCCGAGCCAGATTGACGTGGACGGGCGCGTGGAGGGAGCGCTGCCCCGAAGGTGGGTGAACGACAACGCCGTCCGCGCGTCGGCGTCGAGGACAGCCCATCACCGCGTCGCCGCCCCGGAAGGCCTCAGTCGCGGCATCGCCGACATCAGGTGAGCGCGCCGCGCGGTCCTCGGCGCGCCGCCGTGGCCGCCGCTTGCGTGCGGCATGTGCAGGAGCTGCCAGCGCGCCATCTCGGTGTAGACGCCGCCCCGGCGCAGCAGCTCGGCGTGCGGGCCGCGCTCGACGATGCGGCCGCGCTTCATCACGAAGATCTGGTCGCAGTCGATGACGTTGCTCAGCCGGTGGCTCATCAGCACGATCGTCCGCTGGCCCTTCAGCGCGCGCAGCGCGTCGCCGATCGTCCGCTCGTGCTCCGCGTCGAGCCCGTCCGTGGGCTCGTCGATCACCAGGATCGGCGCGTCGGTCAGCAGCGCGCGGGCGATGGCGACGCGCTGCCGCTGGCCGGCGGACAGGTTCAGCCCGCCGTCGACGATCTGCGTGGCGTAGCCGTCCGGCAGCGCCTCGATGAAGCCCGCCGCCCCCGCCATCGCGGCCGCCCGCCGGATCTCCGCGTCGGTCGCGGAGGGCCGGCCGTAGGCGATGTTCTCGGCGATCGTCGCGGGCAGGAGGATGCTGTCCTGGAGGACGAGCGCGATGTGCTTCCGGAGGTCGGAGACGCGGATCGCGCGCGTGTCGATGCCGTCGAGCCGCAGCGCCCCGTGCGTCGGGTTGTGGAAGCGCGGCAGCAGGCTGAGCAGCGTCGTCTTGCCGGCGCCGGCCGAGCCCACGAACGCGACCATCTCCCCCGGCCGGATGGTCGCGTCGATCCCGCGCAGCACCGGGTGCCCCGGGCGGTACTCGAACCCGACGCCCTCGAGCGTGAGCTGGCGCGGCGCCTGCGGCAGCACGGCCGCGTCGTGGCCGTCGACCACCGCCTGATCGCGGTCGAGCACCTCGAACACGCGCTGCGCGCCCGCCACGCCGCCCTGCACCGCGGCGCCCGCGCCCGTCAGCTTGCAGAGCGGATCGTAGAGCATGCCGAGGTAGCCGAGGAACGCCGTCAGCGCGCCCAGGGTCATGCTGGACGGGCCCGCGCCCGCGCGCGCCTCCACGACGAGGTAGCCGCCGTAGCCGAGCACGAGCGCGCCGCCGAGCCCGAGGATCGAGCCCACGGCCAGCGTGTGGCCGAGCTCGTCGTGGTGGAGCCGCAGCCACGCCTTCACGCTGTTGCGCAGGGTCGTGTGGAACCGCGCCTCCTCGTCCGCCTCGCGCCCGAACGCCTGGACGAGCCCGATCGACGCCATCGAGCGCTGCACGGACGTCGTGAGCTGGCTCTCGACCTCCTTCGCCTCGGTGCACTTCCGGCGCAGCGCGCGCCCGAACCGCGCGTTCGTGAGCAGGAGCGGCGGCACGACCGCGAGCGCGAGCAGCGTGAGCGCCGGGCTGCGCGACGCCATGATGCAGATCATCACCGCGAGCGTCAGCGCGCTCCCGATCACCGAGACGGCCACGTTGAGGATCCCGTGGAACCCGGCGGCGTCCTGGTTGAGGCGGTAGAGGGCGTCCCCCTGCGGCTGCGCCCGGTGGTAGCCGATGTGGAGCGCCTGGAGCTTCCGGTACACGTCGCACCGCACGCGCGTGAGCCCGCCGTAGCCGATGCGGAAGTTGAGCAGGGCGCGGCCCATGCCCACGAACTCCTGCGCCACGCGCAGGGCGAGCGTCATCGCCGCGAGCCCGACGACGCGGCCGAGCAGGCTGTCCGGCAGCGGCGCGAGCAGGAGGTGATGGACGAAATCCCCCTCGCGCGGCCCGCTCGAGATGAGGTCCACGATGACGGCGACCGGCCACACCTGGAGCAGGCTGATCGCGATGGAGACGCCGACCAGGACGCAGAGCGCCCCGAGGCGCGCCCACTCGCCCTTGAAGTAGGCGCCGACCCGGAGGAAGAACCGTAGCCTCTCGGCGCCGGCGCGTTGGCTAGGCGCGTCGGTCCCCCGCGCGGAGTTCCCTTGAATGAGCCTTGATATCCCGCCTCCTCGCCGCGGCTGCGGAGGGTGGGTGTTCTTGCGCTGCGCCGGTGCGCTCATGAATCGGTGAGCTCCCCTGTTGTTCAGCAAGGCGGTCGCCGCGGTCCTTGTCGGGCCCTGCCTGACGACCATCGGTTCCAACCAGGTACGAAGATCGGGCGGAGGTGTACCAGCCCTTCGCGTCCGCGCTTTCACCATGTTCGCGGGGTGCGGCGAGCTCCTGCTGATTTGCTGCGCGCTTGCCCGGGACTCCAGCGCTGGCCGCCGGGGCGCGGCCACGGCACAGGCTGGTGGATCGGCGAGCGCTCCGTGTTTACCCGCGAGTCCGTTGCGCGGAGAGCGCGAGCCTCCGGCCGAGCGCGCGCGCCCGGGGGAGATCGAGCCCGAGCGGCCCGCGGCCAGGCTCTGGCGGAGGCTGGCTGTCGGGCCGCGCTGCGCTGTCCATCCGCTCCGTCTCGGCGCGGGCGGGGGCCTGGATCAGCGCTCCATGAGCGAGCAGGGGCGCGATCATGGAGTGGAGCGCGGCGCGCTGCGCGCCCGGGGCAGGGGACGGCGAGCAGAACACGCACGCCACCTTGCCGGCGAGATCGCCCGACAGCCGCCGCGCGTCGTCGAGGAAGCGCCCGAGCTGCGCGCTCATGGCGCCGTACCGCGCGGGCGAGCCGAGGGCGATCCCGTCCGCCCACACGAGGTCGTCGCGCTGCGCCAGCGGGACGGAGGCGAGGTGTTCCCGGGCGGCGCGGATCCTCTCCTGCTCGCTCCAGCGGTCGGTCGGCGCGAGCTCGGCGACCCGCCGCAGCCGCACCGCCGCCCCGCCCTGCCTGGCGCCCTCCGCGATCGCGGCCGCGAGCTCGGCTGTGCCGCCGTAGAGCGAATAGAAGATCACGGCCACGTTCATGGGACCGCAGGGATGCAGCGGTCGTACCGCCGCGCCGGCGAGCTTGACGTCCCGTGGGGCATTTGCTCGTCTGTCCGCCACGGAGCTCCTGGAATGAACCGATCATCGAGCAAGCTGCTCTCTCGCGCCGAGGACGACGTCGTCGCCGGCGGGGCTCGCCGCGCGGCGGCCGCGGACAGCGTTTTTCCGACCGGGGGGGAGCTTGGCGCGCTCTGCCGGGCGAAGGACTGGGGCGCGACGCCGCTCGGCCCCGTCGATCGCTGGCCGCAGAGCCTGAAGACGGCGGTGAGCATCGTGCTCAGCTCCAGGTTCCCGATGATCGTGCTCTGGGGCCCGGAGCTCATCCAGATCTACAACGACGACTACCGGCTGCTCATGGGGGCCAAGCACCCGGCGGGGCTCGGGCAGGGGAACCGGGAGTGCTGGCCCGAGGTCTGGCACATCAACGAGGGCATCTACCCGCGGATCTTCAACGGCGAGACGGTCTTCTTCGCGGAGACGATGTACCCGCTCGCCCCGCACGGGCAGGTCGAGGAGCATTACCTGACGCTCTGCTACAACCCCGTCCGCGACGAGTCGGGCGCGGTGGGCGGCGTGCTCGTGTCGGTCTTCGACGTGACCCAGGAGGTGCGGGCCCGGATCGAGCGCGACCGCGCGCTGGCGGAGGCCAAGGCCGAGCGCGAGCGCCTCTACGAGGTGTTCATGCAGGTCCCGGCGATCATCGCGGTGCTGGAGGGGCCGGAGCACACGTTCACCGTGGCCAACCCGCGCTACATCGCGCTGGTCGGGGGGCGCGACGTGCTCGGCAAGCCGCTGCGGGCGGCGTTGCCCGAGGTCGTGGGCCAGGGGTTCCCGGAGATCCTCGACACCGTGCGCAGCACCGGCAAGCCGTACATGGCCCACGACGCGCTGGTGAAGCTCGAGCGCGGCGGCGGCGGCGCGCTGGAGGACGTCTACCTCGACTTCGTCTACCAGCCGCTGACAGACGCGCGCGGGAGCGTCTTCGGCATCATGGCCCACGCGGTGGAGACCACGGAGCAGGTGCTCGCCAGGCAGCGCGTCGAGGCGCTCGCGGCGGAGCGGGCGGCCATGCTGGGGCAGATCGCCGACGCGGTGGTGACCTTCGACAGCGAGGGCAGGGTCAGCTTCCTGAACGCGATGGCGCGCACCCTCTACCCGGGGCTGTGCACCGGGTCGACGCTCGCCGAGCAGCAGGAGACGATCCCGCTGGAGCGGCTGGACGGCACGCCGTATCCGCCCGAGGAGACCCCGTCGGCCCGGGCGCGGCGGGGCCAGCGCGTGATCGACGAGGAGTGGATCGTGCGGGCCCCCGGCGCGTCGCCGCGCCGCATCCAGGGGAGCGCGGTGCCGGTCCACGGCGACCGCGGTGAGCAGATCGGCACGGTGCTCACCGCCCGCGACATCACCGATCAGCACCACCTGAAGAGGCAGATCGAGATCGAGCGCAACCGGCTGAACGAGGTGTTCATGCAGGCGCCGGCGGCGATCATGGTGACCCGCGGGCCCACGCACCTCATCGAGGCCGCCAACCCGCTCTACCAGCTCATGACCGGGAACCGGCCGCTGGTGGGCAAGACCGTGCCGGAGGCGTTCCCCGATCTCGCCGGCCAGGGGCTCTTCGAGCTGTACGATCAGGTGCTCGCGACCGGCGAGGCGTACGTCGGCAACGAGGCGCCGGTGCGCGTCGAGCGCTTCGGGCGGACGGAGGAGGGGTATTTCAACTTCGTCTACCAGCCGCTGATCGGGGAGGACGGCGCCGCCTTCGGCGTGATGACCCACGCCATCGAGGTCACGGACATGGTGCGCGCGCGGCAGCAGGCGGAGCAGCGGGCCGCGGAGCTCTCGCGGCTCACGCAGGCGCTGGAGCAGTCGAACCGCGAGCTCGACCGGTTCGCGTACGTGACGTCGCACGACCTGAAGGCGCCGCTCCGCGGGATCGCGAGCCTGGCGCAGTGGATCCAGGAGGACGTCGGGGATCAGCTGTCGGCCGCCTCGCAGGAGCACGTGAGGCTGCTCCTCGGGCGGGTCCACCGCATGGAGGCGCTGATCGACGGGATCCTCGCCTACTCGCGCGCGGGGCGGGTGCGGGACGAGGCCGTGCCGGTGGACACGGCGGCGATGGTCAAGGACGTGCTGGACCTGATGGCGCCGGCGCCGCACGTGATGATCGAGGTGCAGCCGGGGCTGCCCACGGTGCGGGCCGAGCGGGTGCCGCTGCAGCAGGTGTTCATGAACCTGCTCGGCAACGCGATCAAGTTCACGGCGCTGACCCGGGCCGAGCCGCGCGTGCAGCTGACCTTTCGGGACCTGGGCGAGGTGTACGAGTTCGCCGTGGAGGACAACGGGCCGGGGATCGCGCCCGAATACCACGATCGGATCTGGGGGATCTTCCAGACGCTGGAGGCGCGTGACAAGGTCGAGGGGGCCGGGATCGGGCTCTCCGTGGTCAAGAAGATCATCGAGACGCGGGGCGGGCGGGTGTGGGTCGACTCGACCCTGGACCAGGGCGCCACGTTCCGGTTCACGTGGCCGAAGTAGCGGGGCGGGGGAGCCGAGCCGGGAGCGCCGGCGGGTGGGTCCGCGCTCGCCGGCGTGGCGCGGGCGGGCGCTGGCCAATCGGCAAGACTGGGGCGGGGGAGCTTGCGCTGAGAACACCGCCCGGCATGTCTCCCTTCGGGCCTCGATGACTGAGACGTTATGGTGCGCGCCACACGAGGCGCGCCTGGGACGTGGAGACTGCTGAAGCCTTATGGCACCTCAGGTCGGTGCTCGGCGCGCCCGCCCGCGCCACGCCGGCGAGCGCGGACCCACCCGCCGGCGCTCGCGGTCGGGGGAAGAAGGGGGGAGGGAACCCGAAGAACAACCGTGATGGGCTGGACGTCCACGCAAGTCACTGTCGCTCTTTCTTGCGGTGGAGCCTCACGACGTGAGGTGAAGTCGCTTGTCGATGGGAAGACGGCCGCGCTCGCGGAGGAGCGGCGGGCTGGCTTCTCCGCTCGACGCTTGTGCGCTGCGCGAACCGGAATACACGTCGCCGAGGGCGCGTTGCGACGTCGGTGTGACAGCCCCTGTTTCCGCTTGCGGGGACGGTCTCATGCGCCCATATGCAGCGCGCGGCACGTGGCCCGCGAGGAGCGAGGAACATGTCGATCACCCGGCGGAATCTCCTTTGTGGCGTGTCCATGCTCGGCGTCGCCGCGCTCCCCGGCCTCCCGGGGTGCTCGGGCGCGGATCCGGTCGACGACGAGCCGCGGCCGGCGTCGGGCGGCTTCCCGTCCCCGTCCAGCGAGCGGTCGAGGGCGGTCTTCCAGCACGGCGTGGCGAGCGGGGATCCGCTGGCCGATGCCGTGATCCTCTGGACGCGCGTGACGCCGGTCGACGGCGACGCCGGCGTGCAGGTGGCGTGGCAGCTCGCGCTCGACGTGGATTTCACGAGCGTCGTGGGCTCGGGGACGCTCACGACGAGCGCGGAGCGCGACTACACGGTCAAGGTCGATGCCGGCGGCCTCGAGGCCGGGACGACCTATTATTACAGGTTCAGCGCCCTCGACGGGTCGTCGCCCGTCGGCCGGACGAGGACGGCGCCGAGCGGCGGGGTGGAGCGGCTGCGGTTCGCGGTCGCCTCGTGCTCGAGTTATGCGCACGGGTTCTTCCACGGGTACCGCCACATCGCCGCGCGCCTCGACCTCGACGCGGTCATCCACCTGGGCGACTACCTCTACGAGTATGGCAGCGGCCAGTTCGGGGGCGCGCGGGAGTACGAGCCCGCGCACGAGATCGTGACGCTCGCCGACTACCGCGCGCGCTACGCGCAGTACCGGCGCGACAGGGACCTCCAGGCGGCGCACCAGCAGCACCCGTTCATCGTGGTCTGGGACGATCACGAATCGGCGAACAACGCCTGGAAGGACGGGGCGCAGAACCACACCGAGGGCAGCGAGGGGGCCTGGGAGGCCCGCAAGGCGACCGCGTGGCGCGTCTATGCGGAGTGGATGCCGATCCGCGAGGAGGAGGACGGCAAGCTCTGGCGCGCGCTGCGTTATGGCGATCTCGCCGACATCCTCCTGCTCGACACGCGCAGGTGGGGGCGCGACCAGCAGGCCGACGCGAGCGACGGTGAGACGATCGCCGATCCCGCACGGACGCTCCTCGGACAGGATCAGGAGGCGTGGTTGCGAGGGGAGCTCGCGCGCTCGACGGCGGCGTGGAAGATCATCGGCCAGCAGGTCATGATGGGGCAGATTCCCCAGCTCATGAACCCGGACGCGTGGGACGGCTACCCGGCGGCGCGCCAGCGCTTCTTCGATATCCTCACCGAGGAAAGGGTCCGTGACGTCGTCGTGCTCACCGGCGATATCCACTCTTCCTGGGCCATCGACCTCGCGCCGACGCCGCTCGATCCGGACAGCTACAACCCCGCCACGGGGGAGGGGGCGCTGGCGGTCGAGATCGTGACGCCGGGGATCACCTCGCCCTTCCTCACCGAGAGCGAGGCGAAGACCCATGAGCCGGTGGCCCTCTCGAACCCTCATATCAAGTACGTGAACCTGTGGCGCCGCGGGTACGTCGTCCTCGACGTCACCGAGGAGCGCGCGCAGGCGGCGTGGTTCCAGTACGACGCGCCGGAGCGGCAAGACGTGGACGAGCTGTTCGCGGCGGCGTTCGCGACGCGCCGGGGAGAGAGCCACCTGCTCGAGGAAGAGGCGGCGGCGCCCGACCGCGAAGATCCCCCGGAGGCGGCGCCGCGCGTCGCGTGAACGCGCCGGCGGGGGGGTCCGCGCTCGCCGGCGTGGCGCGGGCGGGCGCGCCGAGCACCGACCTGAGGTGCCATAAGGCTTCAGCTGTCTCCACGTCCCAGGCGCGCCTTGTGTGGCGCGCACCATAACGTCCCAGTCCTCAAGGCCCGAAGGGAGACATGCCGGGCGGTGTTCTCAGCGCAAGCTCCCCCGCCCCCAGTCTTGCCGATTGGCCAGCGCCCGCCCGCGCCACGCCGGCGAGCGCGGACCCCCCCGCCGGCGCCCGCGGTCGGCGGCTGTCCCTACCAGACCGAGCACATCTTGGCCGGCCTCATCGGCGTCCCCGTCGCACACTTGAACGCCTCCCCGAACTCCGGGAGGTTCGCGACCGGCCCGTTCACCCGGAACCGCGGCGGGGAGTGCGGGTTCACCTGCACCATCATCCGCAGCGCCTCCTCGCGCATCTTGCCGCACCACGCCTGCCCGTGCGCCAGGAAGAACTGCTGATCTTCCGTGAACCCGCCCGCCACCGTCTGCTCGGCCGCGCCCTTGCGCATCGCGCGGTACGCGTTGAACGCGAGCTTCAGCCCCCCGAGATCCGCGATGTTCTCGCCCAGCGTCAGCTTGCCGTTCAGCTTCAGCCCCGGCAGCGGCTCGTAGCCCGCGTACTGCGCCTCGACGCAGGCCGTCCGCTCCTTGAACGACGCCCCGACGTCCTTCGACCACCAGTCCTCCAGGTTGCCCTTCGCGTCGAACTGCGACCCCTCGTCGTCGAACCCGTGCGTCAGCTCGTGCCCCACCACCATGCCGATGCCGCCCAGGTTCACCGCCACGCTCGACTTCACGCTGTAGAACGGCGGCTGCAGGATGCCGGCAGGGAACACCATGTGGTTGCGCTGCGGATCGTAATAGGCATTCACCGAGGGCGGGCTCATCTGCCACTCGTCCCGATCGAGCGGCTTGTCGATCTTCCCGAGATCCCACCGCGTGTGGAACGCGCGCGCGGCGAGCGCGCTCTTCGCATAAGATTTCGGATCCACCTCGAAATCGTACGTCCGCCACTTGTCGGGATACCCGATGAGGTACGCCATCGCGCCGAGCTTCCCGAGCGCCCGCTGCTTCGTGCCCTCATCCATCCAGCCGAGCGACCGGACCTCGCGCGCGAACGCCTCGCTGATCTCGCGCACCATCGACTCGGCCGCCGGCTTGCTCTCGCCCGGGAAGCTCGTCTTGACGAACGGCTGCGCGACGAGCTCGCCGAGCGCGGCGTCGGTCGCGTCCACACAGCGCTTCCAGCGCGGCCGCACCTCCTTCTGGCCGGTCAGCGCCGCCTGCAGCGTGAACGCCTCGTCGACGAACGCCTTGGGCAGGAGCGGCGCCGTGCCGCGCACCACGTGCCACGCGAGGTAGCTCTGCCACGCCGCCGGCTTCGTCGCCTTGAGCAGCCGCGAGAGCCCCTCGAAGAAGCGGACGGAGGTCACGTTCACCTCCTTGACGTCCGGCCTCCCGAGCCCCTGGAAGTAGCCGTCCCAGGGGAAATCCGGCGCCGTCTTCGCGAGCGTCGCCCGGTCCATCTTGTTGTAGAGCCCCTTCGGATCCCGCCGCTCGACCCGCGTCTTCGAGATCTTCGCGAGCTCCGTCTCGATCTGCAGGACGTCCGCCGCCGCCGCCTTCGCCTGGGCCTCCGCCCACCCCGCGAGCCGCATCATCCGCGCGACGTGCTCCTCGTAGGTCTTGCGGATCGCCTTCGATTTGTCGTCCTCGTTCAGGTAGTAGTCGCGGTCCGGCAGGCCGAGCCCGGCCTGGTCGAGCTGCGCGATGACGCGCGTCGCATCCTTCATGTCCTGCGCCGCCTCGACGTCGAAGAGCGCCCAGATGCGGCGGCCGTGGAGCTCGGTCACGAGCGCGGCGACGCCCTTCACATCCCGCACCCGCCGCGCCTTCGCGAGCAGGTCCGCGACAGGCTTCGCGCCGCCGGCCTCGATCGCGGCCTCATCCATACACGCGCCGTAATACGCCCCGATCTTCGCGGTCACCGGATCCGGCCCGGCGGCCTTCGCGGCCTCCTCGAGGATGCGCCGGAGCTCCGCCTCGTTGCGCCGCTCGATCTCGTTGAAGCTCCGGTACCAGCCCACCTCGTCGCCCGGGATCTCCACCTTCGCGTTCCAGCCGCCGCAGGCGAACTGGTAGAAGTCCTGGCAGGGGTCGGCCGTGCGGTCGATCGCGGTCCCGTCGAGCCCGACGTTCTCGAGCGACGTCTCGACGACCGGCAGCCCCTGGGGCGCCGGCTGCGGGGCCGCCGCCGGGGGCGGCGCGGGGGGCGGCGGCTTCGGGCTCGCGGCAGGGCCGCAGGCCGGCAGCGCGCAGAGGGCGAGGGTGATCGCGAAGGGGGCCGTGGGCTGTCGTTGCGTGCGCATGAGGCGCTCTACCACGGAGCGCGCCGCGCGGATCGGTGGAGGTCGGCGGATGTCGACCGCGCCCTGCGCCGCGCGGCGGCCGCGGCCGTTACCGGCCTCACTCCCGGTCGAGTTTTCCCATCAAGTTCAGCGTGAAATAGGCGCCCATGTACTTGAGGTGCGGACGCACCTCGAGCTGCACCCGGTACCAGCCCGCGCTCCCCTCGACCTCGGTCACCACGGTCCTCGCCCGGCGGAGCGGCCTCTTGGAGCGCACGGCGGGCGACACGACATCCATGTCCGCGACATACTGGCTCAGCCAGGCGTTCAGCTCGCGCTCCAGGTCGTGGCGCTCCTTCCACGTACCGATCTGCTCTCGCTGCATCACCTTGATGTAGTGGGCGAGCCTGCTGACGAGGAACATGTACGGCAGCTGCGTGCCGAGGCGGTGGTTGAGCTCCGCGGCGCGCCCCTCCTCGCTCTGGCCGAAATACTTCGGCTTCTGCACCGAGGTCGCGGAGAAGAAGCAGGCGTTGTCGGTGTCCTTGCGGAACGTGAGCCCGATGAAGCCCTCCTCGCTCAGCTCGAACTCGCGGCGCTCGGTCAGCATGATCTCGGTCGGGATCTTCGTCTGGATCGCGCCCATCGCCTCGTACTCGTGCAGCGTGAGCCCCTCGACCGTGCCGCCGGACTGGGGCCCGATGATGTGCAGGCACCACCTGTGGCGGGCGAAGCTCTCCGCGAGCCGGGTCGCGAACGCGTACGTCGGGGCGCCCCAGCAGTAGGCCGCGTGGTCGCCGACCACGTCCTCCTCGTAGGAGAACGCCTTGACCGGGACGGTGCCCGCGCCGTACGGCAGGCGCAGGAGGAAGCGGGGGAGGATCAGGCCCACGTAGCGCGCGTCCTCGCTCTCCCGGAACGCGTTGTACTTCACGTACTGCGGCCCCTCGAAGAGCGCCTTGATGTCGCCGAGGTGCGGCACCTTCCGGTAGTCCTTGAGCCCGAAGAACTGCGGGCCCGCGACGGCCAGGAAGGGCGCGTGCGCCATCGCCGCGACGGCCGCGCACTTCTGGAGGAGCACGATGTCCTGGGGCCCCGGGCCGAACTCGTAATTCGAGATGATGGCCCCGAACGGCCTGCCGCCGAAGGTGCCGAACTCCGCCGAATAGACGATCTTGTAAAGGCCGCTCCTCACCATCTCGGACGAGTCCTCGAAATCGGCGAGCAGGTCCTCCTTCGAGCAGCTCAGGAGCTCGAGCCGGATGTTCTCGCGAAAATCGATGTGATCGATCGCGAACTTGAGCCCGCGCCACGCGGCCTCGAGCCGCTGGAACACCGGGTGATGCAGGATCTCGTCGATCTGGCGCGACAGCCGGTGGTCGATCTCGGCGATCCACAGGTCGACCAGGGCGTTGTCGATCATCGCGCCGCCGCCGCCGCCGTCCGTGCGGCCGGCCACCCGCCCCAGGGCGGCCTCCACGCCCTTCTTCACGCCCTGGTACGCCTCGTCGGCCGGGGCGAGCCCCGCCTGCTCCAGGATCTCCGCGAGGAGAGAGCCTCCGTCCCGGTTCGCCGGCGCGTCCTGCTGCGGCCCCGCTTCCATGGAAGGAGGTTTACCACGGTCGTCCCGGGGCTGGAAGCGACGGACACCCGGGCCTCCGGGCGGTCTGCTGCCCCACGCCCGGACGCCCGGCCCGCGCCGCATCCGCGTCCTCCTCGCCGTCGTCATCGTCCACGCCGCGCACGGGACAGAACGCTCCTCCTGTGCGCAAGTCAGGTGTCGAGTGGACATGAAAAGCACGTGGCGATCGTGCGACTATGGTGTTACAAAATGATGGTGGGCACTCGCGGAAGTCGCGATCTCTCCGTGTCTTCAGTGCCTCTGCGGCCCGGAATCTCGGTCTCTGGCCGCGTCCGTCGAGTCGTTCATCGTTGTTGCGGCGCCGGTCGCGCGTGCGCGTCATGAGGGGAGGAGGGGGGATGGAGCGCCTCGGGATCGGCATCATCATCGGCATCGGACTCGCCAGCTTGACGAGGATCACCCGCCCTGCCGCCAAGAGGGCCATGAAGCTCGGCTTCGTCGCGGCCCGGGCGGTCAGGGGCGCGCTCGGCGAGGGCAAGGAGCAGCTCGCCGACCTGATCGCCGAGGTGAGGGAGGAGATGGCGCGGGACGAGCGGGGCGCGGCGGAGCGCCTCTAGGCGGAGCCGCGCGCGCTGAGGGGAGATGCGTTGGCTGTGCCCGGCCCCGCCGGCCGGGAGGTGAATCATGCCGAGCGAGCGAGCGGTCTTCATCATCCACTCCATTCCAGGGCGCGTGCGCCTCGGCGTCGACGCGCTCCGCGGCGACCCGGCGAGGGCGGAGCAGATCGCGGCGCTTGCGCGCGAGTGCCCCTCCGTCGTGGACGCGCGCGTCAACGTGTGGTCCGCCTCCCTCGCGGTCGAGTACGAGCCCGACATCCCGCTCGAGGCCGTCCTGTCCGAGCTCGCGCAGATCCCGGAGCTCTCGGCCTGCGCCTGCCTCCCGGCGACCCCGCTCGCGCCGCCGCGCTGCGCCGCGCCCGCCGAGCCGCCGAGCCCCGGCCGGACCGCGCGCCTCGCGGTGCGGGCCGCGGCGCGGCTCAACGCGGCGTCGCTGGCCGTCCCGCCGCCGCAGGTCGACCTCAAGCTCCTCGTCCCGGGGCTGCTCGTCGGCTCCGGGGTGCTCCAGGTGCTGACGCGGCGCACCCCGGAGATGCCCCACTGGATCACGCTCCTCAAGTACGGCCTCGACGCCTTCCTCGTGCTCAACCACGACCGCATCCAGCGTGTTTTCGCGGGCGCGGGCGCGGATCCTGGCGCAGGCGCGGATCCTGGCGCAGGCGCGGATCCGGCCGCGGGCGCAGGCGAGGCCGCGCCGGCCGCCTCTCCCGGCGGGACGGGCTCATGAAGGCCGCGCTGCCGTCGTGTGGCGTCGAGCCGGTCTCGGTCGTCCACGTCCTCCCCGGCAGGGTGCGCCTGCGGCTCCCGCGCCTCGGGCGCGACGTGGCCTTCGGCCCGCAGCTCGAGGCGGGCCTCGCGGCCGTGCCGGGGGTCCTCGCCGTGCGCATCGCCGAGGGCGCGTCGAGCGCCGTGGTCGAGCACGACCCGCGGCGGGTCGACCTCGCCGCGATCGTGCGCGCCGCCGCCTCGGCCTCCGCCGCCCCCGCCCCGCGCGGCGCCCTGCGCGCCGCCCGCCGCGCCCGGCAGGCCCGCCGCGCGGCCGCCCTCGCGCGCCGCCCGCTCTACCTCTCCAGCGCCGGCATGCTCCTCTCGCTCGGCGGGTTCGTCTCGCCGCTGCTCGCGTACCCGTTCATCGCCGCGACCTCGGTCCCCATCCTCCAGCGGGCGTGGGACTCGGTGGTCCGGCAGCACAAGCTGAACGTCGACCTGCTCGACAGCCTCGCGATCGCCACGGCCGTGGCCACGGGGGACGCCATCAACGCGGCCGGCATCATCTGGCTGGTCACGCTCGGCGATCACATCCGCGACCTCACCCAGGCGCGCGCCCGGCGCGCGATCCGCGGCCTGCTCGGCTACCAGCAGGACCTCGCGTGGGTCGTCCGCGGCGACGCCAAGGTGCAGATCCCGGTCGCCGAGCTCGCGGTCGGCGACGTCCTCGTCGTCTACACCGGCTCGGTGATCCCCGTCGACGGCACGGTCACCGACGGCGAGGCGCTCGTCGATCAGCAGACGTTGACCGGCGAGTCGATGCCCGCGCTCAAGGGCCCCGGCGACCGCTGCTTCGCCGCGACGGTCATCAAGGAGGGCAAGCTCTACATCCGCGCCGACCGGGTCGGCGGCGACACCACGGCCGCGAGCACCGCGCGGCTCATCGAGAACGCGCCCGCCCTGGAGACGCGCGCCCAGAACTACGCCGAGGTCGTCGCGAACCGGCTGGTCCCCCCCGCGCTCGCCTGCTCGGCCGTCGTGCTCGCCGCCACGCGGGATCTCGGGCGCGTCTCCGCGATCCTCACGATCGACTTCGGCACCGGGCCGCGCGTCTCCGCGCCGACCACGGTGCTCGCCTCGATGAACGCCGCGGCGCGCCGCGGGATCCTCATCAAGGGCGGCGCCTACCTCGAGAAGCTCGCGAAGGTGTCGACCGTCGTGTTCGACAAGACGGGCACGCTCACCTCGGGGACCCCCGAGGTCACGGACGTCCTCGTCCACGACGCCCTGACCGAGCGCGAGGCGGCCGAGCTCGCCGCCGCCGTCTCCGCGCGGCAGACCCACCCCGTCTCCCAGGCGGTGCTCCGCCTGGCCGAGGCGTGGCGGCTGTCGATCCCCGAGCGCGAGGACTCCCGCTACTTCGTCGGCCGGGGCGTGCAGGCGCGGGTCTCCGGCAAGGTCGTACAGCTCGGCAGCCCCCGCTTCCTCGACGAGCTCGGGGTCGCGTGCCGCACCGAGCCCGGCGCGCGGCGGTCGCTCGAGGCCCAGGCCAAGTCGCTCCTCTTCCTCGCGGTCGACGGCCAGCACGTGGCCACGCTCGCCTACCGCGACGCGATCCGGCCCGAGAGCCGCGCCACGATCCAGAGCCTGCGCGCGCGCGGGATCGACGACATCGTGATGCTGACGGGCGACAGCCGCGAGGTGGCCCGGCAGGTCTCGCTCGAGCTCGGCATCACCCGCTTCTTCGCCGAGATGCTCCCCGAGGACAAAGCCGAGATCACCCGGCGGCTCACGCAGGAGGGCCGTACAGTCGCGGTCGTCGGAGACGGCATCAACGACTCCCCGGCGCTCTCGTACGCCGATGTCGGCATCTCCGTGTCCGCGGGGGCGGAGATCGCCCGGGAGGCCGCGGGGGTCGTCCTCGTCGAGGACGACCTCTCGAAGCTCGTCGAGGCGATCGACCTCTCGCGCGCCGCCATGCGCCTCATCCACCAGAATTTCACGATGATCCTCGGCGTGAATGCGGTCGCGTACGCGCTCTCGATCCCGGGGCTCCTCAACCCGGTGATGGCGACGCTCATGAACAACGGCTCTGCCGTCCTCGCCTGCGTCAACGGCCTCCGGCCGCTCCTCTCGGCGCCGCGCAGGCCCGCCGCCGCCCGGCGATAACGCCCCAGGTGTCCCCTGCCGCGCTCACCCCGCCGGCGGATGTGCTCACGGCGCCGCCCGGCCGCCCGGCATGAGCGCTGCAGACCACATTCCCTGCGCAAATCGCGTCGGATCGCGCCAGAAGGATGGTGGAATGATCGGAATGGCGATCGAAACGAGATCTGACTCATCGCCCTCCGCGGCGCGCGTGCGCGCCGCGCGCTGGGCTGTGTACGGGCTGCCCGGCGCGGTGGTCGCGGTGATCCTCGGCTGCGCGGTCGGCGCTCAGCCCGATGCCTCGCCCCACGTGAGCGCCGCGAGCCCGGAGGAGGCCGGCAGGTACCTCGTCCTCGTGGGCGGCTGCAACGACTGCCACACGCCCGGCTGGGATCGATCGAGCGGCAAGCTCCCGACCTCGGAGTGGCTGACCGGCAGCGACGTCGGCTACCGCGGGCCGTGGGGGACGACCTACGCGGAGAACCTCCGGCTCTCCGTCCAGGTCCTCACCGAGGACGGCTGGGTCGCGATGTTCCGCGCGGGCGCCGGCCGCCCGCCGATGCCCTGGGCCAACTACACCACGCTGGACGAGCGCGACCTCCGCGCGATGTACCGGTTCATCCGCAGCCTCGGTCCGAAGGGCGAGCGCGCGCCGCGGGCGGCGCCGCCGGGCGAGGAGCCGAAGACGCCGTACATCCTGTTCGTCCCGCAGCAGCCCGCGGGGATCTGACGCCGCGCGCCGCGCTCAGGGCCGCGCGTCGCCGAGCGACAGGGGCGGCGCCGCCCGGCTCGACGGCGGCGGCGCGCAGGGCAGCTCCACCGTGAGCCGCGTCCCCTCGTCGGGCAGGCTGTCCGCGCGCACCGCGCCGCCGAGCGCCTCCACGATGCTCTTCACCACGTAGAGCCCGAGCCCGAGGCCCCCGTAGTGGCGGTTCGACACCGCGCGCTCGAACCGCTCGAACACGTGGGCGAGCCTGTCGGCCGGGATCCCGATCCCGTGGTCTCGCACCGCGAGCACGGCGGTGCCCTCCCGCCGCGCGACCGACACCTCGATCGGCTTGCCCGCGCCGAATTTCAGGGCGTTGTCGAGCAGGTTCGAGATCACCTGGTCGAGGCGGCTCCGGTCCCACGATCCCACCACGGCCGGCTCCGCGCGCACGTCCACGCGCGAGCCGGACTGCGCGATGCGCTCCCCGAGCCGCTCCACCACGTCGCCCACGGCCTCCGCGAGATCGACCGGCTCGACGTGCAGCGCGAGCCGGCCCGTGTGGATCTGCGAGACGTCGAGGAGGTCGTCGATCAGCCGGATCAGCCGCTGCACCTGGCGATCCACCCGCAGGAGGGCGCGGGCGGCGCGCTCCTCGGGCACGCGCCCGCGCTGGTGGATCAGCCCCTGGAGCCCGAGGCGCAGGGAGGTGACCGGCGTCTTCAGCTCGTGCGACGCGACGCTGAGGAACTCGTCGCGGACGTGGATCGCGTCCTGCGCCGCGCGGTAGAGGCAGGCGTTCTCGAGGGCGATCGCGATCTGCGCCGACAGGAGCTCCAGCACGTGGACCCGGTCGCGCGTGAAGGCCCGCGTCGCGAGGCTGTTCTCGAGGTAGAGCACCCCGAGCAGCGCCCCCTTCCGCTGGAGGGGCAGGAGCAGGACCGACCCCGCGCCGCCCCCGGCGAAGCGCGGATCTCCGGCGAGGTCCGGGTCGCTCGCCGCGTCGTCGACGACCACGATCTCCCGCGTCCTCCGCGCGCGCTCGACGATCTTCTCCGGGACCTCGCGCGATCCGGCGAGCGGCGCGCGCTCGATGGAGACCGGCCCCGCGGCGCGCCCCGCGGCCCGCACGAACAGCCCGCCGTCCTCCTCGAGCACGAGCGCGCCGCGCTCGGCGCCGGCGGCCTCCAGGCACACGCCGAGCAGCTTCTCGAGCAGCCGATCCAGCACGATCTCGCCCGAGAGGGTCTCGGCCGCCTTGAGCAGGCTGAGCGCGTCCAGCGCGGCCGCCGGGTAGCGCTCCTCGTCGGCGCCCGGCTCCTCGCCCTCGTCGATCCGGAGCTCCTCGGCGAGCGCGCGCGCCTTCTCGGAGGCCCCCCAGCTCGCGTAACCCCGCCGCGCGGCGCGCAGGTACATGGCCGCGATCCGGGCCCGCCCGAGCCCGTGGTAGAAGCGCCCGGCCAGCTCGTTGCCGAGCGCCGCCGCGGGCGCGATGCCCGCGCTCGTCGCCGCCGCGATCGCCTCGTCGTACAGCGCGCCGGCCGCCTCGACGTCGCGCGAGACCCGGGCGATCTCCGCGTCGATGAGCAGGCGCACCCCGTGGAAGTTGTCCGCGCACGTCGACTCCCACCGCCCGAAGGTCCGGCGCACGTCGTGCACCTCGGCGAGCAGCGCGGCCCGCTCCTCTGCGCTCGCCCCGTCGCACCGCCAGAGCAGGGTGAGCACGGCGAAGAACGCGCGCTGGCAGCCGGCGATGTACCCGTCGAGGAACTGCAGGCACGGGATCGTCGCCTCGGACTGCGCGATCGCCTCGGCCTGGTCCCGGAGCAGGTACGAGGTCTCGAGCCGGAGGATGTGGTACACGCACGCGACCGCGGGCTCCCCCTGCGCCGCATCGAGGAAGGCGCGCTCGTCGAAATCGTCGTCGTCGAAGCGGTTCCGGCCCCGCGTCAGCCCCTTGAGGCACCGGATCATCTGCCGGTAGGCGCGCAGGTGGAGCAGCGTGGCCTTGTTGCCGGTCTGCCGGCTGAACGCGAGCCCCTCGTCCAGATCGAGCAGCGCGCGATCGAGCGCCACCCCCGCGGCGAGCGTGTGCTCCACGATCCCCGTGTACGCGTAGGCGGCGTAGCGCAGCTCGCCGGACGACAGCCCCAGCGCGACGACGTCGCGGAACAGGGCCGCGCACGAGGCGAACGGCGCCACCCACGGGCCAACGAACTCGGTGTAAATCTGCAGCGCGACCGTCTCCTGCGCGCGGTCGCCGAGCCTGCGCGCGAGCTCCACGGCGAGGCGGCCGAAGCCCTGGGCGCCGGCGAGGTCGCCCTCGGCCGCCAGGAACAGCGCGTGCGCCGCGTAGGGGAGGATCGCCTCGCTCGAGTTGCCGTGCTCCAGCGCGAAGCGGACGCCGATCAGCGTGAGCAGCGAGAGCTGCCGCCGCTCCGCGAACCAGGCGGGCGTGATCATCCCCGAGACGAGCTTCATGTGGGCCCGCTCCTCCGACCCGGTCATGAGCGGCAGATCGACGAGCGACTCGGGCGGCCGCCCCCCGAGCCGCGCCTCGACGGCCCGCCGCTGCGCGGCGGTCTCCGCCTCGAGATCCGCCTCGTGATCCGGCGAGGGGAGCTCGACCCCGAAGCCGTCGCGGAGCGCGGCGCGCCCCCACCGGAGCGCCAGCGCGTGCTCGCCGGTGAGCGTCGCGCTCAGGAGGCGGATGGC
Organism: Sorangium cellulosum; assembly: GCF_002950945.1. Lineage (GTDB taxonomy): Bacteria > Myxococcota_A > Polyangia > Polyangiales > Polyangiaceae > Sorangium > Sorangium cellulosum_E. The sequence goes on from NZ_CP012673.1 coordinate 2,156,017, forward strand.
CTCCAGATCGACCCGCTCGGGGATCGACGCCGCGCAGCGGAGCGCCTCCTCGACGAGCGCGCGCGCCGTGGCGTGCTCGCCGGTGAGCGCGGCGCACTCCGCCGCGTCCCGGCGCAGGGCGAGCCAGAGCGCGCGGCGCGACGCGCGCGCCCCCTCCGGCAGCAGGCCGAGGCCGCGGCGGAAGCACGAGAGCGCCGGCCCGTACGCCGCCGCGCCGCGCGCCTTCAGGCCGGCGCGGTGGTTCAGCGCGGCGAGCTCCTCCCGCTCCTCGGCGCCGAGCAGGGCGGCGCCGAGGTCCAGCTGGTTCACCGCGTCGAACAGCGCGTCGTCCGCGCCGTCGCGGCAGGCGGCCTCCAGGTGCCGGCCGATCCGGAGGTGCAGCGCCCTGCGCCGCCCCTCCGGCACGAGCTCGTAGGCGGTCTGCTGGACGCGATCGTGGGCGAACCGCACCGCGAGCCCCGCCCCGGGCTCGCTGTCCGCCACGAGGAGCCCCTCGCGGAGCGGCTGGCCGAGCGCCGCGGTCGCCTCGTCGACGGACCTGCCCGACACGGCCGCGAGCAGCCCGATCTCCGCCCGGTTGCCCGCGCACGCCGCGATCTGCAGCAGCTCCTGCGCCTCCTCGGGCAGCTGGCGCACGGCCTCGGTCATCAGCTCGACCACGTTGTCGGTGATCTCGACGCGCTCGATCCGGCGCAGATCCCAGGCCCACGTCGATCCCGCCGCGTCGAAGGCGAGCAGCCCTTGCCGCTGGAGCGCGCGCAGGAGCTGGCGCACGAAGAACGGGTTGCCCGCGGTCCTGGCGAGGACGAGCCCCGCGAGCGGGCGCGCCCGCTCCGGCCCGCACCGCAGCCAGCCGGCGAGCAGCGCGACGAGCGCCTCGAGGTCCAGCGGGCCGAGCGACACGCGGGTGATCGGGGCGACCTGCGCCTGCCGGATCGCCTGCAGGGTCGCGTGGAGCGGGTGCGTGATCCCCAGCTCTTTCGGCCGGTAGGCCCCGAGCAGGAGCACGCGGCGGCTGCCCGGGTCCGTCGCCAGGGCGCACAGGGCGCGGAGCGACGCCGCGTCGGTCCACTGGAGATCGTCGAGGAAGATCGCGAGCGGCCCGTCCTCGGGCGCCGCGCCGGCGACGGCGCGCACGAACACCTGGAGCGCGAGGAGCAGGCGGCCCTCCGCGCGCAGCGGATCGGCGGCGGGGAGCGGCGGCGCCGCCGCGAAGAGCGCGCCGATCTCCGGGCAGATCTCCGCGAGCGCGCGGCCTTGTTCGCCCGCCGCGCGCACGCGCTGCGCGCAATCCCTCCCCGCCGGCGCCTCCGCCTCGGCGCGGAGCGCGAGCGCGAGGGCGCGGAGCGCCTCCACGACGGGCGCGTAGGGCACGTCCGCGGCGCGCTGATCGAGCTTGCCCGAGACGAACCACCCGCCCCGCTCGGTGACCGCGGCCCGCGCCGCCTCGACGAGGGTGGTCTTGCCGACGCCGGCGTCCCCGGTCACGAGGAAGAGCTCCGTCGCGCCGCCGGACACCCGCTCGACCGCGGCCTGCAGCGCGGCGAGCTCGCGATCGCGCCCGACCACGCGCTCGGGCAGCGGGAGCCGCCGCGCGAGGTCGAGGCGGCCGAGCTCGAACGGCGCGATCGCGCCCTCGGCCCGCCACTGCCGCCGCGCCTCGCGCAGGTCCTCGGCGAGCGACGCGGCGCTCTCGTACCTGAGCTCCGGCATCTTCGCGAGTAGCCGCTGCGTCAGCTCGGAGAGCGCCGCCGGGACCGCCGGGTTCACGACGTGCGCGGGCACCGGGCACCTCGCCGCGTGCGAGTGCACGAGCGCGAGCGGATCGGGCTCCTGGAAGGGCGGCGCGCCGGTGAGCATCGCGTAGAGGATCGCCCCCAGCGCGTAGAGGTCCGATCGGCAGTCGACGAACCGGTTCATGCGCCCGAGCTGCTCCGGCGCCTTGAAGGGCAGCGCCTTCAGGTCCTCCAGCGCCGCGGCCCCGGGCACGCTCGTGAGCTCGGCCGCGTCCGTGAAGTGGACGAGCGTGACCTCCCCGCCCGGGCCGAGCAGCACGCGGCGCGGGGCGAGCGCGCGGTGGACGACGCCGCGCTCGTGGAGGCGCGCGCAGGCCTCGGCGAGCGCGATCGCCACGTCGAGGAGCTCGCCCAGCGCGAGCGGCCCTCCGGCGATCCGCCGCTCGAGGTCCTCGGCGCCGGCGTCCTCGAGGACCAGCACCGGCGCGTCCTCCGGCCCGAGCAGCGCGATCAGCCGCGCCACGCCGGGCACATCGAGCCGGCGCAGGACGGCGGCCTCGCTGCGGAGGAGCGCCGCCGCGCCCGGGCACCGCGGCGTCGCGCGGGCGATCTTCTGCACGACGGTCCTGCCCGCGCTCGTCTGCCTGCGCACGAGGAAGCGGCCGCAACGGTGGATCTCAGCCGTCTCCGCCCGAGCCATAGGCGTCCCCCCTTCCCGAGACGCCGGCGAATGTAGAGCAGGAAGCGGGCGCACGCGAGCCGCGAGGCGTGCTCGACCGAGGCGTGCTCAACCGCGGTATGTCGACAACGAAGCTCCCGCGCCCTTCACGGGGCTCGCCGCTCGCGCAGAGCGCAGGTGCGCGCAGGGATCGTGGTCTTCCGCCGCGGATCGCCGGGCCTCGCGCACGCGCCCGGCGTCGCTGCTGGGCTCGTCAGCCCCGCGCTCTCCCGCGCCTACATCGACGCGCTTGCTCGAGCCCGCGGCCGCGGGCCACGGTGGATCGATAAGACGCTGAATTCATTGCTCCTATCGCCCTTGCCGCCGCGACGCGGTTTGCGCTTCGACGGCCGCGTGTGATGGCCGCCAATTCAGCGAACGTGCGTGCTAGGATGTGATCATGCATGTACGGGGGTGGCAAGCTGCCCCCGCGCCTGTGCGCGCTGCGGGGAGCCTTGATGAACGCACCTGTCGTCGCAGGGGACGTGATCGCTGAGAAATACCGGGTCGACCGGGTCCTGGGCGGGGGCGCCATGGCGATGGTGGTCGGCGCCAGCCACCTCTCTCAACCGCAGCAGGTCGCGATCAAGCTCCTGCTCGACGACCGCCGGCGAGGCGTGTCGGAGCGGCTCCTCGAGGAGGCGCGCGCGGCGGCGCTGCTCAAGGGCGAGCACGTCGTGCGCGTGCTCGACGCCGGCCGGCTCGGCTCGGGCGTCCCTTACGTCGTGATGGAGCACCTCGAGGGGCGGGACCTCGCCGAGGTGCTGCGCGAGCGGGGCACGCTCGATATCCCGGAGGCGCTCGACTACGTGCTGCAGGCCTGCGTGGCGGTGGCCGAGGCGCACGCGTCGGGGATCGTGCACCGCGGCCTCGAGCCGGCGAGCCTGTTCCTCGCCGGGGCGCCCGACGGGGCGACGATCCTGAAGGTGCGCGACTTCGGCCTCTGGGAAGAGCTCCCCGGCGTGCGCGAGGGCGACCCCGGCTCGCCGGGGCAGGCGGGTGAGCTGCCCCGCGCTGCCCTCTACGCGTCGCCGGAGCAGGTGCGCCAGTCGGACGACGTCGACGCCAGCGCCGATCTCTGGTCGCTCGGCGCGATCCTCTACCATCTGCTGACGGGGCAGCCGCCGTTCGAGGCGACGTCGTTCGCCGATCTCTCGCTGCGCGTCGCGGGCGCGGACCCGGAGCTCCCCAGCGCGATCCGGGGCGACATCCCCCCCGCGATCGAGCGCGTCCTCCTCTGCTGCCTCGAGAAGGATCCGGAGCGGCGCCCTGCGAACGTGGCCGAGCTCGCGATCGCGCTCGCCCCGTTCGCGCCGGTGGCCAGCCAGGCGTACGCGGAGCGCGCCGCGCGCATCCTCGGCGCCACGCTCCCGCCCCGCCCCCGCGCGTCGCTCCCGACGATCGGGCTCGGGCTGAACGCGGCGCCGCTGTCGGGCCCGCGCTCGGCGCCGCTGTCGGGCCCGCGCTCGGCGCCGCTGTCGGGCCCGCGCTCGGCGCCGCTGTCGGGCCCGCGCTCGGGCCCGCGCTCCGCGCCGCCGCCGTCCGGTCCGCGCTCGCAGGAGAGCGTCCTGCCGAGCGTGCCGGCGCCCGCGCTCGCGGCCGAGCACGCCGCGCCGGACCGGGGCACCAGGCGGGCGCGCGTCGGGCTGATCGCGGCCATCGCGTCCCTGATCGCGATCCTGGCCCTGGCCGCCGCGCGCTCCGCGAGCCCCACCGAGCGCCCCGCGGATCGCCCGGCGAGCGCCGCACCCCCGGCCGCTCCGGGCGACGCCGCGAGCCGGCCCGCCGCGGCGCCTTAGAGCGACAGACGGGTTGACCCCGCCTGAATCGAGCAGAACCTCGAGCCGCCAAGGCGTAAGCGACGCCAACACATCCTCTTTTTCTGGCGTCCTTGGCGTTCCTGGCGCCTTGGCGGTTCCTCTCTCGCTCGATCGACGGATCGGTGCCCCAGGCGTCCCCAGAAAACGTGGCCTCGGCCCGGACCGACTGTCGTAGTATCCGCGCCATGCCGCATTCCCTCCCACAGCGCGGGGACGGTCCCCCGCCGCCCGCGCGCATCGGCAACGTCGCCTTCCTCGGGTATGGCCGGTTCGGCGCGGCGCTCGGTTCTCTCCTGCGCGATGCCGGGATCGGGGTGCGCGCGCTCGATCCCGGGGCCGAGATCCAGGGCGCCGCGCGCGCGGCCTCGCTGCCGGAGCTCGTGGGCGGCGTGGACCTCGTCCTCGTCGCGGTCCCGGTCCCGGCGATGCGCGACGCCATCACGTCGCTGCGGCCGCACCTCGCGCCCGGGCAGGTGGTGGCCGACGTGGGCAGCGTGAAGACCGTGCCCGCGCGCGCCATGGCCGAGGTGCTCGGCGGCGACCGCCCCTGGGTGGCGACGCACCCGCTCTTCGGTCCGGCGAGCCTCGCCCGCGGGGAGCGCCCGCTGCGCGCCGTCGTCTGCCCGAACCCGGCGCACCCGGACGCGGTGCGTCGTGTCGTCGCGCTGTTCGAGCAGATCGGGTGCCAGGTGCTCGAGCAAGCTCCGGAGGAGCACGACCGCGTGATGGCCTTCACCCACGCGCTCGCGTTCTTCATGGCGAAGGGCATGATGGACGCGGGGGTGCCCGCCGGCGCGCCGTACGCGCCGCCCTCGTTCCAGGGGATCGCGCGCACCATCGAGACGGTGCGCGCCGACGCGGGCCACCTGTTCGCGGCGCTGCACCGCGAGAACCCCTTCGCGGGCGAGGCGCGCCGCCGGCTCATCGACGCGCTCGTCGCCATCGATCGCAGCCTCGACGTCGCCGCGAAGGACGCCGCGCCCGAGGACGCCGCCGCCCTCGCGATCCCCGATCTCGGCGCGCTCTCCCCCGAGCTCCGCGAGACGCGGGAGCTCATCGACGAGCTCGACCTGGAGCTCGTGGGGCTGCTCGCGCGCCGCTCCGAGCTCGTCCAGCGCGCCGCGCGCGCCAAGGCCACGATCGGCGCCGCCGTCCGGGATCCGCTGCGCGAGGCGCGGCTCATGGAGTCCCGGCGCCGCTGCGCCGCCGAGCTCGGGCTCGACCCCGCTGGCGTCGCCGAGGTCTTCGAGGTGATCCTCCGCCACTCGCGCTCGCTGCAGGAGCGGCGCTCCCCCTGAGCCCGCGCGCCCGCGTCCGCGTCCGCGTCCGCGCGAGCGCCGCGCCGACACGCGCCGCGGAAGCCGGGAAAACGCCGCGAGGACGTCGGCGGAAACCTCCGCGACTCCGGGGCTCCTTACGCCGCCGCGGCGCCCGCCCCGAAGCGCGATCTGCCTCACTGCTTCTCCGCGCGGCGCGCCGGATTCCTCTTTCTCACCGCCGCCTCCCGGGTGTACGGTGCTTGTGCGGAGAACGTGGATTGTGCTCAGGATCAGCCTTAGCCCAGTGCAGGCTGACCCGGGGTCGCACGTGCGACATCGCCTCGACTACCATACAGCCTCGTCAGTACGGTTCAGGGAGGGCTGAATGGATCCATGCTGCGGTCTGGCCGGGGGGGCCTCAGCGTTCCCTCGGCGCGCTCCTCGGGGGCGAGCGCCGCGCGCTGGCGCAGCGGGATGCCGCCGGAGGGGGCTCGCGGCGCGCCGCGGCGGCGCTCTCGGGCGGTCCGGCGTGACCGACCGCGGAAGCGCCGCCGGCTGCAGGAGCACAGCTGCGCCCACGAGGCGACATCGTACCCCTGACTCGCCTCGGGCGAGCCCCTGACCCGGGTCGATCAGGCGCCGCCCGAAAGCGGTGGACAGCGATGGGTTCCTGAGGATGCTGCGAAGCTGGTCACGTGGCCGGCGTCGGGGTGGGGGAAAGGAGACCGGGGATGAGGGTGGAAGTAGGCAGGGTCAACATCCTGGTCGTCGACGACAGGCCCGAGCAGCTCATGTCCCTGGAGGCCGTCCTCGCCCCGCTCGGCGAGAACGTCGTCAAGGCGTCCTCCGGCAGGGAGGCGCTCCGCAGCCTCCTTCAGGAGGAGTTCGCGGTCATCCTCCTCGACATCAACATGCCGGAGATAGACGGGTTCGAGACGGCGACCCTCATCCGCAAGCGGAGGAGCACGCGGCACACGCCGATCATCTTCCTGACGGCGCACACCGATCGTGTCTATGTCGAGCGCAGTTATTCGCTCGGGGCCGTGGATTACATCATGACCCCTTTCGCCCCGGAGGTCCTGCGCACCAAGGTGTCTGTCTTCGTCGACCTCTTCAGGAAGACGCAAAAGATCAGGCTCCAGGCCGAGTCGCTGCGCGCGCGCGCGGAGCAGCTCCAGCGGCTCAACCGCGCCGCGCTCGCGATCAACTCGGCCCTGTCGCTCGACGCCATGACCGCGGCGATCACCGATGCGGCGCGCGACGTCTCCTGTGCCCATCAAGCCATGACGCTCGTGAAGCTGGAGAGGCCCGGCGAGCGGGCGCGCACCGCGGCGTCGTACTCCGAGCGGTACGCGACGTTCCAGCACGAGTCGCCGCCGCCCATCGCAGGCAGGCTGTGCGCCTTCGTGTGCGGCAGGAACAGGCCCCTCCGCATGACGCAGCGGGAGCTCTCCCAGCACCCGGAGTGGCTGGACGACGGCGGGCAGCACCCGCCGCCGCGGGGCTACCTCGCCGTGCCGCTCACGGCGGCGGACGGCCGCAACATGGGCGCCATCCAGCTCTCGGACCGGCATGACGGGGAGTTCTCGGACGACGACGAGACCGTCCTCGTGCAGCTCGCGCAGCTCGCCGCGATCGCCATCCAGAACTGCGTGCACGCCGAGGCGCGCGAGGCGAACCGCATGAAGGACGAGTTCCTCGCGACGCTCTCCCACGAGCTGCGCAGCCCGCTCAACGCGATCCTCGGCTGGACTCACCTCCTGCGCGGCGAGCCGTTCGACGAGCAGCGGGTGTCCCACGGCCTCGAGGTGATCGAGCGCAACGCGGCCGCGCAGGCGAAGCTCATCGAGGATCTGCTCGACGTCTCCCGGATCACCGCGGGCAAGCTGCGCATCAGCGCCGCGCCGATGGCGCTCGCGCCGGTGGTGGAGACCGCCGTCGACGCGATCCGCCCCGGCGCCGAGGCGAGGGGGCTCACGGTCGACGTCGCGCTCGACCCGGCCGTCGAGGTGAACGGCGACGCGGACCGGCTCCAGCAGGTCGTCTCGAACCTCCTCTCCAATGCCCTCAAGTTCACGCGCCCCGAGGGACACATCCACGTCTCCCTCCGCCGCGCCGGCGCCTCCGCGGAGCTCTCGGTGCGCGACACGGGGGAGGGGATCGCGCCCGATTTCCTGCCGTTCCTCTTCGAGCGCTTCCGCCAGGCGGACAGCACGAGCCGCCGGAAGCACGCGGGCCTCGGCATCGGGCTGTCGCTCGTGCGCGACATCGTCGAGGCCCACGGCGGCTCGGTCGTCGCCGAGAGCGCCGGGCTGCAGCAGGGGTCGACGTTCGTGGTCCGGATCCCGCTGCTCGGGGCCGAGCGCCGCCTCTCCGTCGCGCCGCTGCGGGAGGCGCGGTCGCGCCCGCTGGCCGCGTGTGACGCCGCCTCCGATCTCGGCGGGCTCCATGTCCTGCTCGTCGAGGACGACGCGGACGCCAGGGAGCTCCTCCAGGAGGTGCTCTCGCAGCACCGCGCCGAGGTGACCGCGGTCGCCTCCGTCCGCGAGGCGCTCGCGGCCTTCGGCGCGGCGCGCCCGCACGTGCTCGTGAGCGACATCGCCATGCCGGGCGAGGACGGCTACGAGCTCATCCGTACGATCCGCCAGCACCCGCCGCAGGCCGGCGGCGATCTTCCCGCGCTGGCGCTGACGGCGTATGCCCGCAAGGAGGACCAGAAGCGCGCGCTCGACGCCGGCTTCCACATGCACGCCACGAAGCCGATCGAGCCCGCCGCGCTCGTGGCGGCCGTCGCGCACCTCGCGGCCCGAGCCCGCGCCGGCGAGCTCTCCGGCGCGCGAGAGCGAGGCTCGAGCGAGGACATCGCGCGCTGACGGGCCACGGCGCGTGAGCCGGGCGGGCGCGACCGGCGGCGCGGCCCGCGCCCGGGCTCGCCTGACAGCCCTGGGTCCTTGTGCTCGGGCCCGCCCGGGTGGCGCGCGGAGCGATCCCCCGGCCGTCCCGATTGGCCATCACCCGCAATCGCTTTCATGTCGCGCGACACCGCGATCATACGTCGCCCCGCTCGAGCGCGATCGATATCGAGTCTACAGCCGGCCCGTCCGCGCGCGGGGTTGAGGGCAAAAAGGCGCAGGACGCCACGGCGCCTGCGCTCCCGGGAGAGCGCCCGCAACCCCTCCTTCGCGGCCCCCGGACCTCACGGCGTAGGCCCTTTCGCGCTTGGCCGCCGCGGGCCCGCCGCGGCGACACGGCGGCTCCAAGGCCCGGTTTCTTGGCCCGCCGCGTGTTCTTCTGCGAGCTCATCCGCGCGCGCCGCCCAGTCGTCGCGCGGCGCGCGGGCCGTAGGCCTGGGACTTGCAGGTTCACGGCGCGGCGACCAGTCCTCATGATGCCATGCAGACCGAGCTCCAGACCCAGACGACTGGCACCCGCGCGACAGCGCGGCTCTGGGAGCGCCTCATCCGGCGCCGGCGGTGGTCCCGAGGTCGAACACACGAGCACGGCACCGGCTCATGAAGGCCTCTACTTCGGAGGTGCATCCGTTATCGCGGCCGATTTGTCAAGTCCAGCCATCATCGTGACCGCCGCGCGCCCGCGCGGCGGATGTGCTTGACCTGCCGGCATTCACGGCGGGTCGCACACCTGCAACGATGATGCAGTGAGACAAAAAGCTTGCGTAATCCAGTATGGTGGCCTATCATCCACAATAACGGAATCATCATGCAGTAGACACCGAACCGCTGCACTCGAAGCGCCCGTGGGGCTCGCGGGCGCCCATTTCGCGAATTTTTTTGAGCGCGAAGTGAGCTGATTGCAGGGTAGTGCAGGGGTCGGCGCCAGGATGTACCGAGCCATTCTTTTGGGGGGGAACAACCCAACGGAGAGAAACGGACATATGAAAGCTTCGATGAGCATGCTCGCAAGCGCGCTGCTGTTTGGCGCGTCCCTTATGATGATCGGCGCCGGATGCGGCGATGACGGTGACGACCCCACCGGCACCACGTCGACGACGACGGGCACGGGCACGGGCACGGGCGGCGGCGGCACGGGCGGCGGCGGCACGGGCGGCGGCGGCACGGGCGGCGCGGCTGAAGGCGGCGGCGGCGCGGCTGAAGGCGGCGGCGGCGCGGCTGAAGGTGGCGGCGGCGCCGGCGGCGCGGCTGAAGGCGGCGGCGGCGCCGGCGGCGGCGACTGAGTCGCGCTCGTCCACGGCGCTCCTCCCTCGCTGAACCCGCGACGCGGGATCGCGAGGGAGGCGCGCCACCCGAGCCCGGAAGGGAATCACGGGAAGGCGGGGGAGCACGGAAGATGCTTTGCGTCTTCCCTCCTTCCTGTGGACTTCCGATACGTCATCTCAGATCCACGAGTGTTCCCGTGCCGGCTGACCCCGGCCCGGAGCGTCGGCGCGAACGTCAGCGCCTGTGCTGACACGCGACGCGCTGGCGCTGGCGCGCGACGCGCCGGCGTTGCCGCGCGCCGCCTCGGCGCTGCCGCGCGCCCCCGGCGAGCTCGAGCGCGTAGGCGAGCCCGCTCTGGAGCGTCCCGCGCGTGACGACCGCGGACAGATCGATCCCGAGCTCGCCGAGGGCACGTTCGGCGTCGGGGCGGATGCCGGTGATGACCACACGCGCGCCGAGCAGCTGCAGCGCGCCGGCCGCTCGCATCAGCGCGTTCGCCACCCCGGCCTCGACGCACCGCGCGCTGGTGACGTCGAACAGGACGATCTTCGCGCGCCGCTCGGCCGCGCTCGCGACGGTCGAGTCGAGCACCTCCGCCACACGTGCGGGGACCATCTCCCCGGCGAGCGGCATCGCGAGGATGCGGCCGGCGATCGGGATCAGCGGCGCGGAGAGCTCCGGTGGCCGCTCGCGCTGCATCCGGCGGAGCTGTTCCTCCAGCGCCGCGCGCTCCTGCTCGACGAGCTGCCGCGCCGCGAGCTCGGCCGCGAGGCGCGCGCGTGTGTCGCAGAGCGCCGCGTCGAGGCGGGCCACCTCGGCCGCGACCGTGGCGTTCGCCACGTGGACGGCCGCCGCGCCGTCCGATCCGCCGCGCGGCGGCTCCGGGCTCGCCGGGCGCTCGCTCTCCGGCGAGCGCGCGCGGCGGGCGGACTGCGCGGCCCGCGGGACCAGGTGCGGGTACTTCCGCGACAGCTGCCCCACCTTGGCTGTGGCACCCCACCTCAGGTACCCCTCGTAGGCGTCTGTCATGTAGACCTGCGCGATCGTCTCCCTCCCGCTCGCCAGGTGGAACTTCGCGCAGAGCTCGTTCGCGAGGGCCTCGTCGCGGACGAACCCGTTCGTCTTCGCCGAGGCGATCGCCTGGTCGTAGAGCTTCATCGCCGCGAGCTCCTCGCCGGCGGCGCGCGCGGACTCCGCGCGGACCAGGAGGTGTTTGTGGCGGAAGTTGTCGGGGCACCGCTCCGCCCACGCCGCGAGCCGGTCCCGGTAGCTCGAGAGCGAGGCGGTGATCACCTGCCGGCCGCGCGAGAGCGCGGGTGAGAGCAGCGTGAGGCAGGTGTAAAAGTACACCTCGGTCGCGAGCAGATCGCCGGCGCCGCCCTTGCTGCTCGCCTCCGCGAGGGATCCCATCCGCAGCGCGCCCTCGTGGTCCTCGAAGAGGAAGCAGATCTGCTGCCTGAGCGCGTGCTCCACGCGCGCGACGGCGCCGTGCGGCGGCGCCGCGCGCTCCTCGTCGCGGGCCGCGTCCTCGACGGCGCTGCCCGGCGCTTCCCGCACGTGCGCCGCGCGCGTCGCGTGCGGGGCGGGCGCCGTGCGCGTCGTGTCGACCAGGTCGTCGAGCGCGCGGCGCACGCTGGTCAGCGCCGCGAGGGCGAGCTCCTCCCGCGTGTCCTTCACGAGCGCGAGGTGCCGATCGACCTCGGCCCGCACCACCTCGCACTCGTCGCCGAGCCCGAAGCGCACGAGGGAGGTATGGACGCAGGTCTGGGACAGGTAGGTGGGGTCGCCGGTCCGCAGCCCGGCGTCGTACGCCTCGGCGAAGAGATCGAGGCTCGAGAGCAGGTGCTTCGTGAAGACGCTGATGTGCGCTCCGAGCAGGAGGCGCATCCGGCAGGAGAGCTCGTGCTGCCCGGACCTCGCGCAGAGCTCGAGCGCGATCTCTCCGAGCTCGTAGGCCTCGTCGTAGCGGTGGAGCATCCGCGCCGCGATCCACGCGTAGGCCATGTAGCCGTACGGGGAGGCGCCGCCGTGCCCGCGCTCCAGCGACAGGTTGACCTGCCTGGCCGCGATGAACATGCAGAGCGGCGGGTTGACCAGCGCGGCGGGCAGCGTCAGCGCCATGAGCAGCCGCAGCGCCGCGCGTGTCCTTGCGTCGGTCGTCTCGGGCTCGTCGAGCAGGTCCCTGAGCCGGCGCGCGCCGAGCGCCGCGCGCGCGGCCGCGACCTCGGCGTCCGCCGCGGCCTTCCGCGCCGGCCCCTCGTCCGGGAGCGGGACGCCCAGTATCGCGAGCGCCGACGCCCCGAGCCGCAGCGCGTCGTCGAGCCGGCCCCGCGTGACGAGCACGGCGACGCGCAGCTCGTGGGCCCGCGCGCGCTCGAGGTCCGAGCGCGCCTCGGCGTCGAGCACGTCGAGCAGCGACTCCGCGCGCTCGATCTGGCCGCCGACGTGCGCGCACTCGGCCGCCTCGGCGTGCAGCGCGAAGGCGAGGTCGTTGCCCAGCTTGAAGCTCCCGTCCGGCAGCGCCGAGATCCCGGCCTCGAAGAAGTCGGCGGCGGCCGGCGGCGCCCCGGAGGCCCTCGCCTTGCGGCCCTCCGCGAGGTTCATCGCGGCGAGCTCCGCCGGCGCGCGCGGCGCGGGCTCGAAGGAGAAGCCCGCGGGGTGCGCTGCGTCGAAGCGCGCTGCGTCGAAGCGCGCCTCGTCCAGGTGCTCCCGTCTCGGGCGTCCCTCGATGCCGGGCTGCGACCCCCGCGCGCTCGGATGACGTTCGTTCGCCGATTTGCAGAGGAGCTTCATCACGACCTCCGAAACGGTCGCGGGCGCGCCGGCGGAGCGCTCGCGGGCGGCGCGAGGGCCCGCGCGGCGGCCCCGTCGCTCGCGCCGAGCTCCTTCGCGATCGTGGATGGGCAGGGGATCATGGCGGGGCCGTCTCCCGCGGCAGCGGGACCCTCCGGCGGAACCACCTCCTCCGGATGGGTGCGCCACCATCCTACCTTAACGCGGCACGTCTCCGCTACGGCTCGCCCGCCTTCTTGCCCCGCGCCCGCCACGCCGCGAGGACCTCGGCCTCGCGCTCCGGCGTCAGGCCGGCCCGCGGCTTGGCTTGCCGGTCCGCCGGGAGCGTCTTCCACCACGCCAGCGTGTCCCTGACGGTCTCCGGCGCGGGGCGGAACGTGAGCCCTGCCTTGCGCGCGCGCTCGGCGCTGCGCAGGTGAAAGGCCCTGGTCTCGCCCTCGGCGGGCGCCCAGATCGGGAGGTCGACCGGCTCGCCGCCCAGCTTCTCGATGAACTGTGCGCTCACCCACGTGAAGGTCGCGCGCGTGCGGGACGCCGCGGCGCACGCGTCGAGCAGGCCGCCCATGGTGAGCGGCTCGCCGGGCCCGGCGGCGTTGAAGACGCCTGTCGTCCGGGTCTCGACGACGTGGATGAGCCACGCGGCGAGATCGCGAACATCGATGATCTGGATCGGGTCGGACGGCGCGCCCGGCGCGAGGACCTCTCCGCCCTTGTCGACGCGGACGGGCCAGTAGGTGAATCGATCGGTCGGATCCTCGGGGCCCACGATGAACCCGGGGCGCACGTTCGTGACCCGGCCGGGCATCGCGGCCTCGGCGGCCTGCTCGCAGAGGGCCTTGAGAGGACCATAGTTCTCGTACTCCTTGCCCATCGTCTCGACGGTCGGGTCGGACAACGTCCCGACCGGGGCCGTCTCGTCGGCGGAAGGGGTGGTGTGGCTGGCATAGACCGACAGGCTGGAGATGAACACATACTGCTTGACGTTCGGGGCGAGCAGCTCTGCGGACGCCTTGACGATCCGCGGGACGAAGCCGGAGTTGTCTATGACGGCGTCCCACGAGCGGCCGGTGAGCGCTTTGAGCCCATCCCCCTTGCTCGGATCCCGATCGCCGTGCAGCTTCTCGATGTCGGGAAAGAGGTGGGGCCGCGTCTTGCCGCGGTTGAAGAGGGTGATGGTGTATCCGCGGGCCTTCGCCGCCTCGACCAGGGCGGGCCCGAGGAAGCTTGTCCCGCCGAGGATGAGCAGTGTCTTGCCGGGCGGCGCGGCCGGCGCCGCCGGCCCGCCGGGATCCGGCGCGCGGGCCCGGCTGGCGTCGGCGCTCGAGGGAGCGGACGGACGGGGGCTTGATGGCGATGGCGAGCAGCCGAGCGCGGCCATGGATCCTGCCGCGGCGGTCAACGAGAGGAAGTGGCGGCGTGACGGGGGCATGGGCTGGTTCTATCGCATCGCGCGCGCCGCTCCCAGATGAGCCCGCAGGACGGCAGAAAATCAGGATTTCACCCATTCGGCCGAGGTTTGGAAGAAGAAGAGCATCCTGGTGGTCCACATCCTGCAGTATTTCCAGCTGCCCGCGGGCAGCGGGCGAGGAGAAGAGCGGTATGCGGTCTGAGTGGCGAGCGGTGGGCGCGTTGTGCGGTGTCGTCGTTCTGGGAGGGGCGGGCTGCTCCGTGGGTTCAGCGGAGGGCGGACCGGAGCGCGACCGCGGCGCGGGCGTGGGGGAGGAGGCGGAGCTCCGTTCGCCCTCGGCGGCGTGTGCGTCGGGGGCAGCGGGATGTGGCCGCACCCTGGCCGAGTCGCGGGCCGGCGGGACCTCCGAGGCGTGTGGGCGGGAGCCGTTCGGGCGGCAATTTGCTGCCGACAACGCAACGTTGCGCGGCTTCGCGGTCAGTGACGACAGCAACTCCGTGCTCGCGGGCGCCTTCGAGGGGACGTTGACGTTCGGCGCCACCTCCCTGACGAGCGCGGGGGGGACGGACGTCTTCGTGGCGAAGCTCGACGCGTGTGGCGTCCCGCTCTGGAGCGCGCGGTTCGGCGACGCGGAGGCGCAGGCTGCCCTCGACGTGGCGGCGGACGACAAGGGGGCGCTCGTGCTCGGCGAGTTCACCGGCGCGGTGGATTTCGGCACGGTCCGGCTCACGGCGTCTCCGCCCGGGGGCCCGGAGCTCTTCGTCGCGAACCTCAAGGCGAGCGGCAGGACGCGCTGGGCGGCGCAGATCGCTGCGGACGAGGACAGCATCCTGCTCGGTAAGGCGATCGCCAGCGACGGCCGCGGCGGCGCGCTTGTGCTCGGCACGCTGGAGGGCGCGGCGAGGGTGGCCGGCCACCGGATCGAGCGGCGGGCGATCGGCACGTTCGTGGTGCGGCTCGACCGGTCGGGCCGCTTCAGCTGGGTGAGCCTGCCGCCGAGCGGCTCCGACACCGGCGAGATCGGCATCGAGGTCGACGACGACGACAACATCTTCATCGCGTCCGCGGACGGACGGGGCAACGCGACGTTCCTGACCAAGCTGGACGAGGACGGCGCGTTGCTCTGGCACAAGCGCTTCCCGGGCTCGCCGGAGCAGGCCGAGGATCTGTACGACTTCGCCGTGGATCCGGACGGCTCGGTGCTGCTCGCCGGCACCGGCGTCTTCGGCGAGGAGGAGCTGCCGGGCGGCCCGAGCCCGTTCGTGGCCAAGATCGACCCGGACGGCAACGTGCTCTGGGTGACGCGGTTCGACGGGGTTCAGACCGCGCGCGAGATCGCGGCGAGCGACGACGCCGTGTTCCTGGCCGGCGATTCGCTCTGCACGCCGGACGAGTCGCCGTCGTGCAGCGCCTGGGCCGCCGAGCTCAGCCCTGACGGGCAGGTGCGGTGGACCGAGCGCCTCGGCCAGGGCGCGGTCGTCTCCGGGCTGGAGGTGGACGCGCGCGACAATCCGATGCTGGCCGGTTCGTTCCAGGGGACGGTCGAGGTGGGCGACGACGTGCTCACCAGCGAGGAGAACGCGCTGTTCGTGGGTCGCCTGCTGGCGTCCGACTGACACGCGCGCGGGCCCGGCCTGCACGTCCGGCGAGCCCGGCGCGCAGGCCGAGCCGGATCGAGGACGGACGCGGCGCGCAGGCCGAGCGCCGTCGAGCCCCGCGCGCCGGCCGGGCGCGGCTCACAGGCCGAGCGCGCGGCGGACGGCAGCGGCGATCTCGTCCGGGGTCCCGTCGATGTCGACGTGGATCGCGTCCTCGGGCGGCTCCAGGGCGGCGAGCTGCGTCGGCAGCAGGCCGGGCGCCATGAAGTGAGCTTTCCGCGCCGCGAGGCGCGCCGCGATCAGCGCGGGGTCGCCGGTCAGGTGCACGACGCGCATCCGCGCGGGGTCGACGAGCAGCTGCGCGCGGTACGCCGCCTTCAGCGCGGAGCAGGCGATCACGGCGCCGCGCCCCTCGTCGATCAGCTGGGCGATGCGCGCCGCGAGCGCGGCGAGCCACGGCGCGCGGTCCTGGTCGTCGAGCGGCTTGCCCGAGCGCATCTTCTCGATGTTGGCGGGGGGGTGGAGGTCGTCGGCGTCGACGAACACCCATCCGAGCTCGCGCGCGAGGCGCGCGCCCACCGTCGTCTTCCCGGCGCCGCTCACGCCCATCACGAGCACGATCACGGGCGCCGCGCCTCCCCGAAGGTTGTCTCTCGCGCTCTCTGCATGGCGCTGCCCACCCTACCACGCGCGCCCGTCGCCGCGCTCGCCGCGCTCGCCGCGCTCGCCGCCGCGGCGCGGCGCCGTCCTTCTCGTGGCTTGCGCCACCATGAGCCGGCGCCTGCCCCGGCGATCAGGGGTGCTTCGCGGCCGCGCCGGCGCCGGGTCGGCGCGGCTCGCCGTTGTCCGGCCGCAGCCCCCGCCCCGCCCCTTGCCTTCCAGCCCCTGAATCGCGCCCCTGCCGTGTCCCCTGCTCGGCGCCCATTGAGAGCCTTTGCTCGTCGCCCGGCCAGCGCCGCTGCTCGGCACGACCCCTGCTCTGCGCGTCGGCATGCGAACGCACCCGATCTGCTCGTTCCTGTTGCCGTTCTCCCTGATTTTCACTGGTTGCTCCGTCGACCACAACGACCCGGCGCCAGGCCCGGAGCCGGAGCAACCCTCGCCCGGCGAGTGCAGCGATCCGGGCGCGGCGGGCTGCGTTGCCGCCTCGACCAAGCCGCGGAGCCTCACGCCCTCCGTGCCGGAGGCCGACAGCAAGGAGCTCGCCGTCGGCAACACCACCTTCGCGCTCGATCTCTACCGGCAAGTCAGCGCGGAGCCCGGCAATCTCTTCTATTCTCCCTACAGCGTGTCGAGCGCGCTGGCGATGACGTACGCCGGCGCGCGCGGCGAGACGGCGGAGCAGATGGCGACCGCGCTGCGCTTCACGCTGCCGCAGGAGCGGCTGCACCCGGCGTTCAACGCGCTCGATCTGGCGCTGGCGAGCCGCGGCGAGGGCGCCGAGGGGCAGGACGGGGAGGGGTTCCGGCTCAACGTCGCCAATGCCCTCTGGGGCCAGAAGGACTATTTCTACGTGCCCGAGTTCCTCGACGTGCTCGCGGTGAATTACGGGGCCGGGATGAACCTCGTCGATTTCATCCAGGCGTCCGGGGAAGCGCGGGAGATCATCAACGGCTGGGTGGCCGAACGCACCGAGGATCGGATCAAGGACCTCCTGCCCGATGGGTTTCTCACGTCGTCGACCCGGCTGGTGCTGACCAATGCCATCTACTTCAACGCAGCGTGGCAGTTCCCCTTCGAGGAGGAGCGCACGGCCCCGGGCGATTTCACGCTGCCGGACGGCTCCACGGTCTCCGTGCCGATGATGGCCGGCGTGGAGCAGGTCCCTTATGGCGAGGGCGACGGTTACCAGGCGCTCGAGATGCCCTACGACGGGGGCGAGCTGTCGATGGTGCTCGTGCTGCCGTCGGATCTCGGCGCGTTCGAGTCGGGCCTCGACCGGGCGCGCCTCGAGGGCGTCCTCGGCTCGCTGGAGGAGCGGAGCGTCCAGATCGGGCTGCCGAAATTCGAGTTCGAGTCGACGCTGGATCTCATCCCGCCGCTCGAGGAGCTGGGGATGCCCATGGCCTTCACCAGCGAGGCCGACCTCTCGGGCATCAACGGGCAGGGCGGGCTCTACATCAGCGGCGTGATCCACAAGGCGTTCGTCTCGGTGAACGAGGCGGGCACGGAGGCCGCGGCGGCGACGGCGGTGGGCGCCGGCGTGACGTCGGCGCCCGAGCCGGCCGCCATCCGCTTCGATCGTCCGTTCCTCTTCTTCATCCGGGACATCGCGACCAGCGCCGTCCTGTTCGCCGGCCGCGTGGCCAACCCGTCCGAGTAAGGCCGCCCTGCCGGGGAGCGAAGCTGCCGCCGCTCCCCGGCCTCGGGTGTCCTCGGCAGACGTCCCGCAGGGCTCCCGCCGAGCCCGCTGGGGAGTTTTCCCTCACCAAGGAGAACGCCGCGCGCCCGCTCCGGTCACCGGTCCCTTTCGGCCCCTCGCGCCTTTGCCGCCCTGCCGCCCTGCTCGTGTATCCCTTCTCCTGCAGGGCGTTCTCGCAGCACCTGTGGCGTTTTGCCGCGCACCTCTGCCGAGGGTGGGCGCTGAGGAGCGTTCTTGTGTGCTCCGGCGGGGAGGTGCGGTGCGTGCACCAGGGCGTGATCGGGCGTGGTGCGGGGATGGGTCAGTAGACGCCGGGGACGAGCCGTGCGGCGGTCTGGCGCGCGTAGTTGTCGTAGTCGGGGAAGGTGTCGCGCAGGACGCGTTCCTCGTAGCGCATGCGGACGATCTGCAGGGTGATCTCGACGGTGAACAGGAGGAGGGCGGCGAGGGAGGGGTAGAGCAGGAGCAGCCCCGCGGCCTGGATCATGCCGGCGAGGTAGACCGGGTGGCGGACGAAGCGGTAGGGCCCTCCCGTGACGAGCCGGCGCGCCTCGGGCATGACGCTGAACGACTTGCCGAGCCAGCCGAGGCTGACCAGCGCGAGTGTCATGCCCGCGACGATCAGCAGCGTCCCTGTCATCTGTCGGAAGGGCGTCGGCTCGACCCTGGGCAGCCACGCCAGGCTTGCCGGCAGGAGGCCGGCGGCGAGCGCGGTGATGCGCGGCGCGATGCCCTTGAGCTTGCGCACCGGGCGGAGCCGAACGAGCGTGAGCGCCGCGACGAGCAGGAGGTAGGCCTCCGTCGCGAGGAGCGCGGCCAGGGATGTCGCGTACGTGAGCCCCGTGGGCCCCCGCCAGAGGAAGAGGTGAACGTAGATATCCCTGCCGACGAACAGGGCATTGTAGAACATCAGGAGTGCGAGCGGCAGCCGCATCGCGAGGTCATAGAGCGCCGCGCCATTCATTGTATTCCCCCTTACGGGGGATGGTGAAAGCGGGCGTGGGCGAGGTCAAGTGGGAGCTCCCGGTGGGGATACGCGATCACGCAGGCGCTCGGCGTGCATGGGGGAGATCCGAGCCTCTCTTCCGTCCACCGTCCCCCGTCTCTCGTCTTTCGTCCCTCGTCTTTCGTCCCTCGTCCCTCGTCCCTCGTCTTTCGTCTTTCGTCTTTCGTCCCTCGTCTTTCGTGAACGTGAACGTGAACGAGCCGTGTCGATATTATTCGGTCAGGAGTGGCGCTTTATTAATTTCTGGGCCTACGACGATTCGAGAACGTGGTTTCTCTAGAATAAATCGTTCACGTTCACGTTCACGAGAGAGGAGGATGAAAGACGAGAGACGAGAGACGAAAGACGAGAGACGAAAGACGAGAGACGAGAGACGAAAGACGAAGGGCGGGAGATGGGAGGCGGACGGCGGTAGGAGGCGGGGACGGAAGGAGAGGGACAGCGGACGGGACCCAGCCGACCAGAGCGCGCCCAACTCCCCCTCCGCTCACACCACCCCATCCCCGGGCGATTCGCCCCTCCCTCATTCCGCCAGCGCAGACCTCACCGCCGCGGGCGATCCCGGAACAGCCGCTCCCTCGCACGCGCCCTCCACGTACACCGCGACCCCGCTCATCGCCGCAACACAGGCATTCTTGTACACCCGCCCATCACAGCCGCAGACCGTCGCGTGCTCCTCCGTGCAGGACGCCGGCCTCTCCGCGCACGTTCCCGAGGCGTCCGCCCAGCCGCACACGTCCTCGAACCGGAAGCTGCAATAAAGCCCCTGCGCGCAGACAGGCGCAGGCCCGATGGTGAATCCTCCACAGCTCTCCCCCTTGCCGGCGATCGAAGGACCAGTCTCGGACCCGCGGCCTCTCGCCTCGACCCACGCGGCGCCGCCGGCCCCCGCGGCCCCGCCCTCCTCGTCCCCAGAAAGCGCCGCGGACGCCGCGTCCTCGCCCCCCGGCGCGAGCGCGCCCTCCGCTGCCCCGACCTCATCGAACTCCACGGGCGCTGCGCAGCCCGAGGCCACGAGCGCGAGCAGAACACCCAGTCCGTTGAATCGTCTCATGAATCACCCTCTCGCGAACAAAGGAGCTCCACGGACGCGCGGCGATCCCCCTCCAGAGCCGACCCCCATCCCCCGGACATGCAGTGTCCAGCGTGGTCCGCTGAAGGAGCCGCGCCCCGGTTTGCTGCCTCGACGGGCGAGGTAGTACGGCGTGGGAGATGCCGTGTCAAGCAACGCTGCAAAATATTAGCGTTGCTAGAATTGGCGGGAGAAGCGTTGCCAGGCTGCCAGGAGGGCGGCCGAACGGCGGCATCGGCGCAGGCGTGGTGAGCGGGCTCGCCGGAGGGGAGGGGAGGACGGCGGCTCAGCCGTATCGGAGCTTGAGGACGAACACGGTGCCCGAAAAGAGGAACGTGATCGCGTTCGCGATGATGATGGGCATGTCCCTGGTGAGCAGACCATAGACGAGCCACAGGCCCACGCCGGCGACAAGGGTCGCGTACATGCCGACGGAGATCGAGCGCGTGTCGCGGGTGCGCAGCGTGCGTAGCACCTGCGGAAGAAAGGAAATCGTGGTGAGGGTCGCCGCGGTGAGCCCGATCGCGGTCACTACTTCTGGCTTCATCTGTTCCTTCGTGTCCCTTGGGTCCCCCCCCTATCTACTTAGGATAAATCCGACCTCGGAGGCAGGGATAAACCGACGTTTCGTCGACGCGCCCGATGCGCTCCGAGGTGGGAGTCGACCGGCAGGCGTGGCCCGGACGCAGGTCCCTTCCTGCTGTGTCCGTCATTCGCGCCTCCCGCGGCCGCGCCGCTCGCCGGCTCATTCCACGGCGCCTGCCATCCTCTCCACCGCCTCGTGGATCTCTCGTTCGTCCAGCGCCGCGAACCCGAGCCGCACGAAGGGGCGCTTCTTGCCGTCGAATGCGAACCGCCGCCCCGCCGAGAAGGCGACCTTCCGCGCGAGCGAGCGCTCCGCCCACCCGTCGACGTCGATCCGGGCGTCCACCTTCGCCCACAGGGCCATCCCTCCGGCCGGCGCGCGGAAGTCGAGCGCGCCGCCGAGGTGGGCGCGGAGCTCCTCGACGAGCGCGTCGCGCCGCGCCTTGTAGATGCGCCGCGCGCGCTGGGCGTGGCGCTGCACCTCGCCGTCCTCGAGCAGCTCGGCCACGGCGCGCTCCACCACGTGATCGCCCTGCCGGTCGACGAAGGTGCGGTGCAGGGCGAGCCGCTCGATCAAGGGCTCGGGCGCGACCACGAAGCCGATCCGGAGCCCGGGGGCGAGGATCTTCGAGAGCGTGCCGATGTAGACGACCACGCCGGCGGTGTCCGCGCTGGCGAGCGGCAGCACGGGGCGGCCGTCGTAGTGGAACTCGTGATCGTAGTCGTCCTCGATGACCGCGATCCGGCGGCTCCGGCAGAGCTCGAGCAGGGCGATGCGCCGGCCGGGGGCGAGCACCGCGGTGGTGGGGTACTGGTGGTGGGGGGTGACGTAGACGGCGCGGAGGCGCTCGCGATCGGCGAGCTCGGCGAGGGCGTCGACCGAGACGCCCGCGGCGTCGACCGGCACCGGGAGGAGCCGCGCGCCGGCGAGGCGGAGCGCCTCCCAGGCGGGGCGGTAGCCGTAGGACTCGACCGCGACGGCGTCGCCGGGCGCGATCAGCGCGCGCGCGACGAGGTCGAGCGCCATCTGGCTGCCGCGCGTGACGAGGAGCGACTCCGGCCCGGCGGCGAGGCCGCGCACGGCCGAGAGCATCGCGGCGAGCGCGGTGCGCAGGCGCGGGTGGCCGCGCGGATCGCCGTAGTCGAGCAGCCGCTCCGGCGCGGCGCGGAGGGCGCGGCGGTAGGCGCGCGCGAGCGCCGCGGTCGGCACGAGGCGCATGTCGGGGAGGCCGCCGGTCATCCGGAGCACGCCGGGCGCGGGGAGCACGATCTCCCGGAGCGAGGCCGCGCCGAGGTCGAAGCCGAGCCGCGCGGGCACCTCGGCGCGCGCGGCGGCGCGCGGGGCGAAGCGGCGGGGCGGCGGCGCCGGCAGCTCCGCGGAGACGAAGGTGCCGCGCGCGGCGCTGGCCACTATCCAGCCCTCGGCGGCGAGCTCGCGGTACGCGGCGAGCACGGTGTTGCGGTGGACCGACAGCGACCGCGCGAGCGCGCGGCTGCCCGGGAGCTCGGCGCCGGCGCGGAGCCGGCCGCGGCGGATGTCGTCGGAGAGGGCGCGCGCGATCTGCAGGAAGATCGGCTGCGAGCCGGCGGGATCGAGGGAGAGCGAGAGCTCCCAGGGCATGCGGACTGGTCTAGCAGAAATCTCCGGACCGGATCTTTCAGGAGTACCAGCCGCGCGGCATGGTCCGGCCATGCGCAGGGAGATCTTTCGGATGGACCGCGCCGAGGCGGAGGCGCTCTTCGCGGGCGCGCAGGTGGTGCACGTCGCCTCGACGACGGAGGAGGGCGAGCCCGTGCTGCGGGTGGTGCACGGGGTGGTGGTCCGCGGGGCGATCGCGTTCCACGGCGCGCCCGCGGGCGAGAAGACCGAGGCCGTGGGCCGGCCCGCGGTGGTGGCGTGCGAGGAGATCGTGGCGTCGATCCCGAGCTACTTCGTGGATCCAGCGCGCGCGTGCCCGGCGACGACGCTCTACCGCAGCGCGCAGGCGCACGGCGTGATCGCGCGCGTCGACGATCCGGATCACAAGGCCGAGGTGCTCGAGGCGCTGATGCGGAAGTACCAGCCCGAGGGCGGGTACACGCCGATCGAGGCGGCGCACCCGCTCTACCGGAAGGCGATCGAGGGGATCCTCGTGCTCTCGGTGCCGCTCGAGCGGCTCGACGGCAAGGCGAAGCTGATGCAGCACCGCGCGCCGGAGGAGCGCGCGCGGCTGCTCGTGAAGCTGTGGGAGCGGGGCGCGCCGGGCGACGCGGCCGCGATCGAGGTGATCCGCAGGGCGAGCCCGGACACGCCGGCGCCCGCGTTCCTGGAGGCGCCGGCGGGCTGCGCGCTCGCGTGCGCGCTCGGCCCGGGCGACGTGGAGGCGGCGGTGGATCTGCTGGAGGGCGCCTACTGGAACCAGGGCGTGCCGCGCGTGGTGATCGCGCGGGCGCTGCTCGGGGCGACGGCGTGGGTGGGCGCGCGCGACGCCGCGGGCCGGCTCGTGGCGACGGCGCGCGCGATCAGCGACGGCGCGAGGCGCGCGTGGCTCTTCGACGTGATGGTGGCGCCGGCCCTGCGGGGCGTGCGCCTCGGCGAGGCGCTCGTGCGGATGCTGCTGGATCACCCGGCGGTCCGCGGCGCGACCCACGTCCACCTGGGCACGCAGGACGCGCACGGGTTCTACGCGCGGTTCGGGTTCCGCGACCGCGCGGCGCTCCCGCCGCGGCCGTTCACGTCGACGGAGATGGTGCTCGTGCGGGGGTGAGGGGTTTGATGGAGAGGATGGATCCCTCCCAGCCATACAGGATCACCGCTCCCGGTTTTACCTCCACCTCCATCCGTCCACCTTGTGGACCTGAAAACGCGATATCCACGCTCTCGTCCGGTGATAACACGACCTCTTCCGCCCACGGCTCCAAGATCAGTCGAACTTCGGACCCATTGCTGTTCGTGACGGCGATAACCCCGTATGCGATGGATTCGTCCTCTGTCTTGTTCATGGCTTCCTCCAGAGTAGCCTGGTCCCCCCCCTCAGGGGCGGCAATCATTCACTCGCCATGCTCGGCGTTGTACTCCCCAGGTAAATAGTCGGTATCCGAGAAGAGCGCCTGGTAGATCCTCACCCGTTCCGGATCCGTGTCGAAGAGCCGCAGTCCGATCGGTGTCTTCAGCACATCGAGCTTCAGCATCTCGATGCCGTGCTGCTCGCAGGCGCCCAGGATCCAGCGTTCGTCCTCCGATCTGGCATCCGATTCGCTATGGACATAGACGTCCCAGGCTCTCGCGCCCGTTTCACGGAGGAGGACGGCGTAGGGACCAACGAGAGAGAGCTTCAGAGTCCATCGGACCTCATCTCCTTCGGGAGATATCGCGAGCACGCAGCTGACGTCGTTGGTCAGGTTCGTCACGTCTTCGACCGAAAAGCGACCCGCCAGATGCTCTTCGAGCTCGCGATAGGGCTTTCGTTTGTACTCCTTGGCCACCCAGTGAAAATCAGGGTTCTCCAGGGACTTGTACTTGTCGATGATGGCTTGGAACAGCTGGTTCGGCTCGGTCATGGCTTCACTGTGGCAATGGTCCTTCATGCACCCGACCCCAGGGCGCACCATGGATCTGTCCTTTTGCGTCTCTCGAAACCCGGATCGTCGGTTACAGCCGGAGTGAGCGCGCCATTGCGCAAGAAAATGGCGACTCCCATCGGGCGCAGCCCCGGGATTACGCGATTGGAGGGCGCCTGTTCGCAGCACGATTCCCGCGCGTCGCGCCGGCGCTCTCCTCCGAGGCGCTGTGTCCGGTCGAGCCGACGACCAGCAACTCCATTGCTGTGGCGCGAGCTCGTCGCAGCCTTTCTTTGGGGATGCCGCCGCGATCGAGAGCGCCCGGCAGGGGAGGGGGCGAGCCTCGCGCTCCCGCTCTCGTCCTACGCCGCGCTCTCCTCCATCCAGGGCGCCTCGCGCGCTCGCCTGTCGGTCGTCAGCTGGTCGGCGGCACGCCCGTCCGTGACGAGGTGCATCGCGACGCTCGCGAAGCGATGCCGAGGCGACCGCGAGGGCTTCGCCATCGCCGGAGACCCAGCGCGCCACAGTGGATTCGAACCACTGGCCTTCGGCTCCGGAGGCCGACGCTCTATCCAGCTGAGCTAGTGGCGCATGCTCGCGGGGTTCGCGAGGGCCCCGAACCTACCCGGAGCCGGGCGCTTGCGCAACCCCTTCCAGCAACATTGTGCGCCGCGGCGCCGCACCCCCTCCCCCCCGCCCCCCCTCCGGTCCCCGCCCGGCCGCCGCGCCGCCGCATGCCGCCGCATGCTGCCGCCCTGCGCCGGGGTTGCCGGCGAAGGCGGCCAAAACTTGGCCCCGGCTTCGTCTGTCCGGCATCCCCGGGGGCATGCACGTCCGACAGCGAAGCTCTGCGCTCCCTTCGGCCATGCCGCGCGCGGCCCTCCCGCTCGCCGTGGCGGTCGCCGCCCTCGTCCTTCCGGCCTGTCAAGGTGGGGAGAGCGCCTCACCCGAGGGCATCGTCAGCCTCTCCGCGGGCGCCGCCCAGGCGGCCGAGAACGATCCCGCCACGGTCCCGCGCCTCGACGGGCCCCGCATCGGGGCCGTGCAGATGGTCGCGCCGGTCTACGAGAAGGCGGATCGCCGCTCGGCCAAGCTCGGCTACCTGCGCGCGGGCGGCACGGTGCCGCGCGGGGAGAAGCCCGTCGCGTTCGACGACTGCCAGGGCGGCTACTACCGCGTGCTGCCCGCCGGGTACGTCTGCGCCGACAGCGACGCCACCGTCGACATGGAGCACCCGATCCTCCGGGCGCTCACGCGGCGGCCGGATCTCTCCAAGCCGATGCCGTACCCGTACGCCTTCGTGCGGGCCATCGCGCCGAACTACTACCGCATGCCGTCTCAGAAGGAGCAGCTCCAGTACGAGATGAGCCTCGAGCGGCACCTGCGCAGCTACAAGAAGCTCAAGAAGAAGTGGGACGAGATCAAGGTCGGCGCGAACGACGTGCCGCTCGACCCCCAGGGCAACGCCATCGGCGAGCCCCCCGAGCAGCCGCCCGAGTTCGGTGACAGCGAGCTCTTCGGCGGTACCGGCAGCGACGAGATCCCCTGGTTCTTCAAGGGCGGCCGGAAGCTCCCGAACATCTCCTCGTTCAAGGTGCCGGGCTACGCGATCATCACGAACCGGATCGCGCGCAAGGCGGGCCTCGCGCTCATCGACACCTTCATGGGCGACGGCGGGCGGCGGTTCGCGATGACCACCGACGCGCGGCTCGTGCCGACCTCGAAGCTCAAGCCCGCCCGCGGCTCCACCTTCCATGGCGTCGACATGACCAAGGGCTGGGAGCTGCCGCTCGCCTTCGTGCACCGCCAGGACGCGAAGCGTTACGACCTCGACGACGGCGGGATGGAGGAGTCCGGCGAGCTCCCCTGGCACTCTGCCGTGCAGCTCACCGGCCGCTCGCGGAAGGTCCGCGGCGCGCGCCTCGTCGAGGCGAAGGACGGCACGTGGGTGCGCGACGCCGACGTCGCGATCGCCGTGAAGCCGTCGGAGCTGCCCTCGTTCGCGCAGGGCAACGTGAAGTGGATCGACCTCTCGATCCTCGGCCAGACGCTCATCCTCTACGAGGGCAAGCGCCCCGTCTACGCCACCGCCGCCGCGACCGGCCGCGACGGCCTCGGCGACCCCAAGAAGACCTTCTCGACGGTGCGCGGCACGTTCCGCATCCGCGACAAGCACATCACGACGACGATGGACGCCCACGAGGTCGACAACAAGTTCGAGCTCCGCGACGTGCCGTGGGTGCAGTACTTCGAGGCGGGTTATGCGATCCACGCGTCCCCGTGGCACGACGACTACGGCAAGCCGCGCAGCCACGGCTGCATCAACCTGTCCCCCATCGACGCCCGCCGCGTCTTCCTCTGGACCGACCCCCCGGTGCCCGACGGCTGGCACGGCGTCAGCGCCGGCCAGACCGCCGGCGAAGGCACGATCGTCCACATCCACCCATAGCTTGTCCCACGGTCGTCGCCCCCTCTCATCCCCACCGCGAGCGCCGGCGGGAGGGGCCGCGCGGCGGGGGCGGGTGGGCGCGCCGAGCACCGACCTGAGGTGCCATAAGGCTTCCGAGGGCTCGACGCCCCAGGCGCGCCTTGTGTGGCGCGCACCATAACGTCCCAGCCAGCAAGGCCCGAAGGGAGACATGCCGGGCGGTGTCCTCAGCGCAAGCTCCCCTCGTCCCAGTCTTGCCGATTGGCCAGCGCCCACCCGCCCCCGCCGCGCGGCCCCTCCCGCCGGCGCGTCCGTCTCGGGATCCCCCCCGAGGCCCTTACTCCTCGTCCGCCTCGACCTTGAACCCGCTCTCCTTGATCACCTTCTCCTGCACCCCCGGCGGGCAGATCTCGAGGTGCTCCACGCTCATCGTGAACGTGCCTTTGCCCTGGGTCATGCTCTTCAGCTTCGACTCGTACTCGAGCACCTCCGCGAGCGGCACGAACGCGTTCACGACCGTCTGATCGTCGACGGAGTCCGTCCCCACGATCCTCCCGCGCCGGCTGTTGATGTCGCCGATGACGTCGCCCATCGCCGCGCTCGGCACCGTCACCGACAGCCGCACGATCGGCTCCAGCAGCACCGGCGCGCACTGCGCCGCCGCCGCCTTGAACGCCTTGCTCCCCGCCATCTGGAAGGCCGCGTCCGACGAGTCCACGTCGTGGTACTTGCCGTCGAAGAGCCGCACCTTCACGTCGACCATCGGGAATCCCGCCAGGAAGCCCTTCGACATCGATTTGACGATCCCCTTCTCGACCGACGGGATGAACTGCCGCGGCACCGCGCCCCCCACGACCGCGTCCTCGAAGACGAAGCCGCCGCCGCGCGGCAAAGGCTCCATGTCGATGTAGCAGACGCCGAACTGCCCGTGCCCGCCCGTCTGTTTCTTGTGCTTGCCCTCGACGTTCGTGGCCTTCCTCGAGATCGTCTCCTTGTAGGCGATGTGCGGCGGCCCGAGCCGGCAGTCGATCCCGATGCGCCGGCGGATGCGCTCGACCGTGATCTCGAGGTGCAGGGCGCCGAGCCCCGAGACGACGAGCTCGCGGGTCGACGCGTCCTGGTGCACGCAGAGCCCCGGATCCTCCTCGCTGAGCCGGTAGAGCGCGTTGCCGACCTTGTCCTCGCCGCCCTTCGCGTCGAACCGCACCCCGCGCGAGAACAGGGCCGGCGGCAGCTCCGGCGCGGCGAGGCGGAACGGGTGCTTCTCGTCGCAGAGCGTGTGCCCGCTCAGCGTCGCCTTCAGCTTCTGCAGCGCGACGATGTCCCCGGCGCGCGCCTCCTCCACCGGCTTGTGGTCCTTGCCGACCACGCCGTGGATCTTGCCGAGGCGCTCCACGTGCCCCGTGCTCGCGTTGAGCAGGGCGGAGTCGGGCCGGAGCACGCCCGAGAGCACCCGCGCGAACGACGTCCGGCCGGCGTGCGGATCGATCGACGTCTTGAACACGAACGCCGCCGTCGACGCGTCCGCCGTCGGCGCCCGCTCCGCCGCCTGCGGCGCCGCCCCGGGCTTCTGGCTGGGGACGACGCCGCTCCACGCCGGGTGCTCGGTCGGCGGCGGCACGAGCTCGACGATGCCGTCGAGCAGCGCCGCGACGCCGCTCGGGCGCACCCCGGAGGCGAAGTACACCGGCACGAGCGCGCCCTTCCGGACCGCCGCGCGCAGCCCCTGGTCGAGCTCCTGCTGCGTGAGATCCCCCTCGGTCAGGTACCGCTCGGTGAGGTCGTCGTCGCTGCCGGCCACGTCGTCGACGAGCTTCGCCCGGGCCCTGTCGGCGCCGGCGGCGATGTCGGCCGGCACGGGCGCACCCGCCGCCGTCGCGGGCGCCTCGGGCTTGTCGAGCCACGCCTTCTTCGTGCGGACCGCGACGACCCCCCGGTACGAGGGCCCCTCGCCGACGTGCTCGGCCATCACCGCGAGCGGCGCCTTGAGCCGCGCGCGGATCTCGGCCACCACCTCGTCGGGACGTGTGTTCTCGGCGTCGACCTTGCTGACCACGATCAGGCACGGCAGCTTCGCCTCTCTCACCCAGCCGAAGACGCGCTCGGTGATGGGCTGCACCCCGTCCTTGCCGCTCACGACGAGGATCGCCGCGTCGACCGCCGCGAGCGCGAGCCGCGCCTCGGCGAGGAAGCTGCCCTCTCCCGGCGTATCAACGACGTTGACCTTCTTCCCGCCCCAGGACAGGTACGCGACGCTCGCTTCGAACGAGCAGCCGTGCTCTTTTTCCTCGGCGGTGTCGTCGAGGACACTCGACCTGTCGTCCACCTTCCCGAGCTTGGCCGTCGCCTTCGCCACGTACAGCATCGCCTCGGCGAGCGATGTCTTCCCAGCCCCCTTGTGTCCGATGATTGCAACGTTCCTGATGTCCCCTGCCTCAGTCGTTGTCATCCCTCGTTCCTATCAATCCCGGCCGGGAACGAGAAGGCCGGCAGGCGTTTTTTGCGGCGCTCTCGCCGACGCGGCGCGCGCGTGCGGACAGCCGAGACGGGCGGCGGCTCGCCCGCTGGCGCGCTGTCGCGACGCGACGCGGCGCGCTCGCGGGCGCAGCGTACGTCCGTCTCACCCGGAGACGATCTCGCGCGCGGGATCGCAGCGTGTATGAGCACCCTCCGCTTCGTGATCCAGATCGTCCTCGGCATCGCGCTGCCGCTCGCGCTCCAGCGCTGGGACCGCCGGCGGCTCACGCCGGAGCAGCGGGCTTCCTGCTGGAACGGAGCGACGTGGGGCGCCGCCCTCTACGCGTTCGGCCCGCTCTCCATGCTCGGGTGGTTCTGGGTCACGCGCGGCGTGCAGCATGGGCGGTCGGGGGTGCTCGGCCGGCGCGCGCGCGCCTGGCGCAGGCTGAAGGCGCTCGGGCTCGGCGCCGCGTCGACCGCGGCGATCGTGGGGGCGATGACCGCGCTGGATTCCCTGCTCGCGTCCGCGCTGGGGCTCCCGCCGGATCCGCCTGGTCCGTGATCGGGGCATCGCCGCGGCGCCCCGCGCGCCCGACGCCGGCGCCGCCCCGCGCGCCGAGGCCACCCCAACGTGCCCAACGCCGGTCTGCTGGCGGTGACACGGAAGGCGGTCCCGCGGCGGTATGCCGTCGGCGACCGATTGCGGAACCTTGCGGAAAAAAACGCCGCGCGGCAAATCTGCTATTCAGGGAAGAGAGTTTGACGCCGCGACGAAGTTCACGGACACATGGGGCAGTGCGTTGACGTCGCTGAAGGCCAGAGGAGAGGATCGTGCGGCTCCGCGGGAGCGGACCGACGCTGACCGTGCGCCGCGGGCGAACCAGGGCGACCCGTCCGGTCAGGAGGTGGTCGCCGGCAGGTACGTGGTGGAGGCCCGGATCGGCGTCGGCGGGATCGGCGTCGTCCAGCTCGCGACCGACCGCGAGTCGGGCCGGCGCGTCGCGCTGAAGCGGGTCGACCCCAGGATCGCCGAGAGCAGGCCCGCCGTGGATCGGCTGCTCCGGGGCGCTCGCGCCGCGCGCTCGCTCTCGGGCAGGTACGTGGCGCGGATCCTCGACGTCGGGAGCGACGGCGCCGCGCCGTTCATCGTCGCCGAGTACCTGGAGGGGTGCAACGCCACGAGCTACCTCCAGCGCCGCGGGCCGCTCCGGGCCCGCGAGGCGGTGAAGTACCTCCTGCAGGTCTGCGAGGCCGTCGCCGAGGCGCACGCGAACGAGCTCCTCCACCGCGATCTCAAGCCCGAGAACCTGTTCCTCAGCTTCGGCGCGGACGGCGCGCCGAGCGTGAAGGTGCTCGACTTCGGCGTCTCGGCCATCGCCTGCGGCGTCGAGAGCGAGGGCCCGGGCGCCGCCACCGCGGGCGCGATGCGCGGCTCGCTGCTCTACATGGCCCCGGAGCAGATGCGGTCTGCCGGCGGCATCGACGAGCGCGCCGACATCTGGTCGATCGGCGCCATCGGCTACGCGCTCGTCTGCGGCGTGAGCCCGTTCGAGGCGACGAGCGAGATCGAGATCTGCTCCCGGGTCCTGAACGAGCCGCCGGCGCCCATCCCCGCGCGCGTCGAGATCGGCGGGCTCAAGGCGGTCCTGCTCCAGTGCCTCCAGAAGGACCCGGACGACCGCTTCCCGGACGTCGCGAAGCTCGCTTATGCCCTCGTGCCCTTCGGCGCCGACGGCGCCGACGACGCCGCCGAGCGCGTCTGGGAGGTGCTCCGCGGCGACGAGACCGTCCGCATGGCGAAGCCCACCGCCGATCCGTCGATGGAGGACGAGTGGGCGCCCGACACGCTCGCCGACCTGCCGCGGATGTCGCCGGACGATCTCATGCGCGACCTCGAGTCCACGGCGAAGTGGAACGCGCCCGACGGCAACCGCGTCTCCTCGGAGATCACGCTGGTCTCGCACGCCGGCGCCTCGTGGGACGGCGGCGAAGGCCTGCGGCCGAGCCGCGCCTCGGGGCCCGAGGTCGTGACGGTGGACGCGCCGGCGCTCCCCGCGGAGCCGCCCGCGCGGGGGAAGAGCCAGCCGGACGCCGGCGGGCGGACCCCCCTCCCGCTCGATCCCAGGGCGGCGCACCGCGCCTCGCTGGCGGCGGCCGAGGCGGCCTCGGTCGAGGCGGCGCCGTCGCCCTGGCCTCGTCGGCTGGCGCTCGCGCTCGCGCTGCTCGGCCTGCTCGCCGGGCTCGGCGGCGTGTGGATGCTCGTGCAGGGGAGCGCCGAACCGGCCGGGCGCGCCGTTCCGGCGGCGAAGGGCGTGGCGAGGCGCGCGGCCCGGGCGGCGAGCGCGCTCGCCGGGGCGAAGCGGCCGGTCGCGCCTGCCCCGCCGGTGCAGGACGAGCCGCTCGCGGCGCCGACGGCGACCCTGCCGGAAGCCGAGCCCGCCGCCGGCCCGGCCGGCGAGCCGCCGCCGGCAGCGCCGTCGCCCGGCGGGTTCCAGGGCGAGACGGGGCGCCCCGAGGCCATCTACGACGAGGTCGAGCGCGAGCGGCGGCGGCGCGAGAAGATCGAGCGCGAGCGGCGGTGGCTCGAGGAGACCGAGCGCGCGCGGAAGCAGCGCGACGAGGGCAAACCGCCGCAGCCGCCGCCGCCGCAGGAGCCCGAGCGTGTGTCGCCGGGTGAGGAGGGCGGGCGGACGCAGCCGCAGCCGCCCGAGCGCGCGCAGCCGACCGAGCCCGCCGAGGGCGCGCCGCGCCCGGCGGGCGAGTGACGACCGCGATGCCGCGCGCCGCCTGCCTGGTATAAGGCGGGCCGTGCCATCGAGGAGTCGAGAGGGACGTGCGCTCGCCCGGGCCGCGGGCGCCGCGTTTGTCACGGCCGCGGCGGTCGTCTGCGGACCCCAGCGCGCGGCGAGCGCCGCGCCGCCGATCGCGCCGGCGCACCTGCCGTACGGCGCCGCCGGCTGGGCCGAGTCGGGCTGGGGCGGCGTGCGCGGGGTGACGATCGGGCCGATCGAGAACCAGCGGCACCCGGGCCGCGGGTACGGCACCGCGGCGAGCGCCCGGGCCATGGACGAGGCGGCGGCCATGGGCGCGACCTGGATCAGCCTGACGCCGTTCGGCCGCGTGTGGGACGGCAAGGGGACCGGCGTCGATCTGGTCTTCGAGGCGCCGTTCGAGGAGAACCGGCGCAACGTGCTCGCCGCGATCGCGCAGGCGCACGCGCGCGGGCTCAAGGTGCTGATCGTCCCGCACCTCTGGGTCGAGAGCGGCGAGTGGCGGGCGCTGATCGACCCGGGCGACGACGCCGGCTGGGCGCGCTGGGCCGAGTCGTACCGCCGCTTCCTGCTCGCGTGGGCGGCGGTCGCGCGCGAGGGCGGCGCGGAGATGCTCAGCGTCGGCGTCGAGCTGCGGAGCTGGGTGACGACGCCGCGGGCGGCGAGCTTCCTGCCGATCATCGAGGCGGTGCGCCGCGTCTACCCGGGGCTGCTCACCTACTCGGCGAACTGGGACGACGTCGAGCACACGGTGATCTTCGACGCGCTGGACCTCATCGGCATCAACGCGTTCTACCCGCTGGCGGAGCGCGAGGGCGCGTCGTTCGAGGAGCTCCTGCGCGGCGGCCGCAAGGTGGCGGCCGGGGTGGACGCGGTGGCGCGCGCGTGGGGTAAGCCGGTGCTGCTCACCGAGATCGGCTACACCACGCGGCGCGATCCCGCGGTGCGCCCCTGGGAGTGGCCCGACCGCATGAAGGGCGTGGTGATCGATCAGCGCTCGCAGGCCGAGGCCTACGCCGCGGTGATGGCGCCCTTCCTCGACGCGCGCACCTGCGCCGGCTTCTTCGTCTGGCGGCTCTACGCCGATCCGGACGACGTCTCGCAGGAGGCCGAGTGGGGCTTCTCGCCGCGGGGCAAGCTGGCGGAGCTCGTGCTGCGCGACGCCTTCACCGCCCGCTGGGCCGCCGACGGCCCCTGGCTGCCCGGCGACGCGCTCGGCAAGCACCGCGCGCGCACCCCCGGCGTCTTCGCGTGGGAGCTCGATCCAGACGAGTGAGCGGGTGACCCCCGCTCTGCTTGCCGGGAAACTTCAGGAGGCGCTGGGCGGCGTCGAGGGTAGCCGCAGGGTGAACGTCGACCCGCTCCCGGGGGCGCTCGCCACGTCGATGCGGCCGCCGTGGGCCTCGGCGATGTGGCGCGCGGCCCACAGGCCGAGGCCGGCGCCGGGGGCCACGCCGCTCGACGACGGCGCGCGGCCGTAGCGCTGGAACAGGCGGCCCTGGTCCTCGGCGGCGATGCCGACGCCGCCGTCGGAGACCGCGATGGCGATCTCGGCGTCCGCGCACGTGACGGAGACCAGCACGGCGCCGCCGCCCGGCGAGTACTTGATCGCGTTCGCGACCAGGTTGTTCAGCACCCGCTCGATCCTCAATGGATCGCAGCGCAGCGGCACGGGCTCCTCGGGCAGCGACAGGTTGAGCTCGTGCGCGGTTGCCGTGGGGCGGTAAAGCTCCACCACCTCCCGGGCGAGCTCGCGCGCGTCCCGCACCTCGTAACGCAGCTCGAGCTCCTCGCCCTCGAGCCGCGCGAAGTCCATGAGGTCGGTGAGCATGCGATCGCAGCGCGCGACCTCCTGCCCGACGCGGGCGAGCATCGCCCTGAGCCGCTCCTCGGGCGGCAGGGGCCGGTCGGGCCTCAGCCGGTCCACGGTGAGCTTCAGCGCGGCGAGCGGGTTGCGCAGGTCGTGCGCGACGCTCGCGAGGATCCCGAGCTGCTTCTGGCGCTGCTCCGCCAGCGCGGCGGCCATCTCGTTGAACGCGACGGCGATCTCCCGCAGCTCGTCGAGCCCGTCCTGCACCGCGCGGGCGTCGCGCGAGCCCGCGCCGTAGCGGTCGATCGCGGTGCGGAGCGCGAGGAGGGGGCAATAGACGCGTTTGCCCGCCTGCCACAGCGCGACCCCGACCCCGACCAGCAGCATCGAGGCCGCCCCGAGGCTCATCACGTCCGACCGCCGGTTCACCTCGTTCACGCGGGCGCGGGCGCGCTGCGCCTCCGCGAGCTTGGTCGCGAGCAGCCGCTCGAGCGCGGCGTACGCGGCGTCGACCTCGGCATGTGTCGCCGTGTAGGCCGCGGCGGGTGAGGACGCCTGCCCGTCCGCCCGCGCATGCGCGGTGAAGTAGTCCGCGATGCGGCGCTCCGCCGCCTCGAAGTGCGCGGCGTTCTCCGCCGTCGCCGGGTTGTCGCGGAGGTCTGCGAGCCACCGCTCGATCTCACGCCTCGCGGCGTCGCGCGCGCGGGCATGCTCGGGGCTCCTGGTGAGCGCGGCGCGGGCGCTCTCGCGCTCGTGGAGCAGCAGATTGACCTCCAGCTCCGTGGTCGACCGCACCTCCCGGACCAGGTGGAAGAGCCGCGCCCCCTCGCGGTTCATGTAGCTGGTGCCGAGCATGAGGCCGCTCGCCGTCAGCAGCGAGATGGAGACGAGCATCGCGGCGCTCGCGGTCGCCAGCGTCTTCAACTTCATCGTGGATTCCCCCGGTTCCGGTGTGATCGCGCCGAAACCGCGAGGATCGTAGCGCCGCGACGGCCCCCGGACCGCCCGGCAGGCGCTGTGTCCGCCGGGGACATCGCGGCGCAGCGACCTCGCCGTCGCGCCCCTGTGTTGATGCCGGCGCTCCCGCGGTGGCGGCGCGTCCGTGTCACCCCGGCGCTGCGGTCGCGCTCAGGCGGGTCGCTTGCCCGCGCCCGCCGGCGTCGACAGGGCGGCTCGTGCGATCGCCATCTGCCGCTCCATCTCCTCCCGCGTCGCCGGCGCTTCGAGGATCAGCGCCGCGTCGCCCGGGATGCGGGCGGCGACCCGCTGGAACGCGTGCGCCGCGCTCTGGCTCACGGCGTCGTGGCGGCTCCCCGCGTTCACCTCGCTCACGTGCAGCTGCGCGAGCCGCGGCCTGTGCTCCTCGACCAGGAAATGGGCCTCCGTCATCGTGCGGTCGACCTGGTGCGCGTGGCCGATGTCGAAGCAGAACGACGCGTCCGGCAGCGCATCGAAGAACGGCCGGAGCTCCTCCACCGTGCGGCCCGTCCGCTTGCGCTTGTCCATGTTCTCGATCGCGAGCATCCCGCCGAGCTGCCGCCAGGCCCCGAGATCGTGCGCGGTGTCGGGGTGGAGGATGATCCGGAAGCCCCGCGCGGCCACCTCGGCCATCGCGTCGGCGACGGCGCGCTCCTCGGCCGCGTCGAAGCGGCTCGGGGCGTGGAACGACAGGGCCCTGTACCGCGTGAGATCCAGCGACCCGAGCAGCCGGAGCAGCGGCCCGAGCTCCGAGAGCCGCAGCGCGGAGAGCTCCACCGCGGTCGCGGAGCTCCCCTCGAGCATCGAGAGCGCCCGCTCGACGTCGCTGAGCGCGAGCGCGCCGGTCGAGTAGCCGATCGGCCGCATCAGAACACCCCGTAGGTCTGGATGAGCTTGCGCAGGTCCTCGTCTTCCTCGAAGAAGAGCCGGTTGAGCCCGCGCTGGAACTCGCTGCCGAGCTTCCGCACCCGCCCGAAGGTCTCGTCCGTGCCGAGCTCGTCGAGCGGCAGCTGCTTCAGCCGGCCGCGCTCCTCCTCGTTCGACAGGAGCGCGAGGAACGCGTCGTAGCTGTCGAACAGGATCCGCGCCGTCTCGGCCGTGATCGAGGGCCGGAGCAGCACCTCGGCCAGGCTCGCGAGGGGCGTCACCCGGATGCGCTCCCTCAGGAACCGCACGAGCGCCGGCGTCGAGAGCCGGTCGCCGTCGCCGGTCAACGCCCGGTCCTTGCCGAACAGCGCGAAGCTGAAGCACGTGATGAGGCCGCTCACGAAGATGAGCTTGCGCGACATCCTGAGCTTCGCGTTCCGGAGCGCCCACCCCGAGCTGCGCTCCCGCTGCTTGTAGACGAAATCGACGGCGACCGTGCGCCAGTACCGGACGATGTCGTTCAGGAGGAACATCGGGATGAGGTGGCGCTTGCTGCCGTAGAGCAGCCCGCGATCGTCCTCCACGTAGCGCGAGAGCACGAGCCGGATCACGCGCTCGTGCGCGTCCGGCTTCCCGATCGCGAGCGACTCCAGGAGCAGCAGGATGCGCTGGGTCGTGTTCTTGTTCGTGTCCTCCTGCCCGCCGATCTGGTGGAGGATCGGGTGGCTGAACGCCACGTTGCCGAACACCCCCGTCGGGCCCGGCTCGTGGAATTTCTCCTCCTTCAGGATCTTCGTGATGGCCTGGACCTGGCTGAAGTGCCCCTCGTCGGCCTGGCCGTCGATGAGCAGCGTCCAGTCGAGATCGCTGCCGGTCGTGTACTCCCCGCGGGCCAGGGAGCCGAAGACCACCGCGCTCGTGTCGCAGGGGATCTGCTCGCGGAGCAGCGCCGCGAGCCGCGCCCGGGTCGCCTCCGAGTGCCGCGCGGCCGCCTCGATGTTCGGCCACGTCCGCCCCGCCTTCTCCGCGAGCCGCTCGATGGCGCTCCGCGCCGCCTCACCTTGATCACTGGTCATCGATCGTCCCTGGGTGGCGCCCGCCGCGGCGCCGGGGAGCCGCGCCTCACGCTCCGCCGTCGCCCTGGAGCGAGATCCCGAACCATTCTTGCACCAGACGATGGTGCTCGGCGAGGCGTTCTCGATAACGGGGCGTGCCTTCGAGCGCCGCCTGCTCGAAGTCGACCCAGTAGAGGGCGCCCGTCTTCTCGCCGATGAGCACGTTGTTGAGCTTCACCTCGAGCGGCGCGACGCCCCGCGTGTTCATCGCCCGGACGATCTCCTCGATGCGGCCGCGGTAGGCGTCGCCCCCGCTGCCCGCGAACGCCTCGATCTCGCGCCGGTCGCGCGCTGGATCGTGCAGCTGCCCGAGCGGCGCGAGATCGATGTCGAGCACCTTCCGCCCGCTCTCGGCGATCTTGTGCTGCAGCGTCTGGCCGCGCACGTAATCCATGAACAGGGTGCGCGTGGCGAGGTGGAGATCACGAATCCGCGGCACGCTGGGGAGGTCGCGCAGGCGGAGCAGCGCCGCCGCCTCGTTGTAGAACGACATGCCGACCAGGGTGAGCAGGTGCGCGCCCGCCGGCGCGCTCCTCGGCTGGCCGATGAAGCGCTTGCGCACGCACACGTAGCCGCCGCGCAGCACGATGTGCAGCCGGTAGCGCATGCGCGGCATCTTCTGGTTCCGCCGGTTGAAGAAGGCGACGTCGGCCGGGTGGATCGCGAAGGCGAAGCCGTCCTGATCGATCTCGGCGAGCACCCTGTCCCCGGGGCCGAGCTCGGCGACCGACGGGATGTCGCCCGGGGTCACCGCGTCGGGCACCGGGAGCGGGTTCTCGTCGAGCCGCCGCGCGAGCAGCGCCCGGACCGTCTCGAGCCGCACGGCGAGCAGCCTCGCCGCCGCGTCCATGCCGGGCACGCGGCCGAGGACCTGATCGAGGGCGCGCCGAAGGTCAGCGTTCATGCCCGTCTAGTAGCCGCTTCCGCGCGCCAAATCAAAAACCGAAGCGCCGGCGCTCCCCGGCGGGAGCGCCGCGACTCGCGGCCTCGGATCACCACCTCAGCCCGCGCAGGGCGGCGGCGTGAGCCGGTAATCCCGGTAGTCCCCGGGATTGCCGCTCTTCCCCTCCATCGCCGCGACCGCGATGTTGTACATCTCCCGCGCGGTCACGTAGTGGAGCACCCACTCCTTCCCATCGTTGTACCGGGTGGTGAGCTCCCGGTGCAGCGTGTGGCTCCCGGCGCCGAGCAGCGACTCCGCCTGATCCTCGGGCGCGCCGTGGGTGTACACCTTGACGAACACCCACTCGGGCCTCCCCTCGATGTGGATGTTCTGATCGACCCACGTCTTCACCCGGTCCGGCGTCGGCGGGTCGACCGCCTGCAGCGCGCCGTACTCCATCCGCACGCGCACCTGGCTCCCGCGGCGCGACAGCGCGAGCGCGAGCGGGCCCTCGATCATCAGGATGCGATCCTCCAGCACCTCGCCGACCTTGGCCCGCGCCCCCACGGCGTGGGCCTTCCGCCGCGCCAGGTTGCCGGTGGGCCAGTAGATCTGGTTCACGATGCTGTGCTGCGACTCGTCGGGGGCGGAGGGGAACGTGTAGTCGGCGTAGCAGCCCGTCTCGAAGAGCAGCGGCAGCTCCGCGTCGACTCCGCAGTTGCGCGAGTCCCGCCCGGAGTTCGCCAGGCACCAGTTGCCGTGGATGAACCCGTAGCGCATGCGCCCGTCCGGCCCGCGCGAGAAGTGCCCGTGCTTCCCCAGCGTCTCCAGGTACCGGAGGAGGTCCGCGCGCAGGTTCTCCTCCGTGTCATTGTGGTGGTGCAGGTGCAGCTCCACCTCGCCGAAGCCGCGGCGGGTGAGATCCGCCAGCGCGTCGAGCCACCCGGGCGTGTACTGCTCCCCGGGAAAGAAGAAGCTGTGGCGCGGGTGGTGGCCGTCCGCGTCGCGGTAGGCGCCCGCCATCTCGGGATACCGCTCCGCCCAGGCCTTCACGCGCGCGTCGCCGACCTCGGGTGTGGCATTGCCCCACCCGGGCTCCCAGTGATCGCAGACCGCGAAGAGGAGGTGCCGCGGGCCGCTCGGGCGGGGCGCGCGCGCGTTCTCGATCCTCTGCCGGGCATAACCCCCCAGCCAGTTGTGGAGGTTCTTCTTCTTGATCTGCTGGATCTTCGCCTGGAGTGTTCCGATCATGAGCTCTCTTGACCACGGCGCGTTGGAGCGGCGGCCGCCGCGGTCGCGCCGATACTAACCTGCCCCTCCGGACGCTGCTACCGCCCCTCCGGGGCCGGCGTCGCCGGGAGAGCACCACGTCGGCTCACATCCCCCGGCCTGGGGCTGGCCTGGGGGGCGCGACGCCGCTCGTGTGGACC
Organism: Sorangium cellulosum; assembly: GCF_002950945.1. Lineage (GTDB taxonomy): Bacteria > Myxococcota_A > Polyangia > Polyangiales > Polyangiaceae > Sorangium > Sorangium cellulosum_E. The sequence goes on from NZ_CP012673.1 coordinate 2,194,831, forward strand.
CAGCACGAACCGCGACGTCACGACCGTCCAGGGCGTGTGATGCAAGGCTCCTGCCGAACGGCGCGCCGTGTGCCTACATTTTTGAAGCCTGGCTTCCCGGCGAGCGCCTGGAGGCGGATGTGGGAGACAAATCGCCCCACCTGTGGCGATTTTGTTGGCCCAGGGATCCATGCCGGCACACCGGCATGGCGTTCCCGGTGAGCGAACCCACCAGCTCCGTCGTGGCACGAGGTTTGTCTACACCGCGCTTTGACCCGTAGGCATCCCCGAAATCCCAAGGAGCCAGGCATGATTTCAACCACGATGACGCCGACCGAAGAGCTGATGTCCCTCCCTCCGCGGAGGACTTCCATCGAGTCATCTGCCTCCGTGGCGGAGGCGTGCGAGCTAGCCCGGCGGCTCGCAGACATGATCGAGCGGCTCAGGATGGGCACCCAGGACGGCGGTCAGGCGCAGACCCTCCGCGTCGCGGAGGGGATGGCGCGGAGCGTGGTGGATGCCATGGCCGACGTCATGCACAGCCGGCGCACCCACGTCGCCTAGCGCAGCAGCATCCCGAGCTCACAGCACGCCGCCTAGCCCTACAAGGCCAAATGGGGGGGGCCACCCGGCCTGGAGACCACCAAGATATGATCTACAAGCGCAAGGGATTGCGCCCCGGCGACCCGTACCCTCTCGGCGCGACGTGGGACGGTTCTGGAACGCAGTTCGCGCTGTACTCGGAGAACGCTGAAGCGGTCGAGCTGTGCCTCGTCGACGACGAGGGCGTCGAGCAGCGCCTCCCCGTCCGCCACCGCACCTCGTACGTCTGGCACGTCTACGTGCCGGAGATCGGTCCAGGGCAGAAGTACGGTTACCGCGTCCACGGGCCGTGGGCCCCGGAGCGCGGGTTGCGCTTCAACCCGCGGGTGCGCCTGCTCGATCCCTACGCGAGGGCGCTCGCGTCGCGGGTCCAGTGGAACGCGAACTCGTTCGCCCACTGCACCGGCGAGGAGGACGGCGATCTCCGCATGTCCGAGAACGAGGCGCTCGGCGCCCCGCTCGGCGTCGTCGTCGACACCTCCTTCGACTGGGGCGGAGACCGGCGCCCGTACGTCCCCTTTCACCGCAGCGTCATCTACGAGGCGCACGTCCGCGGCCTGACGATGCAGCACCCGGAGATCCCGGAGGAGCTCCGCGGGACCTACCTCGGCATCGCCCACCCGGCGATGATCGGATACCTGCGGTACCTCGGCATCACGGCCATCGAGCTCCTGCCCGTGCACGCCTTCGTGCACGAGAAATTCCTGCTCGACAAGGGGCTCAGGAACTACTGGGGATACCACACGATCGGCTTCTTCGCCCCCGACGTGGGGTACCGCGCCGGCGACGAGATCACCTCGGAGATCCGGCAGTTCAAGGAGATGGTGAAGGCGCTCCACGCCGCGGGCATCGAGGTCATCCTCGATGTCGTCTACAACCACACGGCGGAGGGCAACCACCTGGGGCCGACGCTGAGCATGCGCGGCATCGACAACCCGACCTACTACCGGCTCGTCCCCGGCAACGAGCGCTACTACTTCGATTACACCGGCACGGGGAACACCCTCAACGTGCGGCACCCGCAGACGCTGCAGCTGATCATGGACTCGCTGCGGTACTGGGTCCTCGACATGCACGTGGACGGGTTCCGGTTCGACCTGGCGGCGGCGCTGGCGCGCGGCCTCCACGACGTCGAGCAGCTGTCGAGCTTCTTCACCATCGTCCACCAGGACCCGGTGCTCAGCCAGGTGAAGCTCATCGCCGAGCCCTGGGACGTCGGCCCCGGGGGGTATCAGGTGGGCAACTTCCCGGTGCGCTGGGCCGAGTGGAACGGCCGTTACCGGGACACCCTGCGCGACTTCTGGCGCGGCGCCGGCGAGACCGCCTCGGACCTCGGGTTCCGGCTCACGGGGAGCAGCGACCTCTACGAGAACACCGGGCGCAAGCCGTACACGAGCGTCAACTTCATCACGGCCCACGACGGCTTCACCCTCGCCGATCTCGTCTCGTACAACCACAAGCACAACGACGCGAACGGGGAGGGCGGCTGCGACGGCGCCGACGACAACCGATCGTGGAACTGCGGCGCCGAGGGGCCCACGGACGACCCCGAGATCCTCCGGCTGCGGGCCCGGCAGATGCGGAACCTCATGGCGTCGCTCCTCTTCTCGCAGGGCACGCCCATGATCCTCCACGGCGACGAGCGGGCGCGCACGCAGGAGGGGAACAACAACGTCTACTGCCAGGACAGCCCGATCTCGTGGCAGCCGTGGACATGGGACGAGCCGTCGCGGGCCCTGCTCGAGTTCACGCGCAAGTGCATCCGCATCCGGCACGAGCACCCGGCGCTCAGGCGCTCGACCTTCTTCAAGGGGCGCCCGATCCGCGGCGGCAAGACCTACGATATCCAGTGGTACCGGCCGGACGGGGAGCTGATGACCGACGAGGACTGGACGAACCCGTGCACGCAGTGCCTGGGCGTCTTCCTGTCGGGAGAGGCGCTCGAGGACGTGGACGAGGCCGGCGATCGCCTGGTCGACGACGACTTCGTGCTGCTCTTCAACGCGTCCCCCTGCGACCTGAGCTTCCGCCTCCCGTTCGACGATCCCAGGCCGTGGCAGCTCCTCGTGGACACCTCCGACGACGACGCCACGGAGCAGCGGCAGGGAGGCGAAGAGACGCAGCTGATATCGCGCTCGCTGAAGCTCTTTATCCGGATCCGGCGCGGCGCCTGAGCGGCGCGGGGCGACCGGGTGCTTTCTGAGCGGCGCGGGGCGAGCGCCGCTCAGAAAGCGTTGAAGGCGCCGAGGAACAAGGGGGGGCCGGCGAACGCCGCGTCGAGCAGCGCCGCCGCCTTGGCGCTGCCCACGACGAAGCCCTGGCTCAGGAGATCACGCGCCGAGGTGGCGCCGAAGTAGATCTGCGTGAGCCGCTCGATGGAGAGCGAGAGCCGGTCTCCGGCGGTGCTGCCGGGCGCCGTCTGGACGCCGCGCGCCGCGAAGGTGACGTCGAAGGCGCGCGGGGCGTCCGTGAACACGGGGTCCTCGACGTCGAGGCCGATCGTGCCGCGGATGCCGTGTTTCCTCGGCGCGGGGTGGAGCGCGAGCGCGGCGGCGACGTCGACGATGCGCCCCATCGCGCCGGCCGCGGTCAGGCCGAGGACGTTGCGGCGGTGCGCCACGTTCGGGGGCGGGCACAGGCCGGGGTGCCGGGCCGCGGTGTCGTACATGGGCGGCTCGTCGCGGATGCCCGGCTCGTCGAGCAGCGGCGCGCCGTAGCCGCGCGGGAGCACGAACTCCACGATCTCGTACTGGTCGCCGAGCGCGCCGAGGAAGCCGATGAGCCCCCGGTACGCGCCGGGCGTGGGCGCGCGGAGCTCGCGGACGAGCAGGTGCTGGACGCCGTAGGCCCCGCCCTCCGGGACGTCGAAGAGCAGGTAGCCCGCGATCGCCTTGGAGCCGGGGTCGATGTAGACCGCGCCGCTGGAAGAGCGCTTGAAGACGCGCACGTCCCACCAGTACTCGCTCCGCTTCAGCTGCCCCGTCGTGTCGGCCCGCGCGACGTCGTAGGCCTGCTTGATCAGCGGCTCGTCCCGCGGGCGGGAGAAGGCGCGCACGTGGCGGCGCAGCACCGAGTCCGGGAGCCGGTCCGGCGAGGTGCGCACGACGTCCCTGAGCTCGCAGACGCCATAGCCGAACCTGCGGTAAAACGAGAGCCGGATCGGGTGGAGCAGGGTGAGCGCCTCGCCGCGGCGGCGCATGCGGCGGAGGCTCTCCCGCACGAGCCGATCCGCGATGCCGCGCCGGCGGAACTCCGGGAGCACCGCCACCGACGCGAGGCCCTGGACGGGCACGTCGGCGCCCGCGAAGCTCATCGTCAGGTCGAGCGAGGAGGCGTGCCCGACGATCTGGCCGTCGGTCTCCGCGACCATCACGTTCTCGATGGCGAGGTGCGCGTGCTCCGTGAAGTACCGCAGCCAGGCCTCCGGATCGCCGGCCTGGAACGCGCGGTAGGCGACCGTGGCGAGCGTGCCCTCCTCGCCCTTGCGGGCGCTGCGGAACACGAGCTCATGGTTCGAGCGTCTCGGGATGCGGGCGCGCGCCATGAATCCCTAGCTCGCCTCGGCGCGCGCGCCCGCCGCCCCCGGCGGCTGCCCGGAGGCCCGGCGCAGCGCCTCGGCCATCTCGCCGGCGGAGCCGAAGCGGTCCGAGGGATCCCGGGACAGGGCCTGCACGAACCACGCGTCCACGGCGGGCGTGACGTCGGCGCGGCGCGCGCTCGGGAGCGGGAAGACGCCGACCCGGATGGCGTCGAGCAGCGCCTCGAGCCCGCGCTGCTCGAACGGCGGAGCGCCGGTGAGCGCCTGGTACGCCATCACGGCCACGGACCAGAGATCCGAGCGGCCGTCGACCCGCTTCGGGTTGAAGAACTGCTCCGGGCTCATGTAGACGAGGTTGCCGACGACCGCGCCCGTGGCCGTCAGCGTGGTGCCGTCGGGATCGAGGTCCCCCCGGGCCACGCCGAAATCGAGCAGCTTGGCGCAGGTCCTCCCGTCGGCGTCGGCGAGGAAGACGTGCTCGGGCGTGATGTCGCGGTGGACGATCCCGAGGTCGTGCGCCTCGGCGAGCGCCCCGCAGAGCTCGGTGACGAGGGTGGTTGTCTCCTCGAGCGAGAGGCGGCCGGCGCGGGCGAGCCGGTCGGACAGCTCCTCTCCGCGGAGCAGCTCCATCGCGATGTACGGAAGGCCGTTGTCGGCGATGCCGTGCTCGTACACCTCGGCGACGTGAGGGCTCTTGATCTTCGCCATGAGGGCTCCCTCCCGGTGAAACCGGGCCACGGCGGTCGGATCCGTCGCGAGCGAGGCAGAGATGAACTTGACGGCGACCTCCTTGCCGAGCTCGCGGTGGTGTGCCGTCCAGATGCTCCCGATGCCCCCCATCCGGAGGAGGCTCACGAGCCTGAGGTGCGGCGCGACGTGGTACCCTGGCTCAAGCCGCATGGCGCGTCCGTAGCATGAAGGATCCTCCTGTGGCCAATCCGAGGGACCCGGCGCGGCGGTCAGTCGCGTGCCGCGCGTGCCGCGCGTGCCGCGCGGGGCGCGGGGGGCGCGCGGCCCATCGCCACGCGCGCTCGCGCCGGCGCGCTCCCGCCGCCGGGGGCGGCCGTCGGTCGTCCGGGGGGGAGCTGCGGCTCAATAGAGCCCCTCGGGGGGCCGCCCGTCGCGCATGAACTTCTTCGCCACCGCCGCGATCCGCCGCACGTGGAGCTCCCGCCGCGCCGGCGCGAGGTAGGTGAGCAGCGCCTCCAGGTAGGCGCCGTCCGGCTGCGGATCGGCCGACTCGAGGCGCTGGAGCGCCTCGAGCGTCTTCACGGCGTGCGCCGTGAAGATCGGCCTCACGGCGGCGTCGAAGGCGGCGAAGGGGGCGAGATCGGCATACGCGCGGAGGCGGCCCGCGGCGTCGAGCTCGCGCGCGATCGCGAGCGCCCCGCCGACGTCGCGCGCCTCGACCGCCTGGAGCAGCGCGCCGGAGGGGCGCGCGGCTGGCGTGGGCGGCGCGGGCGGCGCGGCGGCGTCCGCGTCGCGCAGCCTGCCGACGAAGGCGGCCGCGAGCACGGCGAGCTGCGCGGCCTCGCGCGGGAGCGCCTCGCGGGCGAGCGCGGCCGCGGCCTCCGCGAAGGTGACCGCGTGGGTGACGTCGAGCACGCTGACCTCGGCGTCGAGGCGCTGCTCCCAGGCCGCGTCGAAGCGCGCAAGGCGGATGGCCGCGGCGTGGCCGACGGCCCCGAGCAGCGCGAGCGGGGGGGCGCCGCGCTCGAGCCAGCCGACCGCCGCCTCGGCGGCCGGGCGCTCGCCCGCGAGCACCTCCGCCTCGAAGGCGGCACGCTCCGCCGGGTCGAGCGGCGCCGGCGCCGGCGCCGCGCCGCTCGAGCCCGCCGCGTCCCGGGGCCCCGGCAAGGGCAGCGCGGCGAGGCGCGCGAGCGCGGCGCGTGTGGCGGCGAAGGGGGGCAGGCCCGTGTCGGCGGTGGCCCACGCGAGCTGCACCGTGGAGGCCGCGAGGACCTCCTCGGCGGCGGCGGGGAACCGCCCGGCCAGCTCGATCGCCTTCGAGAGGAAAATTGCGCCGTGGCCGTAGTCGTAGAGGTGCTGCGTGAGGAAGGGCAGGAGGGCCCGGCGCGCGCCGGCGGGGCCGCGGACCTCGACGAGCTCGCGCATCCGCGCCTCGGCCTCGTCGCGCCGCTCCGCCGCGAGCGCCTCGCTCACCTTCACGGGGTCGTCGTGCTCGAAGTCGGCGAGGCGCGCGAGCGGCGAGCGCGCCCCGGCCTTGCCGGCGCCCTTGCCGCGCGGGCCGAGCCGCGCCGACGCCTCGCCGACCGCGTGGGCGGCGACCACGAAGGCCTCCTCGGGCGGGATCCAGCCGCGCTCGATCCAGGAGCAGAGATCGGCGAGCAGCGCGAGGCCGTGGTCGAAGCCGTGCTCGGCGCGCTCCGCCCCGTCCCGGGCGAGCACCTCGAAGGCGAGGTGGAGGCTGCCGAGGCCGGTCTCCTCCCGGTGCAGCCCGAGCGCGCCGAGCCGGAGGCCCTCGCGCAGGGCGCGCGCCGGATCGTCGCGCAGGACGGCCTCGCGCAGGCCGGCGACGAGGCGCCGCACCTCGCCCGCGGTGTCGACGGCTCGGTTGAGCAGCACGCGCCCCCCGTCGACCCGCGTGGCGTAGCGCCGCACCGGCTCGCCGCCGAACGTGCAGGCGCCCGAGGCGACGTCGAACTTCCAGTTGTGCCAGGCGCACGTCAGCACGCCGCCGCGCAGCGCCCCCTGCGAGAGCGGATAACCCTGGTGGGGGCACCGGTCGTCGAGCGCGTGGACCTCGCCGCCCCGGAGGACGCAGGCGAAGCGCCGGCCCTCGCCGTCCTTGCGCAGCACGGGCGTCTCCGCGGGGAATTCGGAGAGGGGGCCGAGATCGATCCAGTCCGGCTTCATGGCGTCTCCACGCAGCGGCGCGCCCCGCCGTGGCGCGCGTCGCGGCCGCAGCGCGATGGTAGCCGAGAGCGGGGCGGGAAGGGACCCGAACCGGTCCGCGCCATCGAAATGGCACGCGCGACCCCGCGCGCGCCGCGGAAGCGCGCGGCGGCGCGGCGGGCGCTCACCCCTTCACGCACATCACCTGCCGCAGCTCGGCGACGACCTCGACGAGGTCGCGCTGGTCCTCCATGACGCGCTCGATCGGTTTGTAGGCGGAGGGGATCTCGTCGAGGACGCCGCCGTCCTTGCGGCACTCGACGCCGGCCGTCTGCGCGGCCAGGTCCTTGACGGTGAAGCGCCGCTTCGCCTCGCCGCGGCTCATCTTGCGCCCTGCGCCGTGCGACGCGCTCTCGAACGCCTCGGGGTTGCCGAGCCCCCGCACGATGTAGGAGCGCGTGCCCATGGAGCCGGGGATGATGCCGAGCTCGCCCTTGCCGGCGCGGATCGCGCCCTTGCGGGTCACGAGCACCTCCTCGCCGAAATGCACCTCCTCGGCCACGTAGTTGTGGTGGCAAGTGATGGCTTCCTGGATCTCGAGGTCGGGGAAATGCCGCCGCAGGGCGCCCTCGGCGAGGTGGAACATGGCCTCGCGGTTCGCGCGCGCGTACCGCTGCGCCCAGAAGAGGTCGTGCCGGTAGGCCTTCATCTCCGGCGTGCCCGCGAGGAACACCGCGAGGTCGCGATCGGGCAGATCGCGGTTGTGGGCGAGCTTCTTCGCCGTGGCGATGTGGATCTCGGCGAGCTCCTTGCCGATGTTGCGAGAGCCGGAGTGGAGCATCAGCCACACGCGGCCCTCCGTGTCGAGGCAGAGCTCGATGAAGTGGTTGCCGCCGCCGAGCGTGCCGAGCTGACAGCGCGCCTTCGTGAAGAGCCCCTGCACCTTCGGGGTCAGGCTCTTGAACTCCTCCCAGAGCGGCAGGTCCACGAACCGCTTCGGGGGCGCGTCGTGGGAGGCGAACCCGACGGGGATGGCCCGCTCGATGTCGCTCCGGATGCGCTTCAGGTCGTCCGGCAGGTCGGACGCGGTGAGGTTCGTGCGGAGCGCGCCCATGCCGCAGCCGATGTCCACGCCGACGGCGGCCGGCGAGACCGCGCCGCGCATCGCGATGACCGAGCCCACGGTCGCGCCCTTGCCGAAGTGGACGTCGGGCATCGCGGCGACGTGGTGGAACACCCAGGGCAGCGCGCTGATGTTGCGCAGCTGCTCCAGCGCGACCGGCTCGACCTCCTCCGGCCGGGTCCACATCTTGATGTCCACGTTCCTGCCCTTGATCTGCGCGGGTCCCATGCCGGCAGGATAGCGCGCGGCGCGGCGCGTGCAGCGCCGGCCGCGCGCCGCCGGGGTCGACCGGAGCGCGCGGCGCGCGTGGATTACTCGCCGGGCAGGAGGTTCGAGACGTCGAGGTCGAGCTGGTGGATGCCGTACCGGCCCGCGGCGACCACGACCTCGTCGCGCGCGCGGTCGACGAGCACGTCGCTGTGCCACGCGCCCGTGAAGAAGGCCTGGGCCACCGGCCGGCGCGGGTCGTCGTAGTCGACCATCAGCGTGCCGCCGTACCCCGAGAAGAACGCGCGGCGCTCGGCGGTGTAGGGCAGCAACGACATCCAGCTCTCGATGCGGCTCTCCGAGAGCACGTCGAACCCGCTCGAGACGCCCGCGTGCTCGGCCCCGAGGATCGCGAGCCGGTGTCCGAGGCCCTCGCTGTAATACCAGTAGGCCCGCAAAGACCGCTCGGAGTAGGTCATGAGCAGCCGCTGCTGCTGGTCGACGACGACCGTGTCGGCGACGACCTTTCCGGTGAGCTCCTCGTAGTTGTTCAGGTGCGCGAGCCCGCGGTGCAGCGTGGACCTCGCGACCGCCGGCTCCATGAAGTGGCTCCCCCACTGCCGGTCGCGCGTGAACAGCTTGGAGCCCTTCAGCGCGAGGGCCTCGCCGGGAACGTTGATCGCGGGGCCGAGGACGGGCGCGGCCGGGCTGGACAGGTCGACGCGCCGGACGAAGTAGCGCGCGTGCGGGCGCGGGTCGCCAGGCACCGTGGCCGGCTGCTTGACCGTGACGTAGAGGTCGCCCTCGTGCGCCAGCGCGCGCACGGCGTCCTCGTCGGCCGGGAGCGAGAGCGGGGGGACCACGGTGGGGTGATCCGGGTCCGAGAGGTCGACGACGTGAATGTCCATCTGCCGGAGCAGGCGGTGCCCGTCGGCGTCGTAGCAATACGTCTCGACCAGCCCTTCCTCGAGCGCGGCGTCATCGAGGATCGACGTGCAGGTGTCCTCGGAGCCGAGCCGCGTGGTGCACGCGGCGAACCCTCCCATGCAGTACTCCGGCCCGCCGTCGATCGACTGGCAGGTGCGCTGCCCCGTGTAGTACGTGCAATCGTCGACTCCGTAACAGGAGGAATCGCCGCGGGTGTACGTGATGTAGGAATCGCACTGGTGTGCCAGCCCCACGCCGCTCCAGGCCGTTTTGTTGCGCACGAAGCTGAGCGAGCCGTTCGTGGCATAGATCGTCGTCGGCCCGGAGTAAGAATAGTAATAGTAGTCGTTCGACGGCAGCGCGGTCGTGACGATCTGCCCCGCCGCCCGCGGCCGCGCCGGGTCCGAGAGGTCGAACACGCTGACCGTGGTCTCGTACGTCGGCCAGTCCACGTACCGGGAGGCCACGACCGCGAGCAGGTCGTCGCCGACCTTGTAGTAGCCGGCGTTGGACGAGACCGGGAAGCTCGCCACCGGCGCCGCGACGTCGGCGGCGTCCGTCGCGGCGATGACCTCCGCCGTGGCCATCTGGCCCGGCTCCCGCGCCCAGTACTCCTGTTCGGTGTCCCGGACGCGCACGCGGTAATCGCCATACCCGAGGACCCTGGTGTAGGGGGGCGCGAGGTGCAGCGTGCCGAGCTGCGCCGGGTGGTCGAGGTCGCGCTGGTCGTAGAGGCTGAGCTCGGTCTCGGACACGTTCGCCGCGGTGTTCGGGCCGGCGCGGAACGAGCGACGCACCTCGGAGCCGTGCTTCATCACCCCGCGGCGGGTCAGGGTCGCGCCGGAGAACGTGAAGATCTGCACGGCGGACTCGAACTTCCACTGGCCGCTCTCCAGGTTCCAGCCGGAGAACGGCAGGAGCACGAGGCCCGTCTCGGTCTCGCCCGTCGGCGCCGTCACGTTCACGGCGCGGTCGAGCACCGTGAACGCGCGGTGGTCCCAGCTGGCCTCCGACCAGTTCCATCCGCCCGCGGTCCCGGCCACCTCGGCGCGCGTGATCATCGGGCTCGGGTTGGTCAGGTCGGTGATGTCGTACAGGCTGGCCGCGAGCCGGCGCCCGCCGCCCTCGTCGTTGACCCCGATCCCGATGAGGCGCGTCGCGCCCAGCACCGGGCGGAGGAAGTCGTTCCAGCCGGAGACGATGAACTCGCTCTTCTCCTCCACGTTGCCGTCGGGATCGATCGAGAACGCGTGGAAGGGGTCCACCTGCCGGTAGGTGACCGCGAACGCCCGGTCGTCGAGGAAGACCGCGCCGTAGAGGGCCTGGCCCTCGCCGAAGTCCTCCCGGTCGAGCGGCGCGAGGTGGTCGGGGTCGGAGGCGTCCCACGTCTGCAGGTGGCTCGAGCCGCCGCCCCACTGCGGGCCCGAGAAGACGCGCAGCATGTCGTCGCGGAAATCCATGTGGAACTGCGAGTGCACGTAGCCGTCGACGGCGGCGGTGTCCCGCAGCGTCATGGCGCCGTCGGCGCGCGAGATGTCGACGAGCGACACCTTGCTGTTCTCCTCGTTCCAATCCGCGGGGCCGCGCGCCACGAGCAGGACATCGCCCTCCGCGTGGATGCCCGTCACGTAGCCGCCGAGATCGAGCTGGCTGCGCGCGACGAGCGCGCCGCCGGTCACGTCGAAGCTCTTGACGACGGCCTGGTTGAGCCACTCCGAGCCGTTTGTGGTCTCGAACCAGCCCCAGTTCGTGGCGGCCACGTAAAGGGCGTCCTGGGTCGCGCCGTTCGCGTAGCGGCTCGTCGCGATGTACCCGGGGACCTCGACCTGCGACAGGAGCTCGGGCGCGTTCCGGTTGGAGATGTCGACGAGGAGGACCGCCCCGCCCGAGCGGCGCTCCACGGCGAGGTTGCCGGGCGTGGCCCGGAATCCGATCCAGTCGTTCATCAGCACGAGCGCGCGGTCGCCGTCCACGTACATCTCGACCGGCGTCCCCGCGACCGGCATCTGGCCGACCATCGTCGGATTCTCCGGGTCGTGGATGTCGATGACCTGAAGGCCTCGGTATCCGTTGAGGTTCAGGAGGTGCCCGTCCCCGAGCACCCGGTAGATGTCGCCCTCCTCGAGCTCGCGCTCCTCCTCCTCTTCCTCTTCCTCCTCCTCTTCTTCCTCCTCCTCCTCCTCTTCGCCGTAGAACACCTGAGGAAAGTCGTCCGCCGACACGAACGACGTCGACCCGCGGAGGTCCTCGGCGTTCTCGGTCGTGTCCTCCGGGGAATCCGCCCCGAATGTGCACCCCGGACCGATTACGAGGAGCGCCGCCCCGAGCCAACACGACAATGCCGCGCTGCGTCCCACCAACAAGGATCTCATGCCACCTCCGGCTCCTCTCGCCTCGGCACGATAAGAGAGCGAACCGGATTTATCTCACCCGTGCGAGGCTCGTGGCGCAAGAGAGAAACCTCAGTTATGGCCATTCGCGGATGGCGCCGCCGCGCGGTTGTCCCATGTGTGTTGTACGCGGGACAGGCACGCCGCGCATACACGCGGCGCCGATGTGATCCATGGCTGTGCGGCGGCGCGGTCGCGCGTGCTCCTCACCCCGGGATCTCGCGTGCCCCGATCGGCCTTGCAGGGCCTCGGGGTTGCTGATACCCGTCGAAGCGCGGATTCCGGGGACCCGTTCATGCCGTCTGCACGCGCTTTCACCCTCGCAACCCTGGCGGCGCTGGCCGCCGTGTCCTCGGCGCTCACGATCGGGTGCGAGCGCTCGAAACCCGGCGAGGACGCCGCGGCCAGCAAGCCGGCCGCGTCGACCGCCGCCGCGGAGGCCGCGAAACCCAGGGCACCGGACGGCCGGAAGGGCGCCGCGCCGCCGGACGACAACGACGGCCGCTTCGCCGCCCAGATCGCGGCGAACCTGCCCCGGGTGCCCGACCCGGCGATCGTGCTCCTAGAGGGCAGCGGCGCCGGCGCCGAGCTCGACAATGGCGCTTTCCGCGACCGCGTCATCTCCTTTGTCCGCCAGGTGGCCGCGGGCCCGGACAAGGTGACATGTGATCTGTCCCTGTCGTCCAAACGCCCGTTCCGCGCCGTCGTGTGGGCCTATCAGGACGGCAAGCAGATCGCCCGCGGCGAGGCGTCGGACGCGGGGCTCTGCGTCGCGCTGAAGGACGCCACGCGCCGCGCCGTGGCGGCGGCAGGCGGCGAGCGCGCGGCGGTCGCCGGCGCGCGCTTCGTCGTCGATCTGCCCGATCACCATCACGCGATGGTCGAGCACCAGGGGAAGGGCCTCGAGCTCACCCACGGCCTCGTGCCGGTGCGTAGGCTCGACAAGGCGCTGCTCGCGCGGCGCATCGAGGACGGCAAGGGCTACCTGATGCGTGTCATCGACGCGCAGCACAAGGGCGTCCACAAGTACTACCACGCTCCCGCCGATCGGTTCGAGCCCGAGCTGCACACGATCTACACCGCGTCCACGGCGCTGACGCTGCTGAAGCTGCACGCTTACAAGCCCGACGAGCGCCTGCTCCGCGCGGCGACCGAGGCGGCTGGCTTCATGATGAACATGCAGAGCCGCGACGTGCGCGACCGCACGGCGGGCGGCTTCTTCTATGCGTTCGATCTGGAGCGCAAGCGGCCCGAGCGCCGGCTGGTCGTCGGCACCGCGTCGAAATCGATCTTCACCCTGCTCGAGCTCCACGCCCTGACGAAGGACAAGAAGTACCTGGAGTCCGCGGTGCTGGCCGCCGAGTGGCTGGTGGCGATGCAGCGTCCGGACGGCACCGTGCGCTCGGCCCTCAGCGGGCAGGAGGGCGGCGCCTGGAAGGTCCAGGGCAAGGAGTCGACGCTCTACACCGGGCAGGTCCTCTCGGCGCTGTCGCGCGTCTACCGGGCCACGAACAACAAGAAGTACCTCGACGCCGCGGGGCAGACGGCGGACCACCTGCTCCGCAAGATCGCGACGAAGGGCTGTTATCTCGGCGACGATTACCGGAAGCCGAACCCGATCTCGAGCTCGTGGGCGGTCCTGTCGCTGCTCGACTTCGCGAAGGCCACCGGCGACGCGCGCTTCGAGCAGACCGTGTTCCGCTGCGCCGACGATCTCGTCCGGCGGCAGTGGCGCCGGCCCGAGGACGCCTACCGTTACGGCCGCTGGAAGCGGGCGATGTCGAGCAGCGGCAACGGGTGGCTCGCCGAGGTGCTGTCGGAGGTGTACCACTTCTGCCGCGAGAAGGGCCGCGACGGCTGCGACAAGTACAAGGACACCGTGGTCGCCGCCATCCGGTTGCTCCTGCAATACACCTACGGGCCGGAGAACACGTTCGTGGTCAAGAACCCGCAGGCGGCCGCCGGAGGCGTGTTCTGGAGCATCCGGGATCGCTACGTGCGCACCGACTCGGTCTGCCACGCGATGAACGCGTACCTCAACCTCATCGGCGAGCTCGGCGACGGCCCGCTGCTGGAGCTCCCCGAGCGGCCCCTCGCCGAGCGGATGGCGCTCGCCGCGGAGACCACGTCGCCGGCGGAGGTCGCCGGGCTCTCCGAGGAGGAGCGCGAGGAGGTGGCCGCGGAGGGGTCCGAGGCGCTGCCGGGGCCGAGGGTCGAGGATCCGGACGACGACGAGGAAGGCGCCGACAAGGAGCCTGCGGCGCGGCGGCCCTGAGGAGAGGCCGCCGGAGCCGACGAGGGGACATAGGGGACGTCGCGCACGGCCTCCACGGAGGGATTCGTCGGATCCGGCCGGGCTCGCAGAGGACTTTGCACGAGCCGAATCGTTGTTCTCCTCGCGTGCGGCCGAATCCGGACGGGGCCGGCGCGGGTTCGTGTATATGGATCGGGCGAGATCGACCCGACCGGGGGCATAACAGGAGGTCAAGAGGCCGATGATCCACGACGAGGTGAACACCCTGGGCAGCAACCACGCCGGGGCCCGGGAGGCCCCGCGGGCAGACCGCGTGGGCGTGGAAGGCGCGGAGGGGAAGCGGCGGATCGCCACCGCGTCCTCCACGGCGGGCGAGGCGGGCGCCGCGCTCGATGAGGCCATGTCCGCGCTGCGGGCGAGCCTCGGCAGAGAGCCCGAGCATCTCTTCCTGAGCTACACGGAAGGGTATGATCTCGGCGAGCTCGCGCGCGCCACCGCGGCGCTCCCGGCGTCCGTGCGTGTCCACGGATCGAGCTCGTGCCTCGCGGTGATGACCTCCGCCGGGGTGCACGGCGGGGCGGGCCCGGGCCTGGCCCTGCTCGGGATCGCGGACGCGCAGGGCGCCTACGGCGCGGCGGCGGAGCCGATCGGCGAGTCGCCGCGGGCCGCCGCGGCCCGCGCGGCGCGCCAGGCGATCGAGGACGCCGGGCGCGCCGGCGAGGCGCCGCGGCTGTTCTGGCTGGCCGCGCCCGTCGGCGTCGAGGAGCAGATCCTGCTCGGGATCGAGGACGCGGTCGGGCCCGACGTGCCCGTCTTCGGCGGCTCCTCCGCGGCGAACTCCCTCGAAGGGGTGTCGTCGCAGCTCGAGCGCGGGCAGGCGCACCGCGACGCCGTGCTGCTCTCCGCCCTGTTTCCGTCGGGGGAGGTCTCCTGGGCGTTCAGCTCCGGGTACACGCCCACCGAACACCGGGGCTGGGTCACCCGCTCGGAGGGGCGGCGCGTGGCCGAGATCGACGGGCTCCCTGCCGCGGAGGTCTACAACCGCTGGACCGGCGGGAGGTTCTCCGCCCAGCTCGGCGGCGGGGACATCGGGGGGCCGAGCGCGTGGTGCCCCCTCGGCCGGCCCTCGGGCTGGTCCGGCAAGGTCCCGCAGTACCTGCTCATCCATCCGAACGCGGTGGACAAGGACAACGCCCTCACCTTCGGCGTGCACATCAACGAGGGGGACGAGCTCGTGCTCATGACCGGATCCCGGGAGAGCCTGCTCGGCCGCGTCCAGTCGCTGGCGGGCGCCGCGCTGGAGGCGGCGCGGCCCTCGTTCCAGCCCCAGGGCGCGCTGGTGATCTTCTGTGCGGGGTGCATGCTCGCCGTGCGCGAGGACCTCGACCGCGTGGTCCAGGGCGTGGCCGCGGCGCTGGGGCCGATTCCGTTCCTCGGGCAGTTCACGTTCGGTGAGCAGGGGTGCTTCGTGCGAGGGAAGAACCGCCACGCGAACCTGTCCATCGCGATCGTCCTGCTCGGTCAGTAGCGCCTCGAGCCGCGCGCGTATCCAGGAGAGCCTCGATGTCTCAAGTGAAGGTCTACGGAATCAAGGAGAAGCTCAATCCGGTCAAGGAGACGCTGTCCAAGGTGATCCACGCCTGCGTCATGGAAGCGCTGCAGCTTCCGGCGGACAAGCGGGCGCACCGCTTCTTCCCCATGGAGCGGGAGGACATGCTGGCGCCGGGCGGGCGCACGGACGCGTACACCATCATCGAGATATCGATGATGACAGGGCGCAGCGTGGAGACGAAGAAGAAGCTCGTGCGGCTCCTGTTCGACCGGATCCGGGACGAGGTGGGCATCGACCACCAGGACATCGAGATCTGCATCTCGGAGTCGCCGCCGCACGACTGGGGCTTTCGCGGGATGCACGGCGACGAGGTCAAGCTGAACTACAAGGTCAACCTCTAGAAGAGGCAAACGGGTCGAACCAGCCTGAAACGAGCAGAAGTTCGAAACGCCAAGGCGCCAAGAACGCCAAGAACGCCAAGAAGAAGATAATATCTTGGCGTCCTTGGCGTTTTATTTCTCGCTCGATCAACGCGATCGGTGTTCTAGGGGCATCGCTGGGCGAGGTCGTCGCTGGGGAGTGCCGGAGCTGGGCGGCCACACCCCAGGGGGCCTGTCGTCGTCGCGGAGCGAGGACGAACGGCCGGAGCACGAACCCCACCGGCAGCCTGTCGCCTGCTGCTGGAGCAGCACCCCCGCAGCAAGCGCCTGCTGCAAGGGCAGCAGGGGGGCGTCCGGTATAGCGGATTTGTGTCTTTTGGGGCGGACATAAGCCTGGCACGCTGCATGCTCTGACGTCCGGGGAGCAACGTTCGTCGATTGGTTCCCCTGACGAGGTGCGCGGCGCCAGCTGCGCTCCGCTGAGCTTCCTTCGCCACCGGGAGGTGTCTGGTCTTCTGGACCTCTCCCTCTCTCCCCCGGGACGGCTCTGGAAAGAGCGGGCGCGGCCGCGGCGCGGAGCGCACCTGCGAAGCGTTCGCCCGGCCTGCTCTGCAGGTCGCGGCGAAGGCTTGGCGCGCGTGGTGCAACGCGTCAGGGGGACAGCGCACCTCAAGGCAGCCATGAAACACCCTGTGATCGCGCTCGCCGCGATTTCACCCGTCCCCACCAGCACGATCATGAAGAGCGTTCCCGCGGGCGCGCCGGTCGTCGTGTGGTCTCGCGTCGCGGCGGGGGGCACGGGGGTGTGCGGGCGGCCTGCGTCGCTCCCCGGGCGCTCCCCGCGCCGGGCGCTCCGCCGGACCTCCGGCCACCTCGCGCGATGGATCACCTCGCGCTGTCCGAGCGCCGCGGTCGCGGCGCTCTAGCTCGAAGGCCTCTCACGTTCGCAGGACAGAGGCGGTCGCGCCTGGCCTGCGCGCGCCGCCTCATGAGCACGGCTCGCGGAGGACCAGCGTCGCTGGTGGCCGCGCAGCCGCACATGGAGAACTCATCATGAGCGTCACATCCTCTCACCTCTCGCTGAAAGACGGCAAGAAGTCCTCTCGCTCGCGGGCGGTGCGCGACAAGCTGGACTACCCGGTCATCGACACCGATCTGCACACGATCGAGTTCGCCCCGATCCTCGAGGACTACATCGCGAAGTACGGCAGCGCGAAGTACGTCGACGAGTTCCGCCAGGCGATCAACCGGGGCTTCGGCTACCTGAGCAACGAGTGGTACGAGCTCACGCCCGAGCAGCGCGCCGCGCAGCGCGCGGTCCGCCCGCCGTGGTGGGCGCTGCCGACCAAGAACACCCTCGACCTCGGCACGGTGTCGCTGCCCAGGCTGCTGCACGAGCGGCTCGGCGAGTCGGGGACGGACTACGCCGTCCTGTTCCCGAACGTCTCCACGTTCGCCACCCACGTCGGCAAGGAGGATCTGCGCCGCGTGCTGATCCGCGCCGTGAACGCGTACCACGCCGACGCCTACCGGCCGTACGCCGACCGCCTCACGCCGGTCGCCGCCATCCCGCTGCACACCCCCGAGGAGGGCATCGAGGAGCTCGAGTTCGCCGTGAACCAGCTCGGCCTCAAGGTCGCGCTCATCCCGGGCAACCTCCGCCGGCCCGTCCGGGCGGTCGCCGAGAAGTACCCGTCCCGGCACCACCCGGACGTCGCGAGGCATGCGAGCTGGCTCGATACCTTCGGCGTGGACAGCGAATACAACTACGACCCGTTCTGGGCCAAGGCGGTCGAGCTCCGGACCGTGCTCACGACCCACTCGGCGGGGATGGGGTGGACGAGCCGCAGCTCGGTGTCGAATTACATGTACAACCACATCGGCCACTTCGCCTCCGCCTCCGAGGCGCTCGCGAAGTCGCTGTTCTTCAGCGGCGTCACCCGGCGGTTTCCCGACCTCCGCGTCGGCTTCCTCGAGGGCGGGGCGGCGTGGGGCGCGACCCTCTTCGCCGACCTCGTCGGCCACTGGGAGAAGCGGAGCGGCAAGGCCGTCCAGAACTACAACCCCGACCTCATCGACGCGAAGCTCCTCTACGCGCTCTACCAGCAGTACGGGGGCAAGGAGGTCGAGGAGCGGCTCGGCGACATCAACGCCGTCCTCGGGGGGGCGCTCGGCGTGTCGAACAACTCGCGCCGCCAGCCGCAGGACCCCGCGGCGCTGGACGATTTCGCGGCGGCCGGCATCGAGCGCATCGAGGACATCCGCGATCGCTTCGTGCCGAATTTCTACTTCGGCTCGGAGGCGGACGACCCGACCGTGGCGTACGCGTTCAACACGAAGGTGAATCCGCTCGGCGTGCAGCTCAACGCCTTCTGGGCGTCGGACAGCGGACACTGGGACGTCCCGGATCTCACCGAGGTCCTCGCGGACACCTGGAGCCTGGTCGAGCGGGGGGCGCTCACCGAGGCGAACTTCCGCGACCTCGTCTTCACCCATCCTTACAACTTCTTCGCCGGCAAGAACCCCGGTTTCTTCGCGGGGACCGCCGTCGAGCAGAAGCTGCCGAAGAGCAAGGCGGCCTGACGGATAGGCGCCGCGCGGGGCTTTTGAAGCGGCCCCGCGCGGCGGTGATTGTGACTCTACGAGCCCCCTCTGGACCCAATTCATGCGTCTGCTTGACCGTTCAAGAACAGCTGTCTCCACGATCCTTGCGACCACCGTCGCTCTTTGTGTGACCCAGGCGAGCGCTCAGACCCCGCCGGGCCGAGCCCAAGGGGAGCGCCCCGCGCAGGCGCCCGGCGGCGCGGCCCCCGCGCCCGGCGGCGCAGCCGCAGCCCCGGCGCCCGGCGGCGCGGCCCCGGCGCCCGGCGGCGCTGCCGCAGCCCCGGCGACCACGCCAGGCGCCGCGGTCGCCGGACCGGACGTCCCCGGCGCGGCCCCGGGCGTGCCGTCTCCCGTCACGTCGCCCGCGGGGGACGCGACCGCGGAGGCCTTCGTCGAGCCGGACCCCAACGTCGCCACCCAGGACGACCTGCAAGGGCTGCGCTCCGACCTGGAGAACTTCAAGTTCCAGTGGCAGCGCGAGCGCGACCTCCACACCGCCCTCTCCACCCGCTCGCTCCTCATCGGCGGCGTCGTCCAGGCGCGCATCGGCTGGTCGGAGCAGCCCGTCAACACGGCGACCTCCAACGACCGCAAGGTGACGTTCGACACGGGCGCGGCGATCCTGTCGTTCAACGGGATCCTCTACAAGGACTACGAGGAAGGGCGCAACCTGATCTACTCGGTGCGCTTCGGCGCCTCGCCGCAGCAGGCGAGCAACAACAGCTTCCTCAACCTGCTCGACGCGCAGCTCTCGTACTCGATCCTCCCCACGCTCGGCCCCGAGGACTGGGTCCTGCAAGTCACCCTCGGACAGCAGCTCCTGCCGTTCGGCCTGGAGGTCCCGGCGAGCGAGGAGCTCAAGCCGGTGATCACCAACGCGCAGTTCACCACGAAGCTCGGGTTGAACCGGCGCGATCTCGGGCTCATCGTGAGGGGCGACATCCTGCCGCAGGTGGATTACGGCTACAACTACCGGGCGGCCCTCCTCGCCTACGCGGTGGGCATCACCAACGGGAGCGGCCCGAACACGCCCGACGACAACAGCGAGAAGGACCTCCTCGGGCGCCTCGCGTTCACGGTGCCAAGCGATTACAACTCTCTCCTGCGGCAGATCACGCTGGGCGGGAGCGTGTACTTCGGCTGGCAGAACACCTTCCTCAAGGACGAGAAGAAGACGCTGTCCGGCAAGGGCGTCAAGCGCCGGTACGGCGCCGACATCTATTACAACCACTATCCGATCGGCGTCACCTACGAGTTCATCTACGGCCAGGACGACGCCACGCTCGGGACGACGCCGGACGATCCGCGGAAGACCAGGCTCACGAGCCTGTCGCACGTCGCGACCTTCTTCTACAACTGGGGCGAGCAGTTCCTGCGGGGCTACCGGAACCAGGGCCGCTACGACGACTGGTGGCCGAAGACCTACCAGCCGTTCCTGCGCATCGACCTCTTCGATCCGAGCACCGAGGTGCTCGAGAACCGGGTCGACGTGTACACGCTCGGCTTCAATCTCTTCTTCGCCGAGACGACAAAGTTCCAGCTCAATTTCAACCGCAGGGACGACCGCACGAACACCGAGGGAGCGCAGCACGAGCTCCTCGCGCAGCTCCAGGGCGGTTTCTAGAAGGCTTCGATCGACGAGCCATGGCGGCTCCAGAGAGGAAACTCATGAAACGGGCAGCAATCATCCTGCAGATCTTGATCGCGGCGCTCCTCACGTTCTCGTCGCACGCGGCCAGGGCGGACGCGCCGTCGGTCATCCGTATCGCGTTCGCCGGCGTGGGCATCGGCAACCGCCCCTTCGTCGGCGGCAGCAGCCTCAGCGTGGTGCACGCGCGGGGGCTCCTCGAGGAGGAGTTCAAGAAGGACAACATCAAGATCACGTGGTCCTTCTTCAAGGGCGCCGGCCCCGCCGTCAACGAGGCGTACGCGAACGGCCTCCTCGACTTCGCGCTCCAGGGGGATCTGCCGTCGAGCATCGGGAGGGCAGGGGGGCTCAAGACGAAGCTCCTCGCGGGGGTGTCGACGCGCCAGCACACGTACCTGGCCGTCCCGACCGACTCGTCGATCGCGTCGCTCGCCGACCTCAAGGGGAAGAAGGTCGCCCTCTTCAAGGGCACGAACCTCCAGCTCGCGGTCAACAAGATCCTCGCGGGGAGCGGGCTGTCGGAGCGCGACCTCCGGGTCCTCAACATGGACAGCGCGACCGCCAAGGCGGCGCTGGCCACCAAGGACGTCGACGCGGCGTTCGGCGGGTCCGACCTGCTCGCGCTCCAGGACCAGGGCGTCGCCAAGATCGTGTACACGACCAAGAACGACTCGCCGGCCTACCTGCGGCACGCCCACCTCATCGTCACCGAGGACTTCGCGAACAAGTACCCGGACGTGACCAGGCGCGTCGTGAAGGTCGTCGTGCAGGCCGCCCACTGGATCGCGGAGAACGAGGCCAACCCGGCGCCCGTCTACCAGCTCTGGTCCAAGTCGGGGGTCCCGTACTCGAACTACAAGGCCGACGCGGCGGGCGACTCGCTCAAGGTGCGCTCGAGCCCGCTGTTCGATGAGTACCTGATCTCCCGCTACAAGGCGGCCGTCGCCGACGCCAAGCGGTTCGGCCTCATCAGGAACACGTTCGACGTCGACTCGTGGATCGACCTCCGACACCTGAACGCGGTGCTCAAGGAGCTGAACCTGGAGGGCTACTGGCCAGAGTTCGACGCGAACGGGAAGGTCAAACGCCCGGGCAGATGACCACGGCCCGAGAGAGGTACACGACATGACGCAGCAATCGATTCACGAAAGCCAGGCCGAGGCCGCCGCCTACCAGCTCGTCGCGCCGGTGCCGGCGCTGCCCGCGGGGGGCGCCGCGCGGCTCCTCCCGCGGCGGGTGGGCAACATCGCCGTGGGGCTCCTCTTCCCGGCGGCGCTCTTTCTCGCGTGGCGCGTCGCCGCGGAGCGCGAGCTGGTCCCCCCGCAGATCCTGCCCGCGCCGGGGCTCGTCTTCCAGACGTTGACGGAGCTCGCGAGCTCGGGAGACCTGCACACGAACATCGCCATCAGCCTGGGTCGCGTGTTCGGCGGGTTCGCCGTCGGCGGCGCCGCCGGGCTCGTGCTCGGCGTCGCCATGGGCCTGTCGCGGCGGATCGAGGACTACCTCCACCCGCTCTTCAGGGCGGTCGCGCAGGTCCCCGTGCTCGGGTGGCTCCCCCTGCTCATGATGCTGGTCGGCATCGGCGAGTCGCTCAAGCTGATCATCATCGCCTCGGCCAGCCTCGTGCCCGTCGCGCTGAACACGCTCCAGGGCATCAGGGGCGTCCCGAGGACGTACATCGAGGTCGCCCGGGTCTTCCGGCTCAGCCACGCGGCGATGCTCCGGAAGGTCGTGCTCCCCGCCGCGGTCCCCTCGATCGCCGTGGGCATCCGGTACGGCCTCACGCAAGCGTGGCTGTCGCTCGTGACCGTCGAGCTCCTGGCGTCCTCCGAGGGCGTCGGGTTCCTGATCGTGTGGGGGCGCCAGCTCTTCCAGCTCGACGTCGTGCTCGCGGCGATCCTCGTCGTGGGGATCCTCGGGCTCGCGCTCGACAAGGGGATCGAGACCATCGAGGCCCGCCTGCTGCGCTGGCGGCGCGTCAGCCTCTGACACCTTGCGAGGGATCGAACGATGAGCGCTCTCACCCATGCTCTTTCGGCGCCGCGGCTCCGGCGCGGCCTGGTCCTGCCCGTCTTCCTCTTCGTCGCCTGGGTCGTGGCCTGCCGTTACGAGCTCGCCAACACCCACATCCTGGTCCCGCCGCTCGCGGTCTGGGAGACGGCGAAGGCCCAGAGCGCCAGCGGGGATCTCTGGAAGCACCTCGAGGCCAGCCTGACCAGGAACCTCCTCGGGGTCTCGCTCGGGACCTTCGCCGGGATCCTGGTCGGCGGCCTGCTCGCCGTCTCGCGCGTCGCCGACAGGCTCTTCTCGCCGAGCTTCCACGCCGCGAAGCAGGTCGCGCTGTTCGCGTGGATCCCGCTCATGTCCGTGTGGCTCGGGGTGGGCGAGCCGGCGAAGGTCGCGTTCATCGCGCTCTCGGCCTTCTACCCCGTCGTCGTGAACACCTACGAGGGCGTCCGGAGCGTCAGCGTCGAGCACCTCGAGGTGGCGCGCGTGCTCCGCTTCACGCGGTGGCAGGTCCTGCGCAAGGTCATCCTGCCGTCCGCCACGCCGTCGCTCTTCGCGGGCGTCCACCAGGCGCTCATCTACGCGTGGCTCGGGACCCTCGGCGCCGAGTACCTGCTCGAGCCCGCGCCCGGCGTCGGCAGCCTCATGGTCGAGGGGCGCGAGCAGTTCGCCATGGATGTCGTGCTGGTCGGGCTGATCGTGTCCGGCCTGGTCGGTTTCGGCCTGAACGTGCTGGCTACGGCCGCGGAAAACCGCCTGCTCCGATGGCGTGTCCGCGGCGTCTGAAGGTCTCGAGGAGGAAGTCATGAGCGCGCCCGGAGTCATCACCATTCGCGATGTGAGCAAGAAGTACGTGGTCAAGGACGAGTCCCTGCAGGTGCTCCAGGGGATCGGGCTGACCATCCAGCCTGGCGAGTTCGTCAGCGTCGTGGGCACGAGCGGTTGCGGCAAGTCGACGCTCCTCCGGCTCGTCATCGGGCTGGACGGCGACTACGAGGGCGAGATCCTCGTCGGCGGCAAGCGCGTGGAGGGGACGAGCCTGGATCGCGGCATCGTCTTCCAGGAGCACCGGCTGTTCCCGTGGCTCACGATCGAGGAGAACGTCGCGCTCGGGCTCGAGAACTCGAGGTGGACGGAGGCCGAGCGGAGGAAGACGGTCGAGGAGCACCTCGATCTCGTGGGGTTGTCCGGCTTCAAGCGGGCGTACCCGCACCAGCTCTCCGGCGGCATGGCGCAGCGGGCGGCGATCGCGCGCGGGCTGGTCAACCGGCCCGGCATCCTGCTCCTCGACGAGCCGTTCGGCGCGCTCGACGCGCTGACCCGCGCCAAGCTGCAGCAGGAGCTCCAGCGCATCTGGCAGAAGGAGGGGATCACGATGGTCCTCGTGACCCACGACGTCGAGGAGGCCGTGTTCCTGGGCGACCGGGTGGTGGTGCTCGAGCCGCGCCCCGGGAGGATCAAGCGCGTCATCCCCGTGAACGTGCCGCACCCGAGGTCCCGCACCGATCAGGAGCTCAAGGACCTGACCGACGAGGTCCGCGGCCACCTCCTGGCGTCGTGAGGCGGGCGGCGGCCGCGCCCGCCAGGGCGCACGAGGCCGCTCGCTCCGCTCAGGGCGGGCCCTAGGATCCCCCCTGGCGCGCGGCACGTCCATCCGTTATAATGGACGAACCATCTGCTATCATGGTGAGTGAAGCCCGATGACGATGCCGCTGCTGACGCTTCCCAACCCCGGCGCCCTGGCCCTTTCCCTTCGTGCGAAGGCGCTGGTCTTCGAGGATCCCCGGTCGCAGGCCATCCTCGACCGGATCCGGCAGCTCTCGCCGAGCGACGCGACCCTGCTCGTGACCGGGGAGACCGGCACGGGGAAGGAGCTGGTAGCCCGGCACATCCATGCGCTGAGCCACCGCCGCGGCCGGCCCTTCGTGGCGGTGAACTGCGGCGCCTGGTCGGAGTCGCTGGTGGAGAGCGAGCTGTTCGGCCACGAGAAGGGCGCCTTCACGGGGGCGACGACGTCGAAGGCCGGCTGGTTCGAGGCGGCGGACGGCGGGACGTTGTTCCTCGACGAGATCGGGGATCTCTCGCTGCCGCTCCAGGTGAAGCTGCTCCGGGTGCTGCAGGAGCGCGAGGTGGTGCGGCTCGGCTCGCGGCAGCCGATCCCGATCGACGTGCGGCTCATCGCGGCGACGAACGTCGATCTGGAGGAGGCGGTGACCGCGCGGAAGTTCCGCGAGGATCTCTTCTACCGCCTCAACGTCGCGACGCTCTCGCTCCCGCCGCTGCGCGAGCGGCCGGGCGACATCCTCCCGCTCGCGCGGTACTTCATCGATCTCTACGCCCGCCGGCTCGGCGCGGCGCCGGCGGCGCTCACGGCGGAGGCGGCGGCGCGGCTCCTGGAGCACCCCTGGCCCGGGAACATCCGGGAGCTCGAGAACGCCATCCATCACGCGCTCCTGGTCTGCAAGGGCAGCCAGATCGTCGCCGCGGACCTGCGCCTCACGGTGCTGCAGCCGAAGGCGGCGTCGAGCGCGCCGCCGTCGGAGCGGGGGACGCCGGCCGCGTCGCAGGTGAGGCCGACGCCGCAGGCGGCGTCGCTGGAGGGCGCGCTGCTCGCGCTGTTCGAGCAGAACCTGCCGAACCTGCACGAGCAGATCGAGGAGACGATCATCCGCACCGCGTACCGCTACTGCGACCGGAACCAGCTCCAGACGGCGAGGCTGCTCGGCATCAGCAGGAACATCGTGCGCGCTCGGCTCGCGCAGTTCGGCGAGCTCGCCCGCTACCGCGCGTCCCGCGGCGGCGTCCCCCGCGCCGCGTTCGAGGCGGGCGAGCCTCGATCGACGTAGCGCCGACGTCGCGCGCCCCCCAGGGCGCCTGCGGGGGCGCGGCTCCAGCAGGCAGCGCCCGCGCGGCTGTGCCGGCGCCGCTGCGCGGCTCAGGACCGCGGCGCGCTTGCAGGCCGGGCGCGACGTGGCGCCCGAGGGCGGGCCCTCGCGCCCGAGGTCTTCGCCCCGAGCGCCTCGCGCACGGTCGTGGCCGTGGCAGCCTGCGCGATCCACCGGTCGAGCTTCGCTGTGTCGGCGCAGGCCCGGATGCGCGCCTCGTCGTCCTGCGACGGCGAGAGGCCGCGAGCCCGCAACAGCGTGACCAGCGCTTCTTGCCGGCCCTTGGCCTCGCCCTCGGCGCGGCCCTTGGCCTCGCCCTCGGCGCGGCCCTTCTTCCGCCCCTGCGATTCAAGGAAGAGGCGCAGCTTCCTCGCAGCGGGCGTTTCCGGGATCTTGTCGGGGTTCATCGAGGCCTCCCTGAGGAGCGCCAGCATGCGCTCGCTGAGCACGGACAGGATCGCACGCTGCTGTGCACCCCGCAACGGGCGCGGCAGCCGCTCGGTCAGCTCGAACGCCCGCTCCACCACGGCGCGCGCCCGGGGGCCATGACGGTGCTGCATCGCCCAACGCGACGATCAGGACCTCGTGCGGTGTGCTCGGCACGAGGCGTGACTACGCCGGAAGGGAGGGGACCGGCCAAGTTCCGAACGTGCTCTCGAGAGACGTATTTGCGCTGGCTCGTGGACGCGCAGAAACCGAAATGAGCGCATCGCTCTACACGGAATACCGCGCACTTCTGCCTGGAAACCGAGGACGTGGATCTGCGCCGCTGCTGTCCCGTTCTCGCTTCGCCTTCTCCTCGATCCAGGAGGAGTCGGGACGCGGGGTTCAGCGGCCGGCGCCGGCGCCGCTCGCGTGTGTGGCGGGCTGCGCGACCCGGGCCGCGATCCAGCGCTCGAGATCGGCGCGCGAGGTCACACCGGCGCGCCGGTCCACCTCTCGCCCGCCGTGGAAGAGCACGAAGGCCGGCACCCCCTGGATGCGCCGGTGCCTGGCCTCGTCGGAGTTCGCGTCGACATCGACCTTGAAGACCAGCAGCTTGCCGGCGTTCTTGCGACCCAGCTCCTCGACGGCCGGCGCCACCATCCGGCAGGGACCACACCAGGTCGCCCAGTAATCGACCAGGATGGGAATGGGAGAGCCCGCGATGGCCTGCGCGAGCGCGGCGCCGTCCACCACCTGCGGAGCGCCGGTCGTGTCGAGCTGGGCCTTGCAACGGCCACAGCGGGGCCCATCGTTCACCCGCTCGTCCGCCACCCGGTTGATCGAGCTGCAGCCTCCGCATCGGTAGATAGCCATACCCGTTCTCCTTGCGTCGCTTGCGTCGCCGCGTGTGCGCGCTGCTCGAGTGATCTTGGATCCGACGCCGATCTTGGCAAGACGAGGGCTTTACAGTCGGCGATCGGGCTCCAGGCTTGAGGAATGGAACCGACGAAACAGCAGGGGAACAAGACCGAGCAGGCTGAGCCGCACGTCGGTGGCGAGCAGCAGGAGCCGGGGGCGCCGACGCGGCAGCTGAACGACGAGACCACCGAGGGCGCGAGCGACGTCGAGGAGATCGCCCGCCAGCAGGGCGCGTCGCAGAGGGGATACACGGCGGACGGACCGCATGAAGACCGGCCAGCGCAGTTCGATCCGGCGCACCCGGGCGGCCGGCCAGAGGGTGATCCGCGCCGCTGAAGAAGGATTGAGGGCAGGGGACACCACGCCGCGCTGCGGGCCTCAACGGCGCGCGGCGCGACGACCGTGCGCCGGCTACGGCCGCGGCGCTTCCTCGCAGGCCCGCCGCGTCACCTCGTGGCGGTAGTCGAACATGCGCTCCAGCTTGCGCTGGACGAAGTGGCTTCCGCCGAGCCGGCCGAGGGCGCCGAACGGCAGCTCGTACTCCACGTGATCGGTCAGGTAGCTGCCGCCCGCGCCGTCGGGATCCACGCGGTGGGTGTGCACCCAGCGCTTGAAGGGGCCGCTGCGCTGCGTGTCCTGGAACATCCGGCCCGCCTCGTACTGCGTGTGCTCGGCGACCCAGCGCAGCGGGACGGGGCCCACGCGCACCTCCACGACCACGCGCGCGCCGACCTGGATGCCGCCGGTCTTCTCCACGACCCGCGCCTGCTCCCAGGGGGGCGTGAGCCGCTCGAGGGCGTCCGGCTCCTCGTGGAAGGCGAAGACCTTCTCGGGTGGGGCGGCGATGCGCGTGCGCTTCTCGAAGATGGGCATGGGGCGAGCATGGATCGCGGCCCTGGATCGCGCCCGCGCGGCCTGGTCGCGTCCCGCTGGCTGCCTCCGGACCGAGCGCTCCAGGGTCGCCGCCCCGGTGATGGCGCGTGTCCACCATGTCAACTCCAGGTTGACGGACTCTGGCCATGACGCCGCGTCCGCCGCCGGTGGAGAGCGGCGCGTCCCGGCGATCGGCGCGGGAAACGCCGCAGCTGCGCGCGATCAAGGCGCGGCGCCGGTCCGCCCTGGGCTGCTGGGCACATGCGTTGCTCTGAGGCTCGGGCGAGCGGCTCGCGCGCCGGTTTCTCCGTTCTGCGCAGCGCGAGCTGCTCGTTCATCAGGGAAAGGCAACTTGCTTATGAGAATCGAATCTCGGGTCGCTCTCGCTGCGCTGTTCACGCTCGGCATCACCGCGCTCTCGGCGGCCGGCTGCGGCTCGGAGGGGTCCGATCCAGGAGAGGCGGGCGGCGGCCAGCCGACGGGCAGCGGGAGCGCCAGCTCCGGCAGCAGCGCCAGCTCCGGCAGCAGCGCGAGCTCCAGCAGCAGCGTCGGCTCGGGCGGGAGCGGCGCGACCAGCGGCGGTGGCGGTGAGACCACCGGCACCGGCGGCTCCGGCGGCGGCGGCGGAAGCGAGCAGCCCGCCGGCACCGGCGGCTCCGGCGGCAGCTCCGGCAGCGGCGTCCCCGGCGGCGCCGACTTCAGGCTCTACGGTTACGCCACGACCGGCGACGGCACCACCGGCGGCAAGGGCGGCGAGGTCGTCTCCGTGAGCTCGCTCGACGCCCTGAGGACGGAAGCGGCGCGGTCCGGCGCCGTGATCATCCAGATCACCGGCAAGATGAGCGGCAGCGGCGACGACGTGGACGTCGCCTCCGACAAGACCATCGTGGGCGTCGGGTCGAGCGGAGAGCTGGAGGGCATCGGGCTCAACCTGCGGAGGGCCTCGAACATCATCATCCGCAACCTGAAGATCCACCACGTGCTGGCCAGCAGCGGCAACGGCGACGGCATCCACATGGATGAGAGCCACAACATCTGGGTCGACCACTGCGAGCTCTGGGCGGACTCTCCCGCCGTGAACTCCAACAAGGACAAGTACGACGGCCTCATCGACGCCACCCACGAGTCCTCGGACATCACGCTCTCGTGGAACTACCTGCACGATCACTGGAAGGGCATGCTGGTCGGCTCGTCGGACAACGACGACAGCGACCGCCGCATCACCTTCCATCACAACCGCTTCAACAACATCAACTCCCGCCTCCCGAGCTACCGCGGCGGCAACGGCCACGTCTACAACAACTACTTCGAGAACGTCCCCACGTCGGGGGTGAACTCGCGGGTCGGCGCCTGCCTGCGGGTCGAGGGCAACCACTTCTTCAAGGTCCAGAACCCCATCACCACCCTGGACAGCCCGGCCGGCGGCACGGACCGCATCGACAACGTGTTCGAGGAGGTCACCGGGACCCAGGAGTCCGGCGCAGACTGCTCCTGGAGCGCCCCGTACGAGTATCCGCTCGACAGCTCGGCGGCCGTCAAGGCGCTCGTCATGGAGCACGCGGGCGTCGGAAAGACGGATCCCCTCGAGAACCTCCCCTGAGCCCACGCGCCGCCGGCGCTACCGGGGCCCTTCCACCGCGCAGAACCCGTTGATGCAGCGGTTGGTCGGATCGCAGCAGTCCGCGGCCGTCTCGCACCGCTCCTGCGGCTGCGAGCAGCGCCCGTCCGGCGGGGCGTTCGAGCAGACCAGCTCGCCGTCGGCGCCGGGCTGGCAGTACCCGCCGCAGCATTGATCGCCCGTATCACACGCCGCGCCCTCGGACCGGCACGGGTCGAGCACCCAGTACCCGCGCGCGTTGCCCGCGAGCAGCTCCTGCGCAGGCAGGTAGAACGCGGGGTGGCTCGGGTCGGTGCCGGGCGCCGCGTTCAGGTCGATGGCGGCGACCCAGAGCTTCTTGGTCGTGATGTTCTCGACCAGGTCCACCCCTCGAGGATCGCTGCAGAACGGCGGGATCGTCGCCGCGTTCCCGTACAGGCGGCGGCTGGTGAACACGACCCAGGCATAGCCGCCCGACGCGACGGGGTTGACCGTCGGCTCGTAGTTCATGTTGACGTCGTCCTTGTGCCGGTTGTCGATGCTGCCCACCGACGTCTCGTCCGCGGTGCAGGTCATCTCGACCGGCGCGCTCAGGCTGGGCAGGTAGAGCCCGCCCGCGGCGTCCCTCCCGTTCAGCTGAGCCAGGGGGACGGCCGCGCCCGAGCCATCGGCGCTCGCCCAGGCGAGATGGGCCTTGGCGCCCCGGCGCGTCCGCAGATCGCCGAAGTCGTCGCCCTCGTTGCCCGGGTCGGTCTGGTGGTGGAACACGACC
Source organism: Sorangium cellulosum (assembly GCF_002950945.1). GTDB lineage: Bacteria > Myxococcota_A > Polyangia > Polyangiales > Polyangiaceae > Sorangium > Sorangium cellulosum_E. The sequence goes on from NZ_CP012673.1 coordinate 2,224,370, forward strand.
GACTTGCTGTCGGGGAGGAACGCCGGCCATCCCGGGCGCGTGCCCTCGGGCTCGCCGGTGTCGTCGACGATGACCGCGGGATCGGTGAAGGCGCCGGTCGCCGCGTTGAACTTCATCACGAAGAGCTTCTTGCGGATGTCCGCGTCGGCGCCGTACATCGCGTTGAACACGACGAGCGCGCCGTCCGGCGAGAACGCCGGCGTCCCGAGCTCGTAGGCCACGTCGTCGAGCCCGGAGATCGGACGGCGCGTGGAGTTCGGCAGCGAGAGGAGCTCCCCCGCCTGGGTGAGCGCGAGCGATCCATCCGGATAGACCGCGGCGAAGGGCGCCGCCGCCGAGAGGTCGTGCTCGACGGCGCCCGCGGGGGTCAGATCGTAAGCCTGGCTCACGCCGTAGGAGTTGATCCCGTTCTGGACCACCATCCGCGATCCGTCGGCCGCCACCGAGTGACAGACCCGGCACTGGCTGGTGTCGCCGTTCCCCCCGGCGACGAGCCGAGGCGCGGTGTCGCCCGCCTTGATCGACAGCACGGCCCCGCCGAACCGGCCATTGCCGCCCACGGCCCCGTCGTGGTTCTCCGCCAGCCAGGTGCCGTACGAGTTGTAATAGATGACGCCCGACAGCCGGGCCGGGGCGATGGTCCACGTCTGGGAGATCGGCCCGTACGCCTGGCCCTCGCGCGCGACGGTCAGGCTCACGGTGAGCCTGTCCGGCGAGCCGTCGGGCGTCGGTCCTCCGGCGCTGTCGGTGGCCATGGTCCAGACGTCCTGGGGAATCGGGTGCCGGATGAACGGCCCTCCGGTCGTGGCCAGGATCTCGGGCCGCGCGAACGTCCCTCTCCAGGAGAACGAGCCGCTCGTGGTCCTGAGCTCGATCTGGATCGCGTCGGCGTCCTCGTGCGCCCAGCGCCACATCAGGAGCGGGGCGAGCAGGCCGCGAGGCCAGACCGTGCCGTCGTACGGGTAAAGGAACGTGAGCTTCTCGGCCTGGCCGTCGCTCGCCGGGTGCTGCAGGGCGTCGAGGAGGACCTCGCTCGTGACCGCCGCGCCGAGGCCCTCGCCGCCGACGCCGCCGACGCCGCCGCCGAGCGTGAGCTGCGCCGGGTCGGTGGGGATCTGCTGCGCCTGGGCCGGAACGGCCGCGTCGGCGCCGTTCTGCGCGGCGGTCAGCTGGATCAGGACCTTGCGCTCGACCGTCTCGCCGTTCAGCCCGGCCCGCACGGTGACGAGGCCGCCGGTGGTCCCCTTGGGGGTGAACGTCGCCATGCTCGCGGGCCCCGCGCCGATGGCCCCGAGCTCGCCGCGGTCGACCGACCAGCCCACGTTGATGGGCGCGCCCATCAGCACCGCCGCGTAGCTCACGGAGGGCGGGGTCTGCCCCGCCGCGACGGCGATCGTCTGGAGGTCGCTCGGCTCGACCGTGAACCCGAGCGGCTGCGGGGCGCCGCCCCCGACACCGGGGTCCGTGGGGTTGAAGTCGCCGCTCGAGCTCGAGCCGTCCCCCCCACCCGTGGTGGCGCCGCCACCCCCGCCGTCGTCTCCGCCTCCGCCCGACGAAGCGGACGTCCCGGTGCCTGTGCCCTGCGCACCACACGCAGCGAGCACGGCTCCCAGGCTGAGCGCCGCCACGCACGCACCCCAAGACCTAGAAAAATACAACGTCATGCAACGGAGAATACAGGGTCGCCGTGGCCGGCATCAATCCGGATCGGCGTTCTTCCCGCGCTCCAGGGGCAAGGGGGGGCGAAACGTGCTCGATATCGAGGCACCACGGGGCGAGCAGGTTGCTGCGAAAAAGATGCGCGGCTCCGTGCAGGCCGCACATTCCGGCCCTTGCAGCGCGCCATGGGCTGGGGCGCGCTCCGAGGCCGGCGGCGCGCGGAGACATGACACGTCCTTGTTTCGCGTGAGACACGCCTTCTTGGGAACCGATGAGATAACGTCCCGGCTTCAATGTACCTGTGGAGAGGAAGTGTCTCATGATGAAGAAGGGCGCCAGAACGAGCACCACCTCGGCGCTTCTTGTGTTGCCCGTCGCTGCGGTGTGCGCTTGCTCCGGCGGCGGCGAGTCGGTGGCGCCTGCGGCCGCCCCGGAGGCCTCGGAGACGCCCCCGCCGCCGCCGCCCGAGGAGCCTGCGCCGTACAACGTGCAGCTCGGCCCGCGGCCGTATTACCTCGTCGAGGACATGGATGACGGAGAGCTGAAGGAGACGCTCCTCGCGTGCTCCGAGGGGCCGTTCGAGCGCACCGATTTCTCGATCGGCCACCGCGGCGCGTGCATGCAGCTCCCCGAGCACACGAGGGAGTCGTACGAGGCGGCCGCCCGCATGGGCGCCGGCGTCCTGGAGTGCGACGTGACGTTCACCAGGGACCGAAAGCTCGTGTGCCGTCACGCGCAGTGCGATCTCCACACCACGACGAACATCCTCGCGATCCCGGAGCTCGCCGCGAAGTGCTCGGAGCCGTTCGTCCCGGCGGACGCCGAGGCCGGCACGCCCGCGTCGGCGAAGTGCTGCACGAGCGACATCACGCTGGCCGAGTTCAGGCAGCTCTGCGGCAAGATGGACGCCGCGAACCCGGACGCCGCCACCGTCGAGCAGTACATGGCGGCGACGCCGGCGTTCCGCACGGACCTGTACGCCACCTGCGGCACGCTGCTCACGCACGCCGAGAGCATCGCGCTCTTCTCGAGCCTGGGCGTCAAGTTCACCCCCGAGCTCAAGGCCCCGGAGGTGGAGATGCCGTACGAGGGCGACTACGATCAAGAGGCCTACGCGCAGCAGATGATCGACGAGTACAAGGACGCCGGCGTCGATCCGGCGAGCGTGTTCGCGCAGTCCTTCCGCCTCGACGACGTGCTCTACTGGATCGAGAGAGAGCCGGAGTTCGGCGCGCAGGCGGTGTACCTCGACGAGCGCGTCGACACGCCCGAGGGCTACGAGACGGCGGTCGCCGGGATGCAGGGCCTCGCGGATCAGGGCGTGAAGATCGTCGCGCCGCCCCTGTTCGCGCTGGTGACGCTCGACGAGGAGAAGAAGATCGTGCCCTCGGACTACGCCGAGGCGGCCAGGGCCGCGGGGCTCGAGATCATCACGTGGACGCTCGAGCGCTCGGGGCCGCTCTCGACCGGCGGCGGCTACTATTACCAGTCGGTGGCGGACCGCATCGACAACGACGGCGACACGATGGTGATGCTCGACGTGCTCGCGCGCGACGTGGGCGTCCGCGGCGTCTTCTCCGACTGGCCTGCCACCGTGACGTATTACGCGAACTGCATGGGACTCTGAGCCGGGCGGCCGGGGTCGAGGACCGTCCGGGGTCCGCCCTCTCTCTCGACGAGCTTGAAGGCGCATTGGATGGCCTGGTGGGCGCGGACCTCGTCGCTCCTGTCTCCGATGAGGCCGATCCGGAGCGTGGTCGCCACGCCGGGGTCCCTGTCAATCGTTGCGCGAGTGGACGTTCCCGTTGAGCTGCTCGTAGAGGTAGGCGGCGAGGAGCCGGTGCGCCTCGGCCGACGGGTGCGCGTCGTTCTCGACATGGTACCTGTGCCGGTTCTGTTCGTATCCAGGCAGGGTGTCCTTGACCAGCCGCGCGTCGAGCCCGCGCTGCTTGAGCCCTTCCCACATCCGCCACGCCAGCGAGCCGGGGTCGCTGCGCCGCTCGTCGAGATCCTCCCACACGATCACGAAGAGCTTCGCTCTCGGGAACTGCTGCTCGAGCGTCCTCGCCGACCGCTCGACGACGGCGAAGAACCGCTCGTCGTCGAAGCCGTTCGTGCTGCGCGCGCGCCCGAGCGTCCGCTGGTAGACCTGCGTCTTTGCCAGCCACCGGAGGGCCCCCGGCTTGACGTACCATCGATCGTCCGCGATCGCGTCGCCCTGGTCGAAGCGGCCCTTGTACATCACCCGGCCGTCCTTGAGCAGAACATAGCGCGGGCCAAACTTGTCCCAGCCCCCGAGCCCCGCGACCCGACCGACGTTGTTCGGCAGCGCCTGGTAGACGGCGTACACGGGCTCGTCCGGCTTGCAGGCGACGGTGCCCTTCACGATGCCGCGCTGCAGCTGCGCGAGCATCTGGTGGGCGCCGTAACCCGTGAACGCGAAGTTGTACACGCGGTGGGTCCCGCCGGAGAGCACGCCGAGCTGGTAGGCCGTCGTCTCGCTGTCCTGAACCGCCTCGCCCCAGGCGAAGGAGTCCCCGAAGAACAGGATGCACCCCACGGGGGCGTCCTTCACGGGCGGGCTCACGCGCAGGCCGTCGTCCCCGACGGTGTAGTGGACGTCGTACACGAGCTTGCCGAAATACTTCTTGATCGACTGCACGCTCACGCCAGGGCGCGGCCTGTACCCGAGCACCGCCTCGGGCATGACAAAGAAGTAGTTCGGGGTCGTGAACGACCCCTCGAAGGTGACCCCGGACGGGATCAAGTACGGGTTCGTCGCCTGGCGGATCCACAGGAACCCTTCCGCGAACGCGACCGCGAGGAGCAGCGCCGCGGCGTTCACCCAGAGGCTCAGGCGCTCTCCCCCCGCGCGCGCGAAGAAGAGGATGAGCAGGACACCCGCCCAGAGGAGCGCCGACCAGACGAGGGGAGCGCGGTCGAGGTACCACCACAAGAACCACGTCAGAAAGCAGGTCGCGAGGAGGAGGCCTCCCAGCAGGGCGCTGCGCTTGCTCATCCCGAAGCCCTCAGAAGACCGCGTACACGAACGGCGCGACGTAGCTCAGGCCGCCGGTCACGACGAGCAGGAGGCCGCTCACCATGAGGAAGAGGAGGAGCGGCAGCATGAAGAGCCGCCTCCTGTGGGTGAAATGCCGGAAGAGGTGGCGAGCGGTGGTAAGGCGCGAGAGGACCAGGCTCGTCGTGGATTGTTTCGGTGTCATTTTCGCCTCTTTTGCAGAAGGATGTCGCCTACGATCATTGCGTCGACGGAATGGGACACGAAGAATCCTATGGCGTCCGACTCCGAGCCGACGATCGGCTCTCCGTTCCCGTTCAGCGACGTGTTGAGCGAGATCGGCACGCCGTTCTTCTTCTCGAGCTCCTCGAGGATCCGGTGCAGGTCCGGCGAGGTCGAGCCGTCCACCGTCTGCACCCTCGCCGTCCCGTCGACGTGCGTGATGGCGCCGAGCTCCGAGGCCCGGCTCTCGCGCACCCTGCCGATGGTCGTCATGTAGGGCGCCATGTCGTTGTCGTGCTCGCTGAACCACCGATCGGCCCTGTCGCTGAGGACCGCCGGCGCGAACGGGCGGAACGGCTCGCGCTTCTTGACCGCGCGGTTCAGGCGCTCGCGCATCGCGGGTTCCTGCGGCGCCGCGAGGATCGAGCGCTGCCCGAGCGCGCGCGGGCCCCACTCGAAGCGCCCGCGCGCCAGGGCCACGACGTTCCCCTGCGCGACGAGCTCGGCCGCGGTGCAGAGCACGTCGCTGGGCGTCGTGTGCTCGAGGCCGAGCTTGTCCGCGAGCTCCCGGGCCGCGTCGTTCGACACGGGCGCGCCGAGCGCCGCGGTCGTCATCGGCTTCGGCCGCCGGCCGTCGAGCTCGATGGCCCCGAGCATGGCCGCCCCGAGGGCGCCCCCCGCGTCGCCGGCCGCGGGCTGGACGAACACGCGCGAGAAGCCGCTCTCCTTCAGGATGCGCGCGTTCGCCACACAGTTCAGCGCCACGCCGCCCGCCAGGCAGAGGTGCTCGCACCCCGTGCGGCGCTGGGCCTCGCGGGCGAGCGCGACGAGCGCCTCCTCCGTCGCCCACTGGAGGCTCGCGGCGATGTCGGCGTAGCGGCGGTCCTCCTCCGAGCCGTCGAGATCCCACGCCTTGCCCCGCGGCCGGCGCCGACCGAGCAAGGCCTCCATCTTCGGGCCGAACGCGATGTCCGAGTCGGTGTGGAACGCGAAGTACGGCATTCCGAGCTCGAAGCTGCCGTCGCTGCGCAGCATGAGCAGCTTCGCGAACTCGTCCTTGAACCGCGGCTTGCCGAACGCGGCGAGCCCCATGACCTTGTACTCGCCCTCGTTGACCTCGAAGCCCAGGTACGCCGTGAGCGCCGCGTAGAGGAGCCCGATCGAGTGAGGATACTCTATCGCGCCGAGGCAGGTGAGCGACGTGTCCTCGCCGAGCCACATGCCCGTCGAGACGTCCTCCCCCATCCCGTCGACGGTGAGCACGGCCGCCTTCCGGTACGGGCTCGCGAAGAACGCGCTGGCCGCATGGCTGCGGTGGTGCGAGGTCGTCGTGACCTTGTCGCGCGGGATGCCGAGCATCCCGGCGATGCCGTCGAGCACCCAGATCTTGGAGCCCACCTGGGCGCGGATGGCGCTCGGGAACTGCCTCCATGATCGTGGAAAGGTCCGGATCAGCGACAGGAGGACCCGCTCCAGGCGGGCGAAGGGGTCCTCATAAAAGACGACGCGGTCCAGATCGCCCGGGGCGAGCCCCGCCTCGGCGAGACAGGCGAACGCCGCCTGGCGCGGCAGCGCGGCGTCGTTCTTCCTGCGGGAGAACCGTTCCTCCTGCATCGCGGCGACGATCTCGCCGTCCACGATCAGCGCAGCAGCGGAGTCGTGATAATAGGCTGATATTCCCAGGACCGCTGACATGACGAGACCCCTTCCTCAGTTCGTTCGAAGCGCGCGCTGGCTATCGCGAGCGACCGCTGGGCCAGGCGCGGCCCGGCGCGCTCTGCGGCGCGTCTAGGCGTTCGTGCGTGACGGCGCCGGCAGGGCCGGACGCTCCCCGGCGTCGACCTGCCCCTCCGCGGAGGGCAGCGACCAACCCGGCTTCGCGGGCCGCATGACGGCTGCCATGAGCCTGAACGGCGCGAGCATGGCGTAGAGCACGAGCATCAGGACGAAGTAGAGCTTCTCCGCGAGGAACCGGCCCGCGCGCCGCCAGGTCCTCCACGCCTCCCAGAGGACGGCCTTGCGCAGCTCCGCCCGGGCGGCGGACTCCCCCCCGGTGAGCTCGACGAGCAGCTCCCACGTATAACTCTCGTGCTGCTTCTCGTCCTGGAGGATGGCCTCGAAGAGCGCCCGGCTCCTGTCGTCGCCCTGGCGCGCGAACCAGTCGCGGTACGTCTCGAACTGCTGCCTCCCGCGGCTCTCTCCGCGGTGGACGAAGGCGAGGAAGCCGACCTCGCCGAGCTTCTCGAAGAGGGCTTCCGTGTCCGCGTTCGGGAAGCCCAGGCTCTCGAGCCCCGCTCTTTTCCGCAGCTCGGCCGAGCGCAGCGCGAACATCTGGGCATGGCGCGTCTCGTCGAGCAGGTGGCGCACGTAGGCCGCGCGGCGGTCGGCCGACGGCGTGAGCCTCGCCGCCGCTTTCAGGTCGAGCATGCTCCCGTGCTCGGCCAGCGAGAACTCGAAGAGCTTCCGCGCGCCGTGGCCGGGGATGCGCCAGACGACCGGGTTGACGAGTCTTGCAAGGATCGCACTCACGTTGCCTCCGTAGCGATCGCCCGAGCGATCGAGAACCGTTACAAGCCGAAGAGGGCGTCCGGACGACCACTCCGCTCAGGAGTGAAGGATCGTCAGCGAACGCCGCCCGGAAGGAGTCCGGTGAGCGGCCCCTGCGCGTGATACCTCACCACGAGGCCGGGGGCGCTTCGCTTTCACCTCCGCGGTGCGCCGAGCGAACGGACACACCGATGGACACGTCGCCCAGGAACCGCCACCAGACCCTCCCGCGTGAGAGGCGGCCACGGATTGCGCCGCCCCGACGATCATCGAGCATGCTCGCCGGTCTGCCACCCCGCTCGGAGGAGCGAACGGCAGCCGCCGCCGAGCGCGGCTCCTCCGCGCAACCTTATGGCTTCCCGGGCTCTCCGATGCGCGGCGGCAAGGCGAGCACGCTCGAGGACCCTGTCAAGGGTCCCTGTCGCCCCGCGACGGGCTGGGCGACGGGCTGGGCGACGCCAGCACGGGGCTCGGCGATGCGGCCACGGGGCTCGGCGATGCGGCCACGGGGCTCGGCGATGCGGCCACGGGGCTCGGCGATGCGGCCACGGGGCTCGGCGATGCGGCCACGGGGCTCGGCGATGTCACGGGGCTCGGAGACGTCGCAATGACCGTCAGCTCGCCTTCAGCTGCTCCTATGGATTCTTCCTCCGTCTCTGCTTCGATGTCCTCGATGTCTGCGATGCACGCCGTGACCGAAATGCTTCCTATGCTCGCCAATGCAAAAGCAATGGCCCTGAGCTGGGCTGGTCCATTCATAGTCCCTCTTGCAGATCCAAGACGCCGATCGATTCGAAGCGCCCGATGAACAGCCGCGCGCGTCCTCAAGCGCGGCGATCGTACTCAACACGATGCCGATGTGGTCGTCAATCGATTTCGGGGTGCGGCAAATCGAAAAGAAATTTCTCTCCGATCTGCCAGGCCACGAAAATTGTTTCTATAAATCCATTGCTACTAAATTTGAATGAATGTGTCCTGCGCGCGCTCACGGCGCCGCTTCTGCCAGGCTCATCTCCTCGTGCTCGTGGCGCCGGGGCAGCGCTTGTTCGAGCACGATTCTGTCGTGCTCCGGCGAGAGCGGGCGCGTCTCGCTCCTGGCTGCTGCTCGCAGATCCGTCTTTGACGTTTCATGCATGGACAAGGTCAGCGGCGGCGCTGATGACAGCGCCACGACCCGTTGAGGCGTGCGGCGGATTCTTTTGCGGACGGCAGCCGGTGGACCAGACCGCGGAGCGGATCTTGTTCGCGACGAGCCAGGACGGCTCGGTCACGATGGTGACGCAGGTCCAGTATGCGGGCGCGGCGCCGGACTTCTTCCCGACGAGCCCGTCCCCGCGTCCTTCTACGACGAGCGCGTCCCGCGCAGGGGCCTCACGTCAGCGCACCCGCAGCTCTGCCGCCGATTCACCGAGCTTCTCGCCCTGCGCATCGACCACATGCAGCTTGTACGTCCCGGCGCTGGCCGGCACGGCGATGGACGTAGCGTCCCCCGCCGCCTTCGTCATCGTCGCGCCCTCCGTGAACGTGCCGGTGCCGGCCGGCGCGAGCCAGACGGCGTTGGCCGCCGCGCCGGTGCTCCTGATCTTGATTGCCTCGGTGCCGGATGCCACCGAGGCGCTCGCCGGGAACACGTAGTCTTGAACCGCGAGCAGGGTGCTGGGGATGATGCCCCGGTGCTCCTCCTGGACGCCGGAGCCCAGGCAAATTTCGTATTGCGCTGCCGGCCACATGTTGTCCGGCACCGCGACGGGCGGGTCGATCCTGCTATCGGGCGGGTTGATGCCCATCTTGTTCACGGTGGCGTACGTCCTCAGGATGGTGAGATGGTGCTTGGCCCCGAAATCCTCGCAGTTGATCGTGTATTTCACGCCGGGGTCGATGTCGAGCACGTTGTCGTTCTGCGTGATGTACGCGCTGCCCTCGTCGTTGTGCAGGCCGTACGTGGGGCCGCTCGTCGCGGGCGGAATGCCCTTGACGTAGTTTTCGTTGATGGTCGTGCCCGGCATCTGACCTAGCGTGTAGACCGCGCCGCTGTCGTGCAGCCTGCTCAGGGTGTCGATGAAGCGATTGTTGTTGATCGCGTTGTCTTTGCAGGTGGTCGAGTCGGGGAAGTTCCGCCAGCCCCAGCCCAGGTTGATGCCGTTGTAGGCCGTCTTCTGGATGTGGTTGTGAGTGATCTTCAGCCCATCGACGAAGAACGCGGTGATGCCCGAATGGCCGCCGAAACCCGGCAGTGAGCTCACGTCGTACAGCAGGTTGTTGCTGATGATGTCGTCTTTGCAGATGCCTTCGACACCCGAGCCGAACTTGTGGTGCGGGCCGGTGTCGCCCACGTACAGGTGCTGAGGGTGGCCGACCGTGATGCCGCTGCCGGCGATGTCGGTGATGTAGTTGCCGACGATGCTGGAATTCACGACGTCGTTGATGAAGGAAATGCCCTCATTGCCGCTGTGCTTCACCACGTTGCCGATGAAGTTGATCGAGTCGGCGTTGTTGACCGTGATCATCCCGGGCAGCGTGTCGATGATCTCGTACTTGCTGTTGTGCCAGTTGCCGTCGCCGTAAGCGACGTAGCTGGTGGCGCCCTGTACCGTCGCTTTGCCGCGCGACCCGTCCACGCTGTACAGGTTGTAGTCGGTGTTGGCGAAGGTAATGCCCTGGAAGGTGAGGTTTTTGACGCGGCTGGCGCTTGAGGCGCCGGCGATGTCGATCAGCTTTTCTGCGATCGGCGCCTGCACGTCGGCTTGAGCCATGTCTTCGCCCTGCCGCGGGTAGTAGTAGAGGGTCCCGGTCGTCTTGTCGAAATAGAACTGACCTGGTGAGCTCAAGAACTCACGCGCGTTGTAAATCGTATGGGCACCAGAGACACTGAAGCCCGAATTCCATCCGGGGGTCTGCGCAATGGCGCCGTAGGGCTGTTGAAAGAGCAGCGCGCGGAAGTTGTCTGGCGTGGTGGTGACATCGCGAACGCAGACGATATTCTCGTTCCAGGTGGTGCCGTTCACGATCTCGAGGTCGTCTTTGTTGCTGGCGATGGCGGGCACCGCGTCGAGGTCGTACTTGGCGCCGTCGCTGCCGCTGCCGGTCGCCCAAGCCCAGCTGTGCTGCCCGGCCGTCACGCTGTACGTCCCGACCCCTCCGCGCGACGTGACCCGCTTGCTCGTCATCAGGGCACGCGCGTCGTTCACGTACAGGTTGCGCAGCTTCGTCGCTCGCTCCAGCTTGGCCTTGTAGATGCTGCCCGCGTCCGGCGTCCATCCGGTCACCTTCGTCGCGCCGTTCAAAACGGGCTTTTCCCCGGGGTAAGCCTGATAGTAGATGCGATGGCCATTCGTGCCCGAGTCCGGCGGCGCGAAGGCGATGGCGTCGGTGAGGCTGTACGTGCCAGCTCGGAGATAAACGTAGATGTCGCCGGTCATGTCGGCGTTGACGGTGCGGACGACGTCGCGCGCCCTGGTGACCGTCTTGAAGGGCGCGCTGGCCGTGCCTGGATTGTCGTCGCTGCCGGAAGGCGACACGTAGTACGCCGCTTGCCGCGTCCCGGTCTCGTCTGGAACCTCGCCGCCACCGGCCATCGCGCCGGCGCCGCCGCCGCCCCCGGCCTCTACCGCTCCTCCGGCTCCTGCAGTGGCGTCGGCTCCGCCGGTTGCGCTGCCGCCAGCCAGGTCGGGGCTCGTTCCGTCCGACGAACAAGCAGCCAACCCAGCGAACGCCGTGAGTGATGCGGCGATCAGCGACTTGACGTGACGAATGGTGGAATCGTGACTCTCAAGCATGATTTTTGCCTCGAACGTAAGGTGATCCAGGCGTCTTATTATGTCATCCCAGCTGGGCCCAACTGCTGCTTCCTCCCTTGCATGCGCCTCGCCTGGAGCCCGCAGCCCGACCGGCCACCGCAAACGCGCAAAGGAGAAAGGCGCGGTGCGCATGACGCACCTATCCAGGGCAAGGCGAAGGAATACCCTGTGTTAGATGTGAGCGTTCACATCCCTTTCGTCAATCAAAATGGACCGGCGCGCGCTCGTGTTGCCGGGGGACCTGGGCGGTGCTCGTGCGCAGGACCAGCTCGGCCTCGACGGCGGCCTAACCGTGGATGCGCTGATCGGTGTCGAGCTCGTCGGGCGGTCCGGCGATGATGGCGGTCCGGCGCCCGCTCCTCTTGACGCGGCGCTCCGGAGGAGCCCCGCGAGCCTGGCGCTCCCTCGGGCCGAGGCTACCCGCGGTCCCGCCGATAAGGGTTGACACCGACAATGTGAGCGTTCACAATTCGCCTCGAAGGCGTCCTTTTCTTCCTCCTGGGTGGGTCATCTGCGCAGCGAGACGCTCGTCAGGTCGTGGATTGCACGAAGGAAGGGATCCGGTGCTACACGACACAAAGCCCGTTCTATGGGCTCCTTGGTTGTGCTCGACCCGACCTGCTCCGCGCCATCGCGGTGTACGGGGGCGCAGAGTTCCTCGCCGGCTGCGACGGAGGGACGAGGCAGCGGCATGTACACCTGCGTTTCATACACGGGCTGCTCGAGCGGGCATCCCACGCGCTGGTGTGCGTTCGACGGGGATCATACCCCCTCGCCGAAGGACAGCGGCCAGACGACGACTTGGAATCCTACCGCGCCTGGCTCCGCGGGGGGAGGCGCGGCGGCCTCCGGCGAGGCGTCGGGCGCGGGCGGGAGGAGCGGCGGCGAGAGCGAAAAAGTGACTTTACAGAGCGCGTAAATGGTGGATGATGCGGTCGCCGCTACGCGGCTGTGTGGGGATGGCCTTCAACACTGCACCCAGGGAGGCGCGGACATGAAGCTGTTTCGGTTTGCGGGCAATGGCGGGCCGCGCCTCGGGATCGAGGACGAGCGGGGAGCGCGCCACGACCTCACGGCGGCGTCCCCGGAGGTGTTCGCGTCCGTCGCCTCGTGGCTCGCCTTGCCCGATCCCCTCGGCGCGGTGCGCGACACGCTCGCGCGCGCCACAGCCCACCCCCTCCCGCCCGGCGTCACGCTGCTCGCCCCGATCGACGGGCAGGACGTCTGGGCGGCGGGCGTCACCTACGAGCGCTCGCGCAACGCGCGCAAAGAAGAGAGCGCCGGCGGCGGCGACTTCTACGACCGCGTGTACGACGCCGAGCGCCCGGAGCTGTTCTTCAAGGCAACGCCCCGCCTGGTCGTCGGCCCGGGCGCTCCGGTGCGTGTCCGGCGCGACTCGATCTGGAACGTGCCAGAGCCGGAGCTCTCGCTCGTCGTGTCCGCGGCGGGCCGCATCGTCGGCTACACGGCCGGCAACGACGTCTCGTCGCGGTCCATCGAGGGCGACAATCCCCTCTACCTGCCGCAGGCGAAGATCTACGACGGCTGCTGCGCGCTCGGCCCCGCCATCGCGCTCGCGGACGAGCCCGGGCTGGATCTGCGCGCGCTCTCCATCCAGCTCGCGATCCGGCGCAGGGGCGAGGTGGTGTTCGCGGGGGAGACCTCGACCGCGAGGATGCGGCGCGCGCCCGAGGAGCTCGTCGCCTACCTCACGCGCGAGCTGAGCTTCCCCGCGGGCGTCGTCCTCATGACCGGGACCGGCATCGTGCCGCCAGACTCGTTCACCCTGGAGCCTGGCGACCTCGTGGAGATCACGATCCCCGGCGTCGGCACGCTGGCGAACCCGGTATCTCAAGGTTGACGAGGCACCTCGCATGAAGCTCACGAAGCTCGAGACGTTCCTCCTCGGTTCCACCCATGCCCCCGGATACGTTCACGCTCCAGGAGTAAGGATGAAGTGCACAACGCGATCGATCCTTCTGGCAAACTCATGAACTTCGCTGCCCTCTGAGCCCATGGAATTCTTCACCCACAACGCCGCCACCGGGGAGAAACTCGGCGCCTTCCGCGACGCCACCGCCGCCGAGATCGACGCCGCCGCCCGCGCCGCCGCAGCGGCAGCGCCGGCCATCGCGGACCTCGCGCCCGAGATGCGCGTCCGGTTCCTGGAGACCGCCGCCGACGAGATCATGGCGCTCGGCGACATCCTGATCCAGACCGCACACCGGGAAACCGGGCTGCCCGTCGCCCGCCTGGAAGGCGAACGCGGCCGCACCATCGGCCAGCTGCGCCTCTTCGCCGCCGTCGTGCGCGAGGGCTCCTGGGTCGATGCCCGGATCGATCCCGCGCTGCCGGACCGCAAGCCGCTCCCGCGCCCCGACGTGCGCCGCATGCTGCGGCCGATCGGTCCGGTCGCCGTCTTCGGCGCGAGCAATTTCCCCCTCGCGTTCTCCGTTGCCGGCGGCGACACCACCTCCGCCCTGGCCGCAGGCAACCCGGTCGTGGTCAAGGCCCACCCGGCGCACCCCGGTACCTCCGACCTCGTGGCCTCGGCCCTGCGCTCCGCCGTTCAGAAGGTGAGCCTGCCCGCGGGCGTGTTCGGCATGGTGCACGGCGCCTCGCCCGAGGTCTCGCTCGGGCTGGTGCGCCACGAGGCCATCCAGGCGGTGGGCTTCACCGGGTCCACACGCGCCGGCCGCGCCCTCTGTGACGCCGCCGCCGCCCGCCCGCGGCCGATCCCCGTCTTTGCCGAGATGAGCAGCATCAACCCGCTGGTCGTGCTGCCCGGCGCGCTGCGCGAGCGCCGCGACGCGATCGCCGAAGGGCTGGTCAACTCGTGCACGCTCGGCGTCGGCCAGTTCTGCACGAAGCCGGGCCTTGTCCTGGGGTTGGCCTCCCCTGAATGGGATGCGCTCGCGCAAGCGGTCGCCGACCGAGCCCGCGCCATCACGCCCGGTGTGATGCTGCACGCCGGCATCCAGGAGTCGTTCGACCGCTCCGTGCGGGAGCTGAAAGCAGTGGAGTGGCTGACCGACACCGGCGCGCGTGTCGCTCGCGTCTCCGCCGCCGACTTCGCACGGCAGCCGCACCTCGCGCACGAGATCTTCGGGCCGTACACGCTGCTCGTCACCGCTTCGAACCGCGGAGAGTTGCTTCAGCTCCTCGGCGCGCTCGAAGGCCAGCTCACCGCGACGCTTCACGGGACCGACGACGATCTCGCCGCCGCCCAGGACCTGGTCGATGTCCTCGGCCGGGTCGCGGGCCGCCTTGTCTTCAACGGCTACCCGACGGGCGTGGAGGTGTCACACGCCATGCACCACGGCGGGCCGTATCCAGCAAGCAGCGACGTGCGCTTCACCTCGGTTGGAACCGCGGCCATCCTCCGCTTCGCACGTCCCGTGTGTTACCAATCGTGTCCGCCCGCGCTGCTCCCGCGGGAGCTGCACGACGAGAATCCGCTCGGGATAGTGCGTCTCGTCGACGGCCGGGCCACCCGCGACCCCCTTGCGCCCCGCGCATGAACCACGACCCGGTGTTCGAGTCCGGCAGCGAGGCGATCTACACCTTGCGCACCACCGCGCCCGGACCGTCGGGGCGCCTCCCGCTCGGAGCCGAGCAGCTACGCGCCATGTCCAGCGGCGAGCTGTTCGGCTGGACTCAGAATGCCGGGATGGGGTGGGATCCTGCGCGCCTGCGCGGGAAGGAGTTCCTCGTGCTCAGCACGCAGGGGGGGATCCGCGCGCCCGACGGCACGCCGATCGCGCTCGGGTATCACACGGGACACTGGGAGGTGGGGCTGCTCATGGAGGAGGCAGCCCGCACGTTTACGGCCAGCGGAGCCATTCCGTTCGCCGGCTATGTCAGCGATCCGTGCGACGGGCGGACCAATGGCACCGTCGGCATGCTCGACAGCCTCGCTTACCGCAATGACGCCGCCATTGTATTCAGAAGGCTGATACGCTCGCTGCCCACCCGCCGAGGCGTGCTCGGCGTCGCCACCTGCGACAAGGGCCTGCCGGCCATGTTGATGGCGCTCGCCGGAACCCCCGACCTCGCCACGGTGCTCGTGCCGGGAGGCGTCACGCTCCTCGCGGAGGAGGCGGAGGACACCGCGAAGGTCCAGACCCTCGCGGCGCGTTATGCGCGCGGGGAGGTGAGCCTCGACCACGCCGCCGAGATGGGCTGCCGCGCCTGCGGTTCCCCCGGCGGCGGCTGCCAGTTCATGGGGACGGCCGCGACGAGCCAGGTGGTGGCGGAGGCGCTCGGCCTCGCCCTCCCGCACGGCGCGCTCAGCCCGTCGGGCGCCGAGATCTGGCGCGACCTCGCCCGCCGTTCCGCGCACGCGCTCATGGCCCTCGAGCGACGTGGCGTGACCACGCGGGACATCGTCACCGACGATTCCATTCATAACGCCATGGTGCTGCATGCCGCGGTCGGCGGATCGACCAACCTGGTGCTCCATGTGCCGGCGATCGCCCATGCGGCCGGGCTTCGACGCCCCACGGTGGACGACTGGACGCGCATCAACGCCCTCGTTCCGCGCCTCGTGGACGTGTTGCCCAACGGGCCGCGGCACTACGCCACGGTTCAGGTCTTCCTCGCGGGAGGTGTCCCGGAGGTCATGCTCCATCTGCGCGAGCTTGGCCTGCTGCGGCTCGGTGCGTGTACCGTCAGCGGCCTCACCCTGGGCGAGAACCTCGAGTGGTGGGAACGCAGCGAACGGCGCCGGCGCCTGCGCGACAAACTACAGCAGCTGGACGGCATCGACCCGGACGACGTGATCATGTCCGCCGGGAAGGCACGGGAGCGCGGCCTCACCAGCACGGTGACCTTCTTGCGCGGCAACCTCGCGCCCGAGGGAGCGCTCGTGAAGAGCACCGCGATCGCTCCCCAGGTGATCGGACCGGACGGCGTTTATCTGCACGAAGGACCTGCGCGTGTGTTCGGCAGCGAGCACGCGGCGATCGAGGCGATCAAGACGGGCGCCGTGCAACCGGGTGACGTGATGGTGCTGATCGGCATCGGCCCCGGTATCGGGATGCCGGAGACCTACCAGATCACCTCCGCCCTCAAGCACGTGAAGGACGGGTACCGTATCGCCCTGGTCACGGACGGTCGTTTCTCCGGCGTCTCCACCGGGGCGTGCATCGGCCACGTCAGCCCCGAGGCGTGGGCGGGTGGACCCATCGGCCGCGTGCGCGACGGCGACCGCATCAGGCTCCGGATCGACACGCGCACGCTGGAGGGGACGGTGGACGCCGTGGGCGTGGATGCCGGCGGTCTTGCCGCCCGTCTGCCCAATCCAGCCCTTCAACCCGACGGCCGGGTGAACGCGGATACGCGGCTCTGGGCTGCGCTCCAGGATGCCAGCGGCGGCACCTGGGGTGGGTGCGTCTATGACGCGGAGCGCATCATCGGGCTCCTCGGTCGCGCCATCGCGGCTGAGCGGAGCTCCTTTGGTGCATAAGTTGTTGATATCGCGTCACTTTTTAAGGCCACGTCTCTTTGCTCGAAAGGTAGCGACACGATGTCGATTGGCCAGTTGAAGTCTCGTGGACCGGCGCGGCGCGCAGCGGCGGTGTTGGGCTGCGCGCTCGGGCTCTGGGCCCTCTCTGCCTGCAAAGGTAAGCCCGACAGCGCTCAGGCCGCAGGTGGCTCCGCCAGCGCCGCGGCCGAGCAGGCGCCGAGCGGGCAGGGGCCCAAGATCGTGGAAGGGCCCGGCTTCAACCCCGAGTGCTTCGCGCCGTGGAAGAAGGACACCAAGTATTTGCAGTGGACGGCGCGAAAGCCGCCGTTCCGCCTCGCGCTCGTCAACGGCTACGTCGGTAACGCCTGGCGCATCCAGATGGTCAAGACGGCCAAGGCCTTCGCCAAGGATCCGGCCATCGCGCCGCTGCTCAAGGAGTTCAAGGTGGTGTCGACCGGCACCGACGTCGCGGCCCAGCTCGGCGCGATCGAGGACTTCATCAACCAGGGCTTCGACGGCATCGCCACGCTCGCCGTCAGCCCCGAGGGCTTCGATCGCGTGATCCGGCTCGCTGACAAGAAGGACGTCATCCTGGTTCCGTTCGACAACGTGCTCGACACGGACAAGGTGATGCAGGTCAACGAGGACCAGCTGGCGATGGGGCGAAAGTGGGGCGAGTTCCTCGACAAGCAGCTCGGTGGGAAGGGCAAGGTGCTCGAGGTCCGCGGCCTGCAGGGCAACTCCGTCGATCGCGACCGCCACGTCGGCTTCCGCGAGGTCATGGAAGCGCCGGGGAAGAGCTACACCATCGTGGAGGTGGTCGGCAGCTGGGACGACGGCAAGGCGCAGAAGGCGGTGGCCGACGCGCTGGCCGTGCACCGCCAGTTCGACGCGCTCTTCGCGCAGGGCGGCTCGACGGGCGCCGTCCGCGCGCTGCTCGACGCCGGCCACAAGCCGATCCCGGTCGCCACCGAGGCTGAGAACGGCGTGCGCAAGCTGATCGCGAAGCACCACGAACAGGGCATGAAGGGCCTGTCGCTCGGCCAGTCGCCGGGCCTCGCGGCCATCGCGATGAAGGCGGCGCTCGAGGGCCTGCAAGGCAAGGTGCTGCCGCAGATGATCTCCGTGCCGATCCCCGCCGCCGATCACACCACGCTGAAGGACGGCGAGAACTTCTTCTCCCAGCTCTCCGACAACTTCTTCACGCCCAACGAGTTCCCGCCCTGCGGGGTCAACATCTCGGGCGTGAAGATCATGAACGAGTCGGAATCCGACGTAAAGTAGACGTAAAGTAGACGTGAAGTGGACGTGAAGTAGCGCCCCGCAGGCGCCCTAGCATCATGACCGAACCGGTGAGCCCTCCGCTCCTCCAGCTCCGGGCCGTCTCCAAGCACTACGGCGGAGTCACCGCCCTGAGCGGCGTCGACTTCGCCTGCGAGGCGGGGAAGGTGCATGCGATCCTGGGCGAGAACGGCGCGGGCAAGAGCACCCTGATCAAGATCATCGGCGGCGTGGTCGAGCCGAGCGCCGGGGAGCTCTTGCTCCACGGCGAGCCGGTCCGGTTCGACCACCCGATCGAGGCGAACGCCGCCGGCATCGTCTGCGTCTTTCAGGAGCTGTCCCTGATGCCGACGCTGACCGTGGCCGAGAACATCGGTATCACCATGCCGACGAGCCGCCTGGGGCTCTTCGATCGCAAGGCGCAGGTCCGCAGGGCCGAGGAGCTCCTGGCGCGCGTCGGCTGCGAGGGCGTGAACCCGAACGCCTGGGTGAGCGACCTGCCGCTCTCGCGCCGCCAGATGGTCGAGATCGCGAAGGCGCTCGGCAAGGACCCGCGGCTGCTCATCCTGGACGAGGCCACCTCCGCGCTGACCAGCAGCGACGTCAAGAAGGTCTACGCGCTCCTGGCCGAGCTCAAGGCTCAGGGCGTCGGCATGCTCTACATCTCGCACCGCATGCACGAGATCAAGGAGCTCGCGGACGTGATGTCGGTCTTCCGCAACGGTCGGCACATCGAGACCTTCGCCAAGGGCCAGCACAGCGACGACCGGATCGTGGAGCTCATGATCGGCCGTGACATGGGTCACGTCTTCCCGCCGAAGCCGGCGGCGCGCAGCTTCCCGGCGACGCTGCTCGAGGTGAACGACCTGAGCTGGGAGCAGCAGCTCGAGAACGTGTCGTTCAAGCTCGGCAAGGGCGAGATCCTCGGCATCGGCGGGCTCGACGGCCAGGGCCAGCGCGAGCTGCTGCTCGGCTTGTTCGGTGTGCTCAAGGATCTGCGCGGCGAGATCAAGATCGACGGCAGGCCGGTCAAGCTGACGAGCCCGCGAAAGGCCAAGGACCGTGCGCACGGCATCGCCCTCGTGCCCGAAGACCGAAAGACCGAAGGCCTGATGCTGCCGATGGCCATCGCCGCGAACATGTCGCTGGCCTCGCTCGACAAGTTCACGCGCGGCGTGGTGCTCGACCGCCGGCGCGAGGCCGGGTGCATCGACGAGATGGTGCGCCGCATCCAGATCAAGATCGGCTCGCTCAACGACCCGGTGTCGTCGTTGTCCGGGGGCAACCAGCAGAAGGTCGTGCTGGCCAAGTGGCTGATGACGGAGCCGCGGCTGCTGATGCTCAACGACCCCACCCGCGGCATCGACGTCGGCACGAAGCAGGAGATCTACCAGCTGCTCCGCGAGCTTTCGGACGCCGGCACGTCCATCCTCTTCTACACCACGGACTACGACGAGCTGATCGGCTGCTGCGACCGCGTGCTCGTCCTCTACCAGAACCGCGTGCAGGGCGAGCTCGTGGGGCCCGACATCACCGAAAAGAACATCCTGGGCCTCGCCCTCGGCCTGCGCGGCGGGCCTGAGCGCGCGAAGCCCGAAGCCGAGCGCGCGCCCCGAGAGGCACGATGAAGGACTGGAAGCTCCGCCTGCGCCAGAACCAGGGCCTGCTCGTGGCCGTCGGTCTGTGCATCTTCTTCTACGGGCTCTACTCGCTGTCTCATCCCAAGGGCTTCAGCGCGTCGCTGGTGGGGCAGAACGCCAACGAGTCGTTCGTGCTGGTGGCTGCGGCCATGGCCCAGACGATCCCCGTGCTGACCGGCGGCCTGGATCTGTCCGTGGGTGCGGTGATCACGCTCGTCAACTGCCTGGCCTCGCACGTCCTTGCCGGCGGCGCGCTCGCGAATTTCCTGGGCATCCTGCTGTGCCTGGCCGCGGGGACGGCGGCGGGCCTGCTCAACGGCTGCCTCGTCGTGTACGGCCGCCTGCAACCGATCATCGCCACCCTGGCCTCGGGCACGATCTTCATCGGCATCGCGCTGTTCCTGAGACCGACGCCCGGCGGCCAGGTCGATGGCGATCTGGCGTTCGCGGCGACCTTCGATCTCAACGAGCTGCTGCAGGCCGCGGGCGCCGCCCCCCTCGACGGCGCGCTGGGCTTCGTCGGCAAGATCCCGTCGCCCGCGATCTGGATGGCGCTGCTCGCGCTGCTCTGGACCTACTACCGCCGCACCCGCTACGGCCTCGGCGCTTACGCCGTCGGCGCGTCGCAGGAGGCCGCGTACATGTCGGGCGTCCGCATCAAACGCGTCAAGCTGGCCGCGTACACGCTGTCGGGGTTCTTCGCCAGCGTCGGCGGCCTCTACCTCGCGCTGCAGACGACGTCGGGCAACGCCGACATCCCACAAGCCGGCTCCTACACGCTGAACTCCATCGCCTGCGTCGTGATCGGGGGCTCCTCGCTGTACGGAGGTATCGGCGGCGCCATAGGATCACTCTTCGGCGCGCTGGTGCTCCGCTCCGTCGCCTTCAACTTCCGCGTCCTCGACGAGGGCTCGGCGCTCGGCTTCCTCGCCAACCCCCTCTACCAGCCGCTGTTCGAGGGCCTCATCCTGCTCGCGGCCGTCTGCCTCGGCGCGCTCTGGGTCGTCCGCGTCAAGAACCGGCTGCACGTCTTCAGGTGAGCTCGATGCAACAGCACCCCTCCCTCAAGGGCCGTTTCGGCGAGATCGACAGGCCGACCTGGTACACGCTGCTGTCGATCGGCGTCGTCCTCGTGATCGGCTCGATCGGCACGCTGGTCACCCAGGGCACGCTGAGCTTCCTGAGCCCGCACTACATCCTGCAACAGCTGCAGATCGCCGCCTTCCTGGGCGTGGCCGCCACGGGCATGATGATCGTGATCCTGCTCGGTCACATCGATCTCTCGCTGCCGTGGGTGCTCACCTCGAGCGCCATGCTGGCCGCAGGGCTCGGCGGCTGGGCCGCGTTGCCCTGCGGCCTGGCCATCGGCGCCGCCGCGGGTCTCTTGAACGGGCTCGGCGTCGCCTACCTCCGCGTGCCCTCGATGATCTTCACGCTGGGCACGAACACCGTGCTTCAGGGGCTGATGGTGGTCTACACCGGCGGCTTCGCTCCGCGCAGCGAGGCGCCAGCGTGGATGGAGGTCCTGGCCGTGGGCAAGACGCTCTCCATCCCGAACTCGCTGTTCGTCTGGATCCTGGTCGGCGTCGCCGGCACCTTCGTGCTGAAGAAGACCGCGCTCGGCCGCTACATCTATGCCGTGGGCAACCAGGAGCAGGCCGCCTATCTTTCGGGCGTCAGGACGCACCTCGTGCTGATCGGCGCCTTCGTGATGTGCGGCGTGTGCTCCGCCATCACCGGCATGCTGCTCGCGGGCTTTTCGCACAAGGCCTACCAGGCCATGGGCAACGACTACCTCATGCCGGCCATCGCCGCGGTGGTGATCGGCGGAACCAACATCATGGGCGGACGCGGGACGTACCTCGGCACCGTCCTCGGCACGATCCTGATCGTGCTGCTCCAGAGCATGCTCAGCGTGCTGCAGATGCCCGAGGCCGGCCGCCAGATCATCTACGGCGCCGTGATCATCGCCATGCTGCTGGTCTACGGCCGACAACATCAGGAGGGACGGTGACCTGCACCGAGCTCAGCCACGAGCGTCGGCAGCGAGGCTCACCGTCCGGCGATGGCGCTCAGGCGAGCATGCCGTCGATGGGCCCGGAGCCCTGACCCTCACCGAAGTTCTCCGTCCACTCGGTCTTGTCCCGAACGGCGGCGGCGATGAGGCCGTTGAAGAGGCGGTTGTTCGTGACGTTTCCGGCGTCGATGTACTCCCCCTGCTTCAGGTAGCCGCCGCCGTTTCCGGCGATGATCGTCGGCACGTTGCGGAAGCTGTGCGACGGGCCGTCCGCGACGTGGTTCGTCCACAGGATGATGGATTTGTCGAACAGGCCGCGCGCCTTGAAGTGATCGAGGCCGTGGAGCAGCGTCTGCATGCGGAGCACGTCGATCTCGGCGTGTGCTTGCTCGGCCGTCGGGTTGTTGCCCGAAGCCGCGTCCGATTGCACACGGTGGCTGATGTGGTGGAAGGGCCAGCCGAGCCCCTCGTTCGCCGGCACATTATACTTCGTATGATCCGTGCCGTCGCCGTGCTGCAGCGTCGCCACGCGGTTGAAGTTGCAGGCGAACGCCAGCGCCACGAGCTCGAGGTGGAGCTTCGCGACGTCTTCTATCATGCCGTCCGTCTTGAACGCGAAGCCGCTCTCGAGCGCCTCGAGCTCCGACGTCGCGAGGCCCGCCTGGCTGCAGGCCGCGCCCATCCCGCCCATCGTGACCTCGGTGTCGCGGATGGAGTCGAAATGCTGCTGGAGGCGCTGCTTGTCGGCGGAGCTCAGCGCCGACATGCGCATCAGGCTGTTCAGCTCCTCGCCCACGAAGTCGTTCACGCTCTTGCGGCTGCGGATGAGCTCCTCCGCGAGCGACCCGCCGCTGTCACCGCCGCTGCTCGAGAGGCCGACGAGCTTGGAGTAGAGGGTGTACGGGTTGTCGTCCGCCGGGCGCACCTGCCCGGCACCACCGCCCTTGAAAGAGATGCGCTCGGCGATGTACCCGTTCCTGCGGTTGCCGGCGTAGAGCGTGAGCGGATCGGCGCCGCCCTCGTTCACCAGCTGGGCGATCACCATGTCCGCGGACTCGCCGGTCGAGGCCGCGGTCTTGCCGCCGCCCTGCGCCGGGCGCGCGGTGAGCGCCTGACACAGGCCCTGCGCGTGGCCGCAGTTGCTGGGGCCCCCCATCGGGAAGTTGATGCCGCGGATGAACAGCAGGTTCGCGGCGTGAGGCGCGAGCACGTGCGTCGCCTTGCCCGTCATGGCGGCGAGCCCGCTGGTCGTGAGCGGGCCAGTCTCGTCCGGGAAGAACCGGTTGCCCACCACGCCGCACGCCGCCACGATGTAGAGGCTGAACACGGGCGGGTTGTCCGCGGCCCAGGCGGAGCGCGACGGCAGCCCCTCGAGGAACGGAAGGGCGATGGCGACGCCGCCGGCGCGCAGGAACGCGCGCCGATTGATGCCAGGCCGGCGCGCCACGCGCGGATGAGTGAGGTTCGTTACGATCTTGGAGTTCACAGCGGGCCTCCTGCGCGAGTCCGGAATGCTTCGCTCTTCACGAGCTCGATCATCATCTCTTTCACCGAGCCGCTTTTGCCGCGGCTCACCGCGGCGAGCGTCTCGACGAGCGGCAAGTCCGACGGGACGACGTCGCGCTGAAGCGCGAAGCTCGCGAGCTTCTTGGCGTAGCAGAGGTGAGCCTGCTCGCCCTCCGCCATGTGGTGCATCAGCTCGCCGGCGTCCGCGAACGACTTGGATCCTTCGGTGAAGGCGTAGATGCCGCTGCTGTCGATCGGCAAGCCTCCGTTCTCCTCGTCCCGATATTGTCCCATGCCGTCGAAGTGCTCGAAAGCGAAGCCGACGGGATTGATGAGCGCGTTGTGGCACCTGCCACCGCAGCCGGAGGTGAGCTGCGTGATGCGCTCACGATTCGTCTGCCCGGGCTTGAGAGGCGGGACCGGCGGGATGTCGGGGGCCGGCGCGCCGAGCGGCGTGCACAGCACGTCGAGGTTGATGCTGACGCCGCGGTGGATCGAGTCCGACTCGTCGTTCAGAGCGTTCAGCGTCAGGTAAGGGAGCTGCGAGAAGAAGCCGATGCGATCGGGACCGAGGTCTCGCTCCACGAGGCCTCTGCCGCTCTGCGTCAGGCCGTAGAGGCTCGCCATCCCCGGCCCCACGAAGCCCTTGGTGGACGTGAGGATGTCTTTGACACCGAGGCCCTCGGTGAAGATCTTTTCGAAGAACAGGTACGCGCTCTCCTCGTACTCCGCGTTCAACGATTCGTCGTAGCTCGGCACGCCGACCTTGCTGATCGTGGCGTAGCGATCGAAGTGGAGCAGCTCGCCATGGAAGTACCGCATGGCCTTGACCGCCGTGGGCTCCTCCAGCATGGACTCGGCGACCGCGGCGATCGCCTCCGGCGTCGTGAGCGTGGACGCCTTGTCGAGCAGCTCGTCGTCCGGCGCGGCGTTGCGCAGCCAGAGCGAGAGCTTCGCCGCGATCTCGTAGCCGTCGAGCGGCTTGCGACGTTCGCCGAGCTCCGTGCGGTAGAGGAAGTGCGGCGACTGGAGCAGCGTCCGGATCACGAGCTGCGCGCCCTTGGCGAACGTGCTCTTCGTTCCGGACATCGCCGCGCCGGTCTCGAAGAGCGCCGTGTACCTGGCGACCTCGGCGTCCTTCAGCGGACGGCGATACGCACGGCGCCCCACGGTCTCGATGAAGCCGGCCGCGTCGGTGCCCGGGTAAACCCTGGCGAGCGCCGCGTCCGAGGCCGTCACCTCCTCGGCGAGCGCCTCCGCCGCCGATTGGTAGTCGCTCCACGAGCGCTGGTTCACGCTCAGCAGGAGCTCGTTGTTGGTGAAATCCGTCGTGCCGGCGACGGGCTTCTCGAACGTGTCGGACAGCGACGAAGGAGCGTCGAGGTTCAGCACCACCTGCACGCTGCTCGCCCACTGCGAGTTCGTGAGGCGCACGAGCCGGTGGTACTGCGGCGCGCCCGGCATGTCGATGCCGCGCGCCACGCCGCCGGTGTCGCCCGGCACGGGGCCGTCGCTCCCCTCCGGATCGCCCAGGGAGCCCGTGCAGGCCGCGAGCAGGAGCGCCGTGACGCAGAGCCCCGCGCCGAGCACCCGCCTGCCGCGCGGCAAGCCGGTTATCGAAAAAGACGGTGGGATCATCATTGTCTCCTGGCTGACCTCTAGTGGCTGAGCAGTTCCCTTGGTATGACCAGCGATGCAACGACCATCGTGCTCGCTGAAGCGGGGCGCGTAGTCCCGGTCGATGGCACGCTCGAGGATCTCGCCGTAACGGGCGAACGGAAACAGGCCCCGGACGCGATCGTGGGAGAAGGAAGCCCACATGTCCGGAGCTCACGACAGCCGTCGAACAAGCGAGGCCTGTCGTGTTCTCTGGCGGAACACGCCTGGCAGGACGCCGAGCACCATCGATCAGCGATCGCTTCCGCGACGACGGATCAAACGCGATTGTTGCCGAACTCGTTCAGATGACGAAGGGGTCTCGGTGCGCACGGCGAGACCACGATCGAGGACGAAGCAAAAGGGGACCCTACGGGCCAATGTGAACGATCACATTTCGGGTGTCAATCCAATCGACAGGCCCGCGGGTCTCCAGGAAGGGCGCGACCTGGATTGATGTTTTTGAACGGAAATTTCCAACGGGCTTGGCAAAAGGGGGATCTTCTCGATCGCTCCCCTCGCGGCCGTCCGGGAGCTCCGGGAACGGGCTGCGGAAGCACCCTCCGCCAGCTCTCGCGCGCTCCCACCCGCTAGAGCGACAAACGGGTTGAACCCGTCTGAAACGAGCAGATTTTCGAACCGCCAAGGCGCCAAGGACGCCAAGAAGGAGAAGAAAATATCTTGGCGCCCTTGGCGCCCTTGGCGCCTTGGCGGTTCATCTCTCGTTCCTCAACGTGATCGGTGTTCTAGCTAACGCCCGGCGCCGCGGGTGTTCAGGTAGACCGCGTACAGCGAGGTCGTGCCGCAGATGAACAGGCGATTGCGTTTGGCGCCGCCGAAGCAGACATTGGACACCGTCTCGGGGATCAGCACCTTGCCGAGCAGCGCGCCGTCGCTCGCGTGGCAGTGCACGCCGTCGCCGGCCGACAGCCACAGGTTGCCGCGCACGTCGACGCGGAAGCCGTCGTACACGCCCACCGGGCAGGTCGCGAACACCTCGCCGCCGGTCAGCCTGCCATTGTCGTCGACGCGGAACTTGCGCACGTGGTGCGGGCCGTCCTTCACGTGCGTCGCGCCGGTGTCGGCGATGTACAGCAGCGACTCGTCCGGCGAGAAGGCGAGACCGTTGGGCTGCACGAAGTCGTCCGCGACGGCCGTCAGCGCGCCGGCGGCCGGGTCGACGCGGTAGACGCGCTGCGCGCCCTGCTCGTTCGGCGACGCGTCGCCTTCGTAGTCGCTGTCGATGCCGTAGCTCGGGTCGGTGAACCAGACGCTGCCGTCGGACTTCACGACCACGTCGTTCGGCGAGTTCAGCCGCTTGCCCTCGAAGTGCGACGCGAGCACCGTGCGCGAGCCGTCGTGCTCGGTGCGCGAGATGCAGCGGCCGCGGTGCTCGCAGGAGACGAGGCGGCCCTCTAGGTCGACCGTGTGGCCGTTGGTGTTCCTCGCGGGCTGGCGGAACACCGAGACCGAGCCGTCGGTCTCGTCCCAGCGCAGCATGCGGTCGTTCGGGATGTCCGACCAGACGAGGTAGCGCCCCGCTGCGAACCACGCCGGCCCCTCCGCCCAGCGGCAGCCGGTGTACAGCTTCTCGACGTGCACGTGCGGGAGCGCGAGCTCGCGGAAGCGCGGGTCGATCACCTCGAAGCTCGGGGTCAGCTCGATGACCATCGTGTTCTCCTCCTTCAATCCAAGTGCCTGCGGCCGCGGCGCCGCGGCCATTGACCAGCAGCCTCGCGCCGGAAAGTCAAGCCACCCCCGGGGTGGCGCGTCAACGCAGCGCGAGCGTCACCACCACCGGTCGATGATCGCTCGCGTCGCTCTCCGGCCCGGTGCGTCGCAGACGACCGCGGCGCGCGCGCCCTTGCGGAGGGGACGGTGATCGAAGGCGAGCGCGTCGGGGCAGCGGTCCTGGACGATCGCCGCCATGCTGGCGCGCGGAAGGCGTTGACCGGATGCCCGACCGCTGGGACGTTCGAAGCCGGATGATCACCCCCGATGCTCCCTCCGGCTCTCCCGCCGCGCCCGCGCAGCGCCCGCCCGCGGGGCTCGTGCCGCTCGGACGCCCCGGCTTCGGCGCGGGCCTCAAGGCCATGCTGGGCGGCTACGGTTACCTCTTTCGCACGCCGGACCTCTGGCCGCTCGCGCTCGTCCCCGCGGGCATCGCGCTCGTGCTCACGGTCGTGTTCGCCATCGGCGGCGTGAAGCTCGCGCCCTCGCTCGTCGAGTTGATCGTGAAGGAGCCGGGGACGGGGGTGCTCTGGACCGTGCTCATGGCCGTGCTGCGGATCCTCTCGCTCGCGGTGGTGCTCGTGGCCGCCCTCGCCATCTCGTTCGGGCTCGCGAAGCCGCTCTCGGGGCCCGCGCTGGAGCGGATGGTGCGCAGGGTCGAGGCCGATCTCGGGGCGCCCGCGTGGCCGGAGGTCGGCTTCTTCGCGGACATGTGGCGCGCGCTGCAGTCGTCGCTCGTGGCGCTCGCCTTCACGCTCCCGATCGTCATCGTCCTCGGCGTCGTGGGGTTCCTCTTCGCGCCGGCGAGCGTCGTCGTCATCCCGCTTCAGCTCGCGGTGACGGCGCTCGCGGGGGCCTGGGACCTCTGCGACTGCCCGCTGTCGATCCGCGGCGTGCCCGTGGCGGCGCGGATCGCTTTCGTGCGCCGGAACCTCGCCGCGGTGATGGGCTTCGGCTTCGGCCTCGCGTTGCTCTCGTTCTTGCCTTGCGCGCTGCTCCTCGTGCTCCCGGCCGGCATCCTCGGGGCGGCTCGACTCGTCGTCACGCTGGAGCGGTGGGAGACCTCGAAGCGAGCGCCGCGCTGAGCTCGGGCGGGCGGCGCGTGTTCGTCGTTGCCACGGGCCGCTCGAACCGATGGGCGCGCCGTTCTCGTTCGAGGAGGGCATCGCTCGTTATTTGCATGGATAGAAAACCGCTTGCCATGAACGCGCATTGACGGGCACCCCTGCAGTCGCCAGGATGTCGCCCATGACGGCGTAGGGAGGTGCGAAGCGGCCGGCCCTCGCCACGGGAACATCCAGGAATTGGGCGCCTGTGGTCGCAGGTCCGGCCTCGGACCCCTGTCGTCTGGATGCTGAGGACCACCGCCAGCAAGAGGGTCTCCAATGACCTTGGTCACCGCAGGCTCAGGTCTCATCGGCTCGCACGCACGTGAATTGCCACGTGCGTCCTTTGACGACAATTTCGTGTACCCCTGCCGAGCGAAGCAGCCATGATGAAGATCGACATCAACGGATCCGTTCGCGAGATCGACGTCTCCCCAGACATGCCCCTGCTGTGGGTGCTCCGCGATGTGCTGGGGTTGCCCGGCACCAAGTTCGGCTGTGGCATGGCCCAATGCGGCGCCTGCACAGTCCACCTCGACGGCAACCCCACCCGCTCCTGCGTCCTGCCGGTGTCGAGCGTCGGGGCGCGCAAGGTGACGACGATCGAGGGCCTGTCGAGCGACGCATCGCACCCGGTGCAGCGGGCGTGGGCCGAGGCCGATGTCGTGCAGTGCGGGTACTGCCAGTCCGGTCAGATCATGACCGCAGCGGCCTTGCTCGAGAAGAAGCCCGATCCAGGCGATTCCGACATCGATGCTGCGATGTCGCCCCACCTGTGTCGGTGTGGGACCTATGTTCGCATCCGCGAAGCGGTGCATCTCGCGTCGCGGCTCAAGCGAGGTGAGCGATGACCGTCACTCGACGAGGCTTCTTGAGGACGACCGCGGGCTCGGTGGCCGCGCTCGTCCTCAGCTTCTACGTTCCTGAGAGAGCCCGCGCCGCGCCGGACCCGGAGACACTCCACCCGATGCCGAACGCGTTCGTGCGCATCGGAGCGGACGAGTCCGTGACCGTGCAGCTCACGCGCGTCGAGATGGGGCAGGGGAACTGGACCGGGCTCGCGATGCTGATCGCCGAGGAGCTCGATTGTGACTGGTCGAAGGTACGACCGGAGCACGCACCGGCCGCGCCGGTCTACGCCCACCCGCTGCTCAATATCCAAATGACTGGCGGATCGTCGGGGATGAAATACGAGTTCGATCGGTACCGCAAAGTCGGAGCGACCGCGAGGGAGATGCTGGTGCGCGCGGCCGCCAACCGGTGGAACGTCTCGCCGGCGGCGTGCAGCACCGAAAATGGGGTGGTCCTCCACGGCGAAGATCGCCTGACCTACGGCGAGCTCGCCGCGGATGCGATGGAGTTGACCCCGGCGGAGGAGGTGGCGCTGAAGGAGCCGAGGGACTGGAAGCTGATTGGCACCAACGTGCGCCGCCTCGATACCCCGGAGAAGATCACCGGCAAGGCGCAGTTCGGGATGGACGTGAGCTTCCCCGGGCTGCGCACGGCCGTGGTGCTCCGCCCGCCGGCCTTCGGCTCCAGGCTCGTGAGGTTCGACGCTGCGGCAGCCCTGAGGGTGCCCGGCGTCGAGAAGGTCGTCCCGACGGCGAACGGCGTCGCCGTCGTCGCCGCGCATTTCTGGGCCGCCAAGCTCGGGCGCGATGCGCTTCACGTCGAGTGGACGCAGCCCGACGGCGGTGGCGTGGACACCGACGAGCTCCTCGCCGATTTTCGCGCGATGGCCAAGACGCGTGGCACGACCGCTGTCGAGGTGGGCAACGTCGATGCGGGGGTGGCCGCCGCGGAGACGCGATTCGAAGCGGAGTACGAGGTGCCGTACCTCGCGCACGCGCCGATGGAGCCGCTCAACTGTACGGTGAGGATCGAGGGCGATCGCTGCGAGATCTGGACTGGCACGCAGCTGCAGACGCTGGACCAGAACGCAGCGGCGAACCTCCTCGGAACCGCTCCCGACAAGGTGGTGCTCCACACGCCGTTCCTCGGGGGCGGCTTCGGTCGGCGCGGCGTCTTCACGTCGACCTTCGTCTCCGAGGCTGTCCTCGTCGCGAAGGCCGCCGGGGTTCCGGTGAAGGTCGTGTGGACGCGCGAGGACGACATCCGCGGCGGCTATTACCGCCCCGCCTTCGTCCATCGGGTCCAGGTCGGCGTCGGCGGGCGCGGCGTGCCGGTCGCCTGGGATCACGTGCTCGTCGGCCAGTCGATCTTCACCGGCACCCCCCTCGAGGCGGCGGTGGTCCGGAACGGCATCGACGCCACCTCGGTCGAAGGAGTGGCCGGATCACCCTACCTGGAAGGGGTGCCGGCGCGGCGCGTGTCGCTGCACTCGCCGACGACGGCGATCCCCGTGCAGCCCTGGCGCTCGGTCGGTCACTCCCACACCGCCTTCGCGATGGAGAGCGCGATCGACGAGCTCGCTCATGCAGCCGGACGAGATCCGCTCGAGTATCGCCTCGAGTTGCTCGAGGACCACCCGCGGCACGCCAATGCGCTGAAGCTCGCCGCCGAGAAGGCCGGCTGGGGCACCGCGCCTCCCCAGGGGCGCGCGCGCGGGCTCGCCGTGCACGAGTCGTTCGGGACCGTCGTGGCCGAGGTCGCCGAGGTCTCCATCGAGAAGGGGCGTATCCGGGTCCATTCGGTCACCTGCGCTGTCGATTGCGGCACGGTCGTGAACCCGCTCGCTGTCGAGGCGCAGGTGCAGGGGAGCGTCGCTTTCGGCCTCTCCGCGGCGCTCCACGGCAAGCTCACGCTCATCGATGGAAAGGTCCAGGAGAGCAACTTCCACGATTACGAGATACTCCGGATGTTCGAGATGCCGAGCGTCGCTGTCCACGTCGTCCCGAGCAACGCCGAGATGGGCGGTATCGGCGAGCCCGCCGTCCCACCCGTTGCGCCCGCCGTGGCCAACGCGGTGTTCGCGTTGACCGAGCAGCGGCTGCGCTCCCTCCCGCTTCGCATCGCCTAGGGGATTGACGATGATCCGATCCTGCCTTGCTCTCGCCTTGTTCCTCGCCGCGTGCGGGGAAGAGACCGCCGGGGGGTCGCACGACCCCTCCTCTCCCGGCAGCCACGAAGCCGGCCTCGCCGCGTTCGAAACCGTGCGCGGCGTCCTCCAGCACCCCCGCTGTCAGAACTGCCACCCCGCCGGCGACGTGCCTTTACAGGGCAACGACAGCCGTCCTCACAAGCAGCTCGTGCAGCGCGGGCCCACCGGCCACGGCATGGCCGGCGCCGAGTGCACGGCGTGCCACGGGCCGGCGAACCCGCCCGACAGCTACGGCGCTGCGGTTCCGCCCGGCGTCGTGAGCGGCTGGCACATGCCGCCGCCCGAGCTGCCGATGGTGTTCGTCGGTCTCGCCCCGGGCGCGCTGTGCGAGCAGATCAAGGATCCAGCGCGCAACGGCGGCAAGGACATGGCGGCGCTGCGCGCCCACCTCCACGACGACCCGCTCGTGCTCTGGGGTTGGGACCCTGGCTTTGGCCGCGAACCCGTGGCGACACCCCACGCCGAGTTCATCGCTGCGTGGGAGACCTGGGCCCGCGCCGGCGCGCCGTGCCCGGGTGGGTGATCTTACGCCGGGCTCAATACACCCACGTCCACGTGATCATCGTCGGCCTCGCCCCCGGGTCCTCCGGCAGGGGGCCGGCGGCGTACGGCGACTTGCTCGGTGTGATCGGGTGGACGGCCGCGACCACGAAGCCCGTCACGTGGCCCAGGATCATGCCGGCGCCGACGTCCTGCCAGGAGTGCGCGCCCGCGCCGATCCGCAGCGCCATGGTCACGAGGGTGGCCGTCTCGGCGAGGGCGAGGGCGCCGAGGCGCGGCGCGGCGTCGCCGGTCGTGCGCAGCACCAGGTTGAGGCGCACGCCGGCGAGCGCCGCGACCGGCGTGGTGTGGCCCGAAGGGAACGCGTCGAAATCGAGATCGGTGTCCCCGCAGCGGTCCGTCCGCCACGAGCGCGGCCGGCAACGGCCCGACAGCCGCTTGATCAGGCTCGAGAGGCCGGTCGACAGCGCCGCCGCCTCGGCCTCGATGAGCGACGTCCTGAGCGCCCGCGAGAAGGGGTGGGGGACGCCGACGCCCGCGAGGTAGCTGCCCTCGAGGGCGTACCCGGTGCCGAGGAGCAGCAGCGTGCCCCCGGCCGCGCCGGTGAGGTCGCTGGCGCGGCCGAGGACCTCGTTGCGCTCCTCGCTGGACGCGGCGCCCCACGCGGAGCGGCGCTGAGGGAGCAGGTAACTCGCGAGCGAGGCGGCGCTGACGGCGATGACGACCGCCTCGCCGGCCGGATCCCCGAACGCCCAGTCCGGCGCCGCCGGCCCCACCTGCGCGGCGGCGGGCGTGCTCCATGCCAGCGCACCCACGCAGGCGAGCGGCGCGGCGTATCTCACGGCTTGTTCGTCGCGGGGGAGGGCGCCTTGGGCTGCGCCGGCGCGGCGGGCTTGGCTGCCCCCTGGGCCGGCGCGGCGGCCGCCGGCTTGGCACCTTGGGCGGGCGCAGCGGTCGCCGGCTTGGCCGCCTGAGCCGGCGCAGCGGCCGCCGGCTTCGCCGCCTGGGCCGGCGCAGCGGCCGCCGGCTTCGCCGCCTCGGGCCCCGCAGCCCCCTTGCCCAGCTTGTCCGCCGCGTCGCCGGACGTCACGCCCGGGGCCTTCTGGACCGTGATCGGCCCGAGCCGCAGCGCCGACAGCTGCTCGCCGATCGCGCCGGCGTCGCCCACGAGGACGACCCGGAGCTGCTCGGGCAGGAGGTACTGCTGCGCGACCCGCTGCACGTCCACGGGCGTGATCCGCTGGATCCGCGCCGGCCGCGTCGCGAACTCGTCGAGCGGCAGGCCGTAGACCGCGAGGCTCGCCAGCGTCGACGCCGTCGCGCCCGCCGTCTCGAAGCGGGCCGGCAGCTGGCGGATGAGGTTCGCCTTGGCGTCCGCGAGCTCCTCGATCGTGACCGGCTCCCGCCGCATCCGGTCGATCTCCGCGAGGATCTCCCGCACGGCCGGGCCGGTGTTCTCGCGCACGATCGCGCCGCCCGCGGAGAACGGGCCCGGGCCGTGCCGCATGTCGAAGCTGGAGCGCGCGCCGTAGGTGTACGCGTGCTTCTCGCGCAGGTTCAGGTTGAGCCGGCTCGAGAACTGCCCGCCGAGCAGCGTGTTCATCACGAGCAGGGCGTCGTGGTCCTTCGTCGAGCGCGGCACGCCCGGCATCGTCACCACCACGGTCGACTGCGTGAGCCCCGGCCGGTCGACGACAACGACGCGCGGCGCGCCCGCGGCGAGCGCCGGCGGCGTGGCCGGGAGCTCGGCGGTCGGCGGCGCGGTCGGCGCGCCGGCCGGCCCCTTCCAGGCCCCGAAGACCCGCTCCGCCTCCTTCACCGCGTCGGCCCTGGTGATGTTCCCGGCCATCGCGATCGTGGTCAGCTCCGGCCGGAACTGCGCGGCGTGGAACTTCGCGAGGGCGGCCGGCGTGATCTTCTTCAGCGCCGCCTCGGTGCCGAGCAGCGGCGCGCTGTACGCGTGGCCCTCGGGGTAGAGCGTCATGCCCTGCGCGATCGAGAGCAGCGACGACGGCCGGTCGTTCATCTCGGCGAGCTGGGTGATGCGGCGCGAGCGCTCCCGCTCGATCTCCGTCCGGTCGAACGCCGGGTTCATGTACGCGTCGCCGAGCAGGGTCAGCATCTCGCCGAACCGCGGGGTCACGCTCTGCCCCTGCACGCCGCCGCCGTCGAAGGTGACCCAGGACGCGTAGTTCGCGCCGAGCTTGCCGAGCGCGTCGCTGAACGCAAGCGCGCTGCGGGTCTTCGTGCCCTGCGTGAGCATCGCGCCCGCGAACGCGCCGACGCCGGGGTCGGCCTGATCGGCGCCCCGCACGGTGGTGACCTCGACCGCGACGATCGGCAGCTCGTGCCGCTCCACCACGAGGACGCGGATCCCGTTGGCGAGCTTCGCCTCCTCGATCCGCGGCGGCACGAAGACCACCTCCGGCCCTGGAGGCGGCGGCGACTTGCGGAACGCGTCCGCAGGCGCGGGGGGCGGCGGCGCGGCGGGCGCCGGCGCGGGGCGCGCCGCCGTGGTCGCGGCGGGCGGCGCCTTCGGGGTCGGTGCGCAGGCGGCGAGGGCCGCGGCGGCGAGCGAGACGGAGAGGATTCGTTTCATGGACATGGCTCAACCCCCCTTCGGCGCGGCCGTGCCGGCCGCAGGTTTCTCGATCGCGGGCTTCTGACCGGCGGGCGCCGCGGCGGGCGTGGTCGCCGCGGGCTTCTGACCGGCAGGCGCCGCCGCCGCGGGCTTCTGGCCCGCGGGCGCCGTCGCGGTTTGCTTCACGAGGCGCCCGGCCTTCGGGGCGCCCGGCTTCGGCGTGACGAGGGCGATCACGCGCCTGCCCGCGGGCAGGAAATCCGCCGCTGCCTTCTGCAGGTCGGCGGCCGTGGCCTTCTCGTACCGGGCCACGTCCTTCGGGAAGTACCCCGGATCGCCGGCCTGCTGGTTGTAGTTGTTGATGGCGTTCGCGCGGGCCGTCACCTGCTCCATGCCGAAGACCAGGTCCGCGAGCAGCTTCGTCCGGGCCCGCTCGTGCTCGTCCTGCGACGGCGGCGCCTTGCGCAGCCGATCGAGCTCGGCGTCGATGAGCTTCAGGACCTGCTCGGGCGACTTGCCCTTCTTCAGCGTGGCGGTGATCTGGAACGTGCTGGCGAGCTGGCTCGACTGCTGGCCCGCGAAGACGTCCTGCGCGATCTGGAGATCGTAGACGAGCTTCTTGTAGAGCCGGCTCGTCTTGCCCGACGAGAGGACGCTGGCGACGAGGTCGAGCTCGGCGTCCCCCGGCGCGAAGCTCGGCGGCGTCACCCAGTTGATCGTCACGCGGGGCAGCTCCACGTCGGCCTCGATGTCGAGGCGCTTCTCGGTCGCGAGGTCGCCCGGGTCGGGCTTCGTGGCCACGGGCGGCGGGGCGCCCTTCGGGATCGGGGCGAAGTACTTCTCGACGAGCTCCTTCGTCCTCGCCCTGTCGATGTCGCCGGCGATGACCAGGGTCGCGTTGTTCGGCACGTAGAACGTCTTGAAGAAGGCCCGGACGTCGTCCATCTGCGCGGCGTCGAGGTCCTCGGGGGTGCCGATGGTGAGCAGGTGGTAGGGGTGGCCCTCCGGGAACAGCGCGGCGCGGACGAACTGCGGAACGAGGCCGTACGGCGCGTTCTCGTAGTTCTGGCGGCGCTCGTTCTTCACGACGTTGCGCTGGCTCTTGAACGTCTCGTCGTTCGCGTGGTCGAGCAGCCACCCCATCCGGTCGCTCTCCAGCCAGAGCACGAGCGCGAGCTCGTTGGCGGGGACGGTCTCGTAGTAGTTGGTCCGGTCGGCGTTCGTCGTGCCGTTGCGCTCGCTCGCGCCGGCCCGCTCCAGGTACTTGAGGTACATGTCCTCGCCGACGTGCTTCGAGCCCTGGAACATGACGTGCTCGAAGAGGTGCGCGAAGCCGTTCTTCCCCCTCGGCTCGTCCTTGGAGCCCACGTGGAACCAGACGTTCACGGCCACGACGGGCGTGCGGTGATCCTCGTGCAGGACGACCTCGAGCCCGTTCGGAAGCGTGTACTTCTCCACCGGGATCATGACGCTCACGCTGCCCGCGGCCGGCGTCGCCGCAGGCTGCGCTCCGGCGGGCTGCGCGGCCGCGGGCTGCGCCCCCGCAGGCTGTGCGGCCGCGGGCTGCGCCGCCGCGGCGGGTTGCGCGGGAGCGGCCGGCCTGGCGGCCGGTTGCGCCGCCGCGGCGGGTTGCGCGGGAGCGGCCGGCTTGACGGCGGACTGGGCCGCGGCAGGTCGCGCGCCATGGACGGCCAACGTCAGGCCGAGCGCGGCGACGAGCGCGCTGGACAGGGACGAGAGCGCCCGGAGGCGCCTTCGTTCGGACGGATGGGGGGCTCGCATGGGTGCGGTTCTACCGCAGATCGCCGGACACCGGCGACCTCAACGCGTTCAGGCACCGGGGCGTCCGGGGACGCCGGCGACCTCAACGCGTTCAGGTACCGGGGCGTCCGGGGACGCCGGCGACCTCAACGCGTTCAGGTACCGGGGCGTCCGGGGACGCCGGCGCCCTCGACGCGTTCAGGTACCGGGGCGTCCGGGGACGCCGGCGACCTCGACGCGTTCAGGTACCGGGGCGTCCGGGGACGCCGGCGACCTCGACGCGTTCAGGTACCGGGGCGTCCGGGGACGCCGGCGACCTCGACGCGTTCAGGTACCGGGGCGTCCGGGGACGCCGGCCACCTCAACGCGTTCCGGCGACGCGCGTCCCAGGACACGCATCGAGCTCAGCACACTGCTGTGCCGGGGAGCGCGGCCACGGCACCTGGCGGCCTCACGCCTGGACCGTGAGCGTGGCCAGGATCTCCTGCAGAGTGCTCGGATCACACGGCTTGATGAGGTGCATGTCGAAGCCGGCTTCCAGCGCACGACGCCGATCCTCCTCCTGGCCATAGCCGGTCAGCGCGATCATCAGCGAGGGCGAGATGCCCGTGTCCCCTTTGAGGGCTCGCGCCACACCGTATCCATCCATGCCGCCGGGGAGACCGATGTCACACAGGATGACCTCCGGCCGGAACGAGCGGGCCGCTCTCACACCGGCATGGCCGGACAGGGCGACCTCGACCCGATGGCCGTCCATGCTGAGGAGCGCCTGCAGGGTCTCGGCGGCGTCCTGGTTGTCCTCGATGATCAGGATGCGCAGCGACCTCGAGCCGACGCCCGGCGGCGGCGCGGCACGCTCGGGGGACGACTCGGGTCCGCAGGAGAGCGGCAGACGGAGGACGATCTCGGTCCCCTGACCGATGCCCGCGCTCTCGGCCGACACCGTGCCGCCGTGGAGCTCGATCAGGCCCTTGACCAGCGCAAGCCCCAGACCGAGCCCGCCCCGGCTGCGGTCCAGGCTCCGATCGGCCTGGCTGAACGGCTCGAACATGCACCCCAGCATCGCCGGATCCATCCCGATGCCCGTGTCGCGGACGCGGATGGCCGCGGAGCCCTCCGGCGTCGCCGACAGCATGACCGTCACCCGGCCCCCGGCGTCGGTGAACTTGTGGGCATTGTGCAGCACGTTGCTGACCGCCTGCGACAGCCGGGTCGGGTCGCCGGAGACCCAGGCCGGCTCGGCCAGCACCTCCAGCTCGAGCGACAGGCCGCTCGCCTCCAGCGTGCTGCGGTAGTCCTCGGCGGTCTGCCGGAGCAGCTTGGACACGTCGCAGCGCTCCTTGCGAAGCTGGATCCTCCCGCGCGCCACGCGCGAGACGTCGAGCAGGTCATCGACCAGCCGGGTCATGTGCGACGCCTGCCGATCGATCACGCCGCACGCCCGGACGAGCGACGGCTGCTGCCCCGCGACGCGCCGCAGGAGCTCGACCGCGTTGCGGATGGGCCCGAGCGGGTTGCGCAGCTCGTGCGCCAGCATCGCCAGGAACTCGTCCTTGCGCTGGTCCGCCTCCTTCAGCCTCGCCTCCGCACATTTCTGATCGTGGATATCCGTGGAGGTGCCATACCACCGCACGATGTCGCCCTCCGGTCCGCGGACAGGCACGGCCCGGCCCAGGTACCAGCGGTACTCGCGGCCGGCGACACCGCCGAAGCGGTATTCGATCTCATAGGGTTCGCCGGTCACGACCGCTCGGTGCCACAAGGCCAGGCACCTCTCGCGATCGTCCTGGTGCAGGCAGGAGATCCAGCCCTCACCGAGCCCCTGGGTCTCCGTCGTGCCGGTGCGCTCGCGCCACTGGCGATTGAAGTAATCGACATGGCCGTCGGGGCCCGCCGTCCAGACGATCTGCGGCATCGCGTCGGCCAGCTCCCGGAACCGCGCCTCGCTCTCGCGGAGCGCGTCGGCGATGCGCTTCCTCTCCGTGATGTCGTGGGCAGCGCTGATGACGAGCCGCCTCCCCGCCGCGTCTTTCCCGAGCGGCGCGCCGCTGAACACCCACGTGCGCCGGTCGCCGCTCGCCGTGGTGACGGTGAACTCGTCCTCGATCGGTTGGCCCTCCATGCCATAGATTGCCTCGATCGCGGCGCGCACGACGCCCTTCCGGGGGCCGTATGCCCTCTCGGTCCACGCGGCGACGGTGGGGAGCTCCTCGCGGGTGTACCCGCTGAGGGCCAGCCACGCGCGGTTCATGTTGATGATCTGCCCGTCCTCGGCGTGAATCATCATGGGAAACGGGGCCGCCATCACGGCGCGGCGGAGCCGCTCCTCGCTCTCCTGCAGCAGGAGCTCCGCGTTCTTGCGCTCGGTGATGTCGATGATCGAGCCGATGTAGCCGAGGTACTCGCCGCGCGGGCCGAGCCGCGGCGACGCCGAGTCGAGGCACCAGCGGTACTCGCCGTCGCTGCGACGCACGCGAAAATCCATCCTGTAGGCCTCGCCCCGCCCGCTGGCCCGCAGGAACGCCTCCGCTGCCGCCGGCCGATCCTCGGGGTGCACCGCGTCGAGCCAGCCGAGGCCGAGGGCGGCCGACTCGGGCTGCCCCGAGAAGTCCAGCCAGCTCCGGTTGACGTACGTGCACGTCCCGTCGGGGTCCGTGATCCAGATCATGACGGGCGCGTGATCCGCCATGTTCCGGAAGCGCGCCTCGCTCTCGCGCAAGGCCAGCTCGGCGAGCTTCCGGGCGGTGATGTCGCCGAGCACGCCCGTCATCCGGAGCGGCCGCCCCTCGTGGTCGCGCTGCACCAGCCCGCGACTGTAGACCCAGCGCTCGCGCCCGCTGGCGTCGAGGATGCGGTACTCGCAGGAGTAGTCCGTCTCCCCGCGCAGCGCGCTCTCGACCTGCGCCCACACGGCGTCCCTGTCGTCGGGGTGCACCAGCCGGAGGAAGCCGTCCAGGCTGCTCCCGAGCTGCGCGTCGCTGACGCCCACGTGCTCGAACGCCTCGCGCGACCAGAAGACGCGTCCGCTCGGCACATCCCACTCCCAGATGCCGAGCTGGCCGCCCTCGAGGGCCAGCCTGAGCCGCTCCTCGCTCTTGCGCAGGCCCTCCTCGGCGCGCCAGCGGACGGTGACGTCGCGCCCCGTCTCCAGGACGAGCCGCCGACGCTCGCTCCCCTCGATCGTCTCGACGAGCCGCATCCGGCTCTCGAGCAGGAGCTGCCGACCATCGCGGGTCGTGTGCTGGAGCTCGCCCGCCCAGCGGCATTCGCGCTCGAGCGCGCTTTCGATGTGCGAGAGCGGCACCGGGAACACGGTGGACAGGAGAGCGTGGCTCGACCGCCCGATGGCTTCACGCGCCGGGAAGCCGTAGAGCTGCTCGGCTCCAGGGCCGAAGTACACGATGCCGCGCGTGCCGCCGAGCTCCCAGGCGAAGGCAACCTCGCTGACCTCATCGAGGAGGGCCGCCTTCAGCTGCAGCTCATCCGCGACCGGCCCCCTCTTGCAGGGGTCGTGCGTCGGGAAGGTCTCGGCCATGACACCGCTCGCCGCCCCCCGGTCCGGCGAGGTGCAAGGACGCTCCGGCATCACCTTCAGCACGTCTCTCCTTCGAGCCGGACGGCTCGACCGATGGGCCAGGGCCCGCCGATGAACATCGTGAGCTTTTTGTCCGCCCTCAGCGCAGCTGCAAGCGCCGGGGTGCGATCGTCAGGAGGAGGTCTTCGGAATTCCAGGCAACCTGAGCGGCCCTGGCGAAAAGGAGATCAGGAAGCCTGAGGTGGACCGGGCACAGCGGCTCCATCCCCCACCTTCCCGGAGTTCCTGTGGACCTTGAAAACACGCCGATGGAGCACCAGCCTCAGCAGGTCTTCAGTACAGGACGAAGAGCTGGTACGACCCGAAGTCCACCGGGGTGCGCCCGCTCACGGTGATGGATCCCAGGCTCCCTCCCGGCTGGTTCGAGAACAAGGAGGCACTGGCGCCATCCCCGTCGCCCGTGCACGTGCCGAGTCCGCCGGAGCACTGGAACTGGACCGGATTGCAGGCATCCTCCGCCGTCTTGATCGTCATCGGGAACTCCGACAGACCGCAGGACGACACCAGGGCGCCTCTGCCCGGGCAGAGGGGGATATAGTACCTGTCCTCGGGGCTGCTCGGCCCACACGCGGACACCTCGGGGATCGGCGCTCCGGTGGAGTCGCCGCGGACAAGGCCGCTGGTATCGACGACCCCGGCGCCCTCGCCGAGGCAGGTGGTGTGCTGGTACTTGAGGCGCACCGTGCCGGAGGCGCCGGCGTGTGCGGCCTTGACCACGACCGTGTAGGTCCCCGCGGGGAGCCTGGCCGCGAGGCTCGCGCCCGGCAGGAAGTCGCCGCAGGTGTCGTTCGCGCACCC
The DNA here is from genome assembly GCF_002950945.1 of Sorangium cellulosum. Lineage (GTDB taxonomy): Bacteria > Myxococcota_A > Polyangia > Polyangiales > Polyangiaceae > Sorangium > Sorangium cellulosum_E. The sequence continues at coordinate 2,264,315 of NZ_CP012673.1, forward strand.
GACGGGCGCGCCGGCGCAGCCCTCGCCCGGGAGCACCGCGATCACGGTGTCGAGGTCCGACTCCAGGGTGCTCAGGTACACGGCCTCCTCGGACGGCAGCGTGAACCGGAAGAACACCGCGCCGCCCTCGCCGCCGCACGGCAGCGCCACGTCCGACGGGCTCGCCGCATCGATCTGCGCGGCGTAGTTCATCGAGTCCGTGAGCTCCCCCGCCGTCTCGCAGCTCTCCGCGCCCGGGAGCGGGGCGCAGCCGTCGTCCGGGATCCCGTTGCAGTTCTCGTCGACGCCGTTGTCGCACACCTCCGTCATCGGGATGATGCACCCCGAGGAGCAGCCGTTGTCCGGGATCTCGTCGCAGTCCTGATCGATGAAGTCCCCGCAGATCTCCGGCCGGGGCACGCAATCCTGGACCGCCGGGACGTGCACCGGCACCTCGACCACGTTGTTCTCGGTCGACTGCTCGTAGATCACGCCGGTCGGGTTGACGGCGACGCGGAGGGTGTAGTCCCCCTCGGGCACGTCCGTCACGTCGACCCACTGGCACGACGTGCCGACGCCGTAGATGTCGGCCCACCCGGCGCTCAGGAAGTTGCACCCCGCGCTCCCTTCGCCCGGCGAGCCCTGCGGCTGCGGGTTCGCGGGATCGACCGGATCCATGTCCAGGAGGCAGAACGCCTGCTTGTGCCCCTGCGCGACGACCTCACCGTCCGCGTCGAGCAGCTGGTAATCGGTGAACTCCTTGAAATGGAAGTGCCCGTGGCACTGCGCGTACTCGAAGAGCGGGTTGTCGAACTCGGAGCCAGGGTTGAGGTGGCCGGGCCCGGCGTTCTCGATGCGCCCCTCGAACTGGAGGAGGTGCCGCCGGCCGGGGCCGCCGATGCACCCTTCCATGATCTCGCAGGCGTCCGCGGCGAACGTCTGGTACGAGAACTGGACCGTGTCGACGATGCGCTCCGCGTTCGGGCGCAGGTCGGGCACCATGCAGACGCCGGCCCTGCACTCGTGGCCGCCCGGGCAGCACGCGCCGCCGCACATCGTGCCGTCGCAGGCGGGGTAGTCGACCGGGAGGACCACCACGTTGTTGTCGAAGCGCGCCTCGGCGAGGGTGTGGTCCGGGTTGACGGTGATCTCCAGATCGTAGAGCCCGGCCGGCACCCCGGTCACGTCGAGGGCGTTGCACGCGACCGTCCCGGGCTGCGCGACGTGGTCCCCGGGGCCGAGGCCCTGCGCGTCGCAGCTGAACTGGCCGCCGGGCATCGCGACGCAGCGCGCGTCGAGCGCGCCCTCCGCGACCGGCGCGCCGCCCCGCAGGAGGCGCGCGCGGAAGAAGCGCGGCACGACGTAGCTGTCCTCGCAGAAGTTCGGCGCGAACACGTCGCTCTCCGACGGCGTACCCAGATCGAGCGGCACGTCGCCGGCGTTCCGGAGCGAGACGTTGAAGCGCAGGAGCGCGCGCCGCCCGCTCCCGCCGACGCAGCCCTGGAGCGCCTCGCACGTGTCCTCGCCCACGTTCGCCATGGCGAACGTGACGGGCTCGTCGCCGAGCGGCTCGAGCACGAGGTCGGCCGCCCTGCAGCTGCCGTCCACACACGCTGCGCCCGGGCTGCAGCACGCCGCCTCGCCGCAGGCGCGTGTGTCGTCGCACGCGGCCGCGCAGCCCGACGGATTGCCCTCGGCGTCGATCTGGCACCGGGCGCCGGCGGGACACACGATGTCCGAGCCCTCGCAGCGGACCCCGGCCGGCGCGCCGCCGCCCTCGCCGCCGCCGCCGCTGCCGCCGGTGCCGCCGTCGCCGCCCGCTCCGGCGCTGCCGCCCTCTCCGGTGCTGCCGCCTCCTCCCGTGCCCTCGGGCGGCGCGGCCGGCGCGCCGTCGCCGCACGCGGCGACCGCCGCGAGCCATGATCCCATCACCAACACGTCAACGAGCTTCTTCATGTGCACCTGCGACGAGGAACGGACGGGCTGCGCGGCGCGCCCCGCGTGCCCCGCGGCGCACCGCCGAGAAAGCACGGCACTGTAGAAGGGCGTGTGACGGAAATCAGCACCTCCGAGCCGGCGCGCAGGATTCCGGCGCAGAGGACGATGTGTGGGATGAGGCGCTCCCGAGGTGCGCCGGCGCGTTCTACCTGCTCGTGGCGTGTTCGCCTCGCCGGTGAGCGACGATCGGTCCCCTCGGGAGGAGCTCGGGCGACGAGGTGTCAGCAGATCCGGAAGCGCTGGCGGTGCGGCCGCCGGTCAGGGACTCGGCAGCGGCCAGGGGAGGGCCGCGGGGACGGCGCCGAAGTTCCTCATGAAAACGAGCTGCGCGGAGCTCGCAGGATCGGAGGAACCCCAATCTCCCAGGAGGACCGCGGCGTACCAGTGCGACGGCAGGGATCCCGAGAAGCTCCGCGTGGCGTCGGCCGAGCCGGCCGGTTGAACCCCGAACCACTGCCGGTCGGCGGCGCGCGGCGCCGCGAGGGGGACGCCGGCGCTGGCGCTCGCCGATGTGTACGCGACGCCCGTGAGCACGGGTGTAAACGTGTCGCCTCGGGTCCCATCGGCGTTGATCGACCAGTGGCCGAGGGCCACCGAGGGGGCCGTCGCCGAGGCGTTGATCAACATGACGCGCGGATCGGTGAACGTCCCGGGCAAGTCCGGCTGAATTTTCCACAGCGTGAGCTGAAGCGCCCTGTCGCCGGTCTCTCCGGTGGTGCCGAGCAGGCCTCCCAGGTAGATCGCGCCGGGGTCCAGCGGGCCGGTCCGCAGATCGTCGAGCACCACGGCGTCGCCCGAACCCCCGCCGCTCCCCCCCTCGCCGGCGCCGGAGCCGGGCGCGACGAGCGAGAGCGTCGACTCACCCGGCGGCAGATCGGTATATGTCGGCGCCTGCGCATACCTCAGGTTGATGGCGACCCGCTCCGTGCCCGAGTACACCTCGAGGGGCGACGGCGTGGGCGGCGGCGATGCGTGGAAGAGGTAGACGAGCGGATCCCGCTTGACGACCATGGCAGGCGAGTCGTCCCCCGCCGGGACGACGAGCAGCCCGTGCGCGCGCGCGTCGTCGACGACGCGGGTCGGCTGCCCGGTCTCGATGACGAAGTACGATCGCCCGGCGACGAGTGATCCCGCGGGGAGCGAGAACGGCGCCTGCCCGGTGGGACCGAAGGCCCTCGGCGCGGTGACCGTGATCGAGCGGGTCGCCAGGGGTGCGAGCAGGCCTTCCGGGGCGCTCGCGCTGAACCCGTCGAGCGCCGCGGCGGCGGCGGCGCTCCGGTCGATGTGGAACGATTTCGGATTCCACGAGTTGGAATCGGCGTTCACGAAGCGCAGGGCGACCTCGCTGCACGAGGGCCTCGTGAACCTCTCTTCTGCGATGAGGAGCCGCGGCGCCGCCGTGTCCGTCGTCCCCACGACCCCGACGGCCACGATCGTGTAGCGCGCCCCGGCGGCGACCGTCAGCGGATCCGCCGAGATCGCGAGCGCGTCGCCTGCTCCGGCGCCGCCGGCGCCGCCGGCCCCGCCGCTCGCCTCATCGTCGCTCCGCGCCGAGAAGGTGATCGCGCCCGCCGCGACCTCGGCGTACCTCGTGACGGACGCGGCGACCATGCCGGGCGACACGGCCGCCACGTCGGGTATCGGCGCCCCGTTCACGTACAGGCGGAGCGCAGGCGGGTCGTCGACCCCCACCGGTTTGTTCGTGAAGTTTGGCAAGAGGGCGTTGATGAACCGGACCTTGGGTTCAGGGTCGGTGTCCGGCGGCAAGCCACACTCCACCGGATCGCCGCCGCCGGCGCCGCCCATGCCGCCGGCGCCGCCCATGCCGCCGGCGCCGCCGCCGGCGCCCCCGCCCCCGGCGTCACCCCCGCCGGCACCGCCCAGGCCGCCCAGACCGCCCCCGCCGCCCTCAGCGCCACTGCTCGACGACGCGCTGGCGCTCGTGGTCCCGGTCCCCCCTGTGCCTTGCCCCTCGGGGGGTGAGGCACCGTCGTCCCCGCAAGCGTTCGTGAGGACCGAAAGCCCGCCCAGCGCACCCATTACGATCAGCCATCGTTGACGTGTCTTCATTGTCTCAGATCTCCGTGTAGGGCGTCGCACGCGCCGGAGCGGGTCACTCCCTCGGGAACTTCAGCTCGCAGGCGTCACGCGGAATCGCGATGACCCCGTTCGTCAGCTCGTCACGCATGTAGATGTAGGCCATCACGCCGGCATTGAAGACGGCCCTCCGGAGCCATGCGTCGACCTCCGGCGAGCTCGCGTCCGCGGCGCGGAGGTCGTCCGTGAGAGGGTTCCCGACCGTGCACATGTCCCTCCACATGGGCACGCCGAACTCCGGCGCCACGGCGTTGCTCAGGATGAGACCCCAATTCCCGCTGGCGGCCGCGGCGTCGTAGGCGGCTCCGAACCCATGCGCATCGGTGCGGATCTCATCGCAGGCGGCGCGCGCGACGCCGAGCATGTTCGCCTTCGAACTCTTGAAGGCGTCCTTCGCGCTCTCCAGATCGAGCGGGATCGGCACCGCGGTCACGATCCGGTTGTTCACGAAGACGTTGAAGAAGGTCCTCTCCTCCTCGGGGGTGCGGCCGAACGAGACGGTGGTGCCCCCGGTCGCCATCCAGACGAGGTACTTCGCCGCCCCGTCGGGGCCGAGGTCGTCCTCCCCGGCGTCGGGCCCGTGGAACGTGGCGAGGTTCTCGTTGGGCGCCCAGCGCGGGCCGAAGAGCCCGTCGACGAAGCTCGCCACCCTCGCCCCGGAGGTCGCGCGGAGCGCCCTGGACGCGCCGGTCTGGGCGTCTCCATAGAGCCCGTGACAGTTCGCGCAGATGCCGGCGTAGATGTGCTCCCCGGGGTTCGCCCGGTAGATCGCGCTCCACGGCTGGCGCGGCCTCCCGGTCCCCGGGTTGATCATCCACGGCTCCACCGTGTCGGGCTCCGGCGCGTCCCCCGGGAACGCGCAGCGTGGGGCGAAGAACCCCTGAGCGTAGACCTTCTTCGCCAGCGCCTCGTGCTCGCTCGTCACCTCCTCCGCGCGGATCCAGTCGTCGAGGTGCGTCTTCCAGTCGATGTTGCGCGGGACGTATGGATAACGCTCGGTCGTGTCCTCGAGCACCCAGCCGGTTTTGCGGTGCTGCTCGCAGTCGCGGAGGGCGCGCGCCTCCGCGATGTCCGCCGCGCGCGCGGCGAGCGCGATCGCGTCCGGATCCTCCAGCGCTTCCGCTCCCCCGCGCTCGTAATCGCGCGGCACCGACGCCCACCAGCGCGCCACGAGGACAGGCAGGCGGCAATCCACCGACGCCGTGTGCATCGGCATGTGGAGGCTGAAGAACGCGCTCACCTCCTCGTTCTCCACGGGCAGGCCGAACGCGCGGGGAGTCCACGCGCCCGTGGGCAGGACGACCCGGCGGTAGATCCCTCCGATCGGGATGGAGTTCTCGATGGAGAGCTCATCGAAGGACGTGGGCTGAGGAGGGAAGTACAGGAGCCCGTCGGAACCCTTGGTGTTCATGGGGAACCCGAAGACTCTCCCGCCAGGCGACATGTCCAGGCCTCGAAGCGTCGGCTTGCTCGCGACCGCGTAGCCGCGCGGGTTGTGGCAATGGGCGCAGTTGCCCGCCATGTAGGCCTGCATGTTCAGCTCGTCCTCGTTGCGCGGCCGGCGGGGCAGCGCAGACTCCTCGAGCTTCGGCAAGTCGTCGGGCGTGAGCGTCGTCGAGGTGCCGCGCACGACGCCGTAGGCGAGCAGACGTTCGAGCTGAGTGAGCTCGTCGTCGAGCACGTCCCGCGTGTAGACGCCGCCTTCCCCCCTCGGGCGCCTGTGCAGCTGCAACGGCGTGATGCCGAGGACGAAGCTCTGGCTCTCCGAGCCGGAGTGGCACGCCACGCACCGGGTCGCGCCGGGCACGGCGTAGCTCTCCAGAGCGCCGGTGGTCTCGTCGGCGACGTACGGGCGGACATGGTCGGGGAACGGCTCTCCGTTCAGGTAGAGCTCCCTGCTGTCGGGCGACGCCGGATCGAGCCCGGTCCCGAGGAGCTTCGCGCCGGTCTCCTCCGCGTTCCACACGTACGTGCCGAAGATCGCGTCCTCGGCTCGCTCGCGCGTCACGATGATGCGCGTCTCCATCTTGCGGTACCGCGTGACGCCGTCGGGCTCGACCACGGCCCTGAAGAACGTCTTGTAGAAGCGGGTGTTCGGCGGGATGCGGAGGCTCCTCGTCTCCGGGTCGTACGTGATAGCCTGCCCCGCCGGCACGTGCACGAAGCGCAGCTTCGCCGCGTCGTCCGACCAGAGGGGGTAAGTCGGCGCGTAGGCGAAGGTCCCCCTGCGCGCGAGCACCTCCGCGTCCAGCGAGACGAAGTCGGTGTCCGGCAGCTTGACCGGGAGGTCTTCGAACGATCGCATGGCGGCGAAGCGCTCGTCGAGCTCCTCGTCTCGACCGGCGATCTCGGCGGCCGGGATGCAGCTCCCGAGCTCGGTCAGCGCGTCGCCGATCTCGCGCGGCGTCACGAGCTCCCCGCCCGGATTGACCTGCATGTCGCCCTTCGGCAGGACGTACGTGCCGGGGGGGCACCCCTGCTCGATCCACGCCTCCAGCCGCCGGCCGAGCGCCTCTTGCCCGCCGATCATGTAGGGCATCTCCCCGTTGAGCATGACCTCGACGGGCGTCTTGCCGCTCCTGCCGCGTGCGGTGCACAGGTTCTCCGGGGTGCCTTCGTACGAGAAGCCCCCTTGCTGCGCCGGGGCCTTGTGGCAGTTGCCACATTGAATCTCGATCTCCCCCGAGAGGTTGTCGAACGTGTCGAGGGCGTCTTCGATCGTCGCCGAATGGCGCTGCGGGATCTGCTCGTGCGACCGGGCCGGAGCGCATGGACGTGGGGGCGTCGCCCCGCCGTCACCGCCGCTTCCACCATGACCGCCGGCGCCGCCGGCGCCGCCGGCTCCGCCGCCGCCGTTTCCCTCCGGAGCCGTCATTGTACCGGGGTCGTCATCCCCGCAGCTGTACCCGGCCAGGGACACGGCCCCGAGCAACAGCACCATCGACCTCGTTCTACGCCATGCTGAACGCATCTGCCAACTCCCCGGGTTCGCGACGGCGGACCCCCTGCCTCCACGGCGGCCGAAATGACACCGGCGAGCCGCTGGAACAACCGTGAATGAGGGCTGTCACGAGCCCGTGACGCCATTGCGGTGATGTCGACTCGATATTTTGGAGATCGGCGGCGGCCGCGGCCGTCATGCCGTGCGCGCGAGAGGGCGCTCGCGGGCTGAGCTCGAGGAGGGGCGCCTCGTCCGGCGGTATGCCTTCACGCCGCGCCGCGAGCGGCGTCCGCTGCGCCGCGAAGGAGAGGGGCGGCCCCCGGCGCGCCGCGCTGGCCATGTGCGTCGAGCGGAGCGCGCCTGTCGCGATGGATCGCGCGGCGCGCTCCGTACCTCGTCATCGGCTATGAGATCAGGGGCACAGGCCGGCGCCGCAGTTGAGCGGGGTGCGGGGCGAGCTGCTGGGATCGGTGCACGCGACGAATCCGGCGTTCACCAGCGTGTCCTCGAACGCCGCGGCGTCCGCCGGATCGTTGACGCCGAAGGCCCAGTCGAGGAAGTCCTGCTCGGCGGGCGCGCGCGTCCCGTTGCCCTCGTTGAGGTACAGGTAACGAGAGAAGCTGTAGGCGCCCGAGCGGACGTTGGCCGTCGTGGGGGCCGTGCCGTTGACCGTGAGCGTCTTGGCGCCCGCGGTGCCCGCGTCGAGGCCGGCGTACGCGACCACGGTGGCGTCGCTCGCGGCGACCTTGCCCAGGCACTGGGTGACCGAGTCGGACGACAAGCACGGCTTGCCCGCGCCCACGAGCGACGAGGTCCCCGCCGCGTCGGTCGAGAGCCGCGGCCCGGCCGTCGAGTCGTCGACGACCACCTTGACGCTGGAGCAGAACGTGGCGCAGCCGGTGAAGGACTTGAACGCGTCGGTCGTGCCCGAGGCGTCGTCGCGGCGGTAGAGCTTCAGGGCGCTCGCGGAGCTCGACGAGCCCGTGGTGAACTCGCCCCACGTGTCGGTCAGGGCGCAGCTGGCGGCGCTCCCGGTGCCGTCGCCGCAGAACGCGCCCTTCACCTTGGCGCTGGTCGCGTTCGTGGCGGCCTGGGTGCTCTTCGTCCAGACGGCGACGGCGTCCTTCGCGACGCGGTTGGACTTGTCGCCAGGCTGGCAGCTCGTGAAGTCGCGGGACATCGGGGCCATCGTCTGCTGCTTGACCCCGTTGCAGTACGTCACGCCGCCCCAGGTCACGCCGGGCACGGTGCCGCGCATGCACTTCTCGCCGTTGCCCGTCCCGGAGCCGAGGTAGGTCAGGCCCGGGACGAGCGACGCGGCGACCGCGGCATCCATCGCGCTCTTCAGCGTGTCCGACCCGAAGAAGCCCGAGCCGGCGATCAGCGCCTCCTGCGACTCGCCCAGGACCAGCGCCTCGTCCGCGCTGCCCGCGGCGCACGCCGCGATGCCGAAGACCGAGAGCGCCGAAAGGACCAACTTGCCCATCTTGTTCATGTTCATCTCCATCATTCAGAGTGACGGCCCCAGTGCACGCCGAATCATTTCGGTGCACCGGCGCGATCCATCAAGGTGACAATTCAAGGAAGACCGCCTGACCGGCGAGGCGTCCGCCGGCAGGTGGTCGAATCTCTATCTCTCGCTCCAGCGACGCGCGCCGCTCAGGGGGTGGTCACCGCGCGGATCTTGCCGACGCGCCTCCCCAGCCGCTCGGTGAACCAGACGTCGAGGAGCCCGCAGCCCCGGAGCGAGGGGAGCAGCGTGATCCCGGCCGGACGAGAGTTGGCGACGGGGAGATCGAACTCGGTGACGACGCCGCTCGTCGTGATGCGCCCGATCTTGTTCCCGAACGACTCCGTGAACCAGAGGTTGCCGTCCACGCCGAGGGTGATGGACGCGGGGCCGCGGTCCGGCGCGGGGAGCGCGAACTCCGTCACGGTCCCGCTGGCGTCGATTTTCGCGATCTCGCTCGTCGTGGTGAACCAGATGCTGAGGTCCGGCCCGAGCGTCACGGCGTTCGGGCCCGAGGCAGAGGGCGGCAGCGAATACTCGGTGACCGCTCCGGACGTACTGATCCGCGCGATCTTGTTCGTGAACGACTCGGCGACCCAGAGCTTTCCGTCGATTCCAGCTGCGATCCCGCGCGGCTGGCTGTTGGGCGTCGGCAGCGCGAACTCGGTGATCACGCCGCTCGGCGTGATGCGTCCGACCTTGTTGCCGAGGAGCTCGGTGAACCACAGGTTCCCGTCGAATCCCGGCGCGATCGCGAACGGGCTCGAGTTGATCGTCGGGATCTCGTACTCGGTCACGACGCCGCTCGTCGTGATGGCCCCGATCCGGTTGGTCCCTGCCTCGGTGAACCAGAGCCGGCCATCCGGGCCGAGGGTGATGCCGAGCGGGTTCGAGCCGGCCGCGAGCGGATACTCGGTCACGTTGCCGCTGGAGTCCGCGGCCGCGATCCTGCTGGCGGAGCCCTGGACGAACCAGACGCGGTTGTCAGGGCCGAAGGTGATGGCTCCCGGCGTCGCGCCCGAAGGGATGGCGTATTCCTCGATGTCCCCCGCCGAAGCTGCCGGGCAACGTCCTGCGCCCGCGGGTTCCGCTTGCGCCATGACGGCGCCCAGCGTCACAAACAAGGCAATGATCGATCTCTTCTTCATCTCGTTCTCATCAGGGGTGAAGGTTGACAGCGTCCCGCGCGATCACCTGCTACGAGGCCGTTGATGCCGCGGCGCATGGAGCCGCGGAGCGAGTCACGTCTTCGCGCGCGCGGCCGTCAAAGACGCCTCGCCGTCGCGCGCGATCGGAAGATGTAAAGCCGAGGTGCACGCCGGCCGGAGACGCCCGGCAGGTCGTCTGAGCGGCCATGTCTGCACGGAGCTGACGGCCTGCTCCGGTCGATTCACCCCACCACCGCGGGCCGCCTCGGCGGCGGTGACAGCGGGCGGAGCGAGGGCGAGCCGCGCTCCTGGTCTGGCGGATGAGCCTACGTCGAAATGCACTGGCGAGGCGCTCGAACCCTCAGGCCTATGTGCCGGTTCGGGCGCATCGCGCGGTCGATACCCACACGTCGTAAATCGCTTTACGGAGGAGACGGCAGCCGTTGCCCCCCGGCGCCTCTGGGTGCGGGGGACTATACTCGACGCGAGGGCGATGTGCGCGAAGATTGTGTTACGTGTCACCGACGCTCGGCCGCTGATTATGGCGTGATCGTGTTTTCAATCGGTCGTTACGACATATGTCATTCGAGGTGAATTCGTCAGGAGGCCCCGCGACGATCGTGTGCCGGATCGGGATTACGTCAGCATCGGACGCGGCGGCTCCTGCGAGGGCGGGCGCCACGCCTCCCGCGCGCTGCGGCCGAGGTGGGGGAGGGGAGGAGCGTGGCCGGCGGCTGCCCGCTGCCGCCCGCGCTGCCCGACCGCAGCAAGTTTCTCATCGCCCTCCGGGGGCGTATAGTCTCGCGGACATGGCCGCCGTCGTCGTCGTCACCGGTGCATCCAGCGGAATTGGTCGATCGCTCGCCCTCGCGTGGGCGAGGCGCGGCGCGAGCGTGGTGCTGAGCGCGCGCGGGCAGGGGGCCCTCGAGCGCGTCGCCGCCGAGGCGCGCGCGGCGGGCGGCGACGCGCTCGCGGTGGCGGGGGACGTGACGGTCGAGGAGGACCGCAAGGCGCTGTGCGAGCGGGCGCTCGGCGCGTACGGCCGGCTGGACGTGCTGGTGAACAACGCGGGGCGCGGCTACTACGCGCCGTCGCTGGAGATCGACCCCGCCGAGCTCGAGGCGATCTACCGGCTCAACGTCGTCGCGCCCGTGCGCCTCGCCCAGCTCGCGATCGAGCCGCTCTCGGCCGCGAAGGGGACGATCGTCATGGTCTCGTCGATCGCGGGGATCGTCGCCGCGCCGCGGATGGGCGCGTACGCCTCGTCGAAGTTCGCGCTGGAGGCGCTCGCGATGTCGCTCCGCGCGGAGCTCGCGTCGCGCGGCGTGCGCGTGCTCGTGGTGCGCCCCGGCCCGGTCGCGACCCCGTTCCACGCGAACGCCGTGGTGACCGACGACAACGTCGGCTACCGCCCGCCGGGTCACAAGCCGCAGAGCCCCGAGGAGGTCGCCGAGGGGATCGTGCGCGCCGTCGAGGCGGGCCGGGACGTCCTGGAGACGAGCCTCTTCGTGAAGACGGCGAGCCTCGCCGCCCGCGTGGCGCCCGGCCCCATGCGCTGGATCTCGAAGCAGATGGCGCGCCGCTCGGGGCTCTGAGCGAGGCGCGCCCCGCCCGCGCCCGGAGCGCCGCGCGCGCCCCGTCGAAGGCGAAGAGATCGGGGAACCCGCCGGTCGGCTCGCCCTGGGCGCCATGGCATCCGCCGCAATTCAGCGCGAGCGCCTGCGGCAGCGCGGGCCGTGAGCCCATCCGTCGAGACCGTGATTCACCGCGCTACCGCAAGATCTCCTCGAGCAACGCGTTCGGCTCGCCGCGGCGATCTTCGCCGAACGACGAGATGCCCAGGCCGTAGTACTGGTTCATGATGGTGAACCACAGATCGCGGAGCTGGCGATCGCTGCCGAGGGCGCCGTAGGCGACGTGCGCGTCGTTCAAGAAGACGCCGTCGCCGCCGAGGAGCACGATGGGCAGGTCGTACCCGTCGTGATCGTGCGAGCGCATCTCGCTCATGTGCACCATGACGCAGTGATCGAGCACCGTGCCGTCGCCCTCGCGGATCGCGTCGAGCCGCTGCGCGAGCTGCGCGCTCTTCTGGGCGAGCCAGCAGTTGATCGCCGCGTAGTCGAGGTTGCTCTGCTGGACGATCTTGTACTGGCCGTCCTGGGTCGCGCGGTCCATGTTGCCGGCGCCGTGCTGGGAGGCGTGGAAGTGCAGGCTGCTCTCTCTCCTGTACGCGAGCCCCACCCGGGCGCGGACGTCCTCCGGGATGCACCGATACTCGAACTCGGAGCGAGCGTCGTCGAGCATGTGGGTGATGACGCGCGTCACGTCGCATTGAATGGCCATGACGATGAGGTCGATCATGACCTTCGCGTGATCGTCGTGCTTGTACTCGCCGGCCTCCGTGCTGTCGTTTTCGTTGAGCCCCTCCGCCTGGCCCGGCGGCTCGGGGACCACGCCGGGCTCGCCGATCGGGCTGCAGCCGAGGCCCGCCGCGGGGGTCATCGTCGACTGCACGCGGGTCGCGTTCTTCTCGATCTCGCGCAGCGAGTCCAGGTATTGCTGGACGATCTTGCGATCCTCGGAGCCGACCCGGTTCATGAGCGAGTTCGCGTCGGCGAGCACGCCGTCGATGACGCTCTTCTCGGTCGCCGCGCGGCGCTCCGCCTCGATCCTGGCCTGCTCGTCGCTCTGCCCTGGCACGGACCCCCCTTGCACCGCGCCCGCGCCGACGAGCGCGTCGAACACCGCCTTCGGGTTGACCGAGCGCTTCAGCGGCTCGCGCGGGCTCTTCCAGGAGACGGCCTGGTTGTAGGCGAAGCTGCGCTGGTCGAAGAAGCCGGGCTTGACCCCGAGCCCCGTCTGCAGCGACGGGATGCGGGTCGCCTGCTCCGGGCCTGCCTTCTGGACGATGAGCTGGTCGACCGAGACGCCGTTGCCCACCCACTCGCCGAGGTCCTGGCGCGCCTCCCTCCCCAGCTGATCGGCGTCCACGCAGGTCGAGAGCGCCGCGTTGAGGCGCGAGTGGGAAGGCTCGATGTAGGGGTGCTGCTCCGTGCTCCACGTGTAGTTGCCAAGGCGGCTTATCATGAGCATCTTCGACTTCACCGGCGCGAAGTGCTCGAGCACCCTCGGCAGCTTGAAGTCGGCGCCCTTCAGCGTCTTTCCGAACGCGGGGGCCGTCTCCCACCAGTGATGGGGCGCCCCGTTCGGGAAGGTGCAGAGCAGGAAGCGCTTCGGGGTGCCGGGCTCCCCAGCGCGCGCCCCGCCCGGCGCGAGGCTCTCGAGCCACGGCAGCGCCAGGCAGACGCCCGCGCCGCGCAACAAGTTTCTGCGTGTCATCAAGCGTTTCATGTGCGCATCGCTCCTTCGTGCCTCGTCCTGTGCAGAAACAACCCGCGCGGCCTCACCGCGCCTTGTCCTTCGCTCGAAGGCGGAACGCCTCGCTGGTCACCACGTGCTTCACCAGATCCGCGACCGTCCCGCCGTCCCAACGCGCGGCGATCTCATTGAGACTGGTCCAGTCCCCGCCGCTCGGGCGCCGGCGCAGGGCGTAGCTGAAGAGCTGCTCGGTGGGGCACTTCCCCGGCCGGGCGGCCTCCACGAGCGTCGGCACGAGGCCGGAGATGTCCTCGAACGCCGCGCCCCTGTACACCCCCGTCGCGTCGATCGGGTCGCCGTTCGGGTACGCGGTCCGGTAGGCGCCGATCGGGTCGAAGTTCTCCAGGCTCAGCCCGATCGGGTCGAGCACGTTGTGGCAGCTCGCGCAGTCGGGCGACGCGCGGTGCTTCTCGAGCTCCTGGCGCACGTTTCCGATGGGGCCCTCGTCCCCGCCCGCGGCGCCGAGCTCCGGGATGTCCACGTTGGCGGGCGGCGCCATGGGCACGCAGAAGAGCTGCTCCAGGATCGTCTTCGCGCGGGACGTGGGAGAGGTCCGGTCCGCGCGGGACGACAGCGTCAGGAACGCTGGGATCGTGAGGAACCCCTCGCGCACGCCCTCGGGGTCGTTCGCGTAGAGCGGCTCGAGCAGCCGGCTCTCCGGGTGGGGCGCCGTGAGGAACTCGGACCAAGGCCGCCCGCCCGTCGTGAAGCTTTCGAAGTAGGCGTTGACCTGGTCGAGCATCGCGCCCTTCACCTCGTCGTTCCAGCTCGGGAACCGGGTCGCGTCGGCGTTGTGGCTGGGGAGCGTGCGCGTGCCGAGCCACTGCCCGAAGAAGTTCTGCAAGAAGGCGGCGCTCTTCGGGTCAGCCAGCATGCGGTCGACCTGCTGCCGGAGCTCGTCCTCGGTGGCGAGCTCATCGCCCTCCGCCGCGTCGAAGAGCGCCTCGTCCGGCAGCGAGCTCCAGAGCAGGTACGAGAGGCGCGACGCGATCTCGTGGCCGTTGAGGGCGCCCGGCGATCTCTCGGAGTCGGGTCCCACCTCGATCCTCAGAAGGAAATTCGGCGACGTCAGCAGGGTCCGGACGACGTGCTGCACCGCCTCGACGGGAGACATCTCGAGCTTGGTCTGCGCGTCGGCGTACTGCGCCGCGTACCGGTCGACCTCCGCCGCCTCGAGCGGGCGGCGGAAGGCCCGCAGCCCGAAGCGCTCGATGATCTCACGCGCGCACCCGTCGCCCGCGCCCTCCGCCGGGTCGCACACGAGGATCGCGGCGCGCTGCGCCTCGTTCGAGAAGGCGTCCGCGGCGAGCGTCCTGGCGGCGTCGTAATACCCCTGGACCAGGACCTGCGAGAGGTTCGAGAGCGCGCTGACGTTCGCGTCGAAGCCCTTCGCGCCGAAGGCGGGGAAGCCGTCCGCGGGCCTCAGGCGCGTTCCCAGGAGGTGGGCGACGGTGTTGTTGTACTCCGACGCTGTCATGTGGTGCAGGGGCATCCCGTCCGGGGCGACGGAGGCGTCTTGCTCCGGATCGTCCGGGCTTCCATCGTCCTGGCCTCCGAGGATGCCAGTGCACGAGATGCCCAGGAGACATCCCCCGGCGGCGAGCCACGGACTCGCGAACACTCGGTCAAGTCTGAACGTCATCGTCGTCTCCCACGTGTGGATTCGGCAGTGATCCCCTCGTGACCGGAGCGCGCCGATTTCGTGATCAAATCGATCACGCGGCCACGTTAAGATCAGGCCGTGCCCTGTGCGCAGAAAACTACGGTGATGGTGTTGCTCCTCGGGCTGTCCGGGTGCGGGGCGGATGTGGAGATCGCGGTGGGCCGCATGAATCCGGCGTCAGCGGCGAGCGGCAGCGGCGGTGAGGCGGGCAGCGGTGGTGGAGGGGGTGATGGCACGATCTCCTGTGATGTGTTGCCGTCGCCGACACATCGGTACACGTTCGACGGTGTGGGAGATGTCGTCGCCGATCTCATCGGAGGTGCTGACGGCGCGATCCTCGGCGGCGCGAGCCTCGACGGCGGAGGGGGGCTCACCCTCGACGGTGAGGACGATTACGTCGATTTGCCGGCGGGGCTCCTGGCGGGATTGCGCGACGTCACCGTCATGGTCTGGGTCGTCCGCGACGGCGAAGGCTCCTACCCGCGCATCGTCGATTTCGGCCTCGCCAGCGGAGGCGAAGATCCCGTCGAAGGCGAGGGGGGTGTGGGAACGTCCTACCTGGTGATCACCCCCTCGACGGTCTTCGACGTGCGGGGTGTCTCCGCGCTCGCGAGCGACAGCGGCGTGAGGGGCGAGGTGGCGATCCACGCCGAGCCGACGCTCGAGGACGGCGAGATCCATCAGGTCGCCGTCGTCTTCGACGGCGCGGCGGCGACCCTGGCCCTCTACCTGGATGGCGCGCTGCTCGGCAGCGAGCCTGTCGGCTTTCCGCTCTCGGGGATCCAGGACGTGAACAACTGGCTCGGGCGGTCCCAGTTCGATGCGGACCCGTACTTCGGTGGGCGCTACGACGAGCTGCGGATCTACCGCGAGGCGCTGGCCGGCTGCGCGGTCGAGGCCGCGTGGAATGCCGGCCCGGATCGGCCCTGAGGCTCAGAAGGCCAGCGCGAGGCCGAGGCGGGCGCTGAGGCCTGCGGCCGGGGGGCGATAGACGGTCCCCTCGAGGTTCTCGACGACGAAGCGCGGCCGCCGCAGCGGGGCGACGGCGTGCAGCGCTGCCTCGATCTTCAGCGGAGCGGCGATGCGCCACTCGAGCAGCGTCCCGAGCCCGGCCGCGAAGATCGGCGCCGTGCGGGTGAAGGCCTCGTCGACGTCGCGTCCCCGGGCGAGGAGCCAGTGCTGGCGGCCGAGCGCGCAGACGTACACGCCAAGGGGGCGCTCGAGGGCGCGCGCGCACGCGTCGACCTCGAGGAACCAGAGCCGGAACTCGGCGCCGGCAGCCATCCCGGCGATGCGGCTCGAGCTCGACGGCACCACGCCGGCCGCCCCGTCGGCGCGGAACCAGCCGCTGCGGATCCCGCCGCCTGCGGCGAGCCCGACGCCGATCGCCGGCACGAGCGCCTGCTCGACCTGCGCGCTCAGCCAGAGCGCCCCCTCCGCGCCGCTCTCGCCCGGCGGGGGCGGCCGGACCGCCGCGGGAGGCGGTCGGCGCGGCGCGCGGTCCGGCGCGGGAGGCGGCGCGCCTGGCACGGGGGCGGCAGCCGCCTGAGGCTGCGCGGGCTGCGCGGCGGCGTTCCGCGCGACCGCGTCGGGATCGATCGACATCGCGACGATCAGCGCCGCTGCGCGCGACATGGACGCGCAGTCGTCGCCGTGGATCACGCGCTCGCCGGGCGACGGCGCGCGGATGCGCAGATCGAGCCGGAGGCGCGTGTCGCCTTCGCGGGCGACGGCGATCTCGGCCTCGATCGGCTGGCGGCGCTCCGACGCTCCCAGCAGCCGGGCGATCTCGCTCCGGACCTCGTCGGCCGGCGGGCATCCGTCCGGCGCTTCCCAGCGGAGGTCGATGGGGCGGGGCTCGGCGGGCGTCGCGAGCGCACGTGCGGGCAGGAGCCCCGCCGCGGCGATCAGCGCCTGCAGGGCCGACGGGGCCCAGGCCCACCTGGAGACGTGCACCCGCGCACTCTACTCCTCCTGCCCGCACGCGGCGCGCACGCGCGTCGCGAGCGGCGAGCCCGGGCTCTGCGCGAGCAGCTTCGCCGCGATCGCCCTGCCGGACGCCGCGCTGCCGGAGCGGCAGAGCGCGATCGCGCGGGATGCCTCGCGCTCGGTCGACAGCACGCCCCTCGGGTACCGGCTGGCGTGTTCGTTCAGCTTCGAGAGCGCCTGCGCGAACTGGCCCGCCTGCAGCGCCTGCTGCGCGTCGCGCAGCAGCGCGATCTCCGCGTCGAGCCCGCCTCCGCCCGGCCTCGCGGCGGCGGCGGCCGCTGGCGGGGCAGGGCGCGAGGCCGGCGCGCGCTTCGCGCTGGCTGCCGCGGGCGTGGCGCTGGGTTCGGCGGGGTCGATGGTCCCGGCGGAGGCGCCGTCCCTGGCGGGGTCGCTGGCCTCGGCGGAGGCGCCGTCCCTGGCGGGGTCGCTGGCCTCGGCGGCGGGAGGCGCTCCGTCGCTCGATGCGCCGGCGTGCGGCGTTCGGGGCGCCGGGTCCACGATCCGCGCCGCTTCCACCGCGCGCGGCGCCTCGGGCGCCCCGCCGGATGTGGAGAGAGAGAGCGCTGCGCCCGTCGCGAGCCCCACGATCAGCGTCGCGAGCCCGATCTTCACCGGGGCGCCGAGCAGCGTGAAGGCCGCCCCTTTCGCGACCGCCGTGCTCGCGTTCGCGGCCATGCTCGCGGCCGCGGAGGAGCCGACCGCGGGCGCCGCCGCCGCGGCGCTCGCGGAGCCGGCGGCCCCGGCCTCCGCGGCGATCGTCGTGCTCGCGGCCGCGGCGGTGGCCGCGGTCCCGGCCAGGCCGAGCCTCGCCCACACAGCGGCGCGCATCCGTCGCCGGTCGTCGTCGGTCGGCTCGTCCGCGTCACGAAGGGCGTCCAGGAGCCTCCGCTCGCCAGCCCCCAGCTCATCCATTGCGGCCTCCTCGGATCCTGGCGTGGTGGCGGTGCACCGCGTCGGAAAACGCCTGTCGAGCGGCCCTCAGCCGCGCATATACGGTGTTGATGTTCACCCCGATACCCTGCGCGATCTCCGTCACCGGCATCTCTTCCAGCTCGGCGAGGAGGAGCACCACGCGCTTCTCCTCGTCGAGCGACGAAAGGAGGTCGTGCGCCACGCGCGCGGCCTCCGCCCTCATCATGGCCTCGTAGGGGCTCAGGTCGCTCGGCCCTTCGAGCAGCTCCGGATCCACCGTCTCTCCCGTCCCGCGGTGCGACGGGTTCTTGCGGCGCAGCGACCTCCGGTGCGCCTGCACGACGTTGACCGCGATCCCGAAGACCCACGTCTTCAGCGACGAGCGGCCCCGGAACTCCGGGAGCCGCCGGTGCACGACGACGAACACCTCCTGGCACACGTCCTCGTGCGCGGAGGCGTCCACGCCGAGGCGGCGCACGGTGCGCCAGACGAAGGGAAAGATCTCCTCGTACACCTCGGCGAAATCGAGCGGCGCGGCCTTTGGGCCGGCCGCGGGGCCGGCCGCGGGGACGGCCGCGGGGACGGCCGCGGGGACGGCGGAGGCCGCGCCGGCGGGCGGGGGCGGAGGCGGAGCGACCGCCGCGCGGGCCGTCACGGGCTGCACCTCTCCGCGTGGGGCAGCGAGACGTAGAGCTCGCCGAGCGCGGTGAGCTCTCCGCGCGCGCCGAGCAGGTTGACGTTGGGGATCGCCTCGGTCCTCCCGGAGAACCAGGCGTACCGGAAGACGTCGGGGTCCGATTCGAGGAGGGCCACCGCTTCCCGTAGGGTTGCTGCCTGCGCTTCGGGCGATCGAGCCGCGCCGTCGCCGCACGAGAACTCGGTCAGCCAGATCGGGCGCCGGTAGCGTCGGAGCTCGCCGAGGTACCCCTCGAGCGCCGTCCTGTCGCTTCCAGCTCCACCGCCTTCGGTCGCGCCTTGGTGGAAATTTCCCCCCGCGCAGGCGACGGACAGGAGGATCCCGAGCGGGGGGCTGGTGCCGCAGACGACGGCTTTGGGGTCTCGACGCATGGATCGAGAGGCCTGGTGACCCGAGCCGCCTCGTTCCGTGACGGAAAATGGAGGGATGGCGATGTGGGGCTCATCGGGGGGGCGTCGTGGACTGGCGTTCCGCGGCCCGAGGGCGGATCATCTGCTGGCGCGCACCACGGCCGACAGCTCGCACCTTTGCGCGCTTGACGGCCGCGAGGAGCGCATCGAGGAAAAACGGATGATACCCCTTCGCTGGCTTGCCGCGCTTGCGGCGTTCACCGTTCCGTTTGTGATCCCGGCGACGGCCCTGACCCAGGACGGCTCTCCCCTCCCGCCGCCTGCTCCGTCGCCGCTTCCGTCTGCCTCGGCGCAGCCAGCGCCGGCACCGACGCCGCCGCCGTCCCCGGCGCCGACGCCGACGCCGCCGCCGTCCCCGGCGCCGACGCCGGTCCCGCCCGCGCCGGCGCCGCCGCCTGCACCCGCGCCGACGCCGATCCCGTCGCCCTCCCCGACGCCGGTCCCGCCCGCGCCGGCGCCGCCGCCGGCGCAGCCGCCGCCGGTCGCGCCGGCGCAGCCGCCGTCGGTCGCGCCCGCGCAGCCGCCGTCGGTCGCGCCCGCGCAGCCGCCGTCGATCGCGCCCGCGCAGCCGCCGTCGATCGCGCCTGCGCAGCCGCCGTCGATCGCGCCTGCGCAGCCGCCGTCGGCCGCCCCCGCGCTGCCGGTTGGACCGGCGCAGCCGGTTGCGCCCGCGCCGCCGCCGTCCTACGCGCCCGCGCCGCCTTCCCCCGTCGCGCCTGCGCCGCCGCGTCCCCCGCGGAGCCAGCCGGCGCGGCCGAGCGCTGCGCCGCCCGCGGCTGCAGCCCCGGTGACGGCGGCGGCGCCGGAGCCTTCACCGGCCGAGCCGGAGGAGAAGGAGCCCGAGGACGAGGCGGCCGAGGAGGAGGACACGAAGGATGGCGTCCGGCTCCGGTACGGCAGCACCCTGGGCGGCGGGGTCATCAAGTCGCCAACGGGCACCGGCGCCGCCTTCGCATGGACGGGCCGGGTCGGCGTCCAGATCAACCACACGTTCGGCCTCTACTACCAGAACACCCCGATGCTGACGCTCACCCCGGAGAGCACCGCGAACAGCGCCGGGTTCGACGGGGGCTTCATCGACTACAACTCGCTCCTCGCGAGCCTCACCTTCTTCCATGTCCTCGATTTCGGCGCAGGCCCGTCGATCGATTACGTGTCCGTCGCGTCCTGCTCCGCGGAGTACGCGGGGCTCGCGTCGAACGCCGGCTGCGAGAGCACCGCGGCCTGGTACTTCGGCGCGCACGCGCGCGGCGCCCTGATCCTGGGCGGCCTCGACGGCGATGGCCCGCGGCGGGACGGGTTCGCGATCGCCGCGGAGCTCCATCCGGCGTTCCTGCCGGACGGCCCGACGTTCACCTTCACGGTGGGTATCGGCGGAGAGTGGTATTGAGGAGCGCCGGCGCGCGCCTCGACGGGCCGCCGCGGCCGGAGGGGCGCCGCGCGGCGCCCCGGGCTCACCGCAGCGCCGCGCGCAGCGCGCGGACCGCCTGGCTCTGCGTCGGCTGATCGAGGAAGCCGGCGAGCCAGGCGGGGTCGAGATCGGGGAGAAAGGCGCTGCGGGCGCGCGGCTCGTAGCGCTCGTTCGCGAGCGCGAAGACGCGGAGGCCCTCGTCGCGATCCCACACCCAGACCTCGGCGACGCCGAGGCCGCGGTAGATCTCGAGCTTGTCGAGCCCGCCATGGGTCCAGACGACCTCGATGGCGAGGTCCGGAACCGCCTTGTTCGTGTCGCCGACGATGTAACATTCGTCGGGCTCGGCCCCGCGCGCCTTCAGCTCATTCCGGAGCGTCCACGCGCCGTAGCCGCTGAGCTCGATTCCCCGCTCATCGCAGTACGCCTCGAGGAGGCGCGCGATGGTCTTCTTGATCCCTTCGTGATCGCGAGATGGGCTCATCAGCTCGATCGCTCCGTTCAGGTAGTACATGCGCACACCGGCCCGGTCTCCCCGCACAGCGAGGAGGATCTCGTAGTCCTTCCACGTCATCCCGTAGAGAACGATATGCTGGTCGTTCTCCTCGTGATGGAGCCGCGGTCGCTTGGCCGCGGGGACGACGGATGTCGGGATGATGGACGCCATGCGCCGGAGGATACCCGGTAGCGCGGCCGACGGCGAGCTTCGCCGTGCGCCCCCGGGGGGGCCGGGATCGGTTCAACCCGGGGCGGCGAGCGATGTGGCTGGGCGATCGTCTCGTAATGTTTCTTCGATCCTGATGCCTCGACGGGCCCCCTTCGCGGCGCGCCGCCGGGGGGCCGGGATAGGTGCCGCGGCGTTCAGGAAGCGGTGCGAAGGGGTCGCGGCGCGGGATTACGAGGGGTCCGCGCTGTCGACGGCAGGCTGAAGGACAGCGGGCGTCCGGTACCTCGCCACCACGATCGTGACATCATCGTCCGGACTCGGACAGAAGGCCTCGACCTCGCGGAGGATCTGGTCGCGGATGGCCTCGGCAGGCGCGTCCTGGGCGGCCTCGATGATCGAGCAGAGCCGCGACAGCCCGAACGGCTCCTCGCGCGCGTCTCGCGCTCCCGTCACCCCGTCGCTGTAGAGCACGAGGACGTCTCCGTCCTCCAGGACGAGCTCCTCGTCGCGCGTCACGGTGTCGATGGCGGGCACGGCGCCGACCCGCACGCCGGAGCTCGGGATGCGCTCGCAGCGCCGCGTCCGCGCGCGGCACACGAGGATGTCCTCGTGCGCTCCCGCGTACGTTACGCGACCGCTCCGCTCGTACCGGAGCAAGAGGAGCGTCGCGTGCTGGTCGCGCCTCAGGCGGTTCTGGATGTTCTCGTGCACCGCGGCGTTCAGCGTCGAGAGGATCTCTCGCGGGCTCGCGGCCGGCTCGCCCTGCGTCAACGCCGAGACCATGCTGTGGATCATCAGCATGATGAGGCCCGCCGCGAGGCCGTGCCCGGCCACGTCGCCGATCGCGAGCCACCCGCCCTCGCTCGTCGCGAACACGTCGTAGTAATCGCCGCCGACCTCGGGCGCAGGGTTCATGATCGCGCCGAGCTCGAGCCCCTCGATCTGCGAGAGCGCGGGCGCCAGCGTGGTCTGGATGTGCGACGCGACCTGGAGCTCCCGGCGCACCGCTTCCTGCTCCAGCCGTTCCCGCAGCTCCACCTGACAGACGATCTCCCGGTGCAGCGCCGCGGTCTTCATCGCAGAGCCGATCTGGACGCGCACCGCGTCGCACACGGCCTCGTCCGGCCCGTCACCGAGCACCAGAATGCCATAGTGCTCGGCGCCGCCGAACGTGATGGGCATGACGATGACGCTGCCTCGCTCGCTCGACCTCAAGAACCCCGGCGGCGCGAGGAGCCGCGCCGGGAAGCTCTCCGGAGGCGGAGAGAGCTCGCGGCCGTTCTCCATCAGAAAGAACGGCTTCAAGGTGGCGCGGCGGGCGTCCTCGTAGAGCGACAGCGACGCGCGCGTGAAATACAGCCTGTCGAGCTCCGAGGCGAGCGTGCGCTTGAGGAGAGGCAGGCTCAGGCACGTCGTGAGCCACCTCCCGGTCCAGCTGAGATCGTTCGCCGCGAGCTCCACGCTCAGGCGCTGTCGCCCCTCGGCGCGCACGGACGCACGCCCGATGAGGAGGCGCGCCGCGTGCCAGAGCTGCTCGAGGGACTTGCTCGATCGCGCGCCGCCTGGCCTCCAGCCGTGCCGGGCGCGCAGCAGCGTGATCACGAGCTGAAACTGGTCGAGGAAGCAGCGCTCATCGCCGGCTCGGTCGAGCAGGTGCTTCAGCGCGCCGAGGAAGCGGCCCTCGCGCCCCGCGAGCTCCTCGTCGAGCGCCGACAGCAGCTCTTCAGGCCAGCCCCGGAGGACGGCCGCCGGCATGCTCACCGCCTGATCGAGCGCGCGCGCGAGCTCCTGCCGCTCCTCGGCGCCCGAGGGCGATCCGTCGCGCGCCGGCGCCTCCGCGCGCGCGCTCCTCGGGATGACCTGACGCGCGCAGCCGCACGACTCGCGACGGATGAGCTCGAGCGGCTGCGCGTCGCGCAGCGGCACCGCCTCGCCGTCGAGCCTGCGCAGGACGGTCTCGACGGCGAGCGCCGCGAGGCGCTCGATGGGCTGGCGGATGCTGGTCAACGACGGCTTCGTGTAGCGCGCGACGTCGACGTCGCCGAAGCCGCAGACGAGGACGTCCCGCGGGACCTCGACGCCGTGCGCCTTGAGCACGTCGATCGCCCCGAGCGCCATGTCGTCGTTGGCGGCGACCACGGCGTCGAGCTCGACCCCTCGGCCCATGAGCTCGCGCATCGCGACACAGCCGCTCTCGATCGTGAGCTCGCCGATCGCGACGAGGCGCTCATCGTACGGGATCGCGTGCGCCTCGAGAGTCCGCCGGTACACGTCGGCGCGCAGCTTCGCCTCGGTGTGGGTCGTCCGTCCGCCGATGTACGCGACGCGCCTGCACCCGTGCTCGCCGACCAGGTGCCCGACCGCGAGCTCGATCGCGCGGCCGTCGTCGATGACGATGCTGGGGATCCCGGCGAGCGCGACGCCGATGCTGCATACCGGCAGCGGCGCGAATGTCCGGCAGAAATCGACCAGGCTCTCCACGCCGGTGTGGTTGCCGAGCGTCGCCGAGGCGACCACGACGCCGTCGGCCACATCCGCTCCGATGAGGCCAGCTATCGAGTTCTGGGCCTTCGTGCCCGTGTCGGGGCCGCCGAGCTCCTCCCCGAGCGCGATCACGAGATCGACGCCGTGCACCTCGGCGGCGCGCTCGACCCCGAACCGCAGCTCGGACTGGTGCTCGCCGCGCACGTAGTCCATCACGAGGGCGATCGTCCGGCGCTTCACGGTCATCCTCCGGGGGCCCGGTACCTCGCCACCACGATCGTGATGTCGTCGTCCGGGCTCGGACACCAGCCCTCGACCTCGCGCAGGATGCCGTCGCGGATGGACTCGGGCGACGCCGGCTGGACAGCCTCGATCACCGAGCAGAGCCGCTCCAGCCCGAACTGCTCCCGGTGCGCGTTGCGCGCCTCCGTGACTCCATCGCTGTAGAGCACGAGGAGGTCGCCGTCCTCCAGCATCAGCTCAGCGTCGCGCGTGATCGCCCGGATGTCGGGCAAGACGCCGACCCACACGCCGGAGCTCGGGACGCGCTCGCAGCGCCGCGTCCGCGCGCGGCACACGAGGACGTCCTCGTGCGCTCCCGCGTACGTCACGCGCCCGCTCCGCTCGTACCGGAGCAAGAGGAGCGTCGCGTGCTCGTCGCGCTTCAGCCGGTCGCGGACGCTGTGGTACACGGCGCTGTTGAGCGTCGAGACGATCCGACTCGGGCTCTCCGTCGGCATCCTTCGCGTGAGCGCCGCGCTCATGCTCTGGATCATCAGCATGACGAGGCCGGCGGCGAGGCCGTGCCCGGCGACGTCGCCGATGCCGAGCCATCCGCCCTCGCTCGTCGCGAGCACGTCGTAGTAGTCGCCGCCGACCATGGCTGCCGGCTTCGTGAGGGCGCTGAGATCGAGCCCGTCGAGGCGCAGGCGCGCGGGCGCCAGCGTGGTCTGGATGCGCGCCGCGACGCGGCTCTCCTCGCCGGCCTTCTCCTGCTCCAGCCGCTCGCGCAGCTCCACCTGCCGGACGAGCTCGCGGTGCAGCGCAGCGGCCTCCGCCGCGGAGCCGAGCTGGAGGAGCAGCGTGTCGTAGATCAGCGCGTTCGCTCCGCTGTCGAGCACTGCGACGCCGAATTTCTCCGCCTCGCCGAACGCGACCGGGAGCGCGATCATGACGCTGCGCTCCCCGGAGAACAGGAACCCGGGAGGCGCGAGGAGGCGCGCCGAGAAGCTCGACGAAGGCGGATCCGCTGCGCGCCCGTCCTCCATCACGAAGACGGGCTTCAGGGTGGTGCACTCGGGGTCTTGATAGAGCGACACCGCGACGCGCGAGAATCGCAGCTTGGGAAGCTGCGACGCGAGCACCTCCCGGAGGACAGGCAAGCTCAGGCAGGTCGAGAAGGCCCTCCCTGTAGAGCGGAGAAACAACGAGGCGAGCTCCAGGCTGAGCCGCTTTTCCCCTTCGGCGCGGACGGACGCGCTGCCGATCGCGCAGCGAGACGTATGCCAGATGCGCTCGAGCGCCTCGTTCAGCGCCTCGTTGCCCTCGCCCTCGAGCGCGCTGCCGAGCCGCTCGCGCAGCAGCGTGATCACGCTCTGGAAGTCCTCCAGGCTCGCGCCCTCGCGCTTCGCCTTGTCGAGCAGATCCTCGAGCTCGCGCAGGAACCGCCCCTCTTGCCCGGCGAGCTCCTCTTCGAGCCCGGAGAGCAGCGCCGCGGGCCAGCCGACGAGCGAGCTGGTCGGTATCGACAGGGTCTCTTGCATGACGCGCTCCAGGCTCTCCCGCCGCGAGGCGAGGGCGAGGGGCTCGCCGTGCGTCGGCGCGGCCGAGGGGCGGGGAGCCGCGGCCGGCTCGGGCGCGCAGCCGCACGACTCGCGTCGCTTCAGCTCGACCGGCAAGAGGCGCCGCGCGGGGACGGCCTCGCCGCGCATCATGCGCAGGATCGTCTCGACGGCGAGCGCCCCGAGCCGCTTCACGGGCTGGCGGACGGTCGTGAGCGACGGGCTCGTGAAGCGCGCGACGGACACGTCGTCGAAGCCGCACGCGAGGACGTCCCGCGGGACGTCGATGCCATGCGCCTTGAGCTCCTCGATAGCCCCGAGCGTCATGTTGTCGTTGGCGCCGACCACGGCGTCGAAGTCGACCCCGCGCTCCAGGATCTCGCGCATCGCGGCGCGGCCGCTCTCGACCGTGAACATCCCGTACGAGAAGAGGCGCTCGTCAAAGGGGATCGAGCGCTGCGCGAGCACCCTCCTGTACGCGTCGGCCCGCTCCTTCGCCTCATCGTTGTTCGCCGGGCCGCTGATGTACACGATCCGCCGGCGTCCGTGGGCGTCGGCCACATGCCCGACGGACATCTCGGCCCCGCGGGCGTTGTCGACGAGGAGGCTGGGCGTGCCGTCGACCTCCACGCCGATGCTGCAGACCGGCAGCGGCGCGTAAGAGCGGCAGAAAGCCCTCATGCCCTCGACACCTACGTAGTGGCAGAGGGTCGTGGAACAGACGACGATTCCATCGACCGTGTCGGCTCCCACGAGATAGTAAACGCTGTTTACGGCCGTCGCGGCGGAGCCCTGGGGGGCGAGCGTGTCGCCGAGGACGACGAGGAGATCGGCGCCGTGCGCCTCGGCTGCGCGCTCGACCCCGAACCGCAGCTCGGCCTGGTACTCGCTGCGCAAATAGTCTATCAGGAGGGCGATCGCCGGGCGCTTCTTCGTCATGGCTGCCGCCTCCGATCACGCGCGTCGTCGATACGAGCTCAAGCCGGGGGATTGTACGTCGATCTTGATGGGCCTCCAACCCCTTCGCCCGCGACCGCGTTGCGGAGGTGGACCGACAGGCGTCGCGCTCTACGTACATGGGTTACATGGGTTACATGGGTTACATGGGGCTTGACCATCACTCGATGGTGCCTGTCACGGCATCGGACGAGGCGCTGGCCACGGCCCGCGCCCCCGTCCCCCTGCGGGGCGCGGCGAGCGCCTCCCGCTCATTCGTCGCCGTCGCGGATGCCGTCCTCGTCGCGGTCGATCCCGATCCGCGCGCCGCTGCCGGGCGGGACGCTGGTGAACGTCATCTCGTGATGAGGGAGCTGCGCGAAGAACAGCAGGGTCGACTTCGTGGCGGCGCCGAGGGCCTGTCGGTCCGCGATGAACTGGCCCGATCCGACGTAGAGGAACCCGATCTCGTGGCTCCCGACGCGCGCCTTCGCGACGACGTCGCACTCGCCCTCGTCGGCCCGCTCGAGGAAGAGATCGAGGCGCGGGGTCGCCGCCGCGAGGTTGTGCTGCGTCACCGTGACCTGCTGCCCGACGATGGGCGCCAGGTTGCTCTCGAACGCCATGATGTACTGCTCGACCTGCCGCCGCCGCTGGTCGCCGTTCCCGCCGGGGCTGTCGTCGAAGCCGCCCGGGCTGAAGACGCTGTCGAAGCCCATCACGCTCATGAAGCGGAAGATGGTGTCCATGGCCCCGTCGTTGAGGAACCCGAAGCCGCGCACCTGGTCCCCCATGAAGTCGTTGTCTCCCGGATAGATGAACGGAGTCGGGACCATGCCGAACATGCCGACCTTCTGGTACAGGTTGCGGAGGTGCGGGGTCTTCATGACCTGAGGCACCTCGTTGCGGACGTACCGGCCGTCGGTGCCGAAGAAGCCGGGCAGCGGCTCGCCGAGCTGGGCGTTCGCGTCGGGGTCGATCGTGTGGCATCCCGCGCACGATCCGCTGAGATCCGTGCCGTCCGCGAAGAAGTGGTCTCGGCCGGCTTGCTGATCCGGCGTGAGCGAGCTGTCGAGGTTCCGGATCGGGTTCGGCGGGTACATGATCTTGAGGGCGAAATCCGCGAAAGCCTCCATGTCGGCGGCCGGGATGGGCCCGCTCCGGCCGAGCAATCCGACGAACCCGGCCTGGAACTGCCTGAACGCCTCCCGCTCGTCGAAGGTGCCCTCGTCCGGCTGCGCGCTGGGCTCGTTGTAGCCGCCGGTGCGGTCGCCGCGCCAGTGCATCGGTCCGTGGTTCGCCATGCCGCGGAGGCTCTGGGTGGTCATCGGCCCCTTGAGGGCCATGAAGTCGTTCATCGGCGGCGAGAACAGCATGAGATCCTCGGCGACGGGCCCGGGGTTCGGGACCGTCGTGATGTCGGGGTTGCCGAGATCCCAGGCCAGGCTGTCGAAATCTCCGAAGACGTGGCAGCTCGCGCACGACGCCTCGCCGTTGCTCGAGCTGAACCGGGCGTCATAGAGGAAGGGGCGGCCGGCGACGATGCTCGGCGGCTCTGGGGTATACATCGGGACGCGCGCGGTCACGGCCCGCGTCGTCGTGCTCACCACCGCGATGGAGTTGTCGAACCGCGTGAGCGCGTAGAGCCGCCCTCTCTCCTCGTCGAGCACGAGGCCCGTGGGGCCGACCGGCTCGCCGCCGTCGTCGAGGACGATGTGGCTCGCTGCGCTCGGAGAGAAGGTGTCGTTCTCCAGCTGGGCCGTGCTGAACACGCCGATCTTGCTGGACCCGAGCGCGGCGACGTACAGCGTCGCCCCGTCGCTCGTGATCGCCATGCCGAGGGGCAGCGCGAGGCTCTTGTCGTTCTCCGCGCTCGGGATCGGCGCGCAGCAGGCGCTGTAGTCGATGTGCTTGTTCAGGTGCCGCGGCGCGGCGCTGCCCTGGTCCAGCACGGTGATCCGGCTCTCGTGGAGATGTCCTCGCGCGCTCGACCCGGTGAAGATCCCCGGCCCCTCGAAGCGATCGAGGTTCATCGCCTCGGTGTTGGTCACGTAGACGCGGCCGCTCGCGGGGTTGACGATCATGTTGTAGAGGATCGTCCCGACGCCCGTGTAGAAGCCGGCCGCGCCGGGCAGCTGCGCCGGCGGGTTGCTCGTCGCGTCGATGACGAACACGTCCTTGTCGGGGAGAGCGTAATTCACGTACGGATCCCACGTCTGTCCGACGCTGTCGACCCAGCTCGTCCCGTCGAACTTCACGATCAGCGCGGTCGCCGGCTGCGTCGTCCCGAGATGGTCGGTGAACGGCGGCGGCGGCCCGCCGCCGAGGGCGACGATGTCCCGATGCAGGGCGGTGGTCCGATTGCCGCTGTGGAAGCCGGCCGCGTAGACGCGCGTCCCGTCCGGGCTCACCGCGAGCGCGCGCGGCGTGTCGGTGAACAGCGGGAGGATCGTGAGGGGGACGCCGCCGAGCGAGCTCGCCCCGAGGTTCGCCGCGTCGTAGACCCAGACGTCGGCGCGGCCCACGCCGGGCGTCGAGAGCTGGGGATCGTACGGGGCGTTCTGCCCCCGGTGCGCCGTCGTGATGAAGGCGCGGCTCCGCGACGGCCCGCCGAACACGATGTCCCGCGGCTCGTCCCCGACGAGCAGGGTGCGCACGACGCGCGGAGAGGAGGGAGAAGAGACGTCGACGACGCTGACGCTGTCCGAGAGGTGATTGACGACCCAGACGTCGCCGCTGCCCGAAACGGAGACAGCGACAGGCTCGAGCCCGACCGTGATGGAGCTCCGATGCACGAGCCCGGATGGCATGACGCGGAACACCTCGAGGCGGTTGTCGGGGGTGTTGACCGCGTAGAGGTGCAGCCCGTCATCGGAGAGCGCCAGAGGACGAGCCTGCCCGCTCTCGAAGAGCGCGTAAGAGGCGGCTCGCGCTGGGGTGGTCGCGACGACGGATGACAAGGAGAGCGAAGCGATGATCATCGGCGACGCCAGGCGCCGAGAGTTGGATATCATTGAGCACCTGCCAAGTATCTGGAGCGCCGGGATGGATGCAGCGCGCCAAACATAGAATCGCAAATACGTCCACGCGAGTCAAGCGCCTCGAGCGCCGAACGAGGGCGCGCTGCGGGCGTGCCGCCCGACATCGCTTGACGCGCTCGGGCTGCGTAGCGCGCGGGCCCGGAAGCCACCCCTTGTCAACTCGCGGTTGACACCCCTGGTTAACACACGCGGTGCACGCGCTCGGGTCACGCCGCGGATCATCGGACCGATCGCGGATGGATCGCCGCTTGCTACACCTCCGGTCATGAAACGATCCGTGGGTCCCATCTCGCCCGTGCGCGATGTCGCGAGGACAGTCCGCGCAAAGCCGTTCTGACCCCTCGAGGATCGATCCGTCTGGCGAGCAGAAGGAGAATCGATGCGAGCAGGTGCATGGATTGTGGCGGGCAACGCCGCGCTCTGCGGCTGCGGAGCGGGCGAGGAGCCGCCCTCGCGCGAGTTTTCGGCGTCGTACTTCGAGATCTCCAGCGAGGATTTCCTGGGGGTGATCGACGGCAAAGCCGTGGATCTGTACACGATCGAGAGCTCGCAGGGCGCATTCGCGAAGATCACGAACCTGGGCGCCAAGATCCAGCAGCTCGTGGTCGCCGACAGGGACGGCCGGTTCGGCGACGTCGTGCTCGGTTACTCGAGCCTCGGCGCGGTCACGACCGGGCAGGCGTCGATGGGGGCCTTCATCGGGCGTTACGCCAACCGCATCGCTGGAGGCACCATCACGGTGGACGGCGCCGAGTACACCGGCGGCTCGTTCAGCCTCGAGGGTGAGACCTTCACCCTCCCCGCCAACGACGGCGCGCGGCCCAACACCTCGCACGGCGGCCCGCTCGGCTCGCGCTTCCGCGTCTTCGACGCGGTTCAGCTCTCGAGGTCCAGCGTGAAGATGTCGCTCACGTTCGCCGACAGCGAGGATGCAGCGCCGGGCTTCACGGGCTTCCCTGGCACCGTCTCCCTCGAGGTCGTGTACACGCTGACAGAGCAGAACCAGCTGAGCGTCCGCTACCGCGCGACCGCCCTCGACAGGTCGACCGTCGTCAACTTCACCAGCCACCCGTTCTTCAACCTGAGCAACTCCCCGGGCAGCCCGGTCGCGGATCACGTACTCACCATCCACGCCGAGCAGTTCCTCGAGCTGAACGAGCTGCTCGTCCCCACGGGTGTCCTGCGCGACGTCGACGGCACGCCGATGGACTTCCGCTCGGGCAAGCCTGTCGGCGCCGACATCGGCGATGTCAGCTACGACATGCTGGCGCGGATCGACCCAGCGAAGGGCGGTTACGACCACACGTTCGCGGTCCTGCAGCCCACGCCGGGCGCCCTGACGCGGCATGCGACGGTCGTCGAGCCGGAGTCCGGGCGGGTGCTGGAGGTGTGGTCGACCGAGCCAGGGCTGCACCTCTTCACCGCCAACGGCCTGAACGGCGAGGCGCCGCGCGACGTGGGCAAGGGCAACGTCGCGTATCCGAGCCGCTCTGCGCTCTGCTTGGAGCCGATGCACTTCCCCGACTCGCCGAACCAACCGAGCTTTCCTTCGACGGAGCTCGCCGCCGGAGCGACGACCGAGGGCGAGATCGTCTTTGCGTTCTCCACGCGGTGAGCCCTCGTCGTCCACAGGCCTGGGCGACAACCTGTGAAGATCAGCGCAAGGCGGACCTGGATGGACGAGCTTCGCGGCCCTTGGTCAGAGCCGATCGATGTGAATCCGGACAAGAAATGTCCGGATCGCATCGACGCAGGTCATCTCGTCGGTTTGCCGCTCTCGCCGAGCACGGCGCGCGGGCGCTCAGGGAGCGGGGTTGAAGGCGACGGTGAGCGTGTAGGGGCCGCCGCTCATCGGCCTGTAGGTGTCGACGATGACGAACAAGGGCTCGCCGCCGGTGACATCGATCACGAGCGTCTCGTCATCGCCGCTGCCTCCGTCGTCGACGCACTCGAGCTCGGCGTCGAGGTCCGCGCAGCCCTCGCGCAGGTAGAAGCCCAGGTCGATCTCGGCGGACAGCGTCAGCGTGAGCGTGCCGTCGCTCGGCGGCGTGAACGAGTGGACCGTCTCCGGCATGTCCCATCCGAGGCAGCTGCCCTCGAGCATCGACGTGCCGGTCGCCGTGTCGCCCGTGTTCTCGCCGAGGACGAGCTCGGCCGCGTCCTCGCACAGCACGTCGAGCTCGTGGACGCACGTGGCGGAGCATCCATCGCCGCTCGTGGTGTTGCCGTCGTCGCACGCCTCGGTCGGGCCGACGGTCCCGTCGCCGCAGACGACCGGCGTGAAGCTGACGTTCAGCGTGTAGGGACCGGCCTCCCCCGGCTCATAGGAGTCGACGACGATCGGCACGGTCTGGCCGTCGCTCACGTAGATCTCGATCCGCTCTTCGTCGGGCAAAACATCGGAGGGGTAGTTCGCGTCGGAGCAGTCGATCTCGGAGCGCATGTCCGCGCACGAGCTGCGGGCGTAGACGCTATGATCGGTCGGCGACTCGAGCTCGACCACGAGCGTGCCCGACTGCCCCGCGGGCGGCGTGAACAGGTGGATCTCTTCCGGTCCGTGCCCCGTGTTGCCGAGGTAGCAGGTCCCTTCCAGCCCGCTCGTGCTCCCCGACGTGTCGCCGTGGATCGTCGTCGAGACGATGGGGGCCGCGCTCGCGCAGGCGGCCTCGGCGATCGGGGTGCAGGTCGCGGCGCAGTCGGTGTCCGCGCAGTCGTAGAACCCGTCCTCGTCGTCGTCCTCGTCGTTCGTGCAGTCCGTCTCGCCGAGCGTGCAGACGCCGCTCAGGGCGTCGCATACGCCGAGCGAGGGGCACTGCGCGTTCGAGGTGCACTTCGGGACGCAGGCCCGGACGCCGCCGCCGATGTCCTCGCAGGCATAACCGTCGCGGCACTCCGACGACGTGCTGCAGAGCGAAAGGCACGCGCCCACGCCCTCGAAGAGATCAAGACAGACCCCGCCGTCGCACTCTCCGCCCGGCGCTGGCTCGGCCGCGGGATCACACAGGTCCGAGCAGAGCCCGGACGGGTATCCAAATTCCTCTTCGGAGAGGCAGATGTCCCCTGTGCACTCATCCTCCGTCGCGCAGGCCTCGTACAGCGCGCCCGCCGGCCCGCCGCCGCCGCCGCCAGTGCCGGTGGGCTCGGCGCCGCCGCCGCCGCCGGTGCCGGTGGGCTCGGCGCCGCCGCCACCGCCGGTGCCGGTGGGCTCGGCGCCGCCGGCGCCGCCAGTGCCGGTGGGCTCGGCGCCGCCGCCGCCGCCGGTGCCGGTGGGCTCGGCGCCGCCGCCACCGCCGGTGCCGGTGGGCTCGGCGCCGCCGCCACCGCCGGTGCCGGTGGGCTCGGCGCCGCCGCCACCGCCGGTGCCGGTGGGCTCGGCGCCGCCGCCACCGCCGGTGCCGGTGGGCTCGGCACCGCCGGCACCGCCAGTGCCGGTGGGCTCGGCGCCGCCGCCGGTGCCGGTGCCGGTGCTCGTGGCGTCGACGCCACCGCCTCCGCCATTGCCGCCGGCGCCGCCATTGCCGCCGGCGCCGCCCTGACCGTCATCGTCTCCGCATCCCGCGGCTGCCGACAGCGCCAGCACGAAAAGACCTGCAACGAGTCGTACGTTCATCCACCTGCTCCAACGCAAGAGAGAATTGTCGTGACGCGAAGTGGGTCTCACCCCACGGCGCCGCGTGATGCCATCTTCTGCGTAACCGCTCCGCCTGCCAACCCCCCTTTCATGGGGACCGCCAGCCTCCGACGCGCGGGTGTGCGCGGCCTTGGCAGATACCGCCGTCGGCGGCGTGGGCTGGCGTTTACTACTACCGTTCTTCATCAAACGTTGCGGGTTCGCGCTCCGACAGTACACGAAGGGGGTCCGCGTCTCAGGCACATCGCCACGGAGGGCTCCACAGCCAGCAGGATGACCTCCTATGGACATGATCTTCACGGGCGCTGCCCCCAGGTGCGTCTGATGGCGATGGCCGCCCACATTCTCCCGGCTGAACGTGTGAACCGCGACGTGGTTGGCTCTACCTGTTGTGTCAGCGCTCACATTGCGTATAACATACCGACGCTCGAAGCGCGTCGACAAGGCGGGCCGATGTCCACTTCTCGCCCAGGAGGAAATTTATGATCAGAAGAGTCAAGGGCGCAGCGCTGCTCGCCGTGCTCGCCGCAGGGTCCCTGACGCTGGCCGCGTGCGGTCGCAGCGACGATGGCGAGCGCGGCGGCAAGGAGCTGCGGGTCTGGCACTACGAGGCGCCCGAGAGCGCCATGGGCGTGGCCTGGAACGAGGCCATCAAGGAGTTCGAGGCCACCCATCCGGGCGTGAAGGTCAAGCTCGAGGAGAAGGGCTTCGAGCAGATCCAGAAGACCGCGCCCATGATCATGAACTCCAAGAGCGCCCCCGACGTCATGGAGTACAACAAGGGCAACGCGACCGCCGGGCTGCTGTCCAAGCAGGGCCTGCTCCAGGACCTCACCCCCGAGGTCAAAAAGCGCGGCTGGGACAAGCTGATCAGCCCGAGCGTGCAGGTCGTCGCCAGGTACGACGAAAAGGGCATCATGGGCGGCGACAAGTGGTACGGGGTTCCCAACTACGCCGAGTACACGCAGGTCTACTACAACAAGGACCTGTTCAAGAAACACGACGTCGAGGTCCCGACCACGTTCGAGGAGCTCACCAAGGCGATGGACGTGTTCGTCGCCAAGGGCGTCACGCCGCTGGCCAGCGCCGGCGCCGAGTACATGGCGCAGCAGTACGTCTACCAGCTCGCGCTGGACAAGGCCGACCAGCCGTGGGTGAACGCGTTCCAGCGTTACACCGGCAAGACCGACTTCACCGACCCGGCATGGACGTACGGGGCGACCACGTTCGCCGACTGGGTGACGAAGGGCTACATCGCCAAGAACTCGGTCAGCGCCAAGGCCGAGGATGCCGGGGTGGCGTTCATGAGCGGCAAGTTCCCGATGATGTTCTCCGGGAGCTGGTGGTTCGGGCGCGTGGCCAAGGAGGCCAAATTCGACTGGGATACCTTCGTGTGGCCCGGCGCCAAGATGACCCTCGGATCGGGCGGCAACCTGTGGGTCGTCCCGACGGGATCGAAGAACAAGCAGCTCGCCTACGACTTCATCGACATCACGCTGCAGAAGAAGATCCAGAACATCCTCGGCAACGCGGGCGGCGTCCCGGTGGCGGCCGACAGCTCGGCCATCACCGAGCCCAGGGCCAAGAAGCTCGTCGACGGCTTCAACACCCTCGCCCAGTCGAACGGCCTTTCGTACTACCCGGACTGGCCGGCCCCGGGCTTCTACGACCAGTGGGTCTCGCAGACCCAGAAGCTCATGAACGGCGATCCGCCGCAGTCGGTGCTCAGCGGCCTCCAGAAGACCTACGACAGCGGCCTGCCCAAGTGACGCCACGCAGCTTGACAGGGCGTGACCGGCTCGCCTACCTGCCCTACCTGATCCCCGGGCTGCTGCTGTTCGCCGGGGTCATCGGGGCGCCGTTCCTGATGAACATCGGGACCAGCTTCACCGAGTGGGCCGGCGTCGGCACCCCGAAGTGGGTGGGGCTGGACAACTACCGGGAGCTGGCGACGGACGGTGAGTTCTGGGCGTCGTTCCGGAACAACGTCCTCGTCATCGTCGGGATGGCGATCATCCCGACGATGATCGGGCTCGTGCTGGCCTCCGCCTTGACCGACCTGATCGACCGGCACTTCGGCCCGCGCACGGCCAGCGTCCTGCGCGCTTGCATCTACCTGCCGCAGGTCCTGCCGATCGTCATCGCGGGCATCGTCTGGAGCTGGCTGCTCGCCCCCGAGAACGGCGCGGTGAACGACCTGCTGGGCGCGATCGGGCTCGGCTCGCTCGCGCACGACTGGCTCGGTGATCCCGCCACCGCGCTGTGGAGCGTCATGGGGGTCATGGTCTGGATCCAGATCGGATTCCCCCTCGTGATCTTCATGTCCGGGCTGCAGCGCGTGGACCCCTCGCTGTACGAGGCGGCAGAGATCGACGGGGCCTCGTGGGCGCAGCGCTTCTGGCACGTCACGATCCCGCAGATCAGGCCCGAGATCTTCGTGGTGCTGCTGTGGACGACGATCGCCGCGCTCAAGGCGTTCCCGCACATCTTCGTGCTCACGAGGGGCGGCCCGGGAGGCGCGACCAACGTGCCGTCCTACTACTCCTACGTCAATTTCTTCGAGAAGACCGACGTCGGCTACGGCTCGGCGATCGCCACCGTGCTGACGCTGATCATCCTCGCGCTCACCATCACCTTCCTGCGGCTGCAGGGCCGTGAGCTGGGGGAAGAGCAGTGACCGCGACGCTGGCCCAGAGCCCGGTGAGCGCACCTGCGCGGAGCCGGCCGCGGCGGCGCCGCCGGGGTCCGTCGGCCTACGCGGTGCTGGTGGCGCTGGCCGCGCTGGCCGGGATCATGCTGATCCCCTTCGCCGTGGTGGTCTTCAACGCGCTGAAGACGCCGGCGGAGTACACCGCCAACGGCCCGCTCGCCCCGCCGGAGGGACTCCACCTCGAGGGGATCAAGGACTTCTGGGAGCGCGTCGGCTTCGGCCATGTCCTGCTCAACAGCCTGCTCATCAGCGGCTCGGTGGCCGTGCTGGCGGTCCTTTTGTCGGTGCTGAACGCCTACGCGCTGGGCATCGGCAGGATCAAGGGCCGGACGTGGGTGCTGGTCCTGCTGCTGATGGCCAACACGCTGCCGCAGGAGTCGCTGGTCTACCCGCTGTACTACCTGGCCAACAAGCTCGGGCTCTACGACACCCGCATCAGCGTCATCATCGTGTTCACCGTCATCCAGAGCGCGTTCGGCACCTACCTCCTGTCGTCGGTCATGTCGGCGTTCCCCCGGCCGCTGCTGGACGCGGCGCAGATAGACGGCGCCAGCCGGTGGCAGATCCTGTGGCGGGTGGTCGTGCCGGTCGTGCGGCCCACGCTGGCGGTGATGCTCGTCTTCTTCTTCATCTGGACCTGGAACGAGTTCCTGATCCCCCTCATCTTCCTCATCTCCAACGACAACCAGACGGTCTCGGTCGCGCTCGGCGTGCTGCAGGGGCAGCGGCTGATGGACGCCACCATGTCCAGCGCCGCCGCGCTGCTCGGGCTGCTGCCGACCGTCGTCTTCTTCCTCTTCTTCCAGCGCACGCTGTCGCGCGGACTCACAGCAGGAGCGATCAAGGAATGAAGTTCACTGACGGTTACTGGATGATGCGCAAGGGCGTGCACGCGGCCTACCCGGTGGAGGTCCTCGACATCGACAACGACGCCGGGCCGGCGTCGTTCGTCGTGCACGCGCCCGTCCAGCGGATCCGGCACCGCGGCGACCTGCTCAAGGGCCCGGTGGTGACCGTCTCCTGTACATCCCCGATGCCGGACGTCATCGGCGTCACCATCACACACTTCGCGGGCGAGCGGCCCCGCGGCCCGGCGTTCGCGCTGGCCACCGACCCGACCGGGGAGGTGACGGTGGACGAGGACGCGGCCACGCTGACCTCCGGCGCGCTGTCGGTGCGGGTCGCGCGCGGCGAGGGGTGGAGGCTGGACTTCCTGGCCGGGGGCCGCCGGCTCACCGGCAGCGCGCAGAAGGCGATGGCGATCATCGACACGGACGACGGCCGCCACTACGTGCGCGAGCAGCTCGACCTCGGCGTGGACCACTTCGTGTACGGCCTCGGCGAGCGGTTCGGGCCGCTGGTCAAGAACGGTCAGGCCGTGGACATCTGGAACGCCGACGGCGGCACGTCCAGCGAACAGGCCTACAAGAACGTGCCGTTCTTCCTCACCAACGCGGGCTACGGCGTGTTCGTCGACCATCCCGGGCGCGTGTCGTTCGAGGTGGCTTCCGAGGCGATGGCGCGGGCGCAGTTCAGCGTCGAGGGCCAGTCGATGCGCTACTTCCTCATCTACGGGCCGACGCCGAGGGAGATCCTGCGCAAGTACACCGCGCTCACCGGGCGGCCCGCGCGGGTGCCGGGCTGGTCGTACGGGCTGTGGCTGTCCACCTCGTTCACCACCGATTACGACGAGGCGACCGTCACCTCGTTCATCGACGGGATGGCCGAGCGGGGCCTGCCGCTCAGCGTGTTCCATTTCGACTGCTTCTGGATGCGCGAGTTCCAGTGGTGCGATTTCGAGTGGGATCCGCGCGTGTTCCCCGACCCGCCCGGGATGCTGCGCCGGCTCAGGGGGCGCGGCCTGCGCATCTGCGTCTGGATCAACCCCTACATCGGCCAGCGCTCGCCGCTGTTCGAGGAGGGCAGGGCGCGCGGCTACCTGCTGCGGCGCCCGAACGGCGACGTGTGGCAGTGGGACCTGTGGCAGCCGGGCCTTTCCGTGGTCGACTTCACCAACCCCGAGGCCCGCGCGTGGTACGCCGAGAAGCTCGACGCGCTGCTCGACATGGGCGTCGACTGCTTCAAGACCGACTTCGGCGAGCGCATCCCCACCGACGTCGTCTACCACGACGGGTCCGACCCGGAGCGCGCGCACAACTACTACGCCCACCTCTACAACCAGACGGTGTTCGAGCTCTTGCGCAAGCGGCGCGGCGAGGGCGAGGCGGTCGTGTTTGCCCGTTCGGCCACGGCGGGCGGGCAGCAGTTCCCGGTGCACTGGGGCGGCGACTGCGAGTCGACGTTCGAGGGCATGGGGGAGAGCCTGCGGGGCGGCCTGTCGCTGGGCATGTCGGGCTTCGGCTTCTGGAGCCACGACATCGGCGGGTTCGAGGGCACCCCCGACCCGGCGCTGTTCAAGCGATGGATCGCGTTCGGGCTGCTGTCGTCGCACAGCCGGCTGCA
Organism: Sorangium cellulosum; assembly: GCF_002950945.1. Lineage (GTDB taxonomy): Bacteria > Myxococcota_A > Polyangia > Polyangiales > Polyangiaceae > Sorangium > Sorangium cellulosum_E. The sequence continues at coordinate 2,302,161 of NZ_CP012673.1, forward strand.
CGGGAGCCGCTCCTACCGGGTGCCATGGCTGTTCGACGAGGAGTCGGTGGAGGTGCTGCGGCGCTTCAGCCGGCTGAAGATGCGGCTGATGCCCTACCTGGCCGGGGCCGCGCGGCAGGCGTACGGCGAGGGCTTGCCGATGATGCGCGCGATGGTCGTCGAGTTCCCGGACGACCCGGCCTGCACGCACCTGGAGCGGCAGTACATGCTGGGCGACGACCTGCTCGTGGCGCCTGTCTTCTCCGCCGACGGGGAGCTCTCTTATTATGTGCCGCGCGGCGTGTGGACGCGTTATCTCACCGGGGAGCGCGTCGAGGGCGGCCGCTGGGTGCGCGAGCGCCACGGGTTCGACAGCGTGCCGCTGCTCGTCCGGCCGGGGGCGGTGATCCCCGAGGGCGCGGTGGAGGACCGTCCCGACTACGACCACGCGGAGGGGGTGACGCTGCGCGTGTACGAGCCGGCGGACGGCGCCCGCGTCATCACCGTGATCCCGGGCGCGGACGGGGACGTGGGCGCGACGTTCACCACGTCCCGGGACGGCGCGGTGGTGCGGGTGGAGGCCGCGGGCGCCCCGGGTGCCTGGAACGTCCTCCTCGTCAACCGCCGCGTCGTGGCCGTCAAAGGTGGGGAGAGCGCGGAGCACCCGCGAGGAGCGCTGGTCAGGGCGGCCGGCGGCGAGCTGGTCATCACGCTGGAGGGGGAGGGCTTAGCCACGGCGTCCGTCCCCAAAGGAGACGACCGATGAAGGCGAGTGATCGGCGAGTGATCGGCGATCGAGCGCGCCGCAAAATGCTGGTGTGCCTGCTATGGTCGACAAGGGAGCACGCCTCTCGATAGAGAGATATATATCACGCGGTGTACGATCCTGCTCGACGGCTTAGCGTGATGCGTTTTACTCTGGGCTCATGCCCGCTTGGTCTCAATTTCGCCGGATAGCCGCTTCCACTCCGCTCGTCCTCGCGCTGACGCTCCAACCCTCGGCTTCGAGCGCGGGTGACGTGCTGCCGTTCCAGGATCCCGGTCTGTCGATCGAGGTCCGCGTCCGCGACCTCCTCGGGCGGCTCACGCTCGACGAGAAGCTCTCGCTCCTGCATCAGTTCCAGCCTGCCATTCCGCGGCTCGGGGTTCCGGACTTCAAGGCCGGCACCGAGGGGCTGCACGGAGTGGCCTGGTCGACCGATCGCGACAACGGCGGCGCCGTCGTGACGGCGACCGGCACGGTGTTCCCGCAGGCGATCGGCCTGGCGACGACCTGGAACCCGGATCTCATCCGGCAGGTCGGCGAGGCTGTCGGAGACGAGGTTCGCGGCTATCACGCGCTCGCCCCTCGCGTCTGGGGCCTGCAGGTGTGGGCGCCCGTGGTCAACCTCCTGCGCGACCCGCGCTGGGGGCGCAACGAGGAGGGCTACTCCGAGGACCCGCTCCTCTCCGGTGTGATCGCCACCGCCTACGGGCGCGGTCTCGAAGGGGACGACCCGCTCTACCTGAAGACCGCGCCGGTCATCAAGCACTATCTCGCCAACAACAACGAGATCCATCGTGACACCACGTCGTCGAACCTGCGCCCCCGCGTGAAGCACGAGTATGACGAGCTGCCCTTCAAGATGGCCATCGCCGCCGACGCCGTGACCGGCGTCATGACATCTTACAACCTGGTCAACGGCAGGCCGGCCACCGTCAACCCGGATGTCGGCGACGTCGTGCGGAGCTGGACGGAGAAGACGCTCTACAACGTGTCCGACGCCTGGGCCCCCTCCAACTTGACCGGCTCGCAGCAGTACTTCGCCACGAGCGAGGAGGCCTTCGCGGCCACACTCCTGGCCGGAGTGGACAGCTTCACCGTCGACGACGCCAACAGCGCGCCCACCCTCGAGATTCTCCGCTCGGCGCTCGCGCAAGGGCTGCTCACGGAGGAGGACATCGACGCCGCCGTCGAGCACGTCCTCTCCGTCCGTCTCCGGCTCGGCGACTTCGATCCGGACGGGGGCCCTTACGCGGGTATCGGGCCCGAGGTCATCGACAGCCCGGCGCACCGCCAGCTGGCCCGCCGGGCCGCCGACGAGGCCATGGTGCTGCTCGGGAACAGGCGTCGCCTCCTGCCGCTGGACCCTTCGGCCACGCGGCGGATCGCGGTCGTCGGGCCTCTCTCGGACACGCTCTACACGGACTGGTACTCCGGGGCGCTCCCGTACCGGGTCACGCCCCTTGACGGCATCCGCGAGCGGCTCGGCGGCGCCACGGTCCTCTCCAGCGAGGGCGTGGACCGGATCGTGCTGCGCGACGTCGCGAGCGGCCGCTACGTGACCGCTGGCGCGGACGAGGACGGGGACATCCTGCGGGTCAGCGCGGCCAGCGCGGGTCCCACCGAGGAGTTCGACGTGTTCGACTGGGGGCAGGGCATCGTCACGTTGCGCAGCGCGGCCAACGGCAAGGTGGTCGACCGCTTCGACTTCGGCCCCAACTTCGCGAACCGCGCCGCCCAGCCGTACGGCTGGTTTGTCCAGCAGCAGTTCGTCCTCGAGCCGCAGAGCGACGGCACACACGTCATCCGCTACGCCGGATACGAGAAGGCGTTCGACTGGGCCGGACCCGAGCTCTACCTGACCATCGCCGAGGACGGCGCGCTCGCCCTGACCGCGACCGAGGCGGCCGAAGCGGCTCACTTCGAGGTCGACGTGGTCCGGAGCGGCGTCGACGAGGCCGTGCGCGCGGCGACAGGCGCCGACGCCGCCGTCGTCGTCGTCGGCAGCATGCCGTTCATCAACGGGCGGGAGGATCACGACCGCACGACGATGGCGCTGGCCGAGGGGCAGTCCGCGCTGGTACGGGCGGTGCTCGCCGCCAATCCGCGCACCATCCTCGTGGTCGAGACCAGCTATCCGATGACCATCCAGTGGGAGAAGTTCCACGTCCCCGCCATCCTGTGGACCACCCATGCGGGCCAGGAGACCGGCCACGCCATCTCCGACGTCCTCTTCGGCGACCACAATCCTGCCGGGCGGCTGACCCAGACCTGGTACCGCTCGGCGGACGACCTGCCGGGCATCCTCGAGTACGACATCATCAAGGCCCGGCGGACCTATCTCTACTTCGATGGTGATCCGCTCTATCCGTTCGGGTACGGGCTGTCCTACTCGACCTTTGGGTACGACAACCTCCAGCTGAGCGCCCGGTCGGTCCAGGCCGGCGACCCGATCTCGGTGCGCGTCGACGTCACGAACACGAGCCTGCGGGCCGGCGATGAGGTCGTTCAGCTCTACAGCCGCCAGCCATCGTCGCGCGATCCGCAGCCCAAGAAGCAGCTGCGGGCGTTTCGGCGGATCCACCTCGCGCCGGGCGAGAAGCGGACGGTCGAGCTCGATTTCGCCGCCTCCGACCTCGCCCACTGGGACGTGACTCGGGGCCGCTGGGTCCTCGAGGCGGCTGGCGTCGAGCTGATGGTCGGCTCCTCCTCGGCCGACATCCGCCGGAGCGCGGTCGTGCGCGTGCGCGGCGAGCGCATCCCGGCGCGCGACCTCGCCCGCGAGACGCGAGCGCTCGACTTCGACGACTACGCCGGCATCGAGCTGGTCGACGAGAGCATGGAGTGGGGCGATGCCGTGGGCGCCGCCGCGGGCGGCTGGCTCCGCTTCTCCGACGTGGAGCTGGGCAGCGGTGCCAGCCACTTCAGCGGCGGGTTCGCCCGCGCCGAGGCGGGCGACGCGCTCGTCGAGATCCGGCTCGACGATCCGGTCCGCGGCAAGGTGGTTGGGACCGCCGTCGTGCCGAGCACGGGCGACGTCTACGCATACGCCACCGCGACCGCCGAGCTCGACGGCGCTCACGGGCGACGCGACGTGTACCTCGTGTTCCGCGGAGCCGCCCGCCTGTCGACCTTCGCGATCGAATGAGGGGCGGCTCGCCCTTCACGCTGGCGTCAGCCCTGTTGCCGCCGTCTGGTGCGATGCCGGAGCACCACGCCCAGGCCGAGGACTAGCCCGACCAGACCCCCGGGACCTAAGAACGCCCAGGCTTCTTCGCCAGCGAGGACTTCGCACCCCCTTGCGCTGCTTGGACCCGATCTCCTCGCAGGGCTCTCGCGATGGTCGACAGCATACGGACGGCTACAAAACAACCGCCACGGCGTCCACCACCAAGGTACCGCCCACCACGTTGACCCGAACCGTGTGAGCACCATGTGCAAGTCCACGGAGCGAAAATGTTTGGTAAAGCTCCTTGGAGGCCATCGTGCTGGCCGAAGAATTGACGACTCGTCCGTCCACCGTGACTTCCAGCTTCGCCGAGCCATTGTTCGGACCCAGAATATCTAGCCCAGTCCCCGTGAATGTGTATTCCAGCGTAGAGCCGTTTCCTCGGCTCGTAGAAAGGGAACGTTGGTAATTGTACATGCCTTTGCCGTTTTCATGAGCCCAGGCACCACCGTAAACCAGCTTCGGAGCCGGCACCGAAGCCAGGTCGCTCATCTCCAGATCGTCAAGCAACTCGGAATAGTACGGGGCATAACCGTCAACTGTCTCCACCTTCAAGTTGTCAAAACGGGTGAAGTAATAGCCGCTGGCCAGATCGATGCGACCGGAGAGCCTGGGTTTGGGGTCGGTGTAGGTGGCAAGCGTCACGCCGTCCAGAAACGCAGTCACTTTGTTCTCCACGGCCTGAATGGCAATGTTGTGCCATGCGTTGTAAGCGGCGTTGAATCCATCAATCGTCACGCCGCCAGAGCCGTTGGCCACATTTCCGCTAGCTACGGGCATGCCGTCGACCAGCAGCTGCCAGCCTCCGTCAAACCAGAACTTCAGAAAATAAGGAGTACCGTTCATATAGTGGGAGCTGTCGCCGCCCTGCTGCCGGGCTCCGATGGCAGCGTAGTTGTTGCCGCTCTGGGTGCTGTTGTTTTCGAACGAAACATCGACGCTGGCCTTGTAGTTGAGCCACCGGTTGTCTCCGATACCTGTGATCGGATTGCCCTCATTCCATGTACCTCCAAGGCCCATGGTCGGTCGATCTACCTGTTGGCGCAGGATGTAGTTGCTGGAGCTGCTGGGGAGATACGCTTCGAACGCGCCGTTGCGATCGCAGGCGTAGCGGGGGATTGTGCTTTGGGGGCCGCCGCGGGACGTTATGTAGCTCTCGGTTCCCGTGATCTGGCCGCCTGACCCGATCACCGGGACGGTCTTGGCGGAATAGTCGAAGTTGTCGGCATATAGAGTCTTATCCGACGTATCTTGAGCTGAGCCGTTCGCGTTGGTGTCGAGCACAGTGCGCGCGCCCTCTACCGGCAACGGCTGATTGTATTCTGCGTCTCCACTGTTCGCCAATGTGGTGGCAGTCAAAATCGAATAGGGGTCGACTTTGATGGTGTAAATGCCGCTGGCGTCAGCGGACATGTTGCACCGGTACTTCATGTAGTTGCTGTTGAAGGGTTCCCCGGGGGCGGCCGCCCGAGTTTCCCACAGCTCGAGGGGAGGGCTGCCCGTATAATCCATATTGGCCGTCTGGAGCTTGTAGGTCTGCGTGCGCTCGCTGTCGTTCATGAAAATAGTCGAAAAATTGCGCTTGTCGGGAGCGGCGAGCGTCATGTAGCTGGGGGTGCCGTTGCGTCCGTTGACAGGGTTCGTGCCCGTCGCGCCGGTGTAGCTGGATTGAGGTACCACCCTCCAGATCCCCGCGGTGTTGTCCTGATTCTCCCAGCCGACCTTCGCAAACCAGCTAAAATGCCTCAGGATGTCTAGGCCTGCATCATAGTGAATCCAGCCCGACCACGGGTCGCGTGCGCTGAGCAATTCTTTGAAGGAATATTGCCCACCTTCGTAGAAGGAACCGATGGCTGGTTGGTAGATGAAGTGAGTCCGGCGGGAATTGACGAACCCCTTGATGATGGTGTTGCCCATCTCCAGCGGGCCGTTGATGCCGCCGATGCCGGTGCCTGCCACCGTGGGATCCTTCATGTTGTTGTTGGGGCGGAAGGCCGTGTTGCTAAATGTGGCCTGCGCCTCACTGTTCCAGACCTCTTTGTCGAATTGCTCTGCGAGCTTCTTGAAGTTGCCCGCGCTGTCGTCATCCGTGTTGTAATGGTATCCGGCAGCCGATACGGCGTTCCGCAGGGTGGAGTCGCTCACCATCCTGCCGCCGAACGAGCCGATCCCGACCTCATCGGATATCATAATTTTTATGCTGTTGTACAGCGCTTGCTCGGTTGCGTTATTGAAGCCGGCGGTGTCCTCTTTGAGCCGGGCGGCATATTGCATGGTCCATGTCAAGTCCGGCGAACGTTCGTTGAGACCGGGGTTGACGTAGTCGACCATGTAACCGTAGTTGCGATATGCGGCTAGGATGGTATTTTTATGCCAGGTGTAGACTTTGTCGTTGTTATTTGCCCAGCCGGGAGCGTTCCAGCGCAGGATGCTCACTTTCAGGCTGGGGTTGACCTTCTTGGCGTCGGCGGCAAGCTGGAAGCCGGGGCTCCGCCTGACGTTCGCCGCTTCACTTGCCAGTCGCATCGTGGCCGGGTCCGGGCCGGTGGAGTTGTTTCGGTCGTTGCCCATCTCGATCTTCACGTGTGTGATGATGGGCCTTGTTCCGCCGAACAGGATCTTGAGCAGTTTTGCGTATTGCTCGGGGTGCTCGGACTTGTAATCCATCAAAAGCTCACTGGTGCCGTTGGCGCTGAGCACACCGAAGCCTTTGAATGTGAGGCCGTTCGTGTTGCCGCTCTGGATGTTGTTGCCGTTCAGTGAAATAGTGGTCGCCGACCCAACGTCTGTGAGCTCTTCGCACGCGACTGGGGTGATTGCCCCACCCGAACCGGCCTGACCCCCGCCGTCGGAGGCGCCGCTGCCGCCGGTGGCGCCGGTATCTCCCGAGCCGGATGTTCCGTCTGCGCCGCCCGTGCCGATGCCTCCACCCAAGGCCCCTCCGGCCCCGCCAGCTTCACCGTCCGCGCCAGCGCCGGGCGACGAATTCTCACCGCAGGCCAGCGAGAGCGCTATGAAGCAAAGAACCATGGAGGATACGGTCTGCTTAGTCATCGTTTTCTTCTCTTCTTGGCGTTCTGCGAGTGCGCGGGGAGAGCGGGGCACCCGTCATCTTGTTGCGCATCGTTGCGCGAGCTAGAGTTGATCAAGCTCGCCGCACCCGGTCAGGGGGGAGCCGAAAGCAAGGCGATTGAGGATGTCAATGGGCTAATCGCCGCGCTCGCCCCACGTGACAGGAGGTTCCTTATGCGATCCGCCTTCCTCCTGGAGGAGTGATGCGAACGGAGCCGGTGCCGAGATCGATCGGATGACGAAGGTCTCGGCGCTCACGACGACCCATCCATGGCGAAGCAAAAGCATACCGATCGGGTCGATTGTGAACGCTCACATGGTCGGCGTCAATTCCAATCGACCGGCCCGCGGCATCCATCCTCCAGCCCGCCGGCGCTGTGCCATCGGTGGCCTGGATGCAGCCTGGGATTAGAAAAGGACGATGGAGGCGCAATCCAGGACGCGGTGTGGTCGACCCAAAGGTCGGGCACCGTTGGGCAACGCGGCTCATCCACACGACCATCTGGTACGCTCCTACGCGACGCGCTCGTGGGCCCATCACGGGCCCAACCGCCGAGGCTCCGGCCAGCACGACCTGCACCGCAGGCGCACGGTTTGCGCCGCAGAGGACGGGCTCTCGATGACCCTGGAGCTGCGCTACCTGTCTCTGCGGGCATCGATCTCGCCCTCGCGCTCCTCGAGGAGGACCTCGGGCACCGCGACGAGCACCGCGAGCGCGCCGCCCATGAGGACGCGTCGTTTTCGTGCGCGCTTCTGGCTTTCCTGAAGCTCATCAATCGCATCGATCTCGGGCGACGCGGGCGCTCCGCGGATCTCGGTCATGAGGGCGCAGCCTGTGTAGAAAGTGATCCCCTGTTCAAGAGCGGCCGACGCGCGGCGCGATCGTGATATTGAATGATGATGGCTTCCCTCCCGTGGCTCTTCGAGCATGGAGACCTTGTGTGGAAGGCGGCGCTCGCCGCGCTGTCGGGCGGAGGCGCCGCCGCCGCGGCCCTCGCCGACCGCGCCGCGGCGCGGTCGCAGGCGAGGCGTGCCCGCGCGGCGTTCGGCGCGCCGCTCGCGTCGCTGGCGAAGCTCGATAACGGCGTGCGCGTCGCGCTGACAGGCACCCTGGAGGCCGAGGGGACATGGCCGCGCGCTTCGAGGACGGCGCCGCGGTCGCGGCGGCCACGGTCGCGTACGATCCGCGGGAGCGCGCGCTGGGCGAGCCGGAGCGCTGGACGCCCGGCCATAACGTGCGCGCGTCGGGCCTCTTCGTCTCCGTCGGCGGCGAGCGCGTCGAGCTCCAGGGCCCCGTCGAGGTCGTGGCCGGGTCGCGCGAGCTCCGGCCCGGCAAGCCGCTCGAGTCGATGCCGCTCGCGACGTGTTGCCGTGTGACGGCCACGTTCCCGGGCGCACGGCCGCACTTCATGGAGCGCGTCGTGCTCTTCCGGTCGCTCTCGCCGGGCGATCGGGTCCGCGTCTCCGGCGTCCTCCGTCGAGAGGCGGCGACCGGCGAGGCGGGGTCTCGCTCCGCGGCCGCGCGGTGGACGCTCGTCGCCGACGGCGAGAGCGCCTCGCCCTCCGCGGAGCGCGGGCTCGAGATCGCGTTCGAGGGCAATCCCGCGGTGAAGGGCGCGAGCGTGAAGCGGATCGCGGGCTGGGGGATCGCCGGCGCCCTCGCCTTCCTCGTGGTGTTCGCGCTCGGCGGGGAGCTCGCGTTGCGCTCGGCGCAGCGCGAGCTCGAGGTCTTGGCGCACGAGAACGACTGGGTGGGCGAGGTGTCCGTCGCGGCCGGCGATCCGATCGACCCCAGGGCGCCCCCGGCGCTCCCGGTCACGCTGGGCAGGACGGCGACCGCGCTCGCCGCCGCGACGCCGTTCCACCGGGGCATGGCGATCGAGCGTTACAGCGCCGCGCTCGACCGGCGCGGTCACGCCGATCCCGCGATCATCGGCCAGCGCGTGGCGCTCCACATGGCCATCGGCATGGCAAGCAGCCGCTGCCTCCACGCCGCGGATGTCCTCACCTCCCACGGCCAGCTCGAGGAGGCGGCGGCGCTGCTCGCGCGCTGCGACACCGGCGATGTCCATCTGGAGCGATCCCGGCTCGCGATGGCCTCGTTCGTCCGGTTCTCCCTCGGCGACTTCACGGCGGCGAGCGAGCTCGCCGAGGGGTCGAGCCTGGACAACGACGGCAAGGACTGGCTGCGGTTCGCGACGCGGGCGCACCTGCTCGCGGGCGCAGCGACCTGGCTGCCAGGATGATGAGGAAGTACGCGGGCCTCGTGACGCGGCCGGCCGCGTCGCTGTTCCCGAGGGACGCGCGGGCGCCGGATCTGTGGCAGGCCCAGGTCGCGATGTCCTCTGGAAAGGTCGCGGAGTGCATCGCGGACGCGATCGACGCGCGCGCGGGCGACACGGCAGCGCGGAAGCGCCTCGAGGGCGAGCCCGGCGGGCCGATGCCCCTCGAGTGCCTTCTCCTGCTCGCCGACCTCGAAGCGCCGGCGGCGCGGCCCGCGCTCCTGGCGAGGCGGCTCTTCCCGGACGATCCGGGCGCGCCCGGCGTGGATCTCGCGATCCGGGCCACGTGGGCCACCCCGGACACTCCGCCGGTGACCGACGCGCCCGACCTGTGGATCACGCTCCTGCTCTCCGAGGCGGCCGGCGGCGAGGTGAGCTTCCCGGCAGGGCTCGTCTTGCCGGGGCGAGCGCTCCTTGCCCTCGTGAACCCGCTCGCGGCCATCGAGGACGTCCTGCCCGGCGTCGAGGCGGCGGTCGTGGCGTCGGTCTCTTCCGCGGCCGAGCCCAGCGACCGGGCTCGCCTCGCGCGTGGGCTCGTCTCCTCGCGCCTGGCGGAGTTCGAGGCGGCGGCCGGTGAGCCGGACAGGGCGCGGGAGCGGGTGGACGCCGCGCTCGGCGACCTCGAGGCGCTCGTCGGGGCCGAGGGCGCCGGGTCCGGCGAGCAGCGGCCCTCGCCGGGGGGCGCAGCGGCGATCCCCGACCTGGCGTGGCTGGAGGGCCACCTGAGGGGCTTGCAGGCCGCGCTGGCGCTCGACGCGGGTGATGTCGAGGGGGCGCGGCGCCTGCGGCGCGCCTGGTCGCGGCGCCAGCCGGGCAACGAGCTCGATGCGCTCCTCGCGTTCCGCGAGGCGCGCGACGTCACCGGGCTCCGGCGAGAGTTCGTGAGCTGGGGGATGGCCCACGAGGGGGAGTTGGTCCCGTGGGCGCTCATGGCGCGCGGCGACGGCGCGGCGCTCGTTGCGTGGCTACAGCGCCGCGACGCGGAGCTCGGCGCGTTCCTGCGCGTGGGCGCGCCGCTCCTCCGCGCCGGCCAGCCCGAGCTGCGCGCGTGGCTCCGCTACGGCCGCCGGCCGCTCCGGTGGACCGCGAGCCTCCGCGAGCTCCTCGTCGAGGCGGCCACCCTGAAGGCCGCCGCCGCAGCGGCCGGCGACGCCGATCGCGCGCGTCAGCACGGCGACCGGGCGGCGCGCTTCCGGGAGGCGCTGCTTCGCCGCGATGTTGCTGTTCCGCTCGCCTTGGTCGAGCGCCTCTAGTTACTACAGCGACAAACGGGTTGAACCCGTCTGAAATGAGCAGATTTTCGAACCGCCAAGGCGCCAAGGCGCCAAGGACGCCAAGAAGGAGAAGAAAATATCTTGGCGCCCTTGGCGCCCTTGGCGCCTTGGCGGTTCATCTCTCGTTCCTCAACGTGATCGGTGTTCTAGTCTCAATCGTCGAGCCGGAACGAGCCGAACGTCGGCTCGCCCGCGCGCCGGTAGGTGTTGACGACGACGCCGCGCCCGGTCGTGCGCGTGGCCCGGAGCTCGAAGACCGTGGGCGCGACGCGCTCGAAGAGGCGCTTGCCGGCGCCGAGCACGACCGGGAAGGTGATCACGTGCAGCTCGTCGACCAGGCGGTGCGAGAGCAGCGTCTGCGCGAGGCCCGCACTGCCGTGCACTTGCACCTCGCGCTCGTAACGTTGCTTCAGGCCGGCGACGCCGGCGACTACGTCGCGCTCGATCGTCGCGGGGCCCCAGTCGGCGCGCCCGAGCGTGCGGCTGGCGACGTGCTTGGGCAGCGCGTTCAGGGCGCGGGCGATCGGGTCGGCCGGGTCGGTCACGCGGGGCCAGTGCGACGCGAAGATCTGGTAGGTGCCGCGCCCGAGCAAGAACGCGTCGGCGCGCTTGAACACGTCGACCATGAAGGCGCCCAGGTCGTCGTCGAAGTGGGGCACCAGCCAGCCCTCGCAGGTGAAGCCCCCGCTCGGATCTTCGCCCGGCCCGCCGGGGGCCTGCATCACGCCGTCGAGCGTCACGAACGTCGTCATCGTCAAGATCGCCATGGCTCACGCTCCTCGGGGCGCGGGCGGGACGGTCCGCCGCGGCCTCTGTCACTTCGACCCCGCGAGCCGCCGAGAATCATCGGCCCGACGACGATTTCTTCCCGCCGGCCGGCGCCGGGCCGGGAAGGCCGGTGACGGCGGCGGAGATAGGGGACGTTGCGCTCGAGGATGGCGCTCCAGGCCTCCGGGAACGGCTCGCGCCGGAGCGCGGCCCGCCGTCGATCCTTGAAGAAGTCGAGCATGCCACCATGCTCTCACGCCGCGCGCGGGCGAGGCCTCGCTTCGCGCGCCGTGCCTCCGCGGTTACGATGCGCCCATGAAGGAGTCTCCGGATCGGATCCTCGCGCGCCGCCTCGAAGCCGTCGAGGCCGTCGCCGGCCTCTGGTGCCACGAGGCCCTGCTCCGCCTGCGCCCTGGCGCTCCCTCCGCGGTCGAGCGCGTCGCCGGCGGCGTGATCGCGTACGCGGGCGCCGGCTCGCCGCTCACGCGCGGCCGCGGCCTGGGGATGGAGGGGCCGGTCACCGCCGAGGAGGTGGACCGACTGGAAGACTTCTTCCGCAGCCGCGGCGTCCTGGCCTCGCTCGGCGTCAGCCCCTACGCCGATCCCACGCTGATCGAGCAGCTCGGCCGCCGCGGCTTCGTCCTCGAGGAGTTCGATCACGTGCTCGTGCGCCCGCTCTCCGGCGCCGAGCGCCCGTCGCCCCTGCCCGAGGGCGTGTGTGTCTCCCGCGCGGAGCCGGCCGACGCCGAGGCGTGGTCGCGTGTCGTCGGGCAGGGCTTCAGCGGCGAGGAGGAGGTGAGCCCCGGGGCGATGGACGCGGGCCTCATGCTGTTCCACGAGCCCCGCGCCGCCTGCTTCTGGGCGCACGTCGACGGCCGCCCCGCCGGCGGCGGCGCCATGGCATTCCACGACGGCCTGGCCTCCCTGTTCGCCACGTCCACGCGCCCCGAATTCCGCGGCCGCGGCGTGCAGCGGGCGCTCATCGAGGCCCGCCTCGCCCACGCCGCGGCTTCCGGCTGCGAGCTCGCCTCCGTGGTGACGGCGCCCGGCTCCGCCTCGTACCGCAACATGGAGCGCGCCGGCTTCCGCGTGGTCTACACGCGCGTCGTCCTGACGAAGCGCTGGGATTGAGGGGTCACCCGCGGCGGCGGAGCTCCTCCGACGTGTCCGGTTGCGCGGCCACGCTCGGCAGGTGCGGGAACCAGCAGGATCGACCTTGCGGACGCCACATTTCTATGATGCCTAGAAGGGTAAACGGGTTGAACCAGCCTGAAACGAGCAGAAGTTCGAACCGCCAAGGCGCCAAGGACGCCAAGAAGAAGATAATATCTTGGCGTCCTTGGCGTCCTTGGCGTCCTTGGCGGTTCATCTCTCGTTCCTCAACGTGATCGGTGTTCTAGCCCCCGTGACGGGTGCGCACAGCCTCAAGATTACGACACAGCGGGATCGGCTCGTCGTGTCGAGGACGACGGTGACGTCCTGGCCAGAGCTCGAAGGATTGATTCAGGGCACCAGAGACCATCCGGCGTATCATGTGCTGTCAGACTGGGTGCGATGGCGCACGGAAGAGATGGACTTGTGAAGTGACGCGCCGCGCCGTCGCCCTCGGGGATGAGGTGGCGGACCGGGGCGTTCACGAGGCGCTCGGTCGGCTGCTCGGGCTGCCGGTGGCACCGGAGGCCCTCCCTTCTCTGAGGCTCGCAGGGCCGTGCTTGTAGAGCGAGGCACACCCATGTTACGCCTCGATCCGTTGCGGACCGGTGCATGACGGGCAGGCATGAGGAGGGGCGCTCCGATGACGAAGGGTCAGGATGACCGAGAAGAGCTGCGCATTCTGCGCCAACGCGTCGCCGAGCTGGAGCTCGCGGAGAGAGCTTGGCGCGAGCGTGAGCTGGCTCATCTGTCGCTGCTCGACCTGATCCCTCAAAGCATCTTCCGGAGCGACCTGGACGGGCGGTGTGTGTACGCGAACAGCGCGCTCCTCGCGTCGGTGGGGATGTCCCTGGAGCAGCTCCTCGGAAAGACGCCGTTCGAACTCTACCCGCGCGAGCTGGCCGAGAAGTACCGGCAGGACGACGCTCATCTGCTGAAGACCGGCGAGGCCTTCGAGACCATCGAGGAGCACAGGGTGCGTACGACCGGAGAGACGATCTACGTCAAGGTGATCAAGGCGCCGGTGCGCGACCTGCGCGGCGAGATCGTGGGGATCCAGGGTATCTTCTGGGACGTGACGTCGGAGAACACGGCGCGGCGGCTCTCGGAGGAGAGAAGAGCGCACGAGGAGGCGGTGCGAGAGCTCAGCACCCCGCTGATCCCGATCGCCGACAAGGTCGTCGTCATGCCGCTCATCGGCACCATCGACACGAACCGCGCGAACCAGGTGCTCGAGACGCTCCTCGACGGTGTCGTCGCGAGGCAGGCGTCCGTCGCAATCCTGGACATCACCGGCGTCCGCGACGTCGACTCGGGCGTGGCAGACTCCCTCGTCCGCGCCGCTCGGGCGGTCGGGCTCGTCGGCGCGCAGGTCGTGCTGACGGGGATCAATCCGTCGGTGGCGCAGACCCTCGTGGATCTCGGCGTCGACCTGGGATCGATCGTGACGTCTGGCACGCTCCAGAGCGGCATCCGCTACGCATTGCAGCAGATGCGCCCCGCGTAGGCCCGCCGAGGCCAACCGCCGCTGAGTCGCCATGAAGGACACGGCTGCTACCGTTGACCGCGGCCGCCCTTCCTGGTGCAGGAGGCTCCGTTCACCGCGCCCGGCGTGCCGGCGGCGCGCCGCCACTCGCCCGGCGACTTCCCGGTCTTCTCGCGGAAGAGCCTCGAGAAGTGCTGCGGGTGCTCGAAGCCGAGCGCGTAGGCGACCTCACTCGTGCTCGCGTCGGACGCGAGGAGTCGCGCTTTCGCCGCTTCGATCACGGCGCGATGGATGTGGGCGCGCGCGCTCGTGCCCGTCTCCGCGCGGAGCAGATCGCTCAGGTAGTCCGGCGAGTAGCCGAGCGCGCGCGCGCACGATCGAACGGTGGGAAGCCCCCGGCCCGGCTGCGCCGCCGACGCGAGGTGCTCGTCGAGGTGGCGATCGAGCCGCTCCGCCACGACCCCGCCGGCCTTCGCGCGGACCTCGAACTGGCGTGTGTACGCGCGCTGGCAGTACGTGAGGAGGAGCTGGAGCTGCGCCGTGAGCACGACCGGCGCGAACGAGTCGGGCGGAACGGAGGACTCGAGCTCGATCTGTCGCACGAGGCCCGTGAACGCCTCCTGCTCCACGTCTGTGAGGTGCAGCGCCTCGCGCGTCGCGTAGCCGAAGAACCGGTACTGGTGCATGGCGGCCGCGAGCGGGCCGTCCCGGAGCAGGTCGGGGTCGAAGACCACGGTCCAGCCCTCACCCTCGTGCGTCAGCTCGCCCTGTCCGCCGAGCGGCGTGATGGTCTGGCCCGGCGACGCAAAGACGATGATGCCCGCCTGTCCGTCGTGGACCTGGCGCCCGAACTCGGCGTGGCATTCGTCGCCGCGCTTGAGGCTCAGGACGTAGAGCCCCGACTCGATCGCGCGCCCGACGATCGGCACCGTGATGCGCAGCGGCTCCTGCCAGGACGCCGCGATGACGGAGAGCAGCGGGTGCGCGGGCGGCGGACGACCGATGAGCCCGTGGATCTGCGCGATCGACGCGATTCGGAGCGCTTCGAGCGTGCTCACGCGAATCGAGGTATCACGCGCCCACGTCGATCACAACGTTGCCCCGCTTGCGGCCCGTCTCGACGTACCGGTGCGCGTCCGCGATGGCCTCGAGCGGGTAGCGGCGGTCGATGACGGGCCGGAGCGCGCCCCGCGCGACGAGATCCGAGACCACCGGGAGCGCCGCCTTCTTGTCGACCGACATGCCGAAGACGAGCTTCTTGCTCCCGAACGCCCGGCTCCACGCGTCGCGCAGGTAGAGCTCGGGGCCTCCGACCGTGATGAGGTATCGACCCCCACGCGAGAGGCAGCGCCGCGCGCGCGAGAACGAGCTCGCGCCGACCGTGTCGAAGATGACGTCGTACACGTCCGCGCGCGCCGCGTAGTCCTCGCGTGTGTAGTCGACGACATGGTGCGCTCCGAGCGAGCGCACGAGATCGGCGTTCCTTCCGCTGCAGACCGCCGTCACCTCCGCGCCGACGTGCCGCGCGAGCTGCACCGCGGCCGTGCCGATGCTCCCCGACGCGCCGACGACGGCGATGCGCTCGCCCGTGCGGAGCCGCGCCCGGTCCCGGAGGAAGTAGAGCGCGGTGGTGGGGCCGTCGACGAGCGAGCACGCCTCTTCGTGGCTCAGGCCTCCGGGGGCGTGCGCGATCGACCCGTGCTCGGGGAGGCAGACGTACTCCGCGTATCCACCGGCCCCGAAGCCGGTGAAGCCGAACACACGGTCGCCCGGGCGGAACCGCGTGACGCGCCGGCCGACGCGCTCCACCGTGCCGGCGATCTCGATCCCGAGGACCCGGAAGCGCCGCCGCGGCCGCAAGAGGCCGAGCACGAGCCGCGCCGTGAGCGTGTCGCCACGCCGCATCATCTGGCACGCCGCCGTCGCCGTGGTCGCCCGGATCGCGATGCGCACCTCGTGGTCCCTCGGCTCGGGCGCGGGGATCGCGCGCACCTCGAGCACCTCGGGAGAGCCGTACCGATCGTAGACCGCCGCCTTCATGTGCATGCGAGCAGCGTAAGGATGCAGGCGGTGCGCCCGAAAGCATCCGATCCGGGATCGTCGGACCACTTTCCCGGAATCGACGCAGCGCCGGAGGCCGGCGCGGCGACCCCTGCGGGGCCCTCCGTGCCGGTCAAACCGCCCTGCTCCTCGGAGCAAGGCGGTCCGAGGGCGATCCACTCTAGAACACCGATCACGTTGAGGAACGAGAGATGAACCGCCAAGGCGCCAAGGGCGCCAAGATATATTCTTCTCCTTCTTGGCGTCCTTGGCGCCTTGGCGGTTCGAAAATCTGTTCGTTTCAGACGGGTTCAACCCGTTTGTCGCTCTAGGGCAGATTGGCAGAAGAGATATTCCAGCTTCTGTCGGTGCAGAAGCGGCAGCTCGCGCCGACGAGCATGCCCTTGCCGGTGGCCGATTCGTCGCCCTTGAGCCACCAGTTGAGCCACGCCAGGTTGACCTGAGTGAACTCGCCGCCGTTCCGAGCCCACAGATCGCCCCCATGATCCGCGCCGACCTTGGCGAACATCATGACCGGGATATCACCCAAGGCGGCGATGTTCTCGTAGTCCCTCGTGCCGTTCGGGTACGCGCCCACGCTATCCGCGGTGCCGGTGACGATCAATACGGGGGTGTGGATCGAGTTGTAGAACGCCTGATTCACCGAGAAAGAGCCGCTGCTCGTGTGCCCCCAGGTCGTCATTCTGGGATCTGCGGCAGTCCCCGCCGCCATCAAGCCGCCGCAGGAGAAGCCGTTCGCGGCGACCTTCGTGGTCTCGATACTCTGGTGGTAGGCGCTGCAAGGCTTCTCGTTCTCGGCGATGACCCAGTCGATGTAGGCGAGCAGCACGTCGCCTCCGCCCCCGAGCTCGCGGTTGGGCTCTGTGTTTCCCGGTGTCCCGTCCGCCACCACGAAGTAGCCATGCGAGGCAATTTCGGCCATGGCCGCTTCATTCGCGAGCCCGTCTCGCGAACATCCGCCCTGCCCCCAGACGAAGATCGGATACTTGGCGTCCCCACCGAGATCCGCCGGACGAAAGATGGTGCCCTGGTTGATGCCCGGGTCTGAATTCGTCTCGACGACCACCTGATGAGGGCCGCTCCCCGACACGGTTCGACC
This sequence comes from Sorangium cellulosum, assembly GCF_002950945.1. Classification (GTDB taxonomy): domain Bacteria; phylum Myxococcota_A; class Polyangia; order Polyangiales; family Polyangiaceae; genus Sorangium; species Sorangium cellulosum_E. Next base: position 2,319,326 of record NZ_CP012673.1, read on the forward strand.
AGCCGGCTGTGACGCGGTGCACGTGCCGGTAAAGCCGCCGCTGCCCGAGCCTCCGTTCCCGCCCGCCATTTCCCCGCCGCCGGCAGGCGCTCCGCCCGAGCCGGAGGGCTCAGACCCTCCGGTAGTGGCTTGTGAGCCACCCGAGCCCGTAGGCAGAGACCCTCCGGTGGCGCCCGCCTGCTCGCCGCCCGAGCCGCTCACGCTCCCTCCTGAGTCCGCCGGGGCTCCGCCGCTTCCACCGAGGTTGCCGTCGTCATTTGAGCCGCCGCAAGCGCTGACAATCACGCCCAGCGCGGCCCAGGTGAAGGTCCAAATCGATCTGGTTTTCATAGCGACTCCTCCCGTGGCTCTGACGGGGCACATGTACACGGGTCTTCGGGCGCCCCACGGACCCCGGCGGCGCGCCGTCGATCGCCGAAGCAAAAGAATACCTCTGGGGCCAGTGTGAGCGTTCACATGACAGATGTCAATTGCAATCGACCGGCCTGCGGCTGTCCTCGATCCCGAGGGGAGAGGTCTTCCTCGAGCCAGGGCGCCGCTACTGAGTCACGCTGATCGAGTCGAGGAAGGTGTCGTACTCGTCGACCTTGTCCCACGGGACCACGTCGAGGCCGACGTTGAGCCGGCTCTCGTCGACCATCCGAGGGGCGAGGATCGCCTTGGTCGCGTCGGGGCCGATGATCTTGATGCCGTAGAGGATGTAGGGCACGAGGTACCCCGCGTAATACTGCCGCTGGGTGTGCGTCGCCTTGATGAGCCCCTGGCGCATGTACTCGACGGTCTTCGGCTCGAAGTCGAAGGCGACGACGGGGAGCTCCGTCGCGCCCGCGGCCTCCGCGGCCATCGCGCACCGGTACGAGACGTTGTGCAGGCCGAGCAACCCCATGACGGGCGGGTCCGCGGTCTCGATCTGGGCTGCCATCGCTTCGACGTCAGCGACCTCCCCCCCCGGGGACCAGGTGATCGGACGCACCACGACCGTGTAACCGGCGTCCTCGAGGACGCGCCGAGCCCCCAGCATTCGCGTCATCCCGTCGACCCAGGACGGGTCGTCGGCGCCGTGGATCACCACCGTGCCCGGCGCCGGGCGCAGCAACGCGAGCAGGGTCTTTCCTGCCGTGTCGCCGGCCGACTCGCTGATGGTTCCTACATAGATGGAACGCTTCGAGTCCTTCGCGTCGGTGTCGAGCGTCACCACAGGAACCCCGCCGGCGACGGCCTCATCGATGCCGGCCGCGATGGCGTCGCCGAAGGGCGAGACACCGATCCCTGCGGCGCCGTCCGCCACCGCCTGTCCAATCTGCTCCCCCTGGGCCTCCGCCCTCTCCTGCTGATTGCGCCCCTGTCCGCTGTGCCCGACCACGTTCCCCGTGACCCCGAGCTCGCCCATCGCTCGGTTCGCCCCCGTGGTGATCGGCGTGAAGAACCCGCCGATCTCCTTCAGCAGGATCGCCATCTGCATGGGCTCGATGGCGCCCTCGTTGATCTCGGTGACGAGCGCGTCGAGCGTCGCCTCGATCTCCTCCGCGGTGAACTCGCTCTTGGGCGTCGGCGCGCGCTGGATGGGCGAGACTTGCTCGCCCTTGCCGGTGGTGTCGCCCGATCCGCATGCCGCCGTCATCAGCGCGAGCCCGAAGGCCGCCGCCCAGCGTCGTCCAATCCTGTTCATGATACCCCCGCGGGGTACGCCAACTACCCCAGCGGGGTACGCCAACACATCGAGCTTCGTTCAGTCAAGGGCACATGAGCGCAAGCGACGAGCCTTGGAGCGGAGGCTCACACATCGATGCAACACAGAACACATCGGCCAATGCCGGTTCTCATGCATCGCGATGTTTGTCCGTGGATCACGGGTGTGAGGCCGAGAGGTGAGCGCATGCGCGAGGATGGAGGGACCCCTGAGCGCGGCTAGGGAGAGGAGCGCTGCGTCGGGCAGGCGAGGTGAGCACCGCCCGGGATCGGCTCCCCCGGCCGGCGGCCCTGGTCGATCTTCGCCGTGCGACCGGGGACGGGACGGGTGGTACCAGGCCCATCGCCGTCACGCGCCCTGCCTCGGCACGGCGGCGAGCAGCCGCTCCACCACGTCGATCTCCACGGGCTTGGTGAGGTGCGCGTCGAAGCCAGCGGCTCGGCTGCGCCGCTTGTCCTCGGGCTGGCCGTACCCGGTGAGCGCGGCGAGAAAGACGCGATCGCCCAGCGCGGCGCGGAGGGCGCGCGCGACCTGGTAGCCGTCGATGCCGGGCAGGCCGATGTCGACGAGCACCGCGTCGGGCTTCTCGGCGAGCACGGTCGCCACGCCGGTGAGGCCGTCCGCGGCGAAGTTGACGTGGTGTCCTGAGAGCTCGAGGAGGAGCCGCAGGCTCTCGCGCAGGTCGGCGTTGTCCTCGATGACGACCACGCGACGCGCGGCGGCGGCGGGCGCCGCGGGCGCCTCAGGCCGGGGCGCGCCCGGCGCGGGAGCTCCGGCCGAGAGCGGCAGCGTGACGGTGAACCGGCTGCCCAGCCCGAGGCCCGGGCTCGTCGCCTCCACCGTGCCGCCGTGCAGCTCCACCAGGCTCCGCACCACCGAGAGCCCGAGCCCCATGCCGCCACGCGCGCGGTCGAGCGAGCTCTCCACCTGCGTGAACGGCTCGAAGATGTGGGCGCGCAGCTCGGGGGCGATCCCGACGCCCGTGTCCTCCACGGCGATCGCGGCCCGGCCGCCGGTGCACGTGACCGAGATGCGGATGCGCCCGCCTGACGGCGTGTACTTGGTCGCGTTGGTGAGGAGGTTGCTCACGACCTGCTCCAGCCGCATGCCGTCGCCCGTAATCACGATCGGCTCGGGCCCGGCCGAGACCTCGAGGTCGAGCCCCTGCGCTTCAATCGCCGTGCTGGCCGCGTCCACGCAGCGCTCGACCAGCGCGACGAGGTCCACCGGCTCTTTGGTGAGGTGCATCCGGCCGGAGGTCACCCGCGAGACGTCGAGCAGAGCGTCCACGAGGTGGGCCAGGTGGCGGGTCTGCCGCACGATCGCCTCGTACCGGCGCCGCGCGCCGTCGTCCCGGCCAGCGGTCCGCGCGAGGAGCTCGACGCCGATGACGATGACAGAGAGCGGGTTGCGGAGCTCGTGGCCGAGCAAGGCGAGGAAGCGGTCCCGATCGTCGACGCTGCGCCCGAGGCGCGCGAGGAGATCGCGCACCTCGTACTGCCGCCGGCGGGCGCGCAGCGCCGACCGGAGCGCGCTGACCAAAGCGATGATCCGGACCGGCCGGTCGAGCAGCATCACGTTGCCGAGTGGCACGGTGGCGGCGAGGGTCAGCCGGCTCGCCGCGGTCGACGGATCGCCGCTGCTGAAGACCACCAGCGGGAGATCGGACCACGGGGGCTGCTTCCGGAGCGCCTCGACCAGGCAGCGCGACCCTGGAGGCGCCAGCGCCTCCTCGGCGAGGAGCACGGCCCCGGCGCCCGCGTCGAGCTCCTGGCAGAGCACGCCGATGTCCGGACAGGTGACCGTGCGGAACCCATGCTCCACCAGCACCGAGACCGTCAGGACGGCGTCGCGCCCCGTGGGAGCGAGCACGAGGATGGCCTCCTCCTGCAGCTCATCCTTCGTCGGGCTCATCGTCCTCCGGTAGCCCGGCGTGCTCACCGGCGTAGACGGCGACGCCGGTGAGCACGCCGTGGAGCCCGCGCAGCGCCTCGCCGATACGCAGGCCCTTTGGACCGATGTGGAGCTCGCGGATGGTGTTCTCGTGAGGGCCGCGCCGCCGCTTGACGACGCTGATCGACTTGCGCATCTCGCCCTTGAACTCGAACGGGCTGAGAAGCAAGACGGTATCGCTCAGGTAGCTGATGTCCAGCCTGACGAGGGCGCGCTCGCCGACGAGGTCGTGCCGGACCATCGTGCTCACGGCGATCACGCCGAGCTGCGACAAGCAGCCGAAGATCTCGTGGAGCGCGAGATCGAGGTCGCGATCTTCGGACATGGCGTTGAGGTAGCCGTTGAGGCTGTCGATCACGACCAGCCGCGCCCCGTCGTGCTCGACGGCCTGGAGGATCGCTCTCCCGAACTGCCACGCGGCGAGCTCGCCTGGATCGAGCTGCCGTGCCGAGATCCGGCCGCTCCGGACGTGCTCGCGAAGGCCGATCCGGAGCCCGTCGGCGCGGCTGAAGCTGGCCTCGAGCACCTCGTCGAACACGAAGAGCGCCACGTGCTCGCCCCGCTCCGCCGCCGCGACGGCGAGCTGGGTGGCGAGCACCGATTTGCCGCTGCCGGTCGGGCCGATGAGGAGCGTGGCCGATCCCCGGTCGAGGCCCCCGCCGAGAATGGCGTCGAGCTCGGGCAGGCCGGTCGTCGCCATCTCGTTCGCGAAGTCCGCGTGGTGGTCCGCGATCCGGATGCGCGGGTAGATCGCCAGCCCGCCCGTCTCGATGGTGAAGTCATGGTAGCCGCCGCGGAAGCGGATGCCGCGCATCTTGAGGACGCGCAGGCGGTGCCGCGCGTCGCTGAGCTCCCGCCAGGACCGCTCGAGGCAGATCACGCCGTGGAGCAGGCTCTCGATGTGGCACCTGGCGGCGTCGCTGGCGCTCTCGTCGAGGAGCAGCACCGTCGTCGGCCGCCCGACGAAGAACCGCTTGAGCGTGAGGAGCTGACGGCGGTAGCGGAGCGCGTCGGCCGAGAGGAGCCGGAGCTCGGCGAGCGAGTCGAGGACCAGGCGGACCGGCCTCGTCTGCTCGACGATCTCGAGGATCTTGCGGGTGAACTCGACGAGCTCGACCTCGGCGGGATGGAAGAGGGTGTACGGCTCCGCCGCGGCGAGGTCGCTCGCGGTATTGCCCACCTCGTGGACGCAGAGCCCGTCGAGCGACCAGCCGTGCGAGCCGGCGGACGCGCGGATCTCCTCCTCGGTCTCGGAGAGCGTGATGTACGTCCCCGGCTCGCCGCGCCGCGCCCCTTCGAGCAGGAAGGCGAGGGCGAGCGTGGTCTTGCCCGTACCGGGATCGCCCTGCACGAGGTACATCCGATTGGGGGGCAGGCCTCCTCCGAGGATCTCGTCCAATCCGTCGTTTCCCGTCGCAATCCGTGGAATCGCCGTGGGTTGCATGCGCTCTCCGCCGGAGCGTGGCGCTGGGGCTGGGTTGAGCGAAGAAGGAAGGGCCCTTATTGGGGCGAGGGACCGCCCCGAGCTGGGGGAGCGAGCGCCACCGAGCGTGAAGGCGGCCGTCCATCTCCGCGGGGGAGATCCTGCTCAGGCCGACGGCGCTCGGCCTGAGCGCATCGCTGTCGCGATGCCTTGGGGCGATGCTGTTGGCCCTGGCCTCTCGCCGCTCCTCGAATGTCGAGGTGCGGCGAGCGAGCTAAAGCCATGCTCCGTCGTCCGCGTTTGGATTTCCTCCTCCCCACATCGGTTCACCGCACCCCACATCCTCGATCCTCGCGCAGCGCTCCGGCTTCTTTTTTTTACCTGCACGCTCCGGTGTAAGATGATTTTACTTGCCAACGCAGCAGCATGCGATCCACAAGTTGTCGCAATGGGGGACGATGTTTTAGTCGTGACGTGAGCCAATGCGCGAGCGTCGATCCGGAGGACTGTACAAATGAGCAAACCAGTCGCGCCTGTGCAGGAGCAGGCTGCAGAGCCAAAGGCCAAGAGCAGCGAGCCGACCGCGAAGCTAGCAGCGAGCTGGTATATCGCCCTGCGCGCGTCGACTCTGGGAAAGAAGCCAGTTGAGCTGAAGCTCTTCGGCCAGCCCCTCGTGGCGTGGCGTGATCAGGCGGGCAGGCCAGTGATCATGGAGCGTCACTGCGCGCACCTGGGCGCCAGCCTTGCTGATGGGAAGGTGGTCGACGGCTGCATTCAGCCCTGATCAGCCCTGATGCGGCCGCTGCCCGCAAGCGCAACTTTGACTGGGCGCGAGCCCATGGCCTTGTGGGGAGCGAGCTCGCGGCGCAGCGCTACCTGTCCAACGACATCGCCGGCCTGATGGCGCGCTGGATCCCCGGAGCGGTGGGCCCTGACCTCGACCTCACCATTGACGGTGTTGTCGTCGCAACCCTCCTCGACGACCAGATCGACAGCGACTTGGCAGACCAACCCGAAGAGGTGGCCAAGATCTGTCAGGCCATGGTGAGCGTGATGCGGCCCGACGCCGCGGCCCCTCGCTCACCGAGCAAGCCGCTGATCAACGCGTTCGCCGACGTCTGGGGCCGCCTCACGCAGGGGAGGACCGCGGCCTTTTGCGCCCGCACGGCGCGCCACTGGCAATGGTACCTCGACGCCTACGTCGATGAAGCGAAGAACCGCAAGCGCGCGATCATGCCCACTCGTGCAGAGCATTTCGAGCTGCGTCGCCGATCCGGGTTCGTGTACGCCATGATGGACATGACCGAGCGGGCATACCATCTGGAGACGCCGGAGCGAGCATGGCATACGCCCCAGATCCAGGCCATGCTGACCATTACAGCGGACGTTGTCGACACGCTCAACGACATCCACTCCCTGGAGAAGGAGGAGGGTCGGGGCGATCTACACAATTTCGTCCTCGTAGTGCAGCACGAGCGGCGCTGCTCGCGCGCCGAAGCCATCGCCGAGACGCGCGACAGCATTCATGAATGGATCGCGAACTTCATCAAGCTCACTGAAGAGATTCCGGAGCTCTGCGTGTCGCTCGACCTGACCGAGCCTGAGCGCGACGACGTCCGCCAGCTCGTGACGGGGATGAAAACGGCGATGCGCGGCTACTTCGACTGGAGCTGCAAGACCGACCGTTACGCGACGACGAACCTCGTCCGCGCCGGCCAAGCCGCCTATCCTCACGACCTGCTATGAACAGCGCGGCGGCCCTCGGTCAGCGAAGGCGGCTCCTTCGGCGTCGCGCCGCCCATCGGTCGGTTCGCCCCCGTGGTGATCGGCGTGAAAAACCCGCCGATCCCCTTCAGCAGGATCGCCATCTGCATGGGCTCGATGGCGCCATCGTCGATCTCGCTGACGAGTACTCTTCGAGGTCGCGCCGGAAGTTCGCGCGCGCCGAGCGCAGCCGGCCGCCGAATCGCAGGAGGAGCTCGAGCACGCGCGCGTCGGCCTTCGCTGGATCGCGCACGCGCGTCGGCCCGCCTTGACGGACCTCCACGAGACCGGCGGCCGCGAGTTTGTGGACGGCCTGACGGATCGTGATGCGGGACACGCCGTGCGTCTCCGCGAGCACGCGCTCGGGCGGCTTACCAACTTCTTGGCAAGGCGGCGGCTGGCACCGGCGGGGTGAACCGGCTCGTCTGGGGGGCGCCGGTGCGGACGTACCGGGTGGGCCGGAGCGGCGCGCTCGAGGTGGCGGGGGCATGGGCGGCTCCTCGCCCTCGCGCTCGCGGGCCGGTCGGCTTCTCACCAAGCTGACCGCGGCAGTGCTAGGGTGCCCCGCGTGCCGACGATCTTCACCAAGGGCGATCTCCTCAACACCCCGGATCTTCACGCGTACGCGCACGGCGTGAGCTGCGTGGGCCAGATGGACAGCGGGATCTCCGTCACGTTCAAGAAGCGCTGGCCGGGCCTGCTCCCGGCGTTCGAGCAGCGGAGCGCCGAGCGGAAGCTCCAGCTCGGGGAGGCCTTCGTCTGGAGCGAGGGCGGCGACACCGTGTACAGCCTCGTGATCCAGGAGAACGCGACGAAGAGGCCCTCGCTCGCCGCGCTCGAGCGCTCGCTCGCCGCGATGGTGACGCACGCCGCCGGGGCGGGGATCGCGCGGATCGGCGTACCGCGCGTGGGCGCCGGCAAGGCCGGCCTCGAATGGCTGCGCGTCAAGAGCATCCTGGTGAAGGTCGCCAACGACAAGCCGGTCACGCTCGTGGTCTACGAGCAGTTCGTGCGCGCCCCGGGCGCCTGACTCCAGCGCTGGAGCCGGCCTTCGAGCGTCGCCTCCGTACATCGCGCTCCGCGATCCAATCGCCGTTCGAGTCGCAGCCGCCCTCTCCGGCGCCGCACTTGCGCTCAGAGGAGCAGAGGTGTTCACGAGGCGAGCGAACACGATGTCGACCTGGCCGTGGCTCCCGACGTTGCCGAGGTGCCATTCGGCGAGAGGGTGCCAGTGGAGCTTGTCCACGTTCGCGGTGACGCCGGTGGCGGATACCACCGAGTAGACGCTCGGAGCCGTGCTCGTGACGCAGTGCTCATTCGTCACGACCCAGGCACATCGTTGTGGCACGCTGGTACGCTGCCACGTAGGAATTTTTCGATGATGCCGTCATCGACGTACGCTCTGCCGGCGTCGCTGTGTGCCTGCGTGGGCGAACCGAGCGGAGCTCGCCTCGCGATCCAGGAGAGGGCGATCCCGAGCGGCGCGCCTGCGTCCCGTGCGCTCGAACCCGCAGCGCTGCGGGGCGCTCCGCCTGCGCTTTTCCTCCTTCGCCGCCTCGAGGCCAGCGTACTTCTTGCGCTGGAGCAGGTCGCGCAGGGCAGGGTAGCGTTGTCCGCGGCCTCGCGGTCGTTCCAGGGCGAAACCTTTGCGAACCGCCCGTGTCCAAGGAAACCTGATGCGCTCGATCCCCCGCTCCGCCTTCACCGCCCTCCTCGCCGCGATGGGGCTCTCCCTCGCGGCCTGCGCCGCCGCGCCGCCGCCCGGGCCGCGCGCCCCTTCCGCCGCGGGCGAGGACCGCGCGGCGCCCGCGCCGCCCCCGCCGCTCCCGGAGGACGAGGCGTTCGCCGTCCACGGGACGCTCAAGGACGAGTTCCTGCCGCTCCTGAAGCACGCCCCCTTCGATCCGAAGTCCGCGGTGGCTCCCCCGGCGCCGATCGGCGTGCCCGCCCCTCCGGCCGCCTGCGAGGCGTTCACGCGCCGCGCCCCCGCCGCGCCGGCGCCGGCCTGCGGCGACGCCCAGGGCGCGCTCGCCGCCCTCGACGTCGCGCTCACCGAGACCGACGCCGCGAAGCGCGACGCGCGCCTCGCGGCGCTCGAGGCGTGCGCCGGCCTCGACGTCGGGCTCGCGCGCGCGCTCCGGGCCGAGCTCGCGCCCGTCGCGTGCGGCGACGCGCTCGCCGCGCCGCTGCTCGAGGCGCCGCCCGCGAGGCTCCAGGGCGACCTCTACCAGGTGCTGCTCGGCCAGGCGCTCGCCGCTCGGCTCGCGCGCACCGCGACCGAGCCGCCCGCGCTGCGGCCGCCCTACGACGTCCAGCGCGTGCTCGCGTTCACGAAGGGGCCGCTCTTCACGTGGGTGACGGAGCAGGCCCGGGCGATCGAGGACCTCGGGCGGCTCGGGGTCGCGCTGCCGTTCTACGCGAAGGGCATCGTCGCCGTGGAGGCGGGGCGGGCCGACATGCGGCTCGTCGAGGCGGTCCGCGCGGCGCCGCTGCCGGACGCCATGCGGAAGGACGCGGAGCTCAGCAACGTCTACTACGGCCAGCTCGACCAGATGCTCGACCCCTGGAAGAACCGCGGCCGGGACGCCGCGCTCGTCGGGCTGCGCGAGCTGTCGTCGGTCGGCGTGCTCCGCGACGACCGCGTCGAGGGCGCGCGCGCGATGCTGTCGCGCCTCTACGGCGGCCGGCGCGTCGACGCGCTGGACGCGCTGGCGCTGCCGCCGCTCCCGCCGGCCGCGCCGTCGTCCGTGGAGGAGCGGCTCGCGGGCGCGCTGCCGACGTACTACGCGGGACGCCTGCTCCCGCCCGACGCGGCGTCGCGGCCGGGCACCTTGCGGATGTTCCTCGAGCGGGGCGTCCCGCTGCCCCAGCGCGCCGCCCTGCGCGCCGCCGAGCTCTCGCCCGAGGCGCGGCTGCTCTACGCCAGGGCGCGGCTCGAGCTCGGCCGGCTGTACTGGCGCGCCGTCGACTTCGACCAGGCGACGGCGCTGCTCACCGCGTGGCCCGAGGGCACCCCGCGCCCGCCCGAGGCGACGATGCTGCTCGCCCTCGCCCTCGGCCTGCGCAACGGCCCCGAGGACGCGGCGCTCATGATGCGGCGGGCGCCGCTCGCAGGGCTCGGCCTGGGCGAGCTCGCGGCGCTCGACTGGGTGGCCCGCACGAAGCCCGCGTCGCCGTACGCCGGCATCGCCGCGTTCGACGCGGCCCTGATCCAGCAGATCGCCGCCCCGCAGGGCGCCGGCGCAGGCTACTGGGACGAGGTGGCCGCCCGCTTCCGCGAGGCGCAGGCGCTGCTGACGGGGCCGCTCGCGCAGCAGGCGGAGGAGAGGGCGCGCGCCGCCGACGAGATCGCCAAGGCGGCGCGCTGACACGCGGCGGGGGTGAGGTGGCCTTACCCGCCGGTGCCGCCCGCGCCGGCGGGATCGCCGCCGGTGCCGCCCGCGCCGCTGACATGGCCGCCTGCGCCGGCGGCACCGCCGCCTGTGCCACCTGCGCCGCTGACATCGCCGCCTGCACCGCTTGCGCCGCCGCCACCTGCGCCGCTGTCATCGCCGCCCGCACCGTCCGTCGGATCCAGGATCGGGCCAAGGCTGATCACTCCCCCTCCCATCGCGGCAAGGTCATAGATGCGGTCGGTCGAGAAATAGACGCCGATCGGCTTGAGCACGACACCCGAGCCCACGACGACGCTGGTCCCGGATGGGCCGGCTCCCCAGCTCCAGCCGCCGACGCTGACGACATCCCAGGTGATCTTCTGGAAGACGGGGTAGGCCGAGACCCGCGCAAACGCCGCCGTGGGGACGAAGTAGGACGTGCTGGCCTCGAGCGTGATGGTCTCGGTCACGCTGAATCCAACAGCATCGGAGATGTCCGAGCTCGAGGGCGTGCAACCTCCCGACAGGCCAGAGCCTGGCGCTCCCCATGGAGGCTGTTCCTCGGGGGTCGCGCCGTTGCCCGGCATGCCCCATGGGGGCTGATTGTTCGGGAACGTGCCATTGCCCGGCATGCCCCACGAGGGCGGGTAGCTCGGGGCCGCGCCATTGCCCGGCATGCCCCATGGGGGCTGATTGTTCGGGAACGTGCCGTTGCCCGGCATGCCCCACGAGGGCCGGCCGTTCGTGGGGGCGCGGGAGCCTGGCGTGCCTGGCGCACCCGGTATCACCCCCGAGCCGGGCATCCCTGGCAGGCCAGGCAGGAACGTGCCCGGTGCACCAGGCATGCCCGGGAAACCCGAGCCCGGGAAGCCCGGGAGAGCCGTCGTGTTCGATGAGGGCTGGGAGCCCGCGGGCGTGAAGCTGTTCGTGGCGGTCCCCGTGACGCTCACGGAGGGCTGGACGCTCGCCGACACGGCGACGTCGAGGATCCGCGGGCCGAACCCCTCCGCCACGCTGAGCAGATGGGCGGGATCTTCCCAGCGGTACGTCTCCGGCAACACGATCACGTTCGTGATCACCTGACCGAAACAGAGGGCCTCGCGGGCCTCGCCCGTCCTTCCGTGCACGCCGCCGCCCGCGATCTCCGGCGCCTCGCGCGGACCCACGCAGGTGAGGGACGAGCCGAGCATCATCGCGGTGGCGAGCGTGATCTTTACGTCAGGTGCAAACATCGATGCATCTCCAGGATGCTGCCTGAGCGGCAGTGGACGGGAGCCGCCCAGGCGCCGAGGGCGCCGGGGGACGGATCGTCACCCTCTGCGCCAGGTGTGCTGGGATGCCTCCTTCCGAGAGGGCGGCGCCCAGGGCCGCGATGCCAGCTCATGAAACGCGGCAAGCGCCCGTCGCCCCGGAGCGCGAGCCGCTCGATGAGCAGAGGAGGTCCATGCGACGACCCGAGATGCAAGAAGCGGGCGCTCGCGGGCTGAGCGTGCATGTGGGCGCCGCGCCGAGGTCCGGCGCAAAGGACGATCGCGATGGACTCGCTCTTGCCGCCCCGCCCCTGCGCGCGACCGGCGCGCTCAGCGGGCCGGATCGGAGCAGCCAGGCCACGAGCCATGACCGCGCGCGAGGCGCGAGCGAGGCGAGTATGAGAGAGCATGTCGCTGTAGTGAGGGCCGCGAGCGCGGTCGCTGCCATCCTCACCCCCATCGCGTGTGCGCAAGGCGTCGATCCGCAGCGCGAGCCGGGGCCCGCCGAGCCTCCAGGCCCGCTGCTCGGCGTCGCGAGGGAGCGGGCCGACGAGTACGGGTGGGCGATCTCGCAGGCGCTCGATTTCAACGCCGATGGCATGGCCGATGTGCTCTGGAACGACCCCGAGCAGAGCCTCGTCGCCGTGTGGCTGATGGAGGGGACCCGCCTGCTCGCGCCGGGGCCGCTCATCCCGGGGCCGCCCGGCGAGGGCTGGTTCGCCAAGACGAGCGATTTCAACGCCGACGGCATGGGCGACGTGCTCTGGCGCCACGAAGGACAGGGCGCGATGGCGGTCTGGCTGATGGACGGAAGCCGGCTGCTCGCGCCCGGGCCGATCCTCCCGGGACCGGGCGGCAGCGGCTGGTTCGCCAGGGCCATCGACTTCAACGCCGACAACATGGCGGACGTGCTCTGGAGCCATGCAGAACAGGGGGTGATGGCGGTGTGGCTGATGGAGGGAACCCACCTGCTCGCGCCGGGGCCGTTCATCCCGGGGCCGGTCGGCGATGGCTGGGACGTCGCCTCCGTGGGGGACTTCAACGCCGACGGCATGTCGGACGCGGTGTGGTACCACGCCGAGCAAAACCTGATGGCGGTGTGGTTGATGGAGGGCACGCGCCTGCTCGCGCCGGGGCCGCCGATCCCGGGGCCGCTGGGCGACGGCTGGGACATCACCTGGGGCGCCGACTTCAACGGTGACGGCATGGCGGACGTGCTCTGGAACAACGCCGAGCAGAACCTGGCGGCGGTGTGGTTGATGGAGGGCAGTCGGCTGCTCGCGCCGGGGCCGCCGATCCCGGGGCCGCTCGGCGAGGGCTGGACGGCACGAACCGCCGGCGATGTCAGCCTCGACGGCATGGCGGACGTGGTCTGGCAAAGGGACGGAACCAGCGACATGGCCGTGTGGCTGATGGAGGGGAGCCGGCTGCTCGCGCCGGGGCCTCTCCTCCCGGGACCCCACGACGGCGGCTGACCGAGGCGCCCTGCGCCAGCTCCAGGAGAGGTGCCGATGAGAGGGCTCGTGGTGATGCTGAAGGGACTGTGCGCCGTCGCCCTGGGGCACGGCGCTCCGTCGGGCTGTGCGCCCGACGCGGATCTGCGAGAGCGAGGAGGGCCCACGGTGGATCCCCGGGCGGCCTCGCTCGGCGCCGCGGCTCCGCGCGTGAACGGAGCCGCGTGGGAGGTCATCCAGGGGGCCGACTTCAACCTCGATGGCACGGCCGATGTGCTCTGGAACGACGCCGAGCACAACCTGGCCGCCGTGTGGCTGATGGAGGGGAGCCGGCTGCTCGCGCCTGGTCCGCTCATCCCAGGGCCGATCGGCGAGGGCTGGGTGGCGGCCTCCGCGGCCGACTTCAACCATGACGGCATGGCGGACATGCTCTGGAACAATCCGGAACAGAACCTGATGGCGGTCTGGCTCATGGACGGCAGCCGGCTGCTCGCGCCGGGCCCGCTCATCCCGGGGCCGATCGGCGAGGGATGGGTCGCCGTCCCGAACCTGTTCGACCTCAACCGCGACAACATGGCCGATGTGGTCTGGAACAATCCGGAACAGAACCTGATGGCGGTGTGGTTGATGGAGGGAAGCCAGCTGCTCGCGCCCGGGCCGTTCATCCCGGGGCCGGCCGGCGAAGGCTGGAAGGCGGTCGCGGTGGGAGACGCCAACTTCGACGGCATGGGGGATGTGGTCTGGAACAATCCGGAACAGAACCTGATGGCGGTGTGGTTGATGGAGGGGAGCCAGCTGCTCGCGCCGGGCCCGCTCATCCCGGGCCCGCTCGGCGAAGGCTGGGTCGTCGTCACGGCGAACGACTTCAGCGGCGACGGTGAGGCCGACGTGCTCTGGACGAACGCCGAGCAGGGGCTCATGGCCATCTGGCTGATGGAGGGGAGCGCGCTGCTCGCGCCGGGGCCGGTGATCCCGGGGCCGCCCGGCGGCGGCTGGGCGGTGCGCACCGCCGGCGACGCCAACGTCGACGGCATGGCGGACGCGTTGTGGGGGGCCGATGGAGCGAACCAGATGGCCGTGTGGCTGATGGAGGGGAGCCGGCTGCTCGCGCCGGGGCCGGTGATCCCGGGACCCCACGACGGCGGCTGACCCGTCCCCGTCGCGCCGAGGCGCGCTCCAGAGTGTGCCGCTGTCGCTGGATTGTTTCGCGCGCTGGAGCGCGGTCTCGCGCGAGGTGAGGTGAGGTGAGGTGAGGGCGCGCTGCGACAATCGGTCGCATTCCCAGGGGAGGGGGACGAAAGTACGCTGGGAGAGCTTTCGTGAGTGGAGGTGCTTGAGATGAAGACTGCGTTGCAGATGCTCCTGGCCGCTGCGGCCTCGCTGTCCGTGTTCACCGCGACCGCCGCGCGCGCGCACGTTTCGGTGTCGGGTCCCGCGTTCGCCGGCGCGACCCACGAGGCCACCTTCGGCGTCGGCCACGGCTGCGACGGCGCGGACACCTACCGCGTGAAGGTCCAGATCCCGGCCGGGGTGACGTCGGTGCGGCCGATGGACAGCACCTTCGGCAAGGCGGTCCTGGAGAAGAACGCCGAGGGCAACGTGACGGCGGTCGTCTGGACGAAGCCGCTCGCCGACGTGCTCCCCGCCGACACCAACTATTACAAGCTGGCGCTGCGGTTCAAGGTGCCGGACGCGCCGTTCACGACGCTCTACTTCCCGACCACCCAGACCTGCCGCAGCGAGGGCGGCGCCGAGACGACGGTCGAGTGGAGCGACACCTCCGGCGAGCACGGCCACCACGATCCGGACGCCGGGACGCCGGCCACGAGCCCGGCGCCGGCGCTGCTCATCCTGCCGGCGCGCTCGCCCGGGTGGAACAAGTACACGGTGAACGAGCACGTCCACGACCTCAGCGTGTTCAACGACGCGCTCATCGTCTGGGCGGGGAAGGCGGCGTACAGCGCCAATCCGGCCACCCAGAGCCTGATCATGACGGAGCCGGACACGGAGGTGCTGTCGCAGATCCATCCCGGCACCGAGATCTGGGTCAAGTACTGAGCAGGGGAGTCCGACGATGCGCCGCTTTCTCCTCTTGATCGCCGCCTGCGCGCTGTGCGCGTGCTCCGAGGACCTGCGCCCGGTCCCGCAAGACTCCGGAGTGGGAAGCGACGCGGGACCGCCGCCTGACGCGGGGCCGCAGGACGACGCGGGCCCGGCGCCGGGGGGCGACGCGGGGCCCGACGCGGCGCCGCCGGCCTCGCTGCTCGAGCGCCCGGGCGAGCTGCCGCGGCCTCCCGCCGGCAGGTTGCCGGACGACCTGAAGCCGCCGGTACGGTAGTCCTCGTCCCTAAGTTCGTCCTGGGTCCGTCGACGCGTTACGAAGCGATGAGCCGTGGCGCGCCATCGTGAGCCGGTGCCCGGGGCGGCGCTCGTCGCGCTTGACAGACGGAGCGGGATTTTCGAGCATGGTCCCTATAGCGAGGTTGGAGCGGGAGCGGGACACGGTGGCACAGGCGGAGTCGCTTGGTCGGCTCCGGACCGTGCTGGGCCGGCCTCGGTTGAGGGGCGTTAGGCAGTCCGGAAGGAGGGATCCTGGACGGCTTTCGACCTGCTCGTCGAGGTCAGTCGAATGATAGTTAGGCCTGCGGGGATCGCGATGCGCTGTATCGACGTCAAGAACCGGTCAAGGCGCTCGTCTTCGAGTGTTGCGCTTTGGAGTAGGCGAAGCAGCTGCCTTTGGTTTCGTCGACTTCTTCGGGACGTCAGAGGCGATACCGCCAGCGACGGCGTTCCACTCCGAGAGCCGCACCACGACGGACTCGGGCACGGGCTCGTCGAGCTTGAAGCGGATGATTCCCTTGCTCGCCTCGCGGCCTTCAAGATCCTTCGTGATAGCTTCAAATAGCGTAGACGAGACGATGTAGAGAGCGTAATGGTCCTTCCATCCCGCGAAGGATGCAACGGCGCGGCCATCAACGAGGTACGCCGGCATTCCGTACTTGATGGCCTCAACGGAAGTTGGGAGAGCACGGCGCATCGCGGCTCGGACTTTGACGAGGGCGGCGCGGACTTCGGGAGGTTGGGCAGCGAGGTACGCATCGACATCAGCGGGCTTGGGGGTCGGCATACGCGAAGGCTTAGCACGTCCGGCGATGGCGCGCGTAGCTGACCTTGCCCTTGCCCGTCGTACCGGCACAACGGGACCAGCGAATCGCGCTGAGGCGCTCTACAAGGGGGTGGAGTTGCTCCGCCGCCCAAACTTAGCTGCCGGTCCGAGGACTTGCGCTCCTTGCTGGGGACAACATCGCCTAACCGTTGCATGCAGCCGACCTGCCTCCGCGTCGGTTCCTTGCCTCGGTCACCACGGCGACGAGCTTCATCCGCCCCTTGCAAGCTGGGCACTCGAGGACATCGATCGCAGATGTGCGGCGCAAGAGCTCGGCCCACGGTCGATAGCCGCCACGCTTGCGTTTCGGAGCGGCGTCATCGTCCGCCTTCGTAGGCTCTTCTGGCTTCGGCTCTGGCGAGATCGCGCGAACGAAGCGCGATCGCCCGGCGCCGGGGAGAGCTCCGGCCCGGGGGCGTCCATGGATGCTTATGCCGCTCGGGTCCGGCGGCTCTTCGCGGGGATCGTGCTGCTCCCGGGGATCGCGCTCCTGGTCGTCCGCTTGCCGGAGCGGCGGCGGAGGGCGGCGCAGAGGCGCGGCGCGTCCGGGTAGCGTGACGCGCGGCTTCGGCCGCTCGCGGTGCACCCCGGCCGACCCGAACCCGATCCACGTGGCCCACGTGGCCACGATCGCGCAGCCGCGTGAGAGCTTCGCGAAACCGACCCGGACGCAACGCGTAGCACCATCGAACGACGCGCCACGGGCCATCGCAGGCCGAGGCGGCCGCCACGCGGCCGCCCGCGGCCGCTCCGGTCTACGTGGCGCGTTGGAGGAACGATCGCTGCCACGCGGCTTGCGCCGCGACTCAGCGAGGGGCTGTCCGGCTCGCCGTCTCCAGAGATGGCGGAGGCGAGCGGCGGTCCGTCAATCCCACGAAGGAGATCATTTCATGCGACGTGTAAGCTTCATGATAACGACCTCTTGCGCCCTCGTGCTCGGCGCCTGCGCGCAGGCGCCCGACGCGGACGAGCAGCTTATCGATCAGGTGGGGCAGGCCCTCACGACTCC
The DNA here is from genome assembly GCF_002950945.1 of Sorangium cellulosum. Classification (GTDB taxonomy): domain Bacteria; phylum Myxococcota_A; class Polyangia; order Polyangiales; family Polyangiaceae; genus Sorangium; species Sorangium cellulosum_E. The sequence goes on from NZ_CP012673.1 coordinate 2,336,409, forward strand.
GGCGTCGGTGCTCGGGTTCGAGAGCCCCGCCGACTGGACGGTGACCGGCGCCACGAAGAGCGCGAGCGCCAGCAGCTCGCAGGGCGTCTCCGCGCTCGCGCTGCGGAGCTTCAGCTTCGCGGAGCTCCGGTCCGCGCCGCTCTCGACCGTGTCGGGCGTGACATCGACCCTCGCCTTCGACCTGAAGCCGCCGGTCTCGCCCGCCTTCGGCACCGCGCAGCTCTATGTCGATATCCCGTCCCGCGGCGTCCATAACGTCTACCTGGGCCAGGTGAGCCTCGCCGGGCTCGCCGCGGGCACGTACGCACCGCTCTCGTTCAGCGTGCCGGCGAGCGTCGTCACCGCCCTGCAACAGACCTACAGCGATCTGACGTTCAAGATCGCCCTGAACGTCCCGCACACGACCGTCGACTACCTGATTGACAACCTGCGCTTCGTGGGCGGCACGTCGGGCGGTCCCTCGAAGGTGGAGCTGCGCGTTTCGGGCGCCGACGATCGGATCGCCGTCTCGGTCGGCGGCATCCAGCGGAGGATGTTCCACTTCGGCGAGTCGGACATTGACCAGCGCATCGACGTGAGCGACTGGTTCGGGAGCGGCGCCAACGATCTCCGCGTTCAGCTGCTCAACACCGGAGGCCCGGCGAGCGCCGGCGTCGAGCTCTGGGTGGACGACGCGCTCGTCGTGAGCGAGTCGTGCCCGGCGACGCTGTGCAACGGGTCGGACGTGTGGCAGGGGATCGTGTGGGATCGGACGTTCTCCGTGAGCACCCCGAACCGGCCCGCGTTCCAGCCCGTCACCGTGACGGCTCAAGGCGCGACGCCCGGCAAGGTGTACGTGAACGACGTCTTCTCCGGTCGGACCACGCCCACTACCCTCTCGCTCCCGCCGGGCGACTACACGATCGGCGTCGGGATTGGCAGCGAGCTGCCGCCGGCCGACTACACCGGCTCGTTCTACGAGCAGGACGTGACCGTCGGCTCCTCGCCCGTGAACGTCAACGCCACGGCGAGCGCGCCGCTCGGGATCCAGGAGGTGACGCGCATCGCGATCCTGCCCATCCGGAACAGCATCAACTACGTCTCCTCGCTGGGCGGGCCGGACGCGTCGAACACGGGCGTGCTCTTCGATGAGGACGTCGATGACCTCGTGGCGCAGGCCGAGGCGACCAACGATCTGTGGTTCCGGCCGCTGTCCTACGGGCTCGCGACCTGGGAGATCGAGGTCCTGCCCACCATCGAGGACGTGCCGATCTACGAGCAGAACCACGACGGGTGGGACACCACGCGCTTCCTGGCGGAGGCCGGGACCGCGCAGCTGGCCAGCCAGTACGACATGATCGTGTATTTCTTCTCGCAGCACCGGGCCGACGGCTCCTCGGTCGATGACGTGTGCAACATCGTGTGGGCGTTCGACGGCACCAACGTCGGGTTCTCGACCAGCTACACCGCAGGGAAGCCGGACCTCCTGAACGCCGAGTTCCTTCACGAGGTGATGCACAACTACGAGCATTACAACGAAAACGCGCTGCACCTCTACAACGGCATCGACGGCCTGCACGGCGGCCATCAGCACGGCTATTACGACGGCTCCAACGGCGAGGTGAATTTCGTGCACTTCTATCGCCACCTCCTGCGCGGCCAGGTCGCCGAGCTCGGCGGCATGCGGATCGACCTCCAGTGGCCTGCCATCGGGGCGGTCTCGGGGAGCTCGGACCTCTACCTCGGCTTCTTCCCCGTCCTGCGCCACGGCTACCGCGTGCCGTGACGCTGGCGGCGGCTCCGCGCCCCGACGCGGCGCGGAGCCGCCGCGAGCCGCTCCGCCTCGAAACGTAGGACCTCGAAGAGGCGCCGCTGCGGCTCCCGCTTCCTACGGAAACCTACGCGATCTCTGCGGATCCCCCCTCGGCACCGACAGCTCCATCCTCATCAAAAAACTACCTTCCGGATCGAGCGGCGCGTAGGTAAAAGAAGCTGCGCAGCGCGAGGAAGTGTAGCGCGGCGACAGCCGCACCATGCCGTCCTGCTGCGGCTCTCGCAGGTGACCGAGCTCGTTCCACACGAGCTCGGTGCCGTCTTCGTGATAAGCCCCATCGAGGAAGACCACGTGCAGATACGGATTGAGCCGCATGTCGCCGGACGTGCGTTGCGCGACGGTCACCGCGCCGCTCTTGACCGCGCCGCACGCGCCTCGGCGCGCGCCGTGGCACACCGGATGTGGCGACGCTGGTCATGTCTGCATTCCTCCCGGGGAAGGTCCCGGTCGGGCGGTTGTAGATCCCGCCCGCCCCCGGTCGCCATGGGACCAAGGTCCTATAGACGGCACCCCCGGTCGCTATCAAGGTGGGGAGAGAAACGGCGAGGAGCGCATCGTGGTTCAACGCAGCTACCAAGGTTGACACCACGGCTCTCGTACGTCGTAGCAGCGAGCTCGCGCTCGCGAAAGGATCTACGTCATGTCACAAACCACCACCACCCAACCCTCGTCTGCCGAAGCGCTCGACCTCGTGTTCTGGGACACGTCGGCGTACAAATGGAACGCCGGCGACTGGAACCAGTGGCGCTATATCCCCGATGGGCTGGGCGGCGAGATCGGCATCCGATTCGGCGTCAGCTCCGGCTTCGGCACCTTCGACTGGAAGAAGGGGGGCGTGGCCCCGCACGGCTCGGTCAATGACGGCACCGGCGCTGCCTCGTTCGGGAAAAACGAGCAGGCGGGCCTGGCATCGACCAGCGTCAACGCGGTCCGCATGCAGGCGAACAGGGAGTTCACCAGCGCCCAGAACAACTTCACGGTCGAGCTCGATTTCTCCCGCTACAAGGGCTCGAAGGTCGGGGGCAAGGACGGCGTCGCGGGGGCCAACACGTTCATCGGCCTGAGCGACATCTACGCGGGCCTGACCTACGCCAAGACGACGGTCACCATCACCGGCACACTCGCCGACGGCAGCGCCGCCAGCCCGGCAGGCTGGAAGCTGGTCAACGGCGGAGCTGCGCCGGCCACCGCCGGGGGCAATCAGCCGAGCGCGCAGCTGAGCCTCGTGAACGGCGTCCTGCAGGGCACGAACAGGCCGGCTCCCGGCGGCATGGCCAACTCGATCGACACCGTGATGGGCCTGGTGCGGCTCGACGCGGCCGGCTACAGGACCCTGCACCTGCGTCACGACATCTCCCCGGTGGGGCGCAACCGGGCCCCGCGCATCGACAATTCGGGTCTGTACGTCGCTTCCGCCTTCCCTCGCAAGCCAGCGCAGGCGGAGCCGCCCAAGCCCGCCACGCCGGCCGAGCCGCCCAAGGCCGAGGAGCCTTCCACGCCCGCCACGCCGGCCAAGCCGACGGTCGTGATCAAGGACGACCCCGGGAAGCAGCGGCCTGGGACCACGACCAGCTATACCTTCACCGTGAAGAACCCGGACGGCTCGCCCGCGGGCAAGGGCTGCTTCACCTACGAGACGCCGGCCGACGGCGGCCCGCCCAAGCTGACCGCGTTCTACTACCACGACAACGTCGTCGGCACGATCAACCAGAGCAACGTCCAGACGTTTTACTTCGACGGGGAGGGCGATGACAAGCGCTTCACGTTCGTGGCCGGGACCCCGGCCAAGGGGATCTGCAGCCTGACCGCGGACACCACCCTGCCGGCGCAGCTCACCGGGATCGGCGGCGCAGGCCCGCAGAGCTACCTCGACAAGACGATCGACTTCCCCAAGCCGGCCGAGGGGACCACGGTCACGAAGGAGAGCACCTCCGTTCCCCCGGTCGATCTCGTCGTGGTCATCGACTCGAGCGTCTCGATGAAGGACGAGGCGGAAGCGCTGAGCCAGGCGGTCGCGGCGGCCATCGAGGCGGCCAAGACCAAGTGCCCCTCGGACCTGCGCGTCACGTACCTGGGCATCGAAGGGACGTTCAAGAACACGCGCTTCGAAACCACCGTGCGCAAGTACCTGACCCAGACGGCGAAGGCCGACGCCTCGTCGCTCAAGGGGCGCACGCACGAGAACCTCACGGCGGAGCAGAAGAAGGCGTTCGATCCGACGGAGGACGGAGCGCGGGCGATCGAGGACATCGCCACGCATTTCGACTGGCGGCCCGGCGCGGCCCGCGGCGTCTTCTTCCTGGGCGACGAGCCGCTCGAAGGCGGCCTCTCCGCCAAGGGGCAGGATCAGGAAGACATCGAGGCCGCGGACCGCGCCATCGAGGTCGCCACGAAGACGGGGACGCGCGTCCATACGTACCTGGGCACGGGGAAATTCAGCAGCGACGCCCGGATACACGAGCGGATGTCCAAGGAGATCGAGGCGGAGTACGCTCGTGTGGCCCAGGAGACCGGCGGCAAGGCCTTCACGTCGAAGGACGCGCTGAACGGCTTCCAGGCCGTCCTGGAGAAGGTGATCTGCGGCAGCAAGTCGAGCACGACCACCACGACCGAGTTCTGCTGCTGCCAGGAGTACGTGGAGCAGCCCGAAGCTGGCGCCGCGCACGAGGCGAAGCCCTGAGCGAGCCGCAGGTCGGGCCAGGGCGAGGACCCGAGACGTAGGACCAAAGTCCCATGGCGCTCCGGCGCGCCGCGGACAGGCGCCCCGAGAAATGGTCGCTCTCGAGGTGCGAAACGCTTGCATCTCCACGTCAGTTCTGAAAACCTCCGCGCGCTCGCGATCTCGCCGCGAGCGCGTAGGGGGAGAGCTTGACCGCTGTCGAGGCATCCTCGATGTGAGGCCGTCTGCGCTCGCGCGGCGGCTCGACGCCGTTGCGCCGCGGTACAGCTGGCCTGCTCGCCATGACCAACACGCAGTGAACGTCCAGGAGAATGACCCATGAGCACCAGCTACACCTTCCGCGTCCTCGACGCCGACGGCTCCGTCTTCGGCAAGGGGTGCTTCACGTACGATGGCCCGCCGGGCGATGTCGACATCGCGCACCTGCTCGGCGGCGCCGAGGGGAGCCGCGGGCCCAAGCTGACCGCCTTCTGGTATCATGACAGCGTCGTCGGGACCCTGAGCCTGAAGAGCCTCCTCTCCTTCAACTTCACCCAGGGCGAGCAGGCCAGCCCCCGCTTCGCCATCAACGCATGGAACGTCCCGGAGAGCACACATGGCCTCACCGCGGGCACGGCCTCACCGGGGCAGCTCGGGGTGACGTCCGCCCACCGCGGAAATGGAGGCGAGCTGAGCTGCCAGGGCAGGAAGCTGGAGTTCCCGAAGCTCGCCGAGGCGACCACGGTCGTCGAGGAGGGCCAGACCGTCATCCCGGTGGTCGATCTGGTGGTGGTCATCGACTCCAGCAGCTCGATGAAGGACGAGGCCGAGACGCTCAGCAAGGTGATTGGCACCGCCATCGATTCCGCCAAGACGAAGTGCCCATCGAACCTCCGGGCTGCGTACCTGGGCATCGAAGGTACGTTCTCCAAGACGGTGTTCACGACGACGGTGCGCAATTACCTGACGCAGACGGCCAAGGCCGATGCCTCGCTCCTCAAGGGGCGCACTCGGGCGCAGGTCACCGACGAGCAGAGAAAGCAGTCCGGCGACGTCGAGGAGGACGCGGCACGCGCCATCGAGGACATCGCCACCCACTTCGACTGGCGGCCCGGCGCGGTCCGTAACATCTTCTTCCTGGGCGACGAGCCGGTCGAGGGCGGCCTCTCCGTCACGCCGGGGGGTCAGGATCAGGGAGACATCGAGGCCGCAAACCGCGCCATCGAGGTCGCCAGGCAGACCGGGACCCGCGTGCATATGTACATGGGCACGGGGAAGTTCAGCAGCGACGCGGCCAAGCACGAGAGGATACACAAGGCGATCGAGGCGGAGTACGCGCGCGTGGCCCGGGAGACGGACGGCCAGTTCTTCGCCTCGCAGGACAACCTGAGCGCCTTCCAGGCGATGCTCGAGAAGGTGATCTGCGGCAGCAAGACGGACCCGCGGGTCACCACGACCGAGTTCTGCTGCTGCCAGGAGTACGTGGAGCAGCTCGGGGAGACGGCCGTTCCCCGGTGAGCGATCCCCGCATGCAGAGGGCCCTCGGCTCTCCAGCCCGCGCCTGAAGGTCGCGCCGATCGCGCTGCCGCCGGGCAGCGCCCCCCGGGCGGCTTGGTCGCCCCCCTGAGCCAGTTGATCCCGGCGCGGTTCTCGAGTGCGATCGGCCGATCGCGATGCGCCAGATCCTTCACATCGACATGGACGCCTTCTTCGCGTCGGTCGAGCAGCTCGACGACCCCTCGCTGCGGGGCCGCCCCGTGCTGGTCGGCGGCGCGTCGCGGCGCGGCGTCGTCGCGGCCGCCTCGTACGAGGCGCGGCCCTACGGCGCGCGCTCGGCGATGCCGATGGCCGAGGCCCTCCGCCGCTGCCCGCAGGCGGTCGTCGTGCCGGTGCGGCACGCCCGCTACGCCGAGGTGAGCGCGAAGGTCTTCGCGGTCTTCCGCCGCTTCACGCCGCTCGTCGAGGGGCTGTCGCTCGACGAGGCCTTCCTCGACGTCACCGCGAGCCGCTCGCTCTTCGGCGACGGCGAGGTGATCGCGGCGCGCATCAAGGGCGCGATCCGCGAGGAGATCGGGCTCACGGCCTCGGCCGGCGTCGCGTCGTGCAAGTTCGCCGCGAAGATCGCGAGCGACCTCCGGAAGCCCGACGGCCTCGTGGTCGTCCCCGACGACGTCGCCGCCTTCCTCGCGCCGCTGCCGCTCGAGCGCATGTGGGGCGTGGGCCCGCGCGCGGCCGAGCGCCTCCACGGCGCGGGGCTCGCCACCATCGGCGACCTCGCGCGCTGCCCGGCGCCGCGGCTGCACGAGCTGCTCGGCCCGGCCTGGGGCGAGCACGTCCGGCTGCTCGCGGCGGGGATCGACGAGCGCGAGGTCGTCCCGGGCCGCGCGGCGGAGTCGATCGGCGCCGAGGAGACCGTCGAGCAGGACCTCCGGGGCAGGGAGCCGATCGAGCGCTGGCTGCTCGAGCTGTCGGCCCGCGTCGCGCGGCGGCTGCTCAAGGCGGGCCTGTCCTGCCGCGCGGTGGCGGTCAAGCTCAAGTACTCGGACTTCACGCTGCGGACGCGGCAGACGAAGCTCGCCGAGCCGGTGGGAGATACCGACTCCATCTACGAGTGCGCGAAAGGGCTGCTGTCGCGGTTCGACCTGTCGCGGCCCGTGCGGCTCGTCGGCGTCGCCGCGAACGACCTCACCGAGCAGACCGCCGGGCCGACGCTGAGCCTGTTCCCGGTCGCCTCGGAGCGGCGCCGCCGGCTGGAGGGCGTCGTGGCCGCGGTGGCGGAGCGCTTCGGCGGCAGCGGGCTCACGCGCGCGGCGCTCCTGGAGCCGCCGCCGTCGAGCCGCGAGGCGGCCGCGGACGGGCGCGGGGGCGCGCGCGACGGGCGCGGGGCCGCGCGCGAGAAGGGCCGGCGCCGCGACGGCACATGAGGCGCAGGCCGCGCGGTGCTACGGCGTCGGTATGAAGCGGGTGACGCGAGAGGAAGAGGCGGATCGGCTCATCGAGTTCGTCGGCGCCGGGTCCTGGGACGCCGTGCACAGCGTGCTCGAGCGGCAGTTCGCCGTGCTGCACAACCGCGCCCAGGTGCTCATCGGCCTGTGCGGCATCGTCATCACGACGACGGGCTTCTCGGGCCGCCTCATCGCCGGCACGAGCCGCGCGGCGCAGTGGCTGATCATCGCCGGCGTGGCGATCGTCCTGTTCTCGGCGACCCTGATCGTGTGGGGCGTGCAGCACATCCGCTGGCTCACCCAGCAACCCGGCGACGACGTGCGGCGCTGGCTGCTCGTCGCCCTCGCCTACCGGGACCGCAAGACCACGATCTACCGCGTCGCCATCGCGTTCCTGCTGGTGGGCCTGTCGTTCTATGTCATCGCGATCGCCATGATGCTGCTCCACCCCACGGCGGCGCCGTCCTCGGGCGGGCGCTGAGCGCCGCGGGGGCGGTCGAGCGAGGGCGGCGCCCGCGCCGCGGCGTGTCCGTCTGGAGCAGCGTGTTCTGCCGCCGCGCGCTGGTCTGGGGCGAAATGCGACAGGTGCTCTCCGCGCAGCGGCGCAAAGGGCACGAAGCTGCACGTGTGGCGCTCGGCTCGCCGTGAAGATCAGGCGGCACGGCGTGTGCTCTCTCTCGTGAGTGCTCTCTTGATGGAGAGAGACGGTACGTGGAGACGGGCCCAGAGGGGCTCATGGAAAGCGACGGAGACGGCGCGCGCCGGCCCGCAGGGTGGGCGGCGTGCAGCTTCCGCGAAGGTGACCGCCATGCACAATGCCCAGCTCGATTCTGTGATGACGAACCGCGACGAGCGCCGCGCGGAGAAGATCGATGTGATGCCCCCGGGCGTCCCTCCGAAGACATCGACCTTCACGAAGGCGGCCGCAGGAGCCCTCGCGGGGGCCGCGGCGGGCGCGGCGGTGGGCGCGATCGCCGGCCCGCCCGGGGCCGTCGCGGGCTCGGTCATCGGCTCGCTCGTGGGGACCGTCGCGGAGGTGATCGTCGCGCGGGATCAGCGCCAGGCCGCGGAGCGAGACGCGGCCCTGGACGAGGAGATCGGCGTCATCGGCGGGGACCTCGGCGAGGCGTCGCCCGATCAGCCGCCCACGCAGCGCGGGGCCTTCTCCGCGGCCGCGGTCGGGGGCGCCGACGGCTGGCCCGAGCCGGCCGAAGGCCCGATGCAGAACGTCGAGCAGCGCTGAGCGCGCCGCGCGCCGGGGCGCAGCGCGCCGGGCCGCACGGCAGCGATGGGGGAGGCAACCCTCCCGCAACAAATCGACGCCTGGAGGCCGGAGTCCCCTGTGGGGGAAGGTTCGTCCCGGGGGTCTTCACCCTTACATCTCGACCCCTTCGCGAATAACGTGGCGCCCGCGCGGCTGGCCCCGAGGAAACCCGGGCACGGCGGGAGAGGAACGGCGCGCGACGCCGGCCTCGACCGTGCAGTCCCGCGTGAAACACGAGAGAGGTTCAGGATGCGATCAGTTCTTGCTTTGGCGATGGGTGGGTTGCTGGTCAGCTCGCTTGCCGTGGTGGGTTGCGGCGATGACGGCGACGGGGGCGGCGGCAGCGGAGGAGGGACGGGCGGAGGCACCAGCTCCACCACCTCGGCGAGCGGCACGTCGGCGAGCAGCACGTCGGCGAGCTCGACCAGCACAAGCTCTGCCGGCGGGGGAGACGGCGGCGGCGGCGGTGACGCCGGCGGCGACGGTGGGGGCGGCGGCGAGACCGGCCTGGGCGGCGCTGGCGGCGGGCTCATCGGCGCGGACGAGAGCTGCCCGGGTTGCGCGCGGCTCTCGGTGCCGCTCGCGGCCGCGGGGCAGGCGACGCAGTTCCTCGTCGAGTACCCCGAGGGGATCGACCTGAGCGGCGCCACCATCACCTACCGCGTGAAGGTGTACGCCGGCTTCGACGGCGACGGTGGCGTGCAGCCCTTCGCGCAGAACGGCGAGGCTCAGGAGTGGGCGAACGTCGGCTGGGCGTGGAACACCGTCGGCAGCCTGAGAGAGTGGACGGAGCTCACGCTGGACGTCGACGCCGCGGCGGCGGGGTCGGACACGTTCGACAGCACCGCGGTGCGGTTCTTCGGTCTCCAGGTCACGGCGGGCGACACGGGGCCCTGGCGCAACCCGACCGTGGTCTACGTCGACTCGATCACGGTCACGCTCCCCGGCGGCTCGGGCGGGACCGGCGGCTCGGGCGGCGCGGGCGGCGCGGGCGGCGCGGGCGGCGCGGGCGGCGCGGGCGGCGCGGATGGTGCCGGCGGCGGCACGGGCGGGGCCGGCGGCGGCACGGGCGGAGAGGTGATCCACGTGATCGGACCGTTCGAGTTCACGACCGACTCGGAACCGCTCAAGATCGGCTCCTACATGCCGCTCCGCGGATCGCGTCTGGAACACCTCGCCGACTGACCTGCAGGCGTCGGAGGCGCTCGTTCCCGCGCTCCGGCGCCGAGCGGGCGCCCACCTCCGGCCGTGAGCACGACGGCGCGCCGCCGTTCGATCCCCTCCAGTGAAGCCGCCCCCCCGGCACCTCGCGCCGCTCTATCGGATAGGGGGCGGCGCGAAGAGGAGCCCGCCGAACAGGAGATAGGCGACGAGCAGCGTCCAGACGAGGTTGACCCCCTGCGCGGCGACGAAGGCGAGCGCGGGGCGGCCGCCATCCATCTTCAGGAGCGAGCCGAAGCGGGTCTCCAGGCCGATCGAGGTGAACGCGAGGGCGAACCACGTCGTGCGCAGGCCGGTGAGCGTCGCCTTGGTCTCCTTGACCACGACGGGATCGAGGACGAGCGAGAAGAGGAGCGACGCGGCGAGGAACCCGAGGACGAACTTGGGGAACCGCTCCCAGATGACACGCGCCGTCGGGCGGGGCTCGTCGGTGCGCGCCTTGCGCATCGTCCACCAGAGCGACAGGGCGAACGCGGCCGCGCCGATGAGCACGTTCTGGGAGAACTTCACGATGGTGCCGGCCTTGAGGGCGCGCTCGCTGATGAGGGCGCCGGCCGCGACGACGGAGCCCGTCGTGTCGAGCGTCCCGCCGAGCCACGCGCCGCCGACGAGATCGGGGATGTGGAGGATCTTCACGAGCCAGGGCTGGAGGAAGATCATCGGGAGGGCGACGAGCAGGACGAGCGAGGTCACATACGACAGCTTCTTGCGGTCGCCCTGGATCGCGCCGCACGCCGCGATCGCGGCGGAGACGCCGCAGATCGACACGGCGGTGGAGAGCATCACCGCGAACTCGTCGTCGACGCGCAGGCGGCGGGCGAGCCAGAAGCAGGCATACCAGACGACCACCACGACGAGCAGCGATTGCAGGAGGCCGAGGGCGCCGGCCTGGAGGATCTCCTGGAACACGATGCCTGCGCCGAGGATGACGAGGCCGGTCTTGATATAATACTCGGTCTGCACAGCCTCGCTCAGCCAGCCGGGGAGGCCGAGGACGTTGCTGACGAAGAGCCCGAGGAGCAGGGCGAAGATGACGTACTCGATGCCGTACTGATGGATGGTGGCGTTGCCCGCGAGCACCTGGGCGATCCAGCTCAGGGCGTAAACGACGGGGAAGCCGAGCGCATACCGGGCGACGCGGCGGCCGAGGACCACGACGCCGACGGCGGAGAGGGCGAGCAGGAGGAGGCCGACCTGGGCGGTGCTCCAGAGGTTCGCCGGGGAGAGGACCTTGGCCGTGAGCTCGGCGGCGCTGCCCCACTTGAACGTCGGGAGCGCGGGCCGGAGGCCGGCGAGCACCGCGAGGATCGTGAGGGCGCCCAGGAAGACGGCGATCCAGTCCTCGTTGCGCCAGAAGGGCAGGGGCGCGGCGGCGGCCGCGCGGTCGTCCGGAGGCGAGGGCGCGCCCGGCGCGGGCGCTGCTTGCGTCGTCATGGCGCGACGTTATCCAGGCCAGGGTGCGTGGTCCACGGGCGGCGCGCTCCCCGCGCCGGCTTGACGCTCCGGACGTGTTCCGTTTACCTCTCCTGCCCCGGCGACGGGGAGGCGCGCGCATCCCGCTGTCGCTGCCTGCCTGCACCCCAACGCCACGACGCAGCTGCGGCATGATCCGGACCGTCCACACCACCCGCTACGTCACCCCGCTCCGTGAGGGCGGCTCGCTGCCGGCGATCGTCGAGGCCGACGACGACGGCCTCTACGTGGTGAAGTTCCGCGGCGCCGGCCAGGGGCCGAAGGCGCTGATCGCGGAGCTCGTCGCGGGGGAGATCGGGCGCGCGCTCGGGCTGCCGGTGCCGGAGATCGTCTTCATCGAGCTCGATCCGGAGTTCGGGCGCGCCGAGCCGGACCCCGAGCTCTCCGCCCTCCTCTCGGCGAGCGCCGGCCTGAACCTCGCGCTCGACTACCTGCCCGGGTCGCTCGCGTTCCAGCCGCTCGCCGCCGCGTCGCTCGACCCGGGGCTGGCGGCGGCCGTGGTGTGGTTCGACGCGTTCGTCAGCAACGTGGACCGGACGCCCAAGAACCCGAACCTGCTCTTCTGGCACCGCCGCCTCTGGCTGATCGATCACGGCGCGGCGCTCTACGTCCACCACGCCTGGACCGACACGACGGATCCGCTCGCCGACGCGCCCGATCGCTTCCCGCTCATCAAGAGCCACGTGCTGCTCCCGTTCGCCGGGGACATCGCCGCGGCCGACGCCGCGCTGAGCGCCCGGCTCACGCCCGAGCGCATCGCGGCGATCGTGGCCGCGATCCCCGACGGCTGGCTCGTGGATCAGGAGCCGCCGGGCCGGCACGGCGGGGAGCGGCGCTCGGCGTTCTCCTCGAGCCCGGCCGAGGAGCGGGAGGCGCCGCCCGCGGCGACGGCGGAGGCGCGGCGCGCGGCCTATGTCGCCTACCTGACGCGCCGGCTCGCGCCCCCGCGGGGCTTCGTCGAGGAGGCGCTCGATGCGCGCGCCCAGCGTTAGCCCTCCTCGCCCGTGCGACAGCGGCGACGGCGGCGCCCCGCAGCGCGCCGGCGACCCGTTCGACTACGCGTTGCTGCGCGTGGTGCCGCGCGTGGAGCGCGGCGAGCGCATCAACGTCGGGGTGGTCCTCTTCTGCCGCGCCCGGGATTTCCTCGACGTGCGCCTCGAGCCGGACGAGCGGCGCCTGCTCGCGCTCTCGCCCGGGCTCGACCTCGAGGCGGTCCGCGGCCACCTCGACTTCGTCCGCCGCGTCTGCGCCGGCGACCGGGCCTGCGGGTTCGTCGCGGAGCTCCCGCAGGCCGAGCGCTTCGGCTGGCTGGTCTCGCCGTCGAGCACCATCGTCCAGCCGTCGCGCGTCCACGCCGGCCTCTGCGCCGATCCGGCCGCGGCGCTCGACCGGCTGCTCGCGACCCTGGTGCGGCCGGGATAGGCACGCTCATGGAAGCAAAGGAGGGATCGATGTCCGAATCCGAGCACACCGGCGGCTGCCTGTGCGGCGCCATCCGTTATCGGGCGCGCGGGGCGCCGGCGAGCACCAACATCTGTTATTGCACCCAGTGCCGGCGCCAGACGGGCGCGCCGCTGCCCGCGTTCGCGACGTACCCGGAGGAGCGGTTCACGCTGCTCTCCGGGCAGCCCGTCACCTACCGATCGTCGCAGCGCGCGGTCCGGCAGTTCTGCGGCGTGTGCGGGTCGGCGCTGTTCTGGCGCCAGGACGGCGCGCCGACGATCGACATCTTCCTCGGCACGATGGACCGGCCCGCGGACCTGCCGCCGCCGGCGTTCCAGCAATGGACCGTGCACCGCGTGCCGTGGCTGCTCGACCTGCCGGGCATCCCCTCGCACCGCGCGGAGAGGTCGGCGAGCGCGGGCTGACCGGCTGCCTCGCGAGGTAAGCTGAACCATGAGCGTGACTACCCCACAGATCAACCCGACTGTCTCGAGGCTGCGTTGCTCCAAGTCGGGACAGGAGGTCTCGATCGGCAACGTACGGCAATGCCCAGGGCTGTGTTCCTGTTGCCCGGCCCCGGGCAAGCCGCTGGTCGTCGAGTACGATCGGGCGCACGTGCGGGCCGCCTGGGCGCCGAGCGCCGCTCCCTCCGCCGGTCTGTTCCGGTTCGCGGCCGGCCTCCCCGTCGTGGGGCTCGCGCCGGGCTACGCGGGAGACGTGGGCGACACGCCGGTCTTCTACCATCCGCGCCTGTCGGAGGAGCTGGATGTCGAGGTCTTCCTCAAGAACGAGTCCAGGAACCCTTCCGGGTCGTTCAAAGATCGCGGCCTGGCGATGGGCATCGCCCTCGGCGTCGCGTTCGGGGCGCGTCGCTTCTGCTTGCCGACGCAAGGCAACGCCGGTGTTTCGGCCGCGATGTTCTCCGCGCGGCTCGGGCTGCCGGGCGCTCTCGTCTACATGCCGGACGGGTATCAGGGATCCATCTATCACCAGGCCTGCAGACACTTCGGCGGCGAGGTGGTGTTCGCGGGCGAGAACATCGCCGGCGCAGGCAAGGTCATGCGCACCGCGCTCGAGGCGCCGCTCGCCCGAGGTGAATACGTCGATATCTCCACGTTCTTCGAGCCGGGGCGGCTCGAGGGCAAGAAGACGATGGGGTTCGAGATCGCCGAAGCCTTCGCCGGGAACCCGTTGCCGGACGTGATCTTCTATCCCACGGGGGGCGGCACGGGGCTGGTGGGCATCTGGAAGGCGCTGAACGAGCTCCGGGACTGGGGATTGTCCGACCCGGCACACACACGTTTGCCGCGCCTCGTCGCGGTTCAGTCCGACCGGTGCGCGCCCGTCGTCGCGGCCTTCGAGGCCGGCGCGCGCGACGTCACGCCGGTCGTCTCCCGGCGCACCGTGGCGGACGGGCTGGACGTGCCGGGAGCCATCATGGGCCACGCGATGCTGGACGCGCTGAGGGAATCGGGCGGCGTGGCGCTGGCGGTCGCGGATGTGGACATCGAGAGCGCCTTCGCCGACTTCGGCCAGATCGGCCTCGGCGCCGGCTACGAGAGCGCCGCGACACTCGCGGCGCTGCGCGAGGCGCGGCGATCCGGGGCGATCCAGGCGGGGGCCAAGGTGCTGCTGCTGCTCACCGGCTCGCACCTGGTGCCCCTGTCGATGAGCTCCGCGCGCGACGCCCGCCGGGGCGTCGGGAGCTGAGGACGGCGAGGGGCACCGTCCGCAGCGCGCCAGGGCCGGTCGCCGGCGTCGCCGGCGGCCGCGCCCGGCGTGAGAGCCCGCTTCAGTCCGTGACGAGCGGCCCGATGCGGTCCGCGAACGGCCAGCCGAGGCTCTCGTCGATGTGGATCTGCCAGTCGAACGCCCCGCGGAGCGTCGGGTGCTCGCTCTCGAGCTGGTTCCACGTGGGGATCGCCTCGTCGATCGACATGTAGTTGACCTCGTCCCAGATCCCGAACCCGACGACGACGTGGGTCGGACCGAGCAGCGAGACCCAGCCATCCACGTTATCCACGATGTAGGACTGCTGATCCAGGTCGGGGCCGTCGTAGTACTGCGGGGCCGCGTAGTCCATGGCGCCGGCGTCCACCATGGCCTTGCAAAACGTCTTGTCGCGGTTGTTCCAGGGCGCCGGAGGCGCGGTGATGATGAAGCCGGGGAAGCGCCGCTTCAGCTCCAGGCTGATCCAGATCATCTCGTCGGTGTCGGGGTCCTGATCGGCTTCGAAGGTGTTCCAGTCGAGGCCGTCGAAGCCGCCCAGGCTGTTGTAGATGTCGACCACGCTGTCGACGAACGTCTGCGACTTCTCGCGGGTGGGGAAGCTCATGCCATTGCGCGCGCCGCCGACGCTGAGGATGATCTTGCGACCCTGGACCGTGCGCGCGTACTGGATGTCTGCGTTGAGGTTCGTCGCCGCGCCCCTGCCGTCGCCCGGCGGCTCCCAGAAGACGGCGCCCGTGGTGCCGGGCGACCCTCCCACGGGCTTCGCGTGGAAGAGATAGATCAGGTTGTAATTGCTGTTGATGTCCCGGATGCGGATGGGCGCCGGCGTCCAGTTGGGATAGTAGCCAGCGACGACCTTCTCGGGGAGCGCACCGACCGGACCGGGGCCCGGGCCGGGGGCGTCGCTGCAGGCGGTGTACGGCTCCCAGAAGTACGTGCTGACCGTCGGGATGTAGCCAGGGTTGCCGTGCTCGGCGATGTAGGCCGACCCCTGGTAGTTCACGATGGCGCCCTCGTCGTACCACTGACCCTCCTGCCACTCCGGAGAGCCTGCGCAGGCGGCAGATTCGTCGTGCCCCACGTCGACCTCCTCCGGCGACGATCCGGAGCCGAGGCACCCGAAGCCGCCCGTGGTGAGGGCGACGAGGAGAAGGGACAACCTTGAAGCGGTGGACTTGGGGTTAAACAGCATGGAAAATCTTCCTTTTGGACGTAGCGAAGAAGGAACGTCGGCGGTTGCCTTGCGATGTCGCCCCGCTCCGATAACCCCTCTGCTCCTGCCCTTCCTCTCGTCGGAGACACGCTGCTGCGCGGTGGCCAGCGCGCCGACGCGAGAGGGGCAGAGGGGGCATCCCGACGGTCGCCAGCAGACACAGGGAGAAGCACCTCGATCTGGAGCACACGTGACAGCTCGCCCCCCGGCTCCGGGCAGCTCACTGGACTGGATGCCGCAGCGCGGATCAGTCCTTCAGATTATTTTTGATGTGGCGACCTCGATCCGCCCGCTTGTCGGCTCGGATGTTGTTGCGGAAGGGTCGAGATGCGTCGAGGTGCGATCTTTGCTGCGGTGATGCAATCGTCACGGTGCCCCGTGGCGGACCGCCTCAGCCGCCGGTGGTCATGGCGCGTCATGGCGCCAGGGAGCGTGCGTACAGCACCCGTACATCGAGCCACATCGCCGGGTGTTACCGATCGTAGCGCGACGTCACCGGGGTGTTACCGATCGTAGCGCGGCGCCTCCGAGCGGGGCCACGCGCGCGCTCCCCCGGTGGTCGAGCGGGGTAGTCTCTCGATTCTTCATGGGGTATTTGAGTTCCCTTGGGGCGCAGCTTCGAAGCGGACCGGCTCTACCGTTTGCCACGATTTATTCACCGGTCGTACATCGGATTTGCCGTGAGCCGCCGTCGGACCGAGAGGACATTCATGCTCGACGGAGCGCGCCTCGTGATCAGAGAGCTGCCGAGCGGGAATA
This sequence comes from Sorangium cellulosum, assembly GCF_002950945.1. Classification (GTDB taxonomy): domain Bacteria; phylum Myxococcota_A; class Polyangia; order Polyangiales; family Polyangiaceae; genus Sorangium; species Sorangium cellulosum_E. Next base: position 2,352,930 of record NZ_CP012673.1, read on the forward strand.
TCGCCAGAGGGCATTACGCCGTGCACCTTCCGCGCGGCGCGCTTTAGTACCATCTCGCTGTCACGATCTGCGGCTCGCCCGGCCGCTTCCTTCCTTGCAGGAGAAACTTCATGCGCCTCACCAGGTTACTGAGCCTGTGCTCGGTCTCGACCGTGTGTTCCCTGGCCGCCTGCATCGGCATGCCCTCGGACGAGGATGAAATCTCGTCGCTGGAAGGCGAGCTGAGCAGCGCTGACTCGACGATGTCGGCGGAGCTCACGTTCCAGTCGCAGTGGTCGAACGGGTACTGCGCGAACGTGACCGTGACGAACACCGGCACAAGCCAGACGACCACCTGGGGAATGGTGGTCGCGCTCAACGGCTCCACGCCGAGCAACGTGTGGAACGCGAGCACCACGCAGTCGGGTGGACAGCTGACCGCCACCAATGTGCCCTACAACGGCACGCTGGCCCCGAGAGCGTCGGCGACGTGGGGCTTCTGCGCGAACGGCACCGGGAGGCCTGCGCTGGTGTCGGTCAACGGCGGCGGGACCCCAACCTCGACCTCCGCGAGCTCCAGCAGCAGCGCTTCGAGCAGCTCCAGCAGCAGCAGCAGCACGTCGGCCAGCTCCGGCGCCGGCGGCGCGGGAGGTGCAGGAGGCGCCGGGGGTGCGGGAGGCGCTGGCGGCGCCGGCGGCGCTGGAGGAGGCGGCGGCTCTGGAGGCGGCGGCGGCTCCGGCGGGGGCACCACGGGCCCCGGCTGGACCTGGGCCGGGATCATCGGCACGGGGCAGAGCCTGTCGGTCGGCGCGGAGGGGAACCCGATCCGGGCGACCACCCAGCGCTTCAACAACCTCAAGCTCTCGCTGGGCAGCGCGAGCGTGCCCCCCTTCAATCCGAACAGCAGCGCGCTCTCGATGGTGCCGCTGGTCGAGCCCATCCGCCCGCTCGCCGCGGGCTACCCGAGCGCGTACCCGCGCAACATCTACGGCGAGACGCACCACACGGCCATGGGCGACCAGATCACGTCGCTCGTGCGGGCGGCGACGGGCGGCGATTACATCAGCGTGCACACGGTCGTCGGCGAGAGCGGACAGGCCATGTCGGTCATCCGGAAGGGCGCCTCCGACACCGGCTCCACCGGTCGGGCCTACGCGGCGTCGCTGTTCGAGGCCGCCGCCATCGCCCGCCTCGCCAGCGCGTCGGGCAAGACCTACGGCGTCGGCGCGATCGTGATCACCCACGGTGAGTCCGACGCCGGCAGCGCGAGCTACAAGAACGACCTCGTCCGGCTCTGGTCCGACTACAACGCCGATATCCCGCCGCTCACCGGGCAGACCCGTTCGATCCCGATGTTCGTCTCGCAGCACCACTCCTACCCGACCGGCTCGAACCAGCGGTCGGCCTCCACGCTCGCGCAGTGGCAGGTCGGGGTCGACCGCCCGGGCGACATCCTCTGCTCCGGGCCGAAGTATCAGTATCCGTACGCGAACGACAACATCCACATGACGGCGGCGGGGTACGAGCGGCTCGGCGAGAAGCTCGGGCAGATCTACCACGAGAAGGTCGTGCTGGGCCGCGACTGGCAGCCGCTGCAGCCGACCCGCGTCGAGCGCAGCGGCCGCGTGATCACGGTGCGCTTCCACGTGCCCGTGCCGCCGCTCGCGTGGGACTCCACGCTCCCGGCGCCCCACCAGAGCGCGCTCACCGAGTGGTCGCAGGGACGTGGCTTCGAGGTGCGGACGGCGAGCTCCCGGATCCGGATCAGCTCCGTCGAGATCTCCGGCGACTCGGTGCGCATCAACGTCGCCAGCGATCTCCCCTCGTCGGGCGTCTTCGTCGGGTACGCCATGACCAGCGACGGCACGGCGTTCTCCGGGCGTACGTGGCGCTCGGGGCAGCTGCGCGACTCCGATCCCTTCGTCGGCTCGATGACGGGCGTGGCGCAGCCGAACTACGCGGTGGCGTTCGAGATGCCGGTGCCCTGAGCGGGGTCCTCGCCGACTGAGCTCGTCCCCGCGGGGGGGCGAGCTCAGTCCGGCATGCCGCGGGTGAAATCGAGCAGCCGCAGCATGTCGCGGCGGGTCCTCGGGCCGTAGGTCTCGAAGGAGGGCATCGGCGCGTTCGCGTACTCCTCCCGGGCGCGGCTCAGCGGGTCATCGAGCTGGGCCTTCCGCAGGTCGGGGACGTTCACGCCGTACACACGCGCGGCGTTGAGGCCGAAGATCTTGGCCTTTCGCTCCGGGGTCAGCGCCGGATAACCGTAACGCTCCTGGAACTCGGGGGTGATCTCGAAGGCGCGGAACGCCTGGATCTGATCCTGCGGGGAGCCGAACCAGATGGCGTCGGTGCCCCAGAGGATCCGGTCCTCGCCGACGTGTTTGAGCAGCTTGCCCACGACGTGCGCCGCCTGGTCGGGCTTCTTCATCAGCTCGCGCCAGGTGGAGCCCAGCTCGGCGTACACGTTGCCACCGGGGCCGATGCCGTTCTCCTCCAGCGAGCGGATCAGCGCGTCCACGCCGCGCGTGGCCTTCGGGTCGTACGGGCCCTCGGTGAGGTCAGGCTCGAAGCCGGAGTGGTAGATGAGGAACGTCGCCTTGGGGAACACGCGCGCCACCGGGCCCACGTCCTTCGGGCGCGTGTACTCCGGGTTCATCCCCGACAGCGGGAGGCCCTTGTGCACCGCGACGAGCGGGACACCGAGGGAGATGCCGTGCTCGATCGTCTTCCGCCCGATCTCGTCGGTCAGCCACCAGCCTTCCCCGTTCGGGCCCCACACGGTGTAGAGCTTCCACGCGCTGAGCTTCCAGGCCTCGACCTGCCTGCGCATGTCCTCGGCGATCTTCTCCCAGGGGGCGGCGGTCGGCTGGACCACGCCGTGGATGCGCAGCCGATCCCGCCCGAGCTGCGCGACCTTCTCCCGGGTGCGCGCCGCCTCCTCGGTGAACATCGGCAGCGGATCCCCCCAGAGCCCGCTCAGCACCGCGAGCTGCGTGTCGCTGTTCAGGAAGACCTCGCGGATCAACGTGTCGTCGGTGAAGCACTGCGCCCACGCCGGCGCGCCGCAGTCGGCCTGCGGCGTCGTCTTGAGGAAATCCGCGAGCGACGGCTGCCCCTCCTTCCACCAGACGCGCTCCGCGCTCACCTGGTGCGTCTGCACGTCGAAGATGAACTCCTTGCCGGCCAGCGTCTCGTCCGCGGCCTTCGGCTCGAGCGTGGACTCCTTCGAGACCCGGTAACGCCCGCCCCCGCAGCCCAGCTGGTTCAGCGCGAGGAAGACCGTCGCCGCGCCGCAGGTGCTCGCCAGGTAGGCGCGCCGGCTCATCCCGAGCCTGCGCGCGTTCTCGACCGCGCTCTCCATCGCGCTCCGCTGCACCTCTTGCAGCGCCGCGTCCGGCGATTGCGGCCAGTACTCACCGTTGCTCGTGGAGTCCAGCTTCACCGGCAGGCGAAGCGCGTCATCGGGTGCGCTCTTCTTCATTCGATGGCTCCTAGACGGGGGTTCATGGACCAGGCGAGCGCTCAGGCGCTCTCTTCGATCCCCGAGGGCTCTTCGAGCCCCGGCGGCTCCTCCAGGCTGATGCGCCCGAGGCGCCCGGCCCGGAAGTCGTGGACCAGGATGTCCGACGCCTTGTGGAGGTCCACCGACCCGCCGCTGCGCAGGCACCCGCGGCGGCGGCCGATCTCCTCGATCAGCGCGGCGGCCGTCCCCGGGAGCTCCTTCAGCTTGTAACGGGCGACGAGGAGCTCCGGATAACGCCGCAGGAAGAACCCCGCCGCGAACAGGGCGACGCTCTGGTAGTCGATGGCGGTGTCGGGGATCGCCCCGCCGACGGCCAGGCGGTACGAGGCCGCCTCGTCGTCGATCTTGGGCCAGAGGATCCCCGGGTTGTCGGAGATGGCCATGCCGCTCTTCAGGGTGACGAGCTGCTGGCTCTTCGTGACCGCGGGCTCGTCGCCGACCTTGGCCACCTTGCGCTCCATGAGCGTGTTGATGAGCGTCGACTTGCCGACGTTGGGGATCCCCACGATCATGGCCCGCACCACCTTGCCGGGGCCGTTCTTCGGGGGGACGAGGCGCTTGCAGAGCTCCGGGATCCGGCGCCGCGCCTCGGCCGACTGGGTGGCGGAGATCGCGATCGCCAGCACCTTGCCGCCGGGCGGCGCGTCACGCGACGCCTCGCCGAGAGGCGCCGGGTGCTCCATCTCGAGGTGACGCATCCACGCCGTGGTGACGGCCGGGTCCGCCAGGTCGCTCTTGTTCAGCACCTTGATGCACGGCTTCTGGCCGCGCAGCTCGGCCACGACAGGGTTCTCGCTGGCCCGCGGCATCCGGGCGTCGAGCACCTCGATGATGACGTCCTGCGACGGCATCGACTCGGCGATCTGGCGCCGAGCCTTGGTCATGTGGCCGGGATACCATTGAATCGACATCGGTCGTGTTGCTCTATCACGCAGGGCGGCTCAGGCGCACCCCTCCGGGCCGCAGGCCGCGCCCTCGGCGAGCGCCTCGCCGGGCTCGTCGGCGGCCTCGTCCCACGCCTGCTGGAGCACGCCGAGGAGGGGCTCCGCGGGCTGCGCGCCGGAGACGCCGTAGCGCCCGGCGAACACGAAGAACGGCACGCCCGTGACGCCGAGCGCGCGCGCCTCGGCCTCGTCGGCCCGCACCTCGCGCGTGTAGGCGTCACCCGCGAGCGCGGCGTGGACCTCGGCCGGGTCGAGCCCCGCCTCCCCGGCGAGCCGCACGAGCACCTCCGGCTCGCCGATCGCCTCGCCCTCCGTCATGTAGGCCCGGAGCAGCCGCTCCTTCACCGCGCCCTGCACGCCGCGCTCGGCCGCGAGGTGCAGCACGCGATGGGCGTCGAACGTGTTGCCAGGACGGACCTTGTCGAAGCGGAGCGAGAGCCCGTCCGCCGCGCCGACGTCCGTCATGTGCCGGATCATGCCCTCGGCCTTGGCGAGGGGCGCGCCGTACTTTCGCGCGAGGCGCTCGGCGTAGGAGACGTCCGCGTCGACGACGCGCTTCGCCGTGGGGTCGAGCTCGAACGCGCGCCAGACGACCTCGACCGCGTCGCGGTGCGGGAACCTGGCGAGCGCGGCCTCGAGCCGGCGCTTGCCGACGTAACACCACGGGCACGCGATGTCGGACCAGACATCGACACGGAGCTTCTTCATGACCCTCAACGTAGGGCGCGGCGCCGCCCCCGGCCAGCGCCGCCCGCGCGTCAGGCGAGCTCCGCGACGACCGCATTGTGGTCGGACGCGGCGCCCACGTCGATGACGTAGGCCAGCGCGAGCCGCTCGCGCAGCCGCGGCGAGAGCAGCACGTAGTCGGTCCGCGTCTCCACCTTCACGCCGTGGCCCCGCAGCGCGGTCGCCCAGCGCGAGGAGCGCGGCCGCACGCGCAGGGCGTCGGTCCAGCCGAACGCCTCGAGCGCGTCCATCGTGTCGTAGCGCGTCGGGCTGCCGTACTTCGTGATGCCGGCGGCCGCGAGGCGCGCGTCGAGGTCGGCGGGGTAGGGGTCGCGCCGCGACAGCCCGTTGAGGTCGCCGACGAGCGCCCAGAGGCCCGAGGCGAAGCGCGCGGGCGGCACGAGGGAGAGCAGCCAGCGGGCCTCGGTCAGCCGGCGGTCCTCGCTGCCGGCGTTGAGGTGCGTGCCGAGCACCACGAGCGGCTCGCCCGCGAGCGAGAGCTCGACCTCGACGAGGCAGTGGGCCAGCGCCTCGGGCGCGTGCACGTGCGCCCTCGCGAGCGGCACCCGGCTGACCACGCCGACGTGGTTCCGCCGGCCGCTCGGCCGCAGGTTGGCGTGCCCGAGCACGGCGTGCTGCGGGCCGGCGGGCGCGCCGATCGCCTCGGCGACGGCCCGGAGCCGGGCGCCGTCCTCCCAGCCGACACACTCCTCGAGGACGAGCACGTCCGGGCGCTCGGCCGCGACGATCGCGAGGATCGCGTCGAAGCGATCCTCGCCGCCGAAGAGGATGTTGAAGGTCATGAGCTTCATGGTGGGCTCAGGAGGAAGGTCGCCCTTCAGCTTACCCAAGTCCCGTGATCCATGGGACGGCGCTGCGCGGAATTTTGGCGCGACCGTGCGGACGGCATGGTGGTACGAAGCTCGCCTGATCGAAAGGTCGGGCGCGTGCCGCGCCCCGGCGAAGAACGGAGGGACTACACCGATGGATCCCGAGATGAACACGAGGCAGCGCGGCGTCCGGATGGCCAGGCAGCGCGCCGTCCTCTCGCCCGGCGCCGGGCTGGCCCCCGCGGCGCCGGGAGGCTGCGAGGCCCGGGCCGGCGGCGCGGCGGCGGGGTCGTGATGGCCGGCGACCTCCTCGCGATCCGCGCCGACTCCCCCCTTTATGCGGGCGCGCTGCGCCTCCGGCGCGAGGTCTTCGTCGACGAGCAGGCCGTGCCCGAGGACATCGAGGCCGACGAGCTCGACGCCGTGGCGGAGCACTTCGTCGTGCTGGACGGCCCCGAGGTGGTCGCGACGATGCGCCTCGTGCCATACGGCGACGCGCTCAAGGTCGGCCGCGTCGCGGTCCGCAAGGCGCTCCGCGGCAGCGGCGTCGGCCGCCGGCTGATGGAGGAGGCGATCCGCGTCGCCGCCGCGCGGGGCGCGCGCGCCCTGGTCCTGAGCTCTCAGGTCTCCGCGGCGCCGTTCTACCGCAAGCTCGGCTTCGTCGAGGAGGGCCCCATCTACGATGAGGCGGGAATTCCACACGTCAGGATGGTCAGGCCGATGACCTGACCTGCTCCTGTCCTCCGGCCCGCGCGCGCGTCTTGACGCACACGCGCGCGTGCTCGCATGGTGGTCGCTGCGCGGCGGGTGAGGGGAGGAGCGCCCCCGTTCGCCGCGCGCGAAAGGCTGTGATGGATCGATGACCGCGACGGCTCACCGCATCCTCCTCGCCGGCGCCACGGGCGCGGTGGGGATGGAGCTCCTGCGTTTGCTCCGCGCGCAGGGCCGCTTCGTGCGCACCCTCTCGCGCACGCGGAAGAACGCCGCGCGCGTCTACGGCCTCGCGTCCGAGGTGGTCGTCGCCGACGCCGTGGAGCCCGGCGCGCTCGCCGGCGTGCTCGACGGCATCACGACGGTGGTGTCCTGCCTCGGCGCCAGCGTCTCGCTGACGCTGCGCGAGCGCAGGAGTTACCACGACGTCGATGTGGTCGCGAACACCCACCTGCTCGACGCCTCGAAGCGGGCCGGGGTGAAGCGCTTCGTCTACCTCTCGGCGCATCCCGGCCCCGGTTATGCTCACACCCGTTATCTCGCCGCCCACCTCGGGGTGGAGGAGCGCATTCGCGCCTCGGGCCTCGCGTTCTCGTTCGTGCGACCGACGGGCATCTACACGGCGCTGGGCGACCTGGTCGCGATGGCGCGCGTCGGCCTCGGCACGGTCGCCGGCGACGGCCGCGCGAGGACGAACCCGGTGCACCCCGTCGACGTCGCGGAGGCCCTCGCCGAGGTCATCGACGGTGGCCCCGCGGTGGTGCCTGTGGGCGGCCCCGACGTCATGACCCGAGACGACGTGGTGCGCCTCGCCTTCGAGGCCACGGGCAAGCAGGCGCGCCTCCTGCACGTCCCTCCGGGGGTCTTCCGCGTGATGAGCGCGCTGCTCGCCGGCATCCATCCCCGCCTGTCCGATCTGCTCGAGTTCGTCGCCGCCGTCATGACGTCCGACTCGGTCGCCCCCGCGCGCGGGACGCGCCCGCTTCGCGCGTGGTTCGCGGAGCTCGCCGGGTCGAGATCCGCCCTGAGCCGGAGACCGCCTTAGCCGCGTCCGCGTGAGGCCCGCCGCCGTTCCGTCTCGGCGCTGCGAGACACTCAGATCTTCATGTTCATCACGTCGCGCACCTCGTCGAGGGTCGCGGCGGCGATCGCCCTCGCCTGCTCGACGCCCTTCCTGAGCACGCCGCGGATATAGTCCGGATTCGCCTCGAGCTCGGCGCGGCGCGCGCGGTGGGGCGCGAGATAGGAGTTCAGGCTCTCTGTGAGCATCGACTTCAGCTTGCCCCCCCCGCCGTCGCCGATCTCGTCGGCGATCACCTGCGGTTCCTTCCCGGTGGAGAGGGAGACGAGGGTCAGGAGGTTCGCGACCTCGGGCCGGTTCACGGGATCCCAGGTGATGACGCGCTCGGAGTCCGTCTTCGCCCTCTTGACGAGGGCGGCGGTCTCGTCGGGCGTCGCGCTCAGCAGGACGGCGTTGTTCCGGCTCTTGCTCATCTTCTGCGAGCCGTCGAGCCCGAGGATGACCGGAGTCTTGCTCAGGAGCGGCTGGGGCTCGGGAAACACGGCCTTCTTCGCGGCGAAGCGCTCGTTGAAGCGGCGCGCGATCGTGCGGGTGAGCTCGAGGTGCGGGAGCTGGTCCTTGCCGACGGGCACGACGTTCCCCTTGCAGAAGAGGATGTCCGCGGCCTGGTGCACGGGATAGGTGTACATCCCGGCGTTGATGCGGCTGAGGCCCGCGGCCTGGATCTCTTCCTTGACGGTCGGGTTGCGGTCGAGCTCGGCATTCGTCACGAGGGTGAGGAACGGCAGCAGGAGCTGGTTGAGCTCGGGCACGTGGCTGTGAGGGAAGATGGCGGTCTTCCCGTCCTCGGGATCGATCCCCGCGGCGAGGTAGTCGAGCGTCAGCTGCTGGATGTTCTGGGCGATGTTCTCGAAGGTGTCGTGGTCGGTGAGGACCTGGTAGTCGGCGATCAGGATGAAGGTGTGGACGCCGAGCTTGTGGAGGCGCACCCGGTTCTCCAGGGAGCCGAACAGATGGCCGATGTGGAGGCGGCCCGTCGGGCGGTCGCCGGTCATCACCCGGTACTTGCCCGGATTCACGATGAGGTCGGCCTCGAGCTTGGCGCTGCGCTCGAGGGTAGCCTCGTAACTTCCTGAGTAGATCTCGTCCATGGTGGGTCTCCCGTGATGGAGACACTCTACCTGAAATCGCCGTTTTTGTCACCGGACGGTGGCTAGTTATCCGTCGACCTGCTGCCAGCCAGCGCCGGGCGGCGGGACCCCGGGCTGGGCCGGCGCGTCGCCTCAATGTTGCTCGGCTTTCGATACCGTTGACAGGCCGCAGGCGGCTCGGTAAGACGGCAAACACAGGCATTCCTGGCATTCTTTCTTGATGACTGCAAGACGGCCGCCACCACCTCGCGCCGGGCCTGGGCCCTCGGTGGTTGCACGATCGTTGGGAGGTTGACGCATCATGTTCAGAGGTTCTCAGGTCGCGATGGCAGCGGCCATCTTGCTGGTTGGCTCCGAGGCGATGGCGTGGTCCACGTCGACGATCCCTGGCACCAGCGCGGCCGGACACACGGCGCAGGGTTATGCGTGGAAGGACTGGGGAGGGGGGAGCTGGAGCAAGTGGCACAGCGTCGCCTACGGGACGAGGACCGGCGATGCGGTCAGGGTCGCCCGCCGGGACGCAAACAACGCCTTCCCCGCCTGGCTACCCTGGGTGGTAGAGACGGTCGACGACTCCTTGTGGCGTCTCCACGGCCTCTCGCTCGCCATCGGCAAGCAGGACGGCACCGAGTTCGTCGCGTACGTCGACGCATCGCCATCGACGGCACGGCGCCGTTCGTCGCCTATGGCGAGCCCTCGGTCGGGGTGCAGGTGAGCTGGCTCCTGGGGCCATCTCTCAGCAACTGGGTGACCACCGTCGTCGACCCGAACGGCGGGGAGTCCGTGTCGATGGACATCAGGTCGAACCGTCGCGAGATCGCGTACGTCAGCGGCACCCCGGGCAACCTTGTATTGAAGTCGGCCTCGTGGAGCGTCTTGACCGGCCTCTGGCCGCTGAGCACCGTCGACACGTCGGTGGCTCCGTTTGCCTCCGTGGTGCTCGATGACGCTCTGGACCCGCATATCGCCTACAGGAAGGCCAGCGCGCCATGGCGGGCCAAGCCGGTGGTGGGTGGGTGGAGCACCGTGGGCACCGTCACGCCCACGGCCGCGGGCTGGAACCCCACCATTCAAGTGGACACTCGGCCCGCGACGGACAAGTCGATACTCGTCCACATGAACGACTTCGGCGTGCTCCAGGTCACCGACGAATAGGCAGCCGCCTGCGCAAGCGCGGCCCCACCCGCCGGCGCGTGCCTCCGGATTCACTCCTTCGAGCGACGCGCCCCCTTGGCCTTCCGGTACTCGTCGAGCTCGTCCCGCCCCTGCCGCCCGTTCCGCTCGAGCGTCTTGAGCCACTCGTCGCGGTACTCCCGCATCGTCTCCGCCACCGTCTCGGCCACCACGAGGTTCCGGTACCACTTCGCGTCCGCCGGCACGATGATCCAGGGCGCGTGCCGCGCCGCGCAGCGCCGGAACACGTCCTCGTACGCCTCGGTGTACTCGTCCCAGTACTCCCGCTCCTTCCAGTCGTTCACGTTGAGCTTCCAGGCCGTCGAGGGGTTCTCCTCGCGCGCCAGGAGCCGCTCTTCCTGCTCCTCCTTGCTGATGTGCAGGAAGAACTTGAGGATGATGGTCCCGTGCTCCGCGAGCAGCTCCTCGAAGTCGTTGATGTGGTCGAAACGCTCGCTCCAGAGCGATTTCGGCGCCAGATCGTGCACGCGCACCACGAGCACGTCCTCGTAGTGAGAGCGGTTGAAGATGGCGAACTCCCCGGCGCGCGGCGCGAGCCGGTGGATCCGCCACAGGAAGTCGTGCTCCCGCTCCTCGCGCGTCGGCACGCCGAACGAGCTCACGTTGACGCCGCGCGGGTTGAGCGCGCCGACGACGTTCTTGATCGCCCCGTCCTTGCCCGCGGCGTCGCGCCCCTGGAGGACGATCAGGACGCTGTGGGTCCTCGCGCCCCACATGAGCTCCTGCAGCTCGAGCAGCTCCTTGCCGAGCTTGTCGACCCGCTCGACCGCCTCCTGCTTGGTCTCGTCGCGCGGCGGGTCGGTCGAGACGTCATCCAGGCGAAACTTCGAGTCGGGCTTCGTCAGTCGCGTGATGGCCATGCGCGTCAGGGTACACGATCTCGCCTCCCGCCCTCCTCCGGAGCGCCGCCGGCCCGCGCGCGGCGGCGACGCGCCGCCGGCTCACCTCGGCCGCCGGCCCTCACGCCGGGTGTCGCGGCGCGCCCGGGAGCCCGCCGCGCCGCGACGCGAGCTCGTGCAGCAGCGCGATCCACGCCTCGGGCTCGTTTAGCGTGAGATCCGGCTCGACCCCGGCGTCCGGCCGCTCGGCCGAGGTGATGTACACGCCGATGCCGCCCCTCGCCCGGGCGAGCGCGATCGCCGGCTCGTCCGTGGTGTCGTCGCCGGCGTAGACCACCAGCGTGCCCTGCGGCAGCCGCGCCAGCAGGAACTCCAGCGCGCCGCCCTTGTCGTGCGCGGCGTCGCGGGCCTCGTGGATGCTGCGCCCCTTCATGACCACGAACCCCTTCCGCTGCGCCCGCTCCGACCACGCGGCGAGCTCCGCGAACGCCGCCGGCCGATCCTCCGCCGGCACGAGCCGCCAGTGGAGCGCGATCGAGCAGCGCTTGCGCTGGATCCAGAGCGCCGGGACCCGCCGCGCGACCTCCTCCGCGTCGCGCTCCACCACGTCGAGCGCCGCGACCGGCGCCTCCGCCTCGTACACCAGCACCCCGCCCGGCGCCGCGATCTCGGCCCCGTGCTCGCCCACGCGCCAGACCGCATCGAGGGACGCCGTGCGCGTGGTGACGTCGTAGATCGTCCTGCCCGTGACGACCGCCACGGCCGTGCCCGGCGCGTGCGAGAGCGCCTGGAGCGACTCGAGGGCCAGCGGCGCCGCGCTCGCGCCGCCCGAGACCACCGCGATCTCGGCGATGGTCCCGTCGAAGTCGGTCGCGAGCAGCAACGACGGCGCGGCGGCCACACGTTCGATGAACTGGCTGACGTCCATGCCGCCCGGATTCTACCGTGAGGACGTCCTGAACCGGAGATGATTTGAAGTGGCGGCGCGGTCACCGGCGCGCGCACCCCCGGCGCTGCGGTCGGTTCTCGACGGCGCGGCGCGGCGCGTGTCAGAAGCGGATGATCAGCTCGTGAACGCGCCGCCCCTCGGTCTGTCCCTCGGTGGCGCCGCCCGTCTCGTCCGCGGGCGCGGCCTCGTCCGCGGGCGCCTTCTCGGCGGCCGCCGGCTCGTCCTTCGTACACTCGTACTTCACGCGCCACTCGGTCTTCTGCATCGTGCTGGTGCTCAGCTGCTTCCGCTTCCGCGGGCCGAAGATGTCCTTCTCGCGGCGCTCCTCGGTGCTCGAGGTGGACTCCTCACCAACGACGGCCTCGCCCTCCTCGACGATCTCGAACCGATCAGGGCCGCCGCAGGTCGTGGCCATCGTGGCGCGGCCGCCGCCACGGCCGCGCCCGCACGTCCACAGGCCCCGCGGCGCCACGAGCCCAGTCGCTCGTGATGACTCGCCTCGAGAGCGCTCCGGCAACGGCAGCCTGGGACGACCGGGCGCCCCGTCGGGTGGCATGTAAAATTCTGCCGTCACTGTGCAAATGCTCCGGCGGCGCGGCGGCGCGGCCCTGCGCGCCCCGGAGCAGCGCGCCATCAACAGCTGCTGCTGGGGCAGCAGCGCGCCCTCCGGCGGCCATCACCCCCCGCGCGAGGCCATCCGGCATGGGAGTTGCTGAGCTCAGGCGGTCGACACGGCACAAGGAGCCGGCGCGACTTCCGCTCTCCCGGAGCTCACGCCAGCCTGTTCGCGCTCGCCCCGCCGGCTCGGTCGGGCGGGCCGCCGCGGCGCTGCGCTGGAGAACAGCGCGCGCTCCGCGCCGTGCCCCGAGGTCCCACTGCGCACGTTCATCGACAAGAACCGCTTTCTCCTGGTGTTCGCGGCGCTGTCCTCGGTCATGGGCCTCAGCGTCGGCGTGGCCAAGGTGACCACCACGCTGTACGCGCTGGATCTCGGCGCCGACGAGGCGATGCTCGGGCTGATCTCCGGATCGCAGAGCGTCGGGGTGCTGATGATGAGCATCCCTATCGGGCTCCTCGTCGAGCGCTTCGGCCCCTCGCGGCTCTTCGTGCTGGGCAGCCTCGTGGCCGGCGCCGTCTATGCCGCGTTGCCGTCGGTCCCGTCGCCGGTGTTCCTGCTGGCCTGCACGACCGCGATCAGCTTCTTCATGCCGATGCGCTTCGTCTCGCTGAGCACCGTGTTCATGCAGCAGCTCGAGACGGTGGGCGAGGGGAAGGCCGGCTGGTACCGCGGAACGCACATGGCCGGCATGTTCCTCATCGGCCCCGTGCTCGCGGCGAGCCTCACCCGGTCTCTCGGCTTCCCCGGCACCTACCGGCTCATCGCGCTCACGTTCCTGCTCACGGTCGCCCTCTCTCCGCTCGTCCTCGGCCGCTACGCGACGCGGGCCGCCCCCGCGCGCTCGCTCCGCCTCGCGAACGTGCGCTCCGAGCTCGCCCTGCTCGCGCACGACGTCGAGCTCCGCAGCGTCTGTGTGATCGAGTTCGCCGCCCAGTCGGTCAACTCGTTCTTCATGTTCTTCATCATCCCGATCGGCATGCTCGTCGCCGGCGTGACGGCCGCCGACGCCTCGGGGCTGCTCGCCTGGCAGGGCATCACCTTCATCTTCGCGCTGTTCACGATGGGCGACCTGGTGAGCCGGGTGGGGCACGAGCGCGTCTACCTCGGCAGCTTCGCCCTGACCGCCGGCGCGCTCCTAGTCCTCGGCCTCTCGCGCGACCTCTGGCCGCTGCGCGCCGGCGGCCTGCTCCTCGGCCTCGGCCTCGGCCTGCTCCAGATCGCGAACCTCACCCGCATCGCCCGGATCGGCGCGCGTGTGGGGCGGGGGAAGGTGGCCGGCCTGCACGCGCTGGTGGGGCCGTCCGGCGGGCTGTTCGGCAGCACCGTGGGCGGCCTCGTGGGGCGGAGCTTCGGCCTCCAGACCATGTTCCTGTTCCTGTCCGCGCTCTTCGGCCTGCTCCTCGTGATGGCGCGCAGGGTGCCCAGCGTGGTGGCGTCGGTGCGCGAGCCCGCGCCCGCCGAGTAGGGGAGAGGGCCCCGCAAGCAGCCAGAGCGCGTCCCGATGCGTCGATGTACGTGAGGAGTTCAGAACGATGAGCCACAAAAAGCGCCAGATGAAGCTGGGAGCGTTCCTGATGGCCACGGGCCACCACGTGGCCGCCTGGCGCCACCCGGCAGCGCAGGCCGACGCCGGCCTCAATTTCAAGCATTACAAGCAGATCGTCCAGGCCGCCGAGCGCGCGAAGTTCGACATGATGTTCCTGGCCGACAGCGCGGCCGTGTGGGACCGATCGCTCGAGTCGCTCAGCCGCTCGAGCGTCGTGCACTTCGAGCCGATCACCCTCCTGTCGGCGCTCGCCGCCGTCACCGAGCGGATCGGCCTCGTGGCCACGGTCACGACCACGTACAACGAGCCCTTCCACGTCGCGCGGAAGTTCGCCTCGCTCGATTACCTGAGCGGCGGGCGCGCCGGGTGGAACCTCGTCACCTCCGCGAACGCGGCCGAGGCGCTGAACTTCAGCCGCGACCACCACCTGGAGCACGCGCTGCGCTACCGGCGCGCGCGGGAGTTCGCCGAGGTGGTCACCTCGCTGTGGGACAGCTGGGACGACGACGTGTTCGTGCGCAGCAAGGAGTCCGGCGTGTTCTTCGTGCCGGACAGGCTGCACGTGCCGGATCACCGGGGCGAGCACTTCGTGGTGCGAGGCCCGCTGAACGTGGTCCGCCCGCCGCAAGGATACCCGGTGATGGTGCAGGCGGGATCGTCCGAGCCCGGCCAGGAGCTCGCGGCCGAGACGGCGGAGGTGATCTTCACCGCGCAGCAGACGCTGGACGACGCGCAGGTGTTCTACAGGAGCGTGAAGGGGCGCCTGGACCGGTACGGGCGCTCGCCGGATCACCTCAAGATCATGCCGGGCATCTTCCCGGTGGTGGGCCGGACCGAGCAGGAGGCCCAGGACAGATACGCGCGGATCGCCGGGGCGCGCGGGCACTGGCAGCTCGTCGGCACGCCCGAGCGCATCGCCGACCAGCTGGAGCAGTGGTTCGTCGAGGGCGCGGCCGACGGCTTCAACGTCATGCCGCCGCACCTGCCCGGCGGGCTGACCGACTTCATCGATCTGGTGATCCCGGAGCTCCGCCGCCGGGGTCTCTTCCGCGCCGAGTACGAGGGGCGGACCCTGCGCGAGAACCTGGGTCTGCCTCGCCCCGCCAACAAGCTCCGCACCGGCGAGCGGCAAAGGCCCGGCAAGGCCGAGCCGGCCGCAGCCGCGTCCGCCCCCCTCCGACCGGCGGCCTCGGCCTGAGGCCATGGCCGCCGGACGGCGCACACAGAGGCCCTGAACCATGCGCGACCCCCACACGACGACTCCCTTCCTCATCACCCGCCGCCTGTTCGTCGCGGCGCTCTCCGCCGCGCTGTCGCTCGCGGCGTGCTCGAAGGCCGAGCCGGGCGGCGGCGAGGGCAAGGGCGACAGGGCCGCCGGCGACTACGAGGTGCTGGAGCTGCGGTACCAGGGGTTCGCCGGCGTCGTCTCGGTGCCCGAGCTGGCGGAGGACCTCGGCTACCTCGCGCCGATCAAGCTGAGCTACGT
Organism: Sorangium cellulosum; assembly: GCF_002950945.1. Taxonomy (GTDB): domain Bacteria; phylum Myxococcota_A; class Polyangia; order Polyangiales; family Polyangiaceae; genus Sorangium; species Sorangium cellulosum_E. Next base: position 2,368,448 of record NZ_CP012673.1, read on the forward strand.
GGGCAACACCATCAGCGGCCCGCAGGACATCCAGACCGTGGTCACGGGCGACACCGACTTCGGACAGGCGTTCAACGGCGCCGTGATCAAGCTGATCGCCGCGGGGGCGCCGCTCCGGGCGGTGGTGGGCGGCTACGGGGTCGACAAGGAGCGGTGGAGCGGGTTCTACGTGACCGAGGACAGCCCGATCAAGGCACCTCGGGATCTGCTCGGCAAGAAGGTCGCCATGAACACGCTGGGCGCGCACCACGAGTCCATGCTGAAGGAGTACCTGTCGCGGCAGGGGTTCACGAGCGCCGAGATCGCGCAGGTCACGCTGGTGGTGCTGCCGCCGGTGAGCGCGGAGCAGGCGCTCCGGCAGAAGCAGGTGGACGTCGCGGTGCTCGGCGACATCCTGCGGGACAAGGCGCTCGAGCGCGGCGGGATCCGGGCGCTGTTCTCGGATTACGAGCTGTTCGGGGAGTTCACCGCCGGCAGCTACGTGCTGACGAAGCGCTTCATCGAGCAGAACCCGAACAGCGCGCGCAAGTTCGTCGAGGGCGCCGCGCGTGCGATCGAGTGGGCCCGGAGCACCCCGCGCGACGAGGTGATCGCGCGCTTCAAGGCCCTCGTCGAGCGGCGGGGGCGCAACGAGGACGTGTCGGTGCTGAAGTACTGGCACAGCATGGGCGTCGCCGGCAAAGGGGGGCTCCTGTCGTCGAAGGAGTACCAGATCTGGATCGACTGGCTGGTGAAGGACGGCGAGCTCAAGGAAGGCCAGATCAAGGCCGAGGCGCTGTACACGAACCACCTCAACCCGTTCGCCACGCCGGTCCAGTGACAGGGCCGCCCCCGCGCGGGGCGACCGACTCGCCCTCGGCGGAGCATCTCCCGGGGCCCATGGCATCCTGACGCGGGGTCAGGGGCTCAGCTTTCGTCATTCGCGCCGCGGCGGCGCCTCCGGAGCCAACCCTTCGTCGTGACGGCCGTCGCGGCGAGGAGCAGGCCCACGATCCCGGCGACCGCCAGCGGCCGCTGTCCGGGATCGGCCGCGGTACGATCGGCCCGGTACCGCCTGGCGGTTCGCGTGAACTCGAAGTGAGCGGTCTTCCCCGCACGGGTGAGCTCCAGAATCCCGATGTGCTGCGGATCGTGATCGAAGAACACGTCGTAGACGATGTCCACGGCACGTGCCTCTGCCGGACAGCGCCCGACGAAGCGGAGCTCCGCCCTGATCTCGGTGTCCTCGACGTTGCCGGCCCCGCGCCGCTCGATCGGACAGGGCGTGCCATCCGCCTCGATGTGGATGCGAGCCAGGAAGTACGCGAACAGGAGATCCTCGCCGGCTCTGATCTCGCCGACCGTTGCGGCGCGGTGGCTCGGGAGCGCCAGCGCCTCGGCAAGATCGGAGGCGGGGATCTGGAGCGTGTAGGCGACCTCGCCGGACGGCTCGATCGTCGCACGCGACTGGGTCATGGTCGCAAAATGGCCGAACACGCGCGGAGAGAGGAAGACCACGGCGCATGCGGACAGGAGGAGCAGGACGGAGCGAGGCATCGGCCGCAAAGATCCTTTCTTTCTTCCGATCGACGGCTAGGGCGCCGTCGTGAACGTCCTCGGGCTCGTCGTGCTCACGGCCTGGCAGTCCTGCGCGGCCGCGTACCACTCGTAGGTCGTGTTGCTCAGGAGCCCCGGCCACTGGATGGAGGCCGTGCCGCCCGTGGAGACATCGTTGGCTGTCCCGAGGTTGACCCACGGCCCGGACGGCGTACCCGCCATGTCATAGGAGATCGTGAACTGGCTGTCCGCGTCGGTCTCGAACGTGCCGAATTTGGTCGAGTACGTGTACACGCTGATGGTGTCGTTCGCCGGCGAGAACTTCATGTAGCGCAGCCAGCCGTTGCCGCCGTTGGGGCGGCCCTGGTAATCGGACAGCAGCGTGTGGATGGTGTTGCCGTCGAACGTGTCCACCCTCCGGCCCTCGCCGGCGATATGCCCGCATACCAGCATGAACAGGTTGGGGTTGTCCTTCAGCGCGTCGTAGATGGCCTGTCCCTGGGCGCCGAACGAGGCGGGGTTGCCGGTGCCAACGATGTAGTGGCTCTCCACGATGGCCCGGTGATCCGGGTACGCCTTCAGGAGGCCGTCGGCCCAGTCGAGCACGGCCGCGTCGGGGGTCGTGTCGTACTCGAGCGAGATCACGAGGAAGTCCATGCCGCCGCCCGTGAAGAACCCGTAGTTGTTGTCGTTGTCCGAGCCGTAGTGCCCCCCGTAATACTCCCTGCCCTCGAAGCGCGAGACGCCGAAGTAGGTGTTGAACAGCGCCGTCCCGCTCGTGTTCCCGTTCGGGGACTGGTCGTGGTTGCCGACCGCCGGGCAATAGGGCACGCCGTCGGGGTATCCGGGGAACGCGTCTTCCAGCGTGCTCATCGCCGCGTCGGCGTTCGTCCACTGAGCGACCGTCGATGAGTCGACCATGTCGCCGAGGTGAACGACATAGCGGATGTTGAGCGCATCCCGGTTGTCGACGATCCACTGCGTCTGTTCGTGGTAGGTGGCCGGGAAGCTGGCGGAGTAGTACTGGGTGTCTGGCAGGAGCACCACCGTGAAGTCCTCGGACCCGGCGTGCTGCCTTCCGTAGAACGTCACGTCGTGAGACGTCGAGTCTGGATCGGCGACCGTGGCGCTCAGGGTGGCCGTCGTGGACACGTTGACGGCGCCGCTCGACGGGCTCGTGAGGCTCGGCTGCGGGGGAGCGGCGGGCGCGAAGGGCGTGCCGGGGCTCACCCAGGCGCCGCCGACGAGCGTGCCGGCCTCGTTCGTGCCAGCGCTGTCGGCGGCCGTGGTCCCCACGCCTTCGTTCAGGCTCCATCGGCCCACGAGCCCCGTGGCCGAGGTGATCTCGACCCCCATGCCGCTCTGGATCTGCGCCTGCGTCCGGGCGTGGTTCCACACGCGCGCCTCGTCGATCACGCCGTCGAAGGAGCCTGCCGGAGCGCCCGCGGAGTTCATCGCCGTCCCGAGCGCGAAATGCTGGATGCTGTCGTGACGGGGGGTTTGCCCGGCCGAGGCGGTCGCCTCGAGCACCCCGTTCCGGTAGATCGCCCAGCTCGTGCCGTCGTAGGTGACCGCGGCGTGAACCCAGACGTTGTTCGGGATGGGCGTCACGCCGGCCACCGGGTGGTTCGCTCCGGTGGCAAGATCCTCGAAATCTGCGGCGAGCACGCTGTCCGAGCTCCGGATCCCGAAGAAATAGTTGCAGTCGACGTTGCTCCCGTCGGATTCTCCCCTTCCTTTCGTGATCAGCGGGATCCCGGTGACGCCGCCGGAGCCCGAGCCCGCCGATTGGCCCGCCCCGGTCCGCTTCACCCACGCTTCCAGCGTGAACTGCGAGAGGCCGAGGCCGGGCGCGACGCCCATGGTCACGTGGTCGTCGACGCCGTCGAGATCGAGCGCCGTGCCGCTCACGAGGGGGCAGGTCGGGCTGGACGGCGGGAGATAGGTGATCGTGAGCTTCGGCCGGTTCGCTACGGTCGCGTGCTCCGATGAGGCGAAGTGGATGGCATCGCCGTTCGCCGGATGCGCAACGACGACGCCGTGGTTCGTGGCCCCGTTGACCCAGGACTGGACGAGCGCGATGCCCGCCGCGTTCAGCGTGACCGTGCGGAAGCCGGTGCCGCCCGTGATCGTGCCCACGAGGCGTCCGCGATCGGTCGAGGCTGTCGCTCCCGGAGCGCCCCACGCCGTGGTGGAGGTCGCGCTGTTCCAGGTGGCCTGGGACTCGTTCCAGCTCCGCTTGACCTCGACCACGTTGAAGGCCTGCGGGCTGCCGTTGACCACCTGGAAGGTCATGCTCGCCGACTGGACGATGCTCCCTGCGGGGATGCCCGTCACCGTCCACCGGAGCAGGCAGGACTCGTCGAGCCCCCCGCTCTCATCCCCGTCGATCTCGCACGTCGTCGCAGCGCCGTAGTTCGTGGTGGGGTTTGCCTGGTTGATCGTCGCGTCGGTGTTGCCCGTATAGGAGCCGGAAGGGAGCGCGCCGTTCTGAAACGATACGGTGACGGTGTCGAGCGCCAGGGATGACTCCTCGGTCGTCTCGTCGGTCTCCGATTCGAAGGTGCAGGCGCCCACGAGCGCGAGCGCTGCGAGGGTGATGCCCGGAGTGCCCATGGATCTCCGGGGCCCATGGCTGTCCTTCGGCCTCGCCTCTCGATCTCGGGCGTCTGCGGCAGCATGTGTGTCGAGCGGTTGCATGAACGTGCTCCTTGTTGGACGGATTGCCAGAGCCGTTCGAAACGCGCGACGAACGTTCCGAAACTGGAACTCAGGCAGGACCTCACGGCTGGAGGCTGCTTGGCACATGGAGGATCTCGCGCGTGCCGGCGACGGGCTACACACGAGCTTCTCGGATCGGCGTCTCCATGCGACGGGGCTCGTGGCTGCGCAGCTCACTCGGATGAGCTCCGCGGCGGGCACTATAGGAGCGGGCCCCTTCGCCGCGATGAAACATCTTCAGAACGTTTGTGTTGCGGTTTGTTTGCAATGAACGGCCACGTCCCCGGTCGTCCTCCGCGCCGTCCTGTCGCGAGGGGTCTTCGGATCCACCGTGCTTCGCGGCGAGGAGCAGACGCGCAGGATGCCGTGAGCGGAGAGCGGCCCCCTCGGACGCTCCGATGGGCTCGCTCGGCCCGCTGCCCAGGCGAGCCGCGCTCCTGACGGATCTCGTAGCGACGGAACGAACGATGCCTACACGGTTCACGCACCCCGTACACGGGCGCATCCAGCGGGGTGCAGGCGGAGAGCTGTAAAGACACAATGTTTACGAGGACATCGACCCTCGTTCGTCCGCCACCGTGTTGCTTGCGTCTGCCCCTGTTGAACGAGTCGCAGCAGGTGTGGCGTGCAAGCGGCCCCTTCGATACATGGTCTCGCGCGAACGCCGCTCCTTTTCTCCTTGTGGCGACAGAGATCGTCGCGAGACGCTCCGACAAGAGCCAGTGAACGACCCCATCCTCTTCTTTCGCTCCGAACAGCAAACCACCGTGACCGCGGCGTGGCCTTTATCGCCGCCGCTCGAGGTCCTGGCCCTCCGTCTTCGCGCATTACATCTACAACGAGGGGAACCTCGGCGGCATCCCGTCGATCCACTTCGCGCGGTGGTCCATCATCGAGGACGGGAAGCGGCTCCTGTTCTTCAGCAACTTCGACGGGAGCTGGGAGAGCTACCTCGGCGATTTCATCGACAAGGCGCACACGGGCCTGACCGCCGTGTGGAGCAACACGGCGCAGTTCCCGCCCGCGCGCTGGCTCATCGAGGAGGGCGCGACGAACGCCGACGCGTTCAAGCGGTGGACCCGCAACCACCAGGTCCGGACAAACGTCTGGTACAGCGCGTATCCGACCGTGACGCTCCAGAACGTCACCAACAACCATCTCATCCGCGAGGGGCTCAACGGGGACATGAGCGTCGCGGATACGCTGAAGTGGCTGTCGCTCCTCTAGAGGTGAGCATGAAACAGGCTAAGAAGGATCAGACGGACGCTGTCGAGGTCGACGACGTGCAGGGGCTCGTCGTCTACGGGTACGGCCACCTCCCCATCGCGCGCTACGTCTTCGTGAGCTTCACGAAGGCCGCGAAGATCGGCGCGTGGCTCGGCGAGATCGTCGAGCAGACGCCGAGCGCGCGGCGGCGCGAGAAGGGCGCGCCGAGGCCGAGCACGGCGGTTCACATCGCGCTCGCGTCCTCCGGGCTGAAGCAGATCGGCCTGAGCGACGAGGAGCGCGCGACGTTCTCGTACCACTTCATCGACGGCATGGCGAACCTCGCGACGCAGCGGACCCTCGGCGATTTCGGCGACAACGCGCCCGAGACGTGGGACTTCGGCGGGCCCAATACGCCGCCGATCGACGCGCTCCTGCTCCTCTTCGCGACGACGGAGGAGGAGGTCGAGGCGCTCCTGGAGCGGCACCGCGACCGGATGAGCGAGCTCGGGATCGAGGTGGTCACGGTCGAGAAGGGATACCGGCGCGACGACGGGAAGGAGCACTTCGGCTTCCTGGACGGGGTCTCGCAGCCGCACATCCTGGGCGGCGGGAGAGAGCCCGAGGCGGGCGACGTCGCCCTCCACCCCGGCGAGCTGCTCCTCGGCTACACGGACGAGTACGCCGAGATCTCCGCGACCCCCACGGTGGGGGCGAAGGCGGATCCGGAGGCGATCCTCGCGCCTCACCCCGACGACGACACGCAGCGTGATCTCGGCAGGAACGGGAGCTACCTCGTCTACCGCAAATACCAGCAGTACACCTCCAAATTCTGGGGCTTCGTGTGGGAGAGCGCGCAGCCTCGCGACGGTCAGGACAAGGACGCCGCGGCCGTGATGCTCGCCTCGAAGATGGTGGGGCGCTGGCCGAGCGGGGCGCCCGTGACGCTCACGCCGGACCGTGACGCCCCCGAGCTCGTGCGCGACGTGCCGCCGTTCACGCGCCTCCGGGGCGGAGGGTATTACTTCCTCCCCGGGCTCCGCGCCGTTCGTTATCTGGCGTGGCGCGCGTCGAACCAGCCAGGGCTCTTGGCTTCGCCCGCGAAGCCGCAGCCCCGGGCCGAAGCAGGGTGAGGGAGAGGGTATGTCGGACAAAGGTCTCGAGATAGGCAAGGAGTACCCGCCTCCGGGCGAGGAGCGGCTGCTCCAGGAGATCGCGGCGGGGACGATCAGCTCGCAGCAGACGCTGAATCCGCCGGGCGCGCCCCGTGCGGCGCCAGTCGCACGCGAAGGCGCACGGCCTCGTGCAGGCCGAGCTCACCGTCGAGCCGGGCCTGCCTGCGGAGCTCGCCGTGGGCCTCTTCGCGGCGCCGGGGACCTACAAGGCATGGGTCCGTTACTCGTCCTCGTCGGGGACGCCGCAGGCCGACGCGAAGGCGGACGTGCGCGGGATGGCCGTGAACGTCCTCGGGGTCGAGGGCCACAAGGCGCTCGGCAAACACGCGCCGGACGAGCAGGACTTCCTGATGGTGAACGGCAAGGGCTTCCTCGTCGCGACGGCGAGCGATTACGTGGAGTTCACGCAGGCCATCGCGTCGACCGGCTCGCCGGCCCAGTTCTTCCTGGGGTTCCCGCGCGCCGCGCGCCTTCGCGGCGCCCGGAACCTGGCCGCGATGGTCCTCCAGCGGGTCCGGAACCCGCTCGCCATTCAATACTGGAGCACGGTGCCCTACCGCTTCGGAGGCGCGGCGATGAAGTTCACGGCGCGACCGCGCAAGCCGGAGGGCTTCGTGTGGTCGCTCCCGGACGATCCCGATTACATGCGCAAGGCGCTGTCGGCGACGCTCGCGAAGGAGACCGTCGAGCTCGATTTCATGGTGCAGCTCCAGGTGGACCCGGTGGCGATGCCGGTGGAGGACGCGACGGTGCAATGGAGCGAGTGGCGCTCGCCGTTCCGGAAGGTGGCGACGATCCGGATGGCGCCGCAGCAGCCCGACACCGACGAGCGCCTCGCCCTCGCGGAGAGCATGGTGTTCTCGCCGTGGCACGCGCTCGAGGCGCACCGCCCGCTCGGGCCGATGAACCGGGCGAGGCGGATCGTGTACGAGGCCGACGTGCGGCTCCGGCACGAGCGGAACGGCGTGGCAGAAGCGGTGCCGGAGGCCGCGGAGTAAGCCGCTCCGCGGCGCGCGGTACCCTCGCCTCCGGACGACTGCGGGAAGTCAGGCGGGGATGCGAACCGCCACGACGCCAAGCGCGCCAGAACCAGGGAGACAGGAGAGAGGAAATCCCGGGACGGCCCTTCCTCTCTCCTCTCCTGTTGGCGTTCTTGGCGCTCTTGGCGCTCTTGGCGGTTTTCTGCTGATCCCGAGCACCTTCCCCCCGTGGTGCTCTCGCTTCGCTGCCAGACAGCTCGGCAGAACCTTGCGCACAGCCGGGGACGAGCTCCGGCATTGAATGGCACCGGCGCGCCTCGCAACACACCACCGCGAGCACAACGCTCTCAAGCAAACAGGAGGCACCATGACGTCCAGTCGCTCAGCAGGAGTGCGTATCGTGGCCGGCTTCGGGCTCGTCTCATGCCTTTGGGGCTGCTACGTCACCGTCGGCGATCTGGCGCCCGGCACCACGAGTTCGGGCGCCGGGACAGGGGGGAGCGGCCCGGGCTCGACCGGCACCACGTCCAGCGCCGGCAGCGGCGAGGCGGGCGGAGGCGGTGCGGGAAGCGCGGTGGCCGCGGGAGGCGAGGGCGCCGCGGGAGGCGCGGGCGGCACGGGCGGCGCGCCGGCGGAGGGCCCCCGCCTGGACGAGACCTTCGGCCGCGGCGGGGTCGCGACGCCCGATCTCGGCGGACCGCGCGGCAGCCTCTCGGTCGTGCGGCTCCAGTCCCTGCCCTCGGGGAGGATCGCTGTCGCCGGGCATCATGACTTTCTCTTCCCCGAGGCGTACGACACCGGCGACGCGTTCGTCGCGTTCCTCACCCCGGAGGGGGAGCTCGACCCCTCGTTCGCGCCGGCGTTCGACGGCGCGGAAGGGTTCCAGAGCGGCCGCGGCGTGCTCACGATCGACCGCGGGATCAGCAGCGACTGGCTCTCGGGAATCCACGTCGACGAGGCGCACGGAGACATCTACGTGCGCACCCGGCACTTCGACCGGGAGAGCGCGACCTCCATCCAGCGGCTCTGGATCGCCCAGGTGCTGCCCTCGGGCTCGACGCTGACCCCGGCCGGAAACGGCGGCAGCAGCGACGTGGTGTTCTCGTTCATCTTCCCGAGCTCCGCCGGCGGCCGACTGCACCGCGTGATCACCCCCACGATCGTCCTCAACCGGCTCTTCGTCGGCGACGTCAAGCCGGGAACACGCGAGAGCTTCGTGAACATCACCATCCCCATCGAGGTCTCGGACTGGATACCGGTCGTGGCCGCCGCGCGCGACGGGTACGTGTACGTCGTCGGCGGCACCAGCGTCCTCCGCCTGATCGAGGGCACCGAGCAGACCGAGGGGGGCGAGGGCGTCTTCGTCGACAGCTCCTTCGGCGGAGGCGACGCGTTCGTCACCGTCGACCCGGGCGAGCTCGGGCTGGGCACGTCCCCGAGCCCCTTCGCGATCGGCCTCGACCTCGCGCGCAACCTCTACGTCGGGTTCACCTCGGACTCGACCGTACCGCGGGCCTCGGCCATCGTGAAGTTCAGGCCCGACGGCTCCGGCCTCGACCTTTCCTTCGGCACGTCGGGCGTCCTCCCGTGGGCCATTGCAGCTGGCCGCGCCCGGCCAGGAGGGCCGCGGCGACTACAATGGACGTTCGTGCGGGCGGGGGATCCCGGACCGCCGCACGACCACCGGCGTATGAACGAGCACCCCTGGAAGCGCGAGACTCGAGACCTCGGTCCACCCGTCGCGTGGCGCTTCTCGTTCGAGCTGGGGGCGAGCCCCGAGGAGCTCTGGCCGATCCTCATCGACACGGACCGCCTCGACCGCGCCATGAAGCTCCCGCCCATCGAGTACACGGAGCAGGACGGCGCGCTGCGGGGCGCATCCAGGCTCTTCGGGGTCGCGTTCCGGTGGACGGAGCGGCCCTGGGCGTGGGTCGCCGAGAAGGAGATGAAGGCCCTGCGCGCCTACGACAACGGGATCGCGACGCACCTCGTCGTCGCCTTCTCCCTCGAGCCGCGCAGCGCGGGGGGCACCCGGGTCGAGGTGCACCTCGAGTGGTACCCGCGCAGCGCCCTGTCGCGTCCGCTGTTCGCCCTGGGCGAGCGCCACGTCCGGGCCGCGTACCAGCGGGCCCTCCAGCGCCTCGACCAGCAGATCGCGGAGGACCGGCCCCGGCACGTGCTGCTCGCGCGCTGCCCGCCGGCGCTCGGCCGGGAGGTCCAGCTGCGCCTCGCCGCCATCCGGGAAGAGCTCCTCCAGGGCGGCGTGAAGGGGGCTCTCGCCGAGGCCCTCCTGCGCCATGTCGCGGGCGCGGACGACATGGAGCTCCGGCGCGTCCGCCTCGTGCCGCTCGCCCGGCGGTGGCGCGTCGACGAGCGCGAGCTCGTCATCGCGTGCCTGTACGCGACCCGCGCCGGGCTGCTCCGCCTCTCGTGGGATGTGATCTGCCCCCATTGCCGCGGCGTCCGGCGGACGGTCAGCGTGCTCGGGGAGGTGCCGCCGAAGGCGTCGTGTGCGCCGTGCGCCGCCGAGTTCTCGACCGACGCGCCGGAGGCGATCGAGGTGACGTTCCAGGTGGACCCCTCGGTTCGCCAGGTGGACACGCGGGTGCACTGCCTCGCCGAGGCGGCCACCAAGGCGCATATCAAGGTCCAGCAGCCGCTCGACCCCGGCGATCGCCGCTCGATCGAGACGCGCCTCGCGCCGGGCCGCTACCGCGTCAGGATCGTGGGGGATCCGCGGTATCGGTTCCTGGACGTCGACGACGTCAATGACGTCAATGACGTCAATGACGTCAGTGACTTCAATGACCTCAGTTCCCGGTCGACCGTCCAGGAGGTCACGTTGCGCGCGGGCGACAGGGCAGCTCTCCGGTCGGGGCCCTCGCCGGTCCTCACGCTCGTCAACGACGGGCCGGAGCGGCGCACCTTCGTGGTCGAGGACGTGGGGTGGGCCGACGACGCCCTCCGCCCGGCCGCGCTCTTCAACCTGCAGGAGTTCCGCGACCTCTTCGCCTTCGAGTTCCTGGCGGCCAAGGTCCAGATCCAGGTGGGAGAGCAGACGATCCTCTTCTCCGACATCGTGGGATCGACGCGCTTTTACGAGCGCCTCGGGGACGCGGTGGCCTTCGCCGCGGTGAAGCGCCATTTCCACGAGGTCTACACGGCGGTGCGGGCGAACCGCGGGGTGGTGGTGAAGACGATCGGCGACGCGGTGATGGCGGCGTTCCGCGACCCGGGCGACGCCCTGCAGGCGGCCATCGCGCTCCAGGAGCAGTTCGACGAGGACCGCAGCGAGACCGGCCTCCGCCTCCGGCTCACGCTCACCAAGGGGTCGTGCCTCGCCGTGAACCTGAACAGCGGGATCGACTACTTCGGGCGGACCGTGAACCTCGCCGCGAAGCTCCAGGGCCACACGTCCGCCGGGCAGATCGTGTTCCCCGCGTCGCTCCGGGACGACCCGCGGGCGCAGCGGGTCCTCGGGGCGCAGAAGATCCCCGTCCAGGAGCTCACGCTGGATCTCCCGTTCCTGGACGAGCCGCTCGAGGTGTGCCGGCTCGACCTGCACCGCCGCGAGGTGGCCCCCCCGATCCGCATGCGGCCGGCAAGGCACCGGAGGGCGGGCATCCATTGAGCCGTACGCCCGCGCGGCGTCGCGCGGGGGCGCGCGGCCGCGGCCGGCGGCGTGACGGGCGCGGCTACGGGGTGAGCTCGTGCAAGGCCTCGGTGCCCAGGAGGGTCACGGAGGTCTGCGCGCCGAGGCCAGCCCCGCCGGCGAACGCCGGCGCGTCCACGCGCACCGAGCAGGTCCCGTCGGCGACGACCCGCGCGGAGCGCGTCAGCAGATCTCCGCCCGTGGCCTCGACGGACTCGCAGAGGCGCCCATCGACGGCGCAGGTCTCCGGCGTGGAGGAGGTCACCTCGAAGTCCTCGGTCCTCGCCTCGCTGCACAGCGGGTCTCCGGCGGACTCGAGCCTGGAGACGAGGGCGACCACCCGGTTTCCGGTGCGCCCGAAGCCGTCGTACGTCTCGCCCTCCTCCAGGGGGATGCCGCCTCCGCCGAAGCCGGGAAGCGCGAACACCACCTCCATGGCGTCGATTCGGGCGGCGGGGATAACCGAGACCTCGTGCGACGCGCCGCCGTCGGTCGCGGTGATCACGACATTGCCCTCTCCGGTCGCGACGATATCGGAGGGCGCGCCCCCCTCGGGCGTCCAGAGCCCCACGCCGGAGCCCACCACGGTGACCGCCGCGTGCTCGACGTTGTTCGGATAAAAACGCTGGCCCGCGGCGTCGAGCGCCACGGTGGTGATCGGGAGAGGGCGGTTCGACTGGATCACGGTGCGCGCGCCGCACTCCGCCGGCGCCTCGATCCGCCAGCGCGGCCGCTCGGCCAGGAGGGTCATCCGCAGGGTGACGGGGAGCTCGCGGGTGTCGTCGTACGCGGAGCACCCGTCGAGCCCGCCTTCCGGCACCGCGATCGCGCCGGACACCTCGAAGGTCGACGTCCCCACCTCGCTCACGCTGGCGACGAAGGTCGTGGGCCCCGTCTGCATCACGGTGGCCGCGCCCTCGACGGCGCTGATCCCGTCGATGGTGATGGCGCCCCCGAGCGGGTCGCAGCAGCAGCGCGGGTCGAGGATCGAGCCCAGCTCGAAGGTCACGGAGGTCGGATACCCGGGCCCGATCGCGAGCGTGGCCCCGGAGGCTGCGACCGCGCGCGCCGGCGTCGAGAGGGTGGTATCCGCGATGTAAGCGCCGGCCATCGTCGACCGCGTGCGGGCCGGGATCGAGAGCGTCGCGGCCTCGCCCGTGTCCGGCTCGACCGGATCGGGGCAGAGCGGGTTGGGATGGGTGCCCGCGTCGTCGCGCGGCGCCTCGCCGCCGGGATCCGGAGCGGACGGCGCCGGCTGGCACGCAAAGCCAGCGCCGAGGAGCACGATCGACCCGAGGAGACGTGCCTTCATCAACCTACAAGTACCCGAGGGGTACAGGCGGTGGCAAGGATGCGGTTCCTGGGGTGGCCGGGCGCGCGCGCGGGGCGACGAGGGCGGGGCCGCCCGGGCGAGTCAGGGCATATCGAAGGTCACGCCGAGCCGCAGCAGCGATACGGTCACGTGGGTGTTTCCGACGTCTCGAATGATGCTCCGTTGATATCTGGGGTGGGGAGCAGGGTAGAGCTTGCGAGGCCGGAGCAGGTCGATCTCGTAGGTGACGGCGAGGCCGAGCTCGAAGTGCACGGGGCCTCGACCGAAGATCCAGCTCGCCCCGCCGCGACCCCCGGCGAAGAGCGTCGTGCCGTCCGTCCCGGGATCGTCGACGTCGGTGCCGTAGCCGAAGCGCTCGTAGTCGTGCGCCCCCACGGCGGCGGCGAGCGAGATTCGAAGACCGGAAGGCGCCCGCCACCCCACGCCCGCGGTCGCGCCGGCGCCGAGGAGCTCGTACCCGGAGAACTCGTATGCCCCCTGGACGAAGCCGCCTACCTCGAGGAGGCCGGTGCGGAACGTGAGCGCCAGATCGGCGTACGGCCCGACGCCGCTGAGGCCCAGGAGGGCGCCGGCGCCGGCGCTCAGGTGGAGATCCCTGGGCGGGATTCCCCGGGACCCAGCCCCGGAGCCGGACGCGCCGCCCTCCTGCGCGCGCGCCGCCCCGGCGCAGAGGAGGAGCGTCGCGGCCGCGAGCCCGGCGAGCATCGAAGGAGGTCGGTGCATGTCGACCCCTATACCACCCATCTTCCCGGGGGGATCTCCGACGTGCTCCGCCCCGCCGCGGCGGCGCTCACCGACGCCGCGCCGGCTGGCCGGACCGACCTCCTCCGCTCGAGCGCCCCGCCGGCCGGGCGGAAGGGGCACACGACGAGCGCCGCGTCACTCCCGGAGGGGGCGCCTCACGCCGGACCGTCCTGTCCGAGCAACACCAGGTGACACCATCGATGCAGGAGCACATCGTCGCGCGCGAACGACCAGCGGGCGGCGAGCCAGCGCTCCGCCGGCGCGAACATCGCGTCGAGGCCCCGCTCCTGCAGCCACTCCCGGGCGAGGCCTCGATCGCGGTCCGTGGCGCTCCGGCTGATATACGATGTGAGGTAGCTCACTGCCGATAGCGGCTCGAGCCGGGCGTCCCCGAGCATGGCGACGCCGCCGAAATCCACGACGGCGCTCACCTCCTGGCCGTCGATCAGCACGTTGCCCGGGTAGAGATCCAGGTGCACGAAGCTCGGCCGATCCGGCTCCGGCAGCGCGGCCGCCAGCGCCGCCGGGTCGATGCCCGCGAAGGCGCTCCCGGCCCGGGCCAGGCTCTTGCTCGCGCGTTGCTCGAGGTACACGCGGAGAGAGCGCGTCCGGATCGGCTCCGCGTCGCCCAGGTCGCCGTACCAGCCGCGTTGCACGCGCAGGGCCTGCAGGCGCGTCGAGCAGTCGAGGAAACGGACGAGGACGTGGTCGCGCGCGGCCCCCGTCGCCTCCGCGAGCACGTGCGAGAGGGGCCGCCCCGCGAGGCGCGGCTCGATCGTGACGAGGCGCCCGTGCGCCTCGGTGATCTCGAGGACCCGCGGGATCGCGAACGGCACCGCGCCCGCGCTGCGCTGGAGCTCGTCGAGGAGCCGGGCCCGCCGCTCGACCGACGGCCGCGTGGCCTCGGGGTGGAGGACACGCACGACCCTGTCCCGGTCCAGCGCGAAGACGCAGGCCTCGCCGCCGACGCCGAGCAGCGCATCCTGGCTCAGGCCGAAGCGGCTCATCACCTGCTGGAGCTGGGCGTCGTCCGCGATGCTCACGGCGCGCGACCTGCTGCGGGCTGCCCTGCGGGCCTCACGGTGTGTGCTCCTCGGCGCGCGGCCGCCGGCGCGCGGCCTTGCCGCCCCTCCGGGCGAACGCCTGCTCGGGGCGCTCCGCGGCCTCGAGCCGGCTCCGGTGCGCCTCGAGCAGGTCGCTGCGGGTCAACATCCCGAGCACCTTGCGGGGCGCCTGCCTGGACACGACCGGCAGCCTGCCGACGCCCTCGGTCACCATGTGATCGGCGGCCTCCCGGAGCGAGCTGTCCTCGAACACCACCGCGGGCGGCCGCCGGATCAGGTGGCGCAGCGAGAGCGCGCCGGGCTGCGCCGCGAGCACGTCGCGCTTCGTGACCACGCCGACGAGCTCCCCTTGCTCGTCCACGACCGGGAAGCCCTGGTGGCGGGAGCCCTCCGCCTGCGCCAGCAGCAAGGCGCGGACCGCGTCGACGGTGTCGCCGGCCGAGAGCGTGACCGCGGGGCGGGAGGCGGCGTCGCGCACGGTGAGCTGCGCGAGGTGATCGGCCGCGTACTCCGCCATGACACGCGCGCCGCGGCGGGCGAGCTTCTCCGTCATGATGGAGTGGCGCATGAGCAGGCTCGAGACGAGGAACGCGGCGCTGCAGCCGCCGAGCAGCGGCAGGAGCCCCATCGGCTGCCGGGTCGTCTCGAAGGCGAAGACGACGGACGCGAGCAGCGCCCGGGAGGCGCCCGCGAACATCGCCGCCATGCCGACGAGCGCGGCGACGCGCGCGTCCGCGCCGAGCCAGGGCCAGAGCGCGCTCGCGGCGAGGCCGAGGGCCGCGCCGAGCCCGCCGCCGATGGTGAAGAGCGGCGCGAGCGTCCCGCCCGAGGTGCCGCTGCCGAGCGCGATCGACCAGGAGACGAACTTCAGCGCGGAGAGCGCGAGCAGGGCGCCGAGCGCGAGCCGGCCGCTCAGCACGTCGTCGATGTTGTCGTAGCCGACGCCCAGCGTCCGCGGCTCGACGTAGCCGACCACCCCGATCGCGACGGCGCCGATCGCGGGCCACCACATCCAGTGGAGGGGGAGCCGCTCGAACGCCTCCTCGATCGCGTAGACGGCGCGCGTCGCGACCATCGCGGCCACGCCGAGCGCGGCGCCGAGCGCGATGTAGAAGGCGAGCGCGGGGCCGGTCGCGGGCGCGACGGCCGGCATCTCGAACGCCGGCGCGGTCCCGCCCGCGCCGAGGCGCGCCGCCGCCGCGGTCGCCGCCGCGAGGGCGACCGGGATGACCGAGCGCGGCCGGTACTCGAAGAGCAGGAGCTCGATCGCGAGCAGCACGGCCGCGACCGGGCTCCCGAACGTCGCCGACATGCCCGCCGCCGCGCCCGCCGCGAGCAGCGTCTTGCGCTCGTCCGCGGTGATCCGGAGCAGCTGCCCGAGCAGCGAGCCCAGGGCGCCGCCGGTCGCGATGATCGGCCCCTCGGCGCCGAACGGCCCGCCGGTGCCGATCGCGACGGCGGCGGAGAGCGGCTTGAGCAGCGTCATCCGCGCGGGGATCCGGCTCTGGTTGAAGAGCACCTGCTCCATGGCCTCGGGGATGCCGTGGCCGCGGATCGCCTGCGAGCCGTAACGCGCCATGAGGCCGACGACGAGCGCGCCGGCGACCGGCACGACGAGCACGAGCAGGCCGATGTGGCTCTCGGCCGGCGACGCCTCCGCCGCCGAGAGCCGGCCGAAGAACGCGAGGTTCGTGATGAGCGCGATGAGCCTGGTGAGCAGCTCGGCGGCCAGGAACGCCGCCCCGGCGATCGCGACCGCGAGGCCGCACAGGACGACGACCCGCCGGTCGACGGCGGCCTTGGCGGCGGGCACGCGGAGGTCCTCGAGCGTCGGGCTCATCGAGGGGGCGACGGGGAGGCTCTCGGGGCCCGCGGGGGGCGCGGTGATCGGGGTCGTCATGTCAGGCCTCCTCGCGTCCGCCGGCGGCGCCGGCCCCCGCCCCGGCGGAGCGGGCCTCTTCTCCCTCGAAGAGCAGCGGCGGGGCGTCGACGTCGGCGCCGATCGCGCGGGCGAGCGCGGAGAGGCTCCGCGCCAGCGTCCGGCGCTCGGCCGGCGGCATGTGGTCCACCGCGGCGACGAGCTCGGCCTGCACCGTGCGCGGCGCGCGGCGGAGCAGCGCCCGCCCCGCGGGCGTGAGCGCGATCTCCGTCCGGCGCGCGTCGTCGGGCGAGGGGCGGCGGGACACCAGCCCCCGCTCCGAGAGGCGCGTCACCACGACCGAGACCGAGCTCTGGTGCGTGAGCGTGCGGCGCGCGAGATCGGCGACCGACGCGGCCGGGGCCTGGTCGAGCCGCTGGAGGACGAACAGCTGCGCGCTGCTCAGCCCGAGCTGCCGCTCGCACGTCCGCGACGAGACGCGCAGGCGCTGCACGATCGCGCGGATCGCGTCCATGACGCGCTGCGCGTCCGGACCGCCGGGGGCGCGCCGCGCGCCGGCCCGGCGCCGCGCCGCCGACGCCGCTGCTGGAGATGCATGGGATCCCATAGGTCGGGCCGGAAGCTACGCCGCTCGCCGGCCTCGCGCAAGCAGCGCGCCCTCACGGGGGCCATTCTCATCGGCATTGCTGCCGAAGAGGTTTGCCGGACGGCTCAGCCCTCTCATGGCGACTTCGTGCGGTGCCGCAATGCGGCCTTGACCGCACAAATCGCTCAGACGTCTCCTGTGCGCATGACAATGCATCGCCAGGACGGGAGCGCGGCCGGCGCCGAGCATCGAGGGGCGCTGGCGAGGAGGTCGCGGCGCCGCGCGACCCGCCTCGCGGGCGCGGGCTGGTCCCGGCTGCTCTCGTGTGTCGTTATCGCCGGCGCCCTGGCCGAGAGCGCCTGCAGCTCGGATTCGCCCCCCGGCGATACCGCGGGTGGAGCGGGCGGTATCGGCGCGTCCAGCGGGAGCGCGGGCGGCGAGGCGGGCGCCGGCGGAGCCACCGCGACGTCCGGCGCCGGTGCCGCCGGTGGCGGAGGCGAGGGCGGCGACGGTGGCGGAGGCGAGGTCGCGCCGGTCCTGCCGGAGATTCACCCCGACGTGTTCGGCTCGTTCGACACCTCCGGGCTGACGGTGTTTGCGTTCAGCCAGGTGGAGGTGCAGCAGTCGGACCCGCAGGTGATCGAGCTCGCCCCGGACATGGTGCCGAGGGCGTGGCAGCGCTGGCAACACAACGGGCTCTTGCCCGAGGACTACGACGCCGCGTACCTGGAGAGCTGCCACGAGCGCGGCGTCCGCTTCGTCGCTGGCAGCACCGCGTCGGTCATCTTCGAGATGGAGGTCGACAGCGAGGAGCAGTTCCGCGACCAGACCACGCGCAACGCCGCCGGCGAGCTCGTCGCCCACGACCAGATCGTGGAGGGCGCCCACCGCTCGAGCATGGCGTCGCCGAGTTACCGCGCGCGCCTCATCGAGATCGGCAAGATTCAGATCGATCTCGGCGTGGACGGGCTGAATTTCGACGAGATCAACGGCGGCTACGGGGGCGCGCAGTACGACGGCAACGAAGGGTTCGACGATCATCACGTCGCGGACTTCGCCGGACGGGAAGAAGACGAGCCACAACCTCGTGCGGCTCCCTGACGGCCGCACGGTGCTCCACGTCATCAACCACGAGTACAGCGGCGGCGTGGTGGAGCAGGTGATCCGCGCGAGTTTCCCCGTGGAGGCGAGCCCCACCGAGGTCACGGTCGCCTCGCTCGACTTCGAGGCCGATCGCCCGGCGCCGTTCACCTACGAGGACGGCGTCGTCACCGTCGAGGTCGGCGAGCTCCCGGCCTCGGCGGCGATCGTCGTCGAGTGAACGGGGCCTACGGGTCCGCGGTGACGAGCGCGATCGCGAAGCCGTCGTAGCCTTTGCTGCCCACGGTCTGGATCGCCGTCGCGCTCACGCGCGGCTCGGCGGCGAGCACCTCGTGCAGGCGCCGCGCCCCTTGCACGTTCGGGTCGGCGCTCCCGGCGTCGGCCACCGCGCCCCTGCGCACGACGTTGTCGATCACGATCACGCTGCCGCGGCGGGAGAGCTTGAGCGCCCACGCGAAGTAGTCAGGATTGCTGGGCTTGTCGGCGTCGATGAAGATGAAGTCGAACGGCCCGCGGCCCTCGGCGGCGAGCTCGGGCAGCAGGTCCAGCGCCCGCCCGAGGCGCACGTCGACCACCTCGGACAGGCCGGCCCGCGCGAGGTTCGCGCGCGCGACCTCGGCGTGTTTCGGGTCCACCTCCAGCGTGACCAGGCGGCCGCCGGCGGGCAGCGCCCGCGCGAGCCAGATCGTGCTGTAGCCGCCGAGCGTGCCGATCTCCAGGATGCTGCGCGCCCCCTGGATCCGCGCCAAAAGCTGCAGCAGCTTGCCCTGGTTCGGCGCGACGTTGATCGCCGGCAGCCCCGCCGCCGCGCTGTCCGCGAGCGCCGCCCCGAGCGCGGCGTCGGCCGGCACGAGCAGATCGGCGATGTACTGGTCGACGGCGTTCCATTGCTCTTGAGCCACGGGTCCTCCTCCTTCACGGCGGTCGCCACGACCGCTCCGGTGTCGCTCCGCCGAGCCCGAGCGGCGCGGGCGCGACCGACACCTCGCGCGACCATGTCATGGAGGCGCGAGGGAAGCTCCCGCGCCGCGCTCCCTCGCCCCGGGGTACCCGCTTGCGTGCGGCCGCCGGCCGGCCAGACTACGCCGCCGTGCTCGCCATCGAAGCGTCCTCCGTGAGGAAGATCTACCGCGGCTTCTTCCGCCGGAGCGGCGGGCAGACGGCGCTCGCAGGCCTCGACATCGCCATCCAGCGCGGCGCCGCCTTCGGGCTCATCGGCCTCAACGGCGCGGGCAAGACGACGTTCATCAAGACGCTGCTCGGGGTGGTGCGCCCCACGAGCGGCGCCGTGCGTGTGCTCGGCGGCGAGCCGGAGGACCCGGACGTGCGCGCCAAGATCGGCTACCTGCCGGAGCGGCTCTTCCTGCCCAGCACGTTCACGCCGCGGCAGTTCCTCGCGAGCGTGGCCCGCTTGAAGCGCCTCTCGCCGAGCGAGGGCGCGCTGCGCGCGCTGGTCGAGAGGGTGGGGCTCGGGGCCGACTCGGACCGCAGGATCGGCGGGTTCTCGAAGGGGATGCGGCAGCGCCTCGGGCTCGCCGCGGCCTTGGTCGGGCAGCCGGAGCTCCTCGTGCTCGACGAGCCCACCGACGGCGTCGACCCGCTCGGCCGCGCCGAGATCCGCAAGATCCTGGGCGAAGAGCGCGCGCGGGGGGCGACCTTGTTCCTGAACTCGCACCTCCTGTCGGAGACCGAGCGCGTCTGCGACCGCATCGGCATCCTCGCGGGCGGGCGGCTCGTGCGCGAGGGCGCGCTCCTCGATCTGTGCGGCAGCGAGACGGCGTACCGCGTGCGGTTCGCGGACGGCGTCGACGCGGCGAGGGTCGCCGCGCTCGGGTTCCGTCCGGTCGAAGGGGAAGGCGGGTGGCGCCTTGCCGCCGAGAGCCCCGCGGCGCTCAACGAGAAGCTCGATCAGGCGCGGCGCGCCGGCGCCCTGCTCGTCGAGCTGTCGCGGGACCTGCGCGATCTGGAGGACGTGCTGGCCGAGGCGCTGGGCGCGGGCGACGCCCGCGGAGGCGCGGCGTGAGGGCGGCGCTGACCGTCGCCGGCGACCTCCTGCGCGAGGCCTCGTCGCGGAGGTGGTTCCTCGCCCTCGGGATCGGCGTCACGATGGCGCTCGTGGTGATCGGGGGCGCGCTGCAGCTCGAGGTGGTGGACGGCGCGCTCGCGGCGACGCGGTTCTTCGGCCAGGATGTCAGCCGCGGCCAGATCCGCTCGGTCGACGTCGCGCTCCGCTACGTGGGCCGCGCGCTCTCGTACATGCTGTTTTACGGGGGGCTCGCGTTCGGGATCGTCTCCTGCGCCGATTTCGGCCCGAGCCTGCTGGCGCCGGGGCGCATCGAGCACCTGCTCTCGCTGCCCGTGCGGCGGTTCGAGCTCTTGCTCGGCACGTTCCTCGGCGTGCTCGCGCTGTCGCTGCTCAGCACGCTGTACGGCGCCGCCGGGATCACGCTCATCTTCGGCGTGAGGGCGGGCGTGTGGATGGCGAGCCCGATCGTGGCGGCGCTGCTCGCGAGCGTGACGTTCGCCGGCATCTACGGCGCGATGCTCACGGCCGCGGTGATGGTGCGCAGCGCCGCGCTGTCCGCGGCGGTGGGGATCGCGCTGTTTTTCCTCGGCATCGTCGCGGGGTACCGCGAGCAGCTCGAGTCGTTCTTCGAGCCTGGCCTGGCCCGCGGGGCCTTCCTCGCGGCGACGCTCGTGCTGCCGCGGGTGTCGGCCCTCGCCGACGCGTCGGCGGATATCGCGGTGGCGGCGGCGATCAAGGGGGACGTGCTCGCCAGCCAGGTCGCAGGGCTGCTCGTCTTCGGCCTGGCCGCGCTCGCGCTGGGCATCTACGTGTTCGAAGAGAAGGATTTCTAGGGTGAAGCGGCGATGCTCGACGAGGCACTGAGCGTTCGAACCCGGCAGCTCCGCGCCGCGCGGGCGGGGGCTATGACCCGATGAGGCCGACGAAGAAGCGGGGCGCCTGGCTCGCGGCGGCGATGGTCCTGCTCGCGCTCGCCGCGTGGCTGATGTCGCGCGGGGACAGGGAGAAGCCCACGGTCCGGCCCCGGAAGATCGAGTTTCCGCGCCACCCGAAGCCGGCAGAGCAGCAGCGCGCCAGCCGTCGCCGCACGCTGCCGCCGCTGCCTGCGCCGTCGCCCGACGTCGAGGCGCCGCAACCGAGGCGCGACCCGGTGCTCGTCGCCCTGCCCGCCGATCCGAAGCGCTCGGCCATGGTGTTCGAGATCGAGGCGCTGAAGGAGTCGCCGATCATGCAGATCTGGCTCGATTGCATGCTGTCGCGCGGCGAGGACCGCGCCGGCTTCGCGCGCTTCAAGGACCGGTTCGGGATCGATGTGCTGGAGGA
This sequence comes from Sorangium cellulosum, assembly GCF_002950945.1. GTDB lineage: Bacteria > Myxococcota_A > Polyangia > Polyangiales > Polyangiaceae > Sorangium > Sorangium cellulosum_E. Next base: position 2,389,774 of record NZ_CP012673.1, read on the forward strand.
CGTGGAGCGCGCCGCCACGTCGAGCACGGGGCTCGTCGTGCTCCAGGGATCGTTCGAGGGCGCGACGTTCGATCGCGAGCGATGGACCACGCGGACGTACGGGGAGAAAGGCATCGTTTACGAGGAGAAGGACACGGGCAGGGTCGTCGCGACGTGGGGGCCTGACCTCCTGATCGCGGAGCCACGCGCCGAGCCCGGTCTCGTCGAGGACGCGATCGATCGGCTCGAATCGACCGATCCCGCGCAGGGCTCCGTCCTTCAGCAACACCAGGCCTACAGCGACGTTTATGGGGTGCTCTCGCCCGACGATCTCTCGAACATGCTGCCATCGGAGCAGGACCAGCTCGCCGAGCGGATCCGCGAGACCGTCGAGCGGGTGGAGATCCACGTCGACGCCTCCGAGGACGTCGCCGTTGTCGCCGAGGTCGCCGGCCCCGCCGGCCAGGAGATGAAGGACCTGTCGAAGCTGTTCGGCGCCGCGCTCTCGCTGGGGCGGCTCAACGCGAAGCGCGAAGGCAACGACGAGCTCGCCGAGCTGCTCGACTACGCGAGGGTGAAGACGGAGACGCAGCGCCGCTCCGGGGAGAGCAAGCCGGAGGGGCAGCGCTTCTCGGTCGACGTGGCGCTGCCCGTCGAGCTGCTGAAGAACCTCGGCCCGTGTCGTCGAGACCGGAGCGATCCGGACCGCGACGTCGAGGCCGAGCCCGAGCCAGCGCCGCCGGGGTGACGCGCGCGTCAGCGACGCAGCCAGCGAGCTCGATCCGCATCCGCCCCTGTCCAATCCGAGGGAATCGTCGTCCGCCTACGAGGCTGCGGCCCATTCGGACAGCACACGGCGGACGCGCTCGAGATAACCACTCTCGCGCACGACTTCCTGGTATCCCGGCACCGCGCCGACCCACTCCCGCATGCGCACGTTCGGCGTATCGGTGAGGTACATCGTGGGAAGCCCCATGAGCGCGGGGCCATCCATGCCTGCGGTCGTGACGCCGAGCTGGCCGACGAGGCCGTGCGTTCGCCTCAAATGCTCGAAGAACTGCAGCTGCGCCCGGCGCATGTCGAGTTGCCGGAAGGTTGGGTCCTTCCAGAAGAGCGTCATGTCGACCGCGCCCTCGGGGACCTGTCCGTCTGGAAGGGCGTCGCCGGTCAACACAGGCACGAGCCCCGTGTGTCGAGCGAGCTCCGTCAGCTCCAGAAGCTCGGCGAGCGTCGTGTTCCGGTGCGGGTGGTGGAGCCCCTCGCGGATCCAGAGCAGCACCTTCTTCCGGCATGACTTTCCCGCCGGCGCCTCCGCGAGCCTGCGATCGACCCAGCCGGTCACCGATTCCGGGATCGGCACGTCCCCGAGGAACGCCGCGCGCAGCCTCCGCTGGGCGGAGGACGGTCCGGCTTTGAAGGCACGTGCGACGATCTCCGTCGTCTGCTTCACCGCGCGCGGGCGCGAGCGGTACGCCTGGAGGTGATCGCTCAGGCCTGCATCGCGAAGAAAGGCCTCGGCTTGTGGTGTCCCGGCTTTGCCTGGCTCGACCTGGATGGCCGCGCCCGCGAGCACGGCGGCCCCGGCGACGTACCACCCCTCGCCGAACGAGAAGCCGCTGTCGGTGTGGAACGTATACGCGTGGTTTCGCTCCTCGATGATCCGGCGCGCCGCGCGGGCGGCGACCTCGGCCTTGTGAGCTGCCGCGCGCGCCGCGCGTGCGACCTTGGACCGCGGCGAGCCGGCCTCGATCTCTGCGGCGCTGATCGCGGCCGCGCGGGCCGAGGCCTCCGCGCCGGCCACGATCTCTTCCACGCGCCGCCAGCCGTCGTCGCAAGCTTCGCGCGTCGGTGCGCGCTGCGCGCTCAACGAGAGCTGGCCCGCTCCGTGAAGTGCGTCTTCTGCTCGCGCCGCGTGGGCCCTCGCCAGCGTCGAACAGGCGTCCATCCTCGTCGCGAGGATCCGCTCGCTTCCAGCGGCGAATTCAGGTTCCTGGAGGGCGGCGCGCTCCTGCTCGGCGGCGGCCAGCGCGTGATCCGCCTGCTCGATCGCGCGCTCGAGCAGGCGGCGGTAGCGCTCGCGCTGCCCCGGCGTGTGCAGCGTGCTCGCCAACGCGAGCGCGGCGTCGAGGCTGCTGGCGGCGTCGACCGTTGCGCAGGCCCGGTGGTTCGTGCGGTCCATGATCGCGGGCAGGCGCTCCTGAAGAGGACTCGTCATGCGGCAGCTCCTCGGCAACGGGAGCCTTGGTAGTACAGCACCGGCGGCGTGCCCAGCGCGGCCGTCGCCGCACGAAGGAAGACCCGCAAATGGAAGCTGCGACTACCTCGACGGCGACCGACCGAACGGGCTCGACGTCCACGCCGCCACCTTCCTGACCCCGCTTCGCGCTTGGACTTCGGCCCGCCGGACTGGACTTTGTAAAGAATCATTAAAAAAGGGTCAGGTTCCTGCTTCAAGAGTGCTGGAGTATTGAACTGAGCAGCTCGGCTCGCTAAGGAATCGACCGTCGTCGGTCGCCTGGAGCGCGAGCTGCCAGGTGGAAGCGCTCGATGTAAGCGCGGCCGCGACCGGTGTTGCGCGCACGGTTCGCACAAGCGCGCAGACCCGAACAGCCCGGTCGAGCCGTACGGACACCTGCTCGCGTCACCGCGCGCAGCGCTCGGCCGGCGCTCGTGCACTCAACTCTCACCCAACGAGAACGTCAATGCGGAACTTCTCCTTCAGCTTCGCCCACCCTCTTGCGACAAAGACCAGCTCGGCTGCGGTCCTCGCCCTGCTCGCCCTGGGCGCCGCCGCATGCGGAAGCCATGGCGTCGGTGAAGGCTCATTCGGTGGTGCGGAGCTCGCGCTCGACGGGGCCGACGAGCCGGTCCACCCAGCGAGCGCGGTCAGCGTATCCGGCGGCGGCGACGGCGCTGGCCTGGTCGCCGCGCTCCAGGCAAGCCCGCAGGCGCTCGCCTTCTGGCCGTTCGACGATTGCGACAGCTCGACGACAGAGCTGTTCGACTCGTCGGGCAACGGCTCGACCGCCACCCGCTCGGCCGGGGCGGCCTGCGCGCAGGGCATCAGCGGCCTCGGTATCTCCTTCGACAACTCGAACGACACCGTCACGGTCAACGACGATCCCCGCTTCACGTTCGGGCAGAACCTCGCGGTCGCCGCGTGGGTCAACCCCACCTCGGTGTCGGGGTCGACGGCGCGGACCATCGTCCAGGAGCGGAACAACAGCAGCTCGAGCTTCTCGCTCGTCGTCCAGAACAACCAGGCGAGGTTCACCGTCACCCTGAACAACGGGAGTACGGTCACCTCCAGCGCCCCGATCCAGGCCAACGTGTGGACACACGTCGCGGGCATCTACGACGGCAGCCGCGTGCGGGTCTTCCTCAACGGCCAGCAGGCCGGCCAGGCGAACGCGACGGGCGCGATCCGCGACATCAACGCGCCCATCCATATCGGCAACAACCCGCAGCGGCAGCGCTTCACGGGCCTCATCGACCAGGTCTGGCTCTCCGCCAGCCCGCTGACCGACGCCGAGATCGCCCAGCTCGTCTGCCTCAGGCACCCCGGCACGGTCGTCGTCACGCCGGAGAGCAGCGGCCCGGTCGTCGCGGGCACGCCGGTGACGTACCAGGTCGCGGTCACCAACAACGATAGCGACGCGTGCAGCCCCCGGGATTACGCGCTGAATGTCACCACCCAGCCGGGGATCAACTTCTCCCAGGACGTCCCGTCCATCCCCGGCATCGCGCCCGGGAGCACAGCGACGTTCCCGGTCACCGTGACCGGCAACGTGGCCGTGGACCCCGGGGTCTACCTGCTCCGGTACGAGGTGCTCAACACCAACTCGCCCGATTCCTCCTTCGTCGCGTCAGGGAACCTCACCTACGAGCTGGGCGAGCCGGCGGGCTGCTTCGTCCGGACGGGCCGCGAGATCTTCGTGAAGGACCTCAGCGTGGTCGAGGATCCCATCCGCACGACGTTCGATGGGCCGGCCGGCGACCCCCGGACGGGCGCGTGGACGTTCGCGCGGCTCATGGAGGACATGGCGCCCACGCCGGCCGACGCGCCGGCCATGGTCGAGCAGGTCTTCAGCGCCTGGCTGACCGATCAGGTCGTCAACGGCTTCACGGTGCCGGCGCGCCCGACCATTCAACAGGTCGTGTTCGACGAGTGGCCGAGGAGCCCTGACGGGTCGCTCGACCTCCGGCAGGCGCCGCTGATGCTGCTCGGCATCGTCAACAGGATCGACGTGCGCAACCTCGCCGAGGGGCACGCGGGCGAGGGGCGGTTCGTGTTCGGCGTCTTCAGCCAGGGCTTCGCGCAGCTGTTCACCTTGATCCTCGAGTACAAGCTCCCCGCGTCGACCGAGGCCGACGTGCTCGACTGGGCGAACGACTGGCACGCCCTCGGCAGCCTGCCCTTCCCGTCCGAGCAGTACAACGCCGCGCTCCAGGAGATCACCACGCGCTTCGCGGGCCGGAACGCCGCGCCCGGCAAGCCGAACGGGAGCTCCCTGGGGCAGCTCCGCACGAACGAGATCGCGCTGGCGGGGCCGTGGGAGCTGCGCGAGTTCGTCCTCTCGCCGGCGACCGGCTTCCTGGGCCCGGCGACGGTCAAGCTGACGCCGGATCTGAGCTTCGATGGGACGTCCACGCTCGCGGCCTTCGTGAACCAGAACGAGGCCGCGATCATCGCGGAGCAGCACACCGTGCCCGACACGTTCCAGGGGCTCCCGTTCCTCGGCGGCTCGTCGATCAACAACCTCACGGCGTGGACCGCTCCAGGCATCCTCAGCAACGAGGCGCGGCACAAGTTCTCGCTCAACACCTGCAACGGGTGCCACGGCGGGGCCGAGACCGGGACGCCGTTCCTGCACGTGAACCCGAGGGCGCCCGGGCGCGAGGCGGTGCTGTCCGGCTTCATGACCGGCATCGAGATCGCGGATCCCGTGTCCGGCGAGCAGCGCACGCTGAACGATCTCGCGCGCCGGAACCAGGATCTGAAGGAGCTGGTCTGCGGGCCCGTCCCGGCCCTCGCCCGCACCGCGACCGCGGAGCGGGCCGGCGTGGCCACGAGCCGCTCGGCGTTCATCCGCCGCGGCATCGGGCGCGTCCACTGATCGCCGTCCCCTGAGAGGAAGGCGGCGGCGGCGGTGAGCCGCTGCCGCCAGTCTATCCCGCGTGGTTTCTGTTGCGGTGGACGTTGTGTCCGTTATAACGGATGAGACATGACCTCCTCGCTGGTGCAGGCGACCGCCCTCGAGCTCCTCGCCCTCTACCGATCCCGGAGCGCCTCGCCCGTCGAGGTGATCCGGGCCGTCCTCGCCCACGTGGAGCGCCACGGCGCGCCGCTCAACACGTTCGTGCTGCTCGACGAGGAGCGCGCCCTCGACGCGGCGCGCGCCTCCGAGGCGCGGTGGGCCCGCGGCGAGCCGGCGGGGCGCCTCGACGGGGTGCCCGTCTCGGTGAAGGACCTCCTGCTCACGCGCGGCTGGCCGACCCGGCGGGGCTCGCGCACCGTGGACGCGAGCGGACCCTGGACCGAGGACGCGCCCGCGGTCGCGCGCCTGCGCGAGCACGGGGCGGTGCTCTTCGGGAAGACGACGACCTCGGAGTTCGGCCTGAAGGGCTCCGGCGACAGCCCGCTCACCGGGATCACCCGCAACGCATGGGATCCCCGCCACACGCCGGGAGGCAGCAGCGCCGGGGCCGTCACCGCGGTGGCGGCGGGGTTCGGCCCGATCGCGGTGGGGACCGACGGCGGGGGCTCGATCCGTGTCCCGAGCGCGTTCTCCGGGGTGGTCGGGCTCAAGCCGACCTTCGGCCGCGTGCCGGCCCACCCGGCGAGCGTGGTCGGCGTGCCCCCGCACGTGGGGCCGATCGCGCGCGCGGTCGGCGACGCGGCGCTGCTCCTCGTGGTCCTCTCCGGCCCTGACGACCGCGACCCGTTCCGGGCCCCGCCGGCGCCCGGGGACGTGACGGACGCGATCGGCGACGCGCCCTTCGCGGGCGCGCTGCGCCGCGTGCGCATCGGCGTGAGCGCCACGCTCGGGTACATCGACCCGACCAGCGAGGTGCGGGCCCGCTTCGCCGCGGCCGCGGCGACCCTGCAGGAGCTCGGCGCCGAGGTGGAGGAGGTGGATCCCCCGTTCGTGGACCCGAGCGGCGTGCTGCGGACGCTGTTCGCCGCCCGCGCCGCGCACACGGTGCGGGGGCTCGGCCCGGAGCAGCGCGCCCTGCTCGATCCCGCGGTGCAGAGCGCGGCCGCCGAAGGAGAGGCGATCGGCGCGGTGGCGTACCTCGAGGCCGAGCGGCAACGCGCGGAGCTGGCCCTGGCCACGGCCGCGCTCCACCGGCGCTTCGACCTGCTGGTGACGCCCACCTCGGCCGGCGCGGCTCCCCTCATCGAGGGCGGCGGGGCGTTCCCCGCGTCCTTCGCCGGCCCCTTCAGCCTGACGCGCCAGCCGGCCATCAGCGTGCCCATGGGCGTGACCAGCGCCGGCCTGCCGCTCGGGCTCCAGATCGTCGGGCGCCACTTCGAGGAGGCGCTGGTGCTGCGCGCCGCGCGCGCCTTCGAGAGCGCCAGCGTCCCGCTCCGGGCGCCGCCGCTGAAGGGGCCCTGAGCGGGCGCCACGGGCGCACGTCGTCAGCGCATCAGGGGATCAGCACATCAGCACATCACCCCGATCCGCGCAGCCTCCGATTCCGCCGCCTCAGCCGCCGGCGCTCTGGCGCCGCTGGAACCGGGCGAGCAGCGCGACGTGGAGCGCTTCCTGGAGCGGCTCGCCCGGGATCTTCTTGAGCGCGTCGATCATGAGATCCATCTGCCGGAGGTAGGTGCGACACCGGTCGCACCACGCGAGGTGGCGCGCGATTCCCTCCTCTTGCTCCGGGGAGAGCTTCCCCTCCCTCTGGTCGGTGATCATCTCCGTCAGCTGAAGGCACGTGACGACCATGTGCGTTCACTCCCCCCTCGTCAGGTACCGCTCCATCGCGGTCCTGAGCTTCGCCCTGCCGCGGTGCAAGAGGACCCGCTGGTTCACCTCGCTGATCCCGAGGATCTCGCACACCTCGCCGGACGCGCACCCCTCGACGTCGCGCAGGATGATCACCGCGCGCTGCCCGGGCACCAGCCCGTCGAGCTCCCGCACGAGCACGCCCCCGAGCTCCTTGCGCAGGAGCAGGCCTTCCGGGCTCTGCTCGCTCCACGGCGCGGGCGGGGCCACCCAGTCGCCCGAGCCGTCGAACCGGGCCGGATCGACCGCCGGCTCGACGCCCGGATCGGCGTCCTCCAGCCAGGCGACGGGCACGGTGCGCTTCTCTCGCGCAGCCGACGTCCTGGCGCGGTTCGTCAGGATCCTGAGCACCCAGGTCTTCAGCGAGGAGCGCCCCTCGAAGAGGGCCAGTCCGTCGACGACCGCCGCCCAGGTCTCCTGGACGACCTCCTCGGCGCCCTCGGGGCCAGTGATGGTCCGGGCGAGCCGGAGCATGGGTGTGTGGAGCTGCGCCACGAGCTGCGCGAAGGCCTGCTCGTCTCCCGCGAGCAGCCGGCGGAGGAGCGCGACGTCGTGTTCGTTCGCTCCGCCCGCGGGCGCGGGGGAGGGGGCCGCGCTGCCCGGCGCGCCCGCCGCGGCGGTGTCGGCCGGTGCGCTCCGCGCGTGCGCGGCCGCCGTGCCGTCGGCGCGAGCGGAGGGGTCGTGGGCCACGCGGCGCACGGTACCACGCCCGTCAGCGCCGGTTCAACGCCACCCCGGCGCGGGCGGCGCTCCCCGCGGGGAGCGCCGGTCGGCGAGGGCCGGGGCGGCCGTCGCCCGGGTCAAAGCGACTTCAGCGCGTCCGAGAGCTCCTTCGGCTTCGTCAGGAAGGGGGCGTGGCCCGCGTCGAGCGAGATGACCCTCTCGACAGGCAAGGCCGTGTACTGCGACTTCTGCTCGGCAGGGCTGATCGCGAGGTCCTGGAGCGCCTCGATGTAGACCCGCGGGACCGAGCCCCACCGCTCCTCCGTGACGTGGATGGGCTCGTCGAACGGCTTCGCGGGCTCCTCGCGCAGGTGGCTCTCGAGCCGCTCGATGTCCTCGGGCGAGCAATCCTGGCAAAAGGCACCCTCGGCCCAGCCCTCCTTGAACGTCAAGGAGGTCCCGTCGCTCGACGCCTCCGCGAACGTCTTGATCTTCGCCCCTTCGTCGTCGGCCCACTCCTGGTTCAGCGACTGGCCGTCCTTGATCAGGAACGCGGTCAGGTAGACGAGCGTCTTCACCTTCTCGGGCCGCTGCTCGGCGGCCTGGCTCACGACGATCCCCCCCATGCTGTGGCCGACGAGGATCACGGGCCGAGAGGCGCTGTCGATCGCCTCGACCACGGCGTCGGTATAGGCCTGCAGGCTGGCGTCCGCGAGGGGCGTCGTGTCGTCGCCGTGTGCGGGGAGGTCGAGCGCGATCACCTCGCTTCCGTCCGCCTCCAGGAGCGGCACCACCTTGTCCCAGCCCCAGCCGCCCACGAAGGCGCCGTGGACCAGGACATAGGTGTTCTTGGCCGACCCGTCGTTGTCCGTCCCGCCGCCCGGATCCGAGCCGCCGCAGGCAGGCAACGCGGACGACATGAGCGCCCCGGCCGTGATCATGGTGCCAAACCGCAGGACCTTGCGAAGCAGACCGTTCATGGATGTCTCCTCATCGTCGCAGGCTCTCCTCGAGCGCGACGTCATCGGTGGTTCTCAGCGCAGCGGCTGCGCGCGCTCCGGCGCCCGGGTGTGTCCCCGGCGCCGCGGCGGTTCACCTCGCTGCTGCTGGTACTGTCCGCGAGGGGGCCGGAACGTTACGCCGCGCTCGAGAAATCGTACGGAGGGCGGTCCACGCCGCGGGCGCCGGCGTGGGTCAGCGCATCAGGAGCGCGATCACGTCCTGGATCCCCGCGTCGGGCAGCCGCACGCGCACGTCGACGCGCGAGGCGCCGGAGCCGAGCACCTCGGAGGTGACCTCGAGCGGCATCGGGACCTCGCCGCGCGCGGGCAGCGCCGCGAGCCCGGCGAAATCCTCGGCGGCGTCGTCCAGCGCCGCCGTCGTCTCGCCGTTCGCCGCGAGCATCGCCCAGCCCGCCAGCGAGAAGAGCCCGCCGGCGAGCGCCCCGCGCTGCTGCGCCAGCTCCGCGCCCGGCCCCGCGCCGAGCGTGCGCGCGTCGCGCCCCGGCTCCGTCGCGACGCGCAGCCGGTCCACCAGGGCGGCGTCGTCCTCGCTGATCCCGATCCACGTCCGCTGGCCGGCGGGCACGATGTAGAGGTGGGTGGTGTGCGCGGGCGGGGCGTCCTTCGTGAGCGGCCTCGTGCGCAGCTCGACGTGCAGCGTCCCCGCGGGCAGCGCGGCGGGCGCGCGGACGAGGGTGGGGGTGGTGCGCTCCTTGTCCGTGTCCTTCTTCGCGCCGCCCTTCGGCGCGCCGTCCTTCTTCGCGCCGCCCGCCGCGCCCGCGCCCGCGCCCGCCGCGGTGTTGCCGGCCGCGCTTGCGCCCTCCCGGTGCCGGTCCAGCTCCTCGCCCATCTGGAGGAGCTCCTTCACCCCCGTGATCCAGGTCTGGGCCGGCTCCTCGACCGCGACGAGGATCCAGCCCTGCAGCGCGCGGCGCGCGGCCTTCTGCGCGCGCGCCGCCGCGTCCTTGCCGCCCTGCGCGCCCTTGCTGTCCTGGTAGGCCACGAGCGCCTTCTGCGCCGCCGCGCGATCCCCGCCCGCGCCGAGGACCAGGGGGCCGCCCGTGAGGACCAGGCCGCCGAGGCGCTCGAGCAGCCGGTCGAGCCGCGGCCCGTCGTAGCCGTCGGCGACCATGTCGTCGCGGATTGCCCGGAAGAGCGCCTCGCGCAGCGGGGTGAGCTCCGCGCGCGACGCGCCCTGGGTGTAGAGCGCGATGGCCGCGTCGCCCGGGAGGCGGAGGAATGCCGGCGGGGGGGCGGCGTCCGCGGGCACGGCCGGCGCGAGGGCCGCCATGAACGGCGAGCTCCGGCTCGCGAAGCGCATGCCGAGGCCGACCTCGATCGCCGCGCGGCCCAGCGTGAGGTCGATGCTCACGCTGTCGAGGTCGCGGAGGAGCGCGTCGCCGATCTCCTGGCCCAGCCGACCGGCGTGGCTGTCGTCGTCCTCATCGTCCGCGTCGGGGTCGTCCTTGACGCCCTCGCGGATCGTCGACCCCAGGATCTCGAACTGCACGTCCGCCGCGATCGGCTCCCGGCCCACGACCTTCACGAGGTAGGGCGCGGCGGCTTCGAGGTCCTTCGCGTCCTCGGCGCAGAGGAGGCGCGCGCCGCCCCTGCGCTCGCCGGGCTCGAAGGCGCAGGCCGTGGGCGGCGCCTCGGCATCGGGCTTGGCCTCGCGCGCGCGCTCCACGCGCAGCAGGCCCCGGTGCTCCTTGAGCGCGAAGCCATCGTGCAGGCGCGGCACCTCCTTCTCGGGGACCGCCAGGGAGACCACGGGGCGCGCGCCCGTGGTGCCGAACAGGGCGACGTCGATCGGCTTGTTCAGATCGACCAGGCTGGCGAGCGCCGGGCCCAGGGATCCCTCGAGCATGATCTCGGGCCCCCTCGGGCCCGCGCTGGACAGGAGCATGCCAAAGGGCGTGCCCGGCAGCCGCTGCATGACGTCGGCCCAGGTCCGCTGCGGATCGGCGATCCGCAGCACCGAGGAGAGCCCCGCCGGCGCGGCCACAGGCTGCGCGCCCGCGGGCTGCGCCGCGACGACCGCAGGCTCGACGCCCGCCGGGCGCGCCGCCGCAGCCAGAGGCGCGGCAGGGCCACGTTCGGGGGCGGGAGCGCCAGCACACGCGGCGAGGAGGGCGATCGGGAGGAGGAGGGCGGCGCGCTTCATGGAGCGCCGATCGTCGCGCCCGAGCGGCCCCCCTGGCAAGCGGCCCGACGGGGCAGCCGCCCCGAGCTAGTTCCGAGCGTCACAAGCCTGGCCAGGGATCCCGAGAGATTTCAACGCAAACGCGCAAAGGCGCAAACCAGAATTTCTCTGTATTTTTGCGCCTTTGCGCCTTTGCGCCTTTGCGTTGAAATCTCTCTTCTCTCGCCGTGATCCCTGCCAAGCCTTCTGACAGGCGGAACCAGGTCACGATCGTGATCTCGTCCACGGTGGGACGCCCCGCGACAGCGTGGCCACGCCGTTCGCCATCTCGATCTCGTTCTCGTCAGGAGAGGACGCTGTCCTCCAGATCACCCGGATCCATTGCGCCTGCGAGCAGGCAGCAGGCGAACGAGAGGGAGACGTACCCAAGCAAGCGATTCATGCGCATCAAGATTCTCCATGCCCGAACCGATCGAACCGCAGGCTTCCGCTCAGGGAAGATAAGTAAATCAGGAGTGTGCCAGCGAGCTCGGCCGTTCCGTCAGGTTAGGAGTCCATGATTCCCGGTCAGCATTCGTCGATCACGGCTGTGTGCGCCCGTCAGTACCGGTACGCCCGGCCACACCTTGAAGCGAATCGCCGCTTTCCCGGCACCAGCACCGGATGAGACCGGCTTTCCCTCGGTCCTCCGTGGTGAGAGGGCGGAGAACAGACCTGGCCCGTGCCGAAGCCTACCTGCCTCATCGGTCGTTCCGGTCCGAGGCTCCGAGGCCAGGATTCTCGTACACGGGCCCGGGGAGCCGGAGCCGCCTGTAGGGGAGAGAAGGAGAGCCAATGTGGGATAAGGGGCTCTGGTGTGGATATGAGAGGGAAGTCCAAACGCCTCTGAAGACGTCAAGTCGTGACTGCGGGAGCTGCCCTGGTTGACGGAACTTTCTTCATGCGATCCGGTCCTCCTGGAAAAGCGACACCGTACCAGGAACTTATCCAGGCATCGAAGAGGGTAGCCTTCACTTAACAGCTCATGGGAGTTGACATCGGCCATGTGAGCGTTCACAATCTGACTCGTTGATCTCGTTGATATTCTTTTGCTTCGCCTCGGCAGGGCAGTCAGGCCCACCGAAATCTGCATCTGCCGAGCGATCTCGGCATCGGTTCAGTTCGCTCGGTCGTCACGGACGCGAGTAACGGTGAACCCGCGAGCGTTGCGGTCGCGCCTCGGCAGTGCTGGGCGCGAGGTCTCGTCTCCACGATGACCCGCACGCCCGCGGTGCTGCACCGGGCCGCTCACGAACCTGACGGATTCGAACAAGACGCGATGTCAACGAGACGACGTTCGGCGTTCCCGGACTTCCAGTCCGGCGTTCTCGCTGGATTTGTGCAACAGGAGAATGACTCTGTTCGTGGTCGCTTCGGAGACGTCAAGCCCCAACTGCGGGAGCTGCCCTGGGTTGAAAGAACATTTTTCATGTGATCCGGCCCCCCTGGAAAAGCGACGCCATGACGTATCCATGCGTCGAAGGGGCCGCTTTCACACCACAACCTGCGACATGCCCGCTTGGGTACAGGAGAACCTCATGACGATGCGATTTTATCGATGGCCCCTGCTGACGGCGCTCGCGCTCAGCGCGTGTATCTCCGCCGAGCCGCTCGATGAAGCCGGCGACGAGTCCGAAGAATCGGCCGAGAGCGTCACCATCGACACCGCGGCGACCTACACGATCGCCGGCGTCCAGAGTGGAAAATGCGTCGAGGTGGCTGGAGGCAGCACCGCCGACGGAGCGGCCGTGCAGATCGCCACCTGCAACGGCTCGACGCGTCAGCAGTTCCGCATGGAGTCGGCGGGCGGCGGTTACTATCGCATCCGCAACGTGAACAGCAACCGTTGCTTCGACGTCGCGGGCGCCTCCACCACCGACGGCGCCCGCCTCCAGCAATACTCCTGCTGGAGCGGGGAAAACCAGCAGTGGTCGTTCTCGGACGTCGCCACCGGCGTCGTGCGCCTCACGGCGCGCCACAGCGGCAAGGCCCTGGACGTCTACGGCCGCGGCACCGCGGACGGCACCGCCGTGATTCAATGGGCGTCGAACGGCGGCACCAATCAGCAATTCCGCGTCACGCCCGTGAGCTCCTCGGGAACCGGGGGCAGCGGTGGCAGCGGTGGCAGCGGTGGCGGCGGTGGCGGCGGTGGCAGCGGTGGCGGCGGCGGCAGCGGGGGCGGCAAGTTCGTCGGCAACATCACCACCGGCGGGCAAGTGCGCGCGGATCTGTCCCGGTACTGGAACCAGCTCTCCCCGGAGAACGAGGGCAAGTGGGGCTCCATCGAAGGCACACGGGACGTCATGAACTGGACCGGCATGGACCGAGTCCGGAACTACGCTCGCGAGAAGGGCATTCCCTACAAGGGCCACACCCTGATCTGGGGTGCCCAGCAGCCGGGCTGGCTCGCCGGCCTGTCGCAGAGCGAGCAGCGCGCGGAGGTCGAGGAGTGGATCCAGGCGTTCTGCCAGCGCTACCCGGACGTCGCCATCATCGACGTCGTGAACGAGCCGCCCCCGCACACCACCCCGGTGTACATGAACGCCCTCGGCGGCGCGGGCGCGAGCGGCTACGACTGGATCGTGCAGGCGTTCAGGTGGGCGCGGCAGTACTGCCCGAACGCCACCTTGCTGCTCAACGACTACAACAACATCGAGTACGGCAGCGATAACCAGAACACGATCAACATCGTCAACCGGATCCGGGCGGCAGGGGCTCCCATCGACGGCATCGGAGCTCAGGCCCACGCCGCGTTCTCGCTCCCGACCAGCACGGTGAGAGGCTTCCTCGACCGGCTCGCCGCCACCGGTCTGCCGGTGTACATCACCGAGTACGATATCGACCTGGCGAACGACACGCAGCAGCTCAACGTGATGCAGAGCCAGTTCCCCATGTTCTACGAGCATCCGAGCGTGAGGGGCATCACGCTGTGGGGGTACATCAGCGGCCAGACGTGGGTGCCCAACTCAGGGCTCATGAGCAGCAGCGGCCAGATGCGGCCCGCCATGTCCTGGCTGATGGGCTACCTGGGGCGCTGACGCTGAACGCGCTGACGCGCGTATAGCTGAGTGCCGCGCGCCCGGAGATCGCTGCGCAAGCTCGCCCGCCTGGTCGCAGGTCGACGGAGTCTACCCGCTGGGCCAGAGCTTGTGCAGCCGATCTCCGGCGCCTTTGAATGTGTCTTGTTCACCGCTTCGTATGCCGTTGAAGAGGGGATAATGATGAAGAATCGATTTGGACGATGGCCGCTGGTCACGATGTTCGCCGCCACGACGGCGTGCATCTCCGCCGAGCCGCTCGATGAGGCCGGCGACGTGTCCGAAGAATCCGCCGAGAGCGTCACCATCGATACCTCGGCGACCTACACGATCGTCGGCGTCCAGAGTGGAAAATGCGTCGAGGTGGCTGGAGGCAGCACCGCCGACGGAGCGGCCGTGCAGATCGCCACGTGCAACGGCTCGACGCGGCAGCAGTTCCGCATGGAGTCGGCGGGCGGCGGCTATTATCGCATCCGCAACGTGGGCAGCAACCGTTGCTTCGACGTCGCGGGCGCCTCCACCACCGACGGCGCCCGCCTCCAGCAATACTCCTGCTGGAGCGGGGAAAACCAGCAGTGGTCGTTCTCGGACGTCGCCGCCGGCGTCGTGCGCCTCACGGCGCGCCACAGCGGCAAGGCCCTGGACGTCTTCGGCCGCGGCACCGCGGACGGCACCGCCCTGGCCCAATGGACGTGGAACAACGGGACCAATCAGCAGTTCCGAATCACGCCCGTGAGCTCGGGAACCGGGGGCAGCGGTGGCGGCGGTGGCAGCGGGGGCAGCGGGGGCAGCGGGGGCGGCGGGGGCAGCGGGGGCGGCGAGAGCTGCGGCTTGCCCACCTCCTTCCGCTGGCAGTCGAGCGGCATGCTGGTGAGCCCGAAGTCGGACGCGACTCACAATATCGTCTCCGTCAAGGATCCGACGGTCTCGTTCTTCAACGATCGATGGCACATCTATGCCACCACGGCGAATACCGCCGGGAACTGGCAGATGACTTACCTGAACTTCACCGATTGGTCCCAGGCTTCGTCCGCGCCGCACTACTACATGGATCGGACGCCTGGCTTCAGCGGCTACCGGTGCGCGCCGCAGATGTTCTTCTTCAGGCCTCAGAACAAGTGGTACCTCATCTATCAATCGCAGCCGCCGCAGTTCTCCACGACCACCGACCCGAGCCGCCCGGAGACCTGGACCAGACCCCAGAACTTCTTCGCGTCCACGCCCGCTGGCCTTCCCAGCCTGCCCATCGACTACTGGGTGATCTGCGACAGCGCCAACTGTTACCTCTTCTTCACGGGCGACGACGGCAAGATGTACCGCAGCCAGACCACCGTGCAGAACTTCCCGAGCGGGTTCGGCCCGATCTCGATCGCCCTTCAGGACTCGAATCGTAACAATCTGTTCGAGGGGAGCTCCACGTACAAGATCAAGGGTATGAACAAGTACTTGACCTTGATCGAGGCCATCGGCCCGACGGGCGCCAGGTTCTATCGCTCATTCACCGCGGATCGCCTCGACGGCACGTGGACCCCGCTCGCGCATACCTGGAGCGCGCCGTTCGCAGGCCAGAACAACGTCACCTACGCGCCGGGCGTGGCGGACTGGAGCGACGACGTCAGCCACGGCGAGCTGGTGCGCGACGGCAACGACGAGACCGCGACGATCGACACCTGCAACCTCCAGTTCCTGTATCAAGGACGCAACCCGAGCTCGGGCGGCGAATACTCGCAGCTCCCGTATCGCCTCGGCCTGCTGCAGGCGGTTCGCTAGAGCGTCGGGCACCCGCGTCGGATACGGGCCCACCTCGACGTTTTCGGTGCTCAGCGCACAGGAGTGCGCTTGCGCGCCGAAAACGCCGATCTGGGCCCGTCTCCTGTGCGGGTGACCGACGCTCTGTCACGCTCGTACCGGGCGCGGCATCACGGCCCCTCGGAACGGGCCGTCGCGCGCGCTCGGAATCGGCCGTCAGATCGGCCCGGAATACGCAGCATGCCGGCGCAGATGGCGCCGGGTCGCGGGGCCATGTCGGCTTCAAGCGGCGCATGCATAATCGGCTTGACGGATATGCCAGCCCGGAGCAGTAAATAACCTCAGCGTGTTGCCTTGCGCACGCAGAATGAACTTATCCAGTCTGCGCGTCTCGCTATTCATCCGCAGCGACAATGGCCAGCGCGGCGGCTGGCTCGGGAGCCTTGAGCGCGCGGCGAGCGACCTCGACCCGCGCAAGGGCAGCGTCGAGCAGTGAGAAGATTCCAGTTTCACTTACTTGATAGGACGAGGAGAATCAGATGAGATTCGGAACCAAGCACGGCTTGTTCGCGGCGGCGGCGGGCATCCTCGCCGTGTCGTGCGTCATCGGCCCCGAGGGGGCGCACGACGCCGAGATCGAGGAGGAAGGCTCGCTCGCGGGCGCCATCACGATCGATACGAGCGCGGTCTACACGATCGTCGGCGTCCAGAGTGGAAAATGCGTGCAGGTGGCTGGAGGCAGCACCGCTGATGCAGCGGCCATGCAGATCGCCACCTGTAACGGCTCGACGCGGCAACAGTTCCGCATGGAGTCGGCAGGCGGCGGCTACTATCGCATCCGCAACGTGAGCAGCAACCGTTGCATGGACGTCGCGGGCGCCTCCACCAGCGACGGCGCGGCCATCCAGCAATACTCCTGCTGGACCGGGGAAAACCAGCAGTGGTCGTTCACGGACGTCGCCAGCGGCGTCGTGCGCCTCACCGCGCGCCACAGCGGCAAGTCCCTGGACGTCTACGGCCGCGGCACCGCGGACGGCACCGCCGTGATCCAATGGGCGTCGAACGGCGGCACCAATCAGCAATTCCGACTCACGCCCGTGGGCTCGGGAACCGGCGGCACCGGCGGCGGGGGCGGCACCGGCGGCAGCGGCGGCACCGGCGGCACCGGTGGCACGGGCGGCACGGGCGGCACGGGCGGCACCGGCGGCACGGGCGGCACCGGCGGCACGTGCACCGCGTCACGACCGGCTGGTCGAAACGTGTCGGGGAGCGGCCCTCATCAGGTGGTCGTCGAGACGAATTCAGACCCGGGCATCAACCAGGGCACTATCTTCCGTCCGGCGGATCTCAGCGGAGACGCCAAGTATCCGATCTTCGTCTGGGGGCAGGGCGGATGCTCGCGAGACGGGCTCGCGAATCAAGCGGCCATGGCCGAAATTGCCTCGCATGGCTACTTCGTGGTGGCGGACGGGACACCGCAGAACAGCGCGCCCAACCGCGCCCTCGGGGGCGGAGGCGACGTGCTGCTCGCCTACGTCGACTGGGTGATCGCCGAGAACGAGAAGCCTTGCAGCGCCTACTACCATCATATCGAGACCACGAAGGTCGCCGCGAACGGCTTCTCCTGCGGTGGCTTGATGGCGGCGGGGACTGCCGCGGATCCCAGAATAACGACATGGGGGCACACGAGCAGCGGCTCTTTCTCGGCGAATCAGGCGTTCTACAACTCGATTCACACACCCGTGTTGATCGTCACCGGCACCGCGGATAGCCTGGGCGCGAACGCGAACGGCGCGAGAGACTTCCAGAACATCGCCGCCTTGGGTGATGTTCCGGTCATGATGTTCGCCAAGGTCGGCGCGGATCATGGGGGCGATCTGTGGGCCCGGAACGGCGGCGAGTTCACTCAGGTCAACCTGGCGTGGCTCAACTGGTGGCTCAAGGGCGACGAATCGGCCACCGGCAAGGGGATGCTCGTCGGCCCGAGCTGCCGCTTCTGCACCGACAGAACCTGGAATGTCTCTTCTGCCAATCTGCCCTGAATGGCCAGCGCGGCGGCCCGTTCGGGAGCCTTGAGCGCGCGGCGAGCGACCCCGACCTACGCAGGGGAAGCGTTGATCAGTGAGGAGATTCCAGTTTCACTTATTTAACAGGACGAGGAGGACAAGATGAGATTCGGAACCAAGCAGAGCTTGTTTGCGGCGGTGACGGGCATCCTCGCCGTGTCGTGCGTCATCGGCCCCGAGGGGGCGTACGACGCCGAGATCGAGGAGGAAGGCTCGCTCGCGGGCGCCATCACGATCGATACGAGCGCGGTCTACACGATCGTCGGCGTCCAGAGTGGAAAATGCGTGCAGGCGGCTGGAGGCAGCACCGCTGATGCAGCGGCCATGCAGATCGCCACCTGCAACGGCTCGACGCGGCAACAGTTCCGCATGGAATCGGCCGGCGGCGGCTACTATCGCATCCGCAACGTGAACAGCAACCGTTGCATGGACGTCGCGGGCGCCTCCACCAGCGACGGCGCGGCCATCCAGCAATACTCCTGCTGGACCGGGGAAAACCAGCAGTGGTCGTTCACGGACGTCGCCAGCGGCGTCGTGCGCGTCACCGCGCGCCACAGCGGCAAGTCCCTGGACGTCTACGGCCGCGGCACCGCGGACGGCACCGCCGTGATTCAATGGGCGTCGAACGGCGGCACCAATCAGCAATTCCGACTCACGCCCGTGGGCTCGGGAACCGGCGGCACCGGCGGCGGGGGCGGCACGGGCGGCACGGGCGGCACCGGCGGCACCGGCGGCGCCGGTGGCGGCGGCGGCTCCGGTGGCGGCGGCTCCGTCGGCACGCGCAGCGCCGGCTGCGGCATTCCCACCTCCCTCGCCAGCGGCAACCGCACCATCAACGTCAACGGCACCTCGCGCCAGTACGTGCTCGACATTCCGGCGAACTACGACCCGAACAGGGCGTATCGGCTGGTGTTCGGCTGGCACTGGCGCGGCGGATCGGCGAGCGACGTCGTGAACAACGGGTACTATGGGCTCAAGGCGCTGGCGAACGGCAGCGCCATCTTCGTCTCGCCGAACGGCATCGACAACGGCTGGGCCAACACGGGCGGGCGCGACATCGCCTTCGCCCGCGCCATGGTCGACTCCCTCAAAGCCAACCTGTGCGTCGACACGAGCCGCGTCTTCTCGACCGGGTGGAGCTTCGGGGGGATGATGTCGAACGCGCTCGGCTGTGATATGCCCGACGTCTTCCGGGCCATCGCGCCGATGTCCGGCGCCCTCTACAGCGGCTGCAACCAGTCCAATACCCAGCCCGTCGCCGTCTGGATGTCGCACGGCCTGTCCGACAGCGTCGTCCCCGCCTCGGCCGGAAGGGCGGCGCTCGACGTCTTCGTGCGCAAGAACGGCTGCAGCACCGAGACGAGCGCCGTAGGCCCCGGCTCGTGCGTCGCCTATCAAGGGTGCCGGGAGGGATACCCGGTGCACCGCTGCGAGTTTGCCGGTGACCACCAGCAGCCGAGCTTCGCGAGCTCGGCCATCTGGAACTTCTTCACGCAATTCTGACCTCGCGCCCCGCCGACGCGGCGGCTCGGGCAGCGGCAGACGCGCCCGCCCGAGCCGCCGCGGCCCACGGAAGGACCTCTCGCCTGGCGGCTCCGCGCGCGTTCCTTCGATGGATCAGGGCGCCTTGTACTCCGTAGCGACATCCAGGACCCACGTGACGCCGAAGCGGTCCTTGAGCATTCCGTAGAGGGGCGTCCACCCCGACGGCGCGAGCGGCTGTGTGATGGTCGCGCCAGCGGACAGCTTCTCCCAGAGCGCGGTGATCTCGCTGGCCGAGTCGCCGCGGACCGAGACGAAGAACGCGTTCTTGCCTTCGTCCCACGGCATCCGGGAAGGCACATCGTAAGCCATCACGCGGAAGCCGTTCTTTGCGGCGACCTGGCCCCACATCACCTGACCCGCCTCCGACGGATCCTGGACGTTCTGGGCGTCCTTGTAGGTGACGACGGTGATGTCGCCGCCGAAGACCGACTGGTAGAACTCCAGCGCCGCACGAGCATCTCCACGGAAGTTGAGGTGGTTGGTAACACTTACGGTCATGACTCTCTCTCGATGCAGGTTCAGGCTTTCGAGCGTCGCCGCACGCTCGCGGCTCTCCGGGGCGACGGGGATTCGTCGGCCCGTGAGGGGGTGTGAACAGGTCTGTGACCTGTGGAAACTGGTGGTACCTCCGAGGGTTGACGCCGGAGGGCCGGCACGATGACTCCGTCGACCATCGACACGAGGAAGGCCAGGTCGATCGGCTTGCGTTGAACCAGCGTGCGGTAGGCGGCCATCGACGGGATGACCTGGGACAACGTGCCGATGTCGGCGGACGCCGAGATCTCGCCGCGCTCGACCGCGCGCCGCATCAGCGCGAAGTGCGCTTCGGCCCATGGCTGGACCACGGCGGCGTTTGCTGCCTCGGCGAGCGCCTCGTCCTGCGAGAGCAGCGAGGCGAGCCCGGTCATGATCTTGAGCTTGCGCTCGCCTTCTTCGATCGACTGCGGCTTGAACAGGCCGAGCAGGTCTCCGCGGAGCGTGCCCGTGTCGGGCAGACGCTCGAGATCGACCTGATTGCGCTTCATGTGCGCGACGGCGTCGATGACCAGCTCGGTCTTCGACGCCCAGCGGCGATAGATCGTCGCCTTCCCGGCTCCGGCTCGCGCGGCCACGATGTCCATGGTCAGGCCCGCAGCGCCCACCTCGGCGAGGACCTCGAGCGTGGCGTCGAGGATCTTCGCATCGCGAGAGGGGTCTCGCTTGCGCCCTGGCTGCGCAGCCTCGACGGGGACGGCCTCGTCGTCGTTCTGTGTCATGCAGTCATCCTTGATGAAAGATATCGATACCGGATAGTTTCGGAAATGTCAAGTTCCGGAACTGCCCGGTGTCGATTTTCCCCCGGGGGCGCCGCCCTCACCCCACCAGCTGCTTGAGGAGCCCGATCCCACGCTTGTCCGGGCGATGGACAGCGGTTGGCCCTTGCGGCGCAGAGCCGATCCGTGAGACTTTTTGTGGGGGAAATTACAAATGCGACGAGATGGCGGCGCTCATCCGACTATACGACGCAGGGCTGGGGCTCATCATTAAACATGCGAGTGGGGTTCTGTATACGAATCAGACATGCGGTGTTTGCTGTGCCCAGCCCGAGCTGGAAGGCGTCTTCGTCCCGCTCGACGCCGAGGAGAGTTGGCTGGGCGAGGTCGAGCGAGCTTCTACTATTTCGGGGTTCGGCCCGTACCCCCGGCGAGGAGTGCTGACATGGCCAAACTCAGATTAGCGGCCGAGGGCGCGCCGCCCGACAAGCGGCTGGTACCGGCGGTGCGCCGAGCCTCGCTGCGCTCGGGGCGGCGCCTGGCGGGCCTCCGTCACCCGTCGGGCATCACCGCACCGTGATGTCGGGCCTGGGGGGCTCCCTCATCCCGTCGCCGATGTGGAAGCTGGTGTGCGGCGGCTGGTTGTAGGTCGCGTTTTGCGCCGACACGTTGGCGCGGTACTGCGGATCGTGCATCAGCGTGTAGATGCGGCGTTCGGTGACGTGATTGGTGGTGTAGATGCGCAGGCTGTTGCCGCACAGGAACACGACCTCCTCGCGCCAGTCGCCGAACAGATCCGCGCTGAGCGTCGGCACCGATTTGCTGCCGTTGATCGAGGTGCAGCCTTCCGCGGTGAAGCCCCGACCTTCGCCGTCGAAGTTCGCGACGGTGTTGCCGTTGAGCAGCTCGCGGCTCTCGTCGCCGTCCCACCAGACCAGGAAGTTCACCTCGCGGGGACGGGAGCCGATGTTGCGACCGCTCTCGGCATTGAACAGGCCGGCGGTGTTGGTCCAGGCCTCACCTCCGGGGTTGTCGGGGGTGATGTCGTCGGCAGCGCCGCGGCCCGGTCCCTCGCCGTCGCTGTTCGGGCCGCGCCACAGGACCTCGCAGGTCTCCGCATCCCGAAGGAAGTACGAGGGCACGCCGTCAGCTTCGGTCGGCTGAAACACCTCGAGCCCGGGGCGCGAGGGGACCAGGTCGGCGACGTGAATCGCGTCGCCGTGTGCGTAGAAGCTGACGGCGCACTTGCCCCTGCCGTCGGGACCGATCGTCGCGCCACCCGGGATGATCTCCTGCCTCAGGTCGCCGTCCGTGTCCGCCGCCATGACGCTGTGAACGCCCTTGCCGGCGTAGGCGCCGTTGCCGCTCGCGGACGAATCGAAGCTCCACAGTAGGCTCAGCCTGCCGTCGCGGTAGTTGTACGCTCCGAACGTCGTCCGGGCGTAGTAGCCCCGCTGCATGACGACGCTCGGCTCGCCCGAGTCATCGAGGAACGCCAGCGTGGCGTTGTAGCGATCCGAGCGGTTGCCGTTGTTGTCGCCGAAGCTGCCGCTCGTGATGGGGGCGTGGTACTCGATGGTCGCGAGCTCCGAGCCGTCGACGCCGCTGAAGACCGTGAGGTATTCCGGTCCGCTCAGGATCTTGCCCGCCCTGTTGCGATAGTCTCGCGAGTCGTCATCGTCGGCCGCGGGGCCGGTGTGCAGGAACGCTCCCTTGCCATCGCGTGTGCCGGGCGCGGTCTTGACGGCGATCTCGGCGCGACCATCGCCGTCGAGGTCGTACACGACGAAGGGCGTGGTGTGCTCGCTCTCGCGGATGTTGATGCCCAGGTCGATGCGCCACAAGAAGGTGCCGTCGGTGTCGTAGGCCGCGAGCTTGGGCTGGCCGGTGCGGCCGTCTTGCGACGGATCGCGCGGGTTGTTCTGCTCCTTGACCACGAGCTCGTAGTCGCCGTCGCCGTCGAGATCGCCCGGAGAGGCGTCACCGGCTTCGTAATCGTCGGGCGTCCTGAGCGGGATGGTCAGATAGTTTCGCTCCCAGGTGGGTGTGCCCGGGTCCCCGTCACGCGTGTTGGCCGAGTCGCCGTGCTCGACGCCGTCGATCACGGCGCGGACGGTGTACTTCGCGCCTCCGGGGGCCCCCGAGTCGAAGTAGTTGGTCGAGTCGGTGATGGGCGTGTCGTTCACCTTGGTGCCGTCGCGGTAGACGTTGAACCCGATCTCGGGATCCTCGTAGCCCATGAGCCGCCAGCTGATGAAGTTGCCTTCGCCCGAGCGCACGGCCACCACGCCGCGGCACAGGTTCTCCAGCGTGACGTGGCCAGCCGCGGCGGCCGGCGTCACTCCGCAGATGGACTCGCCTGGATTGTCGGTGCCGCCCGTGCCGGGTTCACCACCGCCCGACGCGCCGCCGGACGTCGTCCCCGGCGCGCCGCCGGACGTCGTCCCCGGCGCGCCGCCGGACGTCTGCCCCGGCGCGCCGCCGGACGTCTGCCCCGACGTGCCGCCCGCATTCGGAGCGCCACCGGAGCCGTCATCGCCCGATCCGGACCCGCTGCACGCACTCAGGGCTCCCGCTACGACCAGGGCCATGGTCCCGTACGCAATGCCTCTCATTATAGTACTCACCTTTCAAGCCGATCGAGAAAAAGCTAAACGCCGGCGCCGACGCTGCCGGAGCGTGGCGTGCGTGAGCTGGTCGCGGATCACTCCACGACCGAGGGGCCGCTGAGGCGCCGCTACGGAACGTCCGAGATCACCGCTTCCAGAACTCGATGGGTATGTGGGATGAGGTGCTGGCTTTCGGTCACCACTCCGAGGCGTCCACTCACATTTTTTTTGTGGCGCATCCCGGAGGAACCGCAGGATTGGAATTTTGTGGCTGAGCGGGACAGTCTAGGAGACGAGGCGAGCACGGCTGCCGTGTTATGGAAGGCCCGCGGCCGGAGGCGAGCTACCTGCAGAAGGCCGAGCTCGCCCGCGAGATGCTCGACGCCGCCGTGCGGCGGCGGACTCTGCCTCGCCGACTGGTCACTCATCATCCCACCCGGAGGCTTGCGCCGGTGACTGCCCGTCCAGGAGCCGCTCGACCAGCCATGGTAACGAGAAGTAGTCCTCCATGACGGTGGCGAAGAACTCCATGTCGAACGGCAAGCACGGCGGCGCCTGGAGCTCGGCCTCGACGGCGGCCTCGTCCTTGACGATTCGCTTTCGCGCTTCGTTGAGGGCGGCGGTGACCAGGTTGCGGCAAATAGGATCAGATATGGCTTGCCGCACGCGCTCTGCGGCCTCTTCGTTCAGCGCCATTGGCGTGCGCACGATGGGGGTCGGCGGAACGGATTCTCCTGCTAGAATGCGGCGAATATAATGTGGTCTTGAAAAGAGCGCCCGCATCACGCGGACGTAGAAGGCCATGTCGAACGACTCCGCGGGCAGGCGGAGCGGAATCTCCTCGCCGGCCAACGTGAAAGACCTCGCGAATCGCCCCCATGCCTTCCCGAACGCAACGCTGACGAGGTTCCGAACCACTGGCTCGTGGATCGAGTCCATGGTCGCACTTGCCGCGTCCGCGTCGATGGGTTGTACGTGTATCAAACGCTCGGTCATGTTGTCGTTCGTTTTGTCATTCGCCGAAATTCGCCGTGTTGGTGGTGCCGTCGATCAGGTGGACTGAGGAATGCGGGCGATGACCTTGATCTCAAAATCGAAGCCCGCCAGCCAGTTCACGCCTACCGCGGTCCAGTTCGGGTAGGGCTTTTCACCGATCGCCTTCAGTCGAACGGCGGCAAACGTCTCCCACTGCGTGGCCGGGTCGGTGTGGAAAGTGGTCACGTCGACGACGTCGTCGAACGTGCAACCGGCGGCCTTCAGCACTGCCGCTAGATTGTCGAAGGCAAGCTGGACCTGCTTTTCGAAGACCGGCTCGGGCGACCCGTCCTCGCGGCTGCCGACCTGGCCCGAGACGAACAGAAGGTCGCCCGAGCGGATCGCCGCCGAATATTTGTTGATCTCGTAGAGCGCCTGCCGGCCGGCAGGGAAGATCGCATCGCGTTTGGTCATTGCTTTTCTCCTATTCAAACAAGGCAGGCCAGACCTCCCGAGGCGACGCTGTCTCACCGAGAAAGTCGAGAGACGTTCGCGGTGCTTCAGGGGTTCAGGCCCTCTGCGCTTCGTTGTTCGATGTCGGTATGTAACACACGCGCACCGTGTGTCAATACGCGTACCCCTCGTCGAGAAAGACAACGTGAAGATGTGGATTGATCCGCAGGTCGCCGGACGTGCGTTGCACGACGGTCGCCGCGCAGCCCGCAGTCGAGATGAGCTTCGAGCCCCTTCTTCGCGTGCTGGTGTATACGGATGGCGATGGCGCCGTCGTCGATGGCTCCGTGAAGCGTCTCCACGTTGTCGCGTACGACCTCGTAGAGCGTCGTCTTCCGTGCGCGCACGCGCGCGGATGCGGGACTAGAGCATCGATCAGCTTGAAACGCCCGAGGATGAAAAGATTCGAACCACAGAGGCACAGAGGGCACAGAGTTGTTTTGTTGTTCCTCTGTGTCCTCTGTGCCTCTGTGGTTCATTTTCTCGGGTTTTCAACCCGTTCGGTGTCCTAGCGCGGGACGATCCGCGAGCGTCGCACGCAGTCCGCCTCGTGCGCTGGGCACCCCAGGATCTCGACATCATAGCTCACGCCCGCAACCCGAGACCGTCATTCTTCTTCACGCACGCGCCGTTCTCTCCGCGCAACCGGCGGCCGAGATACCCACCTTTCCTGGAGGCTCGAGCCCACGCTGTGGAGGCTGGAGCCGTCGTAGAAACGGGCTGAGCCGCAGAGGACCGCGCGGCGCGGTCATGGGGATCGAGGACGGGCTCGCTGACGCTCAGGGGCGCGGCTCGCCGCCCCCGGATCGATAGGCTCCCGGAGGGACCCCCACCTCCCGGCGAAACGCGACGCTGAAGGCGGCCTCGTCCCCGTAGCCGACGGACGACGCCACCTCGGCGAGCGCGAGCTCGGGACGGCCTCGCAGCGTCTCCTTCGCCAGATCCATACGCCAGCGCAGCAGGTGCCGGAGAGGGCTCTCCCCGACCTGCTCGCGAAAGGCGTGCGCGAAGGCCGAGCGGCTCATGCCGGCCTCCCGCGCGAGGGAGGCCACGGTCCACGCGCGCTCCGGCGCCCGGTAGAGCGCGTCCAGGGCGCGCGCGATGCGCTCGTCCGCGAGGGCGGCGCGGAAGGAGCCAGGAGGCGCGGGGCGCTCGAGCTCCGCACGAACGGCCTGCAGCAGGAGCAGCTCCACGAAGCGGGCGGCCATGATCGGCGCGCCCGGACGCCGGCCGCGCACCTCGTCGCGGATCCCGTCGAGGAGCCGGCCGAGGCCGGGCACCGGCTCACCGGCGCCGCCGTCGAGGAGCACCACCGAGGGCAGCGCCCGCAGGAGCAGCGACCGTCCGGCGCCTACGAGGCGCATGGCGGCGCAGAGCACCACCGTCGTTGCGCCGTCGCCGCCCAGCCGACGCCGCACCGCCTGCGCGCCCGGCGCAGGAGGAGCCATCCAGCGCTCCTCGTCCTCGACCGGGGCCCCCGGCCGGTGCCGGAGGCAGTGGGGGACGCCGTGCGGCAGCAGCAGCAGGTCTCCCTGGCCTACATGGATCTCCCGGCCGTCCAGCTCCAGCCACATCTCGCCCTCGAGCAGGTGGTGGAGCAAGACGAGCTCTCGCCGGCCGACGCGGGCCCCCCACGGGGCGCCCAGCTCGATGCGGCCGAAGAGGCTGGTCTCGATGCGCACGTGGCCAAGCAGCGCGGTGAGGACGTCGGGCATTGGACGATCACAAAGGAGCGATGGACTCTATCACATGGAGAGCCCGCGGGGCGCTCGTTAGGTTCCGAGCGTCAACACACGAGGAGACAGGCATGGATATCTTCATCACCGGCGCGAGCGGCTTCATCGGCTCGGCTATCGCCCGCGCCCTCTTGGCCCGCGGGCACCACGTGCGCGGGCTCGCGCGCAGCGACGTGTCGGAAGCGAGGGTGCGCGCCTGCGGGGCGGCGCCGATCCGGGGCGATCTCTCGCGGCTGGACGTGCTGGCGCGCGAGGCGGCGGCCGGCGACGGCGTGGTGCACACCGCGGCGACGACGGGAGAGGATCGCGCGGCCACGGACGCAGCGGCGGTCACCGCGATGCTCTCGGCCATGAACGGCGGTGTCTTCGTCACGACCACCGGGGCGCCGCGGGCGCGATCCTCGCGGGTGCCCGTGCCGGAGGAGGACACGGCGAGCCCCGGCGGGCCGCTCGAGTGGCTGGCAGCGGCCGAGTCGCGCGTGCTCGGCGCGACGCACGTCCGCGGCCTGGTCGTGCGGCCGCCCATCGTCTACGGCGACGGCGACGGCCCGGTGGCGCGCCTGGTGCAGGGCGCTCGCGCGGCGGGGGTGGCGCGTTATATCGACGACGGCGCGAACCGCTGGTCCACCGTCCACGTGCAGGACCTCGCCCTGGCCTACGCGATGCTGCTGGAGTCGGACGCGACGGGCGTCTTCCATGCCGCCGAGGCGTCGCCCGTGCCCATGGCGGACCTCTTCTCCGCGATCGGCGATGCCGCCGGGGTGCCCGTGACCGCATGGAGCCTCGATGAAGCTCGAGCCGCCCACGGGCCCTTGGCCGGCTTTCTGGCCATGGACGCCGCCCTCGACGCGACCAGGTTGCGCGGCCTGGGCTGGTCGCCGGCGACCGGGGAGGCGCTCGGCGGGATCTGCGGCGCCCTCCGCGACCCCGCCCAGGGCTACAGGGCTCCATGAGGCGCGCCGCAGCGCTCGGTCCGAGGTGGCCCTCGCCGAGGTTCCCGTCCTGGATGCGCGCGCGCCCGGCAAGGGAGAGCCGGAGCTGCTCCCCGGCCTGCCCCGGCCCGTCAAACCCTGCTCACCGCGGGACCTCGATCGGCTGGCAGGTGCCGTCCAGGCAATAGTCGCTGTACGAGCAGCAGTCCGCGTTCACCTGGCACTCCCCGCCCTGATCGCGGCAGGTCGGCTCTCCGCCGGGATCGCCGCCAGGGTCTCCGCCCGGCGCCGCGCCGCCCTCGCCGCCCTCGCCGCCCGGCGGATCCTCGTCCTCGCACGGCGTCGGAGGACAGGGGCCCGGCGTCACGACGACCGTGTCCGAGGGGTATTTGCTCGGGGACGCGTGGACGTAGCTGATGACCGCGTCGCCGAAGCCCGCGTCGCCGAAGGCCGAGGCGCGCAGCCAGACGTCGTAGACCACGCGGTAGTCCCAGTTCGGCGCCTCGTCGCTCGGGGTATAACTCTCGTCGGTCGCCGGAGAGTCGACGGTGTACGCGCCGTATCCGCAAGCGTTGAGATCGCGGTCGATCGACGTGGTCGCCGCGACGATGGCGCCCGCGTCGCCGACGAGCATCTTGCCCTCGCCGCCGAGCACGCCGAGCGATCCGTAGCCGGAGGGCTTCGCGTCGTCGACCGAGACGTAGTCCACGTAGAAGTCGAGCACGAGCTCTCCCGTGCCGTCCGTGATCTGGAACTCGGCCTTGTCGCTGCCCACGAGGTCCTTGAACGTGTGCCCGCCGTGCCCCTTCGGCTTCGGCCCGCCGCCGGGGCCCGGGCCGCCGGGGTCGGGGCCGCCGGGGTCCTGATCCGCGTCGCCGCCCCAGCCGATGGCCGTCTCACCATAGCTGTTGTCGACGAACGCGGGGTTGAGCGTCAGCCGTACGTGCACGAGCTCGTCGCCCTCGGCGATCTCGACGACGCGCTCGACGAAGGCCATCGGGGTGGTCTGGTCGTTGTTCGTGTAATAGCAGTCGACCTCGGTGGTGCCGTCCACCACCACGCCCAGTCTGGCGGCGCCACACGAGCCCGGATCGAGGGCCGCGGTGATCGGATCACCCGCGCCCGACATGCCGGACCCGGGGAAGCTCGGGGCAGGCCCGCCGCCGCTCTCGGCCGAGGGGTCGCACTCTCCCGCCGCGCCGCCCGGGTCGACCCCGCCGCCGGTGCCCTCCGTGGTGCAGGCCAGTCCGACGACCGTGAGAAAGAACAACCCACCACACACCGTTCCTGTCGAAAGAATAGAACGCATAACCATCCTCCATGCTTAAGGGCGAGCGCGGCCGAGATCGCGTCCGGCGACGCGCAAAACGCGACGTCGACCGCCGGCGCGACGATCCGCCTCGATGAGAGGGAAGTAGCCGGAGGCGAAAGGAGCAGGCAGGAATCGTCAGCGATCGGCGGCGGGGGTCACGCGGCGCTCACGGCCGGGCGCCGCCGGCGCGGGACGCGGCCGCGGCTTCGTCGCGCCCGAAGCCCTGCGGATAGTCCTTGAGGTACCGGCGCGCCTCCGACGCTGCCCGGTCCTTGTCGCCGAGCATCTCGAGGGCCCGGAGCCGCTCCACCCGGGCGAGCTCGGCGAGCGGCGAGCCCGGGTAGCGGCCGAGGAGGCGGTCGAGCCGCTCGAGCGCCTGCCTGGGCTGCCCCCGCCGTCGCGCTTCCATCGCGCCCTGGAGCAGCTCGTTCTGCGCGGACAACGAGGCGCGCGCCGGGGCCCCGGGCGGGTCGCGCGGGGCGCTCGCCGCGCCCGCCGCCGCCTCGTCGCGGGCGGGCTCACCCTGCTCGGCGCCGCGTGGGGCGGCCTCGTGCGGGGGGGCCTGCGGGTCGCCCGCCGCGTCGCCGGCGGGCGGGTCGCCCCGGCGCGGCTCGTCGCGGGACGACCACGTGTCGCCCCCGCCCAGGAGGCGCTCGACCTCGCCGTGGCGCACGGCGACCCGCCCCTCCACGACCGAGACGCGGGTCTGCTCCGGATCGCCCGCCGGGCCGACCAGCCGCTCGACCGAGAAGCGCGTGCCGTGGACCGTGACGACCGTCTCCGGCGTGTGGACCGACAACGTGACGCCCGGCGCGAGCGGCGGCACCTCGACGGAGACCCGGCCGCGCTCGAGGGCGACGATGTCGTCGAAGCGGCCCTGCCCGGAGGCCGCCGGCGTGAACCGCACGCGGGTCGACGGCCCGACCTCGACCGTCGCGCCCGTCGCGAGCGACGCCCGCGCCGTCGCTTGCTCGCCGGTCCGCAGCTCGTCGCCGCTCGCGAGGGGCACCAGGGCGAGCGACGGCGACGAGCGCGTCGCGCCGCCGGAGGTGATCTCGACCGGGCCCTCCAGCGCGGTCACCTGCGCGGCCGCGGGGGCCTGGGGGCGCGTCGGGAACACGACGGCCGCGCCGACGACGACCGCGGCCAGCGCGGCGGCGAGCGCGGCCGCGGCGCCGAGCAGGCGCCTCCGCCGGGCGGCGCGGGCGCGCCCCGCCGCGGCCTCCGCGGCGAGCTGGTCGATGCGGCAGGTGATCCGCTGCTGGAGCCGCTCCGCCTGGGGTCTCGGCAAGGGCGGCACCGGCTGCTCGACCAGCGCCCGCAGGGACACCTCCACCTCGGGCGCCGCGGCGTGATCCTCCGCGGCACGGTCAACGTCGTCATGTTTCATCGCAGCTTCTCCGGTCGAGCGGGGTCGGGTCGCGCCGTCGTGTCGGGCTCGAAGCGCGCCTGGAGCTCCCGGCGGCCTCGCGACAGCCTGGACTGGGCCGCGGCCACGGAGGCGCCGGTCAGGGCCGCGATCTCCTGGAGCGAGTAGCCCATCGCGTGGAGCAGGAGCGCGGCGGCGCGGTCGCGATCCATGGCCGCGAGGTGCCGGCGCAGGGCCTCGAGGTCGCGCTGGGCGCGGAGCTCCCGCTCGGGATCGGCGCTCCTCGCGGGCGGCTCGGGCGCGACCTCGGGCCCCGGGCTCCGGTCGATGACCTTGCGCTCCCGCCGGCGGGCGCGCAGCGCGCTCAGCCCGACGTGGCAGGCGATGACGGAGGCCCACCCGGCCAGGCTGCACTCGCCCGCGAAGCGACGCCTGGCGAGCGTGCTCACGATCTGCTCGAACGCGCCCTGCACGAGGTCGGCGTGGTCCTGCTCCCGGCACCCCAGGATCCGGTACAGGGTCCGATCGACCACCGGAAGAAGGTGCTCGTACAGGCGCAGGCCGATCCCTCGCTCGCCCCGGTGGAAGGCGAGCAGGAGCTCCTCGTCGTTGACCGGCGCCGGCGCCGGCGCCGGCGCGGCGGGCTCGGTGTCCGGAGCGGGGACGAGCCGGAGCCGGCGGCTCGCTGGTCGTGGCGCCACGGTTCCCATGTCCGTCCTGTAGCCGGTCGGCCCGAAAGCAGGCTGAGCGACGACGCTTTCTCCGGCGGGGGCCTCACCGGAGAGGTGAGCAAGGGCACGCCGGGGGGCGGACCCGTCACCCGCCGCCTGGCCGCCCGCACGCCCGGCAGCTCCTCGACGCCCGCCGGGGAGAGATCGCTACAGGGTCCCCGCGCGTACGCGGGCGTCGTCTCCGCCTACCACGAAGTCCTCGGAGAGGGCCTGGAGCGCCTCACCGACGAGCAATGGAAGGCCGAGGTCCAGGGCGATCCGCCGGTCGTGCCCTGGCTCGCTCCGTTGCTGAGCGAGTGAGCGCGGGGACCCCCCTCCCGCCTCCGCTCCCGTCAGGGCATCGGGTACACGAGCGAGAGCCCGGCGACGCACATCTCGTCGAACGTATTCCCCTCGCCGTAGGCCACGTCGATCGTCGCGTTCATGTTCGCCTCCTTGAGCGCCTTGACCACGTACGGGTTATCGGTCGAGTTATTGTACGTGCACCGGATCTGGAGCACATCGCCCGGCTCGAGCGTCGGGAGCGTCTCGATGGGCGCGTCGTACGAGTACGAGCGCTGCCAGCCGAACTCCCACTTCGGCGCGTGCGCCAGGCACTCCTCCTTGGGTTGATCGGGTGAGCCGTTCGCCCGCGTGACCGTCACCTTCTCGTCGAAGCCCAGGTAGTGCATGTGCAGAAACTCGCCATAGATGCGCGTGCCCGGCGGGAACGGCATCTGTTGCGATCCGGGCGAGTCCGGGGCCGGGATCGTGAGCTGCTCCGTCTCCACGTGGTTCTTGCTGTCCGCGGGGATCAGGAACTCGACGCCGTTCTTGTCGCCCGGGCCCGGTAGCAGCCCGAAGCCAAGCTCGCCGACCGGTAAATCGAAGTTGCCGATCAGGTGGTACAGGAAGCCGTACTTCGGCTTCTCTTTGGTGAGCCTGAGCTGGATGCGCGTCAGGTCCGGGTCGGCCGTCGTGCCGGCGGGGTGGTAGTGGATCTGCATCATGATGAGCGACCCCTTCGGGATCAGCTGACCCACCCCCTCGGGCAGATCGACCGGGTCGGCGCCGGGAGCCCAGGCTGTGAGCAACTCGAGCGATCCAATCTCCGCGCCGTTCGGGATCTCGCCGGCGCCACACGGAAAGCTCCCGTCGGGGCCGGCCAGGCTCGCGGACCTCCCCTCCGGATCGATGGCGATTACCCCATGGTGAACGACCTTGTGGTTGCCGGGCACCATCTGTAGACCATTCAGGTACTGGTCCTCGGTGAGCCCGGGATCGATGACGAAGCAGCGGAACTCGTCCTGCTCACCGGCGGTGACGTAGGGCTCGTTCGGATGAACCTCGAGGGTCATGCCCGGCAGGTCGGGGCTCCCCGGCACGAACGGGGCGGGCGCGTCCTTCGGATCACCCTTGGGGGTGCCGGCCTTGCTCCAGGCCTCCAGCGTGCCGATCTCCTCGTCGGAGAGGCGGATGTCGCCCTTCCACGCGTGACGGGTCGAGCACTCGTCCGTGTCACGCACGGCGAAGGGCGGCATCGTGCCCGCCTTGGTCGTCTGGACCATGAGCGCCGCGACAGCCTTGGCTTCGTCGTACGCGGTGAGGCTGAAGGGCGCGATATTGCCCGCGGAGTGGCAGCCCATGCAGCTCTTCTGCAGGATGGGCTCGACGTCTTTGTGGAACGTGGGGCTACTCCCGGCAGCCTGGGGCTCCGTGGGCTCGTCGCCCCCGGAGCAGCCGGTGAACGAGGCGGCGGCCGGCAGGGCGAGGGCGAGGGTGAGGGCGGACAGCGAGACTCGGGCGATGGAACGCGAACGTAGTGAGGCAGGCATGAGACCTCCGGGCAGCCGGATCCTTCACGAGCGGAGGGTCCGGGCGCTTGGCAAGGAGCCACGTTTTGTTCGACTGCGTTTTGGATGTGTGTACTATGCATATAGTCGTTCCTTCCGGAGCGTCAAGAAAATTTGTGCAAAATACACGGATCTCAAGGTGGCCTCCCACGTCGTGCCCGGGTCGAAGCTCGCCGTTCAAAACTCTCTCGTGATGGTCTCCGTCGGTTTGCTGCTCTCTGCGCACCATGGCACACATCCATGGCGGTTTCAGGATTGCGACCCTCTTCGGGGTTTGCGCCCGTTGCAGGAATGTGCGGCGCTTTGCTCCCTGGACAGCCCTGTGGCACCCTCGAAGGCCCCGATGCGCCACTCTTCGAACAGTTTGCGACACGCCGTCCGAGAGCCCATGGAGAGACCGCGCGGGTCGAGCGATTCGGCTCCAGGGGCCCGCGCGACGTCCATCGACGTCCATGCGCGGGCAGCCAGGCGCGGCGCCCCGCTGCACCCCGTGGGGACCATCAACGCGATCCGACTCGCCCCCTTCGTGCGGTACGCCTTGCGCACCGGCTGGTCCGAGGACGCGCTCGTCGACCTGTGCACGCGCCACGGCGTCAGTCGCGCCGCGGTCGACAGCATCACGGCCCGCGTCCCGCAGGACGGCGCCTTCGCGCTCGTCGAGGAGATCTGCGCCGCCAGCGACGACGACAACCTCGGCCTCCACCTCGCGCTCGAGGCGAGCCCGAGCACTGGCATCCTCGGCGTCCTCGGCATGAGCCTCACGAACGTCCGCGAGGCGCTCGAGATCTGCACCGACTATCTTCACCGCTTCAACCCGAAGCGGTCGACGACCACGTTTTACGTGGACGAGAACGGCCTGCTCCACATCCGCGTCGGCCCCGAGCCGCCGGAGCCGGCGTGGCTACGCCATTTCGCCGAGACGATCCTCACTGCCGGCCTCCTGACGCTGCGCCGCTTCACGGGCGCGCAGATCAAGGCCCGCTGGGTGAGCTTCCGCCACGCGGCGCCCGTCGACGTCACCGAGCACACAGCGCTCTTCGGGACGACCGACCTGCGCTTCCGAGCGCCAACGACCGAGCTCGTCCTCCCGGCGTACGCGCTCGATCTCCCGCACTGCAACGCGGATCCAGCCCTGGCGGCGTACATGCGCGGCCATGTGGATGCGCTGCTCGAGGCGACGGGAGGAGTCGATCTCGCTGGCGCGGTCCGGCGATGCCTGCGCGACGCGCTCGAGCAGGGCGAGAGGCCGTCGATCGGCCACGTGGCGCGCAGCTTCAAGACGACGAACCGCACGTTGCAGCGGCGCCTCGCCGAGGCTGGCGTCCAGTTCACCACCCTCCTCGATGAGGTCCGCTGCGAGTGGGCCATCGCGCTCCTCCAGCGCGCCGACGGCTGCCCCAAGGAGGTCGCCGAGCGCGTCGGCTTCTCGGACGTGCGCTCTCTCCGCCGCGCGTTGAAGCGGCGAACCGGCCGGACGCCCTCGGAGCTCCTGCGGCACGATCCCGAGGACACCGGCTCGTGAGCGCCGCTCTGGGACGCATGTAGCAGAGGCGGGGCAAAACCGCTCTGGAGCGCCTCGAGGCGAGCGCGCGTCGGCGGCTCCCGACCGACTGGCGCGTTCGGTCCGCATTTTGACGTCTGGCGTCCTGGCACGGTGTTCCCAGCGAGCCAACCTTCAGCGCATGAGACCTAGCCATCCGAGCCTGGTCGCCACGGCGGTCGTGCTCACCGCGCTGCTCAGCATCGGTGACGCGTCCGCCCGGCCTCCAGCGATTCAACTGTTCTGCGAGAGTTATTCCAACGCCCGGCTCTGCGCGGCCAGCCGTGTCGATTGCTCCTTGTGCCATACCCGCACTGAGTCGCCTGTCGCCTGGAACGCTTATGGCGACGATGTGCGGTCGGCCTTCTCGAGGTCGTCGACGTCGGACGAGACGTTCGCGGCCGCGTTGCCCGGGGCGCTCGCTGCCGTGGAGCATCGCGACTCGGACAAGGACGGCGTGTCCAACAGCGACGAGATCACGGCGGGTACGTTACCGGGAGACGCGGCCAGCGCCCCGGCGAGCGAGACGACCTGCGGGCCCGCGGAGCTCTCGACGACCTATGACGTGTGCCGCTATGACGGCCGGTATGCGCTGCGCAAGGTCACGCTCGAGGCGTGCGGTCGATCGCCGACGCCCGCGGAGCTCGCGGCCATGGCCGACACCCCGATCGAGCTGCAGCCGGATGCCGTCGCGGACGCGCTGACCACCTGCATGCAAAGCGAGTTCTGGCGAGGGCGCGACGGCGTGGTGTGGAACATCGCTCACGCCAAGATCCGGCCCACCATCTTCGTCGCTGAGCCAGAAGAGAACACCGACGGCCACTACACCAGCGAAGAGGACTTCGACTACTTCCCCGATTATGCCCTCTTCGTCTATACGCAGATCGATGGCCACGACAGCCGTGATCTGCTGAATGCCCGTTACTATGTCCAGCGTTTGATCGTCGACGGGCGCTCCGTGTACAAGCCGGTCGACGAGCTCCCGAGCAGGCAGAAAATGCCGACCGAGCGCCGCGCCGGCATGCTGACCACACGTTGGTTTCTGCTGTTCAACAACATGTTCACGGCGCTGCCGCGCACCGCCGCCGCCCAGGCCTACCGAGCCTACCTCGGCCTCGATATCGCGCTGGGCGAAGGCCTAAAGCCCGTGCCCGGCGAGCCCGCCGACTACGACTACAAGGGCGTCGCCGCCCCGACCTGCGCCGGCTGCCACTCGACCCTCGATCCGCTCAGCTATCCGTTCAGCCGCTACGACGGCGTGACCGTCACCAATTTGGACGAAAAAGGCCGTTACCTGCCGACCCGACTCGAGGACTCCTATGAGGCCTCGCTCCCGGGCGTCAGCGCGATGCCAGAGGCAGGGGTGCTGCTCGGGAGACCCGTGAGCTCGCTGACTGAGTGGGCCGAGCTCGCGGCGAGCAGCCAGGAGTTCGCGAGCTCCCGCGTCTCCGACTACTGGCAGGTGTTCTTCCACGCCGAGCCGTCCGGCGCGGAGCTCGCCACGTTCGACACGCTGGTCCAGGCATTCCGGACCGAGCACGCCTACGCGATCGAACCCATGTTGCGCGACCTCGTTCGCACGGAGGCCTTCGGTGCACCGTGATCTTTCGACGCTCTTCCTCGCCGCGGCGCGGTCGCTCTCGCTCGTCTTCGCCGTCTCTGCCGCGTCGTGCGCCGGCGACGACCCCGAGCGCGAGCCGGCTCCCGCGACGCAACACGCTTCACGGCACGCCCGCGTGCACTTCAAGGGCGGGACGCGCCTGCGCAACGACCTGGCGCAGCTGCTCCAGCTCGACCCGGAGGAGGTGTGCAACGAGTTCGGCACGATGTCCTGCTCGGAGAGCGTGCACACGGTGGCGCTCGGCGGCCTCGACCCATATCGGAACCAGATCTTCAAATCGTCCCCCACGACCGGGCTGAGCACGACGCTCATCGTCGAGCGCATGGCCCTTCAAGCCTGCCGTCGACGCGCTGAGCGGGATATGGCCGGAGGCGAGGCAAATCCTCTGATTTGGCGCGACGTGGCGACCTCTCAGGGCCGCGCGGCGAGCCTCGATGCGCTCTATGCCTCCGCGCTCGGGCGGCCGCCGGCGGCGCGTGAGCGCGACGGCTTCGAGTCGCTTTATGCGCAGGCCCTCGGGGAGGGGCCCGACGTCGCCGAGGCGGAGACGGGCTGGGCGACGCTGTCCTGCCTCGCCGTCGTGACGAGCACCGAGTTTCTTTTCTACTGAGGAACGCCATGAAATCAGCTCAATCCAAGATCGGTCGGCGACAGCTCCTCCAGTGGGGTGTCGCGGCAGGCGGGGCGCTCGGCGTCTCCAGCCTCCTCTCATCCCGCGGCCGCGCGGCGGGCATACCGCCGCGTTATCTGCTCGTCATCGGCGCTCATGGCGGCGCCTCCATCGTCGACAGCATGCTCGCCGTGCGCCACAGCGAGTCGGCTCACTGGGAGACGATCAACACATTTCCGGACAGCGAGGTGAAGGGCTTCGACGGCTCGCCGCTGCGCGCGGTCGACATCGAGCGCCCGACGGCGGGTCCGTTCCCCTCTCCGCTGCGGGCGAAGCAGTCGTCGTTCGTACAGGCCCACCGCGAGCAGATGCTCGTGGCGACGCTGACGGGATCGAGCGTCAATCATTTCGTCGGTCAGCGCCGCTCGATCACGGGCAACGAGGCGTGGCGTGGGCGCACCCTGCAGGAGTGCGTGGCGAAGGAGTACGGCGATGACTTCTCCATTCCAAACATCAACATGACCTCTGGAGGCTTCGCGGATCGGGGCCACGATGAGACGCTGCCGTCGCGCTGCTTCTCGGAGCTGATCGCGGAGCCCTCGACCTGGTCCCTCGGGCTCGACGCGCGCAAGGGCATCAAGGCGGCTCCGCCGTCGGCGCTGCTCGACGAGGCCCGGCGGCTGCGCGACGAGCGGATCGAGCCGCAGAGCCCGTTCCTCCAGGCGTTTGGCCAGGCCGAGCCGCTCCGGCTGTGGGCCGAGCAGCGCGCAAAAGCGCGGACGAACCTCGAAGCTCGCGGCCTGCTCGAGAAGCTGTGCCTCTTGCAGGATTCGAAAGACTACCCGCTTTCGGACTACAACGTCGAATCATCCCCTGAAGCAGCGATGCTGCGAGAGGCTTTCCCGCTGCTCGACGCCGATCCTTTGGAGGCGCAGGCGGCCTTGGCCTATCTGTTGTTCAAGAACCAGGTCTGCGTGACGGCGACTATCTGGCCGACCACCCGCATCCTCATCGAGAAGGGCTCCAACACTCTCGTCAATGCGCCGGTCGCCTTCGATTACTCTCACAATTACCATCGTTCGATGCAGGCCGTGATGTGGAGCCGGATCCTGAAGGTGACCGACGCGCTCATCGGGCTGCTCAAGCAGACGCCGGCCGACGACAGCGGCGCATCGCTGTGGGATCGCACGCTGATCTACGTCGCCACCGAGTTCGGGCGCACGAGGGCCCGGGTCGGGGGTCAGGACGATTTCGGCAGCTCGCACGATCTGAACAACGGCGTCCTGCTGGTGTCGCCGATGCTCAAGGGGAACCGCGTCCTCGGCGGCGTCGATCCGGATACGGGCCTGACCTATGGGTTCGATCCGACGACGGGCGCGCCGGACAAGGGGCGGCAGACCAGCGAGGCGGAGATCTTCAGCGGGATCCTCGATGTGATGCGCGTCGACACCTCTGGCAGCGGGCTGCCTGCGGTGACCGCGTTGCGAGGTTGAGCTCGCGTCATGCAGCAGCGCGTGAAGGCGGCCGTGGCCTCCAAACGTGCGTTGCCCGTGCGCGCTCTCAGGCGCGGGCTGCAGAGGCGGCGTCCTGCTGCAAGCGGGCGATCAGCGTCACCAGCACATCGAACGACATCACGGCGTTCGAGTGCATGGTGTGGAACACCCCGCCGTCCACATCCAGAATCTGCGATCGCTCTGCCCAGAGGTTGGATGCGACGTCGGCGATGCGTTCGATCGCGATGGTCTTCCCCTCGATCGTGAGGTGGCCGCGCGTGAGCTCGATCATCCGCATCGGGTGGTCCATGTCGCGGGAGGCGAACAGGGTCTTGGACAACGCCACGCTGTCGGGCAGAGCCCGGAAGCCGACCGATCTACCGGCCTGAAGCTCGCGGTAGAGCCGCTCCCCGCGCTGCTCTACATGGCGCATCCGCAACGTCCGGCTCAGCTCGGCGTAGCGCGAGGTGCGTGCTCCGATGAAGACCCACGGCGCCTGTGGTGTCGCCCGGTAGCCGATTCCGCCGAAGTAAAACGTGTAGAGATCCTCGATGTCGGCGTAGAAGTCGGTCCGGGTGCCTTTGCGCTCCCGGGCCTGGATCGCGTTCTGGTGCAGCACGAACACGGGCTGCGAGCCCACGACCCACCACGTTCCCAGCGCGATCACGACACCCAGAGTGATCGCCCCGTAGCCAGCGCGGTACAGCACCGACACATCCCCATCGAACCGCACGGTGCTGCCCGGCCCTGGTACCAGGGACAGCACCAGGGCGCCCGCACCGGCGAACAGCGCTGCCAGAAACCATCCGGTAAAAAGAAGCGAACGGCTCTTGCCGTAGGTGCCGATCACATCGCCTGGATTGTGCATGCTTCCATCCCTGTCGTTGGTTGTTCTCGTTGACCGTGCCACGCGGCGGCGGCGCGGTCCCAGGCAGGCCATTCTCGAGGCCGGATCTTTTGCTCGTTCTGTGCATCGAGCCAGCCCCGCGCGGCCCGTCATCACGGCTTGTAGCTGGGTAGCTCGATCACGTAGGTGTCGACGGTATCACCGTTGCCCCAGTCGCTCCCGAACACGGCGCGCGTGCCGCTGGGGCTGGGCACGGTATGCGGCTCGGCCCAGTACGGCTCACCGAGCTTGGTGTTCTCCTTGCCCCAGCTCCGGTGGCGACCAATCCGGCAGACCTTGCCCGTGCTCGTATCGGCGAGCAGGTTCTCCATGTCGAGCACCCCTGCGCCCGACGTATCGCCGATCGACGACACGAGCACCCACCCCGGCTGCTTGTACGCCATCCCTGAGATGTGACCTGTCGGTGGATAGGGCCACCCCGTCTCCGGCCCGATGATCACCTTCGAGGTGCCCTCCGCAAGATCCCATGTCACGAGGAGCCCGATGTCGGCATTGCCGCCGGGACCGGGATCGTAGACAGCCCCGTTCCAGGTGTCGTGACCGTTCACCATGCTCAGCGACGCGTGGCCGTACGGCTCCAGCAGGTCCAGCGTACGCACCACGTTCAGCCGGGGATCGGTCACGCCGCCGCTGTCGCTCAGGAGCGCGAGCGTCCCGCTCGGCGCGACCTGGGCGGGGTTCCCGTCGAGCGCCTTCCTCGCGAGCACCGTATTCTGGCCGATATCATAGATGAACACCTGTTCGTCGCATGTAAGGCCGATGCGGTTCGAATCCCACGACATGAACAGCGGGTCGCTGCCCGCGCTCGCGCCGCCCGAGCAGAAGTCAAACGTCGTCACGACCTCCTTCGTCCGGGCGCCGACGTGGTAGCGGATGAGGTCCTTGCCGTCAACGTAGAACAGGATGTCGGGATCAGATGTGTGCCAGTACACCTGCTCGATGTCCGCCGGCGAGATGTCGAGCGCCTCGATGAGCCGGTACGTCTTGCCGTCGTGGAGCTGGTGCTCGCCGGCTGCGACCGAGAAGAGGATGAGCCTCGACTCGTCCGCGTTCCACGCCGAGATGGTCGAGTACATCGGCTTGATGACCGGGGCATTCCCGCCGTCCGGCGCGACCGCCGTGATCCGGCGGATCGTGGTGCCGAACTCGGCGTCGGTGACGGCCTCGCCGAGCGCCGGCTTGGCGAGCTCGGTCATCGGGCGCGCTTCCTTGTCCTGCACGAGGCCCGCGCAAAGATCCGGAGGCCATCGGGATCGACGCAGCCGATCTACGACTGGAGGAGAATAGCCGGGTGGCGATGTGCTGGACGAGATCAGCGCTCTTCGATTTGCCGCTCTTCGTCTCGCCGGTGATGAGGAGCACGTTGGGCCGCTCCGCCTCGTGGAGCATCTTCAGCGCGGTGCGCAGCGGTCCGCAATCGAGGACGACACTCCGCTTCCAGAGCAGGCGCTCGATCCAGGGATCGCGCGTCGGGTCGGGGAGGACGCGCTCCTTCCCCCGTGCGTAGCACGGCGGGCTGGCCGTCAAGCTCCGGGAGAGGCAGAACACCCCTCCCATGAGACCCCTGGCCGCCAAGGGGTGCGCCGAGCGTCCGGACTCCAGGGCGGCGTTCGGAGTGTCCTGATGACCTCACGCGCCTGCAAACCCGAGAGTCGCACGAGCTGGGCGTGGTCCGAACTCCGCCGGTGCCAAGTCACACCCTTTGGGATATAAAAGTAGCTCGTCGTAGTGCGCCGCCTTAACGGGCGAGCGAGCAAGGTTTGCGATGATCGTCGAGAGAGGCTACGTGCTCCGCGAGAAGATCGAGGAAACCGCGGATTTCACCCTGTACCGCGCATGCCTCGAAGGCGACGGCGTCCCGGTCTTGCTGAAAATCCTGCGCGCGGAAACATCGACCGGCGCCGAGGTCGCGCGCTTCAAGCACCAGTACGAGCGCATCGCGCGCCTCGCCTCGCCCCGCCTCGTCGCGCTGCGCGGCGTCGAGGCGCTCGCCGGCTCCTTGATCGTCGTCCTCGAGGATTTCCCGGGCTGCGATCTCGCGCGGATCCTCGCCGCACGCCCGTCACGCAGGATGCCGGTCGGCGAGGCGCTCGATCTCGCGGCCGCGCTCGCCGAAGGTCTCGCCGCGGTGCACGCGGCCGGGCTCGTCCACCGCGATCTGCGCCCGCAGAACGTGCTCGTCGGCGCGCGCGGCGCGGTCAAGATCAATGGCTTCGGCGTCGACGCCGAGATCACCCATGCGCA
Source organism: Sorangium cellulosum (assembly GCF_002950945.1). Taxonomy (GTDB): domain Bacteria; phylum Myxococcota_A; class Polyangia; order Polyangiales; family Polyangiaceae; genus Sorangium; species Sorangium cellulosum_E. The sequence goes on from NZ_CP012673.1 coordinate 2,430,687, forward strand.
CGAGCGGCTCTACGCGCCGGCGGTCATCGCCGACGTGCTGCCCTACGTCTCCCCCGAGCAGACAGGCCGCATGAACCGCGGCGTCGACTACCGGACCGACCTCTACGCGCTCGGCGTCATCCTGTACCAGATGCTCACGGGTCAGCGCCCCTTCGAGGCCCTGGATCCGATGGAGCTCATTCACGCGCACCTCGCCCTCGCGCCCGCGCCGCCGTCCCGCGTCGATCCGACCATCCCCGAGGCCGTTTCCGGCGTCGTGCTCAAGCTGCTCGCGAAGAACGCCGAGGAGCGTTACCAGAGCGCCGAGGGCCTGCTCGCCGACCTCGAGCGCTGCCGCGAGGCCCTGCGCGGCACGGGGACGATCGAGCCCTTCGTCGCGGGCCAGCGCGATCGTCAGGACCTCTTCCGGATCCACCAGAAGCTCTACGGCCGCGAGCATGACATCGAGGCGCTCACCGCCGCGTTCGACCGCGCGCTCGAGGGCAACCGTGAGATCGTCATCGTCTCCGGCTACTCGGGGATCGGGAAGTCCTCGCTCGTGCACGAGATCTTGAAGCCGCTCGCGCGGCAGAAGGGCTATTTCACGAGCGGCAAATACGACCAATACAACCGCGGCGCGCCCTACAGCGCGGTGATCCAGGCGTTCGACGGCCTCGTGCGGCAGATCCTCACCGAGAGCGATGCGCGCATCCTCCGCTTTAGGAGCGCGCTCCTCGAGGCGCTCGGGCCGAACGCGCAGGTCGTCTGCGACGTCATCCCGTCGCTCTCCCACGTGATCGGCCCGCAGCCGCCCGTCCCGGCGCTCGGCCCGATCGAGGCGCAAAACCGCCTGAACCGGTGCTTCTTGCTGTTCGTCTCGGTGTTCGCGCGGCGCACGCACCCGCTCGTCCTGTTCCTCGACGATCTTCAGTGGATCGACCCCGCGAGCCTCGGGCTGCTCCGCGCGCTCCTCGCCGACGACTCGCTCGAAGCGCTCTTTTTCTGCGGCGCTTACCGTGACAACGAGGTATCGCCCGGGCACCCGTTCGTCCTGGCGATCGAGGAGCTCAAGCAAGCCGGGCTCGTCGTGCGCAACATCGTCCTCGCCCCGCTCGCGCGCCCGCACCTGATCGAGATGCTCTCGGATAGCCTCAAGCGCAGCGACTGTGGGCCGCTCGCCGATGCGGTGCAGAAGAAGACCGGCGGCAACCCGTTCTTCGTCAAGGAGTTCGTCCGGTCGCTGCACGACCACGGCGTCCTCGCGTACGCAGCCGGATCAGGCTGGCGCTGGGACCTCGCCGCGATCGACGCGCTCCGGTACACGGACAACGTCGCAGACCTCATGGTGCGCACCATCGCGCGCCTGCCGCCGGCGACGGTGAAGGCGCTCAACCTCGCCGCGGCGATCGGCAACCGGTTCGACCTCGACGTGCTCGCCGCGGTGAACGAGTGCTCGCCGGAAGACGCGTACGCCCGCCTCGATCTCGCCGTGAGCGAGGGGCTCGTGATCGCCAGGCGCGGCGGCTACCGCTTCGCCCATGACAAGGTCCAGGAGGGCGCCTACGCGATGATCCCGGAGGTGGACCGACCCGCCTTCCACCTCCGGATCGGCCGGCTGCTCGCGGGCAAGCTAGACCTCTCGGAGAGCCAGAGCCTCTTCGACGTCGTCGGCCACCTGAACAGCGCAGGCGACCTCGTGTCGGACCCCGCGGAGCGCCTGCACCTCGCCCGCATGAGCCTCGAGGCCGCATGCCGCGCCGAGGACTCGGCCGCCTTCGGCGCCGCGCTGCGCTACCTGCAGTTCGGCCTCCTGCACCTTCCGGAGGACGCCTGGGCGTCACAGTACCCGCTCCGCCTCGAGTACGCGAAGAGAACCGCCCTGATGCTCTCGCTCTGCGGCCGGCATGACGACGCCCTCGCGATCCTCTCCGATGGCCTGGAGCGGGCCGCGAGCCGGCTCGATCGCACCGAGGTGCTGCGGCTCAAGATGAACGTGCAGGTGCTCAAGAACGACCTGCCAGCCGCGCTCGCGGAGGGGCTCGAGGCCCTGCGCCCGTTCGGGATCGACCTGCCTCCCTTCCCGGACGACGTCATGCTCGACGCCCAGGTGCGGGCGACGATGGATCTCGTCCGGGAAAGGACGATCGAGGCGCTGCCAGGCCTGCCGCCGCTCGCGGACCCGGAGATCCTCGCCATGCAGGACGTGCTCCAGGAGCTCTTTCTCCCCTGCTACTTCCTGGCCACGAACAACCTCGGCATCACGGTCGCACAGATCCTCGAGAACACGCTGCGCCACGGGCTCTCGAAGAACTCGATCTTCGGCTGCATGAACTTCGGGATGCTCCTCTGCGCCCGCGGCGACATCGCGCTCGGCTACCGCTTCGGCCGCGCCGCCATCGACCTCGCGGACCGCTACACGGACAGGAAGTCCGAGGCGATGCTCCGCAATATGTGGGGCGCCTTCGTGCAGCATTGGCGAGAGGGCTACGCCGCCTGCAAGGCGTCGCTGGTCGCCGGGATGCACGCCGGGGTCGAAACGGGCCAGTACATCTGGTCGTTCTACAACACGGCCAATGGCATCACGAACAGCCTCCTGCGCGGCCTCCCGCTCTCCGACCTCCTCGCCGAGGCGCAGAGCTACCAGCCGATGCGCAAGCTCGACGAGTTTAATGCCATCACCTGGGCGGCCGGCGCGGTCGGACAGATCGCGCACCAGCTCTCGATCGAGACCGAGCGCCCCGCCACGCTCAAGGGGGCGTGGGTCGATATCGACGAGGTGATCGAGGAGTCCCGCCGCATCGACAACCAGGCCTCGTTCTTCTTCGCCCACTTCTACATCGTCGTCCTCTGCGTCTTCCAGGGGGCGTTCGAGGAAGCGGCGCGCGCTGCGCTCTTGCCGAACATCGAAATCCCGGCCGTGGCGGCCTGGCATGGCAACCCCGCGTTCCATTGCTACGCAGGCATCGCGTTCACGCAGGCGGCGGACGTCGTCTCCCCAGAGGAGCGCGCGCTCTTCCTCGCCCGCGCCGAGGTCTCCGCCGAAAAACTCTCGCGCTGGGCGGACCTCTGCCCGGAGAACCTGGCGCACCGCCGCGCCCTCCTCCTCGCCGAGCTCGAGCGCGCCCGCGGCGACGCGCGCGCCGCCGGAGACCGCTACGACGAGGCGATCGCGCTCGCGCAGCGCGGCGGCTATCTCCACGACGAGGCGCTCGGCAACGAGCTCGCGGGCCTCTGCTTCCGCGCGCTCGGCAAGGAAACCATCGCCGGCGCCTACCTGACCAAGGCGCACAGGGCGTACGGCCGCTGGGGCGCGACGGAGGCGATGCGGCGCCTCGAGCACGCGTACCCCGACCTCGTCCCGGGCGAGAGCCTCCGCGGCGAGAGGAGCCCGCAGGCCGGCGCCGCGCTCGACGTCGGCTCGGTGCTCAAAGCCTCCCAAGCCATCTCGGGCGAGATCGTCCTCGACCGCCTGCTTGACGCGCTCATGCGCATCATGGTCGAGAACGCCGGCGCGCGGCGCGGCGTCCTCCTGCTCCTGCGTGACGGACGGCTCGTCGTCGAGGCCGAGCACCACATCCGGGATGCGTCGGTCCACGTGCTCGGCGCGGCGCCCCTCGAGGGCCGCAAGGACCTGCCGGCCAGCGTCGCCACGTACGTGGCGCGGACGGGGGAGACCGTCCTGCTCGACGACCTCGCGATCGACGGGCCGTTCGGGCGCGATCCCTGCTTCGCCGGCGGTGCGCCGCGCTCCTCGCTCGCCGCGCCCATCGTCTACAAGGGCCGCCTCGCCGGCGTGATCTATCTCGAAAACGACCTCACCCGCTCTGCCTTCAGCCCCGACCGCGTCGAGGTGATCCGGCTCCTTTCGGCCCAGGCGGCCAGCTCCATCGAGAATGCGCGCCTTTATGCGGATCTGCAGCAGGAGAACGCGGAGCGACGGCGCGCCGAGGAGGTGCTCCGCCATTCCTACTCGCTCCTCGAGGCCACGCTCGAATCGACGGCTGACGGCATCCTCGTCGTCGACGACGAGCAGCGCGTCGTGCGTCAGAATCACAGGTTCGCGGCGATGTGGCGCATCCCGGACGAGATCCTCTCCACCGGGGCGGACGACACGTTCCGTACGTTCGTCTGCGACCAGGTCCTCGATCCCGAGGCGTTCCTGCAGAGGATCCGCGCTCTCTATGCCTCGCCCGAGGAGTCCACCTTCGAGACCATCGCGTTCGTGGACGGGCGCGTCTTCGAGCGTTATTCGCAGCCCCAGCGCCTCGGCGGGCGCGTGGTCGGGCGGGTCTGGAGCTTCCGCGACATCACCGCGCGCGTGCGCGCCGAGCAGCAGCGCGATCAGCTCCTCCTGGACGAGCGGCGGGCGCGCACGGCAGCGGAGGAGGCCGTGCACCTGCGGGACGAGTTCCTTTCGATCGCCTCGCACGAGCTCCGCACCCCGCTCACCAGCCTGCAGCTCGCCATTCAATCGCTGGGGCAAAGGCTCGCGCGGGGCATGGACGTCGAGCGCGTGCGATCCGCGGTCGCCCTCTCTGGCCGCCAGGTCAAGCGCCTCACCGACCTCGTCGATATGCTCCTCGACGTCTCCCGGATCCAGGCGGGGAGGCTCGAGCTGTACACAGAGCCCGTCGAGCTGCGCGCGCTCGTGGACGAGGTCGTCGCCCTCCTCGGCCATCAGATCGCGCAGTCAGGCAGCGCGGTCGCCGTGCGCGCGGAGCAGCCGGTCATCGGCCGGTGGGACCCGCACCGCCTGGAGGAGGTCGTGACCAACCTCCTCACCAACGCGATCAAGTTCGGGGAACGCGAGCCCATCGACATCGCCATCACCCGGGAAGATCGGGTCGCGCGGCTCTCGGTGACGGACCGTGGGATCGGGATCCCGGCCGAAGTGCAGGCGCAGCTCTTCGAACGATTTCGCCGCGGCGTCTCGTCGAAGCATTTCGGGGGGCTCGGGCTCGGCCTCTACATCACCCGCACCATCGTCGAGGCGCACGGCGGCCGAATTCGGCTGTCGAGCGAGGTCGGCCGGGGCTCGACCTTCTGCGTCGAGCTGCCGCTCTCGACCGAGCGCGCGGTGGATTTGTCGTCGTAGCGGTTGACATCGACTGCGGTCACTCGAACCGGGGCGCGGCCTTCGCCGGCGCCGCCTTCGGGATCACGAAGACGCCGGAGTACCTGGTGCGCAACCCGAACGCGCTGGTGCCCACGCTGGAGGACGGCGACTTCGTCCTGTGGGAATCGAACGTGATCGTGCGCTACCTGTGCGCGAAGCATGCGGCACGCGGCCTCTACCCGGAGGACCTGCGCACCCGCTTCGACGCCGAGCGCTGGATGGACTGGCAGCAGACGACGCTGAACGGCGCCGGCCGCGACGCCTTCATCCAGCTCGTTCGCACGCCCGCGGAGAAGCGCAACGCGCAGGCGATCGCGGCTTCCGTCGCCGCGACCGAGCCGCTTCTCACGCTGCTCGATACCCACCTCGCAGAGCGGCCCTACATGGCCGGCGAGCGCCTGACGATGGCCGACATCCCCATCGCCTGCGAGATGCACCGCTGGTGGGGCCTGCGCCGGCACGCCGCGCGGCTGAGGGCTCTGCATCGCCCTGCCGGGGGCGAAGCCGGGCCGTTTTGGACGAGCTCCCGCAGGCTGTGGAGTGAAGGCGGCCCCTTCGATGCATAGATAAACTATTGAATAGTGTCTTTTTTCAGGATGGCCGGATCGCACAGAAGAATGTTCTGTCAACCCAGGACAGGTCCCGCAGTTGGGGCTTTATATCTTCGAAACGTTTGGACTTCCTTCTCCCTCTTCAGGCCATCTGTCGTGACGCGGCGTAGCCACCATTGCTGAGCGGAACGCCGGCGGCCGTGCCGGTCTACGCTCGCGCTCGTGCCGGCAAGGCTCGGGCCCGACCGCCCGTCAGCGGATCGTCGTGTAAAGGAGGTTGAAGCACATCTCATCGTTCGACCCCTCACCATACTTCGTCGTCTCCGTACGGCTCCGCGTGTCGAAGCCGCATGTGATGCTGAGGATGTCGGCGCCCTTCAATTCGAGCGGCGCCTCGTACCACCACAGGTTCTGCCAGTGGAAGTTCCAGCGGTCGACGTCCGTGAAGCACACATCCACGCCATCCACCTTCGCCACAGTCCGCTGCGTGTGACCGAGATAGTGCATGTGCGGTAGTGCGCCCCAGACTCGAAGTCCCTTGAAGGCGGGATCAGCGAAGCTCGGGTGCATCGCCGACAAGGCAAGCTCGCTCTTCACCTCGACAAGCTGCTGGCCGGGCGGCAACGAGATGTCCGCGACGGAGATATCGATATAGAATCCCCTCGTCAGCGCTGCATCCCCGCTCAATTGGAGCTGAATCTTCGAACGATCCACGAACGGACCGCCCACCGGTGGGACATTGTAGTGCATCTGTACGACCAGCTTGCGACCCGCCGCGTAGCGGATCCCCGTCCCCTCGGGGAATGCGTTCGCGCCGGCGCCTGGAACCCAGATTGCCAGGAGCTCAACCCGGCCGACCCCAACCCCACCGAAGCACGTGTACCCGGGCCCCGCCTCGGCTGCGTCCAGAGCGGCCGCCTCTGCGTCCGCCTCGCCGTCCGCCAGCTCGAAGAGCGCCACGTGGTGAACGACGCGCGATTCGCCTGGCTGGATATCGTAACCGGTGATGAACGTGTCCGCGTGAATCCCGGGATCGACCATGAAGCAACGGTAATCGTCCAGCTCGCCCGGATGAGGCTGAGGCGTGTAGTCGACGCCAATATCGAACTGCGCGAGCTCCCCCGTGAGCTTGAGCGTGCTGTCCTCAGGCGGCGGCGGCGCGGCCGCAGGATCGCCGAGCGGAGCGCCAGCTGCGGACCAACGTCGGAACAGGTCAATCTCTTCGTCGCTCAGCCAGTGGGCGTTCTTGTAGGTGTTGCACGTTCCGTCGTTGCTGACCGGCATCGGCGGCATCCGCCGGGCCTCCGTGGCGGCCGCCGCGGCCCCGGCCATCTGCTGCGCGACCGTCGGGTCTGAGAGAGAGAAGCGCCCAATGCCGCCCACCCGGTGGCAGCCGGCGCACTCCCTGTTCACCAGCGGGGCGATGTCCTCGTAATAGGTAGGCTCGTTCCCGCCGACAGGGCTCGGTGTTGGAACGTCCCGTCCTGAAACGTCCTCGCCGCCGCAACCCGCGCCCCCCATGAGCGCGAACAGCGTCAGCATCGCGATGCTACAAAATTTCATGCCGTCCTCCACGGCGTGAATTTTAGGCACTCCCGTGTCACCCTTGAAGGACCCGATGCGACATTCTACGGACAGTTCGCGACAGGACGCCGATCGAAAGCCCACGGAAGAGCCGCACACGTCGAGCTCGGTGGACACACGCGGCCCCCGAAAACGGGCAGTTAGGCTGGACGCCACGCTGCCGTCTGTGGAGACGATATACGCGAGCCGAATCTCGCCCTTCGTGCGGTATGCGTCACGCGCTGGCTGGTCCGAGGACGCGCTCGCAGAGCTGTGCCGCCGCCACGGCGTCAGCCGCGCCGTGCTAGACAGCCTCACGGCCCGCGTCCCAGCAGACGGCGCGTTCGCGCTCGTTCAGGAGATCTGCGCCGCCAGCCAGGACGACAACCTCGGACTCCACCTCGCCCTCGAGGCGAGCGCGAGCTGGATGTCCCTCCTCGGTGTCCTCGGGATGAGCCTCACGAACGTCCGCGAGGCGCTCGAGGTCAGTTGCGGGTACGCTCGCCGCATGAACACCCGCGCCGCCATGAACACTTTTGTGAATGAAAGCGGCCAGATCCATATACGCTGCAACCCCGAGCTGCACGAGCCGCGTCATTTCGCCGAGGCAAACCTGGGTGCCACCCTCACGATACTCTGCCGCTCCACAGCCACGACGATCAAGGCCCATTGGGTGAGCTTCCGCCATGCGGCGCCCGCGGCCCTGACCGACCATATGTCGCTCTTCGGGACGACCGACCTGCGCTTCCGAGCGCCGATCAGCGAGCTCGTACTCCCGGCGTACGCGCTCGATCTCCCGCTCCGCAACGCTGATCCAGCCCTGGCGGCGTACATGCGCAGCCAGGCAGATACGCTGCTCGAAGCGATGGGTGGAGACGATATCGCCAGCGTGGTCCGGCGGTGTCTGCGCGACGCCCTCGAGCGGGGCGCAAAGCCATCGATCGGCGGCGTGGCGCGCAGTTTCAAGATGACGAGCCGCACGTTGCAACGACGCCTCGCCGAGGCCGAGGTCCAGTTCTCCACCCTCCTGGAGCAGGTCCGCTGCGAGCAGGCCATGACGCTTCTCCAGCGCCCGCAGGCCAATCTCGAGGATGTCGCCGAGCGCGTCGGCTTCTCCGACGTGCGCTCGTTCCGCCGCGCCTTGAAGCGCCGGACCGGCCGGACGCCGTCAGAGCTCCGTCGGTACAATCACGATGACGCCGTGCCGTGACTGCCCAGCGCTGTCCGCTCCCGACGAGCACGCGGAGCTTTCACGTGACCTAAATAGCCGATCCTGAATCTGCAACGGGCGAGCTGAGCGCCGGGCGCAGGCTCGCGGGCGACCCCGGGTACGGGGAGATGGCCTTCAGGCAATCATCTACCTCCTTGACGAGTTCCTCGATGCTCGCGCACCGATGGTTGCGGGTGACGTTGTCGTGGACCTGCTTCCAGACCCGTTCGATGCGGTTGTACTGGGGCGCGTACGGCGGCAGGAAGTGCAGCACGAGCTTGCCTGCCGTAGACTCGACGGATGCCCGGGTCCTCTTGCTCGTGTGGATGCCGAAGTCGTCGACGATGACGTGCAGCCGCCGGTAGCGCCGGTAGCGGCGGAGCAGCGCGGCCAGCGCCGCGATGAACAAGTCGCTGCTCTTGCGAGCGCCGAACGCCCACGTCAGCTTGCCCGAGCCGATCGTCAGCGCGCCGGCGACGTAGCGCTTCTGGTTGTCCGTCGGCGAGGAAGCGGGAGCGGACGCGGCTGATGGTCGAGCGAGCCACCTGGAGTTGCTCCGCGATACTTGCCGGCGTCGCTCCGGCATCCAACCTCAGCAGTATCAGGCAGCGGATTCGGTAGGGCCATCGGGCCCGTGTCAGCTGCCGCTTGCGGCGGGTCGCGGCTCTTCAGCGCCCGCCCCTTCCGGCGATGCCGCTGCATTGGAGTGCGCCGCTTCATCGATCCCCTGTCGGCTTGCGCCGCACGTACCCGCGCTCGAGTGCGCCCAGGACCTGCAGCGCTACGAGCGCCTGCAGCAAGGCCTCCCGGTCGCGAGGCCTGCGGGCGCCAAGCCCCAAGTTGAGCACGGCGCTCCAGAGCAGCCGGAGCCGGGCGAGGAGATCGCGCGCCTCGACGGGTCCGTGGGGGCACGCCGCCTGCTGCTCGGCCATGCGGTGCAGGTCCGTGCAGGCCACCTCCCGGCGGCGGTAGGCCTTACTACCGGCGCGAGCTTGCTCGCCCCTCCGGTTCCAGGCCGAGCAGCCGGCCGATGGCCTCGTGAACCACCCGGGCCCCCTCTCCATCCCCGAGGGCGACGGCGCGGCTCAGGGTGCCGGCGAGCGAGGCAACCACGGCGGCCCGAGGCGAGGGATCGACCATCGCGAGCTCGCCGAGCCCCACGCTCGCCGGTTGGGCCGGGGTTGGGTCCATGCCTCCCGAGGGGGTTCGATCCGTCGTCACACCCCCCTGAAATCCCGGGGAAAGCGGCGGTTCGCGACGGTTCGCCACCGAGGCGGAATCCTGGCGGGATGTCTGACACACGAAGCTAATGCAGGCGCAGCTGCACCCCCAGCGTGCCGGTGAAGCCGCCGAGGGGCAGCTTCGGCTCGGGCTTGAGGTGCACCCGGAAGTTGGTCCCGTGGATCTGCAGGAAGGCCTCGGCGCCGCCGACGAGCGCCACGGCGGCATCCGCAGGCCACACGAGGTCGACCGCCCCGCGCGCCCCGAGCCCCCAGCTCTGCGCCGTCTTGGCCGGCTCGGGGGGCCTCGCCGGATCCATCGGCTTGGCCGGGGCCGGGTCGGTCGGCTCGGCCTCATCGCGGGCTGCGGCCCTCGTCCAGCCCGCGACCGCCTCGATCCTCGTCCGCACGAGCACGTCGAGCGGCTCGATCGGCGCGGCGAGGCCGCCCCCGCCGCCGAGCGTGAGCCACTGCACCGACAGCCCGGGCGCCGGGTCGCGCGTCGCCGCGGCGGCATAGGACGCCGACAGCGTCCCGAAGAACCCGGAGCGCGGGTCGAGCACCGCCGCCATGATCCAGCCGCCGATCCGGGCGGGCCCGCCCTCGAGCCCGCTGCCGGCGAGCCCGCCGGCGCCGGCGAACCAGCCCACCGGCCGCGGCGGCGCCTCCCCGGCGGTGCGCCCGGGATCGGCGCCGGCCGGGGGCGCCGGGGCGCCGGCGCGCGCCGCCGCCATCGCCGCGACCGTCAGCCCCGCGGTGCGGTAGCGATCGGGCAGCGGGTCCTCGTCGCGGAACTCGAGCTCGCGCGAGTGCAGCGCGCCATCAGGCGAGCCGAGCGACGCGACGTCGACCCGCAGGCGGCGATGGTCCGGCCCGTCCAGCCAGACCACGGCGAGCGCCCTGATCGAGCCCCCGGTGCGCTTCGGATCGCCGAGCACACACCCGCCGCCGCCGGCCGCACGGGAGCACGCCTCGACGAGGATCGCCGCGAGCTCGCCGCTCACGGCGGGGCCCGAAGCGATGTCGACAACGATCGGAGCCGCCACGGAAGATTCTACCCGAGGTAGAGCTACCGGATGGGGAGGCGTGGATGCAACTTCCGTCGAGCCTCCAGCCATCTCGTGTCGGACCGGCCCTCATCACGCGCCGCGTCCCGCTCGACCGCTGGGCCGAGGCGCTCGTGCGAGAGCCGGCGGACGTGAAGCCGAGCGTGACCTTCACGTGAGCGCGGCCCGGGGGCTCACGCCCGGCGGAGCAGGATCGTGTCGTCTTCCTGGCGCAGCCGGTACGTCCCGTCCTCGGTCCGACACCGCGCGGCGTGCCCGCGGATCTTCTCGTCGAGCGCGCGCGCCTCGGGCTCCGTCAGCGCGGCGAGCTGCTCGGCAGAGTAGCAGTCCGCGAGCACGAAGAAGCGGCACAAGGTGACCATCTCCTCGAACGTCGCCGCCGTGTAGGCGTTGTGGCTCCCGACCACGTCGAACGCGAGCTGTTTGTCCCGCAGGGTCTCGAGCAGCACGGAGCTGTCGATGACCGTCGACGTGAAATCGAGGTGCAGCTCGTAGTTCTGGCCCCGGGGGGCGCCGAGCACGATCGCGCAGTATCCCCCCGGGCGCACGAACGCGAGCAGCCTGTCGATGAAGCCGCCCCACGCCGCGACGGGCACGTGGTAGAGCACGTGGGAGCACAGGACGAGGTCGTACCGTTTCGGCGACTCGAACCGCTCGAACACGTCGCGGACGATCTCCGCGCCGGCCGGCGCCGACGAGCCCAGCTGCGCGTCGTTCGGCTCGATCAGGGTCATCGCGCCGAAGTAGGGGGCGAGCCGCCCGGCGATGGCGCCCGGGCCGGCGCCGACGTCCAGCAAAGACGGCTTCTCGGGCAGGTCGGGGACGACGTGCTGCCGGATGGCCTCCGCGATGTTCTCCGGGTGCCTGGAGGTCTCGGAGAGGAGGCGGAACGCCGTGGCGTAGTCCTCGGGCGACATCGTGATGCGCATGCTGCGTCTCCTGTTCGTGAGCCTCTCTATACCCGAAATCCATTGAGCTCATGGGTCCGTTCTGGGCGCTGAGCTCTTCCGCCCGCGCAGCGCCGGGTCGGTCAGGGACCGCAGCGGACGGCCTTCTCCTTACATCTCGCGAGCACGCGTAGCCTTCTGGCCCGGGCGTTCACGTCTCCTTCATCCGGACACCCGGGGAGTCCTTCGCAGGCCGCCGCCACGCCCGCGCGGTTGCAGAGGGGGGAGGCGGTGGTAGGTTGACGTGTGGGGGTGAACGCTCCGGAGCCGGCGGGCGCAGGGCACGTCACGGCGCGAAAGGTTGTCTGTGCGCGTCGAACCAGCGCGCGGTGAGCGCTGGCGACGGGAGGTGCGGGTCACGCGAGCGGGGCTCCGGACGACAACAAGCGCGTCTCCCGGCGGGGGGGGGGGGCGCGCTCGTGCAGCTGTCGCAGCGAATGGAGGGGACGGGTGAGGTGGGCGATGAAGAACGAGCGTTCGTGGTCCGGTGACGGCTTGCCGAACCATGCCGTTGATGCGCGCGTCGCTGATACCTTTCAGCGTGCCATTTCTCTCTTCCCTGAGGAGTGGGCGGCTGCCGCGGCGCGCAAGAGGACCGTTGACGTCGTCAACGAGCTCGCGAACGTGAGCGAAGGAGCATATAACCATAATGCTGCATCCCTGCTCGCCGCCGCATCCGCATGGGCGTACTCTGATAACGAAGAGGTCGCCAGGATGATGGAAAAACGCGGGTTCTCGAATGTCTGCGTCACGTTCGCCTTCGAGAACCAGGGTTTGCTGATGGATTCCCTCGCACACGTCATCCAGAGCAGGGACGGGCGGGTGGTCATCCTCAGCTTTCGGGGCTCGCAGCTGCACCCCGTGATCAACTGGCTGGCGAACATCAACATCAAGCCGGACCCGTTCCACGCCGCGGGGCGTGTGCACGGTAGCTTTTATACCGGCATCCTGTCGGTGTGGCCACGCGTGAGAGAGCACCTCTTGGGCGCCAAGAACGGCGAGTCCGTCTGTAGAGTATGGCAGCGCACCGCGCCAAGTAAATTCTGCGATCCGGATTTCGTGTGGGGCGATACGCCTGGTACCTGCGGCGAGGTGCCGAGCTTGCGGGAGCAGGACCCCCGACGCGTCCACCGGGCGAAGCTACGATCCGTTGTAGGGGCGCTCGAGGAGGCGCTCCGGTTCAAGCTGGAGGCGCTCTACATTACCGGTCACAGCCTGGGCGGCGCGCTGGCCGTCCTCGCGGCCGCGCTGATCTACTCGGACGAGGAGCTCAAGGAGCTGCGTCCGCTGCTGCGCGGGATCTACACATTCGGCCAGCCGATGGTCGGCGATCGGGCTTTTGCCAAGACGTTCGAGAGACAGTTCGGGAGCAAGCTGTTCCGGCACATTTACAACAGAGACGTGGTGCCTCACATGCCGCCGCGTTCGGCAGGCCGCTTCGAGCACTTCGGTCAGGAGTACAGGTCGACGCCCGCGGGCTGGATCAGCAACGGGAGGCCGATCGCGCGCCAGGTGCGCTTCGCGATACCCGCCCTGGCCGGCAGCCTTGCGTCCTGGTTCGCTGACCAGTTCCCCATCGGTCCTCTGCTCCCCGACGGCCGATCCTGGTCCTGGGTCAAGCGCAGGCTCTTGCCCCCCATCCTGCGTAAGCCACACGAGTTCCTCTACTCGATGACCGATCACCTGCCGATTCATTACCTGCGCGCTTCACGTACGGTCCTCCCTGGCAGCGAGTTCTTGTGAGCGCGTCGGCGTCACGGCTCTCCCGCCCGTGATGGCGACCTGCCGGTGGGGTTGTCTCTTCATGGGCGGCACCCCTCTCGACGGGCCGTCGCGATCAGCTCGCGTGGCAGCGACTCGATGACGCGCTGACGGATGTGGCGGATGAGCTTCTGCAGGTCCTCGCAGTACACGGAGGGGTTGTCGAACCGCCGCTCCCGGCTGAAGCGATGCGGCATGTAGCCGCCTCCGCACACATCCCGCAGATCGCAGGCCTGGCACGTCGCGCAGAGCGCCGTGACGCCGTCCTGCATGGCGCGGATGATCGGCGAGCGGCGCGCGTCGTCGAGCTCGTTGCGCAGCACGTTGAGACCCAGCTTCGTGAGCCCGTGCTCGCAGCACTTGAACGCGTCGATCGACTCGATGCCGCCGTCGGTCTCGACGACGACCGCCCCCGAAGGTCTCCCGCCGATGTTGTCGGTGCTCATCGGATGCCCGAACAGGAGGCGCAGGATGTTCTCGAAGAACCGCACGCGCCGATCGGGCCGGTTCTGCTCGAACCAGAGATCGAAGAGCTCGACCATCCAGTCGCCGTACGACATCGCCCCCGTGGGCGGCCGGTTCTCGTGGGTCGCGTGGGGAAGGAGGAGATCCATGCCCGGGACGTCGAGGAACTGCCACAGCGCGAACATCTCGCGGGGCGGGATGTCCGTGTTGATCACGGCGAGCACGTTCGCGAAGATCCTGGGCCCCCGCGGGTGCGCCTGGAGGCGCCGGATGGCCGCGACGACGTCGTCGAACGACCCGCCGCCCTGGTGGTCCACCCGGTGGCGATCGTGAAAGCGCTTCGGGCCGTCGATGCTGAGGCCCACGTTCACGGACAGGTCCGCGAGCAGATCGATCCACCCGTCATCGATCAGCACGCCGTTCGACTGGACGCTGAAGTGCGAGGGGACGCCGCCCTCCTCCAGCGCGCCCCTGACCTGCTCCACCCACGCGCGGAAGCGGCGCTTGCCCAGGAGGAGCGGCTCTCCGCCGTGCAGGATGACGTGGACGCTCGGGATGTCGTGCCGCGCCGCGTGCGCCACGACGCGCTTCGAGAGCGCCGCCGTGACGTCCTCGCGCATCACCGCGGGCTGGGACATGTAGGTCCGATCCGCCAGGTTGTACATGTAGCAATAGCTGCAATTGAGGTTGCAGCGGCTCACCACCTTGACCACGTAGGTCGAGATGGGCACGGCGTGAGATTGTTCGGTTGCGGTGGGTAATCTCACGGTGGGTGCCATTCCAGGTGCGTTCCGCGCTGAGCGTGGCGGTGGGGAAGGGGATTCCAGGCAACCGCGGTTTTCCTCGTTATGCCGTTCCGTCGCTAGCTTTCCGGCAGTACGCCGGGCCTCGGCGCGGAGGTGAAGGCACCAAACTCACCGAGGGTGAGCGAGTCACCGCGCTGCCGGCCCTCCCGCAGGTCGGCGACCGACAGCATGGCTGACCTCACCGCCTCGTTCGGGATCTTCCGGATCTGCTCCGGATCGGGGTTCAGCGTGGCAAGGTCGAGCTCGCGGGGTCCGTCGCCGTCCGGCGCCGCCGCGACGTGCGAGGGTGAATTCCTATCCATGTTCGTCCTCAACTCCCAGTTCCGGCGCGCCCAGCACGTCCATCCGTCTTGGGGGCGTCTCACGGTAAATTTGCGTTGTTGGCGTCCGCCGGCAACGGGGGCCCAGTCGGAATCAGGACTGGATGTCGAGGAACACCGGGCGGCCGCGGGCTCTGGGGCACGGGTGAACCCTTCGATTGATGTCCGGAAGCGCGTGGGCGACCTCGAGCCGAGGGTGCGGGCATGGACGACCGAGTACATCGATGCCTTCGTGAAGCACGGGGAGGCCGATCTCGTCCGCCAGCTCGTATGGGAGATCCCCGCGCTCGCCGTCTTCGCCTTTCTCGGCTGCCCGGACGAGGACATTCCCCTTGCGAAGGAGCTCGCCGATCATCGGGTGCTGGTCCGGTGGGATCCCACGAAGAACCCCGCTCCCGGCGACCGGGCGTGAGCCTGGGCCTGGCACCGCCTGCTCACGTGAACCACGCGTTGACCTCGGCGTACGTCAGCGGCGCCCCGTGGGACGGAGGTTCCCACCGGCCGGCCAGGAGCTGCTCCGCGTCCTGCCGCGCGGCCGAGAGCGCCGTGAGCGCGAGGCGCGGCCCGACGCTCACCCGGCGCACGCCGAGCGATCGGAGCTGCTCGATCGACGGCAGCGCCGGTGAGGCCCACACGTTGAGCGGGGCGGGCACCTCCGCGACGACGCGCGCCAGCGCCTCGGCCGCCGAGATGCCCGGCACGAAGAAGCCATCACAGCCGGCGTCGATATAGGTCCTCCCGCGGCGCACCACCTCGTCGAGGGCCTCGGCGCCGGAGAGCGCGCGGCGCAGGATCACGTCCGAACGAGCGTTCAGGAACAGGTCCAGCCCCGCGCGCTCCAGCGCCCCTCGCGCCGCGAGCAGCTTCGCGGCCAGCGCCTCGGGCGGCTCGGCCCCGTCCTCGAGGTTGACGCCCGCCACGCCGGCCTCCGCGAGGCGGCACACGGCGTCGGCCACACCCGCGGGGCTCGCGGCGTAGCCTCGCTCGAGGTCGACGCTCACCGGGACACGCACGGCGCCGAGGATCTCGCGTGTCGCGGCGAGCAACCGGTCGAAGGGCAGGCGCTCTCCGTCGGCCGCGCCGTGCGCCCAGGCCACCGCCGCGCTGCTGGTCGCGACCGCGGCGCCCCCCGCGGCCTCGGCCAGCCGGGCGCTCGCGGCGTCCCAGGCGTTGAGCAGCACGAGGAGCTGCCCCGGCGCGTGCAGCGCCCGGAACCGCGCCGCGCTCTCGGGAGGCTGGCTCATGCGCCGCCCCCCTCGTCGGGCGCCGCCGGGAACCGGTACGCCATGGCGATGCGGTTCCAGGCGTTGATCGTCGCGACGACCGACGTGAGCGCCGCCAGGTCGGCGCCGGAGAAGGCGGCCGACACCTCGCGGTGCACCTCGTCCGGCACATCGCCGTCCGAGAGCTGCGTCAGCGCGTCGGTCCACGCGAGCGCGGCGCGCTCGCGCGGCGCGAAATGCGGCGACTCGCGCCAGCGGGCGAGCGCCTCGAGCCGCTCGCCCGAGATGCCCAGCCTGCGCGCCTCGCGCCGGTGCATCGCGACGCAGAAAGGGCAGCGGTTCACGAGGGAGGCGCGCAGCTTGACGAGCTCGATGAGCTCCGCGCCGAGGGCGCTCTGCTTCGTGGCCGCCGAGATCGCGCGCAGCGCGCGGGCGGTCTCGGGGGCGAGGTGCTCAAAGCCAGCCAGGTCGAGCCGGGAGATTTCAGTTGCCATGGCCCGGCAGCATACGTTCATGATGGCCCAGCGACAGTGCCAAGAACCGCGAAACCGAGTAGGCCATCGTGAGCGCTCGCGGCGCCGGGCTCCACCTCCTGAACCGGCGGCAGCGGGGCGCCCGGCCGCTCCACGCGCAGCTGTACGACCGGATCCGGCAGGCCGTCCTCTCCGGCGCGCTCTCCCCGGGCGCCCGGCTCCCCTCGGCGCGCGCCATGGCGCTCGAGGCGGGCGTCTCTCGCGGGACCGTGGACGTCGCGTACGCGCGGCTCTCCGTCGAGGGGTTCCTGGTGACGCGCGGCGCGGCCGGCACGTTCGTCACGAGCGCGCTCCCCATCCGCCCGCGCGGCGCGCCTTCGGCGGCGCCGGAGCCGCCGCGCCCCGGGCTTCACGGCCGCGCGGCGCTCCGCCCGTTCCAGGTCGGCATCCCCGCGGTCGACGTGTTCCCCGTCGCGACCTGGTCGCGGCTGCTCGGGCGGCACGCGCGGCGCGCCCGGGCCGGCGATCTCGCGCGCTCGGATCCGTGCGGCGACGCCGCCCTGCGCGAGGCCGTCGCCGCGCACCTCGCGGTCTCGCGCGGGGTCGTCGCGCGCGCGGAGCAGGTGATGATCACCGGGGGGTACCACGGCGCGCTCGGCCTGCTCGTGCGTGCGCTCGCGCGGCCGGGGGACCGGGCGTGGATCGAGGATCCCGGCTACCAGAGGGCGCGGGCCGCGCTGGAGCTCGCGGGGCTGCGGCTCGCGCCCGTGCCGGTGGACGCCGAGGGGCTCGACGTCGCGCGCGGCGTCGCGCTCGCCCCGCGCGCGAGGTTCGCCGTCGTGACGCCGAGCCACCAGATGCCGCTCGGCATGGCGCTCTCGCTGCCGCGCAGGCTCGCCCTCCTGGCCTGGGCGCGCGGCGCCGGCGCGTGGGTCGTCGAGGACGACTACGACGGCGAGTTCCAGCGCGCCGCCGCGCCGCTGCCCGCCCTCAAGAGCCTCGACGAGCAGGGGCGGGTCATCTACGCGGGGACGTTCAGCAAGTCGATGTTCCCCGCGCTGCGCCTCGGCTTCCTCGTCGTTCCGGACGGCGCGCACGACGCGCTCGCCCGCGCGGCCGACCTGCTGCACCCCGCGCCGCCGCTCGCGGTGCAGCGGGCCGTCGCCGACTTCCTCGGAGAGGGGCACTTCGCGCGGCACGTGCGGCGCATGCGCGCGCTGTACGCCGAACGGCACGGCGCGTTGTCCCGCGCGCTGGAGGAGCTCGCGTCGCCGCACCTCCGGATCGAGCCCGGGACGGGTGGGCTGCACGTGGTCACACGCCTGACCGGCGCCTGTCATGATGGCGAGGTGGTCGAGCGCGCCGGCCTCCTGGGCCTCGCGCCGGGAGCGCTGTCGAGTTATCAAGTCCGCGCGGCGAAGCGGCGGATCGAGGGACTGCTGCTCGGGTTCGCCGCGCTGCCCGCCGCGCGCGCGCGCAAGGCCGTGTCCCGCCTGGCGCAGGCCATCGAGCAGGCGCGCCGGCAGCCCTGACGGTCGCGGCGCGGGCGCTGGCACAGCTCGGCGCACGGCGCGCAGCGCCGCGAGGCCGAACGACTCGATTCCAGGAGCTTCCCGCGCCGAGCCAGGCGCCGGGCGGGTGGCATGTTGCATGCTGCCGGAGCTGGCATGAAGGGGAGATCATCCCGCGATGGCCACGTTCATCACTCGCGCCAGGTGCGTGTGGGCGCCGGCCTCCTGTCGCTCACCCTCGGTGTCGGCTGTTCGGGCGAGAGCCCGCCGCCCCCGCCGGAGCCGTCGGTATGTGACTTTGCTGTTCCAGCGGACGGCGCGTTCGCGCCGAGCGGCGATCTCCGCATCAACGAGGTGATGACCGGCAACGACGGCGCCTGGGTCGATGAGCTCGGCGAGACGGATGATTTCATCGAGCTGGTCAACATGGGTGAACGCCCGCTCCAGCTCGGGCAGTACTCCCTGGGCGAGGAGGCCGGCAAGGCGACGCGGCTGCCGCCGCTGACGCTCGGGCCGGGTCGAACGGTGCTGTTCTGGGCCGACGACACGCCGGGCCAGGGGCCGCTGCACCTGCCGTTCAAGCTCTCGAGCTCGGGCGCACGGGTGATGTTGTGGTCGCCGTCGTGCGAGCTCGCCGACCTGGTGGAGGTGCCGGAGCTGCCGCGCTCCGAGAGCTACGCGCGTTTGCCCGACGGCACGGGCGAGCCGTCGATCTGCCGCTACGCGACGCCCGAGCGCACGAACGGCGAGACCTGCGATCCGCCGGATCCGCCGAACCTCGACGACAACATCCACTTCGCGCCCTTCCAGTGGCCCGATCCGTTCCCGGGCATCGCCGGGCCGCTGGTCATCTCCGAGCTGGCCTTGAGGCCAGCGGGGTTCGTCGAGGTGCTGAACGCGAGCGGCGCGCCCGTGGCGCTCGACGGCTTCGCGCTGCGCCTCGCGGCGCTCTCGCCGGGGCAGCCGCCGCCCGGCGCCGACGCGGGCGTGGTGCTCGCGTGGCCGGAGCCGGCCGCCACGCTCGCGCCCGGGGAACGTGTGAGTGTGCCGGTGAGCGCGGGCGATACGACCGCTCTCGAGGCCTCGCCGGATTTCGAGGGCGTGGCGACGTTGTGGCAGGCGGGCCAGCCCGCGCCGAGCGATCGCGTCGACTTCATGGCGTGGCCGGAGGGCGCGTCGCTTTCGCGTGTGCCCGACGCGACCGGGGCGCCGCGCTTCTGCGAGGCGGCGAGCCCCGGCGCCGCGAACGAGGGCTGCGAGCAGCTGGCGGAGCGCGTGTTCCCGAGCGGACGTGCGCGCCGGCTGGAGACGGCCGGCGACTTCGCCGAGCTGGCCAAGGGCGGCACCGAGGTCGGCGAGGCCGGGGTCAAGTTCGTGGTCGACATGGCGGCAGGCGACGCCGTGCACCTCCTGAGCACACGCGCGTGGGCGCTCCACTACACGTGGATCCGCGAGCAGATCGAGGGGCAGCCGCGTCTCGACCGCTGCGATCCCGAGCAGGACGCGGAGTTCGGCGTCGGCTGGGGGCTGTTCAGCCAGCGCGAGTACTACCGCGTCGAGGGCCGCCGCTACCTCCTGGGCACGCTGGTGGAGCACGCGAACGGCGCCAGGACCGTCGAGTTCTCTCCCGGCGATCAGATCATCGGCGCCCAGATGCGGCGCGCGTTCTTCGCCGCGATGAAGGTGGTGCCCGACCCGCAGGCGTGGACGATTCGCCCCACCGCGGGGCGCCAGGTCGCCGAGATGCGCGCGATCGAGGGGAGCGCGCCCATGGTCGGGCCGAACGCGCCGTACAGGGGGCTCACCTACCAGCCGCTCAACCCGGCCGTGGGCTTCGGCACGCTCACGTTCGTCCCGGCGCGTGATCTGGAGACGGCCGAGCTCGGCCCGAACGTGATCGTGGTGACGGACGACGTGCCGAACGAGACGGCGTTCATGGGCGGCCTCATCACCGAGGCGTTCCAGACGCCGCTGGCGCACGTGAACGTGCTGGCGCGCGGCCGGTCGACGCCGAACATGGCCCTGCGCGGCGCGCGCGACGACGACCGCCTGAAGGGCCTGTTCGGCAAGCTGGTGCGGCTCGAGGTGCGCGCCACGGATTTCGACCTGCGCGAGGCGACCGCGGAGGAGGCGGACGTGTACTGGGAAGCGCGCAAGCCCAAGGGCGAGCGGCTCTCGCCGGCGCTCGATCTCGCGGTGCGCGGGCTCGTCCCGCTCGACGCCGCGGCGTATGCCTGGAGCGACAGCATCGGCTCCAAGGCGGCAGGCATGGCCGAGCTGTACCACGTGAGCGGGGTGGGGCCGTATTGCCAGCCCAGCGTGCTGCCGCTGTACGTGCCGCCCGCCGCGTTCGCGGTCCCGTTCGCGCACTACATGGATCACTTCGAGGCGAGCGGCGCGGCGGAGCTCCTGGCCGAGCTGGAGCAGGACGCCGGGTTCCGCGCCGATCCCCACGTGCGCGCCGGGGGGCTCTCGCGGGTGCGGGAGCGCATGATGAGGCACCCGGTGGACCCGGAGATATTGGGCGAGCTCACGGGCGCGATCGAGGAGCGCTTCGGCGACGCCCGCGTGCGCCTGCGCAGCAGCGGCAACACCGAGGATCTGGCCACCTTCAACGGCGCGGGCCTGCACACGTCGACGAGCGGCGAGCTCGACGCGTCGTCGAGCTCCATCGAGGACGCGCTGCGCACGGTCTGGTCGAGCCTCTGGAACACGCGCGCCTACGATGAACGCGAGTTCGGCCACGTCGACCAGGCGCGCGCGGCCATGGCCGTGCTGGTGCACCAGGCCTGGCAATCGGAGCGCGCGCAGGGCGTGGGCATCAGCCGCAACGCGCTCGATGCCGTCCGCGACAGCCAGTACTACATCAACGCGCAGATCGGGGAAGCGTCGGTGACCAACCCCGCGCCCGGCGTGACCAGCGACGAGATCGTGTACACGCCGCCGCCTCGCGCGACGAAGGTGGACTACCAGGCACGCTCGAGCCTGTCGCGCGGGCGCGACGTGCTGTCGTTCCCGGAGATCCAGCAGATCGGCTGCGCGCTCGAGGCCATCCACCACCATTACCGGCCGATGGTGGACCCGACGGGGGAGAACCGGCTGTATGCGATGCAGATCGAGTGGAAGCTGATCGGTCCAGAGCGCCGGCTGCTGGTGAAGCAGGCGCGACCCTACAGCTTCGGCGCGCTCGAGGCGCCCGGCGACTGCCGCGAGTTCTAGCTTCGCCCTCGGCATCGCGGCGTCCGAGGGCGAGGAGATCGGCCACGTGAGCTCGACGCCCTGGAGGTCCTCGTGAGAATTCATATCGTATCGCGTTTGCTGGCGGTGAGTGGCGTGCTGTGCGCGGTCGGATGCACCGAGGTCGTCACCGACATCGGCGCGCACGGCGCAGCCGGCGAGGGCTCGGGCGGAGGCACCGGCGGCGGAACCGCAGGCGGTGCGAGCACGGGAGGCGAGGCGGGCACCGGAGGCCTCGAGAACACGGGAGGCGAGGCGGGCACCGGAGGCCTTGAGAACACGGGAGGCGAGGCGGGCACCGGAGGTGCCAGCGCGGGGCGGTTCGAGCTCCCGGAGGCCGGCGATGTGCGTATGCCGGTGGAGTACACGGGAGAATAGACCAGGCCTTCCTGCTGTTGCCCATGCTGCGCCCGCAAAGACGCCGGCAAAGCCAGTGCTGACGCTCATCATCATGGCCCCGATCAGCTTCATGCTTACCGACCTCCGGCGCCTCCTGATCCGGTGAAGGGCAAGCTCGACCACCCCATCGCAGCTCGGAAATGTGACCGTTCACATCGAGGCGTTGGCCCAGATCGGCCGATGATGGGGCGAGCTCTATGGCCGGAGCGCGCGCTCGAGTCGCCGCGCACAAGAAGCGATACCCAGGGCGCCGGCCGCCCGCGGCATCGAGCGCCAGCCGTCCGTGTGCAGGTCGGCATCGAGCGCATCGGGCCCGCGATCACCGCGGTTCGGCGCCCGTCCCCCCCGTGACGCGGCGCTCCGGGGGAGCCCGCCAGCGTCGTCCTCCCTCCGGGCTCGAGGATCCCGCTCGGGCCGGTCGATTGGGATTGACACCAGAAATGTGATCGTTCACATTTCGAGGGGGGTATACTTGTGCTTTGCCCTGGGTGGGTCGTCCTGCGTGCCTTTGCGCGGGCTATCCGCTCATCTGATGGCGCCTCCGTCGAGTCAGCACCAGGGGTGCGGGGCGCCAGCAATTCCGCTCGCGAGAGGATTCAACGTGCGCCTGAACACAACGTGGTACCGAGCAAGAAGAACGACCCTGTCGGCGATGGCGCTGGCCAGCGTCGCCGCGATTCCGTCCCCCGCTCGGGCGGACAACCCGATCGTGCAGACCTTCTACACGGCCGACCCCGCTCCCATGGTGCACGAAGGCAGGTTGTACCTCTACACGTCACACGATGAGGACGTGTCGGTGAACAACTTCTACACCATGAACGACTGGAGGTTGTACTCCACCACGGACATGGTCAACTGGACGGATCACGGCTCGCCCGCGAGCTACAGGACCTTCAGCTGGGGAACCGGCGATGCGTGGGCGCCGCAGGGTATCGCCAGGAACGGCAAGTACTATCTCTACGTGCCGCTGAACAACGCCACCGGCGCGAGGATCGGCGTGGGCGTATCGGACAATGTGGCAGGCCCGTTCATGGACCCGCTGGGAAGGGAGCTGGCCGCGAGCGGCTCCGGCAACATCGACCCGACGGTGTTCGTCGACGACGATGGACAGGCCTACATGTACTGGGGGAATGGCACCCTCCGGTACGTGAAGCTGAACTCGGACATGATCAGCACCTCGGGAAGCATCACCAACGTGCCGTTGAATGGCTTCACCGAGGGGCCGTGGTTCTACAAGCGAGGGTCGCTGTACTACCTCGTCTACGCCGCCATCGCCGGGACCGAGAAGATCAGCTACGCGACCAGCAACAGTCCGACCGGGCCCTGGACCGTCCGCGGCGACATCATGGGCGCTGGCTCGACCTTCACCAATCACGCCGGCATCGTCGACTACAAGGGGCACTCGTACTTTTTCTATCACAACAACGCATTGCCGGGCGGCGGCGACTTCAAGCGCTCGGTCTGCGTGGAGGAGTTTACGTACGGCGCCGACGGCAGCATTCCGAGGATCACGATGTCCATGAATGGACCGTCCGCCGTCGACACGCTGGATCCGTTCAGGCAAGTCGAGGCCGAGACCATCGCCTTCTCGTCCGGGCTCAAGACCGAGGTGTGCACCGACACCGGCGCCGGCATGAACGTCACGTCCATCAGCAATGGCGACTACATCAAGGTGAAGGACGTCGAGTTCCTGGACGGGGTGACCTCCTTCGAGGCTCGGGTATCGTCCGCAGCCGGCAACGCGAAGATCGAGCTCCACCTCGACAGTCAGAACGGCACGCTGCTCGGGACGTGTGACGTCTCGGGCGCGTCGTCCTGGACCACCAAGACCTGTGCGGTCAGCGGGGGCAGCGGGAAACACGACTTGTTCCTGAAGTTCGTCGGTGGCAGCGGCGACCTCTTCAAGTTCAACTGGTGGCGGTTTACCGGACCCACCATGCCGGACGGCGGGGACGGCGGAGGCGGTGCCGGCGGCTCGGACCAGGGAACGGGCGGTGGCGGCGCCGGCGCCGGGGGCACGACCTCGGGCAGCGGCGGCTCGGTCACCGGAGGCACCGGCGGAACGACCGACACCGCTGGCTCGGGCAGCGGCGGCAGCGCCGGATCCTCCGATGGGAACGGCGCGGCCGGCGCCGACTCAGGCAGCTCGTGCGCTTGCCGGACGGGCGCGAGCACCGGGAACGGCGGACTCGCCGCGGCGCTCTGGCTGGTCGCTTCTGCGCTCGTTCTTCAGCGTCGGCGCCGGTAGGCGCTCGCGATCCGGTGAGGGAGCGATGGCGACGAAGGTGGAGTGGGCCGAGCGGGTTCCCCTGCGCTCAGTGTCGCCGGCGCTTCGTGCGGCCAAGCAGCAGTCCCAGCGCCGCGAGGAGGAACCCCGCCTGGGCGCCGGAGTCTCTCGCGTCGTTGCCCAGGGCGCAGCTGCAGCCGGAGCTCGAGCTTTCTCCTCCCGTCGAGTCGAAAGCTCCCGAGCTGGCGTCTTGTCCGATCGCCCCCCCGGACCCGGTGTCAATCACGCCGCCGCTTCCTGCACTGCCGCCTGAGCCATTTTCCATGGCCCCGCCCGCGCCTCCGGCTCCGGCCGCGCCACCCGCGCCACCCGCGCCACCGGTGTCGTCACCGCCGGGAACAGCGCCGGGACAAGCTGCCGTCTCTGGATCCTGACCACCGGCCTCGTCGAGGCCGAAATAGCCGGCGACGGCGGGTCCGTCGAACGGCACCGCGTGCCCGACGCCGTCCATCGAGAAGGCCTCGTAGACAGTGTAGCCGCAAGAGCTCTTCCAGAACTGGCGCGTGGTTCCGGGCTTTGGCGTGTCGGTCCCATCCGGGGTTTCGCTCAGACCCAAAACGTTCGTCCACTCCTTGACGTCTTCAGCCATGTTCTTGTAGCTGAGGATCGTGTCGGCGGTGCCATGCCAATGCTGCAGGCGCGGGCGATGGCCGGTGTAACCGGGGTAGTACGAACGAACGAGGTCTCCCCACTGCTGCCCGGTCTTCGTGACGTTGCCGCCCCCGCAGGGCCCGCTCCACTGGGCCGTGCTCCCCGTCCCGGTGACGTCGTTGTAGCCCTCGGCCCAGCAGCCAGCCGGAACGCCCATGAGCGACACGCCGGCCATGAACACGTCGGGGTACACGCCGAGCAGCGCCTCGGTCATGATGCCGCCCGATGACCCGCCGACCGCGTACACGCGGCCCGCATCGCCGTTGTACTTCGCGAGCGTGTACTTTACCATCTGGACGATGGCTCCCGTGTCGCCACCACCGCCGTGGTTGAGCGATCTCGTCGATCCCGCGTCCCAGCAGTTCTGCCCGGTGGCCTCCGGGAAGATCATGATGAAGCCACTGGTGTCCGCTATAGAGACCAGGCTCGACATCTCGCTGAACGTCCCCCGGCCATTTCCCTGGCAATGATGGGGAGCGACGACGATGGGAGGCCTGGTCGCCAGCTCGTCAGGCACGTAAATGTACATGTTGACGTAGCTGGGGAGGCCGTCCGCCCCCCATTCGCTCTGATTCACTTCTTGTAGCGACGCCCCGCGCGCAGGCAGCGCAGCGAGCAGCGCCGACGAGAGTGATGCGAGCCCGAGGATGTGCCTTTGGAATTGGTTCATCGGATGGATGTCCTATATCAACGTCAGCCTGGTACGCAGGCCAGTGCCGCTTTGCTTCGCGCGCTCTAGAACTGACTCAGGAACGTCCAGACTTCCTGGGGCATCCACGACGTGTGCTGCCCGGCGTCGTTCGGCGATGGAGTATGACCGCCGTCGTAATCACACCAGCGGGTGGGGTGCCCCGCGGAGCAGCCCTCGTAGTCTGAGCAGGCGTGGCCACCTCCGGGCGCCTTGGCCAAGGCCTCGACCGTGCATCCATTTTGCTGGGCGAAGAAGTCGCTGTTGGAGGTCTGTCCGGCTCCGCCGCTCTCCTGCTGACCGAGCGAAGACATGAAGGCGACCGGCTGACAGCTCGCCGGCCGGGGGAGACCGCCGCCGGAGTGGACCACCGCGGCGCGGTAGACGTCCGGGCGCGCGCAGGCCAGCGTCCACGCCATGGCACCGCCCTGGCTGAAGCCTTCGAGCTCGATGCGCGAGGTGTCGATGCAGAGATCGTCTGTGACCTGCCTGAGGATGTCGTCGACGAAGGTCACGTCGTCGTCGGCTGACCAAAACCCGCCGACAGCGTCGGGCGCGATGAAGATGGTGCTCCCTTCGGAGAGCGACCAGAGCCCGAAGTACGAGGGCGCAACTTGGTCGCTGTTACCCGTGGCCCCGTGGAAGGAGAGAATGAGCCGGCACGGGTGCCCGTTATCGTAATCGTCGGGAGCGTGCAGGGTGTACTTGCGGCTCTTCCCGCCGCTCTGCACGGTGCCAGCGCCGTTCTGAAGCGTGCGCATTTTGCCGCAGCCGGCGGACTTCATCGCGTCACCTCCGCTGCCGCCGGCACCGCCTGTGCCGGCGCCGCCCGCGCCGCCCGTTCCGCCCGCGCCCGCGGTCGCTCCTCCGCTGCCGGATGCATCGCCGCTGCTCGTGCCGCCGGAAGCAGCTCCACCGCCGGAGCCGCTCGCGGAGGTTTCACCGGCGGCTGATCCGCCACCGTGGACGTCGTCGCTACAGCCGAGGCTGAGCGCGGCGCAGAGGCCCAAGCCGACCCAGAGCGGTCGCAGCCAACGCGAGTGATGGTGTACGCGATCGGAGCTCACAGAGCCAACACTGGACGACATGGGTGCTCTCCTCGGTTGACATCCAACCCAAGGGTGTTGCGAGCGAGGCGCGGCGCGGACGGGGCGTCTTCCTCGGCGCGAGGTCATTCCCAGTTCTTGCGCTGGGGGTTCTCCCAGGGCGAGGTGCACATGACGCAATCATCGCCGTAGAAATAGTGCTTCCCGCCGGCGTCGTTGTAGATCCAGTAACGGAGCCAGGCCACGATCGCTGGCCGCTGGACGCCTCCCACGTCGCGCGTGATGTACCCATGATCCGCGCCCGTCACCGTCGCCAGGAAGGTCTGGGTCTGGGACATGTCGTAGGTTTTTTGCTGCATTGGAAGCCCGATCGTGTCCTGCGTTCCGCTGGTCTGCAGCATGGGCCCGTGCAGGGCCGCTGTCGCGATGTGGCCGTGGATGGAGACGACGGTGGCCACGGCCTCATGGCCGCCGATCTCCACGGCGGCGGTGCCGCCGACCGAGTAGCCCATAGAAACGGCGTGCTCCACGTCGATCTTGCCCTCGTAGATGCTGCCCGCCTCGCTGTTTTGCTCGATGATCCAGTCGAGCCCCTCGAGCATGGCCGCGCGGTTGTTCGGGGCGTTGGGGCCGCCCGTGAGGAGATTGGCGCCAACCACCACGAAGCCGTGAGAGGCGAAGTTCGACAGGAGATCCGTGTAGCTGGTCACCTGCGTATTGATCCCAGGGCCAAAGATGATCGGCGCATGCAGGAAGCCGTCCTCACCCAGGCGTTCAGGCCTGAATATCGTGTGGTTTCCGCTGGGCCCCGAGCCCCGCTCCACGGTCGTCGCGAACGGCCCCTCGGCAGAGTAATCCGTGATCGGCGGGAGCGGCGAGCCACCGGCTCCGCCCGCTCCAGCGCCGCCGTCACCTGCACCGCCCGAGCCAGCTCCGCCCATTCCACCGTCGCTCATGTCGGCGCCGCCGCTGCCGCTGGCGGCGCCGCCTGACCCAGCGGTTACGCTGGTCGACGCCCCGCTGGTGGCTGACGTGCTCGAGCTGCCCGAGCCCGCAGTTTGTGCCGCGCCGCCGCTCTCTTCGCTGCACGCCAGCAGCGCGACGATCGAGAGCGAGCAGAAGACATGGAAGCGCCTGACGGCTTTCTTTTCGTGGTACACGAGGCCCCTCTGGTAACGTCACGCCAGCGCGAAGCGCTCGCTTCAGGCCGACGATGGCGAGATTGGCGGACAGGTGGTTGCTAGACGTTCCGCACTTGGAGTGCGCCCTGATGTCATCCCAGCCGAGCCCAGCTGCTGCTCCTCCTTCCCCCCTGCGCGCGCCTCGTCTGGAGCCATGGCGCGACCGTCGACGTGAACGCGCAGGAGGACGCAGGCCCGGTGCGCATGGCGGCCTATCCAGGACAAGACAAAAGGATATCTGGAGCGCCAAATGTGAACGCTCACATTGCCGGCGTCAATCACAAACTGGCGCGCGGCGATCGTCGGCGAGCGCGAGGCCCGCGTGTGGCGGGGCGCGATTTATCCAGCGCTCGGCGCCGGAGCGGGGCGCAGGTCCTCCGGGTAGAGGCCGCCTGCCGCATGCGTCGCGCACAGGTAGCGCGACGAGGTGCGCGCCGCGCTGGTGGCCGCCGGGCGTGACGTGCAGCAGCCGCTCCACGCGTGTTGCACCCCGGAAAGCGCGGCGAGGTCGCGCGCGCGGGCCCTCGCCGCGCTGCGCGCGGCGGCCTCCGGGGACACGGCGGCGGCGCGCGCCGCGATCGAGGTGGCGCGCGCCGCCGCCACGGGCGCTGACACGAGAGCGGCTATCAGCTCCGCGTGCCGGAGCAGTTCATGTACATCGAGCCCGGGCGCGGAGCGTAGGGCGGCGCCGCGCGGCCGGGGCTGCCCCGCGCCCGGAGGGGCGCGCGACCGGCGCGCTCCGCGAGGGCGAGGTGCGCCTCGGCCGTGTCAGCCGGTGTTAGGCGATGTCAGTCGATGTTGTCTCCAGGGTCACTACAACCACGGCGCGGGTCGGCTGACCCGCCGGGCGGCGGCGCTCGCGGCGCGCGCTCCGGCGCTCGCGCCGCGCGCGGCCTCGTCGAGGTCGACGCCTGCGCCCGGCGGAGGAGCCGTCGACGACCATGCCTGTCTACCTCTCGACACTGGAGCGATACCTCATGCATCACGCGACCGCCTTCCAACGTACTCTCGCCATGATCTTCCTCGCCGCCGCCGCCGCCACGGGCGCGGCCGCGTGTGTCGGGGCGGAGCCCGACGCCGCCGACGATGGGCGGAGGCCGCCGATCTCCTGGACATGGACGCGGTGGCTCTCGAGCCGCAGTGGGTCATGGGGCCTTGCCAGAACCACTCCCAGTGTGGCTCTGGCGGCATGTGCAAGAACGGGTGTGCCAGCAGGCGCCGACATGCCAGCAGGATCCCTGCCAGACGCGGCGGGGGGACTGCATCTGCGAGAGATGGGTCTGCACCTACGTCGAATGGGGCGGCACCTGCATCCACGGAGACGCGCTGGGCCAGTACAAGATCACCCACAACATCACGGGCATCGTGGCCCCGAATTACTGCCTCTTCTTGTCGCCCGACGGCGTGCTGTGCCCCTCCGGGGGCACGGATCTGCCCCGGACCGAGTGCGTCACCGGGATCCGCTGACCCCTCGGGCGCCGCGCCCCGGCGCCGTCCCGGCGCTCCGCGGCGCGCTCGTCGAGGCGGAGCGCGTCGCTCTACACCACGTGTAGCCCGCCAGGATCGCTGGCGAGCTCGCCGTTCAGGCTCACCTGGACATCGTCGTCCCGAACACGCGATGTCGCGCAGTTCACCGCGAGCGAGATCGCACAGAAGATTATGTCCACTCGACCCGATCCTGAGGTTGGAGGAGCTCAAGTTTCTTGACATCCACAAGCGCTTCGATTTCCTACCCGCCGCGCGTCGTAGCGCCGGCCGTCCGCCGGCTTGTAACGGATCTTCACGCGGTCCCGCCCTCGACCTTGAGGGCGCCCGCGCCGCCGGCGCGGACCGCGCCGTCGGCGCGGGCATAGATGACCTGACCTCGAAGTCTGGCGCGTACGCAGGGCACGCGCGCACCCTGCACGGATCGGCCCCGGTGGGGAGCGGGCAGTGAACTTCGAGGGCGACAAGGACGCCAGGAGCACAACCTTCTGACGCTGCATCGCCGGCGGGTGACCCGCCGATCAGGCGGCGTGGGCTTCCGTTTAGATGTGCGTGGCTTAGGTTTCCATAAACAGCTGGGGTCATTGCGCGCGGACCCGGGTTCGCCGAAGTATGGAAGCCGTCAATCCGTTGTCTGCTGCGCCCGGGGGGGGGGAGACATGGCGTATCCGACGAAAATCAAGAAGAAGAAGATCGGCGGAGTCAAGGTCACCGCCAAGTGCTTCAAGCGAAACCTCCGTGTTTACAAGGACATCGGCGGCAAGGTGTGGATTCATGGCAGGAAGAGAAAGTGGAAGAAGAAGGGCGTCGACGTACACTTGACGAACTATTACTTCATCAGGGATCCGAGGACGACCGGCGCGAACCCGCTGCCGGTGCTCGTCGCGACTGGGCCGGCTTCGTTCCATAACAAGCGTAACAACGTCCACAAGCACTTCGCCTTCGGCATTGGGGTCAAGGTGAAGTTCGACGGGACCCCGACCGTGGGACCGGTCCAAGGGCCGGTGTCGATGCCACTCATTGGTGTCATCAGCAGGGCCGTGGTGCAGATCGGAGGGGAGGCACGGGAATTCATAACCCAGAAGGGAACAGTGCCTGATAACTTCCAGCTATGAGCAAGGTCTTCGTCAAGGACCGGGGGAACACGAACACGATTCACCTCGACGGGGAGCGCGGCGACACCATCCTCCAGAACGCCGACTGCGCCGAGGAGTTCGACGTCTCGTCGAACGTGGCGCTCGATCCTGGCACCGTATTGGTGATTGGGGAGGGCGAGCGGCTGGAGGAGTGCACTCGGGCCTACGACCGGCGCGTCGCAGGGGTCGTCTCGGGTGCGGGTGAGTACCGCCCGGGGATCGTGCTCGACAGGAGACAGACCCGGTCCAGGCGCGGGCCTGTGGCCCCGGTCGGAAAGGTCTACTGCAAGGTCGACGCCGGTTATCGCCCCATCGAGGTGGGTGACCTCCTGACCACGTCCCCCACGCCGGGACACGCCATGAAGGCCGACGATCCGCGCGAGGCGTTCGGGGCCGTCATCGGGAAGGCGCTGCGGCGCTGCGCCGCCGCGTCGCCCGCGGTGAAGGCCTCGCGTCATCGCGGTCCCACCGTACGGCCACGCGGCACGCGCTGGTTGACATAGAGAACCTTACGCGATCCTCATCCCTGGAAAAGTGACGTTATATCAACACCTTCTTCATGCATCGAAGGAGCCGCGTTCACTTCACAGCCTTCGGAGGCGCCCGTTTCAAGGGCGGGAGCGAGAAGATGAAACCTGGTGCCTGCAAGATGCAGTTTCTCCGCTCGATGAGCACCGTCCTGGTTCGCGTCGCATAACCAGGATGCGACGCGCCCACGGTGTACTTGCCCGCAGCATCGACGACCCACGAAGATTTGCAGTCCCCGTGCGGTTTATGCGTGGGGATCTCTTTCCCCTGCGGGCTCGTCAGCGTCGCCGTTGCGTCGCAGAGCGGCTCCTTCGTCGACGCGTCATGTACCTCGATCACCAGCGACATGACCAACGTGGCGGCCTGGTACGTACAAGGCGGAACGTTCGCGGCCGCTTTCTCTTCCTCGGTCGGAGGTGCAGGCGGCTCCTCGGCGGGCGGCGCCTGGGAAGCGGCCGCCCCCGGCTCCGGAGCAGCGCCGCCATCCGTCGAGGGCGCCGCGGCAGCCGGGCGCTCCGACGGAACGGGGGGAGGCGCCGCGGCAGCCGAGGGGGTCGAGACCGGCGGAGGCCCCTGCACGGCCGCAGGGCCGGGCGACGCCGCGCGCGCACCGCAGGCGGCGGCGCCGAGCCAGAGGAGAAGCGAGCCGATCGCGGAACGAGCCTTCATGGGACTCCTACATTTCTGTCACCGGCGAGCCGCACCGCGCGTCGCTGAGGGTACCACAGCGCCGTCCGGGTAGACACCCGGAACGGCTCGCCCCGCCCACGAACGCGACCGACTGCGGGGTGGGTGAGAGATCGTAACACTTCGCATCGGAGAACAGGCCGCCCGAGGTGCAGGTGAAGGGCTCGTGACACCAGCCGCCAGGGCAACACGCCTCGTTCTCGTGCCCGCACGGGGGCGGCGGCGGCTCGTGGCCGTAGTGGCACTTTCCGTCGTTCCATTTATGGTGGTTGGTATCGCAGTATGCCCCGCTGCACGGCAGCTGGGAGGCGCCGCTGCACCATTGATACGGGGTTCGAACGCAAGACGGTCGACGTAGTCTCCCCCTGGCCCTATGACCCTGCGACGTGGCATCTAGCCATGCCGGGCTCGAGGTACTTGGACGCTTTCGCTCATTCCACGACGACCTTCGCCGTCGTGAACTTGACTGTCCCGCTGTTGAACTGGGCCTCGAGCAACAGCTTGATCTCGTGCAGATTCCCCAGGGAAAGGCCGAGCGCTTCCCACCGGGTGAAGTGTTCGGAAACGGAGATGGTGCCGCACGTGCGAGCCGTCCGCCGGATGCTGAAATACTGATCGAACGTTTCGCTTGGACCCGTGATGGCCGGCTTGTTCACGCGGGTCTTCTTCCACACGTCGTAGGTCTCGCCATCGGCAGTGAGCGTGCCGACCTCGTCCCGCGGCGTCCCGTCGGAAGAAAAACCTCCCGGCTTTTCGCTCCCCCAGTCGTCGAGTATGTAGAACTCGCGCAGCGGGTTGACGGTCCAGCCATAGATGCCGATGTACGTCAAGCCACCATCCTCCTCCGTCTTGGTATGCGCGAACTCCGCCGAGATGGTGCCGATCTGGGTGTGCTTCTGGGTCTGGTTGAAGTCGATCCCGACGCGCGCCAGGAAATCCTCGACGTCGTTCCATGCCGCGCTGAACGTGGCGTCGACGCCGTGCACGGTCATGCAGCCCGACCCGCCTCCTTCCGCCCAGAGTTCATAGCCGTAACCTCTGCCCGCATTGCCTCGGCTGTTCGAGCAATACTCCATGCCTCCGGTCAGGGGTGTCGCTGGCGGGCAGGTGTTCGTGGCGCCGCCCGTGGACCCGCCGCCGTCGCCGGTGGAGCCACCTCCGCCCGCACCAGGGAGCCCACCGCTGCTGCTCGCGCCGCCGCTCCCCGTGACGCCTCCGGTAGCGGGGGTAGCGCCCGCGCCCCCGGCGCCCGGTTGACCACCACTTCCGCTCCCGCCGGTGGATCCTGCGATCGATCCGCCGCTCCCGTCCTCGTCCTTCGCCTCCCCGGAGCCGGCACAGCCCGTGAAGGCCGCGGCAGCCAGGCAAGCGGCGAGGGTACCCAGCGACCAACGGGACGAAACGAGAACCTTCATGGTTGGAGCATGCCCGGGTCTGCACATTTTGGTCAAGCGAAGCGAACCGTTCGACGGATAACTCGTCGTCGGGTTGCCGCATGGGACAGAAGTCTCCAGGCCCACGCGAACATCCACTTCACTTCGTCGCGCCCGACACTGCCGAGCCCGGAACGTTCGACGCGCGTACCGCTTCGCCCAGCAATAGGGGTATCAATAATTTATCTATGCATCGAAGGGGCCGCCTGAACGAAGCAGCCTGCGGGGGAGAGCTCCCCGGCCCTCCTCAGCGGCCTCGCCCTCGCCGCCGCGCTCACCCTCGTCCGCGCCCGTCGCCGCCGGCGCTGATCCGACACCGGCCGCCGGTGCCAGAGGCTTTCGCCCGTTTCCTCGCTGTGATAGAACCGGCGCATGCCGACCCTACCTGAGCGTGTCCATAACTTCCTCACGACCGTCCACACCGACGGTATGCGCGCTTTCGACAGGCTCGAACCCTTCTACGCGCCGGATGCGCGCTTTATCGCTCCTAACCGTGAGAGCACGGGCCGCGCCGCAGGCCGCAAGAATTTCGAGCGCTTCATGGAACGCATGGAGTATGTCCGCTACGACGAGGTCAAGGTCGTCGGTGAAGCGCCCATCTTCATGGCGCGCTGGACCATGGTCTTCCGCCAGAAAGGCGGCTCCGAGATCTCGATCCCCGGCACGAGCGAGTTCCACGTCGAGGGCGACCACATCGTGCTCCAGCGCGATTACTGGGATATGCTCTGTGCGTTCATCAGCGCCTTCCCGCGCCTCGCGTCGCTCTATCGGCGCGCCATCACCCACCGCGGCTGAGGGCGCCCGAGGCGGACGCGGGGCCCGGCCAAGGGCCGCGAAAGAGCCGCGAGAAGGGGAGACGAGAGGAGCATGGCGGTGGTGCTCCTCAGTAGATAGGGTACGAGCCGCGCCCGGAAGGACATTGGGTCAAGCTATCATGGCTCATGACCCTGGATCACGGATGAAACCGCGAAGAATGGCTCATTTCGCATTCCGGATAGAGCCATCCCGCCCACGGACATCCACAGCTTCATAGGCAAAGATGGCCCCGTCCTCAGCCCTGCGCCGTGGGCCACACAACGACGCTGCCGACATTGACCTCGGGCGGCTGCTCGATCGCGAAGGCAATGGCGCGGGCGATCGAGTCCGCCGGGATCGCGATGGCATCGGCGGTCGACCGGATCGCGCTCCGCGTTGCCTCGTCGGTGATCGTGTCCGTGAAGTCCGTCGCGATCATGCCGGGGGAGATCTCGGTGACGCGCAGGTTCGGCCCGGACTCCTGGCGCAGCGCCTCGGTGATCGTGCGGACCGCGTTCTTGGTGGCGCCGTAGACGCCCATGGCGGGCACGACCTTGAGGCCGGCGACGGAGATGACATTGACGATGTGGCCGCTCTTCTGCCGACCGAAGACGGGCAGCGCGGCGGCAATGCCGTGAAGAACGCCCTTGAGGTTCACGTCGATCATCGCGTCCCAATCATCGACGTGCAGCGCGTCGAAGCGCGAGATCGGGGCGATGCCCGCGTTGTTGACGAGGACGTCGAGGCGTCCGAACCGGTCGCAGGCGAAGTCCACCAGCGCCTGGAGGTCCGCTCGCTTGGTGACGTCGGTGATTCGATGAATCGCACGCCCCCCGGCCGCCTCGATCTCTCCCGCGACCGCCGCGATCTCCGCTTCGCGCCGGGCGCCGATCACGATCCGCGCGCCACGCGAGGCCAGAAGAATCGCTGTGGCCCGGCCAATCCCTCTGCCGCCGCCCGTGATCGCGACGACCTTGCCCTCGATGGTCATGTGATGCCTCCTGGGTTGTGTTCGAATAAGGCTAGTCGGGCGAGGCCGGTCGTTCCATGATTGCTCGGCCATGATTTTGTCGCGATCGTCCAGAGAGACGCTGGATCCCCTCTCCGATGTGCTGTCGGCCCTGGGCGTGCGCAGCGTCAGGTCCACGCGGCTCGAGGCGTCGGGCGACTGGGCGCTCGCCTTTCCCGGCAAGGCGAGGCTGAAGTTCGTCGCCCTCCTGCGCGGGCGGTGCTGGATGCTCCTGCCCGACCGCCCGCCGGAGGCGCTGACAGAGGGCGACGTGTTCCTGATCGGCGATGCTCCCTATACGGTAGCGAGCGACCCTGCGATCGAGCCGGTGGACGGCGCGCCGTTCTACGCGCAGCCGGGCCATGACGTCTTGCGCCTGGGCGACGGCCCCGAGACAGGCCTTCTGGGCGGGAGCGTCGACTTCGCCGATGGCGATGCGGCCTTCCTCCTGGAGGCGCTGCCCGCGTTCCTCCGGGTCGATCGGGCCTCGCCCGGGGCGGGAGCCGTCGCGCGGACGTTGGCGTGGCTGGAGGCGGAGATCGGCGAGGACCGGCCGGGGGCCCCGCTCATCACCGACCGCCTGGCGGAAATCCTCCTGGTCGAGGCGATCCGCGCTTACATCGCGATGGGTGCCGAGGATCGCGTCGGCTGGATCGGCGCCCTGGCAGACCGGCAGGTCGGCGCGGCGCTCCGGCTCATACATAACGAGGTGGCCGAGCCCTGGACGGTGGCCAGGCTGGCGGCGCGTGTCGGCATGTCGCGGTCCGCCTTCTCGGCCCGCTTCGTGGCGCGTGTTGGCCGGCCGCCGCTCGATTATCTCACTCATTGGCGCATGGTGCTGGCGCGACGGTTGCTGAGCGAGGGGCGGGGCCCCATCGCGAGCGTGGCGGCCGAGGTCGGCTATAGCTCGCAGAGCGCCTTCGCCCATGCGTTCAAGCGCACGTTCGGATATCCGCCGCGGAGCGTCGCTTGAGGGGCGCGGCCGGGCCGCCAGTTGCCGTGGAACCCGAACGGCACGCGGTGCGGCAGGCGGGCGACCGCGACGGGTCCAGCGGGAAGGCGCATGGCATCGAACACCAGCAAGTCGCTGCGCTTCTCCTGTTCACGCCAGGCCACGGCGAGCAGCCAGCCGTCGCCCTCGGCCGCGTCCTCCGCGCGCGGCACGAACACCGGTTCGGACACCACGTCGCCGTGCGGCAGCGTGTGAATGCTGCGTTCGCCGGTGTCGAAGTCGAATCGCGCGAGGCTGTCGTAGAGCACACTTTCCGAGTCGCCTCGTGCGCGCGAGGTCGCATGGCAGGTGTAGAAGCCGTAGCGGTTGCGCCGCCCCGCGTAGCGCTCGTCGATCCGTGGAAACTCCGCCACGAGATCGTCGAGGTAGTCACGCCGGAACCCGGTGCCTGCATCCGCCAGGTGGAAGGTCCAGCGGCACAGGCGCGCGGCCATCGCCTCGGGGTCGCCGGGGCGGCCCTCGGCATCGGGCAGGCCGGGCGCAGCCTCCGACTGCATGACGTAGGCCACGATGGTGTCGCCGTCGTCCCAGGCATTCATCACATGGAACATGTGGCAGGCGTCGGTGTCGAACCAGCGCAGCGTGTCGGCCGTGTTCCCGCGCTGCATCACGCCGACGTGGGTCCGCAAGCTCGCATCCCAGGCCAGCAGCGGCTTGCCGCGCATGGCGCGTTCCACGTTGAGTGTCAGCGGCGTGACGGGAAAGAGCACATGCCCGCGCGTCACCATGAAGTCGTGCACCATGCTGGCATACGGCGCTGTGAACGACTGAAGCTGCGTGACCTCGCAGCGCGTGTCCATCACGCCATAGAGCATGCTCGGCGAGCAGGGGCCGTCGGGCGAGTACGCGAAGAAGTGCAGCTCGCCGCTCTCGGGGTCGATCTTGGGGTGCGCGGTGCAGCGCGAGGTCACGCGGCCGCCGAAGCTCTGGTGCCCCTTGGAAGCCAGCGTCCAGGGGTCGAGTTCGAAGGGCTGATGCGACTCTTCGAGCGCGAACAGCCGATCGCCGTGCCAAAGCATGCTGGTGTTGGCCGTGCCGCCGTTGCGGCCCTGCGCCAGCGGGTCGCTGGTGGCGGGGTTTCCGAAGGTGCCGAAGAGCGCGCGCCCGGCTTCGTGCTCGAGCTGCCACTTCGGCGTGCGCGCCCAGCGGTTGCGGTACGACACCTTGCCGGCGCCGATGTGGAACGCATGCACCATGCCGTCGCCGGAGAACCAGTGATAGTCGTCGTCGCGCGGCGCGTACTGCGGGTTCGGGCCGACGCGGTACAGGCTTCC
Organism: Sorangium cellulosum; assembly: GCF_002950945.1. Classification (GTDB taxonomy): domain Bacteria; phylum Myxococcota_A; class Polyangia; order Polyangiales; family Polyangiaceae; genus Sorangium; species Sorangium cellulosum_E. The sequence goes on from NZ_CP012673.1 coordinate 2,467,747, forward strand.
TTCCAGCTCGGGCGGCAGGGTGCCCTCGATCTCGAGCGCCGCGATGTCGTGCTCCTCGCGGAGCGGCGCGTAGTTGCCGGTAAAGAAGTGAGTTTTCGTCTGCGTTTTTGCGTTCACGTGAGGCCTTCGGGATTCAATTCATTCAGGAGATCGATGTGGCGTCGAGTCGTGCGATGGCTCGCCCGACATAGTCGGCCAGCGTCGCGTCGATGCCCGAGCCTGCGCGCAGGGCCGGGTCGTGGCGGAATGCGGCTCTCAGCTTCGCGTCCAGCGCGGCGTCGCCGCCGGCCTTGGCCAGCGACAGCGCCTGCCAACGCAGCGCGAGGGCGCGCACGGCTGCGCCGTCGACAGGCGCGTCTGCCGCCATCTGTCGCCGAAGCTCGGCGATGAGCGGCGGCCATGCGTCGGTCTGCGCAACGTAGTGCTGGCGCAGCGTGGCCATGTCGCCGGCGCTGCAGTAGGGCGTGTAGAGCTGAAGACGCGCGAAGGCCATCGCATGCGAGATGTACCGGATGCCGGCGCGGTCCACGCCGGTCAGCGCGTGGAGCGCCGGCTCGTTCCAGTGCATGGCGTAGAGCTTCATCAGCAGGCCTTCGTCGCCACCGGCTTCCTCGAGCAGCAGCTCGATCCAGCGTCGCGCAAGAGCCTGTGCCTGCGGGCTCTCGGGCGATGCGCCGGCCGCGACCAGCTCGCGCAGCGACGCCGACAATCCGGCGCGCTCGGGCGCCACAGCGTTGGTGAAACCGTCGCGCTGCGCTTCGAGCGTGCGCTGTTCTTCGTCGCTGAAGTACTTCGAGCCCGCGACCATGCTTTCGAGCGCCACGAGCCAGTCGTCGATGCCGGGCTCTTCGTTGGCCTGCAGTTGACCCTGCACGGCGAGCAGGTGGGTGCGCAACGCGGACGCTTTCAGGATTTCGCGGTCGAGCTGCGCCACCTGCCGGGCCACCACCTCCGAAAGCCCGCCGGCCGCGTTGTCGAGCAAGTCCTGTATGTCAGCCAGCGACAGGTCGAGGCGCCGCAGCGCCTGGATGCGGTACAGCCGGGCGACGTCTTTCCGGTCGTACAGGCGGTAGCCACCCATGGACCTTCCGGACGGCACCAGCAGGCCAATCGCGTCGTAGTGCCGCAAGGCGCGCACGGTCAGCCCGGTGCGCCTGGCAAGCTCGCCAATCTTCAGAAACATGCCTTCCCTCTCGAGTTGAAGGCATCCTAAACCGTGCCGCAGCGAGAGGGTCAAGCGGTTTTCTCTGGGGTCGGCGCTCGTTGTTGTTCAGGCCCACGACCAGACCGGCCAGCAGGTGCTGCCTGCTGGCGCAGTGCGCAACCTCGATGGCCCGGCCCCGGATCGGCGCCCAACGGATGATGCTCGGGGTGAGCTGGCTCACCCCTCCCCGAACAATCCCTTCATCACGTACGCCGTGGTAGGTGATGTCGGTAGAACGGTGGGGGTATCAAGGCCGCGAGCCGGGCCATGAACTCGATGGGCGTCATCACGGCCCAGACCGCCAACGCAAGGGCTGGGCCGGAAATACTAGACATTTTTGCCGATGACATCTCGGCACCGGAGAGGTCCTCGTCCCTCCTGGAAAAGCGACGTTGTATCAGCAACTTATCCATGCATCGGGGGGGCCGCTTTCACGCCAAAGCCTGCGGGCTATCCACCCGAGTTCTGCTAGAGCCTCCACCCATGATGGGACATCAACCCTGCGCCGCCCTGGTCGCACTCACCCTCCTCGCACCGCCGGTCATCTCGTGTGGAGGCGCCGAGCCCGCCGCCGCCTCGGTGCCGAGGTCTCCACGGACCGCCGCCCCATCCGGCACGAGCGACGTTACCGCTCCGTCGAGCGCACTGGAGGCGCCGCCGGGCGCCGTCACGATCACGCTCGACGCCGACACGCGGATGAAGACGACCACGGGCGCGACCTTCACAGCGTCCAGGGGCTGGACGGCCACGACATCGAGGGATCTCGTCCTGCTCGTCGAGCCGGACAGAGAGGCCACCGTCGCCTTCGTGGACACGAGCGAGCCGGACCTCGAAAAGGCGATCGCGGCCGCGTGGAAGCTGAAGAGCCCAGGCTTCACGCGCCAGGTGAAGCAGACGATGATGCCGCCGGCTCGTGATGGGTGGGAGGGCGTCGTGCGGCTCGACTATGAGACGCCGAGGGCGGAGCATCGTGTCATCTTCGCCATCGCCCGTCGCAAGGTGGATATCACGTACATCACCCTGGTCGACGCCACCGAAGCGGGGTTCGGGCGCCGCGCCGCGCAGGCCAAGATGATGTTCGAGAGCATGAGGGCGCCGGGCATGGAAGAGGAGAGCTTCCGCGGCAAGGAGGCCCGCGCGTTCGATGCGGCCGGAGCCCGGGCGCTTGAAGGCTTCATCGTCGAGGGAATCCGCAAATCGAAGATCCCAGGCGCCGCTGTCGCCGTCGTCCAAGGCGGAAAGATCGTCTACGCGAAGGGGTTCGGCGTGCGCGCCGCCGGCAAGAAAGAGCCGGTCACGCCGGATACGCTCTTCATGATCGGGTCGATCACGAAGAGCCTCACGACCGTGATGATGGCGGCCGTCGTCGACGCGGGGAAAATGAGCTGGGACACCCCCGTCACGCAGATCTACCCCAAATTCGCGCTCGGCGACGCGGACGCCACGAAGATGCTCACGATGAAGCACACCGCCTGCGCATGCACCGGCCTGCCGCGGCAGGACATGGACTTCTTCTTCGGGTACCTGAAGGCGACGCCGGAGTCGCGCATCGAGCAGATGCGCGCGATGAAGCCCACCACAGGCTTCGGCGAGACGTACCAGTATTCGAACTCGATGGCGTCCGCCGGCGGATACATCGCGGCGCACGCGCTCTACCCGGACAGGCCGCTCGGACAGGCCTACGACCTCGCGATGAAGGAGAAGGTGTTCGACCCGATGGGGATGAGATCGACGACCTTCGACAGGGGAGCGGCTTCGCGAGGCAACCACGCGCTGCCCCATGGCGCGACGATCGAGCTCGACTACGTCGCGGCGCCCCTGAAGGCCGAGGACTGGGTTTCACCCACCCGGCCCGCGGGCGGCGCCTGGTCGAACGTGAACGACATGGCGCGCTACTTGATGGTGGAGCTCCGGAAGGGGAAGACACCGGAAGGCAAGCAGGTCGTCTCCGAGGCGAACCTGACCAGGCGCTATCAGCCGATGGTGAAGGTGGGGGGCAGGTCGGCTTATGGCCTCGGGCTGGGGATCAAGGACCTCCATGGGGTGGAGGTCTTCTGGCACGACGGCGGCACGCTCGGCTTCAACACGGTCATGCTGTTCATGCCCGAGCAAGACACGGGCTTCGTCCTGCTCACGAACGCCGACGGCGGATGGATGCTCGCCGACGCGGCTCAACGGCGGCTGCTCGAGCTCCTGTTCGACGGCAAGCAAGAGGCAGCGCAGAACCTCGACTTCTCGCTGAAGCGGCGCGCTGAAGAGATCGCGATCGAGGTCGCCAAGCTCGAGCGCGCGCCACAGAAGGAGTGGGTCGACAGGATCGCGACCGTCTACCATAACGACGTGCTCGGGAAGATCACGGTCGCCTGGCGAGGCGGGCGCGCGCTCGTCGACACCGGCGAGTGGAAGAGCGGGTTCGGAGTCTCCAAGGAGAGCGACGGGACGGAGAAGCTCGTCCTCATCGACTCGCCCTACGTCGGCTGGGAGCTCCTTCTGGCCAAGCAGGGCGACAAACGAACGTTGACGCTGGCGACCGCGCAGCAGAAGCACGTGTTCGTCGAGACCGAGCCGGCGGCGTACGGGGCGGGGCAGCGCCGGCACTAACGGCGGCATCGGCGGACGCCGAGAGAGTCGCCCGCACGCGGTCGCTCGGCCGCGTCAGGGCGCCGCGCACTCGAACGACGCAGCGTCGTTCGGATCTCCCGTCCCGCGGTATCTCGCGAAGGTCGGATACCTGCAGAGCGGTCGGGTGCGCCCCGCCACGCCCGCCAGGTCCGTGACGACCTCGTCGTTACCAGGATCCTTGCCGGTCTCGACCCACTTCTCGAGCGCGCTGAGGCCATCCCACGACACCTGGAAGACGGTGCTGGCGGCGTGCTGGAACCCAGGGACCTCGTAGTAGCGCAGCATCGCGTCGGCGGCCGTCGCGCCGATCGACGCCTGCACTGCTTCCACGTAGCGCTCCGTCGTCCGCGGGCTCGTCAGCATGTCGCCCGTGCCATGAAGCAACAGAAGCTTTCCGCCCCGCGCGGCAAAGCCACCCATCTCGGCATCGCCTACGTCGAGCGCAGACAGCTCCTGTACGCGCGCAGCATAGGGGCCGGACGTCCGCACGTCGAAGGTACGATAGTCGAACGACTGATCCTTGACGACGACGTGGCGCATGAAGCTGTCGACGAAGGCCGCCGCGAACGAATTGGTGAGCGGGTCGACAGGAAAGCTCGGCGCGCGCGAGCCAAGGTCGACGGCCTGCACGTGAGGCTCCAGCGGCGAGTCGGTCCCGACGCCCTGCGCAGCCGAGTACACGTTGTAACCAGCAAATTCGGCGTCGCCGCTCGCGAGCGGCGACGCCAGTCGTACGGGGGCATCGATGGCCTCGAAGGCGTGAATCTGCGCGTCAGACAGGCACGCGTCGCTGGTGTCCGCGCCGCCCGCGCACCGCAGCGCCGTCACGTCGAATTGCTCACCGCAGCTCACGACGTCGCCGACCACGCCGTCGGCCAGGCCATCGAGAGCATCGCATCTGGCCAGCACCGCATCCCATACGAGCTTGCGTTTCGCCGCGCTCGGGAACGCCCCTGGAGCCGACAGCGCCCCCACCATCGCGGTGAGGCCAAGCATCGTGTTCACCACGTCGCGCGCCGGGTACAACACGAGCGCTCCATCCCAGTCGGCGGGAAAGCGCGCCGTCGCGAACAGCGCTTCGCGCCCGCCCGTCGAGCTCCCCACCGCGTAGAAGCGCGCCGCGCCGATCCCGTAATACGTCCGGATGACCTGGCCCGCCACGTCACGCACCTTCTTGGGGGCATCGGAGACCCAGTTGCGATATGCCTCCTCGTTTGCGAGCGCAGAGGCGTCCGTGCCGGGCGGGACGGCTGTCGATTGGTGTCCACCATCACTCGCGAACACGGCGTACCCGCGCGCGAGCGGCGTCGGTGCAAGCGTGTTGAGCGAGTTGCCCGTCACGTCGGGGATGACGCCGTCGAAGCCGGCGCCGCCGAGCCACACCGCCTTCTCGTTCCACTGGGTCGGCAGGGCTACCGCGAGGAGGATGGACGGGGCCTTCGGATCGACGGGGAACACCTCTGCGGTGACCAAGCAATGCTCCGGCTCGGTGGCCTGCCCGTCGGTGCGCGCTGGAACCTCCACGGCGGAAACGATCGTCGCGCCGCTCGTGGGCAAGCCAATCTGAGCCGCCGCCAGGCGCGTCTCCGCGAGCCCGGCGCAGCTTCTAGGCTGGTCGTCTTCGCCAGGCCGGTCGTCTCCGCATCCGACGAGCGTGCCTGCCATCATCCATGCAGCGCACAGTGCATGACTCCCGCGTCCGATCTTCATGTCGCCACTATTTGTTTTGGCCCAGGGGTCGTCAATGCACACTGGTGGTAATCCGTTTTTCATCGATGAGAAGCGGACAGGCCGGCGCCGCTCCGACCTGGGACGAGCTCCGCGTGCTCCGGGCGCTGCACCGTCATGGGAGCTCTCTCGGCGCCGGCGCATCCAGGCGCTCGATCGGCCGCTGGTACACGACCCCTGGGCTCCTCCCAGGGCCGCGTCGTTGTTTTGCGTATTCGCAAACTGGCTTGGCGTCGGCGCGCGTTGCGTGGCAGCTCACCCGGCCCTAACGTCAGCGCATGCGAATCGCCATCATCGGGCCCGGCGCCATCGGGAGCACCTTTGCGTATGCGCTCGCCCGTGCGGGCCACGACGTCGCCGTCATCGCGCGCGGAGAGCGCCTTTCGTGGCTGCAGCGCGAGGGCGCCATCGTGCTTGGCTCGGGTGAGCGCGCCGAGGTGAAGGTGCACGAGGCCCTCGACGCGTCGACGAAGTGGGACCTCTTGCTGGTGACGGTGCTTGCGCCGCAGGTCGCCGCGGTGTTGCCCGCGCTCCGCGCCAGCGCGGCCCGCAAGGTGATGTTCATGTTCAACACCTTCGAGTCGATCGCCCCGCTGCGTGAGGCCGTGGGCGCCGAGCGCTTCGCCTTCGGCTTTCCCGGCGGGGTGTTCGCGCTGCTCATCGAGGGTCGGGTGCACCCACAGATTCGCCGCGGCACCACCAGCTCTGACGCGGCGTGGGCCGAGGTGTTCAGCGATGCAGGTATACCCACCGCCGTCGAGGCCGACATGCAGAGCTGGCTGCGCACACACGCCGCCATGGTGGTGCCGCTGATGGCCATCGGAACGACCGTGTTCGCGCGCGGCGATGGGGTTTCGTGGCGCGAGGCGGCGGCGCACGCCGTGGCCTTCGAGGCCGGCCTGGACGTCGTGCGCGCGGTGGGGAGCCGCGTTCGACCGCCAGCCATCGGCGCTATGGCCCGGCTGCCGCGCTTCGTCCTCACGGCGCTGCTCTGGGCGTTCAGCCGAACCAAGGTGCTGCGCGATCTCGGCGCGCTCGGCACGGCTGAGCCGCGTATGTTGATCGACATGATGCGCGCGGCCGCCCCGGCGCTCGCTGCGCCGCTCCAGGCGATCCGGCCGTGACACTTCAGCCGAGGTGACGGCGAAGCTCGGCCTCGAGCTCGCGCAGCACCACGCGCACCCGCGGCGTCTTCTTGGCGTCGCGGTGGAAGGCCAGATAGACCTCGGCCGAAGGAGGCCGCTCTTCGGTCTCGAGGCGCACCAGCCCGTCGAGCCCCGACGCTTGAACCTCGGCGAGCAGCCCGATGCCGAGACCGGCGAGCACCGCCTCTTCGATGGCCGTGCTCGATCCCGAACGAAAGACGAAGCGAGTCGCGCCGTACGCCCGCAGCCACTGCTCCTGCGGCAGGCGCTCCAGGCCGCGGTCGAAGCCCACCCAGTCGTGGAGGCTCGCGGCGTCGCGGCCGAGGCGAGCCTCGGGCAGGCGCCGCTCGACGTAGCTGCGCGAGGCGAACGGGGCGACGTGGACGCGCCCCATCGGCTTTTCGACCAACGTGGCCGACCCGGTGCGGGCGATGCGAATGCCCACGTCGGCCTCTCGGCGCGCGAGGTCGACCTGGCGCGACTCCGATGCCAGCTCGAGCAGCAGGGCTGGGTGCTTCACACGGAGGCGGGCCAGGGCTCGCGTCGTCGCCCGCACGAAGCCCTCGCTCACCGACACCCGCACGGTGCCGGCCACCGTCGCGTCACGGGCGTCGCGCCGCAGCGCCTCGAGGCCCAGCTCGAGGTTTTCTCCCAGCCCCACCAGCCCGAGCGCCTCGGCGTCGACCTGTACGCCCGTGTTGCCGCGATGCACGAGCGGCCGCCCCAACGCACGCTCGAGCGCCTCGACGCGCCGGGCGACGGTCGACGTGGCCAACCCGAGCGCCTTGCCCGCAGCGAGAAAGCTCTTCTCACGGTGAACGGTGAGGAGAATGCGCAGGTCGTCCCACGAGGGTCCGTCCGTCGGCATGGCGTGAGGCCAGGAAGCCCAAAGGCCATCCGAAAGTCAAGCCTCGCGCAGCTGCCATGGCTGTCAACCTGCGATGATTTCCAACGACCAAGGCATCAACGGCGCCAAGTTCTTGTTCTCTCCTTGGCGCTCTTGGCGCTCTTGGCGCTCTTGCTAATCCGAGCGGCCAAGTGGGGCGACGCCGGCCCCAGAGAGAAGTGTTCATCTTCGCTCCATGACGGTGGCGCGCGGCAACGCGCCGGCGCGTCACCGCGTGACGGCGCCGAGATCCACGTACGCCTGGTCCGTCATCACCACGAAGGGCCGCTCGTCGAAGCTCAGGCCGCCCTTGCCGTCGTGATCGAGGATCTGCAGCTTGCCCATGCCGTAGCCCATCGGGCCGCGCGCGTAGTAATGCGCCTGCAGGGTGTACCGGCTGGCCCGCTGCTCCCGGGGCGCGCGGAGGGTGAAGCACTCGGGCCCGTAACCGGTGGTGACGTCGGCGTGGAGGCGCCCGCCGCCCGGCAGCGTCGGACGCGCGTAATAGGCGTGGCCGCCGCGGTCGTCCCGGATGTGGAAATCGACGTCGTTGGCGTCGGTTTCCCAGCTCAGCACGAAGCGGAGCGAGGGCGCGCGCTCGAGCGCGGCGCCGGCCTTCGCGAGCCGGGACAGGATGTCCGCCCGGCGCGCCGGATCCGTCTTGAGCCACGCCGCGGCGACGAGGCCGAGGTCCTCGCGCAGGATGCCCTCCACGCCGGCAAAACGCCCCGGCGGGTAGCGGCGCTCGAGGCCCGCCGCGAGCGCGTCGAAGGCGGCGGCGTGCTCGCCCCGCTTGAGGCGCGCGAACGCGAGCAAACGGTGGCTGGAGGGGTGGTCGGGGCGCTGCGCGCGCGCCTTCTCGTAGGTGTCGACCGCGAGATCGAGGCCCGCGCCGGCTGCGAGGCGCTCGAGGCGCCCGCCGGCGAAGCGACGGAGGTCCGCGCGCGCCGGGAACAGGTCGATGAGCGAGCCGTACGCGCGGGCGGCGCCCGGCGCGTCGCCCGCGGCCTCGAGCGCCTCGCCGAGCGCTGTGAGCGCGAGCACGTCGCCGGCGGCCTCGGCGCGCCAGGCCCAGGCGTCGCGCAGGGCGGCCTGCACGTCACCCCGGGCGAGGGTGTCGTGGATCTGCTTGAAGCGGCCGGTGTACGGCTCGACCGGCGGCGGGGGCGCCGGCGGCGCAGCGGCGTCGGGGGCGGCCGGCGTGGACCCGGGGGCCGGCGGCGCGAACGTGGACCCGGGGGCCGGCGGCGCGAACAGGATCGGGAACAGCACCGTGACGCTGCCGGCCTCGGGCGCGGGAAAGCTCAGGCCGTGGACGGCGCGGACGACACACGAGACCACGTCGCCGTCGGGCAGATCGGAGCCGCCGTCGCTCGCGCTCGCCACCGCGCCGCGCGGGTCGATGGTGAAGCGCACGGCGACGCGGCCCAACAAGCCGGCCTTCCGCTGGAGCCCGCGCTCGTAGCAGAGGCGGAAGCGGCCGAAGCTCTGGCGGACGATACGCTGGATCACCTCCGGCGGGACGCGGCCGCTCACCTGGACGGCGCCCGCGCGGACCGAGGGCGCCGCGCCCCGGTGGTGGCCGCCGAGGCGGCCGTGCCCGCTGCCGAAGCCCTGGCCGGCGCCCGTGGGCGGCGCGGCGCTCGGCGCGGCGGCGGCCACGCTGCCGTGGCCGATGGTGCCGATCTGGCCGAGGCCGATGCCCTCGCCGCGGCCGCCGCCGCCCTCGCCGGTGCCCGCCAGCCCGAGCCCGCCCGCGCCGAAGGATTCTTCGATGTGTGTGTCCGCAGGAGGCCCCGGCGGCGCGGGCGGCGGGCGCAGGGCCGCGCCCGCGCCGGGGGGAGCCTCGGCGGTCGGGCGGCCGGGCGGCGCGGCGCCCCACGGCTTCTCGGCCGGCGGCCACGAGCGCCTCCGCACGGCGACGCGGCCGCCCTCCACGGCGAGGATGTCGGCGAGACCGCGCCGGGCGATGTCGAAGCGCTCGTGGTCGCGCTCGGTCTCCAGCACGAGCAGCGCGGTGTACGGGCTCAACACCCGGTGCGCGATCGAGAGATCGACGATCTGCTTGCGCAGGGCGTGCTGGTCGCCGCCTGCGCCCTCCCGGGCGAGCAGGCCCTCGATCTTCGCCCGGGCGGCGGCGCGCTCGATCAGGGGGCGCTGCACGCCGCGGAGATCGGGCGTGGTGGTGCGGCCGTCCACCGTGATCCGGACCGGCAGCTCGGCGGGCACCTCGGCGTAGACGAGCGCCTCGTCGCCGGGCTGCACGCCGTCGAGCGACGTGGGCCAGACCCAGCGCGCGCCCTCGATGCCCACCGCGATCCCCGAGCGGGTGGCCGAGGCGAGGCGCCGCTCGACCTCGGCGGCGCCGCGCGCGCCGTCGATCACGGCGCCGCCGCGCGGCAGGCCCGCCGTGACGAGCTGCCGGAGCGCGGCCTCGTCGCGGATGCCGCCGAGCGCGACCGCATCGAGCCGCTCGACCCCCGCGTCCCGCAGCGCCGCCGCGGCGCCGCGCAGCGCGCCTTCCGCGACCTCGCCCGCGGTGGCGATGCCGTCGGAGAGGAGCACCACGCGGCGCTGCCCGCGGGCGCGCGCGTGTTCGCCGGCCCAGCGGAGCGCGCGCCCGAGATCCGAGGCGCCGAGCGCCTGCCGCTCGCGGATGTGCTGGAGCTCCGCCTCGCCGAAGGCCGAGGCCGCGCCGTCGAAGAGGGGCGTGACGGTCTGGTCGTAGCAGGCGACGGTGAGCGGCGCGCCCGGGCCGCCTGCCCGCGCGACCGCCTGCGCGACGGCCGCGAGCAGGCCGAGCTGCTCCTCGAGGCCGAGCGCGCGCGAGGCGCTGGTGTCCACGAGGATCACCGCGGAGGCGAGCGGATCGGGCCGCGTGTGCCCGTCGAAGGGCGCGCGCACGCGGGCGAGCACGAGCTCGCCGCTGCGCAGGCCGCCCCGCGCCTCCGTCGACCCGAGCCGCGCCGGATCCACCACGAAATCGGCCTCGGGCGCCGCGTCCCTCCGGTGCAGCGCGTGGACGGGCGCGGCGGCGCCCGCGACGGTGGCCTCGAGGTCGAGGCGGCCCACCACGGGCAGGCCGCGCAAGGGGACGGTGAAGGGCGCGTCCGGGCCGAGCTCCTGGGAATACGAGAGGACGATCTCCTTCCGGCCGCGCGCCGGGATGGGGAAGACCCGCGCGTTCACCTCGTTGCCCGCCGCCCGCTCGAGCAGCGCTGGATCCTGCTTGCGGTGGAGGAAGTCCTCGTACGCCTCGCGCGCGCGCTGGCGCTCGACCACCTCGCCCTCCTGCCAGCGATCGTCGATCCGCATGGCGAGGCGGCCGAGGCTCGCGCCGGGCGGCAGGGTGACGCTGAAGGTGCCCTCGAGCTCCCGGTCTTCGGGGTTCTCGAAGGTGAGGTGCAGCTCGGTGAACGCGAGCGGCGCCTCGATCACGGCGCGGCCGGTGAGCGCGACGAGGCGCAGCCCGGTGCCGTCCGCGGCGGTGAGCCGGAGCGGCGGCGCCTCGGGACGGCGCGCCGCGAGGGCCGGCGCGGCGGGCGGGGCGCGCAGCGCGGCGGGGGTGGGCCCGCGCGCGCCCGGGGTGACGGGCGGCGAGGGGCTGTCGACGCAGCTCGAGAGCGCAGGGACAAATGCGATGATCGCGGCGAGCGCAGCGCGGCCGCGGAGGAGGGCTCTTCGCACGGGGGCCTCCGGTCGTGGTACGGCTGGCCGAGCCTGAACGCAGGCCCGCCGGCCGTGGGGTAGGGCGATCGACACGCGGGCGGGCCGGAGGTTCCCGCCTTGTGCGGGGCAGCGGCTCGGCGGCGACGCTGGTCAGTCCCCCTGGCCGATCACGTTGTTCGAGCGAGAGATGAGCCGCCAAGACGCCAAGGACGCCAAGAACCCCAAGATTCTTCCCTCTTCCTGGCGTTCTTGGCGTTCTTGGCGTCTTGGCGGTTCGAAACTCTGCTCATTTCATGCGGTTTCATTCCGTTTGTCGCTCTAGCGCTCCCCGCCGTGGTCCTTCTCGCCGAGCTCCCAGCGGTGGACCACGCCGAGCGTGATCTGCTGCTGATCGAAGCCGCCGTCGAGCAGGGGCGCCATCGTCCCCGGATCGTCCTTGTCGCCCCGATCGAGCACGGTGAAGCGCGCGTACACGTCCCAGTCGTCCACGTACGAGTAGGCGCCGCCCACATAGAAGTTGAGGCGCGTCTTGGGATTCAGGAAGCCTGTCGTGCCGGGGCCCTCGTCGCCGGGCTCGTGCACCAGGGGGAAGCGCATGTCGGCCCCGACCCACGTCGAGAACGCCCGCCGCGGCGTGCGCAGGACCACCTCGGCGTCGACGACGAGCTCGCCGAGCCAGGAGCGCGGCGCGGCGTCGTCCGCGAAGTCGAGGTGCGTGAAGGCGCCGCCGATCGCTCCCCGGAAGTCGAGCGTCTCGTGCACGTCGCGCTTCGCCTCCAGGGCGAGCTCCGCGCCCTCCCAGAGGCCCAGATCTCCGAGGAGCGGCCCGCCCGCGAGGCGGAGGCCCAGCGCCTGGCCCTCGCCCAGCGCCGCGCGCGCGGTCAGCGATCCGTTCTGGGGCACGAGCTCGTCCGCGTAGCTCGGCTGCTTGACCAAGAGCGCCATGGCGGCCGCGAGCTCGACCGGACCGAAGGAGTAGCGGCCGTTCAGCGTCAGGAGCCCGACGTCGGTGAACGCGAGCCCCTCGCCCGGGCGGCCGCCGCCGAGCGAGAGCTCGCTCGTGATGAAGGTCATCTCCCCGCCGATCTCGAGATCCCCGGCCGGGAGGAGCAGCAAGCTCGTCGCGGTGGCGCGCACGCTGCCGCCGCGGATCGACGTGCTCTCTGCTGTCAGCTCGTACCTGTGCGTGGGGACCGGCTCCGGCGCCGTGGTCACGACCGACGGCCCCGGCTGCGGCTCGGCCGTCCCCGGCTGCGGCTCGGTCGTCCCCGGCTGCGGCTCGGTCGGCCCGGGTGCGGCGCCCTCCGCCGGGCGCGGCTCGGCCGGCGCGGCAGCCGGGGGCGGCGCGGCCGGCGGCGCCGGCGCGGGCGGGACCTGGGCCCGAGCCAGGTCGAGCGAGAGGCCGATGGTGAGGAGTGAGCCGAGCGCCGCCGCGAGCCGCATGCGCGCGAGCATAGGCGCAAGCGCACGGGCTCGACCATCCCTGGAGGTGCAGCAGGAAAACGACGCGGTCGGGGTCGGTTCGAGCGAAGGACGACCGGGGGCGCCGACATCCACCAAGGGCCAGGGGGCAGCCGAGCGGCGACGCAGGATCCAGCGGGCCTCGAGGGTCGAGGCCGCCGGGGGCTGTTCCTTCCGAGACGCTGCGTGTCTCGCACGCAGGGAGAATAAAGCGATGAGACAGTCCTTTCGGGCTCTAACGAGCGTGTTTTGTGTCGCGGCGGCGGCCCTCGCCTCCTCCGCCTGCGGCGGCGACGAGGGCCCCTATTCCGGGCCGGATCCCGACCTCGGGAGCTCCGACGCGGAAGCGCTGCTGGGCGCCTGCCAGCTGCCCGACGGCCCACGCACGTTCGATCAGCAGAAGGGCCCGCCCGAGGCGCTGAACGGCGATTGTGTTCCCACGTGGACCGCGGCGCAGCTGAGCGCCGGGTTCGCGGCGATCCGCGACGAGCGGCTGCTCACCTCGTCGATGCAACCCGGGTTCATGCGGCGGATTCCCTGGCTCGCGGTCGACAACGGCTGCGAGGAGCGGGCCCAGGCGGCGAGCTACTTCCTGGACCAGTGGAACTATCCGCCCACCTATTTCGCCAGGGTCCGGTCAAAACCGGGCAAGTCGCTCTCGCTGGACACGGTCCACGAGCCGGATGGAAACGTGGTGTGGAGCCACCACGTCGCGCCCGTGGTCCAGGTCGGCGGACAGCTCATGGTCCTGGACCCCGCCATCGATCCGGAGGGGCCCCTCCCGATCGTGGAGTGGCGCTCCCGGTTCAGCGTCCCGAGCGACATCGACGTGGCGTTGTGCCGCGACCACGCCGTGGGGACGGGGTGCTTCGACGCCGCGCCCGCGGAGCCGTCGCTGCCCAGCACGGCGCCCGGCGGCATCATGGACATCCGGCTGATGACCGAATGGCGAGTTCAGGAGATCCTCGGGCGTGATCCGTACCGGGTCCTCGGCGACTGCCCGCCGTGGGAGGACGGCTGCGCACCCGAGCCCACGCCCAATCCGAACCTTCCCCCTGTCGTCCGCGGGTTCGCGTCCGACCAGTACGGCACTCCCGTCTGGGTTCCCATCTACGTCATCGGAGACAACTTCGTCGAAGGCTTGACGACCGTGCACATCACCGGAGACGGCGTGGACGAGCTCGCCCCCATCGACGCCATCAACATGCGCAGTATCTTGATCTACAAGGAGTATCCGCTCGGCGACTATCAGGTCACCGTGTACAACGGAGCGCTCGCCAGCCCGACGGTGCCCCTGACGCTCGCCTGGTGAGCCGCAGGGCGGCCATCTCGCATAGCTCTCGCGCGGCGCGAGCGACTCCATGCTCTCGATGCGCCTGCCCGAGTGAGCCCCGTGTAAACGAACAGCGCCATCAAACACAGGAAGCAGCGGCGCGGCCCGCCCCCAGGTCGTAGCCATCGGTCGACGTGGACGGCGCGTCGGAAGGTTTGTTAACGTGGGCCGCTCAAGCTCGGGGGTAGGCACGTGGCTCTTCGATGGTTCACTGGCGGCTCGCAGCCGCGGCTCCAGCGCTGCTGGCTCGCGCTCGGTCTGGTCCTCGCGGCGTGCGGCGGGAATGTGTTGCTCGCCGAGGACCAGCGCGGCGAGACGGGCGACACCGGCGGCGGCGCTGCAGGCGGATCGAGCGCGACCGGCGCCGGCGCGGGCCCGGAAGGACAGTGCGCGCTCGCCGTCACGAGCGGCGCGGCGCACGCGTGCGCGCTGTTCGCCGGGGGTAGCGTGTGGTGCTGGGGCGACAACACGCGCGGACAGCTCGGAGACGGCAGCTACGAGCGGCGCGAAGAGCCCGTGGAGGTCCGCGTCCCCGGCGCCGTGAAGGTGGTCGCGGGCGGCAGGCACACGTGTGCGCTCACCAGCGGCGGCGAGCTCTGGTGCTGGGGAGACAACGCGGAAGGGCAGCTCGCGGGGGTGACGGACGCGAGCTCGAGCCTACCCGTGGCAGTCCAGGCGCCTGGCATCTCCGGTGCGTTCATCGACGTGGCGCTGGCCGATCGGCAGACCTGCGTCCTCGATGGGCTCACGCACGCCACGTGCTGGGGCACGGACGCCTCCGGCGTCCGGCAGGATCCGACGCTCGCAGCGGTCTCGGACGAGCAGCCTGTCTTCGGGCTGTTCGGCGGCTTCGACCACATGGCGGCGCTCGTCCCGGAGGGGACGATCGTCGACATCTCGGCCTGGGATCGCGCCGAGCCGCTGCGCGACGGCGCGGACTCTCCGGCAGCCGGCGCGGCGCTCGGCGCCGCGCAGCGCTGCGTGCTCAAGCGGAGCGGGCTCGCCTGGTGCTCGCCCTGGCTCGGTCCGCCCTCGGAGGACGCGCCGGGCGTGGTCATGGAGATGGGCAGCGACGTGGTCGAGATCGGCGCCGGCGCCTCGAGCACGTGCGCGCGCAAGGCGAACGGGAGCGTGTGGTGCCGTGGCTGGTCGGACGGCGGGCAGCTCGGCGATGGGCGCAACGGCACGCCGGACGATCGCGCCTTCGGGAGCGGACCGGTCGCCGGCCTCGACGGCGTGATCGACCTTTCCGTGGGCGGGCATCACGCCTGCGCCGTCCGCGACGACGGGAGCGTGTGGTGCTGGGGCGACCTCGATCCCCGGGCGACGGCCGCACCGTACCTCGTGAGCCGAGGGCCGGGAGCCGGCGCGTGCCCCGCTCCGGAGCCGGCGCCGCGGCCTGCCGCCCGGGATCGCCACGTCGATGCGGTCCGCGCCTGGGCCGAGGCCATGTGCCGCTGCGGATTCGGCATCGATACCGATATCAGCGAATGCATCGCCGCGGAGGACCGGCTGAACGCCACCTGCGTCGCGGCGCTCCCTGCAAACGATACGTATGTCGATTGCATCACCGACAACCTGTACCTTACCCAAGCGGCGTGCTGGGCCGCTTGCATGAAAGGTCCGGACGGGCCCCTGCCGAGCTGCCCCGTGGACGGTGTCGCGTGCGAGCCGCCGCCGTCCGGGGTCGAGGCGTCGCTGCTCTGCCGTGTGAACTGGCTGCCATGTGATAATGAGCAGGGCGGCGTGAGCAACGAGGCGCTCTGCGACGGAAGCCGCGACTGCAACGACGGCGCCGACGAGGCCAACTGCTCGCCGGGCCAGGGAGCATTCTTCTGCGCCGAGGGGGAACCGCTGCCGTTCGAGCGCGTCTGCGACGACGTGAGCGACTGCAAGAACGAGATGGACGAGCACTGCCTGTGAGGGCGGGGCCAGCCCCACCATGTCCGCGTGACGCGCGATGAAATCGAGATCGTCGAGATCCTTCGGCGTGAGCGACGGAATCCCGATCTCGGTGTCCGGGAAGTTCAGAGCCTTTCCGGGCTTCAGCTTGGCAGCGCCCTGGCGCGCGAGGTCGACCTCGACGAGCGCGGCGTCCTCGGTCACGAGCTTGAGCTACCCGGGCTTGCGGTACCGCGCCACCAGGATCGTGATGTCGTCGTCCAGGCTCGGGCACCAGCCCTCGACCGCCCCGAGGATGCGATCGCGGATCACCTCCACGGGCGCGGACTGGGCCGCTTCGACGGTGGCGCAGAGCCGGTCCAGCCCGAACTGCTCGTGATGCTCGTTGCGTGCCTCGGTCACGCCGTCGCTGTAGAGCACGAGGACGTCTCCGTCCTCCAGCACGAGCTCGGCGTCCCGCGTCATCGCGTCGATCTCGGGCAGCGCGCCGATGAACACCCCGCTCGTCGGGATCCTCGCGCAGCGCCTCGTGCGCGGCGAGCAGACGAGGATGTCCTCGTGCGCGCCGGCGAACGTCACGCGGCCGTCGCGCGTGTACCGCATGAGCAGGAGCGTCGCGTGCTCGTCCCGCTTCAGGCGGTCGCGGACGTTCTTGTACACCGCCCGGTTGACCGCGCACACGATCCCGCGCGGGTCCGCCGCCGCGGGGCTCGACGCCATCACCGACACCATGCTCTGGATCATCAGCACGATGAGCCCCGCCGCGAGCCCGTGCCCCGCCACGTCGCCGATCCCGATCCAGCCCCCGTCCGGCGTCGCGATCACATCGTAGTAATCGCCGCCGACCTCGACGGCCGGCTTCATCGTCGCGCAGAGCTCGAGCCCCTCGACCGAGGGCTGCTCCGGCACCAGCGTCGTCTGGATGCGCGCCGCGACGCGGCTCTCCTCGCGGACCTTCTCCTGCTCGATCCGCTCGCGCAGCTCCACCTGCCGCACCACCTCCCGGTGCAGCGTCGCCGCCTTCACCGCCGAGCCGAGCTGGAGGCGCAACGCGTCGTAGATCATCTCGTTCGCCTGGCCGTCCACCACCGCGAGGCCGAACTTCTCGACCCCGCCGAACGCGACCGGGAACGTGATCACGCTCCAGCGCTCATCGCCGCTCAGGAACCCCGGGGGCGCGAGGAGGTGCGCCGGGAAGCTCACGGGCGGCACCTCCACCTCGCGGCCGTCCTCCATCCAGAAGAACAGCGTCATGGTGGAGCGCAGCGCGTCGTCGAAGAGCGACAAGGCGACGCGCGAGAACTGGAGCTTCGGCAGATCCGCCGCCAGCGTGGACCGGAGCACCGGCAGGCTCAGGCACGTGGAGAAGTGCCTCATCCCATAGTTGACGTCGATCGCGGCGAGCTCCACCTTGAGCCGCTGCTCCCCCTCGACATGCACGGACGCGCTTCCGATGGCGATCCGGGAAGCGTGCCAGATCTGCTCCAGCGTCTCATTCAGAGCGGCGTCGCCGCCCTGCTCCGGCGCCCTCTGGAGCCGCGCGCGCAGGAGCGAGATCACGGACTGGAACTGCTCGAGGAGCACCCCCTCGCGCCGGGCCGCGTCGAGGAGCTCCTCGAGCCCACGCAGGAAACGGCCCCGGTCCCCGGCGAGCTCTTCTTCCAGCGCCGAGAGCAGCCTGTCCGCCCATCCGTCGAGCGAGCGGGCCGAGATCGTGACCGCCTGCGCGAGCGCGCGCTCCAGCGACGCCCGCTGGCCGGCGAGCGAGCTCGGACCGCTCCACGCGGCGGCCCCCGGAGGGAGAAGCAAGGGGCCCGCCTGGCGCCCGCAGCCGCAGGACACGCGCCGCGTCAGCCCTACGCCCACCAGCCGGAGCACCGGGACAGGCTCGCCCTCGATCATCTGGAGGACCGTCTCCACGGCGAGCCCCGCGAGCTCCTTGAGGGGCTGGCGAACGGTGGAGAGCGACGGCTTGGTGAAGCGCGCCGTGCGGATGTCGTCGAAGCCGCACACCAGGACGTCGCCGGGCACGTCGATGCCCCGCTCCTTGAGCAGCTCGATCGCGCCGAGCGCCATGCAGTCGTTGGCGGCGACGATGGCGTCGAAATCGACCCCACGATCCAGGAGCTCGCGGACCGCGGCGTGCCCGCTGCCCACCGTGAACGCGCCGGACATGAAGAGGCGCTCATCGTAAGCAATGGAGCGCGCCGCGAGCGCCCTCCGGTAACCGCCGGCGCGGAGGAGCGCCTCTTCATTGTTGGTAGGACCGCTAATATACGCGATCCTCCTGCACCCGTGCTCGTCGACCAGGTGCAGGACCGAGATCTCGGTCCCGAGGGCGTTGTCGACCATGAGGCTCGGGATATCGTCTATCGCCATCCCGATGCTGCAGAGCGGAAACGACGCGTAAGACCGGCAGAACTCCCGCACGGCGTCGATACCGACGAGATGGCAAAGGGTCGACGAAGCGACGATGATGCCGTCGACGATCTCCGAACGGATGATGTGGTAGAGGCCCCTCCTGGCGGCGTCGGTCGACCCGCGCAGGGGGATCAGATCTCCGAACGCGAACGCGATCAGGAGGTTGACGTCGTGCGCCTCGGCGGCGCGCTCGATGCCGGAGCGCACCTCCGACTGGTAGTCGCCCGCCATGTTGTCGATCAACAGGGCGATTGTCGGGCGCCTACGCGTCATGGCCTGCGGCTCATCGCGCAGGAGCTCGCCGCGCGCCGCGGAACGGCGGCGCAAAGCCGCCCGCCCTCCACGGACGCTTCGCAGGGACGCTGCGAGGCCTCCTCGATCCGAACGTTGACATGAGCGCAGCATGGTACGTCGTTCTTCGACCGGAGCCAACGCTTCTGTTCGCCCAGGTGTGGTGCGACGGGAGGATGCGGATCGGCTTGCCGCACCCACACGCACAGGTGTGCCCCTTCGCGTCCTCGGCCGCGATCCTCGCGGCAACCGAGCCCTTCTTCCGTGCCAGCCGTACGCGCTGCTGGAACCGGACCCGTGGGTCCAAGATACCAGGCTTGGGCGACGCCCTCACCCCACGTCACATCAGCAGCCGGTCTGAGCTTGAGCTAGACTGGGTGGATGGAAACCTGTCCGTCCACAGGCCGAATCGTCATCGTCAGCGGGCCGCCCGGCGCCGGGAAGAGCTCGTTGGCCCGGCGGCTGGCCGAGACGTCCGACGCGGCGACGGCCGTTCACCTGCACACCGACGACTTCTACGCCTACATCCGCAAGGGCTTCATCCTGCCGTGGCGGATGGAGTCCCGCGCCCAGAACCTCGTTGTCATGGATGCTCTCGCCGCGGCGGCAGCGACGTATGCGCGCGGCGGCTTCGAGGTGGTGGTCGACGGGATCGTCGGGCCGTGGTTCCTGGCCCCGTGGCAGGCGCTTCGGGATCACCTCGCGCTGCACTTCGTGGTGCTGCGGCCGGACGAGTCCACGACGGTGGCGCGGGCGACCGCGCGGGGCGAGGGCGCGCTGACCGACCCGGACCCGGTGCGCACCATGTGGCGTCAGTTCGCGGACCTCGGGCCGTTCGAGCGGCACGTGATCGATACGACGTCCCACGCGGTCGACGAGACCCTCGAGGCCGTGCGGGCCGGGCTGGCAGGGGGGCGCTTCCAGCTGGCCTAGAAGGGCAAACGGGTTGAACCAGCCTGAAACGAGCAGAAGTTCAAAACGCCAAGGCGCCAAGAACGCCAAGAGCGCCAAGAAGAATTAGATAATATCTTGGCGTCCTTGGCGCCTTGGCGTCCTTGGCGGTCTATTTCTCGCGGCGCGGCGCGGCGCGACGCGCGGGACGCGCCGCGCTGGCCGGGGACACCCAGTCTCCGGCGCGCTGGGCACACCGGAGACTGGGGCTCAGGGGGGGCTCGCTAGTTCGAGCGGCTCGCCGGATACCGGTAGAAGTTCTGCGCCCACTCGATGGTCCAGATCGTCGGCTCCACGTACACGTTCTTGTCCGGGCCCAGGACCATGGCCTGCTTGATCTTCGCCATCGCCGACAGGAAGACGCGGCGGTCGTCCTCCATGCGCGGCCGCATCACCGTCGACGGCGGGTACAGCTCCTTGACCTGCGCCACGACCGCCGCGTCGTTGATCCACCGGTCGACGCCGTGCGCGCCCTTCGGGAGGCGCTCGCCGCCGGCGTCCAGCCAGTCGCGCAGATCGTTCGTCCCGCGGTTCATGCCGTCCGCGTGGCAGCCGATGCACGAGCTGCCGACGTTCAGGCGGCGATCCGGGCTGGCGAAGCCGACCAGGCTGTTGATCTGCTGGTCCGTGGCGGTCCGGGCGATGCGCGGATCACGCACGATGTTGACGAAGGCGTCGACGCGGCGCTGGTTGAAGCCGCCCCACAAGGAGTACCCCTGCAGGCCGTTCGGCAGATCCCAGATGACCTCCTCGGCCGACTGCTGGAGCCCGTCGGTCCCGGTGTAGTAACGGCAGTTCAGGAAACCGCTGCCGCCGTAGCTCGGCTGCCCCTCGCACCCCGCCGGCTCCGTGCCGTTCGGCTGAGCCAGCGTCGCGATGAAGCTGTAGGAGCTCGCCGTCACGCCGCCGCCGGTCCCGTTGATGAACTTCGGAACCGGGTACGCCCAGAAGGGGAACCGGATCTGGCCTGTCTCGTACGCCTGCTCGATCGTCTGCACGCCGTCCGCGAGCTGCCCGGTGAAGACGTCCCAGGTCTTCCAGTAGTACCCGCCGCTCCTCGTCCTGGCCCGCCAGTACATGCGCGAGTCGACGGTGATGGCCTGCTTCGTCACCATGTACTCGAACGACTTCATCCCCGCGTCCTTGACGACGCCGAGCTCGCTCTCGAGGTCGTTCGCGTACCAGGGGATCGCCATGATGGAGTTGTACACGTCCGGGCGCGTCAGCGTGTAAACGAGCTGGCTCGCCTCGATGTAGTCCGGCTTGAAGCCGCTCGTGTTGGGCGGCAGCACCGCGCTGTCCGTGGCGCCCTCGACGTTGCCGGCGACGACGCGCCCCCAGACGAGCTTCGCGAAGTTCGGGTCCCGGGAGACCGACGACGCGTACCGGTACCTCTCCCGGAAGGTGACATCGGAGCCGACCGGCTCGCCCAGGTAGTTGACGGTGGTCCTCCCGAAGAAGACGTCGTCGTCCGACCCGCCGAAATGGAGCTTCGTGACGCCCTTGTTGTAGCCCCAGTAGTCGCGGGTATCGAAGCGGTAGACGATGCCCTTGCCGTTGATGTCCACCGGGTTGACGATCACGGGAGCCCAGCGCGCGGTCGAGTTCAGTGCCTTGGAGAGCCCCACGCGGGCCACGTTGAGCTCCTCCGCGGTCGCGCCCCGGTTGTGGAGCTCGTGGAGGGAGGCGTACTTGATGAACTCCGCGTCGGCCGCCGCGACGGTGGCCTTGTTCGTCGCGATCCACGACTTGACCTGGTCCTCGGTGACGGTCTCGCCGGCCGCGACGGGGCGCGGGGTCGCCGGCAGGCTCGGCGCGACGGCGGAGGCCCACGCCTGGACGGCGGCGAGCATCTGCGCGTTGGCGTCCCTGCAGTCGCGCCCGAAGCAGTTGTGCCGGTCGATGCCCATGCGCACGACGAGCTTGGAGTCCGCCGGCTTCTTGAAGTTCACGCGCGTGAGCGCGTACTCGTGGGCCAGCTGCGGATCGATGTCGGCGTGGATGGGCGCCTGGGCCCGGCCCGACGTGCTGTGGCAGCCCCCGCAGTTGTCTTGCAGGATCGGGTAGACCGTCGTCTTGAAGGCCTCGAGCGACCTCGCCATGTCGAAGCGCATCTCGGCCGGAATGCAGACGGCCTCGACGTTGTAGCCGCCCTTGCCGTTCGGGAGCTGGCTATAGCCGAGCCCGCACCCCGCCGCCGGGGCGACCCCGACGGTGCCATCGGCCGGAGCGCCTCCGGAGCCGCCGGCCCCGCCGGAGCCCCCGGCACCGCCTGCGCCACCCGCGCCGCCCGCGCCGCCCGCGCCGCCCGCGCCGCCCGCGCCGCCCGCGCCGCCCGCGCCACTGGAGCTGGAGCTGGAGACAGAGCTGGAGCTGGAGCTGGAGACAGAGCTGGAGCTGGTAGAGCCCGTTCCGGTGCCTGCCACGACCCTGAACGAGAACTTCTGGTTGTCGCCGTTCGCCCAGCCCCACTGCTGGAGACCGGCGCCGTCCGACGTCGACCGCCCCGTGACGTCCAGCGCCTTGCCGCTGCTGCGGATCGTGACCCGCTGAGCGCTGCTGGAGACGTCGGTGAACGAGAACTGCTGGCTCGTGGCGCTGCCGCAGCTGGACTGGACGATGGTCGCGCCGTTCGCGGTCGACCCGCCGTTGACCCCGAGGCAGCGATTGCTGTTCACGTTGCGCAGCCGGAAGTTTCCGCCGCCCGCGGACTCAACACGGAACTGCTGTCGCGTCGCGCCGTTGCACGCGGCGATCTGCGCAGCCGCCGAGTCCGCCGTGCTCCCGTCCCGGATCTCCACGCACTTGTTACTCTGCACACCGACGATCGTGTAGACCGCGCTCGGGTCGATCGTGAGACCTTCCTCGAGCGCGTCGCCCTCCTCGCTGTCGGAGTCCTCCGGGATGGTGACGCACGAGACGGCGAGAAGGCCCGTCGCGGCGATGAGCAAGGCACGCCTGGATCCGAATCTCATGTGGTCCTCCTCGTTCTGCCAAGTTAGAAAAAAACGATCTGCCTTCAGCTCGACGCTGCCCTTGCGATGAACGAGGGCGCTCGCCGCGCGATGAGGGCTCCCGAGGGACGGCCGCGGTGGTCTTCGTCCTGCCGGAGAGCCTCAACCACGAGGTGCGCGGGGGGGTCGGTTCGTGGGCGGTCAGAGACCGCGAAGAACGTAGTTATTGTTCCATGTCGGCTTGGCGGTCAAGGTGATTGTGCACTTTGTGAATCGGTCTCACTGCTACGAATATTGTGAAATCACAACAAAAGCCGCTGTGGGGTGATGGCTGG
This sequence comes from Sorangium cellulosum, assembly GCF_002950945.1. GTDB lineage: Bacteria > Myxococcota_A > Polyangia > Polyangiales > Polyangiaceae > Sorangium > Sorangium cellulosum_E. The sequence goes on from NZ_CP012673.1 coordinate 2,490,649, forward strand.
TGGCGCAATTCCCGACATGCGCCGGAGCCTCGCCGGGCAGCGCCACGCGCGATGATGAACCGGTTTAGTCCCGCTTGAACTTAACCCGTCTCGTCACCCGCTGGATCTACCGATGACCGGCTAAACCACCGTGCTGCCGCTGGATCATCTCGTGACCAGTCATGTCTGGATACCACCCTGGATCCGCTGATGACCAGGGCTCCGCGTGGGCTGATTCCTTCAGAAATCCAGGCTGATCGGCCCTCTGAGGCGGCGCCGAGTCGGGAATGGTGGGAGCCGCCGAGGCGCCAGGGCGAGGAGGACGTCAGGAGAAAAATTCAACGCCGAGGTGACGTAACGCTGAGGCCGCCAGGAGGCAAGGATTCCAGGTATCCCTTGGTGTTCTTGGCTTCCTTGGTTTTGCTGGCGCTCCTGGCGGGTTCTCGTGGTCTGGATATCTACGCCGGGCGGGGCCCGCTCTAGAGAAGAGCGATGGGCAGCCCGGTTCGCTGCCGGAGCACTGGACTGGCCGCGCTGTCGAGCTCCTCCGGTCGCCGCCGGGGCTCGACTGTTGGGGATCGCCGCGCTGAGCCCGCGGCGCGGGCCGTTCGACGAGGCTGCCGGGCGACGCGGCGGCGATCGGAGGGGCTGAGATGAACCGGGAGAATCTCGCACCAGGGACGGTGTTGCAGGGCCGCTATGAGGTCCTTTCCTTGATCCGGGAGGGCAGCATCGCTGACGTCTACGCGGGGCGGCAACTCGAAACGGGGCAGCCGATCGCCCTCAAGGTCGTGCGCCTGACCTCGATGGAATACCCCACGGCGCAGGCGCGGCGCTGCCGCGTACGTTGTCTGCGGGGGACGCGCGTCTGCGCGCGGCTCCAGCACCCGGGCATCGCCCGGCTCATCGACTCGGGGCAGGCGGACGGAGGGAAGCTGTATGCCGTCTTCGAGCTCGTCCCGGGGCAGAGCCTGGCCGAGCTGCTGGCCGAGCAGGGCGCGCTCGATCCGCCCGAGGCTCGGCGTCTGATGCGGCAGGTCCTGGACGCGCTGGGCTGCGCGCACGGGCAGGGCATCGTCCACGGGGGCCTCAGGCCGACCCACGTGATGGTGGTCCCCGCGGGCGCGCTGCGGAACGCGAGGGTGCTCGACTTCGGCTTCGGCGCCGTCGCCGCGGCCGTGCGCGCGGAGCAGGAGGCGGCGCTCGCCGGGGGCGGCGAGGCGCTCCCGGGCTTCTATGCTTATGCAGCGCCGGAGCAGCGCCGGGGGTTTCCGCCGACGGCGCGCTCGGACCTGTACGCCTGGGGGCTCGTGTTTCTCGAGTGCCTCACGGGCCGGCGTACGGGCTGCGGTGGCTCGCCGGAGGGAAGGGGTGTTCCGCGGGAGAGCCGGCAGCCGGCGCGGATACCCGCCGCGCTGCTCGAGCACCCGCTCGGCGCAATGCTGCGGCGCGCGACGATCGAGGATCTCGCGACGCGGGCCGTCACGGCCGACGGCCTCCTGCGCGAGCTCGATACGTGTGATGTGGACGGGCTCCGGCGGGAGGACCTCGTCGCGGCAGACGCGCCGCGCGATGTCGAGGTGACGGGGGAGGAGGGAAACCCGGACGCCGGGCTTGCGGCGTCGCGCCCTGGGGCGTGCCCGAGCTCATCCGGGTCTTCCGCCGTGGAGCCCGCGCGCACGCTGACGCTGGCTCCCACGCTTCTGGCGGAGCCCGCTGCAAGCCGGATACCTGGCGAAGAGGCGCATGGGGCCGAGCCTCCCCCGGTGGGGACCGCGACGACGCCGGAGGAGCCGAACGCGGACCGTATGCCCCCGTGGATCGGCGGCACGATCAAGCATTACGAGATCATCCGCAAGCTGGGGCAGGGCGGCATGGGGGTCGTGTTCCTGGCCCGCGACACGAGGCTTGGGCGGCTGATCGCGATCAAGCTCCTGCTCAGGTACAGCGGGCACGGGATCGAGCGTTTCCTGGCCGAGGCGCGGGCCACGGCGTGCTGCAGGCACGAGAACATCGTGGTGATCCACGAGGTGGACGAGATCCGTGGATATCCCTACATCGTACTGGAGTACATCAAAGGCTCCACGCTGCGCAAATGGATGACCCAGCGCGAGCACCCCGGCGCGACCGAGTCGGCCGGCGCCAGCACGCCGCCCGGACCACCGGCGCCAGGCCTCGTGATCGAGCTCATGATCCCTGTCGTGCGCGCGCTGGTGTGCGCGCACGAGCACGGGATCGTGCACCGCGATCTGAAGCCGGAGAACATCCTGCTGGACGACGCCGGGGGCATCAAGGTGCTCGACTTCGGCATCGCGAAGCGGATCGAGGCCACGAGATCCGCGACGAGCACCGGCGCGCCGGCGGCGTTCGCGCGCTCTGCCCGAGATGGCCGGCAGAGCGCGGTGCTGGGCACGCCGCAGTACATTTCACCCGAGCAATTGCTGGGCAGGGGCGTCGATCATCGCAGCGACCTCTGGGCCGTGGGCATCATGCTGTACGAGCTGCTCACGGGAAGGCATCCGCTGGAGCCGTTCTCGCTCGCGCGGCTCTCGGAGATCCTCGCCTTCGATGTCCCCATGCCCAGCCTCGGCGAGCGGCGCCCGGATGTGGGTCCGCTCGGCGCCCTCGTGGACCGTTGCTTGAAGAAGAACAAGGCCGAGCGGATCGGCTCGGCCAGGGAGCTGCTCGCCGGGCTGGAGGCGCTGCTGCCCGGCCGGAGGCCGCTCCAGCTGGGCGAGGACGAGAGCCCGTTCGCCGGGCTGTCGTCGTTCCAGGAGGCGGACGCGGCGCGGTTCTTCGGCCGCGATCGGGAGGTCTCCGCCATGGTGACGCGGCTGCGCCATCAGCAGCTGCTGGTCGTGGCCGGGCCTTCCGGGGCGGGCAAGTCGTCGTTCGTGCGCGCGGGCGTGATCCCGGCGTTGAAGCGGTCGGGCGACCGCTGGGAGGCGTTCATCCTGCGCCCCGGCCGCTCTCCGCTGTCCGCGCTCGCGGACGTGCTCCTGCAGGTCGCCGAGGCGGAGTCCACGACAGGCCCGACGACGGGCTCGCCTGAGCTCCCGGACCACGATCGGATCGTCGCCACGTTGCGCACGCAGCCTGGTTACCTGGGCGCGCGGCTGCGCGCGCGCTGTCGCCGCGAGGGCAAGAGGCGCCATGGTCTGCTCTTCGTCGACCAGTTCGAGGAGCTCTATACGCTCGGCGCTGCCGCCGAGGAGCGGGCGACGTTCGTCGCCTGCCTGGAAGGCGCGGCGGACGACGCCTCGTCGCCCCTGCGCGTCATGCTCGCCGTCCGCTCGGACTTCCTCGAGCGCATGTCCGACGAGCGTGGATTCATCCGAGATGTTACGCGCGGGCTTTCGTTCTTGCCGCCGATGGGGGGCGAGTGCCTGCGTGAGGCCCTGACGAGGCCGCTGGAGGCGGCCGGGTATCACTTCGAGACCGCGGAGATGGTCGAGCACATGCTCGGCTCGCTCGAGGGCACGCGGAGCCCGTTGCCGCTGCTGCAATTCACGGCCGCGACGCTGTGGGAGGTGCGGGACCGCGAGCGCCGGCTGCTGACGCGGGACAGCTATGACCAGCTCGGCGGCGTCGCCGGGGCCCTGTCCGCCCACGCGGACGCGGTGCTCTCGGCGCTGCCGCCGGGCGAGCAGCGGCTGGCGCGGGCGGTGCTGCTCCGCCTGGTCACGCCGGAGCGCACGCGCGCGGTGGTGAGCCTGGACGAGCTGCGCGATCTGGCGCCGGAGCGCGCCGGCGACGCCGGCGACGCGGTCGCGCAGGTGGTCCAGCGCCTGGCCGGAGCGCGGCTCCTGCTCATCGAGACCGGCGGCGAGCGGACCGGGGACGAGCGGGACGGCACGACGGTGGAGCTGGTCCACGAGTCGTTGATCGAGCGGTGGCCGAAGCTCAGGCAGTGGGTCGCCGAGAGCGAGCAGGACGCGCAGTTCCTGTCCCGGCTCCGCTGCGCGGCCCAGCAGTGGGAAGCGAGCGGTGAGGCCGAGGGGCTGCTCTGGCGCGACCGCGCGGCGGAGGAGGCGCGAGCGTGGCACGAGCGCCATCGCGCCGAGCAAGGGACGGCCTTTCCCGCCGGGCTGAGCAAGCGCGAGGCGCGTTATCTCGCGGCGGTCGTGGCCCTCTGCGAGCGCGCGCGCCGGCTTCGCCGGAAGCTCGCGACGGGCGTGGCCGCCGCGCTGGGCGCGATCGCGATCGTCGTGTTCTACCTGGCGATCCGCGCGAGCCAGCAGGCCGCGCTGGCCAACCAGCAGGCCACGCTGGCCAACCAGCAGGCCACACGCGCCGATCAGGAAGCGGCGCGCGCGCAGGTCGAAGCCCGGGAAGCGCGCAACGCCACCCGCATGGCGATGGCCCGTGAAATGCAACACGATCCCACGACGGTGCTCGCGATCTTGCGCGAGGTCGAGCCGCCCGACGTGCCGCGAGGGTGGGCCGTCCTCGCGCGCTGGGCGTTGCATAGCTGGATCGCTGGCACGGTGCTCGACCATTCGGATTGGGTCACGCGTGCGGGCTACAGCCCCGACGGCAAGCGCATCGTCACCGCGTGCATGGACAGGACCGCTCGGGTGTGGAACGCCGACGCCTCGGGCGAGCCGATCGTCCTTCGAGGTCACGAGGAGGGGCTCTGGTCGGCGGCCTTCAGCCCGGATGGCGAGCGCATCGTCACGTCGTCCTGGGACAGGACCGCTCGGGTGTGGAACGCCGATGGCACGGGCGCACCCCTGGTCCTTCGAGGACACGAGGCTGAGGTCTGGTCGGCGGCGTTCAGCCCCGATGGCGAGCGCATCGTCACGACGTCCTGGGACAGGACCGCTCGCGTGTGGAACGCCGATGGCACGGGCGCACCCCTGGTCCTTCGGGGTCACGAGGACGCGCTCTTATCGGCGGCGTTCAGCCCCGACGGCAAGCGCATCGTCACGTCGTCCTGGGACAAGACCGCTCGGGTGTGGAACGCCGACGGCTCGGGTGCACCCCTGGTCCTTCGGGGCCACGAGGCTGAGGTCTGGTCGGCGTCGTTCAGCCCCGATGGCGAGCGCATCGTCACGTCATCGTGGGACAATACCGCTCGGGTGTGGAACGCCGATGGCACGGGCGCACCCCTGGTCCTTCGGGGTCACGAGGCTGGGCTCCAGTGGGCTGCGTTCAGCCCCGATGGCGAGCGCATCGTCACGTCGTCGTGGGACAAGACCGCTCGCGTGTGGAGCGCCGATGGCGCGGGCGAGCCCCTCGTCCTCCGGGGGCACGCGGCTCAGGTCTCTTCGGTCGAGTTCAGCCCCGACGGCGAGCGCATCGTCACGTCGTCCTGGGACAGGACGGCGCGGGTGTGGAACCTCGATGGCGCGGGCGCCCCCCTGGTCCTTCGAGGTCACGAGGCCGGGGTCTGGTCGGTGGCGTTCAGCGCCGACGGCAAGCGCCTTGTCACCGCATCCGAGGACAGGACCGCTCGCGTGTGGAGCGCCGACGGCACAGGCGAGCCGGTGGTCCTTCGGGGGCACGCGGCTCCGGTGACTGCGGCGGCGTTCAGCCCCGATGGCGAGCGCATCGTCACGTCGTCGTGGGACAGGACCGCTCGGGTGTGGAACGCCGATGGCTCGGGTCAGCCCTTGATCCTCCGGGGGCACGAGCACCGGATCTGGTGGGTGGCGTTCAGCCCCGACGGCGAGCGCATCGTCACGGCGTCGTGGGACAAGACCGCTCGCGTGTGGAACGCGGACGGCTCGGGTGAGCCCGTGATCCTCCGGGGGCACGAGCACTGGGTCTCCGGGGTGGGGTTCAGCCCCGACGGCAAGCGCGTCGTCACGGCATCCCAGGACAAGACGGTCCGGGTATGGAACGCGGACGGCACGGGCGAGCCCCTGGTCCTGCGGGGTCACGAGGCTCCGGTGTATTCGGCGGTGTTCAGCCCCGACGGGAAGCACATCGTCTCGACGTCGTGGGACAGGACCGCGCGCGTGTGGAACGCCGATGGCTCGGGCGAACCCTTGATCCTCCGGGGGCATGATCACTGGGTCTGGCGGGCGGCGTTCAGCGCCGACGGCGAGCGGATCGTCACGGCATCCCAGGACACGACGGTGCGGGTATGGAATGCCGATGGGACAGGCGAGATCCTGGTCCTTCGCGGCCCTGATTCCCCGGTCAACGGCGCGGTGTTCAGCCCGGATGGCAGGCGCATCGTGACCGCGTCCGACGACAAGGCCGTGCGGGTGTGGACCGATCTCACGCCGCTCCGCGGCGTCGACGACCCGAAGCTGTGGGCGGCGACCACCTACTGCATGCCCGTCGAGCGGAGGATAGAGCTCCTGCGCGTGCCCGACGCCATGGCCCGAGCCAGCCACGACACCTGCCTGCGCCGCGTCGCGGCGGCGCGCGCGGCCACCCCGGCGCTCCAGCCGAGCCCGGCGGCCTCCCCGAGCGGCTCCGCGGGCCGGTAACGTGCACCCGCTGCGCTCGTCCTCGAACCCACCGGGGGAGGGAGCAATCGAGCCAGCGGAGCTGTCGGGCCACCAAGGTGACCGGCGGTCACCGGGGGGACGACTGCCCGCGGCGGCTGGTGAGCTTGCAGCCCGAGCCGCCATGCTCACCCGGCGACGCGGTGCGCTGACGGCGCGACGGCGCCGGACGCTGAGCGGGGGCCGCTCTATAGAAGAGCGATGTGCGGTCTCCGACCGCTGGACTGGCCACCTCGTTTCGCTCTTTCGACGGTGGCCGGGGGGCTCGACCGTGGGGAAGCCGCGTTGCGCCCGTGGTGCAGGCCGTTCGCCGAAGCCGCCGGGCGACGCGGCGGCAACCGGAGGGGCTGAGATGAACCAGGAGACCTTCGCGCCGAGGACGGTATTCCAGAGCCGCTACGAGATCCTCTCTTTGCTCCGGGAAACCAGCCTCGCGACGACGTACAAGGGGCGGCAGCTCGCGACCGGGCAGCCGATCGTGCTCAAGGTCGTGCGCCTCGCCGAGGACGGGATCTCCGCGGACATGGCGCGGCGCTGCCGGGCGCGATTTCTGCGGAACGTGCGCCTGTGCGCCCGGCTGCACCACCCCAACATCGTTCGCCTCATCGACTCGGGGCAGACGGGAGAGAGGCAGCTCTATGTGGTCTTCGAGTTCGTGCCCGGGATGAGCCTGGCCGAGCTGCTGTCGGCGCAGGGGGCGCTGGAGCCGCAGGAGGCGTGCCAGCTCATGCTGCAGGTCCTGAGCGCGCTGGACTACGCGCACCAGCACGGCATCGTGCACGGCGACCTCCGGCCGGCCCACGTGATGATCGTGCCCTCGGGGCAGCGGCGCGACGCGCTGGTGTGCGACTTCGGCTTCGGCGCGGTCGCCGCGGACGTGCGCGCGGCTCGGGACGTGGCGCGCGCCTCCGGCGTCGACCTCGTCGGCTCGCAGGTGTATCTGGCGCCCGAGCAGCGCCGAGGATTCCCGCCGACGGCGCGCTCGGACCTGTACACGTGGGGGCTCGTGGCTCTCGAGTGCCTCACGGGCAGGCGCGTCGGCTGCGAGGTGTGCTCGAACGGAGGGGCTCTCCCGCCGGAGAGCCGCGAGCCGACGCGGATGCCCCCCGCGCTGCTCGAGCACCCGCTCGGCGCGCTGTTGCGGCGGGTGACGGTCGAGGACGTCGCGGCGCGGGACGTCACGGCGGGCGGCCTCCTGCGCGAGCTCGACGCGTGTGTGGTGAACGGGCTCCGCCGGGAAGACCTGCTCCAGCCAGGCGCGCCGGCCTTCGCCGAGGTGATCGGGAAGGACGGCGCCGGTCGCGCCCGGGCCGCCTCGCCGGGAGGAGCACACGCGGAGGTCGAGCTCGGCAATCCACCGGGCTCGCCCGAGGCATCGGACGAGGCGTCCGCCTGCATGCTCACGCTCGCCACGACCCCGGCCCATCCGGTGTCCAGCGAGCGCGCACGTGGCGCCGCGCCTCTCCCGATCGGCGCCGTGAGCAGGCTCGAGGAGCCCCTCGGGGCTCACATGCCCGTGCGCATCGGCGGCACGATCAAACATTACGAGATCATCCGCAAGCTGGGCCAGGGCGGCATGGGGATGGTGTTCTTGGCGCGCGACACGAAGCTCGGCCGGCTGGTCGCGATCAAGCTCCTGCTCAGGTACAGCGGTCACGGGACCGAGCTTTTTCTGGCCGAGGCGCGGGCGACGGCGCGCTGCCGGCACGAGAGCATCGTGGTGATCTACGAGGTGGACGAGATCGAGGGGTATCCGTACCTCGTGCTGGAGTACATCAAGGGTCGCTCGCTGCGCAGCTGGATGGCCACGCGCGATCACCCGAGCGCGCCCGAGCCGCCCGCGGCTCACCCGCCGGCGGACTCGACGTCGCCCGGCGTGGTGATCGAGCTGATGATTCCCGTGGTCCGCGCGCTGATCTGCGCGCATAAGCACGGGATCGTGCACCGCGATCTGAAGCCGGAGAACATCCTGCTGGACGACGCCGGGGGCATCAAGGTGCTCGATTTCGGCATCGCCAAGTGGATCGAGGGCACGAGCGCCGCGGCGGTCACGGGCGCGCCGGCGGCGCTCGCCGGAAGTGCCGGTCATGGCCGGCAGAGCGCGGCGCTCGGGACGCCGCGGTACATGTCGCCCGAGCAATTGCTGGGCAGGGACGTCGATCATCGCAGCGACCTCTGGGCGATGGGCATCATGCTGTACGAGCTGCTCACGGGGAGACACCCGCTCGATCCGTTCTCGATGGCGCGTCTCTCGGACATCCTGGCCCTCGATGTCCCGATCCCCAGCCTCGGCGAGCGGCGCCCGGACGTGGGGGCGCTCGGCGCGCTCGTCGACCGATGTCTGAAGAAGCGCAGGGCCGAGCGCATCGGCTCGGCCAGGGAGCTGCTCGCCGGGCTGGAGGCGCTGCTGCCCGGCCGGAGGCCGCTCCAGCTGGGCGAGGACGAGAGCCCGTTCGCCGGGCTGTCGTCGTTCCAGGAGGCGGACGCGGCGCGCTTCTTCGGGCGTGAGCGCGAGGTCTCCGCCATGGTGACGCGGCTGCGCAACCACCCGCTCCTGGTCGTCGCCGGGCCCTCCGGCGCGGGCAAGTCGTCGTTCGTGCGCGCGGGCCTGATTCCAGCCTGGAAGCGCTCCGGGGAGCGCTGGGAGGCGTTCCTCCTGCACCCGGGGCGCCACCCGCTGTCCGCGCTCGCCGACGTGCTCTTGCAGGCGGCCTGTCCGGAGTCCACGACGTCCGGCGCAACGGCAGGTGAGCCCGAGCTCCCCGACCACGATCGCATCGTCGCCACCTTGCGCGCGCAGCCGGGCTACCTGGGCGCGCGGCTGCGCGCGCGCTGCCGCCGTGAGGGACCGAGGAGCCGCGTCCTGCTCTTCATCGATCAATTCGAGGAGCTCTACACGCTCGGCGCGACTCCAGACGAGCGGGCGGCGTTCGTCGCCTGCCTGGAAGGCGCGGCGGACGACGCCTCGTCGCCCCTGCGCGTCGTGCTCGCCATCCGCTCGGATTTCCTCGATCGCATCGCCGATGACCACGACTTCATGATCAACGCGACGCGCGGCCTCTGGCTCTTGCCGCCCATGGGGCGCGACGGACTGCGCGAGGCCTTGACGCGGCCGATCGAGGCGGCCGGGTATCGCTTCGAGACCGCGGAGATGGTCGAGGACATGCTCGGCACGCTGGCGAGCACGCGGAGCCCCTTGCCGCTCTTGCAGTTCACGGCCGCGAAGCTGTGGGAGGCGCGGGATCGCGAGCGCCGGCTGCTGACGCGGGACAGCTATGAGCAGCTCGGCGGCATCGCCGGCGCCCTGTCCGCCCACGCGGACGCGGTGCTCTCGGCGCTGCCGCTGGGCGAGCAGCGGCTGGCCCGGACGGTGCTGCTCCGCCTGGTCACGCCCGAGCGCACACGCGCCGTGGTGAGCCTGGACGAGCTCTGCGAGCTCGCGGAGGGCGGCGGGGTCCAACGCGGCGAGGCGATCGCGCGGGTGGTCCAGCACCTGGCCGGCGCGCGGCTGCTGCTCATCGAGACCGGCGGCGAGCGCGAGGGCACGACCGTGATGCTGGTCCACGAATCCTTGATCGACCGGTGGGCCAAGCTCCGGCAGTGGCTCGCCGAGAGCGAGCGCGACGCGCAGTTCTTGGCCCGCCTGCGCGCTGCAGCCCAGCAATGGGAGGCGAGCGGCCAGGCCGAGGGGCTGCTCTGGCGAGGCCGCGCGGCGGAGGACGCCCGCGCGTGGCAGAAGCGCCGCCGCGCCGCCGACGGACCCGAGGCCGGCGCTGCGCTCGGCGGCCGCGAGGAGCGTTATCTGTCGGCCGTCGTGGCGCTCTCCGAGCGAGCGCAGCGCCTGCGCCGCCGGCTCACCCTGGGCGTGACCGCCACGCTCGCCGCGGTCGCGCTCGCCGTGTCGTTCCTGGCCCTTCGCGCCAACCAGCACGCCAGGCGCGCCGACCTGGAGGCGTCTCGCGCGCAGGCCGATGCCCTGCAAGCGCGCAACGCGACCCGCATGGCCACGGCGCGCGAGCTGCAAGCCGATCCCACGACCGTGCTCGCGCTCTTGCGCGAGGTCGAGCCGCCCGACGTGCCGCGAGGGTGGGCTGTGCTCGCGCGCTGGGCGCTGCACAGCTGGGTCGCGCGCGAGGTGCTCACCCATCCGGATGCGCTCCATTCGGCGGCGTTCAGCCCCGACGGGAGGCGCATCGTCACCGCGTCGTTGGACAATACCGCGCGGGTGTGGAACGCCGACGGCACGGGGGAGCCCCTGATCCTTCGGGGGCACGAGGAGGTGGTCTATTCGGCGGCGTTCAGCCCCGACGGGAGGCGCATCGTCACGGCGTCATGGGACAGGACGGCGCGGGTGTGGAACGCCGACGGCACGGGCGAGCCCCTGGTCCTTCGCGGCCACGCGGGGCGGCTCTACGCTGCGGCGTTCAGCCCCGACGGGAGGCGCATCGTCACGGCGTCCCAGGACAAGACGGTGCGGGTGTGGAACGCCGACGGCACGGGCGAGCCGCTGGTCCTGCGGGGTCATGAGGGGCCGCTCAATTCGTGTGCATTCAGCCCCGACGGGAGGCGCATCGTCTCTGGGTCCCATGACAAGACGGTGCGGGTGTGGAACGCCGATGGCACGGGCAAGCCGCTGGTCCTTCGAGCTCACAAGAGCTTGATCCATTCGGCGGCGTTCAGCCCCGACGGCGAGCGCATCGTCACGGCGTCATGGGACAAGACCGCGCGCGTGTGGAACGCCGACGGCACGGGCAAGCCCGTGGTCCTTCAAGGGCACGAGGATGCGATCTACTCGGCGGCGTTCAGCCCCGACGGGAGGCGCATCGTCACGGCGTCGTGGGACAAGACCGCGCGCGTGTGGAACGCCGACGGCACGGGCGAGCCTGGGGTCCTTCAAGGTCACGGGGACGCGGTGAGCTCTGCGGAGTTCAGCCCCGACGGCGAGCGCATCGTCACGGCGTCATGGGACAAGACCGCGCGCGTGTGGAACGCCAGCGGCACGGGTGAGCCCATGGTGTTTCGGGGTCATGAGGATGCGGTCTACTCGGTGGCGTTCAGCCCCGACGGCAGGCGCATCGTCAGTGCGTCCGTCGACAGGACCGTGCGGGTATGGAACATCGGTGGCACGGGCAAGCCCGTGATCCTTCGTGGAACCGTCCCGAACCGGTGGGCGGCGTTCAGTCCTGACGGCAGGCGCATCGTCACCGCGTCCTATGACAAAGTCGCGCGGGTGTGGAGCGCCGAGGTGACGGGTGAGCCCCTGGTCCTTCGGGGTCATGAGGATTGGCTGAAGTCTGCGGCGTTCAGCCCCGACGGCGAGCGCATCGTCACGGCGTCCTTGGACAGGACCGCGCGGGTGTGGAATGCCGACGGCAAGGGCGAGCCCGTGATCCTGCGCGGTCACGAGGCGGACGTCTATTCGGCGGCGTTCAGCCCTGACGGCAGGCGTATCGTCACCGCGTCCCAGGACACGACGGTGCGGGTATGGGATGCCGACGGCAAGGGCGAGCCCCTGATCCTCCGGGGGCACGAGGGGCCGATCCATTCGGCGGAGTTCAGCCCCGATGGCAAGCGCATCGTCACCGCGTCATGGGACAAGACCGCTCGCGTGTGGAACGCCGATGGCACCGGCGAGCCATGGGTCCTGCGAGGTCACGAACACTGGATCTGGAGCGCGGCGTTCAGCCCTGACGGGAGGCGCATCGTCACCGCGTCCCAGGACAAGACGGTGCGGGTATGGGATGCCGGCGGCAAGGGCGAGCCCCTGGTCCTGCGCGTCTCCGATTCCCCGGTCAACTCCGTGGCGTTCAGCCCTGACGGGAGGCGCATCGTCTCCGCGTCCGACGACAAGGTCGTGCGGGTGTGGGCCGATCTCGAGCCGCTCCGCGGCGTCGACGACCCGAAGCTGTGGGCGGCGACCAGCTACTGCATGCCCGTCGAGCGCAGGATAGAGCTCCTTCGCGTCCCCGAGGCCATGGCCCGCGAGAACCAGGAGACCTGCCTGCGCCGCGTCGAAGAGGCCCGCGCGGCTGCCCGGTGAGCCCGCGCGGCGGAGCTCCCCGCCCCGTACCCGTCGACGAGACGAAGGTGCGCCGCGCGCCCCGCGCCCCGCTACGGGACGACCTCCACGGCCATCCCCTCGGCCAGCTCCGCGCTGGCGAGCTTCACGACGCGCTCGCTCCCGTCGAGCCCCGTCGCGATCTGGATCGTCGCCCCCGTGTCGCGCTCGACCACGATCGGCGCGAACCGCAGCTTGTTCCCCGGATCCACGACCGCCACGCGGAGCCCCTTCGCGTCGTTGTAGAGCGCCGTCGCCGGCACCTCGAGCACGCGGTGGGGCGTGGGCAACGTCAGCGCGACCTCGGCGTACATGCCCGCGAGGAGCCTGCCCTCGGGGTTCGGCACCCGCACCTCGGTGTTCATCGTCCGGGTCGCCGTATCGAGCGCGCCGGCCGTGCGCGCCACCTTGCCCTCGAACGGCTGCCCCGGGAACTCCCGCACCGTGACCCTCGCGGGCGCGTCCACCTTCACGCTCGGCGCGACGCCCTGCGGGATGCCCACGAAGACGCGCACCGGGTCGGTCGCCGCGATCTTGAACAGCGGCGTCCCGTTGCCGGCCGTCACGAGCGCCCCGCGCTCGATCGTCCGCGACGTCACCGTGCCCGCGAACGGGGCCGCGATCCGCGCGAACTTCTTCAGGTCGAGCAGCCGCTGGATGCTCGCCTGCTGCGCGGTGATCGCGGCCTCGGCCACGACGACGCTCGCCTCGGCCACGTGCGCCTGCCCCTGCCGCTCCTCGAGCTCCTCCTTCGGCGCCACGCCCGCGGGCACGAGCTGCTCGTACCGCGAGAGGCTCGACCTCGACAGGTCGCGGGTCGCCTTCGCCTGCGTGAGGCCGGCCTTCGCCTGCACGAGCTCTGCGCGGGCCTGCGCGAGCTCCTGGTCGAGCTCGGGCGTGTCGATCTCGGCGAGGATCTGCCCCTCCGCGACCTTGTCGCCGATGTCGGCGAGCCACCTGCGCGCGTAGCCGCTCACGCGCGGGTAGACGACCGTCTCCTCGAGCGGCTGCACGCTGCCCGGCAGCACGAGGGCCCGGTCGCTCGACACCGCCTGCGGCGTGATGACGACCACCCGCGGCGCGGCGCCCTCGGAGGCCTTCACGCCCTGCTCGAGCGCCGCGCGCGCGCTCCGGCGCGGCAGGTAGGCCGCCGCGAACGCCGCGCCGAGCACGACGACGAGGCCCACGCCGAGCGCGACGCCGCGTGTCCTCGTGAGCCGGACGGGCGGGGGCAGATCGAACCCGAGATCGTCGGCCGGATGGGCGGCGGGCGGCGCGGCGGAGGGGGCCTGCGGGGGCGGGGGAGGGGACATCGAGGGAGGGGACATGGGGGGCGGGGACATCGAGGGAGGGGACATCGAGGGAGGCGGGTACGGAGGCGAGGGCGGGGGGCTCATAGGTCCTCTGCGAGCGGGTCTGCCGCCTGCGCTTTGCGGCGGAGGAGGCTGTACATCACGGGGACGAAGAAGAGCGTGCTCACCGTGGCGAGCAGCAGGCCGCCGACGACCGCGCGGCCGAGCGGGGCGTTCTGCTCGCCGCCCTCGCCCAGGCCGAGCGACATCGGCATCATGCCGATGATCATCGCGAGCGCGGTCATCAGCACCGGGCGGAGGCGCGTCATCCCGGCGGCGAGCGCGGCGGTCCGGGCGTCCTTGCCCGTCTTGCGTTGATCGTTGGCGAACGTCACGACGAGGATGCTATTCGCCGTGGCGACGCCCACGCACATGATCGACCCCATGAGCGCGGGCACGCTCAGCGTCGTGTGCGTCACGAAGAGCATCCACGCGATCCCCGCGACGGCGCCCGGGAGCGCCATCAGGATGATCAGCGGGTCGAGCCACGACTGGAAGTTCACGACCATCAGCAGGTAGACGAGCACGACCGCGAAGAGCAGCCCGTAGCCGAGCCCCCGGAACGAGGACTGCATGCTCTCGACCTGCCCGGTGATCGCCACCTTGGTCCCGCGCGGCAGCTCGGGCTTCATCTCGTCGACCACGCGCGAGATGGCGCCCGCGACCGAGCCGAGGTCGGTCCCATCGACGTTCGCCTGCACGTCGAACGTCCTCGCGACGTTGTAATGGGTGATGTTGGCCGGCCCGGTCGTGCGCGACATCGCCGCCACGTTGGAGAGCAGCTGGGGCCTGCCGTCGCCGGTCGACAGCGGCGTCGCGTTCACGTCGTCGAGCGACGCGATCGCGTACTGCGGCGTCTGCACCGCGACGAGGTACTGCACGCCGCGCTTGTCGAGCCAGTAGGTCGGCGAGGTCTGCCCGCTCGACGAGAGCGACACGAGCACGTCGCTCGCCACGTCGCGCTGGCTGAGGCCCAGCTGGTCGGCCATGGTGCGGTCGACGTCGATGCGCAGCTGCGGCCTCGCCTCGACCTGCGCCAGGTGGACGTCCACCGCGCCCGGGATCTTCTCCACGCGGCCGGCGATCTTCTGCGCCACCGCGTAGGTCTCGTCCTCCTTGCCGATCGGGCCCACGACGCGGACGTTGATGGGCGCCGCGAGGCCGAAGTTCAGCACCTGCGTCGAGATGTCGGGGGCGAGGAAGAAGAACGTCGTGTCCGGGTAGGTCGCGTTCAGCTTCGCGCGGAGCTGCCGGACGTAGTCGGCCGTCGGCTTGTGGTGCTCCGCCAGCGCGATGAAGATCTGCCCGTCGGCCGACGAGATCTGCGCGCCCTCGCTCAGCGACAGGTTGATGCCGCTCGCCGGGATCCCGATGGTGTCGAGCATCGTGCGGATCTCGTCCTTCGGGATCACCTCCCGGATGGTCTCCTCGATCCGGGCGAAATGCCGCTCGCTCTCCTCGAGGCGGGTCCCCGGCGCGCCGCGCACGTGGAGCTTGATGAGCCCCGCGTCGACGGTCGGGAAGAAGTCGCTGCCGAGGAGCGGGATCAGCGCGCCCGAGGCGGCGACGAACGCGAGGAACGCCCCGACGAACCCGGCCCGGTGCGCGAGCGCCCACGCGAGCCACCCGCCGTAGGCCGCCCGCAGCCGGTCGAACCCCCGGTTGAACGCCGCGAAGACGCGCCCGAACAGGCTCCTGCGGTTCGACGTGGGTCGGGGATCGGCGTTCGCCGTCCCCTCCGCGCCGTGATCGTGCGCGTGCGCCTCCGCCTCGCGCTCGAGCAGCAGGCGCACGAGCGTCGGCACGAGCGTCCGCGACAGGAAATAGGACATGAGCATGGCGAAGACGACCGCCATGGCCATCGGCACGAAGAGCGACTTCGCGGCGCCGGTGATGAAGACCACCGGCACGAACACGATGCAGATGCAGAGCGTGGAGACGAGCGCCGGGACGGCGATCTCCTGCGCCCCGTCGACGATGGCGCGGATGAACGGCTTCCGCTGCCCCATGTTGCGGTGGATGTTCTCGATGGCCACCGTCGCGTCGTCGACGAGGATGCCGACCGCGAGCGCCATCCCGCCGAGCGTCATCACGTTGAGCGTGTGGCCGAGGGCGTCGAGGACGATGATCGACACGAGGATCGAGAGCGGGATGCTCGTGATCACGATGAGCGTGCTGCGCCAGCTCCCGAGGAACAGCAGGATCATGAGCGCCGTGAGCCCGGCGGCGATGACCGCCTCGTGCACCACGCCGTCGACCGCGGCGCGGACGAAGAGCGACTGATCGAAGAGCAGCGAGACCTTGAGCTCCTTCGGCAGCCGCTCGAGCGTGGCCGGCAGCATCGCGTGGATGCGCGAGGTCACGTCGAGCGTGCTCGCGCTCCCGGTCTTCAGGATGCTCATGAGCACGCTGCGCTTGCCTTCGACGTGCACCATGTTCGTCTGCGGCGCGTTGCCGTCGCGCACGTGCGCGACGTCGCCGAGGGTGACGGTCTTGCCGCCGACGCTCTTGATCGGCAGCTTGGCGAGGTCCTCGAAGGCCTCCGGGCTGCTGTTCATGATGACGGGGTACTCGTTCTCCCCCATCTTCGCGGTGCCGGACGGCAGGATGACGTTCTGCAGCCCGATGGCGGCGTTCACGTCGCGCGGCGACAGCCCCCAGGCGAAGAGGCGCTGAGGGTCGATGTCGACCATGATCTGGCGCTGCTTGCCGCCGTAAGGCCAGGGGATCTGCGCGCCCCTCACCGTGGCGATGTCGGCGCGGATGAAGTTGACCGCGTAATCGAAGAGCTGCTGCTCGCTCAGCGACTCGCTCTCGAGCGCGGCCTGCAGGATGGGCACGCTCGAGGCGCTGTACCGGATGACGAGCGGCGGGGCCATGCCGGGCGGCATCTGGCGGATCGCCGTCTGCGACACCGCCGTGACCTGCGCCGTGGCCGCCTCGATGCTGGCCCCGGGCTGGAGGAAGATCTTGATGATCGCGATGCCCGTGAGCGACTGGCTCTCGATGTGGTCGATGTCGTTGACTGTCGTCGTGAGGAAGCGCTCGTAGTTGTTGACGACGCGCTTCTCCATCTCCTCGGGGGGGAGACCGCCGTAGTTGAAGATGACGGAGAGGACCGGGATGTCGATGTCGGGGAAGATGTCCGTCGGCATCCGGGTGATGGTGAACACGCCCAGGATGACGATCAGCATCGACATCACGATGAACGTGTAGGTGCGCTTGAGCGCGATTCGGACGAGCCACATGGGCCATTTCCCGGCCCCGTCCGGGCGCGTCCCACCGGGGGGCGACGCTCAGGGCAGGGGCAGGGGCAGCATTTAGGGTGCCGCCGACGTTCGTCCAATCTATTCTTGCGTATCACAGGATACCTTAAAGGTATGGATCTGCGCCACCTCCGGTATTTTGCGGCCGTGGCCGAGGAGCGGCATTTCGGCCGCGCGGCGCAGCGGCTGGGCATCGCGCAGCCCCCGCTGAGCCGGCAGATCCAGGATCTGGAGTCGGCGCTCGGCTTCTCGCTCTTCGACCGCTCGCGGCGGCGGGTCGAGCTGACGCCCGCGGGCGTGGTCTTCCTCGCCCACGTCCGGCGCGTGTTCGAGGCGCTGGAGCTCGCCGTGCACGAGGCCCGGCGCGCGAGCGTCGGCGAGACCGGGCGCCTCGTGGTCGGGTACCTGTCGTCGCTCGCCTACAGCGGCATCACGGAGCTGGTCCGCGCCTTTCGCACGGAGTTCCCCGTCGTGGAGCTCGTCCTCCGGGAGATGGCCCCCCAGGAGCAGGTCGACGCGCTCAAGGACGGGCGCATCGACGTCGGCTTCGTGAGGGCGCCGCTGCACGACGCGCGGCTCGACGCGGAGTGTGTCCGGCGCGAGCCGCTGGTGGTCGCCCTGCCGGCCGACCACCCGCTCGCCGGGCGCAAGCGCATCCCGCTCGATCTGCTCTCGCGCGAGCCGTTCGTCGTCTTCCCGCGCCAGCGCGGGCCCGCCTTCTTCGACCTGGTCATGGCGCTCTGCCGCGACGCCGGCTTCTCCCCGCGCATCGTGCAGGAGGCGCTGCACCTCGACATCCTGAGCCTGGTCGCGGCGGGCTTCGGCGTCGCCATCCTGCCGGAATCCATCAAGAATATCCGGCGCAAGGGCCTCGCGTTGCGGCCGATCGTGGGCGCGCCGTCGACCGATCTGCTCGTCGCGTGGCGCGCCGGCGACACGTCGCCCACGCTCCAGCAGTTCCTCTCCTTCGTGCGGCGGGTGGGCTTGCAGAAGCCGCGCGCCGCGCGCCGGGCCGTCGCCGCGGCGGAGTAGCGGGCGACGTCCGGCGGGGCTCGCCGGTCACGCCTTGGGCCAGGTGAACGAGAAGGCCGCGCCGCGCCCGACGTCGGAGTCGAGCGCGATCGTGCCCCCGCTGCTCTCGACGATCTTCTTCACGAGCGCGAGCCCGATCCCCGTGCCCTCCACCTTCTCGCGCCCCTGCAGCGTCTGGAAGATGACGAACACCTTCTCGTGGAAGCGCGGCGCGATGCCGGGGCCGTTGTCCGCCACCGTGAAGCGGACGTGGGAGCCGGCGTCCTCCGCGGAGACGACGACGCGGCCGCGGGGCTTGTCGTTGTGGTGCTTGATGGCGTTGCTGATGAGGTTCATGAAGACCTGCTGGAGCAGCGTGCGCTCCGCCATGATGCTCGGCAGGGGGCCGGCGGCCTCGACGCGGAAGCCCTCGGGCGGCGACAGGAGGTCGACGACCTCCTCGACGAGCGGCCCCACCGCGACCACCTCGGTGGGCGTCCGGACGCGCCCGGCGCGCGAGTACTGGAGGATCGCGTCGATGAGCGAGTCCATGCGGCTCACGCGGCTCCGCAGGAGCTCCAGGTTCCGCTTCGACTCCTCGCTGAGGTGCTCGCCCGCGTCCTCCTCGATCCACTGCGAGAGGCTCGCGATGCCCCGCAGCGGCGCCTTGAGATCGTGCGACGTGATGTAGGCGAACTGGTCGAGCTCGCGGTTCATGCGCTGGAGCGCGTCCGTGAGCCTGGCCAGCTCGTCCGCGCGCTTCTGGAGCGCGGCCTCCGCGTTCATGCGCACCGTGACGTCGGTGCACGCGCCGGTCATGTAGAGCGGCCTGCCGCCTTCGTCGCGGATCATCCGGCCGCGATCGAGGAGCCAGTGCACGCTGCCGTCGGGCCACACCACGCGGAACTCGAGATCGAAGTCCGCGCCCTCGCGCACGCAGCGCTCCAGCGCGGCGAAGACGCGCTCCCGGTCCTCGGGGTGGACGAGGGCCGTGAAGTCGTCGATGTGGTGCGCGGTCCGGCCCGGAGGCAGGCCGAAGAGCCGGTCGAGGTTCTCGTCCCACTCGAGGGAGCTGGTGACCGGATCCCAGCGGAAGGTGCCGGTCGCCGAGGCGTCGAGCGCCGCGCGCAGGCGCTCTTCCTTCTCCTCCAGCGCGCGCTCCGCGCGGTCGCGCTCGATGGCGACGGCGGCGAGGCGCGTGGCCACGCGGACGACCTCCTCGTCCGCGGGGGTCGGCGCGCCGGGCTCCGTCGCGTACACGGCCCAGGTGCCCAGCACCTCGCCCGTGGAGGAGACGATGGGCGTGGACCAGCAGGCGCGCAGCCCGATCGGGAGGGCGAGCTGGCGGAAGTCCTGCCAGAGCGGGTCGGCCGCGATGTCCTTCACGATGACCGGGGCGCCGCGGTGGGCGGCGGTGCCGCACGAGCCCGCGCGCGGGCCGATGAGCAGCCCGTGCACGGCCTTGTTGTAGGACGCCGGCAGGCTCGGCGCGGCGCCGTGGAGGAGGCGTCGGCCGTCGTCGCTCGCGAGCAGGACGCTGAAGCGGCGGCTGGGCAGCTGCTCCTCGGCGTCGCGGCACAGGGCGTTGAGCGTCTCCTCGAGGTCCCCGTGGAGGGCGATCTTCTCGAGCACCTTGCGCTGCCACCCGAGGAGGATCTGCTGGCGGCGCGGCTCGGTGGCGTCCATCATCGAGCCGAGCATGCGGATGGCCTTGCCGCCCTCGTCGCGCAGCACGCAGCCGCGGTCGTAGATGTACGCGTACTCGCCGTCGGCGCGGCGGAAGCGGTACTCGTCGCTCCACGTCGCGGCGGTGCCGTCGATGGCGTCGTGGATGCTGCGGGAGACGCGCTCGATGTCGTCCGGGTGGATGCGCCCCGTCCAGCTCTCGGGGCCCGGCTCGATCTCGTCGAGCGGGTAGCCGAACATGCGCTCGAAGTTCTCGTTCCACCAGACCGTGCCGGCGGCGAAGTCCCAGTCCCAGAGGGTGTCGTTCGTGGCCCTGGCGAGGAGGTGGAAGCGCTGGTCGCTGAGGCGCATCATCTCCTGCGCCTTCCGGCGCGGCGTCACGTCCTCCAGCGCGCCCTCGTAGCGCACGACGCGCCCGCTCGCGTCGCGGATGGCGCGCGCGGTGATGCTGACCCACACGTGCGTCCCGTCGAGGCGCACGAACTCGATCTCGTGGCCGTAGATGGCGCCCATGCGGTCGAGGAGGCCCATGACCTCCTGCCGCTTCCGCGGGTCGGCGTAGAAGCTCGGGACAGGAAGATCGAGGAACTGCGTGTGATCGGCGTAGCCGAGGAGGCGCGCGAACGCGCGGTTCGCGTCGAGGAAGCGCCCCTCGGGCGTGGTCGTGAAGAGCGCGACCGGGCACCCTGCGTAGAAGGAAGCGAGGCGCTCCTCGCTCGCGCGCAGGGCGAGCTCGGCCTCCGCGCGCGCTCGCTCCGTGGCGGGTCCGGTGTCGGTCGGGGCGGTGCGCAGCGGTTCGGTCATCCGGGGCCTCTCGCGGTAGGGCGGGGTAAGGGCACAGTCCTTTGAAGGCGGGTGCCCGCGACTGCAAACGCCATGGGGGCCGCGCCCCTGTCAAGCGCCCCCGCGGGGGCGCCCGGTGCGCCTGACCGTGCGCCGAGCTCGTCCGGCGGAGGGGCCATGGCGAGCTCGGCGACATGCGCCGAGCTCGTCCGGCGGAGGGGCCATGGCGAGCTCGGCGAGGCCTCGCCCGGCTCGCCCGGCGAGGCGCCCCCGCGCCGGTGACGAGGGGCCCCGGCGACCCGTAGCAAAACGGCGAAACATGCTGTAGAAGTACCGGAGCAGGCGAGTCCTTCGTTTTCCTATTTACGTCCACGGTGGATAGGGTACGAGGCGCCCCCGATGATCGTGCTTCCCTGCACTCTCCGGGGTCGGGCACGACGCAGCTGCAACACTGGAGCGCACTGAATGAGGTTTCGTCCCTCGCTCTCGGCGAGCGAGCCCGAATCGAGTCATGCCGATTCCATCGATTCCCCGGGTGAGCAGGAGGGCGAGCGCGCTCCGGCGCGCCGCGCGAGGGCTGCGAGCGGGAACGCGGCGGTCGGTGCCACCGAGCTCTATTTTCGGTCGCTCGCCGGCAGCCAGCCGTTGACGCGCGAAGGGGAGGCGGCGATCGGCCGCCGCATGGAGGCGGGCGCGCTGGCGCGGGTCGAGGCGTGGGTCCGCTCGCCCGTCGCGCTGCGCGAGCTCGCCTTGACGGCGGAGGACGTCCACGTCGGGGCGCTCAGCCTCCGGGATCTGCTGTGCGAGATCGACGCGAGCGATCCGGAGGCGGAGGCCTGCTCGAAGCGGCTCGCGGGGTTGCTCGATCTCGCGCGCGCGCTCTTCGAGCGGCGGCCGGCGGAGGGGGACGTGGAGATCGCCCTCGCGGGCCTCGCCGCGGGGCTCGCCGAGCTGCGCCTCGATCCGACGTTCGAGGGGCGCATCGAGGGGAGCCTGCGCGCGGCGGCGGCCGTGACGGAGGGGGCGGAGCGCGCGTCGATCGAGGCCACGCTCGCGGCGATCGCCCGGGCGCGCCGCGCGGTCGCCCAGGCGAAGTCCGAGCTGGTGCAGGCGAACCTGCGCCTCGCGGTCGCGATCGCGCGGGAGCACCAGCGCTTCGGCGTCCCGCTCCTCGATCTCGTGCAGGAGGGGAACCTCGGGCTGATCCGCGCCGCCGACAAGTTCGAGTACCGCCGGGGCCACCGCTTCGGGACGTACGCGGCGTGGTGGATCCGGCAGGCGATCAAGCGGGCGATCCTGAACCAGGGCAAGCCCGTGCGCATGCCGGTCCACCTCACCGCGATCCGGAGCCAGGTGGTGCGCGCCCGGCGAGAGCTGGTGCAGGAGCGCGGGCGTGATCCGTCGCTCGAGGAGGTGGCGGAGCGCAGCGGCCTCTCGGTGGAGAAGGTGCGCATGATCGGCGAGCTCGCGCTCGAGCCGCTCAGCCTCGACGCGCCGATCGGCGAGGAGGGGGACACGCGGTACGGCGATCTCCTGGCCGGCGAGGAGCCGACGCCCGCCGACATGCTGACCCGGCGCCGCTTGATCGAGCAAACGCGCGAGCTGCTCGACTCGCTGCAGCCGCGCGAGCGTGAGCTCCTGCGGCGCCGCTTCGGCCTGGACGGCAACGAGGACGAGACGCTCGAGGAGATCGGGAACTCGTTCTCGCTGACGCGGGAGCGCATCCGCCAGATCGAGGCGAAGGTGCTCGAGAAGCTCCGGACGCGCTCGCGGCAGCGGGAGCTCGGCTCGTACCTCGAGGGGGGGGTGACGGCGCGCGCCGGGCTCCTCGTGGAGCTTCGGGGCTCTCTGTCGGGCGCGGGACCGTCGAGCGCGCGGTGACCCGCCCGCCGGTCGCGCTGGGCGTCCGGCGCGGGGGGCGCTTGCGGTCGGACCTTCCGGGCACCAGACGGCCACGGAGGGAATGATCATGACGAGACACCAGGCCGAGACCCCGAACAAGCACCCCGCGGAGTACGAGAGCGACCTGAACCCCAACGCGATGGCGGGCCAGAACATCGGCGCGCCATCGCCGGCGGACGACACGATGATGGCCTTCGACTTGAAGGAGATCCACGTGCTGCTCCCCGAGCTGAGCTCCGACGAGCTCAAGGCGCTGCGCGTCGTCCGGCCGGGGCGGCGTCTGGAGCAGAACGCGACGTACCTCGATCTGAACGACCGTGAGCGGGGCGAGTTCACCGTCACCGGGGAGAAGGTGACCAAGCCGGACGACCTGATCGTGCCGAAGAAGCACACGGATTACGAGCTCTGGAACCGGCTCCGGGGGCTGCACGGGGCGAGGCGCACCGGCAGCGAGCGGTGAAGGCGGGCTGAGCGGATAGGCGTCGGCTGGGCTGGTCCCCGGTAGCCAACCAGCCACCCCGACCCAGGTTGCAGCCAACCAGCCAGCCAACCCGACCCAGGTTGGGCACGAGAGCCAACCCGACCCAGGTTGGGGTCGCAAACCCAACCCAGGTTGCGCACGGTCATCACCCGGTCACCCGATCCAGGTTGGGGTCACAGCAGCCCAGAGGGTGGCGGACCGCCTGGCGGCCGCCATCTACAGCGCCTGGCAAATACCTGAAATCATTCACCACAATATCGGCATGGTGTTTGTTAATGCGCACCGGCCATGAGCCAGCCCCGCCAGATCGCTCCCGGCGCCACCTACCTCATCACCCGTCGCGTCGTGCGTCGGCATCTTCTCTTCCGCCCGGATGCGGCCATCACCGAGCTTCTGATCTACATCCTCGCGGTTTCGAGCCGGCGCTATGGCATTGAGGTCCATGCGCTGTGCGCGATGTCATCGCATCTGCACCTCGTCGTCACTGATGCAAAAGGCGTGCTTCCCCGCTTCTTGCAATTCTTCCATCGCATCGTCGCGCTCGGCACAAAGGTGCTCCGGAAGTGGGAAGGGCCGGTCTGGGACCACGAGGCCACGAGCGTGGTGCGGCTGCTGACGCGCACGGCAGTGGTGGAGAAGATCGCGTACGTGCTCGCGAATCCTGTGGCCGCCGGTCTCGTCCGCCACGCGTGTGAGTGGCAGGGCGCCAAGGTAGATGCGGCCGAGATCGGTCGCGGTGCGCTGCGCGCGAGGCGGCCCTCGGCGTATCTCAACCCAAAAAATCCACAGTGGATCGAGGTGGCAACGCTCCCGCTCTCGCTCCCGCCCACCATCGACGACCACACCGCGGAGAGCTTTCGCAGTGAGGTCGCCGCTGAGATCGAGCGACAGGAAATGCTGGCCCATGCGGAGGCGCAGCGGCAAGGGCTCCGCTTCTTGGGCCCGGAGCGAGCCGGCAAGGTCTCTCCCTATGAGCGGGCCACGAGCTTCGAAGCGCTACGCGCTCTCAATCCGACGTTTGCGGTCGGCCATGAGCAGGGTGACGCCTTGCGCATCGCTGCTGCTGCTGTGCGTGCATTTCGCGCGTCGTATCGTGCGGCGCTAGAAAAGTGGCGCATCGGTGTGCGCGATGTCGTATTCCCGGCGGGGACGTGGTGGATGCGCACGTTTCACGGCGCCAGCGTAACGGACGTGGTGCTCACGGTGTAGTCATTGGGCGACCCGGGAGACCCGACCCTGGTTGACGCGTGACGGCGGCGCGACCCGCGAGGCGACCCAGGTTCGCGCGACCCTGGCTGGCGGGCGCGATGACTTGACCCGCGTCCCGACCTGGAATGGCGCGACAGCGCGACCGATACAGGTTGGTGCGCGACCGTCCGGCACCAGTCGCCAAATCGACGGAGCAACCCGATCAGATGGTCGATCCGGTCGGGGTGCGGGTCCCGATGGGTCCCGATGGGGCAACCCGGTCGCGTGGCGGTCATCCGGGTAGGTCGCGAACTCCGCGAGCTCAACCTGCGCGAGCTCAACCTGCGGCGCGAGCTCAACCTGGGCGCGAGCTCAACCTGGGTCGGGTCTGTGTGTCTGTCCGGTAGGTCGCGACCTCAACCTGCGCGCGACCTCCGCGGCGACCTTCGGCGACCTTAACCTGGGTCGGGTCTGTCCGAGTTCAACCTGGGTCGGGTCTCTGGTCTGTCCGAGCTCAACCTGGGTCGGGTCTCTGGTCTGTCCGAGCTCAACCTGGGTCGGGTCTCTGGTCTCTGGGTCTGGTCTCTGGCCTGGTCTCTGGGTCTCTCTCTTGGTCTCTTCATCCGACGGGCGCGGGCCGCGCGCGAGGCCGCCGCCGGCGCAGCGCGGCCAGCGCGTTGCCGAGCGTCGCGTAGAGCGTCATCCCCTCCAGGTCGACGCCGAGCTCGGTGAAGCCCTGCGCGACCTGCGGCCGCATCCCCACGACGATGACCTCGGCGCCGAGCAGGAGGGCGGCGCGGGCCGTCTTCTGGAGCGACTGCGCCACGTGCACGTCGGCGGAGGGCACGCCGGTGATGTCCATCAGCAGCACCTCGGCGCCCTGGCGGTCGATCTCGGCGAGCACCACCTCCAGCACCTGGCTCGCGCGCTCCGGGTCGATGGCGCCGATGAGCGGCACCAGCAGCTGTCCCTGCTCCAGCCGGATGACCGGGCACCCCAGCCGGCGCACGGCGTCGGCGAGGGCGCGCTCGCGCTCGTAGGCGGCGCGCGTCCGCTGCTCCTCTTCGACCAGCGACCCGATCAGCGACTCGCGCTCGAACGACGCGTTGAGCATCGCCACCCACATGTCCATGTCCCGGTGATCCAGGCCGAGCGGGCTGCTCACCGGCGCACAGACCGCGAGCAGCCCGCGCTCCCGGTCCTGGCTGCGGAGCGGGATCAGCCGGAGGACGTGGTCGCCGCCGGCGCGCACGGCGGCCGGGAGCCAGCCTGCGGGCGGGAACTCCGAGGCCGGGACGCACGTGCCGGGTGCCGGCGACGCCGCCGCCTCGCCGGGGCAGGCGCTCTCGACCACCCGCAGCGCCGCGCCCGGGCCCGGAGGCTCGTCCCACATTGCGAGGCAGCCCCAGCTCATCTGCACCGCGGACAGCCAGCTCAGCTTGCTCGTGCTGCCGCGCCCAGTCTCCCCGCTCTCCAGCAGCGTCTCCCGGACAACGAGGTTGATGTCGAGCAGGCCGTTCAGGTAGTCGGCGCGCGCCGTCTCGGCCGCCACCCGGCCCGCCATGACGTCGCGCCGGGCCCCGCGGACGTACGCCGCGATGCGCTCCTCGGCCCCCCCGTCGCGCCGCCCGTCGCTCCGGAGGAGCGCCTGCCCGGCCTGCTCCAGCCGGTCCAGCATCATCAGCAGCACGTCGACGTCGGGCGCCAGCTCCACGGCGTGCTGCCACGCGCCCTGGAGCGCCGCGCCGCCGGGGCCGGGGCGGCCCTGGGCAGCCGCCTCGAGCCCCGTTATGACGTCGGCGATCCCGGGCCAGGTCTGCGCCGGCGGCGCGCTCCGGTCGATCGCCGCCGAGAAGCCAACCAGGTCGACCAGCTCCCGCGCGAGCGTGTCCGCCCATGCCCCCGCGCCCTGCGGCGGCGTGGCCGGAGCGCTCCCCGGCGGGGCCGGCGCGCAGCCGCAGGAGCGCCGCAGCACGACGGTCGTCGGCACGACGTGCCCCGCGCTGGCCGCCTCCCGCCCCGCGAGCTGGTCGAGGAGCAGCTGCGCGGCCGTCCTGCCGATCGCGCCGACCTGCTGGCGGACCGTCGTCAGCGGCGGCGTGGCGTACCTCGCCGCCTCGACGTCGTCGAACCCGGCCACGGCCATGTCCTCGGGGATGCGGCGGCCCCCCTCGCGAAGGAAGTCCATGGCGCCGAGCGCCCCCTGGTCGGTGGCCACGAACATCGCGGTGCACGGCACGCCGGACTCGAGGATGCGCCGCGCGGCGACCCGCCCGGCGGCCCTCTCGTTGTCCGGGACCTCGACCACCAGGTCGGGATCGAGCGGGATGCCTCGCTCCGCGAGCGCGTCGCGGTACGCCTGGAAGCGGTGCCGGATGTCCTCATGGGCCATGTTGCCCACGAAGGCGATCCGCGTGTGGCCGTGCTCGATCAGGTGGCGGACGACCGCCACGGCGCCACCGTGGTTGTCCGGGAGGACATACGGGAACGGCGCGCCCTCGTCATGCACGCTGAGGGTCACGACGGGGCGGCCGCCGCCGACGAAGCGATCGATACCCGTCGTGTCGACCACGCAGATCCATCCGTCGACTTGGCCTTCCGCGAGCTTCATCGTGTGGACGCCTCGCGGCGACCCTTTGAAGGCGATCACCCGGTATCCAGCCTGCCGGGCGACCGCGTGGATGCCGCCGAGCACCTCGCAGAAATAGCTCCCCCAGATGTCGGGGCATATGATGCCGATGGCTCGGTCGAGCGACATGGTGGCAGGGTCCTCGGTCGTCCTCAGCTCCGGCATGGATCCGCGCCGTCTTCCCGGGAGGCGCGCGGTGCCCTGGGCGCATGCGCTCCTGCGCCGCCACGCTGGCCGCGCGCGCGCGCCTCCGTCTCGCTCGATCGGGTGTGCGGCACGATAGCGAGAGTATCTGGTAGGCGGCGTTGTTTGTCAGCAGCGTTTCTCCCGGCGTCCTGCCGAGGACAGGAACGGGAACGGGAAGTGGAGAGGGGGTATAAAAATCTTCCCGCCCCCGAGGGGTTTGTGAACTACCTCTCCTCCAGGCCAGGAGCGGATTCAGGGTCGCGGCGGGGAGGCGGCGCGTTCGTTCACGCGGTGCGCGGGGGCTGCTGCTCGGGATCGCTCGTGAAGGGGAACGCCTGCTGTTCGAGCGGCACCCGCCCCTTGCGCTTCGGCCGGCGCAGCGGCCCTCCGTCCTCTCCCTGCGCCGGCGCGGACGTCGCTGGCGTCGGCGTGGACGTCGGCTCCCCCTCGGCCTGTGCGGCGCAGCGCGGGCAGACGGCCGCCGGCGGCGGTTCGGGCGGCGCCGCCTCGGGCGGCGGCTCCTCGGGCTCCTCCTCCGCTGCGGTCTCGATGTCGGCGCGGCCGCGCGCGTGCTCGGCGAGCGCCAGCGTGCGGAGGGCGCGCGCGGCCGCCCGGTGCTCGGCGGCGGCCCGGCGCAGGCGCGCGACCAGCTCGTGCGTGGACCGCGACGGCGCGTGGAAGCGGGCGCGCTCGCGGTGCGCGCAGCCGTCGTACGCTCCGCCGTGGCTGCCGCAGTCCACGCAGATCCGCTCGGCCGAGAGCGGCGCTCCGGCGAAGGAGACCGGCTCGTCCGCCGCGATGTCGTCGGGCGGGCTCACATCGACGGCGTCCTCGGAGGGCGGCGGCTCTTCCACGACGACGGCGGCGACCTTGCGGGGGCGCATACCTACGGGGCTAGCAGAGGATTGAACGGATGTACAGGTCCAGTCGCCACCCGGGTTCCGCCCGCAGCGCGGGCGACGACCCCTGCGGCGCGGGCGGCGCGGTCACCGAGCGCACGCGCGGCGCGGTCTCACGGCGTCGCTCCTCGGCTGGCTCTCCGTCACCGCGGCGCCGGCGCGACCGACGACCTCGCTGATCGCTGCGCGCGCGCCGCCGGGCTCGTATACCTCACGTGCGTCGACGTGAGGCCCGGCGTCGGGCTTTGCAGCAACGGACCGACATGCGAAGCTCGCCCCCGGTGGATCGCGAAGGAGGCTACATGACCCGGCAGCTTAGGGCAGCCCACGGCCGGCGCGCGCGCGGCGCTCAGGCCGTCTCCGCGACCCTGCGACAAGCCGCCGAGAGGGAGGAGAGCAGACATGAGTGTTCGGCTGATCTATGCAAAGGCGAAGCGGCTCAGCGACCGCTATCGGGTCTATGGCCGCATCGAGGTCGCCAGCCTGGGCTATCACAAGGAGGTCGCTTGCCGTCATGACGCCTTCGGGCGATGGGCCGACACGCTGGCGGGCTACGTGATGTCGCTGCCGGCGGGCAAGGAAGAGTGGTCGTTCCAGGTCGAGAAGGGGCTCAGCGGCTCGTCCGAGCGGACGCGCTTCGCGATACGGTACGCGAGCCAGGACCAGACCACGTACTGGGACAACAACCACGGCGCGGACTACGCCGTGGGCACGCACGGCAGGGGCACGGGATGGGACTTCCCGACGCTCGCCATCGGCTCCGAGGTGCTGTGCTACAAAGCGTCCCTGGACTCGGGCCAGCTCTCCGGCAAGGTGGCGGTCAAGAACCTCGCCTACGACAAATCAGTCCACGTCCGCTACTCCATCGACGACTGGGCGACGTACCATGAGGTCCCGGCGAGGTACGTCGCGTCCGATTGGAACAACCAGGAGGACTTCCCGACGGTCTACGAGGGCGAGCTGTGGGAGTTCTCCGTCGGGATCAGCCGCCCCGTGGGGGCCGTGAAGTTCGCGATCCGCTACGCCGTGGCCGGCGCGGAGTACTGGGACAACAACATCAGCCGCAACTACACCGTCACCCCCCAGGCGGGGCTGGTCCGGTAGACCTCCCGTTCAGCACATGTCGTGGCGTGGGGGTGGGTCTCGCGCCTCCTCCCGCGTCCTGTCGTGGCTGGCCGCCTGCGCGCCGGCGTGAAGGATTGCGTCTCGGTCGCTCAGACGAGGCGCGACATCGTCGAGGCGAGTCGCTAGCATCGCCTCGGGGCATCGTCGGTGTCGCGGATCTGCGACGTCGCATCGGCGCACGTTTTTGTAAACGAACGCGAACGAACGCGAACGAACGCGAACGAACGCGAACGAACGCGAACGAGCGCGAACGAACGAGGAGAACCGCCGTGAAACAAGAGAAGAGTCTCTGGAAGCTTGCCTGTGCAGCGGCCGTCACGCTCTCGATGGCATGGACCGCAGGCTGCGATCAGGGAGGCGGTGGCGAGGTCAGCGGCGACAAGAGCAAACCCGAGACCACGGCCAAGGTCACGAAGATCGCCTTCGTGACGAACGGCAGCAGCGACTTCTGGAAGATCGCGATCGCCGGCGTCCACAAGTACGAGCAAGAGGCGAAGATCCAAGTTGACATCAAGATCCCGCCCAACGGCACGCTCGAGGAGCAGAGCCAGATCCTCGAGAGCCTCGCCAGCCAGGGCTACGACGCCGTCGGCGTGTCCGTCCTCGCGCCGAACGATCAGGTGCCCGTGCTCAACAGGGTCGCCGAGAAGGTCAAGCTGATCACGTTCGACTCGGATGCCCCGAAGTCGAACCGGCTGCTCTACATCGGCACCAACAACTACGAGGCCGGCAAGGTCCTCGGCAACGAGATCGTGAAGATCCTGCCGAACGGCGGGAAGATGGCCGCCTTCGTCGGCATGTTCGCGGTCGACAACGCGACGCAGCGCCTCAAGGGCATCGAGGACGTGGTCACCAAGCACAACATCCAGATCGTCGACAAGCGCGAGGACAACGCCGACCGCGCCAAGGCGCGCGCCAACGTCGAGGACATCATCAACGCCCACCCGGATCTCAACGTGGCGACGGGCCTCTGGTCGTACAACGGGCCGGCCATCGTCGCCGCCGTCGAGGCGCTCGGCAAGAAGGGCAAGGTCGTCCCGGCCGTGTTCGACGAGGAGGACGCGACGCTGAGCGGCATCGAGAACGGCACGGTCGCGTGCACCGTCGTGCAGAAGCCGTTCCAGTTCGGCTACCTGGCGAGCAAGTGGATGCACGATCTCGCGACGAAGGGCGACGCGGCCATGGCCGCGATCCCGCCGAACAAGATGGTCGACACCGGCGTCGACGTGATCAACAAGGACAACGTCGCGGCGTTCAAGGCCAAGCTCGCCGAGCTGAAGAAGTAGCCCTGCTCCACCGGCCCGGTCGAGGATCGCTCCTCCATCGGGCCGGCGGTCCTGGCCGATGACACCCACCTCCGATCGTCCTCCTCTGCTCGAGATGCGCGGGATCGTCAAACGGTTCCCGGGCGTCACCGCGCTCTCCGGCGTGTCGCTCTCGCTCCACGCCGGCGAGGTGCTCGCGCTCGTCGGAGAGAACGGCGCGGGCAAGAGCACGCTCATGAAGATCCTCGGCGGGGCCGCCGCGCCCGACGAGGGGCAGATCGTCATCGACGGCCAGCCCGCGGCGCTGCGCGGCGTGCGCGACGCGAGGCGCCGCGGCGTCGCGCTGCTCCACCAGGAGCTGATGCTCGCGCCGAACCTCGACATCGCCGCGAACGTCTTCCTCGGCAACGAGGGGTCGGAGGGCCGCTTCCTGGCCCCGCTGAGGCGCAGGGAGATGAACGCGAGGGCGGCGGAGCTCATGAAGCGCGTCGGCCTCGCGCTGCCGCCGACCACGCCCGTCTCCGCGCTCACCGCGGGGCAGATGCAGATGGTGGAGCTCGCCAAGGCGCTCTCGGTTGACGCGCGGATCCTCGTCATGGACGAGCCGACGTCGTCGCTCACCGCCGCCGAGTCGATGGAGCTCTTCGCGATCGTCCGCAAGCTCCGCGCGCAGGGGATCGGCGTCATCTACATCTCTCACCGCATGGACGACGTGATGTCCCTCGCCGACCGGATCGCCGTGCTGCGCGACGGCCGGTACGTCGGCGAGATCCCGCGCGCCGAGGCCACGCACGACAAGATCGTCGCCATGATGGTCGGGCGGGAGCTCAGCGGCCATTACTTCCCGCCGAGGCCCGAGCGCCCGCCGCCCGAGCCGATGCTCGTCGTGCGCGATCTCGTCGTGCCTGGCGCGCCCGCGGGCGTGAGCTTCACGGCGCTCCGCGGCGAGATCCTCGGGTTCGCGGGGCTGGTCGGCGCGGGGCGCACCGAGCTGATGCAGACGATCTTCGGGGCGACCCGGGCGCTCGGCGGCGCGATGACGCTCGCGGGGGAGCCCTACCTGCCGCGGACGACGCGCGACGCCATCGCGCGCGGCGTGTGCCTCGCGCCGGAGGATCGCAAGCGGCACGGGCTCGTGCTCCCGATGACCGTCGTCGAGAACACGTCGCTGCCGGACCTCCCGCGCTACAGCCGCTTCGGGTGGCTCGATCGCGACGCCGAGCGCCGTGCCGCGCGCGCCGAGGTCGACCGGCTCCGCATCAAGACACCCTCGCTCGACCAGCGGGCGGTGAACCTGTCCGGCGGCAATCAGCAGAAGATCGTCCTCGGCAAATGGCTGTCGATGAGCCCCCGCGTCCTCATCCTGGACGAGCCGACCCGGGGCATCGACGTCGGCGCCAAGGCCGAGATCTACCGGCACATGGCCGCGCTGGCCGGCGAGGGGCTCACCCTGCTCATGGTCAGCTCCGACATGGAGGAGGTCCTCGGGATGAGCGATCGGGTGGTCGTCATGCACGAGCGGCGGATCAAGGGCGTGCTCTCGCGCGAAGGGCTGACCCAGGAGCGCCTCGCCGCGGTGATGACCGGCAGAGGAGAAGATGAGGTGACGGCATGAGACGTGAGCTGGGGATGAGCCTCGTGCTCGTCCTGATGTGCGCGGGGCTGTGGATCTCCAACCCCGATTTCCTCGGGCAGTCGAACGTCGTCAACACCACGCGTCAGATCTCGATGCTCGGCATCTACGCGCTCGGCATGGGCCTCGTGATCATCACCGGCGGGATCGACCTGTCGATAGGCTCGGTCATCGGCCTCACGGGCGTCCTCCTCGCCAAGCTCTCGTCGTCCGGCATGGGGTGCCTCGGTTACCCGCTCTGGTTCGGTATCCCGGTGGCGCTCGCCGCGGCGATCCTGGTGGGGCTCCTGCAAGGGCTCTTGATCACCCGGCTCAAGCTGCAGCCGTTCGTCGTCACGCTCGGCGGCATGCTCCTGGTCCGCGGCGTCTCGCAGACGGTGGCGGAGGGCGGCACGCTGAGCTTCGGCGACTCGCCGTTCCTCGGCCTCGCGAACGGCGGGCTCCTGCGCGTCGGGGGAGACGCGATGATCCCGTACCCGCTCGTCATCTTCCTCGCGGTCCTCGCCGTCGGCGCCTACCTGCTGCATTTCACCGTGCTCGGACGGTACATGTACGCGCTCGGCGGGAGCCGCGAAGCCGCCGAGTACTCGGGCATCGACGTGACCCGGGTGGAGGTCGCGACGTACGTCCTCTCGTCGACGTCGGCCGGCATCGCCGGCATCTGCTACGCGTCGTACATCGGGCAGATGTCGCAGCAGGTCGGCATCGGCTACGAGCTCTACGCCATCGCCGCCGCGGTGCTCGGGGGCTGCTCGCTGCGCGGCGGCGAGGGCAGCGCGCTCGGGATCCTCGTCGGCTCGGCGATCATGCGGGTCATCGACAACGGCATCAACATGTTCCAGGTGCGCTACAGCGACGGCGGCATCGCGCGCATCTGGCGCCTCAACCCGAACTGGACGTTCATCATCATCGGCGCCGTCATCCTCGTGGCGATCGTCTTCGACCAGGTGGTGCACATGGTCCAGGAGAAGCGGCGAGCGCGGCGCGCGGGGGCCGCGGCCCCCCCGGAGCCGCGCCCCATCTAGAGCGGCGGTCACCCGCTTCGGATACGGGCCCATCTCGACGTTTTCGGTGCTCAGCGCACAGGAGTGCGCTTCCGCGCCGAAAACGCCGATCTGGACCCGTCTCCTGTGCGGGTGACCGCCGCTCTAGCCGTACTTCGCCGCGCGGCGGCGCACCCTGCCGAGCGCGTAGCGGAAGCCGTGCGCCAGGTTCCTGTGCGTCGCCATCGCGCCGACGTCCAGGCCCTCGGCGACCATCATCTGCGCGGCGCCCGGCCTCATGCCCACGAGCACCGCCTCGGCGCCGAGCAGCGCGGCCGCCCGCGCCGCCTCGGCGAGCCGGGACGCCGCCGCCGCGTCGACGATCGCCATGCCGGTGACGTCGATCAGCACGACCTGCGCCTGCTGCGCCTCGATTTCCCGGAGCATCGACGCGATGAAGCGGCTGGAGCGCTGGGCATCCATGACGCCCACCACGGGCATGACCAGGATGCCGTCCGTGATCGGCACGACCGGGCTCGAGAGCTCGTGGATGGTCTCCAGCATGGCCGCCTGCTGCGCGTTGGCGCGCTCGAGCGCCGCGCTGCGCTCGGTGATCCGGCGGAACAGCCGGGTGTTCTCGACGCCGACCGCCACGGTCCCGGCGACGCGGACCAGGAACGAGACGTCGCCTTGCCCGCACGCGTCGCCGCGGTCGGTGCTGAGCACGAGCGCGCCGAGCACGCCCTCCCTGGCCTGCAGGGGCAAGGCGACGGCCGTGCGCGCGCCCGCGTGGGCGGCGGGCAGCGCGGCGCCCGCGCCCGACGCGCCCTCGGCCGGGTCGGCCACGAGCGGCCTGCCCGCCTCGATCGCGCGCCCCACGAGCGAGCCCGCCGGGATGAGGACCTGGTCCTCGACGACGGCGTGCGAGGGGGGCAGGAACCCGATCAGCATGACCTCGGCCCGATCCGCGGCCGACGACCTCCGCTCGCCCTCGCCGTTCGCGACGCGGCGGGCCGCGTCGAGGGCGAGGTAATCGCTGAGCGTCGTGGACCACGGCGTCCGCTCGAGGGTGACGTAATCGACGCCGGTGTGGACGACGCGCGAGGGCGGCAGCTCGGCGAGCGTCGGCGCGAGCCCTCGCGTCAGCATCCGGTGGAGCGTCTCGACGGCGCGAAAGCCCATGTCGTACTCGCGCTGCACGAGCGTCGCGTGGATCACGCCCTGCCGGAGCAGGGCGACCGTGCTGGCGATGAGATCGAACCCGACGATCTTGAGGTCTCCGCTCCTGCCGGACGCCCTCGCGGAGAAAGCCCAGGACGGCCCGTTGTCGGCGGCGGCCCCGAAGGCGCCGGCGATGTCCGGCCGCGCCGCGAGCGCCGCCGCGGCGAGCCTGGTCCCGGCCTCCAGATCCCAGTCGCACTCGATGGTCGGCAGCACCGTGATGTTCGACCCGAGGACGGCGGCGCGGAAGCCCTCGACGCGCTCGCGGACGTTCATGGCGAGCCCCGTGGCGCCGAGGGCCGCGACGACGCCGCCGTCCGGGAGCAGCCGCTTCATCATCTCGGCCGCCATCCTGCCCGCCGCCACGTTGTCCGTCCCGATGTAGAGCGGCGCCCGGCTGCCCGGGATCGGCGGCGTGTCGATCACGATCACCGGGATGTCCGCCTCCGCCGCCCGCCGGAACCACGCCTCCGCGGCCTCGGGGTTGCTGGGCGCGATGACGACGCCGGCCACGCGCCGGCGGATCGCCTCCTCGAGCAGCGCGCTCTGCGAGCCCTCGCCCTCGCCGCCGTGGCCGGTCCGGAAGTCGACGTCGACCCCGAGGGAGCGCCCGGCGCTGACGGCGCCGGCGCGGATGTTCTGCCAGTAGGTCGTCGGCTCCGTCCGCGGCGCGCGGTACACGCGGGCGCGCAGCTCACCCCGGGCGGGCGCGGCGCCTTCCTCGATGCTGTCCTCCTCGAGCAGCCAGAGCTCCACCGTCTTCCAGTCCGGCGCGATCTGTACGCTCTTGATCCCGTGCGCGATGGTCTCGATGAGGTGATGGAGCGCGGCCGTCGTGCCCACCGCGCTCAGCAGGCGCTCGAAGAGCCTGATCTCCTGCGCCGATCCCGCCTTCTCTTCATAGAGCCTGTGGCGCTCCAGCGCGTCTCCGGCGGCGTCCGCGAGGATCTCGATCATGGCGCGGCGATCCTCGTCCGGAGGCTCCATCGTCGCCTGCTCGACGGCGAGACAGCCGACCAGCTCGCCGCGCGCCTGGATGGGCGCGACCAGCACGCCGGCGCCCTCGGGGACGGCGCCTGCGGCCTCGAGCGCAAAAGGCAGGTACGTCCGGTACCACGCGCGTGCGGCGACGACGCCTGGCTCGCGCGCCGCCTCACCTGGCTCGCGCGCCGCCTCGGGGACCAGCCGGGCGCCCTCGCCGCCGGGCTCCGCCGTCACGGACCTGTACAACGGCTGTTTTTCTGGTGGTTCAAAGCCGACGAGCGCCCGCGCCACGAGGTGATGTCCTTCGCGGAGGAGCAGGCTGCCGCGCGGCGCGTGAGGGGGAATCGCCACGGCCCTTCGCACGATCTGCTGCAGCGCGGCGAAGAGGTCGGGCACCTTGAGCATGCGGGTCGTTCCGAGCGGCGGCGCGCGAGGCGCGGCGTACAGGAGGCGCGCAAAGCCGCTCCTATGTCAAGTTTGCTCCCTCGCGGCGACATCGATGGCAGCGAGGAGCCCTTTCCACATTACAGCGAGACATCGCACGGGCGGCGCTCGGCCGCCAGCCGCGCTCATGCGCGAGCGCCACGACGATTCTGATTCAGCAAATCTGTCAAGGGAAATCGGCGCCAGTCGCGCCGCTCCTCGGGTTGTGGCCAGGTGTTCGCCTGTGGGGCGACATGCCAGCAGCCCCCGGGCGGCGACGCCGAAGTTCGTGGGTCCTTTCGCCGGAGGCGGTGATACGATGTCGGGCTCGACGCGGGCTCAGGTCGGTGGGGCCGCCCGCCAGGCGGCCTCACGCGTACATGCCTCGACGAGGAGACACGGCCGCTCATGGCATCTCCCGGCTCCCCCCATCTCATCGGTTGATCGAGGACACGACCGGCATGAAGACAGGCCATGTCGCCCAGCATGCACCGAAGGTGATCGGCGTCGCGGCGACGTACCTGGACAACCTCTTCAACGTCGTCGCGTTCGACGGCATGCGCCGCGCCGCGCGGGAGAGCGGTTATCAGCTCCTCCTGCTGTATGGCCTGCCCCGGGCCCTCGCGCGGAGCAAGGTGGCGCTCGACCACATCGCCGGCTGGATCGTGATGTACAACGTCGACGGCATCGAGGAGCTGGCGCCCGACGGGACGCCGGCCGTGGTCTTCTGCGGGCCTCCGGTCCCCCCGCGTTACCCGGCGGTCCGGGCCGAGAACCGCGGCTCGATTCACCGGCTCGTCGAGCACCTCGTCGATCTCGGCCATCGCCGCATCGCCTACATCGGCAAGGCGGGGTCGCCGGATTTCGTCGAGCGGGCCGCGTCGTACGAGGAGGCGCTGCGCGAGCGCGGGCTCGACGCCGGCCTCAACCTCATCGACGAGTTCAAGGAATGCGAGACGGGGTATGCCGAGCAGCGCTTCCGGGCGCTGCTCGAGCGCGACGGGAGGTTCTGCACCGCGGTTTTGGCGGGCAACGACGAGATGGCGATCGGGGCGATCAACGCCATCCGGGCGCACGGCTACCGGGTGCCCGAG
The DNA here is from genome assembly GCF_002950945.1 of Sorangium cellulosum. Lineage (GTDB taxonomy): Bacteria > Myxococcota_A > Polyangia > Polyangiales > Polyangiaceae > Sorangium > Sorangium cellulosum_E. The sequence continues at coordinate 2,527,258 of NZ_CP012673.1, forward strand.
GACATCGCCGTGGTGGGGTTCGACGACGTGAGCTCCGCCCAGTACTGCGAGCCTCCGCTCACCACGATGCGGCAGAGCCCCGAGCTGCTCGCGATGACGGCCGTGCGGCGGCTCGTCGACCTGATCGCCGGCCGCCCCGTCGATCAGCTCGTCACCCGGGTCCCCGCCGAGCTCATGGTGCGGCGCTCCTGCGGCGCCGGCTCCGTGTGGGCCGCCGAGCTGCCGGTGCTGGAGCTCGAGGACCAGGAGGACGACTGGCAGGGCGAGCTGTTCCGGGCGCTGAACCTCCTCCTCGCCGCGCCGGCGCCGCCGCGCGAGGACGAGGGCGCGCCTCCCCTCTGGCCTGAGGCCGAGGTGCTCGTCCGGGGCCTCGGCGCGGCGCTGACCGGGGCGGCGCTGCCGGAGGTCGACGCCCTCCAGGCGGCCTTCCTCGCCGGGATGGTGTGCAACGACAAGATCGAGGTCCTCCTCTCGGTGGTGAAGCAGGTCGAGCGCGCCGCCGCGCGGCGGCTCGCCGGCGCGCCGGACGCCGCGGCTCGGACGGAGGCCTTCATCGATCGGCTGCGCCTCGGGCAGCAGCGCGCGGTCGCGGTCGTGGCGCGGCGCGGCCTGAAGAGCCTCGAGCGGCTGGTCCACGCCAACCTGGACATGGGCATGCTCCTCGCGTCGAAGCAGGGCTGGCTCGAGGATCGCCTGGGGTGGCTGCGCCACACCACCTTGCGCGTGGCGTGCCTCGCGTTGTGGTCCGCCGAGCCGGGCCCGGGCGGGCCCGAGCTCGTCATCGACAGCCTGAGCGCCCGCGATCCGGGCCTGCGCGCCCTCCTCGGATCGCGGTGGCCATCGGGCGCCTTTCCACCGCCGGCCCTGCTCGAGGCCGCCTCGCCGGACGAGCAGAGCGGCTACCTCGTGTTGATCCCGATCGCGAACGGGCCGCGCGAGCGGGGGATCCTCGCGCTCGGCGGGCTGCACACCGAGAGCTTCGCGGACAACCTCCGGCCGGTGTCGACGTGGGTGTCGCTCCTGACGACGGCGTTCGAGCGCTACGAGCTGGAGGCGGCGCTCGACGCCGAGCGCGACATGCTGGCGGCCGCCTACGAGCGCGAGCGCGCGCTGGCGAGCACCGTGCGGGAGCTCGGCTGCCCCGTCATCCCGCTCCTGCCCCGGGTGTTGCTCGTCTCCCTGATCGGCGCGATCGACGCCGCGCGGGCGCAGCAGATCCTGGAGGCGGTGCTCTCCGGCGTGGCGCGCGAGCGCGCCCGGTGGGTGCTGCTCGACCTGACCGGCGTGCCGCACGTCGACGCGGACATCGCCGCGTCGCTGGTGCAGACCGCGCAGGCGACGCGGCTGCTCGGCGCGCGCGTGAGCCTCGTCGGCGTGGGGCCGGCGATGGCGCAGCGCATGGTCACCCTCGGGATCGAGCTGCGGGGGGTCTCCGTGTTCCAGTCGCTGGCCGCCGCGATCAAGGCGCTGACGCGGTGAGCGCCCGCTCCTGCCGCGATCCGCGCGGCCGCCGCTTCTGTGTGGGATCGGCGCCGCGCGCCTTGATCTGTATTTTTCCCATCGTACGCGAACGCGCTGGCCTCGCCGTGAGAAATCCGAGCGACCCGTGATTGATCGTGGGCGCTCCGGTCCACGTGGGAAATGCGGGACGGCACGTCCCCGAGGCCGCTCTGACCCCCACGGGCAGCACCTCGCTCGAGTCCAGCCGAGAGAGCTTCAGGAGTCCCCGATGGTCCTTGTGCTTCGCCCGCCGCCGCCACGAAGAGCGCATGTCCGCGCGTGGATCCTCCTGCTCGGCGTCTCCGCGTCGCTCGCGAATTGCTCCTCGGAGGGCACGGCGCCCGGCGGGGGCTCAGGGGGGCAGGACAGCGGTGTCGCCAGCACGACCGGCGCGACCAGCGCCGCCGGCGCCACGACGACCACCTCCGCCGCCGCGACCACCGGCGGCGGCGCGGGAGGGGAGGCCGGCGCGGCGGCGGGCACGGGCGGCGCCGGCGGCGAGGGAGGGAGCGGCGGCGGCGGCGGGGCCGGCGACAGGTGCGCCGACGCGGTCCACGATCCGTCGAGCCCCCCCGAGGCGCTGCGCCTGACCGGGCACCTCGGGACCCACGACCCCGCGGCGATCCGCGCTGGCGACCGGTACTACCTCTTCCAGACGGGGGACGGGATCCCGATCAAGACCTCCTCGGACCTCCTCGACTGGCGGGACGCCGGCCGGGTGTTCGGCGCAAACCCCGCCTGGCTCGCGGCGCAGGTGCCGGGCGTGAGCAACCTCTGGGCGCCCGACATCTCGCGCTTCGGCGACACCTACCATCTCTACTACTCCGCCTCCACGTTCGGCAGCAACAGGTCGTGTATCGGACACGCGACCAAGGCCTCGCTCGACGCGGAAGGCCCCTGGACGGACCGCGGCCCCGCCCTCTGCTCGAACACCGGCGGATCGCGGGACGACTGGAATGCCATCGACCCCAACGTCGCGGTGGATGAAGCGGGCACGCCGTGGCTCGTGTTCGGGAGCTTCTGGAGCGGTATCAAGATGGTGAAGCTCGCCCCCTCGGGCGAGCGGGCCGACGCGGAGCTCCACGCCCTCGCTTCCCGCCCGGGCGCCGGCGGGGCCCTCGAGGCGCCCTTCATCGTCCGGCGCTGCGGCTTCTATTACCTGTTCGTCTCCTTCGACTCGTGCTGCCGCGGCAACGACAGCACGTACAAGATCGCCGTCGGTCGCTCGGCGAACATCACCGGTCCGTATGTCGACAAGGAGGGCACGGCGATGACGTCGGGCGGCGGCACCCTCCTCGTCGTGGGGGACTCCAGGTGGCGAGGGCCAGGGCACAACGCCGTCCTGTTCGCCGGCGACAGGGCCTACAACATCTATCATGCCTACAACGTGGAAGCGAACGGCGCCCCCACGCTGCGGATCTCGGAGCTCGTATGGGACAGCGATGGTTGGCCGGTCTCGGGAGGGCCGTAGTCACGCCGCCGTGGCCGCGCCGCGCCGGCCGCGCGCTCGCGAGCGCCGGCTCGGCTCCTCGGGCCCCCGGGGCGCGTGTGTGCCGCGGTGTCCCCGGCGCCCCCGAGGCCCCCGGGCGCGGCGCTTCACGGAGCGCTCCACGCGTCCGGCGAGCTCGACGCAGAGCGGCGTGGCCGCCGGCGGCGAAGCCCGCCGACATGCGCCTTGACCCCGACTTCGGCCCTCGTGCATCGTGGTTGACGTGCGAAAGCCCGCCACCGACCTCCCCGCTCCGGTGGAGGGGGCGCCGCCGAGGGCGGACGACCTTCTCGGCCTCGCTCGGGCCGCGGCGGCGCGCGACCCCGCGGCGATCCGCACGCTCATCACCGAGCTCGGCGGGTCCATGCTGCGGACGGTGAGGAAGGTGCTCGGCCCCCACCACGCCGACGTCGAGGACGTGACCCAGGAGGCCGTGCTCGCGCTGCTCCAGGCGCTTCCGTCCTTCCGCGCGGAGTGCACCGTGCTCCATTTCGCGAACCGCATCGCCGTGATGACCGCGCTCGGCGCGCGCCGGCGCTCCCGCCTGCGCGCGCGCTTCGACGAGCCGGCCGAGCTGGCCGAGGCGGCCCCGGACGAGCGCGGCCCGTCGCCGTTCGCCCAGGCGGTCTCGACCCGCCGGCGCGAGATGGTGCTCGACGTGCTCGACCGGATGCCGGAGTCGACCGCGGAGGCGCTCGCCCTTCATTTCGTGCTCGGTTACACGGTCGACGAGATCGCGGGCCTCGCGGGCGTCTCGCCGAACACCGTCTGGAGCCGGCTCCGGCTCGGCAAGGAGGCGCTGCGGCGCGCGCTCGCCAACAATACGAAGCTGGCCGAGCTCTTCCGGGGGAGGGAGTCATGAACGTGGACTGCCGGAGCGAGCTCCTCACGCGGGTGCGCCGCGGCGTCGCGACCGAGCCGGATCGGCTCGCCTTCGATGCCCACCTCGGCTCCTGCGAGTCGTGCCGGATCACCTGGGAGCTCGCGCAGGACTTCGACGCCGTGGGCGCGGCGGAGCCCGGGGACGCGGCGCTCCTCGCGCGCATCGCGAGCGTCGCGATCGGGGGGATCGCGGTCGACCTCGGGCGCGACGGCGCCCCCGTGCCGCCCGTGCGACCCGACAACGACGTCCGGCGCGGGGACGACGTCGCGCCGCCCGGGGGCGTGCTCGCGGGGCGGCGCGGGGCCGGCTTTCGGCGGGGCGTGTGGCTCTACGCCGCGGCGGCGGTCCTCGCCGGCGGGGTAGCCGTCGCGGCCACGGCGCTCGTCCAGCGGCGCCCGGCGCCCGGTCCGAGCGCCCGTTTTCTCGAGGCCCCGTTGCGCGAGGCGGTGTCCCGTGCGCGCGGGGCCGCGCTCCCCGAGGCCGCGCAGCCGGCGGGCCAGGCCGCGCAGCCGGCCGGCGAGGCCGCACCTCGGGCGGGCCAGGCCGGGCCGGCGGGCCAGGCCGGGCCGGCGGACCAGGCCGCTTCGGACGGCGTGCTGCCCGCGCCCCCGGGCGCGCCGGCGGCCGCCGAGGCGGCGCCGCCGGATCTCGCGGCGCCTGCTCCGAGGCCGCGCGAAGCCGCGCGCGGGCGGAGCGCGGCCTCGCCTTCCGCCTCGACGGCGGAGCAGCTCTTTCGCGAGGCCAACGACGCGCGGCGCGCCGGCGACTCCCGGCGGGCCATCGAGCTCTACCGCTCGCTCCAGAAAGGCCACGCGGCGTCGCCCGAGGCCACGCTCTCCCTCATGTCGCTGGGCGGCCTCCTGCTCGACACCGGGGCGCCCGCCGCGGCGCTCGCGCAGTTCGACCGGTACCTCGGCATGGCCGGCGGGCGCCCCCTGGCCGCCGAGGCGCTCTACGGCCGCGGGCGCGCGCTGCGGGCGCTCGGGCGCTCGGCCGACGAGGCGTCGACCTGGCGGCGCCTGCTCCGCGAGCACCCGAGCTCGCCGTACGCCGAGCACGCGCGCCGCCGGCTCGCCGAGCTCGGAGGCTGATCACGAAGCGGACGCCGTTCTGCCTCGGTCTCGCGGCGGCGGCCGCGCTCTCCGCGGCGCCGACTCGAGCGGAGGAGGGCCCGGCCCGTTCGCCCGCGTCGCTCGCGTCGCCCGCGCCGCCCGCGACGCCCGCGACGCCCGCGCCGCCCGAACCGGCCGTGTCGCGCCGCGCGCCGGTCATCGAGATCGTGCTCACGGGCGACGCGGGCGACCTCGGGTCGATCCGGGCGGCGCTCGAATCGCACGCGCTCTCCGCCTTCGCGGTCCGCTTCCGGACCGCGCCCCGCTTCGACGCGAAGGAGCTCTTCGCGGCGCGCGCCTCCTCCGAGGCGGCCCTCTCGTGCTGGATCGATCTGAGCCGCCCGGGCCGCGCCGAGCTCTATTTCACCGATCCCGTGGCCGACCGCTTCCTCGTGCGCTCGCTCGAGCTCTCGGGCCGGCTCGACGAGCTCGATCGCGAGTCCGTCGCGCAGGTCGTGGAGCTCTCGCTGCGATCGCTGCGCGAGGACGCGAGCGTCTCGCTCGATCGCGCGCAGGCGCACGCGCTCCTCCTCCGCCGCGACGCGGCGCCCCGGGAGGCGCCTGCGGCGGCCCCGGAGCCGGCGCCGGAGCGACGCGGCGCGCTGGAGCTCGGGGTCTTCTACGGCGTCGCGGCGCACTCGGCCGGCGTCGGCGTGACGCACGGCCCCGGCGTGCGGGTCGCGCTCGGCGGCAGCTGGGGTCGGCAGCGGCTCGCGCTCGGCGCGCGTTTCCAGTACCAGCTCGAGCGCCGCTACGAGGAGCCGCGCATCGGCCTGTCGCTCAGCACCGCCTCCTTCCGCGCGGACGCCTCCTGGCTCCACGCCCTCGGCCCGCGCGTTATGTCGCTCGAGCTGGGCGCGCGGCTCGGCGCCGGGGTCGACCACGTGGACGTGACGCCGCGGCCGGGCACCGGGAGCGCGGCGTTCGTCCCCGCCGACCCGAGCGCGACGAACACGCTCGTGTTCACCGCCGGCGCCGTCGCCAGGCTGCCGCTCGGCCGGGGTGCCCGCGTCTTCACCGAGCTGTTCGTCGAGCTCGACCCCGCGCGTGTCCGTTACGATCTGGCGCTGGGGCAGGGGACCGAGACCGTCCTCGCGCGTTACCGGCTCCGGCCGGGCGTGCTCCTCGGGGTCGAGCTCTGACCTGGGTTCAGGCTCCCCTGCGCGCCGCTACCGCACGTGGATGTCCGGCCTGGGCGGCGCGGCCATGCCGCCGCCGATGTGGAAGCTCGGGTGGGGCGGCTGGTTGTACCCGGTCTGCTCGGACGTGATCTGCATGCGGTACTGCGGATCGTGCATCAGGGTGTAGATCCGCCGCGTCGTCACGTCGGTCGTGGTGTACAGCCGCAGCGCCGAGCTGTCGGACTCGCGCCACACGATCTCCTCCCGCCAGTCCCCGAGCAGATCGGCCGTGAGCGCCGGCGTCGATTTCGACCCGTTGTTCGAGGCGCACGCGCTGCAGCCGAGCAGCGTGCTCCCGGCGTATTTGGTGATCGAGGTGTTGTTTTGCAGCTCGCGCAGCTCGTCCGCGTCCCACCAGATCAGGAAGTTGGCGGACGCGGGCTGAGCCCCGACGTTCGACCCGGTGGTGGCGGACAGGAGGCCTCCTGTGGAGTTGGTCCACATCTCGGCGCCGGGGTTGCTCGCGAGCACGTCGGCGGCCACGCCGCGCCCCGTGTCGGCGCCCGTGACGGGCCCCTGCTTGAGGACGGCGCAGGAGTTGGCGTCGTGGATGTCGTAGGTCGGCTTGCTGCCGTCCTCGTGGGGCATGAACACCTCGAGCCCCGGGCGTGAGAGGACGAAATCGCTGACGTGGAGCGCGTCCCCGTGCCCGAGCGTCGTCGAGCACTTCCGGGTGCCGTTGCTGTCGATCGTGGACGCCCCGTAGATCACCTCCTGCGCGCCGTCGTTGTCGACGTCGGCCACGACCATCGAGTGGGCGCCCTGGCCCGTGTAGGCGGTGTTCGTGTTGCTGTCGGCCTTCCAGATCTGGGTGAGCCTGCCGCCCCGGAAGCTCCAGGCGGTGATGGTGGCGCGCGTGTAGTACCCGCGGGCCATCAGGATCGCCGGCCTGCCGCTCGCGTCCTGGCCGGTTCCGAGGTCGCTCACGAACGCCGCGCTCGCCAGGAATCGATCGACGCGGTTGCCGTAGTTGTCCCCCCAGGAGGAGACCGTCCCGCGGGGCACGTCGAAGGCGACGGTCGCGAGCTCCGCGCCGGTCGCGCCGCCGAACACCGTCAGGTACTCGGGGCCGCTGAGCACGTAGCCCCCGGCGTTCCTGTGGTCCGCGGTGTCGTCGTCGGAGGCGGCGGGCCCTTGCCGCAGGTACGTGCCCGTCCCGTCGCGCGTGCCCGGCGCGGTCTTCACCGCGACCTCGGCGCTCCCGTCGCCGTCGAAGTCGTACACGACGAACTGCGTGTAATGCGCGCCCGCGCGGATGTTCCTCCCGAGGTCGACGCGCCAGAGCCGCCGCCCGTCGAGCTTGTACGCGTCGAGGTAGACGGGCCCCGTGCAGCCGGCCTGGGAGTTGTCCTTCGCGTTCGAAGGATCCCACTTGAGGATGATCTCGTACGTCCCGTCGCCGTCCAGATCTCCGGTGCTCGCGTCGTTCGCGGAGTACGAGTAGCTCTCCCCCGCGTTGTCGCACCGCGACGGCGTCGTCCCGGAGGCGGGCTTCTCGAGGGGGATACGCAGGTAATTCTGGCCCCAGGTCGCCACGGCAGGCGAGCTCGCCTGAGCGACGCCGCCCACGACCGCCTTGACCGAGTACGTCGACGTGGCCGAGCCGTCGCGATCGAGGTAGTTGGTGCTGTTCGTGACGTTGGCGATCCGCGTGCCGTTCCGGAAAACATCGTAGGAGATGGCGCTCGGGCTCGCCGGGTCGTACTCGTAACCGAACATTCTCCATCCGACGTAAACGCCGTTGGACACCCTGACGGCGACCACGCCGCGATCGAGGTCCTCCATCTGGTAATGGCCGCTCGGCGCGGCGCCTCCGGTCCCCGTGGAGCCGCCGCTGCCGCCGGAGCCGCCGCTGCCGCCGGCGCCGCCAGCACCACCGGAGCCGCCGGCGCCGCCGCTGCCGCCCCCGCCCGAGCTGCTGCTGCTGGCGCTGCTGCTGCTGGCGCTGCTGCTGCTGCTGGCGCTGCTGCTCGATCCGCCGGCCGTCACGCTGGCGAGGGTGGGGCGCTGCGTGCTGCCGCTCGCCGTCGCGCAGAACCCGAAGCTCGCGGACGCGCCGGTGGCCAGGGTCGCGTTGTGGGTCCCGGCGACCGCGATCAGCTGCGACCCGCTCACGCTCGTGGTCGCGTTCCAGGCGTTCGACACGGAGGAGCCGTTCAGGTTGGTGACGACCCGCCAGGTCGTGGTCGTGGCCGTCCCGGCATTCCGGATGGCGACCTCGGCGCAGTACCCGGCCCCCCAGTCCGAGGTGATCGCCAGCGTGGCGTCCAGGCCGTCGCCCGAGAGCGGCTGCTCCCAGCCGTCCTGGGATTCAAGCTCTCCCTGGAGCTCCGAGGCGTCCTCGATGACACACGCGCCGAGGAGCACGAGCGCGGCAGCCGTGGCGGCGGATAAGCAAGTTCGCATGATAAGTCCTTTCAAGCGGCGCGGCGCGCGAGGGCGCGCCGCGGGCAAAGCCTCGCCCTCGACGCCGGCGGTCCAGCGGCCGGCCGTGCTCGAGGTGCGAGGGGCGTTTCTTCTCCCAGGGTTGCTCGAGCGGCTCGAACCCAATCATCAGCAGCGTGGACATCGTGCGTTTTCCCGGGTGACTGCATGTTTCGCGGCACACGGGAGCGTGGAGCGCCTCGACCTTGCGGAGCGCCGCCATCGTCGGCGCGCAGCGGCGCGCTTGTCCTGATTTCCCCTTACATCGAGCTCACATCGGGACCGGAGGGCGAGCTGGGCTGTTCGCGCGGCGGAGCACGCCAGATGGCGGACTGGGCAGCTGCCGGGGCGCTCGCCGCGTCGACTGGCATGGTACGCGCTCTCTTCGCGCTCTCGACGCCCCGCGGGAGCCGCCGCTCGACCCGCGATCGGCGGTTGCGGAGCCGGTCGCCGCGTGCTTTTGAGGAGGTCGTGACAGCCCTTCAAGAGCAGATCGCCGCACTCCCCACCTCCCTCCTCGAGCGCCTCCGGGCCCGCGGCTTCGACCCCGACCGCGTCGCCCGGTGGGCCGCCTCCATCGGCAAGGACCGGGACGCCCGGAACCGCCTCCCGGGCACGGTGGAGCCCCCGGCGCCCGGCGACGTCGTCGCCATGCCCGCCGAGGGCACGCCCGAGCACGCGCGGTGCCGCGAGGCCGGCCTGGCCGCGCTCCGGCGCGGGGAGGTCGCCCTCTGCGTGCTCGCCGGCGGCATGGCCACGCGCATGGGCGGCGTGGTCAAGGCGCTCGTGGAGGTGCTGCCCGGCCGGACGTTCCTCGACCTTCGCCTCGCCGAGAGCGATCACCTCCGGCGCACGCTGGGCGCCCCGGTGCCGCTGTGGCTCATGACCAGCGAGGCGACGAACGGCCCGATCCGCGAGGCGCTCGGCGCGCGCCTCCAGGAAGGCGACGACCGCTGCACCACCTTCGAGCAGCACGTCTCGCTGCGCCTGACCCCGGAAGGCGGGCTGTTCCTGGACGAGCGCGGCGAGCCGAGCGTCTACGCGACCGGCCACGGCGACCTCCCGGACGCGCTCCGGGAGAGCGGCCTGCTCGGCCGTTTCATCGCCCGCGGCGGCAAGATCGTCTGGATCGCCAACCTCGACAACCTCGGCGCGACCGTGGATCCGGTCATCCTCGGCTGGCACCTCGGCCACGGCGGCCCGCTCACGGTCGAGGTGGTCGACAAGGGCGGCGACAAGGGCGGCGGCCCGATGCGGTGGAACGGCCGCCCGGTCATCGCGGAGGACTTCCGGCTGCCGATCGGCTTCGATCCGAAGGTCGTCCCCGTCTTCAACACGAACACGTTCCTGGCGAGCGCCGAGGCGCTCGCCGCGCTCCGGATGGAGTGGGTCTACGTCGAGGTCGAGAAGACGGTGGGCGACCGCAAGGCGGTCCAGTTCGAGCGCATCCTGAACGAGATCACCTTCGGCCTTCCGGCGCGGTTCCTGCGCGTGCCGCGCGAGGGCCTCGGGGCCCGGTTCCTCCCCGTCAAGGACGCCGAGGAGCTGGAGCGGCGCAGGCCGTCGATCGAGGCGATCGCCCGGGCGCGGGGCATCCTCGGCTGAGCCGCGGGGCGGCGTCGGGGGCGCTCGCCGTCGCGCGCCCCTTGGGATAGGGTGATCCACGTGCTCCAGCGCCCTCCGCGCCGCGCCCGGCGAGGCCTCCTCCGGTGACCGTGGCCGCGCGCCTCATCGCCTGCGCGCGCTGCGGCGCGCCCGTGCCGCCGCTCGCGGGGGCGAGCGCGCGCTGCCTCTACTGCCTCGCGGAGGTGCCGATTCCCCTCGACGTGCGCGGCGTGCTCACCCAGCACGCCGCGCTCAAGGCGCAGCTCGACCAGGCGCTCGCGGGCGTCGCGCGGGCGCGCTCCGGGGCGGCCCTGCACGTCGCGCTGCTCTCCCGGAACCTGCTCCTCCCGCTGCTGCTCGGCGCCCCGGCGGCCGCGGGCGCGCTGCTGATCGGGTCGAGCGGCGGCGCCGACCTCGGCCTCGTCCTGGGTGGCGTCCTGGGCCTTGGCTTCTATGCCGTGCTCGCGATCGCGCTCGTGGGCGGCAAGCTGGCGGCCCGAAAGGCCGAGATCGAGCAGCTCGCGCGCCTGCCGCCCGTGCGCTTCCGCCTCGGCGAGGGGCTCACGCCCATCTGCCCTGGATGCGGCGCCGGCAGCCTCTCCCGGGACGGCGAGATCGTCACGCGCTGCGCCCATTGCGGCGCGAGCGCCCGCGCCCCTGGTCGCCCGCCACCACCAGCGCCGCCACCGCCAGATCGTCGACGCGCGCGCCCGCGCCGCCGTCCCGGGCCAGGCTGCCGCCGCGATGAGCCGCGGCGTCCACCGGGCGATGGGGATCGGCTTGCTCGCGCTCGGCGCCGCGTGTGCGATCGGCCTCCCCGCGGCGGTGTACACCCATCGAACGCCGCACGAGACCGCGGTGGATCTCTGGAGCGAGATGATCCTGCTCGGCGGCTTCACGGGCGGCCTCTTCACGCTGTTCGGCGTCGTGTCGCTGAAGCAGAAAGGGTGATCCCCGACATCGCCGCAGGTGCACATGGGCGCAGCGTCACCCGCATACCACCGGCAGACGACTGGCCCGCTGGCCGACGACCTGCAGACCACCGCTGTCGTCGATGTGCCCCGCTGTGCTGGCGGTCCCTCGAGCCGAGGGACGCAGTTTGGTCTTGACATCCGGAATCGTTCAGGAATTTCCTTCCTTCTCGCTTGCTGGTCCCGGTGTGGTGGCGGGAAAATCCGTAGACGGCCGTGATCGCGCGTGGCGCAGCGCGCAGCGAGGTGCTGTTCCGCGGCGCGCGGGGAGCTCGCGGCGCGGCGTCGGTGCGGAGGCGAGGAGAACGGCGCGAAGGCCGCGAGCGAACGATGGACGCACAGAGCTTTTGTTGTTGTCCCCTCTGTGCCCCTGTGGTTCAAACACATCTCGCTTGCGCGGCGTTTCAACCTGTCCGGTGCTCGAGCAGCAGCCTGCGAGCCCGAGGCGCGTGCGGCACGATTGACGCTTCGTGCCAGGCCCCGTAGACTTCCAGTCTATCCCGTTGCTCCTGTTAACCGGTATTGTACAATTACCAGCGTAGGGGAAGCCACGCGCGCACGACAGGTCACGCGACAATGACGACGAACGCGTTGGGGCTGAAGGGGCAGGTGCTGGTCGGCCGGTACCGGCTGGTCCGCTCGCTCAGCTCGGGGAGCATGGGCACCGTCTGGCACGCGGACGACCTCACGCTCGGCTCGCCGGTGGCGATCAAGATGCTCGGCCCGCTGTACGCGAAGGACGAGGCGGTCCGCGCGCGCTTCTACCAGGAGGCGCAGGCGGCGGCGGCGCTCCGCAGCCCGAACGTCGTGCACACCCTCGATTACGGTGTCGACAACGATGACGTCCCGTTCATCGCGATGGAGCTCCTCGAGGGCGAGGATCTCGCGCATCGGCTCGAGCGTGCCGGCGCGCTCCCCCCGGCCGAGACGGCGCGCATCTTCGCGGACGTCGCGCGCGCGGTCCGCAAGGCCCACGAGGCTGGCATCATCCACCGCGACCTCAAGCCCGACAACATCTTCCTCGCCCGCGACGACGAGCGCGAGGTCGCCAAGGTCCTCGATTTCGGCGTTGCGAAGACGTCGCTCTTCGGGGCCGAGGGTATGGGGACGCAGGCCGGGGTGCTGATCGGCACGCTGCCGTACATGAGCCCGGAGCAGGCGAAGGGCGAGTCGGTCGATTTCCGGGCGGACCTGTGGGCGCTCGGGATCATCGCCTTCGAGTGCGTGTGCGGCCGCACGGTGATGACGGCCGAGACCCCGGGCGCGATGATCCTCGAGATCTGCACCTCGCCGCTGCCCGTCCCCTCGGAGGTCGCGTCTGTCCCGGTGCCGCCGGGCTTCGACGACTGGTTCAGGCAGGCGTGCAACCGCGACCCGAACGCGCGGTTCCCCTCGGCGACCGCGATGGCCGAGGCGCTGCGCGCCGTGCTCCTGCCGGGCGGCGAGGCGCAGGAGGCCGGCAGGGCCTCGCTGGAGTCCCTGCCGGGCATGCCGGGCGCGCTGAACGCGCCCGCGGTGGACGGAGCGCCGGGCGCCGCCGCGCCGGACGACGCGCTGGGGCCGCCCTCGGCCGCGGCGGCCGTCGCGCTGCGGTCGCCCGTCGTGAGCGACGAGGAGATCCTCGCCTGGAAGCCTCGCCGCACGGCCGCGAGGACCGCGGCCGTGATCGGCCTCGCGGCCGTGGGCCTCGTCGCCGGGCTCTTCCTGGGCTCGCGCCCGCTGCGCAGCGACCCGACCCCGCGCGATCCGCCGGCCCACGCGGCGTTGCCGTCCGCGATCGAGGCGGCGCCGCCAGCGCCGGCGGACGCCCCCTCGGCGGAGGCCGCGCTGGCCAAGGCAGCGCCGGAGATCGCCCCCTCCATGGACGTGGTCCCCGCGCCGACGTCGGCGCCCGCGGACGCGGGGGGCTCCGCGCGGCCGCTCAGGCCTCCGTCCACGGCCGCGGCCGGGGCGCCGCACGCGCGGACCGCGACGGCGCCCGCTCGGCCGAGCAAGGCCGAGCCTTCCGCCCAGCGGACCCGGGCCTCGTCCACGGCCACGCCCTCCGCCGCCGGCGCGAAGCGGCCTGCCACGGACCCCCGCATCGGCTTCTGAGAAAGCGCATGAACGCACGCTCGAGGGCCCTTCGGACCGCAGCCGTCGCGCTCGCGCTCGCGCTCGCGCTCGCGAGCGCGGCGTCCGCGCGGGCGGCCGACGTCGATCCTGCCACCGTCAGCGCCGCCCGCGCCCTCGCGGAGGAGGGCCTCGACCTCTTCGACAAGGGCCAGTACGCGGCGGCGCTCGACCGGTTCGAGCGCGCCGAGGCGCTGTTCAAGGCGCCCACGCTCGGGCTGCACGCGGCGCGGTGCCTCGAGCAGCTCGGGCAGCTCGTCGAGGCCTCCGAGCGCTACCTGCAGGTGAGCCGCATGCCGCTCGACGCCTCGTCCAGCGACGCCTTCAAGGCGGCGGTCGCCGACGCCGCGAAGGCATACGAGGAGCTCAGGCCGCGTGTGCCCAGGCTCGCCGTCCAGGTGCGCGGCGCCCCGGAGCGCGAGGTGCAGATCTCCATCGACCAGAAGCCCGTGCCGGCGGCGCTCGTGGGCGTCCTCCGGCCGATCAACCCCGGGCCGCACGTCGTCGACGGCGTGTGGGCAGGCCGCGGCGTCCGGCGTGAGGTTGCGCTGCCGGAGCGCCAGGAGGCGACCGTCGTGCTCGATTTCACCGCCCCGCGCCCCGGTCCCGGCCCCGCCGGCCCCGGGCGTGGACCGGACGCGGGCCCCGCGCCGGCCCTCCTGCACCGCACGTTCGGCTGGGTCGCGGTCGGCACGGGCGCGGCGGGGCTTGTCCTCGGCGGCATCACGTTCGGCGTCACCAGCGGGCTGCGCCGGGATCTGATCGACCTCGGGTGCACCGAGGACGTCGCGTGCCCGGACAAGCCGGAGACGCGCGACAAGCTGGGATCGTACAACGCCGTTCGCCTCGTCCCCGCGCCGGCCTTCATCGTGGGGGGCGTGCTCGCCGCGGGAGGTGTCGCGCTGCTGCTCACCGCGCCGTCCGCGCCGGCGCCCAGGGGCGCGGCGGTCCGCCCGTGGATAACGCCCTGGGGCGCAGGGATCGCAGGGGTCTTTTGATGCAACGCAGCGGCTTGCTTTTCTGGGGCAGCGCGCTCGCCGTGGTCGGCGCGCTGGGCGGGTGCTTCGACAAGGGCGTGATCGTGCCGAACCCGAGCGGCGCGGGCGGCGGAGGCCGCTCCGGCGAGGGCGGCACGGGCGGCGCGGGCGGCGCGGGCGGCTCGACGACGTCCACCTCCACCGGCAACGAGCCCTGCGAGCTCTGTTATGACGGCCCCCCCGCGACGAGGGGCGTCGGCGCGTGCAAGGACGGCTGTCTTCGAGACGGCATGTGCGACGAGCAGGTGCTCCCCGCCCCCGAGGCCTGCACGGAGGACGCCGACGAGACCTGCGACGGAGGTGCCCTGTGCATCGGAGAGCTCGTGGAGAGCACCGAGCTCGGGGACGGCGGCGACGAGTACGGGTACGACGTCACCTTCGACAGCCAGGGAAACACGCTGGTCGCGGGGAGCTTCACCGGGCGGATGGGCGGCGCCCGCAGTATGGGAGCCATGGACGCCTTCGTCACCCGGCGTTATCTCGACGCGACCGAGCCGACGTTCAAGGTCTTCGGCGGCTCGGGCACGGACCACGGCAGGCTCGTGGAGAGCGGTGCGGAAGGCACCGTGATCCTCGCCGGGACCTTCCAGAACAGCGTCACGTTCGACGGCATTCAGCTCAACAGCGTGGCCGGCGGCACGGACCTGTTCGTGGCGAAGCTCGATGGCAACGGCAACCTGCTCTGGCTGGGGCAAATCGGCGGTATGGGCCCCGACGCCGTCGACGGGCTCTCCGTGGATCGAGACGGCGGCATCTTCGTCGCGGGCACGACCATCAACGATGTGCAGGTATTCGGCGAGCCGCTGAGCGGCGGCGGTGGAGAGGACATCTTCGTCGCGAAGATCAGCCCCGACGGGGAGCTCCTCTGGAAAAGGGCCTTCGGCGATCAGAGCCTCCAGCGCGCTCGGGACGTCGCGGCCACGCCGGACGGCGGCGCGGTCGTGGTCGGCCACTTCACGGGCTCGGTGGATTTCGGGAACGGGGAGCGCCGGGCCTCCAGCCAGGACGCGTTCATGGTGAAGTTCGACGCGGAGGGCAACACGTCGTGGGACAGGGTCTACGGCGACACCCTGGATCAGGACCTCACGGCGGTCGCGGTGGGCGGCAACGGGAACATCTATGTCGCGGGGAGCGCCTCCGGGACGATCGTCCTCGGCGGGGCGCAATTGCGGAGCGTCGACGAGACCGACGTGGTCGTCGCCGCGTTCCGCGCCGACGCCACGGCCCTCTGGAGCGGCATCTACCCCGGCCGGGGCCCTCAGACGGCGCTGGCCGTGGCGGTCGACGGGGCGAACAACGCCCTCGTGGCCGGCGAGTTCCAGGAGGGCATCACCATCGGCGAGGCTCGCTTGGCCGCCACCGGCGGCAAGGACACGTTCCTGGTGAAGCTCGACCCGTCGGGAGAGCCGGCCTGGGCGAAGCACTTCGGCGGTACGATGGACCAGATCCCCGAGGCCGTCGCGGTCGATGCGCTCGGGAACATCGCGCTGACAGGCACGTTCTGGGGCACCATGACGTTCGGGCAAGACGTCTTGTTGACGAACGCCGGCGGCGGCGGCGCGTTCCTCATCACGCTGCGGCCCTGAGGTTCACCTCGCGGCGGGGCGCCCTTCATCGGGCGGCGTGAGCGCGTCGATGGCGTCAAGATCGCGCTGGATCTGCGCGCGCTCCTCGCCGGAGAGCGGCACCTCGTCGAGCTCGGCGCGCAGGGACCGGGCGCGCGCCGGATCCCCCAGCACGATCGCGAGCTCGGCCCGGGCCGCGAGGGCGCGGGCGCGCTCGATCGGGGCGGCCGGCTCGTCCCGGGCGAGGGCCACGTCGAGGACCTTGGCGGCCGCGGCGTCGTCGTTCTTGAAGTCGCGCAGGCGCGCCGCCGCGCGCAGCGCCCGGCCGAGCCTGGTCTCCGAGCGCGAGCCGGGGTCCCCCTCGTCGTGGTCGTCCGGCTCGCCCTGCCGGATGAAGATCACCGAGTTGCCGGCGACGTCGACCACCGTGAAGCGACTCTGCCCCTTCTTCATGCGCGAGATCCGGGGCAGCCCCGCGATCGGCACCTTGCCGTACGCCTGCCGCAGGCCCTCCGCGAACGTCTCGTGCAGGCGCTCGACCTCCGGGACGAGCACCAGGCACGTGCTGTAGGACGTCTCTGGATTCAGCCACTTGAGGCCCATGAAGTGCAGGTGGACATCGCCCCGGCGCGTCGCCGCGTACACGTTCGGCGACGTCTGCTCGTGGGTGACCTCGAAGCCGAGGGCCCGGTAGAACGCCAGCGTCTCGGGCATCGAGGCGCACGGAAGCACGGGAATTGTCATCGCTTGACCCATGAGCTCACCCTTCTTGCGCCCGTCGCGCGGGCGACGAGGCGTCCTGTTCGAGGACCTCCCGGGCCTTCCGGAGCGCATCCACGGCCGCGCGCAGGCTCGGGAGGTCGATCTGTTTGCCCAGGCGGTCCGCCCACGCGGCCTGGCGCGCCTCGATCTGCCGCAGGGCCTCGCGCCCCGCCGCCGTGATCGCGATGAGCTTGGCGGTGCGGTGGTGCGGGTTCTCGGCGTACTCCACGAAGCCGTCGCGCTCCAGCACGTCCGCGACCTGCTGCACGCTCTGGCGCGTCAATCCCATCACCCGCGCGACGTTGGAGACCGGCGCCGGGCCGTGGTCCACCACGCCGAGCACCTGCCAGCGCGCGCTGGTGAGCCCCGCCGGCTTCGCCAGGCGATCCCCGGCCTCGAGCGCAAGGCCGTTCAGGCGGAACACCTCGATCACGAGCTCGCTGAACGTGGCTGCCGCCGCCGTGAGCCGGGCCATGCGCAAGAGATTGTCGCATCGACAGGTTCCTGTCAAATGGCGCGTTCGGCGGCGTGCTGGCTGCACCGCGGAAAGTCGGGCTGGGATGTGAAACGCCAAGGACGCCAAGGGCGCCAAGAGATCAGGGAGATGGAAGAAGGAAGTGCCGGTTCGGCCCCTCCCTTCTCCTCTTGGCGCGCTTGGCGTCCTTGGCGTCCTTGGCGGTTTTTCTGCTGATCCGGGGCACCCTCCGCAGCAGCAGCAGGAGCGGCGGCGCCGAGGTCCTGTGTCAGGGAGGCGGTTGAAGCGCCGGCGCGCGGGCGCGGCGCTCAGGGCGCGGGCGGAGGGCGCCCCCGCCGTGATCAGCGGATGGCCGCGCTCTCGCGGCGGTTCGCGAGGCGCATCTGCGCGAACGTCTTCCCCTTCGCGCCGGCGGTGTCGGCCGCAGCCTCGGGCGAGCTCGAGTCCGCGTCGGCCTCCGCGCCCTCCTGCTTCGTCTCCTCGGCGCTGGCCTCGGTCTCGTCGTGCGGCGGAAAGACGGCCTTCGCGGTCGACACGAGCGCCACGCTCGTCAGCGCGACCACGGTCGCCGAGCCGGCGACGAACACCCCGATGTGCAGCAACGTGCGCTGGAGGAGGCTGCCTTCATTCAACTTCCGGATGCTCTGCAACATGGTGCTACCTGCCTTTGATTCCAGCGCCCGTTCGCTGCGTGCGTCCGGTGATGTCCGGCGCCGCCACCTCGGTCGACGGTTCTCGACTCGGGTCTATTCCACGCTCGTCCACTTCCTCGATGCGAGCCGCATGCCAGCAAGCCGTTGCTCGCGGCGCCGCATGGAGCGCGCGCTCTCGGGGGCCATCCTGCCAAATTGGACACGACTGGCCCGCGCGCAACGGCGCACGTTGCCACAATGTCAATCCGACATCGCGGGAGCGAACCGACAGCGCGGCGAACGTGGCGACAGCGCGGGCGGGCGTCGGTGAGCGCCCGAGCGGCCACCCGAAGGAGGGCGGAGTCCCGTCAGCGTGGCAGCGGAGATCCGGGGGACGCCGCGGGGGAGGCGCCGGCGAACGCCCGCGAGATCTCCGGGTGCTCCGCGAGGAGGCGGAGCGCGCGGCCGAGCAGCGAGATCCCCGGCTCCGTCCTGTGCCAAGTCGACGCGCCGCTCGGGTGCGGCAGGCAGAGGACGTCGGCGTCGACGCCGTGGTAACGCGCCCGGCGCACCTCGCCGATCACGGCCGCGAGCGGCCCTCGATGGCCGAGCACCTGCTCCACGGCAAGGGCGCCGACCGGCAGGATCAGCCGCGGCTCGAGGATCTCGACCTCGCGCGCGAGGTGGGTCCGGCAGCGCAGGATCTCCTCGGGATCCGGCTTGCGGTCGCCCCCGCCCCGGGCCTTGCCGGGGAAGCAGCGGGCGACGGCCGACATGTAGACGCGCCGCCGGAACTCGTCCTCGCCGACGCCGAGCGCCGCCTCGAACCAGCGAAACAGGGTGCGCCCCGCCGTCCACGCGAACGGGCGGCCGAGCCGGCCCTCGCGCGGGCCGGGCGCCTGGCCGATCAGCAGGATCCGGCTCGGAACGGCCGGGCCGTGGACGACCGGTCCGAGCATCTTCGGGCACACACGGCACGCCTCGAGCTCGCGGTGGAGCGCGGCGAGCCGCCCCTCCACGCCGATGACAGAAAGACGGACCGCGGGACCTCTCATCACTTCCGCGTCAGGAGAGCGCCGCGGCGCGACGCCTCGGCGCGCCTGCGCAGGCGGCCCGCGATCAGGCGCGCCGCGAGCACGCCACCGAGGAAGCCGAACAGGTGGCCCTCCCAGGAGATTCCCGGCCGCGTCGGGAGAACGCCCCAGATCATGCCGCCGTAGAGGAGGCCGACGGCGGCGGAGAGCGCGATCGAGAGGGCGCTCCGCTCGAACCAGCCACGGAGGAGCAGGAAGCCGAAGTAGCCGAAGATGACGCCGCTCGCGCCGATATGCACCGAGGTGGCCGATCCGGTGAGCCAGACGCCGAGGCCGCCCACGAGGGCCGCGACGAAGCTCACGAGGAAGAGGTCGCTCGTCTTGCGGAGCAGGATGAGCCAGCCGAGGGCGAGGAAAGGGACCGTGTTCGCGACGAGGTGCGCGAAGCCGCCGTGGAGCAGCGGCGCGAGCGCGATGCCGACGAGGCCAGGGACCGTGCGCGGGCGGATCCCGAGCCGGTCCAGCGACCCTCGGAAGACCACGAAATCCACGATCTCGATCGCCCACAGGAGCGCGATGAAGCCTCCGAGCAGCGCCGCATGGACCTTGAGCTCACGGGTGATCGACTTGCCTTGGGGGGTGCTCATCGTGATGCCTCACCGGCTCCGTGAAGAGGAGCCCAGACCTCAACCGTAGCGCTTCGAAGGGCCTCGCGCGCGTCATCAAGGCGCCGCCGTCGGACGACGTGAGCCGGCGCCGGCCAGCGCACGTCAAGGCCGGCGCGCGGGAGGCCGGCGTGGCAACGCGGAGGGGGTCGCTGGCTCGGCCGGCATGCGAGCTCATCCGCCATGGGCGCCGTGCGCCGTGCGGTGCGTCGGCGCGGGAGGTGTAGACTCCCGGACAAGATGGCGGAGCACGGTGGCGGCGGGGACGAAAGGCGCAGGGCGCGCTAGGCAGACCGCCCTTCGGATGGAACGGCGACCGGAGACCGAGGCGACCGACACACGCGTGATGATCGAGCGTTACCTGCCCACGATCGAGCGCGCCCGCGCCGCGGGGGTCTCGGTGCGCACGCGCCTCTGGCACAAGCCGGGATCGGCGGTCGATCTGCTCGCCGTGGAGCCCGTCGAGCAGCGCCGCCTGGCCGCCGTGACGCTCGACGCGCGCGCCCTCGGCCGCACCGTGTGGGAGAAGAACGTCGAGCTGAGCGAGGATCACTTCGCCGCATTCCCGACCGGGATCCCGCCGGAGCCCGCGCGTATGATCGCCGCGAGCCACCACGTCCTCGTCGCCGCGCACGGCGAGGGGCCGGCCGCCTGCTCGATGTGCCCGACGCGCCCCGGCCGCGAGATCTGCGCGCGCTGCTGCGGCGGCGGGAAGATCCACCTCGATCACAATTACCGGGAGTACGAGCCCTGTCCGGGCTGCGGCGGCGCGGGGTTCGTGCGCTGCTCGGTGTGTGAGGGGGCGGCGCGGACGCGGCGCGCGCGCGTCCGCTTCGTCGAGGATCGGGTCGACACCCTGCGCTACACGTACGTCCCCTCGATGACGGTCGCGCTCGAGAGCGCGCTCGACGAGGCGCTCGCGCCGGGCGACCCCGGCGCGCTCCCCGACTGCCTGCGCTTCGATCCGCGCCCGAGGGCGACGGGGGGCCCCTACCGCGGCGGGCCTGCGGCGGAGCCGACGTTCCACGGCCACCGCTTCGGCGACGCGCTCCGGCGCGCGACCAGCGCCGCCGCAGGGCTCGGAGGGGAAGGGCAGATCCTGCGGCAGGAGATCGCGACTTACGCGCGGCCGATCCTCTGGCTGCGCTACAAGATCCGGGGCGCGCGGCGCGAGGTGGTCCTCTCCGTGCGCGCGAGCGGAGAGCCGTTCGTGTTCGTCGCGCCGCGATGAGGGAACCATGGCGGATGGGATGCGATCAGGGCTGAGCAGCGGAGCGGGGGCGGAGATGCTCGTCAAGGACCTGAACGATCACCTGATCCTCTTCTTCGACGGCCGGAACCCGGACGCCAGGCGGCTCACGCCGGAGTGGAACTGGCAGGACGACGCCGCGATGAATCTCGGGATCGCCACCTACGCGATCCACCGGGGCGACGAGGCCCTCGTCTACGACACGTTCACGTCCCCGGATCAGGCCCGGCGGGTGCGGGCCCACCTGGAGGGGCGCGGCGTCCGGCGCTTCACCGTGGTGAACAGCCACTGGCACCTGGATCACGTCGGCGGGAACGCCGCCTATCAAGACGCGGCGATCGTCGCGTGTGCCCTCACGCGAGATCACCTCGCGAAGCAGAGGGCGGAGATCGAGTCCGGGACGTTGTGGGGCCCGCCCGCGATCCAGCCGCTCGCGCTGCCGACGAGGACGTTCGAGGGCAGGCTGGACCTCGACGTCGGGGGCATCCGGGTCGAGCTGCACCAGGTCAACATCCACAGCAAGGACAGCACCGTCCTCTACCTGCCCGCGGACAAGGCCCTGCTCGCGGGGGACACGCTCGAGGATACCCTGACGTACATGGTCGAGATCGAGGGCCTGGCCGATCACGTGGCGAACCTGCGGAAGCTCCGCGAGATGGACATCGAGGCCATCTTCCCGAACCACGGTGATCCCGCGGTCATCCAGGGCGGCGGTTATGGCAAGACCCTGATCGACGCGACCATCGGCTACATCACCCGGATGGTGCGCCGCGCCCACGACGAGGGGTGCCTGAACGGCACGATGGAGGAGTACGTGCAGGCGTCCGCCGCGAAGGGCTGGATTCACCCCTTCGCGCCCTACCGGGACGTGCACCAGCAGAACCTCAAGCTCGTCCACGACCACTACAAGGACAGGCCGCTGCCCGAGCTCTGACCCGCGCCGAGCAGCCCGCCGACGCCGCGCGGGAGCGCGCGACCGCTGGAGCCGCGGAGGGCGAGCGGCTCTTGCCGCCATGCAGCACCAGCGTGAATTTCCGGAGTCACTGTCGCCGTCCACCACCGCGCGACCGCGGCTTCACGGTACTCCAGAGCACGGACCTGCCGCACGAGAGGGGTTGTCCGGGGTGGCCTCCCTGTCTTAGGGTGCAACCTGATTGACCTCTCCCGTGCTGAGCATGCCAGCTCCGTCCGCGTTTTCAGACTTCGTCTTGCTCTTGGTCTCCGCGGCGCCGAAGCTCGGGCTGCCGATCGACGTGGTCCTGCGGGACGCCGCCTTGCCGCCGGCGGCGCTCCAGCAGCGCGGGCTGCCGATCTCCCTGAGCGCGGCGCGGCAGATCTGGTCCGCTGCCGAGCGGGTGAGCGGCGACGCCCTGCTCGGGCTGCGCACCGCGGAGACGCTCGACGTCGGCGCGCTCGACCTCCTGGACTACCTCACCCGCAACAGCACGCGCTTCGGCGAGGCGGTGGACCGGTCGATCCGGTTCGCGCCGCTGCTCGCCAGCGCCGGCGTGCTGAGCTTGAAGATGGTCGGGCGCCGCGCCCACTTCCGGCATTTCTCGCAGGACGGCGTGCCCGCCGTGTCGGACCTCATCGCCGGCCTGACGGTGCTCCGGGCGAGGACGTTCTCCGGCGAGGACATCCGCCCGCTGGCCGTTCGCTTCCGGCACCGTCGCGAGCGCGCCGCCGGCGAGTACGAGCGGATCTTCGGCGCGCCGGTCGAGTTCGATGCCCCCTTCGACGAGCTGGTCTTCGATCGGGAGCTCCTCGACGTGCCGTTCCGCTCCGCGGACCCGCGCCTCTGCGAGCTCCTCGAGGCGTGCGCGCAGGCCCGGCTGGAGGCGGTCGGCAGGGCCGGCGTGGCGGCGGCCGGCGCCTCGCCGGGGGCGGCCGCCTCGCCGGGCTTCCTCGACGAGGTCCGTCAGGCCCTCCGGATCTGCATCGCCGACGGCAACCCGAACCTCGACCGCGTCGCCGAGCACCTCGGCATGAGCGCGCGCACCGTGCAGCGGCAGCTGCGGGAGCAGGGGATGTCTCACCGCGCCCTGCTGACGGAGGTGCGGGCCGAGATCGCGAGCCGCTACCTGGCCTCCCAGAACCCCACGCATCGCGCGCTCGCCTCGCGGCTCGGTTATGCGAGCCCGCGCTCCGTGTCCCGCGCGCTGCGGCGCCAGTGAGCTGAACCTCACCGGCGCCGCATCGGCTGGCGATCGGCGCGGCTGCCGGCGCGCGCGAGCCTCACCACGGAAGGCAACGCCGCGCCGGAGCCGCCAGGCGACCTCACGGATACCACTGGATCCGGAGCTGCCGGGGGCCGGTCGTGTTCACCTGATAGAACACGTCGTTCGCCCTGCCCGGGAACGGGATCGTGGTCAGCGCGGACCAGCTGTTCGCCGGGGCGCTCTGGGGCGCGCCGCCGTTCACGGACACGCTGACGCCGTTCAGCGCGACGTTGTCCGTCGGGCTCATCTGCAGCGTCAGGTTCGCCGGGGTCCAGGCCGCCGGCAGGTTGGCCTTGTCGATCCGGAAGCAGGCCGAGCCGCTCACGGACGTGACGATCGCCGTGCTCATCTGGCCGAGATCCTGGCACGGCGGCGTCGGGTCCTTGTAGATCCCGAACGTGTGCTGGCGGGTGAACATCGGGACGGAGGCGCTGCCGGCGTGGTCCGCGAACACGGTGATGTCGTGGCTCCCCGCCTCCGTGAACTGATTGAACTTCACCGAGTACACGCCGTCGTTCGCCGCCGTGTCGCCGTGCGCGGCGGACCCGTCGTCGTGGAACGACAGGGGCGTGACCGCCCCGCTCGGCGCGGTCATCTCCGCCGTGACGGAGGCGCCCGTCACCGGGATGCCCAGGTGGGTCACCTCGGCCTCGATGACCAGCGGCGCCGGCCCGACGTTCAGCGTGTCCGGCGTCACCCGGAGCACGATGGTGTCGGCGAGGGTCGACACGGCGGAGTAGAGATAGATCGGCTGATCCGAGTTGTTGGTGGCGCAGTACTGCCAGAACCCTTCCTCGTAGGTCTGCGTCATGTTCAGCGAGAAGCGCTTGAAGTTCTCGGCCGAGAAGAAGGTCAGATCAGAGCCCGATTGCGCGAAGTTCGTCTCGGTGATCATCGTCGTCGGGTGCAGCGACGGCGGCTGCAGGTGCACGTCCGGGGCGACGTCCCCGACGTAGATCATCGTGAAATCCACGATCTGGGCCGCCGAGACCAGCGTGTCCGCGCACGTCGTCGAGTGCGGCGCGATCTGGGTCAGCACCTGGTCGATCATCCCGCCGTCGCGGCAATCGTTCGCCATGCGGTTGAACGCGCCGATGAGCTCGAGCTGGTCGAGCTCCGTGTCGCTGTCCGCGCGCAGGTAGAGCCCGGGCGAGAATCCGTAGTTCGCGGCGATGTCGCTCATCATGCCCTCGTCCGCCCCCGCCCCGAGCGCGATCGAGTGGACCTCGTCCACGCGGGTGAAATAGTCCCCGAAGAAATCGCTCGGCGCCGGCGGCGTGTTGTGCTGGCCGTCGGACAAGAGGAGGACACACTCGCGCGGCCCCTTGGTCGGGTTCTCCGCGACCAGCATGTCGAGCGCCTGCCCCAGGCCGGCCCCGATCGAGGTCGACCCATCGGCGACGAGCGCGTCGACCGCCGCGTCCAGGCCCGACGCCGGGATCGGCGTGAGCGGGTACGTGATCGAGGCATAATCGGAGTAGCTCGCGACGCCGAGCATCTCCGCGAACGACTGCGACGGGGGCACGTTGCTGGACACGAGCGTGTTCCAGTAGATCTTGGCCGCTCGCTTCGCGAGATCGATGCCGGTGCCGGCCATGCTCCCGGACCGGTCGATGATGACCACATGGTTCGTGTCCAGGGGGGCGAGCTGGGCCAGCGCCGTGGGCAGCGCTGCGATGCTCGTGAAGAGGCCGCCGGCGACGCCTGCAAAGAATCGAAATGTGTGTCTCATGGTCTCTCTCTTCCTCTACCGTCTCACTCTCGAAAAGGAACTCTGGGGAGACGCGCCCTGGCGCCGGCCGCACCGCGCGGCCGGCGCCAGGGCGCGGACCGTCCGTCACGGCCTGCGGAACACCACCTCGAGCTTGGGGCGCAGCGAGGCGTGCGCGTAATCGCTCGACGTGAAGTTGACCTCCCGGAACCGGATCACCTCGTTCTCGAGCCGCATCATGAAGCCGTGATTGCTCCCGGGCGTGCTCAGCATGTCCCTCACGAGCTGGGTCACATCCCTGTGCTCGTAGTCCTGGTTCGGCGCCGTGCTCATCGGCAGCAGCACCTGGTTCGTCGCCGTCACGGAGGGCTGGCTCACCCATGTCACGGTGTTCTCCTGCCAGGCCGAGGTGATGCGCTGGAGCAGGAAGGCGTTGGAGCCGCCGAACGTCGAGTGCCCGAGGCGCGTATCGGGATCGGCGTACAGGCTGAGCCGCGCCCGCTCGATCGTGGACCCCGCCGGGATGGGCGAGAGATCGAAGCGGAGCAAGCTCCGGGTCAGGTAGTCGACATTGCTGACGGTCCACGCCCCCGCGGTCAGGTGCTCGGTGCTGCCGTAGTTCGTCCCGGTGTTCCCGCTGCGGTTGTTGATGGTCGCGTCGACGCCTTCGCTCCCGGGCTGGAACGTCAGCCGCTCCGGCGGGGTCTGGCAATGACCGTTGACGGTGAACACGCCGTTCACGTCCTCGCACTGCCCCTGGGTCACCGGCGCGTGGCAGGTCCCGTCGGTCTCCACGCAGGAGCCGAT
Organism: Sorangium cellulosum; assembly: GCF_002950945.1. GTDB lineage: Bacteria > Myxococcota_A > Polyangia > Polyangiales > Polyangiaceae > Sorangium > Sorangium cellulosum_E. The sequence goes on from NZ_CP012673.1 coordinate 2,552,691, forward strand.
GGGCTCGGTCCCGCACGCGTCGATCTCGGCGCAGCTATGGCCGCTCACGAAGTAGCCACCGGCGTCGTGGCAGCTCGCGGCGGACGTGATGCCGCCCTGGCCGAGGTCGGTGCAAGAGAGGGACTGGCAGCACGCCCCCTTCGTCTCCGGCTTGCATCGCGACGAGCAGCCGTCCCCGCTCTGGGTGTTGCCGTCGTCGCACTGCTCGGAGTCCTGCTTCACGCCGTCGCCGCAGCAGCGCTCGACGGTCACGCCCGTGTTCTTCACCACGGAGCACTGGGCGACGTCGCCCTCGGGGCCCTGGCACGTGCCGTTTTCGCAGGTCAGCCCCGGTCCCGTCGTGCAATCCGCGTCCTCGTCGCACGCGCAGGGGATGGTGTCCTCCGAGTGGTCGTCGAAGCAGGCCTCGACCTCGGCGAGCCACGCCTCGGCGAGGGCGCTCCGGTGCACCAGGTTCGACGCCTCGAGCCCGTCGGCGGGGTTGTGCAGCAGGAGCGCGGGATCGAACGTGGGCGTCGGGGTGTTGATGACCGCGCCGCTGAACGCGCCCATGCGCAGCAGGGTGGAGGTGGCGGTGCGCTGCGTGTCGAGGCAGCCCCAGTGCTTGAGCAGGTGGAGGTGCGCGTCCTGGCACGGGAAATCGAGGCTCCCGCGCGCCCCGGGCGAGCCGCTCTGCGGTCCGACGTAGGTGCAGGTCCCGGCCGCGAAGGTCTCGGCCAGCGCGTCCTGGTCCTTTAGCCAGTCCATCATGGGCCGGCCCTCGATGCAGAGGTTCTCCTCGGTGGAGACGCTCTCACCCAGCTTGAAGCCGAAGGTGAAGATGTCCTCCACGCTCTGGATGATGTCGTTCACGGTCGGCGGCAGCGGGTCGTCCCAGTAGAGCGGCATCTCGTCCTTGCACCACTGGATGAAGTCCGCGGTGTCCGACGTGACGGACGTGCTCGGCGACGCGTAGCGGGTCACCTCGTCAGGCTGGTAGTTCGTCACCTCGCCGAACGACGCGCTGTCCCACTGGTACGTGGCCTCGAGCCCGGGCTGGAACTTGGCCTTTCCGACCGAGCCGATGTCGAAGGAGCGACTCCACTTCCAGAGCGTGAACTTCTTCGGCTTCTTGAACAGCTTGACCTCGAGGCCGACGTTGATGCCCGCGTTGAGCGCGGCGATCAGCTGGATCTCGGTCATGCCGTAGCTGGCGATCGCGTGGACAGGCTCTTCCTGGTTCTTCATTCCCCAGATCACCTGCTCGGCGTACTGGACGCCGGCCCGCGGCGCGCACGCGCCGTCGGTCGTGCACACCTGGCCGTCGCCGCAGACGGTGTCCGCGGTCGAGGGGCTGTAGGTGCAGCGGCGGGTGCACGCCCCTTCGACGCACGTGCGGTGTGGCTCGCTCGCGCACGTCGGGTCCGGGTTGTCGCTGCAGAGGCAGTCGACGGGCGTGCCGTTCACCGTGCACACCTTCTTGTCCGTGTCGCACGTCTCGCCGCTCGCGCAGTCGGCGTTCGACGAGCAGCCGCACGCCGACAGGAAGCCCTCCTGGATCGGGTGGCACCCGGGGCCCACCCAGTCGGTCACGCTGGTGTGGGTCTCGCTGTGGCAGGTGTACGCGCCGAAGCTGCCGGGGCACTCGGCCTCGGTGACGTCGTACGTGACGGCGCCCGGGATGGTGGACTCGCAGTCGGCGCCGAGCTTGCGGACCGTCGAGGGCAACACGTCGCTCACGTAGATGTCCCCGCTCGGGAGCACCGCGAGGCCCCCGGGCAGCTCGAAGATGGCGTCGTCGGCGAGGCCGTCGCGCCACGTGGTGCCAGGGGCGCCGGCGATCGTGCTCGTCGAGCCGCTGACCGCCTCGAAGACCCGGACGCGGCCGGGCCTGTTGCCCTCGGCGATGAACACGTCCCCGGAGCCGTCGGTCGCGAGCGCCAGCGGAGAGCTGAGCTGAGCGGCCGTCCCCACGCCGTCCGCCGAGCCCTGGGTGCCGTTGCCGGCCACGGTGGTGACCGTCGCGCTCGCGATCTCGACCTTGCGGAGCCGGTGATTGAAGACGTCGGCGATGTACAGGTTGCCGCGCCCGTCGGCGACGATGCCGGCCGGCTCCGCGAACCGGGCGGCAGAGCCCACCCCGTCGGCGTTGCCCGACGCCGACGTCTGGCCGGCGACGGTGGTGGCCGCGAAGGTCGTCATGTCGAGGCGGATCAACGTGCGGAGGCTGCTGTCGGTGACGTACAGGGCGCCGCCGTACACGGCCACGTCGCGGGGCGAGCTGAACACGGTGCGGCCGACGAGCGTCGTGACCTGGCCGCTACTCAGCGTGAGCCTGCGGACCGCGCGGGCGCCGCGATCCGCGATGTAGAGCGCGCCGTTGAAGTACGTGATGCCCGAGATCGTGGTGAACCGCGCGGCGGTGCCCACGCCGTCGGTGGCGCCCGGGGCGGTCGACCCCGCGATGGTCGTCACGCCGCCGGTCGCGAGATCGACGCGGCGGATGGCGGTCCGGTCCGCGACGTACAGCAGGCGGTTCACGGCATCATAGGCCAGGTCGCCGGCCTGGATGAAGCGAGCCTGCCCGTACGTGCCGTTCACGAGGCCGCTCACGCCGGGCTGGCCGAACTGCGACGCCACCGTGGGGAGGCAACACACGCCGTGCTTCTGGCAGGCAGAGAGCTCGGGGATGTTTTCGCTGCGCACGTTCGTCGTGCAGATGCCCTCGCTGCTACACTGCTCGCACGTCTTGTTCGCGTTCCACTGGGCGGAGAAGCCTTGATCGAAGGCGCTCTTGAGCTGCTTGGCCGTCTTCTCCTTCAGGAAGCTCGCGAACTCCTCGTACGAGAGGTTGCTCGGGTTGCACTGCGCCTCGGTGATCCCCGTCCAGTCGTCGATGCAGGCGCGGCCGCCCACGTTGAAGGTGATGCAGCAGGAGTGCTTCGTGTCGCTCGGGGTGCAGCCGAGGGTCAGCCCGGACTGGTCGATGAGCTCATTCGAGCAGGAGCTCCGCTCCGTGTAGCCGAAGACGGGCTTGCACTCGAGGTCATCGCCGGGGTTGCTGTTCACGAGCGCGCGCTCGAGCGAGGTGTTCAGATCGACCACGCCGCCGGAGCCGCCCGGCTTGAGCTCCACGGAGAAGCCGATGTTCGCCTCGACGCCGATCTTGAGGCGCTTGCCGAGCGGCACGCCGAGGAAGAGCTTCGCGCCGACCTCCGGCTTCACGGAGACCTGCGTGCCCGCCTCGGCCGTCACGTCCGGCGCCTGGAACGGGTGCATGTCGCGGCCGAAATCGACGTCCTCGATCTTGTGCTGCGTGTTCTTGTTGAGCGCCTCCTGCAGGCGCTTGCGCATATAATAGGCCTCGTCGTACCACTTGACCCCGGCGCCGAGCCGGAAGTACGGGATGAGGAACGCGCCGGGGACCGGGGGAATGGGGATCTTCTGCAGCTCCTTCTCGAGCGGCTTCATCTGCAGATCGAGGTTGAGGGCCGCGCCCATCACCGCGGCGGACCGCCCCTCCCAGTCCACGTGATCCTCCGCCTGGCTCCTGGGCCAGGTGGCCGGGTTCGGCGCGCCGGCCGGCGTGTGGTCCGCCGTGTAGTTGAACGGCATGTAGGTCCCGATGAGGAACTCCTGCGGGGACACGCGATCATCGTCGTCCGTGTCGAGCGAGCTCATCTGATCTTCGTCCGCGAGGTAGAAGAGCCCGAGCTTCTTCGCGTCCGCGAGGCTGATGCCGCCGGCGCTGCCGATGTGGCCGAGCTCCTCGATCCCGAGGGGAGCTTCGCGGTTGAACCACTTGTAGCCGTCGACCTGCATGTTGAACTCCATCCCCGGGAGGATGGTCAACGTCTCGCCGAACGCCGTGACGGCGAAGCCGCCGGTGCGCATCTGGGCGCGCCGCTCCTTGCTCAGGTTATGCGAGGTGTAGCGGCCGCCGATGCCCCACCTGCCGTCGCCGCTCTCCGCCAGCGCGGCGTACGCGCCGTGCCCGGCCCAGGGGATGCACATGTGCAGGTCCGGCCGCTCTTCGGAGTAGCTGCCGAGGTGATACCCCTCGGTGTACAGGTCGATGTAACACTGGATCTTCGCGAGCAGCTCCGTGGCGTTCGAGAGCTCGCCGCCGATCTGGCTCAGCATGTCCGCGAAGCCGCCGTCGGCGACCTTGCCCGCCACCTCGTCGAGCCACTTGATGGTGCTGAGGGCCCACTTGGCCTTGCCCGCCTCGGTATGCTGGATGTCGCTGGGCAGCCAGACGAGGAGGCCCGTGCTGCAGTCGTCCGCCGCCGCATTGTTCGGGTCGCAGTAGTCGAGGCATTGCTGGTAGCTCGTGTCGTCCTGCTTGACGGGGTGCAGGCACTCGGGGGCCACGCGCTGGCTGCAGATGCACATGCCCTTGTCCGGGTCCGAGCTCGACCCCGACCCCGAAGGGATCTTGTCGATCGCCTCGGTCGCCTTGTTGAGGATCGACGAGAGGAGCTGCATCGACTGCAGGACGTGGAAGTTCGTGGTGATGTTCTGGAGGTCGGCGCCCTTCGGGTTGGGGTTCTCCGGCAGCTTGCCGAGCAGGTTCGGGTCGCACGCCTTGACCTTGAACTCGACGTCGCTGTTCCCGCCGCCCGTGCCGGTCGAGGCGCTGCTGGAGCTCGCGCCGGTCGAGGCGCTGCTGGAGGAGCTCGAGCTGCTCGAGGAGCTGCTGGAGCTCGAGCTGCTCGAGGAGCTCGTGCCCTCGAACTCCTGGAACTCGGGGTCAGGCCGATCGGGCTGCTGCGACCATGTCGGCCAGCTCGGGGCGCCGAACTGGCAACCCACGTCGTCTGCCTGGCAGAGCGCCTGTTGCGTGGCGTCGATCGGCTCGCCCCGGTCCTCGGCGCCGCCCTCGCAAGCGGCGGCGAGCACGCCCAGGCACAGGAGGAACGTCAGCCGCCCCGATCGTCGTAACGGATCGAGGGCGGCGCTTGGTTGTAATAGCTGCTGACGCAGCAGCACGGACCTGCGAAGTGTCATGGGTTCAACCTCAACGGCCTTGCTGGCCAGGAGTGGCGGGCACGCGGTGACCGTCCGCCGGGCCGCATCCCGGAGCGGCTAGCGGTCTCCCGTCATGAGCTGAGGTAGTCAGTGGTCGGCCCGACGTGGAGACGACAAATCGCGCCAGCCGAGGACAATTCGCGCCACGCCCTGCGCCCGCCCTCGCCGCGGGGACACGGACGGGCCCCGGGGGGCCCGCCGGGCGGGCCGGTTTACACGTCCGACGCCAGCTTCCACGTCATCGTGCCGGACCAGCCCCGAGGAGAGCCCCGCTTCCTGTTCGGTCTTGAATCGTAGTATTCTAGGCCACATGGACATGATGTCGGACGCGACCCGCATGCTCGAGGCCCTCGAGACGAAGACCGTCTCCGCGCGGGAGCTCGCGATGGCGAGCTTCGCGCGGATCGAGGCGCTCGACGGGCGAACACGAGCGATCGTCGCGACCGATCGCGAGGGCGCCCTGTCGCGCGCCGCGGCGATCGACGACGCGCGGGCTCGAGGCGAACCCGTGGGCCCGCTCGCCGGCCTCCCGCTCTCGGTGAAGGATGCGCTCTGCGCCGTCGGAATGCCGACGACATCGGGCGCGCGCGAGCTCGCGTCGCACCGCCCCGCCGAGGACGCTCCCTCGGTCGCTCGTCTCCGCGCGGCGGGGGCGGTCCTCGTCGCGAAGACGAACCTGCCGAAGTTCGCCGGCGACATCGAGACCGAGAACGAGCTCTTCGGCCGAACGAACAACCCGTGGGACCTCACCCGAACGCCGGGCGGCTCGTCGGGCGGCTCGGCGGTGGCGCTCGCAATGGGGTTCTCCGCGATCGAGCTCGGCAGCGATCTCGGAGGCTCGATGCGGACTCCCTGTCACTTCAACGGCGTCTTCGGTCACAAGCCGAGCCACGCGCTCGTGCCGACGAGAGGGCACATCACGGGCCCACTCGGTCGAGTCGCGCCGATCGATCTCGGGGTAGTCGGTCCGATGGCGCGTTCGGCGCGAGATCTCGATCGCATGCTCGCCGTCCTCGCGGGACCCGATCCGATCTTCGGGGAGGAGGGTGACTTCACGCTCCCCGCGCCTCGCGCGACCGACCTCCGGGATTTCCGCGTCGCCGCGTGGCTCGACGACCCGCGCTGTCCCGTGGATACGGCGATGCGCACGGTGCTCGAGGCGGCCGTCGACGCGCTCGAGCGCGCGGGAGCGCACATCGACCGGAAGGCGCGCCCCGCCGTCGATCTCCTCGACAACTTTGCGCTCAGCCTCTCGCTCGTCCCCGCCGTGATCTCCGAGGACCTCCCCGCGGGTGCGTTCTTCGGCCTCACGCTCGCGAGCCCGGTCCTGAAGCTGCTGCCGGGCGACGCCGGCCGGTTCGCCAGGGGGCTCGTGCAGCGCCACCGCGACTGGTTGCTCACCGACGAGCGACGCCATGCGGTGCGGGTCCGATGGGCCGAGTTCTTTCGATCGTTCGACGTCGTGATCACACCAGCCGCGGTGACCGCGGCGTTCCCGCATTCGACGACGCGCAACAAGCTCGCGCGCAAGGTCAGCGTCGATGGCGTCATGACCACGATGCTCGTGCAGTCAACGTGGCCGCAGCTCGCGACGCTCGCGTATCTGCCGGCGACCGTCGTCCCGGTCGGTCGGACCGCGGACGGCCTCCCTGTCGGCGCACAGGTGCTCGGGCCCTACCGGGGCGATCGCACGACGATCGCATTCGCTGCGGCGGTGGAGCGGGTGCTCGGAGGATTCGAGGCGCCTCCGCTCGCAGGCCGAGAGCCTCGCGCGAACGATCCTGCGTAGTGACACCGCTGCGTCGTTCGCCGGCGCCTCCCTCGGAGGGGAAAACGTGGCCTCGGGCGGCGTGTGGGCTGGCCCGGGCCGCCGGGATTGACGCTCACCGCCCTGGGCTGTCGTCGTTGTCGAGCAGCACGCGCGCGTTCTGCGCGACCTCCGCCGGCTCGGGGACCGTCGTATCGAGCACGCCGTGCACCACCACGCGCTCCGACGGCGGGACTTCCCACGCGCCGCCGCAGTGGACGCCGTTCCACCAGAGCTCGATCTGGCCCAGCGCCTCCGAGCGGAGCGTGAAGCGGCCGGACTCGGTGCCGCTGCCGATATGCACGATGCGCGAGCCCTCGGCGGACACCTCGGAGACGCTGAACACCGCCTCGATCGTGCCAGTCCGCGACGCGTGCAGCGCGCCGTGGATCTTCGTGCCGTCGATCGCGGCGGACGCCCGGCTGTCGGTCTCCGCCGCCGTCCAGACGAGCCCGCCGCGCCGCGCGTCGTCCGCGAAGCCCATGTCCACGTCGTGGGTGAGCGCGAGCGAAAGCGGCGCTTCCGCGGCGTCCTCGACCTGCGTGTGCCCAAGCCCGATCGCCGGGTCATCGAGGAAGTACCGCGCGACGAGGCCATCGTCGGCGAGGCAGGACGAGTCGCTCGCGCAGTCGCGCCCTCCGGCGCCGCCCCCCGCCGAGCTGCTCACCCCATCCGCAGCTCCCGAGCCCGCGCCACCTCCGCCCGCCGCGCCGTTCAGCCCGCCAGACGCCTCCGATCCGCCGCTCCCGCCCTCTCCGCTGCCCGCCCCACCCCCGCCCCCCGCGCCGGAGCCTGGGAGATCACCGAGCCGCAGCTCGGGGGCACAGGCCAGGAAGAACTGGAGCGAGACAATCAGCAGGGGCATCCTCATCGGCCCATCCTATACCGGCGCGCGCTCACCACGAGGAGGCAGCCGCCCCGGCCAGCGCGCCGCTGCGCTGGACAGCCCGGCGGGCGGAGCGCAAGCCAGCTGCGCCGCGGAGCCAATGCCGGCGACGGTGATGCTCCGGAGGTTCAGCCCGGTACTGCCGGTCGCGGTGGCGTCGCCCGGTGCGCCGGTCCCGTCCTCCTGCGGAGCCAGGCGGCTGCTTGGCTCCACGCGGTGACACGCTCGGTCGGCTCGTGCTCATCTGCCCCGATCGCTCTGCGCTCGCGCGCCACGTACACCGCGCTGCGCGCCGCATTCTGCGCGTGCCACGCTTCCACGAGCACGCCGTAGCGCCGTAGCGTCCGCGCGACGCGCTGCGACTCCTCCGTGCCGTCGCCGAGCTCATCTTGAACTTGGCGTGCGCGCGCGTGCGCTTCGAGGTAATCGCCCGCCCGCACAAACTCCTCCGCTGTTTCGAGCAGCTGGTTGACGTCGAGCTTCGAATCGTGATGGATCATCGCAGCTTTCCTCTGGTCAGAGCGGCGAGAACACCGTCGTAAGACTCGACATGCGAGACCTCGATGGTGGAGCCAATGTCCGCCGCATACGTCGCACCACCTGCATGACCGCCTGCGTGGCCAGCCGCGAGACCTCCGACGGATCCGTGCTGTAGTGCGCGGCCTGATCGAATGCAGCCGCGACCAGGTCACCGAGCTGAGCCGTCTTGTGAATGTTCGTCGTCATGGATTTCTCCTCGGCAGAAGGTGATGCGACCCCTCAGAATACGGGGATCGTGGACGGAATACTAGAATTTAGCACCTGGTCGGCGGTCGATTATTAGGAAGTTTGAGCGTGATGCGTCGAAAAAAGCGACATATCTTGAGGGCATGGAATGGCTCAACTACCACCACCTCCTCTACTTCTGGGTCGTCGCGAAGGAGGGGAGCATCGTCCGAGCCAGCGCGGAGCTTCACCTGGCGCACCCCACGATCAGCGGCCAGATCCATCGGCTCGAGGAGGTCCTCGGCGAAAAGCTGTTCACCCGCAGGGGACGGCGCCTGGTGCTCACGGAGGCTGGCCACATCGCGTTCCGGTACGCCGACGAGATCTTCTCGCTGGGGCGCGAGTTCGTCGACACGCTCAAGGGACGGGCGAGCGGAAGGCCGCTGCGGCTGGTCGTCGGCGTCGCGGACGTCCTCCCCCCGTCGCTCGTGCGGCGGTTCCTCGAACCCGCATTCCGGCTCGACCAGCCCGTTCAGGTCATCTGCCGGGCGGACAAGTCAGTTCAGGAGTTTGTCGCCGAGCTGGCGCTCCACAGGGTGGACATCGTCATCGCCGATGGACCCGCAGGGTCCGGCATCCCGGTCCGGGCGTTCAGCCGCCTGCTCGGCGAGTGCGGCACGACGTTCTTTGCCGCCCCGAAGCTCGCCGCCTCGATCCGTCGCAAGTTCCCTCACTCCCTGGATAAAACACCATTTCTGCTCCCTGGTGCGCCTTCCATGGTGCGCCGTGCGCTGGAGCAATGGCTCGACTCCCAGGAGATCCGGCCGAGGATCATCGCTGAGTTCGATGACAGCGCGCTGGCGAAGGATTTCGGGAAAGAGGGGATGGGGGTCTTCGCGGCCCCCACGGTCATCGAAGCCGAGGTTCTACACCAGTATCGGGTACGCGTCGTCGGGCGGTCGGAGGCCGTTCGCCAGCAGTTCTACGCCATCTCGGTCGAGCGCAAGATCAAGCACCCCGCGGTGGTCGCCATCTGTGAGGCCGCAAAGCAGAACATCTTTGCTGGAAGCTGAGCACGCACGCCCCGCCCCTCACCGGAGAGGCACCGAGCGCTGCGTGGTCCTACACGTCGGTTTTTACGACGGATGAGGATGAAACTTCCGAATAGTCGAACGACCGGGCAGGGGGTAGAAGGAACATGGAACGGACTGCGCGTGACGGTCCGGTGCTGGTCGCCTCGTGCCCGTGGGCGCGGCAGGCCAGGCACGGGGCGCAGGCGGACATGAAGACCGATAAAGGAGAGAGATATGGGAACGATGGCACCGAGCGCAGAAACGATGAAAGCGCAGCTCGAGCGAGCCGCGAAGCTCGACGACTGCAAGCGCATCAACGATGTGAAGGGCTGCCCCGAGGTGGCGCAATCGAAGCTCGACAACTCCAGAGCGGCGGGAAGGGTGAAGTGGGATGGCATCAAGGCCGGCGTCGAGAGCGTCCGGACCCGCCTCAACTTCGCCTTCACAGACCTGACCCGCAGAACCGCCGCTACGTACAGCCGATGGATGAACCCATCGGGCAAATAGAAGGAGATACCATGGAAAAAGCTACCGTCGACCGCATGTGGCTCACACGCACGGACCGCATCGAAACGGTGATCCGTGGCGCGACGGCGGGATCGATCGCTGGCGTTCTGTTCGCTGCCTTCCAGATGGTTGCGGCCGTGGAGGCGGGGAACGGGGCGCTCTGGCCTTGGCGCATGGCCGCGTCGGTCGTGCTCGGTCGCGAAGCCTTGGTGGCATCTGCGGGAGTGGCGCTCTTCGCGGGCGTGCTCGTGCATTTGTTGCTTTCGGTGGCGAGCGGCGTCACCGCCGCAATCCTGTACGAGTGGTCCCAGTGGTCACGCACCCACCGCGCGAACCCGGCCTTGGCCTGTTTCGCCGGCGCGGGGTTCGGGGCGCTGGTCTGGCTCGTGAACTTTGCCGTGATCGCGCAGGCCTTCGTCCCGTGGATGTGGAGGCCCGACCAGGGCCTTCAGCTCGCGTTGCACCTCGGCTATGGAGTCGCGCTGGGCCTCGCGCTGAGAGAGCTGGGGCGCCACGCCATGAACCCGCCCGACGCGGCGCGGCCGGCGTGACGCGCACCGGGGCGGCATCATGAGAACGTGGCGACCAACGTCGAGGCCGGCGCCGACCGGCTCGACGAGGCGCTCCGTCGCGCGGCTTCCGCGAGCGCTGTTCTCCCTTGCGAACAATCCGCGCCTCCGCGCACAGTGGGCGCGTGCTCGATCCGCTCTTCGACGATCTGCCCGGCATGCTCTGCTTCGCCCGCGTCGTGGAGCGGCGCTCCTTCACCGCGGCGGCGGCCGAGCTCGGCGTGTCCAAGTCGATGGTGAGCACCCGGGTCGCGCGCCTGGAGGAGCGCCTCGGGGAGCGGCTCCTCGTGCGGACCACACGCAAGCTCACCGTCACCGACGCCGGCATGGCCCTCTACGCGCGGTGCGCGCGCGTGCTCGAGGAGGCCAGGGCGGCGGTGCGGGGCGCGTCCGACGCGGACCGCGGCCGCATCCGGGTGAACGCGCCCGTCAGCTTCGCCCAGATGTACCTGGCGCAGCCGCTCGCGCGGTTCCTCGAGGCGAGCCCGGGCACGCGGGTCGAGCTCGTGCTCAACGATCGGCTGGTCGACCTCGTGGAGGAGCGCGTCGACCTGGCCATCCGGATCACGAAGCTCAAGGACTCGAGCCTGGTCGCGCGCCAGATCGCCACGACGGCGCTGCACGTCGTCGGCGCGCCGGCCTACCTCGAGCGGCGAGGTCGGCCGGAGCAGCCGGAGGATCTCTTGCGCCATGACTGCCTGCGCTACCTCCACCTGCGGATCGAGGACGAGTGGCGCTTTTACGGCGCCTCGGGCCGGGTCAACGTGCCCGTCGCGGGCCCGCTCGCGGCGAACAACGGGACCGCGCTCCGCGAGGCGGTCCTGGCCGGCGTCGGCCTCGCGGTGCTGCCGCGCTTCATGGTCGACGAGGATCTCCGGCGCGGGCGCCTGGTCACGCTGCTCGACGGGTTCGCGCCCCGGCCCATGGGCATCCACGCGGTGCACGCGGCCGGCCGGCGCCCGCCCTCGCGGGTGCGGCGGCTCATCGACTTCCTGGCGGCGGCGTTCCGCGGGAAGACGTGGGCGTAGCGGCGAATCGTTCTCCTGCGAGAACAATTCGTTCCCGGACGAGCGCTACCGCCGCGCGGCGCCAGGGCCTACTCCTACGCTCATGGAGCAATCAGTCATGAGCATGAAGCAAGAGACCACGGGTCGCCTCGGCGCGATCACCTCCGTTCCTCGCTCGGCCGAGCTGGCCGCGCTGGTGCTGCGCCTCGGGCTGGGCGCGGTGTTCCTGGCACACGCGGCCGCCAAGGTATTCGTGTTCACGCTGCCGGGCACGGTGGCGTTCTTCACCTCCAGCGGCTTCCCGGGCTGGACGGCCTATCCGGTGTTCCTCGCCGAGCTGCTCGGCGGCGCGGCGCTCGTGGCCGGGTTCAAGACGCGCCTCGTCGCGCTGGCGCTCCTGCCCGTGATGGCCGGCGCGCTGCTCGTGCACCTGCCCAGCGGCTGGATGTTCACCAGCCCGGGCGGCGGCTGGGAGTACGTCGCCTTCCTGATGGTCACGCTCCTCGCGCAGGCGCTCCTCGGCGACGGCGCGTTCGCCGCGGGCCAGCGGCAGCGCGGGTGACGCCGCGCCCGCGCGCGTTCACCCTGCGTGAGCAGCGCGGCCCCCCGATCCACGCCGTCCGCTCCCCCGGCGCGCTGCATGAAGGGTCGAGGAAGAGCGATACGATGCGAGGGGGTCAAGGCGAGCTCCGCGCGCGCGGCAGCTTGAAGCCCGCCGCGATGAGCCAGAGAAACGCCGGGAAACGCGTGAGCGGGATGAGGAACAAGGCGCCCGGGATGACGAGGCTCACGACGCTGAGCTCGCCCACCACCCCGAGCACCAGGCCCGACACGGCGAGCCAGCGAGGCAGGAGCTTCATGACCAGCGCAGGGACGCAGATCCCCGCGAGCAGCAGGCCGAGCGGCACCGTGTAGCCAGGGCCCCCGATCGCGAAGATCAGGTAATGCATGCCGCGCGTGAGCGCCGCGCTCTCGGCGATGCCCGGTTGCGCGAGCGACCACTGGAGCAGCGCGGAGAGCCCCATCGCCGCCGAGGCTGCGAGTCCGCCGAACCACGCGATCGAGGGGCCCGCGGCGCTCGTCCCGTGGAACCTGAGGCGGCTCACCACCGTGGCCGAGAGGATGCCGAGCGGTATCGACGCTGCAAACTGCAGGAAGGCGCAGGCGCGCACCCTCGCGCCGACGTCGCCCCGGAAATAAGCCACCACCTCCTCGGGCGGCTGGAGCGGAGACGGGAAGTGCGTCTCGCCCATGAGCAGGGTGACGGGCACGAGGCTCGCCAGGAAGAGCAGCATGAACACCGCCGCGACGATCCCGGGGTTCGGACCTTGATGGATGCTGCCTCTTGCGGCTTTCGGGTCGTTCGAGTCCGTCATAGGGTTCCTCCCATGGGACCGAGCAGGTTCGCCAGCGCTGTCCGCCCATCCACGACCGCACGAGCGCGGGGGCAGGGGAGCGGGTCGGGCTCGGCCCCTCGGACCGGTGCAGGAAAATTACCTTCGTGAATCGTTCATGTCAATAATGATTCTGGAGAAGCACGGATGACCTCGGCGCGCTCTTCCGACCCGTCCTCGTCGCCCACCGCGGAGCTGGCGTTCCTGCTTGCGCAGGTGGGGGCCCACGCCGCGGCTCGCTTCGCCGAGCGGCTGGCGCCGCTGAAGCTGCTCCCGCCGCACGCGGGCATCCTGCGGGCGGTGGGCCAGTCGGATGGCCTCAGCCAGGCCGCCCTCAGCGAGCGGCTCGGCATGTTTCCGAGCCGGCTGGTCGTCCTGCTCGACGCCCTGGAGGAGCGCGGGCTCCTGGAGCGGCGAAGCACCCCGGAAGACCGGCGTTCCTACGCGCTCCACCTCACGAGGGCAGGGAAGGAGATGGTGCAGCAGATCGGGCGCGTCGCCGAGGAGCACAAGGAGGCGCTCTGCGCGGCGCTGGACGGCGCAGAGCAGGCCCAGCTCGCGGCCCTGCTCCGGCGGATCGCGGACGAACAAGCGCTCACGGCGGGGGTTCACCCGGGGTACCGCAAGCTCGGCCGGGGTCGCCCGGCGGACCCGGACGGCTGAGCGCCCCGCCGCTCCCGGGCCGGCGGCTCCTCAGCGCTCTCGGCCCGGCCGGCGCGCGAGATCCGCCTCGATCAGCCCCCGGAACGTCGCGACCGCAGGGTTCGGCTGGTCGCGGCGCCACACCGCGCCGACGCGCCAGAGCGCCTCCGCCTGGGGCAGCCGCAGCTGCGCCACCCGTGTCGACCGCCCCCGCACCGCCGTCGCCGGCACCAGGGTGACGCCGACCCCCGCCGCCACGAGGGCGAGCACCGTCGAGAAATCGCGCGCCTCCTGCGTCACGCGCGGCCGGAAGCCGAGGTGCGCACAGACGCGCAGCACGTGGTCGTTGAAGCTCAGCGACACGGCGCGGGGGATCAGCACGAACGGCTCGTCGCCGAGCGCCCGCAGGCCTGCCGCCTCGAGCGCCGCGGCGCGCCCGCGCGGCACCGCGGCCACGAGCCGGTCGCGCACGACCTCGAGCGACGCGAGGTCGGGCGGCGCCGGCAGCCGCACGAAGCCGAGGTCGAGCGCGCCGGCGCGCAGCGCCTCGAGCTGGGCGGGCGTCGACATGTCCTGGAGCTCGATGTGCACGTCCGGCGCCCGCTGGCGGAAGCGCACGACGACGCGCGCGACGAGCGCCGCCGTCGCGACCCCGAAGCCGAGCCGCAGCACCCCGGCCTCGCCGCGCGCGATCCGCCGCGCGCGCGCGAGCGCCTGGTCGGCGTCGCGCAGGATCGCGCGCGCGTCGTCCACGAACTGCCGGCCGAGCGCGGTGGGCGCGACGCCGCTCCGCCCGCGGACGAAGAGCGCCCCGCCGAGCTCGTCCTCGATCTGCTTCAGCTGCTTGCTCAGCGCCGGCTGGCTGACGTGCAGCGCCCGCGCGGCGCGCCCGAAGTGCAGCTGCTCCGCCAGCGCTGCGACGGCGCGGAGGTGGTGAAGGTCCATGCGATCTCCGTGGGTCTCCGTGGGTCTTCGTTCGGACTCCGTCCGTTTCGTGCGATTCCTCCAGGTTATCAATCCGGTCGCGACATGTCATTGGACGCATCGAACGGGCGACCCCACCTTCCGCGCAGACCAAGTTCCCGGGGCCCCCGGGGCGCGGCGTCGTCGCCGCGCGGGGGCCTCTCATCCCGAGGAAGAGCCATGGATCCAGCAGTTGCGTTCGACACGGAGAACACGCGCGCGCCCACCTCCCGCGGCCCCGGCCGCGCTGCGCCGCGCCGCCTCGACGAGGCGCCGTCGCCGGCGCCGACGCCCCTCGCGGTGCGGCCAGCGCCGCCGCACCTGCGCGCGGCCCGGCTCGGGGTCGCGGCGGCGTTCTTCTCGTACGGGGCGGCGTTCGCGAGCTGGATCGTGCGCATCCCCTCGGTGCGCGAGGCGATCGGGCTGAGCCCGGCCGCGCTCGGCGGCGCGCTGTTCGGCGCCTCCCTGGGCGCGCTCGTGGCGATGCCGGTGGCGGGCTGGCTGGCCGGGCGCGTCGGCAGCCGGCCGCTCATCCGGGTCGCGCCGCTCGCGCTCGGGGCGGCGCTCGTGCTCCCCGCGCTCGCGTCGAGCCTGCTCACGCTGACGCTCGCGCTGGTCGCGATGGGCCTCGCGGGCGGGACGTTGAACCTCGCCGTCAACGCGCAGGGGGCCGCGGTCGAGCGCGCGTACGGGCGCCCGATCTTCGCGTCGTTTCATGGGCTCTACAGCCTCGGCGGCCTCGCCGGCGCGGCGCTCGGCGGCGCGCTCATCCAGTGGGGTGTCTCGACCCTGGTCCACCTCGCGGCGGTCGGGGTGGGGATCAGCGCGCTCGCGTGGTGGGCGACGCGGCACACGTTGTCCGTGACGAAGCCCCCGGCGGCCGCCCCGACCGACGCCGGCAGCCGGCCTGGGCTGCTCGCGCTCGCGCCGCTCGGCGCCATCGCGTTCTGCGTGCTCGTCGGCGAGGGCGCGATCGCCGACTGGAGCGCCGTCTACCTGCGCGACGTCGTCGGCGCGTCGCCGGCCGCGGCGGCGGCGGGGTATGCCGCCTTCTCGATCGCGATGACGGGCGGCCGCTTCGTGAGCGACCGGATCGGCGCCGCGCTCGGGCCGCGCCGGCTCGTGTACCTCGGCGGCCTCACGTCGGCGCTCGGGCTCGGCCTCGCGCTCGTGGTCCCGGGCTTCTGGACGGTGATCCTCGGCTTCGCCGGCGTCGGCGCGGGGTCGTCGGTGGTGTTCCCGATCGCGCTGCGCGCCGCCAGCGGCGACGGCGGCCCCGGGTCCGAGGCGGCCATCGCGGCGGTCTCGACCGCGGGCTTCCTCGGCTTCCTCGTGGGCCCTCCGCTCATCGGCTTGACCGCTTCGTACGTGTCGCTGCGCGGCGCGCTCGTGTGGGTCGTGCTCGCGAGCGCCGTGGTCGCCGTCCTCTCTGCCGCCGTCCAGCGGCGGCCCGGCGCGCGCGCTGCGGGAGTTGGGCCGTAGCTCTGCCCGGCGAAACCTGCTACGCGTGGTCGATGGGCCGCGCCGGGAGTCGCGGCACGGCGACCTTGAAAGGCGTACAACCGATGGCGAGCAAGGCCCTCTTGGATAAGGTCGTAGCGGCGAAGCGGGACATCACCGAGGCAGAGAACGACCTCGAGAAGGTCCTCCGGGACATACAAGTCGCCCCGCGCGCAGACAAGACGACGATCAGCAAGGTCGTCGAGGACGCGTTCACGAAGCTGAGGGCCGTGAAGGCGAACCTGATCGAGCTGGAGGCCCTGGTCACGACCGACGACCCGTGAGCCGCGCCTGCCTCCCTGAAACGAGCAGAAGTTCGAAACGCCAAGGCGCCAAGGGCGCCAAGAACGCCAAGAAGAGAATATCTTGGCGTCCTTGGCGCCTTGGCGTCCTTGGCGTTTTATTTCTCGCTCGATCAACGTGACCGCCGCTCTAACGTGGCGCGCCGGCGAAAGCCGGGTTCTCCCGCCTGGGGGGCATCCTGCTCATCGCGCGCTCGGCCATCGCGGTGATGGTCAGCGAGGGGTTCACGCCCAGGTTCGAGGGCACCATCGAGCCGTCGACCACATACAGGTCCTCGTACCCGAACACCTGATTCCTCTCATCGATCACCCCGTGCTCCGCGTCCGCCGCGATCGCGCACCCGCCAAGGATGTGCGCCGTGGTCGGCACGTTGAGCACCGCCTCGTTGATGGCGTTGCGCGGCGTCCCGTTCATCAGCACGCCGAGCCGCCTGCCGACCTCGTTCGCGATGGGGATATACGCCGGCGGCTTCGGCTGGTCCGGCGGCCGGTGGGTGGTCATGCGGCCGCGACGCCAGACGAGCTGCATGTAGTTGTCCACCGTCTGCATCACGAGCAGGATCGTCGAGCGCCTCGCGAACTTGAAGGGCAGGAGCGCGAAGATCATGTCGATGGGGTGAAGGAGCCGCCGCCCCAGCCAGCGCAGCCAGCGCGGAAGACCCGGCTTGTCGTCCGTGAGCACCGTTCCCAGCGCGCCCATCACGTCGGAGCCGGCCGGGTACCGCACCGGCTCGATGTGCGTGCGCGCGTCCGGATAGATCCCGCTCGTGATCGCGATACCCCGCGAATAGTCCACGCGATCGTCCCTGGCCGTGACCCCGAGGATGACCTCGCTGTTGGTGCGCACGTAATTGCCCAGCTGCGGTGACAGCCGGGGCAGCCGGCCCTCCGCCCTCGCGGCGAGCAGGAGCTTCACCGTGCCGAGCACGCCGGCGCTGAGCACCACCCCCCGCGCCCGGAGCTTGCGGCGCCGCTTCCTCCAGAGCGCGGTCGAGCGCTCCAGGGTGAGCTCGTACCCTCCGCCCGGCAGCGCCTCGATGGCGGTGACCATCGTCTCGGGCTGGATGGTGCAGCCCTTCTTCTCGGCGAGATAAAGGTAGTTGAGGTCGAGCGTGTTCTTGGCGCCGAAGCGGCAGCCCACCATGCAGCCGCCGCAATGTACACACGTCGCGCGCTCCGGGCCCTCGCCGCCGAAGAACGGGTCGGGCACGCGCTGCCCCTCCGCCTCGCCCTCCTTCGCGAAGAGCACGGCCACGTTCGTGACGTGAAACGTGTCCCCGCGGCCCATCTCCTCGGCGATCTCCCGGAGCTGCCGGTCCGCCGGCCAGAGCTTCGGGTTCGCGGTCACGCCGAGCATACGCTTCGCGATCTCGTAGAACGGCATCAGCTCGTCGCGCCAGCTCCTGCCGGCCGGCCAGCCCGGGCTGGTGAACGCCTCGGGCGGGGGAACCAGCAGGGTGCTGGCGTAGACCAGCGAGCCGCCGCCCACGCCCGCGCCCGAGAGGATCAGCGTATCCCGGAGCAAGGTCAGCCGCTGGATTCCGTGACAGAGCAGCCTGGGCGCCCAGAGGAACTTCCGTACATTCCAGTTCGTCTTCGGGAAATCCTCCTTCTTCCAGCGCTTGCCGCACTCGAGCACGGTGACCTTGTAGCCCTTCTCGGTCAGGCGCAGCGCGGACACGCTGCCCCCGAAACCCGAGCCCACGATGGCGAAGTCGACGTCAAACTCCATGCGCACCTGCTCCTCGGGAGGAGTATGGCGCAGCGCTCCTCGGGAGCACACCATCGTGCGGGGCCCGCGCGCGTCGGGCCCCGGCGCGGCACGCCGCTGCGCCCGCGCCGCGCGCGCGGGCCGGCGCTCAGGGCGTGGGCACGGCGCTGACGATGTACTCGACCGCGAGGCCGAAATTGCAGGCGCCGCTGAGGTCGTACTTCTTGATGTAAAGGTCGTTGGTGACGGTCAGGTCGCCGACCTCGGCGCTCTCTCCGTGGGCGATCGAGACGGCGGGTTTGCCTTCCGCCTCCACGATCATCGTGAGCTCCTCGGTGCCGCAGCCGTCATAGTCGTTGTAACACTCGCGCTCGCCCTGGCTGATGGTGAGGCCGATCGGGTCGTTCTCACCCACGGCGGCCACGAGCTCTCCGTCGCGCTCGAGGCGGAGATGGATGAGCTTTTCTCCCCACTCGAACTCTTCGTCGGTGGAGAAGTCGACGTCGAGGGTGTCGCCGACCGCGACGGCGCTGGACGCGAAGCCCGGGGCCGCGAGGCCCAGGGTGAGCGCGTTCCCGGTCGCGTCGGCGAGGTCGATCATGACCTCAGGCGCGGCGCGCCCGAGCTTGTACCGGAAATTGCTGTCGCCCGTGCAAGGCTCCTCCGCGCCGGGCGGGCGCACGGCCGTCACCGTCCCGGAGAACACGAACGTCCGCGGCGCGCTCGTGCCCTCCGCGGGAGGATCCCGGTAGGCGCACGCGAAGACCTTGGACTCGTGTGGTTCGCAGGCAGGACCGCCGGGGTCGCCGCCGCCTCCGCCGGTGCCTCCGGTGCCGCCGCCTCCGGTGCCGCCGCCTCCGGTGCCGCCGGTGCCACCGCCGCCAGCGCCGGTGCCGCCGCCGCTGTCGAGGTTGATGCTGCACGCGGAGAGGGTGACGAGGAACGTCAGGAGTGTCGCAAGGAGAGGTAAGCTGGTTCGATGGTGCATTCCTTCACCTGGAGCACAACCTGTGCCATGCCAGGTGATGTGCCGTCACGCTGGCCCTGTCCTTGCCATACAGGGCCAGAACCGCGCCGGGGGCCGCGTGGATCCACGGCGCCCGGCCAGGTTCAATCTGTGCCATCCTGTGCAATCTGACACACTCCGTGAAGGTAGATCATGCGCCAGACGCCGACCGACTCCGCCCTCGATTTCGCCGCCCTCGATCCGGGCGCGCTGCCGCCCGTGCTCGTCGAGCAGGCGCGCCTCGTCTGGGCCGACCGCGTGCGCACCGAGTACCAGTCCATCCAGATCGCAACGCGTTTCCTCGGCGAGTGCCTCGCGGCGGGCGAGCCGCTCGACGTCTCCCGCGCCGTCGCGGAGACCATCGACGAGGAGGTCCGCCACGCGGAGCTGTGCGGCCGCATGTGCGCCGCGCTCGGGGGCCGCGTCCCCGCGCCGCGCGAGGTCGCCGCGCCGCTCGCGGATCTGCGCGAGGTGCCGCTCGACGAGCGTGTGCTCGCGAGCGCCATCTCGCTCTTCCTGGTCGCCGAGGCGTTCTCGGTCGGCTACCTCCTCGACCTCGAGGCACGCGCGGATCACCCGGTCACGCGCGCCGTGCTCGGCGCGATCGCGGGCGACGAGGCGGAGCACGAGGCCTTCGGCCCCGAGCTCGTCGCGCGCAAGCTCCGCGACCTCCCCCCGGCGAAGCGGGCCGCGTGGCGCGGGTTCACGGGGCGGATCGTGCGCGGGCACCTCGACCGCGCCGAGCAGGTCCTCTCGCGCCTCCCGGCCGAGGACCGGTCGCTCGACCGCTGGCCCGAGCCCGAGCGGGCGACCCTCGGGCTGCTCGGCGAGGCCCGGCTCGCGCTGCTCTGCCAGCGGACCTACAAGGAGCGGCTCGCGCCCACGCTGGAGAAGCTCGGGCTCGGCTGAGCGGCCGCGCGGGCCCTCTGCTCACTTCACGGGCGCGCCGCCGGCCTCGCCCGCCGCGGCCATGCGCCGCATGCAGAGCCTGAGGCCGGCGCGCAGGTTGCCCACCGTCGTGACGCCGGAGAGGTCGACCCCGAGCGCGATCATCGTCTGGGCGACGTTCGACCGGATCCCCGTGATGATCCCCTCCGCGCCGAGCAGCCGGATGGCGGCGACCATCTCGAGGAGGTGCCGGGCCGTCTCCGTATCGACCGCATCGACGCCGGTGAGATCGAGGATCGCATACCGAGCGTCCTTGCTCACGATCGCCGAGAGCAGGTTATCCATCATCTCGGAGAGCCGCAGGCTGTCCACCACGCCCACCAGCGGGAGGGTCAGCACCTTGTCCCACACCTCGATGATGGGCGCCGAGAGATCGCGGATGACCTTCTGCTGCTTCTCGATGAGCTGGAGCTTCGCCCGGAGCTCGATCTCTTTCTGCCTCGCCTCGGAGGCGTTCAGGGTGATGCTGATCGCGCCGTCGGGCTCCCCGCGCGCGTCGCGCACCGGGAGATACCATGTCTCCCAGCTCGCGCCCTGCACGTCGGTGACGTCTCGCGCGGCTTCCCCTGCGAGCGCACGGCGCATGCCCCACGACGCCTCCATGTCGCTGCTGTAGAGCTCGAGGATGTTCGCGCCGAGGAGCTGCCCCGGCTTGACGCCGATGGCCTCCGTCCCCTTGCCGTCCTGGAACGTGATGACCCCCTCGCGATCGTACTTGCACACGACGATCGGCAAATGGTCGAGGATGGCCCGGAGGAGCTGCTGCGCCACCCCGGGCTCCGCCCCGGCGGGGGCCCGCGTCGAGGTGTCCTGTTCGACGTGATGCCCTGCGCAACGCCCCACGTAACGCCCCACGTAGACCGCGCGCGCCGGCCGCCCGGACCCGTCGCGGAGGGGATGCTGGGCCCACGCGACCACGATCTCGCTCCCGTCCTTCCGCGCGCTCTCGCAGCGATGCGGCGCGCCGCTGCCGTCCTCGGCGAGGCGCCGGAAGGCCTCCTGGCCGCCGCGGCCCGACAGCGTGCCCAGCAGGCTGCGTCCGAGCACCTCCTCCGCCGTGTACCCGAAGAGGTGCGCTGCCCCTTCGCTCCATCCGGCGATCACCGGATCGCGGAGATCGCCAGAGGCCTCGATGAGCGCGAGCGGCGCCGCCTCCTCGTGCGAGGCGCGGATCTCCGCCTCAGCCGCGTCGACCGGCTTCTCGTCCCCCACCATGAGACCCTTCATACCGCGCGTGCACGCCGCGCGTCGAGCGTTTGTTGACCCTCACCTCGAAGCAGGGTGAGCCATCACGGCAATGGGCTCACACCTCCAGACGAGCCCGCCTGAACCGCCCGGCGCACGAGCTTCTCGGCGAGCGCGGCAATTCCGCCGCCGATGCTCGGAGCGCGCTCCGGGAGGCCAGTGCGTAAAGCGGCTCACCCGCGCGAGGCCGGACCCGCGCTGCGCGAGCGCCCGAGCTTGCGAGGGCCGGCTGGCCCTCCTAGTCTCTGCTCGTGAAGTACTGTCCTCATCGCGCCTGCCCGCACCGGCAGCGTGTCGGCGCGCCCGCGGAGTTCCTGGATCACGTGTCGAGCTGCAGCGACTGCAAGACACCGCTGGTCGACTCCGAGCGTGAGGCGATCGAGGGCATCGCGCCCCCGTCCGGCGATCCTTATCGAGGTCCGGCCGGGCGCACGACGGCCGCGGTGGTCCGCCGGCACAGGCCCGGCGGCAACGACGTCGCGATCGGAGCGGCCCTCCTGCTCGTCGGCCTCTGGTTCACCGGCCTCACCTACATGAACGGCTCCAGCCATGGGACGTACATCGTCGCCCTGGGCCCGATGATCTACGGCGCGATTCGCCTCCTCCGCGGGCTCCGCGAGAGGGCGGCGGGCTGATCCCACCCAGGACTGCTGACAGGCGGAGCTAGAACACCGATCACGTTGAGGAACGAGAGATGAACCGCCAAGGCGCCAAGGGCGCCAAGGGCGCCAAGATATTTTCTTCTCCTTCTTGGCGTCCTTGGCGCCTTGGCGGTTCGAAAATCTGCTCGTTTCAGACGGGTTCAACCCGTTTGTCGCTCTAGGCCCCTCGCTGCCGATCGAGCCGCTCCCGCATCACGTTCGGGATCCTCCCCGCCGCCTCGATCGCCCTCTCGAGCGCCGTCCTCGCCGCCGCGTGGAGCCCCCGCCGCGCCCGCGCCCGCGCCCGCGCCTCGACGACCTCGATCTGCTCCTGGCCCACCGAGTGGACGACGGACCGCGCCTCGAGCTCGTCCCACGCCGCGTCGCTCGCCTCGCGTGTCGCCAGGTCGATCATCGACCACTGCACCTCCTCCGCGGGCGCCATCGCCGCGCCCTCGCGCCCCGCGGCGGCGGCCCGCGCCTGCTGGATCCGGATCGCCTCGATGATCACCCGCGCCCTCTCCTCCTCGCCCCGGTAGAGGAGCAGCCTCGCCAGGAGGAGCTGCACCACCGGCCGCGCGTCCTCCCCGCGCTGCTGGCGCTCCAGCGACATCGCCCGCTCCACGTGCGGCGTGGCCGCGTCGAGGTCGCCCATCAGGTACAGGTACTCTCCCAGGTTGAACTCGCTCACGAGCTCCAGCATCCCGAGGCCCAGCTCGCGCGAGATGGCGAGCAGGCGGCGAAAGTCCGAGACCATCCCCGGGCTGTCCCCGAGGCAGGCCCTTAGGAGCGCCCGGCCGTTGATCGCCGGCCCGAGGTGCAGGAGATCGCCGCGCTCCTCGCACATGCGGATCGCCCGGCCGAGCGCCGCGCCCGCCTCGTTCAGCCTCCCCAGCCCCGGGTAGATGAAGCCGAGCAGGAGCAGCGAGACCACCAGCGTCTCGTAGCCCTCGTCGCCCAGGCCCTCCGCCTGCGCCGCCGCGCGCTCGAACTCCCGCGCCGCCTCGTCCTCGCGGCTCTCGCGGTGCAGCGAGCGCGCGACCGCCATCGACAGGCGCGCCGAGACCGCCGGCGGCAGATCGCCGCGCGCGAGCGCCCGCGCCTCCTCCACCCGCCGCCTCGACCGCCCGTAGTCGTCCATCCAGTCGAGCGCCGTGGACTCGTCGAGCAGGATCTCGATCTGCTCGATCGCGGAGCCCTCCTCGATCGCCATCCCCCGCGCGCGATCGAGATCCCCGAGCGCGTCGTGGTAACGGCCCAGCCGGTAGCGCATCAGCCCCCGGCCGCGGTACGCCGCCCTCCGCCGCGCGCCGCGCGCCGCGATCGGCTGCGCGAGCGCGCGGCTGTAGTGGAGCTCCGCCTCGACGTACGCGTGCCGCGCCCGCGCCCGCTCCGCCAGCTCCAGGTAGGCCTCCTCCGCGACCGCCGCGAGCCCCGCCTCGTCCGCGTGGTACGCGATCTTGAACCGCCGCTGCTCCCGGCCCTCGCCGGCGGCCTCGCGGTGGTGCTCGTACGCCGCCAGGTGGATCCGCCGCCGCTCGGCCTGGGCGACGCCCTGCGCGACCGCCTCCCGCACCAGGGCGTGCCGGAAGCCGAGCCGCCCCCGCCGATCACCGACGAGCACGCCGGCCTCGAGCAGCCGCTCGGTCCCGACCCGCGCGTCGAGCGGGTACGCCCCGCCGTGGCCGCGGTGATCCAGGTGGCGCAGCACGCCCGCGATCTCGTCGATCGACACCTCGGCGCCGAGCAGCGCCACGAGCCGCGCGTGGGCGGCGAGCGCCGGCCCGAGCGCCGAGAGCTCGGCCCGCGCCAGCGGCTCGATGAGCGGCAGCGCGGGGAGGCGGTCGAGCTCGTCGGTCGCCAGGTACCACGCGTCGCCGCGCCGGTGCCGGCGCAGGATCCCCTCGCGCTTGAGCCCGTGCACGAGCTCCACGAGCAGGAGCGGCACCCGCTGCGAGCGCTCGAGCAGCCGATCGAGCGCCGGCTCCGGCACGTCGCGCGCCGGCAGCAGCAGCCGCCGGCAGAGCGCCCGCGCGCTCTCCGCGTCGAGCGGCCCGAGCTGCACGGCCTCGCGCCGCGCCGCCCGCTCGCCCCAGGAGGGGTGCGCCTCGGCGAAGGCGGGGCGCCCCATCGCGCAGATCCACAGCGGCGCCGCCCCGTCCGCGAGCGCCGCGTACTCGAGCGCGGCGAGCGTCGTGTCGTGGGCGAAGTGCGCGTCGTCGAGCAGCACGATCACGGGCGCGTCGGCCGCGCGCCGGCGCAGGCACTCGCCCGCGGCCCGCACGCGCGCCGAGCGCAGCGCGCCGGGCGCGGCCTTCCGCGCCTCGAGCCCCGGGTAGGCCTCGCCGCCCGTCCGCTCGTCCACCCACCCGAGCGCCATCGCCAGCCCCGAGCCGTGCTCCGCCTCGAGCGCGGGGCCGAGGCGCTCCGCGAGCGCGGCGCGCGCCCCGCTCTCCGGGGGCGCGTCGGGCACGCCGAGCGCCTCGCGCACGATCTCGTGGAGCGTCGCGTCCGGGGCGCCGCTCGTCGGCTCCTGCGCGTGCAGCTCGATGATCCGGGCCTCGGGCAGCCGCGCGCGGAGGCGCCTGCCGAGCTCGGCGAAGAGGCGGCTCTTGCCGTAGCCGGGCTCGCCGATGACGGCGACGACCGTGGGCTCTCCCCGGCAGAGCGCCCGCTCGGCGCCGCCGAGCAGCTGCTCGAGGATCTCGCGGCGGCCGACGAACGCGCCGGCGCCCTCCGCGCCCTCCGCGTCGGCGCCGGCGCCCGTCGAGGCGCCGCGCCCGCGCCCGGGCGCCGGCCGCGGCGCCTCGACGGGTAGCGCGGCGGAGGCCTCCGGCGAGAGGAACGGCCCCGGCGGCCCGGAGGCGGACGGCCACCGCTCGGCGCGGCAGAAGAGCGCGCTCAGGAACCGCCGCGCCCCGCCCGCGCGGGCCTGGATCGACACGGGCGCGACGTCGACGAGGACCCGCGCGCACAGGCCGGCGCGCAGGAGCTCGTCGGCCGCGCGCCGCGCGCTGCGCGCGGGGTTCGCCGCGCCCTCGTGGGCGAAGGCGGCCGCGTACCGCGAGCCGGAGGCGTACGCGAGCTCGCCGCCGAGCGCCCCGAGCTTGCGCTGCACGACCATGCGATCGGCCTCGCCCTCGAAGAACAGGAGCCCCACCACGCGGCGCTCGAGGCCGCCGGCGGAGCGCGGCGCCTCGCGCTCGGTCGCGGTGAGCTCGTCGCCGAGCGCGCGCTCCAGCGCCGCGCGGAGCTCGGTCGCGCTCGCGAACCGCTCGGCGCGGTCCTTGGCGAGGCACCGGTGCACCACCTCCTCGACCGCCCGCGGCACGGCCGCGCGCGCCGACAGCCGCGGGGGCCGCCGGCTCCGGTGGTCCTCCAGCACGGCCGCGCGCGGCCCCCAGAACGGCGGCCGACCGGCGAAGAGCTCGTACAGGAGGACGCCCATCGCATAGATGTCCACGCGCGCGTCGAGCTCCGCCGCGCCGTCGGACTGCTCCGGGGCCATGTACTCCGCCGTCCCCAGGGCCGGATCCTCGGCCTCCGCGCCGCGCCGCCGGCCGACGGCGCGCGCGATGCCGAGGTCGATGAGCGTCGCCCGCGCGGGGTCGACGAGCAGGTTCTCGGGCTTCAGGTCGCAGTGCACGTAGCCGCGGGCGTGCACGGCCTCGAGCGCCGCGAGCGCGGCGAGGCCGATCCGGGAGGCCTCCTCCAGCCGCGGCGCCGGGCGCGCGGCGAGGCGCGCGGCGAGCGT
Source organism: Sorangium cellulosum (assembly GCF_002950945.1). Taxonomy (GTDB): domain Bacteria; phylum Myxococcota_A; class Polyangia; order Polyangiales; family Polyangiaceae; genus Sorangium; species Sorangium cellulosum_E. Next base: position 2,578,361 of record NZ_CP012673.1, read on the forward strand.
GGGCGCGGCGATGCGCTCGATCACGGCATAAGGCGAGCCGTCGTCGAGCGCCCCCCACGCGTGCACGGCCGGCACGTGGGGCGGGCCGACGGCGGAGAGCGCCTCGACCTCCGCCCGGAGGCGCTGGCCTGCGCCGCGCCGATCGGCGCGCGCGAGCTTGATGGCGACCGGCGCCCCGCCGCCCTCCGGCACGGCCTCGAGCACGACGCCGAACCCGCCCCGCCCGAGCGTCCTCTGGACGACGTAGCCGGGGAAACGCGGCAGCGAGGCGGCGACGACCTCCGTCACGTCCGTCGCGTCCGAGGCGCGCGCCGCCTCGGCCGGCGGCTCGTGCGGCGGCCTGCACTCGGGGCACGTCCCCTGGTTCCGGCGCCCGCAGGACGGGCAGCGCCGGGCCTCCTGGGACGTGCGGTCGGGATCCTGGCCTCGCGAGGGGTCCGGGCGCATCGAGCTCCTACCGGGTCAGGTAGGACGTGATCACCACGTCCGTGCGCACCCAGGGCGAGCTCCAGGGGTCGTCGAGGCAGTGCGAGTAGTAGCCGCCGTTCATGTCCACCCGGGTGCAGAGCTCGTCGCACGAGCCCGCGATCAGGATGGGACCACACGGCTGAACGGTCGCGGCGCCGGTCGCGGGATCGACGGCGACGTGCCCGGCCGCGCAGTCGCGCTGCGCCTTTCGCGCATGCTCGACGCCCTGCGGCGCGTAGCAGGCGCGGGCATACGGCGTCGCGCCGAACAGGTTCCCCCAGAACGCGCCCTCCCTCACCGGGAAGATCGCGCGCTCCACGTCCTGCGAGCCGAGCGGGGTCTCGCCGTTGCGCAGGGAGACCATGACCGAGACACCGTACCAGTTTGCCCGCGAGGCGATGCAGGCCGTGATCAAGCGCTGGTGATGTCCGTCCTCGAGGCCGTCGGCGGCCCACCAGGGCGCGAGGCCGAGCTCACCGCGGTACACCTCGCGGTGGATGAGCCCTCTGCCCTCGATCCACGAGAACGAGAACGTCTGGTCCGGCCGGAGCGCACAGCCCACGATGTACCGCAGGAGCTGCCGCGCCAGGTCGCCGCTCTCTCCCGGGTTCTTGAGTGCCGCGACCGCGCCCGGGCTGAGGGCGCTCGGGCTGAGGGCATTGGGGCTGAGGGCATTGGGGCTGAGGGCGTTGGGGCTGAGGGCGTTGGGGCTGAGGGCGTTGGCCAGGTAGCCGTTCGTCGTCAGGACCGTGCTCCCGGAGGTGTCGACCTCGTCCTCCACGTCTTCCTCGATCTCGGCGCCGATGCAGCCGGTGGTGGCCAGAGATCCCGCGAGGAGCGCAACGATCCGCACGCAGCGACAATGCATCATCATCCCCCTTCCGGCGCCGGATTCCAGCTTCGGCGCCGAGTGGTGGCAAGTCTAGTTATTCGATCGATGATGCCCTCCTCTACGGATCTGATCAAGCCAATACTTCTCTCCCGGGGCGACAACCCACCGCTTGATCGCGAGTGATTTTATCGCTCGATCGGCAAAACACGCCGGTGGCGCAATTGTGCGTTGCGCTGGAATATTGCAATTCTGGTGCCGGGCTCGAGAGGGCGAGCGTGGCGCGGCGGGGGCCGGTGACGGCGACGGCGACGGCGACGGCGACGGCGACGGCGAAGCCGCTCCTGCGGGAGCCTCCGCCGGCAGCTTCCCGACTACGGGAGCCCGAGGGCTTCCCTCATCACGCTGTCGTCGACCAGCGGCGCGAGCTCGGCGCGGGTGCGCGGGGTGCGGCCGGTCTGTGCGGCGACCCAGGGCTCTTCTTCCTCGAGCACGTCCAGGATGTCGGGCACCAGCGTGCCCTGGAACCGCTCGTCGTGCCATACCTCCTCGAGCACGGACTGCTCGATGCCGATCGCGCTCGAGATCCTCGGCCATACCACCTCCGGCGTGGTGCGGTAGAGCTCCTGCGCCCGCGCGAGGGAGCGCACGAACTCGACGATCCCGCGCCGCTTCTCGGGATCGGCGAGCTTCTCGGCGGTGCTGTGGAGGTTCACGATCTCGCGGTAGAGCGAGCGATCCTGGAACACGATGGCGCGCTCGCCGATCACGTCCGCCGCGAGCTGGGTCGACGGCTCCCAGAGCGCGACGGCGTCCACCTCGCCCCGCTCGAGCAGGGACGGCAGCGTGTTCCTGGCGCAGGGCGTGGCCATGCAGATGCCTCCGGGGACGACCGTGTAGTCGTCCGCCGTGAGGCCCGCGGTGCCCAGGTACTTGTCGACGAAGTAGGCCGCGGACGTGTTCGGGATCGTGCCGATCCGCTTGCCCCGGAGATCCGCGAGCGCGTCGATGCCCGCGTCGCGGTTCGCGACGATCCGGTAGAACGTCTCCGTCACCGTGAAGATGATGCGCAGGTTGGGGTGAGCCACCGACTGCCGGAGCGTCTGCGTCTCCGCGTTGGTGCCGAGATCGACGCTCGGGTCGTTGAGCAGCTTCACGATGCCGCCGGACTCGACGGTCGCTTCGCCGGGATAGAAGTCCTGCGACGCGATGAGCGCCGGCGTGAACTCGATGGATGCCGTGTCGCTCGCGATCCTGAGCGCGGGGAAGGAGGCCGCTCCGCCGCTCCCGGTCCCGCCGGCGCCGCCGGAGCCGCCGCTGCCGCCGGCGCCCCCGGTCCCATCGGCGCCTCCGCTCCCGGCTGAGCTCGCGGTCGCCTGGCCACCGCCGCCGCTCGCGTCGGCGGCGCCCGTGCCGCCCGAGGACGTGCTCCCTGTGCCGCCAGCCACGACGCCGCCGCCCGTGCCGGACCCTGCCGTGCCGGCATTCCCGCTGGAATCTGATTTACCGTCGCAGGCAATGAATCCAAGGGCAGAGAAAAGGACGAGGGGAAAGAGCGCTCGCATGTGTCAGCCTCCTTACGGCGGCGGACTGTAGCGCAGTTTCGACATCGCGGCGGACCGCATCGCAAGTTCGACGCGCGGCGACGGAGCGCTGCGCTGCGCGGCGAACCGTGACATTGCGTGCAATGGAGCGAATGACCGTGGGCCTCGGCCGGCCCGGGCCGAGGGGCATCGGCCCCTGCGCTGCGGCCCGTGGCCTCACGGAAGGGTCACCCATCGTCGCCGCGGGCATTCTGTGTAGAGCTCGACGCCGCGCCTCCAGAGCCTCTCGAGGTTGATCGCCTGGGAGGCGGAGTCGCAGTTGATGGGGTTACCCAGCAAGAACACGGAGTCTCCCTGGCCGATGCCCAGGTTGGCGACGAGGGGATAAACGTTGGAGATATTGTTGTTCGAGAGGGCCACCCAGCGCAGATTGGTCATGGTCGACAGGCCCGAGATGTCCGTGATCTCCGAGTCGCTGGCCACGAGGACGGTGAGCGCCGAGAGGCCCGAGAGCGGCGCGAGCGTCGTGACGGATGTCTGGACGAGGTACAGCTTATCGAGCTCGACCAGCGCGCCGAGCGGGCTGACGTCGGTGATCGGGTTCAGGCTGAGCGACAGAAAATACAGGTTGGTCAGCGAGCCGAGGGGGGTGACGTCCGAGATGGCGTTGACGTTCAAGGACAGCTGCTCCAGGTTGACGAGCGAGGACAGCGGCGAGACGTCGGTGATCTGGTTGCTCTCCAGGCTCAGGAAGCGCAGCTCCGTGAGCGAGGACAGCGGCGTGAGATCCGTCACGAGGTTGTGGCCGAGGTACAGACTCGTGACCGAGGTGAGGCACTCGATGCCGGAGAGCGATTCGATGCCACTGCTGCTGACATCGACGTAGTCGAGCGAGGCGAAGTCGTCGGGGTAGAGCGGGCCGGTCGGCTTCCCCGCGGCCTCGCGCAGCGCAGCCTCGAGCGCGGGGTCCGCGATCTGGAGCGCTCCTGTGCACGCCGCGGCGTCGATGCCGTCGGCGCCGCCGGTCTCCTGCGCCTGCCCGGGATCCGTCGGCGCGGCCGCGCCGCCCGCGAGCGGGGAGCCATGGGCTCCCATCGCGTCGAGCTCCGGATCGAGGACGGCGAGCTCGCACCCGGTGCCCGCCGCTCCTGCCAGGAGCACGATTCCAAACCATCGGCTGATGCTGTTTGCGTTGCGCATATACCCTCGTGTCATCAAAGAGAAAGACAACGTGTCTTCCACGCGGAACAGGGATTGTTGACAAGAAAGATGTAGGTGAAGGAGGCGCGGCTCTCTCAACACGAGGCCTAGCATGAGGGATGCCAGGCATGTCCGTGGCCTTGTTGAGCCCCGGGCCCGGTCCCACGAGCGCTCGGACGTGGGAAATCGCGCGTGGCACCCGGGCGTGCCAGCGTGCCAGGGTGCCACGAGGTCGTGGACCGCGGGGCTCTCGGCGTTACGGGCAGTCCGTGGTGACGTGGGCGCCGCGCGCCTTGAGCGCCGCGATGTTGCTCGCCTGGGCGGCGCAGTCGATCGGGTTATCGAGCACGGTCACGGAGTCTCCCGGGCCGATTTACTCGCAGTAGATGCCGAGCTCGATGCCACGCGTCCTGAGCGCCGCGATGTTGAAGCTCTGGGAGGTGCACTCGATCGGGTTACCGTACACGAACACGGAGTCTCCCGGGCCGATGCCCGGGTTGGAGACGAGGGGAGAGAGGTCGAGGATACGGTTGTTGCCGAGGCTCACCCACCTCAGGTGGGTCATGGTCGACAGGGCCGAGATGTCGGTGATCTCCGCGTCGCTGGCCACGAGGACGGTGAGCGCCGAGAGGCCCGAGAGCGGCGCGAGCGTCGCGACGGACGTCTGGGCGAGGTACAGCTGATCGAGCTTGACGAGGCCGCCAAGCGGGCTGACGTCGGTGATCGGGTTCACGCTGAGCGACAGGTAAGACAGATTGGTCAGCGAGGCGAGGGGGGTGACGTCCGAGATCGCGTTGACGTGCAGGGACAGCTGCTCCAGCTGGACGAGCGAGGACAGCGGTCCGACGTCGGTGATCAGGTTGTCCTCCGCGCCCAGGAAGCGCAGCTCCGTGAACGAGGACAGCGGCGTGAGATCCGTCACGAGGTTGTGGTCGAGGTTCAGGTTCGGGAGCGTGTTGAGGCACTCGAGGCCAGAGAGCGATTCGATGCCACGGTTGCTGGCATCGACATAGTCGAGCGAGGTGAAGTCGTCGGGGTAGAGCGGACCGGTCGGCTTACCCGCGGCCTCGCGCAATGCAGCTTCGAGCGCCGGGTCGGCGATCTCGAGCGGTCCTGTGCACTGCGCGGCGTCACCGCCGCCGGTGCCGCCGGTGCTGACGACGCTGCTGGCGCTGCTGGCGCCGCCGGTGCCGCCTGTCCCCGGATCCTGCCCGGGGTCCGTTGACCCGCCCACGCCGCCCCCGGTCGGGGAGCCAGGGGGATTCCCGGTTCCGATCCAATCCGGATCGAGGACGATGAATTCGCACCCGGTGCACGCCGCCCCTGCCAGGAGCGCGATCCCCAACCATCGGCTGATGCTGTTTGCGTTGTGCATATTCCTCGTGTTGTCAAAGAGACAGACAGCGCGCCTTCCGCGCGGAACAGAGAGTGTCGTCAAGCAAGAATGTAGGCGAAGGGGGAGCGTCGCTGCGCGGCGAGCTGTGACATTCCGTGCACGGGAGCGAATGACCATCGGCCTCGGCCGGTCCGGGGCCGACGGTCATCGGCCGCTGCGCTGCGGGCCGTGGCCCCACGGCTCAGGGCAACCAGGGTAGTGGCACGCAGTCGCCGATGACCTCGACGCCACGCATCCTGAGCGCCTCGATTTTGATACTCTGGGAGTTGCAGAAGAGCGGGTTACCGTGCACGAACACGGAATCTCCCAGGCCGATGCCCCGGTTGAAGAGGAGGGGAGAGAGGTCGCGGATACGGTTGTTGCTGAGGACCACCCATCTCAGGCTGGTCATGGTCGACAGGGACGAGATGTCGGTGATCTTCGCGTCGCCCGCCACGAGGGCGTCGAGCGCCGAAAGGCCCGAAAGCGGCGCGAGCGTCGTGACGGACGTGTTGCTGAGGTACAGCTGATCGAGCTCGACCAGCGCGCCGAGCGGGCTGATGTCGGTGATCGGGTTCAGGCTGAGCGCCAGGTAAAACAGGTTGGTCAGCGAGCCGAGGGCGGTGACGTCCGAGATGGCGTTCACCTTCAGATCCAGCTGCTCCAGCTGGACGAGCGAGGACAGCGGCGAGACGTCGACGATCTGGTTGACCGACGCGTCCAAGCCGCGCAGCTCCGTGAGCGAGGACAGCGGCGAGAGATCCGCCACGAGGTTGTGGCTCATGTACAGCTGCGTGAGCGAGGTGATGCACTCGATGCCGGAGAGCGATTCGATGCCACGGTTGCTGACATCGATGTAATCGAGCGAGGTGAAGTCGTCGGGGTAGAGCGGGCCGGTCGGCTTCCCCGCGGCCTCGCGCAGCCCAGCCTCGAGCGCCGGATCCGCGATCTCGAGCGGCCCTGTGCACGCCGCGTCGTCGATACCGTCGCCGCCGCCGGTCTCCTGCGCCTGCCCGGGATCGGTCGGCGCGCCCACGCCGCCCGCGAGCGGGGAGCTATCGGCTCCGATCGCGTCGAGCTCCGGGTCCAGGACAGCGAGCTCGCACCCGGTGCCCGTCGCCCCTGCCAGGAGCGCGATTCCAAACCATCGGTTGATGCTGTTTGCGTTGCGCATATACCCTCGTTTCATCAAAGAGAAAGACAACGTGTCTTCCGCCCGGAACAGGAATTGTTGGCAAGCAAGATGTAGGTGAAGGAAGAGCGACTCCCTCACGCATGAGGCCTAGCAGGAGGGATGCCAGGGATGTCCGTGACCTTGTTGCGCCCCGGGCCCGGTCTCGCGAGCGCTCGGACGTGGGAAATCGCGCGTGGCACCCGGGCGTGCCAGCGTGCCGCGAGGTCGCGGACCGCGGGGGCGAAGATGCCGGCGGCCGCGGGTCCCTCGGCGTCACGAGCAGTCCGTGGCGACGTGGACGCCGCGCGCCCTGAGCGCCGCGATGTTGCTCGCCTGGGCGGCGCAGTCGATCGGGTTACCGAGCACGACCACGGAGTCTCCCGAGCCGATGCCCGGGTTGGCGACGAGGGGAGACAGGTCGGAGAAACGGTTGTCCTTGATGGCCACGTGATACAGGCTGGTCATGGCCGACAGGGCCGAGATGTCGGTGATGCCCGCGTCGATCACCACGAGCACGTCGAGCTTCAAGAGACCCGACAGCGGCGCGAGCGTCTGGATGGGCCTGCCGCCGAGGTACAGCTGATCGAGCTCGACCAGCGCGCCGAGCGGGCTGACGTCGGCGACCGGGTTCAGGCTGAGCGTCAGGAAAAACAGATGGGTCAGCGAGCCGAGGGCGGTGACGTCCGAGATGGCGTTGTCGTTCAAGGCCAGCTGCTCCAGCTGGACGAGCGAGGACAGCGGCGCGACGTCCGTGATCTGGTTGGACGCGGCGTCCAGGAAGCGCAGCCTCGTGAGCGAGGACAGCGGCGCGAGATCCGTCACGAGGTTGCCGACGATGGACAGCCCCGTGAGCGAGGTGATGCACTCGATACCGGAGAGCGACTCGATGCCACGGTGGCCGGCCGCGAGGTAGTCGACCGAGGCGAAGTCGGCGGGGAAGAGCGGGCCGATCGGCTTCCCCGCAGCCTCGCGCAGCGCAGCCTCGAGCGCCGGGTCCGCGATCTGGAGCGGTCCTGTGCACTGCGCGGCGCCACTGCCGCCGGTGCCGCCGGCGCTGCCGGTGCCGACGGCGCCGCCGGTGCCGCCGGCGCTGCCGGGGCCGCCTGTCCCCGGATCCTGCCCGGGGTCCGTTGACCCGCCCACGCCGCCCCCGGTCGGGGAGCCAGGGGGATCCCCGGTTCCGAGCGAGCCGAGCTCCGGATCGATGACGACGACTCCGCACCCGGTGCACGCCGCTCCTGCCAGGAGCGCGATCCCCAACCATCGGCTGATGCTGTTTGCGTTGCGCATATCCCTCGTGTTGCCAAAGAGATAAACAGCGCGCCTTCCGCGCGGAGCAAGACGTGTCGTCAAGCAAGAATGTAGGTGAAGGAAGCGTGGTTCTCGTAGCACGAGGGGTGCCATGCATGTCTGCTGGCCTGTCGAGCCCTGGGCCCGCTCCCACGAGGGCGCTCGGACGTGGGACATCGCGCGTGCCACCCGGGCGTGCCAGCGTGCCAGCGTGCCACCGTGCCAGTGTGCCAGCTCGTCGCCCTGGCCGAGCGCGGGCCTGTCGGTCGCGCGCTCGCCCGTGCGCAGGCGCAGGCGCATCGCGGGCTCGGAGGGCCGGTTATGGCGCAGAGACCGCGGTGATCTCGCCGGTCGTGTACAGCGCGGAGGTGTCCCAGGCGAGCCCGGGCGCGAGCGGCAACGCGATCTCGACGGCGGCGAACGCCCCCGAGAGGTCGCCGCTCCAGCCGAGCAAGGCGACGGTGTCCCCTTCCTGGAACGGCGTCGCTCCGGCCGCCGCGCGGACCTCCAGCGCGCCGTCGAGGTCCACGTCGCCGTCCACGTCGAGGAGCGGCGCGGCGCCCGGACCCGCGACCGTGATGCGCAGCGCGGCGTCCGGGCCTTGCCGGTAGCTCCCCGCGACGGCGGTCGCCGGATGGCTCCCGCCCACGAGCAACGCGCCGCCCTGCGTGTTGACGAGGTCGCCCGCGAAGCTGCCGGTGCTCAGGCGCCCGCCGGCGAAGTCGAGGTCGCCTTCCTCTACCTCGATCGCGCCCGCGATCAGGTCGCCGCGCACGAGACGCACGGAAGGGCCCAGGTACGGCAGGCTCCCGCCCTCGACCCGCGGCGCGGTCCGGAGGAGGCCCCCGATGTGGACCAGGCCGCCCCGGTCGACGAGCAGCGACGGAGAGGAGGACAACGACGCGAGCACCGCGACGTCGCCGCCGTTGATCCAGGACGCCTGCGGCGCGTTCACCTGGACGAAGGACCCGCCGAGCTCCGAGCGGATCACGGCCTCGTCGGTCACCAGCGCGCCGTACGCCCCGACGCTGAGCCCGGCGAAGCTGCCGGCCCCCACGCGCAGGAGCCCCTGGTTGGTCCAGGTGGCGCCCCAGCCGCTCACCGTCGCCCGGGCGACCGGATCCAGCCCGTCGCCGCGGGGGGACCCGAGCGCCGCGTCCACGGTGGTGAGCTCGGCCCCGTCGCGGACGACCAGCGTCCCTCGCACGCCGACGACGAAGTCCCCCGCGCTGATCCACCGCGTGTGGGCGCCGGCGGCGGTCGCCGCACCGCCGCAGACGGGGCAATCGCCGAGGTAGACGTGGTTCGAGAAGAAGCTCGCGCCCTGCCGGACCTCGAGCGCGCTGATCGCCTCCGAGCGGCCGATGTGCGCGCTCGCTCGGCTCGTCAACGTGGCGTCGTAGCCCTCGACCAGCACGCGGCCCTCGGCCGTGTAACCGCGGGCGCCGACCACGAGATCGTCGGTCGTCACCTGCGCGCCCCTGCGCACGACGAGCGCGCCGCGGCTGCCAGGGCCCGAGGCGAGCTCGAGAGGACCGCTGTTGATCCACGAGGCGCCGTACCCGAGGACCTCCACCGTCCCCGTGCCCTGGCCGTACCCGACCCGTGCCCCGGCGCTGAGCAGCCGCCCCCGGTTCGAGACGAGCACCTCCCCGACCTGCTCGATCCCCGCGCCCACCACCAGCGTGTCGGTGGGGGCAGGATCCGGGGGCGAGACGCTCCCCACGAAGGTGACGTCCGCAGAGGCCGGCTGTGCCGCGCTCACCAGCGCTGTTGCGAGCAAGGCCCATGAAACGCGTCGAGATCGCTGGCTCATGAATCACTCCCGCGTGTGGACCCGCCCGGAGCGGGGCCGTCGACGGGTTGTAGAAGAGACGCTGGGCCGTCGATATCGGGCAGATCCCGTGCGCCGCGGATGGACGGGCCTCCGCCGGGGCGGCACGTCGCCGCGCCGAGGTCGCACCTCGCGCCGGCGGAGTCGTCCCTCGGTTCGTCGATGCCGCACATCGAGCCGCCGATGTCCGACGTCGGTTCGTCGATGCCGCACATCGGTTTTTCGATGTCCCACATCGGTTTTTCGATGATGCACGTCGATTCTTCGAGCTGCGCCCTTGACAGAGGCGTCGGCGTGGCGCTCCTGGGGATGCCGGTCCGGCGGGTGATCCGCCTCACCGGACTGCTCCGGCTGCACAGGGGACCACGATCGGCGGTCGTGGCGACGACAACCTCGACGCGAGGGCGCGACATGGTCGAAGAGACGGTACTCCACGGCGGCGTGAACATCGTGCGCCGGCGCGGCGACAGGGTACACCGCCCCGCGACGGCGGCGGCGCCGGCCATCCATAGGCTGCTGCGGCACCTGCGGGCGGCGGGCTTCGACGCGGCGCCGGAGCCGCTCGGGTATGACGACGAGGGGAACGAGGTGCTGTCGTTCCTCGACGGCGACGTGCACAACGCGCTCCCGGCCGCGCTGCACACGCCCGAGCTGCTGACCTCCGCCGCGGTCTTGCTGCGCCGCTTCCACGACGCGAGCGCGACGTTCGTGGCGTCGCCGGAAGACCGGTGGCAGCTGCCGGCCCGGTCGCCGGCCGAGGTGATCTGCCACGGCGATCTCGCGCCCTACAACTGTGTCGTCCGCGCCGGCCGGGTGGTCGGCTTCATCGATTTCGACAACGCCCACCCGGCGCCGCGCGTCTGGGACCTGGCCTACGCCGTGTACCGGTTCGCGCCGCTGCACGCGCCGACGAACCCGGACAGCGCCGGCAGCCCCGAGGAGCAGGCGCTGCACGTTGCCCGGTTCTGCCGCGACTACGGCCTCGCGCCAGGGCCCTTCTTGCTCGACGCCATCGCCGACCGGCTGACGGCGCTCGTCGCCTCCATGCGCGAGCGGGCCGAGGCCGGCGAGGCCGCGTTCCAGGCGCACATCGCGGCCGGCCACCCCGCGCTCTACGAAGAGGACATTCGCTACCTGCGCGCCGAGCGCGAACGGCTGCTGCGGGGCTTCGCCGCGGAGACGCGCGCCGGGTGACATCGCCGATCCCGGCAGCGGCGCCGCGGCTCACCACATCGCGCCGCGCCGCCGCGCCGCCCTGCGCCCGCCTCGGCGCCGCGCCGACCCGGCGCGAAATCGTTTGGGTGTAAAGCATCTCGATACCCCGCCAAGGAGCCCGAATGTCAAGGCCCTGCCGGGGCGCGACGCCTCGCCCCTCGCCCGGCGAACATCCGCGCTGGCTGGGAGTTGTCGAGTTCGCCCTCCGCCGCGTCGCGCTACGCGCGTCAATCGCGCGTTGTCCGCACAAAGCGCGTGTCCTCCTCCCGGACGGCTCAGGAGGGCTTTCGTGGAATCCGTAGCTAACGGACTTCCAGGCTGCGAGTGGCGACCCGCGGCGGCCGCGCGGAGGCCGCGTGGCGCAGGATGGAGTGATTTTCGTCTAGAGGTGTGATGGGCGGCTGATCTACCCTGGAAAAGGGTCGTCGGCCTTTCTGCGCGAGCGCATCCGCTCGTGCTCGTCGAGGTGTGTCGTGAGGTTGAGAGCGTCTTATTTGGCTTTGATGGTGGGGCTACTCCAAGTCGCCGCCGCCTGCGGAGGGGGGTCGTCCTCCACGGGCGAGACCGGCTCAGGCGGCGCGGGGAGCGGCACGGGGGCCGGCCCGGGAACGGGTACCGGCGGGGGCGACGGCTGGGGCCTGGGCGGCGGCCCCGGCTTCGGCGGACAGGGCGGCGGCGAGCCGGACCCCTGCGACGTCGACGATCCGCCCCCGGAGTGCCTCTTTCCGCAGGAGCCTGCCTGCGGCGACGGCGCGATCAACCAGGCCAGCGAGGCGTGCGACGACGGCAACACCCTGCCGGGCGACTGCTGTTCCGGGCTGTGCGAGATCGAGCCCTACTGCGAGTGTCCCACGCCCGGCGCGCCGTGTGTGCTGACCATCGCGTGCGGCGACGGCGCGCTCGATCCGGGCGAGTTCTGCGACGACGGCAACACCACGGACGGCGACGGCTGTAGCGGCGACTGCTACTTCGTCGACCCCGCGTACGTCTGTCCGACGCCGGGCCAGCCCTGCACGCTGCTCTACGACTGCGGCGACGGGCGCGTGAACGGCGAGGACCAGTGCGACGACGGCAACGAGGTGTCCGGCGACGGGTGCAGCGCGACGTGCACGCGCGAGGCGGGCTTCGTGTGCTCGCGGCCCGGGCAGCCCTGCTCGCGCCTGGCCGTCTGCGGCAACGGCGACGAGGAGAGCGGCGAGCAGTGCGACGACGGCAACACGGAGAGCGGCGACGGCTGCTCCAGCCTCTGCCGGCAGGAGGCCTTCTACGTCTGCGACACCCCGGGTGAGCCCTGCGAGCTCACGATCCGGTGCGGCGACGGCGCCGTCGACCCCGGCGAGCTCTGCGACGACGGCAACACGAACAACGGCGACGGCTGCAGCGCCGACTGCCGGGTGGTGGACCCGCTCTACGTGTGCCCCGTGCCGGGCGAGCCGTGCCTGCGCCTGTTCCGGTGCGGCGACGGCCGCGTGAACGGCGGCGAGCAGTGCGAGGACGGCGACGACCCGCCCGTGTCCGGCGACGGCTGCAGCGCGACGTGCATGCGCGAGCCGGGCTTCGTGTGCGCGCGGCCCGGACGGGCCTGCTCGCTCCTGCCGGTCTGCGGCAACGGGAACCACGAGAGCGGCGAGCAGTGCGACGACGGCAACACCACGAGCGGCGACGGCTGCTCCAGCCTCTGCCGGCAGGAGGCCTTCTACACCTGCCCGGTCCCGGGGGTGCCCTGCGAGACGACGATCCGGTGCGGCGACGGGGTGCTCGATCCGGGCGAGGTCTGCGACGACCGCAACACCACGAGCGGCGACGGCTGCAGCGCCGACTGCAGCACGATCGAGGGAGAGTACGTGTGCGGCGACGCGGGTGAGCCCTGCGTCCTGCCGTACTGGTGCGGCGACGGCCGCGTGAACGGCGCGGAGGAGTGCGAGGACGGCGACGCCCCGCCCGCGTCCGGCGACGGGTGCAGCGCGACGTGCACGCGCGAGGCGGGCTTCGTGTGCTCGCGGCCCGGGCAGCCCTGCACGCGCCTGCCGGTCTGCGGCAACGGGCTCCGCGAGACGGGCGAGCAGTGCGACGACGGCAACACGGCGAGCGGCGACGGCTGCTCCAGCCTCTGCCGGCAGGAGGCCTTCTATACCTGCACGACCCCGGGGCGGCCCTGCGTGAGCTCGATCCGGTGCGGCGACGGCGCGGTGAACCCGGGCGAGGTCTGCGACGACGGCAACACCGCGGGCGGCGACGGCTGCAGCGCCGACTGCACCGCGATCGACCCGTCCTACGCGTGTGTGGATCCGGGCGAGGCCTGCGTGCTCCTCTACCGGTGCGGCGACCACCGCGTGAACGGCTCGGAGGAGTGCGACGACAACGACGACCCGCCCGCGTCCGGCGACGGCTGCTCCGCGGACTGCCGGCTCGAGGCGGGCTGGATCTGCAGGCCGGGCCAGGCGTGCACGCGGCGGACGTACTGCGGCGACGGCGCGCTCCAGGCGGGCGAGCAGTGCGACGACGGCGGCGGCGAGAACCCCGTCGGCGGCGACGGCTGCACGTCGCAGTGCCGGATCGAGGGCGGCTGGACGTGCCCGCCGGGCGGCGGCGCGTGCACCCCGCCCCCGGAGCCCGTCTGCGGCGACGGCGTGATCGGCGGCGCCGAGGCCTGCGACGACGGCCAGGACCCCCCGGCCGACGGCGACGGCTGCAGCGCCGACTGCGAGCTCATCGAGGACGGGTGGGATTGCTCGCGCGTCGGGTTCCCCTGCAAGACGATCTGCGGCGACGGCATCAAGAACGGCGCCGAGCAGTGCGACGACGGCAACACCTTCGCCCTCGACGGCTGCGATGACACCTGCAGGATCGAGCCCGGCCACGTCTGCGACGAGCTCGAGCCCCAGGACTGCAGCGGCTTCTCCGTCTGCGGCGATGCCGTCCGCGAGGGCACCGAGGTCTGCGACGACGGCAACAACACCTGGCGCGACGGCTGCACGCCGGACTGCAAGCGCGAGCCGACCTGCGCCGCCGGCGCGTGCACCTCGACGTGCGGCGACGGCATCCTCCTCCCCGGCGATCCGCTCGAGCAATGCGATGACGGCAACACCGAGAACGGCGACGGCTGCTCGGTCGAGTGCATCATCGAGCCCGGCTACGCCTGCACGACGACGCCCACGGAGATGCGGCTGCCGATGGTCATCCGCGACTTCATCGGCTGGTGCCCGGACAGCTACAACACCGGCACGAGCAACACCGACTGCGACGCCAACCTGACGGACGGCATCGTCGGCCACTTCGACTTCGAGATCAGCCCGAGCGGCAACCAGACCGACAACACCGTCCGGCCGCAGCTCGACGCCCAGGGCAAGCCCGAGAGCAGGTTCGGCCCCGGCTTCGCCACGCCGAGCGACGCGAACGGCTGGACCACGGGGCAGGACAACTTCCAGTGGTGGTACCGGGACAGCGCGCGATACAACCGGACGCTCGTCACCACCATCGAGCTGCTCGAGACCACGCCGGGCACCTTCGTGTACGAGCGGAGCCCGTTCTGGCCCGTGGACACGACGCCGCCCGGCGGGGATCCCCGGCTCAACAGCCTGGTCGCCTCCGGCCAGGAGCGGACGCGGGACGCCGGGCACAACTTCTACTTCACGAGCGAGGTCCGCTACTGGTTCCAGTTCACCCCGAACGGCGGCGCGGCCGATCCCGTGCTCACCTTCTTCGGGGACGATGACGTCTGGGTGTTCATCAAGAACACGCTGACCGCGGACATCGGCGGCATCCACGGGCGCGCCCAGGAGAGCGTGACCATCCTCGACGACGGCGACGCCCTCGTGACCCCCTGCAGGGAGGCCGGCTGCCCGACGCGCGCCGCCTACACGGTCGACCTCAACCTCGAGCCCGGCAAGGTCTACGAGATCGCGGTGTTCCAGGCCGAGCGCCACGTCACCGGCTCGAACTACCGGCTCTCGCTCGCGGGCTTCAGCGCCGGCACCTCGGTGTGCGAGCCCCAGTGCGGCGTCGATCCGCCGGTCGTGACGCCGGGAGAGGAGTGCGACGACGGCAGCGCGAACGGGACGCGCTACGGCGAGTGCAACAACTGCCAGCTCGGCGCGTACTGCGGCGACGGCGTGAGGAACGGCCCCGAGGCGTGCGACAACGGCGTCAACAACAGCACGTACGCCAACGCGTCCGGGGCCTGCGCGCCCGGGTGCGTGGCCCCGCCCCGGTGCGGCGACGGCCTGGTCAACACGCCTTATGAGGCGTGCGACCTCGGCACGAACAACACCGCGAGCGGCTACGGCGGCTGCACGACCTCGTGCGAGATCGGACCGTACTGCGGCGACGGCATCAGGAACGGCACCGAGGCGTGCGACGACGGCATCAACGACGGCGCCTACGGGACGTGCAACACGACTTGCACGGCGGCCCCGCGGTGCGGCGACGGCCGCCTGGACGTGGACTGGGGCGAGGAGTGCGACAGCACGACCGACCCGAACTGCGTGCGCTGCCGGCTCGGCGAGCTGTGCGGCGACGGCATGGTCCAGGCGGACCAGGGCGAGGAGTGCGACGACGGCGCGAACGACGGCGGGTACGGCCAGTGCGCCGCCTCGTGCGTGCTCGGGCCGCGCTGCGGTGACGGCGTCGTCCAGGAGTCCGAGAATGAGCAGTGCGACCTCGGCGAGGGGATGAACACCGGCGCGTACGGCGGGTGCACGGCGACTTGCCAGTACGCTCCGTACTGCGGCGACGGCATCAGGAACGGCACCGAGGCGTGTGACGACGGCGTGAACGACGGCGACTACGGGACGTGCAACCCGACCTGCACGGCGGCCCCGCGGTGCGGCGACGGCCGCGTGGACACGGACTGGGGCGAGGAATGTGAAGGCACGACCGACCCGACCTGCTTGCGCTGCAAGCGCGTCTCGCTCTGCGGCGACGGCATGACGCAGGCGGACCTCGGCGAGCAGTGCGACGACGGCGTGAACGACGGCGGGTACGGCCAGTGCGGCCGCGCGTGTGTGCTCGGGCCGCGCTGCGGCGACGGCATCGTCCAGTCCGAGCAGGAGCAGTGCGACCTCGGCGACGGCCGGAACACCGGCGCGTACGGCGGGTGCACGGCGACTTGCCAGAACGCTCCGTACTGCGGCGACGGCGTGCGCACCAGCCCCGAGGGGTGCGACGACGGCGTGAACGACGGCACGTACGGCACGTGCGCGCCGGGCTGCACGCCGGCCCCGCGGTGCGGCGACAACCGCGTCGACGCGGAGTGGGGCGAGGAGTGCGACAACGTGGCCGACGCGACCTGCGCGAACTGCCGGTTCGCCTCGCACTGCGGCGACGGCGTGGCGCAGACGGCGTTCGGCGAGGAGTGCGACGACGGCATCAACGACGGCGGCTACGGCGAGTGCCACCCCTCGTGCCACTACGGGCCGCGCTGCGGCGACGGCATCGTCCAGCCCGAGGAGGAGCAGTGCGACCTCGGCGACGACATGAACAACGGCGCGTACGGCGGGTGCAACCTCCTCTGCCAGTACGGGCCGTACTGCGGAGACGGCATCCTCAACGGCGGCGAGACCTGCGATGACGGCGTGAACGACGGCTTCTACGGCAGCTGCGAGACCAACTGCACGCCGGCGGCCAGGTGCAATGACGGCCACGTCGACGAGGAGTGGGGCGAGCAGTGCGATCCGCCGAACGCGGCGACGGGCTGCAGCGACACCTGCCGCTACGGCGCCCAGTGCGGCGACGGCGTGGTCCAGGCCGGCGAGGAGTGCGACGACGGCGATAACGACGGCGGCTACGGCCAGTGCGGCCCGCACTGCAAGGTCGGCCCGCGCTGCGGCGACGGCATCCGCAACGGCGACGAGCAGTGCGACGACGGCGACGGCAACAACACCGGCGGGTACGGCAAGTGCGCGCCGGGGTGCGTCTACGGGCCGCACTGCGGCGATAGCACGGTGCAGACCGCGTACGAGGCCTGCGACGACGGCAACACCATGAGCAACGACGGCTGCAGCTCGACCTGCCAGCGCGACAACATCCCGCGCTAGCGCGGGGAGAAGCGGGCGCGCGGGGAGCAGGCCTCTTGAGAGGCCTGCCCCCGCGGCCCTGCCGCTCACCTTCCCAACGACACGCGAAAGAAGCTCAGGCCGCGCGCCTCATCCTCCGGGGTCGGCGGTACCGCCGCTGGGGGACGCAGACGACGGCCCACCCGGCCGCCGCGTGCCGCCGCGCGGCGGGCACCCTCGCCGGGGGCCTGCCGGCTTCGCGGGAACCCGGGCCGGGGGTCACTCCGGCGCGAGGGACGACAGCGCGGCGCGGGTGAAGATCTCCGCGACGAGGCCGATGGCGCGCTCGTCGAGGTCGAAGGCGTAGTGGTGGTGCGGCGCCGCGGTCGGGCCGCCCGCGCCCACGGTGAAGAGGCAGCCCGGGACGCGGCTCGTGAACTCCGAGAAGTCCTCGCTGACCGTCAGCGGGCCGGGATCCGTCACCGCGGCGCGCTCGGTCGCGCGCGCCGCGGCGACGACCAGGTCCACGGGCGCGGCGGCGTTGGCCGTCACGGGGGAGCTCCCCAGGACCCTGAACTCGCACGTGGCGCGCAGGGCCGAGCACACGCCGGCGGCGATCCCCTGGATGCGGTCGAGCGCGTGCGCCCGGCTCTCCTGCGAGAACCAGCGCACCGTGCCCTGGAGCGACACCCGCTCCACGACGACGTTGGCCGCGTTCCCGCCGGAGATCGCCGAGACGCTCACGACGACCGGCTCCCCGGGCTTCGTCTCGCGCGAGACGATCGACTGGAGCGCGGTGACGACCTGCGCCGCCGCGTAGATGGGGTCGACCGACATGTGCGGCAGGCCGCCGTGACCCGCCTTCCCGACCACGACGACCTCGAAGGTGTCGATCCCCGCGAAGAACGGCCCGGTGCGCGTCGCCACCACGCCGAAGGGCAAGGGGGAGAGCACGTGCGCGCCGAGCGCCTGATCGACGCCCTCGAGCGCCCCCTCCTCGACCATCCGCAGCGCGCCGCCGGCGAGCTCCTCGGCCGGCTGGAACAGGAACCGGACCCTGCCGGCGATCCGGTCCCGGCGCGCCGCGAGCAGCGTGGCCGCGCCGAGCAGCGCGCTCACGTGCGCGTCGTGGCCGCACGCGTGCATCACGCCCCTCATCTCGGACGGGAAGTCGTGGCCCGACCGCTCCTCCACGGGGAGCGCATCCATGTCGGCGCGCAGCAGCAAGGTGCGGCCGGGGCGCTCCCCCTCGAGATCGGCGATGACGCCCGTCTTCGCCACGCCGGTGCGCACCGAGAGGCCGAGCTTGCGCAGGTGCTCGGCGACGAGCTGCGACGTGCGCACCTCGGTGTAGCCGAGCTCGGGGTGCCGGTGCAGATCCCGCCGCACGGCGATCAGATCGCGATCGAGGAGCTGGATGTCCCTGCTGATGTCGTCGGCCATACGCGAGAGGCTAGCACCCCGCGCGACGGCGCGTTCGTCACGAGCTGAGAGGCCCCCGGCGCGCGGGGCGCGCGCTCGCCGGCGGCGGCTCGGACGCGGGCGGCGGCATGCCGTCGACCACGACCGGGTCGCTCTGCTCGGCCAGGTGCGGCTTGCCCCACATGTCGATGTAATGCCCCGACCGCTTCGCCTTCGTCTCCAGGTAGAAGCGGTTGTGATCGTTCGGCGGGATCACGTGCGGGATGCGGCCGGCCACGGACACGCCGTGTTGTTTCAGCTGCTGGACCTTGTTCGGGTTGTTCGTGATGAGCTCGACCGATTGCACGTTCAGGCTGTGCAGCATGTGCGCGGCGACCGCGTAGTCGCGCTCGTCGTCCCGGAAGCCGAGCGCCAGGTTCGCCTCCACCGTGTCGAGCCCCTGGTCCTGCAGCGCATACGCCCGGATCTTGTTGATGAGCCCGATCCCGCGGCCCTCCTGGCGCAGGTAGAGCAGGATGCCTCGCTCCATGCTCTGGATCTTCTTCAGCCCTTCGAGGAGCTGATCGCGGCAGTCGCACCGCAGCGACCCCATGACGTCGCCCGTCAGGCACTCGGAGTGCAGCCTCGTCGGCACGTTCGACGCGCCGACGACATCGCCGTGCACCATCGCGATGTGCTCCTTGGCGTCGCGGTTGTTCCAGAACGCGACGATGCGGAAGGGGCCGGCGCGCGTCGGCAGCTCGGCGACGCCGACCACCCGCACGCAGACGTTCACATGTCCATATCCCTCGCAGTCGTGTTCCTCGTCGCGCGCGACGAGCGAGAGCAGCGGATCCATCGGGTCGGTCATTGTTCTGCCTCCGCGAGGAGCCGCCTCGCGCGCCGATTTCCCGGACCTCGTCCTGGGTAAATGCGCGTACTTCTTACCAGAACACGACGCGCAGGCAACGCCTTGCTGCCGCGCCTCGCCCGCCGCGCGCCCTGGCGGAGATCGAGCGCGCGAGCCCACGGCGATCGGCGGGTCACCGCGTCGCCCTGGGCTCGCGCAGGTGGAGCCGGCCGCGCCCCTCGAGCGAGCCGGGCGATCGAGGCCTCGAGGTCGGCGACGGCGAAATACACCATCGGTCAGCGTCGCGGCCAGCGCCCTGCGGAACTCCCGGTCTCCGAGGACGTCATGGACGCGCGGCGAGTCACGGTGTGCGGCCGTGTTTCTTCTCTTGTTCTTGCAGCTCGATCAGGTACGCATCGAGCCGATTGAAGCGCTCCTCCCAGAAGCGGCGGTAGCCCTCCGCCCACGCGGCGACCTCCTTGATCGGGACCGCCTCGAGCCGACAAGGCCGCCGCTGCGCGTCGCGACCTCGCGAGATCAGGCCCGCGCGCTCCAGCACCTTGAGGTGCTTGGAGATGGCGGGAAGGCTCATGTCGAAGGGCTCGGCCAGCTCCATGACCGAGGCCTCGCCCTGCGCGAGGCGCTCAAGGATCGCGCGCCGGGTCGGATCGGCGAGGGCAGCGAAGGTGGCGTCGAGGCGATCGGGAGACAGCATGGGCGAATTTCTTTCAACCTTGGCGTTAATTTACCTCGTGGTTAAGTAAAGCCCGCGGTGCGCGCTGTCAAGCGCTCGGCGGCGCGCGCGGACGCGGCAGCTGCGCAATGATCCGGTCTCGTCGATCAGGGCGTCGGCTTGCCGCTCCGGGCCAGGGGTAGAAACGGCGCGCGCCGGGGGCGATCGGCGCAGATCGCCGAGGAGATGCGCTAGAGTCGCGCCACGTTTCGCCATGTCCGTCACGGGACGGGGCGGCTCCGGTCAAAAGGCCTCGCCGCCTGGGTGGGATGGATCTGCACTCATGGCGTGGAGCTGCCGACTCCACGGGCGGGAGCCGACGATGATGTTCCGACTCGACCGACTCACCACCCTGCACGGGCTCGCCGCCGGGGCGTGCCTCCTCTGCCTCTCGTGCGGCGACCCGTTCGGAGCCGGTGACGATCCAGCGCAGGGCGCCGACGATCCGGGCCGCATGCCGCTGCACCACATGACCGCGTCGGAGTACAACACCACGGTCGCCCACCTGCTCGGGACGCGCCTGCGCCCGGCGGACGGCTTCCCGGCCTCCGGCGCAAAGGGCTTCGACGCGAACGCGGGCGCGCTCGCGAGCCTCTCGCCCGCGCTGGTCCAGGGGTACTACGGCGCCGCCAGGAGGCTCGCCGAGGAGGCGTTCGCGGACGAGGCGCAGCGCGCCGAGATCCTCGTGTGCGACCCGGAGGACAGCGCGGACGCCGGGTGCCCGCGCGACATCATCGAGCGCTTCGGGCTGCGCGCCTTCCGGCGCCCGCTCGAGGCGGACGAGATCGCGCGTTACGTGGCGCAGTACGAACACGCGCTCACCGCCCTCGAGATGTCCCCGGTCGAGGCGGTGCAGCACGTGGTCCGCACGCTGCTGACGTCGCCGAACTTCCTCCTCCGCGCCGAGCTCGGCCCCGACTCGGCGCGAGCGCCGGGGGCCCTCGGCGGCTACGAGATCGCGTCGCGCCTCTCGTACCTGCTCTGGAGCTCGCTCCCGGACGAGGCGCTGTTCGACGCGGCGGGGTGCGACGCGCTGGCCACCGAGGACGAGCTAGGGGCGCAGGTGGACCGCATGCTGGCCGACCCGAAGAGCGCCGCGTTCTACCGGAACTTCTTCGGGCAGTGGCTCGGGCTGCGCGCGCTCCCCAGCCACAACGTCGATGCGTCGCTGTTCCCGGTCTGGAGCGGCGACATGAAAGGCGCGATGATCGCCCAGGCCAGCGCCTATCTGTCCGGCTTCACGACCGGCGAGCGGAGGTGGTCCGAGCTCCTCACGGCGCCTCACCCGGAGAGCCCCGAGCTCGCCCCGCTCTACGCGAACGATCCGGAGGGCGTGCGCGGCGGGTTCCTCACGCTCCCCGCGTTCCTCACGCTCTCGTCGCACGACGATCGGACCTCGCCCACGTCGCGCGCGAAGACGATCCTGGTGCAGCTCTTCTGCGTCGACATCGCGCCGCCCGCCGACATGGTGATCCCCGATCTCAGCGTCGCGGGCGGCGACGAGATCCCCGCCGAGAACGTTCGCAAGAAGCTCGAGAAGCACCGCGAGTCGCCCGATTGCGCGGTCTGCCACAACGTGCTCGACCCCATCGGGCTGAGCCTGGAGCACTTCGACGCGATCGGCGCCTACCGGACCACGTACCCGAACGGCGACGAGGTCGACGCGTCGGGCACGTACGGAGAGGCGGAGTTCCAGGACCTGACAGGCCTCCTGCCGGAGCTCCGGAAGGACACCCGGCTCGGGACCTGCCCTCCCAGGCAGCTCTTCGCGTACGCGCTGCGCCGCAGCCCGGCCGGCGAGGACATGCACGTCATCCAGGAGATCGCCGCGGGCTGGGGCGGCGGGACGATCGCCGATCTGGTGAAGCGGGTGGTGGCGAGCGACTCGTTCCGCCTGCGCCACGCGAAGAGGGGGGCACCGTGAGGCGGCGCGCGCTGTCTGCCTGCGAGTCTCCGGACGAGCTTCGGCGCCGGTCTCCGTGCGAGTTCCCGCACCAGCTTCCTCATCAGTTTCCGCACCGGTTCAGGCACGAAGGAGCGATGTGCACATGAAACGCTGGATCACACGCAGGAACCTGCTCAGGGGCGCGGGGGTGTGCCTGGCGCTGCCGTGGCTCGAGAGCCTGTCGCCGCGGAGCGCCCGCGCGGGGGACGCCGGCACCCCGAAGCGCTTCCTGCTCTGCACGTTCCCGAACGGGGCGCCCCACCACTGGTGGGAGACGGCGCCTGCGTTCGGCAAGACGCTGACGGGCGCCGATTTCAAGCTGCCGAGGGTGCTCGAGCACTTCGCGCCGGTGAAGTCGAAGATGCTCATGATAAGCCGCCTCGGCAACTACACGTGGAACAAGGAGCTGAGCCCGTACGTCGAGCCGTCCCACTCGCGCCTCACGGCCGCGCTGTCGACGTGCGTCGACGCCGATCAGCTGGGGAGAGACCAGGGGCAGGACCTCGGGGCGTGGGTGGGCAACGGCGTCTCGGTCGATCAGCTCATCGTGCAGAAGATCGGCCCGGAGCAGGCGACCCGCATCCCGTCGCTGCAGACGGGGCTCGGGGTCAAACCAGGCTATTTCGACGAGCGGAGCTACGCTTACAACCAGGCGATCTCCTGGAAGAGCCCGCGCGAGCCGCTGAAGCGCTCGGTCAACCCGAGGGCGGTGTTCGACGCGCTGGTCGGCGCGGGCGCGGCGAGCGCGGCGCCCGTCCCCGGGCAGACCGAAGGGCAGGCCAGGATCGAGGCGGCGCGGCGCGCCGCGGCCGAGAAGAGCGTGATCGACGCCGTGCTCGCGGACGCGAACGCGCTGAAGGGCCGGGTCGGCGCGGAAGACCGCAGGATCGTGGAGCAGTACCTCGACGCGCTGCGGGAGATCGAGAAGAACGCGACCCGCGTCGCGGCGACGATGAACCCGGCGAACCTCGGCTGCGCGCCGATCCCCGAGCCCGGCGTGGTGCCCGAGCCGCCGGGCCAGGCGGAGGGGCTGAACGAGAACGACAGCACGGAAGCCGGCGAGTACCGGCACGAGGATCACGCGAACGTGATGACCGACCTGCTCGTCATGGCCATCCAGTGCGACGTGACGCGCGTCGTCACCCACATGCTCGACGACGCGCGCTCCGAGTTCGAATACCGGTGCATCCCGGAGGAGGTCCGCGCGAAGGTCGGCCTCGAATACCGGGCAGAGAGCAGCCTTCATTTCCACGCCTCCCAGCATGGCGCCGGCAACCTGGACCGCGCGATCGAGGACGGCCGCTACCGGATCATCCAGCCGAGCAACGCGGAGTTCGCGGCGATCAACTGCTGGCTCGGCCAGAAGACAGCAGAGCTCGCGCAGCGGCTCGACGCGATCCCCGAGGGCGACGGGACGGTGCTCGATCACTCGGTCATGGTCTACATGAGCGAGATGCGCACACACGACCACGACGCGTACGATCTGCCCATCGTCCTCCTGGGCGGCGGCGGCGTGTTCCTGAACGACGCCCACGTCGCGTACGACGCCCTCGGCAGCGACCGCCAGCTGCGCGATCTCTGGTTCACGATCATGAACCAGTACTACGGCCTGGAGGTCGCGTCGTTCGGCGACGATACGCGCGGCGAGCCGAACGCGCTGCTCGAGGAGATCCTGCGGTAGCCCGACGGGGCGACCGTCCGAGGGGAGCCGCGTTATGCTCGGCGCGCGCCATGCCCGACGACGAGCTCGTCTTTGCCTCCATGCCCGCCGCGCTCATCTCCTTCGCCTGCTCGCGCGGCGTCCCGCAGGACGATCTCCTCCGCGCCGCCGGCGTCTCGGCCGAGGCGCTCGCCGCGCCCGACGAGCTCGTGCCGTACGGGTCGCTCCTCGGGCTCTGGGAGCTCCTGCTCCGGCGCTTCCCGGGCGAGCCGCTCGGGCTTTCGTACGCGCAGTGGATCCCGGTGTCGGTCGTCGGCATCGTGGGGCACGCCATCCGCCACAGCGAGACGTTGCGGCAGGGCGTCGCGGTGTATGCCCGGTTCTGCCGGCTCATGGACCCGCACCTCCGCCTCGCCGTGGAGGAGCACGGCGAGGTCGTCCACCTCGCGCTCGAGCACGAGCCGCGCGTCGTCGCCATGGCCGAGCCGATGGAGATGATGATCGCGGCGCTCGCGCGCTTCATCGCGCTCTACCTCGACGGCGCCGCGCGGCCGGCCGAGGCCCGGTTCCGCCACGCTCGCCGGCACCCGCCGGCGCGCTACGAGGAGGCGATCGGCGTCCCGGCCCGCTTCGAGGCGGCCTCCACGTGCCTCGTCTACGACGCGCGTTTCCTCGACGCGCCCGTCGTGGGAGCGGACCCGTCGGTCCACGACTACCTCGTGCGCCAGGCCGAGCGGCTCCTCGCCGCGCGCGCGGCCCCGGCCGGCGCCGCGCCGCTCGACGCCCGCGTGCGCGCGCGCATCGACGAGCGGATCGAGCGCGGCGAGGTGGAGCAGGAGCAGATCGCGCGCGCGCTGGGCATGAGCACGCGCTCGCTCCAGCGCGCCCTCAAGGATCTCGGCACGTCGTTCACGGCCCAGCTCGACGAGGTCCGGCGGGCGAGGGCGCTCGAGCTCGTCCGCCGCCGCGACGTGACGCTCCAGGAGATCGCGTTCCTGCTCGGCTACGGGGAGCCGCGCCACTTCTACCGGAGCTTCCGCCGCTGGACCGGGAGCACGCCGGGCGAGTACCGGCGCGCCAACGCGCGCTAGCGCCGAGCACCGGCGCACCCACGTGTGGTAGCGCCGGCGCGCGATGTCTCCCGGGGAGGCGCGCCGCAAACGGCGCCCGGCGGCGAGCCCTTTGCGATAAGGTGGGCCGCATGCTTCGCAGGGTCCACATCCGGGGGTTCAAGACCGCGATCGACGCGGTCCTGGACCTCGGGCGGCTCAACGTGTTCGTGGGGCCGAACGGAGCGGGCAAGAGCAACCTGCTCGAGGCGATCGCGGTGCTCGGCTGCGCCGCGTCCGGGCGGGTGGACTACGACGCCTTCCGGGCGCGCGGGATCCGGCCCGGGAAACCTGGCCTGCTCAAGACCGCGCTGAGCTCCGAGAAGCGGGCCGCGCGCACCATCCTGCTCGAGGCGGTGTCCGACAGCACGCGTTACCAGGTGGTCCTCGGTGATTCGGCGCTCGGGCGCGGCGCCTCGACGGGGAGCGCGGCGTGGCGGTTCGACAAGGAGACCTTCTCCGAGGGAGAGCAGGAGGTCGGCTCCCGCTCGAAGGGCGAGGGCTACCTCGTCCACGCGGACGGGGCGAGACAGGCGATCACGGCGCGGCTCGACCGCGGGATCGCGCCGCTCGTGGGCACGACGCGCGGGGAAGGGGAGATGTCGTCGCTGCTCCGCGCGCTCGAGGAGTTCGCGATCTACGCGCCGCTGCCGCCGATGCTGCGCGCCCAGATCCCGGATCCCGCGCAGAAGCAGCCGGTCGGCCTCATGGGGGGCGGGCTGGCCGAAGCGCTGCTCGAGCTGAAGCAAGCCGGGGCCAAGAACGCGGCGCTGCTGCGCCGGATCGAGCAGGAGCTCAAGGAGCTCGGCGGCTGGGTAGAGCGGGTGTCCTTCGAGCCCGAGAGCGGCTATCCGGGCGTGCCGACGGGCGCGGGGAGGAGCCTCGATCCACACCTCGGCCTCCGCTTGCAAGATCGTTATCTCCGGTCCGAGGTGGGCTGGCTGTCCGCGGTCGAGGCCAACGAAGGGACACTCCATGTCCTCTTCCTCCTCACGATGCTCTACCACCCGACGACGCCGCAGGTCCTCGCGATCGACAACGTCGATCAGTCGCTGAACCCGCAGCTCGCGCGCTACCTCCTCGCGCGCGTGCAGGCGCTCGTCCTCGCCGAGCCGAAGCGGCCGCAGCTGCTCGTCACGACGCACAACCCGCTCGCCCTCGACGCGCTGGACCTGAAGGACGACCGGGTGCGCCTGTTCATCGTGAGCCGCGACAAGAGGACCGGCGCGACCTCGGTGGAGCGGATGCACCACACCGACGCCCTCGAGCGCGCGAAGGAGCACAACATGACGCTGTCGCGCCTCTGGCTCTCCGGCGCGCTGGGCGGGATGCCGGGGGTCTGAGCGCCGTGATCATCGGGATCGTATGCGAGGGGAGCTCCGACTTTCCCGTTCTCGAGGCGGTGGTGGAGGCCGCGCTCGGAGACGGCCACGAGGTGCGTTATCTGCGGCCCGAGACCGACGCGCTCTTCAGGCCGGGCGGATGGACCGCGGTCAAGGCGTGGTGCGAGGAACACGCGTCATGGCTGTCGGACTTCATGACGGTGGGCAATATCGATCTGTTGATCATCCACGTCGACGCCGACGTCCGTCGGCACGTCCCTGAGCTCAAGAAGAAGAAGGGAGAGCCCACGACGCAGGACCTCTGCGACACGATCAAGGGGTGGCTGAAGCTCCGTCAGAGCGCGAAGGGGAGGCGGGTGCTCATCGTCATCCCGGCGCAAGCCACGGAGGCCTGGCTCGTGGCCGCCCAGGGGGGCGCGACGCCGGACCTGGAGAAGGAGGCGAAGCCGGTCACAAGGCTCGTCCAGCGAAAGCTGGTGAGCACGATCGGCGGGAAGCCCGACAAGAGCCCCGCCGTGTACAGGGACCTCGCGACGCCGCTCAGGAGCCACGCGGCCGAGCTGCGGGGCGTGCTCCGGGAGCTGGATCACTTCATGGGGAAGCTGGAGGCGGGCCGGGAGCGGACGGGGGCCAGGCGGAGCACGCCGTCGCGCCGCGCGCCGCCGCCGGCGCTCCCTCGGGGCAGCGCGGACGTCCTGTAGCGGCGCTGGTCCAGGGTCGCCTGGCGCGATCCGTCGCAACGTTGGCGCCCGCCGCCGCTGCCGCGGCGCCGCGCCGGACCCATCGTTGGCATCGGTCCCGGCGCCGCGCCGCGCGCCTGCCGGGATCGAGCTCCTGCCGAGGTGCGCCATGAGCCATTTGCCCCGAGGCCCGCAGGGCCGATTCCTGACGACTTACCAGTTCATCGCCCGTCCGTACGAGTTCCTGCACCGCTGCGCCGCCACCTACGGCGGCGTGTTCAACGTCCCGATGTACAACGGCGACGTCGTGATGGCCGGCAGCCCCGCGTCGGTGCAGGACGTGATGACCGCGCCGCCGGAGACGTTCGTGCCGTATTCCACCAAGTCGATCGGCCTCCTCCTGGGGCCGCAGTCGCTCCTGATGCTCTCGGGCGAGCGCCACCGGCGGGAGCGGAAGCTGCTGACGCCGCCGTTCCACGGCGACCGCATGCGCGCCTATGCGGCGGCGATGGCGGACGTCACCGCCCGCCGCTTCGCCGAGGCGGCGCGTGCGCCCCGCGCCGTCGCGCAGGAGGTCGCGCAGGCGATCTCGCTCGACGTCATCCTGCGCGCCGTGTTCGGGGTGGAGGAGCCCGCCCGGATGCGCGCGTTCGCGCGCGCGGTCGTGGCGATGGGCGACGCGTTGACCCCGGCGATGGCCTTCCTGCCGTTCCTGCAGCGGGAGCTCGGCGGCTTCGGCCCGTACGCGCGCTTCCGCCGGCGCGTCGCCGACCTGGAGGCGCTGATGCGCGGGCAGATCGAGCGGGCGCGCGCGGCGCCGGGGGACGACATCCTGAGCCTCCTGGTCTCGGCCCGCTACGACGACGGGTCGGCCATGAGCGAGCAGGCGATCTTCGACGAGCTCCGGACGTTGCTCTTCGCCGGGCACGAGACCACGGCGATCGCCCTCGCGTGGGCCCTGGATCACGTTCACCGCGACCCCGGCGTCCTCGCGCGGCTGCTGGGCGAGATCGACGCCCTCGGCCCGGAGCCGGATCCGGAGCGCCTGGCCGCGCTGCCGTACCTGGACGCGGTGTGCAAGGAGGCGCTGCGCCTCTACCCGGTCGTGACCGAGGTCCCGCGCCTCGTGGCGCAGCCGTTCCGCCTCGGCGAGCACGAGCTCCAGCCGGGAACGGGGGTGGCGCCCTGCGTCCTGCTCGTGCACCACCTGCCCGAGCTTTACCCCGAGCCGTCCCGGTTCCGGCCCGAGCGCTTCCTGGAGCGCAAGTTCTCGCCGTTCGAGTACCTGCCGTTCGGCGGCGGCTCCCGCCGCTGCATCGGCGCGGCGTTCGCGCTGTTCGAGATGAAGATCGTGCTCGGCACGGCGCTGTCGGCGTGGCAGGTCCGCCTGCTCGACGAGCGGCCGCCCCGCCCCGTGCGGCGCAACGTCACGTTCGGCCCGTCGGGCGGCGTCCCGCTCGTCCTGAGCGCCCGCGCCCGCGGCGCCCTCCGCACCGCCGCCTAGCCGCGGGAGGCCCCGCAGCGCGGGGAAGGCGCGCGGATCGACGTGCACGTGCAGATCTTCGACGGCCGCGGCCGGCGCCCGCTACGATGGCGTCCGCGACGGCTGCCAGCGGCGCCGCCGCGGACGCGATCGACCCCCCCCATCATCTCGACGAGGATCTCTTCATGGCCGGAAGCAGCCTGCTCGCCCTGATCGACGACATCGCCACCGTGCTGGACGACGTGGCCATCCTGACGAAGGTGGCCGCCAAGAAGACGGCCGGCGTGCTGGGCGATGACCTGGCGCTCAACGCGCAGCAGGTGGCCGGTGTCACCGCCGAGCGCGAGCTTCCCGTCGTGTTCGCGGTGGCCAAGGGCTCGATGCTCAACAAGGTCATCCTGGTGCCGGCGGCGCTGGGGATCAGCGCGCTGATCCCCTGGGCGATCACGCCGCTGCTCATGATCGGCGGGGCCTTCCTGTGTTACGAGGGCTTCGAGAAGGTCGCCCACAAGCTGGTGCACAGCCGGCAGGAGGACGAGGCCCACCACGCCGAGCTGGTGCAGGCGCTGTCGAACCCGCAGATCGATCTCGTGGCCGTCGAGAAGGACAAGATCAAGGGCGCGGTGCGCACCGATTTCATCCTGTCGGCCGAGATCATCGCGATCACGCTGGGCACGGTGGCGGGGTCGCCGTTCGGCACGCAGGTGGCCGTGCTGAGCGGCATCGCCCTGCTCATGACGGTGGGCGTGTACGGGCTCGTGGCGGGCATCGTGAAGCTCGACGATGCGGGGCTCTACCTGAGCCAGCAGGGCGGGGGGATGCAGCAGGCGGTGGGCCGTGGAATTTTGAAGGCGGCGCCGTGGCTGATGAAGGCGCTGTCGATCGCGGGGACGGTGGCGATGTTCCTGGTGGGAGGGGGGATCCTCACGCATGGGATTCCGGCGCTGCATCATGGGATCGAGCACCTTGCGCATGGCGCGGGGGCGGTGCTCGGGGGGATCGTGGGGCCCTTGGCCGATGCCGTGGTGGGGATCGTGGCGGGGGCGGTGGTGCTGGGGATCGTGACCGCGGTGAAGAAAGTCGTGGGCGGCTCGAAGGGGACGGAGAAGGGCGCCCACTGAGCCGACGGCGGTGAGGACGCAGCGGTCGTCTTTCGTCCCTCGTCTTTCGTCTTTCGTCTTTCGTCTTTCGTCTCTCGTGAACGTCCTCGTGAACGTGAACGTGAACGTGATCGTGATCGCTCCCGAACGAGCCGTTCGCACCGTTTGCGGGCGATCGCATGGCTGCACGACCGCGCACGTGAGACGCGCACGCGGAATCGTTCACGTTCACGTTCACGAGGACGTTCACGAGAGACGTTCACGAGAGACGAGAGACGTTCACGAGAGACGTTCACGAGAGACGAGAGACGAGAGACGAGAGACGAAAGACGAACGGCAGAGCCAAGCGGCTCCGCGCCGGCGTTTAGCGCGACGGGGGCGCCGTCGCGGCGCGGGGGGGCGCCGCGCTCGCGAGGACGCCCAGCCCCGCCAGGACCGCCGCGGCAAGGATCGTCCCCTGAAACGCCGCCCCGAACGCCCCTCCCCCCTCGCCCGGCCTCCCCCCTCCCAGCGCGGCGAACACCGCCCCCGACGCCGCCACCCCGCACAGCATCCCCACGTTGCGCGCCTCCGCGAGCAAGCCCGCGGCGGTCCCCTGCTGCTCGCGCGGCGCAGCCCCCATGATGCGGCTGTTGTTCGGCGACGTGAACAGCCCCGAGCCGAGCCCCACCAGCGACAGCGCCGCGAGCACGCTCGCGCGCTCCGGCTCGGACCCGAGCAGGGCCACGCTCGCGAGCCCGATCGCGAGCACCGCGATGCCCGCGACCGCCGGCCCGCGCGTGCCGACCCGATCCGAGAGCCACCCGCTCCCGAAGGTGATCAACGCCATCGCCGCCGGCTGCACCGTCATCACGACGCCCGCCTCCGCCGCGCTCATCGCGAGCGGACCCTGAAGGTAGAACGGCAGGAGGAACATCAGCATGTACACCGCCGCGTACTGGACGAACGCCGCGGCGAGCCCACTCGCGAACGCCGGCTCCCGGAGGAGCGCGGCCGAGAGCAGCGGCGCGGGGCTCCTCCGCTCCACCCGCACGAACGCCGCCGCGAGGACCACGCCGAGGACGAGCAGGAAGACGAACCGGGGGCTCCAGAACCCCCAGCTCTGGCCGCGCGTCACGGCGACGAGCAGCGCGCTGAGCGCCGGGCCGAACAGGAGCGCGCTCGCCCACGGGAAGGGGCGCGCGCGGCCGGCGGCGAGGGGGGCGCCGGCCGCGCCGCCCCACACGAGCGACCGCGCGAGCAGCGCGCCCGCGACCGAGATCGGTACGTTGATCCAGAAGACCACGTGCCAGCCGGCGGCCTGCGCGAGCCAGCCGCCGATCGACGGGCCCAGGGACAGGCCGAGGTACGTCGCCGTCGCCTGCAGGCCGAGCGCGCGGCCGCGCTGCGCCGGCGGGAACGCGGCGGTGGTCAGCGCCGGGCCGTTCGCCATCAACATCGCCGCTCCCGCGCCCTGGAACGCGCGCGCCGCGACGAGCGCCGCGAGCGTGGGCGCGAGCGCCGAGAGCGCCGAGCCCACCCCGAAGACCCCGAAGCCCACCGTGTACACCCTCCCCTTGCCGTGACGGTCGCCGACGCGGCCGAAGGGCAGGAGCAGCGCGCTCACGGAGAGCGAGTAGGCCGCGAGCACCCAGCTCGCCGCGCCGATGTCGGCCCCGAGATCCCGGCGCACGAGCGGCACCGCGACGTTGATCAGGCTGCTGCCGAGCGCGGCCATCAACGTGCCGACCGCGACCACGGCGAGCACGGCGTACGGCTTCGCCGCGGGAGAGCTCACCGCGGGGCGCTGCGGTAGAGGTAACGCGGCTCGGCCTTCAGCGCGGACGCGGCGCGGAGCCGGGCCTCCTCGACGAGCCCGTGCGCCGGCGCGAGCGAGCAGGCCGGATCGGTCGCGGCGGCGTCACCGGTGAGGTGGTAGGCCTGGCAGCGGCAGCCCCCGAAGTCGACCCCGCGGCGCTCGCAGCCCTGGCAGGGCGGCGCCATCCACGCGTCGCCGCGGAAGCGGTTCATGCTGGGCGCCTCGCGCCAGATCCAGGCGAGCGAACGCTCCCGGACGCTCTCGAAGTGGATCCCCGGGATCGTGTGCGCGGCGTGGCACGGCAGCACCAGGCCGCCCGGCGCGATGTGCAGGTAACGGCGCGCCCAGCCGTCCATACACGCCCGCGGCCACGCCGCGTAGTAGTCCGGCGTGACGAAGACCATCTCCATCCGGCCGAGCAGCCGCTCGCGCGCCGCCGAGGCGATCGCGAACGCCCGCTCGAGCTGATCCCGCGTCGGCAGCAGCGCCTCGCGGTTCGCGAGCGCCCAGCCGAGGTACTGCGTGTTGGCGAGCTCGAGCCGGTCGGCCCCGAGCCGCTCGGCGAGCGCGATGATCGCCGGGACGTGCTCGATGTTCGCCCGGTGCAGCACCACGTTCACCGTGAGCGGCAGACCCTCGGCCTTCACCCACCCGGCCACCTCGAGCTTGTGGCCATACGCCGCATAACCGGCGATCCGGTCGGCGCGCTCCGCGTCGGCGTCCTGGACGCTGAGCTGCAGGTTGTCGAGCCCCGCCTCCCGCAGCGCCGCGAGGCGCTCCCGCGCGAGCGGGATCCCGGAGGTGATCAGGTTCGTGTACAGCCCCACTTCCCGCGCGCGGCGGACGAGCACCTCGAGGTCGCGCCGGGCGAGCGGCTCGCCGCCGGTGAGGTGGAGCTGCATCACCCCGAGCTCGGCCGCCTCGGCGAAGACGCGGCACCACACTTCCGTCGAGAGCTCGCCGGCCGCGCCGGCGAGCTCGGTCGGGTTCGAGCAGTACGGGCAGCGCAGCGGGCAGCGGTAGGTGAGCTCCGCGATGAGCGTGTAGGGGTGCTGTGAGGCCGCGCCCGCCGCCGCGCCAGGCGCTGGCGCGACAGGCGCCGCCCCGGGGGAGGGCGCGGCAGGCGCCGCCCCGGGGGAGGGCGCGGCAGGCGCGGCCCCGGGGGAGGGCGCGACAGGCGCCGCCCCGGGCGACGCGCCTGTCGCCGCGCCGCGCTCGAGCAACCCGCGCGCGGCGAGCGCCTCCAGGAAAGCGATCACGTCGCGCTCCACCTCGCCGGGCGGGGCGGCGGCGAAGGCGGCCGCGACCTCGGCGGCGATCCCGGCCACGGTGCGCGTCCCGTCGAGGCGCGCGGCGACCGCCGCCGCCACCGGGTTCAGCGCGAGGCCGCGCTCCGGGTAGAGCAGGATCTCCCGGCCCGAGGCGCGGTCGCGCACGAGCCGCGCCTTGCTCGCGAGGCTCAACCGGTCGCCGGGCGCGATGTTCATCCCCGCGTCACGCCCCGGGCGGGTAGGCCGCCGCGATGGCCTCGAGCATCGCCCAGAGGATGTCGCACTTCGTGATGAGCGCCGCGACGCACGCCTCCTGCGCGGCCCGCGTCGTCGCGTGCGCCGTCACGTAGTCGATCGCCTCGGTCGAGTCGACCCGGGCGCGCGTCACCCGCGCGCGGAAGTAGTCGAGCGTCGCCTTGTCGACCCAGGGATAGTGCTGCTCCCAGGCGACGACGCGCCGGGACATGAGGTCCGGCGCGAAGAACTCCGTCAGCGACGAGGCCACCGCCTCGAGCAGGCTGCGCTCGCGCACCAGCGCCACGTAGGCGTCGCAGGCGAAGCGCACCGCGGGCAGCACCTTCGTCAGGCCCGCGACCTCGCCGCGGTCGAGCCCCACACCCTCGGCGAGCCGCAGCCACAGCGCGAGCCCGCCCTCGCCCTCCTGCGCGCCGTCGTGGTCGACGATGCGGTGGATCCAGCGCCGCCGGAACGACGGGTCGTCGCTCTTCGCGAGGATCAGCGCGTCCTTGATGGGGATCCGCGTCTGGTAATAGTACCGGTTCAGCACCCAGCCCTGGATCTCGCGGCGCGAGAGCTCGCCGCGGTGCATCCGCTGGTGGAAGGAATGGTGATCGTGGTAGCGCCGGGCGCCCTCGTCGCGCAGCCGCGCGACGAACGCCTCCCGCGAGAGCGGCTCGTCGTTCACAGGTCG
Organism: Sorangium cellulosum; assembly: GCF_002950945.1. Classification (GTDB taxonomy): domain Bacteria; phylum Myxococcota_A; class Polyangia; order Polyangiales; family Polyangiaceae; genus Sorangium; species Sorangium cellulosum_E. The sequence goes on from NZ_CP012673.1 coordinate 2,611,587, forward strand.
ATTTCCAGGCCGTCAACGGCCACTTCCCAGCCCGCCGCCTCGACGGCGCGCCGCTCGGGCGAGCCCTCGACCAGGATCGGGTTGGTGTTGTTGATGTGGGTGTAGATCTTCCGTCGCGCGGCGACGCCCGCGAGCAGCGAGAGGCTGCCGCCGTCGCCGCCGATCGGCAGGTGCGCCATGTCCTCCGCGCGCGCCTTGCCGAGCCCGAGGCGCACGAGCTCGTCGCTCGACCAGAAGGTGCCGTCGAAGAAGCAGACGTCCGCCCCGTCGAGGCGCGGGACGTAGGCGCCGGCCGCCCCGACCGCCGTCGCGACGGCGGCGACACGCCCGCTCGCGCCGTCGCGGATCCAGAGGCCGATGTTGTCCTCCGGCGACGGCGGGGCGAGGCCCTCGAGGTGCTTCGGCACCTTGCCCGGCAACGCGACCGGGACGACCGTCACGCCCGTGGGCGCGCCGTCCGGCCCGGCGAGCTCCGCGGGCTTCTCCAGCTCCAGGCGCCGCCACGTCGTCTGCCCGGGGAAGCGCTGGAGCGTGCGGAAGACGGTGTTGCCCTCGGCGAGGCCGCGGTACACCGCCTCGGTCGCGTAGATCGCGAGCGGCGTGTTCTCGCGCAACGAGAAGAGGCCCAGCGTGTGGTCGAGGTCGCCGTTCGTGAGGATCACCCCCGCGATCGGCGTGGCCCGCCCAGCGCGCGGTTGCAGCGGCGGGAAGGCCTCGATCTGCCGGTGCACGTCGGGGGAGGCGTTGATGAGGAACCAGCTGCCCCCGTTCACCCCGAGCGCGAGCGCGTCCTGGGTGCGGGGGCGGACGCGCGCCGAGCCGCGGCGCGCCTCAACGCAGTTCGCGCAGGCGCAGTTCCATTGCGGGAGCCCGCCGCCGGCGGACGAGCCCAGGACGCAGAGGCGCATTCCGCCGGTCGCTCCCGAGCGCCTACTCCGCCCCGCTCACGTCGTCGGTACGCTCCGCCGGCGCCGGGTTCGTGAACAGCGGGACAGGATCGAAGTCGCTCTGGTAAGAGCCGATCTCCGCATCCATCTTGATCTCGAAGAAGTCAGGCTTTTCGTAGCGCATCGGTGTATCCTGCCTTTCCTTGGTGGCCAACGAAGGTATAGCTCGGTCGAGTGTAGACGCCACACCGTCGCTCCACAAACCCTTTGACCAAAACGCATCCTGTCGGGAATTTCCATCAGGAGACCCCGTAGCGGGGTCCGTGCGGGCCGCAGCGTAAGTGGTTCAGCGCGAGGCGTCTCCCTGCATGAGCAGCGTGGCGATCCCGTCGCGCGCTCCTTTTCTTCTAATGATTCACGACCACCTTGCGGACGTGCGCGCAGCGCGCGCTGCGAGCCAGGTGATGCCGGCCGCGCCGCCGAGCAAAACGCTCGCGATCAGCGAGATGCGGAGCAACGCGGCGCGATCTTTTTCAGGCCGGTGATCGGGCAGATAAGGGCGGACGGAGCGCGGCAGCAGCCACGCGTCGCTCCCGGGGCCGCCGCCGCCGAGCGCGCACACCGTGCGGGCGAGGGGGCTGTCAGGCCTCAGGCGGCCCTTCACCCACGGGATGAACCGGGCCATGGGGACATGGCCGCGGGCCTGCCGCTCCATCCAGGCGACGGCGCGCTGGAGCTCGGCGGCCGTCGCGGCCGCGCTGCCGTCGCCGTCGAGGCGCTTCCATTCGCCGTGGCCGGGCAGCACCCACACGAAGCGGAGGTGGCCAGCCTCGGCGAGGGCGGCCAGGCGGCGCACCGAGGTGATCTGACGATCCCAGTCGTCCCAGCACTGGAGCCGGAACGCCGCGAGCTGGCCGAGGCGACGGGAGTAGGCGAGGTGGTCGCCGGTGAACAGGAATCGGCCCCGGTAAAGCAAGCACATCGAGCCCGCGGTGTGGCCCGGCTGGGGGAGCACGGCGAGCTCGGCGTCGGCGAGCTCGGCGTCGGTGAGGGGCGCGCCGTCGAGGGTCATCGGCCCGAGGCCGTCGAGCTTGAGCTCCACGTCGGACGTGTCGGTCTGGTGCCCGGCGCCGCCCAGGGTCACGTCCGCGGCGCCGAGCACGCGGCGGCTCCCGGGGAAGCGGGCCGCGAACTCGGCGTGGTGGGCGACGTGGTCGCGGTGCGTGAGGAAGATCCAGCGGACGCCGCCGTGCTCCTCGAGGAAGCGGAACATCGCCTCGCTCGGCCTGGGTAGATCGACGAGCACGCCGCCGCCGGGGCGCTCGATGAAGTAGGTGGTGGCGCTGACGTTGTCGCGCGAGGGGTGGCCGAGGACCCAGACGTCGTCCTCGACGCGCCGCGGCCAGGTGCTGAACGGCGCGCCGAGCGAGCCCAGGCGCACGCCCGCGGCGGGCCGCGTGAGGCGAAGGGCGCTGACAGGACAGGAGGCCACCGCCGAGCGCGCCGCCGCGAGATCGGCCAGACTCTGCGGTTGGCGCAGCACGCCCGTGAAGGACCCCTCGTCGTAGGTGCCTTCCAGCACGGCGGGGCCGCGGCGCGCGACGTCGCCCACGTCGCCCACGTCGCCCACGTCGCCGTCGAGCGCCGCCCAGTGCGCGGGCGTTACCTCGCCGAGGAGCTCAGGAGCGAAGTTCCTGCAGACCCCTGCGCCACAGCAGGCGCGCGTGACGTGCAGCTGTCCCCAGTCGCTCTTGCCATCCTTATCGCAGAGCTCGTTGTGTGTGGTACCCATGCAGGGTACCTATCACGCCACCTGCGCGAAGGCCTGTGTGTCGGAGCGCCACATGCGGTGTCTTCCGCGGTCAGGTCTTGACCGCGCCCGCGGTGAGCCCCTGGACGAGGTAGCGCTGGAGTACGAGAAACCCGGTGACCACGGGCACACTGACGACGACGGAGGCGGCCATCACCTGGTTCCAGTAGATGTTCGACTGGGTCGCGTACCCCTGCAGCCCGACGGCGAGGGTGCGCCCGTCGTCGTCCGTGAGCACGGAGGCGAACAGGACCTCTCCCCACGCGGTCATGAAGGCGTAGATCGCGACCGCGACGACGCCCGGCTTGGCCACCGGGAGCACGACGCGGAGGAGCGCCGTGAGCGGCCTGGCGCCGTCCACCAGCGCGGCCTCGTCGAGCTCGCGCGGGATGGTGTCGAAGTACCCCGCGATGAGCCAGATGGAGAACGGCAGCGAGAAGGTCAGGTACGTGATGATGAGGCCGAGGCGCGTCCCGTGGAGCTCGAGCCCCAGGGTCCGCTCGATCTGGACGAAGATCAGAAAGAGCGGGAGCAGGAAGAGGATCCCGGGGAACATCTGCGTGGACAGCACGGTGGTGAGGAACGCGCGCCGGCCCCAGAAGCGGTACCTGCTCACCGCGTACCCCGCGAGGATCGCCAGCGCCACCGAGAACACCGTCGAGGCGGCCGCGACGACGGCGCTGTTCACGAAGTAGCGCGCGAGCGGCACGGTCCGCCACATGTCGAAGAACGGCTGGAGCGTGACCTCGGTCGGGAGCCAGGTGAAGGGCCCCTGGACGTCGCGCAGCGGCTTGAGCGCCGAGGTCACCATGACATAGAGCGGCACCACGGTGAAGACCGCGAGCCCCGCGAGCACGGCGCGCCGCAGCCAGACGACCCAGGCGGGCTCACGCATGGCGCGCGCTCCTGCCGGAGATCAGGAGATACCCCGTGGTCACGAGGAGCAGAAAGCCGACGAGGAGCACCGACATGGCCGATCCCAGCCCGAAGTTCCACGTGATGAACGACGCCTGATAGATGTGGATCGCGATGACGCCCGCCTCCGGCGGCGCCGATCGGCCGAAGAGCGTGAAGGGCGTCGTGAAGTCGTTGAAGCTCCACAGGAAGAGGACGAGCAGCAGCACTTGGTTGACCGGCCGGAGCATCGGCAGCGTGATCGACCGGAAGCGCGTCCACGGGCCGGCGCCGTCGACGCTCGCCGCCTCGTAGAGGTCCGAGGGGATCGCCTGGAGGCCCGCCGTCACCGTGAGGAAGGCGAACGGCCAGGTCCGCCAGATCGCCACCACCACCAGGCTCGCGAAGCTGTTCGGGCCGAGCAGCCAGAACGGGCGCTCGTCGACGAGGCCCAGCTGATCGACGAGCACCGTGTTCACGATGCCCGTGTCGCGCTGCAGCATGAAGCTCCAGGTGATGACGCCGGTGAAGATCGGCATCGCGAACGGGACGAGGAACAACGTCCGGAGCGCCGTGCGGCCGGGGAACGGCTTCTGCAGCGCGACCGCGGCCGCGGTCCCGAACAGCCACGAGCCGGCGACCACGAGCAGGCTGAAGGCGACCGTGATGAAGAAAGAGCGGAGGAGGTTCTCGCCGACCGGCGAGCTCACGTCGATCGCGATTCGGTAGTTGGCGAGCCCCACGACGGGCGCCTTGGCCCAGTTGCGGATGAAGCGCTGCGTGAGCTGGAGGAAGCTCATCCCCGCCCCGACGAACATCGGGACGAGGTGGACGGCGAGCTCGGCGACCAGCGCGGGGAGCAGGAACACGTACGGCAGGACCCGGCTCTGCCAGCGCCGCCGCGGGGCCTTTCGCGGCCTCGCGGCGGCGGGCGCCCCGGCGAGGGGAGGTGCGCCTCGCCCGGCGCCCTCCGTGCTGGTGCCGCCGCCCATTACTTCCCGCTCGCCATCTGCTGGTTGGCCGCGGTCAGCTTGCCGCGGATCGAGGCGTCGGTGACCGCCTTGCCGGAGGCGGCCTCGGCCAGGAGGTCCCTCATGGCCGTGCCCACGAGCGTCTCGAACTGCGCCGTCTCCTCGATCATCGGCATCGACTCCGCCGTCTCGGCCAGCACCTTCTGGAACACCTGGGTGTTCGCGCTCTTGAAGCGCTCGTCGGCGTAGGCCTCCGACACGACCGGGAGGCTGCCGAAGGCGCCGTTCAGGATCTTCTGCTCCTCGGGGCTCGTCATGAACGCGACGAACTTGAGCGCCGCGTCCCGGTTCTTGCTCTCCTCGAACACGGCGATGTTGATGCCGGCCACGTGGCTGTTCACCGCCTTGCCGCCCGCGGGCAGCGGGTCGGGCATCGGGACGGGCGCCACGCCGTACGCGTCGCGGGCCATGCCGTTCTGCTCGATCGCCGCCTGGGCGTAGCTCTGGATCATGAGCATCGCCGCCTTGCCCGAGGTGAACTCCTTCAGCATCTGCGTGTCGTTGACGTACTCCGCGTTGCTCGGGTTCACGACCTTGTGGACGCTGAGGAGATCGATGTACTGCTTGACGCCGGCGACCATCTCCGGGGCGTCGAACCGGGGCTGTTTGCCCTCGAAGATCGCGGCGCCGTGCTGCCGGCCGAACATGAACGCGAAGTGGGCGTTCTCGCTGTAGCTCGCGCCCATGATGGCGACGCCGTAACGGCCGCCCTTCGCGTCGGTGAGCTTCTTGGCGACGGTGATGAACTCGCCCCAGTTCGCCGGCGGCTTCTCGATCCCGGCGTCGGCGAACATCTTCTTGTTGTAGAAGAGGCCGTAAGCGAGCCCGTAGAGCGGCACCGCGGCGGGCGGCTGGCCCGCCGCGCCGGTGGCGGACAGGGTCGTCGCGACGAACCGGTCCTTGCCGCCGATCTTGGCGAGCGCGGCGTCGTCGAACGGCAGGAACGCCCCGGTGGCCTGCAGCGACGCAGACCACGAGTTGCCGATGTTGAGGACGTCAGGGCCCTTGCCGCTCGAGGTGGCGGCCAGGATCCGGTTGAGCAGGTCCGACCAGGAGATGACCTCGAGCTTGACCTTGATCCCGGTCTGCTTCTCGAACTTGTCGAGCTCGGGCTGGAGGATCTTCCGGTCGTCCTCCACGCTGGGCGCCTGGTTGCTCGCCCAGTACGTCAGCGTCACCGCCTCGGCCGCGGGCGCTCCCCGCGCTCCTTGCGCTCCCTGCGCGGAAGACCCGGGCGACGCGGACGGCGCGTCGCCCCCGCTCTTGCCGCAGGCGGCGGTCCCGAGGGCGAGCAGGGCACATGCGGCTACGGCGTCGAGGATGCGTGATTTCACGGTGGCTCTTTCTCCGTCGGCAGGTCCACAACATCGCGCAAATCGCGCAACGCCGCGCAGGCTATCCTCTGCGCGGGCAGGCTTGCAAGGACGGCAAGGCGAGCTGTGCGCTCACTCCGCCTCCAGGCGCACAACAGGTCTGCAACCGCCGTCGCAGCGCGGCGCGGAGCGCCTCCTGCGACGTGGCCAGACATGAACGGAAAGCCCGGCGAGTAGAGCACTTAATCGGTTTAGTGTCCAGGGTCCTCGCGGGCCCTGGCCTGGTCGGCCGCAGGGCGGCGGCGTGGCGGGCTGCCCCCGGGAGCGCGGGTATCTGTCAAGCCGCGCGAGCCGCGCCCAGGAACGCCCGGATCGCGGCGAGCGCCTCGGCGCGCGCGTCGTCGAGCACGGCGTGCCCCGCGCTCGGGAAGCGCCTAATCTGGACGAGCTCCGGCGGCAGCGCCGCCGCGAGCTCGCGCGCGTCCTCGGTCGTCGCGAACGGGTCGAGATCGCCGGAGAGGACGAGGGTGGGGCAGCGGACGCGCGCGAGATCCGCGCGGAGGTCGAACGTCTGCATCTCGCCGGCCACGAAGTAGCCGCCCACGTCGAGGTGGAGGACCGCGCGCTCGACCGCGCCTTGCTCGGGCGGGGACTGCCGGTAAAGCGGGAAGCAGACGTCGATGTACTCCGGGAACGTGGCCCTCGGATCCGCGAAGAAGCGGCGGGCGACGCCGGCCGCGCGCGCGCCGCCGAGCCGCTCGAACATCACCAGCATGCGGTCGAGGCGGAGCCGCGCCGTCGTGCTCACCAGGATGAGCTTCGCCGGGTGATCCGGGTGCCGCGCCGCGTAGGCCTGCGCCACCATGCCGCCGAACGACGAGCCCAGCACCACGGGCCGCTCGATGTCGAGCGCATCGCAGAAGGCCCGCACGTCGTCCGCCCACGTGTCCAGGTTCCAGCGCTCGGGCCCGCTGCGGTCGCTGCGCCCCGAGCCGCGGTGATCGAGGTAGATGACCTGCGCGACGTCGGCGAGCGCCGAGCCGAAGGGCCTGAACTCGGTGTGATCGAAGCCCGGCCCGCCGTGCAGCAGGAGCACCGTGGGGCGCTCGCGCATCGCGGGCCCGTCGGGCACGAGCTTCGACCCTTCCACATCAAAGAACAGCCGGGTGTCGCCTGCCTGGACTCTCATCGTGATGCAGTGAAATCACAACGCGCAGCGCCGCGCCAGACCCTCTCTCAGGTCGATCGCCCGACGTGTGGCGGATCGCCTCACCCTGTGCTGCTGCGCGCGTGCGACGCGGCGGCTGGGCCCGCCGGGCCGCGCGTCACTTCAGCAGGGCCGGGAGCACGCGCTCGCCGAAGGTGTCGATGAAGGCCTGCTGGTTCGAGGTCACGTTATGAACGTAGATCGCGTCGAAGCCGAGCTCGGCGTGCTCGCGCAGCCAGGCCGCGTGCCGCGCGGGGTCGGCCGAGACGTGCACCTGCGCGGCGACGTCCTCGGGGCGCACGAAGGAGGCGGCCGCGTCGAAGTGCTCCGGCACCGTCAGGCTCGCGAGCAGCCGCGGCGGGAGCACGTTCGTCCGCCACTGCTCGTGGGCCTCGCGCAGCGCGACACGCTCGTCGGGGTCGTACGCGATCTTCACCTGGAGCACCATCGGCTTGCCCTCGCCGCCGCCCTCCCGGAAGCGGCGCACCACCTCGCGGAGCTGGTCTCTCCCCTGCGACACCGTGATCAGCCCGTCGGCCCACCGGCCCACCCGCGCCGCGGTGGCCGCCGAGATGGCCGCGCCGAGGAGCCGCGGCGGCGCCGCGGGCCGCGTATAGAGCTTCGCGCCGTCCACCACGACGCGGCCCCGGTGGGTCACTTCCTCGCCGCGCCACAGCGCCCGGATGACCTCGGCGCACTCCTCGAGGCGCGCGGTCCGCTCGGCGTGATCGGGCCACTTCTCCCCGGTGATATGCTCGTTCAGCGCCTCGCCGCTGCCGATCGAGAGCCAGAACCGGCCCGGGTACATCTCGGCCAGCGTGGCGGCCGCCTGCGCGATCACCGCGGGATGGTAGCGGTAGCCGGGGGCGCAGACCGTCCCGAACGACAGGGACGTGGCCTCCAGCGCCGCGCCGAGCCACGCCCAGGCAAAGCCGCTCTGGCCTTGCTTCTCGCCCCAGGGGAGGAAGTGATCCGAGCACATCGCCCCCGCGAACCCGGCCTGCTCGGCGTGGCGCACGTGCCGGAGCAAGGCCGAAGGGGCGAGCTGTTCGTGGGACGCGTGATAACCGATCGCGAGCTTGCGCATGAGTTCGCCAGGATCCTTGTCGCGCCGACGAGGGCCGGCGCGCTCCGGCGCCTGCGTGAGCAATCGGCGCGCCAGGGGCGCCTCGCGCGGCCTGGCACGGCCCGGCCGCCCGGCCGGCCGTCTTGGGCTCACTCGAGCAGGATGTCCGCCGCGGCGAGCCCGGCGGCCTGCGTCAGCCGCCGCATGTAATCCCAGTTGAGCCGGTCGACCGTGTCGCAGCGGGCGTGGTAGCAGGGGTTGCCGTCTCCCCCGAAGAAGGCCTGTGATACCGCGACTGCCGGCTTCCCGTAACGCCAGAACGCGGCGTGGTCGCTGCGGTCCGTGCAGGCGTCCACCCGGGTCAGGCCCAGGTCGCCGCGCACCGCCGCGGCCTCGACGCGGTCGGCCAGCTCGGCCGAGGTGTTCTCGTTGCAGTGGATGACATGGTATTTCCCATCGTCGTTGGCGTCGTAGGCGGTCATCTCGAGATCGATGACGCCGACCACCTGCTCCATTTGCCCGGCGCGAGCGAGCATGCGCGCATAGGCGTTCGAGCCGAGCAACCCGCTCTCCTCCTGGTCGAAGGCGACGACACGGAGCGAGATCCGGAGGGGCGCCTCCGCGAGCGCGCGTGCGATCGCGAGCGATGACACGACCCCGGAGCCGTCGTCGTCGGCGCCGGCGTTGTTGGTTGAATCGTAATGCGCCGAGACGATGAGGACCCGGGACGGGTCGGCGCCGGCCTTCTCCGCGACGACGTTGACGCCGCGCTCGAAGCCGCTGTCATACGCGTGCTCCTCGACGGTGAACCCGAGCGCCTCGTACTGCTCGCGCAGCCAGCCGCGGGCGAGGGCGCGCCCGCCGGCGGAGCCGCGCTCGCGGATGACCACGGCGCGGCCGCCGACGGTCGCGGTCGCGGCGCCGGAGAGCTCCCTGAGGCGCGCCTCGAGGAACTCCGGCTCGATGGTCATCACGGTGTCCACGCCCACGAGCGAGCCATGGATTTCGTCCGCCGCCGGCTCGCTCAGGTCTTCTACCGCGCACGAGGCCGAGGCCAGCGCAAACGCAGCACAGATCCCGGCGAAGACGCGCGAAGGATCACGGGTCGATGTCATTGAGTCCTCCCTTTCGGGGCACCCTATGGATCTCGCCTCGAGGATCCAAGAACTATCTTCACGACAGAGACGTTACCGGCGGCTCACGTGGTGTTGAGCGGATGGCAGGACACAGTTGTGCTGCGGTGGACCTATCGAGTCATGGTCCAGCCTGTCGGGCCGATACGGCCGCTACCCGCCGCCGGGGCGGTGCAGCGTCTCGGGAAAGCTGGGCGCGGGCGTATCGACAGGGGCCGACGGCGCCGCGGGGGCCGACGGCGCCGCGGGCGCGGCCGGCGCTCCGGGCGCGGACGGCGCTGCGGCCGCCTCTCTCGGGGCGCCGTCGCGCCGCGCGAGCTGCCCGCGGCGGCAGGTGTCGATCGTGTCGATCGCCGACGCGAGGATGCGCATCGACTCCTGCGGCGCGTGGAAGCCGGACGAGTTCTCGGCCTCGGCGAAGTCGAGGAAGAACTGGCACTTGCGCTGGGCCGCGCGCGCCTCGGCGAGGGCGTCGTCGGCTTCGCCCGCTGGATGTCGCCGATCAGCGCGGTCACCGCGTCGAGCGCCGGGTCGGCCATCCGTGCGCCGACGCGCAGGTCCTGCGCCCCGCGGCGGCCGTTCCCGTCGGGGCGCGGCTGCGCTATCGGTGGCCGAGGAGAAAGCCCTCGTGAACGCCACGCCCGACACACGAAACGCGGCCGCCGCCCCGGCCGCGGGCGCCGGCCTGCCGCCGGCGAACCACCGTATCCGGATGCCGGACTTCGAGCTCGGCGACGCCCTCACGGCCGAGCAGCGCGCCTTCCTCGACACGCACGGGTTCATCCGCTTCAAGGGCTTTGCCGGCCGCGACACGGTGCGCTCGTTGATCGAGGAGGTCGAGGACATCGACCGCCGGCTCGTCCGGGAGGGGAGGACACACGTGAACGGCGTCCCGCTCCTCTTCGGCGTCCGGAAGGACGGCTCGCGCTACATCCAGCGGATGGTGTTCGCGTCGCTCTTCGGCGAGCGCCTCGGCGCGTTCCTCCGCGACGACCGCTTCCGCGCCGTCCTCGACGTGGCCGGCCCCGGCTACCGCATCGCCGAGCGGGAGCGCGACGGGCTCGTGATCAACCACTACCGCCACGAGGAGGGGTCGACGTACCAGCGCCTCGGCTGGCACACCGACAGCCTGCGCGACGTCTTCTATCTCGAGAAGCCGCGGCGTTACCTGAACGTCGGCTTCTACCTCGACGACTCGCCCCTCTCGAAGGGCGGCGTGCGGCTCCTCCCCTCGTCGCACGAGCAGGGCCTCTTCTCGATGCTCACCCGCAAGGCCTACTTCCTGGACCACCGGCCCGATCCCGAGGAGTACGCGCTCGAGGCCGAGGCGGGCGATCTCACGATCCACGACGGCCGCATCTGGCACCGCGTCGCGCAGGCGACGGCCACGGGCGACGCGAGCCAGCGGCGGGTCATGTACCTTCCGCTCATGACGGGCCCGCTCAAGCCGAAGCACGAGGGCAGCCCGACGCCGCTTTATTTCCGGCTGAAGCGGCTCGCGGGGTACTGAGCGCGCGATGCCGGTCGCCGTCGAGGAGGTGAGGAGCCGCGCGGAGCTCGCCGAGATCCTCGATCTGCCGCTCCGCCTGCACGCGGCCGACCCGTGGTACGTGCCGCCGCTCCGCGCGCTCCTCCTCCGGCGGATCGACCCCGGGAACCCGTTCTTCCGCGACGCGAGCCTCCGCTTCTTCCGGGTGCGGCGCGGGCGCGAGACGGTCGGGTCCGTCTCGCTGCTCCTCGACGAGGGGCACGACCGCCACAGCGGCCAGCGCACGGCGTTCTTCGGCTTCTTCGAGTGCGAGCGCGACCCGGAAGCGGCGCGGGCGCTGCTCGGCGCGGTGAGCGAGCGCGCGGCGGCGCTCGGCGCGACGTCGCTCCGGGGCCCGCGCAACGTGACGCGCGTCGAGGACGTCGGCCTGCTGATCGAGGGGTTCGGCTCGCGGCCGCCGCTGCTCGCCGGCCATCACCCGCCGTACTACCGCGAGCTCATCGAGGCCGAGGGGTTCACGAAGCGCTTCGACATGCTCGCCTACGACACGCCGCTCTTCGACGCCGCGGGGCGCCGCCGCGAGCTCCCCGAGGCGCTGCGCCGCAAGGCGGCGTCGGTGGACATCCCCGGCCTCGAGGTGCGCCGGGTCTCCTTTCGCCGCGTCTCGCGCGACATGGAGCTCGCCCACGCCGTCTTCACCGAGGCGTACCGCACGGTGCCGGACGTGGTCCCGATGTCCTCTGCGCAGTTCGTGAGCCTGGGGCGCCTGTTCGTCGCGCTCGCGGACCGCGACCTGCTCCAGCTCGCGACGGTGCGCGGCCAGCCGGCGGCGTTCGCGGCGTGCCTCCCGGAGCTGAACGAGGCGTTCGCGGCGGCGCGCGGCCGGCTCTTGCCGCTCGGCTGGGCGCGCGTCGCCTGGGCGCTCCGCCGCGTCCGGACGGCGAGCTTCAAGCTGATCGGCGTCGTGCCGGCGTTCCGGTCGATGGGCCTCCACGCGAGGCTCATCCAGCACGTGGTCGACGGCCTGCGGGCGGCCGGCTACGAGCGGCTGGAGGCCTCCTTGATCCACGAGGACAACATGCCGATGCGCCACATCGTCGAGTCGGCCGGGTGCGCGCTGTACCGGCGCTACCGTGTCTATGAGCGCCCGCTCGGGCAGAGGGAGCAGGTGACGCGGTGACGATCGCCTCCGAACCGAAGACGCCGTTCACGCCGTACCAGCGGCGGCTGTTCGTGTTCCTGAGCGTGGCCTCGTTCTTCGAGGGCTACGACTTCCTGGCGCTCACGCAGATCCTCCCGAACGTCGGCGCGGAGATGGGGCTCTCGGCGAGCGACGAGGGGCTGCTCGTCGGCGTCATCAACGTGGGCACGATGATCGCCTACGTGCTGGTCCGCAAGGCGGATCAGTGGGGCCGGCGGCGGGTGCTCACGATCACGATCGCCGGCTACACGTTCTTCTCGGTCCTCACGGGGCTCGCGCCGAACGTGTTCGCGTTCGCGGCCTGCCAGCTCCTCGCGCGTGTCTTCCTGATCGGCGAGTGGGCGGTCAGCATGGTGTACGCGGCCGAGGAGTACCCGAAGGACCGGCGCGGGATGGTGATCGGCGTGATCCAGGCGTTCTCGAGCCTGGGATCGATCGTGTGCGCCGGCGTCGTGCCGCTGCTCCTCTCGACGTCGCTCGGGTGGCGCAGCGTGTATTTCGTGGGCGGCGTCCCGCTCGTGATGATGGCGGTGGCCCGGCGCGGCCTGCGCGAGACGGCGCGGTTCGAGCGGCACGCGGCCGAGCGGCAGCACGAGGGCGCGCCGCCGTTCACGCAGATCCTGAGGTCGGCGCACCGCCGCCGGATGCTGGAGCTCGCCTTGATCTGGGGCGTGACGTACGTCTGCACGCAGAACGCGGTCACGTTCTGGAAGACGTTCGCGCTCCGGGAGCGCGGGATGACGGACGCCGAGGTGGGCGCCAGCATCACGCTCGCCGCGATCGTCTCGATGCCGCTCATCTTCGCGTCGGGCAAGCTGATCGACGTCGCTGGCCGCCGCAAGGGCGCGGTGGTCATCTACACGGTGACCGCGGCCGGCGTGCTCGGCGCCTACGCGCTCCCGACGCAGGCCGGGCTCACGGTCGCGCTGATCTTCGCCATCTTCGGCGCGAGCGGCGTCTTGCCGGTGCTGAACGCGTACACGACCGAGCTGTTCCCGACGCACCTCCGGAGCGACGCGGTCGCCTGGTCCAACAACCTGCTCGGCCGGATCACGTACATCCTGTCGCCGATCGGCCTCGGCGTCGCGGCGGAGCGGGTGGGCTGGGGCAGGGCCGTGTCGACGACGGCGGTGTTCCCGCTGATCGCGCTGGCGCTCATCCTGTGGCTGCTCCCGGAGACGCGCGGCAAGGAGCTCGAGGAGACGTCGCGGGTCTGAGCCGGCCGTCGCCCGCCGGCCCGTGGTACCGTCGTCCGCGCACAGCGCGAGGAGGAGCCTTTGATCCAGCACCATCACGCCGATCTCGGCCAGATACGGATGCACTACGTCACCGCGGGGGAGGGCGAGCCCGTCCTCTTCCTGCACGGCTTCCCGGAGTACTGGGGAGTATGGCGATCGGTGATCGAGGATCTCTCCCGCGATCACCGGACCATCGCGCCCGACCTGCGCGGGTACAACCTCACGTCGCGCCCCGAGGAGGTGGACGCGTATGGGATCGAGCACCTCGTCGGCGACGTGAAGGGCCTGCTCGATCACCTGGGCGTGCGGAAGGTCCGCCTCGTGGCCCAGGACTGGGGCGGCCTCGTGGCGTGGTGTTTCCTCCTGCGGCATCCGGAGTACGTCGAGCGTTTCGCCACCATCAACATCACCCATCCGCACCTGTTCAACGAGGCGCTGCGCAGCGACCCCGAGCAGCAGCAGGCGAGCCAGTACATGCTGCAGTTCCGCGCGCCCGGAACCGAGGTGGCGATGGCCCACGACGACTTCGCGTCCCTGCGCGCGGTGGTCTTCGAGGACGCGCGGGCCCACGGGGCGAAGCTCCCGGACGACCAGGTCGAGGAGTGGCTCGCGGCCTGGAGGCAGCCCGGGGCGATTGCAGCCGGGCTCAACTATTACAGGGCCGCCGAGATCGGGCCTCCGCCTCCCGGGAAGGTGGTGGAGCGCCCGAGCAACGTGCTGGAGCGCCTCGGGATCGGGCCGGATCGTTACGGCGTGGAGGTCCCGGTCCTTGTGCTCTGGGGCGAGGGAGACCGTTACTTGCTGCAGAACGGTCTCGACCGGCTGCACCGTTACGTTCGCGACCTCCACATCCGGAAGATCCCCGGGGTGACCCACTGGGTCACGCTGCAGCGGCCCGAGGTCGTGGCGCGCTCGCTGCGCGGCTTCTTCCGGGGGTGAGCCCACGCCCACTGCCGTGCGGTCGCGCCGTCGTGCGGCCGCGCGGGCAGGGACGTCAGGGTTGCTGATCGCCGAACGCGAGATAGACCGCCGAGATCCTCCACTGCCCGCCCTCTGCGACCGTGGAGATCTCCCACTCGAAGGTGTGGCTCCCCGGCGTGCGCAGCGCGTCCGCGTCCCAGGTGAACGGCGGCGATTCGCTCCCCGGGCACCAGTTCGCGCGGGACGCCCTCACGCTCGAGATCGCGCCGCACGGGTTCTCGAGGCAGTAATCGAAGCCGTCGTTCTCCGGGCCGTAGTGGGTGAGCGTGCAGAGCTTCTCGCAGTCCGTGCGCCAGGGCAGGAGCGTCGCGAGCTCTGCGCCGTCCACCCGGATGACATGGTTCCTCTTGCAAAACTCCTCCGCGGGCCCGATGCACCCCGACCCGATCTCGCCGCCGCCGTGTCCGGTGACCCGGTACTCCAGGCGCGAGCTCACCGTCCCCTCGGGCACCTCCACGGCGAGTGGCCCCGGCGCGTCCGCCGCCGTCTGCGAGCCGTTGAACAGCGGGATCACCGCGAGCACCTTTCGCGGCGCAGGTCCGGGCACCACCTCGACGACCGCGCTCACGTTCCAGCCTCCGTTCGAGCCGCTCACCTCGCCGTTCGCGTCGGACCAGGTCGGGATGACCGCCCTCAGCCGGTGCTTGCCCGCGGGGAGCCCGTTGGCGACGTCGGTGAGATCCACCTCCAGGTGGAGCGGCCCCCCGAACGGCGTGATCGCGCGAACGAGCTCGATCCCGGGGGGATCCGCCGCAGGATCGTCGGGGTCGTCGAGCGATAGCTCGAAGTTGCGATCGAACGCGTCGCAGTCCGCGGGCCAGTTCTCGCCTTCCGGTGGAGGGTTGTCCTGCCACGTCTCGAACGGGTAACACGTGGTCTCGAGATCGACGACGAGCTTCACGCTCGCGAACGGCCCGTCATGGAGGTCGATGTCCGCGTCCGCCCGCTGGAAGTTCGGCTGGCTCGAGTCGCTCGTGATCCGGACCCGTTCGAACGCCGCGATCGTGTAGGGATCCGCGTAAGAGGGCGTCGGCACCGCGTCCTCGGACCCGTCCGCGCCGCCCGTGCCGCCTGTGCCGGTCTGGGATTCGCCGGGCGCTGGCGATGTGTCTCTGCCGCACCCGGAGGCTCCCACAAGGGTCACGGATACCAGCGCCCCGGCGAGGGCTCGTCGTGCGAGATGTCGTACCGCCATGGGATCCTCCGAGGCGAGAGGCGCGTTTCGCGCTCCGGTCTTCATAACACGACGGCGCGCCGGCGGGGCCGTCCGTCGCCGCGTTCGGCGCCGGCTCGGCCCTGTGGACGCCGGGGCTGGCGTCCGGGGTGGGGGCCGCGGTTGCCGCCCGGGAGGAACTCCAGGGTGGCCGGCGTGGTAGCCGCCGCGGTACTCTCCTGCTCACCATGGCACTGCACATCGATCATGTCGTTCTCTGGGTCGAGGATCCTCTCCGCGCGCTCGACTTCTATACCCAGGTGGTCGGGCTCGCCGGCGTCCGGGTCGAGGAGTTCCGGGCGGGAAAGGCTCCCTTTCCGAGCGTTCGCCTCTCCGAGGCGTCGATCTTCGACCTGATGCCCGTCAGCTCCGCCCAGTTCCTCCGCTCGTACACCGGCGAGGAGAAGCCGTCCGCCGCCGGGAAGCCCATCAACCACGTCTGCTTCGCGATGACGCGGGGAGAGTTCGACGCGCTGGCCGCCCGGCTCGCCGCGGCGAACGTCGCGATGCACACGGTGGAGAATCCGTCGTTCGGGGCGCGGGGGTTCACCGATCATTGGTTCTACTTTCAGGATCCGGACGGCAATACGCTGGAAGCGCGTCATTACGAATGACGTAAGGCGGCGCCTCGCGGGCGCGAGATTTGTCAAGAGCACGGCGTGCTTTTGAGATCGTCAAAGAGGTCGGGCCCGAGCGGGCAAGAAGCACCTCCGTCTCTCGTCTCTCGTCTTTCGTCTCTCGTCTCTCGTCTCTCGTCTTTCGTCTCTCGTGATCGTCCTCGTGATCGTGATCGTGATCGATCTGGCACGGTGGCCGTCTCGATGACTCCGAACATCGAAGAGAGCTCACGGAAGCTGGCGAGCGCAAGCCGAGCACGCATTTGCATTGTGTTCGGCGTGAAGGCGCAACGATGGAGTGCGGCGACCTGGCGGACGTACGCTGTGCGGACGCGTGACAACACAAGTGATCACGATCACGATCACGATCACGAGGACGATCACGAGAGACGAAAGACGAAAGACGAAAGACGAAAGACGAAAGACGAAAGACGAAAGACGGGGGCGAACGGCCGGGGGAGCCGGCGGTCCGGCTACAGTTCGCGAGTCATCTTCCGGGGGGGCGGCCCGACGGCAAACCTCACCGCGCCGACAGAAATCCCTCGATCACCTCGAACACCCGCGGCACGACGGGAAGCCCCGGATCGCGGTACGCCTTCTCCTGCGCCGCCCTCTCCAGCGCGGCCTCCTTGAGCACATGGTTCATCCCCTCGATCAGGACGAGCTCCGCATCCCCCCGCGCCCCCGCGAGCCGCTCGGCGTCCTCCACCGCGACCTGGATATCCGTCGTCCCTTGCACGATGACGACCGGCGCCTCCACCCCCTTGATCTCGACCGCAGGATCATACGCCATCCACGAGATCAAGTAAGGCTGCACGCTCGGGTGAAACAGCTCCACGAGCGCTGACGGAACCTCCTCCACGAGCTCCCCGCCCTCGAGCGCCTCGATGATCCCATACGCCGCCTCCCGCAGCTCCCCGTCCGGGATCCCCCTCTCGAGCTGCTCGCGCAGCACCTCGCCAATCGGCCGCCCCGCGCCCGCGATCGAGATGTACCCCTCGATCTCGACCTCCTTCGCGACCAGCATCCCGAGCAGCGATCCCTCGCTGTGCCCCACCACCGCGATCCTCGCGAACCGCCCGTCCTCGCGGAGCCTCTTCACCCAGAGACCCGCGTCGTCGGCCCCCATCTCGAAGCGGAACTCCCGCGCGTCCGGCGGCGCCGCGGCGACGCTCCCCCCGACGCCGGCCTTGTCGTAGCGGATCGACGCGATCCCCCTGTCCCGAAGCCCCTCCGCCAGCAGCCGGTACGCGCCCGCGCCGATGCCTGCGCCCGCGGAGTTCCCCTCCCGGTCGGTCGGCCCGGAGCCGGGAATGATCACGACCGCAGGGAACGGTCCACATCCGCCCGGCACCTCGAGCGTCCCCGCGAGCGCGCCGCGCGTGTTCTCGACCGTGACCTCGACGCTGGCCGCCTCCGGGCACGGCGGGCCGTCCACCGGTGGAGGTTGCCCTCCATCGCCCGGGAGCGGATCGCTCGCGTGCGGCTCCCCGTCGCCGCCGTCCACGCCGCCGCAGCCGGCGGCGAAGGGCGACCACGCCAGCGCGGCCACACAGGGAAGAGCGACGAGAGCGCCTCTCGCCGAACGCATGAACCAGGATCGCAACGACATCACGAGCCCTCCGTGAAGAGAATCGAGGATGGAGACGATGGAGACGTGGGGCGCCGCCAGAGCGCATCGCTGCGCTCGCGGCCTGCCACCGATGAAGACGAAGATGCGAAGTCGGCGCGCGCCGCGCGAGGCGACCAGCGCGCCGGCGAGCGCTCAGCCGAGGCGCAGGAGCGCGACCTTCGAGACGACCTCCGAGGCGATCACGAGGCCGACGAACCCGGCGATCAGGGCAGCGCCGCGGAGCCCGGAGGCGCTCTTGAAGGCCTGGTAAAGCAGCGTCAGAAACCACACGACGCAGAGGACCCCGGCGAGCAGCGCGACCACGAGGCCGGGCGTGAAGCTGGGCAAGGCCGCCGGGGTCGTCGCCGGGACCGGGGCGGCGAGCAGGCCGAGCAAGAGACCCGAGAGCGCGAGCGGCGCGCGCGCGAGCCCGGTCATGCCGAGGAAGTCGATGAACCGCACGTCGCGCCGCAAGAGCCGCGCGTAGGCCCAGAAGAGCAGGGCGGGCAAGGGCCACACGACGATCTGCTCGAGGAGCGCCGCCGGGAACGAGATGGCCTGCGACGTCGCGTGCAGATCGAGGAAGCCATCGAACCGGACGCTGAGCCGCGTGATCGCGACGCTCAGCGCGGCGACGCCGAGCCCCGCCGCCGCCGCGAGCCCCCCGCCGAAGCGCTCGAAGGGATTGAGAGCAAGCTGCCACCCTCGCCGGGCGGGGCGCGGCGACATCGTGGCGAGCAGCCGCTCGCCCTCCGCAGGCTTGAGGACGTTGTCGCGCACGAGCGCGCGCACGCGTTCATCGGGCGTCGCCATGGTCATAAACCCACCTTTCGCAGCGCCTCTTCCGCCTCTCTGGCCGAGAGACGCCCATTCTCGAGCGCATCCAATATCTCGTGCCGGCGCCGCTGAACCCCCTGCTCGAGCGCCTCCAGCCGGGCGATCACCTCATCCAGCCGGTTGCGCACGGTCGGGTAGCTGATCTGAAGGTGCTGAGCCATCGCCTTCAAGCTCCCCGACGCGCGCACGAACGCGGTCACGAAGGCGAGATCCTCCGGCGAGAGCTGGAGCAACGGGGGGATCTCGAACTGCCCATCGAGGTGGGTCCCGCAGGTCTGGCAGCCGAGCCGCGTCGCACGCAGCTCGCTGTCACAGCTCGGGCACCGGACGACAAATCTTGACACGGGATGGTCTTAATATCGACCATCCATCAACAATGTCAAGGTTGGCTTTATAAAAATTGATCCATGAATTGATTTTGTTGATCGGGTTGTCCCGATCCTGAGGGCGGGGGCGCCGGTCAGCGGCGCGGGCGCCGCCGCGCGAACGCGAGCGCGATGACCAGGCCTGCGAGCGCCCCGGGCGCGGGCGCCCCGGGCGAGCCGACGGCGCGGCAGCTGCAGCCCTCGTCGGTCTGCTCGCCCTCGCCTGGCGCTCCGGCGCCCGTGCCGGTCGAGCTGGCCTGCCCGGTCGAGCCGGTGGACGCGGCGGTGCCGGTGCCGGTCGAGGTCGACGTGGCGGGGACGCTCGTGCCCGTGCCGGTGGTGCCGCTCGCCTCGCCTCCCGCGCCCCCGGTGTTCTCGGTCCCGCCGGCTCCCCCGGCGCCGCCGCCGCCGCCTTCCCCGGAGGGGAGCCCGGGGCGGATGTCCTCGAGCGAGTCGCCTTCGACCGCGTCGTCGAGGAAGAGGATGGGGCTGTCCGTGAACTCGCTCGGGTTGCGCAGCAGGCCCACCTGCGTGATGTGGGGGTTGTCGTCGTTGAGGGTCTGCGCGCTGGCCGCGGTGACGACCTGCTCGCCGTCGAACCACACGTCGACGGAGCCCTGGCCCGCGTTCTTCGACCACTGGATGTGCATCGCGATGCGGTGCCACACGCCCGGCGTCAGCGCGCCCGAGCCCTGCCAGTGCACCTTGTTCATGGGCTTGCGGGTGGCAAAGCTGATGTCCCGCCCCACGACCTCGAAGGACATCATCTGGGAATACGTGTTGAGGGACTCCCAGTACCCGATCTGCGTCGGCGGGTCCGCCGCGAGCGCTTCCGGGAGGTAGATGCTCCAGGCGAAGTACGTCTCGGCGCCCTCGGCGGTGCGCGCGTCGGCGGGCCGGTGCTGCAGCTCGACGCGCTTGATGCCGTTCGGCCACGTGGCGTCGTTGGTGAGCCGGATCTGCCCGGCGCTCCGGCCCTGCAGGACCGTCGTGTTCACCACGCTGATGTTCTGCTCGTTCAGCTTGTACGACCACTGGGACAGGTCGCCCGTCTCGAAGTCTCCGGTCCAGACGGGCGCCGCGGAGGCGCCAGCGGCGGCGGCGAACGTCAGCGCGGCGGCGCTCAGGGAAACCAAGCGCGGCGCGAGGCGCACGCAAGGTGAGGAAAGGTGAGCTGTAGAAGTCATCCGCCGATTCGACGCCGTTTCCAGCGGGCCGTCAACCGCGAAGCCCACCGCGCCGGCGTGAGCTCGCGGCGCGGCCGACCGCCGGTCACCTCGGGGTCATACGAGCCAGGCGCTGCCCTGTGACTCCCGGTGATCCAGGTGCGACCGCCGCCGCGCCGGGGCGTGCTCCGCGCGGAGGCCGGCGTGCGCGCGCACGGCGAGCAGCGTGTTCGTGTCATAGACCCACCGCAGGCGCTGGACCGCGGCGGACGTGAAGAAGAGGCACAACGTGCCCTCGGGCGGGCCGTCGAACCGCACGACATGCTCGCCCGAGCGAAACCCGGCGATCTCCCCCGGTCCGAGCGAGATCGCGCCCTCGCCGCGGAGGCGACGCGCCCGGGCGACGCTCTCGTTCCTGTGCCCGGGGGCCTCCGCGTAGACGTCCACGGCCAGCCGGAGAGGGCCGAGCACGCCCACCTGGAGGTGCTCCGGGAGGCTCTGGAGCGGCTCCCCGGCCGCCGCCGGGCGCACGAGCCCGAGCAGCAGGCCGAACTCGTGCGCATCGACCAGGCTCAGGGCGTCGGTGCTCGGCGGGGTGTAGAGCGGATCCTCCGCGGCGAGATCGAGCTCGGCGCGGAGGAGATCCCGCGCGGCGACGGACCGGACGAGCGCCTCGAAGGCCGGCGCACACCCCCAGAACGCCTCCGGATCGCCGGCGGACAGCCGGCGGGCGACGTCCTTGAGAAACACCCCGAGCGCAGGGACACGGTCGGCCCGCCAGGCGACCAGATCGGCGATGGATGTGGACATGGCACACTCGTCCTTTCGAGAGCAGGCGACGCTCGCAGGGGGACGGCCCGTCGACGCCCAGGAGCACCGGCGCTCCGGCGACATCGAATCAGCCGTTGAACGATTTGTCGTCTGACGAGTCCTAGCAAGCGGAAGTCCATGACCCGTGGGATCCTCATCCGCTCACCGCGCGGCGCGCTTCGCCCGCGCTCACACCCTCCGCTCCACCTCCGGGGCTCTCCCCGCGAGAGACGGAGCAGACCGACCATCGACGCAGGCACGAGGCGCAACCGCTGCTCGATCACGACATGAATGTCGCGGTCGAGGCCTCGTGCGCCATGGGCCGCCGGGGACGACCTCGCGCGGAATGCGCGGGCGCGATTCATGGTGACGAAAGACGGGAATACCATTGGAATTCCGGTTTCTGCCCGCACTCCCGCCTCCCTGATCCATCGCAGTGCTCCCCGGGAGCCGGAGTTGCGCTGCCGTCCGCGGGCCGCGCTCGAACGGCACGGTCCACTCCTCGCCGACGCCGCGGCGGCGCGCAGCCCAGTCGTCGAGGAGCCGCGGAAAGAATCGCCCTGTCAGGTGAATGGCGCCTCGGGCGCCCTTCCATCACAAAATCTGCGCGGCGTCCGCTCGGGGCAAGCGGCGGAGATTTCCCCACATCAGGCGGAGATCTCGATCCACAACGCCCGGGTCTGCTGCGCCGGCAGGTGGATGAGGCCCTCGCCGGTGTTGAGGGCGTCGCCGGGGCAGGTCCAGGGCTCGAGGCAGACGAAGTCCCTGTCCTTCAAGGTCCACACGACCCAGCGGGTGAACTCGGGCGAGCCGCGCACGTGGATTCGCACCCCGGGCGCGCCCTCGACCGAGAGCGAGCTCTCGCTGGCGCCGTGATCGAGCAGGTGAAGGTCGACCTCGGGCTGGGTCAGGTCGAAGCCCGTGAAGGGGACTTCGCGCTTCGAGGTGTTGTCGAAGGCGCGTGTCGCCCGGGTCTCGATGGTCGCCCGGCGCTTGTCGGCCTGAGCGACGGCGAAGTACGGGTGGAACCCCACGCCGAAGGGCATCGGCGGCGCGCCGCCGCCGGACTCGTTGGTGACGCGGACGTCGATGCGGAGCGCGCGGCCGCGCAGCGTGTAGGTGAGCTCGACGCGGAAGTCCCAGGGGTACTGCGCCCGCGTCGCCTCGCTCGATCGCAGCCCGAGCCGCGCGGTCGCGCCGCCCTGCGCGAGCGTCCCGTGACCGTCGAGCGACCAGGGCAGGGTGCGCGCGAAGCCGTGCTGCCGCATCTGCCCGCGCGCGTCGCCCAGGCACCAGGCGTCGCCGGTGAGCTTGCCGGGCGAGGGGAAGAGCACCGGGTTGCCGCCGCGCACGTTGGCGGCGCGATCCTCGAAGGTGGCCCGATCCAGGTAGAGCAGCTCGCGCCCGCCGAGGGACAGCTCCGTCATGAGGCCGCCGCGGGCGGGGGCGATCACGGCGCGGCTCGCAGCGTCGCTGTCCGCGAGCTCCACCGTGGGGATCGCGCCGTCGATTTCCTTCACGCTGAACATGGCTCCTCCGGTCTCCGGTGTGGCGGCGAGTATGGTAGCCAGCCGCGCGGCGCGCCCGCAACGCGGGGCAGGGGCGCGGGCGCGGCACGGCGGCGCCGGCGGGAGGACGGGCGCCGCCGCGGGGGCCTCACCCCCGGCGCAGCCACTCCAGCAGCGCGACGACGAGCGCGAGCGCCGCGATCGGGAGCGCGATCCACCCGAGGACGAGCGCCCAGCCCCGGCGGAGTGAGCGGCCGCCGCGGTCCTCGCAGGCGAGGCAGATGGCCCAGACCCGCGCGCCGCCCTCGGTGAGCACGCAGCAGTCGCCGCACACCGGCGCGTGGCAGCGCGCGCACGGGCCCGCCGCCTCGGCGCCGCAGCGCACGCAGCGCGCGACGGCGCCGCCGCCGTCGCCGTGGTGCATCAGGCCGCCGGACATACCGGAGGACTATCCGCCCCGCGGCCGCGGGACAACCCCGGCGCGCCGCGTCAGCGCGCGGCGCCGTCGCCGCAGCGGGAGAGCGCGTAACGCAGGGCGTTCTGGAGCAGGCCGAAGGTCATGAACGCCCCCTCGGCGCCGCCGATCTCCGTCATGGTCCGGGCGATCGCCGGCGAGATCCCCGAGACGAGGCACCTGCTGCCGAGCAGGCTCGCAGCGCGCACCACGGCGAGCAGGTGGGCCACGGTCGCGGCGTCCACCGCGCTGACGCCGGTCAGGTCGAGGACGGCGAAGCGGGCCTGCGTCCGCACGATCTCGGGGAGGAGGCGCTCCATGATCTGCGCCGCCCTCGCGGTCTCCACGGTCCCGATGACCGGCAGCACGAGGACCCCCTCCCACGCCTGGATGATGGGCGTGGACATGGCGATCATCGTGTCCTGCTGCTGCCGGAGGAGCGCCTCGGCGCGCTCGCGCTCGGCGTTCTCCTCCGCGAGCATCCGGTTCTTCTGCGCGAGTTCCTCCGCGTAGACCTCCCGGCGCTGGAGCGCCTCCCTGAGCTCGCCCTCCAGCTGCCTGAACGGCGTGATGTCCTTGGTCGTGACCGCGACGCTGTCGTCGTTCAGTGGGATGATCTGGTATTGTATCCAGATGCCCTTGCCGTCCGGCGCGCGGACCTCCCGCTCCTCGAGCAGCCGCTCGCGGTTCCGGAGGGCGCGATCGAGGAGCGCCACGAGGCCGAGCGCGGGGGCCTCCGGCGTGACCTCGTCGATCGTCCGGCCGATGATCGCCTCGCGCGGCGTCGAGAGTATCTCGACCAGCTTGGTGTTGGCCTCGGTGAACACGAAGTCCCCGTCCGCCCCGCCCTCGCCCGGCGCGCGCCGGAGCACGACGAAGATGTCCAGGCTGCCGTCGATCGCCGCCCGGAACCGGGCCTCGGCCGCGATCAGCGCCTCCTCGGCGCGCTTGCGATCCGTGATGTCGCGCGCGACGAAATAGACGACCTGCGCCTCCTGGTTGGCGGACGAGTTCCACTCGATCCATCGATAGGAGCCGTCGCGGCACCGGTAACGGTTCGTGAACGTGACGCTGCCGGTGCCGGCGAACGCGTGCGCCGACTCCGCGAGGGTGCGCTCTCGATCGTCAGGATGGACGAAGTCGAGGAAGGGCCTGGAGAGGAGCTCTTCGCGCGAGTAACCGAGCGTCCGCTCCCAGGCCTGGCCGACGCGCTTGAAATGGCCGTCAAAGCCAGCGATGCCCACCAGATCCACGGACAGCTCGAAGAAACGGCCGAGCTCGTCGAGCTGCCATGCTTGCGTCATGATACCGTCTAGCGGTACCAGCTCCGGCGCTGAGCGTCGACTTGATCGACAAGGCGCTCCGCAGGCGACAAGGCGCTCCGCAGGCGACAGGGCGCTCCACAGGGCCGCAGGCCACAGGGCCGCACCTCACACAGGCTCCGAAGGCTCCAGCGCGCGTGACCCTGCGGCGCCTCTGGGAGGAGAGGGAGGACACCAGGGTACCTGGTCGTTCCGAGTGAGCCTGTGCGCGCGGCGAGGGGCGGGGAGGGCACGGCGGCGCGCCGGGCAGCCCCGGCGCGCTCCGACGTGATCGGCGGAGAGCGCCCGTGGGATCGATCAGGCGATCTCGAGCCGGACTGGCACGTTGTTGCGCGTGGCGTTCGAGTAGGGGCAAACCTGGTGCGCCTTCTCGACCAGCTGCTCGGCTTGCGCCCGCTCCACGCCAGGCAGCGAGATGCGCAGGCCGACGTCGATGCCGAACCCGCCCTCCGAGCGTGGTCCGATTCCGACGGTCGCCGTCACGGTGGTCTCGGCCGGCACCCGGATCTTCTCCTGGCCCGCCACGAACTTCATGGCTCCCAGGAAGCAGGCCGCGTACCCCGCGGCGAACAGCTGCTCCGGGTTGTTCCCGTCTCCGCCGGCGCCGCCGAGCTCCTTCGGCGTCGAGAGCTTGACGTCGAGCTTGCCGTCCGCGGTCGTGGCGCGGCCGTCGCGGCCCCCGTTGGCAGTGGCTTGGGTGGTGTATTTCACGTCGACAGGCATCGGAGCACTCCTTCGTTGAGGAAAGTGTTGCGGAAAGCCCAGCGCTGGGCGGGTTTAACCTTGCCGGGCAGATCCGAGCCCGGTCAGCCGTTCGGGACCGAGCTCACATATTGCAGAACTCGATCCTGCGCAAGCTGCAGAGGGGAATGAAGGCAGCGCCGGAGCGCCCGGCGCAGGCTGCAAGCGCGGAGGGGCGCGGGCGACTCGCGCTGATGTCCGAGAGGCGGAGATGCGGCCCGAGGCGGCTCACCCGCGGAGCGGCCCTCTTCAGGGCCGCGGAGCGGCCCTCTTCAGGGCAGCCCCGGCAGGGGCAGCCCCGGCAGCGAGTTCTGGACCGCCTGGATCAGCTGTTCGTGCGTGATCGTCCCCGTGAGCCGAAAGGGCACATCCACGTTGAGCGTCTCCCCGCCGATCGCGACCGTGCCGTCGACCTGATACGGGACTCCCCGGCGCTGCGCCGTCAGGGCGGCGATGCTGGTGAGATCTTGCCACTTCACCGAGAGCG
Organism: Sorangium cellulosum; assembly: GCF_002950945.1. GTDB lineage: Bacteria > Myxococcota_A > Polyangia > Polyangiales > Polyangiaceae > Sorangium > Sorangium cellulosum_E. Next base: position 2,636,969 of record NZ_CP012673.1, read on the forward strand.
GCACATCGAGGCGGGTCCACTGCTTCGAGGCCAGCTTGAGCGGAGCGGGCACGGTGACGGTGCCGACGTCGTGTTTGCCGTCGAGCAGCACGTTCGCCTTGAGCGAGCGCGTGGAGAGATCGATGCCATTCGGGTTGTAGACTTGGAGCTGAACCCGGAGATCGATGCCACGCGCGGTGATGGCGGTCACCGCGGCGAGCTCGGGGCGCAGCGTCGGCGGGTCGGGCCGCGAGCACGCGGCCAGGGTGAGGGCGGCGGCGAGGAGCAGCGAGCGCACCGGAGGAGGTGTGGCGCGGATCCACGTGGAGCTCAACGGAAATCGCGCGGCGGGGCGCGCGCTCCCCGCCGCTTCCGCCTCCCCGGCGACGGTCCATCTGCTATGCCCGGGCATGGGCATCCTCCCGCTCGCCGAGCGTGTCGCCAGGACGGCATTGAACCGGGTCGGGGTGCAGAGCCGCTGGGTCGACACGTCGGTCTGCCGGCTGCACCTCTACGATGGTGCGGGCACAGGCCCGCTCCCGACGATCGTCCTGCTCCACGGCATCGGCTCCTCGGCGCTCCCGTATGCGCCCGTGCTGCAGCGCCTGAGGCGGCGCGCCCGCCGCGTCATCGCCGCCGAGGCGCCGGGGCACGGGTGGAGCGCCGCGCCGCCGTGTGCGCTCACGCCGGAGTGCCTCTCCACGGCCATGAACGAGCTGCTCGACCGCGAGCTCGACGAGCCCGCCGTGGTCGTCGGCAACTCCCTCGGCGGCGCGGTCGCGGTGGGCTACGCGCTGAGCTCCCCGGGCCGCGTGCGCGGGCTGGTGCTCGCGTCGCCGGCCGGCGCGTGCATGGAGCCGACCGAGCTCGAGCAGCTGCTCGGGGTGTTCAAGCTCCAGTCGCGGGCCGACGCGCGCTCGTTCTTCGCGCGCCTCTACCACCGGGTCCCCTGGTTCACGCCGCTGGTCGCCGACGACGTCGTGCGGATGTTCTCGCGCGAGGCCATCCTCTCGTTCACGCGCTCGGCCCGGTGCGAGCACGCGTTCACGCCCGAGCAGCTCGGCTCCCTCGCGATGCCGATCCTGCTCGTCTGGGGCCGCTCGGATCGCCTGATGCCGAGCGCCAACCTCGAGTACTACCGGCGGCACCTGCCGCCGCACGCCACGATCGAGGAGCCCGAGGGGATCGGCCACTGCCCGCAGGTCGACGACCCGCGCCGCTTCGCCGACAGGATCGCGGCGTTCGCGGAGGAGGCCATCCGCGTCGCGCCGCGCAGCGTCTAGGCCGGCGTCTGCTCCAGCACGAGGATCCGCTTCGCGAGGTCCGCCGCTACTCCGGCCCCACCGCCGCCGCCGCGCCCTGCGCCGCCGCCGCGCCCTGCGCCGGCGCGGGCTCGCTGTCCGAGAAGTCGACGTCGATCCCGACGATCTTCATCAGGCGGAGCGCGTTCGCGGTCGTCACCACGCCGGCCTTCAGCTTGTAGTCGAAGCTCATCTTGTCCTCGATCACGAGCTCCTCGAAGTGCATGTTGCGCACGCGGCCGGAGGTCTCCTGCTCCAGCACGGAGAGGCCCATGTCGTGGGACGACACCGCGCCGATGGCCCCGCGCTCCACGAGGTGCCGCACGACCGCCCTGGCCCCGATCTGGCGCTCCCGCGCGTTCGTGCCGTGGAGGATCTCGTCGAGCAGGAACAGCACCCGCTCGCCCGCGTTCGCGCCGTCGACGACGCGCTTCAGGCGGGTGAGCTCGGCGTAGAAGTGCGAGACCCCGTGCTCGAGCGAGTCCTTGATCCGCATGCTCGTCCGGACGCGGACCGGCGACAGCGCGAGCGACGACGCGCAGACCGGCGCGCCCGCGAGGGCGAGCACGGCGTTCACGCCGATCGCGCGCAGCAGCGTGCTCTTGCCCGACATGTTCGAGCCCGTCACGAGCAGCGCCGCGCCCGCGCCCCGCAGCGCCACGTCGTTCGTCACCCGGCGGTCGCGCGGCAGGAGCGGGTGGCCGAGCCCGGTCGCCTCGAAGCGGGGCTCGCCGTCCGTCACCGCCGGGTAGGCGTAGTCCGGGTTCTCGTGCGCGAACGTCGCGAGGCTCGCCAGCGCCTCGACCTCGCCGAGCGCCCGCATCCACACCTGCACGTGCCGGCCCGCGCGCAGCTTCCACCGCTCGAGGGCGAGCGCGCACCACACGTCCCAGAGCAGGAAGAGGTCGGCGACGAGGTGGATCAGCCCGCTGTGGCGCAGATCGGAGTAGCCCACCCGCGTCTCGAGCGCCGTCATCTCCCGCGACGCGAGCGCCCCGGTCGGCCCCACGAGCGCCGCCCGGAGCGCCCCGAGGCGCGCCGACGAGAACGCCTGCTGCTCGATGCAGGCGAGGATCGGCCGGTACCGCGCGAACGGCGCCTCGCGCGACGACGCCACGGTGAGGATCGGCTCGATCGCCGGCCGCAGCGCGACCAGCACGAGGATCTGGAGCCCGAACGGGACGAGCCACACGTGGCGCAGGAGGCCGAGCGTCTCCGCGGGGATGAACCGCGGCGCCGCGAGCGCCGCCAGCGTCAGCGGCACCAGCACCTTCGCCGCGGTCACGAGCGCCCTCACGCGGGCACCGCCGGCGGTGCGCCCCTCCGGCCCGATCAGCGCCGGCGGCGCCTCGGCCCACGCGATGAGCGGACCGGCCTCGCGCCCGCGCGCGCCCGCCTGCATCCCCACCACGGCGAGCTCTTCCCGGAACGCGGCGAGGCCGGCGAGCTCGCGCACCGCCTCCTGCCGCGCCGCCACGTCGGCCGCCGACGCCGGCGCCGTCAGCCAGCCCGCCAGCGTGGCCTCGCCCTCGCCGGTCTGGGCGACGTCGAGCAGCTGGAACAGCGACGCCTGCCCGAAGACGTCGAGATCCCCCGCGTAGTCGTGGTCCGCCTCGGCGAAGCGCTCGCCCTGCTCCGGGAAATCGGCGATGTCGCCGGCGACGCGCCGCTTCCCCCGCACGTAGAGCCCGATCCGCTGCTCGAGCTCCGTCATCCGGGTGACGAGGCGCGCGTGCGCGACCAGCAACCCGAGGAACACCACGGCCACCGCCCCGGCAGCGTACGCGACCGTGCGCGGCGCCTCGCCGAAGAGCGCGAACCCCCCGCCCACGGCCGCGGCCACGAAGGTCACCCCGCGCAGCAGCGAGAACGCCCTCGACCGGCGCTCGAGGGCGCTCGCCTCCGCGCGCAGCACGGCCAGGCGGTCGTCGTAGGCGGAGAGGACGCGCTGCGCAACAGAGCTCGGGGGGTGCTCCACAGGCCGGTGTCCATAGGCCACCGCCGGCCGTGCAGCCAGCGGAGAGGCGCGGCGGCGCCAGGGGGGGTCACGAAAGCTTTGAAGCGTCCTGCCTGGCAGCCCGTACAATGGCCGCCATGGACCAGAACCTGCTGGAGCGCCTCAAGGCGTACACCGTGGTCGTCGCCGACACCGGCGACATCAACTCGATCGAGAAGTACCGCCCGCAAGACGCGACGACGAACCCGTCGCTCATCACGGCGGCGGCCCAGATGTCCGAGTACGCCGACATCGTGGGCGGCGCCCTCGCGTGGGCCCGGAAGGAGGCGGGCCAGGGCAGCGACCCGGCCGCGGTCGTCAACCTCGCCTTCGACCGGCTCGCCGTCGATTTCGGCCTGCGCATCCTCGCGATCGTCCCGGGCCGGGTGTCGACCGAGGTCGACGCGCGCCTCTCCTACGACACCCAGGCGACGGTCGAGAAGGGCCGCCGCATCATCCGCCTCTACGAGGAGGCCGGCGCCTCGCGCGAGCGCGTCCTCATCAAGATCGCCTCGACCTGGGAGGGCATCCGCGCCGCGGAGATCCTCGAGAAGGAGGGGATCCACTGCAACCTGACGCTGCTCTTCGGGCTGCACCAGGCCATCGCGTGCGCCGAGGCGGGCGCGACGCTCATCTCGCCGTTCGTCGGGCGCATCCTCGACTGGTACCTGAAGGACACGGGCCGCAAGAGCTACGCGCCGGCCGAGGACCCGGGCGTCGTCTCGGTCACGCGCATCTACAACTACTACAAGCACCACGGCTACAAGACCGAGGTGATGGGCGCGAGCTTCAGGAACCTCGACGAGATCAAGGAGCTCGCGGGCTGCGACCTGCTCACGATCGCCCCGAAGCTGCTCGCCGAGCTCGCCTCCGCGCGCGGCGAGCTTCCCAGGAAGCTCGACCCCGAGGCGGCGCGCAGCATGAACATCGAGAAGATCGCGATGGATGAGGCGACGTTCCGGGCGATGCACGAGGCCGACCGGATGGCGAACGAGAAGCTCAGCGAGGGCATCGACGGCTTCGCGAAGGCGCTCGCCACGCTCGAGGGCCTGCTCCTCGAGCGCCTCCAGAAGGGCACCGCCTCCTAACCTCCCGGCGAGGCCTCTCCTTCCGGCGAGCTCTCGCCGCGATGCCCGGCGCCGCGGCGGCTCGACGCGCCCGCCGCGTGTGCCGCGCCGCGCCCTGCACGCCGCGTCAGGGCGTGGAGCGCGTGGAGCGCGTGGAGCGCGGGGCGGAGGAGGGAGGGCCGGCTTGCGTGGGGGCCTCCCGGTCTCCTAGGATCAGGGTTCACGGATCGCTCTCCGGGCCGCCCTTGGCTGCGCGCGACCGCGGGTGAGGGGGGTGCTCCGCGCGAGAGGCCCGCCGGCGGCGCGGTCCGTGGCGTCCGTCTACCGAGGAGGCGACCATGCAGCTCACGTCGCAGGACTACTGGGAGGAGCACTGGCAAAAGCACCTCAGCGCCGCGGACCTGAGCGGCGGCTTCGAGCTCTACGACGACATCGCTCCCTTCCTGCCGCGCGGAGAGGACGTGTCGTTCCTCGAGATCGGCTGTGCGCCCGGCCGCATCCTCGCCGAGTTCTGCGGGCGCCTCGGGTTCACCGCCTACGGCCTCGACTACGCCGGCGACCCCTCGATCATCGAGCAGGCGCTCACGGCGCGCGGCATCAGGCTCGGCAAGGTCGAGAAGGGGGACTTCTTCTCCTGGAACCCGGGCGAAAAATTCGATATCGTTGCTTCCTTCGGGTTCATCGAGCACTTCGATGACGCGGCGGCGGTGGTCGATCGGCACTTCGAGATGGTGAAGCCGGGGGGCATGGTGGTGGTGTCGATGCCGAACTTCGCCGGCGGGCAGAAGGCGCTCCACTGGCTGTTCGATCGCCGGAACCTGGACGGCCACAACACCCGGATCATGAACGTGCCGTTCCTCGAGGCCGCCGCCCGCCGCAACCGCGCCGAGATCGTCCAGGCCCGTTACACCGGCGGCCACTTCGATTTCTGGCTGGACAGGGCGGCGCCGCTCCTGGCGCGGCGTGTCGTCTGGCGCCTCGTTCCGCCCATCCAGGCGCTTGCGCGCTGGATGGTCCCCGGCGAGGTGAACCCCTGGTTTTCCCCCTACCTCTTCGCCATCTACAGGGCACCCGTGTCCGCCGGGGGGGGAGCCCGACGCGTGATCCGCTCCGATGCATGATCCCAGCGCAAGCCCCCTCTCCCCTCCGACCGTCCAGGACGCGGACGCCGACCGCCGCTTCCGCGAGTGTGTGCGGCGCCACGGCTGGGACCCGGACCACAAGTTCCTAGGCGGGTACGTCGACTGGGAGTGGCGCCACAGCCGCCATGCCTACGACGACCTCTTCACGTCGGTCCGGGGCAAGAAGGTGCTCGAGTTCGGCTGCCACCTCGGCGGGACCGCGGTGGTGCTCGCGACGCTCGGCGCGGAGGTGACCGCGGTGGACGTCGACCCCAGGTTCGTCGAGCTGACGCAGCTGAACGTCGAGCGCCACGGCGTGGCGGAGCGGGTGCGGGTCGCCCACGTCCCCGACACGACCCACATGCCGTTCGCCGACGAGACGTTCGAGCTCGTCTCCTGCAACAGCGTGCTCGAGTACGTGGAGCCCGGCCGCCTGCCCGGGGTCCAGCGCGAGATCGACCGGGTGCTCGCGCGGTGGGGGTTCATCGTCATCCTGGGCACGAGCAACCGCCTCTGGCCGACCGACATCCACAGCCGCCGCTTCCTGATGAACTACGTGCCTCGCCGCCTGCACGGGCTCTTCCCCGGCAGGCCGGTGCACAGCGTGTTCCCCTGGGAGCTCCGGCGCGGCTTCGGCGACTACGCGGACATCTCGAAGCAAGATCAAGGCCGGCTGATCGTCGATTTGAAGGCCAAGATGGGGATGACCGGGCCGCGCCTCGCGGCCTTCTCTGCGGCGAACTGGCTGCTCAGGCCGATCGGGCTCCACGTGGGCTTCGTGTCGCCGACGATCACGATGATTCTTCAGAAGCGGGTTGGGAGAGGAGCTGGCGATGGCTGACGATAGGACGCGGGTATACATTACCGTGGATGTGGAATGCGCCGAAGAGCGCGTCGAGGGCGACAGCAAGTCTCCCGCGATGGGCTACGACCTCCGCATCTGGGGCCGCTTCGTCAACCAGCGCGAGCCCCTCGGGATCGAGCTCATCATGCGCGAGCTCGAGGCGTGCGGTCAGCGCGGGACGTTCTTCGTCGAGGCGATCGGCTCGTACAGCTTCGGGATGGAAGGGCTGACGAGCGTGTGCCAGGCGCTGCACGGCCGCGGCCACGACGTGCAGCTGCACGTGCACCCCGTGCAGCGGCGCGCCGACTGGCACACCCGGGGCGAGCAACGCGTCTCGGACGACATCGCCGACTACCCGGTCGAGGAGCAGGCGCGGCTCTTGCTCGAGGGGCGCGACCTCCTCGTGCGCGCGGGCGTCCCGGCGGCCGAGCTGCTCGGCTACCGCGCCGGCAACTTCGGCGCGAACAACGACACCTGGCGGGCGATGAAGCTCGCCGGGCTCGTGCTGAGCAGCAACTACAACCCCTGCTACTTCACCAAGAACTGCAAGATGCAGTATCCGGGCGCGCGGCTCGGCCTCTTCGAGACGCCCGAGAAGGGGGTATACGAGCTGCCGGTCTCGAACTTCATCGAGCCGACGAAGCGCTTCCGGCACCTCCAGATCACGGCGGTGACGCTCAAGGAGATCAAGCACTGCCTGCTGCGCTACCGCGCCCTCGGGGTGCGGGAGGTCACGCTGGTCACCCACTCCTTCGAGTTCTATTTCCTGGACTCGGCGGCGGCGCGCCGCGGCTACCCGAACCGGCTCAACATGGAGCGGCTCCGCGGCCTCTGCCGCTTCCTGCAGGAGAACTCGAAGGACTTCGAGGTCGACACCGTGGGCGGGCTCGCGCGCCGGCTCGCGGACGCGGCGCCCGAGGAGCGGGACAGCGCTCCCCCGTCCCTCGAGTTCCCCCAGTCGAGCGCCATCCACCACGCCCGCCGCGTCGTCGAGCAGGCCTACAAGCGCGTCGCGCAGCGGCTCAACTTCCGGTAGCCCGCCCGCGCCGGGGGGCCTCGCCCGCGCTCCCCGCGCGCCGCCCGTGCGCCGCCCACACGCCGATCACGCGCCGACCGGCGGCCGCCGGTGCTAAGTAGCGCCCATGCGGCTCATCGGACAGATCCACATCACGCTCAAGGGCAGCATCGTCCAGCGCAACCCCACGGTCTGGGAGAAGTTCAAGCGAGGCTTCGGCGCCAGGGTGGACCTCGACACCGACCGGATGCGCGTCGAGCTCGAGGCCACCGCCGTGGTCGATCAGGTGAAGCGGGCGCTCGGCCGGCTGGGGGTCGGCAACGCGCTCTCGCTGGTCATCGACGACACCGTCATCTTCCAGGACACCGACGGCAAGCCGGACGATCTGCCGGATCTCATGCTCGCGCTGTCCGAGCACGCGTCGCTGTTCGGGCGCGGCTTTCGCGAGCTCAGGTTCGCCGCCGAGCACGAGGAGGCGGGGCTGCACCTCGTCATCGAGACGCGGGCCCGCACCGAGCACCTCCAGGACGAGCCGGCCGCGCTCGTCTCGATCGGCGGGCGCGTGCAGGACCTCGAGCCGCGCCGCGGCGAGTCCGGGGACGAGTACCGCCGCCGCGTCGAGCCCCTCACCAAGGACGCGGCGCTGTTCGAGGCGGCGCGGCTCCAGTTCGAATCCTTCGTCGGGCGGCTCGAGGACGCCCTCAAGGCGGCGATGCCGGAAGCGCGCGTGGAGCAGCACCACGCCGACGCCCGCGTGGTGCACGCGCCCGACGGCGACGGCGCGGCGCCGCACCCGGTCGGCCCCACGCACCCGGGCTACGACCCGTTCATGGTCTATTACCCGCCGAGCCCGCTCGGGATGATGCTCGACGTGATGCTCATCTCGTCGTTCATGCACATGCTCTCCCCGCCCCACATCTTCGTGGTGAACCCGGCGGGCGCGACGCTCGGCACGGCGCAGGAGGCCGCCGCGAACCCCGACGTCCTGAACGCGGCCGATCGCGGCGGCGGCGACGACGAGGCGGACGACGGCGGCGACGACGAGGGCGGCGACGACGGCGATCCGTGGACCGACGACGGCGGCGGCGATGACGGCGGCGGCGATCTCGGCGATTTCGGCGACTGACCTGCTCGCGCAGCGGACGAGCGAGCTCGTCCGGCTATGGACGACGCTGGGCAGGCGTGATACCCGCCCAGGACGGCCGTGACCGGCGCCGGCGCTGGAGTGCATCGCGCTGGCGCGCCGAGGGTCGCGCGCGCCGAACCCCGAGCAGGAGAGCGCGATGAACAGAAGCGAGGCGGCGCCGAGCGGGCAGCCGAAGTCGGCGGACGCGGGAGATCCCGAGATCGCCCGCGAGATCCGGACCATCATTGCACAGCGATGCGGAATGAGCGTCGAGGCCGTGACGCCCGACCTCTCTCTCGAGAACGGCCTCGGCGTCGATTCGCTGGCGCTCATCGAGATCAATGTCGCCCTGGAGGAGCGATTCCAGATCGTGGCGCCCGATTTCGCCGCGCCGGATCAGGCCCAGATCCACACCGTCGGCGACGTCATTGCGTTCGTGCAGGCGCAGCTCGCGGCGCGCCCCGGCGCCGGCGCCGTTCGGGGAGGCGCGCCGTGATCGCGGCGCGCACGCGCGCCGAGCGCGAGGCCGCCGCCCGCACGCCGGAGCAGCAGCGGGAGCACGAGCGCCGGGAGGTCGCCAGCCATTACGAGAACGACCCGGAGATCTTCTCCATGGTCCTCGACAGCCGCCTCGCCTATGCGACGGGCATCTTCCTCGATCCCGCCGAGAGCCTCGAGACGGCGCAGGAGCGGAAGTTCGACTGGGTCCGCCGCGAGCTCGACATCCAGCCCGGGGAGCGCGTCCTCGACGTCGGGTGCGGCTGGGGCTCCAACCTCCTCTACCTGGCCGAGCACACCGGCGGCAGCTTCCGGGGCGTCACGCTGAGCGACAAGCAGCGGCAGGAGGCGCTCCGCCGCGCCGACCGGGCGGGCGTCGCGGCCCGGGTCCAGATCGACCTCGCCCACGTCGAGGACCTCGACCTCGCGCCCGAGTCGCTCGACGCCGTGCTGTTCGTGGGCAGCATCGTGCACATGCACAACCGCGAGCGGATCCACCGGAAGATCGCCGCCGCGCTGCGCCCGGGCGGCAGGATGCTCATCTCCGACTGCTACTTCCCGGCGCGCGCCCGCGGCGACCGCGAGAGCTCCGCCACGCAGTACATCTTCGTCGAGGCGCTCGGCTACTGCCGCCTGATCTCGCTCGCCGAGGAGCTCGGGATGATCGAGCAGGCCGGGCTCGACGTCCGGCGGGTCGAGGATCTCACGAGCTCGTACGTGCACACGGTCGCCCGGTGGATCGACAACGTGCGCGTGAACCGCGCCAGGATCGAGGCGCGCGCGCCCGGCTTCTCGCGGCTGCTCCAGACGTACATGACCGTGGGCCGGCTCTCGTTCGCGCGCCGCACCGCGCTCGAGTACATGATCGTGGCGCAGAAGGCCGGCGGCCGCGAGCGCCTCGGCGTCGCGCCGTCCCCCGAGCCGAGGCGGGCCCCGTGAGCCGCGCGCCTGCCGCGCGGACCGCCGCGGGCCTGCTCCGGGCGCGGGCCGAGGCCACGCCGGATCGGCCCGGGTTCTACCACAAGGTGGAGGGGGAGTTCGTCGGGTGGTCCTGGGCGGAATACTGGCGCCGCGCGTGCGCCGCGGCCTCGGGCCTCGCCGCGGCCGGGGTCCGCCCGGGCGATCGTGTGCTCCTGCTCGTCACGGACGTCGAGGTGGCGGTGCCGTGCCTCTTCGGCGTCTGGGTGCTCGGCGCGGTGCCGATCCAGGTCGGCGTGCCGTACCGGCTCACCGACGTCGCGGCGTTCCTCGGCGAGCTCCGGCGCACGGCCGCCCGCGTCGGCGCGCGCGCTCGTCGTCTCGTCCGCGCTCCTCGGCTTCGCGCTGGGCCAGGGCGACGGCGCAGGCGACGGCGGCGCGGGCGACCTCGTGCTGCTCGCCGCCGAGCCGCTGCTCGCCGCGCCGCCCGCGGGCGCGCTGCCCGACCCCGACGCCGCGCCCGGCCCGGCGCTGATCCAGCTGACGAGCGGCAGCACCGGGCACCCGCGCGGCGTGGTCATCCCGCACGAACGGCTGATGCTGCACCTCGCCGCCATGAGCGAGCGGCTCCCGGTGCGCGGCGAGGGCGCGGGGGGCGTGTCGTGGCTGCCGCTCCACCACGACATGGGGCTGCTCGGCGGCCTGCTCTTCCCGCTCTTCAACGACTTCCCCGTGCACATGCTCTCGCCGCTCGAGTTCCGGACGCGGCCGTTCTCGTGGCTCGCGGACATGTCGCGCATCCGCGGCGTCATCTCGCTGGGGCCGCCGAGCGCGTACGCCATCTGCATCGGGCTCGCCCGCCGCGCCGCCGAGGCGGGTTTGGATCTCGGCGCCTGGCGCTGCGCGATGATCGGCGCCGAGCCGATCTCCCCCGCCTTGCTCCGCCGCTTCGCCGACGCGTTTGCGCCCTGCGGCTTCCGCCTCGAGGCGTTCTTCCCGGTCTATGGCCTGGCGGAGGCGACGGTCGCCGTGACCTTCCCCGAGCTCCTCGCGCCGCCGCGTGTGCTCACCGTCGATCGCGGCCTGCTCGAGCGCGAGGGCCGCGTCGAGCAGGCCGCGCCCGGCCCGCTCGCCCTGGAGCTCTGCGGCGTGGGCAGGCCGATCCCGCACACGGAGATCCGCGTCGTGGACGCCGCGCGTCGCCCCGTCCCCGAGCGCACGGTGGGGGAGATCGAGGTGCGCTCCGCGACCGCGATGGAGGGGTATTTCGACGACCCCGAGGCGACGGCCGAGGTGCTCGTGGACGGGTGGCTGCGCACGGGCGATCTCGGGTTCCTCGAGCAAGGCACGTTGTTCGTCACCGGGCGGAAGAAGGAGGTCATCATCAAGGGCGGGCACACCATGATCCCCGCCGTGATCGAGGAGATCGCGGCCCGGGTCGAGGGCGTCCGGGCCGGGTGTGTGGTCGCGGTCGGGCTCTATCTCGAGGAGCGCCAGACCGAGGCGGTCTACGTGGTCGCCGAGACACGCGCCGACGCCTCCGAGCACGCCGCCCTTGCGGAGCGTGTGAGGGAATCGTTGCGGTCGAACGGCGTCACCGTCGATCAGGTGGTGCTGGTCCCGCCGGGCGAGCTGCCCAAGACGACGAGCGGCAAGCTGCGCCGCAGCGAGGTGGCCGAGCGCCTCCGCGAGGGCGCGGGCAGGCCGCCGGGCGGCCAGATTTCGCGGGCGCCGCCGGGCGACGCGCGATAGATCCCGGATTCGCTCTCCGGAGCGCAACCGAACGGGACCGTCCATGACGACTCGCTCCACGGAACAGCAACACGTCTGTGTCGCGCCGCTCTCGCCCGAGGCGCGCGCGTGGGAGATCGAGCAGCTCAAGCGGTTCGGCCTCAAGGACGAGGACTGGACCTCGGAGGGCAAGTGTCCTTTCTGCGCAGGGCAACGCCTGTCGGTGGAGATCGATCCGAAGGACCGGGTGCCTTTTCTCCCACCCGCGCGCACGCGGCGGCGCTGAGCGCCCCAGGGCCACGCGCGCCGCAAGCGCGCACCGCACACCCACCTCCAGCGCGCTGCGGCGCCGCGTGGGATCCATTGCCCTCGTAAAAATGTAGCGAGGACGCAAGCGATTGCCGCTGAGGCTGCTCATGCGGCATAATCGCTGGATGCTTCGACTCTATGCTTATGGTGCTTATGGGGTCGCGCTGATCCTGGCGACCGTGGGTATCGCCGGCTGTCTGGGGGAGCTCGGGAACCCTGACGGCACGCGGCCCGATGACGACGACAACGGCGGCGGCGAGGTCACGCTGCCGGATGGGACCGAGAGCACGGCGCTCCTGCCCGCGCGCATTCGCCGCCTGACCAACGCGGAATACGACACCTCGGTGCGGGCGCTCACGGGGACCAGCCGGCGGCCGAGCGAGGCCTTCGCGCCGGACTCGCGGCAGGACGGCTTCACGGTGAACGACGCGCAGCGCGTGGACGGCGTGGTGGCGAAGCAGCTCGCCGCGTCGGCGGAGGCGCTCGCCGCGGAGGTGAAGGGCAAGCTCGCGGAGCTCGCCCCGTGCGCCGATCCGGTCGGCCAGGCGGAGGGCTGCGCCGCGACGTTCATCGCGTCGTTCGGGGAGCGCGCCTACCGCCGCCCGCTCGACGCGGCCGAGGCCGATGCGCTGCTCACGGTCTACCGCGTCGGCGCGAAGGGCGCGACGTACGCCGACGGCGTCGAGCTGGTCGCGCGCGCGCTCCTCCAGTCCGCCGGTTTCCTCTACCTCACCGAGCTCGGCGACGGCTCGCGCGGCGCCGCGGTGGCCCTCACGCCCCACGAGCTCGCGAGCTCCCTCTCGTACCTCATCACCGCCGGCCCACCCGACGACGTGCTGCTCGAGGCCGCCCGGTCCGGCGCGCTCTCGACCCCCGAGGGCCGGGAGATCGAGGTGCGCCGGCTGCTCCAGACGTCGGCGGCGCGCGAGCGCATCGTGCGGGTCGTCCGCGAGTGGCTCGGCATCGACCGGATCGCCGCCACGGCGAAGGACTCGAACGTCTACCCCGGCTTCGACGAGATCAGGCCGTCGCTGGAGCGCGAGACCGAGGCGTTCGTCGGCGAGCTCCTCACGAAGTCCGCCGGGACGGTCGGCGAGCTCCTCGGCGCCGACTGGACGGTCGTCGACGAGCCGCTCGCGGCCTTCTACGGCGCGCCCGGCGCGGGGCGCGTCTCGCTCTCGAACCGGCGGGGGATCCTCAACCAGGGCGCGTTCCTCTCGGTGTACGCGCACGCCACGGAGACCGCGCCGGTGCTGCGCGGGGTGACCGTCCTGCGCCGGGTGACGTGCACCACCATCCCCTCGCCGACCGAGCTGAACATCAACGTGGTCCCGCCGATGCCGGATCCGAACAAGACGACGCGGGAGCGCTTCGAGATCCACTCCACCGATCAGGAGTGCAGGTCGTGCCACAACCGGATCGATCCGATCGGGTTCTCCTTCGAGCGGTTCGACGGCATGGGCCGGCTCCGCTCGGCGGGCGTGGACGAGGCCGGGCACCCGGTGGACAGCGCCGTGACCCTGGCGATGAACGCCGAGTACGACGGGGCGTACGCGGACAGCAACGAGCTCGCGAAGGCCCTGTCCACGAGCGCGGCGGTGCGCTCGTGCTTCGCCCGCCACGTGTTCCGCGCCTCGGCGGGCCGCAGCGACGCCGCCGCCGTGGAGAGCGAGGCGTCTTTCTTGAAGGCCTGGGCGGCCGTCCCCGAGGCCGAGCAGGGCGGCATCGTCGAGACCCTGGTCACGTACGCCAAGAGCAATCTCTTCAGCCATCGGAGGGCCCAGTGATGCGCCGGTCGACACGCCGTTCGTTCCTCCGCGCCGTGGGCGCGGGCCTCGCGACGCTCCCTTTCGTCAACATGCTCGGCGACTCCGTCGCCAAGGCGGGGGGCGAGGAGCTGCCGCTCCGGTTCGTCGGGATCTACCACCCTCACGGCATCGCCGCCGAGTACTGGGCGATGCGCGAGGGCGACACGGAGACGAGCTTCGATATCGCGTACCCGAGCTGCTCGCTCCAGCCGTTCGACGACCCGGCGACCTACGGCAAGAGCTTCAAGGACAAGATCCTCGTCGTCGAGGGGCTCGATCTCCTGTCGAACGCCAACGGGCACGACACGGCCGGCACCATCCTCACGGGCAGCCGCATCGACGGCAAGAAGCCGCTCAACATCTCGCTCGACCAGTACCTCGCGGTCGAGAAGGGGCTCGGCGCCGACACGCGCATCACGAGCGTCGCGCTCTCGGTGGGCGTGGACACCTCGGAGTCGGGGACGACGCTCTCCTACGGTGCGGGCGGCGCGCCGCTGCCGAAGATCATCAACCCGGTCGAGGCGTTCGATCTGCTGTTCGCCGGCCTCGTGGTCGGCGACGACCCCGAGGCGCAGGCCAAGGCGGCGCGGCAGCGCGAGCTCGGCCAGAGCGTGATCGATTTCGTGCGGGGCGACGTGAACCGCCTGCGCACGCGCCTCGCGCCCGCGGAGCAGCAGAAGCTCGATCAGCACCTGACGGCGCTGCGCGAGCTGGAGAAGCAGTTCGCCGCGCCGGGCGCCGGCCGGCAGTGCGTGGTGCCGCCGAAGCCGGACGCCACGAAGTTCCCGTCGCTCAAGCAGTACAACCAGGGCGAGCCGTACTTCGACGCCATCACCGACGCGCACATCGACGTCCTGGCGCAGGCGCTCGCGTGCGACGTCACGCGCTTCGCGACGCTGTTCCTGAACGACCTCTCGTTCGACGGCAATCCGCTCAACCTGCCGAAGGACAACCACGGCTCGATCGCGCACACGTACGACGCGTCGCCGATCGGCAACAACGGCCGGCCCGGGGCGGGCAAGCCGGAGACGTGGCTCCCGCTCGCGACGTTCAACCGCTACAGCTACTCGAAGATCGCGCGGCTGATGCAGCGGCTCGACGAGCTCGGTGTGCTCGACAGCACGCTCATCTACGCGACGAGCGACATGGGCAACCCGGCGCTGCACAGCACGCGCAACGTGCCCACGCTGCTGGCGGGGGGGGCGAACGGGAAGTTCAGGATGGGGCGGCGGATCCGGCTCAAGGCGGACTGCCCGGCGGATCTGCCGTATTGCGGGGAGTCGGACGCGGCGTTCACGCCGGTTGCCAACAGCAAGCTCCTCGTGTCGATCGCACAGGCGTTCGGGGTCGAGACGGAGTCGTTCGGGTCGCAGGCGGATCCGGGGCTCACGACCGGGGCGCTCAGCGAGCTCGTCTAGACGGCGCGCGCCGGCGGGTGGGTGGGCGCGGCGGGGGCGGGTGGGCGCTGGCCATCCGCCTAGGCTGGGGCGGGGGAGCTTGCGCATGGAACACCGCCCGGCATGTCTCCCTTCGGGCCTTGATGACTGAGACGTTATGGTGCGCGCCACACAAGGCGCGCCTGGGACGTCTGGACTCCTGAGAGCTTATGGTACCTCGGTCGGTGCTCGACGCGCCCACCCGCCCCCGCCGCGCCCACCCACCCGCCGGCGCTGACGTTGGGGGGGCGGGGACGGGTCTCTGGTCGATGATGACGGCAGGCCCCCAGGGAGGGGGCCGCGGGGATCAGTCCTCCAGCATCTTTGCCTTCACCCACCTGCCCGAGTCGGTCAGCTGGTTGTCCGCCCACGGGCCCATACCGCTCGATCCAGGCCGGAGCGCGGAGCAGGCCTCCGCCTTGTCGTTCAACGCCCAGTTGGCCCAGCTGATGTCGTTGTCGTTCATGAAGTTGATCCAGGTCTGCGCCTCGCCGGTGTCGAGCGTGCCGTTGCCGTCGGCGGCGCAGGTGCCCCACTCGGTCACGAACAGCGCGAGGCCCTTGCTCATCGCCGTCTGGGCCTTGTCGCGCAGGAACTGCTTGTGGGTGGTGGCGTAGAAGTGCAGGGTGTAGGCCACGTTGGAATCGGAGAGGGGGCTGTCCGCGGCGACGTCGGCGTCCTGCGACCAGTTCGGCGAACCGACGATGACCAGGCTCTTCGTCGCGCCGGCGCGGCGGATCTCGGAGATCACGGCCTCGGCGTAGGACTTCACCGCGGGCCAGTTGTTGGTGTTGAGCGGCTCGTTGAAGACCTCGAAGATGACGTTGGGCACGTCCTTGTACTGCGCCGCCACCTCGCGGAAGTACTGCTTCGACAGCTCGAGGTGGTCGTTCGCGTTGTGATCATGCCAGTCGATGATCACGTAGATGCCCTTGTTCACCGCCGCCTCGACGACGGCCCTCACCCGCTCCTTCTCGGGCGCGGGGTTCGTGAGGTACCCCTCCTCGTCGATCCCCATCGCGGCCCGGACGATGGTCGCGTTCCACTCGTCGGCGAGCGTGTTGACGGCGGACGCGTTGTAGAACTTGCTGCCCCACTGGCTCCAGAAGAGGCTCATCCCCTTCAGCTGCACCGGGGATCCATGCTCGCCCACGACCCTGCTGTTCCTGACCGAGAGCCAGCCGTGGCGCTCCACCGGCGTCCCGGTCGTGGGCACCCCGGTTCCCGTGGTCGCCGAGGTGCTGGAGGAGCTCCCCGTGGTCGCCGACGTGCTGCTGACGGAGCCCCCCGTGGTCGCCGACGTGCTGGAGGAGCTCCCCGACGTCCCCGCGCCCCCGGAGCTCCCCGTCGTCGCTGGCCCCTCGCCGCCGCCGCCGCCCTGACCCCCTCCATCCGTGTCATCCGAGCAGCCGAGCAGCAGGGCCGCCGGCAGCGCGACCAGCGCGAGCAATGACCACTTCGACACTCCAAGCACACCACGAAGCGAGACGTTATTCATCATGTTCTCCAAGGATGGTTCCAGATGGCGCGGCATCAAAAGCGGAGTCCGGCGCCATGGCAAGCCCCCTGCGCAACGACGGCAAGAAGGCAATCTAGATTAGATGTTGGCTGGCATACCGTGATTGCTGTTGACAGCTCCGGGAGCCGGGGAAGGAAGGTGACCGGCGGGAGCGGGAGGGCGATGTCCTTCCCTGGCGCCAGCGTGGCCGAGCTGGGGTGTACAAGCAGCCGGAGAGCTTCGGCAAGAGTCGTGCCGAAGCGGTGGCGCCGGGGCGGCGGTTGCCCGCGGAGCTCGTCGGGCGGGAATGCAAGCCCTGCATCGGCCGGATGCAGGGGCTGCATCGACCGGGGGCGGGGGCCTACATCGTTCCCCTCGGTGGGCAAACGACCACCCTGGGCATCCACGTGTCCATGGCGGGGTCGACCAGATCCTTCGAGAAATCGGGGGAGACGTTCCGAAAGAGGGCCTCGGGGCCACGCCGCGGCGCTGGTCGGCCGGTCCGTCGCCTGGACGGCGGCGCGTTCAGCGGGGGACCACGGGCTCCTCGTCGTCGGGGCCGACGCAGGCTGACAGGTCGAAGAGCATGAAGAGCAGCGCCTTCTCCTGGGGGGACAACGCGCGGAGCTCGCCGTCGTTCGCGCAGCCGGTCGGGAACGGCGCCCCGGCGACGTCCTCCGTCGCCACGTGGATGTCCGTGTACACGAAGCGGCCGCACTGCTCGCCCTCGGGGAGGCCGATGGGCGTGTTGAACGTGAAGTACTTGACCCCGGGGAGCGCGCCGTAAGCGTCGTTGCGCTCGTTGTAGAGCCACCGCGTCGCGATCGCCTCGTTCACCGAGTTGACGCAGTGCTGCGGATCGTCGATCTCGATCTGCCCCGGCGTCGTCGACGCGCCCACGTGGAGCAGCCAGTCCCACAGCGCCTGGCCCTTCGGGAACGTGGCGTCGACCAGCACGGGGAGGCCGCTGTCCGGATCGGCCTCCTCCTTCCAGTCCGCCGTCTCCGGGAAGCGACCTGGCCCGCGGCGCAGCCAGTAGTTGTGCCAGTGCGACGCGAACACGCGCCCTCCCGCGGAGGCGTAGTCGAACATCGCCTGCAGCGCCGCCGGCGGCTTGTCCTCCTCGAAATAGGCCCCTTCACACGACAGGATGACCATGTCGTACTGCATCAGCCTGTCGAGCGAGCCCCAGAGCTCTCGGGCAGGGGGGAAGAGCGCCCCGCCGTTCAGGCCGGCGCGGTACTGGTTCGTCGCCTTGTGGCCGGGGATCGCGCGGCCGGAGAACAGGTTCACGCGCCCGCCGCCCGCCTCGGGCGTGAACTCCGACGCGTCGATTCCGATCTTGTACAGCAGGCACTCCAGGACGTCCAAGCCGCCGGTCGCCAGCGCGATCCTCGGGAGGTGGCCCTCCGACGCGCTGCGCGGGAGCCGGACCGAGCCGTCCTCGGTCGCGTTGTCGACGCACGCCTCGACCACCGGCAGGACGAGCTCCCGCCGCCACTTGCCGATCTGGACCACGAGCGGGATGTCCTCGCCGACCGGCGCGTCCTCCAGCACGAACCGCCCGCGCGTGTCCGTCAGGGCCGCCACGACCGGTGCGCCGGCGAGCGTCGCGTCGCAGCGGTCGCAGCTCGCGCCGTCGGGGATGGGTGGAAGCGGCTTGTTCGGGACGTAGACTAGGACGTTGTAGAGCGGGATATTGCCCGCTGGCTCGTACACCGTGCCGCTCACGGTGGTCTTGCGGCCGCCGGGGCAGGTGACCCGCCGACACTCCAGCCCCACACACGCCGACGCGTCGCTCCCGGCCCCCGAGCCGCCGATCCCCGTGAGGAATGGGTCGCCCCCGACGCCGCCGCCGACGACGTCGCCGCCGCCGCGGGCCGTCGTCGCGGGCGGCCCACCAAGATCCCCGCAGGAGCACGCGGCGAAGACGGTGGGCGCCGCCGCGGCCGCTGCCACGAAGAACCCCGCTGTGCGCAATCTCGACATCCGAGCCTCCAGGCGCGGCGGCGAAGGTGCCCTGTGCCGCCCCGTCCGAGGGTAATCGAGCGGAGGGGGAGCGGGGAAGGGACAAGCCAGAAGAAAACCCCTTTGCCGCCGCCTCGGCGAGAATGGTTGTCGGCCGTCGCGCGCGCGACGGAAGGAGAAGACCAACCGTCGATCCGCTCGGGCGCGCCCGTGAGCCCGGCGCCCCGCTCCGCCCCGGCCAGCCTCGACAGGGGAGCAGGACGGCGGACGACGGACGGACCGGAGGCCCCGCCTTCGGGCTCGCTGGCGAAGCGGACGCTGCAACAGAGGAAACGACGCGGCAAGACGCGGCGAGACCTGGCGAGGCGTGGCCCGAACGACCGGACACGACCCGCGCGGTGGCGTGTGATGTGGGGGCACCTCTCACTCTTGCGGGTTCCGCTATGGCCAGAAGCTTCCTGGCAGAGTAGGATGCGGCGCTTTGCGTTCCGCCATGTCTCACGCTCCTCTCCCTCGCCCTCAGCTTCTGCAGATCACCTGGCCAATCTACAGCGAGCAGCTCCTCCACCTGCTCGTCGGTGTGTTCGGCGTCTGGCTGGTGAGCCGCTTATCGGACGACGCCGCCGCCGCATACGGGCTGTCCAACCAGATCATGTTGACGTTCATGATCACCTTCCGCTTCGTCAGCGTCGGCGCGAGCGTGGTGGTCACCCAGTATATCGGCGCGGGGGACCGCGACGGCGCGGAGCAGGTCGCGCGGGCCTCGCTGGGCGCCAACGCCTGGATGGGGATCGCGAGCTGCGTGATCATCGCGCTCGGCGCGAGCTCGCTCCTCTCGCTGATGAACACGCCGGCCTCGCTGCTCCCGACCGCGAAGCCTTACCTGATCGCGGTCGGCGTGATGCTGGCGTTCGACGCGGTGAACTTCTCGATGGGCGCGGTGCTGCGCGCGCACACGTACACCCGCGACACGCTGCGCCTCATCGTCGTCATGTACGTCATCCAGCTCGCGCTCAGCCTGCCGCTCATGTTCGGCTTCGCCGGGTGGGGAGGGCTCGGCATGAACGGGCTCGCGGTGGCCGCCGTGATCGGGCGCGCCTGCTCCTTCTTCATGCACCGGAGGCTGTGGATCGAGCGCCTCGGGATCCGCGCGAGCTTCGAGGACTACTGGCGCATTCGCCCGGGCCGCCTGCGCGAGATGCTGCACATCGGCCTGCCGGGGGCGGGCGAGAACGTGGTCTATCGCGTCTGCTTCATGATCATCCTGGCCATGATCGCCGACATGGGGCCCGCCGCGCTCGCCACGCACACGTACACGATGCAGATCGTGCACTTCCTGCTCCTCTTCGCCCTGGCGATCGGCTTCGGGACCGAGATCGTCGTCGGGCACCGCGTCGGCGCGGGCGAGTTCCACGGGGCCGACCGCCAGGTGCGCGGCGGGCTCCTGATCGGCTTCTGCGTGTGCGTGACGACGGTGGTCGCCACCGCGCTCGTCGGCCCGCGCCTGCTCGGCCTCTTCACGCGCGATCCGGAGGTGATCGCCACCGGCTCGACGTTGCTCTGGCTCAACCTGCTCGTCGAGCCGGGCCGCACGCTCAACCTGGTCGTCATCAACGGCCTGCGGGCGACCGGCGACGCGCGCTTCCCGGTCGGGTTCGGGGTGTTCTCGATGTTCGCCGTCGCCGTCGGCCTGTCCTGGCTGCTCGGCGTCCACCTCGGCTGGGGGCTCGCCGGCGTGTGGGTGGCCTACGGCGCCGACGAGTGGGTCCGCGGGCTCGCCATGGCCGCGCGCTGGCACTACCGCGGCTGGGTGCCCCACGCGCGGCGCACCCTCCGCCGCGTGCGGCTGAGGCAGCCGCGCCCCGCCTGATCGCCCGAGACCCGCACGGACTTCACCGCTGCCGCCGCCGCGAGGTGGCATGTCGATTGCTGAGCCTCCTCCACAAAGGAGACAGGCCATGACACAAGAGGAGCGCAATTCGGGAGGACGAGGGCCCGCGAGCCCTGTCGCGAGCCCGCCCGGCTACGGTGGCCTTTCCGAGGGCAGCGTGGGCGACCCGACCGCGTCGGGACAGAAAGGCACGGCGCCCGAGGCGGCGGGATCCCAGGAAAGCGCTGGATCCGGAGGAGAGCGCGGAGAGGCGCGCGGCCAGCGCGACGTCGTCGAGGGCGGCGCGGAGGACGCGGTCGACACGCCGCGGAACGGCGGCTCGGGCAACGAGGTGATCCCCGGCGTGCTCGATGACAAAGGGCAGGTGAGCTACGAGTCGAGCGCCGAGCACAAGAGCAGCTGGCCTGACGAGGGCGGGACCGGCGAGGCCGGCGCCGGATAACCCGGGAACACGCGCCTATCCCGCCGGCGCGTTCACCTTCTCCGCCACCGCCGTGCAGAGCGCGGCGACACCGCGCCTCGGCACCGTGACGAGCTTGTCCCGGAACGAGGCGCGCTGGTCGGTGTAGAGCTTCGACACCTTGTGCGACAGGATCGTCGAGCTCCACACCGCGACCACATCCGCCCACCGCAGATCGGCGTCGGCCTTGGCCGCGTTGCGATGGCCCTCTCCGTCGACGATGCGGATATCGACCTCGCCCGCGAGCAGGTGCCGCAGGTCCTCGGCCGTGCCCGGACCCCCGCCGACCACGAGCAGCCGCTTGAGCCCGCGCGCGTGGAACGCCCCGATCATCGCGAGCGCGGCGCGCTTGTTCGCAGAGCTGCCGCACATGTCGCAAACTGCGTCGGCGTCCGCCTCGACGACGCGGAGCCCGCCCTTCGCGGGCAGCTTCATGCACTCGGCGCAGCGCCGCTCGACCGGCTCCGGCGCGGGCGCCTCCGGCTGGGCGCGGCCGAGCGCCTGCTGCGCGCGCTCCGCGACGTCCGCGGGGAGAAAATCCGCCGGATGGCGGGCGATCACGGCCGGGGCGTTCTCCGCAAGCCAAATCAGCAGCTCGGTGTCAGAAATGTCGAGAGATTTTGCGAGGTTGCGCACACGGACGGATCGCGCCATTGCGGTGCGACTGTGACATGACAGGGCCGGCGACGCCCTGCCGGATCGTGGATCCCGGTGCGAAGCGCGCCGGCGCTGCGGCGCTGCGGCTGCGGTTCAGTCGAGGGCGGCGGCGCGGCGCAGCCCGTGGCGCTGGAGGAGGCGGTGGAGGTACATCCGGTCGAGGCCCGCCTTGCGCGCGGCGCGGCTCACGTTGCCGTTCGACCACTCGAGCAGGGCGGTGAGGTAGTCCCGCTCGAACCTGTCGATGATGGCGTCCTTCGCCTCCTTGAAGGGCATGTCGATGCTCGCGGCGCTCGCGACGCCCGGGCTCGACGCGGGGACCTCGAGGGCCGGCGCCGAGGGCGCGGGGGGGCGCGCGAGCGGCTCCTTCGTGTCGAGGCCGTCGCCGAGCACGAGGCGGCGCTCGACGTAGTTCCGCAGCTCGCGCACGTTGCCCGGCCAGTCGTAGGTCTTCATCTCCTCGATCACCTCGGGGGGGAAGAGGTGCGCCTTGTCGACGGCGTCGAGCTCGTTCAGGAAGCAGTGGACGAGCACGCCGATGTCCTCCTTGCGCTCGCGGAGCGGCGGCACGCGCACGGTGAGCACCGACAGGCGATAATAGAGATCCTCGCGGAACCTCCCGGCGTTCACCTCGCGCTCGAGGCGCCGGTTGGTGGCCGCGATGACCCGGATATCGACCTTGCGCACCCGGCTCTCGCCGAGCCGGCGCACCTCGCGCGAGGCGAGGGCGCGGAGGAGCTTCGGCTGCATCTCCAGCGGCAGCTCGCCGATCTCGTCGAGGAACACCGTGCCCCCGTCGGCCTCCTCGAAGGCGCCGGCGCGGTCGCGCGAGGCGCCGGTGAAGGAGCCGCGGACGTGGCCGAACAGCTCGCTCTCGATGAGGTTCGGCGAGATGGCGCCGCAGTCGACGATGACGAGCGGCTTCTGGGCGCGCGCGCCGCGCTGGACGAGCTCGGTGGCGATGACCTCCTTGCCGGTGCCGTTCTCGCCCTCGATGAGCACGTCCGACGCGCTCTGGGCCACGCGGTCGAGCAGGGCGAAGAGGCGCCGCATGGGGACCGACGCGCCCTGGAGCCCGCCGAAGTTGACCGCGAGCGCGAGCTCGGTCTTGCCGGCGGCGTTGGCGTCGCGGACGTGCACGACCGAGTCGCCGAGCTCGATGCGGCACTCCGGCGGGAGCGCGTCCGCGTCCCGCACGCGGACGCCGACGATGTACGTGCCGTTCAGCGAGCCGACGTCCGTGAGCCGGAAGGTCGTGCGCACGCGCTCGAGGATGCAGTGGAAGCGGGAGACGGCGCGGTCGGCGAGGACGAGGTCGTTGCTCGGATCGGAGCCGACGCGGATGAAGTCGCCGTCGGCCACGATCGAGCGCTGCGCGGGCTTGCCGGCCTCGCGTTCGACGGAGAGCTCGAGGCGGGGCATCGCGAGCACTTCGGCCTTGATGCGGGGCTCGGTGGCCATGACGCCGGCCAGGCTGCGGTCGTCGGGCGTGGCGGGGGGACGCGGCATGGGCCGTATCCTACCCAATCGCGGCCTGCTCCGGCAGGGCGGGCGGCTCAGGTCGCGGGATCGCCGCCCGCGGGCTTGAGCCACACGACCGTGGCGCCCCACCCGCCGCGGGACGCCGGGGCGTCGCGGAAGCCGTCCACGGCCGGGTGGCGCGAGAGCACGCCCTGGACGACGCGGCGCTGGACGCCCTTGCCGCGGCCGTGGATGACCCGGACCTCGCGGAAGCCGCGGCGCTGCGCCTCGTAGAGGTACTCCTCGACCACCGAGGCGACGTCGCGCGGGGCGAACGTGTGCAGGTCGATCGCGTCCTCGATCGGCATGACCACGATGTCGTCGTCGCCGCCACCGCTGCCCGGCGGGCCGGGCTCTCCGGGCGGCTCGTCGTCCGGCGGCAGGGCGGCGGGCGGCGCAGGCGACGCGGGCGCGTGTGGCGACAGCGCGCGACCGAGAAAGGCGCGGAGGCGGCGGAGCATCCACCGGTGTAGCCGACCCCGCGGCGACCGTCAGATCGAGGAGCGCTCGCGGGCGTGGTCCCGGGGGGCGCCGCGGATGGGCCGGCGGGCGGGCGGCGAGCCGCGGCGGACTCGGCAGGAAGGTCCGTCGTTATCGTGGAGGCTTCTCCGCTGGACATGACGGTCCGTCCGTTCGCGACAAGCCCCCGTCCGCTCCCGTGGACGAAAGCGCTCCGGCCATGTTCTCGACGATTGAACGATTGCGCGCCGGCAAGTACACCACTCCCAGAAACACCGACGCAGACGGAGGGTACCACCATGATGATGCCGATGAGCTCGATGCCGATGATGCCCAGCATGATGAACATGATGCCGATGATGGGCGGCATGATGCCCGGCATGAACATGATGCCCGGCATGGGCATGATGGGGATGATGCCCGGCATGAACATGATGCCCGGCATGATGAACATGATGCCCGGCATGATGAACATGATGCCCGGCATGGGCATGATGGGCGGCATGATGCCCAGCATGATGAACATGATGGGCGGCATGATGCCGAACATGATGATGCCGATGATGGGCGGCATGATGCCCGGCATGATGAACATGATGCCCGGCATGGGCATGATGGGGATGATGCCCAGCATGATGAAGTCGATGATGGCGGCGTGACGCCGGCGAGGGCGGCATCGCGCCGTCCTCGCATCGCGGCGCGGAGGACACGCGCCGCGCTGCTCCTGGCGGGGCGGGCCTCATGGGCCTGCTCCGCCAGTCGCGTTTCTGACCCTCACATGGGCGCCGTCGGCTGGAGCAGCGATGTGGGTGAACAGGGGCGATGGTGCCCTGGGGCCTTCCGCCTCTTCACGCCTCGTCCGGGTGGCCGGGCGGGCCGGTCACGAGCAGGCTCAGCCGGAACGTCGCGCCGTCGCCGGGGTTGGAGCTCACCGTCAGCGTGGCCCCGTGGGCGGCGGCGATCCGGCTCGCCAGGTAGAGCCCGAGCCCGAGCCCCGACGCCTTCCCGCCCGTCACGAAGCGATCGAAGATCCTGGGGAGGAGCTCCGGCGGCACACCCGCGCCGTGATCGATCACGTCGACGTGGGCGTACTCCTTTCCTTCTCGCAGATCGTTGGTGATCCGGAGGAGGACCCAGTTCCCCTTGGGAGAGTGCTTGATGGCGTTGCTGACGAGGTTGTCCAGCGCCTGCCGCAGGCGGACCTTGTCCGCCACGATGACGAGCTCCGGCGGGCCCTGGACGCGCACCTCGACGCTGGGCGTCCCGAGCCCGGCCGCGGTGTCCTTCGCCAGCGCGACCAGGTCCATGGGCTGCGGCACGATGTCGAAGAGCCCCTGCTCGAGCCGGCCCACGTCCAGCAGATCCGAGACGAGCCGGCCCAGGCGAGCGACCGAGTCGCTCGCGCGCTCGAGGTCGCGCTGATCGTTGGCCCGGCCGTCGCCCTCCGCGCGCCGCTGGAGCAGCTCGAGGCGGCTCATGAGGGGCCCGAGGTAGTTCCGCAGGTCGTGCGCCAGCACCGTGATCAGCTCCTCCGCGGCCTCGCGCCGGCCCTGCACCAGCGCCGCGCTCGTGACCTGCTCGACCAGCTCCGCCCGGTGCGTCAGGGCGCCGATCCACCGCGACACCGCGTTCAGGAAGCGGAGGTCGCCCTCGGAGAAGAAATCCGGCTGGGCGGACTGCGCGGAGACGACCCCTCGCCGCTCGCCGTCGACCTCGAGCGGCGCCGCGAGGTGCGACCGGACCCCGAGCGCCTGGACGACGCCGGGCAGCTCGCCGGGCACGAGGTCCACACGCCCGCTGAGGTGAGGCTCGCCGGTCATGAAGACCTGGGCCGCCGAGCCGCCGTTGGCGACCGGCTGGACGTCGAGGCCGATCTCCTGCTGGAGCCGCCCCATCGGCGTGTTGCTCGTCCCCATGGCCTGCAGCGTCTTTCTGCTGCGATCGAAGAGGAAGATGTCGACCTTGTCGGCGTCGAGCGCGGTGCCGAGGAGCTCGCTCGCCTGGTTGAGGGACTGCCGCAGGTCAGCCGCCGGGAGATCGAGCAAGCGCTCGAGCGTCTCCATCAGCCGGCTTTCCTTGGAGGAAGCTTCCTTTGCGGACATGTTGCTGCTTTTCTCCGCACTACCACTCGAAGATGTTTTTTTCGGGCGACGATCGCGTGGCAGCGGGCAGAATAAGGGGACTTCCCCGGGTTATCATCGAGATCGAGCGATTGCCGGACGGACACGGCTGACCGGCGCGAGCGTCGCCCGGCGCGCCGGCGTGACGTTCAGCACCCGGCGCGCTGGTATCGGTCACACGCGGCGCGCCGTCAAGCTCGCGCGGCAGGCGCGTCGGAGGAGGCCTCCTGGCCGGCGGCAGCGGGCCGCCCCTCTGTCATGCTAGGCTGATGCATGGGCCTGCGCGAATACTGGCGTAAGCGCGACTTTGCCGTCACGCCCGAGCCCCGGGGCGCCGAGGTCCCCGACGAGCCTGCCGGCGCCGAGGAGCGGACCTTCATCATCCAGAAGCACGCGGCCTCGCACCTGCACTACGACTTCCGGCTCGAGCTCGAGGGCGTGCTCAAGAGCTGGTCGGTGCCGAAGGGGCCGAGCCTCGACCCCGAGGTCAAGCGGCTCGCCATGCATACAGAGGATCACCCGCTCGAGTACGGCGATTTCGAGGGGATCATCCCGAAGGGACAGTACGGGGGCGGGACAGTGCTCCTGTGGGAACGGGGCACGTGGGTCCCGCTCGAGAACCCGCACAAGGGGTATCACGCCGGGAAGCTGAAGTTCCTGCTGCGGGGCGAGAAGCTCCGGGGCGGCTTCACGCTCGTGAGGACCCGCGGCCGCGACGACGACGACGAGGGGCGGAGCTGGCTGCTCATCAAGGAGAACGACGCGGAGGCGCGCCCCACGAAGGAGTACAACGTCGTGGAGGCCCGGCCCGAGAGCGTGGCGACCGGGCGGCAGCTCGACGAGATCGCCGCGGCCAAGGACCGGGTGTGGCACTCCAACCGGGCGGAGAAGCCGCCGAAGCAGGGGAGGGGCGCTGTCCGGCGCGGCGAGCGCGTCGACGACGGCTGGGCCCGTGTCGCGGGGCAGGTGGAGGGCGCACGGGAGGCGGTGATGCCGGCGAAGGTGCGGCCGCAGCTGCCGAGGCACCTCCCGGCGAGCAAGTCGAAGGCGGCAGCGCGCAAGTCCGGGACGGCAGCGGGCAAGGCGAAGGCGGCGGCGGGCAAGGCGAAGGCGGCAGCGGGCAAGGCGAAGGCGGCAGCCGAGGTGCCGGACGGCGCGGGCTGGCTGCACGAGATCCAGTACGACGGCTGCCGGACGATGGCCCGGATCGAGGACGGACACGTCCGGCTGCTCGACGAGAAAGGCAAGGAGATCGCGGGCCGGTTCGAGCACATCGCGGCGGCGCTCGCGAAGCTCGGGCTGACGACCGCGCTGCTCGACGGGGAGGTGACGGTGCTCCGGCGGGACGGCACCACGGCACCGCCGCCGTCCAGCGACAGGGCTGCTCCCGGGGAGGGCGAGGTCGTCTACTTCGTGTTCGACCTGCTGTACCTGGAGGGCCATGACCTCACGGCCTCGCCGCTCTCGGCGCGGAAGCAGGCGCTCGCGCGGCTGCTCGGCGCCTCGCAGCGGGGCGCGGGCCCGCTGAGGTACAGCGACCACATCGAGGGCTCGTGGGAGGAAGTCCTCCGGAACGGGTGCCAGCTGTCGCTGAAGGGGATCGTGTCGAAGCGGAGCGACGCGCCTTATGCGCCCGGCCGCGGCCCCGGCTGGGTCCGGGCCTCGTGCGGCGCCGCGCCGGGGGAGGAGCAGGAGGAGCCGGCGCGCGGGCGGGGCGAGCGCGCCGCGACGAAGACGAAGAAGACCACGAAGAAGCGCGCGGCCCCGGCGGAGGGCGGGCGCCGCAAGGACGACGAGGGCGTCTCGGTCGCTGGGGTGCGCCTGTCCCACCCGGATCGTGTGCTCTACCCGGAGCAGGGGATCACGAAGCGGGAGCTCGCGCTCTATTACGCGTCGATCGCCGAGCGCATGGTGCCGCACGTGCAGGACCGGCCGCTCACGCTCGTGCGCTGCCCGGAAGGCACGGAGAGCGAGTGCGTGTACATGAAACACGGGCGGGCGTGGGGGCCGTCCGCGCTCCGGCGCGTGATGATCCAGGAGAAGACCAAGACGGGCGAGTACCTGGTGGCGGACTCGGCCGAGGCGCTGGTGTCGCTCGCGCAGATGGGGATCCTCGAGATCCACACGTGGAACTCCACGGTGTCGCGCCTCGAGCAGCCGGATCGGGTCGTGTTCGATCTCGATCCGGATCCCTCGGTCCCGTGGGAGCGCGTCGTCGCGGCGGCCCTCCTGCTCAGGGAGCGGCTGGAGGAGCTCGATCTCGAGAGCTTCGTGAAGACGACGGGCGGGAAGGGGTTCCACGTCGTGGTGCCGCTCGCGCCCTCGAGCGGGTGGGACGAGTGCCTTGCGTTCACGAAGGCGCTCTCGGGGGAGATCGCGCGGCGCGAGCCGGAGGCGTACACGATCGCGGTCTCGAAGGCGCAGCGGAAGGGAAAGATCTTCATCGACTACCTGCGCAACACGCGGGGCGCGACGTCGGTCGCCGCCTACTCGACGCGGGCGCGGCCGGGGGCGCCGGTGTCGGCGCCGCTCTCCTGGGACGAGCTCGGTCCGGAGCTGCGGTCGGACCACGTCACGATCAGGAACCTGCCGCAGCGGCTGGCCTCGCTGAAGGCGGACCCGTGGGCGCGCTACGGGAAGGTCCGGCAGAAGATCACGGCCGCGATGCGGCGGGCGGTGGGAATCGTACGTGGAAGCGCTTAGAAGCGCTTAGAAGCGCTTAGAAGCGCTTAGAAGCGCTTAGAAGCGCTTAGAAGCGCTTAGAAGCGCGTAGCCACGCGGCGACGCGACGTGTCGCTTGCCGCGCGGGTTCGGTGACACCACATCCCCTCGACCTGCATGCCTTCGGAACGCAAGACGCACCGTGCCCTCACCGTCGTGGGGCTCATCCTGGCCCTCGCCATGGCCGCCCTCGAGTCGACGGTCGTGGCCACCGCGATGCCGACCGTCATCGGCGATCTCGGCGGGATTCACCAGTACGCGTGGGTCACCACCGCCTACCTGCTCACCTCGTCGGTGCTGGTGCCCATCTGCGGCAAGCTCTCGGACATCTATGGCCGCAAGCCGGTCATGCTCTTCGGCATCGCCGTCTTCCTGATCGGCTCGATCGCGAGCGGGGCGGCGCAGTCGATGCCGCAGCTCATCGCCTTCCGCGCGCTCCAGGGGGCCGGCGCCGGGGCCATGCAGCCGATGGCGATGACCATCTCGGGCGACATCTTCGATCTGAACGAGCGCGCGCGGATCCAGGGCGTGTTCGGGGCCGCCTGGGGGCTGTTCGGCATCATCGGCCCGATGGTGGGCGGGCTCATCGTGCACTACTTCTCCTGGCGCTGGGTCTTCTACATCAACATCCCGTTCGGCATCGCGTCCGTCGCGCTCGTGGCGACCGCGTTCCACGAGCGCATCGACCGGCGGCGCCACGAGCTCGACTTCCTCGGCGCGGCGCTCCTGTCCGCCGCGGTGGTGGCGCTGCTGCTCGCCACGGGGAGGCTGGGCGGGGGGACGACGCTGCTCGCCTCGATCGCGGCGGTGGTGCTGTTCGCCGCGTTCTTCGCGGTCGAGCGCCGCGCCCCTGAGCCGATGGTCCCGCTGCCGCTCTTCCGGCGCCCGGTGATGCTCACCTCGAACGTGGCCGGCGCGATCCTGGGCGGCGCGATGATGGGCACGATCACGTTCGTGCCGCTCTTCGTGCAGGGCGTGCTCCGCGGCAGCCCGACGGAGGCCGGGAGCGCCATTGCTCCCATGCTGATCGGCTGGCCGGTCGCGAGCGCGATCGGCGGGCGGCTGATCCCCCGGGTCGGGTTCCGGCCGCTCATCTGGATCGGGCTCGGCGTCACGGCGGCGGCGGGGCTCGCGCTGGCGATCGGCGGGGCGCACGACACGCCGCTGATGCTCCGCG
This sequence comes from Sorangium cellulosum, assembly GCF_002950945.1. GTDB lineage: Bacteria > Myxococcota_A > Polyangia > Polyangiales > Polyangiaceae > Sorangium > Sorangium cellulosum_E. The sequence continues at coordinate 2,666,590 of NZ_CP012673.1, forward strand.
CGACGACGCTGGTCTTCGGCGTGGGCATGGGGCTGTCCAACGTCGCGCTGCTCATCGCGGTGCAGAGCAGCGTCGCCTGGGATCAGCGCGGGATCGCCACCGCGAGCACGATGTTCTCGCGGCTGCTCGGGGGCGTGCTGGCGGTCGGCGTGATGGGCGGCGTGCTGACGGCCGAGCTCGCCAAGGACGAGTCGATCCCCGCGGACGCGGCGAGCCGGCTGCTGACGGCCGAGGGGGCGCAGGGCCTGGATCCGTCGATCGTGCAGCACCTCGGCGCGGCGCTCACGTCCGGGCTCACGACGGTGTTCTGGATCATCGCGGCCATGGGCGTGGTCGGCTTCATCGTGGGGCTGTGGTTCCCCCACGTGCCGTTCCAGGCGGCGGACGACAAGGCCGTCGTATCAGGGGAGGCGGGGGTCGGCTGAGGCGCAGGGCGCCAGGTTCGCTCTAGAACATCGATCACGTTGATCGAGCGAGAAATAAAACGCCAAGGACGCCAAGGCGCCAAGGACGCCAAGATATTATCTTCTTCTTGGCGTTCTTGGCGTCCTTGGCGTTTCGGACTTCTGCTCGTTTCAGGCTGGTTCAACCCGTTTGCCGCTCTAGCGGTGGCCGCGCTGCAGCTCCTTGAGGGCGAGCTTCGCGATCGATCTCAACGTGTCGAAGACGCCGCGGCCGCTCGCCGCCGCCGCCTCGAATTCGGGGGCTCCGTGCGGGTTGAGCAGCCGGTGGAGCTCGGCGACGGCGGCGATCTCGGCGAGATCGCGCTTGTTGTACTGGATCACGAGCGGCAGCCGCCCGGGCGAGCGGCCCTCCTCGCGGAGGTTGTCCCAGAGATCGGCCATCGACTCGAGGTTCGCGTCCAGGCGCGCGCGCTGCGAGTCCGCCACGAACACGACGCCGTCCATGCCCTTCAGGATCAGCTTCCGGCTCGCCTTGTAGAAGATCTGGCCCGGGACCGTGTAGAGCTGGAGGCGGGTCTGGAAGCCGGACAGCGTCCCGAGGTCGAGCGGCATGAAATCGAAGAACAGCGTGCGATCGCTCTCGGTCTTGAGCGAGATCAGCTTTCCCTTGGCGCTCGGCACCGTCCGGTCGTACACGTAGCGAACGTTCGTTGTCTTGCCGCCGAGGCCGGGTCCGTAATAGACGATCTTGCAGTAGATCTCCCGGCTCGCATAGTTGATGAACGCCATAGGCGTGCTCCTTGCAGAATGCGTGGTGCACGGGGGCGAGCGCCGGAGCCGGAGTGGCGGCGGCGGGCGCCGAGCCCGTGCTGGAAACGGCGGCGCGCGCCGGAGCCGCGATGGCGGCGGCGGCGGGCGCCGGGCCGGTGCTGGAGGCGACGGCGAGCGCCGACTCCGCGATGAGGGCGGCGGGCGCGAGCCCGCGCTGGAAACGACGGCGCGCGCCAGCGCCGCAGCGACGGCGGCGGGCGCTGGGCCGCGCCGGACGCGACGGCGGCTGACTTCAGCGTGGCCGCGCGCCGGTCGTCAGCGGAACGCGTCGGCGATCGCGTGAAGGGCGGCCACGAACCCCTCCAGCGAGGCGTCGCGCGCGTGGCTGTGCTTCACCAGCCGCTCGTTCACCGCGATGAGCTCCACGACATCCTGGCTCGCGCCCGGGACGCGCCTGAGCTCGTGGACCGCGCGGCTCAGCCGCGACGGCGGATCGAGGCACGCGAGCGCCGAGAGCGCCGCCATCGCGCCCGCCTGATCACCCGCCGCCAGCGCCTCGCGCGTCATCCCGAGCAACACCTGCGCGAAGGCGACCTGGATGGCCTCCAGGAAGCCGCGCGAGACCTCTTTGCCGCCCTCGCCGGCCTCGCTCCACGCCAGCGTGACGAGCTCGCCGACCTCCGAGAAGGCCCGGCGCGACATCAATGCAGAGAGCGTCTCGAGGCCGTGCCTGTCCCAGGCGGCCCGCGTCGAGAGCTGGCGCGCCACCCAGGAGAGCACGGCATACGAGGCGTCCCCCGCCCGGATCGCCCCGAGCGCGATGTCGAGCAGCGCGGCCCTGGCGACGCCGTGCGCCTCGAGCCACCCGAGCAGGTTCGCCCGCTCCGCGTCCCGCGGCGTCCGCCGCGCCTTCTCGAGGATCGCGTCCCGGAGCGCCGCCGGAAAGTGAGGGATATCGGCGCTCCAGTCCTCGTCCGAGCCGCGCGCGCGCTCCATCGCCAGCGCCGAGAGCGCGCCGTCGTCGAGCGCGAGCACCCCGGCCCGCCTCGCCGCGAGGATCTTCGCGACCGGGAGATCACGCAGCGCAGGGCGATCCGCGCCGAGCCCGTCGAGCTCGTTCCCGTCGAGCAGCGGCGGCAGCCCCCGGTAGACCCCGGGCGTGAACATGAACCCCGAGGCCCACTGGACGGGCTCGCGCCGGCAGCGCGCGAGCACACGCTCGTAGATCGCCAGAGGGACCCTCCCGCGCACGAGGTCCGCGAGCTCGATCCACTCCTCGTCCGCGAGCTCGAGGCGCGGCACACCCAGCACCTCGTGCTGGAAATGGGCCGGATCCCTGATCGCGATCCGGGCCAGCTGCCGGATCACGGGCCCGCTGAAGCCGCTCGCGCAGCGCGCCCTCCAGCGCAGGAGATCCGAGGTGCCGAGCTCCTCGATGTGCTCGGACAAGAAGGCATGATCGTCCGGCTCCAGCGCAGGCTGGCGGAGCACGTGAAAGAAAGCGACGGGACGGGCACGGCCCCCGTGCGCGCGCACCAGGGCCTCGATCTCCGCCTTTCGCATGGCGTGACCTCACCCCCCTGAACCCACATGGGAGCAGGGAGCTCTTCGGGTCTATCGTCGCCTGGCGCTCGCGCGGCCCGTCATGACTCGTCGGTCGGTGGAATGACGGATCCTGGTCCTGACCGGTGGGACGAGGATAACGCGAGCGTACGTGCTGTCAAGCTGAGCCCGCGACCCTCGATCCGGGCGGCGCGCCGCGCCGGCCGGCCGGAACGAGCGGGCCTTCGGTCATCTCGAGCGAGCGAAGCCCAGGAGGCGGCCGACCTCCCGGGCTTCGTTCTCTCCTGATGTCAGCGCTGGGCGCGTGGTCGCGCGGTCAGCCCTACTTGTGGAAGACGAGGATCTTCTTGACGCCGTCGACGTCGAAGATCTTGACGTCGACGACATCGTGGATGTCGACGTTGTTGTCGCTGAGGACGTCGCCGACCTTGAGCCCGTTGGCGACGTCGACGTCCTTCAGCACGTTCTGCAGGTTGATGACCTGGAGGTTCACGAGCACGTTGTTCAGTACGTTGTTCAAGACCCCGATCTCGGAGTTGTTGAGGACATCCGCGACGTCCATGATCTTGACCTCGCTGACGGTCACACCCACGAGCGCCGTGACCTTGCCCACGAGGACGTTGACCAGACCGGACAGGATGGGCACGTTGACGACATCGACATCATGACTGTCCGGCGCCTCATAGGTCGCCATCGCGGGGGCCGACAGGCTGAGAGCGAGGAGAGCAGCGCCAACGCCGGAGAGAACGCGAGCCTTGAGCGACTTCATTTTCGTTTTATCCTCAAAATTGGGTGTTTTAGATCGTTTTTGTTTCGAGCGCAGAACACCGGTTAACAGCCTGCTACCAATCCATTGGACCGATCGTTGGCTCGGGCGGCTCGGGTCGTCCGATGCGCGCGTCCGTATCGATCGATCTCGACCTGCGGTCGTCATCCGACGCTCTCGCGCCGGCTTGGAACAGCAACTTTTTATCGATCGGGCTTCCCTGAGGAGGCCCTCTCGCGCGGCGCGCTGGTGCGTAAAGTCGTACGCGCCGCATTCACTACTTATCTATCTTTGTTGCTCCGGCGCTCACGCGCTCTGCCGAAGACCGTTTCGTCTTCGTATCGGTGCTTATTCACGGATGGTGCCAAGCATAGAGTCGCCGTCGGCGCCGGGAATTCGCGAAGAAGTTCAGCCCCACTGCCAATCGGTGTGTCTCGGGCGACAAACGCGCCTCACCGCGCTGTCACACTGAGACAATCGGCTACGCGAGGTCGAGGGGATCGGCATGTTGTGCATCGGGCGTTGCCGACCTTGTGCTGAAATGGTAAAATATTGGTTTTTGCTGTCAAGGCGCGCGTGCGGGCGCGCTGGTCCACTCTCGTTGAACCATGGCGATTGGACAGCGGGGCCGAACCGGCGCGGCCGCCGGCGAGCTCATCAAGATGACGACCACGCGCGATCGCTGGAATGCACCTCCAGCGATCACGGCGTTTCGCTGCCGCGGGGCCTGTCAGCGCTCGATCCGGTGGAGCAGGCGTCGGACGCAGCTGTTGAGGGTGGGGCGGGCGAGAGGAAGCCGTACAGGAGGCCGCCGGTCTCCGTGCCGCGGGCGGAGCACGTCGTGCGGCGTGAACGCATCACAGCGCCTTATACGTCCGGCGCGCTCCAGCGTGGCCCGGGCTCCGCGGCGGCGGGACAGAGACAGTCTTTCGTGGAGGAACACATGTGGGCGCCCCGCGCCGCGCGCGTGCTCGGCAGCGGAGGACAGCAGCAGCGCCGGGGCGCTACTACTGCCGCTGTAATGGCCGGGCCGCTGTTATAGCGGGCCGCTGTTATGGTTGCGTTGAGCCGGCGCACGATCTCGACGGCCGGAGCTCGCCGGTCACGCCGGTGGAAGAAACAGAGCACAACACGTCGCCCGCAGGCGCCGGAGCGCGCCTGTCGAGCGGCGTGGTCCTCTGAGCCCCTCGGCCGGCCTCGGGCCGAGGCGACGAGGGGCGGGAGAGCCAAGAGGGAGCGCGGTGACGCGCGCGCGTCGGTCAACCGGCCATCGGTCTGCTCGTATTTCATTGCCTCGTCGCTCGGAACACCGATCTCAATCCGGCAGCGCGCCGCGGGCGTGCGCGTGGCGTCGGTGAGATGGCCTGTCCGTCGCTGTCGCGGTGCTCCTCGGCTGCGCCGGCCACATCGGCTACGTCGGCGCGGCGCGCGCCAGAGAGCCGACGCCCGCGGCGCCGGGGACGCCGCTCGTCAGGAAGTCGAACGTCAACACAACCGATGGGGGGCGGGCAGATATCCATGTTGTCGATTGGACCCGGGTGCTGCTCGCGTCGAAGCTCGCGTCGAAATACGTTGTCATCCACGGCACGGCGAGCCGCATCCGCGTGTCACGCCGCCGCTTGCTGCGAGCCGCTCATCGACTCGTCCGATCGATCGTCCGCGCGGGTGTCTCAGCCCGTTCCGATGGATCCCGATCGATCTCGACCACTGGTCGACTCCCGGCGCTCTCGCGCCTGCCTCGAAGCAGCTAAGTTATCGGGCTCCTCGAGGAGGAGCCCTCTCGCACGGCGCGCCCGCTCCGAGGAGGGGGCGCGCTGCATCCGATGCTCGTACGGGCCACGTGCCTGCGCCCGATTCGAGGCCAGTCGGCCTCGCGTTTTCGCTATTCACGATCGATGCCAGGCCAGGCGTCTCATCTTGAGACGCGAACTCATAGTAGAATTCAGCGGCGCTGTCGCCCGGCGCGACCCCGCACGCAGATCTGCCCCACGGCGCTGTCACAATGTGGCAGCCGGCCACGCCCAGCCGGCGAGTCGTAAAGCAACGGCGTCAGGCCTTGTCGATCTCAGCTCCTATGGTATTGGTTCTGGTTTGCTTTGCAAGGTGCCTGTGCGTTGCGTCATCGCCGTTCCGGAGGCCACCTCCCCGGTATTAGGGGAGGTCCGCACGACGGCGCCGAGCTCGTCCGTCGAATCTGGGCACGATCTGCGTCGTCGGAATTTGATCACGGAAACAGCCACGCGGGATGAGGCCACCGCCACCGACGCGCTGCATGTGGGGTCGCCGCCAGGATCGACGCGCTGCATGTGGATCGCCGCCCGGAATCGATGCGCTGCATGTGGACCCCCCGCCGGGATCGATGCGCTGCATGTCGCCCGGCGCCGGGAATCGCGTCGTGTTGAAAGAAAAGTATGCTGAGGTCGTAACGTCTGAGGCACTTCGCGCCATCAGCGGGCTCTGCAGGAGAGGCCTTCGCTGACCCTGAAAGGTGCCCCCAGACGGAGTGTGGCGCGACAGACCGGCGAGCGATCGCCAGGCGCGCTCCGGCGGAGGTTTCCTCGCGCGATGACCGGAAGACCGGATCGGGCGCCTCCTGACGCGCCGTCCGCGGCGATCGGGCGTCGAGCGAGCGTCAGCCGCGCCGCGCGGCCGCCCGCGGGAGCGGACGTCCCCCCCGCGACGGCGGCCACGGGCGGTCGCTTCGACACGAGGTGAAGCCGACAGACGATGACGTGTTCGTCCGGAGTCGCCTCCGGTCGTCCGGGATGGCAGGCGGAGCGCACATTGACCTGCATCGGCCCGCAATCGATTGCGCTTCGATCCTCGCCGTGACAACCCACTCGGTGGGACCGCGCATGGCCTCCGCGACGGGAGGGCAGCGAGACATCACGTCGTGTCGGCGACGGGACACGAAGGAGAGGGACATCGTCGCGCTGACGTCCAGGTGACCGCGTGGCACGCCCGCGGCGAAACCGCGCCGGCCTCGCCGGGCGCGCGCCGTCGCCGCCGAACGGCTCATTCTCGAGGAGAAGGTTGAGAGCAGGCATGAGCACCCAACAACGATCGTTCAATCGCAGGCAGTTCTTGCACGGTATGAGTCAGCTCGCCGCGGTCGCGGCCGTGACGCCGGCGCTCGGCGGAGAGGACAGCTGGAGGTGCGCCGCGGGCACCACGCTCGCCGCGGGCCGCCCCGAGGACGTGGGGATGTGCCCCGATCGGCTGGAGGACGTCTTCGCGCGGATCCAGCGCCGGGTGAACGACGGCCTGTTCCCCGGCGCCACGGCGCTCGTCGCCCGGCGCGGCGTCGTCGTGGGGCACCGGGCGTTCGGGCACATGGCCGCCGGCTCCGACGAGCCGGTCACGCTGGACACGATCTTCGACCTGCAGTCGCTGACCAAGGTGCTCGCGACCGCGGCGGCGGCGATCGCGCTCGCGAGCGCGCGCGTCGTCCACCTGCACGACCGCGTGGCGCGCCACCTGCCAGAGTTCGCCGCGAACGGAAAGGGGTCGATCACGGTCCACGATATGCTCCGGTACGCGGCCGGGCTGCCGGTGGACAACCAGCTCCTGGACGAGCCGGACCGCGAGAAGGTCTGGCGCTGGATGGCCGAGACGCCGCTCGAGTACCCGACGGGCTCCTCGGTGCTCTACAGCGATCTCACGTACCGCCTCCTCGGGCGCATGCTCGAGGCGGCCGCCGGGGAAGACCTCGACACGCTCGCGCGCGCGCACGTCTGGGGCCCCCTCGGGATGAACGACACGATGTTCAACCCGCCCCCGGCGCTGGCGGAGCGCATCGCGGCCACGGGGTACTCCGACCACCGCGGGTACATGGTCCGGGGCGAGGTGCAGGACGAGCAGGACTTCGCGCTGGGCGGCGTCACCGGCTGCGACGGGGTCTTCTCGACCGCCATGGACATCGCCGTGTTCTGCCAGATGATCCTGAACGGCGGCGCCTACGGCGACGCCCATGTCCTGAGGCCCGATCTGGTGCGCCGCATGACGAGCAACAACACGCATCAGGTGACGGAGGCGGCGACCGACACGTCGCCCATCAACAACCTGCTCTTCAGCCCGAAGGGCCTCGGCTGGGAGCTGTGGACGCGCCGCTTCTCCCACGGCGGGACGCGCCTGTCCCCGGGCTCCTACGGCAAGGTGGGCGGCTCCGGCACGTTCATGTGGGTCGATCCGGAGCGCGAGCTCATCGGCGTGTTCCTGACCAACCACGGCCTGCCCCACCCGGTCGACGAGCTGAACTGGAATCGGATGCTCGATAGCGTCGGGTGCGTCGAGTTCTTCGACGGCGTCGTCAACGCGCTGCACGAGACGGGGAGAACGGGCGGCGCTGGCTGACAAGGGGCATGTCGGGGGAGGTCTCGCCGAGCTGCCCGGCCCCCTGCGGGGTTGCGATCAGCCGGCGTCCAGCGCGTAGATGACGGTGGTCGTCTTGCGGCCCGTCAGGTTGCGCTCGCCGAGGGCGCGCAAGGGGAAGGCGTCGCCGGCGAGGTCCCGGGTCGCCTCGGAGACGAGGACCTGGTTCGGCGCGGCGATCGCCTCCAGGCGCGAGGCCACGTTCACCACGTCGCCGATCACCGTGTACTCCATGCGCTTGTCGGAGCCGATGTTGCCGACGATCGCCTCTCCCGAGTTCACGCCGATGCCGAGGCGGACCTCGATATCGTATTTCTCGCGCCACTCCTCGTTCGCGGTCTCGAGGAAACGCATCATGTCCTCCGCGGCGGCGAGCGCGCGGCGCGCGTGATCCTCCTGCGCGAGCGGGGCGCCCCACACCGCCATCACGCAGTCGCCGATGAACTTGTCGACCGTGCCCCCGTGGCGGAAGACGATCTCGGTCAACATCGAGAAGAGCTCGTTGAGGAGGGCGACCATCCGCTCGGCGTCGCGCGACTCGGCGAGCGGGGTGAAGCCGACCACGTCGGCGAAGAGCACCGACACGGGCGCGCGTTTGCCGCCGAGCGCGAGCGGGTGCTCGCCCCGGACGATGGCGTCGACGACGGCCTTGTCCATGAAGCGGCCGAGATCGCCGCGGAGCTTCGCCTCCCGCGCGATCTCGGCCTCACCTTGCTCGAGGTCGTCGGCCATGCGGCCGAGCGAGGTGGTGAGCTCGCCGATCTCGTCGCGCCGGGCGCCGCCCAGGGCGAGCTCGCGCCAGCGGCGGGCGCCGATGAGCCGCGCCTGCGCGACGAGGTGCAGGATCGGGCGCGTCACGTGCCCCGCCGTGAAGACCGCGAGGGCGAGCGCGAGGACCAGCGCGCCCGCGGCGACCGCGAGGCCGCGGCGCCGCATCTCGTCGAGCGCCGCGAAGGCGACGGGCTCGGGGCGCCAGATCGCGACCGCCCAGCCGAGATCGGGCAGCGTCTCGATGACGCCGATCATGCGGTGACCGCCCTCGTCGTGCGGGCCGACCAAGGTGAGCTTGTCGGTCCACACGGCGCCCGGCGGGAGCTTGCTCCAGAGCGGCAGCGCGGAGACGTCGCTCCCCGGCGCGGCGCCCGGCAGGCCGAACGACGCGATCGCCCGACGATCGTGATCCGCGATGAGCAAGCGCACCTCGCCGCCGAAGTGGCGCTCGGCGATGGCCGCGAGGTCGCGCGCCAGCACGTCGAGCTCCACCTGCGCGACGACGTAGCCGGCGGGGCCGCCCGCGGCCGCGGGGCCGCCGGCCGCCTCGGGAGGGCGCACGCGGGCCACGAGCAGCCCACGGGCCGGTCCGACCACGCCGAAGCCGACGCCGCGCTCGTCGGCGAGCCGGCGCAGCGCGGGCGGCGCCGCAGGCACGTCCGCCGAGGACGACGCCTTGCGGATCACCGTGCCGATGCCCGCCTCGGGCACCTCCAGCCGCACCGCGTCGATCAGCGCGCGCGTCGCGACGAGGGCGCGCACCGACGCGACCGCATCCTCGTCCCGGATCGCGCCGCCCGCGGCGTGGCCGAAGATCGCCGCGGCCGCGACCGCGTCGCTCTCGACGTCCCGGACCAGCTGGATCGAGGCCGAGGCGACCTCGGAGAGGATCGCCGCCTGGAGGCTCTCCTCGGACGTCCGCACGGCGCGCTGGTTCACGTCGGCGAGCAGCACGACCGCGACGGCCACGGGCGCGAGCGCGATCGCCGAGAAGAGCGCGATCGCCTTCGTCTTCAGCGAGAGCGGCCTCACCCGCAGGCCCCCGCACGTGTGTCACTCAAGCGGGCCGTCCTTCCAGCCGGCGGCGCCCTCGTCCGTGCGCCGGCGGATCTGGAACTCCACCCGGCGGTTCCTGGCGCGGCCCTCCTCGGCGCGGTTGTCCGCGATGGGGCGCCGCGCGCCGAAGCCGCGCGCCTCGAGGCGGCGGGCGTCGATGCCGTGCGCGGTCAGCCACGCGACCACGGCGAGCGCGCGGCGCTGCGACAGGCTCAGGTTCGACCGATCCGTGCCCGAGTTGTCGGTGTGCCCGTCGACCGCGACCCGCGCGATCTCGGGGTGCTCCTGCAGCACGGCCGCGACCTCGGCGAGCAGCTCGAAGCTCTCCGGCGCGATCTCGGCCCTGCCCAGCGCGAACTGGACCTGCTGCAGGATCACGATCTGCGAGCCCTCGATGCGCACCGCGAACGGGCAGCCGTGCGTCGCGCGATCCTCGCTCGGGCGGCCGCGCTCGTAAGGGCAGGCGTCGGCGGCGTTGGGGACGCCGTCGCCGTCCGTGTCGGCAGGGCAGCCGTTCTTCTCGACGGCCGCGCTGCTCTCGCCCGGCACGTCCGGGCAACGATCGTCGACGTCGTAGATCTTGTCGTCGTCCCGGTCCGCAGGACAGCCGCGCCGGAACGCCGCCCGGGCCCCCGTCGCCGGCGGGCGCGCCTCGCCGATCACGCGCGGACACACGTCCTCCACGTCAGGGACCGAATCCCCGTCGAGATCGGCCACCGGGACCACCGGTTTTGACGCGGCGCGTCGTTGTTCCTCCAGGGCCCGCGAGGGGCCGGCCGGGGTCGCGGGCGGCGCCGGGGGCGCCGCGGGCACGACGTCCGCGGCGACGCCGAGGGCCGCGAAGAAACGCGCCTTCGGGACGCCGGGCAGGCGCCCGAGGCCCGGGCCGGCGCCCGCGTCGAACGTGAGCGGGCCGAGCGACCAGCGCGTGGTCAAGAGGAGCTCCGCCCCGGCGCGGCGCGGGCCGCCGAGCGCCATCGCGTCGTCGACGGCGGCCCAGAGGGAGAGCTCCGCGCCGAGCTGGAGCGGTCCCCGGCGGACGCCGGCGCCGGCGGCGACGAAGACCTCGCTGCCGGTCAGGCTGGCCGCCGAGGTGTCCTGGAAGCGGCCGCCCGCCGTCGCCGACCAGCGGAAGACCGGGTGCTCCGCGCCCACGATCACCCGGGGCGCGTAGCGCACCGAGCCCGCCCCGGAGAACGCCGCGTCGTCGCCGGTCGGCACCCAGACGGAGAGCCCGATCGCGGCCGCAGGCCGGAGGCCCTCCTGCGGCACCAGCGAGACCCGCGCGCCCGCCTGGAGGTCGCCGAGCGCCGCGCCGGAGGGCGCCTCGAGGCGCAGGCTCCCCACCGAGCCGGACGCGCCGCCCTGATCGAGCACGAACGGCGCGTCGAGGTCGAGCTTGAACCGGCGCATGAGCTCGACGCTCGCGAGCGCGTGCAGCACCACCTGCCGCTCCACCCACGCGACCGAGCCGAGCGCAGGCGATGTCCCGCGCACCGTGAGCGGCTGATGCGAATACGAGAGTGCAAGTCCACCCGCCGGCCGCAGCTCGCCCGTCACGCCGGCAGAAGGGACAGAGAAGAACACGTCGCCCGCCGGCGCAGGAGCGAGCCTGTCGAGCGGCGTGGCCCTCTGGGCCGCGGCCGGCTTGGTGACCGAGACCAAGGCCGAGGCGGCGAGGAGCGGGAGAGCCAGGAGGGGCGCGGTGACGCGCGCGCGCGTCGGCCAACAGGCCATCGGTCTGCTCGTATCCCATTGCCTCGTCCCTTGCAACGCCGATCTCGATCCGGTAGCGTGCCGCGGGCGTGCGCGTGGCACCGTCAAATGGCCTGTCCGTCGCCGTCGCGGTGCTCCTCGGCTGCGCCGGGTCCATTGGCTACGTCGGCGCCGCGGGGGCCAGAGAGCCGACGCCCGGATATCCGGAGGCGGTCATCCAGTGGGGCGTGCAGAAGGGGGATACATGCGACGAGATCGCAGAGGTCCTCTACGGCTCGGCCAACCATGCTGGGCTGATCCAGCGTTATAACCGCGTCGCGTGCGGCCCGGGCACGACGCTCGCCGAGGGCCTCACGCTCGTCCTGCCCGCCGAGGTGACGTCGATCCCCGACGCGAAGATCCGGGCGATGCGCCCGGACGTGCGCGCGCGCCCCGCCGGCGGGGACTGGGCGCCCGCGGCGCCGGGGACGCCGCTCGTCACGAACTCGAGCGTCAACACGCTCGATGAGGGGCGGGCAGATATCGAGTTTGTCGACCGGACCCGGGTGCTGCTCGCGCCGAATACGCTCGTCGTCATCCACGGCACGGCGAGCCGCACCCGCGTGTCGAAGACGCCGCCCGCGGCGGTCGAGCTCGAGGCCGGCGAGGTGAAGGCGGCGCTCGCCGCGCTCCGCGGCCAGACGGTCGACGTCGTGACGAGCGGCGGCGGCCGGGTGAGCGCGGCGTCGCGGGACACGGTGGTGCAGCGGCGCGGCGAGCGCACGACGGTCGCGGTGTTCGACGGCAAGGCGGGCGTCAGCTCGGGCGGCCTCTCGGTCGTCGTCCCGAAGGACCACGGCACCCGGTTCGTCGGCAGGGCGCCGCCCGCGCGCCCGCGGCCGCTGCCGCCGGCGCCGGCGTGGGCGCCCGCGGGGAGCGCGCCGATCGCGCTCGCGCCGGCGGCGCTCGGCGCCCTGTCGGCGTCGTGGGAGCCCGCGCCCGGGGCCGCGGGCTACCGCGTCGAGATCGCGCGCGACCCGGAGTTCAACGACCTCGTCGCCCGCGAGGAGGTGAAGCCGGACGTCGTGTCCTTCCGCGCGGAGAAGATGCCGGCCGGCGCCTATTTCCTCCGCGTCCGGGTCGTCGACCGCGAGGAGTACCTCGGGGTGGGCGCGGTGCGCGGGTTCCACCTGGTCGCGGCGCGTGTCGCCGGCGGCGTCGCGCCGGCGCCGGGGGAGATCACCGCGAGCCCCTACGGCATCGTCGAGCTCACGCCGTCGCCCGCGCTCGAGCTCGCGCTCGACGACGGGCCGTTCGGCCCGATCCCCGAGCGCATCGATCTGCTCCAGCGCGCTCCGCGCGAGCTCCGGCTGCGCCCGCGGGGCAACGCCGCGCCGGGGGCGGCGGCGTCGATCCCCGTCCGGTACACGCAGGTGGGCGCCGCGGCGACGGCCTCGCGCGCCGCGGACGGGCAGGCGCTCGAGGCACGGGTCGAGCTCTCCGGGATCGAGGGGATCGACGTCGCGGCGCGGGTCGCGCCGCGGCTCTTCGCCCACCTGCCGGGCGGCGTGCGCTCCGCCGCGCTCGCGCCGGGCCCGGACGGCGCGCTGACCGCGCGGATCCCGCTGCCCCGGGGGGCGACGCTCCCCGGCGCGCCGCTGCGCGTCCGGCTCGACGTCGTCGACGGTCGCGGCGGCGTGCTCGGCACGAGCCACGCCGACCTGCCCGCGGTCGCGGCGTCGCCGCGGGCGGCCCCGCCGGCGCCGCCGCCCCCGCCGGTGCTCGGCGCGTACCTGCCGCTCCTGCCGATGTCCGGGGTGGCCGACGTGCTCTGGCTCGGGCCGACGCCGCCCTCCGTCGCCGCCGTGGGCGCCGGGGCGGCGCGCTCCGGCGGCGGCTGGGTCGCCGCGGGGCAGGTGCGCGCGAGCGGCGCGGTCGGCCGGCTCGGGCTTGACGTCGCGCTCCGCTCGAACGCGGCCGGCGACGGCGAGGCGGTGGGCAGCGTCGGCTGGCTCGGCGCGCGCTTCCGCGCCGTGCGACTCGGGCGATCGGCGCTGGAGCTCGGCCCCACGCTCCGCGTGGGGGTGCCCATGGCCGAGGAGGGCCCGCCCGTGCGCGTGGAGCCCGGGGTCGCCCTCGGCGGCGCCGCGGGCCGGCTCACGTGGGTGGTCGACGCGGGCGCCCGGATCCGGGCGTCGCGCCGCGAGGACGGCGCCGCCGCCGGTCCGGCCGCGGCGCCGCCCGTGCAGGGCTTCCTGCTGGCGGGCGCGGCGGGCGACGCGGCGCCGTGGCTCCGGCTGCACGGCGCGCTGGACCTGCACCTCGTCCACCGGGACGGCGGGGCGAACGACGTGCTCGGCGCGGTGTCCGCTGGCGCGGAGGCGGGCGGCGCGCTGTTCGGGGCGCTGTCGCTGCGGGTGAGCCCGTGGCGCGAGGCGGGCGAGGGCCCGGTGATGGCGCAGATCGCGGTGGGGCTGCGCGAGGCGTGGCCGTGAGCGGGGGCGACGGCCCGCGCCGGCCGCCGGACGGGGACGGGCTGGGGCAGGGCGACCGCACGGTGTGGCGGGAGCAGCCGCGCGCGCCGGGGGCCGCGGGGCGCGGGGGGTCGTACCGGCCGCCGGGGTGGGCGGAGCCGCCGCCGGGGGCCGCGGTGCCGGGCGGGTCGTACCGGCCGCCGGAGGGGCCGGCGGAGCCGCCGCCGGGGGCCGCGGTGCCGGGCGGGTCGTACCGGCCGCCGGGGCCGCCCGAGAGCGCGCCGCCGGCCCCGGAGCGGCCGCCCGCAGAGGCCTTCGCGGCCGCGGAGACGATCCCCTCGATCGCGCCGCCGCCGGCCTCGTCGCAGCGGGTGGGCCCGGGGCGGGTGCTCGGCGGCAAGTACAACCTCGTGCGGCAGCTCGGCGAGGGCGGGATGGGGGCGGTCTACGAGGCCGAGCACGTGCTGCTCGGCGTCCCGGTCGCGGTGAAGACGATGCACCCGCACCTCGCGGCGATCCCGGAGAGCCGGCGCAGGTTCCTCCGCGAGGCGCGCGCCGCGTCGCGGCTCGTGCACCGGAACGTGGTCAAGGTGCTCGACCTCGGGGGCGACGAGGACGAGGACGACGGGGTGATCTACCTCGTGATGGAGCTGCTCAAGGGCCAGTCGCTCGGCGCGTGGCTCCGGGCGTCGCGCGAGCTCCCCGGCCTCGAGGAGGTCGCGTCGATCTTCGCGGACATCCTCGACGGCGTGGGCGCCGCGCACGCGTCGGGCATCGTGCACCGCGACCTCAAGCCGGAGAACGTGCTGCTCGCGGAGCAGGACGGCGAGCGCGTCGCGAAGGTCGTCGACTTCGGCCTGGCGCACCTCGACGACCCGCTCGACGCGGGGCCGACGCTCACGTCGAAGGACATGGTCGCTGGCACGCCGGAGTACATGAGCCCGGAGCAGTGCCGCTCGCTCGCGGTGGGGCCGAGCGCCGATCTCTACGCGTGCGGCTGTATTCTTACAGTGCTGCTTCAGGGCAGGCCGCCGTTCACGGGGCTGCCCCCGATCGAGCTGATGGCCATGCACATGTTCTCGATCCCGCCGCCGCTCGCCCGGCCGCCCGGGGCCCCGCCGGTGCCGCCGCTCCTGGAGCGGCTCCGGCTGGACCTGCTCGCCAAGCTGCCGCAGAAGCGCCCGGAGAGCGCCGCCGCGGTGCGGTCGCGGCTCGCCGAGGCGATGTCGCGGGAGGCGGAGTCGCGCCGGCTGCCCACGCGCAAGGGCGACGTGCCGCTCGGCGAGCGGCTCGAGCGCGCGCCGCGCTGGCCGGAGGGCGAGACGTCGCAGCTCGCGCCCGCCGCGGAGCACGCGGTGGCGCTGCTCCGGATCACCCCGGCGGGCGAGGGGCTCGGCGAGGCGTGCGAGATCGGGCTCGACGCGCAGGGGATCCACCTCGCCGAGGTGCCCGACGCCGCCGCGCTCGCCGAGTCGGGGCTCGGCGTGGCGGTGATCGACGCCGGGCCGGACGTCGAGGCGGCGTGTGTGCTGCTCGCGGCGCTCGCGCGCGCGGCGCCTCGGGTGCGCGCCGTCGTGTGCGCGGCCGGGCTCTCGTCCGACCGGATGAACGCGCTCGTCGAGGCGGGGGCCGCGGACGTCGTGCGGTATCCGGTCGCGCCGGACGTGCTGTCGCGCAAGATCGCGCGCGTCGTGCGCAGGGGGCGCTGAGCCGCGGGGGCGGCCCCCCTCGCCGGGGACCTCACGTCGTCGCGGACCAGGGGCTCGAGAGAGCGCGGCGAGAAGGGCGCGCGTCGCGTTTCAAGACGTGGTAGGCGGGCCCCATGTCCAGAGACGTCGAGCTCCAGTGCCGTTGCGGAAAGGTCCACGGATGGCTGCGTGATGCGTCGCCGAGCGCGGTGAACCGCGCCGTCTGTTACTGCGACGACTGTCAGGCGTTTGCCCACCACCTCGGCCGCGCGGACCTGCTCGACGAGCACGGCGGCTCGGACATCGTGCAGGTCGCCCCGTCGACGGTCTCGTTCGACCGCGGCAGCGAGCTCGCCGCCGCCGTGCGCCTCAACCCGAAGGGCCTCTATCGGTGGTACGCGAGCTGCTGCAAGACGCCGCTCGGCAACATGGTGTCGCCGCGGCTGCCGTTCATCGGCATCGTCGCCGAGCTGTTCCAGAAAGCGCCGGGCGCGCGCCCGCTCGACGAGGTCGTCGGCGCGCCGCGCGGCGGGATCCTCGGCAAGTTTGCGATCGGCGAGCCGCCGCCCGGGTCGGTGAAGCCGAACGTGCGCCTCATCGCGCACGTGGCGCGAAAGCTGCTCAGCTGGACGCTCCGCGGCAAGGGGTGGCCCCACCCGTTCTTCGATCGCGCGAGCGGCAAGCCGAAGTACCCCGTCACGGTGCTGTCCGCGGCCGAGCGCGA
Source organism: Sorangium cellulosum (assembly GCF_002950945.1). GTDB lineage: Bacteria > Myxococcota_A > Polyangia > Polyangiales > Polyangiaceae > Sorangium > Sorangium cellulosum_E. Next base: position 2,682,873 of record NZ_CP012673.1, read on the forward strand.
CGCGCTGCGCCCGCTGTGCGGCCCGCGCGCGGCGTGACGGGCGCGCGTGACGGGCGCCGCGCTCAGGGCGTGAACGCTTCGCTGACGTCGGTCGCCCCGAAGCTCTGCTGCGTCCCGCCGCCGGGGACGTAGATCGTCGCGCCGACGGCGACCGCGCCGGTGCCGTGGCGCGGCGTCCGCATCGGCGCGAGCACCTCCCACGTGTCGGCGGCGGTGTCGTACGCCTCGTTGTCGTCGAAGACGCCCAGCGAGTCCGGCGCCTCGTTGCCCTCGCCGCCGATGACGTAGATCTTCTCGCCCATCGCGGCCGCCGCGACGCCGCCGCGCGCCGTCGGCATCGGCGCGCGCGTCGACCAGGCGCCCGCCGACAGGTCGAACGCGAACACGGTATCCTTGACGTTCCCCTGGCCGTTCGCCCGCCCGCCGAGCACGTAGAACGTCGAGCGCACGACCGCGCCGCCCACGTGATCGCGCGGCTCGGGCAGGTCCGGCAGCGCCTCCCACGCGCCCGTCTCGACGTCGTACGAGGAGAACGCGAGCACCGTGTCCTGGAAGGCCTCCGAGAGCGAGCGCAGCCCGCCGGCGAGGTAGATCTTCGTGCCGTGCGCGCCGACGGCCGCGCTCCCTCGCTCGGTGCCCTCGGGCATGGGCGTGAGCTCCGTCCACGTGTCCGTCGCCGGATCGTACACGAACCCGTCGCCGACGGCCGTCCAGGGGAAGTCCCCGATCATGCCGCCGAGCAGGTAGATCTTGCCGCCCAGCGCCGCGACGTTCGGGTGATTCAGCCCGATCGGCAGCGGCGCGGCCTCGGACCACGTGTCCTCGCGTGGATCGTAGACCTCGACGCGCCCCGTGTTCATCCCGTCGCCGCCGACGCCGGCGACGACGTAGACCTTGCCGTCGAGCTCCACGACGCTGTGCTCCTGGCGCGCGCCGGCCGCGATGGAGGCGAGCGCGCGCCAGCCGGAGCCATCGTCGGCGCTTTCGCCCCCGCCGGAGCCCGCGGCGCCGGAGCCCGCGGCGCCGGGGCCGGCGCCAGGGCCGTCGTCGCCGCAGGCGAGCGCGGACAGGGAGAGGCTGAGAGAGAAGCAGAGGGCAATGATAGGTCGCATGGGGCTCTTTCCTTGCGGTGTTGGGTGATAACGAACCTGGGGTCGGCGCACGACGCCGCGCGCCCGTCGCTCGTCGCAGGGCGCGAGACCTCGCTCCGTGCGCTGCTCCCCTGCGGCGAGCGGCGGCGCGCGAGCCGTTCACGGCGGCGGGGCCGACGAGACGAACGCGAGCGTGCTCGTTGTGCGCCCCTCCGCCGTGCTGCACCTTGAGGATGCGCCGCTAGGCGTGGACGTGCCATCCGAAGTCGTCCATGGTTCTTGATTCATCGTCTTTCCGGAGGTGTCGTGGACGCGCTCAGTGACGTACTTCAGACGATCCGCCTCGCGAGCAACCTGTTCTGCCGGTCCGAGCTGTCGGCGCCGTGGGGCGTTCACCTCCGCGGCGGCGGGCTGGCGGGCTTTCACTACGTCGCCCGCGGGAGCTGCTGGCTCACGGTGGAGGAGGCCTCGGCGCCCGCCGCGGCGCTGTCGGGGGGTGACCTCGTGCTCCTGCCGCTCGGCCATGCGCACACGCTGCGAGACACGGCGCATAGCCCCGTTCGAAGCATCGAAGTGTTGGTCTCGGAGGCCCGTGGCGACGACGGCATCGTCCGGTCCGGCGGCGGCGGCTCGACCACGACCTTGATCTCGGGCTGCTTCTCCTTCGAGGACCGGTCGAAGAACCCGCTCCTCGCCTCGTTGCCCCCGCTCATCCGCATCACGTCCGACGAAGGGCGCGCGGTGCCGTGGCTCGAGCAGAACCTCCAGTTCATCGCCGCCGAGTCCGCGTCGCCTCGACCGGGCTCCCACGTGGTCCTCACGCGCATCGCCGACGTGGTGTTCGTGCAGGCCCTCCGGGCCTTCATCGAGCGGCTCCCCTACGACTCCGGAGGTTTCCTCAGGGCGCTGCGGGAGCCGCACATCGCGCAGGCCCTCGGGTTGATGCACCGGCAGCTGGATCACCCCTGGACGGTGGAGACCCTCGCCTCGAAGTGCGGCCTCTCGCGCTCGGCGTTCGCGGAGCGGTTCAAGCAATGTGTCGGCGAGCCGCCCCTCGGCTACCTCACGCGGCGCCGCATGGAGCGCGCGACCGAGCTGCTCCGGACGGGCTCGACCCTCGCCGACGTGGCGCGGCGGACGGGGTACTCGTCGGAGGCGGCCTTCAGCCACGCCTTCCGCCAGTGGGCGGGCACCCCCCCTGGCGCGTACCGCAAGGCCCAGCGCGACGAGCGAGCCCGTCTGGGCAGCAGCCGAACGTCCGCGGTGGCGAGCGGCTCGCGGGAGGCTTGAGCCATCACCTCTCCGGCGCTGGCGACAGGCCGAGCAGCCGGCCGATCGCCTCGTGAAGGACCCCGGCCGGTGTGCACGTCGGGCCCAGCTGCCCGCGGCGGGGCGGCTCCTGCGCGGCGGCGCCGCGCGCTGCGGGCCGAGCGGCGCCACCCTCCTGCTGGCCCCGCGCTTGTATCCGTGGCGGCGTGGCCCTCCGCGGGGCGCCCTGCCCGCCGGAGGTCCCGGGGGGAAATCCATGGATCGAGCAACGAGCGCGCCCCGTGGCGCGCGCCTCTGGCCACGTCCGCTCGCCGAGCGGCCGCGGTGCAGCATCATTGTTCCCTGTTACAACGAGGAGCGGTACATCGAGGCGACGCTCCGCGGCGCCCTCGGGCAGCGGTATCCGGAGGATCTCCTCGAGATCCTCGTGGTCGACGGCGGCTCGACCGACAGGACGAGGGAGATCGTCGCGCGCGTCGCCGCGGAGCACCCGCGGGTGACGCTGCTCCACAACCCGGCGCGGATCCAGGCCGCGGCCATGAACCTCGGTATCCGCCGCTCGCGAGGCGAGGTGATCGTCCGGATGGACGCACACGCCGACTACGCCCCTGACTACGTCGCTGCCTCGGTCGCCGTGCTCCGGCGGACCTCCGCGCTCAACGCGGGCGGCGCGGCGCGGCCGCGGCACCAGGGCGGCTTCCAGCGGGCGCTCTGCGCGGCGCTCTCGAGCCCGCTCGGCGTGGGGGGGTCGGCGTACCGCGACCCCTCGCGGGAGGGGTTCGTCGAGTCCGTGTGGGGCGGCGCTTTCCGGCGCGAGGCGTTCGAGATCGCCGGCCTCTACGACCCGGCCGCGATCACGAACGAGGACGCCGAGCTGAACCAGCGCATCATCGAGGCGGGCGGCGCGGTCTACCTGTCCCGGGAGATCGTCGCTCACTATTACCCGCGGGCGTCCCTCGGGGCGCTCGCGCGCCAGTATTTCGCCTATGGCGCCGGGCGCGCGCGCACGTTGCTCCGCCGCCGGAAGCTCCTGTCGCTCCGGCCGATCGTGCCGTTCTGCATGGTGACCGCCTTCGCGCTCCTCGCGCTCGCCGCCGCGCTCCTGCCGGCCGCGCGCCCGCTGCTCGCCGCCGCGTCGCTCGCCTACGCCGCGCTCGTGATCGCCGAGTCGCTCCGGCTCGCGCAGCGCGCGCCGTCCCGCGACTTTGCCCTGCTCTGCGCCATCTTCCCCGCCATGCACGCCGCGCACGGGCTCGGGTTCTGGGCCGGGCTGCTCCGCGGCGCGCGGGATCGCGCCGACCGGCGCGAGGCGGAGCGCCTTCCGGCGCGTTGACCGAACACCGCCGCTCGTTTTCGAACCTGGGCGGCCCAGCTCCCCGTGCCCTGGCGAACGGCTTGCGCCCGCACGCAACCCAATGTCCACAAGGCGATCCACGAGGGGCGCGCCGACTTCATGCCGGTCTTCCTCTCCGATGATCGCGACGGGCTTCACGGACACGATCACCGACGAGGCCGACGGCGCAGGGCTGAGGGCGGGGCGAGGCTGTTTCTTCCGACGGTGCTTCCGGGCATCGTGGTAATGAACTGTGGACCGCTCGGCGCGCTCGTGCCGGTGTTCGACACGCGGGCCGGCGATCGAGGGGGCGGCGGCTTCAACAAGGGGCGGCGTCGAGCCGCATGTCTACGGGAGAACTCATGCAAGTGATCGTCGTGGGCGCCGGGATCGGCGGCCTGGCCACGGCTCTTTCGCTGCACGCCTCGGGTCATGAGGTGACGGTGTTCGAGGCGGCGCCCAGCATCCTGCCGCTCGGGGTCGGCATCAACCTCTTGCCCCACGCGGTCGAGGTGCTGGGCGAGCTGGGCCTGATGGAGGCGCTGCTGGCCCACGGGGTGGCGACCCGGGAGCTTGTCTACTTCAACCGCTTCGGCCAGCGCATCTGGGGCGAGCCGCGCGGCCGCTTCGCCGGGCATGCCGCGCCGCAGATCTCCCTGCACCGCGGCGCCCTGCAGGGCGTGCTGTTCGACGCCGCCGCCCGGCGGCTGGGCCCTGACCGGGTGATCTGCGATCGGCGCCTCTCGGGCCACGAGCAGGGCGAAGGCCGCGTCGTGGCGCGCTTCCTCGATCGCGCGGGCGCGGCGTGGGAGGTTCCCGCCGACCTCCTGATCTGCGCCGACGGCATCCACTCGGCGGCGCGCGCCGGCCTCTATCCGGACGAGGGGCCGCCGATCTACGGCGGTCGCATCCTGTGGCGGGCGACCAGCCTGGCGGCGCCCTTCCTCACCGGCGCCAGCATGATCATTGCCGGGCATCAGGACCAGAAGTTCGTCGCCTATCCGATTTCCCCACCGGGGCCGGACGGCCGCCAGAGGATCAACTGGGCCGCCGATCTCGCGGTCGCCAGGAGCCTGCGACGGGAGGACTGGAACCGGCTGGGCGACCCCGCCGAGTTCCTGCCCAGGTTCGAGGACTGGCGCTTCGGCTGGCTGGATGTGCCCGGCCTGATCCGGGACGCCGAGGCGATCTACGAGTTCCCGCTGGTCGACCGCGATCCCCTGCCGCGCTGGAGCCATGGGCGCATGACGCTGCTGGGCGACGCCGCCCATCCCATGTATCCGAACGGCTCGAACGGGGCGAGCCAGGCCATCCTGGACGCCCGCGCCCTGGTCCGCGCGCTCGCCGCCCACGCCGATCCGGTGGAAGCGCTGGCCGCCTACGAGGCCGAGCGCCTGCCCGCTACCGCCGCCATCGTCGCGGCCAATCGCCGCAACGGTCCGGAGCAGTGCCTGCAGATCGCCTACGAGCGCGCGCCCGACGGCTTCGACCGTATCGAGGACGTCTTCGCCCCCGGCGAGCTGGAGGCCATCGCAGCCCGCTACAGGGCGCTGACCGGCCTGAAGTCCGCCTCGGAGCCCCCCGTGCGCTGACAAGGGCCCCCGGCGCGCTCGCGGACGATGCCGAGGGGGTCCGGCACCACGGCCGGTTGTCGAAGTTCCCTGCAATTGTCGGGGCTCACTGTAACTGTCGGGGCTCACTGTAATTCTTGGCGACATCCGGGAAGCTGGTGGTTCGCATGCCGGTTTCGTACTTTTTTCCAGTTTGTTTCCAAACTGGCTCGACTGTGGACGGAACTTGAACAGAATGGCGCGCCGTGAGCCTTGGTCGTGTTGCTGACCCTTCCCACCGCATGTTGTTTGCCACTGCGGGTGCTGCATTTTTCATCCTCACGCTCGGCTTGCTCGACCCGCTGACCCGCGGCGCCGTGTCCTGGCCGGCCCTCATGCCGCCCTTCGGGGCGAGCACCGTCATCGTATTCTTCGCCCCCGAAACGCCTGCGAGCCGTCCGTGGAACATCCTCGTAGGCCACTTCGGATCGGCGATGATGGCGCTGCTCGCGCTGCATGTCCTGCCCGGCTCGCCGATCGCGGTCCAGGCGGCATGCGCGGTCTCGGCGGCGTCGCTCTGGATGGTGGCGACCAGGAGTATTCATCCGCCGGGCGGTGCCACCGCGCTGCTCGGGGTCATCACAGGCGCAACTGCCTTCACCATGCTGCCGCTGGCGCTCGGGTGCGTCGCGCTCGTCTCCATCCGCTGGCTGATCGACCGCGCCGTGGTCCGCGTGGCTCCTCGCAAGAGCGCGCTCGCAGGCCTTCCAGAGCCGATTCCGGCCGTGACCCAGCGCGTGGGCGCGGGCCTCGGGGACCTGGAGTCGACGCTTCCCGGCTGACCTCCCCGATTCGCGCCCGGTGCGTGCAGCGTCGCGGCGGGGGCCGGTCACGGGGGAGTGGTGCAGTCGCCGCCGATCGCTATCTCCCCTGCGGCCGCGTTGATTGGGTCGTCGGAGGATCCGTCGATGCATAATAGGCTGAATGCGGGCCAGCCCAGATGCTTGGAACATCCTTGGCGTTGGTGCCGCTGGCGGGCGAGGCCTGATACCAGCGGAGCTCTCCGGTCGACGTGCCGACGTTCGAGAATACTGTCCGCTGCTGATAGTCCATCTTCATGAGAGCGACCGTGCCTGACGCCCTGACCGTATAGCTGTCGCCTACCGCCACTGACACCGGAGTTGCTAGCGTGCAGGTCCGAAAACCGTATCCAGTCGTGGGGGTGCACGTCGAGCTCTGCCCGGTGCTCGTGTTGGTCAGGGTGACCGTGCCCACGTCGGCGCCCGACGTCGTGAACGCTCCCGCCTGCGTGAAGGTCCGGGCGTAGGTTACATTGGCGTAAGTCACCGTGCAATTCGAGCAGGTCGCATCGTAAGCGTAGTACGGCTGCTGAGCTACATGCACCCCATCCGAGCGACGCCAGCCGTACTGCGGCAATTTGGTCCCTGGATGGCTGGGATCCTCGTTGACATAAGACGTGTATTGCCCATTGGCGGTTCCATAGCTCCACGTCGCGCCGCTATTCGTTGACCAGGCGACGTGCTCCCGCGGATCGAGCGACATGATCGCGCCGCTTTCGGACTTGCTCAGCTCGTTCCGGGCATGTGGCCCAGCATGAGCGGTGTCGGCGTACGGCATATTGAACGAGAAAAAATTACTTGCTGGATTGCCGTCGCTGTTGCGAACGATGAGCCCGTACATGGTGTCGGCCTGGAGCGTGACCAGCCCCGTGGACACCCACAGCATCACGGGCGTTCTCCCGCCCACCGCGTTCTTTGCCTCGGTGAAGCGAGCGCACGCGCTCACGGATTCGCTCGCAATCGTCGTCGTCGGCAGGCCGGTGCTGGCATCGATGTTGACGATAGCTCCCACGAGAGTGCCGCCGTTCCCGCCGCCATAGCCGCCTGCGCCGGGCTGGTCACAGCTCGCCCCCTTCAACTTGAAGCCGAAGTAGAAGCGGTCGATGGTCACCGTGGAACGCGGGACGAAGCGGAGCAGCGCTCGGTAGTTTGATTGTTTGAGCGGCGAGTCGTTGACGTTTGCGATTCCGATCGGGATGGTGTCTCCGATGCCGTTGAGGCTGGACTCGCTCGTCCCGATCTCAGGAAGGTCGGCGTCTTCGTCGAGGTCGCCGGACTGGCAACCGACAAGCATGGGGAGCACGAACGCCGGCAGGAGGCGTCCGAAGGTCAACGTCGCCCGGGCGCCGAGCTTCTTGAGCGTAGTGCTTGACAACATGAGTCGCGCGTGGTCCTGCTTCATAAGAATCCTGTTTGTGTTGCGTCTTGTCGGCCTTCTTCGCCGCGCAGTTCATCCACCTCTTCAACCGCTCGAACCTCGGCGCGCTGCTGCGGGCCTCACAGGGGCGGCCGCGCCTCCCGCGCCGGCACCACGCTCAATCGGCGCACATGAGCTGATCGATGATCTTGAAGGTATCGATGGTCGTGGCGTACGAGGCCTCGGGGTCGTCGGTCGACGTCGACAGCGACATCACGATGACGCGAGAGCCGTCGTCGCTCGCGGCGTTCCGGGTCGAGTACCCGAGCGTGCCTCCGGCGTGGCTCCAGTACCCTCCACCGCAGCTGGTCGGGATCCACATGATGCCGAGGCCATACTCGGTGCCGGGCGCGATCGGGTCGAAGGCAGGCGCCGGGATCGTCTCGTGGAGCTCCGCCATCTGCTCCGGATCGAGCAGCGATCCTTCGGTCAGCGCCCGCCAGAACTTCGCGAGATCCGCGGTGGTCGTGACGAGGGAGCCGGCGGCGCCGGCCATGGTATGGTTCGCGATCGTGACGTCGACGAGCGGCCCGTCGACCTCGTACTGCTGGTACGCCACGGCGTGCGGGGCAGGCAGATCAGGCTCATCGCCGGGATCGAACGTGTGGTCGAGGCCGAGCGGATCGAGGATGCGCGCCTCGACCTCCTCGCTCCAGTGGTTTCCGGTGGCACGCTCGATGATCATGCCGGCGAGCACGTAGTTCGTGTTGGAGTAGCCCCACTGCGTCCCCGGATCGAAGTCCGGCTTGTGTTGCATGGCGAGCGCCACGAGTTCTTCCGCGTCCATGTGGTCGAGCCGATGCTGCATGTACTCGTCGGCGGAGCGCAGCACGGCAAGGGCCGACTGCGGATCCGGGCCGTCCGGCTCGGCCGGAGCGATGTAGTTGTAGAGACCGCTCGTGTGCTGAAGCAGCTGGCGGATCGTGATCAGCGAGCCGTCATTGCCGTTGCCCGACACGACGCCGGGCAGCCGCTGCTCGACCGTGTCGTCCAGCGACAGCGCTCCCTCACCGGCGAGCTGCAGCACGACGACGGCGACGAACGTCTTGGTGTTGCTGCCCATCCGGAAGTAGCTGTCGAAGTCGACCGGCGTCTCGCTGTTGAGCTGCGCCACGCCGCTCCGGGCACGGATCTGTCGGTCGCCTTCGAACATTTCCGCGTGCACGGCGACAATGCCGCTCGCTTGAATCCTGTCCACCCCCTCCTGGAGCAGCTTGTCGTACGTCGCGTCGCCCTCCTCGGAAGAGCTGCTCGGGCAACCCGCGACGAGAGACGCCATGCAGAAGAGCGGAATCGAGAGCTTGTTGAGTGCCATGTCCGTGTGTTCCCTCTCGGCTTGGTTTCGTTCAGCGGTTTTTACGATTTCGTCGATGTCGCACCATCGCGCAGGTGTATGGCGCGCTGCGGACCGCTGCAGGTGCCTGCGGCGACCTGCAATGCAAGCCGGCCAATCTGCGGGGCTCCCGCTGCACACCGGCCGCGCCGGAGGCGTCGCCGCGGCGCTCCGAGCAGCTCGCGTGTCAAGGGCAGACGCGCGCAGCGCCGCCTCGCCCGGACGAGCGGGCGCGACGCGATCCCGCGCGGCCACGGAGGAGGCCAACGAGGCGCCGCTCGCCGCCCGGATCCGGGCAGCTCACGGGACTTGATGCCGGCACCGGGAGCGGTCCTTCAGATTATTTTGTCATGGCGTCCGCGGCCCGCTCGCCTTGCCGTCGGGTAGCAGCTTTCGGCCACGTCTCGGGTGCACCGAGGCGCAACATTTGCCGCGACGATAGAGCTCGCACAGGGGGTCTGCTTCTGGCGCCGCATTCCTGCGCGCCGGGCAGTCATGGGCGCAATGCCCAGCTGCGAGGGGATCCCCCTCTGGGCATGAACGATCCTCACGAGTCCGGGAACAGACCTCCGGAGCCGAGCGGTGCTCTCCAGCCGACGTGACGATGCCTGCCGGCGCGAGCCGCCGGCCCGCGTCGTTGATCCGAGGGAGCCCGCACACCACCAGGAGCCGAACATGAAATCTACAGACCAGCGCTTCATTTCTACGAGAACACCGGTCGCTGGCGCAGCAGCGATGAGCTGGCGACGCGTGTTCTCGATGGTCCTCGTCTCGGCGCTGCTCGGGTCCTCGGGCCTGCTCGCAGGCTGCTCCGACGGCGGCGGGGCGCCGGCGGGCACGGACGCCGGCATCGGCGTGGGGGGCGACGGCGCCGACGGCGGCGCGGGCGGAGACGAGAGCGGCGGTGGCGGCGAAGACGCCGGCAGCGGCGGTGAAGGAGGCAGCCCGTCGGGCGAGTGCACCGGTGGTTCCACGGCCCACGCCAACACCGACCCCGACGATCCCCTGCAGCAGGGCGCCGATCGCCTGGTGAGCGACGACAAGTTCCCCGCCGTTCTGGTGGCCGTCCGCGATCTCGACGAGCGCACGCGTCACTATACCGCGGGTGTCGCCGACCTGGAGACGCAGGCGAAGGTGCCTGTCGACGGGCAGGTGCGCATCGGGAGCAACACCAAGCCCTTCACTGCCGTGGTCGTCCTGCAGCTCGTCGGCGAGGGCAAGGTCGACCTCGACGCGCCGATCGAGACGTACCTGCCGGGCCTGGTCCGCGGCGAGGGCATCGACGGCCGCGAGATCACGGTGCGGCAGCTGCTGCAGCACACGAGCGGGCTCCCCGATTTCGTCGGGCTGCTCCTGGGCGACGACCTCTACAAGGCCATTCGCACCTACGTCCAGCCCCGCGCCCTGGTCGACCTGGCGCTGACGCAGCCGGGGAAGGCCCCTGGCAGCGAATGGGCGTACAGCAACACCAACTACATCCTCGCCGGCTTGCTCATCGAGAAGGTCACCGGCCGCCCGCTGAACGAGGAGATCACGACCCGGGTCATCGAGCGCATCGGGCTGCGCCACACCTACGTGCCCGACGTCGGCGAGCAGGGCATCCGGGGGTGCCATCCGAGGGGTTATCACGCGGGGCTCGGGGAGCCGCTGCGCGACGTCACCGAGCTCGACCCGTCCATCGCAGGGGCCTCCGGAGACATGATCTCCACCCCGAGCGACATGAACCGCTTCTTCGCGGCCCTGCTCGGCGGCGAGCTCCTCGATCCGGCGCAGCTCGAGGAGATGCGCGCCACCGTCGACGCTTCCAGCATGTGGCCCGGCTACCAGTACGGGCTCGGCCTGAGCAGCACCCCGCTGAGCTGCGGCGGCCTCGTCTGGGGCCACGGCGGCGACATCTTCGGCTACGAGACCAGCGGCGGCGTCACCGAGGACGGCCGCGCCGTCACCGTCGCCGTCACCGCGCTGCCCTCCGCCCTGCCCGGCGTGCAGACCATCGAGGATGCCAAAGCCGCCTACGAGAACGTCCTCGCCCTCGTCGACGCCGCCCTGTGCGAGTGAGCCGCGGGCGCGCCCTCGAGCCGGTGGTCACGACAGCCGTGCTGGCATGATCCGGATGCGATGCTTCGAAGAAAATGGTCTCGAGTCATGAACGAACCTCGCGAGTCCGGGAACAGAGATATGAATAGGAGCGGCGCTCTCCGATCGACGCAAAAATGCCCGTCGGCGCGAGCCGGCGGCGCGCGCCGGTGAGCCCAGGGCGCCCGAACACGACCAGGAGCCGATCATGAAATCTCTGCACCATTGTGTCACTTCTCCGAGAACGCGCGTTGCCGGCGCAGCCGCGACGCGCTCGCGAAGCGCCCTTTCGATGGTTCTTGTCTCGGCGCTGCTCGGATCCTCGGCCCTGCTCGCCGGCTGCCCCGACAACGACGAGGCGCCGGCGAACACCGAGGCCAGCAGCGGCGGCGATGGCGGCAGCGGCGGCGAAGACGCCGGCGGCGGCGAGGCTGGCAGCGGCGATGGCGGCAGCGGCGGCGATGGCGGCAGCGGCGGCGATAGCGGCAGCGGCGGCGAAGACGCCGGCGGCGGCAACCCGTGGGGCGAGTGCACCGACGATCCCACGGGCGGCGGCAACACCGACCCGGACGACCCCGTGCAGCAGGGCGTGGATAGCCTAGCGAGCGACGGCAAGTACCCCGCCGTCCTGGCCGCCGTCCGTGAGGCCGACGGGGAGATCCGGCACTACGCCGCCGGCGTCCGCGACCTGGAGACACAGGCGAAGGTGACCGTCGACGGGAGGGTGCGCTTCGGAAGCAACAGCAAGACCTTCACCGCCGTGGTCGTTCTGCAGCTCGTCGGCGAGGGCAAGGTCGACCTCGACGCGCCGGTCGAGACGTACCTGCCGGGCCTGGTCCGCGGCGAGGGCATCGACGGCCGCGAGATCACGGTGCGGCAGCTGCTGCAGCACACAAGCGGGCTGCCCGACTATGACGATGTGCTCCTGAAGGACGGCTTCTTCCCGGTCCAGCACACCTACTTGGATCCCTACACGCTGCTCGACATGGGGCTGTCGCAGCCGGGGAAGGCCCCCGGCAGCGAATGGGCGTACAGCAACACCAACTACGTCCTCGCCGGCCTGATCATCGAGAAGGTCACCGGCCGCCCGCTGAACGAGGAAATCACGACCCGGGTCATCGAGCGCATCGGGCTGAAGAGCACCTATCTCCCCAGCGTCGGCGAGCAGAGCATGAAGGGGTGCCATATCAAGGGCTATCACACGGACACGGCCTTTGGGGAGCTGCAGGACGTCACCGAGCTGGACCCGTCCTTTGGATGGGCCGCCGGACAGGTGATCGGGACCCCGAGCGACCTCAACCGCTTCTATGCGGCCCTCTTCGGCGGCGAGCTCCTCGAGCCGGCGCAGCTCGACGAGCTGCGCACCACCGTCGACGCCGCCGGCATGTTGCCCGACACCCGGTACGGGCTCGGCGTGTTCAGCACGCCGCTCCGCTGCGGCGGCGTCATCTGGGGCCACGGCGGCGACATCCCCGGCTACCATACCCGCGGCGGTATCACCGAGGACGGCCGCTCCGTCACCGTCGCCGTCACGGTGCTGCCGTACTTCCTTTACGGCGAAGAGGGCGCCGAGAAGGCCTACCTCGACGTCCTCGACCTCGTCGACACCGCCCTGTGCGAGTGAGCCCCCGGCGGCGAGATCGCGCCTCGTCCGGCGGGAGCTAGCGCGCCGGCCGCGCCGCGCGTCAGGCCCTTCGAGCCGCGCGCGGCGCGATGACATACGCCTTGCGCGCCAGCGCGTACCGGAGCCCGGCCAAGAGCGGCGCGGTGACCGTCGTGCAACGCACGTCCGGCGACATGCGGCTCAATCCGCATCTGCATGTGGTCTTCCTCGACGGGGCTTATCACGAAGACGGCACCGAGCTCGCGTGGAACGAGCTCGGTCACCTGCGAACGCGGCGGCGAGCGCCGCGGGCGCCCGCCCGGAGCAGCGCTGTGAGGAGTGGAACCGGTATCTCGACACGTGGCTCGGTGGCGGGGATGGCTCCCTGTACACATCTGCCACACGGAAAGTGAAGCCGGCGTTGAACAGAGCCAGGCCGAGCGGGAACACACAACACGGCGCTCGACATCCGCACACGCGTCGACGCCGCCGGCGCCGTGGTCATTGCCACCGCAGACCTCGCGCCGTTAAGCCTTTGTCCGTTCCGGTGATTGCGAGGTTAACGAAGATGATCACACAGACTGTCCTTCGGGTGGGGCTCCTCCCCGTGGTGCTCGGGTTCACGGCGTTCGCTGCGGGCTGCCCCGGCGGCGATGACCAGGCCAGCCCTGGCACGAACGGCGATGGAGCCTCGGGCGGCAGCTCGGCGGTCGAATGGGGAAGCTGCCCGGACGACTTCATCTCCGAGTGCGCCACGGTCGCCCTGCCGCTCGATCCATCGAAGCCTGACGGCGAGACGCTGCCCGTCTTCGTGTCGCGCCACCTCGCGCCGGGCGGCGCGGCGAAGGCGCAGGTCTGGCTCCTGCAAGGCGGCCCCGGCGACTCCGGCAACATGTTCACGGGCTTCATCGAGCAGCTATGGGAGCGCGTGATGCCCGATGTGGACTGGTACGTGCTCGAGCACCGCGGCGTCGGGCTCTCGAGCCGCTTCGAATGCCCGGTCCAGGAGGACCCGAGCTCGGAGGACGGGGCGGAGATCAGCGCGAGCGAGTGGCCCGCCTGCATCCAGGCGTTGAAGGCGCAGTGGGGCGACGATCTCGCGCACTTCACGACGTCAGCCGACGCCGACGATCTCGCGCGCCTCATCGATCGGACGCGCGAGCACGGCAAGAAGGTGATCCTCTACGGCGCCTCGTACGGGACGGCGCGCGCGCTGCGTTTCTTGCAGAAATACCCCGAGGCGGTCGACGCCGTGATCCTCGACTCGATCGTATCGCCGGGCGCGCAGTACCTGTCCTTGTACGATACGCAGTTCGATCCCGTGATAAAGGACATGTCCGCGATCTGCGCCGCCGATCCGGTCTGCGGGGCGAAGCTCGGGCCCGATCCCTGGGCGAAGCTCGACGCGCTCTTCGGCAAGCTCACGAAGGGGCACTGCTCGGAGCTCGGCACCGACGTCGCGCTGTTCGCGTCGATCGCCCCGGCCTTCGCGCAGATGCGCAGCCTGCGGACGCACCTCTTCCCGCTCGCTTACCGCATCGACCGCTGCGAGGCGGGCGACGTGCAGGTGGTCGGCCAGTACATGCAGGCGCTGCGCGGCTCCTCCTCGCAGGCCGACGGCGGCGAGCCGCGGGACTCGGACGTCCTGGGGAGGCACGTGGCCCTCTCCGAGCTGTGGGAGGAACCGGCCCCGACCTCGGCCGAGCTCCAGGCGCGCTGCGATGCGCAGCGCGCCTGCCCGGGGGCAGCGCTGGAGATCGGCCAGCTCTACGATGCCTGGCCGCGGTATCCGCACGACCAGTTCTGGAACGAATGGCCGCGCTCCTCCGTGCCCATCCTGGCGATGAACGGCCAGCTCGACCCGCAGACGCCCATCGGCCTGGCGGAGCTTTCGGCCGACAGGCTGACCGCGCCCCACCAGACGTTCGTGGCGGTGCCCTGGAGCCCGCACGTGGTCACGTTCGAGTCCCCCGTGAAGACCGCCGATGCGGCGCCCTGCGGCACGCAGATGATGGCGAAGTTCATCGCGGATCCCGAGGCCCCTGTCGATACGGCGTGCCTCGACGACCTCGTGCCCGTCACGTGGGACGAGGATCCGGCGGTCGTGGAGGTGCTCTTCGGCACGAAGGACATGTGGGAGAATACGGCTTCGCCCGCCCCCGCGCCGAGGAACGTGGCGCCGGTCGACTGGGCGGCCGTCGCGCGCCTCGCGCGTGAAAGGAGCCTCCGCGTCGAGCGCTGACCCGTACATCGCTCGAGCCGGGGCCGCCTCGTGCGGGAAGCGCCGCGGTGTGTGGGGGGGGCCGCCGAGGTCGGCCCGTTGATCGGCCGCGGGCCGTTTGGTATGGTCCCCGACGTGATCGCAGGCGGGACATCGTTCGAGTCGGCCGCAGCCGAGCTGATCGAGCTGTCCCGCTGGTGCTGCGAGCGGGGCTGGACGCCGGCCACGAGCGGCAACTTCTCCGTCCGGCTCGGCGAGGGCGCCCTCGCGATCACGGCGTCCGGGCGGCCGAAGGGCGCGCTCGGCGTGTCGGACATCGTGGTCGTCGATCTCGACGGTCGCCTGACCGGGCCGGCCGCGGGCCGCCCGTCGGCCGAGACGCTGCTGCACTGCCAGCTCTACCGGCGCCACCGCGGCGTCGGCGCGGTCGCGCACACCCACTCGCGGGCCGCGACCGTGCTCTCGCGCCGGCACGCGAAGGACGGCGCCCTGACCCTCGCGGACTACGAGCTGGCCAAGGCGCTCTCCGGGGTGGCGACGCACGAGGGCACGGTGCTGCTGCCCGTCTTCGCCAACACGCAGGACATCGCGCGGCTGGCGGAGGAGGTGGATGCGTTCATGGCCACGCGCCCGCCGGTGCACGGCTACCTCATCGCCGGCCACGGGCTCTACACGTGGGGGGCGGACGTCGCGGATGCGCGCCGTCATGTCGAGGCGCTCGAGTTCATGCTCGACTGCGCGGTGCTGGAAGGGAGGATCTCATGAGCGTGCTTCGGGTCTATCGAGATAACGATCCGACGAAGGCCGAGGAGTACACCACGTTGGAGGACATCGCCCGCGTGGCGGCCGGGGCGAAGATCCGCTTCGAGCGCTGGTCCGCCGAGCGCCCGCTCGCCGCCGGCACGCCGGCGGCGGAGGTGCTCGAGGTGTACGCCGGTCCGGTGAAGCAGCTCTCCGAGGCATGCGGGTTCGTCACGGCCGACGTGATCTCGGTCTCGCCGAGCACCCCGAACCACCCGGAGATCCGGCGGAAGTTCCTGGACGAGCACGTCCACTCCGAGGACGAGGCGCGCTTCTTCGTCGAGGGCCGTGGGCTGTTCTGCATCCACCACGGCGAGCGCGTGCTCTCGTTCCTGGTCGAGAAGGGCGATCTCATCAGCGTACCGGCCGGGACGCGGCACTGGTTCGACATGGGGCCGACCCCCTCGTTCACGTGCATCCGGTGGTTCTCGGACCCGAAAGGCTGGGTCGCCGAGCACACCGGGTCGGACATCGCGTCGCGTTTCCCTCGCCTCGAGGCGTGACCATGGCGGCGCCCTCCGCGCGCGCGGTGGTGGTCGACGTCGAGGGGACCACCACCGACATACGCTTCGTCCACGACACGTTGTTCCCTGTGGCGCGGCGCGATCTCCCCGCCTACGTGGCCGCTCACCCCGGCAGCCCCGAGGTCGAGGCGGCCCGGGGCGCCGTCGCGCGGGAGCGGGGGCTCCCCGCGGAGGCCGTCGGCGAGGGCGAGCTCACCGCCGCGCTGCTCGCGTGGATCGACGCGGATCGCAAGGAGACGACGCTCAAGGCGCTCCAGGGGAAGATCTGGCGCAGCGCCTATGAATCGGGGGGCCTCCGGAGCCACGTGTATCCCGACGTGGAGCCCGCGCTGCGCAGGTGGCGGGATCTCGGGGTGACGCTCGCGGTGTTCAGCTCCGGATCGGTCGAGGCGCAACAGCTGCTCTTCCGGCACACGCCGTCCGGCGACCTGACCGGCCTGTTCGCGGCGTACTTCGACACGACGACCGGCCCCAAGCGGGAGCCGGCCGCTTACCAGCGGATCGCGGCGGCGCTCGGCCTGCCTCCCGGAGAGGTGCTGTTCCTGTCCGACGTCGTGGCCGAGCTCGACGCCGCCGCGGCCGCCGGCATGCGCACGGTCCAGCTGCTCCGGCCGGGGACGGCGCCCGAGGCGGGGAGCCGCCACGCGGCGGCGGAGCGCTTCGACCAGATCGCGCTCCAGCCTGCCGGGCTCGCCGGCGCAGGGAGCGCCGACTAACTTCCGAGCGTCGCAACTCCGGCCGGGGATCCCGAGAGATTTTCGCGCAAGGGCGCCAAGACGCAGAGGCACGTGAGCGTCTCTTCGAGGCGGCTATCCAGGCCTTCCAGCTGCTTTCAAGAATGTGGTGCGCATTTCTTCTGAAGCATTTTTTCTGAAGGAGAAGCGCCCTCGTCGGCATTCAACCTGGCAACTGGCCTCCGAGCTCCTCCGGGTTGCAAGAATAGATAATTACACCCGGTCCCCTCGGATGCTCCGGGCTGCCGAGATGCTCGGCTGTCGGCAGGTCTAGATACGAACGGCCGATGATCGCTGGCCGGGGCTCGCGTGTGCTGCGCTCGCAGGGGCCCATGGGGGGCGTTGTTCGCGCCTGTGTCTCTGCTTTTCGCCATCGGGCGGTCATCCATCTCAGATTGACGAGGGTCCACCTATGCACATGGAACACCGTACAAGGACGTATCGACACCGCGGCATGGCGATGGCGTCGCTCCTCGGCATGGCCACGTTGACCGCCTTCGCCTGCTCCGACGCTCCGGGTCCTGCTCCGGTCCAGCCGGGCTCCGGAGGTTCGGCCCCGCCGCCCTTGACGACGGCGGCGCCGCTCCCGACCTCGGAGACGCCGCCGGAGGGCGCGGGGGCGCCGCCGGCGGAGGCGGAGCTGGTCTCCGGGCAGGACCCGGCGAACACCTACCTCCGGGCCATCGGCTCCCTGGGAAGGAGCACGCGATGCACCGGCTCGTTCATCAAGACCAGCGAGAACGCCGACGCGCCCGCCTACGTGCTCACCGCCGGCCACTGCGCCAAGAACCCCTACGAAGTGTCGATGTACTTCGGCGTGGGCGTCGACGAGCTCCCCGAGAGCACCCTGAGCTTCTACTTCAACTTTTTCAGTGATGTCCCCGAAGCAGAGCAGGTCCGCGCGGAGGGGCTCCGGATCGCGTACGTCACGATGAAGGGCGCCGACGTGGCGCTCATCGAGCTCGACCACACCATCGGCGAGCTCCAGGCGCTCGGCATCGAGCCGCTGCCGCTGGCAGGCGCGGCCCCGGCCGCGGGAGCGCCGATCGAGCTCGCCGGGGTGCCGGTGGAGCACGACGGAGGCGCGTACGCGCAGCAGTACGTGCGTCGCGCCAGGTGCGCGGAGGGCGACAGGAGACCCGACGTGGTGGAGCACACCTGGTACTGGCACGACATGCACGTGAACGAGTGCCAGGGGATGGGGCCCGGCGCCTCGGGGGGCCCGGCGCTCGACCAGCTCGGGAGGGTCTTCGGGGTCTTCAACAGCCATTTCACGACCCTCCAGCCGCTGGACACCTGCTATGTGAACTACCCTTGCGAGGTCGGCGACGGCCAGCCCGAGCGCGGCGTCGAGGGCGCCAGCTACGTGGTGGACGCCACGACGGTCGCCGCGTGCTTCGACGCCGAGGGGCGCTTCGATCTGACGAGCGCTGGCTGCACGCTGGCTCCCGGGCTCACCGCTTCCTTGCCCGAGCCACCGTCGCGCATCGACACGCCGACCCAGGGCGATCCTCCCGAGCCGAGCACCTGGGGCGTCAGCCTCTCGCCCGCGTCGCATACCCACTACCGCTACAAGGTGGGCCCGGTGCAGAGCGTCGACTGCCGCTCCGCGGAGGGCTACTCGGACCCGATCGGGATCGAGGACGACCGGATCGCCACGCTCGCGGTGCCCGCGGAGGAGGGCCTGTACGCCATGTGCATCCTGACCGGCTCGGTGGACGCCTACGGCGCGACGTGGCAGCCGACAGAGCACCCCACGGTGATCGTCAAGAAGGTCCGCGAGGTCGACGAGGTGGCGTCAGGGCCGGACGCGATCGACGTCACGACCGAGCAGGTGTTCGACATCGCGCACCGCGCGGTGGAGATCTACCAGGGTCACGCGGCGGCGCATGACGCTCGATTCCTCGTGAACTACGGCACCGCGTTCAACACCCTGATCGACATCCAGGCCGATCGCGACTGGCAGATCAACCTGGGCGTCACGCTCCGCAAGCAGGGCCTGACGCCGCCCGACATCGTCGCGTTCATCACGTGCCATGAGATGGGCCACGCGCTCGGGGGGTTCCCCTTCAAGCGTGGACCCGCCCAGACGGCGCAGGTCGAGGGCCTCGCGACGGGGCAGTACGGGACGGTGAGCAGCGCGGAAGGCCAGTCGGATTACTTCGCGTCCAAGGAATGTCTGCCGCGCGTCTGGGCTGCCGATCTCGAGGTGAACGCGATGTTCCGCGCCACGGTGAGCGAGTACGCGAAGACGCGCTGCGACGCGGCGTGGGAGGACGTCGACGCGCAGAACCTGTGTTACCGGATCGCCGCGGTCGCCGAGGGCTTCGGGATCTGGAGGCGCGGCTCCGACCCCGGTGAATCGACCATTCCTGTTCCCCGCCTGGACACGCCGAGCACCATCGAGGTTCCGGGGACGAACGCCGACAACCCGCCCGGCCAGTGCAGGGTGGACACCATCTTCCAGGGAGCGCTCTGCGGGACGAAGTTCCGCGGCACGGACATCCCCGGTCTCATTCCGCCGTACGAGCAGGTGCTGACGTTGAGCCCCGAGGTGGAGGCGGCCGCGGCGCCCGACTCGTGCACGGAGGGGCCGGGATCGCGCCCCCGCTGCTGGTTCGCGCCGAACGCCACGGCGGCCGACTGCACGGGCATCCCGCCGACCGGGAAGTGCGACGTGGTCGATGGGCAGTCGGCGCAGGTGTTCTGCGACGACGAGAACGGCATTCAAGTGACCATTTGCGAGCCAGGTGCGCCCTGCACGGTGGATGAAGACGGCTGGGCGTTCTGCACCCCGTAGCCAGCGCCGCCTTTCCCCGTATCCTGTATTCCGTATCCCTTATTCCGAATTCCGCCGCCTGAGCTCGTCCCTGGGGGCGCCGGAGGGAGGGGCGCGTCGCCACCTCCCTCCCAGGGGGCCTGCCGTCCCTGGGGCGGGGCGGGCCTCTGCGTGCCGCCCTGGGGCGGAGATGCGGAGGCGATCCATCACAAGAAGCCGGAGCCGATCCACAAGCCGGGCTCGTACGCCAGCAGGGCATGCACGTCGTTCGATCCGAGCGCGAGGAAGCTCGCCGGAGAGAGCCCGACGAACAGGTGCGAGCCGATCGGGAACTGGATCCCCCACGCGAAGCGAATGCCGAAGGCGCCGACGCTCTCGAAATAGGGGGAGTCGAAGGAGATGCGGTAATAGCCCGGGGTGATCCCGACCGACATCTCGACGTGCGGGCCCACCGGCATCATGAGCCGGAGCGGCACGCCAGCCGCAATCTGGTGGACGTCGGGCGTGGAGAGGCTCCGGAGCTCGACGCCGATCTCGAAGCGACGTGTATCGCTCACGCGGAGGCGCGCCACGGCGTCGAGATCCACGGACATGCCGTCCTTGACCGCGAAGCGCGCGGGGACGAAGTAACCGGAAATCCCCAATGAAATTGCCAGCTTGCGCGCGTTGGCCTCCACCTGATGGTTCGGCCCGGGCTTCGCGGCGGCGGCCTCCGGAGGTGCATCCGGCGTGTGGTCGGGCGGCTGCGCGGCGGCCGCGGGCGCGGGAGGCGCACCCGGCGTGTGGCCGGGCGGCTGTGCGGCGGCCGCGGGCGCGGGAGGGTAGGGGTACGGCCATGCTCCTGCCGGAGGCGGCGCATGGGGATAGGGCGGCGGGTATCCTCCCGCCGGGGGCGGCGGGTAGGGGTAGGGCGCGGGGTGCCCTGCCGCTGGCGGCGGCGCGTACGGGTAGGGGTAGGGCGCGGGGTATCCTCCCGCCGGCGGCGGCGCGTACGGGTAGGGGGCGGGATATCCTCCCGGCGGCGGCGGATAAGGGTAGGGCGCACGCGCCGGCGGCGGCGCTGGCGCAGGCGCCGCGCTCGCGCCAGCGGGCGGGGCCGGCGCTGGCGGAGCTGCCTCGGGCGCCGCCGGGCGCGCCGGCTGGGCCGCGGCCTCGCCGGCGACGAGGCCCAGGGAGGCGGCGAGGCCCAGGGAGAAGAGCGACAGCAGCGCAGGGGCCGCGGCGGCCGCGCGGCGCGCGCCGCCAGCCCGGCGCGCGCGCACGACGGCCGCCGCGAGCCCGAGCAGGAGCGCCAGCGAGACGAGCTGGGCGGTGCTGAGCCCCCCGTACACGCCGCGCCCGGCGTCGCCGCGGAGCAGCTCGATGAGGAACCGGCCCGCGGCGTAGAGCCCGAGCCACGTCCCGAACGCGCGGCCGTCGCGGTGCCCCCGGGCGAGCCAGAGGGCGGCGACCGCGCTCGCCAGCGCGCCGAGCGCCGCCTCGTAGAGCTGCGTGGGGTGCACGGGCAGGCTCGGCGCGCCGAGGGGCACCCAGCCGGCCGCGGCGTGGTCCACGGCCGCGGGGCTGCCGGCGGGGAAACGCACGCCCAGCGCGCCCGCCGTGACGCGGCCGTAATCGCACCCCGCGAGGAAACACCCGGTGCGGACGCAGGCGTACGTGATCCCGAGGCCCGGCACGAGCCGGTCGAGGAACGGGCGCACGGCCGCGCCGCGCCGGAGCAGGACCAGGCCGGCGACGACGACGCCCGCGAGCAGGCCGCCATACGCGGCGCGGCCGGCGTGCAGCACGGGGCCCCACGAGCCCCGCGCGAGCGCCTCGGGCGCGGCGCGCAGCGCCTCGAAGGCATACCCGCCGAGGAGCGCCGCGACGTAGCCCGAGAGCAGCGCGCGGCCCTCGACGGCGACGTCGCCCCCGTCGCGGCGCACGAGCCGGAAGAACGCCGCCGCCCCGAGCAGCCCCGCGACGGCGACCATCACCGCGTAGGTCGGCGAGAGCCACGGCGGCAGGCCGTGGCGCTCCAGCCAGAGCATCACCGCCCCGCTCACGCCTGCCTCCGGATGCGCAGCACGATGTAACCCGCGGGCACGAGCAGCCAGAACGCGGCGCCGAGAGGCAATGGCACCCCCGGGGGGCCGCCTCCCAGCTCGCGCCGGCCGGCGCTCAGCCGGCAGCTCGCGCTCGAGCCGCTCCCCGTCGACGGGTCGTTCTCCTTGCAGCTCTCGTCGCAATCGCGGCAGTTCTGGTTGCAATCGCGGCAGTTCTGGTTGCAATCGCTGCAATTCTGGTTGCAGCCGGCGACGTCCTCGTTGCAGCCCGCGCAGCCGCAGCCGCTGCTGCTCCCGCAGCCGCTCTCGCTCGAGCCGCTCGACGAGCCGCTCGGGACGCCGGCCGGGGTGGTCGGCCTGCCGTACTGGAGGCAGCGGTCGAGCGCGGCCATGCAGCCCGCGTCCGCGGCGAACGCGAGCGCGCCGTCGCGGCCCGCGATCGGAAGCGCGCCGCACGTGCCGCTGCCCGCGGCCTGGACACATTCCTTCACCCCGTCGATGCTCATCAGCGCGAGCACGCAGAGCGCCTCGGCGCGCAGCGGCTCGGCGTTGACCCACGCGCACTCCGCCTGGGCATCCGCGAACGCCGGGTCGGTGCGCTCGTGGTCGCACGTCCCGGCCACGGCGCAGGTGCACACGTCCCGCACGCCGGCGGCGCACTCGGCGATCGAGCCCGGGAGGTGATAGGGGTTCCCGCGCACGGATCTCGGCTCGATCCGGGGCGGCTCGGGCAACACGACGACGTCGCCCGGAGGGCCCGGGGGTGCGGGCCGGTCCGGCGGCGCGAGGGCGCTCAGCGCGACCAGCCACGACGCGTTGACGTAGACCGTGTGATCCCGGGCGACCACGCCCGCGGGCAGCCCGGTGACGCGGACGAGCTCGCGTGCCCCCGCACGCCGCGCGAGCTCCGCCACGATCGCGCCGGCGCGGCCGTCGAGCGCGGCGTCCTCGAGCCCCGCGGTCTCCGGCGAGGCCGGCTGCCCGGCGAGGACGGGCGCGAGGGCGGGCGCGAGGACGGGCCGATCGAGCGGCCCCTCGGGGGCGCGCTCCGCCGCGAGCGAGCGGAGCACGAGCCCGCCCGCCGACGGCTCGAGCGCGCCGAGGACGATCGCGTCCTCCCCGAGCTCCTCCCGCGCCGCGTCCGCGCTGCGGACCAGCGCGGGTACACTCGCGATCTCCACGCCGCCCACGGCCGTCGCTTCCTCGCTCGCGCCGTGCGCCTCCTCCAGCCGCACGGCCATGTCGTGGAGGGCTTCCTCGGGCAACGCGGCGAGGACCTCCGGCGCGGCGCTCAGCGCGTCGCGCAGCGGCAGGTCGTCGTAAGGGGGTGTCTCGGCGCCGCACGCCCCGAGCGCCGGGATCGAGAGCAGCACAGCGGCACAGCGGATCGCTTTCTCGAGGACGACCTTGATTTGCATTCCCCCACCCTCGCTCCCCGCGAGCACACGAGTCCTGACTGGCCACGCCGCGCCCGGCTGCGCGAGCGGGCGGAACGCGGGTGAGGACACCGCTGCGAGGAGACCGGGAAGAGCCTGCCAGAACGAGGCGCGCTGGCCAAGGCCCATGAGAGAGCGAGCGGGCGGTAGCTCGCGCCGATCGCGAGAGGGCTCACGCGAGCTTCACCCGACATCAGGGCGGTTTGCCAACCTGGTGAGACAACGGCGCTGCCGTGGTGCGGGTGGGTGGGCGGAGCGCCGCCACGGAGGGCCCGGCGCCGTCGCCTGGGTGATCACGATCACCGCGCGCTTCTTCGCCCGTGTGACCGCGCGGGTCGCGTGCGCCGCGCTTGCGGCCTTGCGCAGGTTGTTGTGACCCGCGACCCGACGCCGTCAGGAAGCCTGCGCGGCCGGCGCGGCGACCGCCGCGCCGCCGAGCGCCGCGTCGAGGCGGCCGAGCACGCCCGGCCACCCGGCCTTCATGCCTTCGAGCGCGGCGCGCCCCATCGGCGAGTCGAGGTTGAAGCCCTCGTGCGTGAGCGTGAGGCGCGTGCCCGCCCCTTCCGGCGCGAGCTCCCACGTGATGATCGTGTCGAGCGAGCCCGCCGCGAAGCGATACCGCAGCAGGCGCTCTTGCTCCACCGCGAGCACCTCGCACGGCTGCTGCCCCCACTTGCCCATGTCGAGCGTGAACCGATGGCCGACGACCGCGCGCACGTCCCCCGCAGCCCACCAGCGCGCGTGGAGCTCGGGATCGGTGAGCGCGCGCCAGAGCGCGGCCGGGGAATGAGAATAGGAGCGTTCGATGCGGATGGTCGACGGATCGGTCACTTCGGTTTCTCCTGGTTCAAGAGGTCGTCCAGCGCCTCGAGGCGGCGATCCCAGTACTGCGTGAACGCTTCGAGCCAGGTCTCGACCTCGGCGAGCGGCCGCGGATCGAGGTGGTAGTAACGTTCCCGGCCGCGCGGCTCCTCGCGCACGAGGCGCGCGGCGCGGAGGACCTGGAGGTGCTCGGAGATCGCAGGGCGGCCGACGTCGAAGCCGCGCGCGAGCTCGTTCACGGCGCACGGACCTCCCCGCAAGCGGACCAGCAGATCGCGCCGGATGGGGTTCGCGAGCGCGGCGAAGACATCGGCGTTGGGCACGCCGATCAATATGTCGGAAAATCCCGACGCGTCAACAAAATCCGACACGTCGGGTCGACCCTCAACCCGGGTCGGGTCGCCCCTCGGTGTACGAGGCGTGATCACTTCCGCCGGGTCCGGGAATACATCGGGGCCGCACAGCGAGCCCTCGTTTCATCGTGAGCTCGTTGCAATTTAACTTGACATCATTGTCGATCTGATTCCTGCGAGCAGCAGCAGATCGAGCGATGACGCGCAGGTGCAGAGCTCGCTGCCCATCGGGACACCTTTGTCTAGGCCGCTCGAAAACCTGGAGATGGGATGACGCCTCGGGGCAACCCAGGTCGATGATCGCGTCGATGATCGCGCCGGTGATCGAGACCTGGCCACCCTTCGAGCTCCTGATGATCGACGCCGGCCACCTGCGGCCCTTGGAGTACCGTCTTTCATGAGAATCGTCGATATCCGAGCCACCACCGTCACCGTGCCGCTCGAGGCGCCCTTGCGCCACGCGAACGGCTGCCACTGGGGCCGCTTCGTGCGCACGATCGTCGAGGTCGAGGCGGATAGCGGGCTGGTCGGCCTCGGCGAGATGGGCGGCGGCGGCGAGTCGGCCGAGGCCGTGTTCCGCGCGATGAAGGGGTACCTCCTCGGCCACGACCCCGCCCGGCTCGAGGAGATGCGGTTCAAGATCGCGAACCCGACTGCCTCTCTCTACAACAACCGCACCCAGATCCTCGCCGCGCTGGAGTTCGCCTGCCTCGACCTGCTCGGACAGGCCTTTGGCGTGCCGGTCCACGACCTGCTCGGCGGCAAGCTCCAGGACGAGGTCCCCTTCGCGTCCTACCTCTTCTTCCGCTACCCGAACGCCGACGGCTCCGGCGAGGTCCGCACGCCGAAGCAGCTCGTCGAGCAGGCCAAGGCGCTCAAGAAGAAGCACGGCTTCACCTCCCACAAGCTGAAGGGCGGCGTCTTCCACCCCGACTACGAGCTCGAGTGCTACCGCGCGGTGGCCGAGGCCGTCGAGGGGGACCGCGTCCGCTTCGACCCGAACGCCGTCTGGTCGACCGAGCAGGGCATCCGCTTCGGGCAGGCCATCGAGGATCTGAACAACGACTACCTCGAAGATCCCGTCTTCGGCCTGCACGCCATGCGGCGCACCCGCGAGAAGGTGCGGATGCCGCTCGCCACGAACACCGTCGTCGTGAACTTCGAGCAGCTCGCCGCCAACGTGCTGGACACGGCGGTGGACGTCATCCTGCTCGACACGACGTTCTGGGGCGGCATCCGGCCCTGCGTGAAGGCCGCCGGGATCTGCGAGACGTTCGGCCTCGGCGTCGCCGTCCACTCCTCGGGCGAGCTCGGCGTGCAGCTCGCGACGATGCTGCACCTCGGCGCCGTCATCCCGAACCTCTCGTTCGCCGCCGACGCGCACTACCACCACCTCGAGGACGACGTGATCCAGGGCGGCCCGCTCCCCTACCAAAACGGCCGCATCCGCGTCCCCGAGGGGCCCGGGCTCGGCGTGCGCCTCGATCGCGACAAGCTCGCCCACTACGCCGAGGAGTACCGCCGCCTCGGCTCCTATCCCTACGACAAGGACCCGCTGCGCCCGGCCTGGTGCGCGACCGTGCCGAACGAGCGCTGGGCCGATCCGAAGGACGATCGCATCCCCGAGGTGGCCCGATGAGCCTCGCCGAACGTGTCGCCAGGGCCGTCGACGCCGCGCCCATCGTCGACCTCCACACGCACCTCTTCGCGCCCCAGTTCGGCGCGCTGAACCTGTGGGGCATCGACGAGCTCTTGACCTACCACTACCTCGTCGCGGAGACCTTGCGCGCCGAGCCGAAGGTCTCCCCCGAGGCGTTCTTCGCCCGCGACAAGGCGGCGCAGGCCGACCTCGTGTGGGACGCGCTCTTCGTCCGCCGGTCGCCGCTCTCCGAGGCCACCTCGGGCGTCGCGACCGTCCTCCACGCGTTCGGCCTCGACCCCGCCGCGAAGGACCTGCGCGAGGCGCGCGCCTTCTTCGCCGCGCGCCGGGTCGAGCAGCACGTGGAGGACGTGCTGCGCCTCGCGGGCGTGACCGCGCTCGCGATGACGAACGACCCCACCGACCCCGCGGAGCGCGCGGTCTGGGAGGCGGGCGTCGCGCCCGATCCGCGGTTTCACGCGGCGCTGCGCGTCGATCGCCTCGTCTCCTCGCAGGACCTCGCGCGCGAGCTCGACCGCTGGATCGCCCGCATGCGGCCGCGTTACCTCGCGATCTCCGTCGAGGAGGTCTCCGCCCCGCCCCGGGCCGTGCTGGACGTGTGCCGCGCGCACGACCTGCCGTTCGCGATGATGATCGGCGTCACGCGCGCGGTGAACCCGCGCCTCGGCGTGGCCGGCGACGGGATGCGCGCCGTCTCGCTCGCCCCGCTCGAGCGGCTCGCCGCCGAGAACCCCGACGTCCGCTTCCTCATCACGACGCTCGCGCGCGAGAACACCCACGCCCTCTGCGTCGTGGCGCGCAAGTTCGCCAACGTCCTCCCGTTCGGGTGCTGGTGGTTCATGAACAACCCGAGCCTCATCGAGGAGACGACCTCGATGCGCCTGGAGATGCTCGGGCCGACCTTCGTGCCGCAGCACTCCGACGCGCGCGTCCTGGATCAGCTGATTTACAAGTGGCGCCACGCGCGGCGATCGATCGCCAGCGCGCTTTCGCGGCGTTATGCGGCGATGTCCGTCGCTCCGACCGACGCGCAGATCGAGCGCGACGCGCGGGCGCTCTTGGGCGGCATCGCCGGGGAGTGGCTTGGAGCATGACGACCCTCTTCGACATCGCTGGCCGCACGGCCGTCGTGATCGGCGGCACCTCCGGCATCGGGCGCGCGATCGCCCTCGGCCTCGCCGAGGCCGGCGTCCACACCATCGCCACCGGCACCCGAGGGGACGGCGTGCGATCGATCACGGAGAAGATCCGCGCCCGGGGCGTCCGCTCCCTCGCGGCGACCTGCGACGTCGGCGACCGGGCGACGCTCGACTCCCTGCGCGACAAGGTCATCGAGACGTTCGGCGGCGTCGACATCCTCGTCAACTGCGCCGGCCGGACCTTCCGCAAGCCCACCGCCGAGGTCGGGGACGCGGAGTGGAACGGCCTGCTCGACACGAACGTGACCGGCATGCTGCGCGCCTGCCAGGCGTTCCACGGCCCGCTCAGCGAGAGCGGCCGGGGCCGCATCGTCAACGTCGCCTCGCTGTCGAGCTTCGTCGCGTTCCACGAGGTGGCGGCCTACAGCGCGTCCAAGGCCGGCGTCATGGCGCTCACCCGGAGCCTCGGGACCGAGTGGGCGAAGTACGGGATCCGCACGAACGCCCTCGTCCCCGGCGTCTTCGTGACCGACCTGAACCGCGCCCTGCTCGACGGCACCCCGCGCGGGCAGGAGCTGCTCTCGCGCACGCCCCTCGGCCGCTTCGGTGAGGCGTGGGAGCTCATCGGCGCGGCGCTCTTCCTGTGCTCCGACGCGGTGAGCTTCATCACCGGCACGAGCATCGCAGTCGATGGCGGCTTTCTCGCCTCCGGAGTGAACCAATGACCGTGGCGACCCCCGTGGTCCCGGCGCGTGGCGGCGTCATGACCCGCACCCGCTGGACCGTCTGCGCGCTGCTCTTCTTCGCGACGACGATCAACTACCTCGACCGGCAGCTCTTCTCGCTGCTCGTCCCGTTCTTCGAGAACGACCTGCGCCTCGGGCCGACGGATCTCGCGCTCATCAACGTGAGCTTCCTGCTCGCCTACGGCTTCGGCATGGTGTTCGTGGGGCGCTGGATCGACCGCGTCGGCACCCGCAAGGGGCTCGGCGCGACGTTCCTGCTCTGGAACGTCGCCTCCGCGGCCCACGCCTTCGTCGGCAGCTTCGGCGGCTTCGCGGCGATCCGCTTTCTGCTCGGGATCGGCGAGGCGGGCAACTTCCCGTCCGCCGTGCGCACCGTCGCCGAGTGGTTCCCCAAGAAGGAGCGGGCGCTCGCGACCGGGCTCTTCAACTGCGGCTCGAACGTGGGCGCCATCCTCGCCCCGCTGCTCGCGGTGCGCATCGCCGAGGCGTACGGCTGGCGCGCCTGCTTCCTCACCCTCGGCAGCGTGGGCGTCGTGTGGATCCTCTTCTGGATGCGCTTCTACCGGCGCCCCGAGGAGCACCCGAAGGTGTCGCCCGAGGAGCTCGCGCACATCCGCTCCGACGCGAAGGAGTCGACCGAGCCCCTCGGCGTCGGCGAGGTGTTCGGCATGCGGCCCGTCTACGCGGTCGCGATGGCGAAGTTCTTCACCGACGCGCCGTGGTGGTTCTACCTCACCTGGCTGCCGAGGTTCCTCGTCGGCGAGTTCAAGCTCACGCCGACGTTCATGGCCTACGCGATCCCGGTCGTGTTCATCGTCGCCGACATCGGCGCGATCGGCGGCGGCTGGATCTCCTCGAAGCTCATCGCGAGCGGCCGCTCCGTCGGCACGTCGCGGAAGCTCGCGATGCTCGTCTGCGCGCTCGCCGCGGTGCCGGTCATGGCCGTCGGGCAGCTCGTCGACGTCCCGAGCGTCGCGGGCATCCCGTCGGTGTACGTCGCGGTCGCGATCCTGTCGCTCGCCGCGGCGGCGCACCAGGGCTGGAGCAGCAACCTCTACACGCTCGTCTCGGACACCCTCCCTCGCCCCGCCATGGCGACGGTGGTCGGCATCAAGACCACGTTCGGCGTCGTCGGCGGCGCGCTCTTCCAGATCTTCGTGGCCCGGTCGCTCACGCTCACCGGCTCGTACGCCCTGCCGTTCCTGCTCGCCGGGAGCCTGTACCTCGTCGGGCTGCTCGTGCTGCACCTGCTCCTGCCGCGGGTCGAGCCGGTCGTGCCGAAGCGGCGCGTGCCGCAGGCGGTCATCCTCGCCGGCGGCCTGGCGATGCTCGCCGGCATCGCGGCGACGCAGTTCACCCTGAACCGACCCCCGTATGCCTCCGTCGCCGACTACCACACGACGCGGCCCGCCCAGCTGAAGGCGACGGGCACGCCGGTCGAGGGGCCCGCCGCGCGTGTGGGCTGGATGGACGCGCGCTGGTACCTCTGGTCGACGCCCGAGGGGACCAAGGCCGAGCTCGTCAAGTTCGACCGCGACGGGCGGCCCATCGTCGAGTCGAAGGGCGCCGGCGCCAAGGGCTACACGGGCCCGTCCGCCGCCGAGGTCCAGTCGTCCACACGTGCGCCAGGAGGCGGCCCTTGACCTCCGCCCCCGGCGTGCCGCGCCGCCGCTGCGCGATCTCGGCGGCCCTCGAGACCCACCCCTTTCTCTTCGAGCCGGCGCTCCCGCCGCCCGGCCCGCACCCCTGCCGATAAACCATGCCCCTCACGCTCCGCGATCCTGCCGCCTGTCGCTGGGACCTCGTGTCCCTCGGCGAGGTCATGCTGCGCCTCGACCCCGGCGACGGGCGGATCTCGACCACCCGCAGCTTTCACGCCTGGGAGGGCGGCGGCGAGTACAACGTCGCCCGCGGCCTGCGCCGCTGCTTCCGGCTCAGGTCGGCCATCGTGACCGCGCTCGCGGACAACCCCGTCGGCCGCCTCATCGAGGATCTCATGCTGCAGGGCGGCGTGGACCTCACGCACCTGCGCTGGGTCCCGCACGACGGCGTGGGGCGGACCGTGCGCAACGGGCTGAACTTCACCGAGCGGGGCTTCGGCATCCGCGGGGCGGTCGGCGTCTCGGATCGCGGCCACACCGCCGCGTCGCAGCTCAAGGCCGGCGACATCGACTGGGACGAGATCTTCGGCCGCGAGGGCGCGAGGTGGTTCCACACCGGCGGCATCTTCGCCGCCCTGTCCGAGACCACCCCGGGCGTGGCGAAGGAGGCCATGGAGGCCGCCCGGCGGCACGGCGCCGTCGTCTCCTACGATCTCAACTACCGCCCCTCGCTCTGGAAGTCGATCGGCGGCCAGGCCCGCGCGCGCGAGGTCAACCGCGCGCTCGCGCCGTACGTCGACGTGATGCTGGGCAACGAGGAGGACTTCACCGCGGCCCTGGGCTTCGAGGTGGAGGACCTCGACGAGGGGCACGCCCAGCTGCACGTCGGCGCCTTCGCGGCGATGATCGAGCGCGTCGTCGCGGCGTTCCCGAACATCCAGGCCGTCGCGACCACCTTGCGCGTGGCGACCTCGGCGACCCGCAACGACTGGGGCGCGGTGCTGTACCAGGGCGGCCAGCTCTACCAGGCGCCGCAGCGCAAGGATCTGGAGATCTACGACCGCGTGGGCGGCGGCGACTCGTTCGCCTCGGGCCTGATCTACGGCTTTCTCATGGGCAAGGGGCCGCAGTGGTCGGTCGACTGCGGCGCGGCGCACGGGGCGCTCGCGATGACGACGCCCGGCGACACGACGATGGCGACCCTCGACGAGGTACTCAAGGCGATGAAGATGGGAACGGCGCGGGTGGATCGATGAGCGGAGCGGCGAGCGGACCGGTGCGTGGAACGATGAGCAAGCAAGACGTGCTCGGGTGGATCGAGCGCACGCGGGTCGTCCCCGTCGTGCGCGCGGGCTCGGCCGAGGAGGCGCTGCAGGCGGTCGAGGCGCTCCTCGAGGGCGGCATCGACGTGCTCGAGATCACGATGACCGTGCCCGGCGCGGTGGAGGTCGTCCGCGAGATCGCCGAGCTCCACGGGGAGCGGGCGCTCGTCGGCGCGGGCACCGTGCTCGACGCCCGCACCGCCGAGGCGTGCGTCGAGGCCGGGGCGCGCTTCGTCGTCAGCCCCGCGCTGGACGTGCCGACGGCGCAGGCGTGCCGCGCGATGAACGTCGTCCACGCCCCCGGCGCGCTCACGCCCACCGAGGTCGTGGCGGCGCACCGGGCGGGCGGCGACGTCGTGAAGGTGTTCCCCTGCGACGCGCTCGGCGGCCCCTCGTACCTCAAGGCGCTCAAGGCCCCTCTGCCGCACATCCCGCTCATGCCCACCGGCGGCGCGACGCTAGAGAACGTGGGCGCCTTCCTCGCCGCGGGCGCGGTGGCGGTCGGCGTGGGCGGCAACCTCGTGGATCTCAAGCTCCTGCGCGAGGGGCGGCGCGAGGAGCTCGTCGCCCGCGCCCGCGCGTTCCGCGACGCGTGCCGCCCGACGTGAAGCGCACGTAGGAGGCGCAATCACCGCTCGTCGTTACCACGCCGGCCTGCGCCGCCGGGGAAGCCTGACGTGCGCCCGCGGCACGCTCCGCGCGGCGCGACGTAAAACCGTAAATAAATCAATGACTTACGGCGCTCATGGGGGCATCCCCGGCGCCATTGAACACCCAGGGGCTTCGAACATGAACCAATCGCAGGTTGCGAACCTATTCGGTGCGTCGATTTTCCTCGTGGCCGCGGCCGCGCACGCCCAGGCCCCCGCGCCCGCCGGCGGGCAGGTGCCGCCGGCGGCGGCGCCTCCGCCCGCCGCCGCTGCGCCGGCCCAGCCGGCGGCGACGCCCGCCCCGGCGGACGCCGGCATGACGCAGCTCCCGACGGGCACGCAGGCGCCGGCCACGCCGCCGCCGCTCCCGGGCGGCGAGCCCGCGGCCGCGGCGGCGCCGCCGGCTCCCGCCGCGGAGGTGACGAAGCCCGCCGTCCCGGCCGCCGTCCCCGTGAGCTCCAAGTGGAAGGCCACCGTCTACGGGATGGTGGAGTTCAACATCATGCACGACTCCACCCAGAGCTTCGGCGAGTCGGTGGGTGCCACGGTGATCCAGCGCGAGGACACCTACGCCGGCTCGCACGGCCGCACGCACTTCACGTCGCGAAACTCCAGGTTCGGCATCCGCGTGAGCGCGCCCGAGTTCGCGGGGATGAAGACCACCGCCAACCTGGAGCTCGACTTCTTCGGCAACCAGCCGCCCAACGTCTCCGAGGCGTCGCTCGTCAGCAGCGGCACCTTCCGTCTGCGGCAGGCCCACATCAAGGTGGAGTCGGAGTACGTCGATCTGATGATCGGCGAGTTCTATCACCTGTTCGGGTGGCAGCCGTTCTTCTTCCCGGCGACAACGTCCTTCTTCCCGGTGATGAACCAGGCCTTCGGGCGGATGCCGCAGCTCCGCGTCGGCCACACCTTCAAGACGGATCCCGTCAACCTGGAGATCGCCACGGCCGCCGCAAAGCCGCCGGAGCGCGACGCCGAGGTGCCGGACATCCAGGCGGGGCTCCGCTTCGGCCTCAACGGCTGGAAGGGGATCCACACGCTCGGCGCCGGCGGGATGTTGATCGACCCGCTGACCATCGGCGTCTCGGGCGTCTACCGGCACTTCCGGGTCCCCGAGTTCACCGCCGCTCCGATCAACTCGAGGCAGGCCGACGGCTACGGGATCTCGGTCGACGCGGTGGTCCCCATCATCCCGGCCAGCGCGCTGGAGGAGCCCGGCAATGCGCTGACGCTGACCGGCTCGTTCCTCACCGGCACGGGCATCGCGGACATGGTCGGCGTCGCGAACAACGTGCCGAACCCGGCGCTCCCCGACGGCGAGACCTACACGGCGAACATCGACAACGGCCTCGTGGTCTACGACGCGAGCGGCAACCTGAAGACCATCGGCTGGACGGGGTTCATGGTCGGGCTCCAGTACTACCTGCCCCCCTCGGGGCGCATCTCCATCTCCGCCAACTACACCCAGGGCTGGAACGACCGGGTGACGGCGGAGAACGGCTATCGCGACCTCCGCACCGCCTACCGCGAGTCGCGCTACATCGACGGCAACGTGTTCGTCGACATCACGCCTGCCATCCGCACGGGCCTGTCTTACCAGCGCTCCGAGCAGACCTTCGCCGACGACGTGACCGCGCTCAACCACCGCATCAAGTTCTCTGCCTACTGCTTCTTTTAGACCTCATGTGGGGAATGGGGCGCACCGGGCGCCCCTGTGTGTTGCCGGGCCTCACGGCGTCGATCTCCGGACGAGCTGAGCCGCTCGTCTGATCCCTCCGCCGCGCCCTCTTGCCCGGCTCGATCCAGCCGTGGTAAATTTTCGCTGATCATGAGCTCAGGGGGGTGGACTGGATCTGGTTAGCGCTGAGATGTGCTCTTGTCCTCGGTGTCTCCCGTTCCCGTCCGTCGTCGCTAGCTCCCGTGGTCACAAGGCCGTTGTCCTGCCCCGTCGCCGGCACGCGCGGTCGACGAAGGGGCGCTGTCACACTCATGCGCCGGCCCGCCGGCCGGCGCGGGTGCTCTCGCAATGTCGGCAATGCTCATCTTACCCAGCTACCACTCCGTCATCCACTTCGACCCGAGCGGCGACTCGGCGCGCTACCGCGCCGTCCGCGCGAGCGACGGCGCCCCCGTGGTGCTCAAGGTGCTGGGCGCCGGCGCCTCGCACGTCGTGGATCGCGCGCGCCTCAAGCACGAGTACAGGCACATCGCGCGCATCGAGTCCGATCGGGTCGTCAAGGTCCACGGCGTGGAGGAGCACGATGGCGACCTCGTCCTCGTGCTCGAGGACACCGCCGGAGAGGAGCTCGGGCGGTTTCTCGTCGCGCACGGCCGGCTTGACGTCGGCCAGTGCCTCGATCTCGCCATCTCCATGACCGAGGCGGTGCGTGTGCTGCACGGGCACGAGATCGTGCACGGCGCCATCAGGCCGAGGAGCTTCCTCCTCGCCGGCGACGGGAAGGTGAGGATCCTGAACTACGGAGTCGACGCCGCGGTCACCCAGGAGGGCGAGTCGCTCTACAGCGAGGCTGTCCTGTCCGACGTGCTCCCTTACCTCTCGCCCGAGCAGACCGGCCGCATGAACCGCAGCGTCGACCACCGCTCGGACCTGTACTCGCTCGGCGTGCTCTTCTACCGGATGTTCACCGGCAACCTGCCCTTCGAGGCGAGCGACCCGCTCGAGCTCATCCACGCCCACATCGCCCTCGTCCCGGAGCACCCGACGGCGCGCAACGCCGCCGTGCCGCCCCTGCTCGGCGATCTGGTCATCAAGCTGCTCTCCAAGAACGCGGAGGATCGTTATCAATCCGCGGGCGGCCTGCTCGCCGATCTCCTCGAGTGCCGGCGGCGCCTCGCGCAAGGCCGCCTCGATCGCTTCGAGCTCGGCCAGCGCGACGCCGCGTACGTGCTCCAGATCCACCAGCGGCTCTACGGCCGCGAGGAGAGCATCCAGCGCCTCACGGACGCCTTCTTCGGCGTCCTTAGCGGCGCGCGCAAGGTCGTCCTCGTCTCGGGCTACTCGGGCATCGGCAAGTCGTCGCTGGTGCAGGAGATCCTGAAGCCCCTCGCGCGCGAGAAGGGGTATTACATCAGCGGCAAGTACGACCAGTACAACCGGGATCGGCCGCTCGGCCCGGTGCTCCAGGCGTTCGACGCGCTGCTCCGGCAGATCCTGTCCGAGAGCGAGGAGCGCATCGCTCGGGGCCGACGCGCGCGCGCTCTTCGACGTCGTGAACCACCTGAACCGCGCCGGCGACCTGATCCGCGAGCCCGCGGCGCCCCTCGAGCTCGCGCGCATGAACCTCCGCGCGGCCGAGCGGGCCGAGGAGAGCTCGGCCTTCGACGCCGCGCTCAAGTACCTGGCCGAGGGGATCGCGCGCCTGCCCGACGATCCGTGGGCGGCGGAGTACGAGCTCAGCTTCGCGCTCACCACCAAGATGGGCCTGATGCAGGCGCTCTCCGGCCGCCCGGACGACGCCCTCGCCACGCTGGACCAGGCCGTGGTCCACGGGGGGAGCCGGCTCGACAAGACGCGTGCCTACGGGCTCAAGGTGAGGGTGCATATCCTCAAAGGCGATCTGCACACCGCGCTCATCGAGGGGCTCGTGGCGCTGCGCGCGTTCGGGATCGATCTCCCGCCCTTCCCCTCG
Source organism: Sorangium cellulosum (assembly GCF_002950945.1). Lineage (GTDB taxonomy): Bacteria > Myxococcota_A > Polyangia > Polyangiales > Polyangiaceae > Sorangium > Sorangium cellulosum_E. The sequence goes on from NZ_CP012673.1 coordinate 2,717,891, forward strand.
AACGAGGCGGTCGCCGGCGACGTGGAGGCGACCCTGAAGTTCATCGAGGGCCGATCGATGGAGTCGCTCTGCGACCTGCCGATGCTCGCCGACCCCGAGATCGCCGTCCTGCACAGCGTGCTCGAGGAGATGATCTCGTCCTGCTACTTCCTCGCGAGCAACAACTTCGGGTTCTGCGTGATGAAGATCCTGCATCCTCCACCAGGGTCGCGTCGTCGGGATCGTCTACCTGGAGAACTCGCTCGCGCGCGCCGCCTTCACGCGCGATCGCATCGAGCTCCTCGGCCTGCTCTCGACGCAGGTGGCGGTTTCGCTGGAGAACGCCCGCCTCTTCGCCGAGCTCGAGGACAAGGTGGAGGCCCGCACGGCCGAGCTCTGCGCGGCGCACGCCGAGCTCAGCGCGGCGCACGCCCAGCTCGGCGAGCTCTACGCCGCGCGGGAGCGCGAGCAGGAGGAGAGGATGCTGGAGCAGCGCGCCCTCATCGAGCAGCAACGTGAGGTCATCCACGCCCTCTCCGCGCCCATCCTCCAGGTCTGGGACGGCGTCCTGGCCGTGCCGCTCATCGGCGCCCTGGACCGCGAGCGCGCCGACGAGCTGATGCATAGCCTGCTGAACGCGGTCACACGCGGCAACGTCCGCTTCGCCATCCTCGACACCACCGGGGTCGAGGACACCGACGAGGCCGTCGCCGATCACCTCGTCCGCATCGTGCGCGCCGTCGATCTCCTGGGCGTCCGGGCGATCGTCACCGGGATCCGCCCCGCGGTCGCCCGGACCATGACCTCGCTCGACATCGACCTGCGCGCCCTGGGCACACACGCCACCCTGCGCGAGGCGCTCAAGTTCTGCATGCGGAGCCTCGCCGCCCTGCCGCGTTGACCTGATCCCCTCGGGACCCGAGGGGGCCTGTCGCCGCCCGGCCGGCTCCAGGTCGGCCGATCAGGTGAGCCCGGGGAGCGGACCGCTGCTGAACTCCGGGTCGCCGAAGCTCGTGTCGTTGGTCCCCATCGCGTTCGCGATCGTGAGCAGCAGATCGTTGTGCTGGCGCGGGGAGCCACCGTTCGCGAGGTAGTCGATGAAGCGACCCGTGCGGAAGACCCCGCCCGCGCTGCCGGCGAGCAGGAACGGCATGTTCGTGAGCGCGTGCTGCGTCGACTCGCTGATCTCCGTGACCCACAGGACGACGGTGTTGTCGAGCAGCGTGTGATCCCCTTCCGCGTAAGAGTCGAGCTTCCCGAGCAGGTAGGCGAGCTGCTCCGCGAACCAGGTGTGGATCTTCGAGTACTGCGCCTTCCCCGCGGTATCCCACTGGTGCGAGATGGCGTGATGATTGCCCCTGAGGTCGAGGAACGGATAGAGGTGCTCGCTCTCGGCGTACGACCACTGGATCGTGACGATCCGGGTGAGGTCGCACGCGAGCGCTGCCGCGGCCATATCCATCTGGAGCTTGCCGATCGCGGGCATGTTCGCGTCGTCCCCGAGGTCGATGCGGTCCCCCAGCGCCGGCGGCTTGCAGGTCGTGGTCGGGGTCGTGGGTGAGGTGGTGCCGCCGCCGGCCAGGCGCCCCTCGATGTCCCGGATCGACTGCAGGTGCGCGTCGAGCTTGATCCGATCTTCCGCGCCGATGCGGGGCCGCACGTCCGCGATGTCCTCGCGGAGGAGATCGAACACCGTCCGTCGCTGGGCGCGGAGGCGATCCAGCGCGTCGACGCCGCCCTGGTCCTGCGGCGCGGCGGCGAAGAGCTGCGCGAAGGTGTCGTAGGGGTCCTCGCGCGGGGGGATCGGCTGGTCGGGCCCGGCATAACAGATCCGACCGCGCACCTCCGCGTCGCGGACCTGAACGCCGAGCTCCAGCGTGCGGAACAGCGTCGCGGGGTTCAGCGTCTTCGCGAGGTGCTGGTCGAGCGAGATCCCCGACGACCAGCCGGCGTTGCTGGAGTTGAAGCTCCGGAAGTTGCCCCGGAGCAGCGCCCGCCCCGTGAGCAGGCCGCCGATGCCCCGCGCGTGCTCGGAGCCGATGTTGGAGTTGACCACGACGTCCATGTTGATCCCGCGAAACGGGAGCAGCTTCGACTTGAACGGCTCCAGCGGGGCCAGGAGCGGGCTCAGCGTGAAGTTGGTCTCCGTGCCCTGGGGCATCCACTGCGACTCGAGCGTGCCGTTCGGCGTGTAGAACACGACGAAGCGCTTGGGCGGGGTGCTCTCGTCCCCGCGGGCGAACTCGGAGCTCAAGAGGGGGATGGTCGCCGTCGCTGCCAGCGTGCCCTGGAGCAGCCGCCGTCGAGAAATCATGCGCGCTCTCATGTCACTCCTCCTCCGCGATCGCGCTGCGGTACATGAACGCCTCGGTCTGGGTCGTGGCCACGATGAGCTCCACGAGATCGCCCTCGGTGCCGTTGAACGTCGCGCGCAGCTCGCCGAGCGAGCACGCATCGCCGTCGGTCTCGAAGCGGCCTGCCGTGAAGCGGAACCATTGGGTCGCGAGGCAGTCGCGGACCTCCGCGCTCCCGGCGAGCTTCTCCGCCAGCTCGCGGACGCCGACGAACGGGCCATTCATGTCCGCGGACCGGAAGATCTCTCCGGAGCTGTCGATGAGCTGCCCGCCCTCCTCGGTGCGGTACGCGCCGACGGAGTCGTAGCTCTCGAACGCGAAGCCGATGGGATCCATCAGCTGATGGCAGCCGGCGCACTTGGCATCGGCGGAGTGCTGCGAGAACCGCTCGCGCGCGGTGACGCCCACCTCGCCCGTGGGCAGCGTGAGGTCGGCGTCGGGCGGCGGCGGCGGCGGATCCTGGCACATGAACTTCTGCCGGATGGCCTTGCCGCGCAGCACCGGAGAGGTCTGATCGGGGTGCGCGTGCACGGCCAGGAACGCGGGCTGCGTGAGCACGCCAGCGCGTTGATCGGGCGGGAGATCCACGCGCTGGGGCGTGGTCGATCCAGGCGGCACGTTCACCCCGTACAGCCGGGCCACCGACTCGGTCGCGAAGCCGACAGGCAACGTGAGCAGGCTCGAGAGCTTGCGGTCCCCCGACCACAGGACGTGCTCGATGAACGCCGGCGTCTCCGCGCTCATCCCCGCGACGAGCTCGTCGTCGTACCCGGGGAACGAGCCCTCCTCCTTCACGATGGTCTCGAGCTTCCCGAGGTTGAGCCATTGCTTGTAGAACTCCGCGACGGCGAGGCGCGCCCGCGGGCTCTTCAGCATCTCGCGGGCTCGCTCGGCGAGCTGCTCGCGGGTCTCGAGCTGGCCGGCCTCGGCGGCGTCGAGCAGCTCGTCGTCGGGCGCCGACGCCCAGACGAGGTACGAGAGGCGCGACGCCATCTCGTACGGATCGAGCCGCACCTTCGCCGCGGTGTCGTCGAGATCGTGGCGCAGCTCCAGGCGGAACAGGAACCTCGGCGACTGCAGCGCGGCCCGGATGACCACCTCGACGCCCTCGCGCAACGACCCGCCCGTGCGCCCCGCCGCGTAGGCGCGCATCAGCCGATCGACGTCCTGCGCCTCGAGCGGCCTCCTGTACGCGCGGCGGCCGAAGTCCTCGACGAACCGCCGCGCGCACGCCTCCTCCTCGGCGACGTTCCCCTCGACGGCCGCCGGATCACACGGCAGCAGCGCCGAGAGATCGCCGGCCACGGCCTCGGCCGCGAGCTCCTCGGCGGCCAGGAGGTACTTCTCCGCGTGCAGCGCCGATACGGTCAGCACGGATGCGTTGTTGCTGAACCCGCCGGCGATCTCGTCGGCGGGGAACTGATCGGCCGGGGTGAGCGAGGTCCCGAGCAGATCGCGCACCGTGTTATTGTATTCAAACCGCGTCAGGCGCCGCTGCGGCGCGAGGATCCGCTCGGTCCCCCCGCACGCGCCCTGCGGATCCAGGCCGTCCTCCGGCCCGGAGCCTGCCGCTCCGATCGTGCCTGGGTCGCATCCGGCCGCGAGCGTCAGCGCGAGCACCGCGATGGGCGCGTGACCGGCTCGCCAGCGACGATATCCCGAGTGGTTCATACTGTGACCTCCTACCGTCTCTCGATCGACTGCAGGGCTCAAAGGCCGGGGATGGGTCCGCTCTTCGGATCGCCGTACTCGGACATCTCGATGCCGAAGTAGTTGATGATGGAGCAATGAAGCGCGCCGGTCGGGGCGGAGCTCGACTTGACGGCGCGGCCTGTCTTGAACCCTCCCACGTGCCCGGCGAGCATGTAGGGCATGTTGGCCCGACCGTGGGAGTCCCCGTCGCCGTTCTCGGACGTGTAGAGCACGAGCGACTCGTCGAGCAGGTTGCCGGTCGGGGTGGAGGCGGCCTTCATCGCGTTGAGCAGGTAGGCGAAGCGGCGCACCTTGAACCGCGACGTCTGGACCACGCGGGCGTTGGCGATGCGCGACGCCTCCGCCTGCGGCAGCCCGTCGAGGTCGGTCGCGCGGTCGCGATCGCCGAGCTTGTGCGAGATGAAGTGATCGCTCCAGTCGCCCACGCCGTCCGGCAGATCGTAGCCGGCGAAGCTCAGATCCCAGCTGTTCGAGTACTGCAGGATGAGCACCCGCGTCAGGTCGCAGGTGAGCGCGAGGACCCCGAGATCGATCATCTGCTTGAACTTGCCGTGCAGTTCGAGCCCCCGCGGGGGCGCGTCCGGGATGGCGCAGCTCGACGCGGTGGTGGACTGGATCTGCCGCTCCAGCTCGAACACCGACTCGAGGTGCTGCTCCACGCGCGCCCGGTCCGCGGCGCCGAGGCGCTGGTTCAGGCGCTTCGCGTCCTCCCTCACCCAGTCGAGCACGCTGGCGCGGCGCCGCCGGATGTCGGTCATCTGCTCGCTCGGATTGCTCATGCCGCTGAAGAGCGTGTCGAACACGGCGGCCGGGTCGCGGAACGCGTCCTCGACCTGGCCGCCGTCCCGGAAGGAGATGAACCCCTGGGTGACGGCCGTGTCGCCGGTGGGAGACAGGTTGAGGCTGCGGTACGGCGTCTCGCTCGCGATGTGATCGGCCAGGACCTGATCGAGCGTGGCCTTGCGAGGAACGGCCTGCCCGCCGCCGTCGGTGTGGGCGCAGAGCGACATCGCCGGGCTGTGGATGTCGGAGCAGATCGCCTGGTGGTCGACCCCGGACACCATCGTGACGTCCTGCCAGATGGCGTCGCCGGCGGGCCACTCGCGTTCGGCGGCGAACCCCTTCATGTCGACGAGGCACGGCGTCAGGTTGTCCGCCGAGAGCGGCCCTTCGGAGCGGGGGTGCCACGCGCCGGGATCGGTGCCGTTCGGGACGAAGAACGCCACGAAGCGCTTCGGGTCCGCGGGCGCGGCGCTGGCGCGCTGCGGCCGCATCACATCCAGGAACGGCAGGGCGACCGCGACGCCGGCGCCGCGGAGCAGAGCTCTTCTCGAGATCTTCACGGGCGACTCTCCTCTTCCGTGCGCTTTCGGCTGGTCGGGTGCATCACTCCGGCGCCCTCCGCAGGCGGAACGCCGGGGACTGCACCAGGTTGGTCAGGAGCGAGCGGAACCGGTTGCCGTCGAGAGAGAAGCCCTTCGCGGCCGCGTCGATCGCGCACTGGTCCTCGTCCTCCGGCTCGCGGCCCTGGGTGTAGATGAACAGCTTCTCCGCGATGCACGAGGCGAGCTGGGGGCTCCGGCGGAGCTCCGCCGCCAGGTCGGCGAGCGAGTCGAACGACTCGTTCTCTGCGCCCTCGAAGCGCGGCTCCAGCCCGAACTCGTCGATACGGACGCTCTCGTCGTACCGCCCTTCCTTGTCGTACTGGGCGAACCCGACGCCGATGGGATCGATCCGCGCGTGGCAGCCGGCGCACCCCGCCTGCGTGTTGCGCTTCTTGATGACGTCGATGTAGCTCAGCCCCGAGAGCTCGCCCTCCAGCTGCTCGAGCAGCCCCGGGGGGATCTCGAGGTGCTCGCAGAGGAACGCCGCGCGGAGCCACTTGCCACGCACCGAGATCAGGTCGCCGTCGCTCTTGGCGCTGATGAGGCTGGCGTGCGTGAGCAACCCCGTGTTCGCCCGGTGGTGGCCGCTCGGGAACTCCACGCGGGTCGCGCCGTCACCCGACACCTCGAGTCCGTAGAACTTCCCGAGCTCCGGGGTGAGGTAAGTGTAGTTCGCGGTGAGCGCGTCGAGGAAGTCGGTGCCGGAGGTGAAGGCGTGCTCGCCGAGGACACGTTCGCTCTCGGCGATCATGTCGTCGAGCAGGGCGGGGGTGAACCCTTCCGCCGGGTTGGTCGGGGCGCGGAGCGCCTCGAAGCCGAGCCATTGCTTGAAGAACGCGCTGACGAAGATCTGCGTCCGCTCGTCCTCGACCATCTCCTCCGCGACCTCGAGCAGTCCCTCGGGGCTGTCGAGCTCGCCGGCCTCTGCCCGCGAGAGCAGCTGTGCGCTCGGGGTCCGGCCCCACAACGTGAACGACAGCCTCGAGGCGAGCTCGAGCGACGACAGCGGCGACGTCTCCTCCTCGCCTGCGCCGACCTCGATCCTGAAGAGGAAGCTGGGCGAGGTGAGCAGCGCCTCGATCACGAAGCGGAGCGCGTCCTGCTCGTCCTGCGCGACCTCGTTCGCTCGCGCGACCAGGTCGCTCACCTCCTCGGCGATCAGCGGCCTGCGATAAGCCAGCTTGCCGAAATGGCTGACGAAGCTCGCGAGGCAATCGGCGGCGCCCGGCTCGCAGCCGATCACACGCGCCCGGCGCGCCTCGTCCGCCATGAGCTCCTGCCCGAGCGTCTCCGCCATCCCCAGGTAGGCGCGGAGGTGCTGATCCGACACGTTCTGGAGGGCGGCGATCGTCCGGAAGCCGTTCTGCCCCGTGTCCTCCGGGATGTTGTCCACGCTGGGCGGCTCGGCGAGCTGGAAGAGATCCTGGAGCGTCAGCTGGAGCTCGAGCCTGGACAGCCGGCGCAGGACGCTGGGGCTCGTCCGCGCAACGCGGCAGTCCTGCGCCGCCGGCTCCCCCGGCACGCCGCCCACGTCGTCGGGCGGCGTGCCGTCGCCGAGCCGCCCCGTGCAGGCGACCGCCGTCAGCCCGAGGAGCCCCATCGCGGACATGCCCGCCGCAAAGGAACGACGGAGGTACGGTACCGGGCGATCGGTGTCGTGCGGCATGGTCTTGCTCATCGGGTGATCAGCCATTCACGTGGAACGCACGTGGCGCACACCGAGACTTCCGGCCCTGCGCCGCGCATCTCGCCAAGAAAGAATTTTGAATCAGGGCGAGGCCCCGACCCCAACCCCAGATCGGGGCTAAGGGTATATTCCCGGCCAGCACTCTTCTGATCATGGATGTGCAGATCGTGCTTCCGGGCGCTCACGCGCGGTCCAGGCGACACCGCGCTTCCGCTCACGGCGGTCTCGAGCGACTCCGGGCGTAGGCGACGCATTGCGTTGCGCGTTCGGGTGGAGACGGTCGCGAGGGAGACGTGCGCCACGCAGCGGTGGAATTTTACACCACCTCCGCGGCTCGCGTGAGCCGCCGTGGTTTCAGCTGTCGCGCGAGCTCACGCGCGGTGTTGCCCTCTGGCCTGTCAGCGACAGGATTCGCATGGCCGGGAGCGCCACAAACCAGAAGCGCCCCGCCTGGTGAAGGGCGGGGCGCCGGGATTTCGAGCAACGAGGCTTTGCGTCAGCTCTACGTCGGATTCACCGCGATTTGCATCTGAGCGATCACGATGTCCCCCTCCATCACGGCCTTGGCGCGAAGGCCGCTGTTGCCCGCTTCGTCGGCCTTGATCGCACCTGCGTAGTAGTTCGCCAGGTTGCCCATGGTGCGCGCCTTGTACGGCTCGTACGTGGTATGGACGGAATCGGTGAAGGCGGGATCGAAGTAGAATTGCGTCGTGAAGATGTGGTCTCCTCCACTGTAATTCATGCGACCCCGCGACATCGATCCCTTCTTGAAGCAGACGAAGTGGATGTGAACATCGCGGCCGTTGTACCAGCCGGGGAAGATGCTGCGGAACGAGACGACACCGTTTGCGTCCGTGGTCTGCACGCCGCGACAGAAACGTTCATTGGTGTCGAGGTTGTTCTGATTCGGCCTGCCCGCGTAGGGCGAGTCGGGGTTCTGTTCGTTGGCGGAACCCCTGGCCCCGAAGCCGCTGTAGAACCCCTGCGCGTCCGTGTGCCAGATGTAGACGTCCACGTCGGGCAGGCCCACGCCCGTGCCATCGCAGTCGGGCTGGCTCATGTCGAGCACGCGCAGGTGGAGGTGCATCTCCACACCGGGCTCTGCGCTTTCATTGTAGCGACCACGAATGTCCTGTCGGATCAGGGAGATGTCGTCGTTCTTTTCCAGCTCGTGGATGAAGAACGGGCCCTGACCGGCGCCGTCCGTCTTGTTGAGCGCCCTGCACGTCGGCACGTTGTCGAACGGCGGCGCCGTGAGCAGGCCGTCGCCGCCGCCGCCACCCCCCATGCCCCCCGCGCCTGAGCCGCCCGAGCCTGTCGTGGTGGTGGTGGCGCCAGGTCCCGCGCCGCCCGAGCCGGAGGCCGATGTGGTGGCGGGGCCCGGCCCCGTGCCTCCCGTGCCCGAGCCAGTGGTCCCGCTGGCCCCGGATCCCCCGGAGCCTCCGGCGCCGCTGGGATCGTTCGGGTTCGACTCGCCGCCATCTCCGCACGACACGGTGACTGCGATCGCCCCCAGCCCCAGGAGGGCCTGCCGCCGGTCAACGACCATGAGCGACGGGCCCTGGGTCTCGGTATCTCGTTCCTTGCTCATAAGCAGCTCTCCTCAGATGGTCGATGACCTGTCCATCCGGTCGGACAAGGCGCCGAACAGGCAGCATCTTCCCAAGAACGGCAACATTAAAGCATGACGGCGCGGAGTCGCCCGGACGATCTGAGACCGATCTGCCGTACGCCGCCATGTACAGAGCAGCAGTGACGACAAAGAAGTACAATGAGCTCGTACGGGGACGGCCTCCTCTTGGCTGACAAGTGGCTAGGGAGAATTCCCGGAAGGGCCCGATGTGATCACGCCTCGAGATCGAAAGTAAGTCGAACGCGTCGAGCGGCCCGTGGTCGCCGCCGGGCACGCCGGAGGTCCCCGGGCACCGGGCTGTTCAATGAAAAATTACAAGGGCAGCTTCAATAAGGGTAAATGCAGCTGATGGACGGATGACGAGAGCGGGCGAGCCGCCACGTCCGTCGGTGTCGCACGTGCGAGGGCACAGACGCTGCGTGTGCAGCGCGACGTCCGCAGGGCGAGCGGCGTGCTGCCCGGGGAAGGGGGCACGTCGGCCTCCTCCTCGCCGCGCCCGGCGTGTCCTCCTTATTAGTAGGGGTATCCGGGGATGTTGGCCTGGATGGAGTAGAGCGAGCTGCCCGCGGTGATGTAGAGCGTCTTCCGATCGGCCCCCCCGAACGCGACGTTGGACGCGGCGCCTACCCCCGCGATCGTGCCGAGCCTCTCGCCGTCCGGCGCGACGATCTCGACGCCGTTGCGCCAGGCGACATAGAGGTTGCCCGCGCAGTCGACGCCCAGGCCGTCGGCGCGCGCCAGGCCCGCGGCGAGCTCGGACGAGGGGCCGGTCGAGCCGTCGGGGCTCAGCGTGTACTGCCTGATCTGGCCGCCGTAGTAATCGCCGACGTACAGAACGTCCTCGTCCGGCGAGAGCGCGACCCCGTTCGGGCTCTCCAGCGTGTCGACGACGTTCACCTCGCCGGACGGGGACACGCGGTAAACCGCCGTCGGCAGCTCCGACGTGCCGCTGAGCTGAAACTCGGGATCGGTGAAGTAGACGTTGCCGTCGCTCCGCACGACGACGTCGTTCGGCGAGTTGAACCGTTTGTTCATGTAGCGCTCGGCCACGGGGCGCCGCTCCTTCGTGCCGAGATCGAACACGGAGACGCTCCGCGTGTCGTGGGTGCAGGCGATGAGGCCTCCATCGCGGTGGATGCCGAGCCCGTTGGTCGAGCTGTGCTCGATGAACACGTCGATCGCGCCGGGCGGCGTGAGCTTGTGGATCGTCGCCTGCGGCCCGTTGAGGGGAGGGGGGTTCTCCGCCTCGGTGTGGATCTCCGAGAAGAACAGCGCGCCGAGCTCGGCGATCCAGACCGGCCCCTCGACATAATCGAAACCGCCCTGCACCAGCTGCGCCCTGCCGTTCGCCGGCAGCGGGTCGGCCGCGTACGGCCCGGCAGGGCAAACGCTCGACCCGCCGTCGCCGCCCGCGCCTGTGCCGTCGCCGCCGCCTCCGCCATTGCCTCCGGGGTCGCCGCCGTCGCCGCCGGCGCTCGAGGTGCCGCTCGTCGTCGTGGCGGCCACGTCTCCGGAGGAGCTGCTCGGTCCGCCCGCTCCTGCGCCGGTCGACGAGCCGCCCTCGCCCTCCGGAGAGAGCGGCTCGCCGCCGTCGCCGCACCCGTTCGTCGCCGCGGACAAGATTCCCCAGAGCACGAGAGAAGACCTGGTTTTCATGAGCAAGCACCTCCTGCGAAACGAGAAGAGCGAACCTTTACCACACGTCCCGGGCGCCTGCCGGGTTGCGCCGCCGTTTCTGCGCAATCCATCGATGCGACAATCATCCAAAGTTTCACGCTCCGGCGCGGCCGCCCTGGCCCGCGCCGGACATCGCGGCTCCCGGCGGTGCGCTCGCTCATCCCGGGCGGAACGCCGGGAGCCTCCCGCTTGCGTGGAGCAGGCCTGTGCAGATCGGCGGATACGGAGGTTCACATGCGTGAGCGCCACAAGGACTCTCTTTCTCGTGTTTCAGCATCAGGGCACCTCCCCCGGCCCCCGGGCGAGGAAGTGGACCCCCGGGCGAGCCGCCGCGGCTTCCTGGGCGGGTTAGGGGGCATCGCGCTCGGCGCGCTGGGGGAGGGCGCCGACTCGCCGCTCGGCGACTGCTGCGATCCGCCCGGGCCGCCGGCCGCGCTGGAGGCGATCCGGGCCGAGGCGCGGCGTTACCGCGCGCTCCTGCTGCGCCATCAGGCCGCCGTCGACGAGTTCACCCTGGGCACCTTCCCCAAGGAGACCAACGGGGATGAAGCGCGTTATCCCGAGCGCATCGGCAATTACTCGAAGGGTCTGCCCCACAACGACCTCGGCGAGGTGGACCCCGAGGCCTATGACGCGCTCCTCTGCGCGCTGGCCAGCGGCCGCTGGGAGGACTTCGAGGCCATTCCGCTGGGCGGCCGGCTGCGCCTGACCAACCCTCTGGGAGGCCTCACCTACGATCTGATCGGGCCTGACGCCGCCGCCGTTCCGCTCGATCCGCCGCCTGCCCTCGCCAGCGCCGAGGCCGCGGCTCAGATGGCCGAGCTTTACTGGATGGCGCTTTGCCGCGACATCCCCTTCACCGACTATCCCACCGACCCCACCATCGCCGCGGCCATCGACGATCTCCGCCGCTACTCCGGCTACAGGGGTCCGAGGCCCATCACCCCGCAGACGATCTTCCGCATCGACAGCCCCGGGACGCTGGAGGGACCGATGGTCTCCCAGTTCCTGCTCCAGCCCTGGACGTTCGACGGCATCGGCATCACGTCTCGGCTGCAGGTCCCGTTGCCCGTTACCACCGGAGACGGCATCGATTTTCTGACCTCCTATGAAGAGTGGCTGGCGGCGCAGCGCGGCTTTCCCGTGGGGACGACCATCAGCCCTCCGCGCATGGACCCCGTGCCCCGCCATATCCACGACCTGCGCGCCCTCGGCCAGCACGCCGGCGCGGACGTCCACTTTTCCTCTTACCTCCGGGCGGCCCTCATCCTGCTCAGCTATGGCGACCAGGCCCTGAGCGAGCGCAACCCGTACAGGTCGAGCAGGACACAGACCGGGTTCGCCAGCTTCGGAGCTTCCCACCTGCTCACGCTGATGGGCTGCTTGACCCGGGCGAGCCATCACGGCTTCTACGGCAAGTGGTACGTCGACCGCTACCTGCGGCCCGATGCCTTCGGCGGGCGCGTGCACAACCGGCGGCGGGGCGCGGCGGACTACCCCATCCACGAGGAGCTGCTCGGCTCCCCGGTGCTCGACCGCATCCATGCCTACAACCGGCTCGTCAACCGGCGGCGTGGATTGAACGGCGGCGCCGGCTCTTACCTGCTGCCGGTCATGATACCCATCGGCTCTCCCACCGATCCCTCCTACCCGGCGGGGCACGGCTACACCGCGGGCTCCCGCGCGTCGCTCCTCAAAGCCTGGTTCAACGAGGACTTCGTGCTGCCGAGCCCCGTCAAGCCGAACCGCGACGGCACGGCGCTCGAGCCCTACGTGCCGGGCGTGGACGGACCGCCGCTCACCGTCGCCGGCGAGATCAACAAGCTCGCCCACAACACCTCCATGGGGCGCGACGCGTACGGCGTGCACTATCGAGCCGACGACCTCGCCGGTTTCCACCTGGGCGAGGAGCTGGCCATCCGCACGCTCAGGGAGGAGCGCCCCACCTATGCCGAGTCGGTCTTCGAGGGCTTCGTCTTCACCCGCTTCGACGGCACCGTCGTCGAGCTGTAAGGGGCGCGACCCGACGCGCCTCGTCGACCGGGCGCTCGCTCAGCCGCGCACGTCGACCGCGCCGAGCGGGAAGGGCACCCCGTTGACGAGCGCCTCGATGCGGTGCCGCCCCGGGTAGTGGCGGCGGGTGGTGAGGTCCTCCAGCGACACGGAGGCCGCGAGCCGGACGCGCCCGGCCGAGGGCAGGTCGACGGCGCGCAGCTTGAAGACGCGCGGGGCGGCGCCGCCTCGCGCCTTGATGAAGTGCACCACGAAGTCGACGAGCAGGCGCTGCGGCGCCGCGGCGGTGCTCGTCAGATCGAAGGTGAAGCGGAGCCGCTCGCCCAGCGCGGCCTGCCGCGGCAGGTCGACGGCGCCGACGTGCACCGCCGGCGCCGCGGCGAAGCCGCTGACCTCCAGCGCCCCGCGGTGCCCGCCCTTCACCAGCGAGCGCAGCGCGTGCCGGATCACCCACCGCCGCTCCGGCGTCGCGTCCTTCGACCAGCGCTGGCAGACGTCGACGGTGACCTCCGGGTTGTCCTTGGCGATGTCGTTGAGGTTGTTGGCCACCGAGCGGGTGACGTACCGCTCGGGCGCGTCCTTCAGCAGCTCCAGGAGGCGCACCACCGGCGCGGGATCCCGCTGGAACGCGGGCAGGCGCTGCGCCCAGGGCAGCCGCGGCCGCGTGCCCTCGGAGACGAGGCGGCGGACGTCGGGGTCGGGGTCGCGGGCCCAGGCCGAGAGCCGCTCGTACGTGGCCTCGGGGTGGCGGAGGAGGAAGGCGCGGACGCTGAACTCCGCCGTGAAGCGGCGGGTCAGCTCGTACTGGAGCTGCATCGCCGGCTCGAAGTCGTCGAGGCCGTGCTCGGCGACGTAGAACACGTGGGGCAGGTAGCGGAAAGGCGCCATCGCGTCCCCGGCCGGTTCGCCGTCGCGATGCTCACGCGGCGGCGGCAGCGAGGCGCGGAGGATCGCCGCGGCCTGCGGGAAACGCGCGGGCAGGAAGTGGTGCATCGCGGCCGCGATGTGGCGGGCTCGCGCGGTCAGCTCGAGGGCGTCGAGGCCGTCCTGCGCCGCGGCGGTGAACCCGCGCGCGTCGAAGCCGCGGTGCGCCGCGCGCAGCTCGGCGGCGATGCCGGCGACGAGGTCGCGATCGAAGAAGAGCTTGAGCGACGTGGCCATGCTGTCTCCTTGGGCCCGCTTGTCTCCCCGGAGACCCTGACAGAAACTGACATGGATGTCGCGCGCCGATCGGCTGATGGATCTCGTCGACGTCCCACGCGTGCGCGAGGGCGCCGGCGCGCCGCCGCCGGAGCTGCTCCGGCTGTTCGAGCGCGCCTTCACCGGCGGTGTCGGCCTCGGCTTCGCCTACGTCCACCGCGAGGGCCACGCGACGATGCGGCGGGTCGAGCCGCACGGCCTCCTGGTCGAGCCGCCGGTCTGGTACGTGGTCGCGCGCGACGTGGACAAGGGCGAGCCGCGCACGTTCCGTATGGACCGGATCGCGCGGCCCCGCCTGCTGCCCGAGGTTCAGTTCCGGCCGGATCCGGCGCTGGTCGACGCCCAGCTCCCCGATCGCGAGCGCTGGCGGCCGCTCACGGCGCCGTGACGCCGCGCGTGGCCACCAGCGAGACAAATCGTTCCACTGGTACATTCTGTCAACTCCCGGCGAGAGGGCGTGGTCGCCGCGCTTCTCGGCGGACGTTGCGGAGCGAGGCGCCGGCGAGCCCGTGCTGCCCTGCGCCACGGGACATTGTGTCTCGGTATCCGTGAAGCGCGCGCGCCTCCCGGATCCACGTCGACCCCGGAGCGCGACGGCGATTCAGCCGAATTCACCCGTCGGGAGCAGGCCCCGTCGCCTCCGGCGTGGGTTGGGCCGCATCTTGCAGTACACGATGAGGATCGATCGTCAGCGCTGCAGAAGCGCGGGTGGGCCGAGATCGGTGCACGATCGATGACGGGGTGGGCTCAGGGGCGGCGCCGACAGGCGCGGCCCGGTACGTGGGCCATGGGGACGGTCACCGCGGCCTCCCGTAGCTGAGCTCGCGTCCATCGCGGTTCGAACAGACAGGAGCGAAATCATGAACAGTTTCATCAGCATGACATGCATCACGGGCGTACTGGTCGCGTCGGCGCTCGGCTGCGCCGCGACCTCGGCCGAGGAGCAGCGGCGCGCGGTGACCCATCAGCACAACGCGGATGAAGCGGCGCATCAGGGGCAGTACGGGATTGCGGGCGACGAGCAGCGGAAGGCCGAAGATGCGCACGCCAGGGCCGTGCAGAAGGCGATGGATGAGGGCAAGCCGATCCCTCGCCAGACGAGGCCGGGCGATCCGCCGCCGCCTCCTCCTCCGACGTACTGACGCGCGACCTGCGCGGGTAAGACGCCCCTCTATTCAACGACGCGAGGTGATCCTTGAAGACCTTGGCAGCATGTGGAGTTCTCATCGTTTCGGCCTTTCTCCTGGCGCCCGGATGCGCGAGGGACAGCGAGGCGGGGCGCACGGTCGATTGCGCCAGCATCTGTTCGAAATACTCCGAATGTACCACGGAGATCGATGTGGCTTCGTGCACGAGCGAGTGCGAGGACAAGGCGGACGCGGACTCGAGCTATCAAGAGAGCGCCGCCGCCTGCACGGAGTGCATCGAAGACAAGGCGTGCAAGGAGGCGGAGCCTTGCTGGGCGAGCTGCCCGGACATGCCCGCCGTGAGCACGTGACCGGACACCGAGCGCGGCCGATCTCGTCGGAGATCACCGCGCTTCCGCCGGCGCTCCCGGCGGCTCGGCCGCCGCGCCTGGCGCTCCCGGCGCCTCGGTCGATGCGCGCCGGGCGGCGTCCCTGCCCGTCCAGCTTTCAGTTTCACCGTCCAGGGACGAGGGGGGCGTGGTGAAAGCGTGCTAGCGTCCAGGCATGGCGGTCGAAGACGCGAAACCGCGGCCGGAGCGCGAGGAGACGGACGAGAGCCTGCGCGTGGAGCGGGATATCACCGATCGAGCCCTGGCCGAGAAGCGGGCCGCCGTCGAAGCAAAGTCCGACGCGGCGGTCAGCCGCGCCCGGGATCGCGCCGACGCTGTGCTGAGCGCCGCTCGCGAGGACGCGGATCAGAGCTCCCGCGAGCTGGGCCTCGATCAGGCGAGCGATGCTGTCGCCAAAGAACGCTCGCTGGAAGACGTCATTGTCCGAGGTGAGCGGGCCGTCGCGGACGAGAACCTTCGCCGCGAGCGCGCCGAGCATGCCCGTATTCTGTCCAAGCTGTTTCCGCTGGAGAGATACAAGACCGACATGCACCTGCTGACCGAACGCGCCCGCTCCGACGACGCCCTCTCGCATCGCGACGACTTCCTGAGCATCGTCAGCCACGACCTGAGAAACCTGCTCGGCGGAATCGTCATGAGCGTGGAGCTGCTCTCCGGGGAGGCCTCCGCGCAGGACGACGGAAGCGAGCCCGCCTTGGCAGTGAAACGGGTTCGACGCTACGCCGCCCGGATGAGCAGGCTCATCAACGATCTCGTGGACGTCGTGAGCATCGAATCCGGCAAGCTAGCGAGCACAATGGATCGTGGCGATGCGCTCGCGCTGCTCGTCGAGACGGTGGAGACGTTCCGGCCTGTGGCGTCGGAGAAGGAAATCGCCGTCGAGCTGGAGGTCGCCGAGCGGTCCCTGCCGGCAGACTTCGACCCGGAGCGGATACTCCAGGTGCTCTCGAACCTCATGATGAACTCGATCAAGTTCACCCCGCCGGGAGGGAAGATCCGCGTTCGCGGGGAGCGCGCCGGAGGCGAGCTTCGCGTCTCGGTGAGCGATACCGGCCCTGGCGTACCCAGCGACATGCTGGAGATCGTCTTCGAGCGGTTCTGGCAGATCGGCAAGAAGGATCGGAGAGGGCTGGGCCTTGGACTCTACATCTGCAAGAACATCATCGAGGCTCACGGCGGCAGGATCTGGGTGGAGAGCAGGATGGGCGAGGGCAGCACGTTCTCTTTCACGATTCCATGCGCGCTCGGCTCGGCGGACCGGCGCGGGGAAGCGCCCTGAGGCCAGGGCGCGCGGGGCCAGTCTGGCCGTGCTCGTTCAGCTCATCTCGAGGAAGAGCCGCCTCCCGGAACCACGTTGCCCCCGGAGCGTGACGGCGATTTAGCCAAGTTCACCCGTCGGGAGCAGGCGAGGGCTTCTTGCGGAAAAACGACGTGCTCGGCCGTCGCCTCGGCGAGTGCAGGGTCACCCCGGCTCCTTGCGGCGCGCCGGCAGGGCTGGCGCCGGCGGGAGTCCTGGGAGTCCCTGATCGCCCAGCTTCCGAGTTCATCGTCCAAGACGGGTGGGCGTATTTCGGTTTTATTGCTTGTGCTAGACGCCGAATGCGTCCTTAATGACCCATGGAACAATTATTTGTGGAGAAGAACATCCTGGCGGCGAGCGAGCGGCTCGGCATCGCGCAGGAGCAGCTCGACGCCGCGATCCAGGCGTACGATGCCAGCAGGCCGGATGTGGAAGCGATCAAGGGGGCATCCGAGCGGCTGAGAGAGGCGCGCCTGTGCATCGAGCAGATTCAGCAGCACATCGACGCCAGCGCCGAGGTCGTGCCGGCCAAGCGCAACTGCCCGGCGTGCGGAAAGACCATCCGTGCCCAGGCAACGCTGTGCGGCTACTGCTGGACGAAAGTCAGCCCCGCCTCGTAGTCGAGGCCGGAGATCGTCGGCGACGGCGCACGCTCCTGGGCGTGAGGGCGCTGCGCCCTCGGGGCCCTCATGGCGCCCGGCCCCGCATCGCGCCGGCGTGACGACGTCACGCCGGCGTGAGCCGTGGGCTCCTGTCCAGCTCGGCCGGCCGAGAGGAGCCGACGCGCGCTCCGGACCACGCGCCGTGCTCGTTCAGCTCATCTCGAGGAAGAGCCGATCCGGCTCCTCCAGATACCCGATGATCTCGTACGCGAACGCCGCGCCCACGTGACCGTCGACGATCCGATGATCGAACGACAGCGACAGCAGCATCACGTCCCCGATCACGATCTGCCCATCGCGCACGACCGGCTTCTGCTTCATCTGGTGGATCCCCAGGATCGCGACCTCGGGGAAGTTCAAGATCGGCGTCGCGAACAGCCCACCTTGCTGTCCCAGCGACGTGATCGTGAAGGTCGATCCCCCGAGATCTCCCGGCTTGACCTTCCCCGCCTTGGTGTCCTCGCTGAGCCGCGCGATCTCCCGCGCGATGTCGAGCACGCTCCGGCGATCCGCGTCGCGCACGACCGGCACGATGAGCCCGGCCTCGGTCGCCGACGCGATGCCGATATGATAGCTCTTCTTGAGGACGATCTCCTGCGCGGCCTCGTCGAACGCGCTGTTCAGCATCGGGTGCTTCTTCAGCGCGGCGACCGCGGCCTTCACGAAGAAGGGGAGGTAGGTCAGCTTGACCCCCGCCTTCTCGGCGAGCGGCCGCAGGCGCGCCCGGCGCTCCTTCAGCGCCGAGACGTCGCACTCCTCGACGAACGTGAAGTGCGCCGCCGTGTGCTTCGACCGCGCCATCCCCTCGAAGATCCGCTTCCGCACGCCGCGGAGCGGGATGCGCTCGTCGCCCGGGGCGGCCGCGACGGGCACCCCGCGCCGTTCGCCCTCGTCCAGCAGCTCTCCCGCCGCGCCCGCCGCGCGCTCCTCCACGCCCGCCGCGCGCCCTGCCGCCGCGCCCTCCACGCCCGCCACGGGCGCCCTCCTCGGCGCGGCCAGCTCCCTCGCCGGCGCCGCCATGGGCGCCGCCGCCGGAGCCGGCCGGGCCACCACCGGCGTCTCCTCGGGCGCCTCGTGCGCCCGCACGTCGTCCTTCGTGACCCGCCCGCCCGGACCGCTCGGCGGAACCCGCCGCAGGTCGATCCCGAGATCGCGCGCCAGCTTGCGCGTCGCCGGCGTCGCGAGCGGCTTCTCGTTGAAGTAGGCCGCACCCGCGGACGGCACGCTGCCGTTCGTCCACGCCGCCGGCGTTGGCGCCATGAGGTTCATCCCCGGGAGATCCTCCCGGATGTCGCCGACCGCCGTGGCCGCAGGCTCCGCGGCCGCAGCCGCGGCCTTGGCGGCGGAGTGCCTCATCCCCGCCCCGGATGAAGGCGACGCGGCCGCCGCCGCCCCGGCAGGTTTGTCGTCGAGATCGTACACCACGAGGACCGAGTGGACCGGGACCACCCCGCCCACCTTGCCCCGCGTCTCGACGATCCTGCCCGCCCGCGGCGACGTGATCGTCACCGTCGCCTTGTCGGTCATCACCTCGACCATCGGCTGATCCTCGGTGACCACGTCGCCGGGCGACACCAGCCAGGTCACGATCTCCCCCTCCGTGACGCCCTCGCCGATGTCCGGAAGCCTGAACTCGTACTTGCCCATCTCGTCAGTACCTCGCCGTCTCGAGGATCGCCGGAAGGATACGATGCGAAAGCGGGAGGTACTCGTTCTCGAGCGTGTAGGGGAACGGCGTGTCGAAGCCCGTGATCCGGAGCGGCGGCGCCTCCAGGTGAAGGAACGCCTTCTCGTTCACCAGCGAGACGAGCTCGGCCCCGAGGCCGCAGCTCTTCGGCGCCTCGTGCACCACGATGAAGCGCCCCGTCCGCTTCACCGACTCGATCACCGTGTCGATGTCGAGCGGCCACAACGTGCGCAGGTCGATGACCTCGCACTCGACCCCCTGCGCGGCCGCCTGGTTCGCCGCGTCGAGCGCCTCGTAGAGCATCGCCCCCCAGACCACGAGCGTCACGTGCCAGCCCGGCCGGACCACCTTCGCCTGCCCGAGCGGGACCGTGTAGTCCCCCTCCGGGACGTCGCCCTTCGCCGCGCGGTAGATGCGCTTCGGCTCGAAGAACAGCACCGGATCCGGATCCCGGATCGACGAGAGCAAGAGCCCCTTCGCGTCCGCCGGGTTCGACGGGCACACCACCTTCAGGCCCGCCACGTGGATGAACTGCGCCTCCGGCGACTGCGAGTGGTAATGACCCCCGCGGATGCCGCCGCCCACCGGCGTCCGGATGACCAGCTTCGACGGGTACTCGCCCCCGGAGCGGTACCGGTACTTCGCCAGCTCGGACACGATCTGGTCGTACGCGGGGTAGATGAAGTCCGCGAACTGGATCTCCGGGACCGGCACGAGCCCGTAGAGCGCCATGCCGATCGCCGCGCCGACGATGCCGCCCTCCGAGAGCGGCGTGTCGATCACCCGGTCGTCCCCGAACTCGTCAAACAGGCCCTGGGTCACGCGGAACACCCCGCCGACCTTGCCGACATCCTCGCCGAGCACGACGACCCGCGCGTCCCGCCGCATCTCGTGGCGTAGCGCGTCGTTGATCGCCTGGACCATGTTCATCTGAGGCATGCTCTTCGTCTCCGTCTCTCGACCAAGGGGCGGGAAGGCAGACTCCTCGGGCGCCCCCGCTCCCTGTGCACCCGCTTCGCGCCGCCCGCGGCGCCGCCCCGTCCGCGCCGGCGCCGCCCGGCGGGATCGACGTGGACGCCGAGCCCGCCGGCCGCGACGCGCCCGCGGCCCTAGCGCTCGCCGTGGCCCTTGGGCCTCGGGCCCGCCTTGAGCTGCTCCCGCTGCTCGACCAGGTGCCACGGCGGCTCCGCGTAGACGTCCTCGAACATCGACTCGAGCGGCGGCGGCGGCGCCTTCTCCGCGACCGCGACGCACGCCTTGAACTCCGCCTCGAGCGCCGCCTCGATCTCGCGGTCCTGCGCCTCCGTCCAGCCCACGGTCCGCTCCAGGTGGCCCCGCAGCCGCGCGATCGGATCCAGCCGCCGCCAGGGGTCGAGCCACGCGTCGGGACGGTACGCCTTAGGGTCGTCGCTCGTCGAGTGGCCCGAGAGGCGGTACGTCATCGCCTCGATGAGCGTCGCGCCCTCGCCGCGCGCCGCGCGCGCCACCGCCTCGCGCGTCACCTTCACCACCGCGAACAGGTCGTTGCCGTCGACCCGGACCCCCGGGACGCCGTACGCGACGCCCTTGCTCGCGAACGTGTTGCTCGCCGTCTGCCGCTCGGTCGGCACGCTGATCGCCCAGCCGTTGTTGCGGCAGAAGAACACGACCGGCGCCTTGAACACGCCCGCGAAGTTGAGGCCGTTGTGGAAGTCCGACGAGCTCGTCGCCCCGTCGCCGAAGTAGACCAGCGTCGCGAGATCCTCGCGCTTCAGCTTCGCGCCCCACGCGAAGCCGACGGCCTGCGTGATCTGCGTGCCGATCGGCGAGCTCACCGAGCCGAAGTGCCCCGCGCGGTAGGTGTAGTGGTCCGGCATCTGCCGCCCCTTCACCGTGTCGTTCGCGTTGCCGAACATGTTGTCGATGTACCGCTGGAGCGGCAGCCCCCGGAAGAGCGCGGCGCCGAACTCGCGGTAGCACGGGAAGACCCAGTCCTGCGGCCGCATCGCGGCGACGCTGCCGAGGATCGCCGCCTCCTCGCCGAGCGAGCCGATGTGGAACCCGATGCGCCCCTGCCGCTGCAGCGCCACGAGGCGCTCGTCGAGCTGGCGCACGCGCACCATCGTCTTGTAGAGCGCGATCACCTCCGCGGGATCGAGCCTCGGATCGTGCGCGGGATCGAGCGAGCCGTCGTCGCGCAGGACCTTGATGACGTCGTCGGCACACGTGTCGAGCGGGTGCCGGGCGACGGCGGCCTGCGGCTCCAGGCTTGCCCCTGAGACGTTCGGCGGGCGGTCGGTGGAGTACGTCGCGGTGCTCATCGGCTCGCGTGGACACTAATCAAAGGCGCTGCCCGAGACCAGTGCCGAGACGCCGCGTTCGCTCATTCGCGTTGCAGGTGACGTTGACTCGTCGCAGCGATCGCGCTGTCCGCTTGACTCGCCGCGGCGTCGCGATGTCACGCATCGTGCGTCGCGCGCCGCGCCGCGCATCGTGCGTCGCGCCGTGCGACGTGCGCCGCGCGTCTCCGGCCGCACGACGCCGGCCGGATGTCCCGGCTACACCTCCATGGGCTCGGTCGCTTGCGCGAGCGCCTCGTCGACGGCGGCCGCGTCGAGCTTGAACCCGCGCGCGAGCTGCTCCAGCACGGCGCGCTCCGGAGCGCTCACGCCGCCCGAGGCGTGCGCCATGTACGCCGCCACGCGGAGCACCTCGCGCTGGTGCTCGGTGCGCGCGATCGTGCGCGCGACCATGCCGACGCGCTTCTCCGTCCCGTCCTCGGCGAGCATCTCGCCGAGGTCGGCGAGGAGCGCCTCGAGCTGCTTTTCGTGGACGAGGTTCTGGCAGGCGTCCACGACGATCGCCTGGAAGCGCTTGCGCTCGGCCGCGTCGAACTGGCCGTCGGCGTTCGCGACGAGGAACGCGGCCTCGATGATCGTCTCGAAGAGCGCGACCGCCGCAGGGTCGAAGCCCGTGGGCATCGTGATGTCTTCGATCGGGGGTCGCGCGCTGTAGGCCCTCGCCGCCTGGGCCAGGATCGAAGCCACGCGGGCGCGCGGCGAATCCGAGCCGGGGCGCGAGGCGCCGGGTACTACGCCGCCGGGGCGCGAGGCGCCGGGTGCTACGCCGCCGGGGCGCCTGTCGATGGGAGCGGACATCGTGGTGTCTGGCCCTCCTGCCGTAGCGTCCACGCTCGGCCAATCGCAGGAGAGCGTCAAGGCGCTTGCTGCGCCCCGCGCGCTGCAAGGCCCCGCGCGGGCCTCACGGCGCCCGGGGCCGGCGCTGCGGCGCTCACGGCGCGCTCACCGGCGGACGAGCGAGGCCGCGGGGACGAGCCCGCGCGGGCGCTCGTCCGGCGGCCCTGCCGCGGCGAGGCCGCCGAGCGAGGGGGGCTCGTCCGGATCGAGCTCCGCGGAGAGCCGGGCGGCCTCGCGCCGCGCCACGGCGAGCCGCTCCTCGAGCAGGGCCTCGACGCGGGCGGCGCCTTCGCCCGCCCGGGCGCCGGCCTCGGCCGCGTCGCCGCCCGCGCCGAGCTCCGCGCCCGTCCGGTCGATCAGGCTGCGGACGAAGACCTCGGCGGCCTTGTAGCTCGACCGCACGAGCGGGGCGCTGGCGGCGTAGAGGAAGCCCATCTCGAGCGCCGCCCGCTCGAACGCGGCGAACGTCTCGGGCACGACGAAGCGCTGCACGGGCGCGTGCTTCGGCGACGGGCGCAGGTACTGGCCGATCGTCACGATGTCCACGCCGGCGTCGCGCAGGTCGCGGAGCGCCTCGAGCACCTCGTCGTCGGTCTCGCCGATGCCGACCATGATCGAGCTCTTCGTGAGCCGCCGCGGCGCCGGCGCGCCGCTCTCGGCGGCCTCCGCGGCGAGGCGCCGCTGCCGCTCCTTCGCGCGCCGGAGCACGGCGAGCGACTGGTCGTAGCTCGACCGGACGTCGCGGATGGCGCGCGTGATGCGGCGGACGACCTCCACGTTGTGCGCGAAGACGTCGGGGCCGGCGTCGACCACCACGTCGACGCCGCTCATGTGCCCCTGGAAGTCGCCGACGAGGGTCTCGATGAGCAGGTCGGGGCGGAGCGCGTGCAGGCGGCGGACGGTGCGGGCGACGTGCTCCGCGCCGCCGTCGAGCAGGTCGTCGCGGTTGACCATCGTCATCACGACGTACTGGAGCGAGAGGCGGGCGATGGCGCGGGCCACGTGCTCCGGCTCGCGCACGTCGACCGCGCCGCGCGGGTCGCCGGTCGTGACCGCGCAGAAGCGGCAGCCGCGCGTGCACACGTCGCCGAGGAGCATCACCGTCGCCGTCCCCTCGCGCCAGCACTCGCCGACGTTCGGGCAGCGCGCCTCCTCGCAGACCGTGTGGAGATCGAGCTTGCGGAACGTCTCCTTGAGGTGGTGGTAGGTGTCGCCGCCGGGAGCGCGGACCTTGAGCCATTCGGGCTTGGGCGAGAACTGCGCCATCAGGGGTGTCCTTAGCCCATGAAGCGGGGCGGCGCGAGGGGGAGGCGGCGGGCGCGGGGCGCAGCGCGCGGCGAGGTCACGAAGAGCAGGCTTCGGCGTCGTGCGGGGCCGCTGCGGCGTGGTGTGCGAAGCGGCGGCCGGGAGTCCCGGCGGGACTCCGGCGCGCGGGGTTAGCCGGGCGGGGGGACCGAGCGGCCGATCTCGCGCGGCGTCAGCTTGCCCCGCTCGGTGAAGATGGCGGTGATGAGCTCGGCCGGGGTGACGTCGAACGCCGGGTGGCGGGTGGGCACGCCGGCCGGGATGACGCGGCGGCTCCCGACGAGGGCGATCTCGTCGCGGCTCCGCTCCTCGATCGGGATGCCGGCGCCGCTCTCGGTCGCGAGGTCGATCGTGCTCCACGGGGCGGCGACGTAGAACGGGACGCCGTGGTGGCGCGCCAGGCAGGCGAGGCCGTAGGTCCCGATCTTGTTGGCGACGTCGCCGTTCCGCGCGACGCGGTCGGCGCCGACGACGATCGCGCCGATCTCGCCCTTCTGCATGAACCACGCGGCCATCGAGTCGGAGATCACCTCGACGGGCACGCCGTCCCGCTGGAGCTCCCAGGCCGTGAGGCGGGAGCCTTGCAGGTAGGGGCGGGTCTCGCACGCGAGCACGCGGAGCTGCTTGCCCTCCGCGATGGCGGCGCGGATGACGCCGAGCGCCGTGCCGTAGCCGCCGGTGGCGAGCGCGCCGGCGTTGCAGTGGGTGAGGACCGTGCCCGACTCGGGCAGGCGGGCGGCGCCGATGCGGCCCATCTGGCGGCAGGCGGCGACGTCCTCCCGGTGGATGGTGCGCGCGAGCTCGGCGAGCTCCTGCGCGCGGTCCTCGCCGCGGCGGCCGGCGTGCTCCAGGGCCGCGGCGAGCGCGCGCCGCACCGCCCACTCGAGGTTCACGGCGGTGGGCCGGGCGGAGGCGAGCAGCTCCCCCGCGCTCTGCATCGCGGCGGCGTAGCCGGCGGCGCCCTCGCCCCGGGCCGCACGCGCGGCGAGCGCCATGCCGTACGCGGCGGCGATGCCGATCGCGGGGGCGCCGCGGATGACCATCGCGCGGATCGCCTCGGCGACGCCGGCGGCGTCGTGCACGGTCAGGTAACGCTCGCGCTCCGGCAGGTCGCGCTGCTCGAGGAGGAACACGCGGTCCTCGCTCTGCGCGAGCTCGACGGCGGAGTACTCGGCGCCGGACAGGGCGGCGGCCGGCGCCCAGGGGGGCGTCCCGTGCGCGCCCTCGCCGGCGGCGCTCGCCAGGGATCTCTGTTCACCTTCGTAGCTCGTGCTCATTCAGCGCCTCCCATTCGAGCGTGAGGTCTCGCCCTGCGATCCTGCGTCGGCTGGTCCGTCTTCGCCGCGGGCGTCGCCGCGCGCCGCGAGCCGGCCGCGGATCTCCTCGGCCACGGTCGCGAAGTCCTCGGCCGCCTCGGCCTTGCGGCCCGCGAGGTAGGCCCGGAGCGCGTCGGCGGCGAGCAGCGCGAGGCTCGCGTTGATCCCGCGCACCGTGAGCGCGCCGACCACGTCGCCGTTCTTGAGGAGCGTCTCCAGGTCGTCGAAGACCGCGGCGATCTCGGAGCTCGGGTCGATGCCGCCGCCCTTGCCCTGCCGCTCGTTCTCGTCGTCGCCGCTCACGATGTGGACCTCATTTCCTGGTCGTGGTCGTCTTGGGGATCGCCGTGAAGGGGAAGTGCGGCGGCTCCACGCCGGGCACGCACTGGTACCTGGAGAAATCGGTGACGCCCTCTTCGCGGAGCAGGGCCTCGTCGATCCACGCCTTGCCGCGCCGGGCGGACGGCTCGCGCGAGAGCAGGGCGAGCGTCGCGTCGGCGATGATATCGGCCTTGCGCCAGAGCTCGGGGCCGCCGAGGCCGAAGTTCATGGTCGCGTAGCTCTCGATCGCGGTCGCAGGCCAGAGGGCGTGGGCGGTGATGTTGTGCTCCTCGTACTCCTCGGCGATGGCGTGGGCGATCATCGTCATGCCGAATTTCGAGACCGCATAGGCGCCGTGGTGGGCGCAGGCCGCGGCGTCGACGGGGGGCGACATCATGACGATGTGCCCGTATTTCTGGGCGATCATGTGGGGGAGCACGGCCTGCGACATCGCGAACGACGCGCGCACGTTGATGCCCATGATGAGGTCGAACTTCTTGATGGGCGTGTCCAGGACATCCGCCCACCAGAGCGCGCCGGCGTTGTTGACGAGCGCGTCGACGCGCCCGAAGCGCTCGACGGCCGCGGCGACGGCGGCCTTGCAGGCCTCGTCGTCCCTCACATCGAGCTTGACGGGCAGCGCGCGGCGGCCGAGCGCCTCGACCTCGCGGGCGACATCGTGGATCGTCCCCGGGAGGCGCGGGTTCTCGGCGACCTCCGTCTTCGCGGCGACGACGATATCGGCGCCTTCCCGCGCGCAGGCGAGGGCGACGGCCCGGCCGATTCCGCGGGAAGCCCCGGTGATGAACACAACGCGATCCTTGAGGCGCATCGAGGCGGTCATAGCACAGGCGCTGCCCCGGGGTGCGGCCTTGCGGCGCGCGGCCCGAACCGTCATGCGGACCGCAAGGGCAGGCTCTGCCGTGGACGTGACCGGGCGGCGTGCTCGAGCCCTGCAGCCCGGCAGCCCTGAGCCGCGCGACCCGCGCTCGTGGCGAGAGAGGCTGTGCTCCAGCCAACCAGGAGGCCGTCATCGGGTGTCCGCGCGCTTCCGCGCCTGGGCGCCGCTGTGTGGGACGGGGGGATCGCGGCATCCTCCCAGATGCCTGCGGGTCGGCGCTCCAGATGCCTGCGGGTCGGCGCTGCGCACGATGCCTGCGGGCGGTCGGGCAGACACCCACGGTTCCACGGGCGGACATCCACGGCTCTACCGGGAAGACACCCATCGATCTGCCGGGGCAGACGTCCACCGAGCTGACTGCAGCCGAGGAGCTGCCGTGATCCGCCGCCTGCCGACGGCTCCTCTCGGAGCACGGACACCTACCCTTCGGCTCAGTGGAGCTGGGGTATCCGATTGGCTCCTTGTCGCACGTCCGACCGATCCTCACTGAAGAATTCTCCTCTCGTCGAGCCCTGCGCGGGCCGGTTACACGGCTTCCGGAAAGATCCAGCGATTTCGCGGCAAATCATGCGTGCTCGCGTCATTCACCCCTGGACATGCCGGCGGTCGGGTGACACCGTGTTCTGAGCGAACTGAAGGGAGGCGTTGCGCTGCGTCGCGGCGCTCCGAGCGTCACTCCGCCCCCTGAACAACGCTGTACTGGCGTGGCCTGTCGAGGCGCCGCGCGCCCTCTGGCATTTGCCGGCGCGAGCCGCGGTGTCGGGGCGGGCTGCGTCCGGGCAGGCTTACAGAAAAGGAGCTTACTGATGAGTGCCGTGCATCGAACGCTTGTCCTCGCCTTCCTCGCTGGAGGTTCCATCGTTGGCTGTCTTGGCTCGGCCGGCGTGGATGAGGAGCTGTCCGAGGAGATGTCCGAATCGCTGGAGTCGTCGGTCTGCGGCGGCGCGCAGGAGGGTGGGCAGGCCTCGCTCTCCTGTCCGGCCGGGCACGTCATCTCGGCCGTCGAGTTCGCGAGCTACGGCAGCAGGCAGAGCGGGACGTGCGGCAGCTTCAGGGTCGGCTCGTGCAACGCGCCCACGTCGAAGTCCGTGGTCGAGGCCGCGTGCCTCGGGAAGCAGAGCTGCACCGTGGCGGCGAACAACGCGACCTTCGGCGATCCGTGCAGGCGAAGCCGGAAGCAGCTGCGCGTGCAGGTGGCGTGCGCCCCGGAGAGCCCGGACGGCGGCGCTGGCGCTGGCGGCGGTGGTGCTGGCGGTGATGGCGGTGGCGGCGACGGCGCTGGCGGCAGCGACGGCGGCGGCGGCGAGGTCTGCGGCAACGGCACCTGCGGCGCGGGCGAGGACTGCTCGAGCTGCTCGAGCGACTGCGGCGCCTGCTCGACGTGCGCCGGCGCCGGGCCCGACACCACGCCGCTCGACGCCGAGGAGCAGGCCTTCCTCGGGATCATCAACCAGTACCGCGCACAGAACGGCCTCGGCGCGCTCTCGGCCTGCACCTCGCTGAGCCGCGCCGCCCAGGGGCACAGCGAGGACATGCGCGATCGCGACTACTTCGCCCACGATAGCCAGGACGGCCGCACGCCGTGGGTCCGCGCGACCAACGCCTGTTATGTGTCCGGCGCCAGCGCCGAGAACATCGCCGCCGGCAACTCCGGGGCTCAGGCGACGTTCGACCAGTGGAAGAACTCGCCCGGGCACAACACGAACATGCTCGGGTCTGGCCACAAGGTCATCGGCATCGGGCGGGCGACCGGTGGCGGCACCTACCGCACGTACTGGACCACGGTGTTCGGCAGGACCTCGGAGGCGAGCTGCAACTGACCGTCCACGCGGCGCGCTCGCCCGGAGCAGCCTGTCACGCGTGAGGCGTTCTGCTACACCGCTCCTGCCCGCGAGGGCAGGGGATCCGCGGATCCGCGCGATGTCGCTGTGACGGCGCCAACCGACGAGGAGACGGCCCGGCGATTGCTATTGGCTATTGCCGAACGCTGCCACGGTGGAACGGCCAATCCAGGGGCGAAGCGATACGTCGCAGAGCCCAGCAGGATCGGGCCGCTTCCAGGGCGTCGCCCGCGGAGTGCGGGCGCGCTCGCACGGCGTCCGAGCGGGGTGGGGGGCAGGTTCCCACGCCGCTCGGGAGGTCGCACCCAGGAAGGCGGGAAGTCCTACGCGGATCCGGGTCTTCCCGCCTTCCTGGGGACATGCGGCGCCGCCGTGGCGGGCGTGCTGTCGATTGGAATCGTCATGGCGGAACACATCATCTATCTCCTCGGGCCGTATCAGATCCCCGGCTTTCAGGGCGAGCGCAACGTCCGCGTCTACCTGCCCAGCGAGGGCGCGCAAGGCGAGCCCGCGCCCGTGCTCTTCCTGTTCGACGGGCAGAACGTCTTTCACGACGACCCTTCCTATTCCGGCGGCTGGCACCTGCACCACGCCGTGCGCGACCTCGTGGAGCGGGGGCTCGCGGCGCCCGTCCTCGTGGGGATCGATCACGGCGGGAGCGAGCGGCTGACCGAGCTGTCGCCTTTCCCGGCCGAGGGCAGCGAGGGCCGGCTCGGCGACTTCCTGGACTGGATCACCTCCGAGATCGTGCCCGCCGTGCGGGAGCGCTTCGCGGTGCGGCGCGACCCGGACGGCACCGCGATCGGCGGCTCGTCGATGGGCGGCCTCGCGGCGCTCTACGCCCATTTCCGCCGCCCCGACGTCTTCGGCGCGGCGCTCTGCATGTCGCCCTCGCTCTGGTTCGCGGAGGGCAAGATCTTCGATTTCGTCGCGTCCCAGCCCGTGCCGGCGAGCTCGCGGCTGTACATCGACGCCGGCGCCCAGGAGGACAACGGCTCCGTGCTGCGCGACGCGGCGCGCCTGGTCGAGCACCTGCGCGAGCGGGGCTACGGCGACCAGAGCCTCCTCTTCTGCCCGGACGAGGCCGGCACCCACAGCGAGGACGCGTGGCGCCGGCGGGCGCCCGGGGCGCTGCAGTTCCTGTTCGTCGAGGCGGCGAAGGAGCATCCGGCCGGCGACGGCGGGGGGACAGACGGGGAGCAGCAGGCCGCCTGAGCGGGGCTGGCGCGTGCGGAGCTAGGGGAGGACCGAGCCTCACCGCCGTGATAACGTACGCACACGGCAGGCTCATGCTGACCAGCATCTTCATCCACAACTACAACTGCTTCGTGGACTTCAAGATCGCGCTTCCACGAAGGCTCCTGATCGTTGGTAGCAACGGGTCGGGTAAGACGAGCCTGTGGGAGGCGCTCGCCGGTCTTCAGGACGTGATCGTCCGGAGCACCGAGGCGGTGAGCGCGTTTCCTACGCGCTCGCTCACTCGCTGGTTGCGCGGCGACCCCGTGCAGCGATTCGCGATCGACATGGAGCTCGATGCGGAGACGTATCACTACGAACTCGAGATCGTTCACGATCTCACCCGGCAGCAGGCGTCCATCCGTCGCGAACAGTTGACCGCAGACGGAAAGGCGCTCTATGAGGCGCTCGACGGCGACGTGCGCCTCTACGGAGACAACCCGACGGGAGCCCCGCGCACGAGGTTTCCGTTTGGCCGCAAGCGCTCCTTTTTGCCGGACATGGAGCCACGTGACGACAACAAGCGCACCATCGCCTTCCGCGAGGCGCTCGCGAAGGTCTGGCTCCTCGCTCCTTCTCCGCGGCGGCTCGAGCCGACCACAGCGGGCGAAGCGCTCTGGCTCGATCGCGACGGCAGAAATTTCTCGTCCTGGTTCCGCGGCGTCCTCGTCGAGCGACCAGGGCTCGGCAACGCGCTGTTCGAGGCGCTGCGCCCAACGTTGCCGGGCCTGCGAAGCGTCGCGTTCGAGCGCATCAGCAGCGAAGTGCGCGAGCTCATGCTGACCTTCCGTGCCGAGGGGGCGGACTACAAGCTCTCCGCAGGAGAGCTGTCGGACGGCCAGCGTACGCTCGTCGTACTTTACGGGTTTCTCCTCGGCGCGATCGACCACGCCGCGCTGGCGTTCCTCGACGAGCCGGAGACCGGCCTTGCGCCTCACGAGATGCAGCCCTGGCTCGCCGCGATGTCGACGGCGCTCGACGTGCACGATGGTCAGGCCCTGGTGATCTCGCATCATCCCGCGGTGATCGACTACATGGCCCCAGCTCGGACCGTCCGATTCTCACGACCGGCCGGAGGGCCGGCGCGCCTCGAGGAGGTGACGCTCGAGACGGCCGGCGGCACTCGGATATCCGAGTGGCTCTCACGGCCGTGGGCGTACGAGGGCGAGCATGAAGAAGCGTCATAGGCTGTACGTCCTCTGCGAGGACGCTCTGCACCAGCGGTTCGTCGAGCGCCTCGCCGACCGCTGGGGGATCGGACCGAGGCAGCGCAAGATCGACGCTTCGCCCAAGGCGCGTGGATCCGCTGCGCAGTACGTGATCGAGCGCTACACCGAGGCGGTGAGGCAGTGGCGGGTCGAGAGCCATGACCCGAATGTCGGACTGCTCGTCGTCATCGACGGCGACGAGCACGGCGTCGCGCGACGCCGGCAGCAGCTCGCGCAGAGGCTCAAGGAATCGAAGCTGGAGCCAATCGCCCCGTCCGATCCCGTCGCCATCGTTGTTCCCACGTGGCATATCGAGACGTGGATCGCGTGGCTGTGCGGGCATCGCCCGGTCGACGAACAGACACGCTACAAGGAGGATGACGCGGCAGGGTATGCCGTGGGGCGCAAGATCACGTGCGGCGAGTACTCGCCTCAACGCGCGGTCGCGGCCTGGACACCTCCCGCCCACGACGAACAGACTCATGTCCCTGCCCTGACGGAAGCTCGCCGCGAGGTTGGCCGGCTCGGAGTCTGAACCAAGGAAAGGAGGGCGTATCAGGGCCACCCGAGCCCGGTTGACGCACATCCGGTGCCGCAGCATGCGGCCGCCGCCCTCTACCTTCGCCCCTTGCTCCGCTTGCGCGTCCCATGGACGACGCGCGCCGCATCGCGCCGCGGCGGGGCGCTCGCCTCGAGCGCGGCGGCGAGCCGGGCGGTCTCCGCGTCGGAGAACGACCCCTTCCGCAGCGCGGCGATCGCCTGCGCCACCACGTCGCGCGACTCGGGCCGCTCCGCGCGCGTCTTCTCCTCGAGCCAGCGCACGACCTCGGGGAAACGGCTCGCCAGCGTCGCGATCTGCGCGGGCATCCCCTGCCGGAGCAGGCGCAGCCCCTGCAGCCGCTCGTCCGCCCGCGGCGAGAGATCCGAGAGCGCGAACGCCTCCTCCAGCCGCGCGACCACCTCCGCGCCCGTCGAGATCCCGGTGAGCAGCGTCCGCTCCGCGAGCGCCTCGAGCGCGGCGTGCGCCTGTAAATATCCGTCGGTCCAGGAAGAGAGCTCGGCCACCAGCGCGTCGCCGCGCGCCGCGAGCATCGTGCGGAGCGCCGCGATGACGCCGTCGCGCACGAGGCGCCGCGGGTCCTCGGCGATCTGCTCGAGGTCGCGGAGCGGCCCGCTCGCGCCGCTCGCGCCGCTCGCGCCGCTCGCGCCGCTCGCGCCGCGCTGGCCCTTCGCGCGATCCCCGCCGCGCGCCGCCTGCGCCGCGAGCGCCTGCGCGGCGACGATGAGCGCGTACTCCTCCCCGCTCGCAGCGAGCGCGCGCACGAGGCGCTCGGCCGCCGCGCCGCGATCCGCGATCGCCGCGCCGACCGCCCGCGCGAGCTCCAGGTTCGTGCGCGGCAGCGGGGCGCTCGGGCCGAGGTCGGGGCCGGGCGCGCGCGCCCCGCCGCGCCGGGCGGGCAGGCCGGAGCTGCGCTCCAGGAGCGCCAGCAGCTCGGCCGGATCGCCGGACGTCGCGGCGCGCTCGATCGCCTCTTCTATCTTCGGGTTGCGCAGGGCGCCCGGGGGCGCTGCGCCCCGGCGCGGATCCGAGGACTCGGCCATTCAAAACCCCAGCGAGAGGCCGACCTCCGGAGAGAGGACGGCAGTGACAGCGGGAAAGGTGAGGCTCGCGCGGAGCGCGAGGTTCAACGAGACACCCTCGAGCGGCGCATAGGCAACGCCCGCGCCGACCGACGCGAACCCCTGGCCCGCCTGCTTGGTCGCGGAGAGCGTCTGCTGCCGGGGTTCGGTCCTGCCGCTCCGGCCCGGCCTCGTGCACGGGCTCGTGATGTCGGCCGGGCTCGCCCCGCACGCGCCGGCATCCTCGAGCACCTCCACGTCGACGTCGACGTCCACCTGCGCCACGCCGACCGCCGCGAGCGCGAACGGGCGGACGCCGAGCTGCTCGAAGGGCCGCGCCGTGAGGAAATACTGCGCGCGCGCCTCGAGGTGCAGCGGCAGGAACGAGGCCCCGCCGTCCGTCGTGCCGCCCGCGGCGAAGCCGACGCGGCCGCCGACCGTGAGGTTGTCGAGCAGCAGCCGATCGTAGGCGAGCGCCACCCGCAGCGTCGCGAGCGCGAAGCCGAGGTGGATGTCGTCCGCGACGCCCGCCGTCGGCGTCCCGTCGTACCGGCTCCCGTCGCCGCGCAGGCACACGAAGTTGTCGCTCTGCTGCGACGCGAAGGTGCACACGTCCTTGCCCGAGAGCAGGGCGACGTCGGGCGAGAAGGTGAGGGACACCCAGTTCCGCTGGACGTCCGGCGCGGCCTTCGCCGGGGCGCGCGCGAC
Organism: Sorangium cellulosum; assembly: GCF_002950945.1. Lineage (GTDB taxonomy): Bacteria > Myxococcota_A > Polyangia > Polyangiales > Polyangiaceae > Sorangium > Sorangium cellulosum_E. The sequence goes on from NZ_CP012673.1 coordinate 2,750,350, forward strand.
ACACGCCCCGCCGGCGCACGTGAGCCCGCGGCTGCACTGGCGGTCGTCGATACACTGCCGCGGCCTCTCCCGCTCCGGCGCCGCGCACGTCGCGGGCGGCGCGAAGCCGGGCCAGTGCGGCGGCGCCCCGGCGATCCTCGCCTTGATCTCCGTGCTCAGCGGGGCGTCGCGCGCGCCCGCGCTCGCGAGGATCGCGCCGTCCTCGTCGACGGCCGCGACGTGGTAGCGGAGCGTCCCCTCGTTCTCGAGCGCGGCGCACGGCACGTTGATGCCGAACGCCTGGCCCCTCAGCTTCTTCATGAGGAGCGAGCGGTACTCGCTCTCCCCGGGCGGCAGGTACCAGACGGTCACCTGCTTCACGCTGGGCAGGAGGTCCGCCGGGACCTCGACGAACAGGGGGACGGGCGTGCGGACGCGCTGCTCGGGCGGCGGCGCGATCTGGAGCCGCGCGCCCGCCGCCGCGGGCTCGCCGGACGCCCCGGCGCGCGGCAAGCCGACCGCGGCGCGCGCCTGCTCGAACGCGAACGCGACCTCCGGGGTCGCCAGATCCGGGTCCAGCCTGGCCGACGGATCGACGCGGAGGGCGTCCGCGAACGCGTCGCGCGCGTCCCCCAGCTCCTTTCTGCCCTGGGCGAGCACGGAGCCGAGCGCGACGAACAGCCGCGCCTTGACCGCCGGCGAGCAGCCCGCCTCGCCGCAGGCGTCGATGGCGGCCCGCAGCTTGCGCTCCGCCTGATCGAACCGGGTCTCGAGGTAGTCGGTCCCCATCGCCTCGTGGAGGACCGCCTCGGCCTGGGCGTCCCGGGGCCGCGCCTGCGCAGCGGCGTCGCCCGCGGCGAGCCACCCCGAGAGGCTCCCCGCGGCGATCGCGAGCAGCGCGCGCGGCGCGCTGGAAACGGAGCCGTTGCGTGCGGACATCGGCCGGCAACGTAGCCCACCCGGGAAGCCGCGAGCTCCACAAAAACTCGCGCGTGGGGCCCCCGCCCACCTGCCCGCCGCCGCCGGCGGCGTCAGGCCTGGACGGTAATCCACAGGTTGTTCCCACCTTGTGGAATACCCACACCACACCCCTGGCACCTTCACGGATGCCCGGGCCGCATGTGCTCACGGGAGCGGACAGCTCATTCACCCCGGCGCTGGTCAGGACCAGCTCCGGGCATGGACGCGCCACGTCTCGCCGACGCCACCAGGATTCTGCGATCTCGGGCACTCCGCGGCCCGAGGCACCGCAGAACTTCCGGGCGCTAAACTCCCTCCTTCGGAACCGATCTGCAACCCAAAAATCACGGGGTTGAGCCGGGATTGGCAGTCCACAGGGTTGTCCACAGATTGGCCACCCGATGACCCCAGACGGCGCGCAGGTTCCTCTCTGCGGGGGGGCGGGATCAGCCGGGCTCGCCGGGGGCGATTGACAAATGCGTGGCGACCGTGGCCGCGCGGCGGCCGTGGCCGCATGGCGGCCGTGGTTGAGGCGACCCTGCCCGCGTGGGGCAATCTGGGCCGCACAGCGACCTCCACCGTGGGGCGAGCTTGGCCGCGCGGCGGCGCGCGCGGCGTGCTACCTGGTGCCCCTCATGCGGCTGCCGGATAGGTCCGAGGACATCGCGTCGGCCCCTCGCGCCGGCGACCCGCCGGAGCAGGCGCGGGACCGCGGGCGCTCGCTGCTCCGGAGGAGCGCGCGCGCCGGCGCGCGGCTCGCCGACCACGACGCCGGCTCGCTCGCGGAGCTCCTCCAGAACGCCGGCGGCACCACGTCCGCCGCGCGCGCGGTCGCCGGCAAGGTGCTGCGCCACGCGTTCGGGCCGGAGGCGGACGGGGCAGGGGCGGACGGCGCGGACGTGGACGGCGCGCAGGCGGACGGCGCAGCGCCCGGCGCGCCGGCCTGGGACGCGCCCGCGCTCGCCGCGCTCGGCGTCGGGGCCTGGGCACACGAGGCGCTGCTCGCGCTCGACCCCGGCGTGTCGCTCGAGATCGCCGAGCGGGCGCCGTCGGCCGACGACACGCTCCGCCTCGTCCTGCGCGCGCGCGACGGCGCGCTCATCGAGTCGGTGCTCATCCCGGGGCCGGCGCGCACCACGCTCTGCGTCTCCAGCCAGGTCGGCTGCGCCCGGGCCTGCTCATTCTGCGAGACGGGCCGCCTCGGGCTCGCGCGCCAGCTCACCGCCGGCGAGATCGTGGACCAGGTCCGCATCGCCCGCGCGCTCGCGGCGCAGCGGACGGGCGCGCCGCTCCGGAACCTCGTCTTCATGGGCATGGGCGAGCCGTTCGACAACCTCGGCGAGGTGCTCCGGGCCATCCGCCTGCTCACCGACCCGCGGGCGTTCCGGTTCGCGCCGTCGCACGTCACCGTGAGCACCGTCGGCGTGGCCGACAAGATCGCGCCGTTCTTCCGCGGCGCGCGCGCGGAGCTCGCCGTCAGCCTGAACGCCCCGGACGACGCGCGCAGGCAGGCGATCATGCCGGTGAACGCGCGCTTCTCGATGGCGGCGCTGAAGGCGGCGCTCGCCGCGTCGCTGCCCCCGGGCCGGCGCGTGCTCTTCGAGTACGTGCTCTTCGACCGCTACAACGACGCCCCCGAGGACGCCGATCTGCTCGCCGCGTACGTCGCCGGGCTCCGGTGCCGGGTGAACGTCATCCCCTGCAACCCCGGCCCGGATCCGGCGCTGCGGCCGCCGTCGCCCGAGCGGCTCGACGCCTTCGTGGCGCGCCTGTCCAGCCACGGCGTGACCACGCTCGTGCGCCGGCCGCGCGGGCGCGACGTCGGCGGCGCCTGCGGTCAGCTCGCAGGGATGGCCCGGCTCACGCCGCCAGGGCCAGCTTGACCGCGGCGGTCCGGAAGAGCGGCTCGCCGGCGCGGAGCGCCCCGTTGCCCGTCGCCACCATGCGCGCGAGCTTGCCCGCGTGCCGGTTCATCCCGGCGAGCACCGCGCGCCTGTCCGCCTCGCTCCGCGCCGCGAGCAGGCAGAGCAGGTCGTCCCAGACCCGGTCGCGCCACCCGCGGAGCATGAAGAGCACGGTGCTGGACACCGCGCGCTGCACGTCCTTCGTGAAGGTCGCGATCCGCGCGAGCGGGCAGCCATAACGCCGGGTCAGGACCTCGAAGATCTCCGGCATCGCCGCGGCGAGAATTTCGTTCACAAGGTCGTGGTCGTGGCGGTAGCGGCGGAGGAGCCGGGCGTCCTGCGCGGCGCCGTGCTGGACGATGTTCTGGCAGAGCCCGAGGGCCAGGTCGTAGTTGATGTGCGCGTTGATGCCGAGCAGCGCGTGCACGGCCGCCGCGGTCCCGCGGGAGGTGTTGCACTCGAACGCGACGTCCCACGCCTCGATCCCGGTGGAGCGACCGTCCAGCGACGCCTCCAGCGCCTTCAGGTAGTACTCGCAGAAGATCCCGGCCAGGCGCGAGATCCACGCGGGCTCGAGGAACCGGTTGTCACGGCCATCGACGACCGCCTCCTTCACGCGGCGCGTGATGACGGCGTAGACGTCGGGGAACACCGCCCGCGGATCGTTCCGCTCACGCAGCCGCGCGGCCACCGTCTCCAGCGCGACGAGCGCCTCGGCGACGTTGGCAGGCTTCATGGTCACGCCCTCCAGGACGGCGTGACGCGCGGGCATTGCCGCGAGGCGGCACGCGGTCGACGACCGCGTCTGCTTGCTCATCGTCGCCAGGGGTCGGTCCGAAGTAAGGGTGTTCATGGCTGCGCTGAGCGAGCGGATTCAAGGATCGTGCCTCTATGTCCGGTGCGCGGCCGTACACCTCGTGCGGACGCGGGAGTACACGCCCGGCAGCGCTCGAGAGCGCGCGCGCGTCTCAGACGAACCCAACCGCCACCACGTTCCCCGGGCGTTTTCCATCGAATCCAGCGGCGTTCCGCGATCGGGATGCGCCGGCCGAGTGCGCTCGCTTCTCCCGGTCGCTCCGGGCCGCGACGACGCGGGGTCGAACCGCGGTCGTCAACGCGGCGCCATTGGCGGATAAGGTGAGAAAGCTGACCTGGGCGCCAAATTGCCTCATGGGGCAGTTTGTTACGCGCGGACGGAGAACCTTCATGAAAAATGCGGGATGCCCTGATGCCCGGCCCGCCTGGGCGACGTGCGGCCACAGGGTGCGACACCCGCAGGATAACGTCGGAATCTCGGCCAGCCGGGCGATGCGCCGTATCCTGGAGCTCGAGCGACCCCCGTGTCGCCGCGCGCCGTCGGCGCCTCGTTCCTCGTGCGCGAGGGCAGCGCGAACCCCGGTCGTCACCCTGCCGAAACCATGAGCTTCCTCAAGATCGTCTGTTCCGAGCCAAAAAACGAGCTGGCGTCGTTCCTCCAGGCCCTGCCGTTCGAGCCGGCGGAGCCCGTCATTGCGCTCGTGCTGAGCACCGCGGATCTCGCGTATCCGACCGTCGCCGCGCGCACCTTCCTCTATTCGGCGCTGGAGGTCGGCGCGTCGCACCTGCTCTGGGTGGCGCCTTACGTCCCGCCGTCGGGCAAAGTGGGGCGGCAGATCCGCGACGCTGAGGCATTTGTGCGCGCCTCCGGTCGGAAGGTGACGGCGGTATGGCACGGACCATTGCTCAGCGCGCTGAGCTTATGGCGCGACGACATCCGGCTCCGGCGCACCTTGCCGCTCCCGCTCGGCGACGGCGCATTGCCCTGGGTCGCGCCGGCCGACGTGGCCCGCGCGGCGCTGCGTGCGCTCGAGCAGCCCGGCGCCGAGCCGCCCGTCATCTGCGGTCCCGCCGCCTGCACCGGCGCTCAGGTCGCAGAGGCGCTCTCGCGCGCCATCCGGACGAACCTGGCGGGCGCGCGCTTCGCCCGGAAGCGGTTCGAGGAGATCGATCGCGATCACAGCCAGGCGCTCAGCGCGGACGAGCTCCTGCCTTATCTCCGGGGCCTCGGGTATGCGCCCGACGAGGCGCAGGCGGCGCTTTCGGCGGCGGACGTGAACCGGGACGGGACGATCGACTTCCAGGAGTTCACCGCCGGCGTGCGGGAGCGGCTCGACACCCTGGTCCAGCAGCTGCTCCGCGAGGACACGTTCTCGCTGCGGTACGTCGACACCCCGGCCGACCAGGCCGTGGCCGCGCTGGTCCAGGCGGGCCTGCGCAAGGCGGCGGCGGAGGCGCTGATCGAGGGCTGGGCGAGCCTCGCCAGGGAAGGGATCCCGGGAGGCGCCGGCGAGGCCTGGCTCGACCTGCCGCCCGCGAGCGTCGACGTGTGGGCCGAGCGGAGCGCGCTCGACTTCGTGAGCGTGCACCTCCTCCCCGGGCAGGGGCTGCTCTCGCGGAGCGAGGGGGTGTTCGACCAGAACGCCGCGGCTGGCGCGCTGGCCGGTAAGGCCGCCTCGATCTCGAAGGTGGTCGACGGCAGCGGCCGGATCCTCTCCCTCTGCCGCGCGCTCGACGGGAGCGGCGTCGCGGGGCGATGGCTGGACGCGCCGGTCGAGGGCCTCCGGTGGGTGACGTGCGCCGACGCGGAGAAGCGCCGCGCGCTGCTCGTGTCGGACGGGCAGCTCGCGGGGTTGCACGTGGAGGGCGAGTGGCAGGGCCTGCCCGCGGCGATGCGGCTGCTCATGGCGCGCGCCCCGCTGCCCGGCTGGCAGCTCGCGACGTTCCGCGAGCTCGGCGAGCTGAAGCTCGAGCAGGCCGCCGCCCTGCTCGAGCCGGACGAGATCGTGTGCAACTGCGCCGGCGTGAAGCGGGGTCAGATCTCGGCCTTGATCGAGGCCGGCTGCGCGAGCGCGGACGAGCTGTCGGAGCGGACGCGGGCGGGCCAGATCTGCGGCGGCTGCCGCCCCGCGATCGAGGAGATGTTCGGCGCGCCGGGCCTGACGCAGGCCGAGGTGAAGGGCGCGCGGGAGCTCTCCCCCGGGATTTTCCAGATCACGCTCGCGCCCATCGGGGGCGCGCCGGCCGGGTCGGTGCCGGGGCAGCACGTGCTCGTGCAGGGGTACCTCGACCGGCGCTGGATGGCGCGCGCGTACACGCTCTCGGCGCCGGCGCGCCTGGGCGGGGACTACGAGATCACGGTGAAGCGCGAGGAGCTCGGGGTGTTCTCGCGCTGGCTGTGCGAGCGCGCCGCGGCCTCGCTGCTGCGCGCCTCGACGCCGCGCGGCAGCTTCGTCCTGCCGGCGCCGCCGGTCGACCGCGTGGTCTTCTTCGCGGGCGGGATCGGGGTCACGCCGGCGATGGCGATGCTGCGGGCGCTCGACGGGGGCGGCCGCCCCGACGCGCCGCGTTTCCACCTGGACTGGTCGGCGCCGCGCGCCGCGGACTTCGTCTATTTCGAGGACGAGCTGCGCGCGATCGCGGGCCGCACGCCCGGCGCCGCCTTCCGGCTGCGCGAGACGCGGGCCGCCGGGCGGATCACGAAGGAGGAGGTGGCCGAGCTGTACCCGTACCGGCCCGGGTCGCGGGCGCTCGTGTGTGGTCCCGACGGCTTCATGCGCGACGTGCACGCGCACCTCAGCGCGGCGGGCTGGCCGGAGGACATGATCCAGCGCGAGCTGTTCACGTCGAACGTCGACACCGCCGGCGCGATCCGGCCGACGCCGCTGCGGCGGGCCGGCGCGGCGCCCGTGGCCGGCGGGGTATGCCCGGTCGAGCACAGCTCCTTCCACCTGAAGCCGACCCCGCCCGCGGCGCTCTGGACCGAGGCCGAGGTGTTCCTGCGCCAGTGTTACGCGGAGCTCGGCGTGCCGTCCGCGTTCGAGGAGCGCTGGCAGGACGTGCGGGCGAGCCTGGAGCAGCACGGGACCTACACGCACCTGCCCGACGAGCTCACGTACGGGGCGCGGCTTGCGTGGCGGAACAGCTCGCGGTGCATCGGGCGGTTCTTCTGGTCGACGCTCCACGTGCGGGACATGCGGCACCTGAAGACGGAGGAGGAGATCTTCCAGGCGATCCTCGAGCACCTCGACCTGGCGACCAACGGGGGCGACATCCGGGCGACGCTGACGGCGTTCCGGCCGTGGGCGCCGCGGATCCGCATCTGGAACGGGCAGATCATCCGGTACGCGGGCTACCGGCTCCCGGACGGGGGCATCCTCGGCGATCCGGCGAACGTGGAGCTGACGGAGCAGGCCCTGTCGCTCGGCTGGCCCGGCGGGGCGCGGACGCGCTTCGATCTGCTACCGCTGATCATCCAGGTCGGCGACAGCCGGCCGCGGTGGTTCGAGCTGCCGCCGGAGCGGGTGCTGGAGGTGCCGATCGAGCACCCGCGCCACGTGTGGTTCGCCGAGCTCGGGCTGAAGTGGCACGCGCTGCCGGCGGTCTGCAACATGGCCCTCGATCTCGGCGGGGTCCATTACACGGCGGTGCCGTTCAACGGCTTCTACATGGGGACCGAGATCGGCGCGCGCAACCTGAGCGATGTGACGCGGTACAACCAGCTGCCGGTGATCGCGGAGCGGCTCGGGTTGGACCGGTCGCGCAGCGACACGCTCTGGCAGGACGCCGCGCTGGTCGAGCTGAACGTCGCGGTGCTGCACTCGTTCCGGCAGGCCAAGGTGCGCATGCTCGATCACCACACGCTCGCGGACTATTTCAAGAAGTTCGAGGAGCAGGAGCGGCAGTGCAAGCGCCCGGTCTACGCGGACTGGAGCTGGATCGTCCCGCCGATGTCGGGATCGCTGACGCCGGTGTTCCACACCGACATGGAGAACCGGATCCTCAAGCCGAACTACCTGTACCAGGACGATCCGTGGAAGGCGCCGAAGGGGTAGCGGTTCCCGATCGTGCCGGCGGGGCGAGGTGGTAGTCTGCGCGGCGCGTGATGGACGACGAGGAGCTCGCAGCGCAGCGCATCGGGACACGGATCGGCACCTGGACGGTGGAGCGTGTGCTCGGGGGCGGCGGCATGGCCAGCGTGTTCCTCGGCCGGCGCGCCGACGGCCAGGCCGCGGCGATCAAGGTGCTTCACCCGTATCTCAGCGAGATCGAGGAGCTCCGGAAGCGGTTCCTGCGCGAGGGGCCGATCGGGAGCGCCCTGGCCGCGGTCGGGCCGCTCTGCGAGGGGCTGCCGTACGTGCTGGAGTCGGGCGTCGCGGACGACGGGGCCGCCTACCTGGCGATGGAGGTGCTCGAGGGCGAGACGGTGTTCGACTGGATGGCCCGGGTGGGGACGCTCCCCGTCGGCCAGGTGCTGGCGCTGGCCGAGCGGGTCCTCGACGTGCTGGTCGTGGCCCACGCGCACGGCGTGGTGCACCGGGACCTCAAGCCTGAGAATTTGCACCTCGGGACCGACGGGCGCGTGAAGGTGCTGGATTTCGGCATCGCGCGCGTGCTCGATCCGCTCCCGTTCGGCATGGGAGAGCTGCCGGAGAAGACGGCCACGAAGACGGGGGTGGCGCTCGGCACGAGCGAGTACATGGCGCCCGAGCAGGCGATGGGCCTGGTGCGCGAGATCGACGGCCGGACCGACGTCTTCGGCCTGGGCGCCACGATGTTCCGGCTGCTCTCCGGCCGCGCGATCCACGGGGAGCTGTCCGACGCGCGCCTGCTCATCGCGGCGGCGACGGAGCGGGTGCCGTCGCTCGCGGCGTGCGCGCCGGCCGTGCCGTCCGAGGTGTGCGACGTCGTGGACCGCGCGCTCGCGTTCCACAAGGCCGAGCGGTACCCTGACGCCGCGACGATGCGCATCGACGTGCGCGCGGTGAGGGCAGGGCGGCTGCCGCCGTATGTGGTCGCGGTGGAGGAAGGGCGGGTCCCGCCGGGGGCGCGTCTGCCGCCGCGGTGAGGGTTCTCCGCTTGCGGAGGGCGGGGCCGCTGCGGGCCAGGCGCGGGGTTCGGGGCGGAACCCCGAGGAGCTAGCGACGGCGGGAACAGCGGAGTCGGCCGTTGTTGTTCTCGATGTCTCCTCTGCACCGCCTGGCGTCCTCCAGGCGCGTCCTCTGGAAATTCCCTCTCCGGTCCTCGCACCTCGCGTGCAGCGTGCCGCGCACCATGCGGATATCCGTGCAAGTCCTGCGGTAGGATCCGCGCGGCGGGCGGTCCCGGTCCTGGGCTTGCGCCGAGTCGCTGCTGGACATCACGGTAGACAACGAGAGTGCGCCGAGCATCAGCGCGAAGAGCGTGTTCTTCATGGATTGCCCCCACGTTGGCGCAGCGCCTCCGTCGGCGATACGCGTTGCCGATCTCATGGAGCGAGCTCCCCGGAGGCGCAATCGTGCTGGAACACCAATCTACACGAGGCCCCCGTCTCCCGTCTCCCGTCTCCCGTCTCCCGTCTCTCGTCTCCCCTCTTCGTGCTCGTGCTCGTGCTCGTGCTCGATATTCCCCAACAGATCCGCCCCTCTCCTTCTCCCCGTTCACGCCTCGTACATCCGTACCTCCACCGGTATCAGACCGCGCTCCTGTGCACCGCGCAGCCCGAGCTCTACGAGCCGTTCGGCTTCCGTGTCGTCCCCGAGCACAAAATCGTCTCGGAGTCTCTCCCGCCGATCGACGAGCGCCCGATGCGCCCTTTCCACCTCACCGACCCTCACGATCTCGCCCTCTTCCAGCGTCTCGCGCCCTCTCGCGCGCCCCTCTCCACGAAGCTCGGGATCACCGGTCCATCGACGGTCTTCGTCGTGAACGAGCTCGACAGACCCCTCTTCTATGCCGAGGATCTCGACGCCATCGTCTCCATGGAAACCCCCGGCGACATCGTCCGTCTCTACGACATCGTGGCCAAGAAGCTCCCGTCCCTCCACGAGATCCTCCGCCGCCTGCCCGCGCCGGCGCGGAGGATCCAGCTCTTCGCGTGCCCGGACGCGCTCGGGATGCCCGGAACCGCCGAGCCGCACGTCTTCGTGGACGAGGACGACGCCCTCGGCGGCGCAGGCGCCGTGCGGCTCATGGTGCGCGGCCCGTTCCCGGAAGGCCCGCTCATGCTGCCGCGGCCCTTCCGCTGCTGAGCGGCAGCACCACCCGGCTCAGCGTCAGCGCTCCTTCGACGCGCCTTCCTCCGCCCTCACGCCCCCCGGGCGCCCGCGAGCAACCCCGCCGCCTTCGCGAGATCCTCCTGGAAGTGCGCCCTCGCCGCCGCGCGCGCCGCCTCGTCGGGCATGCGCAGCAGCGCGGCCGGGTGGTACGTCGCCATCCACGCCTCCGCCCACGGGGTCTTGAACACCTGCCCGCGGCTCTGCGTCACGCTGAACCGCCCGCCCAGGAAAGAGCGCGCCGCCGTCGCGCCGAGGCACACGATCACGCGCGGTTGCACCACCTCCACCTCGGCCTGGAGCCAGGCGCGGCAGGCCTGGATCTCCGGGCCGACGGGCTTCGCGTGCAGCCGGCGCTCGCCGCGCGGCTCCCACTTGAAGTGCTTCACGGCGTTCGTCACGTAGAGGCCTCCCCGCGACAGGCCCGCTCCGGCGAGCGCCTCGTCGAGCACGCGGCCCGCGGGCCCGATGAACGGTCGGCCGGCGAGGTCCTCCTCGTCGCCCGGCTGCTCGCCCACGAGCATCAGCGCCGCGTCGGCCGGCCCCTCGCCGAACACCGTCTGCGTCGCCCGCTCGCAGAGCGCGCACGCCCGGCAGGACGCCGCCGCCGCGCGCAGCACCGGGAGCTCGCGCGAGGCGGGCACGTACGCCGCCGCCGCGCTCCCCGAGCCGCTGCGGCTCGCCTGCATCGCGTCCACACGCGACGCGGCGTCGCGGACGAGCTCGCTCATCACCGAGAGCTCGGGCAACGTGCTCCAGTGCTTCGCGGGCATCTCCGCGCGCATCGCCCGGAGGTTCACCCGCGCCGGGTTGTAGATCGCCCGGTAATACGTGCGGAACAGCTCCTCCAGCTCGTCTTCGCGCGGCGCGGCGTCGCGCGGCAGACCCGGGCCGTAGCGGAGCTCGGCGCCGTCCCAGTGCGCCGACTCGTCGGGCGTCAGGATCGACCACGCCATCGACGGGAAACGCCGCGCGAAGAACGGCGCGGCGAGGCGGACGATCCGGTGATCCGGGCGGTACCACGCGACGTAACGCTCGCCGCCGCCGTCGTCCGCGACCCGCCGGAAGCGCACGAAGGCGTGCATCTTGTGCTCGTCGCGCCGCACCGCCTGCTCCATGGCGCGGAGCTTCGCGACGTCGGGGTCGGCGGCGAGCTCGAGCAGGTAAGGCTCGCCGCGGGTCAGCCGGAACAGCGCACGGTAGAGCAGCGAGAAGCGCGCGCCGTCGCGGTGGCAGGAGACGGCGCTCGCGAGGGCCATGAAGGCCGCCGGAACACGCGGCCGCGACGCGCCCGCGGCCGCACGTTCCGGCGGAGCCGCGCCCTCGGAGGCAGCCGGCGCGGCCGGCGCGGCCGGCGCGGCCAGCGCGGCGCCGAAGAGGACACCCTGGCCCTCGCTGACATCCTCCCAGAGGACGTCCTCGGGCGGCGTTCCGCGGGCGAGCAGCGCGCGCGCGGCGTCGCGGAAGGCGTCGAACGTGGGAGCGATGGGCGCGCGCACGAGCGGCATACGAAGAGGGCACCTGGGGCGCTCCGCGCGCCATGGCAAGGCGCGCGGGGCGCGCGGCGAGGCGCCGCTCACAGCTCCCCGGAGCGCGCCACCTCGCGCGCCTCGAACAGGCTGAGCTGCGCCGGCGGGCGGACCCGCGCCGAAAGGCCGGCGCGGTCGAGATCCCGCGCCGCGCTCCGGTGCTCGTCGGCCGTGATCAGGAACGGCGCCGCGCGGGCGACCGGCACGCGGAGCCGCGCGAGATCGTCCATCCGGACGGCCCGGTGGCGGCGCATCGCGAGCACACGCTTCACCGTCCGCACCCCGAGCCCGGGCACCCGCAGGAGCGCCTCCCGGGGCGCGGTGTTCACGTCGACAGGGAAGAACTCGCGGTGCGCGATCGCCCACGCGAGCTTCGGATCCATCGAGAGATCGAGGTTCGGCGAGGCCGCGCTCAGGAGCTCTCCCGCCGAGAAGCCGTAAAACCGGATGAGCCAGTCCGCCTCGTACAGGCGGTGCTCGCGCACGAGCGGCGGCGCCTCGGCCGGCAGGCGGGCGTCCCCGTGCGGGATCGGGCTGTACGCGGAGTAGTAGACGCGCCGGAGCCCGTGCGCCGTGTAGAGCCGCGAGGCGGTCGCGAGGATCTCGTGATCGCTCGTCGGCGTCGCGCCCACGATCATCTGCGTGCTGTGCCCCGCCGGCGCGAACGCGGGCGCCCGCGGGCTCGGATCGGCGCGCGTCTCGGCGATCCGGGCGTGGATCTCCGCCATCGCGGCCTCGATGGCCGGCATCGTCTTCTCGGGCGCGAGCGCCGCGAGATCCCGCTGCGTCGGCAGCTCGACGTTGACGCTGAGCCGATCGGCGTACCGCCCCGCCGCGTCGAGCAGCTCGGGCGAGACGCCCGGCGCCGCCTTCAGGTGGATGTAACCCCCGAAGCCGTGCTCCTCGCGCAGCGACCGGGCGACGGCCACGAGCTGCTCCATCGTGTAGTCGGGGCTCTTCAGGACTCCCGAGCTCAGGAACAGACCCTCGATGTAATTCCGCCGGTAGAAATCGAGCGTGAGCGCGACCACCTCGCCCGGCGTGAAGCGCGCGCGCTCCACGTCGCTGGAGAGGCGGTTCACGCAGTACTGGCAGTCGTAGATACAGACGTTCGTCAGCAGGATCTTGAGGAGCGAGACGCAGCGGCCATCCGGCGTGTAGCTGTGGCAGATGCCCATCCCCTCGGTGTTGCCGATCCCCTGCGGCGCGGCGGGCCGCCTGGAGCCGCTGCTGGCGCAGGAGGCATCGTATTTCGCCGCGTCCGCGAGGAGGGCGAGCTTGCGCTTGAGCTCCATGAACCGGGACAACCTGGGGCGCCGCGCAGGCCCTGGCAAGGCCGTGGGCGCGCGCGGCGCGCGGCCGATCGCAGCGGAAGCGAGCGCGGCAGGCCGTCGCGCCTGCGCGCGTGCGAGCTCAGCGCTCGAGCTGCTGCGCGCATTCGCGCACGTTTCGTGGGAGGCGCCTCCTCGCGCAAGCGGCTGCAGCGCCGGCCGCGCGGCGTCCAATTGGGGAACTGCGCAAGCCGCTGCGTAGCGGGAGAGGCGCCGAGGAGGCGACCAGAGGACCAGCGCCGGCGCGGTGGGCGCGCCGCGCGGCGCGGTGATCGATCCCGCGCGAGCGGGCATGTCCCGCCCAGCCTTTACGCAAAGCGCGACTTCGCCGATCCTGGAGCGATGAACCTTCCCAAAGCGTGCATTGCTGCTCTCGTGATCGCGCTTCTCATGCCCGGGTGCTCGATGTCCGGCGCGTCCTCTGGCAACGACGGCTCGGGCGCCGGCGCCTCCGGCGGCGGCGCCGGCGGGCCGGATCCCGAGGGCGAGCTCGGCGGCGACGACCCCGGGAACGGGCCCACGGCCGACGTGAACGTGATCATCACGGCCGACAACGCGTACGGCTTCGGCTACGGGACCGGCGACAGGCTCCTCAACTACTTCGGCGGCATCGAGAACCTGACGGCCGACGAGATCTTCTCCTGTCCCATCGGCAACGGGCCCGAGGCCTACACGGTGCCGGCCCGGTCCGCGAACGCGGGACACTACCTCTATATTGTCACCTACGCCGACATGGCCGTCACCCAGGGCGTGCTCGGCCAGTTCTTTCGCGAAGGCGCCGAGCCCGTCTTCACGGGCGCCGGCGAGTGGGAGGTCTGCGCGACGGGCGAGGATTACGACCTCGGCTCACACGGGCCGGAGATCGAGACCATCAACCAGCATATCGCGAGCTGCAGCCGCGGCGGCCTGGACGAGCAGACGACCAGCACGGGCTGGGTGACGACCGCGGACTCCGCCCACGGCAAGGTCGTGTTCGGGGAGGCCAACGACACGGACCGCACAACCCCGCTGCCAGGCAACGAGTTTCCCCTCGTCTGCGACATCGACGAGGAGGCGCGCTGGATGTGGTACGAGTGGGACCCGGACCGCAGCACCGGCAGCCCGTTCCTCTGGCCGGGCGGCGACCAGAACGTCACGAAGGATTTCTTGATCTTCCGGCTGGGCGCGGAGTTCATCCCCGAGCCGCCGCGTTAGCCGTCTGCCCGACGCGCGCCGCGGGCGGCGCCGGCTCACCACCTCGCGCGGCGTGCGCCGCCGCGCGAGGCAGCGCCCCTCACTTCGCCTGCACCTTGACGCCGGCGTTCGCCTTGAAGCTCGCCTTGCCCCCTGCGCCGCCGTTGCCCTCCTCGACGGGGGCGGTCGCCTTCAGATCGAACGAAGGCGGCGTGTTGGGATCACACTCCGGCGGCGGCCCGAACCCGTCGGCGTTGAACTTCCACGCGAGCGAGCCGGACGCCGCCGGATCCTTCGAGATCGCCTTGATCTCCACCTCGTGCTCCCCCGCGCGCGCCGGCGTGCAGTACGAGAGCAGGTAGAAGCGCTTCATGTGCGCCTCGATCTTCGCCGCGATCCTGTCGAACGACTCCTTGACCTTCGCCTGGTCCGCCGCGAGCTCGGTCCCGTCGCGCCCGATCTCGTCGAGCCGCGCCTTCTCGATCTCGGCGCCGACGCCGACCACGAAGATCTGGTAGTTCTCGTAGTCTTCCTTGTCGAGCTCCTTCAGCATATCGTCCCGGCTCACGCGGTTCGCGCGGTCCGTGCCGTCGGAGAAGACGACGAGCGTGCCGAACTTGAGCGGCCGCCGGTCCTTGTCGAGCTGCTTCTTGAGCTCGCGGATGCCCTCGACCACGCCGCCGTGGAGGTTCGTCGACGGGTCCTTCGGCTTGTAGGTCCGCAGCCCCTCGAGCCCGCCCTCGACCGAGCCCTGCGCCTCGGTGAACGGGACGACGGAGTGGATCTTCGGCTCGCCGTCGAACGCGTACACGCCGACCTTCTGGCTCTTGCCCACCCGGTCGCTGAACGACTGCGCGGCGTCGACGAGCGCGTCGGCCTGCCCCGCCTCGGTGATGCTGCCGCTCATGTCGACGAGCAGCATCGTGTACATGACCGCCGCGACCTCGGGGTTCTGAATGGTCTGCTTGCTCTCGAACTTCGAGACGAGCTCGCCGTCCTCGTAGATCTCGAAGTCCTCGGCCGTGAGACCGCCCACCGGCTCGTCCTCGCCGGCGTCGACGCTGAAGAACACCCAGACGTTGTTCGGCTTCTTCTGGGCGGAGTTGATCCGGTTGACCCGCAGCCCGCCGCCGCAGGCCACGCTCGAGAGAGCGAGCAGGGCGGCGAGCAGGATCCGGACCGCTGGAGAACAAAGGAGGATTTTCACGCGGGGGATTAGCGCGCATCGGGCGCCGCGATGTCAATTCGCTGCGCCAGGTCGGGGCGCCGCGCCGGATGTGCGTTCGTGTCCGGCGAGCGGGCGGTCGCCGGCAGCGCCCCGGGACCGCCGCGCCGGCCGATCTGGCGCCGCCCCGCGCTGCGACCCGGGGGCGGCGGACCCGGGGCGACCCGCGGCGCCGGCAGGCGGGCCGCGCCGGTCTGCACGGGGCCGGGTTATACCGGGCGGGGTCGGTTTACACGAGGAAGGAGACCGCCGTACATAGGGCTGGCGCGCCCCGCGCCGCCGCGGCGCACCCCCGGGCACGCAGCGAGGTGGTCCGCCCGCGTGGATTTCCGTTACCCTGTCGCCGCATGGCACGCATCCTGATCGTCGAGGACTCGCCGGCAATGCGAGCGTATGTGCGCTCGACGCTCGAGGACTGCGTGCTCGGGCTCGCGGGGGACGTCGACATCGTCGAGGCGATGAGCGGGTTCGACGCGCTCCGGCTCCTGCCGCGCGGCGCCTTCGACCTCGTCATCACCGACATCAACATGCCCGACATCAACGGGCTCGAGCTCATCCGTTTCGTCCGGCAGAGCGACCGCTACCGGCGCGTCGGCATCCTCATCATCTCGACCCAGGCGACAGAGCGCGACATCCAGCGCGGGCTCAAGCTGGGCGCCGACGGGTTCCTCGCGAAGCCGTTCACGCCCGAGGCCCTGCACGACGCCGTCGTCGCCTGCCTCGACGGGCGGGCCCAGCGCGCCGAGGCCGGCGACGCCCTGCCGGACGCCGCCGGCGACGGCGGCGCGCCGCCGCCCGCCGGGGCCCTGGACGCGCCGCCGCCCGCCGTCGCCCCGGACGCCGCGCCTGCACGGAAGCCCAGGCACCCCGGATCCCATGAGGGAGGCGGAGGCTGATGGTCGACAGCGGCGACCGCGCGCGCGAAGAGTTCTTCTCGGAAGCCCAGGAGATCGTGGAAGGGCTCGGGCGCGACCTGCTCGCGCTCGACGAGGCGGTGAGGACCAACAAGGTCGACCCGGACGTCATCAACGACGTCTTCCGCGCCGTGCACACCCTGAAGGGGCTCGCCGGGCTCTTCGGCGCGACCCGGATGGCCACGCTGTCGCACGAGCTCGAGGAGCTGCTCGACAACCTGCGCCTCGGCCGCATCGAGATCAGCGCGTCCGTGCTCGACCTCCTGTTCCGGAGCGTCGAGCTCTACGGGCGCATCCTCCAGAACGAGAAGGACGGGCGCGACGCGCCCATGCCCGAGGTCGACGACCTCCTCCGCCAGTTGCACCAGGACGCCGGCCCGAGCGCCGCCGGCCTCGCGGACGACAACTACGACCTCGACCCGGGGCTGCTCTCCGTGCTCACCGAGTACGAGGAGCACCGGCTGCGCACGAACATCGCGAGCGGGATGACCCTGTTCCGGCTCCGCGTGCAGTTCCACCTCGCCACCATCGATCAGGCCCTCGACGACCTGAAGATCACCGCGAAGCCGTACGGCGAGATCATCACCTACCTGCCGACCGGCGCGGGCGCCGACCAGGACTCGATCGAGCTCGACATCCTGATGGCCTCGCGGGCGCCGCTCGACGAGCTCCAGCGCGCCCTGCACCAGGCCGGCGCGGCGGTCGAGGAGATCCCGCGCCGGAGCGACGCGCACGCCGCGCACGCCGCGCACGCCGCGCACGGGCGGGTCGCGCCCGGGATGCCCTCCATCTCGCCGGCGCACCGGGGCGGCGTGCCGACGGGCGTGTCGCGGGCCGTCGACCTGACGGGCTCCATGCAGGCGAGCCCGCCGTCGAGCGCGCGCGGCAACCGGAAGGGGGAGCTCAGCTCCATCCGCTCGGTCGCCCAGACCGTGCGGGTCGACATCCACAAGCTCGACCGGCTCATGAACATCGTCGGCGAGCTCGCGCTCGTCCGGTCCGCGCTCGGCCGCCTCGTCGAGCGGCTCCGCGCCGCGCCGACCGAGCGCGAGCTGAGCCTCGACCTCCACCGGCTGCAGCGCACGTTCGACCGGCACCTCGCCGCCATGCAGGCGGGCATCCTCGAGGTCCGGATGGTCCCGCTCGGGCAGGTCTTCGACAAGCTCGCCCGCGTGGTCCGCCAGATCAGCCGCGACGCGGACAAGCTCGTGAACCTCGTCATCACGGGCGCCGACACCGAGGTCGACAAGCTCATCGTCGAGGAGCTCAGCGACCCGCTCATGCACATGATGCGCAACGCCATCGACCACGGCATCGAGTCGAAGAGCGCGCGCGAGGCGGTGGGCAAGCCCGCGGTCGGCACGATCGCGCTGAACGCGTTCCAGAAGGGCAACCACGTCGTCATCGAGATCGAGGACGACGGCAAGGGCATCGACGTCGACAAGCTGCTCGAGGTCGCCCTGCGCCGCGGCGTCATGAGCCAGGAGGACGCGCGGACGACGAGCTACCGCGAGGTCCTGAACCTCATCTTCATGCCCGGCATCTCGACGAAGACCGACGTCAGCGAGATCTCGGGGCGCGGCGTCGGCATGGACGTCGTGAAGACGAACATCGGCAAGCTCGGCGGCGTCATCGACGTGAACAGCGAGCCGGGCATCGGCACCAAGATGACGGTGACGCTGCCGATCACGCTCGCGATCATCAGCGCGCTCATCGTCCGCGTCGCCGACAGGCTCTTCGCGATCCCGCTGACCAACGTGCAGGAGGCGGTGGCGCTCGACGAGGCGACGGTGCGCCAGATCGACGGCCGCGAGATGATCACGCTGCGCAACAGCACGCTCCAGCTCTGCTACCTGGCGCGGCTCTTCGGCCTGAACGAGGAGGAGGAGCTCAGCGCGCGCATCGCCGGCCTGCTCGGCGGGGCGCGCGGCGGCTCGGCGGCGAGGGCGGCGGTGAGCGGCGGGCGCCGCGGCGCGGACGGCCGCGGCACGCTCGGGCTGCAGGCGGGCAGCAAGCGCAAGTACATCGTCGTCGCCCAGGTCGGCGCGCGCAGGCTGGGGCTCGTCGTGAGCACGCTCATCGGCCAGCAGGACGTCGTCATCAAGGCGCTCGGCCCGTCGCTCGCCTCGGTGCGCGGCTTCGCCGGCGCCACGGAGCTCGGCGACCAGCGCATCGCGCTCGTCCTCGACGCCCCGGCGCTCATCGAGGAGATCCTCCACGGCGGGGATCGGCAGCGCGCCGATCCGCGGAGCACCCATGGCTAACCTCTCCCGAAGGCCCGCCCGGGTCCCCGTCTCGAAGCGGCAGCCGCGCGCCGCGGCGAGCGGGCCCCGGACCGAGTACCTCGCGTTCACGCTCGCGGGCGACACCTACGCGGCGCCCGTGTCGCTCGTGCGCGAGATCCTGAAGCCGCCGCCGCTCACGCCGGTGCCGCGCGCGCCGGACTCGACGATGGGCATCGTCAGCGTGCGCGGCCAGCTCGTGACCGTCATCGATCTCCGGCGGCGGATGCGGCTCCACGAGGCGGCGCCGATGCGGCGCGCGCGCATCCTGCTCGTCGACGCGGCGAACGGCGAGACGCTGGGGCTGTTCGTCGACGAGGTCCAGCAGGTCTACCGGCTCGCCGACGCCGAGATCGAGCACGCCGCGACGGCGCTCGGGGGCGACGTGGCCAGCTACATCGCCGGCATCGCCCGGCCGATGCACGGGGCGAACGCGTCCGATGGCACCCAGGGCGAGGCGCAGCCGCGCGTCATCATCCTGCTCGACCTGCAGGCGATACTCGCGTCCTAAGGACGATTCGTCCGCGCCGGGCGGCCCAAGGCGCGCCCGGACGCTCGGAGGCTCAGATGCCGTTGACTGGAGAGCGCAGCCGTCCCGACCCGCAGAAGAGCCTCGTCGGCTTTGTGATCGGCGACGTCCACTACGCCATCGACATCACGCGGGTGCGCGAGATCGTGAACCCGCTCCCGGTGACCGCGCTGCCGCACACGCCCCCCGAGGTCTCCGGCGTCGCGAACCACCGCGGCGAGGTCGTGCCCGTGATCGAGCTCCGCGTCCGCTTCGGGATGCCCCCGGCCGAGCCGAGCCGGAGCACCAAGTGGATCCTCGTCGACGTCGGCACCCACACCGTGGGGCTCGTCGTCGACGCCGTGACCGAGGTCTTCGGGACGAGCGGCGACTACCGGCCGACGCCGCCGGTGGGCGGCAGCAACGATCTGCGCGGCATCACGGGCGTGACGACGCACGACGAGCGCATGATCTTCGTGCTCGACGTCGGCCGCTTCATCGAGCTCGCGCTCGCGCTCGCCGCGTCCGGCGCGCTCCTGGAGGCGCCGTGAGCCGCCCCTTCGACGACGCGGGCGGCCTCCGCGCGGCCGACGCGGGCCTCTGGCCGGGCGAGCCCGACTCGATCAGTCCGAGCGTGCGGAGCACGCCGATGCCGATCTCGGCCATCGCGGCGGCGCTCGGCGCGGACGACTCCGAGGAGCGCCGCCAGGCGGCCGCGCGGCTCGGTCGGGCGGACATCGGCGAGGCGCTGCCGCTCCTGCTGCGCGCGCTCGGGGATCCCGACTGGCGCGTCCGCAAGGAGGCGACGTACGCCTGCCACCGGCTGATCCAGGCCTCGCCGGGCCACGGCGGGGCCGAGGGCGAGCGGCCGGCGGCGGGCCCGGGCGAGCGGCCGTCGGCCGCGCAGGTGCTCGTCGAGGCGCTGCTCGAGGCGCTCCGGACGAGCGACGACGTGGGCCTCAGGAACGCGGCGATCGAGGTGCTCGGCTACTGCGGCCGCGACGCCACGCCGGCGCTCGTCGCGGCGCTCGGCGACCTCGCGGGGGACGAGCGCAAGCTCGTCGTCGACGCGCTCGGCCGCACGCGCGACCCGGCGGCGCTCGACCCGCTCTACGCGGCGCTCGCGGAGCAGGACGACAACCTGCGCCAGAGCGCGATCGAGGCGATCTCCGGGATGGGGCTCATCGCGCGCGAGCGGGTGACGGAGATCCTCTACGAGCGGCTCAGCGATCGCGACCGCTTCGTGCGGCTCACGTCGCTGAACGGGCTGAACGCGCTCGAGGCGCCGGTGCCGTGGCGGGTGCTCGCGCCGCTCATCGACGACCCGATCCTCCGCCCGGCCGCGCTGGTCGCCGCGGCGCTCGCGGAGAGCCCGGAGGCGCCGCGGGCGCTCGCGCGGGCGCTCGCCTCGGCGCGGGGCGGCGCGTTCGCGCAGCTCGTCCGGGCGCTCGCGCGGCTCGCGGACGGGCCGCTCGCGCCGCACGTGGTCGAGGCGCTCCAGGCGGCGCCGCCCGAGGTGGGCGCGCGCCTCGTGCAGGCGGTGGCCGCCCCGCACCCGATCCCCGGGGTGACGGAGCCCCCGTCGTGGCGCGGCCTCGGCGCGGACCCGGTGAGCGGCCGCGCCCAGGCGCTCGTGCTCGCGGCGATGGCGCGCGCCCCGGGCGCGGCCGAGGCCGCGGTGCAGGCGATGATCGAGCCCGCGCTCGTCGAGACGGCGCAGCGCGCGCTCGCGCTGCTCGGCGGCGAGGCGCTGCCCGCGGTGCTGAACTACCTCGAGCGGCACGTCGATCCCGACCCGGATCTCTGGGAGGGCGTGGACGACGCGACGGCCGCGCTCATCGACGGGGCCGTGGCGATCGCGGAGCAGGAGCGCGCGCGGCAGGCCGAGCCGCCGGACCCGGATCTCGAGGTGTCGCTCGACGATCTGGCCCACGTGGTCCGGCGGTCGGCGAAGAGCCTGTCGACGCTCGTGGCGACGAGCGCGCTCTACGGCATCGCGAAGATCGGGACGGCGGACGACTTCGCGCTCGTCGTGTCGCAGACGCGCGCCTTCTCGCTGCCCGTGGCGCGGGCGGCGGAGAGCGCGCTCGCGGGGCTCGCGGAGCGTCACCCCGACGCCGCGCGCGCGCTCGTGCGGCGGCTCGTGCAGTCGGAGGAGACGTACCTCGCCGCGGCGATCGTGCTCGAGGCGCTCGGCGCGGCGGGCCCGGAGGAGATCGCCTTCCTCACGAGCGCGGCGTGCGCGGGGGACGTGCGCGCGCGCCGCGCGGCCGTGACCGCGGTGGCCGCGGCGGCGGGCGCGTCGGCGCTCGACGTGCTGAGCCTCTCGCTGGCCGACGAGGAGCGCGAGGTCCGGCTCGCGGCGGCGCGCGCGCTCGGCCGCCTCTACGCGTCGCTCGGGGACGCGGCGAGCGACGAGCGGGCCCGCGCCCGCGAGCTGCTCGGCCTGGTCCGCGCCTCGGGCGAGCCCGAGCTCATCGCGGCGGCGGCGCAGGGGGGCGCGCCGTTCCGCTCGGATCCGCCGTGGAGCGAGGCCGGGGATCGGCTGAGCGCGCCGCACCCGCTCGGGCCGGTCGAGCCCGGCGAGGGGCCGCCGTCCTCCCCGGGCACGTCCGGCGGGCCGCCGTCGGGGAAGGTGTTGTGAGCCTGCGGCGGCACGACGAGATCCGCCTCCTGCCCGACGATTTCCAGCGGCTGAGGGAGCTGTTCAACAAGCACTGCGGGCTGCATTTCGGGCCCGAGGCGCGGACGTCGATGGAGCGCCGGCTCCGCGAGCGGGTCGTCGTGCTCGGGCTGTCGTCGTTCGGCCAGTATTACGAGTACCTCCGCTCCCACGGCCGCGGCCGCGCCGAGCTCGACGAGGCGCTCGACGTGATCACGGTGAACGAGACGTACTTCTTCCGGGAGGACTACCAGCTCCGCGCCCTGATGACCGAGATCGTGCCGACGCTCGCGAAGGCGGGGGGCGCGAAGGGCCGGCTGTCGATCTGGAGCGCGGGTTGCTCGACGGGCGAGGAGGTCTACTCGATCGCGATCGCCGCGCGCGAGTCGGGCGCCACGGATCGCCGCGAGGTGCGCATCTTCGGGAGCGACATCTCCCGCCGGTGTGTGGTCGCCGCGCGCAAGGGGGTCTACGGCGCGTCGTCGTTCCGGGTGACGCCGCCCGAGCTCAAGCGGCGCTACTTCACGGAGCGGCCGGACGGGTTCCACGTGGTGGACGAGCTGCGCGCGCTCTGCCAGTTCGGCCACCTGAACCTGCTGGACTCGTCGCGCGCGGCGGTGGTCGGGCGCGCGGACGTCATCTTTTGCCGGAACGTGCTCATCTATCTGGACGAGGAGTCGCGGCGCCGGGTGATCGAGATCTTCTACGAGCGCCTCTCGCCTGGCGGGTTCCTCCTCCTCGGCCACTCCGAGTCGCTCCTGAACGTCACGACCGCGTTCGAGCTCGTGCACTTGCGGGAGGATCTGGTGTACCGCAAGCCGGCGGCGACGCTGCGCCTCGGCCTGGCGGAGGCGCTGCCTGGGCGGGGGAGCGGGGAGGAGGGCGGATGAGGCGCGGCGGAAGTCGAGGCGGGACGGGCGACAGGTGGTCCCAGGGCGCCCCGGGTGGGCTAGAATGAACGTCCGGCGGAAGGTTTTGCGCTCATGACATTCGCTCCCCTGCGCGTGCTCGTCGTCGACGACTCCGCGTACAACCGGCGCAACATCGCCGAGATCCTGAGCGGAAGCGACGAGATCGAGGTCGTGGGCAAGGCCGGTGACGGCGACGACGCGCTCCGCCAGGCCGCGCAGCTCCGGCCGGACGCGATCACGCTCGACCTCGAGATGCCGCGCATGGACGGCTTCACGTTCCTGCGGATCCTGATGGCCCGGCAGCCGACGCCGGTGATCATCGTGTCGAGCTACAGCCACAAGGAGAACGTCTTCAAGGCGCTCGAGCTCGGCGCCGTCGACTTCGTGGCGAAGCCGGACCGGCAGTTCACGGCGGACGCGCAGATCCGCAAGGAGATCATCCAGAAGGTCCTGCTCGTGCGTTACCTCCGCCCCCGGGCCCCGATGCCCGCGGCGGCCGCGCGCCCCGCGCCGGCCGCGTCGCCGCGGCCGGTGCAGGACGCGTCGTCGCGGCTCGGCGTCTCGCTGCGCCACCTCGTGGCGGTAGGCTCCTCGACGGGCGGCCCCACGGCGCTGCTCGAGATCTTCAACCGGATCCCGGACCGCTTCCCCGGCGCGATCCTGATCGCGCAGCACATGCCGGACAAGTTCACGCGCACGTTCGCGGAGCGGCTCGATCGCAAGGGCGGGCTCCGGGTGGTCGAGGCGCAGAACGGCGACCAGGTGGTGAGCCGCAAGGCCTACGTGTGCCCTGGCCGGATGTGCATGGAGATCGCGGTGACGCCGGGCAGCGGGGTCGGCCTGAGCGGCGACATCCGGATCCGGGTGGGCGCGCCGGCGCCCGGCGACCGGTACGTGCCGAGCGCGGACCGGCTGTTCCGCAGCGTGGCGCAGGTGGGCGGCAGCCGCGCGGTGGGCATCATCCTGACGGGGATGGGCGACGACGGCGTGAACGGCGCCCGGGCGATCCGCGCGGCCGGCGGCACGGTGGTGGCCGAGAGCGAGGACTCGGCGGTGGTCTACGGCATGCCCGGCGCCGCGGTGCGCGCGGGGGTCGTGAACGAGAGCCTGCCGTTCACGGCGATCGGCGACTTCATCGCGCTGCTCGCGTAGGGGCCCCCTCTCTGCGCCTCTGTGGTTGGAAATCTCTCCTCTCGTCACACGTGCCCCGGAACACCCCGTTCCGGCCGCACTTCCGGCGGGGTCGGCGCCCTTTCCGGCGGGCTGCCAAAGTTGACCCCCCGGGCGCATCGTGAGACAGGTCGGTCGCTGACATGCGGATCCGACGCGCCGCACGCAGGCTTGTATGTCTCGGCTGGATGGCCGCCCTCTCGGGCGTGGCGTTCGAGGGCCTCGCTGCGCCTCCGGAGGCCGCGGGGTCTGCGGCGCCGGCGGCGGCGGAGCGCGCGGCCGAGCCGGCGAAGGCCGAGGCGAAGAAGGACGGGGCGGCCGACGCTGGCGCGAAGGCCGAGGCGAAGAAGGACGGGGCGGCCGACGCCGGTGCGGCGAAGCCTGCGCCGGCCAGGCCGCCGGCGCGGACCGCGAGCGCGTCGGGGAAGGGCGCGAAGAGCGCGGCGAAGGCGCCGGCGAAGCCGGCGGCGCGGCCCAAGTCGACGAAGAAGGGCGCGGCGAAGGTCGCGCGCAAGCCGGGGGAGCCCGGCGCGCCGGACGAGGCGGCGCGGCGGGTCATCGCGGGCACCGCGACCCCCGTCGGGGGAAGCGTGGGCGAGTCGCCCGAGCTCCGCACGTTGCGCGAGATCGACCTGGCGCTCTTTCCCGGCGCCGCCCCGAGCGCCGGGCCCGCGTGGCCGGCCGACGGCACGCTCCTGCTCGGCGCGGGCGAGCCGCGCCTCGAGGCCACCGGCCTGCCGCCCGCGGGCTTGCCCGTCGCGCCGCCGCAGGCCGACGAGGCCCGCGACATCTCCTGGCTGCGCCAGCTCGAGCTGCCCGACATCCCGGTCCGCTGGGACGGCCGGGTCGTGCGGTACCTCGAGTATTACAAGGACGACCCGCGCGGGCGCTCCGCCGTGACCACGTGGATCCGGAAGAGCGGCCGCTACGGCGCCGCGATCCGCCGCGTCCTCCGGGAGCAGGGGCTGCCCGAGGATCTCCTCTGGCTCGCGCTCGTCGAGAGCGGCTTCGACCCGACGATCCACTCCCCGGCGGGCGCCGCCGGCCTCTGGCAGTTCATGCCGGAGGGGGCGCGCATCTACGGGCTCACCGTCGACCGCTGGGTCGACGAGCGGCTCGATCCCGAGCGCTCGACGCTCGCGGCGGCGCGGTACCTCTCGGATCTGCGGCGCCGCTTCGGCGGCTGGGAGCTCGCGTTCGCCGCCTACAACATGGGCTACGGCGGGCTGCTCGCGTCGATCCGGAAGTACAACACGAACGACTTCTGGGAGCTGTCGCGGCTCGAGGCGGGGATGCCGCTCGAGACGGCGCTCTACGTCCCGAAGATCCTCGCGATCGCGATCGTGGCGCGGAACCCGAGGGTGTTCGGCTGCGACGGGGTGGAGCTCGACCCGGCGGTGACGTTCGACAAGATCTCGCTCGGCTCGGGGGTGTCGCTGCAGGCGGTGGCGGCCGCGGCGGGGTCGGGGTCGCCGGAGATCGAGGCGCTGAACCCGCAGCTCGTGGCGAAGCGCACGCCGCCCTTGCCGGTGGACGCGAAGGGGCAGGCGCGCTGGGAGGTCCGGGTGCCTGCGGGGGCGGGGGCGCGCGCGGCGAAGTCGATGCCGAAGCTCCTGGAGCGCGAGCCGAAGCTCGAGCGGTACCTGGTCCGCTGGGGCGAGTCGCTCGACGACATCGCGAACGTCCGGGGGACGACGCGCTGGACGCTCCAGTCGCTGAACGGCCTGCGCCCCGGCGAGCCGGTGCGCCCCGGCGTGCTCCTGTTCGTCCCGGCGGCGGAGGGCGTCGGCGCGGCGGCGGCGGAGCACCTGCTCGCGAACGGCGCGCCGCTCTCCTCGGAGGCGAAGCCGGTCGTGGTGGTCCCGGCGCAGCGCTTCTCGTACGAGGGCCGCCGGCGGGTGTTCTACCGCGTGGTGGCGGGCGACACCCTGCGGGATTTGGCGGCGGTGCTGTCGGTGACGCCCGACGAGATCTGCCGCTGGAACACGCTCGCCCCCGGGGCGTCGCTCCACGAGGGGATGACGCTCCAGCTGTTCGTCCCGAAGTCGCAGCGCCACGAGGGGGTCTTCCTGCTCGACGACGCCGCCGCGCGGGTCATGGAGGTCGGCTCCGAGGATTTCTTTGCCCACTTCGAGGGCCTGAAGGGGCGCAAGCGCATCGAGATCGCGGTGCGCGAGGGCGACACGTTCAGCAAGCTCGCGACCCGTTACGGCCTCAGCGTGGGCAGCCTGGAGCGGATCAACCAGCGCTCGCGGCGCAGCCTGCTGATGCCGGGGGACCGCCTCGTGGTCTACGTGCCGGCGACACGTCCGGACGACCCGGCGCCGGCGCCGGTGCCGGCGGAGCCGCGCGAGGACGAGGTCCGCGTCGCGTCGACCGAGGCCGCGGGCCCGGTGGACGACGGCGACAAGGCGGCGGCCCAGCCGGTGAAGCCGGCGGTGCTGACCGCGCCCGCGAAGCCCGCCGCCGCGGCGGATGGCGGCGAGACGAGGCCGGCGCGCGCGGAGGTCGAGAAGGCCGGGGCGGAAGGCGGCGAGAAGGCGGGCGGCGCTGGCGCCGAGGCCTCGGGCGCGGCGGCCGCGCCGGCGCCCGCGCCGGAGCCGAAGAAGGCGGGAGAGGCCGAGAAGAAGAAGGCGGCGGGCGAGAAGGCGCTGGCGCCCGCGGGAGAGGCCGAGAAGAAGAAGGCGGAGGGCGAGAAGGCGCCGGCGCCCGCGGGGGAGGCCGAGGAGAAGCCGGCGGGGCGCGCGAAGGGAGCGCAGGAGAGGGAGAAGCCGGCGGAGGGCGGCGGCACGGCGCTGTGAGGCCGAGCGCGCGGCTGCACGGATGAGCTCGCAAGCCGTGGATACGGCGCTGCCGGAGACGTGGTCAGGCCTGGCCTGACTTCATTGCTTGGTCTCGTCTCGTCCGTGGGCGCCGGCGGGTGGACTGGTGGCTTCGACGGCGGTGAAGGGCTCGAGGATCTTGTAGGCGTGGGATGCGCCCTTGGGCACCGTCCAGGAGTCGCCCGGCTCGAGCCGCACCATCTGTCCTTCGAGGTGCAGCTCGGCGCGCCCCTCGATCACGTACCCCACGGTCTCGTAATCGCGCGATGTCGGCGGCTTCGCCTCGCCCGGTGGCTCGCGCTCCCAGAGCCGCATCGAGACCTGCTTTCCAGAGGCCAGGTATTTTTGTCCCATCTGGCCAGTCGGAGAGCGGCCGGAGGAGACCTTCATGACGGTTGTATCGCCCATTTACGCCTTGTTTCCTTCCCCGATTCGCGGGTGCGGCCCTTTGTCCGGCTCCGCTGGAATCGTGGACGGCGATCCTGGCGCCCGGCCTGTCTGGAGCGAGTCGGGTCTGTCCGTCTTTCCTTGTCGGTCGCGCGTCGCAGAGAACGTATCCCGTGGCGGCGAACTGCTGTAGGATGCGCCGTGCAGGAGGCGCGTCCCGTGGACCTGTGGATCGGATGTGACGTTGCGCGGGATCAAGCGCAGGGGGGCTCGCGCGGAGCGGGCGTGGGGCACGTCGAGCGCGCGGGGCGCCCTGAGGGCGATCGTGCGCTGCGCGCTGGGGCTTCTGGGGCGCGCTGCGGGGTGACGACGAGGGCGATGCGCGCTGCGTTGCCGGAAAGCCGCTGATGTCCCAGCCGAAGAGTCCGACGTTGCTCGCGTCCGGCGTGCTGATCGACAGGAAGTACCGGCTCGTGCGCCAGATCGGCGAGGGCGCCATGGGCGTGGTCTGGTCCGCGGTGAACGTGGCGACGGCCCGCGAGGTGGCGCTGAAGCTGATCCACCGCCCCGAGACGGAGTTCCGGCTGCGGCTGCAGCGCGAGGCGCGCAACTGTGGCGCGCTGCGGCACCGGAACGTCATCGACATCTACGACATGGGGGAGACGGAGGCCGGGGAGCCGTTCCTGGTGATGCAGCTGCTCACGGGCGAGACCGTGGCCGAGCTGCTCGCGCGGCGGCGCCGGCTCGAGACGGCCGTGGCGGCGTCGATCGGGCGCGACGTGGCGCGGGGCCTCGCGGCGGCGCACGCGATGCACACCATCCACCGCGACCTGAAGCCGGCGAACATCTTCCTGCACCGCGAGCCGGACATGGACGAGCCGGTGGTGAAGGTGCTCGATTTCGGGGTCGCCAAGAACCTCTCGGTCAACGACGGCCTGCACACGGTGATGGGCGGCGCGGTCGGCTCGCCGCTCTACATGAGCCCGGAGCAGGTGCGGGCCGAGCCGAACGTCGATCACCGCGCGGACATCTGGGCGCTCGGCGTGGTGATGTTCGAGATGCTCACGGGCACGCGGCCGTTCCAGGGGGACGCGCAGGCGGTGTTCATGGGGATCCTGTCGGGCGAGATCCCCACGGTGGCGAAGCACCTCCGGCGGGTGGATCCGGGCCTCGTCGATCTGATCGCCCGCTGCATGCGGCGGGAGCGGTCGGAGCGGATCGGGTCGGCGGCGGAGATCGCGGCGCAGCTCGACCGGTACGCGGGGCGAGGAGCCGCCGCGTCGCTGCGGCAGACGTCGCCGGACGGGCAGGTGCCGTCCAGCGAGGGCGGGGAGAGCGGGTCGTCGCTGGCGTCGCCGGTGGAGCCTGGATCGGGCGGCGCGAGCCTCGGGGCGCCGATGCCGGCGCCGAGCTCGGTGCTGGGAGCGGGCAGCGTCGGTGCGCCGAGCGCCCGGGGACCGAGCGCCGGGGGGCCGAGCGCCGGGGGGCCGGGCGTCGGGGGACCAAGCGCCGGGGCGCTGCCGCTGGCGCTGCTGGGCGGAGGGCCGAGGGCGCCGCTGGGGCAGGCCCACGAGGCGGCGGGGGTGCCGTCGCAGCGGGAAGCTGGCCCGGCGCCGGCCGCGATCCGGGCGCCGGCTGCGGGGCAAGCGGCGGGGGCGGGCCAGCCGGCGGGCGTGATGCTTCCGCGCGCGGGAGGGTCGGGGCCGCACATCGCGGAGGCGGCGGCGGGGGGCGGCTCGTGGGACGAGGACGTGCCGACCCTGCAGATGACGCGCGCGAGCGCGGAGTCGGCGTGGCCGGTGGCGAGGCAGCGCGTCCCGACGGGGCCGCACCCGGCGGCGGGATCGCCCGCCGTGGCGACGCCCGCCGTGGCGACGCCGTTGCCCTCGCTGGTGGGGTCGGCGTCCGCCGGGCCGGCGCTGGCCTCGGCGGGCGGGGTGCACGCCGCGCCGGCGCAGCCCGCGCCGGGCGCGGCGCCGGAACGGCCGTACTGGGGCGGCACGGTGCGCATGACGGCGCCGCAGATGCCGGACGGTGCGGCCCCGGCGGCGGTCGTCGGCGCTGCCGCCGCGCCGTCGACGGGGAGCTTCGGCGCGCCGCCGGGCCGGATGATGGAGTCGACGGTGAAGCTCGAGGCGGACGCGGGCGCGAGCCCGGCCGACTCGAGGATGTCGACCAGCGCGGCGACGAGTGTTGCTGGGCAGATGGGGAGCTCGTCGACGAGCCCGCTGGTCGCGAAGAACCCGTCGCCGTCGGCCAGCCAGACCGGGACGCACGCGGCGCAGGACGCGGCGCCGCAGGGCGGCGGCCAAAAGCGCCAGAAGTTGGCCGCGGTGCTGGCGATCACGGCCGCCGCGCTGTCCCTGATCCTCGCGGGCATGTTCATCGCGATGCGCTCGGGCGAAGGTGGCCATGCTGGGCCGGCGTCGTCCGCGAGCGCGTCGCCGGAGGACGGCGCGTCGACAGGCGTCAAGCCGGCGACACCGGACATCGCGCCGACGCAGGCGCCGAGCGACACGCCCTCGGCTCGTCCTCCGGAGACGCCGCCGGGCTCCACGGCGACCGCTGCGCCGACGGCGGCGCCGACACCCTCGACGGCGCCGACCCCGTCGGCGGCGCCGAGCGCTCTTCCGGTCGACAACCGCACCGGTGCAGCGCCGGGCAGCAGCGGCGGCGCAGGGGCGGGGGGGCCGCCGGGAGGCACGGCGCCGGGCGCGAAGCCGCGCGACGTGAAGCCGACGCCGGCGCCATCGCAGACCGCGAAGACGACGCCTGCGGCGAACCCGTGCGCTCATCTCACGTCCTTCCTCAAGAAGAACTGCGAAGCGAAGCTGAAGAAGTAGCGCCGACGCATGGCGCGCCCTGCGGGCGCCGCGCCGCCGCGCGCCTCACTTGACGGTGCGCTGCCCTACCTGCGAGACTTCAGTCAAGCGCCCTTTCTCGACCGCAGCCTCCGTCCTCTCGCGAGTCCACCTCATGCAGCCTCTCTCGCCTCCTGCCGGGCCGCCGCCAGGTGCGCTCGTCTGCGGTAAGTACCGACTTCTTCGCCGCATCGGCGAGGGAGCGATGGGTGTCGTCTGGGCAGCGCACAACGAGGCGACCTCCCGCGAGGTAGCGCTCAAGCTGCTCGTGCGGCCGGACCCGGAGCTCCGCGTCCGGCTCCTCCAGGAGGCGCGCGCCTGCGGGGCGGTCCGGCACCGGAACATCGTGGATATCTACGACGCGGACGAGACGGAGGGCGGCGATCCGTTCCTCGTCATGCCGCTCCTCTCCGGCGAGACGCTCTCGTCTTACCTCAAGCGCAAGCGGCGGCTGGAGCCCGCCGAGGCGGCGCGCATCGCCCGCGACATCGCGCGCGGCCTCGCCGCGGCGCACGAGCGCGGCATCATCCACCGCGATCTGAAGCCGTCGAACATCTTCCTGCACACCGAGCCGGGGGAGAGCCAGGTCGTCGTCAAGCTGCTCGACTTCGGGGTGAGCAAGCTGCTCACGGGTCCTCAGCAGATGCGCACCGCGACAGGCATCCTCATCGGCTCGCCCGCGTACATGAGCCCTGAGCAGGTGCAGGCGAAGGGCCAGATCGATCCTCGCGCGGACCTCTGGGCGCTCGGCGTGGTGATGTTCGAGATGCTCGTCGGCATGCGGCCGATCCAGGGGCGGGCGCACGAGCTCCTGAGGAACGTGCTGCACGGCGACGTCCCGACCGTGGCGCAGTTCGTCTGGCAGATCGATCCCGGCCTCGACGCGCTCGTGTCGCAGTGCCTGCAGCGGGATCGCGAGCAGCGGCCGCGCTCGGCGGCCGACGTCGCGGCGGCGCTCGAGTCGTTCGTCGCGCCGCTCGGTCGTTCGCGCGGGGGCGCGTCGTCGCCGGATCTGCGGCACGAGGCGCCGCAGCCGCTGGGGTCGTCGCCGAGGATCGCGGCTGTTCCCGCGCCGGCGAACATGACGCCGCTGCCGATCTCGCGGCCCGAGCTCCAGGCTGGACGGCGGCCCACGCCTCCGGGGGGGACCTGGGGACCCGCCGGGGTGCCGGGGACGCCTGCCAACGGGGCGCCGTCGACGCCGGGGATCGCGGCGCCGGGGACGCCGGCGCCGCGGGAGCAGGCGTCGAGCAAGCCGAGCAATCCTCTGCTCGGTGAGTTCGGCACGCTCAAGCTCTCCCCGGAGCATGTGTCGGGCTACCGGCCTCGACAGCACTCCGCGCCGGTGTCGTCGCCTCAGCCGTCGCCGTCGCCGGCGCGTCACTCGCCGCCGGCGCCCGCGCCCTACGCGCCGCTCGGGCCTGCGGCCCACGCGCAGCTGGCATCCGCGACCCACGCGCCGCTCGGGCCCGCGGCCCAGGGAGCGCCCGCGCCGGGGGCCGATGTCGTGCAGGGGGCCGCGGCGGGGCAGGGGGGGCCAGGGAGAGCCCTGGATCCGGCCGGGGTACCTGCGCCCTCCCCGCCGTCCCGGGTCGTGTGGATCGCGCTGGGGCTGCTCGCGGCGATGCTCCTGCTCGGGCTCGGCATGGCGGTCGGCTTCCTCGTGATGCGGGCCGGCGTGGAGAGCCCGGATGGCCGTGGCGGAGCGCAGGCTGCCCTGGCATGAAGCGCTCCGGGTTAAGCTGGGCCAGCGGACCTCGCGCGCCGGGGTGCCGCGTTTCGAACAGGGCCGCTTAGCATGATGTCCAAGTCGTTCACGCACATCGGTGCCGGCGTGGTGATCGCCGAGAAGTACAAGCTGGAGAGGAAGCTCGGAGAGGGCTCCATGGGTGTGGTCTGGGCGGCGGTGAACGTCACGACCGCGCGCGAGGTGGCGATCAAGCTGCTGAACAGCCCCCATCCCGAGCTCCGGCGCCGGCTCCAGCGGGAGGGGCGGAACAGCGGGGCGCTGCGGCACCGCAACATCATCGACCTCTACGACATGGGCGAGACCGAGGGCGGCGAGCCCTTCCTCGTCATGCAGCTGCTCACGGGCGAGACCGTGGCCGAGCTGCTCGAGCGCCGGCGGCGGCTCGACGCGGACGTGGCGGCGGCCATCGGGCGGGACGTGGCGAGGGGCCTCACGGCGGCGCACGCCGAGCACATCGTGCACCGCGATCTGAAGCCGGCGAACATCTTCCTGCACTGCGAGCCGGACGTGGACGAGCCGGTGGTGAAGGTGCTCGATTTCGGGGTCGCCAAGAACCTCGCCGCGAACGACGGCATCCGGACGGCGACCGGCGGCGCGGTCGGCTCGCCGCTCTACATGAGCCCGGAGCAGGTGCGGGCGGAGCCGAACGTCGATCACCGCGCGGACATCTGGGCGCTCGGCGTGGTGATGTTCGAGATGCTGACCGGCATGCGGCCGTTCCAGGGGGACGCCAGGGCGGTCTTCACCGGGATCCTGAACGGGGAGATCCCGAGGGTTTCCAGGTACTTGCGAAAGGTCGACCCCGCGCTCGTGGAGCTCGTCGCGCGGTGCATGCGGCGGGGCCGCGAGGAGCGGATCGGGTCGGCGGCGGAGGTGGCGGAGCTGCTGGACGAGTTCCTGAGCACCGGGACGGTCGCCGCGATGACGGCCGGGCAAGAGGGGGTGGTGGGGGGGCGGGCGTCGGCGATGCCGATGGCGGCGACGCCGATGCCGTCACCGCCGATGAGGGGGTCGTCGCCGTCGATGGGGATGTCGTCGCCGCCGATGGCGGTGTCGTCGCCGCCGATGGCGGTGTCGTCGCCGTCGGTGCCGATGCCGGGGCCGGCGCTGTCCGTGCCGGCGCTGTCCGTGCCGGCGCTGTCTGTGCCGGCGCTGCCGGTCAACGGCGATATCGCAGGGCATCAGGCGGGGCTGCCAGGAGGCGCCGCGGCGGACCAGGGGTGGAACCCGGAGACGACCCAGAAGCTCGATCTCGATGCCATGACGGGCGCGGAGCCCCTGATGAACGGCGCGCCGGCGAGGGGGCAGGACGAGGCAGGGCGATCGACGACGGCGTCGCTCGTGTCGACCCCGCTGCCGGGCCCGGGGGTGGGGCCGGCCGCGCAGGGGCAGCCGTCGCCGTGGGGGGTGCGGCCTGCGGCGCCGAGCACGCCGCCGCAGCAGCAGCAGGGGGCGTCGCCGTGGTGGCGGCAGCTAGGGACGGAGCGCATCCCCCGGGCGGCTGCGGCGGCGCTGGCGGCCGGGGCGGCGCTCGTGGTGGGCGCGGCGCTCTACTTCGGGTTGCGCGGCTCCGGGGAGGACGAGGTGTCCGCGCGGCCCGAAGTGTCGCCGGAGGCCGGGGTCGAGACGGGCGCGAGCAGCGCCAGCACGCCTCGCGCGGCGGAGCCGCCGGCCGCGCAGACGGCTCAGGCTCCGGCCGTGCAGGCAGCGCCGACGGCTCCGGCTCCGGCGGCGCCAGAGTCGCCGAAGGCCGATGTGGAGGTCGACGCGGGCGCGGCTGTCGGCTCGGAGCGCGCCGGGGCGGAGACGCCGGCGCCGTCGGCGCAGCAGGCGTCTGCGGCGGCTGCACCGGCAGCGCCTGCGGCAGCCACAGCGACGGCGACCACGGCGGCGGCGCCGCCGCGGCGCCCGGTCGCCGAGCCGCCTGCGCCCAAGCCCACCGCGAGAACCGCTGCGCCGTCGCCGCCACCTCCGGCGCAGACCGGGGCGAAGCGGACGGCCCCGGATCCGTGCGCGGGGAAGACCGGATTCATACGGACGAACTGCCTGCGGACCCAGGAGAGGAAGAAAGACCCCTACGCGCCCTGAGCGGTGCGGACGGGCCGGGGAGGGGGCGTGTCTTCCCCGGTTCCGGTCGCGCAGGCGCAGTGGTAGGCCCGGGAGGGCGGTGGGCCCCGGGGGGATATGTCACACGGGATCGAGGCGCACAGGCTCGTTCCGGGCATCTTGCTCGCGAAGAAGTACCGCCTGAACCGCAGGATCGGACAGGGCGCGATGGGCGTCGTCTGGGCCGCGACCAACGAGGTCACGGGGCGCGAGGTGGCGATCAAGCTGATCGCCCGGCCCGATCCATCGCTGCGGAAGCGGCTCCTCCGCGAGGCGCAGTCGTGTGGTGCGCTGCAGCACCCGAACATCGTCGACGTGATCGACGTGACCCACACCGAGGGCGGCGAGCCGTGCCTCGTCATGGAGCTCCTGGTCGGCGACAGCGTCGCGGAGCTGCTCGAGGCGAGGCGCCGGCTCGACGCGCCGCTCGCCGTCCGGATCGCGCACGACGTGGCCGGCGCGCTCGGCGCGGCGCACGCCGTGCAGATCGTGCACCGCGATCTCAAGCCGGCGAACCTCTTCGTGCACCGGCCGCCGGACACGGACGGCTTCGTGGTCAAGGTGCTCGATTTCGGGGTGGCGAAGAACCTCGCGGTCGCGCGCGGCGTGTCGTCGACGATGGACGCGGCGGTCGGTTCGCCGTTCTACATGAGCCCGGAGCAGGTGCGCGCCGACGGCGACGTCGATGCGCGGTCGGATCTGTGGGCGCTCGGGGTGGTGCTGTTCGAGATGCTCACCGGCGTGCGGCCGTTCCAGGGCGAGGGGCCGCAGCTGCTGTCGCAGATCCTGTCGGGGGAGATCCCGAAGGTGTCGCGGTACCTGCGGCGCGTGGACGAGCGGCTCGTGTGGATCGTCGACCGGTGCCTGCGCAGGGAACGGGCGGAGCGGTTCGCGGCGGCGGAGGAGGTGGCGCGGGAGCTGGCGGAGGTGATGCTGGCGGGGGCGGGCGGGGCGGCGGTGCAAGAGGCGGGGGCACCGGTGGAGGTGAGCGCGGCCGCGGCGGAGGCGGGCGCGGGCGCGAGGCCGGGATGGGGGGAGTCACCGACGCACACCGCGACGCACGCCGGAGAAGGAGAGCGCACGGCGCCGCTGTCGAGGACGGCGTCGGAGCAGGAGACGGTGGTGGTCCCGGAGCGGGGGCAGGGGAGGGCGCCGAGGGCGCCGACCCCGGACGAGCTCGCGACGACGGTGCCGGTGCGGCCGGCGGGGCAGCCGCAGCGGGATGGGGCGCAGGCGCCAGCGCAGGCGGCGCTGGCGGCGCGGGCGCCTGCGCAGGCGGCGCAGGCGCGGAGCCCGGCGGCTGGGGCGGGCGGCGGCGCGGCCGCGGCAGGGGCTGGGCCGATGGTGACACATCGCGGGACGCTCGTGATGGGAGGGCAGGTTGCCGCGGCACACCAGCAAGCGGCGGCCATGGCGCGGGCGAAGGCCCTGGCGCAACAGGCCGATGTGGAGCGCGCGATCGCGCGGCCTGTCGCCAGGGAACGAGAGGCCGGCAAGGCGGGGCGGAGGCGTGGGAAGGCCGCAGCGGTGGCGGTGACGCTCGTGGTGGGGCTGATCGTCGGCGTGGTTGCCGCGGTGTGGATTGTCGGCTGGGGAAAGGCGTCGGATGCACCTGCTGAAGAGGACGCAGGGCGCGCGCCGGGCGTGGGCATGGGCGCGGTGGAGGTGGCTCCGCCAGCTGCGACGCAGGCCGCGGCGACAGGGGCGTCTGCGGAGGTGCCACCGCCGAAGCAGCCGGCGGCGACGGGGGCTCGAGCGGGGGCCTCGAGCTCCGCGGAGGCAGGTCCCACGGACGGCGACGCGGATGGCAAGGGGAACCTCGCGCCGGAGGCGGCCGAGGCGGTCAAGACAGGAGAGGAGCAGGGGGAACGACCGCCGCGCGCAGCGGAGACGACAGGGACGGCAGGTGGGCGCACGCTGGCGTCGGGCGTGGCGCCTGCTCAGCAGAAGAAGCCGCCGGCAGAGAAGAAGAAGGATGACATCTACGAGGAGCTGTTCGGCACGCCGGCGCCTGCGGCTCCCGGGACGTCGCCGGCGGTCGAGAAGCCCGCGCCGGAGAAGAAGCTCTCCGCACCGACCCGGCCGTTCTGATACAGCGGGCCAGCCGCTTTGCCGCCGATCCTCGCGACCCGCGCCGCCCTCGAGCTCGCTCCGATGCGCGCCCTCGTCCACCCGTGCTCTCGCGGTCGCCGTACACGTCGCGCCCGGCCTGCTCGAGCCGCGCGCGATCGGCTACGCTGCGCTGGCGCAGGAGGCGCCCCGGCCCATGCAGCTTGATTCAGGCGCGATCATCGCCGGCAAGTACCGCCTGGAGCACCCGCTCTCGGCCGGCGGCATGGGCTCGGTGTGGGTGGCGCAGCACGTCCAGCTCGGAACGCACGTCGCGGTGAAGTTCATGGGGACGGCCTACGCGGGCGCGCCGGCGTTCCGGGCGCGGTTTGAGCGCGAGGCGCGCGCGGCGGCGCACCTGCGGAGCCCGCACGTGGTGCAGGTGCACGACTTCGGGTTCGAGCAGAGCGTGCCGTACCTCGTGATGGAGCTGCTGCGCGGGGAGGACCTCAGCAAGCGGCTCTCGCGGGTGCGGAGGCTGCCGCTGGGGGAGACGCAGCGGCTGCTGGTGCAGGCCGGCAAGGCGCTGCGGAGCGTGCACGACGCGGGGCTCGTCCACCGGGACCTGAAGCCGGCGAACCTGTTCCTGGCGCGCGTCGACGGCGAGGACGAGGACCTGCTGAAGCTGATCGACTTCGGGATCGCCAAGGAGACGGCGCCGAAGCTGGTGACGGAGGCGTCGACGACCGGCGAGGTGATGGGGTCGCCGCACTACATGAGCCCGGAGCAGCTCCGGGCCGACCGCGACGTCGACGCGCGCAGCGACCTCTGGGCGATGGGGGTGATCCTGTTCCGGATGGTCACGGGGTACCTGCCGTTCCCGGGCGAGGTGCTGGCGCAGGTGATGACGAAGATCCTGGTCGAGCCGATCCCGTCAGCGAGGCAGCTCGCGCCGGATCTGCCGGTGGCGATCGACGCGTTCTTCGCGAGGGCGCTGGCGCGAGAGAAGGCGCACCGGTTCCAGAACGTGCGCGAGATGGTCGAGGAGTTCGGGCGGGCGATCGGGATGACGGCGGTGTTCTCGTCGTCGGGGGTCGGGGGGTCGAGCCCGTTCGGGTGGGCGGGGGCGCCGGGCGTGACGGGTGCGGTGGGCGCGGGCGCAGGGGGAGCAGGGGGGGCGGTGGCGGGGACGGCGGCACCCGGTGGGTACGGGGGGCCTTCGTATCCGGCGGCACCTGCGCAGGTTCCGGGCGGCGGGGACGGCAAGACGGCCGTGGCGCAGGAGCCTTCGCCGGGCACGCTGACCGACGCGGTTCACGTGGCGGGGCCGTCGCGGCCGCGCTCGAGGGGCGCACGTGCGGCCTGGATCATCGCGGGGAGCGCGGGGATCGCCGCGGTGGGGCTGGGGCTGGGCGTGATGCTGCAGCGTGTGCTGGAGGTGCCGGCAGGACCGGGGGGCGAGGCGGGCGCTGCGGCCGAGGCGAAGACGGGCGCGGCGGCGCCGGCCGAGGGCGAGGGAGCGGTTGCGGGGACGGAGGCGTCTGCAGCGACGAAGGTGGAGGCGTCCGCGGCCACGAATGCGGCTGCGACGGGGACAGCGGCAGGGACGGGGCCGGCGGTCGTGCCGGCGCCGGAGGCGTCGCAGAGCGCGTCGGGGGCCATCACTGCGGCGAGCGCCCCGCCGGAGCCAGCGCCGTCTGCTGCGGCGGCCTCGCCCGGAACAGGCGCGCCGCGGCCTGCTCCGCAAGAGGCGCCGAGCGCCGCGGCACCGCACACCGAGGCGACGCGGACGACACCCGACAGGCCACGGACGGGACCCTCCGAGGGCAGAGGGGCACCGACGGCGAGGCCAGGCAATGCCTCGGGGGGCACGAAGCAGCAGCCGGATTGGGGGTTTTGAGGGCGACGTCGCAGAGCGTGGGGCGGTCGCCGGCAGGCGGGACGCCACGCGTAGATTGCCGTGGCGGGATGTCAAGGGGTGGCCGCGAAAAATCGATGCGGGACATCGAAAAACCGATGTGCGACTGCCAAAAACCGATGTGCGACTGCCAAAAACCGATGTGCGACTGCCAAAAACCGATGTGAGATCACCGAAGACCGATGTCGGACTTCGAGAAACCGATGTCGGACTTCGAGAAACCGAAGGCGGACCTCGATAGATCGAGGGGCGACGTTCGCCGAGGGGCATCGCCATCGACGCGCGGCGGCAGGGCATCCGCGGGCGAGCGAGCCCTCCGTCCGCTGCAACGCTTGAGGCAAGTGTTGCAGCGGGGCACTCGGGCGGCGGGTTGGCCGTTTCAAGCGTTGAAAAGGGCGGCACGGCGGCCGGGCGGGCGGGAACAAGGCTTGAGATGCGCTGCGGGGCCGGTGAGCTGGCCGGGACACGCGTTGAAATTGCCGGCTGGGAGGCCGAGGTGGCCGTTTCAAGCGTTGCAACGGGCGCGGCGGTGGGGGAGTGGTGCGTCTCAACGCCGGCGGAGCGGCGCCGGCGCGTCAGGCAACGGGCGCGTTCCGTGGGCGTGGCGGGTGGGCATCGGCGGTGGCTGGCACGGCCGGCAGCGTGACCGGGAGGAGCAGAGCGAGGCGGAGCTGCGGGCGGGGGCTCATGGCTGCGAGGCGCATCGGGGCGGCTCAGTCGAAGCCCAGCATGTCCATCGCGACTCCATCCGCGCCGCGGCGGTCGGGGCTGCCGCCTGTGCCGCCGCGGCCAGCGGTGCCGTGGAACACGGTGGCGCCCTCGGTGGGCGGCTGCTGGCCGAGGAAGGCGATGCCGAGGGAATGGCCGCCCTGACCGCCGCCGCCTTTGCCACCATCGCCGCCGCGGCCACCTGCGCCGCCGGGGCAGCCGGCGGATATGCCTTCGGAACCGGTTGGAACCGTGCCGCCTGGACCTCCAGCGCCCCCTGCGCCACCCTGCTGCCCGTCGCCGCCGTCGCCGCCGTCGCCGCCGTTGGCGGACTTAAGGATCACGGCGTTGAACGAAAGCGCGGCATCGATGCTGACGAGCGCGATGCTGGCGCCTCCCGGGAGGCCACCTCGGCCGCCCGCGCCACCGCAGCCGCCGGGCCCGCCGGAGCCGCCGCCTGCGCCGGCGCGGTTATCGACACCGCCCGGACACCTGCGGGTACTGGCCGGCGATGCGCCCCGCTCGCCGCCGCCGCCGCCGCCGCCCTGTCCCGACATCCCACGGCCGCCGGCTATGCCACCGACACCCGCATAGCCGGCCGCGGAGATGGCACCGCGGCCCGTGGCGTCCGCGCCGGGCATGCCCGCGTCACGGCTGTTGCCTTCAACGCCAGGAGTGCAGGGATTTACACTGTTTCGCACGTGGCCTGCGCCGCCATTTGGCTCGTCGCCGTCGGCGGGGATGACAGGTTCACCGCTTGTACCATTGTATCCTTCGGATATCGAGCCATTGCCACCCTTGCCACCAACCGAATCGTCGCTCGGGTCATCGGGTGTGCCGCAATCATTCCGCACGACGCCCCCGCCTGCCACGTCAGCTCCATCCGGCGAGGAGCAGGCGTTCTCCCCCGCCCGCCCTGCCGGGCCCACCCCGGCAGCGCTTGCATGAAGTGCTCCGTTGGCTCCGGGCGCTGCATCTCCCGCTTCGAGCATGCACCGGACAAGCTCCACGTTCGTGCTGAGCGCGATGGCCGCGATCGACGAGACCGTCTCGTTGGTTTGCTGACCGCCCGGCTGCGCCACGATGTGCATGTCCTCAATGTGCACGATGCCCGGAACCCCGTGCATCGTCAGCGGGATCGCTCCCGGCTCCGCCGTCAGGGTCGTCTTCGTCGTATCGCCGACCCATAGCCACTTGTTGCCGCAGTCGAACCCGCCATAGATCGTGACGCCGCTCGGCACGTCGACCGCTTCGTTGAACGCCTCGCCGTCGCCGGCGCACGCGTACACGCGACCGGTCCCGTTTTGCTGGGCGAGAGCAACGGCCTCCTGGAGCGAGCTGAGCGGCGCATCCTTTGTCCCTGAGCCCTCGGCGCTGCCGCGGCCTGCCGACACGAACACTCCGCAGTTCTCGTCTGCGGTCCAGCCCTGCCCATCGCTGGGCACACATTGCACCAGCGTCGGCCCTCCTCCTGCGCCTCCAGTTCCTGCTGCACCAGTTCCCCCCGTGCCCCCCGTGCCCCCCGTCCCTCCGGCGCCAGTTGCCCCCGCATCACCGTCTCCGCACCGACGCAGCTCACTACAATCGGGTCGCAAGCAGCTCGCCGCCTGCACCGCAGCGACGATCGACGCCACCGCCAGCGCCGAAGCTCCGTGTGTTGCGAGCCGCATCGCCCTCTTGGTCTCTCGGTTCATGGGTTCCTCGACTCGGCTCAGAAAGACCCGCCAGCGACGATTCCTCCTCCGCCGGGCGTCACCAGTGGCAAGACGCGCATCTGCTTCCGCCAATCGCTCGGCGGGGGCGCAAGCCAGTAGTAGCCGAGTGTTCCAAGCGCGGCCGCGCCCCCGCTGATGAAGCCCCATAACGCCAGGTTGCTGAACAGGTACTGGTCGTCGACCCGCGCGCTCAGCTCATCGCACTGCCGTACCAGGTTGGGATCGGCGGGGCGCGAGCAGCTCGCAGATCCGTGGCCGATGGAATCGACCTCGTTCAACTGCTGTTCTGCATCGCTCGCTTTGCTGTTGGCGACCAGCGTGAACGCAACACCCGCGAGCACAGCGGCGCCGGCCGTGATCCCGCCGCCGACGAGCACGGCACTCCGCACATCGGTCCCCGAGGGCGCAGCCGGTCGGTCTGCAGCCGGCGCTGCTGCGGGTGGGGGCGTGAGATCGAGGGTCACCTGCTCTCTCGCCCCTTCCTTCAGCTGGATCGTCCTCGTCACCGGGGTCTGGCCTGGTGCGACCGCGACCAGCGTGTAGTTGCCAGGATCGCGCTCCACGGGCAGCGCCGGGTCGATGCGCTGGCCGTCCAGCGTCAGCTCCACGGCGGACGCCGGCGAGCCCGTGACGGTGACCTCGAGGGATGGGATGCGCGGAGCGAGCGCGGCGAGCTCGACCTTCGCGTCGGCCTGGGCCTGCTGGTATGCGCGCGGGGCGCTGGTGGCCAGCGGCTCGTCGACGATGCGCTGATAGAGCGAGCGCGCCTCGATCAGACGACCGAGCCGCTCGCAGGAGCGCGCGGCCTGGTACAGGAGCGAAGGGGCGTGCACCAGGGCCTCGGCGTCGCGAAAGGCTGCGAGCGCCTCCTCGTAACGGCCGGCCTGGAAATGCCCCCAGCCCTGGCCGGCGAGGGCTCGGGCCGCCGCCTTGGCCTGCTCGGTCGGCTGGACCGGCTGGGCGACAGCGGCGGCCGGCACGGCGGAGAGCGCGAGGAGCAGAGCGAGGCGGAACTGCGGGCGGGGGCTCATGGGAGCGAGGCGCATCGGGGCGGCTCAGTTGAAGCCCAGCACGTCCATCGCAACCCCATCCGCGCCCCGGCGGTCGGGGCTGGCGCCCGTGCCGCCGCGGCCAACGGTGCCGTGGTAGATCTCGACGCCCTCGGTGGGCGGCTCCTGACCGAGAAAGGCAATACCGAGGGAGTGGCCGCCCTGACCGCCGCCGCCTTTGCCACCATTGCCGCCGCGACCACCGCTGCCGCCGGCGCAGCCGGCGAATATGCCCTCGGAATTCATCGGAACCGTCCCGCCTGGACCTCCAGCGCCGCCTTCGCCACCCTGCTGTCCCTCGCCGCCGTTACCACCGTTGCCACCCTTGGCGGACTTGAGGATCACTTCGTTGAACGAAAGCACGGCATCGATGCTGACGAGCGCGATGCTGGCGCCTCCCGGAAGGCCACCGCGGCCGCCCGCGCCACCGCAGCCGCCGGCCCCGCCGGAGCCGCCACCTGCGCCAGCGCGGCTTCTGAAGCCGCCACAGTTGCGGCTCCCCTCCGATGCGCCTCGCTCGCCGCCGCCACCACCGCCGCCCTGTCCCGGCATCCCACGGCCGCCGGTCATGCCAGCGACACCCGCATAGCCGGCCGCGGAGATGGCACCGCGGCCCGTGGCGTCCGCGCCAGGCATGCCCGCGTCGCGGCTTTTGCCTGGGTCGCCAGGATCGCAGAGAGCTGTTTCGCCCGCCTCGTGACCGTGGCCGCCATTTCGCTCGTCGTCGGCGGAGACGCGAGGTTCCCCGCTTGCTCCATCGTATCCTTCGGACATCCGGCCATCGCCACCCTTGCCACCGACCGAATCGTCGCTCAGGTCACCGGTGGTGTCGCAATCATTCCGCACGGTGCGCCCGCCTGCCACGTCACCCCCATCCTCGCGGGAGCAGGCGTCGCCCCCCGCCAACCCTGCCGGAGCTACCGCGGGAGGGTATAGAGGTGGTGCTCCGTTTGCTCCAAGTGCAGCATCTCGCGCTTCGAGCATGCACCGGACGAGCTCCACGTTCGTGCTGAGCGCGATGGCCGCGATCGACGAGACCGTCTCTTTGGTTTCCTGACTACCCGGCTGCGCGAAGACGTGCACGTCCTCGATGTGCACGACCCCCGGAATCCCTTGCATAGTCAGCGGGATCGTTCCCGGTGCCGCCGTCAGGGTCGTCTTCGTCGTGTCGCCGATCCATAGCCAGTCATTGCCGCAGTCGAACCCGCCATAGACCGTGACGCCGCTCGGCACGTCGACCGCTTCGTCAAACCCCTCACCTTCGCCGGCGCACGCGTACACGCGGCCGGTCATCTGCCGGGCGCGAGCAACGGCCTCCTGGAGCGAGTTGAGCGGCGCATCCTTTGTTCCTGAGCCCTCGGCGCTGCCGCGGCCTGCCGACACGAACACGCCGCAGTTCTCGTCTGCGATCCACGCCAGCCCATCGTTGGGCACACATTGCACCAGGGGCGGCCCTCCTCCTGCGCCGCCTGTTCCTCCTGCGCCTGCTGTTCCTCCTGCGCCGCCTGTCCCTCCCGCGCCAGATGCCCCTGTGCTTCCTGCGCCGCCCGTTCCCCCCGCACTTCCCGCAGTATCGGGGCATTCTATGGGTTTGTCCTCGCAACGATCATGGTACGGAAACGGGAAGCAGCCGGCCATTTCGAGGCTGGCAGCTACCGTGGTTCCGAGGACGAGCAGCGCGGCGGTACGAGCAATCCGAGGCATCATCCCTTCTCCATCGTTCCTGGGGGCGCCGTCATCAGAACGTCCCGCCAACCGAGAGCCCTATGTCGTTGGCTCCCACCAGGGGCATCACCTGCACGCGAGCCTCGGGCCCCGAAGAGCTGCTCACGACGCCATAGAGCAACGTCCCGAGACCGACCGTCCCGGCGCCCACGAAGCTCCAGAACGCCACATTGCTGTAGACCGTGCTCTCGTCCAGCGTATCGCGCTGTTTGCCACAGTCGACGGTCTGGGGTGTCGGCACGCACTTGTTCCGACCGTTCTCGAACAGCGTGCCCCTCAGCTCATCAGCCTCACCGGCCCTGCTGTTGGACAGCACCATGAAGATCACGCCCGCCGCCGCGCCAACCCCGGTCGCGACGCCACCCCCGACGAGGATCGCCGTCCTCCTGCCGTCCCGCGAACCCGTGGACGTGGGCGGAACACGCGGGCCAGGGGCGGGACGCACCGCCGCGACCTCCGCCTTTCGCGGCAGCTCGAGGAGCACCGTCTCCGTGGCGCCCGCCGCCGCGGCGATCGAGCGCGCCTGCGGCTCGTACCCGTCGAGCTTCGCGCCGACCTCATGCTGGCCCGGATCGAGGAACACGGGGTCCGCGAGCGGCGCCTGCCCGACGATCGCCCCGTCCACCGTCACCTCGGCCCCCTCCGGCGCGACCTGCACCGTGATGGCCGCGACCTTCGCCCGCGCCTCCCGCAGCGACGCCTCCGCGAGCTGCCGCTCCTTGACCTTTGTCGCCGGGGCCTCGCGGAGGTAGCGCGTGAGGTACTCGGCGGCGTCGCGGGGCTTGCCGACCTTGAGGCAGGCCACGCCCAGGTTCGAGGCGATCTGGTAGTGCGGCTTGAGGCTCCACGCCGCGAGGAACGCCGCGTGCGCGTCGGCCCACTTCCCAGCCTTGGCCGCCTTCACCCCGTCCTCGAAGAGCTGGCGCGCCCTGTCCGTCAGTGCGTCGCTCTCCTGGGCCTCGGCCCGGGGGGCCGCCGGCTGCGCGCCGGCAACCGGAGCCAGCAAGGACATCGCCACGCTCAAGGTCCACAGCAGCGGACGCTTCGTCGTCATGAAAATCCGGCGTTGCTTCAGGGAGCTGGGGTTCGGAGGAGGGGACGGCAGCACCTTGGACACCTTGGAGATCCAACCATACCTCTTCCGGGCGGTCCTGAACGCTTTTGTGAGCCCGGCGCACCTGGGCGGCGGGCGGCGGCGCGCGCGGGGGCCGCTGCGTCCCCGCGCGGCCGCGGCTCGCTGCCCGCGCGGCCGCGGCTCGCTGCCCGCGCGGCCGCGGCTCGCTGCCCGCGCGGCCGCGGCTCGCTGGCCTGCCAGCGGCACCGCGCCGGTGTCGCGGGCCCATGCTTCCCGTGTGGAGGAGCGGCGTCTGCCGGGTGACATGGCAGCGTCCATCCGCCGGTCCGTGTGCCTGCTCCTGGCAGCGGGGCGGGGGACGGGGGCCAGCGCTTGGTGGAGGCGGTTCGGGCAGCGATGCTCGCGCTGTCCTGGCGAACCCCTCCCGGAGGCACTGCAGCTCGTGCCCGAACCGCTGCGGGTACAGCCAGCCGTTCCCTCGCCGAGTGCTCACGCGCGGCGCTGGCGCTCCCGGAGCTCCAAGCGGGGGCTCCATCAAGGACGTTCTGGGACGTCGTCAAGACGGACCACCGGTGTCGCCGTTGGCCAGAACGGTCGTCAGCCTCGGCTGTGTGCGCTTCCAGCCTGTCCGTTCCGCCTTCGTCTACGGTACTGCCGTCTGCGGGGCTGCAAATTCTTGGCAGGAGCTCCGCATCGTGATGGCGGCAATGGCGTCGTTGATGGGCTCTTCGAGGCCGGTCACTGCTGGGACGCGCCGGGGCATCCCATGGCGGAGTTGGTGTCGAAGTTCCAGCACGCCTCGGAAAGACCGTTGTCGCCGGCCACGTTGTCGGCGGGAGGGTCGGTGCCTCCCGGGCCGCCTCGCCCCTCGGTGCCCGGGACGAACGTGATGCCTTCGCCCACGGGAGGGGTCCCCTTGAAGGCGATGCCGAGCGAGTGGCCGCCGTAGCCACCGCCTCCCGGGCCGCCTCGGCCGCCAAGGCCACCGACTCCACCAGCGCAGCTAGGGTCGGCAGAACCTCTGCCGCTCCCGGACCCGCCGGCAGCACCCCCTTCGCCACCGCCCTGGCCGTTGCTGCCCTGGCCGCCGTGGCCAGCGTCGCCAGCGGTGAGCGTTAC
This sequence comes from Sorangium cellulosum, assembly GCF_002950945.1. Classification (GTDB taxonomy): domain Bacteria; phylum Myxococcota_A; class Polyangia; order Polyangiales; family Polyangiaceae; genus Sorangium; species Sorangium cellulosum_E. The sequence goes on from NZ_CP012673.1 coordinate 2,795,252, forward strand.
GCTGTCCAAATCGACTTCGGCGTCCAGGATGACGATGGCAATGCTGGAACCGCCGGCCTGGCCCCCGACGCCCCCGCTGCCGCCGCAGCCCCCGCTGCCGCCGCTGCCGCCGCTTGCGCCGATCAGCGACACCGCGGTGCCGCTGCTTCCGCAGATCCCTTCTCCTCCCATGGCGCCCCCACCCCCGCCGCCACCTTGACCGGGGGTTCCTGGTTTGCCGTTCGCCCCGTCCACTCCCGTGTAGCCGGCCGCGTCGAGCTTGCCGCGACCTCCTGGTCGCTCACCCGGGCCACCCTCATCGCCCGGTGCTCCTGTGCTGCCAGGTGCGCACGCTCCGCTCGCGCTCTGAGATGTTTGGCCGACGCCGCCTGCTCCTCCTCGGGGGGATTCCGGCATACCGGAGCCGCCTGCGCCGCCTGGGCCATACGTGTCACCTCCTCCCATGTCGGTGACCGTGCCGCCCGCGCCTCCTCTGCCTCCTGTGGAACTGCCTCCGGTCGTGCATTGCTTGGACGGGCCTTCGTTCCCGGGATGCAGACCTGCATCACACGCCGCCTCGCCCTTGCTGCCTTCTATGCCATTCAGCATCGTCGGGTCATCTAGCGGTGAGATTCCAGGATCTCCGTCGCCAGCATCGCCGGCCGTGAGCTCAGCGTTCACGATCTGGGCCTTCCCCCCGTTCACCAGCAGCGCGATCGACGAGTTGCCTTGAGCCAAGGGGCCATTGGCGACGACGTTGAGGCTTCGGAGCCGGTTGTCGCCGCCGTTCAGCGTGAGCGCGATGGTGCTACGTGCCTCTGGCTGCGGCTCGTCGACGGTGACCGTCAGCGTTGCTTTCTCGTCCGACCAGCGCCAGTCCCCGTCACATCCGGTGAACCCGCCGTAGATCTCCACGCCGTCGCTGAAGGCGATGCCGCTGCTTTCTTCGTACGCCTCCGCGCACGCATACACCCGCCGCTTCGTCGATAGATTCGCGGCGACCTCGGCAAAGCTCTTGAACGGCCGAGCCTTCGTCCCATCCCCGCCAGCCTCCGCGCTCGCGCTCACGAAGACGCCGCACTCATCGATGACCGCCCCGGGATTGATGGTGGGATCTGCGTCGCACCGCGGGTCGGGGGGAGGACCACTGCTCGTGCTTGAGCCGACGCCTTGTCCGTACCCCAGCTCGGTGTAGTCCACGCTCCAGCTACACCCTGCCAGGTGGAGTATGGCCACGCAGCCAAGTACTACCGCACACCCGCCGACCAACCGCCCACCCTGCATCGTCCGCATACGCTTCGTCTCCAGCAACTACAAGGGCAGCCAGCGCGGCCACGTCGTTGACTACCAGGCGCCGCTGATCACGATGCCGCCACCTCCCGCACCGACATGCGGGACCACCCGAGGGGAAGCAGTCGCCTTGCTCGGCGATGACGCCGTCCAGTAGTAGATGAGCGTCCCCGCCCCGGCTACGGCGGCGCCGCCGAAGAAGCCCCACGTGAGCTTCGTGTGCGTCACGGCCTCCTCGCGCATGCTGATGAGCGTCTTGCAGCGTTCGGCGTTCTGCTCCAGCGCGCACGCGTGATCGCCGTTCTGCTCCTTGAGCGCTACGTGCAGGTCGTCCGCATCGCTCTCCTTCTTCAGCGACATGACCCCGAACACCGCTCCCACGCCCGCAGCTACACCCGTCAGGGCCATGCCGGTATATAATAATGGCTTAGATGAACTCTTGGGAGCATTTCTTCCCGCCAGCGGACGACCGGCATCACGACTTCCCGAAGAGATCTCCGCCGAGTCTCGTATGCCAGCACCTGGTTCTTCCCGCGAATCTGTCTGGCCGGACACGATGTCGAGCACGATCTGCTCCCGCACACCTTCGGTCAGGTTGACTGTCCTGACAATTGGCCGGCGACCTGTGATCGTTGCGACCAGCACGTGGTCGCCAGGGTTTCGTTCTACGAACGACGACGGCTCGACGCTGGTGCCGCCAAGGGTGAGCGTTACGGCGTCGCTCGCCGCACCCCGCACGACGACCCTCACGGTCGGGATACGCGGCAGCAGCGCCGCCAACTCCTCTTTGGCGCTCGCCTGCGCCTGCACGAACGCTGGTGCTGCGCCCGCGGCGAGCTTCTCCTCGACGATGCGCTTGTAGACGGCGCGCGCCTCGAGAAGACGACCCAGCTTCTCGTTCGCGCGCGCCATCATCAGCAGGACCGTCGGTGCGTGGACTTTGGCCTCCGCTTGGCTGAAGGCCTTGAGCGCGTCCTCGTAGCGTCCGGCGGTGTAGAGATTCCAGCCCTCGTCAGCGAGCGAGCGTGCGGCCGCTTTGGACTGCGCCGTCGGTGCAGTTTCCTCCGCGATCGCTGGAGCTGGAACGAGCGCACCCAGCAGCAATACGCCTACGCTCAAGAGCCGGTAACGCATCGTTGATCCGTTCCGAGACGTCTCAGGTGCGGCGACCTCGAGCAGCGCGGTTCGGTGTGAACGATGTGCTCGAGCAGGTCGAGGAGGCATCTTTCTGAGCTCGCTATCGGCGTGGTCCCATCAGCAGCGATACCACGGTGCAGCTGTCACAAATGCGGCGTGTGTTGCTCGTGCTCCCAGAGCGGAACCTATGCGAGCCAAGGTCGGGCATCTGCACGAGATGTTCCACTGGGTTTCGTCGAGGTCGAGAAGGCGTGGCCGAGGAACTCCATGGATGCTGGTCACTGCTGAGCTGCGTCGGGGCATCCCATGTCGGAGTTGGTGTCGAAGTTCCAGCACGCTTCGGAAAGACCGTTGTCGCCGGCCACGTCGTCGGCGGGAGGGTCGGTGCCTCCCGGGCCGCCTTGACCTTCGGTGCCCACGACGAACGTGATGCCCTCGCCCACGGGAGCGGTCCCCTTGAAGGCGATGCCGAGCGAGTGGCCGCCGTAGCCACCGCCTCCCGGGCCGCCTCGGCCGCCAAGGCCACCGACTCCACCAGCGCAGCTAGGGTCGGCAGAACCTCTGCCGCTCCCGGACCCGCCGGCAGCACCCCCTTCGCCACCGCCCTGGCCGTTGCTGCCCTGGCCGCCGTGGCCAGCGTCGCCAGCGGTGAGCGTTACGCTGTCCAAATCGACTTCGGCGTCCAGGATGACGATGGCAATGCTGGAACCGCCGGCCTGGCCCCCGACGCCCCCGCTGCCGCCGCAGCCCCCGCTGCCGCCGCTGCCGCCGCTTGCGCCGATCAGCGACACCGCGGTGCCGCTGCTTCCGCAGATCCCTTCTCCTCCCATGGCGCCCCCACCCCCGCCGCCACCTTGACCGGGGGTTCCTGGTTTGCCGTTCGCCCCGTCCACTCCCGTGTAGCCGGCCGCGTCGAGCTTGCCGCGACCTCCTGGTCGCTCACCCGGGCCACCCTCATCGCCCGGTGCTCCTGTGCTGCCAGGTGCGCACGCTCCGCTCGCGCTCTGAGATGTTTGGCCGACGCCGCCTGCTCCTCCTCGAGGGGATTCCGGCATACCGGAGCCGCCTGTGCCGCCAGGGCCATACGTGACGTTTCCTCCCGATGCGGTGGCCGTGCCGCCCGCGCCTCCTCTGCCTCCTGTGGAGCTGCCTCCGGTCGTGCATTGCTTGGACGGGACGTCTTTCCCGAGATGCAGACCACCATCACACGCCGCCTCGCCCTTGCTGCCTTCTATGCCATTCAGCATCGTCGGGTCATCTAGCGGTGGGATTCCAGGATCTCCGTCGCCAGCATCGCCCGCCGCGAGCTCAGCGTTAATGATCTCGGCCTTCCCCCCGTTCACCAGTAGCGCGATCGACGAGTTGCCTTGAGCCAAGGGGCCATTGGCGACGACGTTGAAGCTTCGGAGCCGGTTTTCGCCGCCGTTCAGCGTGAGCGCGATGGTGCTACGTGCCTCCGGTTGCGGCTCCTCGACGGTGACCGTCAGCGTTGCTTTCTCGTCCGACCAGCGCCAGCCCCCGTCACATCCGGTGAACCCGCCGTAGATCTCCACGCCGTCGCTGAAGGCGATGCCGCTGCTTTCTTCGTACGCCTCCGCGCACGCATACACCCGCCGCTTCGTCGATAGATTCGCGGCGACCTCGGCAAAGCTCTTGAACGGCCGGTCCTTGGTCCCGTCCCCGCCAGCCTCCGCGCTCGCGCTCACGAAGACGCCGCAATCATCGATGACGGCTTCGGCGCTCGTCGTGGGATCTGCGTCGCACTCCGCATTGGAGTTTCCTCCGGTGCCGCTGGTCCCTGACCCTGCGCTTTCGCCATAGTGACCCGTGTTTTGTGGTGTTGGACGGTCGCTACACCCCATCAGCTGCCACATGGTCGCGCAACCAATCGCCACCAGAACGCTGGCCGCTAGCCGCCTGCCCTGCAGTGTCCGCATTTGCTTCATCTCCAGCAACCTCAAGGCCAATGAGGCCGGCACATCGTTGTGCTACCACGCCCCGCTGACCACGATGCCACCGCCTCCCGCAGCTAGATTCGGGAACATCTGAACGTGCGCCTTCGACTCCGCTCCCGGTAAGGCCGTCCAGTAATATACGAGCGTTGCCGCCCCGAGCACCGCAGCTCCGCCAAAACCGCCCCACGCAGCCTTCGTGTAGAGCCATGCGTCCTCACGATTGCTCCGGAGTGTTTTGCAGTCGGCAGCGTTCATCACACCCAGTTCGCCCGCGCAGAAGTACGCGCCATCTCTCTCCTTGAGACGTGAGTAGATGTCGTCCGCATCGCCGTCCTTGCTCAGCGACATGATCCCGAATACCGCCCCCACGCCCGCCGCCACACCCGCCATCGCCATGCCGGTATACAGCACCGGCTTGCTGGGCCCGCCTGTCTCCCTGGGCATCGCGGGCGTTCCTGGCCCAATGGCAACGCCGTTACCAGGACCCCCTGCCGCCGCCGTCCGGGCGACGAGCCGCAAGCTCACCGTCTCCGCCTGCCCCGCCCTCGCCGTGACCGCGCGCTTCTCCGGCACGTGCCCCTCGAGCCTCGCGCGGATCTCATGCTGGCCGGGGTCCAGGAACACCGGCAACGTGAGCGGCGCCTTCCCCACCAGCGCCCCATCAACCGTCACCTCCGCCCCTGCCGGCTCGACCTGCACCGTCACCGACGCGACCTTCGGCAGCGCTTCCTTCAGCCACGTCTCGGCGCGCCGCCGCTGCTCCACCTTCGTCTCCGGCGCCTCGCGCAGATACCACGTGAGGTGCTCCGCCGCCTCGCGGTACTTGCCCAGCTTGAGCTCCGCGACGCCCAGGTTCGAGGCGATCTGGTAGTGCTCCTTCAGCCTCCACGCCGCGAGGAACGACGCGTGCGCGTCGCTCCACCGCGACGCATTGGCCGCCTTCACGCCCTCCTCGAAGAGCTGCCGCGCCTTGTCCGTCAACGCGTCGCTCTCGCTGTCAGCCGCCGGCGCCCTGGATGCGGGCTGCTGCGCGAAGGCCGGTGATGCAAGCAAGGCGAACGCCACGCCTGCCATGCCCAGAAGAGAAGGCTTCTTTCTCATCAGAACTCGATTTTCTCCTCAGGCAATGTCGCCGACGACCCGCGAGAGGGCGGCGGCTTGTTCCCGGGCCTCCGCCTCGGCGGTGGCTTCGCGGTGGAGGCGCCCGCCGTCCCGCTCGTCTTGCCGCGCTCCACCTGCGCTGGCTGCTCTTCCCCTGCCTCCTGGTTCTGCTGCGTGGGCTCAGGCGGCGTCGCTGCCGGCTCCTGCTTCTGCGCCGCGGCCGCCGAGATCGCCGCCGGCGCGCTGCTCGCCGGCGGCGCCGTGCTCACCTCGGCGGGGCTGGCAGCCCCGGACGGCGCGGGCCCAGCCGCCCCGCCCTGGCCCAGCCTCACCGGGTACATGCCCAGCGCCCAGACCGCCGCCAGCGCCGCCAGGCTCGCGCACCCGAGCCCCACGATGGCCCAGACCCACTTCCGCGATGACGCCGGCTTCTCGACGATCACCGGGATCTCGTCGGCCATCTCGCTGCGCGCCTGAGCCGCCTGCGCCGGAAGCACCGCATGCGCCGGGGTAGACGCCGGCGCCACCTGCCCCGCCCCGACAGGCGCTCGCCCGGGCGCCGCCCCGGGCCCCAGCAGCTTCTCCGTATCGATGACCAGCGTCCCCTTCGGTCCGACCTGCTGCGCCGCCGCCCCCGCCATCCCCGCCGCCGCGCCGAGGCCCGCCTCCCTCCGCGCCCCGCCCGCCATTCCCGGCGCATGCACGTCGCCCCACCCCGCGCTCCGCTGCGACGGCGGCGACGACGGCGTCGTCGCCCGCGGCCGCTCCGGCGGCACCGGCGCCCTCGCTGGCGCCCCGCCCCCGAACGTCTGCGAGAGCGGCGACGCCCCTCCCGCCTGCTGCGCCGCAAACCGCTCCCGCCACCCCCCTCCGAACTGCGGCTTCTCCTCCTGCTCCCCCTGCGGCCGCGCCCCGAACATCCGCGCGATCTCCGCCTCGTCCTCCGCGACCTCGTCGAGCCGGATCAGCAGCCCGTGCCGCTCCTCCATCGTGACGTCGCGCTCCCGCACGAACCGCACCGACACCCCGCCCGGAATATCCGCCTCCCGCCCGGTCGTGATCGACGTCCACTTGATGTTCGACCGGTACAGCACCGTCGCGATCTTCGTCGCCGCGTGCGCGATCGCCCCGAACGGCTCATCGTGCTTGTGCACGATCACGACCCGCTTCGGCTGCGCCCCCTCGTCCGCCACCCAGTCCCACGTGGCGCTGCTCTGCCTCTGGTACGGCAGGTCCCGGAACTCCTCGACATACCGCTCCAGCACGTGCGCCACCCGCTCCGGCGCCTCCCGCACCGCGCCCACGTACTCGCGGTAGAACATGCCCGCGGACGAGTTCACCTCGGTCGCGTTCATCACGTGCCGGTAGAACGTCGCCGCCGCCTCCAGCAGCGACGTGTACCCGAGGTCCCGGTCCACCGCGACGATCCCGTGCGCGAACGGCGGATTCCCACGCCCGGCGTGGTCGAGCGTGCCGCCGATGCGAAACCCGAAGATCACCCCCACCGCCCCGTGCCCGGGCTCGTGCTGCGTGTCGTCGCGCGACAGGTTGCCGATCGCGAACGCGTGCGTCGCCCCCGTCTGCGGCTCGATGTACTTCATCAGCCGCGCCAGGTGGCTGAAATGCGTCGTCGTGAGGGGCCCCTGCGGCACCTCCGGGCAGTACATGAAATCGATCTGATGCCCCGGGATGTTCCCGTGCAGCACGTGGTACCACGGCGCGTCCCCCGCCGCGCGGTACCGCGGGATCACGTACCCGGAGGCGCCTTCGCTACCGTACATTGGGCCTGACCTGATTCGGCAGCTGCGGCGCCGGGAGCTGCGCCGTCCGCGCCAGCGCCGGGTTCGGGCCCACGTCCGCCTTCATCCGCTGGAGCAGCTGCGGATCGTACGCGTTCTTCGGGAGGATGCGCTCCACGAAATGCGAGAACAGGTGGTGTGTGCTGTGCCCGTAGCTCGCCGACCCGACCAGCACGCGGATGTCGATGTGGTTCTTGTACCGCTCGAGGCTGTCGATGAGCGACTTATAGTAACTCCGCGCCTCCTTCTCCACCTCGGCCGGCGTCCCGGCGAGCACGTCGGACTTGTTGATGAACAGCACCACCGCCTTGCACGACGCCAGCGTCTTCGGGCTGAAGAAGAACTGCAGCGACTGCGGCTGGAACTCCCGGAGCTGCTCCTGGATCCGCGCCGGCTCGAGCTTCTGGCCCTCCTTGCCGGCCAGATCCACGACCATCAAGAGGCCGTGGATCTCCTCCATGATGAGCTCCTGCTGCGCATCCACGATGTGCTCGCCGCCCCAGTCGCCGATCTCGAACACATGCTCCGTCAGGACCTCTTTCGTGAGCACGTGGCTCACCGTCCGCTCATACCGCTCGATCTTCGTCCCCTGCAACGTGCCGAGATCGACGAGCGGATTCGCCCACTTGAGCGTGAGCGACGTCTTGCCGGTCCACTTGATGCCCAGCGTCAGGATCTTGTACCGCTTCTGGGTGATCTTCGGCCGGCTCTCGAGCTCGCTCTTGTACCAGTCGATCTCCTTCTGCTGGGCGTCCAGCCAGTCGACCTTCTGCCGGTCCTCGCTCCGCGCGATGTCGAGCGCCTGCTGGAGCTGCCCGTACTGCGACCGCATCTGGTCGAGCTGGCTCTTCGCCTGCCGGAGCGCCTCGATGTGCTGGTTGGCGTCCTGGAGCTGCCGCTTCAGCCGCGTGCTCTCGATCATCAGGAACACGGCGCCTGCGGCACACGCCAGCGCGACCAACCCGAGCACGACTCCTAGAGCAATCGACATGGCTCACGACCCTCGCGCCCCACCGGGCGACTCTCCCAAGCTGTCCTGTCCTGCGCGGCCGGAACCACGGCCGCGCAGGCCGGCCCGAATCTTGAGCTCTCATCTGACCACGGCTCGCCGCGAGGGACAAGTCCGGGGTAACCCTCAGCACCAGCCGGTCCCCCATCGCCGCCCATTCCCCCACGCGGCTCATCCCTGCGCTCCCGCGCCGCGCTTCCGCGCTGCGCCGCGTGTCCTCGCTGCGCGCGCGTGTCCCCGCTGCGCGACATGCCCCCGTCGCGGCCTCTCAGCCCCTCACCGCGCCCCGCCGCCCTTGCGCGTCACCCGCGGCAGCGCCGTCCTCGTCTCCGGCGCGAGATCCAGCGCGTCCCTCTCCCCGGCCGCGAGCCGCAGCGCCCCGGCGTACGCGATCATCGCCCCGTTGTCCGTGCAGCTCGCGAACGGCGGGACGAACAGCGCCACGTCGCGCCGCGCGCACGCCGCCGCCATCGTCGCCCGCAGGCCCCGGTTCGCGGCGACGCCCCCGGCCAGGACCACCCGCGCGATCCCCTCGGCCCGCGCCGCGCGCACGGTCTTCTGCACCAGCGCGTCCACCACCGCCCCCTGGAACGCCGCGCACAGGTCGTGGAGCGCCTGCCCCTCCGGCCGACCCCGCCTCGCCACGTGCCGCGCCACCGCGCTCTTGATGCCCGAGAAGCTGAACTCCAGCGACTCCTTGCGCGCCGTCAGCGCCGGCACCGCCTCCGCCGCGGCCGCCGCGTCCCCCCCGGCCGCGAGCCGGTCGACCACCGGCCCGCCCGGATAACCGAGGCCGAGCAGCTTCGCCACCTTGTCGAACGCCTCGCCCGCCGCGTCGTCGCGCGTCGCGCCGAGCTCGCGGATCGCGCCGACCGACGGCCCGTCCACCCGGTAGATCGCCGTGTGCCCGCCCGAGGCGAGCAGCGCCACGTACGGGAACGCCGGCAGCGCCTCCGGCGCGGGCGCGCCGTCCCGCCGCAGGAACACCGCGAGCAGGTGCCCCACCAGGTGATCGACGCCGACGAGCGGCTTGCCCGCCGCCCACGCGAGCCCCTTCGCCGCCTGCAGGCCGACGAGCAGCGCGCCCGCGAGCCCCGGCCGCGACGTCACCGCGACCCCGTCGAGCTCCGCCAGCGTCACGCCCGCGCGCGAGAGCGCCTCGCGCACCACCGGGACCACCGCGCGCGCGTGGTCGCGCGCCGCGACCTCGGGCACGACGCCCCCGTAGGGCGCGTGCAGCGCCACCTGGCTGCGCACGACGTCGGAGAGGACCTCGCCGCCCTCGGTGACCACCGCCGCCGCCGTCTCGTCACACGATGTCTCGATCCCTAGAACCCGCATGTCCCCGACCGCCGTGTCAGCCTGAATACGCCGAAGATCTGCCGCTGTCCCGGCCCGAGCGCCTCGCCCGAGGCCGGCGGCGCCTGGCCCGCCCGGATCAGGCGGACCTCGACCGACTCGTCCGTGCGCAGCGACAGGATCACGAGCATCGACTCCGCCGCCGGATCCGACGCGCTGACCGCATACACCGCGTTGCGCTCCCGGCCATCCCCGAACTCGAGCCGCGACAGCGGATCGTGGGCGAGCGCGCTGATCGGCCGGAGCGGCGCGCCGTCGAGCAGGCGCCGCTCGGGCGTGGTCCCGTCGGGCGCCTCGTAGGTCGAGAGCGCGCCCGGCGGCTCGGGCCCGTCGAGCGCACCCGCGTCGAGCGACAGCCGCATCTGGACGCGCGGGCTCAGGCCGGCGCGGAAGGCGCCGCCCAGCGTGATCGCGCCGCAGTAGGCCTCCCCCTCGGCCGTCGAGAACCGGCTCAGGTCGTCGCAGCCGGCCGCCCCGGCGGCGCCGATCGCGCCGGCCAGGGCGACCAGGAGCAGCGGCGCGCGCCGCCGCGCGACGCGCCGCGGCCGCGGACGTCGACCCCGTCGGCCGCGGCTCAAGGCGCGGCGCTCCGCATCAGCTCGGCGGCGGCCTCGCGCACGCGCGGCTCGGGGTCGCGCGCCGCGAGCTGCCGGAGCACCGGCACCGCCGCGGCGCGGTCCGCCGAGGCGAGGGCGCGCGCCGCCGCCTCGCGGACGAGCGCGTACGTGTCGGACCGCGCCGCCGCGCCGAGCGTCTCCGCGATCGGGCTCGGCCTGCCGCCCGCGGCAGCGCCGCCCGCAGCGGGGCCGCTCGCACCAGCGCCGATCGCGCCGAGCCGCCCGAGCGCCTCCGCCGCGCGCACGCGCAGCGGCCAGCTCGACGAGGTCCGGAGCAGCTCCGAGACGGCCGCGATCGTCGGCCCGTGCCGCACCGCCCCGAGCGCCGACAGCGCCGCGCGCCGCACGCCCTCCTCCGGATCGCCGAGCGCGTCGATCACGGCGGCCTGCGCCTCCGGCTCGGGCCGGGTCGCGAGCAGCTCCACGGCCCGCGTGCGCACCTCGATCGCCGGGTGCCGCACGAGCGCCACGAACCCGCCCACGACCGCGGCCGCGATCCCCTCGACCGTGGCCTCCACCTGCTTCTTCAGCTCGGGGCCGAGCTCGGCGCGCCCGTCGGTGAACGGCGCCAACCCGATCGCGACCCCGCCCCCGGCGGCGGCCTCGCCGCCCTTGCCGCCCTCGCCGGCCTTGCCCGCCTCGGCGCGCGCCTCGCGCGCCCGGCGCGACAGGATCGCCTCGGCGACGACCAGCGCCCGCTCGGGCGACGTCGCCACCGCCGCGACCGCGGCCTTCTGGAGCGCAGGCCCGAGCGCGACGAGCGCCGCGGCGCCGTCCTCCGGCCCGAAGGGATCCGGATCGAGCCCCGCGAGCACCTCCCGCACCGTCAGCGCCCCGTCGGGCACCGGCAGCGGCTCCCGCGTGCGCGGGTACACCCGCCGCGTGAACGCGACCGCGGCCGCCGCCGCCGCCGCCCGCAGCCCCTCGTCCGACGAGAACGCCCCCGCCGCGATCGCCTCGCCGGCTCCTCCCGGGGCGCCCCCCTCGACCGGACCACCCCCGCTCGTGTTGCCATTCGCGCCGCCGCCGCCGAGCCGCGCGAGCGTCAGCAACGCCGCCCGCCGGAGCTCCGGCTCGCTCGAGTCGGCGAGCGCCACGAACAGCGCCGGCCCCTCGCCCCCGCCCCCGAGCTCGCCGAGCGCGCGCACCGCGGCCGCGCGCGGGAGCGCGCCGGCCTCCGGCGCCCTCGCGAGCGCCGACAGCGCCGCCGCGTGCTTCCGGTCGCGCGTCAGCCCGAGCCCGACCGCCGCGATCGCCCGCACCTCCGGCGCCGGCGACCCGAGCAGCCGCGCGAGCAGCGCCTCCGCCTTCGCCGCCGCGGGCCGCGCCCCGTTGCCGCCGCTGCCTCCGTTGCCCCCGCCCGCCGCGAGCCGCGCGACGCTCCAGGTCGCCGCGACCGCCACCGCGTCGTTCGGCAGCACGCTCGTCGACGCGTCCTTCGGCGCCAGCATCTGCTCGTACCGCCCCAGCATCGCCGGATCCCGCAGCGCGCCGCAGGCGATCATCGCGCGCGCGCGCAGCCCCTTGTCCGCCTGCCCGATCGCGAAGTTGTACAGCGCCGGCCCCGCGCTCTTGTTCTCCACGTAGGCGAGCACCTCGATCGCAATTTTCTGCTGCGACTCCTTCTCGTCCGCGAGCGCGTCGAGCAGCGGCTTCACCGCGCGCGCGCCGATCCTCGCGAGCTCCGCGCGCGCCTCCGCGCTCGCCGCGCGCCCCTCGCCGCGGACCTTCTGCATCAGCGGGAACGTCATCGCCCCGTACAGCTCCACGAGCAGCCGCCGGTACAGCGGCTTCTGCGGGTTGCCGACCGCGACCGGCAGGAGCTCCCGCTCGAGCACCTCGAGCGAGCCCCGGCCGAGGTTCACCTGCATCGACATCCGCGCCGCGCGGGCGACGAGCTCCTCGTCGTTCGACGCCCTCACCACGCGCCGGAAGAGCCGGTCGGCCTCGTCGGCCTGCCCCGCGGTGAGCAGGAGCTCGGCCAGGTCGAAGTACACCGGGAAGAGCCGGTCGTTCTTCGCGAGCGCCTGCCGGTACTCGGCGATCGCGTGCGGGAAGTCCTGCCGCCGCCGGTACATGTCGCCGAGCTTCTGGTGCCCGCTCGCGTCCTCGGGCGACAGCTCGACCGCCCTCGCGGCGTACCGGATCGCGTCGTCGTCGCGGTAGAGCTCCGCGGCGTACTGCGCCATGCGCTGGTAGAACTCGCGGGCCCGCTTCGGGTTCACCTCGACCAGCTTGCCCAGGACGTCGATCGCCCCGAGCAGGTTCTGCTGGAGCACGAGCACGCGCTCCAGCGCGAGCAGCGCGTCCTCGTCGCCCGGCGCCGCCTGGACGAGCCGCCGCAGCGTCGCCTCGGCGTCGGGCAGCCGGTGCAGCTTGCGCTGCACCTCCGCGAGCAGCCGCCCCGCCTCCAGGTCGGGCGGGCTCGCGCTGAAGCGCGCGCTGAGCGGCGCGACGCGGCCCGGCAGCTCGTGGGTGAGCGCCCAGAGGCTCACGATGTGCGTGCGCGCCTCGCGCGCGAGCATCTTGTCGTTGCCCGCCGCGGCGAGCAGCTCCTCCCAGAGCTCGCGCGCCTCGGAGTACCGCGACGACGCGTTGCCGAGCGAGCTCGCGGTGCGCTCCAGCGCGATCGCCAGCGCCTTCTTGTACCGGCTGTTCGCCGGCTCGAGCTGCGCGGCCTCCCGGAGCGCGGCGAGCGCCTCGGGCACCATGTCGTGGTCGAGGTACACCTCGCCCAGCGTGGCCGCCGCGCGCGCCCGGCTCGGCACGACCTGCTTGATGCGCGCCCAGGTCTCGAGCGCCTTCTTCTTGTCGCCCGCCTGGAAGTACCGGTCGCCCAGATCGACGAGGTGGCTCGGGTCGCCGCCCGCGGCGCCGGCGAGCCGCTGCAGCACCTTGAGGGCCCGGTCCTTCTCCTCGACCCGCTCGTAGAAATCCGCGACCGCAGCGAGCGTCTCGGGCTCGTTCGCGACGCGCCCCTCGAGCTCGGTGAGCAGCGCGAGCGCCTTGGGCCGGTCGCCGCGCTGGATGAGCGTCTCGCAGAGCTCGAACACGAAGTCCGCGTTGCCCGGGGCCGCCCGGATCAGGAGCTCGTACTCGCGGACCGCGGTGTCGAGCTCGCCGGCGGTCTGGAGCAGGTGCACGAGCCGGAGCCGCGTGTCGATGTGCTTGCCGTCGATCGCGAGCGCCTTCCGGTAGATCGCGATCGCCTTGTCGACGTCGCCGGTCTCCTCGTGCAGGGCGCCCAGGGTCGCGAGCCGCTGGAAGTCCTGCCCCTTCTCGGCCTCGAGGATCGCGATGAGCTCCGGGAGCTTCCCCTCGGCGCGGAACGCGTCGGTCATGATGAGCAGGATCTCGGACCGCACGCCCGCGGCGCTGCCGGCGACGGCGAGCGCCCGCTTCAGCACCGCGAGCGCCTCGTCCATCTTCTTCTGCTTGGCGAGCGCCTGCCCGAGGTCGCGCAGCGCCGGCGCGAGCGCGCGGTTGTCGCCCGCCGCGGATTTCACGAGCTCGCGGAACTCGGCCTCGGCGCGCGCGTGGTGCCCGCGGGCGGCGAGCTCGCGCCCGAGCTCCGCCTTGACGAAGAGCGAGCCCTGCGCGTTCTTGACGAGCGCGTCGTGCTGCGCCTTGGCCCCGGCGAAGTCGGAGAGGTCGAGGCAGAGCGCGAGCAGCGTGCGCCGGGTCTGCTCGATGTCCGCGGAGACCTTGAGCAGCGGCAGCGCCTTCTCGTAATGCCCGCGCGCCCGCGCCTTGTCCCCGCGGTCCGCCTCGAGCTGCGCGAGCGCGAGGATCGCCGACGGATCCTGCGGCCGGTCCGCGATGGCGGCCTCGTACGTCTTGATGGCGTCGTCGTAGCGCCCGTCCTGCTTGTAGACGCCGGCGAGCACGACCTTGGAGGCCCAGGCGCCTTCGCCGGGCTGGGCGGCGCGGCGCTCGAACTCCTCGACGAGCTTCTTCAGGTTGCCGTCGCGCTCGCGGTAGAGCTGGGCGAGGCGCTGGAGCGGGAAGGGCGCGCTCGGCTGGCTCAGGACGATGGCGGTGTACCGCGCGATCAGCGCGTCGCTCGACGGCCCGCCCCGCTTCGTGTCGCCGGCCTCGGCCGCCTCGGGCTTCGGCTGCGGCCGCGCTGCTGGCTGCGGCCGCGCCGCGGGTCCGGCCTTGCCGCCGCCGGGCTTCGGGGCCTTCGGCTTGGGCCGCTTGCCGCGGCCGGCGGGATCGAAGTCCGCAGCCGCGGCGCGCGGCGCTGCGAACGTCGCGGCCGCAGGGATCAGGACAGCGAGGCAGCCGGCGAGGACGTGGGGGCGCACCGGGGTAGGGTATATCGGTCGCGCGCGGCGGGCCACGCGGGGGCGGCGGCGGGATGTGCGCGGCGCGCGGGTGGAACGAGGGGAGGGGAGCGCTTCCGGCGGGCGGCCGAGGCGGCGGGCGGGCGAGCCCCGCACTTCGCGCGAAGGGGAGGGCGAGGGGCGGTTGACGGGCATGCTGCGGTCCGGGACAGTCCCTTGCGCGCCGCGAGCCCCTCATGACCTTCGTCCCCGCCCTCGGTCAGTCCGACTTTCGCGAGCTCCGCCAGGCTGGCGCTGGTTACGTGGACAAGAGCGCCTTTGTCAGCCGCGTCCTCGCCGACCCCGCGCAGGTCCTGCTTTTTCCCAGGCCACGCCGATTCGGCAAGACCCTGAACCTCTCCGCCCTCGCTTATTTCCTCGGGCGGCGCGACGAGGACCTCTCCCACCTGTTCCAGGACCTCGCCGTCTGGAACGACCCGTCAGCCCGGGCTCATTTTCAGGAGCACCCGGTCCTCTTTCTCACGTTCAAGGACATCAAGACCCTCTCCTACGAGGCCACGCTGGATGCGATCCGCACGGAGGTGCGGCGTCTCTACAGCCAGCATCGTGCTCTGTTGCAGGCCGGTGTGCTCAAGCCGGACGAGAGGCGGCACTACGAGCACATGCTGAATGGCGCGATCTCCGAGGAAGACTGCCGCCGCTCGCTCAAAGAGCTCTCGAACTACCTCGCGCGCCATCACGGCCGCAAGGTGGCCATCCTGATCGACGAGTACGACACGCCCATCCAGTCCGGCTACCTGAACGGCTTCTTCGATGAAGTGACGGTGTTCTTCCTCAACTTCTTCTCCGCCGCCCTGAAGGACAACCCCTCCCTCTTCAAGGGCGTGCTCACGGGCGTGCTGCGTGTCTCCCGGGAGAACCTCTTCTCCGGCCTGAACAACATCATCGTCCACTCGCTCCTGAGCGATGGTCCCTACGCGACCTCCTTCGGCTTCACCGAGCCCGAGGTCGCCGGCATCCTCGAGCTGGTGCGCGCCGGCGTCGCCGCCGCAGAGCGGCGCCCGTGCATGAGCTCGTCGCCGTATTCGACGGGAAACGTGCCTGGGTGCGGCCAGCCGATGAGGCGCTCGCCAGCGCCACGTAACAGGAAGGAAGATCGCCAGAGGGAATGACAGCGTTCCAGGCGGTCACGCCGGGAACACCGAGCGGACCCGACCGTGTGTCAAACCTCCTCGCGGCACCACACCATCGCCGACACGCCACAATCTCCGACACGCCGCTCCCGGAAAGTTGCTCTGCTTACAGCGGTGGAACACAGCAACATTTGATGTCTGGAAGTGTCCCGGTTCTGGATATCCTTGCCGCCGCGATGGCTTGTTCGACGCACCGCAGTGGCGCGCGCTGCGGTTCCTGAGCCGCCGGAGGGTGACCGCTGATGCACGCTGGCGACCTTGTGGGTGACCGCTTCGAGATCGAAGGTCACGCGAGCGCCGGCGGCATGGCGCAGATCTTCCGCGCCCGCGACCGGCTCACGGGCGAGCCCGTCGCGCTGAAGGTCCTCCAGCGCCGCGGCCCGCAGGAGATGCACCGCTTCGTGCGGGAGGCGCACGCGCTCGCCGCGCTCAGGCACCCCGGCATCGTCGGGTACATCGCCCACGGCACGACCCGGGACGGCGATCTCTACCTCGCCATGCCGTGGCTCGCCGGCGAGACCCTCGCCGAGCGCGTCGCCCGCGAGCCGCTCACCGTGAGCGAGAGCCTGGCGCTCGGCGCGCGCGTCGCGTCCACGCTCGGCGCCGTCCACCGGCTCGGCATGGTCCACCGCGACCTCAAGCCGAGCAACCTCCTCCTCGTCGGCGGCTCGGTCGAGGACGTCACCCTCCTCGACTTCGGCGTCGCGCGCGTCGCGGGCGCCGGCCAGGAGCTCACCGTGCCCGGCGTCATGCTCGGCACCCCCGGCTACATGGCCCCGGAGCAGGCGCGCGGCGAGCTCGACATCGACGCCCGCGCCGACGTCTTCGCCCTCGGCTGCGTCCTCTACCGCTGCCTCACCGGCCGGCCCCCGTTCGTCGGCAACGACGGCCTCTCCGTGCTCGTGAAGGTCCTCCTCGAGGATCCGCCGCGGCTCCGGGAGCTCCGCGGCGAGATCCCCGCCGCGGTCGACGACCTCGTCACCCGCATGCTCGCCAAGGCCCCGCGCGATCGCCCCCGCGACGGCGCCGCCGTGGCCGCCGAGCTCGCGGCCCTCGGCGACCTCGCGCCCGGCTCGCGGCGCGGCGTCGCCTTGCCCTTCGGCGCCGCCCCGCCCCCCGAGCTCACGACCGGCGAGCGCCGGATGATCTGCCTGCTCCTCGCCCGCGACGGCGCGCTCGACAGCGACGCCACCCGGTCCGAGGGCGAGGACGCCCTGCGGGTGCGCGCGCTCAGCGCCCTCGCCGAGCGGCACCACGGCCGCCTCGAGATCATCGAGTCGCGCTCCCCCGTCGTCGTGCTCTCCGGCGCCGTCGCCCCGACCGATCTCGCCGCCCGCGGCGCGCGGTGCGCGCTGGCCATGCAGGTCCTGCTCGGCGGCGCGCCCGTCGCGCTGGTCGTCGGCCGCGCCGAGATCGCCGCCCGATCGCCGATCGGCAAGCTCATCGACCAGGCCACCGCGCTGCTCGCCGGCGACGCGGCGCGCCCCGGCGTCGTCCGCATCGACGAGGTCACCGCCGGCCTGCTCGGCGCCCGGTTCGAGCTCGGCGAGGACGCCGCCGGCCACCTCCTGCGGGGCGAGCGCGACGACCTCGAGGCCGTCCCGCGCCTGCTCGGCAGGCCGACGCCTTGCGTGGGGCGCGACCGCGAGCTGTCGCTCCTGGAAGCGACCTTCAGCCAGTGCGTCGAGGAGCAGACCCCCTCCGCGGTGCTCGTCACCGCACCCGCGGGCGCGGGCAAATCGCGCCTGCGCGTCGAGCTGCTCCGCCGCCTCCGCGCGCGCGGCGAGCCCATGGCGGTCTGGATCGCCCGCGGCGATCCGATGAGCGCCGGCGCCGCCTTCAGCCTGCTCGCGCAGGCCCTCCGGCGCGCGCTCGGCGTCGCCGAGGGGGAGCCGGCCGCGGCGGTGCAGCGCAAGATCCGCGAGCGGCTCGGGCGGCACGGGGACGACAGCGCGCGCCTCGCGCCCTTCCTCGGCGAGCTCGTCGGCGCGCCCTTCCCGGACACCGACGGCGACGAGGCGCTGCGGGCGGCGCGCCGGAACTCCCTGCTCATGGGCGACCAGCTGCACCTCGTCTGGGAGGAGTTCCTGCGGGCCGAGTGCGCCGCGCAGCCGGTGCTGCTCGTCCTCGAGGACCTGCACTGGGGCGACCTGCCCACGGTCGCCATGATCAACAGCGCGCTCCGCAACCTCCGCGACGCCCCGTTCATGGTGCTGGCGCTCGGCCGCCCCGAGGTGCGCGAGATGTTCCCGCGGCTGTGGGCGGGGCGCGGCGTGCAGGAGGTCGAGCTCGCCGGGCTCTCGCGCCGCGCCAGCGAGCGCCTCGTGCGCCAGGCGCTCGGCAACGCCGTCCCCGACGCGGTCGTCGCCACCCTCGTCGAGCGCGCCGATGGCAACGCATTTTTCCTGGAGGAGCAGATCCGGGCCGCGGCGGAGGGGCGCGGGGCCGTGTTGCCGGAGACGGTGCTGGCGATGGTGCAGGCGCGGCTCGAGGCGCTCGACCCCGAGGCGCGGCGGGTGCTCAGGGCGGCGAGCGTCTTCGGCCAGAGCTTCCGGCTGGGCGGCGTCGCCGCGCTGCTCGGCGGCGCCGACGCCGAGGTGGCGTGCCGGCTCGCGGAGCTCGTCGAGCGCGAGGTGGTCCTCCCGAGGCGGCAACCCGGTCGGGGCGCCGCGCGCGAGGCCGGCTGCAGCGGCGCCGGGGCGGCCGGCGAGCCCGCGGGGGGCGCGCCGCCGGTTCGCGGGGGCGGCGCGGGCGGCGCGGGCGGCACGGCGATCGAGCAGGACCCCCCGACCGACGCCGGCGCGGCCGAGTTCAGCTTCCGGCACGCGCTCGTGCGGGAGGCGGCCTACGGCGCGCTGACGGACTACGACCGGCAGCTCGGTCACCGACTCGCGGGCGAGTGGCTGGAGCAGGCGGGGAAGGGCGACGCGGCGGAGCTCGCGGAGCATTTCGAGCGGGGCGCCGAGCCGGGGCGGGCGGCGGCGTGGTACCGGCGCGCCGCGGAGCAGGCCCTCCGCGGCAACGACCTGCACGCGGCCCTCCGCCATGCCGAGCGGGGCCTCGCGTGCGGCGCGGCCGGCGCCGAGGCGGGCGGGCTCGCCGAGGCGGGCGGGCTGCTCCTGGTCGAGGCGGAGGCCCGGCTCTGGCGCGGCGATTTCGCCCTGGCCGAGGGGCGCGCGCTCGAGGCGGCCGCGCTCTTCGAGCCCGGCTCGCCGTCCTGGTACGCCGCCGTCACCCACGTGGTCATGGCGGCCGGCAAGCTGGGCGCCCTCGACCGCGTGGAGTCCTGGGTGGCCGCGGCGCGCGGCGCGCCGCCGGCCGAGGGCGCGCTGCCCGGGCGGGACGTCTGCCTCGTCGAGGGCGCGCTGTGGCTCGTCTTCGGCGGCCGTTACGCCGCCGCGGACGGGCTCATCGAGGCGCTCGAGCGCAGCGCGCAGGAGGGCCGGCCCCTCGACGCCGCGGTGCTCGCGCGGCTCTACGAGGCGCGCGCCATCCGCGCGATGGCCTCCGGCGGACCCGGCGCGTCGATCGAGGGCATCGAGGCGGCGCTCGCGGTCTTCGAGCGGAGCGGCGATCGCCGCAACGCCTGCTCGCTGCGCGTGAACCTGGGCGCGATCACCGTGGAGCTCGGCGACTACGAGGGCGCCGACGCCGCGCTGCGCGCCGCGCTCCGCGCGGCCGAGCAGATGGAGCTCACGGATCTGGCCGCGTGCGCCCGCAGCAACCTCGGCCACGTCCTCATCGCCCGCGGCGACCTCGACGAGGCCCGGCGGCTCGAAGAGGAGGCGATCGCGACGTTCCAGCGGCTGGGCGACCCGAGGACGGAGGGCATCGCCCGCGCCTACCTGGCGAAGGCCGCGCTGCTCGGCGGCGACCTCGACGCCGCCGAGGCCGAGGCCGACGCCGCCGCGGCGCTCCTTTCGGGGGCGCCGCCGCTGCGCGCCGCGGTCTGGGCCCTGTCCGCGCGCGTGCTGCTCCGGAGGGGCCGCGTCGGCGAGGCGCTCTCGCGCTCGGGCGAGGCGCTCTCGCTCCTTTCGTCGCTCGGCGCCGTCGAGGAGGGCGAGTCGCTGATCCGGCTCGTCCGCGCCGAGGCCCTCCTCGCGAGCGGCAGGCAGGCCGACGCGCTCGCCGCGCTCGCGAGCGCGCGCGACAGCGTGCTCTCCCGCGCCCGGCAGATCTCGAATCCTCATTACCGGAATCGGTTCCTTGCCGCGCTCGACAACGCCGATACACTCGCGCTGGCGACACGCTGGCTCGGAGATTGCCACTCCGTGTAACGCCACGTTGCAATCCGCCGTACGTAGGATTCCCTGCTTGCGCCTCTCCCCCGGGCCGCACGGCACCCACGCGCGCGCCTGAACGGCCGCTTTTGCGCCGATTTCGCGAGGTGGCCAGTGGCGCACCTCCACTGCGATGTGCCGGAAAAACACTGGTGCTCATCCGGAAAACATGTTGAGGAAATTCCTGAGCGGTGCTTTGCTTGGAGTCGAGGGGGCTATCATGCACAACAGCGATCGAATCGCGGTCTCGTTCCTGGGTTTGCTGGGTATGTGCTTGATGGCCTGCGTGGGGGAGGCCGACGCTCCCGGGGAAGAGCAGGCCGACGCGGTGGAGCAGGGCTTCCTGACGAGGAACGCGCTCACGCCGAGCGCGCTCACGGCGAACCGGAGCGCGACGCAGGCGCTCACGGAGGGACCGCTGACGAGCGCGGCGATCGCGGGCAACGAGGAGGTCATGAGCGCGCTGCGCGATCCCCTGGCGCGCGACTTCCTGAGCTACGCTGTGGGCTGCGCGCTCCCGGCGGAGCAATCCGTGGAGTTCTCGCTGGATGGGGAGGTCTACGTGGTCGAGGGCGACATCGGGGTTGCGCCCGAGTGGGGCCGCGCGCACGGGCATTGCAACGCCCGATGTCAGGGCTGGATCTCTGCGTGCATCCTGGCGAGGATCAACCACCTCGGCGAGAGGGTGCCTATCTCCATGCGCGGCAAGAACAAGGCCCTCGAGTCGGACGCCGCGGAGAGGGCGGCCTTCCCGCTCCGGGAGGCGACGTATTTCGGCGACCTGTTCGCGCCCGAGCCGCGCCGCTACGCGTGCAAATCGCCCGGATCGACGCTCATCAGCCGGGTGTGCGGCGGGACGGGCGTGGACACGGACGGCTGCATCGTGGACGTGCTCGGCGACTGCGACGATGTCTGCCACGATCCGGCGTCGGACGGCAGCTTCCCGAATTGCGCTGCCGATGGCCGGACCATCTCGACGACGGTGACCGTCTTCAGGCAGTAGCGGTCGCGACCCCCGGCCAGGTGTTGTCAGGGCGGTCGCGACCCCCGGCCAGATGTTGTCAGGGCGGTCGCGACCCCCGGCCAGGTGTTGTCAGGGCGGTCGCGACCCCCGGCCAGGTGTTGTCAGGGCGGTCGCGACCCCCGGCCAGGTGTTGTCCGGGCCGCGGCCGCTCGGGCTCACGGGAGGCTGGACGGCGCGCCCGAGGGCTGGCGCAGGCCGCGCGGGACCACCGCGCGCTCGAGCAGCTCGAACAGGCCCTGGACCAGGATCGCGAGCGCGGCGGCGGGGATGGCGCCCTCGAGGATCGTCTCGATGTCGTCACGGCGGATGCCCACCAGGATGGGCTGGCCGTACCCGCCCGCGCCGATGAGCGCGCCGAGCGTCGCCGTGCCCACGTTGATCACCGCGGCGGTCTTGATGCCCGCGAGGATCGACCGCGCGGCCAGGGGCAGCTCGACGCGCCGGAGCTGCGCCCAGGGCGAGAGCCCCAGCGCCTCGGCGGACTCGCGCAGGGCGGGCGGGATCTCCGCCAGGCCGGTGGTGGTGCCGCGGACGATCGGGAGGAGGCTGTAGAGGAAGAGCGCCACGATCGCGGGGGTGGCGCCGATGCCGAGGAGCGGCAGGAGGAAGACCAGGAGCGCCAGCGAGGGGATGGTCTGGATCACGCCGAGGACGCCGAGGGCGCCCTGGCCGAAGCGCGGGCGCCGGGCGGCGAGCACGCCGAGGGGCAGGGCGACGAGCACCGCGAAGAACAGGGAGACCGCGACCAGGGTGAGGTGCTCGGCGGTGCGCCGGGCGACGTCGCCGGGGCGATCCGCGGGCGCGGCCCCGGCCGAGGCGACGCCGAGCTCCTCCCGGAGGAACGAGGCGGCCACCTGATCCTCGGGCTCCTTGTCGAGCTTCGCGCGGCGGTTCAGCCGCATCATCACCTCGCGCGAGACGCGGCCCTCGAGGCGGCGGAGCGCGGCGAGCGCCGGCTCCGGCAGGGAGGCGCGATGGAGCAGGACGGCCTCGTAGTCCGGGAAGTACCCGAGGTCGTCCTCGAGCACGCGGAGGCGGTAGTAATCGATCTCGGCGTCGGTGGTGTAGACGTCGATCACGTCGACCTTGCCCTCGGCGACGGCGCGGTAGGCGAGCTCGTGCTCGATGCCCGCCGGGGTGTTTTGCGGCAGGTCGTAGCGGCGGCGCAGGCCCGAGAAACCTTCGGGTCGGTCCAGAAACTCGTGCGAGAAGCCGAGCCGGAGATCGGGGTGCCGCTTGAGATCCGAGATGCGCGCCGCGCCGATCTCGCGGGCGTGGTCTTCCCGGAGGCCGAGGCCGTAGCTGTTGTCGAAGCCGAGCGGCTCGCCCAGGCCGAGGCCGAGCGGCGCGAGCCGCGGCCTCAGCGCCGCCGCGGTGGTGAGCCGCTCGTCCTTCAGCAGATCCCGCGAGAGCGTCCCGGTGTACTCCGGGTAGAGGTCGATCTCGCCCTCCTGGAGCGCGCGCCACAGCACCTGGGTGCCGCCGCTCAGATCGCGGCGATACACCGCCTCGACCCCCGAGGCCCGGAGGAGCGCGGCGCAGAGCTCGCCCAGGATCACCGACTCGGTGTCGCGCTTGGAGCCGACGCGGATCGGCGCCGCCGCGGCCGATCCCGCGAGCGCGACCAGGGCGACGAGCGCCAGCAGCGGCGCGAGCGCCCGCCACGCCGGCCGCGGCACGAGCGCGCGCCCCGCCGCCCTCACGCGCCCTCCAGCGGCCAGCGCTGCGCCTGGATGAAGCGGGTGACGAACGGATCCGCCGGGGCGCGCGTGAGCTCGTCGAACGAGCCCCGCTGCACCACGCGCCCCTCGCGCAGGAGCAGGATCTCGTGGGCCAGGTAGGCGGCCTCGCCGAGGTCGTGCGTCACCAGCACCACCGTCTTCCCGAGCTCGGCGAAGATCGCCTTGAGGTCGGCCTGTAGGTCCGCGCGGATCATCGGATCGAGCGCGCCCATGGGCTCGTCGAGCAGCAGCACCTCCGGGTCGAGCATCAGGGCGCGCATCAGGCTCACCCGCTGCCGCTGCCCTCCGGACAGCTCCGCCGGGAAGCGCCCGAGCGCGTCCTCCGGCAGCCGCGTGAGCTCGCGCAGGGCCGCGAGCCGCTCCGCCGCGCGCGCCTCGGTCCAGCCGAGGTGCCGCGCGAGCAGCGTCGCGTTGTCGCGCGCCGTCAGGTGGGGGAAGAGGCCCCCCTCCTGGATCACGTAGCCCATGCGGTGCCGGAGCCGCCGCGCGCTCTCCCGCGTGAGGGGCTCGCCGCCGATCCGCACCTCGCCGCGGTCCGGCGTCACGAGCCCGATGAGGACGCGCAGCAGCGTGGATTTCCCGCAGCCGCTCGGGCCGATGACGGCCACGGTGCGCTCCGGGGGGAAGCTCAGATCCAGCGGGTGGAGCGCCGTCTGTCCGCGGAACTCCTTGCTTACCCCTCGCACGTCCAGCATGTCGCGCTCACCTCCGGAGACGCCCCCCCGCTTTCGTACTACAGTCGCTCCCCGATGCGTTCCCACCTTCTGCCCGCCCTGCTCGCCTCGCTGCTCCTCGCCGCCTGCGCCGCCCCGGAGCCGCGGCCGAAGGAGCCGATCGGCCAGATCCCCGACGCGACGACCACGGCCAAGCCCGAGTGGATCCCGTTCCGCATCCGCGCTGGCAAGAGCGTCGCCGCCGACCCGCGCGAGAAGCACCTCGCCGATCTCCGGCAGCTCACCTTCGGCGGCGAGAACGCCGAGGCTTACTGGTCGCCCGACGGCAGGAAGCTCACCTTCCAGTCGACCCGCGACGGCAACAAGTGCGACCAGCAGTACGTCATCGACCTGGAGAGCGGCGACGTCCGCCGGGTCTCGAACGGCCAGGGCAAGACGACCTGCGGCTACTTCCTGTTCCCCGCGCCCCCGCCGCCGGCGCAGGCGCGCGTCCTCTTCGCCTCCACCCACGCCGCCGGCGAGGCGTGCCCGCCGAAGCCCGATCATTCGAAGGGCTACGTGTGGCCTCTCGACGAGTTCGACATCTACACCGCGAACGCGGACGGCTCCGATCTCCGCCCCCTCATCCAGGGCAAGGGGTACGACGCCGAGGCGACCGTCGCGTTCGACGGTTCGCGCCTCGTGTTCACGAGCACGCGCGACGGGGACATCGAGCTCTACACCGCGAAGCTCGACGGCTCGGACGTCCGCCGCATCACGAGCACGCCCGGCTACGACGGCGGCGCCTTCTTCTCTCCCGACGCGACGAAGCTGGTCTGGCGCGCGAGCCGCCCCACCGGGGCGGCGCTCGAGGACTACCGCGCGCTGCTCGCCCAGGGGCTCGTGCGCCCGAGCGCGCTCGAGATCTTCGTCGCGGGCGTCGACGGGCAGAACCCGCGCGCGGTGACGAGGAACGGCCGCGCCAACTTCGCGCCCTACTTCCTGCCGGATTCGCGGCGGATCCTCTTCGCCTCGGATTTCAGCACGCCCCAGGGCGCGCGGGGCATGCCGAACTTCGACCTCTACCTGGTCGACACCGAGGCGCCTCCCGTGGAGAACGGCGTGCCGCCCGTCGAGCGCGTCACCTACTTCGAGGGCTTCGACAGCTTCCCCATGTTCTCGCCCACCGGCGAGCACGTCGTCTTCGCCTCGAACCGGTTCGGCGAGAAGCCCGGCGAGACCAACCTGTTCGTGGCCCGCTGGGTCGAATGACGCCGACGTCGTCGCGGCCCCGCGCGCCGCTCGCCCTCGCGTCGGCGTGCGCGCTCGCGGGCTGCTCCGGCGCCCCGGCGCAGCCGGCCCGCCCCGCCGAGCCCCCCTCTCCCGCGGCGGATCTCTCCGGCGCCGCCTACGCCTCGCCGGCGCGCTGGAGCTACCACCCGCCCGCGCCCGAGGCCGCGGTCGCGTGGGCGCCGCTCGCCGGCGGCGGCTGCGTCGTCGTCGCCCAGGGCGGCCAGCGCTGGACGGTGACGCCCGAGCGCCAGGCGGCTGCGCCGGCGCCCGGCGCCGCCGCGCCGGCCCTGCGCTGCGCCGGGCAGGGCCGGGCGAGCAGCGCGCCCGCGCCGGAGGAGCTCACCGCGCTCGTGCGCCGCTCGCCGACCTCCTGGATGTTCGTCGGCGCGAGCGGCGCGATCTACGAGGCCTCGTCGCCGCTCGGCCAGTTCACCCGGACGCTCTCGCCGCCCGAGCCGCTCGCCGACGTCGCGGGCGCCGGCGGCGCGCTGCTCGGCGTGACCCACGGCGGCGGCGTGCTCCGCTGGCGCGAGGACCTCGGCTGGAAGCCGGTCCAGCTCGACGCCGCCGCCGCGCAGGCCGGGCGCACCCCGCCGCGCGCCCTCGACGTCGCGATGGCCGAGGGCGGCCGGGCGCTGGCGCTCGCGCTGCCCGAGTCGCTGTTCTCGAGCGACGACGGCGGCGCGACCTGGTCCCGCGCGCCGCTCCCGGCGATGGGCCTCTCGCAGGTCGGCGTCCTCGGCGGCGAGCTGCTCGCCGAGGGGCTGCTCGCCTCGGCGACCTGGGAGCCGCGGCGCACGCCGGCGTTCTCGCGCAGCGCCGCGGCGCTCCCGCAGGCCGACGTCGAGCTCGCGATCGCGGTCCCGCGCGCGCCGTCCGCCGCCGCGGTCTCGGCCGGGCGCGCGGCGATCGCCGGCGACCGCTACGTCGAGGTGGTCCACCCGGACGACGCCGGCGCGCCCTGGCTGCTCGCGAGCGGCCCCATCGACGGACCGCTCAGGGCCGCGCCCCTCCCGGGCACGGCCGGCTGCAGCAGCGTCAAGCTCGGCGCGAGCGGCGCGAGCGTCCTCAAGATCGTCGCGGTGTGCGTCGAGCCCGAGGACGACCACATCCTGGCGCGGGTGCTCCGCAGCGACGACGGCGGCGCCTCGTGGTCGCCTGGCGCGACGCTGGAGACGCCCGACGTCGCCCACGTCAGCGTCGCGGTGTCGCCCGAGGGCGCGGCGCTCGTCACCGGCGTCTGCAAGCCGGCCGCCCGCGGGAGCGACTGCAAGCCGAGCGCGCCGCTGCTCCTGGCCCAGGACGCCGCCCGCGGCGACGCGCGCGCGGCGGTCGTCGTCGCGGCGGCCCCGACGCTCAACAGCATCGCCGCGCTGCCCGCGTTCTCGGCGGACGGGCGCTCCGCCTATTTCCTCGGCTACCGCGGCAAGGACGAGCGCCTCGCGCTGTTCGTCTCGCACGACGGCGGCGAGACGTTCGCCCCGCGGCTGCTGCACGCGCCCGGCGCGGCCGTGCCCTCCTCTTCCCCCGACGGCCCCGAGGCCGAGGACGAGGACGAGGACACCGAGGGCGGGCCCGGCGGCGGCGCCGCGCCGCCGGGGTTTGAACTCGTGGAGGAGAGCGCGCTCCGCCCCGCCGATGACGGCGCCGTCGGCCTGCTGCTCGCGGAGGCGGGCGCGCTCGTGGTCGTCACCACCGACGACGACGGCCTGGTGCTCTCCGTGGCGGCCCCGCCTGCCGAGGGCGCGATGCTCGCCAGCGTCGGCCGGCGCGTCGTCGCGCTCGCGCCGGAGCACCGCGCGCAGCCCGGCGGCGACATGGCCGCGGCGCTCTGGGAGTCGCTCGACGGCGGCGTGAGCTGGGCGGAGCTCCCGGACATGCCGGCGATCTCGAGCGACCTCGCCGAGTCCGACGCCGCCATGGCGTGCGGCGTGGGCGGGTGCCTCTTCGGCGACACCGTGACCCGCGTCGGCTGGGGCGCGGCGGCCGAGGGCGCGCCGGCGCGCGCCCCCGCGCCTGCGCCGCGCGCCCAGCCCGCGGTGCGCGCGCCGATCGTCTGCGAGACGCTGCCGTCCTCGAAGTGGACGCGCATCGACCACGTCGACTCGAGCGGCCTCGGCCTGCCCGACGGCGACGAGGCGCTGCGCGGCCGCTCCGTCTGGTCGCTGCTCACGCGCGCCCCGACCGGCGCCGTCGACGTCGTCTCCGCCCTGCTGCCCGAGTCCGGCGCCGGCGAGGCGCGCGTCGTCACGCGCGCGCTCCTGCCCGCCGTGCCGGCGGGCGCGCGGGTGGCGACCAGCGTCACCGCCCAGATGGAGGGCTACGCCGCGGCCCGCGTGCGGCTCCCCGGCGGTGTTGCCAGGCCGGGCGCGCCCATGCGCAACGTCGAGCTCGCCTGGGAGAACTGGATGGATGGCACCTCGGCCCGCGGCGTGATCGCGGACGCCGGCCCGTTCGAGCTCGGCGACGTGAAGCCGGCCCCGCGCGCGGCCGGCGGCGCGGCGCGCCAGCCTCCTGCGGGCGCGCGCCCCCGGCCTGGTGCGCCGGGCGCGGCGCCGCCTCCCGAGGATCTGTTCGATCCCGCGCTGCTCTCCGTTTCCGTCGGGGGGATCTTCGTCCGCCCGCACTCCGGCAGCGCGCACTCGCCGCTCACGTTCTTCTACGAGCCCTCCGGGAAGCTCCAGCGCTTCGATTTCCCGCCCTGGCCCGCGTCCGGCCTGCACGGGAGCCTCGACGTGCGCGCCGACGCCGTGCTCGCGGACGGCCAGCCCGTGGGCGTCGGGATGGTGCGGCAGCCCTCGAGCGGCCCCGTGACGGCGATGCTGCTCGCGCACCGCCCGGCCCCCGCGCCCTCCGGCGCCGCGCCCGCGCCGGCGCCGGGCTCTGGCGCGGCCTGGGAGATCGACGCCGTGACCGTCGCGCCGCCGGCGGACCGCGACCGCCTCGTGCACATCGACTGGACCTACGCGGGCAAGACGATCGGCGTGACGACGCTCGTCGCAGCCCCGGCTCACGCGACCGCGTGGGCGCTCTTTCAGCCATTCCGTGGAGACGGAACATTCGGCCTGGCGCAGCCGCTGCCCACACCATTCGACCTCGGGGGCGTGCCGCGCCCCTGTTCCGCGGCCGACCGTGCCGCGACCGCACGCCACGAGGTGCCGCTCTTCGCCGGCAGCGAGGCCCTGTTCCCGGGCACGCGCCACCCGGTCCTCGTCACCGACGTCGCGGGTCCTTCGGGCACACCCGAGGCGCACGTGCTCCTGACCTCCACGGCTGTGCTCCACGGCACCCCTGCCGCGCCGTGTGTCGCGGGCTGGGAGGCGAGGGCGCTCGGGCGTGCGCCGATCTCCGCGATCGTCCCCGGCGACCTCGCGCAAGCGTGGCTCTTCCGCCCCGCGGCGGGTCCGTCCCCGGCGAACGGCACGGCCATCGAGCTCCGCCCGATGACGTGCCGCTTCGATCCGGGCGCCAAGGTGCCGGAGTCGGTGTGGAACGAGCCGGCCACCGCGCGCGTCGCGCGATGAGCGAGCCGCGATGCGCGCCCTGCCGAAAAGGACGAAGGAAACGAAGCAGGACAATGAACGAAACGATCTCGGATCCGGGCTCGCGGTAACCTTATAGCGTCTCGCGTCTGCGCCGCGGCGCTTGCGCTCTCGGTCTCTGGAGCGATAGCCTGACCTGCCTGAAAGGGAGGTGACATGATCCGGAGGCGACGGCGGTTCGAGCTCAGGAAGACGCTGTTCCTGCTTCCGAACCTGATCACTCTCTCGTCGATTTTCTGTGGCTTTGACGCGATCCGGCGCTCGGCGACCGCGCACACGGAGGACGACTTTTACCGTGCGGCGCTGCTGATCGTCTTCGCGATGTTCTTCGACACGCTCGACGGGCGCGTCGCCCGGATGACGAAGACGCAGAGCGCGTTCGGCCTGCAGATCGACTCGCTGGCCGACATCGTCTCGTTCGGCGTGGCGCCGTCGATGCTCGTGTACCAGTGGACGCTGCACCGCTTCGGCCTCGCGGGGCTGCTCGTGTCGTTCATCTTCACGGCGTGCGGCGCGATCCGGCTGGCGCGCTTCAACGTCCTCTCGATGGGCGAGGCGGGCAAGCCTACGAAGCCCTCGAAGTACATCGTCGGCCTGCCGATCCCGGGCGCGGCCGGGATCCTCGTCTCGATCGTGGTCGCGAACCACGCCGTCGCCGGCGCGATCGGCGGCGAGCGTTACGCCGCGGCGATCCTGGCGACCACGACGGTCCTGTCGCTGCTGATGGTCTCGACGATCCGGTTCCGCTCGTTCAAGGATCTCCGGCTCAACGTCCGGACGGTGCTCTTCGTCGCGTTCGCGGTCGGCTCGAGCGCGGTGATCTCGACGCAGCTGCAGCCTGCGTTCGTGCTCGTGTGGCTGCTCGGGTTCTACGTGCTGCTCGGGATCTTCGAGTCGCTCTGGCACCTCCCCGCGCGCCTCCGCGGCCTGCCGCGCGACTCGGCGCCTCCCCCCCGGATGCCCCCCGCGGCCTGACGCCGGGCTGACCCCGTGCGCCGGCCTCGCGACCCAACCCCTCTGCCCCCTTTTTGGGTAGACTGCTCGCGATGAAGAACCGCGTGTTCTTTCCGCAGGCCGCGCTCGACGACTGGATCGCGAGCGACCGCGTCGATCTGAACAACGACGAGCTTCTGATCAAGACCGAGGGCCGCCGCTACAAGATCATCGAGGCGATCCGCGTGGTCCGCGAGGTGACGGGCGCGGCGGACGTGCACGAGGTCATCGGTCGGGTGAAGACGCGCGCCTTCCTGAGGGAGCTCGGGGCGGAGATCCTCGAGGGGTCGATGATCATCGGCGACAACGCCTACGACGTGATCCCGGGCTTCATCGGCGCGCCTGTGGGCTCGTTCGCCGAGCACCGCAAGGCCGCGCCGGCGGCGACCGTGACGAACAGCAGCCTGACGAGCGACGAAGAGCTGCTCGCCGCGTTCCTGACGAGCAACCTGTAGCCGCAGCGGCCGCCTCCACCGGCACCGGCGCGCCCGGCGCCGACGCCCGCCCCGGCCTCCAGGGCGCCGGTGGGCTCGCGCTGTCGGTCCCGTCCCCAGGCGGGTGTACGTCGTCTCCTCTGCGGCCGGCGGGCCATCCCCGGTGAGGCAGGCTATAACGGGGCCATGCGCGAGGTCGTTTCCGGGGTCAGCTTCCTGCTTGCGTTGCTGTTCTACGGCGCCGCCAGCGCGCTCTTCTTCCTCGACGTCGCGAGGAACCGCACGCGGGGCCCCGCCGCCCTCGACCTCGCGGGCCGCGGCCCGGGGCACGCCCTTGACGCCACGCGGCCGAGCTTCAACGCCGCGCCGCCCTCGCGGCTCGCGCCCCTGCTGCTCGGCGTCGGGGCGCTCGGGCACGCGACCTACGTCACGTTCGCCAGCTTCGTCGCGCGCGTCTGCCCGGTCCACTCGGTCCACTTCATGCTGTCGGTCGCGTCGCTCCTGGCGATCGCCGTCTACCTCGTCGCCCGGCGCCGCTTCCGCATCGACGCGCTGGGGCTGCTCATCGGGCCGCTCGGGCTCGCCTTCCTGCTCGGCACCTTCTTCCTCGGGAAGCCGCACCCCGAGCCCAAGCTCCACCCGATGTTCATCGCGGCGCACGTCATGGCGAACCTCCTCGGGATCGCCCTGTTCCTCCTCGCCGGCGCCTCCGCCGCGCTCTACCTCGTCCAGGAGAACCGGCTCAAGCACAAGCGCCACGTCGAGCGCATGGGCGGCCTCCCGCCGCTCGACATCCTCGACCGCGCCGTCCACCGGTTCCTCATCGCCGGGTTCCCGCTGCTGACGCTCGGCATCGTCACGGGGACGTTCTGGGCTCACCGGCTCGAGATGGGCAACACCGAGGAGGTGATGCGCGCCGTCTTCGGCTACGCGACCTGGCTCCTCATCGCGCTCGTCCTGCTCCTGCGCGCCGCCGCGGGCTGGCGCGGCCGCCGAGCCGCGTACGGGACCATCGCCGGGCTCGTCTTCGCCGCGGCGGTGCTCGTCATCTATCTCGTCCGCCCCGCCGCGGGGCTCGGAGGCTAGCGCCAGGTGATCTTCGTCGGTCTCTCCCACAAGACCGCGCCCATCGAGGTGCGCGAGCGGCTCGCGATCGGGCGGGACCGCCTCCCCGAGGTGCTCACGCGGCTCACCGCCCAGCCCGCGATCGGGGAGGCCGTCGTGCTCTCGACCTGCAACCGCGTCGAGGTCTACGCCTCGCCGCGGGCGCCCGGGGCCGCCCGCGCCGGCAGCGTGCCGCCGGCCTCGCCCGAGGAGGAGCACTCGCTCCAGAACGAGGCGCTGCACGCGGTCGCCTCGGTCCTCGTCGGCATCGGCGGGGACGCCGTGCGCGGCCACCTCGCCGGCCGCCTCGGCAGCGAGGCCGTCCGCCACCTGTTCCGCGTGGCCGCCTCGCTCGACTCGATGGTCGTCGGCGAGCCGCAGATCCTCGGGCAGCTCAAGGAGGCGATCGAGATCGCCCGCGAGGCGAGGACCCTCGGCGGGAGGCTCGGCCGCGCGGTCCACCGGGCGATCAAGGTCGGCAAGCGCGTGCGCACCGAGACGGCGATCGGTGCGGGCCAGGTCTCGGTCTCCAGCGTCGCCATCGACCTCGCCCGCCAGATCTTCGCCGATCTCGCCGGTCACACCGCGTTGCTCGTCGGCGCCGGCGAGATGGCCGAGGCCGCCTCGAAGCTCCTCGTGCGCGCCGGCGCCCGCCTCCTCGTCGTGAACCGGAGCCCCGAGCGCGCCGCCGCGCTCGCCCGCGAGGTCGGCGGCGAGCCCCGCCCCTGGGCCGATCTCGAGCGCGCCGTCGTCGACGCCGACATCGTCGTCTCGTCGACCTCGAGCCCGACCTACGTGATCACGCTCGACCTCGTGCGCCGGGCCCGCAAGGCGAGGAAGGGCAGGAGCCTGTTCCTCATCGACATCGCCGTCCCGCGCGACATCGACCCTGCCGTCAACAAGCTCGACAACGTCTATCTCTACGACGTCGACGACCTCACCCAGATCGTGGCGCAGTCGATGGAGGGGCGCGTCGCCGAGGCGGCGCGGGCCGAGGCGATCGTCCTGGAGGAGGCGCAGGCCTTCGAGGCGTGGACGCTCGAGCGCGCCCTGACCCCCACGATCGTGGGCCTCCGGGCGCGCACGCGCTCCATCCTCGCGGCCGAGGTCGAGCGCAGCCTCGCCGGCAAGCTCCGGCACCTCGGCCCGGCCGAGCGCCAGGCCCTCGCGGTGATGGTCGACGCCGCCACGAACAAGCTGCTCCACGTGCCCACGACCCGCCTCCGCGCGCTGGCCCGCGACCCCCGCGTCGCCGATCACGTCGACTCGCTCCGGGAGCTCTTCGACATCGACAGCGCCGCGGCCGACGTCGCCCCGGCTCCGGGGCCCGCCGAGGCGGAGCTGCGCGCTCCCGCCGAGGGCGGTCGCACCCCGCTGCCCGCCCGCGAGGTCGAGCCGCGCGCCGCCGCCGATCGCGGCGAGGGCGGCGCCTCGCCCCGGCAGGCCGGGCTGCGCGCTCACGCCGCGGAGGACCACGGCGTCTATGCCCGGCAGCCCGGCGCGCGCGCCCCGTCCGCCGAGGCCGGCGTGCTGGCGGTCGCGAATCCTGCCGCGACCGCGCGGGCGGCTGGGTTAAAAGAAGCGTGACCGACATGGAGCTCACCCTCGCCACGCGCCGCTCGGCGCTCGCCCTCGCCCAGTCCCGCGCCTTCGCCCGTGCCCTCGAGGCGGCGGTGCCCGGCCTCTCCCTCCGCGAGCTCGAGGTCGTGACCTCGGGCGACAAGACGCAGGATCGTCCGCTCCGGGACATCGGCGGCAAGGGGCTGTTCATCAAGGAGCTCGAGGAGGCGCTCCTCGACGGGCGCGCCGATTTCGCGGTCCACTCGATCAAGGACGTCCCCGCCGAGCTCGCCCCGGCGCTGCGCATCGCCTGCGTCCCCGCACGCGAAGATCCGCGCGACGTGCTCGTCACCCGCAGCGGCGCTCCGCTGGCGGAGCTGCCGGCCGGCGCCCGGGTCGGGACCTCGAGCCTCCGCCGGGCGGTCGCCTTGCGCGCCGCGCGCCCGGACCTCCAGATCGAGCCGGTCCGCGGCAACGTGGACACCCGGCTGCGCAAGGTGACGGACGGCGCGTTCGACGCGATCGTGCTGGCGCTCGCCGGGCTGAAGCGGCTCGGCCTCGAGGGCCGCGCCACGGAGATCCTCTCGCCCGAGGTGTCGCTGCCGGCGATCGGTCAGGGGGCGCTCGGCATCGAGTGCCGCGTCGAGGACGCGCGCGTGCACGACGTCCTGGCGCGGCTCGCCGACGACGAGACCACGACGTGTGTCACGGCGGAGCGGGCCGTGATGGCCGCCGTGGAGGGCAGCTGCCGGACGCCGGTGGCCGCCTACGCGGTGCGCGCCGGCGACGTGTTGTGGCTCCGCGCGCTGCTGGCCGAGCCCGACGGCACCCGGCTGCGGACGGCAGAGCGCCGCATCACGTGGCCCGGCGATGTGCACGAGGCGGCGCGCCTGGGTGAGGACCTCGGGGCGCAGCTCAAGAAAGGGTAGGGCCGGCGGCCGCTTTCACCAAGGTTGCGCCCGAGGCGTCTACATGAAATTCCGATGACGAATTGTAGACGAAGCGGTACCTTGGCTGGATGAAGTCCAAACGCGGGAAGGGTCGAGCCAAACCGGGCGTCGAGGCGGAGAAGCCTGGAAAGGCGGAGCGCCGCGGCGCGGCGGAGGTGTCGTGGGCGGGTGAGCGCGCGCAGGTCGAGCAGCTGCTGCGGCTCAGGCGGCCGCTGACGGACGTGCAGCGCACGGCGTTCCGGAGCCGGTTCTCGGACGTGCAGTGCGACGAGCTCGGGGGGCGCGCGAAGAGCGGCCCCGTGTTCCGCGAGGGGCTCGAGTGGGCGGCGCGGATCCAGAAGACGCTCGACCAGCCTCACGAGGGGCTCCGGTACTCGGAGGAGCGCTTCACCTGGCTGCTCGAGTGCCTGCTCGAGCTCGCGAAGGCGCGCGCATCGTACAAGAGCGCGCAGGACCCTGCCGGCACCGCGCGCCGCCTGGGAGAGCAGGCGCGGGCTGCATCGCTGGAGCTCCGCGAGGAGCTCGCCACCCTACTCGCCGAGCTGGCCGGCGGGGTCGAGGCGGAGGTCGAGGCGCTCGCGAAGGCCCAGGGGACGGGGGCCGATGCCCGCGAGCTCGCGGCGTCGCTGCGCGCCCTCGCCGGCCTCGCCGAGGACTGGCTGCGCCGGGGGAGCGACGTGGATCGCGCCCTGGTCGCATCGGCTGGCCTCACCCAGGCGCACGCCCAGGCCGCCTGGCGCGCCGCCGACGAGCTCGAGCGTGTCGCGGGCGACGGCGCCCAGGCCGCGGGCGATGGCGCCCAGACCGCAGGCGACGGCGCCGCGGACGAGGCCGGGAAACGCGATGCGACCGCCGTGGTGCGCGCCGAAGGGCGGCTCCTGCGGGAGATGGCCGTCGCGATGCGCAGCTTCTCGGAGGCGCGCCGCAAGAACAAGCTCATCCGCAAGCTCGTCCCGGGCTCCGCGACGCGCGACGTCCTCAAGCCTCGTGCTGCGCGGTCGTCCGAGCCGGAAGCGCAGGCGCCTCAGCCCGAGGAGACGCCGGACGCCCAGCCAGCGCCGGACCAGGCGCCGTACCACGCCGCGCTGAACGGCCAGGCCACCACGTAGCGCCGAGAGCGGCCACCACGTAGCGGCCGAGCTGCCACCGAACGTCGTCCACGGCGCCGCCCGCGCGCTTTCCGCTGCGGCGCATCCGTGCGAGACCCACCTGCCGGCGCCCTCCCGCCGCCGGCCGCAGCGCTCCATGCCGGGCTACGTCGCCCTCGTCCTCCACGCCCACCTGCCGTATGTGCGCCACCCCGAGCATGCCCGCTCGCTCGAGGAGCGCTGGTTCTTCGAGGCGCTCTGGGAATGTTACCTCCCCTTGCTCGGGGTCCTCGATCGCCTCGCCGAAGACCACGTCGCCGCCCCGCTGACCCTCTCCGTCTCACCGCCGCTCCTCGCGATGCTGCGCGACGAGCTGCTCCTTCGCCGCTTCGACGATCACCTCCGCCGGCTCACCGCGCTCGCCGCCCGGGTCGAGTCCCGCGTGGCCGGCAGCGGCTTCGCCGCGGCCGCGGCGTTCTACCGCGCGCGGCTCGCCAGCGCGTCCAGCGCCTGGGCGGCGCTCGGCGGCGATGTCCCCGGCGCCCTGGTCCGGCACGCCGAAGCCGGCCGCATCGCCCTGCTCACCACGGCCGCCACGCACGCCTACCTCCCCGGCCTGCTCCCCACGCCCGCGTCGATCCGGGCGCAGCTCCGGCTCGGCCGCCGCGCCTTCGCGGCCCTCACCGGCGCGCCGGAGCCCGCCGGCTTCTGGCTCCCCGAGTGTGCCTACGCGCCCGGCCTCGACGCCGATCTCGCCGCGGCCGGCGTCCAGTTCACGGTGCTCGACGCCCACGGCCTCGAGCTCGCCGCGCCGGCTCCGGCCGCCGGCGCCGCGGTCCCGGTGCTCTCGCCGGCCGGCGTCGTGTGCTTCGGCCGCGACCACGCCAGCGCGCGCGAGGTGTGGTCGCGCGACGCCGGCTACCCGGGCCACCCCGCCTACCGCGAGTTCTACCGGGACGTCGGGCTCGATCTGCCCGAGCGCGACCTCGACGGGGAGATCGGTCCCGACGGCACCCGCCTGATGACCGGCCTCAAGCTCCACCGCGTGACCGGCCCCGGTCCCCACAAGGAGCCCTACGATCCCGCCCGCGCCTCCGCGCAGGCGCGCGCCCACGCCGCGGAGTTCGTGGCCCGCCGCGAGGCCGCGCTCGGGCCCGCCCGCGGCGCCCCGACCCCGCCCATCCACGTCGCCCCGTACGACGCCGAGCTCTTCGGCCACTGGTGGCTGGAAGGCCCCGAGTTCCTCGAGCACGCCCTGCGGCGCCTCGCGGCCTCGGACCGCGCCGTCCCGATCGCGCTCGGCGCTTACCTCGAGCGCCATCCGCCCGCGGAGGTCGTCGAGCCCGCCGCCTCGACGTGGGGCGAGGGCGGGTTCGGCTCGCTCTGGACCGGACCGAGCGCGGCGCGCCTGTGGCGCCACGTGCACCACGCTGAGCGCGCGGTGCGGGGCGCGCTCTCGCGCTGCCGCGGCGCGGGCGGCCTTTCCGGCCGCGCCCTGGATCAGGCGCTCCGCGAGCTCCTCCTCCTGCAGTCGAGCGACTGGGCCTTCATGATGGCCACAGGGGAGATGGTCCCTTACGCAGAGGCGCGCGTCCGCGCCCACGCGGCCCGCGCCCCCCGCCTCGCGCGCCTCGCCGAGTTGCCCTCGATCGCGCCCGCCGACGCCGCCTGGATCGACGCGCTCTGCGCCCTCGACCCGTTCCTCGCCGAGCTGCCGGGCCCCGCGCTCCGCGACGCCTTCGACCCGTGGCGCTGACGTGCTCTCCCACGGCGCGTCGCCCGCCCTCTCGGTCACCTTCACGACCGACGCTGCACCCCACTCGAGCAACAGCAGGTTTCAGCTGTGTTGCAATATTTTAACGACACTCCTGGTGGCGTGTTCCCCGCGCCCGCTGGCTCCGAGGTCGCAGCGCGCGCTGTCTCGGCGCCGCGGCGCGCGGATCTCTCGGCGCGGCGGCGCCTTTTCTCCGCGTGCACGGGGTCCTTGCTCGGCGTAATGACCGGCCATTCATCGATTTTTCCCGCGCCGCCTGGAGCATGGGCGCCGCGCAGCACGAATTTCACGGACACGTCGGTCCAAGGTGCGAGGTGGACGGAGATGCGCTTGGATGACCCCCCTTGATGACCGGCCGGTCAGCCCCCTACTGTGGTGCCCGCCAGCTTTGCTCCTGGACCGCACCGGCAGGCGCTGGCAAGAACCCGGGCGGACTCCCCATGAAACATTCTGCTTGCGGACACGAGCTCCCGATCGCTCGATGGGCCACCGGCGCTCGTAGCGCCGCCTCGCATCACTCCCGCGCCGCGCTCTTCGCGGCGCTGCTCGCGGCGCTCGCCGCGCCCACGTTGACCGCCTGCCGCAACTCGGAGGCGGGCGCGCAGCCGTCGGCGGCGCGCGACGCCGCCGCGCCTCGCGAGAAGCCCGCCGTGCGCTTCGCGAAGGTGGTCTCCCGCCCCATGCCGCAGACGCTCGACATCAGCGGCACCCTGGGCGCCGACGAGACCAGCGAGGTGGCCACGCAGGTCGCCGGCGCGGTGCTCAGCGTCAACGTCGACGTGGGCTCGCGGGTCAAGAAGGGGGATCCGCTCGTCGTGCTCGACGCGCGCAACGGCGCCCTCCAGGCGCAAGCGGCCGAGGCCGCGGTGGCGCAGGCGCGGGCCAGGCTCGCGCTCCAGCCGGGCGAGTCGCCGAAGGGGATCGACCCGGATCAGGTGCCGGAGGTGCGGGCCGCGAAGCAGAGCATGGAGCTCGCGAAGGCCGAGGCCGAGCGCACGAAGCAGCTCTACGACCAGGGCGCCATCGCCCAGGCGACCTGGGACGCCGCGCGCACGCAGGCCCAGAACGCGGCCGCGCAGTACGAGGCCGCCGTCAACGGCATCCGCGCCACGGTCGCCTCGCTCACGTCCGCGCAGGCGCAGGCCGGGCTCGCCTCGAAGGCCGTCTCCGACACGACGGTGCGGGCTCCCTTCGACGGCGCCGTCGCCGAGAAGCGGATCAGCGTCGGCGAGTTCGCGAGCCCCGGCCGCGTGGTCGCGGTCGTGGTCCGCGACAACCCGCTGCGGCTCCTCATCGACGTGCCGGAGGCGGACATCGCGCGCGTCGAGCTGGGCAAGCAGGTGCACGTCAAGGTCGCTGCCTTCCCCGACCGCGTGTTCCCGGGCGTCGTGAAGCGGATCGGCGCGAGCCTCAAGGCGTCGTCGCGCACGCTGCCCGTCGAGGCCGAGTTCGACAACAGCGAGGGGAAGCTCCGCCCCGGCCTCTTCGCGCAAGGCGAGCTGGCGCTGACCGGCGAGTCAACAAAGGCGCTCCTCGTCCCCGAGGCGGCGGTCGGCACCTCCGGCACGAGCGCCCGTGTGTTCGTGAAGGCGGGCGATCGCGTGACGGAGCGGCTCGTGAAGACCGGCCGCAAGGTCGAGGGTCTCATCGAGGTCCTCGGCCCGCTCTCCGAGGGGGACGAGGTCGCGATCGAGAAGGTGAACGAGCTGGCGGACGGCATCGAGGTCGCGGCGGCGCAGTGAGCCGCGCGCGCCCGCATCATTGAAGAAAGGTAGCGACCATGCAGTGGCTCGCGGCAATCTGCATCCGTAGGCCGGTGTTCGCCTCGGTGATCGTCCTGCTCCTCACGGTGCTCGGGGCGTTCTCGTACTTCGGCCTCGGCGTGGATCGGTTCCCCAAGGTCGAGTTCCCGTTCATCGTTGTCACGACCGTCCTCCCCGGCGCGGCGCCCGAGGAGGTGGAGACGGAGATCTCCGACAAGCTCGAGTCTGCGGTCAACACCATCAGCGGCATCGACGAGCTGCGCTCCGTCTCGGTCGAGGGGCTCAGCCAGGTCATGATCTCCTTCCAGCTCGAGAAGGACGTCGACGTGGCCGCGCAGGAGGTGCGCGACAAGGTCGACAGCATCCTCGGGGAGCTCCCCGAGGGGATCGAGCCGCCGATGGTGGGCAAGCTCGATCCGGACGCCGCCCCGATCCTCACGCTCGCCGTCTCGTCCCCGAAGGTGGACGTCCGCGAGGTGACCGAGTTCGCCGACAAGACGCTGCGGCGCGAGCTCGAGTCGCTCCCTGGCGTCGGCCAGGTGCTGCTCATCGGCGGCCGGAACCGGCAGATCAACATCTGGATCAACCCGGAGAAGCTCGAGAAGTTCGCGCTGACGGGCGGCGTCGTGGCCCAGGCGCTGGCGAGCCAGAACGTCGAGATCCCGGCCGGGCGGATCGAGCAAGGGGGCAGGGCGCTCACCCTGCGGACGCGCGGCCGCGTGCAGTCCGTCGAGCAGATGGAGGACATCGTGCTCGCGAACCGCGAGGGCTACTCCGTCCGGCTCGGCGACGTCGCGGAGGTCCAGGACGGCATGGCCGAGCCCGAGTCGGCCGGCTTCCGCGGCCTCAACCCCGCCGTGCTCCTCAGCATCCGCAAGCAGAGCGGGACGAACACCGTCGAGGTCATCGACGGGCTGAAGGCGCGGATCAGCGAGCTAGAGAAGCGCCTCCCCGCGGGCTACGAGATCGTGATCGCCCGCGATCAGTCCGAGTTCATCAAGAACTCGGTCAACGCCGTCAAGGAGCACCTCGTGCTCGGCGCGCTGCTCGCCGCGATCATCGTCGCGCTCTTCCTCGCCAACGCCCGCAGCACGATCATCTCCGCGATCGCCATCCCGACGAGCATCATCTCCACCTTCGCCCTGATGAGGGTGGCGGGCTTCACGCTCAACGGGATCACGCTCCTCGCGCTGACGCTGGCGGTCGGCATCGTGATCGACGACGCGATCGTCGTCCTCGAGAACTGCTACCGCTGGATCGAGGAGAAGGGCGCGAGCCCCTGGGAGGCGGCGCTCCAGGGCACGAAGGAGATCGGCCCCGCGGTGCTCGCGACGACGCTCTCGCTCGTCGCGGTGTTCGTCCCGGTCGCCTTCATGAGCGGCATCGTCGGCCGCTTCCTGAACTCGTTCGGCCTCACCATGGCGTTCTCGATCCTGGTGTCGCTGGTGGTGAGCTTCACCCTGACGCCGATGCTCTCGGCGCGGTGGCTGAAGAAGCCGGAGAAGCACGGCGCGGGCAGCTCCAAGGAGTCGCGCTTCTACGGGCCGGTCGAGCGCGGTTACATGGCGATACTCCGCTGGTCGATGGCGCACCGCTGGGTGATCGTGCTCGCCTCGTTCCTCGCGCTGGTCTCGATCCCGGTGCTGGGCGGCCTCGCGAAGTTCAACTTCCTCCCGATCGAGGACGAGTCGCAGTTCCAGGTGAGCCTGCGCGCGCCCGAGGGGGTGAGCCTCGACGGGACGCGCGTCACCGCCACGCGGATCGCGTCGGACCTCGAGAAGCTCCCCGGCGTGCTCTACACGCTGACGACGATCGGCGACGACCCGCAGAAGACGCCGAACCTCGCCAACATCTACGTGAAGCTCGCGCCGGCGAGCGAGCGCGACCTGTCGCAGCAGGACCTCATCGATCGCGCCCGGCGCGAGCTCCAGCCGAAGTTCGACGCGGAGAAGCTCCGGGCGAACATCGGCCCCGTGCCCGCCTTCTCCGGCGGCCAGAGCACCCAGATCGCCTACCAGGTGCAGGGGCCCGACCTCCAGAGGATCGGCCAGTACTCCGAGGCGCTCCTCGAGAAGCTCAAGGCGATGCCGGGCGTCGTCGATCCGGACACGTCGCTGCTCGTCGGCAAGCCGGAGATCCGCGTCGTCATCGACCGCAAGAAGGCGGCCGATCTCGGCGTCCAGGTCGGCGACGTGGCCAGCACCCTGCGCCTGCTCGTCGGCGGGTACAAGGTGTCGACCTACAACGAGGGCGGCGAGCAGTACGAGGTGCACGCGCGCGCGCTGCCGAGCTTCCGCTCCGACAAGGAGGGCCTCGCGAAGATCACCGTCCCGTCGACGAAGCTCGGCGCGGTGACGCTCGACAACGTGGTGACGTTCGCGGAGGGGACGGGGCCGTCGCGCATCGAGCGGTACAACCGCCAGCGGCAGGTCATGCTGATGGCGAACCTCGAGGCGGGCTACTCGCAGCAGACGGTCGTCCAGGAGCTCGACAAGGCCACGGCGCAGCTGAACCTCGCGCCCGGCTACTCCGCCGGCCCCGTCGGCGCGTCGAAGGAGCTCGTCAAGATGATGAAGAGCTTCCTCGTCGCCCTGCTCCTGTCGTTCGTCTTCATGTACCTCGCGCTCGCCGCGCAGTTCGAGTCGTGGCTGCACCCGATCACGATCCTCCTCTCGCTGCCGCTGACGCTGCCGTTCGCGTTCCTGTCGGTCATCATCTTCCGGCAGTCGCTCAACATCTTCTCGCTGCTCGGCATCGTCGTGCTGTTCGGCATCGTGAAGAAGAACTCGATCCTCCAGATCGATCACACCATCAAGCTGCGCGAGCACGGGCTACCGCGGGCGCAGGCCATCCTGGAGGCGAACCGCGACCGGCTCCGGCCGATCCTGATGACCACGCTCGCGTTCGTGGCCGGCATGATCCCGCTCGTCGCCTCGAGCGGCGCCGGGTCGGGCACGAACCGCGCGACCGGGTTCGTCATCATCGGCGGGCAGACCCTGGCGCTGCTCCTGACGCTGCTCGCGACCCCGGTCGCCTACTCGCTCTTCGACGACCTCTCGTCGTGGCTGAAGCGGGTCTTGCCCTTCATGCGGGGCAACGACGACCAGGGCGAGCCCCGCGGGGCGGGCGCGGGCGGCGCCGCGCCGGTGGGGGAGGGGATCGCCGCGGCGGGCCATCACGGCGCCGCGGCGCGCGTCGCTGTCGCGCCCGAGGGGGCGCGGCCGGCGCAGGCGCACCTCGACTAGCCTCGAAGGCTTCGCTTCAGGGCGCGGCGCGCGCCACGCCCTGAAGCGATCGCGGCGCGGCGCCGCTCACTCCACGTCGCCGTGCACCTTGCGCAGGATCACATCCAGCAGACCGTCGAACGCGTCGCGCATCGCCCAGGCCTGGGCGGAGTTGTCGTCGAGGCGGGCCGCCTTGCGGCGGCCCTCGGCGAGCGCTTGCTTCGGGCCCTTGCACGCCGCGCCGAGCCGGCGCTCCATGTCGAGCGCGGCGCCCTCGTAAATATGGTAGCAGGACGCAAAATCACCCTGGTTGTACAGGGGTGAACCGACCTGGATCGCGCCGTCCATGGTCCGCGCGAGCACGAGCAGGTCGTTCTCGTTGCAGCCGCGGAGCAGCGCGAGCGCGTGGCGGGGCACCGAGCGCTTGACCGGCGGCAGCGCCGTCCCCTCGTCGGCCGTCTCGGCCGCGAACGTCGAGAGCGGGACGGGATCGGGGTGCACGAGCAGCTTCTTCAGGTAGGCCGCGGGCACGCCGAAGTTCAGGTTCTGCCCCTGCGTCGCGACCGCGGCGGCGACGCCGATCACCTCGCCGCGCTCGTTGAAGAGCGGCCCGCCCGAGGAGCCCGGCGCGATCGGCGCGGAGATCTGGAGCAGCGTCAGCGCGGGGTCCACCACGCGGACCGCGCTCACGAGGCCGTTCGACACCGTGTCCGCGAGCCCGAGCGGGTGGCCGATCGCGACGACCGGATCGCCCGGGCGGACCGCGCCGCTGTCGCCGAGGGGCAGCAGCGGGAGCTTGCGCCGCGCGTGGATCCTGACGATCGCGAGATCCCGGTCCTCGTCGAACGCGAGCACCTCGAGCACCGGGTGCTCGCTCTGGTCCCACAGGATCACCTTGAGGTCCGCGGCGCCGGCGATGACGTGGAAGTTCGTCGCGATCCAGCCGTCCTCGCGGACGAGGAAGCCCGCCCCCAGCGACCCGTCGCCGCGGATCGTGACCACCGCCGGCGTGGCGCGCGCGGCGATCTGCGCGGGCGTCATCGGGGCGGCGGGCTGCGGCGTCGGGCTCGCCGGCTGGCTGGACGCGCCCGCGCCGCAGCCGAGCGCCGCGAGCGCCGCCGCGGCGACCACACCGGCGAGGCGCCGGCGGCGCGGCCGGCCCGGCGGCGGCGGCCGCGATAGCCGCGGCCGCGAGGGGGGTGGCGGCCGCGGGGGCGAAGCGGCGCCGGAGCGCCGGGGGTCGTCATGGAGCTCGCCTGACAGGCTGCGGTGGGTCATGTCGCTCCCGGGGGGCCGCGCGGGCGGCCTTCCCTCCGGCAAGCGTAACGAAGACCCGCCGGATCGTCTCGCGCGCAGGGAGAAAATCGGGGCGCGCCCGCCTATGCTGTCGCGGTGAGCCAGAACCACGACGCGCGCGATCCGATCTTCGCCCTCAGCGACGATCTCGTCGAAGCCTTCGCTGCCCAGTGCCCTGCCGACGCCACCATGGCGGGCGTCCCGAGCGATGACGGCGCCTGGAACGACTGGAGCCCACGCGGCGCCGCCGCCTGGGCTTCCACGCTCGCGTCGTTCCAGGAGCGGCTGCGGGCGCTCCCGCCGCCTCTCCGTGGGCCGGAGGCGCAGTGGGGCCGCCTCGCACGCCGCGTCATGGCCGATTACCTGGACGAGCGGCTCGACGATTTCCGTCACGGCGAGCACCTGCGCGACCTCAACAACATCGAGTCCGCTTTCCAGCACATGCGGGTCGTCTTCGACCTGATGGACACCCGGAGCGCCGCCGGATGGGCCGCGATCACCTCGCGCCTCTCGACCCTCTCGCAGGCCTGCGACAGCTACCGCGCGTCGCTGGAGGAAGGGCGCCGCACGGGCAATGTCGTCGCGCGCCGCCAGGTGCGCGCCGTCGTCGAGCAGGCGCGCCGCCAGGCGGGCGAGGCGTCGTTCTTCTCGACGCTGCCGGCGGCCTACGAGGCGTCCGGCGTCGCCACGAGCGAAGGCCACGCGCGCCTTGCGTCCGGGGTCGAGCGGGCGCGCGCCGCGTTCGGCGAGCTCGCCGGCTACCTGGAGCAGACGTACCTGCCCAGCGCGCGCGCCGCCGACGCGGTCGGCGAGGAGCGTTACCTCCGCCTCGCGCGCCGCTTCCTCGGCGCGAGCATCGACCCCGTCGAGACCTACGCCTGGGGCTGGTCCGAGGTCCACGCCATCGAGGCGCAGATGGCGCGCCTCGCCGCCGAGATCCGCCCGGGGGCGTCGCTGCCCGAGGCCATCGAGCTCCTCATGACCGACCCCGCCCGATGCGCGCACAGCCCCGACGAGTTCCTCCGCCTCATGCTCGAGCGCCAGCAGAAGGCGCTCGCCGAGCTCGACGGCACCCACTTCGACATCCCCGAGCCGATCCGCCGCATCGACGTGAAGCTCGCGCCGCCCGGCGGCCCGCTGGGCGCCTACTACGTGATCCCGAGCGACGGCTTCAAGCGGCCCGGAACGATCTGGTACGCCCCTGGCGACAAGCAGCAGTTCCCGCTCTACGAGGAGATCACGACCGCGTACCACGAGGGGTTCCCCGGTCATCACCTGCAGTGCGGGCTCCAGGTGTACCTCGAGGACCGGCTGAGCCGGCTCCACCGCTTCCTGGTCATGTATTCCGGCCACGCCGAGGGGTGGGCGCTCTACGCCGAGCAGCTGATGTTCGAGCTCGGCTATTTCGAGCGCCCCGACTACGTGCTCGGCATGCTCGCGGGCAAGCTCACGCGCGCCTACCGCGTCGTGCTCGACATCGGCATGCACCTGGATCTGCCCATCCCCCGGAGCGCCCCGCTGCACGCGGGAGAGGCGTGGCGCTACGAGACCGCCGTCGAGTACCTCCACACGCGGGCGTTCCTGACGCTGGATCACGCGCACAGCGAGGCGACGCGTTATCTCGGCTGGCCGGGACAGGCCAT
Source organism: Sorangium cellulosum (assembly GCF_002950945.1). Lineage (GTDB taxonomy): Bacteria > Myxococcota_A > Polyangia > Polyangiales > Polyangiaceae > Sorangium > Sorangium cellulosum_E. The sequence goes on from NZ_CP012673.1 coordinate 2,839,340, forward strand.
CTCCTACAAGGTCGGAGAGCGGGTCATCCTGGATCTGCGCGAGGAGCTCCGGCGCCGGCAGGGCACGGCGTTCGATCTGAAGGCGTTCCACGCCAAGGTGATCGGCTCGGGCTCCGTCGGGCTCGACCACCTGCGCGAGATCGTGCTGGAGGATGCTGGAGAGCTCGCGGCGTCCTGAGCTCACGTTCGTCGATTAGAGCGCGCTAGAGCGCGGCGCCCGCGCGCCTCGCCCCGCCGTGCAGGTGCCCCTCGCACTCCGTGCTCCGTGCTCCGGGGCGCATGGCACGTTTCTTCCTTTGTCACGTCGCCACGGCCTGACCGCGCGCCTCCAGGCCCGGTTTCTTCAGGCGTGGTGTTGGCATTGTTTGGCACAGGAGCGAAGCCCATGACAGCTCACCGACTTTCTTGGTCCCACCTCGGCACCCTGCTCTCGATCGCCGTCGCTGCCCCGCTGGCGCTCGCCGGCTGCAACGTCACCCTCATCGGCGGCGGCGACACCTGCGAGGTGGATGGCGCCGTCTACAGCCCTGGCGACTCGTTCCCCGCCTCGGACGGATGCAACACCTGCACGTGCACCGAGGACGGCACCGTCGCCTGCACGTTGATGGAGTGCGTGTCCAGCTGTACCTACGAGGGCGTCGAGTACCCCGCCGGCGCGTCGTTCCCCGCCTCGGATGGCTGCAACACCTGCACGTGCGACGCCTCCGGCAGCGGCAACGTCGGCTGCACCAAGATCGCGTGCCCGAGCTGCGTGCCGGGCGAGGAGTTCTTCGACGGCTGCAACACCTGCAGCTGCGACGAGGCAGGCGGCCTGATCTGCACGGATCGGTACTGCCCGCCGGGCTGCGACTACGGCGGCGTGACCTACGCGCCGGGTGACTCGTTCCCGTCCGACGACGGCTGCAACACCTGCACGTGCACGGCCGACGGCGGCGTCGCGTGCACCGAGCGCGCGTGTGTGTGCGACCCGGAGAGCGAGTGGTGGCGCAACTACGTGACCGAGGACCGGGAGATCTGCCCGCTCATCGACTTCGTCTGCCCCGAGAACACCACCCACTTCCAGAGCGATTGCGGCTGCGGCTGCGAGCAGGACAAGAGCTGCCCCGAGTTCTTCAACTGCATGCCGCCCGCGGAATGCGACGCGGCGGCGCTCCAGGCGCGCTGCCCGTACTCCGAGATCGCGTACTGAACCGCGCGCCGCGGGCCGGCGCGGCGCCCCCGCGCGTCGCGTGGACCTCGCCCGCTTCGCCTGGCACGTGCGCGGCTCGACGCCGGGTCGCGCGCGTGCCAAGCGAGGGCAGGTGAGCTATCCCCCTGCGAGCGAGCGCCCCGAGGCCCGGCCGAGCGGCTCGGATCTCTGCACCACGTGCGGCCTGTGCTGCACGGGGCTGCTCTTCGACGTCGCCCCGCTCGAGGAAGGGGAGCTCCCGCTCGCCGAGAAGCTCCGCCTGCCGCTCGCCTGCAACCAGTACCACGACGCGTTCCGGCTGCCGTGCCCTTGCCACCGCGACCGCAAGTGCACCGTCTACGAGACGCGCTTCTCCGTGTGCAGCAGCTACGAGTGCGGCCTGCTCCGGCGCTGCAAGGCGGGCGAGGTGCCGCTCGGCGAGGCGCTCTCCCGCGTGAGCGCCGTGCTCCGCCTCGCGGACGCCGTGCGCCGGCGCGTGCCCGCGCTCGATCCTCCGCGCCCGCTCTGGGACGAGGCCCGCGAGCACCTCCGCCAGCGCGACGCCGAGGACCCCTCGCCGGCATGGAAGATCGAGCGGGAATCGCTCGTCGCCGCGCTCGATGAGCTCCGGGTCGCGTGCCGACAAGGCCTCGATCCGTAGCGATCGCGCCCCGTCGGTCTCTCCTGGCGATCGCCGGCGAGATCGAATAGATCCCCCGCCATGCTCTCCGAGACCCGCGAGAAAGTCCTGGACATCAAACGGCGCTTTGAGGCGCTAAGGGGGCATCTTTGACGTCCCTAAGCTCGAACGGATGCTCCAGGATCTGACCCAGACGACGCTGTCGCCCGGGTTCTGGAACGATCAGGAAAAAGCCCAAGCCGTCCTCCGCAAGCGCGCCCAGGTCGAGTCGAAGCTCGAGATGGCGCAGAAGCTCGGCCGCGAGATCGACGACCTCGCGGAGTACCTCGAGCTCGGCGCCGCCGAGGGCGACGACGGCGTCATCGCCGACGCCGACGCGCAGGCCGACGCCATCGCCGCGCGCCTCCGCAAGGCCGAGCTCGATCGCATGCTGGCCGGCCCCGCCGACCGCGGGAACGCCATCGTCAGCATCCACCCGGGCGCCGGCGGCACCGACGCGAAGGACTGGGCGTCGATGCTCCTCCGCATGTACCTCCGCTTCTGCGAGCGCCGGGGCTACAAGACGGAGATCATCGACTACCAGGACGGCGACGAGGCCGGCATCGACGCCGTCACGTTCACGGTGAGCGGCGACGCCGCGTACGGTTATCTCCGCTCCGAGGCCGGCGTCCACCGCCTGGTCCGGATGAGCCCGTTCAACGCCGATCACACGCGCCAGACCGCGTTCGCCGCCGTCGAGGTCACCCCGGACAGCGACGACGAGATCGACATCCAGGTGAACGAGAAGGACATCGAGATCACGACGATGCGCGCCGGCGGCAAGGGCGGGCAGAACGTGAACAAGGTCGAGACCGCCGTGCGCCTCCGGCACCTCCCGACCGGCCTCAACATTGTGTGCCGCGCCGAGCGAAGCCAGCACCAGAACCGCGCGATGGCCATGAAGGTCCTCAAGGCGAAGCTCTACGAGATGGAGCTCCAGAAGCGGGAGGCCGAGGTCCAGGCCTACAACGCCGCGAAGAGCGCCATCAACTTCGGCAGCCAGATCAGGAACTACGTCCTCGCGCCGTACCGGCTCGTCAAGGACGTGCGCACCTCCACCGAGGCCAGCGACGTGGACGGCGTGCTCGACGGCGACCTCGATCGCTTCATCGAGGCCTACCTGCTCGCGGCGGCGGGCGGCTCCCTGCGGAAGGGCGGCGCCGTCGCGGAGGACGACGCGTGAGCCAGCGGAACGACAAACCGAACGACCGGAAGACCGAGCGGCTCGCGAAGGACGCCGCCGAGGCCGCGCGCGCCGAGGAGACGCTGATCGCCACGCGCAAGGCCAAGGCGGCGCGGCTCCGCGCGCGCGGCGAGAACCCGTTCGCCAACGACGTCACCGCCGGCGAGCCGCTCACCGAGCTCGCGGCCGTCCGCGCCCGCTTCGACGGGGCGCGGCTCGCGGCCGAGCCGCGCCCTGTTGAAGCGGGCGCTCCGGAGCGGGCAGCCGCCGCGGCGGACCGCTACGACCCGGCGCGCGTCGAGCCCCTCCCGTTCCGGGTCGCGGGCCGGGTCCTCTTCGTGCGCTCGTTCGGCGGCGTCACCTTCGTCCGGCTGCGCGACCGCACCGGCGAGCTCCAGCTCTACTGCGAGCAGGGGAGCCTCGCCGACTTCGAGCGGCTCGAAGACGTCGACCTCGGCGACTTCGTCGAGGCCCACGGCGTCGCGATGGCGACCCAGAAGGGCGAGCTCTCGATCCGCGCCGAGCGCCTGCGGCTGCTCACGAAGGCGTACCGCCCGCTGCCGACCAAGACGAGCTTCAAGGACGTCGAGGCGCGCTACCGCATGCGGTACGTCGATCTCGTCGCCAACCCGCACGTCGCCGGCGTCTTCCGCGCCCGCACCGCGATCGTCGCCGCGCTCCGCGAGTTCCTCGACGCGCGTGGCTTCCTCGAGGTCGAGACCCCGACGATGCACACGCTCGTCGGCGGCGCCGCAGCGAAGCCGTTCAAGACCCACCACAACGCGCTCGATCTCGAGCTCTTCATGCGCATCGCGCCCGAGCTCTTCCTCAAGCGCCTCGTGGTCGGCGGGTTCGAGCGCGTCTACGAGATCGCCCGCTGCTACCGGAACGAGGGGCTCTCGACGCGGCACAACCCCGAGTTCACGATGCTCGAGTACTACCAGGCGTACGCCACGTACGAGACCCTGATGGACGCGACCGAGGCGATGCTCCGCCACGTCGACGCCCGCCTGGCCGAGCGGCTGCCCGCCGAGCACGCCGCGTGGGCCGCGCAGCGACCGTACTCGCTCGATCGCTTCGCGCGTGTCCCCATGGCCGAGGGGCTCGCCCGCGCCCTCGAGAGGTCGGGCCTGCCGGCTGACGTCCCGCAGCGCGTCGCCGCGGACGACGCCCCGATCAAGGAGTGGGCGAAGGCGGCGAAGGCGGCCGGGCGCGAGATCGACTGGACGAACTTCCGCGCGGGCGCGAAGAAGTGCGAGTCCCCCGGGGAGCTCGTCTTCTGCGCCTACGAGTACGTCGTCGAGCCGTTCCTCACGAGGGACTACCGCACCGACGCGGGCGACAAGAGCGTCCCCGTCTTCATCATCGACTACCCCTTCGAGGTCTCCCCGCTCGCGCGCAAGAAGGACAGCGATCCCGCGCTGGTCGACCGCTTCGAGCTCTTCATCGAGGGCCGCGAGCTCTGCAACGCCTTCAGCGAGCTCAACGACCCCGAGGACCAGGACGCGCGCTTCCGCGCGCAGGTCGCGAAGAAGTCGCGGGGCGAGGAGGAGACGATGGATTACGACGCGGATTACGTCCGCGCCCTGGAGCACGGCCTCCCGCCCACGGCGGGGTTCGGCATGGGGATCGATCGCCTGACCATGCTCCTCACCGGCGCGACGTCCATCCGTGACGTCATCCTGTTCCCCCTGCTCCGTCCCGAGACCGACGCGTGATCGAGCTCTCCAAGCCCTTGCAGGTCGCGCTGCTCGCCGCCGTGGCTGCTGGCGTCCTCCTGCTCGTGTGGCGCGGCGTCACCCGCATCGGCGATCGGGGTGAGCTGGAGCCGCGGCGCCCCCTCGTCGCGCGCATCGGGGTCGTGATCGCGCTCGTGGGCGGCAGCTTGCTCGCGCTCTCGCTCATCACGCCCGACGTGCCGCCGAAGAGCCCCGGGTTCCTCGGGCTCGTCCGCTCCACGTTGACGACCGACCCGATCAAGACCGCCCAGGCCCTCGGCGGGGACATCGTGACGGGCATCGGCTGGCTGATCGTCGCCAGGGTTGTCCGCAGACCCAAGGTCCGCGTGGTGGCCAGGGTTCTGGGCCTGATTTTTCTGCTCTCCTCGCTCGCCATCGGGATGCTCTGGATTGCGGTCCTCCCGCTCCACCCGATCCTCAAATGGACCATCGAGGGCGTGGTGACCGTCGCGGGCGTGGCCTACGCGGTCGCCGGGAGCCTCCCTGTCCGCAAGGGACTGTACCGCGCGCTCCTCTGGTGGTGGGGCGCGCTCGTGGGCGTGACGTTCGGGGTCTCCGCGGCGCTCACGTCCCGGATGCCCGTGAGCCGGCTCGTCACGCCCAGCGCCACGGAAGAGGTCATCCGCTTCACCGCGCTCGTCTCGAGCGTCGTCTTCCTGTACTTCGTGCTCTCGGCCCTCCTGCCGATCATCCTCGACGCGCTCGAGCGCCGGAGCTTCGTGCCCTTCGTCGGCGCGCGCCACGTGCGCGCCTCGAAGAGCGGCTTCCTCACGGTGATCGCGGTCCTGTCGATGGCCGGCGTGGGCGTCAGCTCGTGCGCCCTGTGCTCGGTGACGAGCATCATGGGCGGCTTCGGCGCCGATCTGAAGCGCAAGATCCTCGGCAACAACGCGCACATCGTCGTCGACGTCCCCCGCTCCGGCGGCTTCGGCGACTGGGACGACAAGCTCGCCAAGGTGCGCGTCGCGCTCGCGCCCCACGGCGGCGCCGCGACGCCGATCGTGGCCGGCGAGGCGATGGGCTCCAGCGCCTCGAACACCGCCGGCGCCCTCGTCCGCGGCATCGATCCGGACACCATCGGCCAGGTCATCGACCTCCTCGGCAACATCGAGGTCGGCAAGTTCGACTACCTGCGTGATCCCGAGAGGCTGACGGCCCTGCCTCCCGAGGAGATCATCGGCCGGGGCCCGGGCGGGGAGCCGTACTTCAAGGGGCCGGACTTCCGCCTGCCGTCGGAGGCCGACCCGTCGGTGCGCGACTACCTGAAGCAGCAGACGCGCGTGTACCCGGGCGTCATCATCGGCCGCGAGCTCGCGAAGTCGCTCCACGTGCTGGTCGGCGACGAGGTGACGCTCCTCTCGCCGATGGGCGAGCTCGGCCCCACCGGCGTGATGCCGCGCTCCCGCAAGTTCCGCGTGGCGGCGATCTTCTACAGCGGCATGTACGAGTACGACGTCACGCACGCGTACGTGCTGATGGACGAGGCGCAGAAGTTCTTCAGCCTCGAGGACAAGATCACCCACATCGACATCCGGGTCCCGGATCCGGAGCGCGTGAAGGAGGTCCGCCCGGCCGTCGAGGCGGCGGTGGCCGCGAGCGCTCCGGTGGACGAGGAGCCGCCGCCGGACGGCAAGCGGCCCGTCGAGCTCCGCGTCCGCGACTGGATGGAGATGAACCGGAACCTCTTCAGCGCGCTCAAGCTGGAGAAGATCGCGACGTTCATCATCCTGTCGATCGCCATCGCCGTCGCGAGCTTCTGCATCGTCTGCACGCTCTTGCTCATGGTCACCGAGAAGGGCAAGGAGATCGCCGTCCTGAAGGCGCTCGGCGCCTCGGATCGCATGGTGATGCGCGTGTTCATGCTCGAGGGCGTCATCATCGGCGCCATCGGCACCGTCTACGGCGTCGGCACCGCGCTGGCGGTCTGCACGGGCCTGTCCTGGTTCGGTGTCCGGCTCGACCCGGACGTCTATTACATCGACCGGCTGCCGGTGAACGTGAACGGCGCCGACTACGCGATGGTCGCGGTGGCGGCGATGCTCATCTGCACCATCGCCACCCTCTACCCGGCCCGCGCCGCCTCGAAGCTCTCCCCGGTCGAGGGGCTCCGCTACGAGTAATCACCCCATGTCCACTCCGCTCGTCGTCGTCGAAGACCTCCGCAAGACGTTCGTCCACATGGGCCACGAGCTCCACGTGCTCTGCGGGCTCGACATCGTCATCAACCAGGGCGAGGTCGTGGCGTTCGTGGGCCCGTCGGGCGCCGGCAAGAGCACGTTCCTCCACTGCATCGGCACGCTGGACCTCCCGACGAGCGGCAGGATCCGGCTCGGCAACGACGAGCTCACCGGCCTCTCGAGCGCGCGGCTCGCGGCGATCCGGAACCGGACGATCGGCTTCGTCTTCCAGTTCCACCACCTCCTGCCCGAGTTCAACGCGCTCGAGAACGTGATGATGCCGGGCCTCATCCAGGGCAAGACGCGGCGCGAGATGGAGCCGCTCGCCAAGGCGCTGCTCGCGGAGGTCGGCCTCGCGGCGCGCACGACGCACCGGCCGGGCGAGCTGTCCGGCGGCGAGCAGCAGCGCGTGGCGCTGGCGCGGGCGCTCGTCCTGTCGCCGAAGCTGATCCTCGCCGACGAGCCGACCGGCAACCTGGACACGACGACGAGCGGCTCGATCCACGAGCTGTTCTTCGAGGTGAACCGCCGGCACGGCACGACGATCATCGTCGTGACGCACAACCTCGTCTTCGCGGAGTCGATGCCCCGGGTCGTCACGATGCGCGACGGGCGCATCGAGAGCGATCGCCGCAAGGAAGAGCCGCGGTCGCTCCCCGCCGTCGAGGCGACCCCGGCGACGGCCTGACGAGCGCGGGCGTCGACCACCCCGCGCCGGCCTGCCGCCGCCGCTCCTGATCCGCCCGGCCCCGGCGCATCTGCCCGGGGCCGCGCGTCAGGTGGAGAGCCTCTCCCCGATGATCTGCGCCGCGCGGAGCGACATGGCCATGATGGTCATCTGCGGGTTCACGCCGAGCGACGAGGGGATCGCGCTCCCGTCGCACACATAGAGCCCGGCGACGTCGTGCGCCTGGTGGTCCGGCCCGAGGCACGACGACCGCGGATCGACCCCGATGCGGCACGTCCCGAGCGGGTGGAACGCGGCCACGTCCAGGTCTCCTGCCCTGATCTGCCGCGCCCTGAGCCGCTCCAGGTCCGCGGGGCTGTTCACCTCGTCGCACCCGGCCACGAGCGGCAGCACCCGCCGCGCCCCTGCGGCCAGGAACACCTCGCAGAGCAGCTCGATCCCGCGCTGCATCTTCGCGGTGTCCTCCTGGTTCATCGTGTAGAGCACGAGCGGCGAGCCGCCGAGCCCGGGCCTCACCTCTCCCCGGCTCGTGTCCTTGATCATGAACCCGAACGTCGCGAGGTGCGGGTACCGCTCCATCAGCTCCGTGTAGCGGTGCCCCGTCCAGGGCACGGCGAGCGCGGCGACGTCGAACGGGAGCGAGCCCCCCTCGAACATCAGCCCTTCGTCGGCGAAGTGGTCGATCTGGTACCCTTGCGGGATCCCCTGCCACTGATCGATCCGCTCGTCGAAGAGCGCCATCACCTTCGAGGCCGGGTGGATCGAGAGGTTCTTGCCGAGCATGCCGCTCGGGAGGCACGCCCCGCTCCGGCGCAGGAGCAGCGGCGTCATGAGCGCCCCTCCGGCCACCACGACGGCCTCCGCCCTGACCACGAGCCGCGGCCGCCGCCTCGTGCCCTTGCTCGCCCGTCCGGCGGCGCTCACGTCGCTGCCGAGCGTCGCCGTCGCCCCCCGCGCGCGGCCTGCCACGATGTCGATCGTCCTGACGTGCGCCGCCGTGATGAGCTGCGCCCCTCGTTTCAGCGCCTCGGGCACGTAGCTCACGTCGGTCGAGCGCTTCGCCCCGGTGGGGCAGCCGAAGCAGCAGAGGCCTTGCCCGTCGCAGTCCGGCGCGTTGCGCACGAGCGGCCCGTGCTGGTACCCGAGCCGCTCCGCGCCGCGCCGGATGATCGGCCCGATCGCCCCGAGGTGCAGCGGGTCGGCCGGGGCGACCTGGAGCATCTGCTCGACCCGCTCGTAATAAGGAGCGAGCCCTTCGGATGAGAACTCCGCCGGCAGCCCCATCCCTTCGCGCCACGACGCGAAGGTGCGCTCCGGCGCCCGGTAACACGTGCCCGAGTTGATCACGGTGCTCCCCCCGACGGCGCGCCCCGCGAACACCGGGATCGCCACGTTGCCCAGGGCCACGTCGAGCCCGTGGTCCCGGTACATGTCCCGGTACGCGCGCGCCGGCCGCCCGGTGAAGCTCGAGCGGCGGTGGTAGTCGCCCTCCTCGAGCATGAGCACCGCGTGCCCGCGCGACGCGAGCTCGTAGGCGGCGGCCGCGCCGCCGGCCCCGGTGCCGATCACGAGGACCTCGCACTCGAGCTCGAGGTCCTCCTCGATCTCGCGCCCGTTCGTCACCTGCGCGAGCCACCGGGGCTCCTCGTCGCGGACGGTGGGCAGCTCGTAGCGGCAGCCCACGTGCTTGAACATCTCGGGCCGGTCGAAGTGGAGGAACCGCAGCGGCGTGAGCACGGCCTTGAGCAGCGCCCGCAGCGCGCGCGTGCGGCTCTGCTCGAAGCCACGGAGCACCTCCATTCGCTCTTCCAGCGGCAGGGCCGACAGCGGCCGGAGCCGGATCGGCACCGGGGCGAGCTCCAGCGCCCAGAGCGCCGCGCGCAGCCCCTGCCCGAGGTGCGGCGGGATCGCGGAGAGCCACCCCGAGAGGCGGCTGGCGGTCTCGGCGCCCGCGCCGCCGAGGAAGCGGCCGGGCGGCATCGCCGCCTCCGCGATGGCGGCGGCGATGCGCAGCTCCCGCCCCGAGAGCCCGGGCTCCGCGCCCGCGCTGCCCCCGGCCGCGGGCCCCTGCTCCGCGCCGCGTCCGTCGTTCTGCTTCGTCGTCCCGGGCCAGAGCGCCCTCCGCTCCAGCGTGGGCAAACGCCCGAAATCGAGGTCCAATCCCAGGGTCATGGCGGTACGAACCCCCTGCGATAACTTCTGTTAATTCTGTAGCAACAGAATTGTGACAATGCAAGGCGACCCGATCGTCCGCTCCGGACCGCCCCGGGCGTCGCGCGCCCGGCGCCGGTCACGGCATCGGGAGGATCCAGATCGGCGTGAGGGGCTGTAGGGAAAGGTGCTCCCAGGCGTCTTCGGCGATGGCCAGGCCGCGTTCTCCTTCATCGCGGAAGCTGGCGGCGACCGCGCGGAAGTAGGGCGGCTCGGGGTGCTCGAGCGCGAGGATGCCCTTCGGGTCCGACGGGCTCGGCTCGATCGGGCGGCCGGCGCTGGCCTTCCGGGTGTCCCTCACGAGGGAGATCTCGTCCATGTGGGCGGTGAAGTGGGGTCCGCCGTCGAACGGATCGACGCGGTGGGCGTAACGGAAGCCGATGCGGCGCAGGAGCTTCTCCACCCCCCGCGTCTGCGCCCCGACCTTCCCGATCACGCGCTGCGCGTCCTCGGGCAGCAGCGAGGCGTAGATGGTCCCTTCCGGGAAGAGCGCCTTGATGAACTCCTTGTTCTTCTTGGAAAGGAGGTCTGCTTCGGCGTAGCTCATGTCGGTGAACTTGCGCCCGAGCGCCTCCCACAGGTGGCTTGTCCCGTCCGGATCGAGCGGGGGCATCAGCTCCGCGAGGATCTCCCTTTGGAAGAGATCGTGGCGAGCGGCCATGTAGAGGAACCGGACATACGAGATCATCGTACCGAGCTTGTCAGTCCCCTTCCGGTAGTCCGGCATGAGCACGAGTCCGCCGATCTCCGTCGGGCCGTTGTACGAGTAGCCGATGCGCAGCACGGTGTGGTGAAAGTGCTTGTCGATCGTGGCCGAGTACTTCTCCTCATCGAGCACGTCGAAATAGATGTAAGGGACGCCGCGCCGCCCCAGCTGCGCGATGATCATCGACGTTCCGACGATCGCGCCCTTCCCGCCCTTCGTCAGATCGACGAGCACGAAGACGTACTGGCGGAGGCGGGGATCCTGGATCGCCCCGCTGAAGCTCCGGTGGCTCTCGGCGACGATCTCGTGGATAGCGTCACGGTTGTTCGGGAGGTTGACCGAGTTCAGGTGGCGCGCGACGCTGAGGAGCTGCTCCTCGTCTCCGGTCACGGCTGCGCGTATCTCGAACGAGATCATCGCCAGAAGCCTACGCGTGGCGCTCGCCCCCCGCCATGGTTCCGGACCGGCGCGCGAGGTGCACAACCGACGTCGGTGGTGGCCCACGCCGAGCGCCGAGCGTAAGCGCCCACGCCGCGCGCAAGCGCGGACGCCGCCGCGCGCAAGCGCGGACGCCGCGCGTGGCCGCCTGGAAGCAGCACAAGGTCGCCACCGCCGCCGCGCGCGTCAGCCGAGCTGGCCGCGCAGCGCTTCGTCCATGGCGGCGAGCGGCGGCTCACGGCCGGTGTACAGCCGGAACTGCTCTGCCGCTTGGTGGAGGAGCATCCTCCCGCCGTGAACGGCGGTCGCGCCGCGCCGTCGCGCCGCTTCCACTAGCTCCGTGAGCATCGGTTTATAGACGATATCCATCACCAGGAGATCTTCCCGGAGCGCTTCCTCCGGGACGGGGCTCCGCGGGTCCACGTCGGCCATGCCCCGCGAGGTGGCGTTCACGAGGACGTCGTGGTCGGCCGAGAACGCCTCGCGGTCGAGCGGCGCCGCCGCCCCGCCGATGGCCGCCGCGAGCTGCCGCGCCTTGTCCAGGTCGCGGTTCGCGACCGTGACGGACGCGCCGCGCTCCGCGAGCCCGAACGCGACCGCGCGCGCGGCCCCGCCGGCGCCGAGCAGCAGCACCCGGGCGCCTCCGAGCTGCGCCACCTCCTCGAGGGCCCGCACCGCGCCGATCCAGTCGGTGTTGTACCCCTTGAGGCGCCCTTCGTCGTTGACGATCGTGTTGACCGCCCCGATCCGCGCTGCGACCGGGTCGATCTCGTCGAGCAGCGGAATTACCGCCTGCTTGTAGGGCATCGACACACCGAGGCCGCGGATTCCGAGGGCACGCATCCCGCGCGTCGCGCCTTCAACATCGGTCACCGAGAACGGGATATAAGTAAAGTCGAGCCCCAGCGCGCGGTAGCCGGCGAGGTGCATGGCGGCCCCTGTCGATACCGGATGACGCGAAATCGAGCCGCAGAGCGTGAGGCGGCCCAGGACTTGGGAGGATGATGCCGTCGATGAAGTACAGCCGTGCATGCCGCGAAGCTGGCTGGTCCGAAGCGGGGATGCTAGCCCCGCGTGCGATGAATGAGCCCGGCTCCCCCCGGCCGGCGGTGGACGCTGCGACCGCGTGCCTCGAGCCCGCGAAGGCCGGCCTGTTCCTGCCGCGACCCGACCGCGCGCTCGCGCGGCGCGCCCTCCAGACGCTCGCGCCGGCCTGGCGCGGCCTCCTCAAGATCCTCGCGGCGCTCGCGATCCTCACGCTGGGCCGCTCGACCCTCGCGGACCAGTACCACGTGCCCACCGGCTCGATGTGGCCGACGATCACCCCGGGCGATCGCATCCTCGTCGACAAGACCGCCTACGGGTTCCGCGTCCCGCTCGCGGAGGGCTATGTGTTCGAGCGCAGCGGGCCCAGCGTTGGCGACGTGGTGCTGTTCGCGGATCCGCGGGGCGGCTCTACCCTCCTCGTCAAGCGGGTGATCGCGCTCCCCGGCCAGACGGTCATGCTCCGGGAGGGCGTCCTGTACGTCGACGGCTTCGCGCAGCCGCTCGAGCAGCTCGGAGACGGCACGATGGTGGAGCACCTCGGCGGCGTCGCGCACGCGGCCGGGGAGCGCGATCTCGCCGCGTTCGGGCCGGTCGTCGTGCCTCACGACCACCTCTTCGTCATGGGTGACAACCGCGCCGCCTCGCTCGACAGCCGGGCGATGGGCGCGGTCCCGAGGGAGCTCCTCCGCGGCCGCGTGCTCCGCGTGGTCTACCACCACGACGCCGCCGGCTTCGACCTGTCCCGCGCCCTTCTGAGCGTCGAGTAGGCCGCGCACCGCCCGCGGCCCGCCTTCTCCTGGGCCAGAGGTTTTCCTCTTCCTGTTCCTGATCTCTTCCGAGCGCGCCTCCGTGCGGCGCGTGCTCCGTCGCGTTCAGCGCAGCGTCCTGCGCGGCGCAGCGTCGTTCGCAGCGCAGGACGCTGCGCAGCGATCGATACGTCCACGATGGTCTTTTCTTCCGCCGCTCTCTGTGCCGCGCCGCGCGGCCGGCACGGCATGGACAGACGGCGCGAACCGATCAACCCTCACGTTCATGAGGAATCTTGCTTTGCTTGCCGGTCTCCTCTCGACCTCGCTGATCGGATGCGCCGGGGCTCCGCCGCCCCCGGCCGAACAACCCGAGCCCTCGCCGCCGGCGGCGCCTGCGCCGGAGGCCGCGCTGGAGGACGAGCCGAAGGAGGCAGAGCCCGCGGCGTCGACGCCGTCCGCGGCGTCGACGCCGTGGGGGGCGACTGCCTCGCCGCGGCGCGACGACTCCGTGCCCGACGACTATGCGCTCATGCACGGCGACTGCGTCGAGCTGGGCAAGCAGCTCACGGAGCTCACGCGCTCGGAGCAGGTCGCGGGGATGAGCGCCAAGCTCACGGCGGAGCAGCGCGGGGAGGCCGAGAGGAAGATCGACGCGGACGCGGCCGCGCTGGGCGCGCAGTACGCCCGGGCGTGCGAGCAGAACGTCGGCAAACACGTGCACCCGAAGTCGCTCCAGTGCGCCTTCGACGCGCGCACCGTCAAGGCGTTCGACGCCTGCCTCAACGCCTCGCCGCCGGCGAAGTGACGCCGCCGCGACGCGCTCCCCGGCGTCCCGCGCTGGATGACGGCGTCCCGCGCTGGATGACGGCGTCCCGCGCCGGAGGACGGGGTCCCGCGCCGGATGACGGGGTCCCGCGCCGGATGACGGCGCTCCCGGGGCGGATATAATGGCCGTCCATGGACGCCTCGCTCCTCGATGACCCCTGGATCGCCGCTCAGGTCGACGCCGCCGTGGCGCCCTACGTGAACCGCCTGCCGGCGCACGAGGTCGCGTGGATGCGCGAGCAGCTCGCGGAGGTCCTGCAGCACGACGAGGAGGCGATGCGCCTGCTCCGGCGCGCGCACCCGCGAGAGGTCGACGAGAGCGGCGAGCGGGCGTTCGGTGGGGTCGGCGCCGGCGCGCCGGGGCGCGCCAAGGCAGGGTGACGGTGCGCGCCCCGGAAGACCCCCTGTTCAAGGAGGGGCAGGTCCAGCTCCAGCTGGTCGCGAGGCGCATCGCACGTCGCCTCGGCCGCCGCGTCCCGGTCGAGGACCTCGTCGCGCTGGGCTACCCGGCGCTGCCCGACATCGTGCGCACGTACGACCCCAGCCGGTCCACCTTCGCCGCGTACGCCGCGAGGAAGATCCGGTGGGCCATCTTCGACGCCCTCCGGCGCGAGACGCGGTGGCGCTCCGCGGCCGCGCGCGCCAGCGCGCTCGCCGCGTCGGCGCGCTTCGCGGAGGGGCGCGCGGCCGACGACGACGCCGACGCGCCTGCCACGCAGGAGGCGTACGCCGCGCGGCTCGGCGGCCTGCTCGCCGGGCACGCCGCCGCGATGGCGCTCGGCCTGCTCTCGGCCCACGGCGACGTCGCCGCGGTCCCCGACGCCGCCGACAGCCCCGAGGAGCGGGCCTCGCGCGCCCAGCTCGCAGAGGCCGTGCGCCACGCCGTCCGCGAGCTCCCCGCGCGCGAGCGCGCCCTCGTCGAGCGCCACTACTTCGACGACGAGCGCTTCGATCAGATCGCGCAGGATCTCGGCATCAGCAAGAGCTGGGCGAGCCGGCTGCACAGCCAGGCCATCGAGCGGCTGGGCGAGCTGCTCCGCGCGAAGCGCTGACGCCGCTGCGCCGCGGGCCCGTCGCCGGCCTTTGTCATCGCTGGCGGCTGTTGAGCGACTTGGCGTACGGGGCCCGCTCCTCGTCGCTGATCGGCTCGTGGCTGATCACCCGGTGGTCGCGCTTCATGAAGTTCACGAGCCGCACCATCATGTGATCGTGCAGGACCGTCATGCCTCCCTTCCGGCGGAGCTCCGCGGCCTCCTGGAAGGTCTTCGCCTTGGGCTCGTACGCGATCATGTGCAGGTCCCGCCCGAACGGCTCGGGCATGTCCTCGACCTCGACGATCTTGTAGAGGCGGACGCCGCCGCTCTTCTCGGTGGCCGCGACCACAGCGCCGACGACCAGGTCCTTGCCGGTGGGGTCGGAGGTTTCGGGGACAGGGGGCGCGCCGCGGTCACAGGCCGGCGCGAGCGTCAGGGCGCCGGCGCACACGGCGGCGGCGAGCGCGATCGACCTCATGGGCGCTGAATAACATCGCTGCGCACGGGCGCAAGCGGCTAGCGGAAAGCGCGCGGCGGCTCGGTCGGGCCGCGATGCTGCCCGCCGTCTCGTGGTAGACGGAGCCTTCCAGACAGCGGTCGGGAGCGATCGATCGGAGGAGTGCGATCATGCGACTCGAGGACACGAAGTTCGTCGTCACAGGCGCCGCCCAGGGGCTGGGCCGCCACTATGCGCTGCGGCTCGCGGAGCTCGGGGGCCAGGTCGCCGCGGGCGACGTGAACGAGGAGGGGCTCGCGTCGCTCGTCGAGGCGAGCCAGGGGCTCCGCGGGAAGATCCACGCGCGGCCCCTCAACGTGGCGGCGGAGGCGGAGGTCGAGGCGTTCGTCCGCTTCGCACACGACGCGATGGGCGGCCTGAACGGCCTCGTGAACAACGCCGGCATCCTGCGGGACGGCCTGCTCGTGAGGAAGGACCGCCAGACGGGCGCGGTCTCCAAGCTGAGCGCCGCGCAGTGGCAGGCGGTCATCGACGTCAACCTGACGGGCGCCACGCTCATGGTCCGCGAGGTCGTCGCGAAGATGGTCGAGACCGAGCAGAAGGGCGTCATCGTCAACATCAGCTCCATCGCGCGCCACGGCAACCGCGGCCAGTCGAACTACACCGCCGCGAAGAGCGCGCTCGCCGCGAACACGAAGACCTGGGCGCTCGAGTTCGCGCCGTTCGGCATCCGCGTCGGCGCCGTCGCGCCCGGCATGATCGAGACGCCCATGACCCAGGGCATGAACGCGAAGGCGCGCGACGCCCTCGTCGCCATGATCCCCGTCGGCCGCATCGGCCTGCCCGAGGACATCTGGCAGGCCGTGCGCTTCGTGATCGAGTGCGAGTACTTCAACGGCCGCTGCATCGACGTCGACGGCGGCCTGACGATGTGACGCCGCCGCGGGGCGTCCTTGCCCCGCGCCCCGCCGCCACGCCCCGCCGCCGCGCCCTCCGGCGGCTCCCCCCTCGACCCCTGATGCGCCCAGATCCCGCAGACCCTGGTGCGCCCAGATCCCGGCAGGACGTTCCTGCTTGACGCATCGATATTGAAAGCTATGTTCAATATCAATCCTACCCGTTTTCGTAGCCGGGGGTCTGCCGCATGTACGTTTGTCTCTGCATGGGCGTCTGCGATCGAGAGATTCGTGAAGCGATCAACGAGGGGGCTTGCTCCGTGGCGGAGGTGATGGAGTGCACGGGCGCCGGTACGCGGTGCGGCTCCTGTGAGCCGACGATCGCCAAGCTCGTCGGCGATGGCGAGGCCGCGCCCGCGCCGCGCCGCCTGGTGATGGCGCCGGTTTCCAGCGCTGCCTGACTCTCCAGGCAGCCTCTGGCCGCACGAGGGCTCCCGCGGGCGTGGGGGCTCTGCGGCCCTCCTCCTTCGAAACTCCTTGCGTACCTCCGCAGACCTTGCGCATTTGACCTGGGCGCCGGCGCTGCAGCCGGCGCCGCTCCGCCTGCAAGGGCGGGCAGCAGCAGGGGCAACGAGCGCGAGAGGGTCCGATGAAGGGTGCGAAAGAGATCGTCGAGGCGTTGAACGAGGTGCTCGCGGGGGAGCTCGTCGCGATCAACCAGTACTTCTTGCACGCGAAGATGTGCGCGAACTGGGGCTTCGTCACGCTCGCCGCCCATGGGCGCGCCGAGTCGATCGATGAGATGAAGCACGCCGATGCGATCATCGATCGCATCCTCTTCCTGGAAGGCCTGCCCAACCTGCAGCGCCTGGACACCCTCCACATCGGGCAGACCGTGCCGGAGCAGCTGAAGAGCGACCTCGAGCTCGAGTACCACGCGGTCAAGCGGCTCAACACGGCGATCGTGCTCTGCCGCGACAAGGGCGATCGGACCACCGAGGAGCTCCTGGCCAAGATCCTCGAGTCCGAGGAGGAGCACATCGACTGGCTCGAGACCCAAATCGGGCTGATCGAGAAGCTCGGCGAGACGGCCTACCTCTCCCAGCAGATCCGCGACTAGGGCGGGGTGGGGGACCACCTCCGCGCCGGCGTGCGCCTCGCGGCCCGCCTGGCGGCGGGGGCCGCGCTTGACGTACGATACGCTGGACGCATGTCCAAGACGCCGCGGACGACCGCGCTCGCGCGGCTACGCGCCATCTCGGCGCGTCGGTCGTGATCGTCGCGCCGCTCTCCCTGAGCCAGGGGGCGAGCGCGGCGGGGGAAATCCATGTCGAAGATTCTTGTCGTCGATGACCAGCGGAACATGCGGACCACGCTCGCGATGATGCTGCGTGGGGCCGGGTACGAGGTCGATGAAGCGGCCGACGGCAGCGAGGGGGCCGACCTCGGCGCCAAGGGCGCGTACGACGCCGTGCTGACCGACCTGCGGATGGGCGGCTTCGACGGGATCGGCGTCCTGCGCGCGGTGAAGGAGTCGAACGCCAACACCGAGGTCATCGTGATGACCGCGTACGGCACCATCGAGAGCGCGGTGGAGGCGATGCGGCTCGGGGCGTTCGACTACATCCAGAAGCCGTTCTCGGAGCAGGAGCTGCTCGTGAAGGTGGAGCGCGCGATCCAGAACCGGAAGCTCACCGGGGAGGTCCAGCTGCTCGCCAGCGAGTTCAAGGAGCGCTACCGGTTCGAGAACATCGTGGGCCGCTCGCAGGCGGTGCGCGAGGTCCTGGGCCGGATCGTGAAGGTCGCGCCGACGGACGCGACGGTGCTCATCACGGGCGAGAGCGGCACCGGCAAGGAGCTGGTCGCCAAGGCCATCCACGCCAACAGCAAGCGCGCGGACCGCCCGTTCGTGCCCGTGAACTGCGCCGCGATCAGCGAGACGCTGCTCGAGAGCGAGCTCTTCGGCCACGCGCGCGGCTCGTTCACGGGCGCGATCTCGGCGAGGAAGGGCCTGTTCGAGGAGGCCGACGGCGGCACGTTCTTCTTCGACGAGATCGCCGAGACCCCGCTCACCTTCCAGGCGAAGCTGCTCCGCGCGATCCAGGAGAACGAGATCCGCCGGGTGGGCGAGAACAAACCCATCCACGTCGACGTGCGCATCATCGCCGCGACGAACCAGGAGCTCTTGAGCGCGGTGGCGGAGAAGCGGTTCCGCCAGGACCTCTACTACCGGCTCAACGTCGCGCGCTTCGTGCTCCCGCCGCTGCGCTCGCGGCGCGAGGACATCCCCATCCTCTGGGAGTTCTTCCTGGAGAAGTACAACCGGAAGATGAGCTGCCGCGCGCGCGCCGCGGACGGCGTCGTCGAGGCGCTGATGCAGTACGACTTCCCGGGCAACATCCGGGAGCTGGAGAACATGGTGGAGCAGGCCGTCGCCCTCTCGGGCGGCGGCATGATCAGCGTCGACGACGTGCTCCCCGCCGCAGTGCAGCCGAAGCGGCCGGCCGAGGGCGGCGGCAGGCTGCTCGCCGACGTGGTCGACTGCGCGGAGCGCCAGGCGATCGAGGCGGCGCTGCGAGAGTGCGACGGCAGCCGGGAGCGCGCCGCCGAGGTGCTCGGGATCAGCGCGACCACCCTCTGGCGCAAGATGACCCGGCTGACGATCACGTACCCGCCGGCGTGATCCGCCGCGCGCTCCCCCGGTCGAGCGGTTGCTGCCCGCCAGGCTGAGCTGAAGAGCCCTCGCCGCTGCGCGGTCGCTGCCCACCGAGCTGAGCTGTCGTGGTCATCCGGCCGAGCTCCCGGGCGCTCTCCCCACAGTGCTGTGGCTGCCCGCCAGGCTGAGCAACACACCTGACTCGGCAATGAATCAAGACAGCTAGCCCACGATGGATTGCATCTCTGCAATGTCAAGAGATCGGGATTTGCCTTAGTGCAATGGGTCAGCTGCTGTAGAATGTGCTCATCTGTTTCACTTCGGCGTCAGCAACCGCATCGGGACAATTTCGCAGCTTGGCCCGGCGATTGCTAGGTAGCTCAGGCGTAGAGATGGCGGCGATGGCCGCAGGAGGACGCTTAATGGCCCGCATGCTGATCGTGGACGGCGAGAATTCCCAGCGTCGCGCTCTCTCGGCTGGGCTAAGCGTCGAGGGGTTCGAGGTCGCGTTCGCCGCCTCGTCCCAGGAAGTGTTCCGCATCCTCGGCGCGTCCCCCATCGACGTGGCGATGATCGACCTGATGATGCCCGACCTGAACGGGCTCGAGCTCGCCCGCGAGATCCGGCGTGCCTACCCGAGGGTGCGGGTCGTGCTCTCCAGCGCGTATCACCTCTCCGCGCGCCAGGTCGAGCGCACGGACTGCGGCGCCGTGGCCTTCGTGCCGAAGCCCTACAAGGTGGGCGAGATCTGTCGTTTCCTCCGCGCCGAGACGAACGTGCTCACGCCCGCGTCGTGCTAGTAGCGCGGCGTGCGCTGCGAGCTCCTCGACTACGAACTTCCTGAAGCGCTGATCGCGTCGCGGCCCCCCGAGGAGCGGGACGGGGCCCGGCTCCTCGTGGTCGATCGGAGCCGCGCCGCCGGCGACGTCGTGCACGCGGCGGTCCGCGATCTCGACCGGTACATCGAGCGCGGGGCGCTCGTCATCATCAACGACACGAAGGTCGTGCCCGCGCGCCTGTTCGGCAAGAAGCGCGGGACGGGCGGGCAGGTGGAGATCTTCCTGCTGCGCCGGCTGGAGGAGGCCCCGGCCGGTGGGGGCGAGCGCTCCGCGCCCTCGCAAGAGGCCGCGGCGCGCCCCGAGCGCTGGCAGGCCATGGGGCGCGCGTCCAAGCCGATCCGCCCGGGCGCGACGATCGACCTCGGGCACGACGGCGCGCTCGTCGCGGAGGTGCTGGCGCGCGCGGAGGACGGCGTGCTCACGGTGGAGCTCTCGTCGCCCGCGGGGCTGACCGTGGCCGCCGCGATCGACGCGATCGGCCACGTCCCGCTCCCTCCTTACCTCGGCCGCGGCGACGACCCCGCCGATCGCGAGCGGTACCAGACGATCTTCGCCCGCGTCCCCGGCGCGGTCGCCGCGCCCACCGCGGGCCTGCACTTCTCGCCCGGCCTCGTCGAGCGGCTCCGCGCGAACGAGGTCGAGATCGCGAGCGTCACGCTGCACGTGGGCCTGGGTACGTTCCAGCCGGTCACCGCCGACGATCTCGATCGGCACCCGATGCACGCCGAGGTCTACTCGGTCACGGAGGCGACCGCCGATGCGATCGCGCGTGCGCGCGCGCGCGGCGCCCCGGTGGTCGCGATCGGGACCACCGCGGTGCGCGCCCTGGAAAGCGCCGCCGATCCGGCGCGCGCGGGCCACGTGCGGCCGCAGGCGGGAGAGACGCGCCTCCTGATCCAGCCCGGTCATTCCTTCCGCGTCGTGGACGCGCTCCTGACGAACTTCCACCTGCCGCGCTCGACGCTGCTCGCGCTCGTGTTCGCGTTCGCCGGCCGCGAGCGCACGCTCGCTGCGTACCGCGCGGCGATCGACGCCGGCTACCGCTTCTACTCGTACGGGGACGCCATGTTGATCCGCGGGGAGGGCCCGCCGTGAGCCCGACGCCCGGCTTCGCCTTCGCCGAGCTGGCGAGGGACGGTCACGCCCGCGCGGGCGTGCTCACCACGCCGCACGGCGAGGTGCCGACCCCGACGTTCATGCCGGTCGGCACCCAGGGGAGCGTGAAGACGCTGACGCCCGGCGAGGTGGCCGCCACCGGCGCGAGGATCGTCCTCGGCAACACGTATCACCTGTGGCTGCGTCCGGGGCCCGAGCTCGTCGCGCAGCTCGGCGGCCTGCACGCGTTCACCCGCTGGCCGCACGCGATGCTCACCGACTCCGGAGGGTTCCAGGCCTTCTCGCTCGCCGAGCGGCGCACGCTCGTGGAGGACGGCTTCGTGTTCCGCTCGCACCTCGACGGCGCCCGCAAGGCGCTCACGCCCGAGGTCGCCATGGAGGTGCAGGGGCTGCTCGGGGCCGACATCGCGATGCAGCTCGACGTGTGCCCGCCCGGCGGCGCGCCGCGCGCGGAGGTCGAGGCGGCCTGCCGTCTGACGACGCGCTGGGGGAAGCGCTGCCTCGACGCCAAGCGCCCGACCCAGGCGCTCTTCGGCATCGTGCAGGGCGGCACCTCCGTGGCCCTCCGCCTCGCGCACGCGGAGGAACTCGCCGCGATGCCGTTCGACGGGCTCGCCCTCGGCGGCTTCTCCGTCGGCGAGCCGATCGCGCTGATGCACGAGGCCGTCGCGCAGATCGCCCCGCACCTCGATCGGGCGCGCCCCCGTTACCTCATGGGTGTGGGCACGCCGCTCGATCTGATCCACGCGGTCGCCGCCGGGGTCGACATGTTCGACTGCGTGCTCCCGACCCGGAACGCGCGCAACGGGCAGGCGCTCACGCAGCACGGCAAGATCGTGATCAAGCAGGCGCGCTACAAGGACGATCCGTCGCCGCTCGACCCGACCTGCAGCTGTCCCACGTGTGCAGGGGGCTACAGCCGCGCGTACCTGAGGCACCTCTACATGGCCGGCGAGATCCTGGTGCTGCGCCTGCTGACGGAGCACAACCTCCACCTCTACGGCCGCCTCATGCGCGAGGCGCGCGCGGCGATCGTCGAGGGGAGGTACGCGGCGTTCGCTCGCGCGTGGCTCGACGCGCTCGGTGCGAGCGGGTGACCTACATCATCTCCTTCGGCGTGCGCGTGCGCGCGCGCACGCACACTGCTGGCGCAAAAGCGAGGGCAGCGCCCGCGTGCGCCGGCGCGCCCCGCGCGCTGCCGACGGGGGTCCGGGGTACTCTGAGCGGATGGGGAGCTCTCGCCGCCGATGCCGTCCAGTGCGTTCGTGCCGCCGCGTCCCGGGCGGCGCCTCGGCGGCGCTCGACCTGGCCCGAGGTCCAGGCCGCCGGCGAGGCGCTGGCCGGAGGGCCCCGGATCGGTCGTTCCAGCCGGACGGCCGTCCCGGCGCAAGTCGCGTGCTTGCCCGCGCATTCCCCGTCCATTAGCCTTTGCAGTCGGCCCGCGGAATGACGCAAGAAGCCAACAAGAAGCCGCTCGGACGCATCCTCCTGCAGCAAAGGGCGGTCACGCAGCCCCAGCTCGAACAGGCGCTCCTCGATGCGCGCGCGAAGGGCGTGCCCCTCGCCACGAACCTCATCGAGAGCGGCACCGTCTCCGAGGTCGCTGCGCTGAAGGCCCTCTCCGAGCAGAGCGGCGTTCCTGGCATCGATCTCAACCAGGTCTGCATCAAGCTGAGCGACCTCTCGATCCTGCCCCGCGAGATCGCCGCCAAGCACAAGCTCCTGCCCGTGCTCGTCCGCGAGGACCGCATCCTCGTCGCGATGGCGGCGCCCGCCGACAAGAAGGTGATCGACGAGCTCGAGTTCGTGACCGGCAAGCGCGTCTTCCCGTACATCGCGCTCGCCGGCCCGCTCGTGCGGACCATCGCGGCCGCCTACGACATGAAGGAGCAGGGCGAGCCGTTCTACGTGGGCGCGAAGTGCCCGCCCGAGGTGCTGAAGCGCGCCGGGCTCGGGGCCGCGCCGGCGGCCGCCTCCGAGGCGCCGCCCGCGCCGCCCGCGCCGCGCCGGGTAGCTCCCGCGGCCCCGTCGGCGTCTCCCGCGGCGGCGTCGGTCGCGCCGCCGCCCGCGCCCGCCCAGGCGCCTGCGCCCAGCGCCGCGCCGCCGGCACGACCCGCGCCGGAGCGCCCGCGCGACGACGCGGAGATCTCGTTCGCCGACCTCTCCGACGATCCGAGCCCACCTGCCGCCGCGTCGCCGGCGCGCATCTCCTCGGCCGGCCCGCCGCTCGTGGTCGACGACGCCATGCGGAGGGCCGCTGCCGCCGACGAGCTGACGGACACGGATTTCGGCACCGCGGACCGCGATCTGTCGGTCGTCGAGTCGCTCCCCACGGGCACCGGCAAGGCGCCCCAGGGCGATCAGACCACGGTCCTCGTCGTCGACGACGAGCCGGAGATCCGGAAGCTGCTCCGCCGCATCTTCGAGGAGCGCGGCTACCGCGTCGAGGAGGCGGACCGAGGGCTGCTCGCCCTGCGCATGGTCAAGGAGAATCCGCCCGACGTGATGATCCTCGACGCCATGCTGCCGGAGGTGCACGGCTTCGACATCGCCCGGCGGATGAAGGGCACCCAGCGCTACGGCCACATCCCGATCATCATGATCTCGGCCGTCTACCGTGGGTGGCGGTTCGCGGAGGACCTGAAGTCGAGCTACGGCGTGGAGGCTTACATCGAGAAGCCCTTCCGGGTCGCCGATGTCGTGGCCGCGGTGGAGAACGCGCTCCAGGCGCGCTCGATCCGCGGCGATCAGGATCGGATCTCGGCCGAGGCCGAGCGCCTCCTCGCCGCGGGCATCGCCGCGTACCGCGCGGGCGACTTCGACAAGGCCGTGCGGCACCTGCGCGAAGGAACGGCGATCGACCCGCTCGCCTACCGGCTGCACTTCCACCTCGGCCTGCTCTACGGCAAGCAGGGGCAGCTCTACGACGCCATCCAGGAGCTGGAGACGGCGCTCCACATCAACGGCAAGCACTTCCCGGCCCTGAAGAACCTCGCCGTGCTCTACCAGAAGGCGGGGTTCCGCAACAAAGCCATCGAGACGTGGGAGCGCGCGCTGGGCGTCGCTCCCGATGATCCGACGCGGCAGTCGATCAAGGAGCACCTGCTCGGGCTGCTCTGACCGCGCCTCCCTGTGTCGTCCGGGGCCAAGCTGTCGTAGACTTCGCCGATTCCACCGGCAGGCGCGTCCCACGGATGAAATTCATCTGCGATAACTGTAAGGCCAAGTACCAGATCGGGGACGAGAAGGTCGCCGGCAAGATGGTACGCATGAAGTGCCGGCGGTGCGGGCACCTCGTTCAGGTCAGCGCGAGCGTCACCGAGAGCTCCGTGGCGCAGGCGCTCCCGGCCGAGCCGCCGCGCGCGGCGATCGACGACGTACACCTCGCCCCGCCGAGCGAGGACGCGCCGGCGGCCGCCGCGACCGCCATGGCGGGGGCGCCGGCTGCGGACGCCCGCGCCGCGGGGGGCCCGAAGCCGGCCGCCAGGCCTCCAGGGGCCGCGCCCCTCGGTCAGGCCGCGGCGCCTCCGCCGCCGAGGCCGGCGTCGCCGCCGGTCTCTCGCCCGGATGGCGCGCCTCGCCCTGCGGTCGCCCCGCGCTCCGCTCCCGGGGCGGTCGCGCGCCCGGCAGCGAGCCCTCGTTCTGGGCCGACCGCGCCGGCGTCCTCGGAAGCGCGGGCCCAGCCGTCCTCCGGAGCGCAGGCCCCGGCGGCGCCCGCTCCGGCGGCGCCCGTCCGGGCAGCGCCCGCTCCGGCTGCGCCCTTCCGGGCGGCGCCGGCCCCGGCAGCGCCGGCTCCGGCAGCTCCGATGCGGACGGCTCCGGTCGCGGCGGCGCCCGCTCCAGCGGCGCCCGTCGCCCGCGGGGCAGAGCCCGCGCCGCCGACGGGGATCGCCGGTGCCTTCAAGCGAACGATGTCCGAGGATCGGCCGCTCTCGAAGGCGCCGTCCGTGCGCGCGACGTCGAGCGAGGACTGGTACGTCGGGGTGGGGGGCGTCCCGCTCGGCCCGGTGCGGCTCGCCGTCATCCGGGAGAAAGCGCTGGCAGGCGCCGTGGACGGCGATTCGCTGGTCTGGCGCGAGGGATTCGACGAGTGGCTGCCGCTGAAGAACTTCCCTGAGCTGCTCGAGATCGTCACCCAGGCCCAGGCCACCCGCGTGGCCGCTCCCGCGCGCCGCACCAGCACGATCTCTTCCGTCGGTCAGCCTCCCGGCCATCCTGCTGCCAGGGCCACCCCTCCTCCTTCGGCGAGGGTCCCCCCGCTCGCGCCTGCACCTGCCCCCGCGCGCGCGGCGGTGCGCGAGCCGGATCCTCCCGGCGTGAACGCACCGCCGCCGGCCGTTGCAGGCTCGGTGGCCGCCTTCTCGGCGGGGAGCCCCGCCGCGGCCCCGCAGCCTGCGTCCGCTCCGCACGTCACCGCGGTTCCGCCCGCAGCGGTGAGCGCGCCCGCAGCGGTGAGCGCGCCCGCAGCGGTGAGCGCGCCCGCAGCGGTGAGCGCGCCCGCAGCGGTGAGCGCGCCCGCTGCCGGGAGCGGCCCTGCTGGGACGAACGCACCGGCTCCGAGGAGCACGCCCGCTGCGTGGCCAGCCGGCCCGGGCAGCGTATCGGAGGCGCGCACAGCGGGATCTGCGCCGGGCGAGGTGCTCTCCGATCCCTTCGCCGTCAACAGGCTCGCCCCCCCCGCCGAGTCGTCGTCGAGGCCCACGCCGGCGCCGCCCACCGCGCCCAGCGTCGTTCGTCCCTCGGGGGGCCTGACTCCCGGCGCGGAGCCCGCCCCCCTGGTGGCCACGCCGGCCAGCCTGGTGGAGACGGTCTCGCCGAGGCGGCGCTCGGGCATGAGCCCGATCGCGTACGCCTTCATCGCGATGGCCGCCGCCTTCGGCGGCGTCTCCGCCTACGTCCTGCTCTCTCCCAGGCCGCAGCCCGTGCAAATCGTCACGGCCCCGCAGGCGCAGAGCCAGCCGGTCGCCTTGCCGACGGCGGCGCCCCCGCCTCCGCCCAGCGTCGAGCCGGAAGCTCCTCCGCCGGCCGAGACCACATCGCCCCAGGCGGAGGTCGTCGCGCCGGGCAAGCCGGGGGCAACGGGCCAGCGCACCCAGCCGGACAAACCGGTCGCCTCGAGCACCCCGGCGCCCTTCGACCGGTCCGGGTTCGGCGCCGGGGTCCCCGGCCCCGCGTCAGGGCCGGGCAGCCAGGGCTCGGGCGCCGGTCAGAGCCAGCTCACGCAGGGGGAGATCTCGGGCGTCGTCGAGACGAACCGGCCCGGCGTCCGGCGCCATTGCTGGCAGCCCGCCCTCGACGCGCGCGCCCGCAACGCGTCCAGCACCGCCCGGGTCACGGCCTCCGTGGTCATCGGCGCCTCGGGCGCCGTCCAGTCCGCCTCGGCCAGCGGCTCGGAGAAGGACTACCCAGGCCTGTCGAGCTGCATCGCCTCGCGGATCAAGTCCTGGCGGTTCCCTCCTTCCTCGGGCTCCACCCCGGTGAGCATCCCCTTCGTTTTCGCTGCCCAGTAAAGCGCGCGCCCCGTGTGGGGAAGGCCGCGCTGACGGGGCGCCGCGCTTTACGTCGGACCGGGCAGGCGGTAATCGACGCGATCATGGCAGAGCGCAAAGTCCGAATCCTCGTGGCGAAGCCCGGCCTCGACGGCCACGACCGCGGCGCCAAGGTCGTCGCCCGAGCCCTCCGCGACGCGGGCTTCGAGGTCGTCTACACGGGCCTGCACCAGACGCCCGACATGATCGCCTCCGCCGCGGTGCAAGAGGACGTCGACGCCGTCGGGCTGTCGATCATGTCCGGAGCTCACAACACCCTCTTCCCCGCCGTGATCGAGGCCCTGCGCAAGCACGGCGCCGACGACATCGTGGTGTTCGGCGGGGGCATCATCCCCGACGAGGACATCGAGCGCCTCCAGAAGGCCGGCGTGAAGGGCGTCTTCACCCCCGGGACCACCCTGAAGTCGATCGTGGAGTGGGTCCAGACCCACGTGACCCCCCACACCTGAGCCCCCCGAAGCGGTCCAGACCCACGCGACCCCACCGCTGACCCCCCGACGGCGATCGCGGGGCAGGTCCAGACCTGCGGGACCCCCACCGCGGATCGCACCCCCGGCGCGCCTCCCCACTCTCCCCCACCACGCGCCTCCCCACTCTCCCCCACCACGAAGCTCCCCGCCGGGATCCTCCCCCGGGAATGCAGCCTCGCTGAGTCCGTCCGGCTCATGAGGCCCCCTTCCGTCCCGAGACATACGTGCTGCGGCGTATGCATCGGTAATATTTAATACTTTATTTTCTTTCTTGCGCTCTTCGTCATTTCCCGTCCGCGACCGCCCCCGAGGTGCTCCCCACTTCATCCCACGGGCCCACGTTGCGTTTGTCGAGCAGGAACTCCCCGAATTTATTGCGGATTACTGTGTGTGCAAATGCCCTACATAGGCGGCGGATGAGGTCCAGAAAACTCCCAAACTGTTGACACTCGGCACCTCCCTCCGTAGCGTGGCGGAGCTTCGTGGGAAGAAGTGGCAGAGAATGTCACGACGCGGCGTGCACCCGGTGGAGCAACGCGTCGCCAAGCCCTCGGCGGGACGGGCCAGCCGGAGCTGGGGTCGATGAGCACGATGTTTCGCGGTCACTTCGAGCACGCGATCGACGCGAAGGGGCGCACGAGCCTCCCTTCGCGCTTTCGCGACGTGCTCGCGGCCGCGAACGACCTGCGCATGGTCATCACCCCGGCCCTCTTCGACCCCTGTCTGCACGCCTACCCGATGCGCGCCTGGGAAGAGCTGGAGGCCAAGATCGCCGCGCTGCCGCAGTTCGATTCCAACGTCGTCGCGTTCCGGCGCCGCTACCTGTCCGCCGCCGTCGAGTGCGACCTCGACAAACAGGGCCGCATCCTCATCCCGCCGTCCCTCCGCGAGCACGCCGGCCTCGCCAAGGACGTGCTGTGGGCAGGGATGGGGCAGACGATCGAGCTCTGGTCGACGGAGCGGTGGAAGGCCGCCCAGCAGATGAACGAGGCCGAGCTCCAGAGCTTCAAGACCGCCATCGCGGAGCAGTTCCGCCTATGAACGTCGTCAATGTAGTCCCCATGCACCTGCCCCCCCCGCCGCCGCGCCCGCGCAGCGCGCCGCACGTCACCGTCCTCGGACGTGAGGCGATCGCCGCCCTCTCACCTTCCAGCCAGGGCATCTACGTCGACGCCACCCTCGGCGCCGGCGGCCACGCCGAGGCCATCCTCGAGACCCCCGGCGCGCGCGTCATCGGGATCGACCGCGACGAGCGCGCCCTCGACATCGCGCGCGCCCGGCTCGCCCGCATGGGGGACCGGGTGACCTACGTCCACGGCGAGTTCTCCGAGATCGAGCGGCACCTCGCCGCCCTCGGCGTCCCGCACGTCGACGGCCTGCTCGCCGACATCGGCGTGAGCTCGATGCAGCTCGACGACCCGGCCCGCGGCATGAGCTTCCGCGCCGAGGGGCCGCTCGACATGCGGATGGACCCGAGCCGCGGCGAGACGGCGCTCGAGCTCATCGAGCGGCTCAGCGACGAGGAGCTCGCGGACCTCATCTACCGCTACGGCGAGGAGCGCCGCAGCCGGCGGGTCGCGCGCTGCATCAAGCAGGCGCGCGACAGCGGCGAGCTCGAGACGACGCTCGATCTGCGGCGCGCCGTGGTGCGCGCGGTCGGGCCGGCGCGCATCGGGGGCGTGGATCCGGCGACGCGCACCTTCCAGGCGCTGCGCATCGCCGTGAACGGAGAGCTCGACGAGCTCGAGGCGCTGCTCGCCGCGGCGCCCCGGATCGTCGCGCCCGGCGGGGTGATCGCCGTGATCTCCTTCCACTCGCTCGAGGACCGCATCGTCAAGCGCGCGCTGCGCGAGCCGGAGACGTGGCAGCCGCTCACGAAGAAGCCCGTGACCGCGGGCGACGACGAGATCGAAGGCAACCCGAGGGCCCGCAGCGCGAAGCTCCGCGCGGCGCGGCGGGTCTCCGGCGCGGAGGCGCTCACGTGACGCAGCGGCCGTTCCTCGCGCTCTGGACGCTCGCGGTCGCCGCGACCGTGGCGGCGTTCGTCGTGCACCTCGCGCTGCGCGGGCGAACGGTCGACCTCGGCTACCGCCTCGGGCGGGCGCGCGCCGAGCAGGCGCGGCTGCGCGAGGTGAAGCGGGTGCTCTCGCTCGAGGCCGCGAGCTACGAGACGCCGCAGCGCGTGGAGATGGTCGCCCGCACGCTGCTCGGCATGACGCCGCCGCCGCCCGAGCGCGTCATCCCGGTGCGCGGGTACACCGCGCCGGTCGGCGAGCGCGAGCGCGAGTCGACGGACGGCGAGGCCGGCCGCGCGCCGTCGCCCGCGAGCGAGGCGCAGGAATGAGGAACCTCGACCCCCGGCGCGCCCGCTGGATCCGCATCCGCATGGGGCTGCTCTGCGGCCTCATGGCGCTCGGGCTGGGCGGCGTCGTGTCCGGCGCCTACCGCATCGAGGTCGAGGACGGGGACGCGTGGTACGACCTCGCGGAGCGGCAGCGCCAGCGGCGGCTCCACATCACGCCGAAGCGCGGCACCATCTACGACCGGAACGGCGCGCCGCTCGCCGAGAGCGTGGAGGTGCCCAGCGTCTCCGTGGACGCGGTCGAGATGCTCCGCGGCATCGACGAGAAGTACATCCCGACGCAGATCCAGCAGTACGCCGAGCGCATCGCGCAGGCGCTCTCGCTGCCGGTCGAGGACGTCGCGGAGAAGCTCGGCCGGCGGCGCCGCTTCGCCTGGCTCAAGCGCCGCATCTCCGAGCAGGAGGTCGAGAACGTCCGCGCGCTCTCGGCCCGGACGCAGCGCTACCCGGTGCGCGGGCTCGTGATCGAGGGCGAGGGGCGCCGCTTCTACCCGAACCGGGAGCTCGCCGGGCCGCTGCTCGGCTTCGTCGCGACCGACGGGGAGGGGAAGGAGGGGGTCGAGCTCAGCCTCGAGCACGAGCTCCGCGGCAACGCGTCGGAGGTGCGCGGGCTCCGCGATCGATCGGGGCGGCTCATCTTCTCCGAGGGGATCGAGGACGAGCAGGCGCTCGCCGGGCACAACGTCCACCTGACGATCGACAAGGGGATCCAGTTCACCGCGGAGCGCGAGCTCCAGGCGGCGATGAAGACCTACGAGGCGCTCGGGGGATCGATCGTCGTGGTCGATCCGGAGAGCGGGGAGATCCTCGCGATGGCGAGCGCCCCGGGGTTCAACCCGAACGACTACTCGTCGAGCGATCCGGGGTCGCGGCGCAACCGCTGCGTGGTCGATCGCTTCGAGCCGGGATCGACGATGAAGGTGTTCGCCATCGCGAGCGCGCTCGCGGCGAAGAGCGTCTCCCCGAGCGCGACCATCTACTGCGAGGAGGGGAACATGGCGATCGACAACGTCGTGATCCACGACACGCACGTGCACAAGTGGCTGACGCTCCCGCAGATCCTCGCCCAGTCGTCGAACATCGGCACGGCGAAGATCGCGCTCGGGCTCGGCGAGCAGCGGCTGTACGAGGGCTTCCGCCGGTTCGGCTTCGGGGACCTCACCGGCGTGCCGCTGCCGGGCGAGTCCGTGGGCGTGCTCCGGCCGCGCGGCCGCCCGTGGGTCCAGGTCGAGACCGCGGCGGCCGCGTTCGGCCAGGGGATCAGCGTGACCACGCTGCAGCTCGCCATGGCCATGGCGTCGATCGCCAACCGCGGGCGGCTGCTCGAGCCCATCCTGATCAAGCGGATCACCGACGGCACGGGCGTCACGCTGTCCGAGGCGTCGCCGCGCGTGCGCCGCGATGCGGTGCCCGCGACGATCGCGCGGATGATGTCGGAGATGCTCGTCGCGGTGACCGAGGGCGACGGGACCGGCGTCGAGGCGACCATCCCGGGCTTCCGCGTCGCGGGGAAGACGGGCACGGCGCAGAAAATCGACCCCGCGACGGGCAGGTACACCGACACGCACTACGTGGCGTCGTTCGCCGGCTTCGTCCCGGCCGAGCGGCCGCGGCTCGCCATCGCCGTGGTGCTCGACGAGCCGCTGGGCGGCACCTACGGCGGCGGCTCGGTCGCGGCGCCCGTGTTCCGGCGGGTCGGCGAGATGGCGCTGCGGTACCTGGGCGTCACGCCGCGCGGGAGCGTGCCGATGAAGCTGTCGGAGATCTCGGAGCAGTCCGGGGCGGACATCGCGGCGAACACCTACCAGGTGCTGAGCGAGGCCCGCGCCGCGGCGGCGCCGATCACGACCGCGGTGGTCACCCCGTCCGCGCCGCTCAAGAGCGGGGAGCTGCGCGTCCCCGATCTCACCGGGCTGCCGCAGCGCGAGGCGGTGAAGAGCGCCGCCGCGATCGGGCTCGACCCGAGCATCGAGGGCACGGGGAGGCTCACGCGCCAGGAGCCTCCGCCCGGGACCGTGTTGCCCAAGGGCTCGCCCCTGAAGCTCATCTTCGAGCCCCCCACATGACAGCGCGCGAGCCCACCGACACCGCCGCTCCCGGGGCCGCGTTCGCGATGCGCCTCGGCGACGTGCTGCGCGAGCTCCCGGGCGCCGCGCTCCACCCGCCGGAGGCCGCGGACACGATCGTGTCGGGCGTGCACCTCGACTCGCGCAAGGTCGCCGCGGGCGACATCTTCGTCGCGCGCGCGGGCGCGCGGGCGCACGGCGAGCGCTTCATCCCGGAGGCGGTCGCGCGCGGCGCGCGGGCGATCGTCGTCGCCCGCGGGAGCGCGGCTGACACGCTCGGCGTCGCGCGCGTCGAGGTGCCCGACGTGCCGCTCGCGCTGGCCCAGGCCGCGGCGGTGGTCTACGGGCACCCGACCTTCACGCTCGACGTCGTCGGCATCACCGGCACGAACGGCAAGACGACGACGGCCCACCTCGTCCAGGCCTGCATCGACCGGTGCGGCGGGCGGGCCGGGATCGTCGGGACGCTCGGCTACCGCTTCGGCGATCTCGATCTGCCCGCGTCCCACACGAGCCCCGAGGCGGACGATCTCGCCCGCGTCGCGGCGGCGATGATCGCGCGCGGCGCCACGCACCTCGTGATGGAGGTCTCGTCGATCGCGCTCGCCGCGAAGCGCGCCGACGCGATCCGCTTTCGCGTCGCCGTGTTCACGAACCTCACCCAGGATCATCTCGACTACCACGGCACGATGGACGCCTACGCCGCGGCCAAGGCGCGCCTGTTCGTCGAGCTCGGGCCCGGCGCCGCCGCCATCAACGTCGACGACGCCTTCGGGCGGAAGCTCGTCGAGATGCTCGCCCCGGGAGGGCCCTCGCGTCCGCCCGCGGCGACGCTCGCGCGGTACTCGACGCAGGTGGGCGCCGGCCCGGACGCGGCGGAGATCGCCCCCGTCGCGCTCGAGCACGCCGCGGGCGGCATCTCCATCCGCGCCCGGACGCCGGCCGGCGAGGTCACCCTCCGCTCCCCGCTGCTCGGCGCGCACAACGCCTCGAACCTGCTCGCCGCCCTGTCCGTGGCGCACTTGCTCGGGCTCGACCTCCACGACGCCGCCGCGGCGCTCTCCGCGCCGATCCAGGTCCCTGGCCGCCTCGAGCGCTGCGATACGCCGGGCGACGACGACGTGATCGTGCTCGTCGACTACGCCCACACGCCGGACGCCCTGGCCCGCGTGCTCGCGAGCGTCCGCGCCCTCGGCCAGGGGCGCGTCCTCTGCGTCTTCGGGTGCGGCGGGGATCGCGATCCGCTGAAGCGGCCGCAGATGGGCGAGGCCGTCGGGCGCGCCGCCGACGTCGCGGTCGTCACCAACGACAACCCGCGGAGCGAGGATCCGCGCGCGATCGCCGACGCCATCCTGCCGGGGCTCGCCGCCGGGCGCGCGCGCGTGGTGGTCGAGCTCGACCGCGCGCGGGCGATCGAGCGCGCGGTGCTCGACGCGGCGCCGGGGGACCTCGTCCTCATCGCGGGCAAGGGCCACGAGCCGTACCAGATCATCGGAGCCGTCACGCTCCCGTTCGATGACCGCGACGAGGCGCGCCGCGCGCTCGCCGCGCGCCGCGCTCGGCCCTGGGCCGATCGGCAGGACCACGGAGGTGCGGCGTGATCTACGAGCTCTTCTATCCGCTCAAGTTCCACTACAGCTGGCTGAGCTGGCTCAACGTCCTCCGCTACATCCCGTTCCGCACCATCATGGCGACGATCACCGCCATGGTGCTGACGTTCGTGCTCGCGCCGTGGTTCATCCGCGAGCTCCGGCGCAAGCAGATCGGGCAGGTGGTCCGCGCGGAGGGGCCGGAGACGCACAAGATCAAGGCGGGCACGCCGACGATGGGCGGCGCGCTCATCCTGCTCTCGTTGCTGCTCCCCACGGTGCTCTGGGCCGACCTCAGGAACCCCTTCGTCCTCGCGACGGCGGCGGTCACCGCGGGCTACGGCGT
This sequence comes from Sorangium cellulosum, assembly GCF_002950945.1. Taxonomy (GTDB): domain Bacteria; phylum Myxococcota_A; class Polyangia; order Polyangiales; family Polyangiaceae; genus Sorangium; species Sorangium cellulosum_E. The sequence goes on from NZ_CP012673.1 coordinate 2,872,330, forward strand.
CATCGGCTACCTGGACGACTTCCTCAAGATCAAGCGGAAGAACAGCGGCGGTCTGCCCGGCCGCTACAAGCTGATCGGCCAGGTGCTCATCGGCGGCGCGGCCGTGGCGTACACGTTCCTGCTCGCCTCCAAGCTCCCGCCGGACTGGGCGGAGATCAGGACGCGGCTGTCGATCCCGTTCGTCGCCTTCTCGAAGTACCCGATCGAGCTGCCGCTCTACGTCTACGTGCCGTTCGCCGTCTTCGTCGTGGTCGCGACGTCGAACGCCGTGAACCTCACCGACGGCCTCGACGGGCTCGCGATCGGCCCGGTGATCATCAACGCGGGGACGTACCTCATCCTCGCGTACATCGTCGGCGCCTCCATCGCGAACTTCTCGCTCGCGGCCTACCTCGACATCCCGGCGATCGCGTCGGCCGGCGAGCTGTCGGTGTACTGCGGCTCGGTCATCGGCGCGGGGATCGGCTTCCTTTGGTACAACACGTACCCCGCGCAGGTCTTCATGGGGGACGTCGGGTCGCTCGCCCTCGGGGGCGGGCTCGGCATGCTCGCCGTCTTCACCAAGAACGAGATCCTGTCGATCATCCTCGGGGGGATCTTCTTCATCGAGACGGTCAGCGTCATCACGCAGGTCCTCTCGTTCAAGCTCACCGGCAAGCGCGTCTTCTTGATGGCGCCGATCCACCACCACTACGAGAAGAAGGGGTGGGCGGAGCCCAAGATCATCGTCCGCTTCTGGATCATCTCCATCCTCCTGGCGCTGGTCTCGCTGGCGTCGATGAAGCTGCGCTGAGGGCATGATGGACGTCCGTGGACGCACAGTGATCGTCGTCGGGCTCGGCCGGAGCGGTGTCGCGGCCGCGCGCCTCTTGATCGAGCGCGGCGCGCGCGTCGTCGCGAACGACGGCGCCCCGCGCGAGCGGCTCTCCGCCGCCGCGGCGGCCCTCGAGGCCGAGGGCGCCGCGCTCGCGCTCGGCGGGCACGACCCGGCGCTGTTCGAGCGCGCGGACCTCGTGGTCGTCTCGCCGGGCGTGCCGACCTTCCCCGCGCTCGACGAGGTCGCGCGCTCCGGGCGCGAGGTCATCGGCGAGCTGGAGCTCGCGTCGCGCTTCGTGTCCGCGCCCATCGCGCTCGTCGGCGGGACCAACGGCAAGAGCACGACGACGGCGCTCACGGGCGCGATGCTCTCGCGCGCCGGCCTCCGCACCTTCGTCGGCGGCAACTTCGGGACGCCGCTCGCCGAGGCGGTGAACGAGCCGTGGGACGTGCTCGTCCTGGAGATCTCGAGCTACCAGGCGGAGCGGGTCCCGACGCTGCACGCGCGCGCCCACGCGCTGCTGAACATCACGGACGACCACCTCGATCGCTACCCGGATTTCGCGGCGTACGCCGACGCGAAGGGCAACCCGTTCGAGCGCATGACGCCCGAGGACGTCGCGGTCGTGCCCTTCGGCGACGCGCTCGTGGCCCGCCAGGCGACGCGCGGCCGCGCGCGGGTCGTGACGTTCAGCGCGAGTGATCCCCGCGCCGACGTCGCCGTCGAGGGCGGCGCGATCATCGACCGGGCCGCCGGCGCGCGTTACCCGCTGGATCGGATCACGCTCACGGGCGCGCACAACCTCGCGAACGCCTGCGCCTCGGTGGCGCTCGCGACCGCGCTCGGCGCCTCCGCCACCGCGATCGCCGAGGCGCTCGCGCGCTTCGACGGGCTCCCGCACCGGACGGCGCTCGTCGCGGAGCTCGCGGGCGTCCGCTACTACGACGACTCCAAGGGCACGAACGTCGGCGCCTCCGTCGCCGCCCTCTCCGGCCTGCGCGAGGCGAAGGCGGTCCTCATCGCGGGCGGGCGCGACAAGCTCGGCGATTACGCGCCGCTCGTCGCCGCGCTGCGCGAGCGGGGGCGCGCCCTGGTCGTCCTCGGCGAGGCGGCAGATCGCATCGCCGCCGCGGCGGGCGGCGTCCTGCCGATCGCGCGGGCCGGCTCGATGGATGAGGCGGTCCTCGCCGCGCGCGCGCTCGCCCAGCCGGGCGACGCGGTGCTGCTGAGCCCCGCGTGCTCCAGCTTCGACATGTTCCGCGACTACAAGGACCGCGGCGACGCCTTCGTCCGCGCCGTGCGCGCGCTCGAGAAGGCCGCCGGGGAGGTGGCGTCATGACGACGTGGAGCGGGTTCGGCGCGCGCGCCGACGCGCCCAGGAACCGGCACATCGGCCCGTCGGAGCAGGACAAGGCGGACGCGGACGCCGCCGCGGCGGCTCCGCAGCCGTTCTGGCGGGTGAGATCGAGCCCCTCCGGCCCGGTCGACTCCCTGCTCGCGGCCGTCGTCACGGCGCTCATCGGCTTCGGCGTGGTGATGGTCTACAGCGCGAGCGCCGTCGAGGCGACGGTGCGTTACAAGGACGCGCAGTTCTTCCTCAAGCGCCAGGCCGTCTACGCGGCCCTCTCGATCGCCACGATGTGGATCACGAGCCGCATCGATTACCGGCGCATCAAGGTGCTCACGTACCCGGTGCTCGTCGCCGTGACCGGGATGCTCGTCGCCTGCGTGGCCGGGCTCGGCCACAAGGCGGGCAACGCCTACCGGTGGATCGCGCTCGGCCCGATCAACGTGCAGCCTGCCGAGATGGCGAAGCTCGGCATCGTCCTCTGGCTCGCCTACTCACTGTCGAAGAAGGCCGATCGCATCAAGTCGTTCTCCGTCGGCTTCCTCCCGCACCTCATCGTGGTCGGGCTCCTGATGCTCCTCTGCCTCAAGCAGCCCGACTTCGGCAGCGCGGTCATCCTGCTCTTCTTGACGTTCACGCTCCTGTTCGTGGCGGGCGCGCGGGTCCCGTACATCGCCGCGTTCACCATGCTGCTGGCGGTCGCCGGCGCCGTGCTCGTGCGCTTCAGCGGTTACCGCTACGCGCGTTACCTCGCGTGGATGGACATGGACAACAACCGCGCCGACCTCGCTTACCAGCCATTCCAGTCGGTCATGAGCTTCGGCTCGGGCGGCGTCTTCGGCCTCGGCCTCGGCCGGGGCCTCCAGGTGCTCTACCTGCCCGAGGCGCACACCGATTTCGTGTCCGCGATCGTCGGCGAGGAGCTCGGCTTCGTCGGCATCGTCGGCCTCTGCGCGGCGTACCTCGTCATCGTCTCGCGCGGCGTGAAGATCGCCCTCGAGGCTGACGACGACTACGGCAGCTTCATGGCGTTCGGCATCGCGACGCTCTTCGGCGTGCAGGCGATGACGAACCTCGCCGTCGCCATGGCGATCCTCCCGACGAAGGGGCTCACGCTGCCGTTCCTCAGCTACGGCGGCTCGTCGCTGCTCGTGAACGCCGCGGCGGCCGGCATCCTGCTCAGCATCAGCCGGGCGCGGACCCCGGTGGCGCCCGAGCAGAGCGGCAAGGCGGGCGCTGCGCCGATCCCTAACGCGCCGAGCGCGTCGGCCGTGATCGCCGCGTCGGCCGGGGAGGGCAGCGCATGACGACCGTGCTCATCGCCGGCGGCGGGACCGGCGGCCACGTCTTCCCGATGATCGCCGTGGGCGACGCCGTGCGCGCCGCGGCGCCCGACGCGCGCGTCGTCTACGTCGGCACGGCGCGCGGCATCGAGGTGCGCGTCATGGGCGAGCGCGGCGACGCGCTCGAGCTGCTCCACGTCCTGCCGCTGCGCGGCGGCGGGCTCTCGGGCTTCGTGCGCGGCGCTGCCCGCGCGGGCCGCGTCCTGCCCGAGGCGCGGCGGCTCGTCGAGCGGCTCGACGCCCGCGTGGTGCTCTCGCTCGGCGGTTACGCGGGCGGTCCGGTCTCCCTGGCCGCGCGCTCGCTCGGCGTGCCGCTCGCGATCCTGGAGCCGAACAGCGTCCTCGGGCTCTCGAACCGGCTCCTCTCGCCGATCGTGGACCGCGCGTACATCGCGTTCCCCGAGGCGGCGCGCGCGCTGCGCGCGAGCTCGGTGCGCCTCTTCGGCGTCCCGCTCCGGCGCGCGTTCGCCCGCGCGCCGTACGCGCCGCGCGACGGCAAGCTCAGCCTGCTCGTGCTCGGCGGCAGCCAGGGCGCGCTGGCGCTGAACGACGTCGTGCCGCGCGCGATCGCGGCGAGCCGTGCGGGCGGCGTCGATCTCGACGTCGTGCACCAGACGGGCAGGGATCGCGAGCCCGCCGTCCGGGCGCTCTACGCGGAGCTCGGCCTCGCAGGGCGCGCGCGCGTCATCCCGTTCATCGACGACGTGGCCGCGGCGCTCGCCGCGGCCGACGTCGTGATCGCCCGCGCGGGCGCGTCGACGCTCGCCGAGCTCTGCGCCGTGGGCCGCCCTTCAGTCCTGATTCCTTACCCGTTCGCGGCGGACGATCACCAGCTGAAGAACGCGCAGTCCCTGGCGCGCGCCTCCGCCGCGGTCGCCGTCGCGCAGGCCGACGCCACCGAGGCGCGCCTCGCGGGCGAGATCGCCCGGCTCGCGGCGGATCCGGCGCTCCGGGCCCGCATGGCGGACGCCTCCGCGGCCCTCGCGGCGCCCGACGCGGCGGCGCGCGTCGCCGCGGATCTGCTCGATCTCGCGCGGGCCCCGCGCCACCGCGCGCTGCGCTTCCCGCTCGGCGGCCGCGCCGAGCGCGCGCGCGCGGGAGAGGCGCCGCGCCGCGCCGCGATGGAAGAGGCCGCGCCGCCTGGCGCCGTCCTTGGCTGGAAGGAGGCTGGCTGATGTTCCGCGGTCGCGTTCGCCACGTCCATTTCGTCGGCATCGGCGGCGTCGGCATGAGCGGCCTCGCCGAGATCCTGCGCTCGCTCGAGTTCGAGGTCTCCGGCTCGGATCTCAAGGAGAGCTCGACGACGCGCCGCCTCACGTCGCTCGGCGTGCGGATCGACATCGGCCACCGCGCCGAGAACGTCTGCGGCGTCGACGTCGTCGTCTACTCGAGCGCCATCCGGCCCGACAACCCCGAGCTCACCGAGGCGCGCGCGCTCGGGATCCCGGCGATCGGCCGCGCGGAGATGCTCGCCGAGCTGATGCGCGTGAAGTACGGCGTCGCGATCGCGGGCTCGCACGGCAAGACGACCACGACCTCCCTGGTCGCCACGGTCCTGCGCGCCGCCGGCCTCGATCCCACCGTCGTCGTCGGGGGCAAGATGGCGGCGCTCGGCACGAACGCGCGGCTCGGCGCGGGCGATCTGCTTGTCGCCGAGGCCGACGAGAGCGACGGCTCGTTCCTGCGGCTCACCCCCACGATCGCGGTGGTCACGAACATCGACCCCGAGCACCTCGACCACTACGGCACGCACGAGCGCATCAAGGACGCCTTCGTCGAGTTCGCCGCGCGCGTGCCGTTCTACGGGCTCGCCGTGCTCTGCCTCGACCACCCGCACGTGCAGGACCTGCTCCCGCGCATCCCCCGCCGCCACGTCACGTACGGCGTCTCGCCGCAGTCGGACTACTCCGCGCGCGGCATCCAGTTCCGCGGCCTCGAGACGAGCTTCAACGCCTACCGCCGGGGAGAGCCGCTCGGCGGCTTCACCGTGAAGATGCCCGGCGCGCACAACGTCCTGAACTGCCTCGCCACGATCGCGGTCGCGGACGAGCTCGAGGTGCCGCTCGACGTCACGAAGCAGGCGCTGGCGACGTTCGGCGGCGTCGCTCGCCGCTTCACCATCGTCGGCTCCATCGGCGGCATCACGCTCGTCGACGACTACGGCCACCACCCGGCCGAGATCCGCGCCACCGTCGACGCCGCCCGGCGCGCGTTCCCCGGCGAGGATCACCGGATCGTCGTGGCGTTCCAGCCGCACCGGCACACCCGCACGCGCGATCTCTTCGACGAGTTCACGCGCGCCTTCAACCTGGCCGACGTGCTGCTCGTCACGGACATCTACGCCGCGGGCGAGCCGCCGATCCCCGGCGTCACCGCCGAGCGCCTCGTCCAGTCGATCCGCGAGCACGGCCACCACGACGCGCGCTTCGTCGCGGACAAGGCCGATCTCGCGGAGGCCCTGGAGCAGATCGTCCGGCCCGGCGATGTGGTCATCGCGCTCGGGGCGGGCGACGTGAACGCCTGCGTGCGGGACCTCAAGGCGCGGCTCGAGGCGAAGGCGCAGCGCGCGCAGGAGGGCAGCTCATGACCGAGCGCCCGAGCGCCCCGCCGCCGCCGAACCGCCGCCGCGCGCCGCCGCCCGCCGCGCCGTCTGCCCGGTCGGCGTCTGCGCGCGGATCGAAGCCCGAGCCCGCGCGCGGATCGAAGCCCGAGCCCGCGCGCGGCTCCAAGCCGGAGCTGCCGGCGCCGGCGCCGAAGAACGAGCGCGTGCGCGCGTCCGCCCCGCCGCACGAGTCGCCGCCCCCTCCGGCGACGAGCGTCTCCGTGCGCCCGCCGCGGCCCTCCGCCAGCGACGGCGGCTCCCCCGGGGCGCCGCGCGCCGCGCGGCCGATCGCGCGTCACCTCCGCGCGCTGCAGCTCCTCGCGGGCGCCGCCGTCGTGCTCGTCGCCTCGACCGCCGTCGCGTGGGGCGCGCGCCGCTACATCGTGTCGAGCCCGCGCTTCGCCGTGCGCACGGTGCTCGTCGACGGCGTCCAGCGCCGCACCGCCGAGCAGGTGGCGAGCTCCGGCGGCATCGAGGTGGGCAAGAACATCTTCACGCTCGACCTCGAGCTGGCCGGCGCCTCGATCTCCGCCGACCCCTGGATCGAGAGGGCGACGGTCACCCGCAAGCTCCCCTCGACGGTCCACGTCAGCGTCGTCGAGCGGGAGGCGCAGGCCCTGGTCGCGATCGACGGCGAGCTCTACCTGGCGACGCGCGACGGCGAGCTCTTCAAGGCCCTCGCGGAGGACGACCCCGTCGACCTCCCGATCGTCACGGGGATCACCGGCGAGCAGGTGGCCCGGGATCGCCCCGGCGTCGTCATCGCGGTCAGGCGCCTGCTCGACGTCGTCGAGGACATGGCGCGCGCCGGCGTCGCGCGGCGCTACCCGATCCAGGAGCTCCACGTCGAGCGGGACGGCACGGTCGTCGTCACCATCGGCAAGGAGGGGATCGCGCTCCACCTCGGCCAGCCGCCCTACCGCGACAAGGTCGGCCAGGCCTCCAGGGTGCTCACCGAGCTCGCCCAGCGGAAGGCGAACGCGTCGGTGATCTTCCTCGACAACGACGCCCACCCCGAGCGCGTCGTGGTGAGGATGAAATGATCGCCGCCGCCCTCTCCTCGCCCCGCGCGATCGCGCGCCGAACAGCCGCAAAACTTGGCCGGTTCCGCGCGCTCATGGCAGCGTCGTGCCCGCCTGACACGCGCACGGGGCTCGTCCCCGTCGTCCCCGCATGAGGTGGTGCACGCAATGAAGAGCCGGATGGAGACTACTGAGATCGTCGTCGGCCTGGACATCGGGACGACCAAGGTCTCGGCGGTCGTGGGCGAGATCGACGCGGATGGGATCACCATCCTCGGGGTGGGAAACGTCCCGTGCCGCGGCCTGAGGAAGGGCGTCGTGAGCAACATCGACTGGACGGTCCGCTCGATCTCCGAGGCGATCGAGGCCGCGCAGACGATGGCGGGCGTCGAGATCCGGACCGTCTACGCCGGCGTGGCCGGCAGCCACATCCGCTGCCAGCAGTCCGACGGCGTCGCGGCGGTCTCGGGCGGCGAGGTCACCCGGGTGGACGTCGAGCGCGTGCTCGAGGGCGCGCGGGCCATCCCGGTCGACGCGGACCGCCAGATCCTGCACGTCCTGCCGCGCGAGTTCACGGTCGACAACCAGGACGGCATCCGCGACCCGGTCGGCATGAGCGGCGTCCGGCTCGGCGTGAAGGTGAACCTGATCACCGCCGCGACATCCTGCGTGCAGAACGTCGTCCGCTGCGCGGAGCGCTGCGGCCTCACCGTCGCCGACGTGGTCCTGGAGCCGCTCGCCAGCGCCGAGGCGGTGCTCTCCGAGGACGAGAAGGAGATCGGCGTCGCCATCATCGACATCGGCGGCGGCACGACCGATCTGCTCCTCTACGTCGACGGCGGCATCGCGCACGCCAGCGTGATCCCGGCGGGCGGCAACAACGTGACGGCTGACATCGCCGCCGGCCTGCGCACGCCGATGGGCGAGGCCGAGCGCCTGAAGCGCAACGCCGGCTGCGCGCTCGGCCGCATGGTCGGCGACGACGAGGAGATCGAGGTCCCCGGCGTGGGCGGGCACCTGCCGCGCAAGGCGGCGCGCCGCGTCCTGTCGGACATCATCGAGCCGCGCGTCGAGGAGATCTTCGCGGTGATCCGCAAGCGGATCGAGGACACCGGCATGCTCGAGCAGCTCTCGGCCGGCGCGGTGCTCACCGGCGGCGGCGTCCTGATGGAGGGCATGACCGAGTTCGCCGAGGAGATCCTGGGCATGCCGGTGCGCCTCGGCGTGCCGGTCGGCGTGCGCGGCATCACGCAGCTCGTCGCCGGCCCGCAGTACGCGACCGGCGTGGGCCTCGTTCAGTACGGCGCCAACGCTCTCGCGCAGGCGCGCGTGCTCGCGCCGGCGGTCCACGACGTCGGCCGCGTCGACGTCCGCCGCGACAGAATCCGTGAGCGCGAGGCGCGCCGCGAAATCATCGAAGAAACCCCGATTGAAAAGAGGTCGAGCGGGAGGTTTTGGAACTGGCTTCGAGCAGCATTCTAGAATGACGTCGCAGAAGAAAGTTGTTAGAGAATCGGGTTTGAGAGGGTCGGAAGGACGCATCGGCGAGCTCTTCTAGACGTCGAGTCAAGAGGGTTTGCAAAACGGCATCAAAGGGGAAGAGGCGCCCCGATGAACGCCGTCCGGAGCGAGGACGTCCTCGTTTCACTTAGGGTTCCGCGCCGCTCGACCTCCGCGAGGGTCGGCGCCGGGCCGAGCGGCTAGCTGTACATCCCCGGGAGGAGTTCATGAGTTTCTCCATCGAGTTTGCCGACGAACACACCGGGTACGACGCCCGGATCAAGGTCATCGGTTGTGGCGGTTCTGGCGGCAATGCAGTCAACACGATGATCAACTTCGGCCTCGAGGGCGTGGAGTTCATCGTCGTCAACACGGACGCCCAGGCGCTGGGCGCGAGCCTCGCCCCGACCAAGCTCCACATTGGGGCGAGCGTCACGCGCGGCCTCGGCGCCGGCGCCGATCCCGAGAAGGGCCGCAAGGCCGCTCTCGAGGACGTGACCCGGGTGAAGGAGTGCATCCAGGGTGCGGACATGGTGTTCGTGACCGCGGGCATGGGCGGCGGCACCGGCACGGGCGCCGCGCCGGTCATCGCGCAGCTCGCGCGCGAGGAGGGCTGCCTCACCGTCGGCGTCGTGACGAAGCCGTTCTTCTTCGAGGGCAAGCAGCGCTCGCGCCGCGCCGAGCTCGGCCTCGCCATGCTCGCGGAGCACGTCGACACGCTGATCACGATCCCGAACCAGAAGCTCCTCTCGCTGGGCGACGAGGACCTCTCGTTCGTCGAGGCGTTCCGCAAGGCGGACGAGGTGCTCTACCAGGCGATCAAGGGCATCAGCGACCTCATCACCCAGAACGGGATCGTGAACGTCGACTTCGCGGACGTGAAGACGGTCATGTCCAACATGGGCCGCGCGCTCATGGGCACCGGCTGCGCCAAGGGGCAGGGACGCGCCCGGCTCGCCGCCGAGATGGCCGTCAGCTCGCCGCTGCTCGACGACATCTCGGTCGAGGGCGCGACCGGCGTGCTCATCAACATCGTCGGCGGCCCCGACATGCGGATGCGCGAGATCGAGGAGGCCGCGACGCTCGTGCAGGAGCAGGCGCACGAGGACGCGAACATCATCTTCGGCGCCACGATCGACGAGAACATGGGGGAGATGATCAAGGTCACGGTCATCGCGACCGGCTTCGATCACCTCGTCGCGGAGGTGCCCCAGCAGCTCGCGAGCGCCGCGCAGCCTCGCGCCACCGCGCACTCCATCGGCGCGTCGCTCGCCGCCGCGGCCGGCCCGCTGTCGGCCCGCTCCTCCCCGAGCGCTCCTCCGATGACGCAGCGCCAGCCGCACCGTCACGAGGAGGTCGCGTACCCGACCTCGCGCCGGGCCGCGCCGCAGGCGCAGTCGGCCGGCGGCGGCCCGGGCCCGCGCGAGCGCGCGAGCTTCGTCCCCCCGCTCGACGCCGACTGGGACACGCCCGCGTTCCAGCGCCGGGGCCAGTAGCAGCGCCTCCGCCCGCGCGGAAGGCCTCGTGAAGCGCGGCCTGCCGTGACGTTCACGCTGTATTACGCGTTGACAGGCGCAGGCGACGACTTATGGTCAGCCGGCGCCTATGCCCCCTATCCGGGCAGGATCGACGCGGCGGTCCACCATTCATGAGTGAAAAGCGCGACTTCTACGAAGTTCTTGGCCTCGCGCGAGACGCGACGCCCGACGATATTCGCAAGGCCTATCGTCAGGCGGCGCTGAAGTACCACCCGGACCGGAACCCCGGGGACACGTCGGCGGAGTCTCGTTTCAAGGAGGCCACCGAGGCGTACCAGGTCCTCTCCGACGAGGAGAAGCGCAGGCGGTACGATCAGTTCGGTCACGCCGGCCTCGAGGGTATGGGCGGCGGCGGGTTCGACGGCGACATCTTCTCCCACTTCCAGGACATCTTCTCGGAGTTCTTCGGCGGCTTCGGCGGCGCCGGCCAGCGCCGCCGGCGCGGCGGCCCGGCGCGCGGGCAGGACATCCGGGTCCAGCAGCGGCTCTCGCTGCGCGAGGCCCTGCTCGGGTGCAAGCGCGAGGTCGTCCTGCGCACGCCGGTGGCGTGCGACGAGTGCTCCGGCTCGGGCGCGAAGCCCGGGACGAAGCGCAAGCCGTGCGGGACGTGCGGCGGCGCGGGGCAGGTCTCGACCTCGCGCGGCTTCGTGATGTTCACCCAGACGTGCCCCGAGTGCTCGGGTGAGGGGTCGGTCATCAAGACGCCGTGCGCCACCTGCAAGGGGTTCGGCGCGGTCGAGAAGACGCGGAAGGTCGTAGTCAATTTCCCGGCCGGCATCGACGGAGGGCAGCGGCTGCGGGTCCCGGGCCAGGGGATGCCGGGCGCCCAGGGCGCGCCGCCCGGTGATCTCTATGTCGACGTGGATCTCGCCGCGGACGAGCGCTTCGAGCGCGACGGCCTCGACCTCGTCACGCGGGTGCCCATCTCGTTCGTCGACGCCGCGCTCGGCAGCACGATCAAGCTCGATCTGCCGGACGAGACGACGGTCGACGTCGAGGTCCCGGCGGGGGTGCAGCCCGGCGAGGTGATCTCGGTGAAGGGCAAGGGCGCGCCCCGGATCGACGGCCGCGGCCGCGGCGCCCTCCAGGTGATCGTCCAGGTCGAGGTGCCGCGGAACCTCTCGCCTGCGGCGCAGGAGCTCCTCCGGCAGTTCCAGGACGAGGTCGCGAAGCATCACGGCGGCGCCAAGGCGGCGACGGCCTGACGGCCTGGGCACCGCGCGTCGCGGGGGCGGCGGCCGCGCAGGGCGCCGCGGCGCTCAGCGCGTCGTGCCGATCCAGGCCCCCGCGCACGCGAGGCTGAACGCGATCGGGGCGAGCGCGGTCGCGAACACGACGGCGACGGGCGCCGCCAGGCCGAGCAGCACCAGCGAGCCCAGGATGGCGAGCGCCGCGGAGGCGGCCGGCTCCAGGACGCTGCCCGTGGACGAGGCCCGGGCGACGAGGTAGCCGGAGACAGGGAAGGCCGCGATCGCCGCCGCGACGAGGAGCAGGAGCGGCGCCGCCGCGGCGGCCGAGGCGTCGCCGCGATCCACCGCGGCGAAGTCGACGCCGAAGCGGTGCCCGAGCGCGACCGCGAGGGCCAGGGTGGTCGTCATCACCCCGACCGTCACGAGCGCGCCGAAGGCGATCCAGGTGAGCGTCACCGGTCGTTCGGTGCGCCGCAGCGCCTCGCGCACCGAGCCGAGCGACGGCGGCCCGAGCTGGGCGAGGAAGCGGCGCTCCCTGCGGCGCGAGCTCTGCGGGGACGCGCCTCGCCGGAGCAGATCGCGCCCCGCGAGGAAGGCGATGAAGCCGACGCCGAGGAGCATCGGCGCCGCGACGAGGAGCGCGACCGGTCGGCACGCGAAGACGATGTAGTCGTAGGCCCCGTTGAGCAGCATCGCGCCGATCCAGGCGGCGTTGAAGCGGCGGCCGCCCAGCGGCCGCTTGCGCTCGCGCTCGCGCCCCAGCGCGTACCCCCACAGCGAGGCGAAGACGAGGTGCGCCGGCACCGCGAGCACGGCGCGCACGATGTCGAAGGATGGCAGCGGCCGGCCCCACAGGTACACGGCGTTGTGCGCCGAGACGAACCCGAACGCCGCCGCCGCGGCGTAGGCGATCCCGTCGAACGGCTCGTCCAGGGGGCGCAGCCGGGCGATCGGCGCGACCGCGGCCACCTTCAGCCCCTGCTCCAGCGGCGCCGCGACGACGAAGAGGTAGACGAGCGTGATCGCGTCGAGCGTGCCCGCGGTCTTGTCGAGCCCTTGCCAGCGCTGGAGGAAGCCCTCGAGCAGCAGCGCCGGCAGGTACACGAGCGCGCCGAGCAGCGCGGTCCCGATCACGAACCGGCGCCTGCCGTAGAGGCGCCGCGACGCCACGAGGGCGGCGGACAGGGCCCCGATCGGCGCGGCGACGGTGGCGAGCCAGATGAGGACGGCGGCGGCGTTCATGGCGCGGGGGGCAGGGCGACGGCGCTCGGCTTCGCGGCCGCTAGAAGTGGAGCCCGGCCACGGCGGTCACGGCGAGCGCCGAGCCCACGCTGGAGCCCTCGGCCGCGAGCAGATCGGCCTTGGCCTGCTGCGGGGTGGCGGCGGTCTCGCTCCGGATCCGCTCGATCTCCTGCGAGGACAGGCCCGGTCTGGTCAGCGCGAGGACCTCCCAGCTCGCGTTCGCGCCGAGCGAGAAGACCGGCGACAGGTAGATGTCGAGCCCGCCCGAGATCCTCCCGTAGAAGCCGCGGATCGCGATGGCGTCGGCCGCGCCGCTCACCGCGCTCTTGAAGCTGCCGAGGCCGGCGTAGCCGAAGCCCAGATCGACGTGTGGATCGAGCTTGCCGAGCGGGATGTGCATGCCGACCTCGCCGCCGGCGCTGAAGAGCTGCCACTCGTTGAAGAACCCGACCCGCCCGCGCGCGCCCACCGTGAAGAACAGGAGCCGGAGACCGACGCCGGCGCCCACGACGCCGCCGTTCGCCGAGCTCGAGATGAACCCGGCCGTGAGCTCCTCCTCGTCGATGTTGAACGTCTGGAGACCGACGTTCTGGTAGCCCCCCTCGACGTTCAGCCAGGCGATCTCGAGCCCGCGCCCCGAATCCTCCTTCTTGGACTCGTCGAGGTGCTGCGCCGTGCCGCCGTCCGATGACACGGGCAGCGGGTCGGGGGGGGTCATCGGAGGGGGCGGCGCCAGCCCTCCGGCCTGCATCGACGGATCGTAAGGGTTCGGCGGGTCGGGCGAGGTGGCGCCTTGCGGCGAGGCCCCCGGCACCGGCTGGGGCTGCTGTGCCGCCGCCGTGGACGCCGCGGTGGCGGACACGAGGGCCGTGAGCAGCGTGAGCGCGCGGCGAGCGATCATTCGTCCTCTTCCTGGGTATTCCCGTCTGGCCAGTCTGTCCGTCCCCTCGGCTCCAGGCCCTCGGCGTCTCCGGTCGAGGACACGGGCGGGCCGGGCACCCGGTAGCTGCCCTCGAGCCAGTGGCCGAGATCCACCAGCTTGCACTGCGGCGAGCAGAACGGAAACGCCGGGTTGTCGGGCCTGGGCCCCGCCGATTTGCGGCAGATCGGGCACCTCGCGCCTGGCAAAGCTCCCATGCGGCGTAACGTAGCAGCGTCCACCCCGGGCATGTAGCTCGCGTGCGCCGAGCGTCCGGCGGTTCATCCCGGAGGTGCGGTGCGCGCGACCTCGGTGCGCACCACCTGGACGACCACATCCACCTGGCGGCCGCCTGGCTGGGCGAACGACGCCTTGCCGCGGCCGCCTTCGAAGCGCCACGCCAGATCGGCCGGCGCGTCGGCCGGCTCGTCCGCGCCGGCGCGGATGACGGCGCTGACCTCCAGCGTCTGCCTCCCCGAGGTCACGGCCCCGCGCGACACGGCGAACGTCCCGCTCCCGAGCAGCGCGATCGTCCGCTTCGCGAGGTTGCCGAGGTGCCGCGCGGGCGGCTCCTCTCCTTCCGGGCGCCACGACGCGATGTGCCCCGCGTCGTCGATGTCGATCACGAAGCGCGCCTTGCCGGCGGTCCCCAGCGGGAGCGTCGCCCAGACCGGATCCGCCTGGCACGCGGGCGGAATCGCCCGGGTGAAGGCGCGTCCGAGGCTGCGCACCGCGCTCGCGCCGGCCGCTCCGAAGTCGCCCTGGCCGCCCTCGCCGGCGTCGTCGCTCGCCGGTGCGGCGGCGGAGCGCGCCTGCCGGCCGGCGTTCGCGGCCGCCGCGGGGGCTCGACGCTCTTCCCTGGGGCGCGGCGCGGCGGCGGGCCGCTGCGCTGCCTCACGCCGCGCCGCAGCGGCCCGCGGCTGCGCCCGCGCGCTGCCAGCCTTGGCGTCGCGAGCCGCAGGCGCTCGCGGCTGGGCGGGTTCCGGCTGGGCGGCTTCCGGCGGAGCGACTTCCGCCGGCGAGCTCGCCGCTCCGGGGCCGTCCGACCCGGCGCGAGCGTCGGCCGACCGCGCGGCGCTTCCGCTGCCTGGCAGCGCCGCGGTGGCCCCCGTCCAGAGATCGATCGGCTCGCGCTCCTCCGGCTCCGGGACAGGGCCCCTGGCAGGCTCTTGCGCCGACAGGCTCGCCGAGCGCCACGCGCCCAGGTGAACGAGCGCCGACACGAGGAGCGCCGGCAGCATCGCTCGTTGATCGCGCATCGGCTCGCCCTCCGCCCTCGGGACCCACGTGAAGGGGCCGCGGCCCCTCGCTCCTCGCGGAAGCCCGTTGCCCGTGGACCGTGGTTCTGCCAGACAGCACCGCGGCTGCAACGTTCCCGAGCGCACCGTGAAGCTCCTCGCCCTCTCGACCTCGACCCCGCGCGGCAGCGCGGCGCTCTTCGACGCCGGAGATCTGGACGGCCACGCCGAGGCGACCGCGCCGCGGGGCGGCGCCCTCGATCCCGCAGCGGCGCCGGGCGCACCCGGCGCGCGCCTCCTCGCGGCGACGACCTACGCCGACCTGCACGGGCACGCGGAGCGCATCTTCGGCGCCGTCGACGAGGTGCTCGCCGCGGCGGGCCTCGCGGCCGGGGCGATCGACGCGCTCGGCTGCGACGTCGGACCGGGCTCGTTCACCGGGGTCCGGGTGGCGGTCGCCGCGACCAAGGGCGTCGCGCTCGCGCTCGATGTCCCGGTCGTGGGGGTCACGTCGCTCGAGGCGATGGCCGCCGCCGCCTTCGCCGAGGGCGCGGCGAGCCCGGGCGACCTGCTGGTCCCGCTGATCGACGCCAAGAAGGGGGAGGTCTTCCTCGCCGCCTTCGACGCGCCCGCGGCGTCGCCGGTCGCGCCGCCGCGCCACCTGCCGCGCGACGCGGCGTTCGACGCCATCGCCGCGCTCGCCGGGGGGCGCAGGATCGTCGTCGTCGGCGCGGTCGCCGAGGAGATCGAGGCGCTCCGGCCGCTCGCGGCGCGGAGCCCTGCGCTCGATTTCCCCGACGCGATCTGGATCGGCCGCGCCGCGCTCGACCGGCTCCGGGCCGCCGCCGCGCGCGGCGAGCGCGGGCGAGCGGCGGCCGAGCACGATCCGGCGCTCCTCGAGCCCCTCTACGTGCGCGCGCCCGACGCGAAGCCCGCCGAGCTGGGATACACTCCGCCCCGATGACCAGCCCGTCTGAAGGGGACCGCGGCGCGCCGGACGCCGAGCGCGGAGCCCCGAGCCCCAGCGACGCGGAGCGCGCGCCGCCGCCCTCCGCGGCAGCGGAGCCTGCGCGCGCTCCTTCTACAGCCGCGGCGCTGTCTACAGCCGCGGCGCTGGCCGCCGCCGGAGCGCCGGGCGAGCCCGACGAACCGGCCGTCGGCCCGGAGCCCGCCGAGTCGGTCCCCGATCCCGAGCGGCTCCGGGCTCGGTTCGGCCGCCCCTTCGAGGCGGGGGACGTCATCTTCCGCGAGGGCGAGCCCGGGACCGAGGCTTACCTGCTCGAGGAGGGGCGGGTCCGCCTCATCAAGAAGGTCCGCGGCGCCGAGCGCAGCCTGATGGTCCTGAAGCCCGGGGACCTGTTCGGCGAGTCTGCGCTCCTCGGCGGCGCGGCGCGCTGGTCGACCGCGATCGCGCTCTCCCGCGGCGCCGCGCTCTCGCTCGATCAAGGCACCCTGCAGAACCTCGTCGAGCGCAACCCGGCCGTCGCCTTGCGCATCATCAAGCAGCTCGTGGGCCGGCTCCGCGACGCCGAGGACCAGATCGAGATCATGATGCTCACCGACACGCAGTCGAAGGTGGTGAACGCGCTCCTCAAGCTCGCGCAGCAGGCGCGCGCCGCGAGCGGCTCCTCCTCGAGCACCGCCTCGTTTGCGATCTCGCCGATGGAGCTGTCCACCCGCGTCGGCCTCGACGTCGACACCGTGAAGCGCGCCGTGCAGCAGCTCCGCGAGGGCCAGTACCTGCGCGTCGCCGACGAGCGCCTCGAGATCCCGGACATCGACGCGCTGCGGAGGCTGTTCAGCCTGCTCGGCCTCAAGGACGAGATCCGCGGCGAGCAGTGACAGGCAGGGCGCGCCTGAGCCCTCATCCTACGCCGACCTGACACCGGCTGGAATTCGAATCGCGATCCCGGGGACGCGCTGCGTCTTCGGGGCAGATTCGCGGGTTGACGTTACCAGCGGCCTGGTTTACTCAGGGTTCCCCGCACGCCAGTGACATCCCATCCTGACGTGCTGCCGCGCTGCGGCATTGCTCAGCAGCGGAGCCAAACGTACATGACATCGCAGCGACACATGACAGCAGCGACGCGAGCGGGGTGCATCCGCGGCGCGGCGGTTGTCCTGTCGCTCGTGTCGCTCTTGCCGGCGGCGTGCGGCGGCGCGCAGCCTGCGGCCCAGGCGAACGAGACGCGGTCGCTCGCGGAGTACGACCTCGCGCGCGACGCGTTCCAGAACGGCCGCCTGCGCGAGGCGCTGGCGCACGTCGAGCAGGCGCTCTCGCTGGACGACGGCAACGCGGACGCGGCCTACCTGGGCGCCCTGGTCCTGCTCGGCTTCTGCGCGGGCGACGTGAGCTCGAGCGACTGCCGCTTCGAGAGCGCCGAGAAGATGGCGCGCCGTGCCCTCGAGGCGAAGCCGGACATGCGGGACGCGAAGAACGTCCTCGGGGTTATCCTCGTACACCAGCGGCGTTACGACGAGGCGATCGCGGTGCTCAAGCCGCTCACGGAGGACATCCTCTACGCCTCGCCGGAGAAGTCCTGGGGCAACCTGGGCTGGGCGTACCTGCTCAAGGGCCGCAACGACGAGGCGATCGACGCGTTACGCCGCGCCGTGGCCGCGCAGCCGCTCTTCTGCGTCGGCCAGTACCGGCTCGGCCTCGCGTACGAGAAGCGCGGCGAGCTGGAGCTCGCGCGCGAGGCGTTCACCAGGGCGGTCGAGACCGATCAGCCAGAGTGCAGGCGGCTCCAGGACGCGTTCGATGCGCGCGCCCGTGTCGCCGAGAAGAGGGGGTTTCTGGACGAGGCGCGCGCCGACCTCGAGCGGTGCCGTGAGATCGCCGCGACGACGCCGGTGGGGCAGCGCTGCGCTGCACAGCTACAGACGTTGCAATAAGCCCCTCAAAGCGCCTCCCGAGAAGGACCTTCGGGTCGCGCTAGGGGTTGAGGAACGGTTCTCGGGGTGAGTAGAGTGACGACCGAATGACGATGGGTGGAATGGGATGGAGTCGATCGGACGCTACCTGAGACGCACGCGTGAGGCCCGAGCCATGAGCGTGGAGGAGGTCGCCCGCGCCACGCGCATCCCCGTGATCTCCATCGAACGCATCGAGGCGGATCACTTCGACGACCTGCCGGGCGAGGTGTTCGTCCGCGGGTTCTTGAAGGCGTATGCCCGCGCCGTCTCGCTCCCGATGGAGGAGGTGCTGGCCCGGTACACGGCGAGCCGCCGGATCGCGCTGGTGACACCGCTGCCGATCGCGGCGCCGGCCCGCCGCACCCAGAGCAGGCGCTTCGGGGTCGCGATCGCGTTCGTGCTGCTGCTCATCCTCTTCACGCTGGCGCTCAGCATCGTGCTCCGGCCTCGTGGCCACGACATGCCGCCCGAGCTGTCGGAGCGCACCCGGACGGGGGCGAGTACCTCCTTCGAGGCCTGAGGGCCAAATTTCCGTCGCGCGTTCGCGGCGGCCTCGGTTCATCCATGCCTCGCTCCGTTCGCCCGCGGACCGAGCGTCTCCGCACCGAGGCGCTGCTGGTCCGGCGTGTCCCTTTTGGTGAAGCCGACCTCCTGGTCGGGCTGTTCACCGAGGTGCGCGGGCTCGTCTCGGCCGTCGCGCGCGGCGGGCGCCGCTCGGCCAAGCGTTTCCCGTCGCTGGAGCCGATGCACCTGCTCCGCGTGACCGTGGAGCTCCGTCCCGGCGCCGAGCTCGCCCAGCTCACCGAGGCCGCGATCGAGCGCCCGCGGCTGCGCCTCGCCGGGGATCTCGCGCGCCTCGAGGTCGCCGGGCGCGCGCTGCGCTGGGTGCGCGAGATCGCGCCGGCGCAGACCCCCGAGCAGGCGGTGTGGGACGAGCTGAACCAGCTGCTCGATCGCCTCGACGCGCTGCCCTCGGCGTCCCCGCAGGCGCTGCTCGCGGAGACCGGCCTGCGCCTGCTGGCCGCCTTTGGCTGGGGCATCGAGCTGACGCAGTGTGTGCGCTGCGGGCGCGCCTGCGAGGCGACGCAGTCGGCGTACGTCGACCCGGCGCGCGGCGGCCTCGTGTGCCGAGGGTGCGGCGGCGGGCCGCTCCTGTTGCGGCCCGAGCCGAGGGAGCGCCTGCTCGCCGCCATGCTCGGCGACGCCCCGGAGATCCCGGAAGAGGACATCCCGATGGCGCTCGACCTCGTCGAGGGGGCGCTCATGGCCCACGCGAGCGGGAGCTGACCCGACAACCCCCGGCGCCCTGCTGAAAAGGCGCTGCCGCGCTACGCCGCGGCGTTCGCTGTCCAGAAGCGGCTGACCGCGCGCGGCGCCTCCGGGGGCCCTTCGATCTCCACGTAAGGACGGCCGGGCGCGGCGCGCGGGAACGAGAAGCTGCCCGTGTTCGCGTACCCGTCGCCGAGCGCCTCCTTGTGCGTGTGGCCGAACACGACGAGCTTCGCGCCCGTCGTCCTCGCCACGCGGCCGGCGCTCTCGGCCAGCCGCTCGGCGACCGTGCCGGCGTACCGGTTGTGGCCGTTCGCCCAGCTCCCGCCCATCAGCAGCGCGCCGAGCCCGAGCGCCGCGGCGCCGGTCTCTCGCGCGCCGAGCCCGAGCGCCGCGATCCCTGCGCCCATCGACAGGGTCGCGATCACGCGGTCGAAGTAGAGGCGCGTGAACGTGCTCGCCGCGCTCTCGAGCGTCGGCGTGGCCGCGAGCCCGAGCAGCTCGTCCGCCATCGCGCGGGGCACGCCGAGCTCGTGCGCGAAGCGCTCGACCACCGCGGCGCCCACGGTCGCCTCGCCGCGCGCGCGGTAGAGCGGCCCGCTCTTCAGCATCGCGCCGATCGCCGCGTGGAAGTAGCGGTAGATGACGTAGGGCGCGCGGGGGCCGTACCAGGTGAACGCCGAGAGGAACAAGCTGAGCGGCGTCTGGTCGTTCGCCTGCAGGTAGCGGTGCGCGCCGGTCGGCGCGATGAACTCCTCGACGAAGTGCACGCCGAGGCTGCGCTCGCCGACCACGAGGGGATGCGCCGGCGCGTTGTCGGGATCGTACAGGTGACCATGCTCGATGTGGATCGCCCCCTCGCGGAAGAACCACGGCGTGGTCCGGATCCGCGCCCGCGCCTCGCCGGACACCCCGAGCGCCTCCACCAGCGCCGCGGGGAAATCGGGCGCGCCCACCTCGGCGTCATGGTTGCCGCCGGACAGCCAGAGCTCGCCGCCCCGCTCGAGGTGCTCGGCGAACGCCGCCCGCGCCGCCGGGTGAGCGAACAGCGCCTCGCGCAGCGCGCGCGGACGGGGCATCGAGGGCGACTCGGACGAGAGATCGAACAGGTCACCCGCCACCACGATCCGGGCTCCCGCGTGGGCGTCCACGAACCTGGCCAGGTCGGCGGTCACGTCGCGCGGCGTCTGGCGCACGAGGTGGAGATCGGCGAGAACGACCGTGCGGCGCTGCGTCATAACCTATTCTATTCAACACGTCCGTCCGGGCAGCGCAACTCGCCGCCCGCCGCACGAACGCCACGTCTCACCGGTTCCTTCTCGCCGGTGCGCGCGTCGGCCCGGCGAGCCCATCCTTGGCGTCTGCACCACCTCGGGCGCGGTCACGGCGTGGGCTCGACGCCCGCGCCGCCGTGTCCCATGCATGCCTGTATGGAAGGCTCGGCGCGGATGCGACATTCGTCCCAGAAGGTGAGCGAGGGGCTGCTCGAGGAGATCGCGCGCGCCCTGCGGAGCAGCGACATCGAGGCGCTTTCCCGGATCTACGCCGAGGATGCCGTGATCGAGGAGGTGAGCAGCCGCCACCCTCCTGCTCACCCCAACGTCACCAGGGGACGGCTTGCGATCCTGGAACGCCTGAAGAACGAGATCTTCCGCGATCCGCTCTCGGGATGGTCGCGCCAGCTGGACGCGACGGAGATCCTCGACGGCATCGAGACCGACGACGGTCTCGCGTTCACGGAGGTGCGGATCTACGCCGCGGGCGATCGGGTCATCGCGCAGCACCTGGCCCGCAAGGAAAATGGCCTCATCGGCCATGAGCGGGTCGTGGTCGTCTGGGACGCGGAGTGAGCTTCCGACGGGCCGCGGCGGATCCGGCTGCCCCGCGCCGCCGCTCGCGCCAAGGCGAGGTAGAGTGGCGCCGTGACCACCGCCGTCCTTCTCAGCTGCCACGGAACCGTGGATCGTCTCGATGACCTGCCCGCCTTCATCTCGAACATCCGCCGCGGCCGGCCGGCCTCGCCGGAGCTGCTCGAGGAGGTGCGGCGCCGCTTCGAGGCGATCGGCGGCTCGCCGCTCATGCGGATCACGCAGGCCCAGGCGGACGCGCTCGCCGCGCGGCTCGGGCTCCCGGTGGCGATCGCGGGGCGGCTCTGGCGCCCGTATCCGGCGGAGGTGCTCGCGTCGCTCCACGCGCGCGGCGCGCGGCGCGTCGTCTCCCTGCCGCTCGCGCCGCAGTCCGTCGACATCTACAACGCCGTCGTGCGCGACGCGGCCGCGAAGCTCGGCGACCTGGAGCTCCGGTGCGTGCCCGCGTGGGGGCTCGAGCCGGCCCTGATCGACGCCTTCGTCGAGGTGATCGACGAGACGCTCGCGCGCTTCCCCGAGGAGGGCCGGGCGAAGGTGGCGGTGATCCTCTCGGCCCACAGCCTCCCGCAGCGGATCATCGACGCGGGCGACCAGTACGAGGTCCAGTTCCGCGGGATGGCCGCCGAGGTGGAGCGCCGCATCGCGCCTCGCGGCAACCCCGTGTTCGTCGCCTTCCAGAGCCAGGGCATGACGGGCGACGCCTGGATCGGCCCGGACCTCCGGTCGACGTTCGACACGCTGGCCGAGCGCGGCCTGCGCGACGTGATGATCGCGCCGATCGGCTTCGTCGCGGATCACGTCGAGACCCTCTACGACCTCGACGTCGAGGCGATCGTGCTGGCGCGGGAGGCGGGCCTCGCCCGGATGGAGAGGGCGCCGGCCGTCAACACGCGGCCGCGCTTCATCGACGCCCTGGAAGCGCTCGTCCGGCGCGAGCTCGACGTGGTCGCGCCGTAGGCCGCCCTCGCGCGGGTCAGCCGTCCCGGCGCTTGACCTTGCGCGAGAGCCTCGGGGCGGCCGCGCTGACGAGCCCGGGCGCGAGCCTCGTGAGCGACACCAGGAGCTTCGCGTGGCCGGTGATGATCGCCTCGGCGCGGCGCGCGACGATGGCGTCCATGATCTGCCGCGCCGCCTTCGGCGTCGGCATGACGAGCCAGCTCGGCACCGGATCCACGGCGCCTTCGCGCAGCGCGCCTGCGTTGTCGAGCTGGCGGATCTCGCTCGTCACGAACCCGGGGGCGATGTGCGTGACCGCGACGCCCTCGGCGTGGAGCTCGGCGCGCAGCGTCTCGGCCAGCGCGCGCACCGCGAACTTGCTCATGGAGTAGGCGCCCATCGCCGGGGCCGCGAGGTAGCCGCTCGCGCTGCCGATGAGCGCGAGGCCGCCGCGCGCGCGCTTGATCTCCGGCAGCGCCGCCTGGACGGTGCGCAGCGCGCCGAAGACGTTGGTCTCGAACTGCCGGCGGATGTCGTCGAGCGAGAGGTCCTCGATGCGCCCCGCCACGCCGAACCCCGCGTTCGCGATGGCGATGTCGAGGCGCCCGAACGCCCCGCGCGCCTCCTCGACGGCGCGCTCCACGTCGCCGTCGCGCGTGACGTCGCACCGGGCCGTGAGCGCCTCGCCGCCGGCCTCGCGGATCTCCCGCGCGAGCGTCTCCAGCCGCTCGGTCCGCCGCGCCGCGAGCACGGGCCGGCCGCCGCGCCGGGCGACCTCCCGGGCGAGCGCCTCGCCGATGCCCGACGACGCGCCGGTGATGAGGACGACCTGCCCTGCGAGCCTGCTTGCCATGACCCCCCGCATACCACGATCGCGCGGGGACGGGCCCTGGCGCGCCCTCGGGCGCTCGCTCATGCTCGGTCCTTCACCTCTCGGCTAGGATGGTTGCGCCCGGGTAGACCGGGCGCCGGTCGTTCTTGCGCTCGTTCTTGCGCACGTCATTGCGCACAGGGTGTCATGCGAAGCCACTCGATCCGCCGCTCGCTCTCCGCTCTCCTCGTGGCCGCCGCGTGTGCGGCTCAGGCTCCTGCCTCAGCCGAGCCGCCCTCGTCGCTCGCGCGCGCGGAGGCGCTCCTCGCGCAGGGCGACTACGCGGGCGCCGAGAAGGCGCTCGCCGCGATCCAGGGCGGGACGGAGCGCGCCGCGGCGCTGCTCGCGAAGGCCCGGATCGAGCTGCTCACGGGCCGCTACGACGACGCCGCGAAGACCGCGAAGGCGGCGGCGGCGCTCGGCAAGGAGGCGCGGATCGCCGCCGCGCCGCTCCGGGCCGAGGCGCTCGCGCGCCGCGGGAAGATGACCGAGGCGATCGCGGCGGCGCGCGAGGTCGAGCGGGAGGACGAGGCCCGGCGCGCGCGGCTGCTCCTGGGCGAGCTGCTGATCCAGTCGGGCAAGCGGGGCGAGGCGCGCGCGCCGCTGATGACGATCATCGACGACTACAACGACGACAAGATCACGGCGAGCGACGCGGAGGGGCTGTCCCTGGTCGGGCGGGCGGCCCACCTGCTCCGGAGCGCGCGCGACGCGAACGACGCGTTCAACGCGGCCGAGAAGGTGGGCGGCAAGCAGCGGGTGGAGACGCTGCTCTGGCGGGCCGAGCTGTTCCTCGACAAGTACGACCCCGGCCACGCGGGGCAGGTGGTGAGCGAGGCGCTGAAGCTCGCCCCGAAGGATCCGCGCGTCCGCGTCGCGATGGCGCGCGTCAAGCTCGACAGCACGATGGACTTCGGCGCCGCCGACAGCGAGGTCGAGCAGGCGCTCACCGTGAACCCGAACCTCGCCGAGGCGTTCTTCGTGCGCGCCGGGCTCGCCCTTCGCGACATGGACATCGACGCCGCGGACGCCGCGGCCGACCGCGGGCTCAAGGTCAACCCGATCGATCTGGAGCTGCTCTCGATCAAGGCGGCGGCCCGCTTCCTCGCGGACGACGCGGCCGGCTTCGAGGCCCTCAAGGCGAAGGTGCTCGGCCTGAACCCGGAGTACTCGCGCTTCTTCCAGATCGTCGGCGAGTTCGCGGAGTGGGAGCATCGCTACGACGACATCGTGAAGATGATGGGGGAGGCGACGCAGGTCGATCCCCATGACGCGAAGGCGCACGCCACGCTCGGGCTCAACCTCATCCGCGGCGGCGACGAGAAGAGCGGCCTCGCCTCGCTGCAGAAGGCGTGGGACAAGGACCGCTTCAACGTCCGGGTCTTCAACACGCTGAACCTCTACGAGAAGGACATCGCCAGCCAGTACGTGACCGTCGAGGGGCAGACGTTCCGCGTCCGTTACCACAAGCAGGAGCGTCCGATCCTCGAGCGGTACGTGCCGCGCATGCTCGAGGAGGCGTGGGGCTCGATGGTGAAGCGCTACGGCTTCACGCCGAAGATGCCGGTCTCGATCGAGCTGTACGCCTCGACGGAGAACTTCAGCGTCCGGACGAGCGGCCTGCCCAACGTCGGCATCCAGGGCGTCTGCTTCGGCCAGACGCTCGCGGCGCTCAGCCCGGCGGCGGCGGAGTTCAACTGGGGCAACGTGCTGTGGCACGAGCTCGGGCATGTGTTCGCGATCCAGCTCTCGAAGAACCACGTCCCGCGCTGGTTCACCGAGGGGCTCAGCGAGTACGAGACGATCATCCGGCGGCCCGAGTGGCACCGCGAGGAGGATCCGGCGCTGTTCGCGGCGCTGAAGGGCGGGAGGATCCCGGCCGTCGACGGGTTCAACCGGGCCTTCACGCACGTCGACGACATCCAGGACGTGACGATGGCCTACTTCGCGGCGAGCCAGATCGTCGTGTTCATGGTCGAGGAGTTCGGCTTCCCGAAGGTGGTCTCGATGCTGCCGCGGTGGGCCGCTGGCAAGCGGACGCCGGAGGTCGTGAGGGGGTCGCTCGGCATCGGCACCGAGGAGCTGGATCGTCGCTTCCGCGCGTGGTTGAAGCCGCGGCTCGACCGTTACGAGAAGCAGTACGTCCCCGACCTGCACGCGCCGCCGCTCGACGAGGCGCGCAAGGCGGCGGCGCGCGCTCCGAAGGACGCGAAGCGGCTCGTCGAGCTCGCGCTGGCGCTGTTCGAGGACGGTCAACGGCAGGAGGGCGAGGCGGTGCTGGCCGAGGCGCTCCGCGTGGATCCGAAGCAGCCCGACGCGGCTTACCTGAAGGTGCGGGCGGCGTTCGCCGAGAAGAAGCCTGACGAGGCGGCGAGGCTGCTGACCAAGATGATCGCCGACGGCCACGACGGGTACGTCGTGCGGATGAAGCTGGCCGATCTGGCCGAGATGAAGAAGGACGCGGCGCGGATGAAGGCGAGCCTCGAGGCGGCGTCGCGCCTGGATCCCACGCAGGCCGAGCCGCTCCAGGGGCTGTACGACCTCGCGCACCGGCAGAAGGACGCGGCGGGCGAGCTCTCGGCGCTGCGCCGGCTGGCGCAGCTCGACCAGCACGATCGCCGGGTATGGCGGCGTCTGCTGCGGCTGCTCGTGGAGCGCGGCGCGTGGGAGGAGGCGCGCAAGGTCGGCGAGAGCGCGATCTACGTGGACGTGGCGAACCCGGAGATCCACCGGCTGTACGCGCGCGCGCTGGCGCGGACGGGGCGGCACGTGTCGGCGATCTACGAGCTGAACAGCGCGCTCCTGAGCGGGCCGAAGGCTGGGGACGCGGCGGAGATCTACGGGGAGCTCGCGAAGGCGTACGCGAAGATGAAGCGGGACGATTACGCGAAGCAGGCGTTGGAGTACCAGAAGGCGATGCGGGGGGCGTCGCCGCCTGCGCCGCGGGCGATGCCGGACTGAGGCGAGGGCATGCCGGGCTGCACGCGCCGGAGGGGGTCTGCGCGCGGCAGGGTGCGGGTGGGCGCTTGCCATCCGCCGAGGCGGGGACCGGGGAGCTTGCGCATGGACCACCGCCCGGCATGTCTCCCTTCGGGCCATGCCACCTGGGAGGTTTCGTCGCGCGCCACACAAGGCGCGCCTGGGACGTGGAGCCAGCTGGGAGCTTATGGCACCTCGGTCGGTGCTCGATCGCGCCCACCCGCACCCTGCCGCGCGCAGACCCCCTCCGGCGCTCACGTAGACGAGGCTGACTCAGGCGGCACTCGCCGGACAGCCGGAGCTCACCGGCCGCTCGCCGGGGCATCCGCGGATGCTGACCTGGTCCACCGGCCGCCCGTCGGGACATCTGCATGATGCTGATCTGGTCCACCGGCCGCCCGTCGGGGCATCGGCAGATGTTGATCTGGTCCACCGGCCGCCCGTCGGGGCATCGGCAGATGTTGATCTGGTCCACCGGCCGCCCGTCAGAGCAACCGCAGATGCTGATCTGGTCTACCGGCCGCCCGTCAGAGCATCCTCGTTTGCCATCGGCTCGGCAGCTGCTTGCTCCCGCTGCTTCCGCACCGCGCGCGCGATGAGGGGCGCTTTGCGGGCGAGGATCTCCAAGGGGAGCCCTTCCTCGCAGTACATCCGGTATCACTCCCGTCGGTAAGAAACGACGCTCTCGCCGTCGCCGAGCTTGAGCCGCTTCAGCATCGTCTGCGCGCGATCGCGGACCTCCGGCGGGCAGCGGTCGGTCAGCACCATCTGGCAGGACGGCAGGATGATCTCGAACCAGCCGTCGCCGACCTCGAACGGATCCAGGACCTGGTCGGAGCGGAGCGCGCTCTTGCTGCTGTTGATCCACGCCGCGGCGTACCGAAAGTTGGTCCACTCGTAGGCGAGGCTGGGATCTTCATCTCGCGACACGAAGTGGTCGACCGTCCCTGGCGCCGAGAGCCACATCGCGGTGTAGCCGCACAGATCCTTGAAGGCGGCCCGGAGGTCGCGCGCAGCGCGGCGCCAGTACCCCGGCGTGCTCCTGGCGTCGCCCCTGGCGAGCCAACGGTGGCCGGGCTGTCGGACGTTGGCGTCGAAGCCCGCGGGCTCAGGCGCGCGCTCGAACGGGATCATGAGCCCGCATGCTCCCGGCGCACGATCCAGCGCGGCCAGAAGCGATCCTGATCGGGCAGGAGGCGTACGAGCTCGCGATGGATGTCGTCCTCGTTCCGGAGCCCTTCCGGTAGGGCACCGGTCTCGCCGCGCATGAACGCCTCCGCGGCCTCCACGGCGCGCTCCGCCTCGATTGAGCGCGCCTGCTCCAGGCCGAACACCGGGGAGGTGAGCCACCCGATCGCGTCGCCGCGCTTCGCCCAGGGGAGCTCGCGCACGGTCACGTCGGCGTCTTCGAGCTCGAACACGAACAGCTTGTCCTTGGCCGGCTTGAAGTGCGGCTCGATCGACGCGAGCACGAGCGGCGAGTGCGTCGTCAACATCACCTGCGGGCGCATCGAGGGGGAGAGCTCGCTCAGCACACCGAGCAGCGCCGGGACGATGTGGCGCTGCCACTTGGGATGCAGGTGCGTCTCTGGCTCCTCCATGAGGACGACGATGCGGTCTGAGGGGGGCCAGCCGATCAGGCGCGACGCCTGCACGTGCTCCGACCACGACCACGCGATGAGGTAGGAGAGCGAGAGGATCCGCTTCATCCCGGCGGACGCATGGACGACGGGGATCGTGCCGTACGGCAGCTCGACGGTCGGAAACTTGCGCACATCGTCGAGGTAGAGCCTCACCGGCTTGCCGGGCTTCATCTTCTCCTCGGGGTGCGAGAGCTGGTCGAGCACACGACGGAGGAGCTGGAACGGGTGAGCCTCCTCGGCCTCCGCCGCCTCGAGCTGCCACGTCGTCCAGTCCTGGACGAGCCCGTTGCAGACGGGCCTGCCATCGTGCTCGAGCCCGTTCCAGAGCGCTTTTTCCTCGAAGAGATAGGGGTGGGGATCCAGCGAAGGTGCCGACAGCGATCGGTAGGGAGCGCTGCCCGTCCAGGGGCTATTCCGATTTGGATCCCAGACAGAGCACGCGCCATTCGTGCGGATGTAGAGCACCGGAACCAACCCGCGTACCCACGAGGGCATGACGACTCCGGCAGGGATACTGGTCAGGCCTAGGCCCCTGTCGCGGCCAAATCTGTCGCGCCACTGCTGCGCCACGCGATCATACTTGCTCTCAAACTGGCCAGATAAGGTCCCCGGCTCGGCCGCGCCTGCGATGCGCGCGCTCTCCTCTCTTCCCTGCTGCGGCAGCACCGGCCGTTCCGTCCACGAGCCGGTGAGTGCCCACCATGCGACCTCGAGCACGAAGCTCTTGCCGAGCCCGTTGTCTCCCGTGAGCAGGTTGAGCCGCTCGCCGAGCTCCAGGTTGAGCTGGTCGGCCGGCCCCACGCCATCCAAGTGCAGCGATCGCAGCATCGTGGTTCCGCGTACCACACCCGTCGTGGTCCAGGCCATGCGCCCCGCCGCCGACTCCCGCCTCTCATGCACCGTAGCGCCGGGGGGAGGGTCTGCGCGGCGGCCGCGGGTGGGCGCGATCAAGCACCGACCGAGGTGCCCTAAGGTCCCAGCGGGCTCCACGTCCCAGGCGCGCCTTGTGTGGCGCGCGACGAAACCTTCCAGGTGGCATGGCCCGAAGGGAGACATGCCGGGCGGTGTTCCCAGCGCAAGCTCCCTCGCCCCCAGTCTCGGCGGATGGCGAGCGCCCACCCGCGGCCGCCGCGCAGACCCTCCCCCCGGCGCGGGCCCCCCGGCAAGGGGCCTACTCCTCCTCGGGCTCCCCCTTGTCCCCCCGCAACCCGAGCGCCTTGCACTTCTTGTAGAGGTGGCTCCGCTCGAGCCCGAGCCCCCGCGCCGTCGCCGCCATCTGCCCCCCGTGATGGCCGAGCGCCTCCTCCAAGATGGTCCGCTCCGCCTCCTCCGCGAGCACCCGGAACGGCACCCCCGGCCGGAAGAGCCCCCCTTTCATCGCGGCCTGCTGCCCCCCGAGGCACACCTTCACGTCGCCTTCGTCGATCGTCTCGTCCGGCGTCAAGATGACCAGCCGCTCGATGATGTTGCGCAGCTCCCGTACGTTCCCCGGAAAGCTGTAGGCGACGAGCATCGCCATCCCGCCGCTCGTGAACTCCATGCCGGGCCGGTCGTTCGCCTGCGTCGCGATCGCGAGGAAATGCCGCGCGAGCAGCGGCACATCGTCGCGCCGCGCCCTGAGCGGCGGGAGCGACAGCGGCAGCACGTTCAGCCGATCGTGGAGGTCCGGCCGGAACTGCCCCTCGCGGCACGCCGCCTCGATGTCGCGGTTCGTCGCCGCCACCACGCGCACGTCGACCTTGATCGTCTCGTGCCCGCCCACGCGCTCGATCTCCCGCTCCTGCAGCACCCGCAGCAGCTTCGCCTGCATGGCGAGCGGCATGTCGCCGACCTCGTCGAGGAACAACGTCCCGCCGCTCGCGCGCTCGAACTTCCCGCGCCGCTGCTTCGTCGCGCCCGTGAACGCCCCCGCCTCGTGCCCGAACATCTCGCTCTCGATGAGCTCGCTCGGGACCGCGGCGCAGTTCATCTTCTCCAGCGGACCGCGCGCCCGCTTCGACGCGCTGTGGATCGCGCGCGCGACGAGCTCCTTCCCGGTGCCGCGCTCGCCCGTCACGAACACCGTCGCGGTCGCCCTCGCGGCGCGCGCGATCTGCTCGCGCAGATCGAGCATCGCCCGGCTCTCGCCGATGAGCTCGCCCACCTGGCCGGTCTGCGTCCGCAGCGCTTTCGCCTCGGCCTCCGCCCGGACGAGGCGCAGCGTGTTCTCGAGCACGAGCAGCAGCCGGTCGGTCGAGAGCGGCTTCTCGAGGAAGTCGATCGCGCCGAGCCGCGTCGCGCGCACCGCGGCGTCGACCGTCGCGTGGCCGCTCATCATTACGACCGGCAGATCCGACCCTGCGCCGCGCAGGCGCTGGAGCAGCTCGACGCCGTCGCCGTCGGGCAGCGAGACGTCGAAGAGCGCGATGTCGTAGCTCCGCTTCGCGAGCTTCTCCTCGGCCACCCCGATGCCCCCGGCGACGTCGACCGTGTAGCCCTCCAGCGAGAGAGCCTTCTGGAGCGTCGTCAAGATCGCCCGCTCGTCATCGAGCACCAGCACATGTCCGCGCGGCATACCCGCCACGGTAGCGCGGAACGGCGCGGGGGATGGCCGCCGGATGCGCGCCGCGCGCCAGCGCCGGCGCGCCCCGGAGACGCACCCCGCGGCGCAGGCGCCGGCGCGCCATGCGACGGGCGTGCGAAGGCGTGCGAAGGCGTGCGTAACGTCTGCGCAAGGAGCGCGTCGACGCGGGCAGCACGGCGGCGTGTGTCGACGCGGTGACACGGCGGACGAGGGGGGGCCGACCTGGGTCGGACGTCGCCGTCCCACGGACGCGCCCGCGACCGTCGCCGCCCCGCACGCAGGAGAAAGGGGCGCCGGCCAGCGGGCGCTATGGTAGGTTGGCGCAGAATGTCTGCCGACGATCTCGCGACGGCGGAGGGGGATCTCGAGCGAACGCCGTTCGCTCACCTCTTCGTCTATGCCATCGATCAGCGGCTGACCGGCGCGCTCATCCTGCTCGATCCCGCAGGCGGCGAGCACACGTTGAGGATCGTCCGGGGAATCCCGGTCAAGGTGCGCCCGAGCGACGGCTACGCCCGGCTCGGGGAGATCCTGCTCGAGCAGGGGGTGATCACCGCCGACATCCTCGCGGAGGCCCTCGCGACAAGGGGCCTCCTCGGCGACGTGCTCATGCTGTCGGGGTGCCTCGACACCGCCACGATCGACTGGCTCGCCCAGGTCCAGTTCGTGCGGCGCATGGTGCGTCTGTTCGACCTGCCTCCCCAGACGAGGTACCGCTACTTCGACGGCCTCGACGTGTTGGCCGACTGGGGGGGCGATCCCGCGAAGCTCGATCCGCTCGCGCTGCTCTGGGCAGGGCTGCGCGACCACGGCGAGCGCTCGACGCGGCTGGAGCGGACCCTGGAGCGGATCGCCGGAGTGCCCCTCCGCCTGCACCCGGCGTTCGAGCGAGGCCGCTTCGGGTTCGGCGAGGCCGAGCTCGCCGTGATCGACGCCCTCCAGAGCGCGACGCCCACGATCGCGGCGCTCCTCCGGTCCGGGATCGCGCCCGAGCCGACGGTGCGCAAGCTCATCTACACCCTGGCCATCACCCGTTACCTCGATTTCGGGAAAGGCTTGCCGGTCGGCGCGGAGAGCTCGTCGAGCATGCCGCCCGCCAGCGCGGCGAGCCTGTCGCTCGGCCGCATGCAGCTCCGCGCGACCGTGCATCGCGTCGGCGCCGCCGCGCCGGATCCTGCGGGCGACGGCGAGCGCGCGCCGGTGCTCGGGCGATCCCGGCGCCGCGACCGTCCGTCCACGGAGCCGTCGCCGTCGCCGCTGTCGATCTCCGCGGGGGCGTCCCCCGTGCTCGGGGGCTCCCTCGCGGCCGCCGTGGCGGCCGAGCTCGCCAGCGCTGCCGGGCTCGACAGCGACCGCGCGACACACGAGCCCTCCGGCGCCGACGGGGATCGCGAAGCCTGGAGCTCGCCGGGGCCGGCCGAGGGCGCCGCCTCCGGCGGCTCGCCGGCCGGCGAGGACCCCTGAGGAGAGCGGCCCGGATCGGCGCAGGGGGCGAGCCAGGGCGCCGTGTCGCGCTGGAAGGCGCGCACGTTTCTCTCTAGGACGCCGAGCGATGCCGAACCCCGCGCAACGCCAGCTCCCCGCCCGGGTTCACCTGCCCTCGGGCACCGTGGTGCGCCTGTCGGACGCCGCCGCGCGCGCTCAGGCTGCGGCGGTCCTCGGCGCTGCCGAGGACCGCGACGGCGCCGGGCGCGCCCTGCCTGGCAGATGCGCGCGCGACGTGCAGATCCTCGCCGGCCCGTCGGTGCTGGCCGACGCCCGCGGCGCGCCGCTGGATCCGCTCGGCCTGCCGCTCCCGGACGCCCACGTCCTGCGGGCCCTCCTCGCCTTCGCCGGCGTCGTTCCCGAGGAGCCGGGCGCGTACTCGTGCGAGAACTGCGGCGCCCCCTTCGAGGTCGCCCCGTCCAGCCTGCTCGAGATCGGCCCGTTCACCGACGGGGAGCTCGACGACCCCGAGCTCGATCGCCCGTTCGACTTCAACGTCCCGCACCCGATCCCGGCGCTGCGTGTGGGCCGCGCCGTGTGCCGCCGCGCGCGGCTCGCCGAGCGGACCGTGGAGGAGGCGATGCCGCTGCTTCGCCTGCCCGGCGACGGCGTGCTGCGCATCACGCCGTCCGTGGTCGTCGCGATGGGGATCGCCGCGCTCGGCAACGAGCGGCGCGCCCCGGTGATCGCCGACGCGCTCGCCACGGCGCCGGACGAGGCGTGGGCCGCGATCGTCGACCTTTACCACGAGGCGCGTTACCCGAAGCGCCTCTTCGCCGTCCACCGCTGCCAGGCGTGCGGCGCGCGCAACGATCTCGACGTGCCCCTCGAGCGAGAGCTCGAGCGCGCGGATCTGCGCGCTCCCGGCGAGGACGCCGGCGATCGCGCGGCGCCCGGCGCCGCGGCGAGCGGAGCGGCCGCCTTCCCGGATCTCGACGCGTTCGAGGCGCGCGTCCGCGCGGCGGCCGAGCGCATCTACAAGGACCGCGGCGTGCGCAACATCGACCTCTTCATCGACGCGGGGGTGCCGGCCTGCGACGACGGAGGCGAGCCGCTGCTCGGTTGCTACACGCCCGGGACGCCCGCGGACGAGCTAGGGATCGCCCGGCCGCCGGAGATCCGGATCTTCTATCGGACGTTTCGGGCGGAGGCCCGCGAGGATCCCGGCTTCGATGTCGACGCGGAGATCGTCGAGACGATCGACCACGAGGTGATCCACCACCTGCACCACCTCGCCGGCAGCGATCCGGTCGACGACGAGGAGCACGCGCAGATCGAGCGCGAGCAGCTGCGCCGGGTAGGCCAGGCCGAGGCGGCGCGGCGCGCGCGCCGCGGGGCGCTCTCGGACCTCGCCGGCTTCCTGCGCGTGACGTGGCCGGCCTGGCTGATCGCGGCCATCGGGACGGCCCTCGCGTGGTGTGAAGGCGGGCGCTGATCTCGACGCCCCGGCGCGCCTCCCGCGCGAGCGCGCCCGCCTCTTTCTTCGATGCCCGGGGCGAGCTGTCTATACTGCGGGGACAGCCCGAAGATGTGCCGGGGGATCCCGGCTCCTCGCGCGCCGCTGTGCTCCTGCCGAGGATCGTGAAGACGAAGAGCTCGCCGGCCGTCACGGCCGGGTCCACCAAGGCGCCACGCCCCGCCAAGCGGGGCGGCGATGCGCAGAACCGCCGGGGAAGCCCGGACGCGGTAGAGAAGCGCCGGGCTGCGCGCCGCTTCAACGAGCTGCTCCTGGGCGGCGGCGGCCGCGCCAGCGACGGCCGCACGGAGCGCCGGCGCCGGCGGCTGCTCACGGAGCTGGCCGAGGGCGTCGCGCGGCGCGGCAAGCGGGCGCTCAAGCCGATCGACGTCCTGTCGCGCGTCGAGGAGCTCCTCGAGCTCGGCGAGCCGCTCGCATCCATCCGCAAGGCGTACCCGCCCCCGCCTCCGGTCGAGGTGACCGCCGAGCTCGTCGAGGGTCTCCGGCACCTCCACCGCGCCTACGGCTTCTCCGCGGACGTCTACCGCTTCGTGGGGCTCGACGCGCACGCCCTCCGGAAGGCGGGGGTGCTCCGGGGCGGCGAGCGAGAGGACCAGGGCGGCGCACCTGCCGAGACGGCGCGCCGCGGCGCGGCTTGACCTTGCCCGCCGGCGCAGGGATAACCCGCTGCGATGCGCGCGAGAACGGTGAAGCTCCTCCTCGCCGCGGCCTCGCTGGCGGCCGTGTGCGCGGCGTCGACCGGTCGGTCATCCCGCGCAGAGGCCCAGCCTGCAGCCGCGCCCGCGGCGGACCCGGTGGTCGCGCGTGTCGGCGACCGGGTGATCACGGCGCGGGAGGTCGAGCGCAGGCTCGCGCAGATCCCGCCGTTCCAGCTCCAGAGCCTCGGGCGCACCCCGGAGGAGATCCGGAAGAACTTCGTGAGCCAGGTCCTCGCGCGCGAGCTCCTCCTGGCCCAGGGGGCGGTGGCGCAGAAGCTGATCGAGCGCCCCGACGTGCAGGATCGAATCCGCAGTGTCCTGCGCGCCGCGCTGCTGCAGCAGGTCGAGGCGGAGGCGGCGGCGAGCTCGCCCGTGACGGACGAGGAGGTGCGCGCCTACTACGAGGCTCACCGGGACAAGTTCAGCTCCCCGGCGATGGTGGCGCTGTGGCGCATCCTCGTCGGCACGCGCGAGGAGGCGGAGGCGATCCTCGCCGAGCTCAAGAAGGACCCGTCGCCGCAGCGCTTCAAGGATCTCGCGCGCGACAAATCGCTCGACAAGGCGACCAGCATGCGCGGCGGCGATCTCGGCTTCGTCGCGCCCGACGGCGCCACGGCCGAGCCGGGGCTGAAGGTCTCCCCGGCGCTCCTTGAGGCTGCCGCCCGGGTGAAGGACGCCGAGCTCGTGCCCGAGCCGGTGCCGGAGGGCGACCGCTTCGCCGTGGTGTGGCGGCGGCAGAGCAGGAGGCCGGTGAGCCGCACGCTGGAGCAGGAGGCGCCCTCGATCCGGCAGATCCTCGCGCACGGCAAGGCCGAGGCGCGCGTGAAGCAGCTCCTCGAGCGCCTGCGCGCGCAGGACCTCTCGGGTCACGCGCCCGAGCTCGTCGACCTCGTCGACGTCACCTCGACCGGCGACCTCCAGGCGCTGCGGCGCCCGGGCTCGCTCCCGAGCAGCCGTCGGCCGGGGGCCCCGCCGCCTTCGCCCGTGCCGCGCCACGACATGCGCTGAGGCGTGGCATCGCCCGGCGCGGCGGGGCGGCGCGGGACGCGCCGCGCGCGTCAGCTGAGGGCGATGATGAGCGCGATGGCGGCGAAGCCGGAGGTGATCGTGAGCGCGAGCGCGGCGACGCTCCCGGCGCGGCGGGCGCGGTCCGCTGCTTCCGGGCGGAGCGCATAGACGCCCTGGAGCAGCGCGATGGAGGCCTTGCCCGGTACGCGGAGCGACACCGACAGCAGCTGATCGACGCCCTTCCTGCCGCTCGCGAGGATCATGACCAGCGCGCCGAGCGGGCCGGCCATGAGGTCCCAGCCGCACGCGTAGAGCCCGAAGCGGAGGGCGCGCCGGCGCTCGGGGCGCGCGCCCTGGCGGCGGGCGCCGAGGTCGAGGGCGGCCCCGTGCACGGCGTGCGCGAGCACCATCCACACCGTGAGCGCAGGGACGCCGAGCGCGAGCCACTGGAGGGCGCTCTCGCGCGCGGCCGGGTTCCGCGCGAGCTCCAGCGTCAAGCTCGGCAGCGCCAGCGCGACGAGGGGCAGGAGCGCGGCGATCATCGAGAGGATCGCGAGCGTCTCCGCCAGCAGGGCGAACCGCATGGCCGCCGGGAGCGCGCCGTCCGGCATCGCCGCGAAGAAGGTCTCGGCACCGAGCGTGGTGGCCTTCGAGGTGGCCCAGAGCCGCGACCAGACCCCGCCGATCGGGCGCTCCCAGGGGATGATCGCGACCACCCCCGAGCCCTCGTCGCACGCCGCGGAGCACCCCGGGCAGTCCGGCTGACCGCAGCACGCGCACAGGACCGCCGCCGGGACGTCGAACGCCTCGTCATCTCTCGCAAGCTCACGGCGTACGCTGGCAGATCGTTTGGCCATTGCGCACCTCCGAGCAGCGGACAAAGGCCACTCGGAACAAGGTTACGTCGCACGAGCGGGCCTGTCGACCCGAGATGCCGTCGAGCACGTTCATCCTCACGACGGCGCCCGTCCATCGCGCCGCGCAGAGCCGGCGTGGAAGGTGGGCCCGGCACTTTTTGTCGGTGTGCTCGGTGCGCTCGGTGCGCCCGCTCTGCCCCGCGTCCGTCCTTCGACAGCCGCGTTCGACAAAGTCTTTGGAGCAGAAAATTTCACGGCGGCGGCGGCGGCGGCGGCGCGCGGGGCGCAGGAGCGCAGGAGCGCAGGAGCGCGCGCGGCGTGCTCGATCCTCAGTGGAGCACCTCATCCCCCCGTCGCGGCTGCTCCGTGGAGAGGTCGTCGCGCTTTCCTCCGAAGAAGGCGGCGGCGATCAGCGCGAGGAGCGCGATCGCCCCCGTCGCGTAGAGCCCGTAGCCCCACGTGAAGCGGACGGGGCGGAGCAGCGTGCTGGCCGGCGCGAACAGGAGCCGCATCGCGACGGCGGTCAAGGCGACCGCCGCGAGGAACGCGACCGCCACGCGGGCGCCGCGCATCCTGCGGATCGACCTCCGCGTCAGCACGAGCGGGATCATCACGAAGAACGCGACCGCCGGCGCCCACATCCACCCGAGCCTGCGCGCGAGCCCGAAGCCGCTGAGGTCGCGGAGCTCGGGCGCGGTCTCGTGGACCCACGGCGCGAAGAAGGCCGCGAGGCCGAGGACCGCGAGCGCGAGCAGGAGACCCCTGCCTCGCCGGGCGTACGTCCACGGGAGCGGCTCCATGTGCGGCGGGAGCGGCTCGTCCGGATCCTCGTGGAGCGCCTCGTACGAGGGGGGGAGCTTCGTGAGCGCCTCCAGCCGGAGCCCGCAGGCGGGGCACGTCTGCGCTTCGCTCGCCTCGAACATTTCCCGGCAGAAGGGGCAGGCGCGGAGCCCGGTCATTCCGGCGGGAGGATAGCGCGGGGGGGACGGCCCGGCAGCGCGCGTCCGGGCTCGCGATTCCGGGGTTCCACCGGGGCGGAGCTTGGCGCATAGTTCGACCCCATGGGCAAGCGTGATCGGCTCTCGGACGATGAGATCGCCGGGTTCGTCGCCGCTCACCCGGGCTGGACGCGGACGGGCGAGCGAATCGAGCGGAGTTACTCCTTTCCGGACTACGGGACCGGCGTGGGCTTCGCGATGCGCGTCGCCCTGCTGGCGGAGCGGCGCGATCATCACCCGGACATCATCCTGTCGTGGGGCAGGGTGCAGGTCGCGTGGTCCACCCACGACGCCGGCGGTCTGACGGCGCTGGATCTAGAGCTGGCCGAGCTGACCGACGGCCTCAACACGACCTGACCCGCGCGTGGGCAAGGTGCTGGGGATGCTCCCGAGCGAGCTGGTGCGGCGTCTGGACCTCGGGCTGGAGGGGGATCTGCCGCATCTCGAGGAGGCGCTGACGCACCCGAGCTTCTCGAACGAGCAGCGAGGCGGCCGGCGTGTGGACAACCAGCGGCTCGAGTTCCTCGGGGACGCCGTGCTCGGCCTGTGCGTCACGGAGCTCCTGATGGAGCGCTTCCCGGGGGCGCGGGAGGGGGAGCTCTCGATGATGCGGTCGGCGCTGGTCAACACGGATGCGCTCGCGGCGTGGGCGCGCGGGGTCGAGCTGGGGGCGGCGCTGCGGGTCGGGCGCGGGGCGGAGGTCGCCGGGGAGCGCGACCAGACGAACGTGCTCGCCGACGCGACCGAGGCGCTCGTCGCGGCGCTGTACCTCGATCGCGGCTTCGAGAGCGCGCGCGCGCTGAGCCGGAAGATCGTCGCGAGCCCGCTCGAGCAGCTCGCGAGCGGCAGCCTGCTCGGGCGCGACGCGAAGAGCGAGCTCCAGGAGCGCGTGCAGGCCCGCGGCGCGGCGTCGCCCCGCTACCGGCTGATCGGCACCGAGGGGCCGGACCACGACCGCGCGTTCCTCGTCGCGGTCGAGGTCGACGGGAACGTCATCGGCACCGGCCGGGGCCGATCGAAGAAGCTCGCGGAGCAAGCGGCCGCGCGCGCGGCGCTCCTCGGGTGCGCCGCGTCGCCGGAGCCCGCGGCCGCATCCGAGGAGCGGGGGCGCGCCGAGCCCCTGGAAGGCGCGCTCGAGAGCACGGGGGCCTCGCCGGCCGGCGGGGCACCCCCTGAACGATCCGTGAACGACCGAGGACCCAACCGATGATCCGCCACCTGTTTCTTGCCGTCACCTTCGCGCTCTGCGCGCTCTTCATCGCGCCGCCTGCCTGGGCCGGGAGCTACCTGGACAGGGCGAGCCTGCTCCTCGACGAGGCCCGCAAGGAGGGCGACATGCTCCACCCGAGGACACACGACAAGGAGCTCGTCATGGTGATCCACGCGCTCGCCGAGGCGCGCGCCCGGGTGGCGAGCAAGATGGAGTGCCCGGCCTCCGTCGCCAGGGCGCACCCGCACCTCCTGCTCGTGCTCGAGAACAGCGAGCGCGCCGCCGACGCGGCCGCTCAGGGCAACTTCAAGAAGTTCATGGAGCACCTCACCGTGGCGCGGAACGAGGATCGCGCGTTCCGGGCGATCCTCGCCGAGCTCGGCTACGCGCTGCCCGATCTGAACGCGCGGCGCTGAGGCGGCGCAGGCCGGGCGCGGTCCCTCGGCCTGCGCGCGGCCTGCTCTCCGGCGCTCGCGCTCCCGAGGCGCTGGGCGCGCGCGACGCCCGTCCTACCAGGCACGGGCCGCGCTGCGCCCTTCAGAACACGGCGCCGAGGTCGAGCGCGATCGTCCACTGCTGGCCGAGCCCGGCGAACTTGTTCTCGCCGGCGATCTCGTAGTCCGTGCCTTTGTTCGCGTCCTCGGGGGTCACGAGGTCGGTGACGAAGT
Organism: Sorangium cellulosum; assembly: GCF_002950945.1. Classification (GTDB taxonomy): domain Bacteria; phylum Myxococcota_A; class Polyangia; order Polyangiales; family Polyangiaceae; genus Sorangium; species Sorangium cellulosum_E. The sequence goes on from NZ_CP012673.1 coordinate 2,910,535, forward strand.
GGGCGCCGAACTTGACCATCTGGAACCGCAGCTGTGCGCCGAAATGGAGCCGGTGGCGCGACATGCGCACGGCGTCGAAGACGACGGTGTTGTTGAAGTCCGCCTGCGAGCCGCCCGCGCAGACCGGCTGGCCGTCGAAGGGGGGCGTCGCGTCGCCTTCCCCCTGCGCCGGGGTCGCCGGCGAGTTCAGCCCGCGGAAGTTGCAGTAGTTCACCGCGTCCGTGTTCGGGGTGAGGTCGATGAGCCCGGAGTCGCCGAAGATCCGGAGCCACTGGTAGCCGGCGTACGGCGTGAGGACGACGGTGCCGGCGATCGGCAGCGGCTTCGAGACCTGCGCGTCGACCCCGGCGACCGTCAGCTGGAACTCCTCGGTCCCGGTGACCGTCCGGACGCTGCCGCCGACGGCGAGCTCCGGCAAGATCGCCGGGAGGCCCTTGCGGAAGCCCTCGAACAGCGCCCAGCGCATGTCGGCGCCCGCGCTGACGAGGCTCGTGTTCGCGAGGAACCCGACCGCCCCGGTGAGCTCGAACCCGAACGGAAAGCCCTTGCGGACCTTGAGCGCGTAGTGCTGCAGGAAGTCGTCGGGGCTCCTGTTCTCGATGGAGAAGTCCTTCGTCGCCGGGTCCTGCGGACCCTGCGTGCCGAGCTTCCAGTAGTCGGCGTCGCTGTCAATCTTCGTGAAGTCGGCCTCGAGGCCGATCTCGAAGCCGCCGTAGCCCGTGGTCCGCGCCGAGTGCATCGCCGACGGCGCGACCGCGAAGCCGTACTGCGCGATGAGCTTCGCGAACGCCGCGTCGTCGGTCTGGCAGCGCTGATAGCGCGACGCGGGGTTGTAGTAGAGGCCCTTGTCCGGCCCCACCAGGCGGCAGCCCGCGTCGCGCACGAGCCGCGCGAGCGCCGGATCCATGGTGTCTGCGGCCGCCACCGAGGACGACGCCATCCCTACGAGGGCGATTGCCGAGGCGATCCAGCACGATACGCGCATTCCAGGTCTCCGAGGCGGGAGGCTACGTGTGCGCTCGTCCACCCGTCAAGCGGCCAGAAGAGCTTCCGGCGGTTCGCTCGCGTTTTGCGCCGCGCGCGCGGACCGCCTGCCTCCTCCCGGAGCTGCGCCGGCTGGCCGTCGCCGCGCCGGCCGGGCCATGGCGCCGGATGCGCGATGCCCCCGCTGGGGGGTTGCGGCGCGCGGGCGCGTCGCGGCAAAGAGGGGCGTGCTCAAAGATGGTCGCCCCCGGCTCCGCGCCGCGCCGCTCGAACCGCCGTTCCGGATCGTGCTCGTCGAGCCCGAGATCCCGCAGAACACCGGCAACATCGCGCGGCTCGCGGCTGCGACGCAGAGCCCGCTCCACCTGCTCGGCAGGCTGGGGTTCCGCATCGACGAGCGGAGCGTCCGACGCGCGGGGCTCGACTACTGGCACCTGGTCACGCTCGAGCAGCACCTCGACCTCGCCCACTTCCGCCACCGGCACCCGACCGCGCGGCTGCGCCTGTTCAGCGCGGTGGCGTCGCGGAGCTACCTCGACGCCGACTTCCGCCCAGGCGACGCCCTCGTCTTCGGCAAGGAGAGCGTGGGCCTCGATCCCGACCTGCTCGCCCGCATGCCGGACGACGTGTTCGGCATCCCCACGCTCGGCCCCGTGCGCTCCCTCAACCTGGCCAACGCCGTGGCGATCGTCCTCTACGAGGCGCTCCGCCAGGTGGGCGCGCTCGCGGGCGCAGCGCCGGGGTGAGCGGGCGGATCCGGCGCGAGCCCGGGCAGGGGAGGCGACCGGCCGCGGTGGACGCCGGCGAGGGCTCGTTCTAAGGGAGGTGCGGCATGGCGATGCTCCCGCAGCGCGCGCTAGGCGGCGATCGACGCGATCGATGCGATCGACGGGCGAGACGGCCGGCGGCCTCGCGCCTCGGTCGGGCCGCCGCGCTCGTCGCGCTGTCGGTCGCGGCGCTCGTGTCGGCCGGATGCAGCAGGCGCCCGCCGGACGGCACGCCGGACGGCGCCGTCCGGGAGCTGGTCGCGCGCCTGCGCCAGCTGCACGGCGATCCCGCCGACGCCAAGGCCGTCTTCGAACTGCTGTCCCGGCGCGCCCGGGACAACCTGGCGTCGCGCGCGCAGCGCTACAGCGCAGCGACCGGCAAGGCGATCGCCCCCGAGGCGATGATCACGCCGTCGCGTTTCCTGCTGCGCTTCGAGCCGCAGCGGTACGCGGCCCAGATCTCCGGCGCGCACGCCCTGGTCGAGGTCGCCGGCCTGCTCCCGGGCGAGCGCGTCCAGGTGCCCTGTGTGTACGAGGACGCGGGGTGGCGCGTCGAGCTGGCGCTGCCGGCGCTCCCTCCCGTCCAGAAGCGGCCCGGCAGCGATCTCTGAGGCCGCCGGCCCTACGCTGCGCGCGGCGGTCTTCGACCCACAAAAGCCCGGAGGCCGGCAATGCCGGCCTCCATCGGCAGCGGCCGCAGGGCCGCTAGCCATGAGGTAACGCCTCAGTTGGCGAGAAAGATCGCCTCGATCTCGGTCTTCACCTGCTCTTCCGTCTGGCTCCGGGCGATCGCGATCTCCTTGACGATCAGCGTCCGGGCGGTGTCGAGCATGCGGCGCTCACCGAACGAGAGTTGCTTGTCCGTCTTCAGGCGGTACAGATCGCGGAGCACCTCCGCGACGTCGTAAATCGAGCCCGTCTTGATCTTGTCCATGAAACCGCGGTAGCGACGGTTCCAGGTCTGGTTGTCGAACGCGATGGTGCGCTCGCGGAGGATGTCAAAGATTTCTCGAATTTCCTGTTCAGAGATGACCTGGCGAAGGCCGACCGCGCTCGCATTGCTGACTGGAACCATGATCTTCCGATCCGTGTCCAAGATGCGGAGAACGTAGAATCTCTGGCGGTTGCCAGCGATGTCCTTCTCCTCGATGTTGACCACCTCGGCCACGCCCTGGGCCGGGTAGACGGCTTTATCGCCCACCTTGAACTGGATCTCCGAACGAGCCTGCATATCGTCTCCTTTGCCTTCCACCCCGCCGTCTCTTTATTTTTTCGTCGGCCTCCCGGTATCCTCACCGGGAGGCGTACGTTGAACATGCGGTTGAACCTGGACCCGCAGAACCGACACACACCGTCGCGCATTCCGAGAAAACCACCATGAGCCGCCGCCCTTCGAGACTGCTGTGCGAGCAGCAAAAGCGCGAGCGCTGCCGTCACGACCCGCGAGGGCTCGATGCTCCGGCGCGCAAAGCAAAATCTTGATCAGCGGCGGTAGAAGCGGACGGTTACGGGCGGAAGGGACTGAGGTTGGGGGAACGGCCCTCTCGAAAGAGGGCCAGTTTGCGCCAGGCGCGCGCACTCTAGTGAGCCGGCTCAGTACCGTCAACAAAATTCCCCGTGGTTGACCCATGGCCGCGTGATCGTTCTGGTTTTTCTCTCGGATTCCGGCGAGGTCACGGTGTGTGCCAGTGGAGGTGCCCACGCGGGTGCGCGCTGGCTCGTCTCCTAGTTTAGGGCAGAGCGGGCCTCTCCGGGAGAGGTGGCAGACCTGACCTGGGTGAGATGACTCAAAAATGTGACACCTGTCGCTGTGCCCGCAGCGCCGCCCGTACGCCCACGAGCGTTGAGTCCGTCCGGTGTTCAGCGGATCGGGAAACTCAGGAAGGGCACAGCCGCTCGGCGAGCCCCCAGCGCACGCCGCGATCGGAAACCACGAGATCGACCGGCGCGCCGGCGAGCTTCGAGGCCCACGCGAGGATCTCCTCGACGAGCGCGCTGCCGGCCACGATCACGTCGGCTCGTGCGGGATCCAGGGCGGGCAGCTGCCGGCGCGCGGCGAGCGGCGCGGAGGCGAGCCGCGCCGTGAGGGCCGCGATCTCGGCGCCGGACAGCCGGGCGCCGTGCACACGGGCGCCGTCGTAGGGGACGACGTCGCGCGCGAGCGCGGCGAGGGTCGTCACCGTCCCTGCCACGCCGACCAGGATGGGCGCGGCGCGGAGGGGCTCTGCCCGGACGGTCGCCAGGGCGGCCCGGGACGCCGCGCGGACGGCCGCGAGGTCCGCCTCGGCCGGCGGATCGGCGCGCACGTGACGCTCGGTCAGGCGGACGGCGCCGACGTCGAGGCTCACCGCCTGCTCGACCTCCCCGGCGGCGGTGCCGACGATGATCTCCGTGCTGCCGCCGCCCACGTCGAACACGATCCGGGGCGCTCCGGCCGGCAGGTCGAGCCCCGTCAGCGCGCCGGCGAACGTGAGCTCCGCCTCCTCCGGCCCGGAGATCACGCGCGGCGCGACGCCGATGAGCTCGCGGGCGCGGGCGATGAACGCCTCGCCGCCGGCGGCGTCGCGCATCGCGCTGGTCCCGACGGCGTCCACGCGCTCGACCCCGAGGGACCTGAGCTCCTCGCCGTAGCGGGCGAGGCAGGCGAGCGTGCGCTCCACCGCCTCCGGCGCGAGCGCGCGCGCGGCGTCCACCCCCTGGCCGAGCCGGGTGATCGTCGCGCGATCGATGAGCGCGACGAGCTCGCCCCCGCGGCGCTCCGCGATGAGCAGGAGGACCGAGTTCGTCCCGATGTCGATGGCCGCGACGCTCATCTTCTTCATCCAGCGCTACTTCACGAGCGTGTTGAGGTCGAGCATCTCCTCGACGTTCGGCAGCACCACGAGCTCGCACCGCCGGTTCGCCTGCTTGTTCTCCGGGGTGTCGTTGGCCTTCACCGGGTCGGTGTCGCCGTAGCCCGAGGCGCTCCACCGATCCGGCTGGAGGCCGCCGCCGCCCTTGTCCTGGGGCTGGAGGAGGAACGCGAGCACCTCGCGGGCGCGCATCACGCTGAGGCCCCAGTTGTCCTTGAAGCGGCCGCCCGCGAGCGGCGCGTTGTCGGTGTGCCCCGCGACCTGGAACGACCGGGCCGAGAGCCCGGGGTCGTTCCGGATGACCTCGGCCACCCTGAGCAGGATCTCCTGGCCCTCCTTCTTCAACGTCTCCCGGCCCGAGTCGAAGAGCACGTCGCCGGGCAGCTGGATGACCATGCGGTTCTTGCGGACGGTCACGTTGAGGCCGAGCTTCGTGAGCGCCTGGAGCTTCTCCCGCAGGACCTCGAAGCGCTTCTTGATCTCCTCGAGCTGCTGGGCGCGGCGCCGGAAGTCGTCGAGGGCGCGGGCCTGCTGCTCCAGGTTCGCGTTCAGGTTCGAGATGTCGACGCCGGCGGCCTTGAGCTGGGACTTGAGCTGCTCGATCCGGGCGGCCGCCTCGTCGAGCTCGCTCTTCGCTTTCTTGTTCTGCGCCTGCTCGGCGCTCAGCTGGGTCTTCAGGCCCTCGATCTCGCGGACCTTCGCCTGCATCTCCTCCTCCGAGTAGCCGCACCCGGCCGCCCCCGTGCCGGCAAGGAGCGCTGCGCCCAGCAACAACCACGACGTCGAGCGACGAACCAACATACCTTTCCTCCTAGAGCAGCGCGGGGATCTGCCCATCGAGCGGCGAGCCCCGCGCGGGCGGCGCGACGGTAGCGAGGCGCCCCTCACCGCACAAGGCTCTCTCTAGAGCCTGCGCACCGCGCGTGCTCCATGCGAGCATGAGCTCTCCGGCGCCGCTCGTCGCGCTAGGCAGCCGCGCTGCCGCCGGAGAACCGCGGAGGACGCCAAGACAGAACGCCTACCAACTGTCAACGAAAATCGTTCTTCCGGTGCGGTCTGGTGAATTTCACTACGGCCTGATCCGGCGTTTACCCTCGCAACGCTTGCGGACCAGTTTGCCTGGAACACACGGGATACATCAGTTTAGGCCCTGCAAGATTTTCCTTGACCATCACCATGCGTGGCAATATACGTCGTGCAACATCTGTTGCTTCGGTCAGGAAATTGTATCGCCGAGAACGTTCGGCGGTGCCGGTCGTGCCGGGGCAAATGCAGGAGGATTTCCAATGGCTGCTAAGAAGACCGCGAAGAAGCCTGCGAAGAAGGTGACGAAGTCGGCCAAGAAGCCGGCCGCCGCGAAGGCCGGGAAGGTCGCGAAGAAGCCGGCGCGGAAGGCAGCGAAGAAGGCCGCCCCGAAGCGCGCCGCCGCCAAGAAGACGCCGAAGCGCGCCGCCGCCAAGAAGCCCGCCAAGAAGGCGGCTCCGAAGCGCAAGGCGAAGGCCGCCGGCAAGCGCGCGGCTGCGCCGAAGAAGGCGGCCGCTCCGCGCGGCGGACGTGCTGGCGGCGCCGCCAAGCGCGCGCCGGCCAAGGGCGCGAGCACCCGCGGCGCCCGCAAGAGCACGCCGGCCCCCGCGCCCGCGAGCTCCGCGCCGTCCGACGAGTCGGAATAAGGCGCCGCGACACGCGGACGCGCCTCGCGAACCTCAGCAGGTCAGGCGCTGCGCGCGGACCAGCCGACCGCGACGAGAGAAACGGTTCCCTAGGACGCCGGGGGTGAGGCCGCGGGCGGCATCGGTCGCTCGGAGGCCCGGGGCGCGCGCAGGTGACGACGCCGCTCCGGCGGCGGCCCCGCCGCGCCAGGCGTGAGCTCCGAGGGCGGGCGCTGTCGAGCAGGCGCCGCGCGGCGCCGCGCAGCGCGAGCGGCCGCAGGCGGCGCGACGACGCCGGGCACCCTCAGGTGCGTTCGCCCAGGTAGAGCCGGAGGGCGCGCGCAGCGCCCTTGCGATCGAACGGGACGCCGGCGAGGTCCTCGCGCTTCGAGATCTGCTCGAACAGCTTCATCAGGAACTCGTAGAACGCCTCGCACTCGTGGATCGCGGCGTCGAGCCGCTGGGGATCGAGCAGGTCGCTCTCCTCGAGCGCCGTCATCGCCGCGATGAACGCGTCGACGCGCGGGTAGTCGCCCACCCTGAGCAGCGGGTAGCCCATCGCCCGGAAGTACGAGAGGAACTCGCGGACGAACGCGAAGCTCGCGATGCCGGTCCACCGATCGGGCGCGGGGCCGGTGCTCCGCGCCTTGCTCGCGAACGCGCGCGCGATCTGGGCGAACATCCACACGTCGCGCCGGAGGCGGTCGCTCGTCGCGCGCCGCGCAGCATGATCGTCGAAGACGCGACCCTCCTCGAGCTTCGCGCCGAGCGATCTGCCGAGGAAGAGGATCGCGTTCTGCAGCGCGGGGCGCAGGCCATGCGCGACGGCGCGGAGGCGGACGCGGAGCTCGGGCTCGCTGACCAGCGCGTCGGCGGTCGGGAGGTCGTGCTCGAAGGCGCGGCGCATCTCGAGCCTGAGGTTCGCGGCGAGCCCGGTGAGCGCGGCCTTCGTCGAGAGGAGGCGGTGACCCTCGGCGGCGAGCTCGTCGTGGCGCGCCACGATGTCGCTCGCGGGCACGCGCAGGAGGTCGCGCTCGAAGCTGTCGGCGAGCAGCGCGCCCGCGCGGCGGCGGAGGTAATTCGAGAGCGCGCGGGCGTCGCTGCGCAGGACGGCGAGCACGAGGTACGCGCGCCCGGCGACGTGGCGGTCGGCGTGGTCGAGCGCGATCGCGTCGAGCAGCCGGAGGTACCGGAGCATCCTGAACAGCGCGAGGAACGTGAGCGCGACGAGGCGGTGCGCCTGCTCGCCGGGCACGCGATGGATCAGCTCGAGCACCTGCGTCGAGGCGATGCGGTCGAACTCGGGGCGGAACTCCAGCGCGTGGAGCGGGTTGAAGAACGCGCTCTGGGCAATCTCCCGCATCGCCGTCGCGAGGTGGGCGTAGAAGAGCCTGAAGTTGACCCGCGGCAGCCGGAGCAGGCCGCCGGCGACCTCGATGAGGTTCGTGAACCCGTGCCGCAGCACGACGAGGCTCGACTCCGGCGACTCCTGCGCCATCGTCGCGTGCAGCAGCCGCGTGCGCGCGGTGTCCTCCGGGAGCACCGTCTCCAGGTAGCGCTGGAAGACCAAGGCGCGGTCGCGATCGCCGAGCATGGACCGCGTCAGCTGGACGACCCGCGCCATGCCGTCGCGCGCGTGCTGGAGGTGCTCGTGGAAGTCGTGGCTGACGATCGTCTGACGCCGCCCGGCGCCGGGGTGGTTCCTCGGGTTGGCGAAGCAGGCGACGCCCTTCAGGAGGATCTCGAGCTCGAAGAGCGTCTCCTCCTTCTTGTCGGCCGCGAGCCGCGCGAACCACGCCTCGCGGGCCTGCTGCTGCTCGCGCCGCAGGCCGCGCGTGTCGCGGAGCAGCTCGGCGTAGGCGTTGCGGCCGGGGTAGCTCGAGCTCGATCCGCGCAGGATCCCCGAAGCGTCGCTCGACACAGGCGTGCTCCTCGAAGGCGGCGTGCGGCTAGTTGCGTCGCTTGAAGTCGAAGGGGTAGGTCAGGACCGTCTCCTTGCCGCTCGGCGATCGCGCCCAGGGGATCGACTTCGCGAGCTCCGCCATGCAGGACTCCACCTGCGGCGCGGTCACGTCGCTCTTGTCGCGCACGATGGTCGCTTCCTCGAGGGTCCCGTCGGGCTTCAGCTTGAGCTGCCAGGTGATCCTGCCCTGCGCGCCCGGGTTCTTGCGGGCGTAGAGATCGAAGCAGCAGCGGAAGCTGTCGCGCCTCGCCTTGATCGTGTCGACGAGCGGCTGCAGGCGATCGCTCGAGCCCGCGTCGGCCGACGTCATCGCGTTGTTCATCACGACCCCGCCGTCCGGCGGCTCGTTCGTGATCTCGGTGCCGAGCGCCTTGCAGTCCTCGACCGTCTCGGGCGCCTTCTTGGGGCCCGCGGGCCGGCCCGGCTGCGCCTGCGCCGACGCGGGGGCGGCGGCGGCCTCGGCGGGGGCGGCCGGGCCTTCGGCGGCGGGCTGCTCGGGGGGCTGCGGCGATGGCGAGGCCGCGCCGACCGGCGCGCTGTCGGGCGGCTGCGAGGGCGTGGTGCCGCCCGAGCAGGCCGCGAACGCAACCGCGGCGAGGAGGACTCCGGTGAACACAGCGCTGGCAGTGGCGCAGGGACGCATGGCGCGCATACTAAACGGTTCGTCCGAGCGGAGGCGAGGCGCCTTGCGTTTTTCTGCCCACCCCGCCGACAATGCGCGCTCTCCACAGGGCTGCCTCTTGAAGATCCCGCTGTTTTTTTCGGCCGTCGTCGCCGTCCTCGCCGCCCTCGCGCCGGCAGGGTGCGACCCGATCGCCGAGCCCCGCCTTTGCGGGGAGATCCCGCGGGGAGGGTGCCCGATCGGCCGCGGGGGGAGCTGCGACGACGCGGTCTGCCACGCCCTCTACGACTGCATCGACGGGGCCTGGACGGAGGCCCTGCGCTGCGATCGCGCCGGCGAGGCCGGGCAGGACGCGGGCGCGGGCGGCGGCCCGGGCGGCGACTGCGAGGTCGTGGGGCTCGATCGCGCCGGGGAGGCCTCGGGCTGCGAGCCCGCGCTGCAGGAGCCGGACTGCCCCGCGGACGCCGCCGAGACCTGCGCGGCGAGCGCGTGCTGGACCGGCTGCCTCGACTTCTTCCTCTGTACCGAGGAAGGGTGGAGGGCCGTCGCGTACTGCGACGAAGCGGGGAGGATCACCGTGACCCCGTGAGCCGCCGCCTCGCCGGCGTGGGCGGCCCGCGGCCGAGCGCGGCGCCGCGGCCTCGCCGGCGAGGGGGGCGCGCTCAGCCGGCCTTGAGGAAGGGGCTCCACTCGTCGAACGGGTGCGGCGAGCCGAGCAGGATCTGCATCGTCGACGACCAGCGCGGCGGGAGCGGCTGGCGGATGAGCCGCATGCTGGCCTCGTCGGGCGTGCGCCAGCCCTTCCGGAGGTTGCACGTGCGGCAGGCGGTCACGAGGTTCTCCCACGAGTCCTCGCCGCCGCGCGACCGAGGTAGCACGTGGTCGATGTTCAGGTCGCGGACGGGCGGGCGGCGCGCGCAGTACTGGCACTGGTGCGTGTCGCGGAGCATCACGTTCTTCCGCGTGAGCCGGATCGTCGGGCGCCGCATGCGATCGTAGCGGCGGAGGTGCAGGACGCGCGGGACGCGGAGCGAGCCGCCGACCACCGGGAGGCCGTCGTCCTTGTCGCGCACCGGCAGGCTCCGCCAGGCCGAGAAGTCGTGCAGCTCGCCGGCCTCGTCGACCGCGAGGGCCGAGCCGCCGAAGAGCAGCAGGAAGGCCCGCCGCGCCGTCGTGATCTGTACAGGCTGGAAGATGCGGTTCACCACGAGGACCGGGAGATCGAGCGGCTCGGTCCTCCGGTCGCGGCGGAACCCCGGAAAGTCGTCGCCGAGGTCGGGCTCCTCGTGAGGAGAGCCCCCCGGGACTGTCGCTACCCCGTTCGGCACGTCCGGGAGTGTAGCAACGAAAGCGCCGGTGAACATCCAGGCCGCGCGGCCGCGCCCGGGCAGCACGGACCGGGCGCGAGATCCCCCGGGCGGCGGATGGCTTTCGGTCGGGCGCCGTATTCGCTAAGACGCGGCCATGCCGAAGGACGGTCGTCTCCGGGGTCGAGCCGCCGTGGGGGGGAAGCAGGTCGGATGACGGAGCAGCGCCAAGGAGCGGAGCCAGAGCGCGCGGCCGGCGCGGAGCCCCCCGCCGGCTCGCCCTGGGACGATCCGATCGAGCGCGCGGCGCTCGTGTTCGTCGATCTCGAGATGACGGGCCTCCGCCCGGAGAGCGACCGTGTGATCGAGGTGTGCGCCGAGCGGACGCGGGGCGACGCGCGCGAGGACGCGATCACCTCGCTCGTGCGGCCCGAGCCCGGCGCGTTCGGCAACGCGCACGTGCACGGCATCGATCCGCGGGAGCTTTCGGGCGCGCCCACGTTCCCCGAGCTCTGCGAGCGCGTCGAGCAGGTGATGGAGGGCGCGGTGCTCGTCGCGCACGCGGCGGCGTGGGACGTCGCGTTCCTCGAGGCGGAGCTCGCGAGGGCGGGCAGGGCGAGGCGGGTGCCGTTCTACCTCGACACGCTCGTGCTCTCGCGCCGGGCCTTCGCCCTGCCGAGCCACAGCCTCGAGTCCCTGTGCCGGGAGCTCGGCGTGCACCGCGAGCGCGCTCACCGCGCCGAGGACGATGTCCACGCCCTGCGCGCCGTGTTCCGCAAGATCGTGGAGGTCCTCGCCCCGCGCACGCCGCGCGATCTGTGGCACGTCCGGATCGGCGAGCGCCACGCCCGGCCGGCGCTGGTGGCCGCGGCCGTCCTGGCGGCCGAGCACGCCGCGACGGTGCGCGTGCGGTACCGGCCCGCGCGCCGCGGGCCGGAGGAGCTGGTCGTGCGGGTGACGGGGGTGCGAACGGACCTCGACCCACCCCGGGTTCTCGGCTATCTGCTGCCGTCGCGCAGCCGTCGCGAGCTCCGGGCCGATCGCATCCTGGCGATCGAGCCGATTTCGCCGGGTGAGCCCGGACCGGACGGCACGGCGCGAAGGGCCTGAGATCCACGTGCGAATCCATCCGAACCGAACCGCGCCGACGAGGCGCTCCCTTGCCGTTCGCCTCGGCGGCTTGCTGGCCGCGATCCTCCTCGCCTCGTGCTCGACGATGCTCGGTCCGGAGTCCGCCCGCCCGCCGACGGCGGAGAAATGGCTCACCCGCGCCCGGCAGGAGTTCCAGTCCGCCGACGTCGAGAACGCGCGCGACGCGGTCGCGAAGGCGCTGGCGATCGTCCCCGCCGACCCCGAGGCCCGCCTGCTCGCCGGGCGCATCGCGCTCGCGCGGCTCGACTACGCGGAGACGCTGCGCCTGCTCAAGGGCGTGCGCGGCTCCGAGGCCGCCGGGCTCCGCGGCCGCGCCCTCTGGTACAAGGGCGACCTCGACGCCGCCGCCGACGAGCTCGAGGCGATGCTCGACGATCCGGACGTGGTCGACGACTGGGCGAAGTCGATCGCCAAGCTCGCGCGGCGCGGGGCTGGGCGCGCGCCGTTCACCGTCTCGGGCGCGCTCCTCGCGGCGATCGAGATGCCCCACGTCAACCCGGGCGCGCCGTTCTTCGTCGTCCCGGTCGAGATCGACGGCGAGTCGGCGCTCGCGATGGTGTCCACCGGGACGGGCGAGGTGGTCATCGACAGCAGCACGCGCAAGGAGCCGAGCTGGGTCTCGCTGCGCTTCGGCAAGAAGCTCGAGGTCAACGACGTGCCCGCGCTCACGCAGGATCTTTCGGGCATCTCGAAGCAGATGGGCGCGCCGATCAAGGCGCTGCTCGGGGTGAACCTGCTCCGGCACATCAACGCGACCATCGACTACAGCGGCCGCCAGTTCGTGGCGCGCAGCTTCTCCCCGCCGGCGCCGCCGGACGCGACGCGCGTCGACGTCTTCTTCATCAAGGGCGGCGGCATGGTGCTGCGGAGCAGCGTCGGCCCCGACAAGGCGGTGCAGGGGCCGCTGCTCGTCGACACGTCGATGACGTTCCCGGTCGCGCTCGACAAGCAAGGCTGGAAGAAGGCCGGCTTCGAGGCCGACGGGCTGAAGGTCGTCGAGCAGGATCCAGAGCAGAAGCTGAAGCAGGGCGTCGTGCCGATGCTGCGGCTCGGCGCGCTCGAGATCCCCAAGGTCCCGGCGGTGTACGGGGCGCCGGTCCAGCAGCTCGAGAAGCAGCTCCAGCTCGATCTCGACGGCATCCTCGGCGCCGGGCTGCTCGCCTACTTCCGCATCACCTTCGGGGACGGCGGCCGGCTCATGTGGATCGAGGACGAGACCGCCGTCAACAAGGTGCTCCAGGGCGGCGAGCCGGCGCCCGCGCCCGTCAATGAGGGACAGGCGCCCGCCGCGCCTCCCGGTCGCGCCGCGCCTCCGGGGCCCGCAGCGGAGCCCGGCCCCCGCGGGACCCAGGCGCCTGCTCCGCCTGCCGCCGCACCTGCTCCGCCTGCCGCCGCACCTGCTCCGCCTGCCGCCGCGCCGGCCCGGCCCGGCGCACCTGCTCCGCCTGCGGGGGGGCCCCGGCGGACGCCCGATCGGTGAGCGCCATGGCGAAGGAGATTCTGGCGGTCTACGCGGGGAGCTTCGATCCGATCACCTTCGGCCACCTCGACCTGATCCAGCGGGCGTCGAAGCTGTTCGATCAGGTGATCATCGCGGTCGGCCGGCATCCGACGAAGAGCCCGCTGTTCACGTACTCGGAGCGGCTGGAGCTCTTGCGCCAGACGACGAGCGAGGTGGCGAACGCGCGGATCGACTCGTTCGAGGGGCTGCTCATCCAGTACTGCCAGCGCGTCGGCGCGCGCGTCATCGTCCGCGGGCTGCGCGCAGCGACCGACTTCGAGTACGAGCTGCAGATCGCCCACGCGAACGCGGACATGCTCCCCGGCGTCGACACGGTCTTCCTGCCGACCCGCACCCATTACGGGTTCGTCTCGGCGTCGCTCGTGCGCGAGATCGCGAGCCACGGGGGCGACGTCAGCCACTACGCGCCCGCCGTCGTCTGCGACGCCCTCCGGGCGAAGTTCAGCGCACCGAAGGCCTGAGCGGGGCGTGCTCAGTAGGTGCCGAACGGGGTCGGCATCAGGAGCAGCACGAAGAAGAGCAGCGTGATCACGGCGATCGCCCTGCGCCCCGGCGACAGCTCGCCGGGCTCCGTGGGCGGGTGCTCCCGGCCGCCCACGCGCAGCATCAGGTAGACCATGCCGAACCAGGTGAGCCACGGCATCCCGTTCGCGACCGCCGCGAACAGCGCGTCGGGCAGCCCATCCGCGCGGAAGTGGCGCGTGAAGTAGGCGACGTTGCCGAGGAAGAGCGCGAGCATCAGGAAGTGCGCGGCGCGGCTGTAGCGGTCCTGCCGCTTGCCGAAGAGCGCGTAGGCGACGTGACCTCCGTCGAGCTGGCCGACGGGGAACAGGTTGAGCGCCGTGATGAGCAGCCCGGCCCACCCCGCCATCGCGACGGGGCCGAGGAAGACGTCGTGGTTCTCCGGGATCGGGCCGACCGCGACCCGCCGCAGCAGGAGGTAGAGCAGGCTCCTCCCCTCCTGCAGCGCCGGTCCCGACGTTGCGTGCACCTCCGACTGCATCAGCCCCACGAAGAGGACCGGGATGGCCACCGCGAGGCCCGCCAGCGGCCCGGACGCGCCGATGTCGAGCAGCGCGTTGCGCGATTTGATCGTGCCCTTCATCGAGATCACCGCGCCCATGGTGCCGAGCGGGCTCACGACAGGGAGCGGGATGAAGTAGGGCAGGGACGCCTCCACCCCGTGCGCGCGCGCCGCGAAGTAGTGGCCGAACTCGTGCGCCAGCAGGATCGCCAGGAACGGCACCGCGAACGGCCACGCCTGCGGCAGCGCCTTCACGAACCAGAGCAGGCCCTTGTCCTGCGTCACGATCGGCGCCCAGAGGGTGCCGGCGACGAACACCGAGACGACCGTCGCGCAGAAGAGCGCGAGGTTCTTCTTCCAGCGGAGCGGCGCGGGCCGCGCGGCGACCGGGGCGCTCGGGCCTGTGGAGGTCCTGGCCACGGCGGCGCGCTCGGCGTCCAGGTCGAGCGCGCCCGCAGAGGAGAATCGGCGATCGTCGGTCATGTGCCGCTAAGGGTGGCTGCCTCCGCGTCGCCCCTCAAGCGTTCCGCACAGGCCCGCGCTCTGGGCAGGCGACGCCGCCGGAGCGCGCGCTGCGCGGGGCCCGCGCTTTACGGCCCGCGGGGCGCGGCGGCGCATCGCGGGGACCTCCACCGCCGAGCGCCGGCTGCGCATGACCGCACGCGTCATCGCGCCGAGCTCCGAGCCGCCGTGGAGCCAGCTCGGCCGGTGTCGCGGCGGCGCCTGGGCGGGGCTCCGCCCGCGGCGCCCGCGCGCCGCCGAGAGGTGCGGGCGCGCACGTTCCGCTGGCGTCGGGGCAGGTCCGCGCGCTCCGCTGCGTGCCTTTGCCCGCTGCAAGGCCGAGTGCGCTACGATCGATCCCATGCCTCCTGCTCGCGCCGCCGCTGAAGCGCTCGTGGGCAAGCTCCTCTGCAACAAGTACCGCGTCGTTCAGCTGCTCGGCAGCGGCGGGGTCGGCCACGTCTACCTCGCGGATCGCGCCGCGAGGCCTCACGACGCCGCGGCCTCGCGCGTCGCGGTCAAGGTCCTCCGCGCGGAGCTGCGGGACGACCCGCTGCTCGTCGCCCGGTTCGAGCGAGAGGCCGACGCCGCGTCGCGCGTCCGCCACCCCAACGTGCTGCGCGTCGAGGCGCTCGAGCGCGACGGTGACGCGCCGTGCTTCGCGATGGAGCTGCTCCTCGGCCTCGACCTCGCCGACACGTTGACCTTCGCCCGCTCCCTCGTGCCCTCGCGCGCGGTCCGCATCGCGGCCGACGTCGCCGCGGGCCTCGAGGCCGCGCACCGCGCCGGCGTGATCCACCGCGACGTGAAGCCGGAGAACGTGTTCCTCGTGCACGCCGCCGACGGGCGCGAGATCGTCAAGCTGCTCGACTTCGGGTTCGCGTTCATAGAGGGGCAGGGCGCCCTGCTCCCGCGCGTCGTCGGGACGCCCGAGTACATGGCGCCCGAGCAGGCGCAGGGCGCTCCGGCGGCGCCCGCCGCGGACGTCTACTCCCTCGGCATCGTGCTCTACGAGATGCTCGCGGGCCGTGTCCCGTTCCAGGGTCCGTACCCCGCCATCGCGGAGCAGCACGGGCGCGAGCCGGCGCCGCCGATGCACCGGCTGCACCCGGGGCTCCTGATCTCGCGTGAGCTCGACGCCGTCGTGCGCAGGGCGCTCGTGAAGGATCCGCGCGGCCGGTTCCCCTCCATGGCGGAGCTGCGGCAGGCGCTGCTCGCGACGCCGGAGGCCAGCGCCGGGGCGCCGCTCGCCGCCCAGGGAGACGCCGCCGCGGCGCCGGCTCCCGGGATCGGGCACTGGGGCACCAAGCCGTGACGCCCGCTCGCCCGGGAGCTTCCGTGCGCCTCCTTGCGCCTCGGCTTTGCTCTCACGGCGAAGCCCTGCTAGACGGCCGTTACCGTCTCTTGTTCCGGGCGACAGCCGGACCAGCTCGCCAGGTCGATGCAGGCCAAGCGAGCGCTCCGGCGCGGTGTTGGGGTCCGCGGGCGCGGGCCTCCTCTGCGCGGGTCGGTTCTCCAGGGGTCCTGGATCCTGAATCGCGCGCCAGTCGTCCTCCACTCCTCCAGGCTCTGCCTGGCCGCTTTCTCGGTTGCTGATTATGGGTCGCACGACCCCATCTCCTGACAACGGCACATCGGCGCTCCACGACGCCGAACCTCCGACCTACGAGCGCCGTAGCGCCTCCGGCCTGCGCGCCGCGCCCGACAGCGAGCCCATGCCAACGGAAGCAGGCGCCCTCGACGCCGACCCGTTCCGCGTCGAGCTCGTCGACGAGGACATCCCCACCCCGCGCCGCTACCAGGTCGTCTTCGACGAGGCGCGGATCGACCCGGATGTCCAGAAGGTCGTGCGGCGCCTCGTCCGCCATGGCTACCAGGCCTACCTGGTAGGCGGCTGTGTGCGGGATCTGCTGCTGGACCGGCGCCCGAAGGACTTCGACGTCGCCACGAGCGCCCGCCCGGAGGAGGTGCGCGAGCTCTTCCGCAACTCGCGCATCATCGGCCGGCGGTTCCGCCTGGTCCACGTCCTCTTCCAGGGCGGGAAGGTCATCGAGGTGGCGACCTTCCGCCGCAACCCCAAGGAGGACACGGAGGACGGCAGCGAGCTGCTCATCCGGAGCGACAACGCGTTCGGCGTCGCGCACGAGGACGCCCTCCGCCGCGACTTCCGGATCAACGCGCTCTTCTACGACGTGGAGGCGCGGCAGATCCTCGACTGGGTCGGCGGCATGGAGGACGTGCGCCGCCAGGTGGTCCACACGATCGGCGATCCGGAGACGCGCTTCCGCGAGGATCCGATCCGGATCCTGCGTGCGCTCAAGTTCGCCGGCCGGCTGGGCTTCGCGATCACCCCCGACGTCTACGACGCCGTCGTCTACTGCCGCGACGCGCTCGCGCTCGCGGCGCGCCCGCGCCTCTCCGAGGAGATCCTGCGCCTCATGCGCGGCGGCCAGGCGCGCCGCACCATCTACCTCGCGTGGGAGACCGGGGTCCTCGACGTCCTCCTGCCGGAGGTCTCGGCGCTGCTCTACGACGACCGCGGCGACGACGGCCCGGGCCAGCGCCTCTGGCGCGTGCTCAACTACGTCGATCGGCGCACCGCCGAGGACCGGCCGCTCGACGACACGGTGCTCTGGACGCTGCTGCTCCTCGAGCCGATGAAGGAGGCCTGCGACGGCGTGCGCGACCGCGCGGCGGCGGTCGCCGATTTCCTCGAGCCCCTCATCGACCGGCTCGCCATCTCCCGCCGCTACGCCGACGGGATGCGGCGCATCGTCGCGATCCTGCCGCGCCTGGCCGGCGGCCGCGCCGGCCGCTTCGCGCGGACCGACATCTTCCAGCCCGCCCTCGACGTCCTGGCCGCCGAGCTGACGGCGCGCGGGGAGCCCACCGAGGCGATCGACCGGCTCCGCTCCGCCCCGCAGCCGCGGCGCCACCACGCCGACGGCGCGATGTACCGGCGCTGAGCCGCGGTCGCCGGCGGGCGGCGGGCGGCCGACGGATCGGACGGCCGGCGTGGACATCGCCGGGGTTTCTGGTTCCATAAGCGCCCGATGCCCCTCCCGGCCGCGCGCCCGCGCCTCGCTCTACCGCCCGCTCCCGCCGCGATCCGGCGCCGGCTCGCCGGCCGGGCGCGCGGCCTGCTCGCGTTCGCGCTCGCCTGCGCGGTGTCGCCGCTCGCCGACGCGCAGGGGTCGCTCCTGCACGAGTTCATCCCGCCGGATCCGACGGAGGACGTCTCGCTCGCGACGACGACGCTCGACGGCGGGCTCCCGGCGGCGATCCGGACGCCGAGCGGCCTGGCCACGGCGCCGGATCCGCAGCGCCCGCCGGGAGAGCAGCAGCAGGTCTACAGCAACGTCGGCGCCGACGCCTCGCCGGACGCGTCCTACGAGCCGGATCGAGACACCCGGCGGCCGAACGTCGAGCGCTACGACGATCCGTTCTCCCCTGCAACCGCGCCCTTCAAGCGGCTGCAGGCCTACGACGCCGTGAGGGCGGACTACTCGCTCGTCGTGCGCGATCGGACCATGAAGCCCATCAAGGGCGACAGCGTGGTCTCGGCGGGCGACGAGGCGTTCTACGGCGACATCGCGGTCGATCTCGTCCCGAACGAGCCGGTCCGGATCCCGACGGTCGGGCCGGACACGCGCCTCGTGCGCATGCACGTGAACCCCCCCACGCCGGTCGACCTCCTGCGCGACGGGGCGGACAACTGGTTCGTGCGCGGCGCGACGAGCGCGCGCGTCCGGCTCGTCGTGCAGCTCGCGATCCCGCGCGCGACGTTCGGCAGCGACTTCGCCGGGGTGACGTGGAGCGACCTCGAGCCGTACCGGACGCCGCAAGAGGCCTCCCACGAGGCAGCGTTCAAGCGGGTGGCGCAGGCGATCGGCGTCTCGACCGCGATGCGGCCGCGCGCCGCCGTGCAGAAGATGGTCGAGTATTTCCGGTCGTTCGCGCCCTCGGACGAGCCGCCGAAGGAGCACGGCGACATCTACCTCGACCTCGCCCTCTCGCGGAAAGGCGTCTGCCGCCACCGCGCCTTCGCGTTCCTCGTCACGGCCCTGCACCTCGGGATCCCCACGCGCATGGTCGTGAACGAGGCGCACGCCTGGGTCGAGGTCTTCGACGGCTCGCTCTGGCACCGCATCGATCTCGGGGGCGCCGCCCTCAACATGGACCAGGAGATCGATCCCAGCCGCCCGCCTCACATCCCGCCGCCGGACCCGTACAGCTGGCCAGAGCAGCGCGACTCGGGCCAGGATCTCGCGGAGCGCACGCGCGCCGAGCAGGCGGCGCAACAGCCCTCGGGCCCGGCCGGCGCCGGCAGCAGCGGCGCGGCGGCGCCGCCGCCTTCGGCGCCGCCGGCGTCCACCCCCACGAGCGAGCCGGCGGAGCGCGCGGCGGAGCGCACCGAGGTGACCGTGACCGCGATGGACAAGGATGTCCGCCGCGGCTTCCCGTTGCACCTCCAGGGGCAGGTCACCAGCGACGGGGCGCCGTGCGGGCACGCCCGCGTCGACGTGATCCTGACCGGGAGCGCCGCGCCGCAGGGCGTGACGATCGGCTCGCTGTCGACCGATGAGCGCGGCCGCTACGACGGGGCCGTCAGCATCCGGGGGGACATCGCGCTGGGCGACTACGATCTCACGGTCGCTACGCCGGGCGACGTCCGCTGCAAGGCCGGCCGCAGCACGGACACGCCCCCTTGAGCGGCGCGCCGGGACGTCCCGTGGATCCCCCGCGCGTCGCCGTCGGCGCGGTCGTGATCGAGCGCGCGTCCGGCGCGCCGCGCGTGCTCCTGATCCGGCGCGCGCGCCCCCCGCTGGAGGGCTCGTGGTCGCTGCCCGGCGGCCGCCTCGAGCCCGGAGAGCGGCTCACCGACGCCGTGGCGCGCGAGATCCGCGAGGAGACGGGCCTCGAGATCCGCGTCGGCCCGCTCGTGGAGGTCGTGGAGATCGTCGCGAGTCCTTATCACTACGTGATCCTCGATTACGTGGGCGAGCCGATCGGGGGCACCCTGTCTCCGGGAGACGACGCTTCCGAGGTGGCCCTCGTGCCCGTCCCCGAGCTGCACGCCTATGGCCTCACCGACGTCGCGCTCCGCGTGATCCACCGGGCCCTGGCGATGACGGCCGAGGGCTGAAGCGCGCGATCCGGGAGCGCCCGACCTGGCGCGGCCCGCGCGCAGCGGTGGATCTCGCAAGGAGAGGAATCCGCCTCGTAAGACCTCTCCGCGCCGGACAGCGGTGCTGTGATTTTGCCGCCTTGCCGCTCTCCCCGTGTCCGTCGTCCACCGCGCCAGGTTTCAACCCGATGTCGGGTTGAGCGTTGCATCGACGCCAGAACCACGTCGGCGCGCGTGGTCCGAGTGTGTTCGTGTCCGGTGAAATGCGATATGCGCGGCCGCGGCACGAGAAAAACAGGCGGCTTGAACGATCGCGCTCGTCCACATGTCGAGCCGTGGCGCTCGTTATGCGCGGTTATGCGCCGCGGGGGTCTCGATTGCGGCGCTTCTGGAGACAGCGTAAACCGGTAATCCATGAGCTCGACGCGAAGAGCGAGGAAGGAGGAACAGAAGGAGGAGCGGCGGCAGATCATCATCGACGCAGCCTGGCAGCTGTTCCAGGAGACCCCATATCCCGAGGTCACCATGGCCCAGGTCGCCGAGCGCACCAGGCTCGCGAAGGGCACGCTATACCTCTATTTCACCACGAAAGAGGAGCTCTTCCTGGCGGTCGTCGATCAAGAGCTCACGAAATGGTTCGAGGACGTGAATCTCCACCTGCGGGCTCTCGACGCCTCCCGGGGCGAGGCGCACACGGCGCGCCCTCGACCCGCGCGGACGCGCCGCGGGGCCGCCGCCCCGCCGAAGGACGCCGCGGCGAACGTCGCCGCGCTCCTGGCGACGAGCCTCGCTGCGCGCAGCGCGATGACGCGCCTGCTCACCATCCTGCACAGCGTGCTCGAGCAGAACGTCAGCTACGAGGCCGCGCTCCGCTTCAAGCTCTCCCTCCTCACGAACGTGGAGCGTACCGGGTCGCTGCTCGAGCGGTGCCTGCCGTCGCTCTCTCCCGGGCAGGGCGGCCCGCTCCTCATCCGCATGTACGCCCTGGTCATCGGGATGCGGCAGGTCTGTGATCCCAGCGACGTGATCCGCGACATCCGCAGCCGGCCCGACATGGCGCTCTTCCGGATCGATTTCGGCGAGGAGCTCCGGACGTCCTTCGCCGTCCTCCTCGGCGCCGCGAGCGCGCCGCCGCTCGGACCCGAGCGGCTGGGCTCCCCGGCCCTCCGCGGGATGAGCTCCGTGGACCGACGACGCCCGGAGAGCTGAGCGCGCGCACCGGCCCGGCGCCGCGCCGCCGCAGCACGGATGGTGAAGAAACACAATCCCCTCGCGCAGGGATGGCGTCAGGGCAGCGCGCAGCGCCTGGCCACGACGGGCGCGGCGAGCGCCGCGGGCGCTCGCCGGATCGGCGCGGGGGTCACGAGGGCGTCGCGCGGAACCGCCGCACCCGGGCCGAGCCGGGGCCGCCGTCCTGGGTCGCCAGGCCGAGCGCCGTCCGCGCCGGCGCGTGGAGGCGCTGGAGGACCCGATCGAGGAGGCGGAGCGCGCCGTCGCTCATCTTCACGCCGCGCGGCGAGCGGTAGCCGAACGCGACGCCGTCGACGACCTTGTAGGCGTTCTCGGTGGGCGAGGCCGGGCGCATCTCGACGACCAGCGCGCCGTCCCGCGTCTTCATGATGACGACGATCTCGCCCGGGCGCGCCGAGGCCTCGACGAACGTCCAGCCGCCGGACGTCGCCTCCTTGATGCCGAGCTCGAGCACACGCTGCAGATCCTGACCGGCCGGGGCGAGCGTCGTCGCCCCCTCCACCCGGATCTCCCCGCCCGGCGGGACCACGCCGCTGCCGAGCGGCATCGCCGGCCGCCGCATCTCGCGCGGCCCGGGGAACGACCACATGTCCGGCGTGATCTCCCCGCCCTCGCGGTACGCCATCTCGATGAGGCGGCTGCGCTCGCGCGAGAGCGCGTCCTCCGACCAGCCGAGGCAGGAGCGCATCATCAGCGTGAAGGGGTCGAAGCGGAGCTCGAACGACGCGGGCGCGCGCGTCATGAGGTCGTCGGGCAGCACGAGGCAGTGGAAGATGCGGACCTTGCAGGGGAGCTCGCGTGCGCGCTCGAGCGTGCGCCGGAACGTGATGGGACCGTCGCCCGGCAGGCCGAGCAGGATGCCCACCTCGATGTCCGTGAACGTCGAGAGCTCCTCGATCACCTTCGCGAACCTCGACTCGCGGAAGGGGCGCTGCGTGCCGTCGCCGGTGTCCTTGGTGAGCGGCGGCAGCCGCGCGTCGAGGTGCACGCGCGCGACGCCGCGGAGGAACTCGAGGTGCTCGTCGTGCACGTGCTCCGGATCGATCGAGCCCATCAGCGCCGCCTGCTTGAAGAAGCCGACCTGCTTCTCCGCGGCCACGAGGTTCCGGAACGCCTCCGCGTTCAGGTTGAGCGGGCCGTCCACGATCTGCGCGCCCGGGGCGCCGGCGGCGGCGAGCGCGCGCAGCTCCTCGACGAGGTAGGCCTCCGAGAAGGCGCCGGCGCCGGCGTCGCCCGCGGCGATGCCGCAGCTCGGGCAGCTCATGGCGCCGCCGCGGCAGATCTCGAGCGGGACGGCGCGATCGGTCGGGAACAGCTTCATCCGGATCGGCGAGGGCAGCGCGTCGGGCGGCACGTGCAGCGCTTCGCCCGTCGAGACCCAGCCGTCGGCCGTGGGCAGGTGCAGCCCCGGCACCGCGCGCAGCGCCTCGGGCGAGCGATCGCTCAGGAGGACGATGTCCCGGAACGTGAGCTCGCTCCCGTGCACGAGGGCGTCGATGCAGGCCGTCGCGTCCCGCCAGGGCGCGAGCGCGAACATCGCGGGGCGCGCGAGCGGACCCCAGAGGACGATCGTGCGCCCTGGCCGGTTGCGCTGCAGGTGCCGGGCGATCTCGATGAAGGTCGGAAAGGACCAGACGTGCGCGGCGAGGCCGACCACGTCCGCGTCCACCGTCTCGACCTCGGCGATCCACGCGTCGAGATCCCTCGTCTGCGCGTCGATCACGTGGATCGGCACGCCGGCGAGCTCTGGGGCGGCGAGCAGAGAAGCTTCGACACGACGGATTCCATGGCTGGACGGCGCCCCCCCACCGTCCGGCATGGTTGGCTCCATCGCGAGTAGAGCGACGCGGCGTTCGCCAGGCATCCATGGGAGTCTACCAGGGTGCCTCGCCTGTAGGGGAGTCCGTTCGTGCTCCCTGCGCGCGCCGCTCGTTCGTGGCGGCTGGCGGCGCGTGCTCCCGGTCCGCCCTTCTTGCATTTGGAGCGCAAGCGAGCTTTCATAGTGACCGGGGCGGGAGAGGGGGACAAAGCACGTACCGGACCGGCGGAGAGCGGCGGTTTGTCTGGCTGCGCGCATCGTGGCGTCGCTGGGGTGCGCGTGGCGCGCCGCGGCGACGGCGCCGGGGGCTCGCGGCGCTCCTCGCCTGAGAGCTGTTCTCGCCGGGCGATCCGTCGAGAGCGCCTGTGCTTGCGCCGCGCTGCTCGCCAGGGAGCGCTCGCCCACCATGGCGCGTCGCCGGGGGCGGAGAGGGGCGGCGCGCGGCGCGTGGCAGCGGCCTCCGTTGCCAAGGGAGACGGAGGGGGGCATGCGGGGCAAGCACGTGATCCTGGTGGCAGAGGACGACGTCGACACGGCGGCGATGCTGGAGGAGCTCCTGACGCTGGAAGGATACGAGGTCGAGCTGACCGCGACCGCACGCGCTGCGCTCGACGCGCTCGCGGCGCGGCGCTTCCACGCTGTCCTCCTCGATCTGACGATGCCCGGCATGACGACGGATCGGTTCGTCTCCGAGCTTGTGGTGCTCGGTACGCGGTCTCCCGTCATGATCTTCTCGGCCCGCCTGCCTCATGAGATCCAGGCCATCGCCGCGCGGCTGAAAGCGGCCGCGTTCATCCCGAAGCCGGTGGACATCGACGTGCTGCTGGACACCCTCGCGAGGGTGGTGCTCGGCCGCTCGATCGAGGGCGGCGACAGCGGTTGACGCCGCCGGCTCGAGCGGCGTCGCGACGTCGCAACGTCCAAGGTCGCCGCGCGAAGGCGCGCGCTCCTGCGCTGTCGTGCGCCGGCGCGCTTCATGAAGTGGAGGCGTGTGATCCCAACCTCACGTCGCTCACGTTGCCTGGACGCTCCTCGAAGATAGCGGCTTCGCCGGAGCGCTCCGCTGCGGTACCATCGGGCTCGACACCGGCGCCCGAGTCACGCGACACATATGCCTGAGCGATCCCTGCCAGCGCTGTCCAGCCCGAGCTCCTCCGAGCGCGCACGGCGCCAGGGCCGGCGGGGCGTTGCCCTGGAGCCCGCCGGCCTCCGGCGCCCTCGTGGCGCTTGGGTGCCGACGCACGACGCACGACCCCACTGCCGAGCCACCTTCATGCGCCCCCCTCCTCGCAGATCAGGCCAAGTCATGCGGACCCCGAGCAGGGATTCAGGGCTTTCCCTGTTTCGCCGTGACGTCAGCCTTTCGCATAGTGATTGATGCCCCGTGCCTGCTACTCCCTTGAAGAGGATTCTCGTTGTCGACGATGATCCGGATATTCGAGAGACCCTCGCCGAGCTCCTCCAGGAGGAGGGGTACGCGGTCGCCTCTGCAGCGCATGGCGGCGAGGCCCTGAGCGCGCTCCGAAGCGATCCGAAGCCCGGTCTCATCCTGCTCGACCTCATGATGCCCATCATGGATGGCTGGCAGTTCCGGGCGGAGCAGAAGAAAGACCCGGAGATCGCCGCGATCCCGGTGGTGATCATCTCGGCGACGGGCCGCGACGAGTTCGTGTCCTCGCTCGGCGCGGCGCAGTTCCTCAAGAAGCCGATCAACCTGGAACAGCTGCTCGCCGCGGTCGAGCAGCACTGCGAGTGATCGCGCCGTGCCGCTGTTCGTTTATGGCACGCTGATGCGCGGCGAGCGCTCGCACGCGCTGCTCGGGCGCGCGCGTTGCCTCGGCGTCGCCCGCACGGCCGCGTCGTTCGAGCTCGCCCATCTCGGCGCCTACCCGGCGCTCGTGCGCGAGGGTTCGGTCGCGGTGGTCGGGGAGCTCTACGATCCAGACGGGGAGACGCTCGCCGCGCTCGATCTCTACGAGGGATGCCCCGAGCTCTTCCGGCGGGAGTCGATCGAGCTCGACGGGGGCGCGCGCTGCGAGGCGTACCTGATGCTGCCACGCCAGGTGCGGGAGCGTCCCCGGATCACCTCGGGGGACTGGCGAACGCGGGGGCGGTGAGCCGGTCAGACCGAACCGGTGCGGTGTGCCCGCTGTAGCCCAGGCGGCGCGCTCTCATCCTTGTCGGCGCCTGTCCTGTCGTCGAACACGAGCAGCAGCGCCGGGAGCTCGCCCGGGCCGGTCTCCAGCCGGAACGCGGAGAGAGACAACGTCTTGCGACCGGCGTGCGCGATCAGGGCCTCGAAGCGGAAGTCGACCAGCGCGGCGCTCCGGTGGAGCACGTCCCGGAGCCGCTGCTCCAGGGGCGGGGTGTTCCAGCTGGCCTCGATGGTCGAGAGCGGTCGTCCCTCGATATCCCGGAGCGAGATCATGAACAGCTCGCAGTAACGCCGGGTGACGGCTCGGACCCTGAGCTCGCCGTCGAGCAGGAGGATCGGGTGGCACAGGACCTCGAAGACGGCGGGCATGGTGTCGGTCGCGACCGCGAGCTCGCGCCCCGCGCGGGCCGGTGCGCCGAGGCTGCGCAGGGCGCTGTCGGTGAACCTGCGCGCCTTGTCGCCGCGCGGGAGCGCCCCGTCGGCGGCCGTCAGCTCCTCGAGGGGCGAGCGGAGCCCTTCCCTCTCGGCGTCGAGCGCTTCGTTCGCCTGGCGCAGCTCGTCGTTGTTCGCGAGGAGCTCCTCGTTCACGCATTGCAGCTCCTCGTTCGTCGCCTCGAGCTCGTCGATGATCGACTGGAGGTACTCCCGCGTGCTCTCGAGCTCCCTGCGGAGCTGGACGAGCTCCAGCTGCCTGGCGGGGTCGCTCCGGGCCGCGTCGAGGTCCCCCTGCTCCGGCGCTGTCGCGGCCGGCTCGGTGAAGAGGACGAGGAAGCAGCGCCCGCGGGCGAGCTGCGCCTTGAGCGGCCACACCTCGATGTCGACGCTCCGGAGCCTGTCGCCCTGCTTGAGCTTGATCTGCCTCCTCCGGGCCATCGCGCCCGACCTCCTCGACGCGTCGACGGCCTCGCGGAGGCCGAGCAGGAGCCCTGGTCGGGCCATCCTGAAGAGGTGCAGGCTGGCGTCGCCCGGCGCCGGCTCGAGGTAGGGCCCCGTCTTGCCCCGGAACTGGAGGATCTGCATGTCCTCGTCGACCACCACGCCCGCGGGGGTGTACCGCGCGATGACGAGGGCGTCGGCCTCCCTGCGCACCGTCTCCATGCCGAGCCCCACGGCCGCGCTGGGCCGCTCCGAGGCCGCCGCGGGCTCGCTCGAGAGATCGGACGCGCCGGCGGCGGGCGGGTAGGTCGCCTCGGGCGCGGCGCGCTTGCAGAAGATCCGGTGGGTCCTGTCCACGACCCCGAACCGATCGGGCATCGCGCCGATGCTCTCGGACGAGCCGAGGAGCAGGAACCCCGTGGGCTTGAGCGACTGGTGGAACGTGTGCAGCAGCCGGCGTTGCAAGCTCGGCTCGAGGTAGATCATCAGGTTGCGGCAGCTGATGAGGTCGAGCTTCGAGAGGGGCGGGTCGACCGCGGCGTTGTGGCGCGAGAAGATGCACAGGTCGCGGACGGACTTGCTCACCTGGAAGCCGTCTTGCACCCGGACGAAGAAGCGGCGCAGCCGGCTGGGGGAGACGTCGATCGAGATGCTCTCGACATAGATCCCGTCCCGCGCCCAGTGGATGGCCGCCTCGCTCAGATCGGTGCCGAAGATCTGAATGAGGTGATCCTCCGCGTCGGCCTCGAGGAACTCGAGCAGCGAGATCGCGAGGGAGTAGACCTCTTCGCCCGTCGAGCAGCCCGGCACCCAGATACGAACCGGAGAGTCCGGCGGCCTCCTGTGCATGAGCACCGGGAACACGTGCGTCTTCAGCGCGGCGAAGGCGCCTGGGTCGCGGAAGAACGCGGTGACCCGGATGAGGAGGTCCTGGTAGAGCTCCTCGACCTCGGCCGGGTCCGCCTGCAGGTGGTCCAGGTACTCCTGCAGCGTGGCCAGCCGGTGGAGCGTCATTCGCCGCTGGATGCGGCGCTTCAGCGTGCTCTTCTTGTAGTGGCTGAAATCGACGCCCGTCGAGGCGCGGAGCAGCCCGAAGAGCTTGCCGAGATCGGGGTCCGCCCCGAGGGACGGCCCCTGCGCGAGCGACGGCGCGAGCGTGTACCCGGGTCGACCCATCCGCGCGAGCCCCGCCGCGATCTCCTCGACGCTGAGGATGAAGTCGACGCCGCCGGCAGCGATGGCGCTCCGCGGGAGCGCCGGCCGCTCGGCGGTGCGCGGATCCTCGGCGAAGGTGACCCCGCCCTCCGCCTTCACGTCCTTCAGCCCGAGCGCGCCGTCGCTCCCGGCGCCGGAGAGCGCGACGCCGATCGCACGCTCGCCCAGCTCGCTCGCGAGCGACCGAAGGAAGACGTCCGCGGGGCTGCTCGGGCCGCCCTCGCCGCGCGGCGTGATCTCGACGATCCCGCCGGCGAGCGTCACCTGCACGTGCCGCGGGAGGACCTGGACACAACCGGGAAGGAGCCTGGCCGCGGGTCGAAGCTCGGTCACGGGGAGCGGGCTGTTCTGCGCGGCGAGTTCGAAGAGCGGGCCCTCCTCGGGGCCGCCGTCGTAGATGAGCACGAGGGAAAGGTGGGTATCTCGGGTCGGAAGGTGCCGGAGGAGCTCCACGAGCGCGCCGCGTCCGCCAGCGGAGGCGACGACACACACGACGGGAAAACGCAGCTCGCTCCCGGAATGCGGCGCGTTCACCACGGCAGGTTCGCCCGCGTCGAGCTGGCGCCCTGGCACAACCACGCTGCCGGATCGAGGCGCGGTCCTGCTCTGGCCCGCTGCCCTGAATTGCGTCCGGCGTGACTTCTTCTGTTCAGACATGGTCATTCACGCGGCTGGGCGCGCTCTCGGACACCTCGCCTCCGTGGAAGATCGGAGGAGGACGCAGCTACGGTTGCGGTATGTGGTAAAATAACGAGCCTGAGCTCGTCCGTGAACGTTCGGGCCGAACGTCGGGCGCGGCGCCCGGAGGGCCCCCCATCCTCTCTCCCTCTCAAAAGGTTACATCAGCGTCGGGCGGCGCCTCATCCATGCCTCCATCGCGGAGAGTCCAGGTGCTTGAGGAGCTGCTCGAGCTGCTCCAGGGTGCATGCAGCGTGCTCCGACGCGGTGCGGGCGGAACGCTCGATCGTGAACAGCGCCCTCTCGTCGAGCCGATGGCTGGTTTGGAGTCGGATCAAGGACTTCAGCGCGGCGTCGTGGCGCGCTCGGGCGGCCCGGGCCGCCGCCATCGCGCGGCGCAGGCGCGCCTCGGGGGGCTCCAGGTGCTCCACGCTGGACCACCTCCTTTCCGGGGATTCGTCCGGCTCGGCGCCCCGAGCGGGCGCCTCGGGCGCGCCGAGCCTCGCGGGCGCCCGCTCCTCGTGAGCCGGCGGCGCCGCCTCGCGCTCCGCGCCGCGCGTGGGCGCCCCGCGCTCGTCCTCGTCGCCGTCGCCAGCGCTGCTCCTGGCCGCGATCGCGCGATCTACGCCTGGCGATTCGGCGGCCTGCAGCGTCGCCTCGTCGACGACCTGCTTCGTCGCGTCGTTGACGAGGAACACCTGATCCGCGTCGTGGAACCGCTCCGCCCTCAAGGCGCGCAGCGCAGAGCACGCCGTCTCGAGCGAGCGGATGTGCTTCATGAGCGCGAGCCGCCTCCCGCGGAAACGAACGTAGATGCTGTAGCTGGTCAGGTGAGCCATCTGCATCTCCTCGTGTGATGCGAACGCGCCATGCCGAATTCAGTCGTCCTTCTTGATAGCAGTTTTCGGGACCAACTCGCCACAGCGCAGCGGTGGGTTCAACACAGCGCGTCCTGTCTGCTGTCTGATTACGTTCCCACGGGCTCTTGGCTCCTGGCCCGGCGCGCGCTGCCGGCTGGAGGATTCACGCTCAGACCCTCACCAGCTGCGCAGTCGCCCGGCGGCGCATTCGGCCACGCTGCGCGCGGTGGGCACGAGTGGCCATGGCGCTTTACATCAGCTCTCCTGGAGCAACCGCCCGTTATTGCCCGGATATATGATCACCGCCGCCCCCTCGATCCCGTCGGCATCTGGCGGGGATACGCCCCGAGAGCACCCGCTCCCGCCAGCGCGCCTACCCGTCGCAGGCGCGGAGCACCTGCCCAGACGCGCGCCCCCGGAGCGGCTGCGCGCCCCTCAAGCTTCCCCCAGCTCTCCCGACCGACCCCCCTCGCGGTCCCAGCACGTTTACCTGACCATTACCTCGGCAAGCACCCGACGATCGGCTAGGGCAAAGCGGAATCCTGCGTCAGGTGTATCCCGGACGACGCCTCCGGACCCGCAGAACGCTCCGCGCGAGGGGCAGGAGATTCAGGTAGATCCCTACGCTTACGTAGGAACGTCTGACCTGGGCACGGCGCATTCGGCGCGGCTGCGCCGCGGCCTGCACGGGGCGCCTCAGGTCAGCTTGGCCTTGGACCGCCGGCGTTCGCCGCGCGAGGCGACCGCCGGAGGCTCGACGGGCGCTTGCCGCGCGCTGTGCGGCGCCGCTTCCGTGACCGCCCGGTCAGCGACGGCGCGCGCTTCCGGGGCGAGCAGCCCCTGCGTGACGAGCTGGAGCACCTGCGCGCACCAGGCGGGGATGTCCGGCCGGGAAGGCGCGTCGATCAGCTTGCGCACCAGGCGATCGAACGCGCCGGAGATGAGCGCGGCGATGACGCAGGGGTCGAGATCGCTCCGGTAGAGGCCGATGTCCGTGGCATAGCGGATGGTGCTCTCCACCTGGCGCTCGACGCGCTGGGCGAACTCGTCGATGAGGTAGGCGTACGGGGCTCCGCCGCCGCCCGCCTGCATCATCTTGAGCAGCGCCCGGTTCTGCCAGCAGAACTCGAGCACCTCGATGTCGTGGGCGTGGACCCGCTTGAAGTACTCGTTCAGCGAGCCCTGCTCGCCCTCCTCCATGAGCATGGGCGGCGGCTCCACGCACCCCGCGAGCCGCGCCACGAAGGTCTCGACGATCTGCTTGAAGCAGTCGTCCTTGCTCTGGAAATGCAGGTAGAACGCGCCCTTCGAGACGCCGGCCCGCTCGGTGATGTCCTCGACCCGCGCGGCGGCGAGCCCGCGCTCGGTGAAGATCGCCTCGGCGGCGCGGAGCAACTCGATCCTGGCGCGGCGATCGGCGAGGCGGGGCATTCTGACTGGTCGGTCAAGTTGGAGGGAGGGAGGCACTATGGGAATGCGACCTGGGGCAGTCAAGGCGGCTGGGCTCGCGGCGCGCGCGACGCGCCGCGTCCGCGCGTCGTCGAATCGGGTGGCACGAGCGGTGCTCGGAAGGAACCATGGCGCACGTGGCAAGACGAACTGCAGCAGGACGCGACCCCGGCGCCGGCGCGGAGACGGCGGCGCCACTTGTCCCGAGCCAGCCCACCCTGCCGAGCCTGCGCGAGGCAGCCGCGGGCTGCCGGGCGTGCCCGCTCTGGGAGCGGGGAACGCAGACGGTGTTCGGCGTGGGCGCGGCGCGGTCCGATGTGCTGCTCCTCGGAGAGCAGCCGGGCGACATGGAGGATCGGGCGGGCAAGCCGTTCGTGGGCCCGGCGGGGCAGCTGCTCGATCGCGCGCTCGAGGCCGCGGGCATCGATCGGAGCCGCGCGTACGTGACCAACGTGGTCAAGCACTTCAAGTGGGAGCCGCGCGGCAAACGCCGCATCCACCAGAAGCCCGACGCGCGCGAGATCCGCGCCTGCCTCCCCTGGCTCGAGGCGGAGATCGCGGTCGTGCGGCCGGAGATCGTCGTGTGCCTCGGCGCGACGGCGGCGCAGGCGCTCTTCGGCAGCGCGTTCCGGGTCACGCGCGAGCGCGGCCGCGTCGTCGCGTCGCCGCTCGCGCCGCGCGCGCTGGCGACCGTGCACCCGGCGTCGATCCTCCGCATCCCGGACCAGACCCAGCGACAGGCCGAGCTCTCCCGCTTCATCGAGGATCTCTCGGCGGCGGCGCGGCTGCTCGGCTGACGCGCCGCCGCCGCGCGCTCCGCCTGCTCGCGGGGCGCACGTGCGATGGAGTAGGATTCGCCCCGATGACCACAAGCCCACAACCGGCTCCGGGCGCAGAGCCTCCGGCGCCGTCGCCCCCGGCCGAGGGCGCCCGCGGCGCGAAGGACGCTCACGGCGCGAAGGACGCTCACGGCGCGAAGGACGCTCACGGCACGAAGAAGATGTGGCCGCTGATGCTCGCGGCGCTCGGGGTCGTCTACGGCGACATCGGGACGAGCCCTCTCTACGCGATGAAGGAGTGCTTCAGCCCCGCCAGCCCGCACCACGTCGCCCCGACGCCCGAGAACGTGCTCGGCGTGCTCTCGCTGATGTTCTGGTCGCTGATGATGGTGGTGACCGTCAAGTACGTGACGTTCATCACGCGGGCCGACAACGAGGGGGCGGGCGGCATCCTCGCGCTCCTCGCGCTCGTCCCGAGCAGCGATCGCAAGGGCGACGGCCGCGGCCTCCTGGTGCTGCTCGTCCTCTTCGGCGCCGCGCTCCTCTACGGGGACGGCGTGATCACGCCCGCGATCTCGGTGCTGTCGGCCGTGGAGGGCCTCGAGGTCGCGACGTCGACGCTGAAGCCCGCCGTCGTGCCGATCACCTGCGCCGTGCTGCTCGCCGTGTTCCTCGTGCAGAAGCGCGGCACGGCCGGCGTCGGGACGATCTTCGGCCCGGTGACGCTCGTGTGGTTCCTCGCGCTCACGCTGCTCGGTGCCAAGGAGATCCTCCACAGCCCCGGCGTGCTCCGGGCCGTCTCACCGACGTACGCGGTGAGCTTCTTCGCCCACAACGAACTGCACGGCTTCCTGATCCTCGGCGCGGTCGTCCTGTGCATCACCGGCGGCGAGGCGCTCTACGCCGACATGGGGCACTTCGGCCGCAGGCCGATCAAGTACACCTGGTACACGATCGTCTGGCCGGGGCTGCTCATCAACTATTTCGGCCAGGGGGCCAAGCTCCTCGAGGATCCGGCCACCGCCGCGGCGAACCCGTTTTATGCGCTGGTCCCGTCGTGGGCGCTCTACCCCACCGTGGCGATCGCGACCGCGGCGACGGTCGTGGCCTCCCAGGCGCTCATCTCCGGGGCCTTCTCGCTGACGCAGCAGGCGGTGCAGCTCGGGTATTTCCCGCGCGTCACGGTGGTCCACACCTCCAAGGACGAGGCGGGTCAGATCTACGTCCCCGAGGTGAACAGCGGGCTGCTGATCTCGTGCCTCGTGCTGGTGCTCACCTTCCAGAACTCGAGCGCGCTCGCGGCCGCGTACGGCATCGCGGTCACCGGGACGATGGGGATCACGACGGTCGTTTACTGCGTGGTCACCCGGAGGACGTGGGGGTGGCCGGCCTGGAAGTCGCTCCCCCTGGCCGGGCTCTTCCTGGTGATCGACCTCGCGTTCTTCGCGGCGAACAGCGCCAAGTTCTTCCACGGCGGCTGGGTGCCGATCGTGATGGGCGCGGCGACCTTCACCGTGATGACGACCTGGAAGACCGGGCGCAAGCACCTCGCGGCGGCGATCAAGTCGGCGATCCTGCCGCTCGACATGTTCCTCGAGGACGTGCGGCGCATGAAGCCGCACCGGGTGCGCGGGACGGCGGTCTTCATGGCCTCGAACCCGGAGGGCACGCCGCCGATCCTGCTGCACCACGTGAAGCACAACCAGGTGCTGCACGAGCAGGTGGTGCTGCTCTCGATCCAGGTGCTGAACGTGCCGGAGGTGCCGGCGGACCGACGCACGACGGTGATCCCGCGGGGCGAGGGGATCTACCAGGTGACGGCGTGTTACGGCTTCATGCAGACGCCGAACGCCCCGTCGGTGCTCGAGGGGTGCAAGCGGCACGGCCTCACCATCGATCTCGCGAGGACCAGCTACTACCTCGGCAGGGAGACGCTGCTGACGACCGGGAGCTCGAAGATGTCCCGGTGGCGCAAGGCGCTGTTCGCGTTCATCTCCCGGAACGCGCGGCCGGCGACGGCGTACTTCGGGCTGCCGCCGAACCGGGTGGTCGAGCTCGGCATGCAGGTGAATTTCTAGTCCGACGGTGGAGGCGCTCGGTCAGGGCCCGGTGTAGCGGGCGCGCGGCCGCAGCAGGTATCCGGCCTCGCGCTGCTCGAACGCGTGGGCGATCCACCCCGCGGCGCGCCCCACCGCGAACAGCGCCGCCGCCGAGCCGGCCGGCAGCCCGAGCGCAGCCGAGATCGCGACGAGGCCGAGGTCGAGCGACGGCGGATCGAGGCCAGCGTCGCGCAGCGCGTCGACGAGCGCGAGCACCGTGCGCAGCGCCGCGCTCTGCGGCGCGAGCGCGCGGGCCGTGTCGAGCAGCGCCTGCGCGCGCGGATCGCCGTCCGGGTAGAGCCGGTGCCCGACGCCGACGATCGGCTCGCCGCGGCGCAGGCGCTCGTGGACCGCGGCGGCGGCGCGCTCGGGCCGGCCCGCCTCGGCGATCATCGCCTCCACGCGCTCGGTGACGCCGCCGTGCCTCGGGCCGGAGAGCGCGGCGATCCCCGCGCTGACGCAGGCGTAGAGGTCGGCCCCGGTGGAGGCGGCCACCCGGACCGCGAACGCGGAGGCGTTCAGCTCGTGATCCGCCGAGATCAGGAGCGCCCGGTTCACGGCGCGCTCGGCCTTCTTCGTGGGGTTCGCGCCGAGGGCGATCAGCACGCGCCGCGGCGTGCCCTCGGCCTCGAGCGCGGCGGCGGCGGCGCGCGCGTCCCGCCCCAGGCCGACGAGCGCCGCCATCGAGCGCACCAGCGCCCGCGCGCGCGCGCTCCGCGTCGCTCGTGGGGATGCGCCCGTCGATCGAGGGGGCGCCCACGTGGCGGGTCGCGTCGTGCGCGCCGAGCGCGGGCACCGCGAGCGCGAGCGCGGCGAGCGGCGGCGCGCCCGCGGGCAGGAGCGCCGCGATCTTCGCGGGGCGCAGGCCGAGCCGAGCTGGCCGCGCCGGCGGCGCGCCGCCCTCGGGCAGCTCCCCGGTCCACAGGAGCTCGGCGACCGCGTCGAAGGGCACGTCGTCGAGCGCCAGCGCGACCGCCTCCTTGCCCCGGTACACGGGCCCGCGCGGCCCGATCGCGGTGAGCGCCGACTCGAGCACCGGCTCGCCCCACCGGAGCGCCTCGGCCGCGACCGGGCCGTGTCCCGCGCGCGCGTCGTGCCGCGCCTTGAGCCGCTCGATGTCCGCCCGGAGGTAGAGCCGCGCGCGCCCGCGCCCGCCCGGCACGCCCCGGAGCACGCCCCGGCTCGCGTACGCATAGAGCGTCTCCCGCTTCACGCCGAGCAGCGCCGCCGCCTCGGCGCCGGTCACGTACGCCGAGGGGCGCTGCTCCGAGCCAGGTAGATCAACCATGATCGTGCATCGACCTTAGATCAACCACGCCGGTCGATCCATCGGGGTGCGGGCCGCGCACCCCCGGGAGAGCCCTGGGTTCCGGGCGTCGAGCCGCGTCGAGCAGCGGTGAGGGGCGCCGGGGACCCAGCGCCGGGCCCCGCCCGGGCGGCGTTCGTCGATGCACCGTCGAGGTCGTGCATGGTTGATTGTACAATCAACATTGATCAACGTGACATCAGGCCCAATCCTACGCTCCAGCGGAGGTGGTTCGGATGAGGGACACGGCGGCGCCGCTCGCGAGCGGCCTGGAAGGTGTGGTGGTGGCGGAGACGCGGCTGTCGGAGGTGGACGGGGAGCGGGGGAGGCTCACCCTCGCGGGCCACGACGTCGAGGAGCTCGCCGGCGAGGGCGGGGCGACGTTCGAGGACGTGTGCGGGCTGCTCTGGGGCGGCGCGCTGCCCGCGGCGGCGGAGCGGGAGGCGCTCCGGGCGGCGATCGCCGAGGGGCGGGCGCGGGCGTTCGCGCTCCTCGGGCGGCTCGGGGACGCGCTCGAGGCGCCGGACGGCATGGACGCGCTCCGCGCCGCGGTCGCGCACCTCGGGAGCGACGCCCCGCCGGCGGCGATCGCGGGGGCGGTCGCGACGTTCGCGGCGGCGTGGGCGCGTCGCCGGGCGGGCGAGGCGCCGGTCGCGCCGGATCCGGCGCTCCGGCACGCGGCGGACACCCTGCGGATGGTGCAGGGCGCGGCGGCGAGCGAGGCCGAGGCGCGCGCGCTCGACACCTACCTCGTGACGGTCTCGGATCACGGCATGAACGCGTCGACCTTCGCGGCGCGCGTCGTGACCTCGACCGGCTCTGACGCGATCTCGGCGGTGGTCGCGGCGATCGGCGCGCTCAAGGGGCCGCTCCACGGCGGCGCGCCGGGGCCGGTCCTCGACATGCTGGACGTCATCGGCGCAGAGGCGGGCGGCGCGGAGGCGGGCGAACGTGCCGCAGCGGTCGCGGGCTGCGCCGAGCGCTGGATCCAGGCGGAGCTCGCGGCGGGCCGGCGGATCATGGGGATGGGGCACCGGATCTACCGGGTACGGGATCCGCGGGCGGCGGTGCTCGAGCGGGCGATCGAGCGGCTCGGCAGGACGGCTGGCGGCGCGCAGGGCGCCCGGCTCGCGCTGGCGCGCGCGGTCGAGCGCGCGGCGGAGGCGGCGCTCCGCGCGCGGCACCCGGAGCGACCGCTGCGCGCGAACGTCGAGTTCTACACGGCGGTGCTGCTCGACGCGCTCGGGCTGCCCCGCACGCTGTTCTCGCCGACGTTCGCGGCGGGCCGGGTCGCCGGGTGGTGCGCGCACATCGACGAGCAACGGCGCGTGGGGCGGCTGATCCGGCCGAGCTCCCGCTACATCGGGGGCGTCCCCCGGACGGCGGCAGCGGCGCTGAGCTGAACAGCAGGATGCGCTGAGCAGCAGGATACGTAATCCAAATCACGTATCAGGCGGCTGTCCCGGGGGCCATGGCGCTCCTGGGAACGGCAATGACCTACCCCGAAACGCCGCGCCTACCGGGTACCACCGGCGGTGCTATTCCCGTTAGCTGGTGCCCGTTCTCGCTGTCCTCGCCGCAAATTCGCCGGACAGGGCCGTTCCACTTAAAAGGAAGGGCAAAGGAGAACGCAGCGCGCGCGGGTAGGACGTTGTTCGTCCGGCAAAGTTGGCAGCTTCGCGGGGGTACTGTTACTATGTTCAGTATGTCGCCCGTCGCTCTTGCCGCTCCTCTCGCCCGGGACCTCCTGCGCCATACCCTTCCCGAGTTCGAAGCCCGCGCCAAGACGCTCCCGCTCAGTATCCAGGAAATCAACGACGCGCTTCCGGAAGGGGGGCTGCCGCGGGGTGGGGTGGTGGAGCTCGCCGCGCCGCGGGGGCTGGGGCGTTCCACCTCGATCGCCCTCTCCGCCTGCGCGGCGGCGCAGGCCGAGGCCCGGCTGCGCGGGACGAGCACGACCGCGGGGGCGTGGTGCGCGTGGATCGACCCGAGCGGCTCGCTCTTCGCGCCGGCGGTCGCGCGCGCGGGGGTCGACCTGAGCCGGCTGCTCGTCGTGCGGCCCCCCCTGGAGACGCTCGCGAAGGTCGCGGTCCGGGTGGCGACGAGCCGGGCGTTCTCGGTGGTCGTGATCGACGCGGCCGGGGTCCCGGGCGCCTTCGGCCAGGGCGCGGGCAAGGGGGAGCGGAGCTCGCCTGCGGCGGGGCGCCGCGAGGAAGACCTGGCGCGCTGGGTCAACGTGGTGCGCAAGCTCGCCCTGGCGACCGAGGGGAGCGACGGGACGATCCTGCTGCTCACCGACCGCCAGGCGGCACGGCCGATGCCTCTGCCGGTGGCGATGAGACTGGAGCTCGAGCAGGTCGCCGAGGATCGGCTGACGGTGCGCGTCGCCAAGGATCGCCGGGGGCGCGTGACCTCGCCGACCACGGTGGTGCTGGGGGAGCGATCGAGGGCGGACTCCAGGGCGGAGCGGGCGGCGGGCAGCGAGCCGCGGCCGGCGCTGTCGCGGGCGTGAGGGAGGGAATGATGGCGGTCAGGCGCATTGTGGCGATCGTGCTCCCGCAGCTCGCGTGCGAGCTGGTGAAGCAGCGGGGGCCGGTCTCTCCGAGCGGCAAGGCGCCGCTCGCGGTGATCCTCGGCGGCGACGACGAGCGCCGGGCGGCGCTCGGCCCGCGGCCCGAGCGCGAGCCGCAGGCGCCCGCGGCGGTCATCGACCTGGTCGACGACGAGGCGAGGCGGTACGGGGTGAGGCCGGGGCAGAAGGTCGTCGAGGCGGCGGCGCTGGTCGCGCACCTGGCGATCCACCGGGTGACGTTCGCCGAGATCGACGCGGCGCTCGGCCGGGTCGCCGAGGTGGCGCTCGGGCTCGGGGCGACGGCGTCGATCCAGCTCGGCGAGCAGGGCGCCGCGTCGCGCGGCGGCGCGGCGCGCGCGGGGGCGTCTCGCGCTGGGCGCGGCGGCGAGCGCGCGCCGGGCGCGGCGCGCAGCCCCTGGGGCGACGGCCCGTACGACACGGTGTGGCTCGACATCACCGGGGCGTCGCACCTCGTCGGCGGCGAGGAGGCGCTGCTCGACGAACTCGGCGAGCGCGTGGCGGCGCTCGGCCACCGGGCGCGGCTCGCGATCGCCGACGGGCCGCGGCTCGCGCAGGCGATCGCGCGCTTCGGCGCCCACGCGGACGGCGGGCGAGGGGACGAGGCGCGGATCGCGGCGCCGGGCAAGGGGGCGCAGGCGATCGGCCCCTTGCCGGTGCAGGCGCTCCCGGTCGAGCGCGAGGTGGCGAGCTTCCTCGTGCGGCTCGGCGTGCTCCGCGTCGAGGATCTCGCGCGGCTGCCGCGGGCGCAGGTGGCGGCGCGGCTGGGCCCGCGCACGGCCGACGTGATGGAGCTCCTCGCCGGGCGCGATCCCGTGCCGCTCCTGCCGTTCGAGGTGCCCCGGCTGATCGAGGAGGAGGTGCTCTTCGATGACCCGGTCGAGAACGCCGAGTCGCTCCTGTTCGTGCTGCGCGGCATGACGTCGCGGATCGCGTCGCGGCTCGCCGCGCGCGGCGAGGCGTGCGGGCGGCTCAACGTGGCGATCGCCTACGATCGATCGATCGCGCGGCTCCGCCTCGGCGAGCGCGAGGGCGACGGCGAGGGCGACGGATCGGCGGCGGAGCTGGAGGACGACGAGCGCGGCCCCTCGCTGCGCTTCCACGTCGACATGCCGGTGCCCCTCTCCGACGCGGGCGACCTGCTCCGCCCGCTCAAGGCGAAGCTCGAGCGGATCGAGCTCGCGGCCCCCGCGGTGGGCGTCCACCTCATCGCCTCGCGCATCGCGCGCGCTCGCCGGGTGCAGCTCGATCTGTCGCGCGACCGCTCGGTCGATCCCGACAGCCTGCCGGCCCTCCTGGCCGAGCTCTCGGCGGAGATCGGCGCGGAGCGGGTGGGCGTCCTGGAGATCGCGGACGCGCACCGCCCCGAGGCGCGCTCGCGGCTCGCGCCGGTCGAGGACGAGGCGCTCGCGCCGCGCCCGTCGCGGACGGCGAGGGCGGCGCGGCAGGCTGCGGCGGAGCAGGGCGCGGCGGCGCGCGGCGGGGAGGAGGCGCCGGCGCCGGAGCCGTCGCGGCTGTTGGCGCAGCCGATCCCGCTCGGCCGCGTGGGGCGGGGAGCGATCGTGGCGGTCGATCGGCACCTCTACGCGATCGAGCGGCTCTGCTTCGTGATGCGGCTCGACGCGGTGGAGTGGTGGACGCCGGCGCCGGCCTCGCGCGACTACGCGCGCGCCTGGCTGGTCTCGGGGTCGCCCTCCGGCAGGGCGCGGCCCGGCGAGCTGCGCCCTCCGCGCGACGGCGCGAGCGCGAGCTCCTGCGGCGAGGCGTGGATCTACGTCGACCGCGCGACGGGCGAGGCCTTCCTGCAGGGGTGGTGCGAGTGAGCGCGGGCGCCTCGGTCCCGTTCGTGGAGCTCTGCGGCCGCTCCTGCTTCTCGTTCCTCGAGGGCGCCTCGCACCCCGAGGAGCTCGTGCACCGCGCCAAGGAGCTCGGCCTCGAGGGGCTCGCGATCTGCGATCGCGACGGGATCTACGGCAGCGTCCGCGCGCACACGGCGGCGAAGAAGATCGAGCAGCGGGTGATCGTCGGGGCCGAGCTGACGATCGGCGCGATGCGCGCGGGCGCGGGCCAGCGCGTCGAGCGCGCGCCCGGCGTGTTGCCCTCGGTGGTCCTCCTGGTCGAGGACAGCGAGGGCTACGCGAACCTCTGCCGCTTGCTCACGATCGCGCACGCGGACTGCGAGAAGGGCACGGCGAGCATCTCGGCGGAGGCGATCGCGGCGGCGCCGCGGGGCCTCACCGCGATCGTGCCGCTCGATCCCCTGGTGCCGGCGGACGCCTCCTTCGCCCTCGTGGATCCGCTGCGCGACGCGTTCGGCGAGCGCGCGCTCGTCGCGACGTGGAAGCACCTCGACCGCCGCGACGGGGAGCGCGTCGCGGCGGCCCTCGCGGCGGAGCGGCGCTACGGCCCCTGCGTCGTGGCGACCGCGCGCCCGCTCTACCACCACCCGTCGCGCAAGCCGCTCGCCGACGTGCTCACGTGCATCCGGACCAAGACCACGCTCGATCAAGCCGGGACGCGGATCGCGTCGAACGCGGAGGCGTACGTGCGGTCTGGCGCGCAGATGGCGGCGCTGTTCCGCGATCACCCGGCCTGGGTCGCGCGGACGGTGGAGGCCGCGTCGCGCTGCCGCTTCTCGCTGTCCGAGCTGCGCTACAGCTTCCCGAGCGACGCCCTCTGCATGCCGGGGGAGACCTCGGATCAGGCGCTGCGCCGCCTCACCGACGAGGGCTGCCGCGACCGTTACCCCGAGGGGACGCCGCCCCAGGTGCGCGCGCAGATCGAGAAGGAGCTCGCGCTGATCGCGAAGCTCGGCGTCGCCCCGTACTTCCTGAGCGTGCAGCAGGTCGTGAAGATCGCCCGCGCGCGGCAGATCCTCTGCCAGGGCCGCGGGAGCGCGGCGAACAGCGCGGTGTGCTTCGTTCTCGGCGTGACGGCGGTGGACCCGGCCCGGTCCAACCTGCTGTTCGAGCGCTTCCTGTCGGAGGAGCGCAACGAGCCGCCGGACATCGACGTCGATTTCGAGCACGAGCGCCGCGAGGAGGTGATCCAGGCGATCTACGAGATGTACGGGCGCGACCGGGCGGCGATGGTCTCGGAGGTCATCGCCTACCGCGGGAAGAGCGCGCTGCGCGAGGTGGGCAAGGCGTTCGGCTTCTCGTCGGATCAGGTCGACCGGCTGAGCGGCCTCGTGCTGCACCACGAGGCGGACATCACCGAGAAGCGCGTGAGCGAGGCGGGCCTGGATCCGGACGACGTGCGCGTGCGGCAGGCCATCCTGATGGCGAGCGCGCTGGAGGGCTTCCCGCGCCACCTCTCGATCCACGTCGGCGGCTTCGTGCTGTCGTCGGAGCCGCTCCACAAGGTGGCGCCGATCGAGCCTGCGCGGATGGATGGCCGCACGGTGATCCCGTGGGACAAGGACGACCTCGACGACCTCGGCTTCTTCAAGATCGACGTCCTCGCCCTCGGCATGCTGACGGCGATCCGCAAGGCGCTCGCGCTGATCCACGCAGGGCGGGGCGCTGCCAGCGCGGAGCCCGCGGCCGACGCGGCCCGCGGCGACGTGTTCGATCCGATCGCGGCCCTCGCGCAGATCCCGCCGGAGGATCCCGCGGTCTACGAGGCGATCGGCCGGGCCGACACGGTGGGGGTGTTCCAGATCGAGAGCCGCGCGCAGATGGCGATGCTCCCGCGGCTCAAGCCGAGCAGGTTCTACGACCTCGTGATCGAGGTGGCGATCGTGCGCCCCGGCCCGATCCAGGGCGGGATGGTGCACCCGTACCTGCGCCGGCGGACGGGGCAGGAGGCGCCGGTGTCCCCGCACCCGTGCCTGGATCCGATCCTGGAGCGCACGCTCGGCGTGCCGCTCTTCCAGGAGCAGGTGATGCAGATCGCGATGGTCGGCGCGGGCTACACGCCGGGCGAGGCCGACCAGCTGCGCCGCGACATGGCGGCGTGGAAGAAGCACGGGCGCCTGGAGCGGCACCGCGCGCGGCTGATCCAGGGCTTCGCGGAGCGGGGGATCCCCGCGAGGTTCGGGGAGATGCTCTACCAGCAGATCCAGGGCTTCGGGGAGTACGGCTTCCCGGAGTCGCACGCGGCGAGCTTCGCGCTCCTCGTGTACGCGTCGGCCTGGCTCAAGGTCCATCACCAGGCGGCGTTCACCTGCGCGCTGCTCAACGCGCAGCCGATGGGGTTCTACAGCCCGTCGGCGCTGGTGCAGGACGCGCAGCGGCACGGCGTGGAGGTGCGGCCGGTGTGCGTGGTGCGCAGCGCGTGGGACTCGACGCTCGAGCCCGCCGCCGATCCCTCGGCGGGCCTCTCGCTCCGGCTCGGGATGCGCCTCGTGAAGGGGCTCGGGGAGGCTGCCGTGGCGGCGGTCGTGGCCGCGCGGGAGGAGGCGCCGTTCACGAGCCTGCCGGACCTCGTGCGCCGCGCGGAGCTGAAGAAGAACGAGGTGGAAGCGCTGGCCGAAGCGGGCGCGCTCGCCGCGCTGGTGCCCGCCCGGAGAGAGGCGCTCTGGCGGGCGCGCGCGCCCCGCGTCGAGGGGCTGTTCGAGGGCGTGCCGATCGAGAAGGACAGGGACGTGGGGCTCCCCCCGCTGCGGCCGCTGGAGCAGCTCGCGCTGGATTACGGGCGGGTGGGCCTGTCGCTGCACGACCACCCGATGCGGCACCTGCGGCCGGCGCTCAAGCGGCGGCGCGGGGCCGGGCGCGTGCGGACCGCCGAGGAGATCAAGGCGTCGCGCAACGGGGAGACCGTGCGGGTCGCCGGGATGGTCGTCGGGCGCCAGCGGCCGGCGACGGCGAGCGGCGTGACGTTCGTGACGCTGGAGGACGAGACCGGCGTGGTCAACGTGATCGTCCAGAAGCAGGTGTTCGCGGACCACTACCAGGTGGCGCGGCACGCCGCGCTCATGCTCGTCACCGGGCGGGTGGAGCGGCAGGGCGAGGTGGTCCACGTCCTCGCGCGCGAGCTCGAGCGGCTGGAGCTGCCGAGCGGGGAAGACGTGTCGCTCAAGTCACGCGACTATCACTGACGGGCGAGGCGACGACCTCGTCGATCAGCGAGAGCAGCGTGCCCGCGTCGAACGGCTTGAGCAGCAGCCGGGCGCTGACCTGATCGAGGAACGCCTTGCTGCGCTCCGTGAAGGCGCCTCCCGTCAGGAACACGATCCGGCGCTGCTGGTCGGGCGCGTGCTCGCCGAGCGACGCGTAGAAGTCCATCCCCGTCATGTCGGGCATCATCAGGTCGCACAGGATGGCGTCGTAGCGCTCCCCGGCGCGGATGCGGGCGAGCGCGTCGCGCGCGCTCGCCGTCGCGATCGTCTCGTGCCGCGGCTCGAGCGTCCCGGCGATGGCCCGCGCGAGCAGCGGCTCATCGTCGATGACGAGGATCCGCCGCCGCGGCGCCGCCGGCTCGGCCGCGGGGGGCTTGCTGCTCTCGCGGAGCCAGCGCGGCGCGCCCTCCGTCGCGGCCGGCGCGCGCCCCTCGCCGGCGCTCGCCGCGGGCAGGACGACGCGGAAAGTGCTCCCCGCGCCGGGGCGGCTCTCCACCTCGATCCGGCCGCCCAGCGCCGCGACGATGGACTGGCTGATCGAGAGCCCCAGCCCGAGCCCTTCGCCCTCCTCCTTGCTCGTGTAGAACGGGTCGAAGATCCGCCCGAGCGCCTCCTTCGCGATCCCCGTCCCCGTGTCGCGCACCTCGACCACGACCCAGCCCGCGGCGTCGCAGCGCGTCCTGAGCTCGATCTCGTTCTGCTCGGCGAGCCCTTCGGGGATGGCCTGCGCGGCGTTCACGATGAGGTTCAGGAAGACCTGCGCGAGCCGCGGCTCGTTCGCCTCGACGGGCGGAACCTCCTGGAAGCTCCGGACGACACGCGCGCGGTGCCGGATCTCGTTCATCGCCATGTGGACGCACGAGTCGAGCACCCGCCTGACGTCGACCGGACCCTGGTGGTCGTCTCCGGCGCGCGAGAACGTGTGGAGGTCGCGCACGATGAGCCGCACGCGCTCCGCGCCCTCGCGGGCGTCTTCCAGGAGCCCCAGCACCTCGGAGAGCTCGCTCGAGGACCCCCGGCCGTCGCCGTGGGAGCGGGCCCAGGGGGCGCCGCCCCGCCGATCGAGCGCGCTGCTCCGCCGGTCGATCGCGCCGATGCGCCGCATGGCCGCGTCGACGTTCGTGATGACGAAGGCGAGCGGGTTGTTGATCTCGTGGGCGACGCCGGCCGCGAGCGTGCCGACGCTCGCCATGCGGCCGGCGAGCACGAGCCGGGCCTGCGCCTGCGCGAGCGTCTGCCGCGAGGCAGCGTCGCGCGCTGCGCGCTCCCGGACGACGGCGAGCCGTGCCGCCGCGGCGGCGCCCTCGCCGCTCACGAGCAGGAAGTCGCCCGCACCCGCCGCGAGGATGCCCTCGACGTCCACGTCGCGCTCCGTGAGCGCGAGGAGGAGCACCGCCTCGCCGCCGGGCTGCGACCGCAGCCGGCTGCAGAACGCCGCGGCGCCGGCCGGGTCGCTCCAGTCCACGGCGAGCACCGGCGGCGGCTCGCGCTGGCAGCGCTCGAGCGCGCGCTCGGGATCGCAAACGACCTCGACATCCGGCACATGGCGCCGGAGCAGCGCTTCGAATCGATCGCTCGCCGCGGCGCGCCCGCGGAGAAGCAGGATGGCGGCCGGCTCCGCGCAGCCCATCGACGTCCTCTCAACGTGTCCTTCGCGGACCTCTTACCGCATCTCCTCCCCGGCGTGCAGGCATGGTGAGCTTCTCGCCCG
This sequence comes from Sorangium cellulosum, assembly GCF_002950945.1. Taxonomy (GTDB): domain Bacteria; phylum Myxococcota_A; class Polyangia; order Polyangiales; family Polyangiaceae; genus Sorangium; species Sorangium cellulosum_E. The sequence continues at coordinate 2,953,856 of NZ_CP012673.1, forward strand.
ACCTGCCCCGCGGCCCCGCTGCGCCGCCGGCCTCGTCCCCGCTGCGCCGCCGGCCTCTTCAGGCCCGGTCGTCCCTCGGGGGCTCGCCGTCGCGCCGGTCGCTCAGCGAGGGCTCGCCGTCGCGTCGTCGTCCGGATCGCCGTCGTCGGCGACCCGCGACGCGCCCGCCGTGAGCGGGGGATACAGGCTCTCGATGAACGCCGCGGAGAGCCGCTCCGCGACGCGCGCGTCCATGTGCGCCATCCGCTCGCGCAGCCGATCGATCTCTGCCGAGAGCGCCTCCTTGAGCGGCCGGCGCTGTGTCGCTTCCATCGCGGCGAGCTCCGAGAGGGCCGCCTCGAGGTGGGCGCGCGCGGCCCCCTCCGCGCCGGACGCCCGGACCAGGTGCTCCGCCACGCGCACGCGCCCGCGGTAGCGCACCCGCGTCCGCTCGAGGAAGTCCCGGTAAGGCTTCACGGCCCCGCTGAGCGCCTGCACCGCCGCCGCGAGCGCGCGCGCCTCGCCGCGGAGCGCCTCGCGATCGGCGTCGGCGAGCGCCGGGTTGTGGTCGACGTGCGCCTCGAGCGTGGCCTGCACCTCGCGGGCCCAGCGGAGGTGCCGCAGCCCCGAGGCCTCGCGGGACAGGATCCGCTCGGGCGCCGCCCCGGGGGCCGGCCGGGCGCTCACGCCACCGCCGCCGCCGGCGCCGCCTCGCGCTCCGAGCGCTTCGCCGTCTCGTTGATCCGCACGCTCACGAGCTTCGAGACGCCCGGCTCCTGCATCGTGACGCCGTAGAGCACGTCGACCGACTGCATCGTGCGCTTGATGTGCGTGATCAGGATGAACTGCGAGTGGCTCGTCATGCTCCGGATGGCCTCGTTGTAGCGGGTCACGTTCGCCTCATCGAGCGGCGCGTCGACCTCGTCGAGGATGCAGAACGGCGACGGCTTGAACTGGAAGATCGCGAAGATCAGCGACACCGCGGTGAGCGCCTTCTCGCCGCCGCTCATGAGCTCGATGTTCCCGAGCTTCTTGCCCGGCGGCTGCGCCAGGATCTCGATCCCCGTCTCGAGCATGTCGTCGGGGTTCGTCAACCTGAGCTCCGCCTGGCCGCCGCGGAACATCTTGGGGAACAGCGCCTTGAAGCGCGCGTTGATCCCGTCGTACGTCGTCTTGAAGAGCCGCTTCGACTCGCGGTTCATCTGGGCGATCGCCTTCTCGAGGTCGTCGAGCGCCTTCTCGAGGTCGGCCTTCTGGCTCGAATAATACGTGTACCGCTCCTCGGCCTCGGCGTGCTCGCGCACGGCGTCGAGGTTGACCGGGCCCATGCGGTCGAGCAGCTCGGTCAGCTCCTGGATCCGCGCGCGGTGTGACGCGTCGACCGGCGGCCGCTTGTGGTAGTCGCCGACCACGCGGGCGAGCTCCAGCCCGCGGAAGCGCTCGCGCACGCCCTCGATGAGGTGGTCGTGCTCGACCCGGAGCCGCTCCAGCGCGAGCTCGTGCTTGCGGAGCCGCTCCGAGACGTCGGCGAGCTCCTGGCGCAGCCCGCGCACGTCGGCCTCGCGCCCCGCGTGCGCCTGCCGCGCCTCGTCGAGCGCGCGCCGCGCCTCGGTCAGCGCGGCCTGCGCCGCGTGCGCCTCGGCGACGGCGCGCACCAGCGCCTCGCGCCCGAGGACGATCGTCGCCGCCGCCTTCCCCGCGGCCGCGGCGCTCTCGGTCCGCTCCTGGTCGAGCCGGGCGATGCGCCCGCTGAGCTCGGTGCACGACCGCGTGAGCCGCTCGACGGTGCCCCGCGCCGCCGCGGCGCGCTCGCGCACGCGCGCGAGCTTCACCTTGCGCTCGGTCACCACCGACTGCTGCCCGAGCACCCGCTCGCGCCACTCCGCCGCGACCTGCTCGGCGTGCTCGAGGCCGGCCGACGCCGCGTCGCGCGCCGCGCGCCCGGCCTCGAGCTTGTCCCGCGCCGTCTGCTGCTCGCTCCCGCCGGCGTCGAGGTTGTCGGCGAGGTCCTCGAGCTCGCCGCGCACCACGCCCTCGCGCTTCTGCGCCGCGGCGAGCTGCTCCTCCGCCCGGCGCAGGTCCTTCTCGGCCGTCACGAGCGCGAGCTCGCCCTCGTGCGCCTCGCTGCGCGCCCGCTCCAGCGCCGTCCCGACCTCGGTGATCCGCAGGCGGAGCTTCTGCTGCGCCTCGAGCAGCGCGGTCACCTCCTCCGATTTCGTCGCGACGAACTCGTGCAGCGCGCGCATCTCCCGCTTCTGCTCGATCATCCCGGCCGCGACCGCGTCGCCCGAGCCGCCGCTCACCACGCCGTCCTCGCGGAGCACGGTGCCGTCGAGCGCCACGAGGGCGCACCCCGCGCCCTCCGCCGCGAGCCGCGACGCGACCTCGACCGACGCGACGACCACCGCGTCCCCGACGAGCGCCCGCGCGAGCGCCTCGTCCTCGGGCGCGAACACGAGCCGGTCGACGAGCGGCCCGATCACCCCCTCGCCGCGCGGCGGCCGCCGCGTCGCGCCGGCCACGAACGGCGGCCGCGCCGCGATCACGCTCGCGCGCCCGCGGTTGTTCTTCGACAGGTCCGCGAGCAGCGCCATCCCGCGCTCGACGTCGCTCACGACCGCGCACTGCAGCCGGTCGCCGAGCAGCCCCGCGAACGCCGCGGTCAGCTCGGCCGGGGCTTCGATCCGGTCGGCGACGAGCCCGAGCAGCGCCGGGTCCTTCGTCTTGAGGAGGTTCTTCACCCCGGCGCCGACGCCCTCCAGCCGGGCGTGCAGCTCCTCGAGCGCGCGGAGCCGGTTGCGCCGCTGCCCGAGCTCGTTCTTCGCGTGCTCGACGGCGCGGTCGCTCGCGACGGCCTGCTCCCGCAGCGCCTTCATCTCGACGTCGAGCCGCGACCGCTCCTCCGCCGAGAGCCGCTTCCCCTCCGCGAGCTCCGCCACGTTCCGCGTCAGCGACGAGCGCCGCCGGTCGAGCTCCTCCGCCTCGTACATCAGCCGCCCGAGCTCGTCCTCATGCTTCGCCCGCCGCTGGCTCATCTCCGCCATGCGCCGGTCGAACCCGGCGAGCGACGCCTCGGCGGCCGCGACCGCCGCGGTGGCCTCGGCGGCGCGCCGGCGCAGCGCGGCGACCTCGTGCTCGGCGGTGCGCTCGCCGTGCCGCAGCTCCTCGAGCCGCTCGTGCTGCTCGAGCGCGAGCTCGCTCTCGCGCGCCTCCTCTTCCTCGACGCCGGCGAGCTGCGCCTCGAGCTGCGCCTTCTCGGCCGTGAGCTCCTCGACCGTCTTCTCGAGCTCGCCCTGCTCCTTGGCCGCGGTGACGAGCCGCTCGTCGAGGTGCCGCAGCCGGTCGCGCGCCCGCGCGATCTCGGCCTCGTGGGTGCGCACCTGGTTGTCGGCCGCGAACGCCTCGTTCTGCGCCCGCTCGGCCCGCTCCTCGCACGCGAGGGCCTCGAGCCGGGTGACCTCGATCTCGGCCTCGCGCGCGGCGAGCGCCGTCCGCGCCGCCTGCTGCTTCTCGGCGAGCTCGGCCCGCCCGACCGACTCGTGCTGCGTGAGCACCGTGATCTCGAGGAGCTTGTGCGAGGCCTCGTGGAGCACGAGGTCCTCGAGCTCCTTGCGGTAGCTCACGTACCGCTCGGCCTTCGCCGCTTGGCGCTTCAGGGACGCGAGGTTGCGCTGGATCTCGGAGACGATGTCCCCGACGCGGAGCAGGTTCTGCCGCGTCTGGTCCATCTTCTGCTCGGCCTGCTTCTTCCTGGCCTTGTACTTCGTGATGCCGGCGGCCTCCTCGATGAGCATCCTCCGGTCCTCCGGGCGCGCCGAGACGATGAGCCCGATCTTGCCCTGCTCGACGATGGAGTAGGCCTTCGTGCCGACGCCGGTGCCGAGGAAGAGATCGGTCACGTCCTTGAGCCGGACCTGGGTCTTGTTGATGAGGTACTCGCTCGTCCCATCGCGGAAGAGCCGGCGCGTCACCGCGATCTCGGCGTAGTCCCGGTACTCGAGCGGGAGCTGCGACGCCGCCGTCGGGTCGCTGTTCTCGAACGTGAGCGTCACCTCGGCCATCCCGTGCTGGGCGCGGGTCTCGGAGCCGTTGAAGATGACGTCCGACATCGACTTACCGCGCAGGTGCTTCGCGCTCTGCTCGCCGATGGCCCACCGGATCGCGTCGACGATGTTCGACTTGCCACAGCCGTTCGGTCCGACGATGCCCACCACGTCCGTGTCGAAATGGACCACCGTCCGGTCGACGAACGACTTGAACCCGCTGATCTCGAGCTTCCGAATGCGCATGACGTCCTCGGACCGACCAGGCGGACTTAAACGTAGCGTCACAGCACGCCACGTACTGTCACACCTGGCATCCTCGGGGTCTACGTGCGCTGTCGCCGCGCGGCAAGACAGGAAACCGCTGTCTTGTCCGAGCATTGCGGACCGGGTCTTGCGTTGTCACCACCACCGGGACGGTGTCGCTGGGCTGCGCGAGCGACGTCTTGAACACATCGTGCGCGCCTGGCAGCCGCCTTGACAGGTGGCTAACGTGGCCATATCCCTCGCGTTGTTCGAGGAGTAGAACGCCATGCCCACATACGAGTACGCCTGCACATCCTGCGCGCATGAATGGGAAGCCGAGCAGTCCATCAAGGAGGCACCGCTTTCGGAGTGCCCGTCGTGCGGCAACGCGACGGCGCGGCGGCAGATCTCGCGCGGGACGGGGTTCATTCTCAAGGGCGGTGGCTGGTACTCCGACCTGTACGCCTCGGGCTCGAACAAGCCGCCCGCGAAGTCGGACAGCGGCTCGGGCAGCGGCGGGTCCGAGGGGAAGGGGTCGGCGGACAGCGGCTCGACCAGCTCGGGCAGCTCCTCGCCGGCCGGCGGCAGCACCAAGAGTGACGCCGGCGCGTCGTCGACGACCGCGGCGGCCTGACAGCAGCTCGCGCCGCTCGGCGGCTTGCCTGAGGGAGCCCGGCGCCGCCCGGCGCGATCGGCGCACCTCGACGGGCGCGTCCGGCGGCGCGGCGCCGCGGTGCTGCGGCCGAAAAGCGTTTGCTCGTGCGCCGGCCGTGCTGCGTGTCCACCTGTGCCAGGGGCGGTGCTAGGGTGGCCGGAATGGATGAGAGAAAGCGACTTGAGGAGCTCCGCCGGCAGCTCATGGAGCTGGATCAAGAAATCCTGCGAAGCATCGAGCGCCGGGCCCGCATCACGCATGACCTGGCCAAGCTGAGGACGGGGACGGCGCGGTTCTCGCCGACGGCAGACGCGGCCCACATGCAGGCGCTGGAGCGCGCCGCGACGCCGCCGTTCCCGCAGCGCGCCGTTCGACCGATCTTCGTCGCCATCGACGCCGCCTCGCGCGCCTACGACGTCGCGCCCCGGGTCGCGTTCCTGGGCGCCGAGGGCGACTTCTGCTGGACCGCGGCGCACGATCACTTCGGGATCGGCGGCGAGTTCGTCCGCGTCGACAGCCCCTCCGTGGCCATCGAGGAGGTCGCGCGCTCGCGCGTGGACTTCGCCGTGGTCCCGTACGAGTCGCTCAAGGAGGGGCCGATCTTCCCGACGATCCAGGCGATCGCCGGCGCCGATCTCAAGGTGGTCGGCGAGCGCCAGCTGGTGCAGGCGCTCGACCTCGTGAACCGGACCGGCAACCTCGCGGACGTCGAGCGGGTCTACACCTCGCCGCAGGATCACGTGGCCTGCGTGAACTACCTCGAGATCCAGCACCCGCGCGCGCTGGTGCTCGACGTGCGCAGCCCGCAGGCCGCCTGGGATCTCGCGGCCGAGGGCGACGGCAGCGCCGCGATCGTCCCCCGCGGCTTCCGCGGCGCCGAGGAGCTCCAGGTCGCCCGCGAGAACGTCGGCGACGAGGGGGAGATCCGGATCCGCTACGCGGTGCTCTCGCGCTTGCCCGCGCCGCGCTCGGGCCACGACGCCACGGCGCTCCTCTTCAGCGTCCACGATCGGCCCGGCGCGCTCCACGACATCCTCCAGCACTTCAAGGAGCGCAGCTGCAACCTCCGGCGGGTCCACTCCCGCCCCATCCCCGGCGAGGGCTGGGACTACGTCTTCTACGTGGAGGTCAGCGGCCACACGACCGATCGCGCGCTCGTCGCGGCGCTCGAGGGCGTGAAGCGCGAGATCAAGATGCTGAAGATCATCGGCTCCTTCCCCCTGGAGCGCCCCGACCCGCAGCACGAGCGCGCTTGAGATCGAGGACGACGATGCGGACGCCGCTGCACCCCCGGAGCGCCGCCGCGCTGCGCCGCGCGGCGGTCGCGCTCGCGCTCGCCGGGCTCGCCGTCCCCCCGCTCGCCGGCTGCGGCGGCGCGGACGACAGCCTCGCGCTGGTCGGCGGAGGGAAGATCGACGCGACGGCGGTCGACCGGGATCCCCTGGCCGTGCTGCCGAGCGGGGTGGTGATGCTCGGCTACCTCGACGCGGCGGCGCTGTTCGCGTCGAGCCTGGGCGGCGAGGTCAACCAGCTCGTCACGGGCCTGCTCCCGCTGGGCCCCGAGTCGAACTTCGTGCCGGCGCGCGACGTCGTGAAGGTCTACGGCGGCCTGTACGCGATGCAGGGCGCGGACTTCTTCGCGGTCGTGCAGGGCAACTTCGACGTCGAGGCGATCCGCCGCGCCGCCGACGCGCGGACCGCCACCGCCTCGGGCGCGCCGCTCGTGAAGACGCCCTACGCCGGCGCCGACATCTTCACGGCCGGCAACGTCGGCTTCGTCGTGCTCACGCCGCACACGATCCTCACCGGCAACGAGACCGGCCTCCGGCGGGCCCTCGACCGGCTCCGCTCCGCCGACAAGCTGGAGCGCGCCGTGCCCTCGTGGATGGTCGATCTCATCGGCACGAAGAGCGCGTCGTTCGCCATGGCCGGCGACCTCTCGAGCCAGCCCGCCGTCTCGTCCGCGGCCGGACAGCTGCCGTTCCTCTCGGGCCTCCGTTACGTGCGCGTCATCGGCAACTTCCAGCCGCCGGGCGTGAACTTCGCCGGCGCGCTCACGTACACGGACCCGCAGAGCGCGGCGAACGGCGCCGTCGCGCTCCGCGATTTCGAGCGGATCGCCAAGATCGCGACGCTGCTCTCGTCGTGGGGCTTCGGCTACGGCTCGGTCCCGCCGATGCAGGTCGCGCAGCGCGAGAACGACGTCGCGTTCACGGTGCCCCTCGGCGAGGGGATCGTGCGCATGCTCCTCCGCTCCGCCGCCGAGACGGCGCGGACCCTGACGTACGTGCGCTGATCCGGGCGCGCGCGTCGACCCGCGCGCGGCGTCACGCCCTGCGGGGCGGCGGGCGCGCAGGCGGCGCGGCGTGGGCGGGGTCGTCCGGCCACGCGTGTTTCGGGTAACGGCGGCGGAGCTCCTTGGCGATCGCGGGGTAGTGGCGCGCCCAGAACCCCGACAGGTCGGTCGTGACCTGCACCGGGCGCTGGTTCGGCGCGCAGAGGTGCAGCACCACGGGCACCCGCCCGCCCGCGACCCGAGGCCCCTCCGCCATGCCGAAGAAGTCCTGCAGGCGCGACGCGAGCGACGGCGGCGCGCCCGCCGTGTACTCGAGGCGCGCCCGCCGGCCGCCGGGCAGCACGATCGACTCGGGGGCGAGCTCGGCGAGCGCCCGCGCCTTCGCGGGGCTCAGCGAGGCTTGCACGGCGAAAGCCAAGTCCGCGTCGCGGAGCTCTGCGAAGCTCCGCCGCCCTTCGCAGAGCCCCTCGAGCGCGGCGAGCACGGCGTCCTCCCCCACGTCGGGCAGCTCGGCGTCGGGGCAATGCGCGCGCACGAACGCGACCCGCGCGAGCCAGCGATCGAGCGCGTCGCCCTTCGCGAACGCCCGCCACCCCTTCGCCTTCGCCTGCGCGGCGAGCTCCCGCGCCGCCGCGCTGGACAGCGGCCCGCCCGCGTCCATGGCGGGCCGCGCCTCGTCCAGCACGAGCGCGTCGTACGAGAGGCGGCGGACGACCTCGACGCGCTCTGCGGCGGCGTTCCACGTCGCCTCCGTCGTGTCCCGGATCGCGTCGGTGAAGAGATCGAGCAGCCAGTCGGCGTCGATCGCGCTCGCCGCCCGGACGACCGTGCGCGCCGCGCGCCCCTCGCTGCGCTCCTCGATGTCGACCGCGACCACGAGGTCCACTTCGTCGACCGCGCTCGCCTCGGAGAGCGCGGCCGTGCCGCCCGCGGCGAGGACGACCTCGCGCCCGCTGCGCCCCGACGCGTTCGCAGGGCGGCGGAGCCGCCCCACCCGGTCGGGGTACCCGGTGAGGATCGCGATGCGCTGGGCGACCTCGCGCGCCTCCGCGGTCTCCGGCGGCGCCGCGAGCCGGTGGTCGGCGAGCCGCGCGAGCTGCTTGCGCGTGCGCTCCACCGAGAGCGCGCGCGCCGGGTCGATGCCCAGCCACCGCAGCCGATCCGCCGCGAAGCGCGCGCGGTCCGCCTCCTCGAAGGTCTGGAGCGCGGCGAGCAGGTCGGAGCTGTGCCGCGCGTCGCCGCGCCGGCCCTGCGCCTCCCGCGGGCCCGCGGGCGCGCCGAGATCGCGCTCGGCGGCGAGCGCGGCGAGCGTGCACCCGTCGTCGGCGATCCCGCGCCGCTCGGCCTCCACGATCATCCGCGCCTGCCGCGGGTGCGCCGGGAAGCGCAGCATCCGCCGCCCCGCCTTCGTCACGCGCCGCCCCTCGTCGAGCGCGCCGAGCCGCACGAGCAGCGCCTCGGCCGCGGCGAGCGCGGCGGGCGGCGGCGCCTCGAGCCACCCGAACCCCTCGAGATCCGCGACGCCCGCGGCGCAGAGCTCGAGCACCGTCTCCGCGAGATCGAGCCGGCGGATCTCGGGCGCCTCGTGCTCCGGCCGCGCGGCGAGGTCCCCGCGCGTGTAGAGCCGGACGCAGCGGCCGGGCCTCGTCCGGCCGGCGCGCCCCGCGCGCTGCGCCGCGGAGGCGCGGGCGATCGGCGCGACGCGGAGCGTCGGCAGCCCCGACCAGGGCGCGTGCGCGGCCACGCGCGCGAGCCCGCTGTCGACGACCGCCACGACGCCATCGATGGTCACCGACGTCTCGGCGACGTTGGTCGAGAGGATGATCTTGCGGCGGTCCGCGGGGCGCACCGCGCGGTCCTGCTCCGCGGCCGAGAGCGATCCGTGCAGGGGCAGGAGCAGGAGGTCCGCGCTCTTCGCGAGGGCCGCGCACGCCTCCATCGACCGCCTGATCTCCGCGGATCCCGGCAGGAACACGAGCACGTCGCCGTCGAGCCCCTCCTCGAGGAGCTGCCGCACCGACGAGGCGACCAGGCTCTCGAGCGTGCGGTCGCCCCAGTGCGCGGGCGCGCGGCGATCGCCGGCGTGGGCCGGCGCGTTCACCCGGGCGCTCGGCAGGTGCTCGATCGCGACGTCGAACATCCGCCCCTCGGCGCGCACGATCGGCGCCGCGGCGGTCTCGGCCTCCGGAGCGCCCTGGCCGCCGCCCGGCGCGGGGGCGGCCGGCGCGCCCGCTCCGCCGAGGAACGCCGCGATCGGCCCGGGGTCGAGCGTCGCGGACATCACGACGATCCGGAGATCGGGCCGCGCGCCGCGCTGCAGGCGGCGGAGCAGCGCGAGCGCGACGTCGCCCGCGAGGTGCCGCTCGTGGAACTCGTCGAGCACCACGGCGCTGACGCCGCGGAGCTCGCGATCGACGAGGAGCCGCCGCGTGAGCACGCCCTCCGTCACGAAGCGGATCCGCGTGGCCGGGCCGGCGGCCTCCTCGAAGCGCATCGTGTAGCCCACGGTCTCGCCGACGCGCTCGCCGAGCTCCTCGGCCACGCGCCGCGCCGACAGGCGCGCGGCGAGCCGCCGCGGCTCGAGCACCAGGATCTCGCCGCGCTCCGCGAACCCCGCGTCGAGCAGCGCGCGCGGCACGCGCGTCGTCTTGCCCGCGCCGGGCGGCGCCTCGAGCACCACGCTCGGGCGCGCGCGCAGGGTGGCGCAGAGGTCGGGGAGGATCGGATCGATCGGCAGCGGCTGCATGGCGTGTGCGACCTCGGCGCGCGCGGGGCGCGGGGCGCCTCAGCCTAGCAACGCTTCCGGCGCGCGGGCCTGTGATACTCGTCGGATCCATGAGCGCCTCGACCGATCCCACCCGGCTCTCCGCGACCGTGCTCTCGGCCCTGCTCGCCGCGCGCGAGATCAGCGCGGAGGAGGCCGCGCGTGCGCACCTCGCGCGCATCGACGCGCTCGACCCGAAGATCCGCGCGTTCACCCATGTATTCCGCGACGAGGCGCTCGCGACGGCCCGCGCCCTCGACGACGAGCGCCGCCGCGGGGAGGTCCGCGGTCCGCTCCACGGGCTCCCGGTCACCATCAAGGAGTCGCTCGACATGGCCGGCATGGCCTCCACCCTCGGCGTCGCGTCCCGAAAGGGCCACCAGGCGGCCAGCGACGCGGGGGTGACGGCGCTGCTCCGGCGCGCGGGCGCCGTGATCCTGGGGCGCACGAACGTGTCGCAGCTGCTCCTTTACCACGAGGCGCGCAACCCCCTCTTCGGCCAGACGGCGAGCCCGTGGAGCCTCGAGCACAGCCCGGGCGGCTCGTCCGGCGGCGAGGCCGCCGCGATCGCCGCGGGCATGTCGCCGCTCGGCATCGGCACGGACATCGGCGGCAGCATCCGCATCCCCGCGCATTTCAGCGGCATCGCGGGGTTCAAGCCCACGCTCGATCGCTGGACCAACCAGGGGAGCAACACGGCGCTGGTCGGACAGGAGGCGATCCGCGCGCAGGTCGGCCCGATGGCGAGGAGCGCCCGCGACCTCGCGCTCGTCATGGCCGAGCTCGATCCTGCGGCGATGGCCGAGCTCGACGTGCGCGTGCCGCCGTTCCCCCTCACCGAGCCGGCGAGCGTCGAGGTCGCGCGGCTGCGCGTGGGGTTCTACTGCGACGACGGCCTCGTCCCCTCATCGACCGCCGTCGCCCGCGCGGTCGTGAAGGCGGCGTCGGCCCTGCGCGCGCGCGGCGCCACGGTCGTGCCGTTCACGCCGCCCGGGATCCCCGACGCCATCTACGGCTACTTCGCGGCGCTCTCCGCGGACGGCGGCGCGACGGCGCTGTCGATCACGGGGAGCGGCGACGGCGCGGAGATCGACGTCGCGCTGCGGTCGCTGCGCACGCTGGCGACGCTCCCGCCGATCGCGCGTCGCGCCGCGGCGCGCGTGGCCGGGCTCGCAGGCGAGCGGAGGCTCCAGCGCCTGCTCGAGGTCACCGGGCCGAAGTCCGTCTCCGAGCTCTGGGGCATCACGCACGCCCTCCGCAGCGCGCGCGCCGCGATCGCGTCGGCGATGCGCGCCGAGTCGCTCGACGTGCTGCTCTGCCCTCCGTACGCGACGCCCGCGCTGCCGCACGCCGCGTCGCGCGACTTCGCCCTCGCGGGCAGCGCGGCGATGCTCTGGAACCTCGCCCAGTTCCCGGCGGGCGTCGTGCCGGTGACCCGCGTGCGGGCCGAGGAGGCGCGCCGCGAGCGGCCGCGCGACCGCCTGGAGCGGCGCGCCGCCGAGGTCGACGCGAAGAGCGAGGGGCTGCCCGTGGGGGTGCAGGTGGTCGGCTACCCCTTCACCGATCACGTGGTGCTGGCCGCGATGATCGCCATCGAGGACGAGCTCGCCAGCGAGCCGGATCGGCCGGTCACGCCGGTCGTTCCGCCCGCGTGACGCGTGACGCGACGAGCGCCGGGAGCGCGCCGGCGCCCGGACCGACGTGCGGAGCCGCGCCGCCGTCGACCGGCGCTCGCGGCGCCGACGCGTGTTGAGACCCCACAAAGCCGAAAGGTCCGCCGGAGAACCTACTCCGCCGGACCAGTCAGACCCCACAAAGCCGAAAGGTCCGCCGGAGAACCTTCTCCGCCGGACCAGTCGGGGCGAGTGGATTCGAACCACCGACCCCTTGACCCCCAGTCAAGTGCGCTAACCAGGCTGCGCTACGCCCCGAGCCACTCCGCCGCCACGTTTCGGTGCGGAGCGAGGGCGCACCGTAGTCGAAGCCTCGGGGATTGCAAGGGGATCGCAACGTGCATCGCGCATGTCGTTCCCGACGTGCGCCAGCAGCATGAAACCCGGGGCGGACGCCCCGTCCGGAGCCTCCGCGAGGAGGCCGCGATCTCAGGGCAGCGGCGGGCCGACGTGCTCCAGGCGGCGCGGCGGGATCGTCTGGAGGGCCGCGGCGAAGCTCTCGACCGTGCCCGCCGCGACGAGGATCCCGCGGTCGTCCCTGGCCCACGCGTTCACGTCGCCCGCGTCGCACGCGACGACGGGCACGCCGAGCGCGCGCGCCTCGCGGATCACCGTGGGGGCGGCCTCGTGCGAGGAGGGGTGCAGCAGCACGTCCGCCGCGCCGATCCAGGCGAGCGCCTCACGCCGCGGGAGCGTGCCGGTGAAGCGCACCGCCGCGCCGCCGGCGCCGCCCGCGCCCCGCGAGGCGCCCGCGGCGGGGTCGCTGCGGCGCGCGAGGCGCTCGAGCGCGCCGCGCTCCGGACCGTCGCCGATCACGACGAGCCGCAGCCCGGCGCCCGCAGCGCGCGCTGCCTCGATCGCGAGCTCGACGCGCTTCGTCGGGATGAGCCGGCACACCACGACCGCGAGGCGATCGCCTGGGCTCTCCACGAGCTCGCGCCGGAGCGAGGCCGCGCGCTCGGCGACCGGAGGCAGCTCGATCGCGGGCGGCTCGACGTGCGACGCGCCGGCGAGCGCGCGCGCCTGCTCGGGCGCGAGCGAGCGCGCGAGGGCGTCGCGAAGCGCGCTCGCAGCGAAGACGAACCGCGCGCCGCGCCGGAGGAGCGCGCCCACGACGGCCGCGCGCGCCGCCTGCGGCGCGCGGAGCAAGAGCCGCACGTCGGCGCCGTGCGCGCGCACCTCGAGCGGCGCGCGCGTGCCGGCGAGCAGGAGCGGCCACGCGCACGGAAGGATCCAGTGCGCCACCGCGCGGTCGACGGGGCCCACCTCGCGGAGCCGCGCGAGCACGGAGGCCGCGAACGGGAGCGCGGAGAGCAGACGGTGGGGGGCCTCCCGCGCGCGTGCCGCCGCGCCCGGCCACGCGAACAGCGCGCCCCCGCCCGCGCGGTGGACGACGAGGCCGCCGTCCTGCGACGGCGGATCGAGGATCGATCCGCCGGCTGCGATCACGTGGACCTCCGCCCCGCCGCGCGTGAGCGCCCGCGCCGACGACCGCACGAAGTGGCCCGAGGGATCCTCGTCGCCTTCGGGATAGGACGTCGTGACCACGACGACGCGCATGGGGGACCTCAGGGACCACCACGCGCCGTGCGCGCCGCGGTCGCACCGCGTGCAGGCGCAGCCAGGGTCATGTCGCGCCGCCGAGGTGATCGTGAAAACAAAAAAGCCAAGGCGCAGAGCTCACGGCGGATGCCCTTCGAGCATCCGCCGTGTCCCCTGCGTCCTGGCCGCTGCGCTTGCGAAGAGCGATGTCGCGTCGGACAGCGCCTAGGCGACCATGTCCATCTTGGACCGCTTCCGGCGGCGGCGCGCGGCCTCCGAGGCCTTCTTCCGTCGCTTCACGGACGGCTTCATGTAATGCCGACGCCGCTTCAGCTCGCGGAGGATCCCCTCGGCGGCCATCTTCCTCTTGAGGTGTTTGATGGCGCGCTCGATACCCTTGTCGCCCACGGCGACCTCGAGCGGTTTGCACTGGATGGCGTCGGTCGGCATGTCTCGAAGCGTCCTCTTGATCGGATGAAATCAGGCCCAGTCGGAGGGCGGGAAATGCACGCCAGCGGGGGGCCGGCAGCGCGGGGCGCGCACTATGGCAGAGCCCCTAGTGCCTCGCAAGAGCCATCCGGGGTGGGTCGGGGCGCTCCGGGCGGCTGCGTTCCGTCTCGACGCGTTCACGCTCGCCGCGTTCTCCGCGCTGTCGACGCTCGCCGCATCCTCCACGCTCGCTGTCGGCGCTCCGTAGCCGCGCCGCCCGCGCCGCCCGCGCCGCCTCGCACATCTCGCTTGTGCCGTCCCGCCCGTCTTGATTGTTAGGACTTGCAATTGAGAAACTTTCTAATTATGCATGCACCCATGGTCGCCGCCCCGCGAACGCCTCCTGCGAAGAGGCCCGCGCCCCGCGGGTCGCGGGGGCGCGGGGCCGGCCTCGAGCGGGAGGCGGCGGGGGAGGACGCCCGGATCGCGTCGATGCTGGCGTGTGTGAGGGCCTCGGGGCTCAAGCTGACGCCGCAACGCATGGCGATCGTGCGCGAGCTCGCGGCCGATCCGACGCACCCGACGGCGCAGGAGCTGTTCGAGCGGCTCCGGCCGGCGCTGCCGACGATGAGCTTCGCCACCGTCTACAACACGCTGGACGCGCTCGCGTCGGCGGGCCTCTGCGCCGCGCTGTCGCTGTCGCCCGGCGCGGCCCGCTTCGATCCGAACATGGCGGCGCACCACCACGCGGTCTGCGACCGCTGCGGGCTCGTGCGCGACGTGCCGTGCGAGCCGGGCGAGTCGCCCTGCGAGCCGTCGGCGGAGCCGATCCGCGCGCCGCTCGCGGCCGCGCCCGGCTTCGAGGTCCGCGCCGTCGAGCGGATCTACCGGGGAATCTGCGCCGCCTGCGCGAAGGGCGGCCAGGGCGAAGGGCGCTCGTCCGCGCGGGCTCGAGAGGCCGGCCGCGCCGCGGAAGGCCGCGCGGGGGCCCGCGGCGCGCGGCGCCCCGAACGTGTCTAGCGGAGCCCCCGCGCAGCGGAGCTGAGCTGCGCGGGGCACCAGGGTCTCATCCCAGCCGTTCAACGAAGGAGAACGAAACGATGGCAACCAAGCAGCTGACGGGCACGAAGACGCACCAGAACCTGAAGGACGCCTTCGCCGGGGAGTCGCAGGCAAACCGCCGCTACCTCTACTTCGCCAAGGTCGCGGACGTCGAAGGCCGCCCTGACGTCGCGGGCCTCTTCAAGGATACGGCCGACGGCGAGACGGGCCACGCGCACGGCCACCTCGACTACCTCAAGTCGGCGGGCGACCCGGCCACCGGGCTGCCCATCGGCAACACGGAGAAGAACCTGAAGGCCGCCGTCGCCGGCGAGACCCACGAGTACGAGACGATGTACCCGGGGTTCGCCAAGGAGGCCCGCGAGGAGGGCTTCGACGACATCGCCGAGTGGTTCGAGACGCTCGCGAAGGCCGAGAAGTCGCACGCGGGCCGCTTCGCGAAGGCGCTGCAGTCGCTCGACTTCTGATCCTGTCGAGGAGCGCGTCGGCGCCCCCGGATCGACCGAGCCGCCGGCGGCTCGACCCGGGGCGCCGGTGCGACAGCAGCGCGCGCTGCCGGCTGGCATAGGCCCCGCGGCGAGCCGCCCTTTCGCCCCGAATCCCATGATGATGTGGAGAGGAACCGACCAGTGAGCGTCATCCGGCGTGCACCAGATCGTCCACCGGCGACATCGCCGCACGACGAGCGATACTTCAACCCCCGCGATCTCGAGGCCGAGCTCAAGCGCACGTTCCAGATCTGCCACGAGTGCCGCATGTGCGTGGGCTACTGCGGGTCGTTCCCCGAGCTCTTCGCCCGCATCGACAGGGACATCGAGTCCGGCGCCGCCGAGGGCGCCGAGGCCCTCACGTACGAGGACTTCAAGGCGGTCGGCGACGAGTGCTGGCAGTGCAAGCTCTGCTACATCAAGTGCCCTTACACCGCGGACGAGAACGCCTACGAGCTGCTCGACTACCCGCGGGTGCTCGCGCGCGAGCGCGCGGTGCGCGCGCAGCGGGAGGGCATCCCGCTGGTGGACAGGATCCTCGGCGAGCCGCAGCTCGTCGGCCAGCTCGGGTCCGGCGCCGCCGCGCCGCTCGCGAACCTGGTGCAGGCGAGCCGGCTGCTGCGCAAGGTGCAGGAGAAGGTGACGGGGATCTCGTCGGAGTTCCCGCTCCCCGAGATGGCGCGCAAGCCGTTCTCGTCCTGGTTCTCGGAGCGCGGCCCGGCGGCGGACGCCGGCAAGCAGGGGTCCGTGGTGCTCTTCGCGACCTGCTACGGCGAGTACAACACGCCCGGGGTCCCCGAGGCCGCGGTCCGCGTGCTCGAGCACAACGGCTACGCCGTGCACGTCCCCGGCTGCGCTTCCCCGGACGCGGCGCCCGACGCCCCCGAGGGGGCGCTGACGTGCTGCGGGATGCCGAACCTCGACGGCGGCGACGTCGACGCCGTCATCGAGAAGGTGAAGCACAACGTCGCGCTCCTGATCCCGCACGTCCGCAAGGGGCGGAAGATCGTCGTGATCGGCCCGACGTGCGGCTACACGATGAAGAAGGAGTGGCCGGAGTACCTGCCGACGCCGGAGGCGCGCGAGGTCGCGGCCGCGACGGTCGACATGATGGAGTTCCTCGTCCAGCTCGGGCGCGAGAAGCGGCTGAACCGCGAGTTCAAGAAGGGGCTCGGGACCATCGCGTACCACGCCGCGTGCCACCTGCGCGCGCAGAAGATCGGCTTCCCGGGGGCCCGGGTGCTCGGCGTCGTGCCCGACACCGAGGTGCGCGTCGTCGAGCAGTGCTCGGCGGTGGACGGCACGTGGGGCATGAAGGCGGCCCACTACGAGACCGGCCGCAAGTACGCGTCGAAGCTCGTGCGCGGCGTCGCGGACGCGGACGTGATCGTCAGCGACTGCACGCTCGCCGGCCTCAGGATGGTCAAGGAGAACGGCGCGAAGGTGCTGCACCCGGTCGAGGCGCTCGCCTACGCGTACGGCATCGGCCCGGCGTCGTACCTGGCCCCGAGCCATGAAGGCACCGTGAAGGAGCCGTAAGCAGCCCTGGAGGAGAAGCCATGCGTCCCATCGATCGCAACGAGGTGCTCGGGATCGGCGAGTACGAGACGATCCGAGAGCGGTTCCGCAGCCGCATCATCGAGGAGAAGCGGCCCCGCCGCGTGCGGATCGGCGACCACCTGACCGCGGTGTTCGAGAACCGCGACTCGGTGCTGTTCCAGATCCAGGAGATGCTCCGCACCGAGCGGATCACGAGCGAGAGCGGGGTCCTCCACGAGATCGAGACGTACAACGAGCTCGTCCCGGGCGAGGGGCAGCTCAGCCTGACGCTCTTCGTCGAGATCCCGGAGCGCTCGCTTCGCGACAAGATGCTCGTCGAGCTCGCCGGGCTCGAGGACACGGTGTCGCTCGAGGTCGACGGCGTCGCCGCGCGGGCCGTCGGCAAGCGCGAGGGCGCGGTGGAGGGGCGCACGACCGCGGTGCACTACCTCAAGGTGGACCTCCCGGAAGCCGCGCAGGCGGCGCTCAAGGCGAGGCGGGCGGCGGCGTCGATCGTCGTCGCGCACCCGCACTACAGCGTGAAGGCGCCGCTCGGGAAGGCGACCCTGGACAAGCTCGCGGAGGATCTCGCCTAGCCGCGATGGTCTCCCTCGATCGACCGATCAAGTTCGAGGAGGTCGACGCCGCGAACCTCGTGTTCTTCGCGCGTTACCTCGCGTACGCGCACGAGGCGATGGAGCGGTTCTTCGCGCCGCTCGAGGGGGGCTACGCGGGGCTCATCCTCGCGCGGCGGATCGGGCTGCCGGCGGTGCGGGTCGAGGCCGACTACGCGGCGCCGGTGCGCTACGGCGAGACGCTCCGGATCGAGACGTCGGTGGCCCGCATCGGCCGGAGGAGCGCCACGCTCCGGTACCGGATGTTCCGCGCGCACGACGGCGTGCTGGCCGCGGAGCTCCGGCACACGGTGGTGACCACCGATCTCGTGCAGACCGCCTCGGTCCAGATGCCGGAGGACGTGCGCGCCCTGCTCAGCGCCCACCTCGAGCCCGATCCCTCGCCGGCCGGCGCCGGTCCGCGGGGGTGAGCTCCGCGAAGCGGCCGCCGCGGGCGCGCGCGCCCGGCCGCGCCGGCGAGGCGGCGTCGCAGCGCGCCGGCAAGGCGGCGCCGCAGACCGCGCTCAAACGGCGGGTCGACCTGACGCTCCTCCGCGACCGGGCCCACTACGACGCGCTCGTGATGGGCGCCGTCGCGAAGGCGCGCGTCTCGGTGTGGATCGCGACGGCCAACGTGAAGGAGCTGCGCGTCGAGGCGCCGATCGGGTCGCGGGCGCGGGCGCGCGGCCGGTACATGTCCTTCCTCGATCTGCTCGACGGCCTCGCCGCGCGCGGGGTCGAGCTGCGCCTGCTGCACGCCGGCGTGCCGTCGCGGGCCTTCCGCGCCGAGCTCCGCCGCCGGTCGCGGTCGCCCATCGAGATGCGGCGCTGCCCGCGGGTGCACCTGAAGATGATCGCCGTGGACGGCGCGCTCCTCTACCTGGGCTCGGCGAACCTCACCGGCGCCGGGCTCGGGGCCAAGGGCGAGGGGCGGCGCAACTTCGAGGCGGGCGTGCTCACCGACGACGACCTCCTGCTCGACGAGATGCAGGCGACGTTCGAGGCGATCTGGACCGGCGCCGAGTGCAAGGGGTGCAGGCTCCGGCCGCTGTGCCCGGGGCCGCTCGACCAGCTCGACAAAATCCCGTTGCGCTGACGGCCCCGATGGCCGATGAGCAGCGCATGAGCACCGCGGGACCGGACCCCTCCGACCTCGATCGAATCGCCGTCGCCGCGCTCGCGCGCGTGGAAGACGGCATGCTGCTCGGGCTCGGCACCGGGCGCGCGTCCGAGGCCTTCATCCGCCGCCTCGGGGAGCGCGTACGCCGCGGACTCCAGATTCGGGGTGTCGCCACGTCGGAGCGCTCGGCGGCGCTCGCCCGCCGCGAGAACATCCCGATGGTGTCGTTCGAGGAGGTCGAGCGCCTCGACGTCGCGGTCGACGGCGCCGACGAGGTCGCCCCCGATCTCGACCTCGTCAAGGGCCTCGGCGGCGCGCTGCTCCGCGAGCGCGTGGTGGCCTACGAGGCCACGCAGTTCATCATCCTCGTGACCCCGGAGAAGCTCGTCGAGAAGCTCGGCTCCCGCGCGCCGATCCCGATCGAGGTGGTGCCCTTCGCGAGCACGTCGGCCGCGCGCCACCTGGCCGAGATCGGGGGCAGGCCCGCCATCCGCAAGAACGCGGACGGCTTCCCCTTCCAGACCGACAACCACAACTGGATCCTCCACACCGCGTTCGACCCCATCGACGCGCCGGCCGCGCTCGACGCGCGCATCCGCAAGATCCCCGGCGTCGTCGACACGGGCCTGTTCCTCGACATGGCGACCCTCGTGCTGGTGGCGGAGGCCGGCGCGGTCCGGGAGCTCCACCGACCGCGCTAGCGCGCGCTCCGCTCCAGCCTCCGGGCGAGCTCGTCCAGCGCGAGGTTGCCCGGCGCGCCGAGCGACACGCGCGCGCGCAGGCTCGCCGCCGCGTCGCCCGCCGGCAGCGCCGCGATCTCCGCGGCGACCTTGCGGTAGGCCTCCCGGAACGGGACGCCCTGCACCGCGAGCTCCACGGCGCGATCCGTCGCGAAGCACTCCGGCGTGATCGCCTGGGCCATGCGCTCGCGGTCGAACGCGAGCCCCTCGACGAGCCGCGGCAAGAGGCGCGACGTCGCGAGCGCCTCGTCGAGGCCGCGCATCGTGGGCCCCTTCGTGAGCTGCAGATCGCGGTGGTAGCCGGACGGGAGCGCCACGAGCGACTGCACCTCGGCGAGCGCGCCCTGCACGACCGAGCAGGACGCGCGCATGAGCTCGACCACATCGGGGTTGCGCTTCTGCGGCATGATCGAGGAGCCGGTGGTGAACGCCTCCGGGAGCCGGATGAACCCGAGCTCGCTCATCGCGAACAGGCTGAGATCCCAGGCGAGCCGGCGGCTCACGGCGACGACCTGCCACGCGGCCGCGAGGATCTGCGCCTCGATGATGCCCCGCGACGTCTGCGAGGCGAGCGGGTTCAAGGCCACGCCGGAGAACCCGAGCTCGCGCGCCACGCCGACGCGATCGAGCGGCAGGTTCACGCCGAAGCCGGCCGCGCCGCCGAGCGGGCAGCGATCGACGAGCGCGCGCGTCGCGCGGACGACGTCGACCGCGTCCGCCAGCCCCTCGACGAACGAGGCGGCCCAGTAGCCGACCGAGGACGGCACCGCCCGCTGGAGGTGCGTGTAGCCGGGCATCGGCGTGTCCGCCTCGCGCCGGGCGAGATCGAGCAGCGCGCGGGCGCCCGCCGTCGCGCGCTCGGCGAGCTCGTCCAGGGCGTCCCGCTCGTAGAGGCGCGTCGCGACGAGCACCTGATCGTTGCGGCTCCGGCCGGTGTGCACCTTCTTGCCCGCGTCGCCGATGCGCGCGACCAGCGCGGCCTCGATCGCGCTGTGGCCGTCCTCGTCGTCCTCGGTGAGCCGCAGCTCGCCGGCCTCGTTCTGCGCCGAGAGCACCTCGAGCTCGCGGACGAGCGCGTCCCGCTCTGCCTCGCTGAGCACGCCGATCCGCGCGAGCCCGCGGACGTGCGCGATCGTCGCCCGCAGATCATAGGCGAGCAGGCGCTGGTCGAGCTGCCAGTCGTCGCGTGAGGTGTAACGGAGCATCTGGGCGTCGGTCGCGCCCCCTTTGTCCCACAGTCGTGTGCTCATTCAGCTCTCCAGGCTCTCGTCCACGAGGGCGCGGATCTCCGCGAGTTTCTTCGCCTTGCCCTCATCCATCGCCCGCGGCTTCGCCGCGCCGGCGCCGAGCTCGATCGAGCGCTCGAGCTCGCGCAGATCGTCCTCCGCGGTCCGCGCCGGCCGGCTCTTGCCCAGGCCGAGCGCGCGGGCCAGCCAGCTCCTCGACGCGCCGATCGCATAGTCGTCCGCTGCGATCCGCTCGGGCGCGGCGCGCAGCATGCGGACGAGCGCGAGGTTGGAGCTCGCCCAGACGGTCGACTCGTCGAAGTGGGCGCGCGGCGTCACCTCGAGGTGCCGCGCGGCGGTCCGGTCGGGCACGCCGTGCAGCCGGCAGTAGATCGCGAGCGCGAGCGCGAGCTCGTCGACCGGCATCTTCGTCGCCGAGTGGACCTGCACGCCGCCGCAGCCCTTCGCGTACAGGTAAGAGCCGTTCGTCACGAGGACGCCGAAGCCGAGCAGCACGGCGGCGAGATCCACGGCGGGCTCGCGGTCCGGAGGCAGGAGCGCGTCGGAGGCGCAGGACTCGGTCAGGAACATGAACGAGACGGCGCGCACGAACGCGGTCGTGAGCACCGTCGGGTTGCGGAGCTCGCCCGCGGCGACGGCGACCCGGTAGCTGCCGTCGCCGAGCCGCGCGACCCGATCGAGCTTCGTGTCCAGGGCCGCCCCACCACACGCGCCGCTCGAGCAGCTCACCGTGCGGGCCTCGCCCTCCGGGGTGACCACCGCGAGCTCCACCTGGAGGTCCTGGAGCCCGGCGTGCTCCTGCACCCGCGTCATCAAGGCGGCCACCGTGCTCGGGGAGCCGTCGTACGGGTCGGGGAAGAACTCGGCCGTCGGTTGCACCAGTCCGTGGACAGGTTCGGCGCTGTGCTGGAGCAGCGCGGCCGTCGTGCGCAGGATCCAGCGGATCTGAGGTTCGTCCGGGAGGTCCATGGGCCTACTTTATGCCATGGCGCCGCGCCGGTCGCGCAGGAGCTTCGCGCCGTGAGGGGCGCTCGCGGCAACCCAGGGGCCTCGATCGTCGTCCGATTGCGGTCCGGCTGCCTCCCGGTTGCCGTCCGGTCGCCGCCCATCGACTTTTTTGGCGATTTTTTGTCCATGCCACTTCCTTTTCGACGCCGGTCAACGACCGCGTAAAGTTGTGCCCCCATGACAGAAGAAGCGAAGGGCATCGCCGAGAGGAAAGCCGATCACATCGAGCTCTGCGCGACAGGTGACGTCGGATTCCGGACCAAGACGACGCTTCTTGAACAGGTCGAGCTGATTCACGACGCGCTGCCGGAGCTCTCCCTCGACGCGGTGGACACGTCGGCGCTGGTGCTGGGGAAGCGGCTCCGCGCGCCCCTGCTCATCGCGGCGATGACCGGGGGAACGGAGCGCGCGCAGTCGATCAACCGGGAGCTGTCCCGCATCGCGGAGGAGCGCGGGTACGGCTTCGGCCTCGGGAGCCAGCGGGCGATGCTGAACGGCGACGCCTCGGCCACCTACGAGGTCCGCGAGCACGCTCCCACGACCCTGCTGCTCGGGAACATCGGCGCGGTGCAGGCGCGGTCGCTGTCCACCGAGGCCGTCGCCGAGCTCGTCGCCCAGGTCGGCGCGGACGCGCTCTGCGTGCACATGAACCCCGCGATGGAGCTGGTCCAGCCGGGCGGCGATCGCGACTTCGCCGGTGCGCTCGACGCGATCAGCCGCCTCGCGAACGGCCTCAGCGTGCCGGTCGTCGCCAAGGAGACGGGCTGCGGGATCGGCCCGGGGACCGCCTACCGCCTGATCCGGGCGGGCGTCCGCAACCTGGATGTCTCCGGCGCGGGCGGCACGTCCTGGGTCGCCGTCGAGACGGAGCGCGCCGACGGGGCGGCCCGCTTCCTCGGTGAGTCGCTGCGCGACTGGGGCGTCCCGACCGCCGCCTCGGTGCTCATCGCGCGCACCATCCGTCCTCGCTTCAAGACGATCATCGCGACCGGCGGCATCACGAGTGGTCTTGACATCGCCCGGGCGCTCGCGCTCGGCGCGCACGCGGCCGGGATCGCGCGGCCGGTGCTGCAGGCGTTCATGTCGGGGGGGAGGGACGCTGCGGTGCGGTACCTCGAGAACGTCGAGGCGGAGCTCCGGGCCGTGATGCTGCTGGTCGGGGCCCGCGACGTCGCCTCGCTCCGGAAGACGCCTGTGCTGCTCGGTCGGGACCTGCGCCGGTGGACCAAGCTGATGAAGCAGATGGAGAAGGC
The DNA here is from genome assembly GCF_002950945.1 of Sorangium cellulosum. Classification (GTDB taxonomy): domain Bacteria; phylum Myxococcota_A; class Polyangia; order Polyangiales; family Polyangiaceae; genus Sorangium; species Sorangium cellulosum_E. The sequence continues at coordinate 2,976,554 of NZ_CP012673.1, forward strand.
GTGACCGTGGCGCGGGGGGCAGGCGGATGGGGGAGGCGGGCTGGCCGCGGTCGGGGTAGGGCGTGCGGATCCGGTCCGGCGTCCTCGGCGGTGCGGGTGGGGAGGCCGGCGCGGGTGGCGGCGCTCGCGCCGCTCGCGGGAGGCCTCGGGGGTAGGTCCACGCGCGGCTCTGGCCCGCGCTCGACGCTTCCGTCCGGTCAGCCCCGCATGATACGGTCCGAAGCTCTGGAGAACCCCGGGATAAAATGACGGAGAAAAAAGGGCGTCCGAGCGATCGTCCCCCCGAGGACCTGAAGAAGGAGCGCGATGCCTTCATTCAGCAGTTCTTCCGCAAGGGGGCGCAGCTGACCGAGGAGCTCCTCCGGGAGAACGAGCGCCTTCGCGACAAGATCACCGAGCTCGAGTCGGAGAACGGCAAGCTCCGGGCGCACCTCGCGAGCGACTCGGCGATCCGCGACCTGCTCCGGAAGATCGAGGAGCTCGAGCAGGAGAAGCGCGATCTCGTGACCCAGTCGGTGCGGATGGTGGCGGCCTCGGACCGCTTCAACAGCCGCTACTCGGAGGCCGAGGGGGAGCTCGCCAACCTCGCGAACCTGTACGTGGCGCTGTCCCAGCTGCACGCGGCGCGCAACGTGCGCAGTGTCCTCCGCAACCTGAAGGAGCTCCTGGCGCAGTTCCTCGGTGCGGGCGCCTTCTCCGTGTACCTGGCGTCTCCTGATGGTAAGGAGCTCGTCTCGGTCGCGAGCGAAGGTGTGGCCGTCGAGGAGATCGCGCGGATGCCGGTGACCGAAGGGGTCGTCGGCCAGGCATTCTCGAAGGGGGAAATCTTCTTCGATGAGACCAAGGACGTCTCCAAAGGGAGCCTGGAGGATCCGGCGGCCGTGATCCCGCTCGACTTCAACGGGCGCACGATCGGTGTGATCGCGATCTTCAGCACGCTCCCGCAAAAGACGGAGTTCGTGAACGTGGACACCGAGCTGTTCAAGCTCCTCGGGGCCCAGGCCGCCCCCGCCCTCATCAACGCGCGGCTCTTCACCGACGCCGGCCGGAAGGTGCCCGGCGTCCAGGCATTCCTGGACCTGGAGGACTGATCATGGCCGAGTACTCGTGTCTGATCGTGGAAGACTCGCCCATGATGCGGCAGCTCTTGGTCTTCGCGCTCGCGCGCGTGAAGAACCTCCGCGTCACCGAGGCGGACGACGGCGTCGACGGTCTCCGCAAGCTCGCCTCGACCAAGTACGACGTGATCATCACCGACATCAACATGCCGATCATGGACGGGCTCAAGCTCGTCAAGCGCGTGCGCACGGATCCGGTCCACAAGGACACCCCGATCATCATCATCACCACCGAGGGGTCCCAGGAAGACCGCCAGCGCGCGCTGCAGCTCGGCGCGAATGCGTACATCACGAAGCCCATCCAGGCGCCGCAGGTCATCGCCAAGGTCAAGGAGCTCCTCAAGATCGACTGAGCCGTGCGCGGGCGGCGCGCGGCGCGCGGTCTCCCACGCTGACGCGCCGCTCCCGGACGATCCGCGCGGCTCGGGTGGTCCGCCCGCGTGAACCACCGCGCGCGGTGGGGACCGCGAGGCGCTCCGCCGCCGCGCCCGTGCGCCGTCGATGGGCTACGACGTCGGCCCGTACTTCAGGAGCACGCGGTTCCTGCCGGTGCGCTTCGCCTCGTAGAGCGCCTCGTCCGCCGCCGCGATGAGCTGCAGCCCATTCTGCACGGGGATCTCGGGGTGCGCCGCGACGCCGACGCTGACCGTGGTCGGCACGCGGACGCCCTCGTGCTCGAAGACAGACCCCTCGATGAGGAGCCGCAGCCGCTCGCCGAGGATGCCCGCGTTCTCGAGCCCCACCCCGCGGCACAGGATGCCGAACTCCTCGCCGCCGTAACGGGCGAACACGTCCTCCGTGCGCACCGTGTTGCTCGCGATCTTGGCGATCCGCGCGAGGACATAGTCGCCGGCGAGGTGCCCGAACGTGTCGTTGATCCTCTTGAAGTGATCGACATCGAACATGAGGAGCGACAGGGGCGCGTTGTGCCGCCGCGCATAGGAGACCTCGGTCTCGATCCGATCCAGGAAGTACTTCTTGTTGAACGCCTTCGTGAGCGCGTCGCGCAGCGCGGCGTCGTACATCTGCTGCTGGAACGACTCGTCCAGGTGGTCGTGGTAGGTGAACTTGAGGATCGTCGTCGAGCCGAGGCGGATCTTGTCGCCGTCGTGAAGCGAGACGCGCTTCACGTGCTCGCCGTTCACCATCGTGCCGTTCGAGCTGTTGAGATCCTCGATCAGCACCTGGCCGTCCATCTGGAGCAGCCGCGCGTGGCGCCGCGAGATGCCGTCGTCGTTCAGCCGGATCGTCGCCCCCGACGCCCGGCCGATCACGATCTCGGCGCCCTCGACGCGGTACATCTCGCCGACGTTCGAGCCGGCGAGCACGATGAGGTAGGCGCGATCCTTCGGAGAACGGGCCGGGAGCTCCTTCTGGAGTTCCCCAACGTTGGCCACCCGCGTGGCCTCGAAATCATCGTCGGGGGGGCGATTTCCCATGCTCCCTGAGGATGATCCTAAATCCTTGAAATAGGTTCAAGCGCGAGGGCACGGGGGCGTGGAGGTTCCTGCCCTGGTAGGGGGCGTGACAGGCGTTGTGCTCGCCGCGGGCGGTTTGGCTTGCGTCGCGCGCCGTGTTCGCGTCACGCAGCCCTCGCCAGCCGCCCTCGTCAGGCCGCCCTGCCGAGCGGCACCACGAGCTGCTCGACCTGGAGCTCGCCCGCCCGGAGCTCGATGAATGTCGCGTCGGCGTGCCCGGCGCCATACGACGTGGAGAGCGCCCCGCTGCGGGAGAGCTCGCCCGGCGCGCGCCCGGCGATGCGCACCCGATCGGCCGCTTCGCTGCGGATCGAGCACGGCGCCTCGCCCACCGAGCCGACGTTGATGATGCGCACGCCGCCCACCAGGCGATCGAACGGGACGTGAGAGCCGCCGCAGATCACGACGTCCGCCGGATCGTCGCCGAGCAACGAGAGCACCTCCTCGTCGGTCATGTCGTGCGAGATCGGCTCCATCGGATCCGCGGGGGAGCCGTGGACCAGGACGAGCTCGCCGCCGTCCTCGAGCGGGAGGCGGTACGTGGGGGCGAGCCGCGCCAGCCGGGCGAGGATCAGCTCGCCGAGCTCGGTGCGCGTCTCGGCCAGGCGATCGAGCCGCGCCCGCTCGTGCTCGCTCCGCGGCCTCACCTTGTCGATGTCCAGCGTCGCCAGGGCGCGATCCGATACGCCCTGTACACACACCGCCTTGGCCTGCGTCAGCCGGCGCCAGGTCTCGAGCGGCTTCGGGCCGGGAAAGCAGAGGTCTCCGGCGACGAGGAGCTGGGTGTAGCCTCGGCGCTCGGCGGTGGCCAGGACCGCCGCGAGCGCGTCGGCGTGGCCGTGGATATCCGAAACGCAGAGGAGTCGCACCCGGCGAGCATAGGATCGGGGAGCGGCTCCGCCAAGGCGCGAGGTGAGGCTCGGTCACGATAAACCGGCGGTCGGACGCTGCGGAACCGTCGTTCGTGGTCCCAGGGTCTTGCTAGCCTCGCGCCATGCAACAGGTCACGAGGCTCCTGGACATCGCGCGCGCGATCGACCCGCAACGCGTGGAGGACCGCGCCGAGCGGCTCTCGGCTCGCCTGCGCCCCGGGACGATGGCCTTCGCCGTCGCGGCGCTCCTCACGGCCGCCTACCCCGCGATCGGCGCGGCGATCGAGGCGAACCCGGACATCGCGGAGCGGCTCGCGGCGGAGGGCCACCAGACGGCGCGCGACCGCGCCACGTACCTCGCGCGGATCCGGGGCCGCGCCGGCGACCTCTCGGACGCGGACCGCGTGCGCCGGGAGCTCCGGCGCGTGGCGCGCGAGGAGCGGATCCGCATCGCGCTGCGCGAGCTGCTCCCGCCCTCGGCGGGCGGCGCGGACGTCGACGTCACCTCGCGCGAGCTCACCGAGCTCGCCGAGGCGACGATCGAGGTCGCGCTCGCGGAGGCGGTCGCCGCCGTGACCGCGCGGTTCGGGGAGCCGCGCACGGCGACGGGCGCGCGGTCGAAGTTCGTCGTCCTCGGGATGGGGAAGCTCGGCGGCGAGGAGCTCAACGCGGGCTCCGATGTGGACCTCATCTACCTCTACGACACCGACGACGGGCACGTGGGCCCGCTCGGCGACCGCGCCGTCTCGGTCACCCTGCACGACTTCTGGGCCCGCGTCGCGCGCCGGCTCACGTCGACGCTCGAGGAGGTCACCGAGGACGGCTTCGTCTGGCGCGTGGACCTCCGCCTCCGCCCCGAGGGGCGGAGCGGCCCGCTCGTCAACTCGCTCGCCGCCGCCGAGCGCTACTACGAGTCGTTCGGCCGCCTCTGGGAGCGCGCCGCCCTGCTCCGGGCCCGCGAGATCGCCGGCGATCTCGATTTCGGCGCGGAGGCGCTCTCCGTGCTCGGCCCGTTCGTGTGGCGGCGCCAGGTGGATCCGCAGCTCGCGGCCGACATGATCGACCTCGTCGAGCGCGCCCGCTCGGAGCTCCCCCACGACGCGTCGCGCGATCTGAAGCTCGGCCCGGGGGGCATCCGCGAGGCCGAGTTCTTCGTGCAGGCGCTGCAGCTCATCTGGGGAGGGCGCGAGCCGCGGGCCCGCGCGAAGGGCATGCTCGACGGCCTGCGGCGCCTGCGCGCGCTCGGGTACGTGACGGACCGGGAGGGGCGGGAGCTCGTGGGCGGCTACCTCGCGCTCCGCCGCGCGGAGCATGCGGTCCAGTCCGCCTCCGGGGTGCAGACGCACCAGCTCCCCGACGGCGGGGCCGATCTCGATCGCCTCGCCCGCGCGCTGCGCTTCGACGACGCCGCGGCGTTCCTCGCCGACCTCGAGCAGCACCGGGGCCGGATCAAGACCCGGCTGCAATCGCTCCTGCCGAAGGGGAGCGCCCGCCCGTCGCGGTGGACCGAGGCGATGGCCGCGCTCGACCACGGCGATCGCGAGGCCTTCGCCGAGGCGCTCGCGAAGCAGGCCGTGCTGCTCCTCTGCAGCGCCGGCGCCGCGGAGGACGCGCTCACCGGCGGCGCCGCGGCGGACGAGGGCGCCTCGGCCGAGCTCGCCGCGCCGCCCGGCGCGCCGCCGGAGCCGGGCACGCAGGCCGCGCTGTCCGCGCGCTTCCGCGACGTCGCCGACGATCTGTTCGAGCTCTCGCGCCACCCGGACGGGCTGCTCGGCGCGCGCAGCCGCGAGGCGTCCTCGACGCTCGCCGAGACGCTGCTCGCCGCGGTCGTCGACGCCGCCGATCCGGAGCAGGCCGCGCGCTTCCTCCGGCGGTGCTTCACCCGCATCCGGCACTTGTCCGTCTACGCGCGTATGCTCGGCGAGGACCCGCGCGCGCTCCGCCGGCTCATCGAGGCGCTCGGGTCGAGCGCGTTCATCGGCGACGCGATGGTCCGGTACCCCGAGCTCGTCGACGTGGTGCTGTTCGCGCGCGGCGCGCCGGGCCCCGACGTGATCCGACACACCATCCAGGAGAGCCTCAGCGAGGCCGCGCCGGACGACGATCCCGAGGAGGCGCTCATGTCCGCGCTCCGGCGCGCGAAGGCGCGCGTCACCATCGAGGTCGGCCTCGCCGATCTCAGCGGCGAGGTCGGCACGCGCGAGGCGACGAACGCGCTCTCGGACCTGGCCGACGCGTCGCTCGAGGCGGCGACGCGCTTCGCGCTGGGGACGCCGGCGGGGGAGCCCGTGCGGGGGCTCGCCGTGATCGCGATGGGCAAGCTCGGCGGGCGCGAGATCGGCTACGGCTCGGATCTCGACGTGTTCTTCCTGTTCGATCCGGCGCGCGCGCCGTCCGGCGACGTCGGACCGGGCTCGGATCCCGCCACGTACTACGCGCGGCGCGCCCGGCAGATCATCCGGCTCATCTCGATGTCGCACGCGTCCGGTCCCGGCTACGAGCTCGACACACGCCTGCGCCCATCGGGCAGCCAGGGGCTGCTCGTGACCTCCGTCGACGGGTTCGCCCGGTACCACGGCGTCCGCCGGGCGGGCGGGGCGTCGCCGGCGCCCGCGGAGCCGGAGACGTCGCCCGGGGCGCGGCACCCGCACGCCGCGATCTGGGAGCGGCTCGCGCTGATCCGCGCCCGCGCGGCGGCGGGGGATCCCGATCTCGGGGCGGAGGCGATCGCGATCGCGCACGAGGCCGCGTACCTCCAAGCGGACGACTTCGATCGCGTCGGCGAGGAGATCCACCGCCTCCGGCTGCGCATGGAGCGCGAGCTCTCGCACGAGCGCCGCGGCCGGCGCGACTTCAAGCTCGGGCGCGGAGGCCTGGCGGACATCGAGTTCTCGGTGCAGTTCCTCCAGATGCGCCACGGCGTCGATCCGCGCGTGCGGACCACCGAGACGCTCGCGGCCATCGACGCGCTCGCCGCGGCCGGGTACCTGTCGGCCGAGCACGCCGACGCGTTCCGGGACGGCCACGCGTTCCTGCGCAAGATCGAGCAGCGGATCCGCATCGTGCACGCGGACGCGTCGCAGCTGCTCGAGGAGAACGCGCCCGGCGTCCCGCTGCTGGCGCGGCGGACGGGCATCCGTGCCCGCACCGCGGCCGAGGCCGCGCGGGAGCTGCTCGCGCGTTACGGCGAGATCACCGGGCGCGTCCGCAAGGCGTACGACGCCATCGTGGGGCGCGGGAAGGAGGAGGGCGCGAGCGCGGGCCCGGGCGGCGAGGCGAGCCAGGCGAGCGCGCCGGAAGATCCCCGCTGACCGGACGGAAAACGGGCGGCCGCCCGGCGAGGGTCAACGGCAACCGTCAGCGCGCCGGCGGCACATCGACAGGCGCGCTGACGGTTGCCGTTGACCCTCGCCGGGCGCGGTGGAAAGCCTTGTGCGATTCGCGATGACCACGACCACCACCACCCCGGGCGAACAGCACGCCGAGGCGCCTGCCGCGCGCCGTAGCCTCCCCAAGGCGCTCTCCCTCGATAGCCTCATCGGCGCACACCCCGACGCGCTGAGGCAGATGTACCGGGCGGGGAAGCCGGCGGATCCCGCGGAGCTCGGCGATGCGCCGCGCGGGCGGCTCCTCGCCCTGCAGCCGACGGTTGGGGTTCACCTGGCGACGCGCCCGCTGATCCGGGCGCTCGCGGCGGGCTGGATGCCCTGGAAGGGCAATGAGTTCGATCACGGGGGAAACTCCGGCACGAACCTGGTCCTGGGAAGCAAGGTGTGCCGCTTCAAGGCGCAGCGCCTGCCCTCGGAGCTCGACGGCGAGCCGACGCTGGCGCTGACCTACGGCGAGAAGGCGTTCGGCAACCCCTGGCCCGTGAGCGCCCTCAAGGACGAGCTGCGCGCTGTGGGACCCGGGTTCGCCATCGGGCCGATGCTCCTGAAGTGGCAGGAACGGTGGCACCTCGTGCTCTGGTTCGGGCTGACGCAGGTGCACCCCGGCTGACCCGGCGGAGCCGCCGAGGGGGGGGCCCCGGCGCCGCCCTCGCGCGCAGCGCGACGGCGCAGAGCGCTGCTGCGGAGCGGCGCGTCCAGGGTGGATCGTCCACGCGCCGAACGCCGTGGCCCCGTGTCGCACACCCCGAGCGCATGACATGAAGGGCGGCTGTCGAGAGAGTTGATACCGCCGCGCGTGCCCTGCGCGGAGTCGGTAGATCCGGGGATCAGGACATACCCGAATCTACCATCGCTTCTTCCCTGGTCTTCACGGGACGTGCTTTCCGATTTCCATGCGCTCGCCTACGATAGAGACTGGGCGGCGGCAGGATTCCTTCGCCCGCGCCCGGGAGGCTGGGAATGTTGACTTGGTCGGGCAAGGCGGGAGTCTTGGTGGCTGTGATGGCCATGGTGCCGGGCGTCATGGCCGGCTGCGCCTGTGGGGATACGGGAGGTACGGGCGGGAGCGGGGGCGCGGCTTCCGGCGGCGCGGGGCCTGTCGGCGGGGGGGGCCACCACGGGCGACGGCCTCGGCGGCGGTGACCTGCTGCCGCCTGGCGACGGCGGCGGCGGGGCGGGCGGCAAGGGAGGGTGCGAGGGCCTCGAGTGCCAGCAGGTCCAGTGCGAGAACGGCGCGAAGACCACGGTGAGCGGCACGGTCTACGACCCCTCGGGGAAGCTGCCCCTCTACAACGTGATCGTCTACGTCCCGAATGCGCCGCTCGAGCCCATCACCGACGGCGCGACCTGCGATCAATGCAGCGCGACGCTCTCGGGATCGCCGCTCGTGACGGCGCTGACCGACACCCACGGGCGGTTCGTCCTGGAGGACGTGCCGGTCGGCGACGACATCCCGGTTGTCGTACAGGTGGGCAAATGGCGGCGCCAGATCACGCTCCCCGCCGTGGAGGCGTGCAAGGAGACCGAGACGGACGCGGGGACCATCCGGCTGCCGAAGAACCAAGCGGAGGGGCACATCCCGAAGATCGCCCTGACGACGGGCGGCGCCGATCCGCTCGAGTGCCTGTTGCGCAAGCTCGGGATCGAGGACAGCGAGTTCACCCCGGAGACCGGGACAGGACGGATCAACCTGTTCGCCGGCCGCGGCGACCCGGGTCACCCCGTGACGACGCACTATACGGACACCCTGAACGGGGGTGTCGATTTCACGCCGGCCACGAGCCTCTGGGGGACCGTGGAGAGCCTGCAGAAATACGATATGGTGATCCTGGCCTGCGAGGGCGATCCCCACGCCGAGGACAAGCCCGAGACCGCGCGCCAGGCCCTGTTCGACTACACGTCGCTCGGCGGGCGCGTGTTCGCGTCCCACTGGCACAACTACTGGCTGAAGCGAGGGCCCGATCCGTTCCCGGATACCGCGGTCTGGGACAACATCCAGGCGGACCCGGAGAGCCCGCTCACGGCGCTCGTGGACACGAGGTTCCCGAAGGGAGCGGCCCTCGCGGACTGGCTGTTCAACGTCGGGGCGTCGACCACGCACGGGGAGATCGTGATCAACGGCGCCCAGCACACGGTCAACGCGGTGAACGAGGAGATCGCGACCCAGTGGATCCACTACCGGCAGCCCGAGCCCGCCGGGGTCCAGTACTTCACGTTCAACACGCCGATCGGCGTCGCGGAGGAGGCCCAGTGCGGCCGCCTCGTGTTCACGGACATCCATGTCTCCGCGGGGGACGTCACGGGGCAGCCCTTCCCGCTGGGCTGCACCACCGCCGACCTGACGCCGCAGGAGAAGGCGCTCCTCTTCATGCTGTTCGACCTGTCCTCCTGCATCGTTCCGGACGACGAGGTGCCGCCGGTCCCCGATCCCGTCATCAACTGAGGCGCCTCGAGCGCGCCCGGCGCGCTGGCATCGCCGCGCGGGCGCCGGCGCCCTCCGCCTCGCCCGGAGGGGAACCCAGGCATCCCCCCGACGCGCCGGCCCTCCCCGGGCCGGCGCAGACGTCCCCCAGCCGGGGGACACCGGCGCTGCTCCGCGGCAGCGCGCGAGGGCCGTGCGTTATCAGGACAGGCCTTAGCAGGTCTCCGGAGCATCCTGTTCCCGGTCGCCGCGGCCCACCTCGCGGCGCGCGGGCCCCGCGCCGCGTGCGCCGCGGGGCTCCGGCGCCTGGCCCGCGACAGAACCGCGACAGATCACAGGCCTCGACGCGATCGGCGCAATGCCGCTTCATGGCGCTGCGCGACCGAGATCGCGCAAAGGAGACAACAATGACAAGAGGCTGTTGCGGTGGGAAGCACCACGCAGATACGGAATGTCATCCATGCGTGGTGCGGCGATCCTGCTAGGATGAAGCTCGACCGCAGTGCGGCGCCACATCCCCGAGCCTGGGTCCTGGCTCTGGCCTCGTCCGAAGGAGCGTGCCTACGATGGTCCAGCATCGCCCTACGACTGAGGCCGCACGCCGGGCCGTCGAGCGCCGGTCTGGTGATGGTGGCAACGCGCTCCGGGCCATCGAGGGATCACACGACGCGCGGCGCGTGGTTGCGCCTGCGTGGCAGAGCAGGATGGGGGAGGCGTGCGGCGTGGTGGAGAGCGACGGAGCTCCGATCGGCCTTGTCCCGCCGCCGTCGTCGCGCCGCTACTTCACGGGCCGGCGCGGCGATGCAGGCTGCCCCGTCTGCGCGCGGCGAGCGCGGTCGAGGGGGTACGGCCTCGCCGCGACGTCGTGCCACTGCCTGACCGCCACGTGGGTCGTGCTCATGGTCGGCGAGCCCTCGCGCCCGGCGCTCTGATCACGCCGCGCCGCGCCGCGCTACGCGGGCGAGGCGGTGGCGGCTGGACGGCGCCGGACGGGCGCCGCGCCGCGCGGGCTCTTCGCCGCCGGCCATCGCCTCGGGTCAGGACAGGAATCGGGAGAAGGGATGAACAGGGCGCGCAGCGCGCGCGCCCTCCGCGACGGCTCAGCTGGCGGACGCGCGCCTTCCGGCGGTCGCGCGCTTCTGGCCTGCTCTCTGGGTGCGGGGCCGCGCCGCCCTCGTCTGCCGCGCCGGCGCGCGCCCGGCGGCGGAGCGCTGCTTCGGCGCGCGCCCGGCGGCCGCGCGCTGCGGCGCCGCTCCCTTCGCGCCCGCCGCCTTCTTCCGCGCGGCCGTCGGCCCGGCCTTGCCCCGCGCGCGCCCCGTCGCCCCGCCGGCAGCAGCCCTCTTCCTCGCCGCCGCCGGCTTCCTGGCGGCGGTGGCTCGCCGCCGGCTCGTCGGACCGGCGGCCGCTTTCCTCGCGCCGCTGCCGGTCTTCTTCGGGGTCGCGGCGCCCGAGCCCGCGGCCGCCTTGGCGCGCCGCGGGGTGCCCGGCCGCGCCAGGGCGCCTGCCCCGGTCTTGCGCGCGCCCGTTTTGCCCTGGGCCGCCCGCTGCCGCTGGCCCGCGGCCTTCTTCGCGCCGCCGGCTGCAGCCTTGGTCCTCCTGACCGAGGCCGTCTTTCCCCGATCCGGCTCGCCCGGCGATCCCGCGGGCGCAGTCTGCCCGCGCGTCCCGACTGGCGCTCTCGACCTCGACGTGACCCCGACCCGCTTTCTCTGCCCGGACGTATCCTTTGCTGTCTCGCCTCTCGGCATGGAGCCCTCCCCTTCGAGCTCTCTCGACATGAGCTCGCTCGTGACCTCATGGTGCCACAGCCTTTCCTCTTTCCCGGTCGGAAAGTCGGCGGGAGAGACCGGAATCGAAATCAGGCTCCGCTGTAGCCTACCCCGGTGAAGGCGCCTATTGCGCGTCAGGCCCGCGGCACATCCGCCTGAAAATCGGCTCAAAAGGCCCAGTCGAAGCCGACGCGGGCGCCGCCCTTGAGGTGCCACTGGCGGGGACGCCAGGAGGTCTCGAACACGTGCTCCAGCGCGATCCCGAGGCCGGCCCACGGCATGATGTTCCGCACCCGCAGGGCGGAGACGCCGACGAGCGCGCCGACCCGCAGCCCCGGGCTCACGCGGAGGTCGTCCTGGGTGAAGTACGCGAGCGAGGCGATCTCGCCCTCGTAGTGCCAGGTGCGGTCGTTGTACCGCAGCGCGATCGGCAGCGCGGCGACGAAGCTGATGGGAAAACGGGTGTTCTGGTCGGTCTGCTCGAGCTGCGCGGTGCCGCCGAGCTCGGCGCCGGACAGGAACGTCCAGCGCTCGTTGATCCCGCGGCCGAGCATCAGCCGCGCGGAGCCGCCGGCCCCGGCGAGGACCCTGCCGCCCGCGCCCTCGAGGCCCACGAGGCCGCCGCCCTCCAGGTTGAGCGTGGTCCGGTACGCGTCGGTCTCGCGCCCCCGGAAGGCCGGCGAGGGGCGCAGCCAGAACGGGCAGTCGGTCGACGGCCCGTGCGGCGTCCCCGCGCGGCGCGTCGCCTCGTCCAGGAGCGCGCGCACGCGGGTGGCGAACAGGAGATCCGCGACCGCGCCGAGGTCTCCGCCGCGCCGCCGGAACGCCTCCTCGACGGGCCCGCCGAGCGCGGCGATCCGCCGAGCGAGCTCCGCCAGCGCGGCGGCGCGCGCCTCCGGCGTCGCCGAGCAGACGCTCATCAGCGCCGGCGGCATGACCTCGTCGATCTCGTACCGATCGATCGTCCAGCCGAGCGACTGCTGCACCTCCACCATCTTCTCGAGATCGGCGATCAGGCCGCCGGCCGCGGGGTCGCGCGGCGGCGCCTCGCCCGCGCGCGACCCCGCCGGCGCGGCCTCGGCGCCCACCGCGGCGCGCGCCGCGAGCAGCGCGGCGATCACGGGGCCCAGGGCCAGCGCGGAGATCTTTCTCATGGCGCGGTCGCCTCGCCCGTCAGAAGCAGGTGCCGCCGCCGCAGCTCCTGCCCACGCAGAGCAGCAGCTGGAACGTCTCCGGGCTGCCGATGCAGCGGAACCCGCAGACGGCGGGGCCGTTCCCCTCGTCGAGACAGCCGAAGAAGCACGCCACGTCCTCGGCGCAGGAGGGGTTGATGAAGCACTGGTTGAGCTGCGCGCAGCACGTCTCGGCCACGCAGCCCCCGCACGCCGTCCCGTCGGACGGGCACGCGGGGCCGCCGCACAGGCCGTTCGTGCAGCTCTCGTTGCAGCACTCGCCGGAGTCCGCGCACGGCGCGCCCTCGGGCCTGCACTCGGTGGCGCACCCCGCGCTCGGGTCGCACGCGCCGCTGCAGCAGCTCTCCGCCGACGAGCAGCTCGATCCGTTCGGCAGGCAGTCGACGCAGGCGCCCTCGAAGCAGAGCCCGCTGCAGCACGACGCGCCCGACGCGCAGCCGCCGCCGTCCGGCGTGCACGGCGTCCGGCAGACACCGTCCTCGCACGCGCCGCTGCAGCACGCGTCGTCGCCGGCGCAGGCGGCGCCGTCGCGCGCGCACTCGCCGCAGGTCAGCCCGCAGATCGCGGTGACCTCGTCGACGCAGATCTCGTCCCAGCTGGAGGTGCAGCAGAACGGATCGGCGCGGCAGATCTCCGCCGCGCAGCCGCCGCAGCTCGCGTCGAGCGGCGGGCCGATCTCGCACGGCGCGTGCGAGCAGGCCGCGCCCCCGCACACGCCGCCCTCGCACACGCCGGAGCAGCACGCGTCGGCCGAGCCGCACGAGGCCCCGTCCGGGCTGCACCCGCCGCACACGCCCGCGTTGCAGCGCCCGCTGCAGCACACGTCGCCGGCGTCGCAGGAGAAGCCGTCCGGCGCGCACGCCTCGGCGCAGGCGCCCGCGACGCACGCGCCGCTGCAGCACCGCGCGCCCTCGAGGCAGAGCGAGCCGTTCGGGATGCAGGGCGTCTCGCACACGCCGCCGACGCACTGGAGCGAACAGCACTGCTCCGGGAAGCTGCACGGGCTCCCGGCGGCGAAGCAGCGCTCGCCGCACGAGCCCGCCGCGCAGACGCCCGTGCAGCACTGGTCCGCCCCCTGGCACGGCGCCCCGTCGAGGAAGCAGCCCTGCCCGCAGACGCCGTCGCTGCAGAGCCCCGAGCAGCAGCCGCGCGGGGCGGCGCACGGCGCGCCGTCCAGCGCGCAGCTGCCGCCGCCGCAGATCCCCTGCGCGCACGCCGCGCTGCAGCAGTCGGCCCCGCTCTCGCAGGGGAGCCCGTCCTCGCGGCACACCGGCGCGTCCGGCGGAGCGTCGGGGGCGCCCCCCGCGCCCGCGAGCTCGGGCAGCCCGACGAGCTGCTCGCGGGAGCCGCAGCCGAGCGCGTGGAGGCCGAGGGCGGCAAAGAGGACGGCGGCGGCTCGGACAAGCACGGCGCGCAGGGTATCACGGGCGCAGTCCCAGACGGGCGGGCGTGACGGCCGGGAGGGCGCCGGGGACGAGCCGGGGAGACGGCCGGGAGCCCGCGGCGCGGCGGACGGCGCCGGCGCGCCGAACGTGCGGACCGGAGGCCGTTTCCGATGCTACACTCGCCGCGTGTCGTTGAAGATCGACCAGGATCACGGGCGCTTCCGTCAGATCGTTCGCGGCCGCATCCGCGAGAACCTGCGCAAGTACATCTCGCAGGGCGAGCTCATCGGGCGAAAGGGGAAGGATCTCGTCTCGATTCCGATTCCGCAGATCGACATCCCGCGCTTCCGCTTCGGGGACAAGCAGCGCGGCGGCGTCGGCCAGGGCGACGGCAACCCCGGCGACCCGGTGGGGGGCTCGGACGACAAGCAGCCCGGCAAGGGGGAGGCGGGCAGCGGCGAGGGGGACCACCTCCTCGAGGTCGACGTCACGCTCGAGGAGCTCGCCAGCATCCTCGGCGAGGAGCTCGAGCTGCCCGACATCCAGGACAAGGGCAAGAGCAAGATCTCGAACGCCCACGACCGCTACTCCGGCATCCGCCGGGTCGGCCCGGAGTCGCTGCGCCACTTCAAGCGGACCTACCGCGAGGCGCTGAAGCGGATGATCTCGAGCGGGACGTTCCGCCCGGCCGCGCCCGTCGTCGTCCCCATCCCGGACGACAAGCGGTACCGCTCGTGGAAGACGATCACCGAGCCCGTCGCGAACGCCGTCATCATCTACATGATGGACGTCTCCGGCTCGATGGGCGATGAGCAGAAGGAGATCGTGCGCATCGAGTCGTTCTGGATCGATGCGTGGCTGACCCGCCAGTACAAGGGCCTCGAGTCGCGCTTCATCATCCACGACGCGATCGCCCGCGAGGTCGACCGGGACACGTTCTTCCACACGCGCGAGTCCGGCGGCACGATGATCTCGAGCGCCTACAAGCTCTGCTCGCAGATCATCGACAACGACTACCCGCCGGACGAGTGGAACATCTACCCGTTCCACTTCTCCGACGGCGACAACTGGTCGATGGACGACACGCTCTCCTGCGTGGACGTGCTGAAGACGCAGATCCTGCCGCGGGTCAACATGTTCGCCTACGGGCAGGTGGAGAGCCCGTACGGCTCGGGCCAGTTCATCAAGGACCTGAAGGAGCACTTCTCCCAGGACGATCGGGTCGTGGTGAGCGAGATCAGGGACAAGGACGCCATCGTGGGCAGCATCAAGGATTTCCTGGGGAAGGGGAAGTAGAGCGGCATGAGCAAGTTCGCGCTGAACACCGCGCTGCCCCGTTACCTCCGCACCGAGAAGGATCGCATCGAGAAGATCGCCCGGGACTACGGGCTCGACTTCTTCCCGGTCATCTTCGAGATGCTGACGTACGACCAGATGAACGAGATCGCCGCGTACGGCGGCTTCCCGAGCCGCTACCCGCACTGGCGGTTCGGCATGGAGTACGAGCAGCTCTCGAAGAGCTACGAGTATGGCCTCTCGAAGATCTACGAGATGGTCATCAACAACAACCCCTCGTACGCCTACCTGCTCGAGGGCAACTCGCTCACGGACCAGAAGCTCGTGATGGCGCACGTGTACGCGCACGTCGACTTCTTCAAGAACAACTTCTGCTTCCGGTCCACCGACCTCGACCAGCGCGGCCCGATCGTCGACCCCGTCCGGCGGAGCGAGGGCTACGACCCGGACCGCAAGTGGATCGACAAGATGGCGAACCACGGCGCGCGCGTGTCGCGCCACATCGAGCGCCACGGGATCAACAAGGTCGAGGCGTTCGTCGATCACTGCCTCTCGCTCGAGAACCTGATCGACCCGTGGGCCCCGTTCACCGGCCGCCCCGCGCCCAGGGAGGAGGAGGAGCCCACGGAGGAGCCGATGGACACCTACAAGCTCCGGGCCAAGGAGTACATGGACTCCTTCATCAACCCGGAGGAGATCCTCGAGGCGCAGCGGAAGAAGCGGCAGGAGCAGAAGAAGCCCGAGCGCAAGGTCCCGGAGCGGCCCGAGCGCGACGTGCTCAAGTTCCTGCTCGACCACGCGCCGCTCGACCGGTGGGAGCGCGACGTGCTCGACGTCATCCGCGAGGAGGCTTACTACTTCGTGCCCCAGCGCCAGACGAAGATCATGAACGAGGGGTGGGCCTCGTACTGGCACTCGAGGATGATGACCGAGAAGGTCCTCGATGCGTCGGAGATCATCGACTACGCCGAGAACAACGCCGGCGTCATGGCGACGGCGCCGGGGCGCTTCAACCCGTACAAGGTCGGCGTCGAGCTTTACCGGTACATCGAGGATCGGTGGAACAAGGGCCGCTTCGGCCGCGAGTGGGAGGAGTGCACCGACCTCGACGCGAAGCGCACCTGGGACATGCGCCTCGGCCTGGGCAGGGAGAAGATCTTCCAGGTGCGCGCGCTCTACAATGACGTCACGTTCATCGACGAGTTCCTGACGCCGGAGTTCGTGATCGATCAGAAGATGTACACGTTCGGCTTCTCCGGGCGGAACGACCGGTTCGAGATCGAGAGCCGCGAGTTCAAGGAGGTGAAGGAGAAGCTCCTCTTCCAGCTCACGAACTTCGGCGATCCGTACATCCGCGTGGTCGACGCCAACTACGGCAACCGCGGCGAGCTCCTGCTCGAGCACGTGCACGGGGGCTTCGACCTGCGCGCCGACTACGCGCGCGAGACGCTCGTGGCCCTCGTCCGGTGCTGGAAGCGGCCGGTCGGCGTGGCGACGAGGATGGATAACAAGCCGGTGCTGCTCCGCTACGACGGCAAGGAGCACGCGATGACCCCGTACAAGTTGTGAGCGGCGGGGTGCCGATGCGCCGGATCGCGGGCCTGCTCGCGCTGGCCGGCTGCGCCGCCGCGCCGGCGCCGCCGGGCACGCCCGCGGACGTGCCCGCGCCTTCGCGGTCCGCCCCCGCGGCAGCGCCGCCCGCGCCGGCCGTGCCCGCACCGACGGCTCCGGCCGGGGCGAGCGCGGGGCCGGCTCTGAGCGCGCCGAGCGCGCCGGTCGGATCGGGCGTGCCGCTCGACGCGCCGTCCACCAGCGAGGCGGCCGCGGCCAGCCCTCCGCCGAAGGTCGCGCGCGGCACCGGCACGGCCGCGGACAGGAAGCTCGAGGAGGGCGACGCCGCGTACGCGCAGGGCGACTTCGCCGCCGCGGAGAAGGCCTATCGCGCGGCCGCGCTCCTCGACCGGAAGGACGCAGCGGCGATCGTGGGCGCCCAGCGCGCCGCGATCGCGAGGGCGGGAGTCTCGTCCGAGTATGGCGGCGCCCCGGACGACAGGACGCTGCTCGCCGCGATTCCGGAGCTCCGGCGCGCCGTGAAGCTCGAGCCGGACTACGCGCCAGCGCACCTGGAGCTCGGGCGCGCGCTCCTCGTGCTCGGCCGCGCGGACGCGGCGCTCGGCGAGATCGCGCGGGCCGCCGAGCTGGCCTCCGGCGACGCCGAGGCGCGATCCTCGCTCGGCGTCGCGCACCTCGCGCTCGGCCACCTGCAGGACGCCGTCCGCGAGCTCACCCGGTCTGCGGAGCTCGCGCCGGGCGACGCCGAGCGGCAGGCGAACCTCGGGACAGCGCTCCTCGCGGCGGGGAAGACGGCGGACGCGATCCGCGCTTACGAGCGCGCGGCGAGGCTCGCGCCGGCCGACGCGCGCCTGCAAAACGATCTCGGGACGGCCCTGCTCGCCGCGAACGATCCGGCGCGCGCCGTCCCGCACCTCGAGGCGGCCGTCGCCCGCGACCCGGCCCGCGCCACCTACCGATCCAACCTCGGGTATGCGCACCACCTCCGCGGCGATCTGCAGAGGGCGATCGCCCTCTACCGCGAGGCGCTGAAGCTCGACGAGCGGCTCGGCAGCGCCTGGATCAACCTGGGCAATGCGCTGGCGCAGTCGGGGCAGCTCAAGGAGGCGCGCGCCGCGTACGAGAAGGCGCGCGCCGTGGATCCCACGGATCCGCGCGTGAAGGCCGTGATGGACGAGCTCGACGCCATCGAGCGGCGCGGCGCCGCGCCGCGGTGAACAGCCGCGCACGCGGCGCGTGTCAAGCGCAATCGTCGCCGGGCGGGGCGCGGAAGCCCTGCGCGCCCGCACCCTGACCGCGCGGCGGAAGAGGGCGAGTTGGCGAGCCAAGCGAGCTCACGGAGCGCGGCGCGAACGCGGCCTCTCCGCGCGCGGCGTCTCCGCCGCACGCGCTCGATCGACGCGCCGCACGCCGCCACGTCTCGACGCGTCGCGCCCGTGTTCCCGCCATTACGTCGTCGCGGGAACCACGCGCGCGAGAGGCCCACTCGCCCCGGCCCTCGCGTGCGCCGCGTGGGTAGCCCCACCGACCTCCGCACAGTTCCGTAGCGACTCGCGACCACACACCATGCGTCGCCGCGGCCCGCGCACGCCGCGCGGGCCGCGGGCAAGAAAGTGTTGACAGGGGCGACGCGCTTTCGATTACCTCTCTCTGGGACTCCTCTCGACGCTTCGCTGGCTGCACTCACCACCTGCCAAGGTCCGTGGTCGATGCGGGAAGCAACAAATTCACGCCGCGGCCGCCGGACGGATGTGGGCCCCTCGGGGGGCGAGTGGATCAGCAGGCGTCTTCAGGGGGGATCTCCGACACGAGGCGAAAGGCCGGCGAACGCGCCTCACTCGGCCGATCCGCTGCGCGCCGGAAGCCCGACCGTGGAGGAGAGCACCTTTCTCTACATCCACAAACTGCCAGCAGAGGTGTAATTGTAAGATGAATCACATTTTTGGCGCGAATTTGTAGCAATCCGGCTGCCTTCAAGGCAGTCCTGGCTACCGGCGGTGCGCGGTCGAGTTTACAGCGGCGACGGCGAACAGGGGCGCGACGCCCTCGACGCGGCACCCACACTCCAGGTAATCTGCGTCGTGCCTCCTCTCGCAAACCAACCCCGAGGCCTTGATGTCCGTTTCGAAGCCGACCGATGTAGCCCCGACGCTGCGACCACCGCCGGTCATGGCGCCGATCGGCATGATCATCTCAGCCAACTTCTCGGTCACCGGCTTCAGCAGACGCTGGAGCCACTGCCACCAGATGGCAAACTTTCTCGCGAGGTATGCCAGCGCCAACGAAGACGACCCTGAGCGCTACGCGACGCTCCTCTCGACCTTCTTCAACGAGCTGCTCGAAGCTATCTATCGCAATCACGCCCCGTCGGGCAACATCAACATCACTTTCCAGAGAAACAACGGGCGCATCAGCGTGACAGCTGAGGTCCCCGCCAACGACGAGAGCGTTCAGTTCTACAAGCACGCGGTCCAGCTGCTGAATCAGCCCGATCCGATGACCTGGTACCGGGAGCAGCTCGAGCACGACGTGCCCGACAACGACATCACCACGCTAGGCCTGCTAGAGCTCGCCGTAGTCTACGGCTCCACGCTGAGTTTCACTGAACCCAAGAACGGGACCTCGCTGACCCTGAACATCGAGTTGCCGTTTACTGAGGTAGATGAAAATGAGTGCTTCAATCTACCCTGAGACCGTCGTCCCGCCTTCGTCCTCGTCGGGGAGCCTCCCTTCGTGGCGATCCTCGGTGACGTTCAACATGCGGGTCGACCAGAACGACCAGGAGGTCGCCCTCGCGGGGATGCTGCGGCCGTTCGTGGGCGACCAGATGCGGGCGATCCGGGGCACGCTGGAGACGGCGGCGAAGAACGCGACAGGCGAGCTTTGCCTCGATTTCAAGCGCCTCAAGTACATGAACAACGTCGCCTTCCTCGAGATCAACCGGTTCGTCCGGTGGGCGGTGGAGGCGCGGCCGAACCTCAAGATCAGGCTGATCATCTCGAGCGTCATCCCGTGGGCGATCCGCAAGTTCCAGGTGATCGCCGAGCTGTACCCGAACGTCTCCGTCGTCATCTACGACAAGGCGTTCTATCCGCTCCAGCAGGTCATCGAGGATGACGACTTCATCGTCGTCCTGCTCACCCAGGCGAAGATCATCTGGGAGCACGAGCGGCTGATCCTCGAGCGCCACGGGCTTCAGCCGGGGATGCGGATCGCGGACATCGGGTGCGGCCTCGGGGAGTTCGCGCTCAAGCTGCAGGCCGACTTCAAGCCCGAGTACATCGTGGGCGTCGACCACTCCAGGCCGATGCTCAGGTACGCCCAGAAGGTGGTGAAGAGCCTCGGCCTCGACAACGTGGAGTACCAGTACGGGGACGCGGCGGCGCTCCTCCTGCCCGACAACTCCTACGACTTCGTGTCCTGCCGGCTGTCGCTCCAGGTCTTCGATCAGCCGAAGCGCATCCTCCACGAGCTGTTCCGCATCTGCAAGCCGGGCGGGCGGATCTACGTGACCAACGAGATGATGTCCTGCATCGCCGGATACCCCCAGCAAGAGGCCATCCGCTGGACGTACGACGAGATCATCACGATGGGCCGCAAGCTGGGGATGGACATGGACATCGGCTTCAAGACGCGAGAGATGCTCGTCGACAGCGACCTCGAGGACATCAAGGTCGATCTCGTCAACATCAGCAACATGAACACCGACCGCCACGACTTCGCCAAGGTGGTCGAGAGCTGGTCGTACGTCATCAATCAGATGGCCCAGAGGACGGAGGCCGACGCCGAGACGCAGGAGCGGCTCAGGCTCGGCCACGCGGCGCACGTCGAGGCGATCCTCAGCGAGCGCGGCTACGCGTCGTGGCCCATCTACGCGGGCTCCGGGCGTAAACCGCTCCGATGCATGTGACGAGAGATCCGTGGCGCGGGAAGCCAGGCGAGCGGGCCAGGCCGGCAGCACTGGTTGAAGGAGATGCGTGACGTGGCATCCTCTGATAAAGAACGAACACCATCGGGCCCGCGAGGTATCTTCGCGAGGTTGACCAAGTTCAACACCAAGTTTCTCCTGGTGACCGGCCTCAGCGTGCTCATCGGCGCGCTGCTGAACATGATCGTCGCCCGCCAGGGCATCCACCGCCTGAGCGAGAAGTCGACGCGCGAGATCGAGTCCGGCCTGAACGTGGCCACGCGCGAGTACCTCACCAACCACATCGAGGACAAGGCTCAGCACACCAACTTCCAGCTGAACCACGCGTACTCGGATCTCGAGATCTTCGCCAACATCGTCCAGCAGTCGTCCGACCTGGGGCAGGACATCGAGCCGATGCTCGACGTCGCCGGGGGGCTCCCCACCCTGCACGACAAGCTCGTCTACAACCCGAAGGGCAACTGGTTCCAGAACGGCCCCGACGAGCCCGCCGCGGTCACGGTCTGGGGGTACATGGGCGACCGCGGGACGGTCCTGCCCGACGTGCAGCGCTCGGTCGATCGGTCGGCGTGGCTCGACCTGCTCATGCCGTCGTTCGCGAAGTACGGCGCGTCGAAGCTGCAGCTCTACTACGTGGGGCCGCGCGAGCAGCCGTTCGCGAGGATGGTGCCTTATACGGACACCGGCGGCGCCTGCGACAAGAAGTACCCGGGACACAACGAGAAGATCTGGTACGACTTCTTCTTCCCTGGCCTCGTGGACAGCTGGCTCGAGTGGATCAAGAAGCCGGACGGCCTGAAGCAGCTGAAGACCCAGATCACCGTCCTTCCTCCGTACGAGGACGCGGCGGGCGGCGGCATGGTCATGACGGTGTTCCACCCGATCTGGAGCAAGGACCGGAAGGCCTTCGCCGGCTCGGTGGGCATCGACCTGACCCTCGGGCAGCTCATCGAGTCGATCAAGGACGTGAAGCTCGCGCAGACCGGCTTCGCCTTCCTCGCGCAGTCGGACGGCAACGTGCTGGCGGTCAACGATCCCGGCGCGGTGACCCTCGGCCTCCAGGCGAGCTCCGACAAGGTCGAGGCGGGCGTCGGGCTCCTGACGCGGCGGCTCAAGGACAGCAAGGAGCCCGGGATCGCGGGCCTCACGCCGCCCAGGGCCGACCAGATCGACTACCACGAGGTCACGATCAGCGGTCAGCAGCACATCGTCGTGCTCGAGCGCCTCTCCGCGCTGAACAGCTGGGCCGGCTCCACGATCGCGACGGAGCACTGGACCCTCGGCTTCGTCGTCCCGAAGGCCGAGATGTACGCCTCGCTCATCGCGGCGCAGGAGGCCATCGAGCAGAGCCGGACGACCATCGTCACGACGCAGATCCTGATCACGATGGCGTCGTTCCTCGTGCTCATGCTCGGCGTCTACCTGGTCTCCCGCAAGATGACGGGCGAGCTCGTGGCGCTCTCGACGGGCGCGACGCGGATGCGAGAGGGCGACTACGGCGTCCGGATCCAGGTGAACTCCGCCGACGAGATCGGCCAGCTCGGCGTCGCCTTCAACGAGATGGCGAGCGAGATCCAGGCCTACACGAACAACCTCGAGGAGCTCGTCGGTGAGCGGACGCGCGCGCTCGAGAAGGCGAACGAGGAGATCAGCGAGCTGAACGCGAAGCTCGCGCAGGAGAACATCCGCCTCGGCGCGGAGCTGAACGTCGCGCGCCAGCTCCAGCTCATGGTGCTCCCCGCGCCGGCCGAGCTCCAGGAGATCCCGGGCCTCGACATCGCGGGCTACATGGCCCCCGCCGACGAGGTCGGCGGCGACTACTACGACGTGCTGCGGAGCGACGGCATGGTCAAGATCGGCATCGGCGACGTGACGGGCCACGGCCTCGAGAGCGGCGTCTTGATGCTGATGGTCCAGACGGCCGTGCGGACCCTGCTCGCCGCCAACGAGCGCGATCCCAAGAAGTTCCTGAACATCGTCAACAAGGTCATCTACCAGAACATCCAGCGCATCCGCTCGGACAAGAACCTGTCCCTGACCCTCCTCGACTACAGCGACGGCGACGGCAAGCTGCAGCTCACGGGCCAGCACGAGGATCTGATCATCGTCCGCAAGGACGGGACCCTCGACCGCGTGGAGACCATGGGGCTCGGCCTGCCGATCGGCATCGACCTGGATATCAGCGACTTCATCGGCAGCATCGAGGTGCAGCTGGAGCCGGGGGACGTCGTGACGCTGTTCAGCGACGGCATCACCGAAGCGGAGGACTCGTCAGAGGAGCAATACGGCATCGACCGGCTCTGTCAGGTGATTTCGCGGAGTCATGAGAAGACCTCGAAGGAGATAAAAGACGCTATCATCGAGGATGTCTTGGCGCACGTTGGCTACAACAAGATCCATGATGACATTACGGTGCTTGTCATTAAGAGGGTGTGAGCAAGGGGGAGACTGGGCATTACCATGAGCGAAATCATCGGCGTCTACTCTTTAGACGATTCGTTCAGCGAGCACATGTCGCTGACGTTGTACCCCGACTCGTTCGCGGTGAGATGGAGCCTGTGCAACCTGACGGCGAATTTCATGGCCGAGTACTTCGGCGAGCTCTTTCCGGAGATAGACGGCGAGGACAGGCTCATCAGTCGCGATGAGGTCTCTGGTGCCATCGGCTACGTCCTGAACGAGCTCGTCGAGAACGCCGTGAAGTTCAACCAGCACGGCGATATCACGGTGACTGTCGGGATCGGGCGAGAGGACCTGGTGTGCCTCGTCAGCAACCAGATCACGAACGCCGCCGTCCCCTCGCTGCGCGAGAAGCTCCTGGAGCTCACGCAGGAGGATCCGGGGGAGCTCCTGCGCAGGCAGGCCGAGGCGAACGCCGAGGACGCAGAGAACGCGGGGTCAGGGCTCGGGTACCTGATCATCATGAACGATTACGGTGTCAGTCTTGGATGGAAGCTGGATCCGATCTCGGTCAACAGCTTCAGCATCAAGACGATGGCCAGAATTCCCATTTTGAACGAAAGGTCGAGAATGGAAATCAAAGGTGGCAACTACCGGGTTTGGTACGATCCCTCCGAGGTGGTGGTGTACCTGGAGGGGATCCTTCGTCTTGGCGGAACCACCGAGTACGCCCCCATCGAGGAGCTGCTCGACAAGGTCCTCGCCACGAACCCGCCGACGATCACGCTCGACGTCCGCGCGCTGAACTTCCTGAACAGCTCGGGGATCAACGTCCTCTACAAGTTCGCGATCGCCACCCGGAAGAAGGGCGAGCTCCAGCTCATCGTGCGCGGGTCGAAGTCCATCCCGTGGCAAGGGAAGTCGCTGCCCAACCTCAAGAAGTTCAACCAGAACTTCGAGATGATACTCTGTGATTGAGCTCGGATGGGATCCTCCGTCCAACCCGATTCGCGTCCAGGTCGATCCATGACTTCACCCAAGGACATCAGCTCGATGCACTCCAGAGGCTTCATACAGAAGCAGAGTAATCTGGATGCCATCAGGGCGATCGTGAAGGATCGGCAAGCGTGGAATACGCTGCTCCGCGAGGAGGGGAACTTCACCGACTTCATGGAACGCTGCAGCGCGCTGTTGGAGTACGTCGACAAGCTGAAGCTCGATTTCGACGATCTCTCCCTGGTGCACGAGGCGATCCTGGAGCACGCGACCAGCATTGAGAACGAGCTCGAAGGGTACAACCGGGCCATCGACGACGACCTCGCGGTGGCGCGGCAGGTGCAGCGCGCGCTGCTTCCGGAGGCGACCGGAGCCATCGCCTCGTCGTTCGACATGGCCATCTTCCACAAGCAGCTGGCGCAGGTGGGAGGGGACTATTACGACTTCTTCTATCTCCCCGGCGAGCGCCACGCGATCGGTGTTTACGATATCTCGGGTCACGGAGTATCGTCGGCGCTCATCATGGCGTTCCTGAAGGCCCAGTTCGCCCACGCCACCAAGCGGCTCGACAGCCCGGGGGCGATCGTGGACTGGGTGAACCGGAGCGCCTACTCGTTCCTGCGAGAGGTCCGCCGGTACGCGACGGTGAACTTCGTCATGTTCACGGACCGGTTCCTTCGCTACGTCTCGGGCGGAGGCTACGGGCTCCTGGTCCGCCGCGGGACGCCTCGCTCGTTCAACCGGGTGAGCAACTTCATCGGTCTGCGCATCAAGCCGTTTCACGAGTTCGAGCTGCCGTTCGAGGAGGATGACGTCCTCGCCTTGTACACAGACGGGATGTTCGAGGCGCAGGACGCGAGCGGGGAGATTTATTCCGTGCAACGTCTCAACGAAATCGTCGTCAAGCACAGCGAGGAGCCGGTGCAGGTGATCCTCGATCGATGCATCGAGGACTACACGCGGTTCCGAGTGGCGGACGCCGACGACATCACACTGATCATCCTGCGAAGGTGCGCCTGATGAAGCCCGAGAAGAATCATTCGCAGACGTCGGTCGGTGCATCGATATACATATCTCCGATCGATCACATCACGGGCGACGTGGCCGGCCTGCTTGCGAACTTTTTGGACGCGCTGCTGGTAAGGTTCTATCCGAGGCGGATCTGCCAGAAGGTCAACGTGGTGGTCACGGAGCTGGTCACCAACGTGATCCAGCACGGGACCGAGCGGGAGAGCGAGGTTCGGCTGGATCTGAGCATCGATCCGGACCGGCTGCTCATCAAGGTCTCGAACCGCGTTACCCCGGAGGAGTACCGAACCGTCAAGGCCGTATTCGACGAGATCTTCGCCGCGGAGGATCCGAGGGAGCTCTTCGCCAGGACAGTGCGCGAGCGGCGCAACGACCGGCGCAGAGGAGGCCTCGGCCTCATCCGGCTGACCGCCGAGAACAAGTTCCATCTCTCGACGCAGTACGTCGATGGAATCCTCGTCGTCCAGGCAACTTTCCCTTGAAAAGGCTGCGTATGTTTTCCACGAAAGGTCGCGTATGAAGGCTCTCAGCTATGGAGAAATCACGGATGGCGGGCTGAGCGTCTTTCAGTCGGTCGCCCGGCTCGATGACGACAACCGCCTCGTCCTGACCTTCGAGGGCGCTATCCGGATCGACAACCCGTACCGGTACCTGTCCAGCTACCTCGACGAGCTGGCGCGGGTCCTGCCGCAGCACCCCATCACGTCCACGGTGATGGACTTCGTGAAGATGCGGTTCTGCAACTCGAACGGCTTCTACGTCATCATGGACATCGTGGACGCGGTGTACAACCTCGTGCCCGGGCGGGTGACCGTGAGGCGGATCCTCGACGACGACTGGCAGCACGAGACCCTGCCGATCCTCCTCAACCTGAACGAGGAGCACGTGGCCGCGAGGACGACGTTCGAGGATGTCAAAGAACCTTAGCCGTGGGGTGGGGGCGCGGTAGGGCGAGCGGCGATGGAGGTACCTGGGAACGAAGCGGATCTGCGGCGGTTCTTCGCTGTCTGTCCCGATCCGCTCTGCGTGTTGCGGATCGACGGATCGTTCCTCCGGGTGAGCGACGCGTGGGAGCGCACGCTCGGGCTGGGGGCAGGGGATCTGGTCGGGCGGAACCTCCTCGATCTGGTCCATCAGGACGACGTGGCGGCGACGCGGGAGCAGCTGGAGCGGCTCCGGCAGGGGCCGGTCACCCTCGGGCTCGAGAACCGGTGCAGGAGCAGGAGCGGCCTTTACGTCTGGCTGTCCTGGTCGATGCTCTCGGTGCCGGACGAGGGGCTCGTCTACGCCTGGGCGCGCAACGTGGGCAAGCAGAAGCGCCTGGAGCGGGCGCTGATGCAGCGGATCGAGACGAAGATGCTCGTCGCGTCGATCTCGGCCCATTTCGTCAACGTGAAGCTCACGGACATCGACCGGGGCTTCCAGTCGGCGCTGGCGGAGCTCGGGAGGGCGCTGCGCGCCGACAGGATGACGCTGTTCCTGCTCTCGGAGGACGGGCAGCGGTTCCTGAACACGCACGAGTGGTGCGCCGAGGGCGTGCCGTCGCTGCGCGCCGAGCGGGCCACCGTCACGCGGGACGCGTATCCGTGGCTGGTCGAGCGGCTGTTCCGGCTGGAGCTCGTCGACGTGCCGCGGGTCGCCGATCTGCCGGATGAGGCCGCGAGCGAGCGGCGGGCGTTCACGGAGCTCGGGATCACGTCGCTCATCAGGATGCCGGCGGCGTACGCGGGGCGGCTGATCGGGGTCGTGGGGCTCGACGCCGTGCGGGCGCACCGCGCGTGGGACAAGAGCGTCCGGGCGCTGCTGCAGGTGGTGGGCGAGATGTTCGCGATCACGCTGGAGCGCATGCGCGCCGAGGAGTCGCTGCGCGACGTGATCGATCAGAAGGAGTCGCTGCGCGAGGTGGTCGAGCGGCAGGAGACCGCGATCGAGACGCTGTCGACGCCGATCATCCAGGTCTGGGACAGCGTGCTCGTGCTGCCGCTCGTGGGCAGCATCGATCGCCACCGGGCCTCCGAGATCACCGAGAAGCTGCTGCACACGATCGTCGAGACGAAGTCGCACTACGCGATCGTCGAGGTGACGGGGGTCGAAGAGGTCGACTCGGCGACGGCGCAGCACCTCATCAGCATGCTGCAGACGATCGAGCTGCTCGGGGCGCAAGGGGTCGTGGCCGGGGTGCAGCCGCAGGTGGCGCAGACGGCGTCGTCGCTCGGGATCGACCTCTCGTCGGTGCAGGTGCACCGGGACCTGCAGGAGGCGCTCCGGTGGTGCATCCGGGAGCTGCGGGCGAAGAGCGGGCGGGTGGGGCGGCGGCGCGGGCGCGTGCGCGGGCAGGGGCGCGGGCGCGTGCGCGGGCGGGGGTAGGGCGGAGAGCCGAAGGGGACGGCCCCCGGAGGGGGTGCTCGTCGCGGGGCGCGGGCAGGGCTGAACTCGCCTGGGACGTTGTGTCCCCTCCGTGCTGCGCACTCCGGAGACACAACGTCAGTTGGGCTCAAACAACAGCCCTGCCCGCACCCCGCGACGAGCACCCCCTCCGGGGGCCTGCGGTCGTCGAGGGCTCGGACGACGACGACGCTGCGGTTCGTCCGGGGCGCAGACGGCGGGGCTGAGCGCGGCGGGCCTGCGCGGGCTTGACGGCTCCTTCGGGAGCGAATATTTCGTATACGAAGCATCGTGAGCACGAACCCGCCGCCGGAGAGGCCCGAGATCGACGCCATCGTGGAGATGATCATCTATCTCTACACGGAGTCTCGGCGGCTCACGAAAGGGATGGCGAGCGGGTTCGGGCTCACTGGGCCGCAGCTCACGATCCTCAAGCTGCTGGAGTCATTTCAGGATCTGTCGCTGTCCACGCTGTCGGAGCGGATCCGGGCGCAGAACAGCACGGTGACCGGGATCGTCGACCGGATGGAACGGGAAGGGCTCGTCCGGCGCGAACGGTCGAAGAGCGACCGGCGGGTCGTGCACATCCGGCTCAGCGACAAAGGGGCGCGGCTCGCGCGCGAGATCCAGGTGGAGCCGATGGAGATCTTCAGGGGCGCGCTGCTCAGCTTGAGCCCGACCGATCTGCGCGACCTGCTCCGGATCCTCACGAAGCTGCAGAAGCAGGTGCTGCTGCGGGTCGGGCAGGGCGGGGCGAAGAAGGGCGACGGCTGCGACACGTAACAGGAGGCAGGGGGCATGAGAGACAAGCCGACGTTCACCGGGGAACCGAGGAATCCGAACGAGCGCGATCCAGACGTCTGCGTCGTGACCTGCGCGCTCTCGGGCGTGCTCGCCGGGCGCAAGCAGTGCCCCGCGATCCCGTATTCGCCCGTCGAGATCGCCGAGGAGGCAAGGCGGGCGTACGAGGCGGGGGCCGCGGCGGTGCACATCCACGCGCGCAACGACGACGGGTCGCCGACGTTCTCGCCGGCGGTGTTCGCCAGGATCAAGGAAGAGGTGCAGAAGCGCTGCCCGGTGCTCCTCAACTTCTCGACAGGGACGATCCTCGAGGACGTGAGCGAGCAGTGCACGTACATCCGCGAGAGCCGGCCGGACATCGCCGCCCTCAACATGGGCACCATGAACTACTCGAAGTACTCGCGCGCCAGGAAGAGCTTCGACTTCGATATGGTGTTTCCCAACACCTACGCGAAGATCGGCAAGCTCCTGGCCGCGATGAACGAGGCCGGGGTGAAGCCCGAGCTCGAGTGCTTCGACACGGGACACACCCAGGGGGTCTGGCCGCTCATCGACATGGGGCTGCTCAAGCCGCCGCTGCAGTTCTCGTTCATCGTCAACGTGCTCGGCGGCATCCCGGCACACGTGGAGTCGCTCCAGCTGCAAACCAAGATCATGCCGCCCGGGTCGGAGTGGGAGGTGATCGGGATCAGCCACGGGCAGTGGAGGATGCTGGCGGCGGCGCTCGTGCTCGGCGGCAACGTGCGGTGCGGGCTCGAGGACCACTTCTACCTGCCGAACGGCGAGATGGCGCGCAGCAACGGCGAGCTCTGCGAGGTCGCGGTGCGCATGGTGCGCGACGTGGGGCGGCGGCCGGCGACCGTCGAGGAGGCGCGGCAGATCCTCGGGCTGCGGAGGGACGACGCGGCGGCGGCAGGGGCGGCGCCGTGATGGAGCGCGCGTACACCGTCATCCAGGCGGCGGCCGAGGGGGGCATCCTCCGGCTCACGCTGAACAACCCCTGGCGCAAGAACGCGATCGGGCCGGCGATGGTGAACGAGCTGCTCCACGCCCTCGAGGCCGGGATGGCCGACGAGGCGGTGCGGTGTGTGGTGCTGACCGGCGCGGGGGACGCGTTCTGCGCGGGCGGGGACTTCGCGCAGATGTCAGGCGACGGGGCGCCGCAGGCCGAGGGGAAGGGCGACTACGCGGACCTCTTGCTCGCCTTCGCGAACGCGAGCAAGCCGATCGTGGCGCGGGTGAACGGGCACGCGCTCGGCGGCGGGCTCGGGCTCGTCGCGGCGTCGCACTTCGCGATCGGGGCGCGCGGCGCGAAGCTCGGGACGCCCGAGATCAACGTGGGCCTGTTCCCGATGATGATCATGGCGGTGCTGCAGCGGCACGTGAGCCGCCGCAAGCTGCTGGAGATGATGCTCTTCGGACAGCGCCTCGACGCGGACGAGGCGGCGCAGTGCGGGCTGCTCAACCGGGCGGTCGATCCGGAGGCCCTCGACGCCGCCGTCGGGGAGGTGACGTCCACCTTGCTGGCGAAGAGCCCGATCGCGATCCGGCTCGGGCTGGAGGCGTTCGCGGCGCAGGACGATCTCGACCTCGAGGCGGCGCTGCCGCTCCTGCGCGAGCGGCTCGCGGGGTGCCTCGCGACGGACGACGCGCGCGAGGGGCTCATGGCCTTCCTGGAGAAGCGGCCGCCGCGCTGGTCGGGCAAGTAGAGGGCCGCACGGACGAGGGGTCTTGTCGCAGGGTGAGGTGACCCGTGAACATGCGAGAGCTCGTGAAGGATCTCGAGGCGCGCCGGGAGCAGGCGCGGGGGATGGGCGGCGAGGAGCGGGTGGCGAAGCAGCACGCCCGCGGGAAGATGACGGCGCGCGAGCGGCTTTCGGCGTTCTTCGACGACGGCGTCCACGTCGAGGTCGGGATGCACGGCACGCAGATGGGGCTCGCGGCCGGGCCGGACGGGAAGGACCGGCCGCCCGCCGACGCGGTGGTGTGCGCGTTCGGCAAGGTCGACGGGCGGATGGTGTGCGCGGCGGCGTACGACTTCACGGTGAAGGGCGGGAGCATCGGGCAGACGGGCGAGGAGAAGGTGACCCGGCTGCGGCAGATGGCGCTCCGCGGCCGGTGGCCGATGGTGTGGTTCATCGACTCGGGCGGGGCGCGCATCGATCCCGGCTCGATGCACCCGGACAGCATCTCGCTGTTCGCGGGCTCGGGGCACCTGTTCCGCGAGCAGGTGCACATGAGCGGCGTCGTGCCGCAGGTCGCCGCGATGGTGGGGCCGGGCGCCGCGGGCACGGCGTACATCCCGGGGCTCGCGGACTTCGTGCCGATGGTCAAGGACATCGGCTCGATGGCGCTCGGCGGGCCGCCGCTCGTGCGCGCGATGACGGGCGAGGACATCTCGGAGCAGGAGCTCGGCGGGAGCAAGGTGCACACCGCGAAGAGCGGCGTCGGCGACCTGGAGTGCGCGGACGACGCCGCGTGCATCGCCGCGGTGAAGCGGTACCTGTCGTTCTTCCCGTCGAGCTGCGACGAGGACCCGCCGCGGCGCGAGGTCACGGATCCGGTCGAGCGGCGGGAGGAGTCGCTGCTCGATCTGCTGCCGGAGAGCCCGCGGCGCGCCTACGACATGTACAAGCTGATCGCCGCGATCGTCGATCACGGCGAGTGGCTCGATCTGAAGCCGCGGTGGGCGCGCTCGATCATCACCTGCCTCGCGCGCGTCGGCGGGGCGCCGGTCGGCATCGTGGCGAACCAGCCGAGCCACATGGGCGGCATCCTCGACGTGGACGCCTCGGACAAGGCCGCGCGGTTCATGCAGATCTGCGACGCGTTCAACATCCCGCTCGTGTTCCTGCAGGACGTGCCGGGGTTCATGATCGGCTCGAAGGTGGAGCACGAGGGGATCATCCGCCACGGGGCGAAGATGCTGCACGTGATGGCCGCGGCCACCGTGCCCAAGATCACGGTGGTCGTGCGCAAGGCGTACGGCGCGGGCTATTACGTGATGTGCGGGCGCGCGTACGAGCCGGACCTCATCGTCGGGTGGCCGACCGCGGAGATCAGCGTGATGGGCCCGGAGGGCATGCTCGGGATCGCGGCGAAGAAGATGTTCGGGGACGCGCCGCCGTCGCCGGAGGTGAAGCAGGGGATCGTCGAGGCGATCCAGAAGAACATCGACGTGATGAAGGTGGCCGGGTGGGGGCTCATCGACGACGTGATCGATCCGCGGGATACGCGGAAGGTGATCGCGTGGGGGCTGGAGCTCGCGCGGAAGAAGCGGGTGGAGCGGCCGGAGAAGAAGCGGGGGATCATCCCGGTGTAGGACACCGACCTCGCATCCGGGCACCGCGCCCGCACTGTTCCAGCGTCACTCGCCGCTCTCGTGCTCCGACACCTGCTCCTCCTCCGGCTTCGGCGTCGGCACAGACCGCGGCGCGGCGGCGTAGAACGGCTCCGGCGCGCTCTTCACGCGGAGGAGCGTGGGGTTCTTGGCGGTGACGATGGCGGTGTAGGCGTCCACGTTGGCCGAGGCGCCCGTCTCGTTCGCGTGCAGCGTGGCCGTGACCTCGTAGAGGCCTTCACGGGTGAACGCGTTGTCGGGGCAGACCTCGTTCAGGAGCAGCGCCATGTCGGCCGTCGCGCCGGGCTTCAGCGTCCTGTACATGTCGCGCGGGATCGCGTCGGTCGGCGGGGACGCCTCGCACACGGTCGTGCCGTTCGGGCCGGCGACGTGGAACTCGAGCATCCGCGGCCGGAGGGCGACCGTCATCGGCCGCTTGCCGGCGTTCTTTGCGGTCACCCGCACCAGGACGGAGCGATGGCTCCCCGCGTCGGACCAGGGCCCCGCCGTCAGCTCCAGGCGAGGGGCGTTGGCGTCCACGATCGGCTCGCTCGCCAAGCCGGCGTCGAGGCGGTTGCCGGAGGGCGCAGGGGCGGCAGCAGCCGAGGGAGCCGGCGTGCCCGCGGAGCCCGGAGGGGCCTTGTCGGCCGCCGTCGCAGGCGCCTTGTCGGCCGCCGCCTGAGATCCCTTGTCGGCCGCCGTCGCAGGCGCCTTGTCGGCCGCGGCCTGAGATCCCTTGTCGGCCGCCGTCGCAGGCGCCTTGTCGGCCGCGGCCTGAGATCCCTTGTCGGCCGCCGGCGACGGCTCCGCGCCGCCTCCCGGATCGCTGTCGTTTGCCGGATCCTCGTTCTTCGGCGGCAGGCCGTAGCTCAGCACGACGGTGGGCGCCGAAAGCCCGACCGCCGGGGCGAACGCGGGCGGATCGTCGGTCGGCTCCGCGGCGAACGGCCCGGCGGGCGGCTTCCTCGACCACTTGGGCGGCGGTCCCCAGCCGTACCAGGTCTTCACCACCGCGCCGCCGGTGAGCGCGGCCTCGTCCTTGCCGAAGCAGAGCAGGCGCGGGTCGAAATGCTCCATGAACGACTGCCCCGGCGCGAGCAGGAGCGCGCGCCGCTCGGGGAAACCGCTCGGCTTGAGCCCGGCCGGCGCGGCGCAGCGGGTCGTCTTCTTCGTGCGCTTGCTCCCCGTCTCGATCTCGAAGCGCAGCAGGCGGATGTCCGCGGGGATGCGCATCGGGCGCTCCCCTTCGTTGTCGATCCGCAACGTCCAGGGCCCCTGCGGCGTCGGCGCGATGATCCAGACGCGCGCCGGCGCAGGCGGCAGGGGCGGAGGCTCCGGCGCCTTCGCCTTCTTCGTTCCCGCCCTGGGTGCGGCGACCTGGGTCCCCGCGCGCGGGGACGCAGCGCCGGCCTGGGGCTTGTCGGCCGCCGGCGCGGAGCCCGACTTCTCGACCGCCGCCGCAGGGGTCGGCTGCGCGAGCGCGGGGCTCGGTGCGAGCGCCAGCGCGGCTGACGCAGCTGACGCAGCTGACGCGAACAGACAGGCGATCCGGACGAGACGTGTGCGCATGGAGGATCCGTTCGGGAGCGAACGCTTCCGCTTTCTTTCTGAGGGCGTCAACCTTAGCGTAGCCGGCGAGCCTGGGCGCCCTCGAGCGCCGAGGCGCCTCCCCATCGCTTGCAGCGTGGTCATGCGTGGTCTGTACGCCATCGTCGACACCGACTCGCTCGCGCGTCGCGGGCTCGATCCGAGAGCCTTCGCCGAGGCCGTCCTCGACGCGCGCCCCGCCGCCATCCAGCTGCGCGACAAGCGGGGCGGCGCCGCGCGGATGCTCTCGCTCCTCCGCGCCATCCAGCCGCTCGCGGCGCGCGCGGGCGTGCCGCTCTACGCGAACGACCGGGCCGATCTCGCGGTGCTCGCGCGCTGCGACGGCGTGCACGTCGGCCAGGACGATCTCCCCGTGGCGGCGGTGCGCAGGCTGGCGGAGGCCGCCGGCACCTCGCTGCGCGTCGGGCTCTCCACCCACACGCGCGCGCAGCTCGAGGCCGCGCTGCAGGATCCGCTCGGACACCTCGATTACGTCGCCGTCGGGCCGATCTTCGCGACCTCCAGCAAGGAGCGCCCGGACGCCGTGGTCGGCCTCGACGCGCTCGCGTCCCTGAGCGCCCTGGTCGAGCAGGCGCGGCCGGGGCTGCCGGTCGTGGCGATCGGCGGCATCTCGCTGGAGCGGGCGAGGGAGGTGGGCGCGCGCTGCTCCGCCGCGGCGATCATCGCCGCGCTGCTGCCGGAGCAGGACGGCCCGCACGCCCTCGACGAGGTGAACGCGCGGGCACGGGCGCTGAAGGAGGCGCTCGCGCCGGCCGCCGCGCCCGCAGCGCCGCCCGGCGGGGGCGCGCGATGAGCCTGACGCTGCTCGCGGCGGCGGCCGCGGCGCTGGCCGCGACCGCGGGCTACATCGCGGCGCGCCGGGAGAAAGAGGCCCTCGAAGGGAGCGGGGGCGCGCAGGCGCGGGACCCGGCCGGAGGGCCGCCGCAGGAGACGTTGTGGGACGAGCTGCCGTTCGCGCTCGGCGATGTCGTCATGGCCGGCGTCGAGGAGCGCTGGCTCTCGGGCGCGATCGTCGCGCGCGAGCGCGGCGAGATCGTCGCCGTGGTGTTCCTCGCGCCCGAGGCGGCCGGGCAAGGCGCGGTCGTGGCCTTCCCCGCGCCGCGGCGCGAGATCCTGTGGCTCGCGCCGGCGGCGATCGACTCGCCGGAGGAGCCCCCGGCGACGCTGGAGATCGCCGGCATGACCCTGCGCCGGCGGGCGCGGCTGCCGGCGGCGCTCGAGCGCCTCGGGCAGGGCGCGCCGCCCCTCGGCGACGCCGGGATCTTCGCCCTCTACGAGGGAGGCGGGAGCGACGCGGCCGTGGTCATCGCGAGCGAGGGGCGCATCCACGCCTGGGCCGGGCGGCGCGTCGAGGACGGGGGCTACGATCGCCTCGGCGGCGGCGGGGAAGGCTGATCCCGGCGGGCGCCGCCTCGCGGGCGCGCCCGCGGGCGCACGTCAGCCGGTGATGCTGCGCAGCTCGGCGATCAGCGAGGCCATCGCGAGGCTCGGCGAGGCGTTGCGCTCGAGGTGCGTCACGGCGCGGGAGACCGCGGCGTAGCGCTTGGCCGAGACGCTGGCGCGCCGCAGATCGGCCGTGCCGGCCGCGCCGGAGGAGACCGCGGCGCGGGCCTCGCGGGCGAGCGCGGCGTTCAGGGCGCGGAGGTCGTCCTTGAGGGCGCCCTTGTCGCGGTCCACCGACTCCGCGAACGCGACGGCGGGCCCGAGATCCCGGGCGGTCGCGGCCGCGAGGACGCTCTTCACGAAGGCGTCGCGCGAGGCGGTCTGCTCCTCGTCCGCGAGCTCGAGCGCCGCGGAGGCGCTGCCGGCGGCGAGCTCCGCGGCGAGGTCGTGCCGCTCCTCCGGCACGCCGTGCGCGCGGAGGACGCCGCGGACGATCGGCTCCGAGAGCGGGGCGAAGCGCACGGGCAGCGTGCGCGAGCGGATCGTGTTGAGCAGGCGATCGCCGCGCGAGGTGAGCAGGATGAAGTGCGTGCCCGGGCGCGGCTCCTCGAGCGTCTTGAGGAACGCGTTCGCGGCGCCGACGCTGAGGTCCTCGGCGTCGCGGACGATGAACACCCGCGCGCGCCCCTCGTGGGGCGGGTAGGCGGCGTGGGCGAGCACGATGGCGCGGACCTGGTCGACCGAGATCTCGGTGAGCTCGTCGCGGCTCCTGCCGATGACCGCGGCGGGGTAGAAGTTCTTCGCGACGATCGCGACGTCGGGGTGGAGCGGCGACGCCGGGCGCCCCGCGGAGCGCGCGGCCGCCCGCCGGCAGGCGTCGCAGCGGCCGCAGCCGAGCGGGTCGCCCGCGGTGCACACGAGCGCCTGCGAGAGCGCGACCGCCGCGAGCTCCTTGCCGACGCCCGGCGGGCCCTCGAAGCGGTAGGCGTGGTGCACGCGGCCCGCCTGGAGCGCGCGCACGAGCGTGCCGACCGCGGTGTCCTGGCCGAGGATATGGGAGAACGGCACGGGCCGATCTCTAGCACGATCGGGGCGCGGCCTGAGCGGGCGCGTGGTCCCTTGCCAGGCTGCCGGACGGCGGCGCCTTCGAGCCCGGGCGGCGTCGGGCCGGCATTCCCCTCTCGTTGCCGTGCGTGTGAGGACGTCCGCTGGCGCCTCCCCCCGGGGAGCCCACGCGCGGGGCGCGCGGCGCGGTTGCCCTCTCAGCTGGCCTCGTCGAGCACCTCGGCGAGCGTCTTCGCCGAGAGCACCCGCTCGCCCCAGCGCTCGAGCTCCGCTACGTCGGCTGCCTCGATGCGGGCGACGGCGGTTGCCGGAAGCTCGCCGAAGCGGGCGCGAAGCTGCCGTAACAGCAGGGTTCGCTCCCCTTCCTTGAGCCCTTCCTTGAGCCCTTCCTTGAGCCCTTCCTTGATCGCGTCATTGCGCAGCTTCTGCTGGTACTCCTGAAACCACGCCTGGATCTCCGCGCTCACGTCGTCTTCCTCTTCCTCGCCCTTCGACGGCCCACCGGTCCCGAGCCGGAAGTGTACCAGGAGCGGCGTCGCCACGCTCCTCTCCCACGCGTCGTCCGGCAGGGCCGACAGGTCGGCGAGCGCCTCGCGCATCAGCCGGCCCGAACCAAGGAGGCGCAGCAGCAGCGTCTCGCGCGTCCGGGGCAGCTCGACCAACACGACGATGCGCATCGCGAGCTCCGGCACCGCATGGTAGACGCCCGGGCGAACCGGCTTGCACCCGTAGCCTTCGAGCGCCGTCTCGGGCCGGCCCGGACTGATGATGACGAGTGCGGGGAAGGGGATGGGCTGCGGGGGCGGTGCTTCGGGATCGGCATCCGAAGACGGGACGCCCGCCGCGGCGCGGGCACGGCGCTCGAGCTCATGGTGCCAGGTGAGCTGCTTGCGCAGGCAGTGCCGGATCTCCCGGCGGCCCGGTGTCTTGTGGAAGGGCTCGAAGAGGCTGGGCTCTGCGGAGAGCTCGCCGAGCAGGCCCATCTGGGCGCGTTCGGCTTCGCGCGCCGGATCCGGGACGCTGTACACATCGATCCTCTGCGTCGCGGCCAGGACTTCGACCTCGGTCTCCGAGGTCGAGGCGCGGCTCAGCGCATCGCGCAGGACGTTCTTTGCGAACTGATCGGAGCGGTTGTACATCCGTGCGCCACCCCTACCCCGTCGAGGCGACGTGGTCCACCGCTGACGATGGGGCCCGTCCGCCCCGCGGGCGCGATCCGGGGTCATCGCCGCCGCCGGCGGTGATAGGTTGCCCCGCATGCGCGTCCTCGTGCTCGGCGGCACCCGCTTCATGGGGCATTTCCTGGTCTATCGCCTGCTCGCGGCAGGGCACCACGTCACCCTCCTGAACCGCGGGGTGACGCCCGACGCGTTCGGCGATCGCGTGGCGCGGGTCCGCTGCGACCGCGCGGCCGGCGACGTCGCGCAGGCGCTCGGCGGCCAGGAGTTCGACGCCGCGGTGGACTTCACCGCGTACACGGCCGAGGACGGCCGCGCGGCCGTCCGGGCGCTCGGGGGCGGGCGCGTCGGCCATTACGTCATGATCAGCACGGGGTCGGTGTACCTCGTCCGCGAGGGGTGCCCGCGGCCTTCGCGCGAGCGCGATTACGGCGGCCCGCTGCTGCCGGAGCCCGCGGGCGAGGAGGACCGCGCGGCGTGGGCCTACGGCATGAACAAACGCCGCTGCGAGGAGGTGCTCGCGGCCGCGTGGCAGGAAGAGCGGTTCCCCGCGACCGTGCTGCGCATCCCGATGGTGAACGGGGAGCGCGACCCCCACCGCCGGCTCGAGCGGTACGTCGCGCGCGTGCTCGACGGCGGCCCGCTGCTCGTCCCGGACGGCGGCAAGCACCCGGTGCGGCACGTGTACAGCGGCGATGTCGTGAGGGCGATCGTGAAGCTGTTCCTCGTTCCGTCGACCTTCGGCGAGGCGTACAACCTCTGCATGGAGGAGACGCCGACGCTCTCGGAGCTCCTCGCGCTCGTCGCGGAGCTGCTCGGCGCGCCGGCGCGTCTCGAGCCGATCTCCTCGGCCGCGCTCCGGGTCCGCGGCCTCGACCCGGCGGTGATGTCGCCGTTCAGCGATCCCTGGATGTCGATGCTCGATCCCGCGAGAGCCCACGCGGAGCTCGGCTTCCGGCACACGCCGCTCCGGCGCTGGCTCGAGACGGTGATCACGTCGCTGCTCGCCCACCCGCCGTCGGAGCCTCCGCCGGGCTACGAGCGCCGCGCCGAGGAGCTCGCCCTCGCGGCGGCGCTCTCCGGGGAGCCGGGGTTGGGCAGCGTGTGAGCAGCGTGTGAATGATTCCGAGGAGGGAGATCTCGCGATGCAGGATGTGCAATCCGGGCGGGTCCTGGCGGCCCTCGACGCTTTCCTGAACACGCCGCTCGACGCGGCGCTGTCGCAGCACCGTGAGGTCGATCCGGCCGAGCGCGCGCTCTCGCTGTTCCACGAGGTCGCCGCGACGGTCCCGGCCTACCGCCGCTTCCTCGCGGAGCACGGCGTCGATCCGGCGGCCGTCCGGACGCCCGCCGACTTCGCGGCGCTCCCGGCGATCACGAAGCAGAACTACGTGCTCCGGCACCCGATCGCCGATCTCTGCCGCGGGGGGCGCGTCGCGCCCTGCGACATGATCGCGGTCTCCTCGGGCTCGACCGGGAAGCCGACGTTCTGGCCGCGCTCCGTCACGGACGAGCTCCCGGTGGCCCGGCGGTTCGAGCAGGTGTTCCACGACAGCTTCCGGGCCGATGAGCGCCGCACGCTCGCGGTCGTGTGCTTCGCGCTCGGCTCGTGGGTCGGCGGGATGTACACCGCCGCGTGCTGCCGCCACCTGGCGGCCAAGGGATATCCGATCACGGTGGTCACGCCCGGCAACAACAAGGACGAGATCTACCGCGTCGTCCTCGACCTGGGCCCCGCGTTCGATCAGGTCGTCCTGCTGGGATATCCGCCCTTCCTGAAGGACGTCATCGACACGGGGCGGGCCCGGGGCGTCGACTGGTCCCCCCTCCGGATCAAGCTCGTGATGGCCGGAGAGGTGTTCAGCGAGGAGTGGCGCAGCCTGGTCGGCGAGCGCGTCGGGTCGACGTCGCCCTGCCACGACTCGGCGTCGCTCTACGGGACGGCCGACGCCGGCGTGCTGGGCAACGAGACGCCGCTCAGCATCGCGATCCGCAGGTTCCTCGCGGGGAGGCCGGACGCCGCGCGCGCCCTGTTCGGGCAGGACCGGCTCCCCACGCTCGTGCAGTACGACCCGGCGGTGCGGTTCTTCGAGCAGCGCGACGGGATGCTCCTCTTCACCGGGGAGAACGGCGTCCCGCTGATCCGGTATGCGATCCTCGACAGCGGCGGCGTGTACACACACGCGGACATGATGGCGGCGCTCGCCGGCTTCGGGTTCGATCCGCGGCGGGAGCTCGGCGGCGAGCGAGGCGCCCGGGAGCTGCCGTTCGTTTATGTGTTCGGACGCTCGGATTTCACGGTGTCGTATTTCGGGGCAAACATCTATCCGGAGAACGTGGTCGTCGGCATCGAGCAGCCCGGCGTGAAGGAGTGGGTGACGGGCAAGTTCGTGCTGGAGGTCCGCGAGGGCGCGGACAGGGATGTGTTCCTCTCGGTGGTGGTCGAGCTCGCGCCGGGGGAAGGGGAGAGCGAGGCGCGGCGCGAGGCGGCGGCGCGGTCGATCGAGGAGCACCTCGTGCGGCTGAACAGCGAGTTCAGGAACTACGTGCCGGCGGGCAAACGCGCGCCGCGGGTGACCTTGAGGGCGGCGGGGGATCCGGAGTACTTCCCGCTCGGGGTGAAGCACC
Organism: Sorangium cellulosum; assembly: GCF_002950945.1. Taxonomy (GTDB): domain Bacteria; phylum Myxococcota_A; class Polyangia; order Polyangiales; family Polyangiaceae; genus Sorangium; species Sorangium cellulosum_E. The sequence continues at coordinate 3,015,789 of NZ_CP012673.1, forward strand.
GGTACACGCGCAAGCCGGGCGCGTGAGCGCGGCCGACGTCTAAGGAGTGAGCTTGGCCGCGCGCAAGGGCAGGCAGATGGATGCTGCCTCCAGGAGCGCGCGGCAAAAGGCCGCCACGTCCGGATATCGCTCCGAGGCCTCGAACTCGATCGCTCGCTCAAGCACCTTCCGGACCGCATCGCTGCACGGGAGCTGCTCCAGGACCCGCCCGGGATATCGCATCATGATCGGCGGTAGCTCCGCCCCGTGCAGGCAGAACACCGCCGTCATGCCGAGGCCGTACACGTCCGCGCGCGCGTCCGCGTCCTGCGGGCGGTGCATGAGCTCCGGCGCCGCATAGAGGAAGGTCCCCATCGCGCCGCTCTTCGTGCCGCCCGTCGTGTCGCGCGCCCAGACCAGATCGAAATCCGTGAGCCGCGGGGTACCCTCCGCGTCGAGCAAGATGTTCGCCGGCTTCACGTCCCGGTGCACCAGCCCCCGCCCATGCGCGAACGAGAGCGCCTCTCCAGCGCGCAGGAGCATCGGCACGACCCGCTCCGCCGGCAGCCGTGTCCCGATCACCGCGCTGTACACGTCCTCGCCCTCGACGAGCTCCATCACGAAGTAGTGCCAGCCGCCGTCCTCGCCCTTCGGCTCCAGGATGCGCACCACGCCGGGGTGGTCGAGCTCCGCCATCGCGCGCGCCCCCCGGAAGAACCGCTCTCTCCGGCCCTCGTCGCCCGCGAGGTTCGGGTGCAGCACCTTGATCGCCACCGGCTGGTCACCCCGCCCGGCGTCGAGCGCGCGCCACACGGTCGCGAACCCCCCGCGGCCGATCCGCTCCAGCAGCAGGTACCGGCCGTCGCTGAGCTCCTCGCCCACGTGCAGCTGGCCGCCTTCCCGGCGCCTGCGCCGGAGGTCGACGATCTCCTGGTCCACCTCCGCGGTGCTCGCGCCGGCGGCCTGGAGCCTCACCCGCCGCTTCTGCGCCGCGGCGATCTGCCTGTCGATCGCGCGGATCGCCTCCTCCGCTTCGCGCAGCGTCGCGGCGAGCGCGCCGGGGAACGCCGCGTCGGCCGACGCCACGCCCGGCCGCGCGTTCAGGGCGGCCTCCTCCACGGCGGCGCGGATGCCCCGGACGACGTCCCGCCACGCCTCGTCCGGGTTGGCCCAGCTCGTCACCGCCTTGCCGTCCCGCGGCAGGGCCTCGATCTCCGCGAGGGCGGTGCCCTCCCGGTCACACGCGCGCACCAGGATGGGCACGACACGCGCCACCCCGCCGCGGTGCCGCTCCAGCGCTCGCCCGAGCTCCCGCTCGTAGCAGCTGTCCGAGGCGAGGAACGCCTCGCTCACCAGCAGGAGGACCACCTCCGCGGCCATGAGCTCCGCCGCCGTCGACTCCTCCCGCGCCGCGCCGGCGCCGATGCGGCCGCGGTGCCAGGTGCTCACCAGGCCCTGCCGCTTCAGGGCGGCGAGGTGCGCCTCGAGCGCGTCGAGGTACGACCGATCCGCGGGGGCGTAGGAGATGAAGACGTTGACCGCCATGCGCTGAGGGCGTCGCTGCGGCGAACACGATGCGTCCGCGCCGCCCGCTCCGCGCCGACCAGGCTACCAGACGCGGCGCTCTCCCTCGACGCCGAGCCTCCTGTGGCTCCCGGGCCCCACATCCGTCCTCCGGCGCCAGAAGCAACGCCGCCCCCCGCCGTTCTTGGTAAGAAGCCGCCACGACCCATGCTCGATCCCTCTCCCCCGCTCCTCGTCCTCGGCTGCGGCTTCACCGGCGCGGTGGTCGCCGGCCTGCGGAAGGCCTCCGGCGGCCGCGTCCTCGCGACGACGCGCTCCCCCGAGCGCGCGGCCGAGCTCGCGCAGGCCGGCATCGAGGTGCACGTCCTCCCCGCGCTCACCGCGGAGGCCGTCGAGCGGCTCGTGCCGGACGGCGCGGACGTGCTCGTCGCCTTCCCGCCCGACGGCGCGACCGACGCCGCCGTCGCGCCGTCGCTCCGCCGCGCGCGCGCGATCGCCTACGTCTCGTCGACCGCCGTGTACGGCGACGCGACCGGGCGCATCGACGAGGCGACGCCGACCTCCGCCGCGAACCCCCGCGCCGCCGCGCGCCTCGCGGCCGAGGCGGTGTACCGCGAGCGCGGCGCCGTGACGCTGCGCGCGGCGGGCATCTACGGCCCCGGCCGCGGGCTGCACCTGCGGCTGCTCCGCGGCGACTTCCGCATGACCGGCGAGGGCGATCAGCAGGGCAGGAACGTCGTCTCGCGCATCCACGTCGAGGACCTCGCGCGCCTCGCGCTCGCCGCCCTGGATCGCGCGGCGCCCGGCGAGGACTTCGTGGTCGCGGACGACACGCCCGTGCCGCAGATCGAGGTCGTTCGCTGGCTGTGCGCGCGGCTCGGCCTGGAGCTGCCGGCGGGCGCGCCGCGGGAGGCGCTGCACGAGACGCTGCGCCACGACCGCGCCGTGGACAACGCGAAGATCAAGCGCGCCCTCGGCATGGCGCTGCTCTACCCGAGCTACCGCGAGGGGTTCGAGGCGTGCCTCGCGGTCGAGGCCGCGTCGCCGGCGCTCGCCGGCGCCGCGCGGCCGCCGCACGGAGGCGGATAAGGGAGCACCTCGCCCTCGCGCCCGGGCACGATCTGCACGCCCGCGGCGACGCGACCGCCGTCGACGCGCGCGATGACCACGATTAGCCTCGCGCTCGTAAAGGAGCAGTACATGAAGCTCAAGTCTTGGACATTGCTCGCGCTGGCGGCGGCCGCGCTGAGCGCCGGCTGCGGGGATGACGAGGGCGCGAGCGGCGGCGCCGGGCCGGGCGGCTCGGGTGGTTCGGGGGGCGCCGGCGGAGTCGGCGGGCAAGGCGGCGCGAGCGACGGCGGGGGCGGCAGCGGCGGGCAGATCTCGACGCCGCCGTGCGAGCCGTCCGACCCCGCGCTCGAAGATCACGACGCGGACGAGCTGTACGCGGCGGCCGAGGTCCCGCGCTTCGACTTCCACCTTCCGGAAGAGCGCTGTGCCGACCTCAAGAAGAACGCCCGCGACGAGGAGTACGTGGAGGCCGAGGCCTGTTACAAGGGCAAGAGCCTGGGCGTGGTGGGCCTGCGCTTCAAGGGCGGCTACGGCACCCTCCAGATGTGCTTCGACGCGCAGGGAAACCTCACCTGCCCGAAGCTCAGCATGAAGGTGAAGTTCGACGAGTACGTCGACGGGCAGCGCTTCTACACGCAGAGACGCCTGAACTTCCACTCCATGGTCTGGGACCCCACGAGGCTGCACGAGCGGATCGCCTATGGCATCTACCGCGAAATGGGCGTGGCCGCCCCGAGGAGCGCGTGGGCCACGCTACACGTGAACGGCGAGTCGCAGGGGCTCTTCTCGATGGTCGAGGACGTCGACGGCCGCTTCGTGGAAAACCACTTTCCCGAGGGGCCGGACGGGGATCTCTACAAGGAAGCGTGGCCGGTCACGAGCGACGTCAGCTACTACGCGGACCACCTCGAGACGAACGGCGAGCAGGCCACCCACGAGCGCTTCGCCGCGTTCGCGACGGACCTCGCGTCCGCCGAGGGCACAGCGCGCCTCGCCGCGCTGTCGGCGTGGACCGACCTCGGGCAGCTGCAGCGTTACATGGCCGTCGACGAGGCGATCGTGAACTGGGACGGCGTCACGACCTTCTATGTCAGCCCCGAGGGCGACGCCAACAACCACAACTTCTACATCTACGACGATCCCTCCTCGGGCAAGTTCCACCTCATCCCGTGGGACATGGACCAGACCCTGAGCCCCAGCACCTACTTCGGCCAGGTGCCGCGCTGGACCGAGACGCCGGCGACCTGCCCCGCGGAGATCCCGGTGTTCATGGGCGCCGAGCGGGTGCTCGTGCCGGGCTGCGACCCGCTGTTCAGCGCCTTGAGCCAGGATCCGGAGGGCTACCAGGCCGCGCTCCAGGAGCTGCTCGACGGGCCGTTCAGCGAAGGGCGGCTCGAGGCGCAGGTGGACGAGTACGCCGCGCTGATCCGCTCCGCCGTCGAGGAGGACCCGGCCGGGCCCGGGCTCGACGCCTGGGAGCCGGCCGTCGAGCGCCTCAAGGGCGAGCTGCCGATCCTGCGAGAGCGGCTGGGGCGCTTCGCCAGCAACACGCCCCTCGTGCCCTTCTCGTTCACCGCGGCGGGGGTCAACGACTTCGAGGCCGCGGACACGCTCGAGCTGTACGTCGGGACGCTGCTCGCCACCAACAACGCGTCCGGCGCCGTGCAAAGCCTGACGCAGGAAGATCCGCTGAACGGCGCGCAGAGCCTGCTGCTCCGCTTCGACTTCCGCGACGAGGCGTACGCCTGGGGGCATTACGTGTACTTCACGGTGCCGCTCGCCGAGGGCCAGGCCGACGTGACGCCGCTCGAAGGCGTCCGCTTCCGGGCGCGCGCCGACGGGGCGCGCACGTTGCGCTTCGACGTCGAGAGCCCCGCGCACAGCGACGGGATCTCGGGCATCCGCTACGGGTGGGACGTGCGGCTCAGCGCCGAGCCGCAGCTCGTCGAGCTCAGGTTCGTGGACATCGCGCTCCCCGACTGGGCTATCTCCGATGGGCGCGACCCCGGTGATGACGTGAACGACGTGCTCCGGTCGGTCATCGGCCTCGCCTTCGGCCCGCAGGTCAACGGCGCCGACGGGAGAGGCTTCCTCCGCGGCGCCGTCGACTCGGGGTTCATCGAGATCGACGACATCGAGCTCTTCGGCCCGACGTCCGACTCCCCCTGATCGCCCTCACCGCCGGGCGCGGGCCGCGGTCCGCACGCCGGGCCGGCGGCCGACCTGGCGGCGCAGCCAGAGGCCGGCGCCGAGGAGGAAGGCCGCGAAGCCCCCCGCGGAGGGCGCGTCGGCGCCGAGCCGGCAGCCGCAGCCCGAGGACTCCCCGGCGCCGCCCTCGCCCGATCCGGAGGAGGGCGCCCCGCCCGCGCCCGCTCCGCCGGCGCCCGCCCCGCCCGCGCCCGTCGCGGGCGCACCAGCGCCGGACGACGCGGCGCTGTCGAGCGTCGGGCCCTCACCGCCCGTGCCGCCGACGGGCGGCGGCGCCGCGACACACATGCCGGCCTCACACAGCTCGCCCGAGGGGCACACGACGCCCTCGCAGGCATCGACGCACGCCCCGGCCCGGCACACCGTGCCGGCGCCGCACGTGACCTCGGCGCACTCGGCCTCGACGCACCGGCCGCTGTCCGCCATGCAGCGGTCGCCCGACGGACACCCGCGGCAGTTGCACTGGATCACGCAGGCGCCGCCCTCGCAGACCTCGCCGGCGTCACACGTGACGTTCTGGCACGGGTCCAGACAGCGCCCGTTCCGGCAGACCTGGTCGCCGGGGCACACCACGCCGTCGCAGGCCGCGCTGCACTCGCCGCCGTGGCACACCTCGCCGGCGTCGCATACCACGCCCACGCAGGCCGCCTCGACGCACAGGCCATCGTCGCAGACGAGCCCCTCCTGGCACCGGAACTCCCCGGAGCCGCAGCGGTCCACGCAGAGGCCCCGGCTGCATACCTTGCTGTCCGGACACGGGGCGCTCTCGTCGATCTCTCCGTTGCAATCGTTGTCGACGCCGTCGCACTGCTCGGACTGGCTGCCCGGCTCGACGAACGGCTTGCAGATCGTCTCGCCGTGCGCGTCGCAGTCGGTCATGCCCAGCCGGCACGCGCCGATGTTCTCGTCGACCTCGCACGGCTGGCCGGCCTCGGGGCAGGTGATGCCGGAGAAGCGGAACAGGAAGTCCTCGTAGTCGAGATCGTTGCCGTTGACCCCCGCGGCGCCGGCCGCGTTCCGGAAGTCGAGATCCTCGAACCCCAGGTAGAACGTGTTGGGGAGCTCGTTCGACCGATAGATGAGGTCCGAGTACCAGGGCCCCGGGGTCTCACACGCCGTGCACTCCACGTTGAATCGGTGCTCGGTGTAGTGGTACTGCGTCGCATTTCCGGTGCCGGTGCCGTTCGGGTTGGGGATCAGGACGAAGCCGATCAGGCCGCCCGCGTAGGCGGGGTTCTCCCGGATCGAGACGGCCGACAGCTCGCGCATCGCGGCGGCCGGCAGAGAGCTCGAGAACGGAAAGAGGATCTGGATGTCGCTCGCCGGCGCTGGCGTGTTGAGGTTGGCGCCGCGGTCGACGGAGACGTACCTCGGCGGGTCGTCGCTGCCGCGGCTGTCATCGACGTTGTACCAGCCGACGGCGAAGTTGGCGGTGCCTCCCTTGGCGATGTACTTGCCGCTGAACTCGCAGAGCGGCGAGAACTGCTGGGGCTCCACCGCGGCGTCGGCCACGACGTCGATCATCTCGTCGATGTTGTCGTTGTTCGCCGAGCCGTTCAGGAGGGCGCTGAGCCGCTCGACGACCACGGGGATGACGGTGCCGTTCGGTTGCACGATGTCGGCGCGCGCCATCCCGCTCGCGCCGAGCGCTGCGAGGGTGGCCAGACACCCGACGAGAGCAGACGGTTTGCTGAAAATAGACCAGCGCATCGGGCTTCCTCTCCTCGCAGGACAATGACGGTCCGAAACAAAGATTGGATGCGAACCGCGCTGGCTTGTCCAGGCAAAGCGGGCGCTCCTCCCGCGTCGAACGCGCCGACTTGGGGGCGGACAGCCCACGTGAGAACACCCTGTTACCTGGGTGCGGCGATCACCCGGGAAGACATTGTGGGGAGTGCGAGGTGACGCCGGATCTGCCGCGGCGCTGGTGAGCCGCGCTGTCTCAGGGCGCCGGCTTGCGGACGAGCGCGGCGAGCTCACGGACGAGCTCGGGCACGCCCTCGCCGGTCGCGGCGCTGACGAGGTGGAGCTTCACCTTCGCCTTCGCGAACCGCGCCTTGAGCTTCGGGTACGCCTCGCGCACCTCGGTCAGATCGGCCTTGGTCAGGGCGACGATCTCGGGGCGCTCGGCGATCTCCGGGCTGAACTTCTTGAGCTCCTTGCGGAGCGCCCGGTAGTCGGCGAGCGGCTCGCGGCCCTCGCCGGGGTCGATCGTCACGAGGTGGAGCAGCGCTCGCGTCCGCTCCACGTGCTTCAGGAACTGGATGCCGAGCCCGACCCCCTCGCTCGCGCCCGGGATCAGCCCCGGGATGTCCGCGATGACGAAGCTCGACCCGCCCGAGCGTGTCCCGCCGCCGATCTCGACCATGCCGAGGATCGGGGTGAGCGTGGTGAACGGGTAGTCGCCGATCTTCGGGCGGGCCGCCGAGACCGCCGCGACGAAGGTGCTCTTGCCGGCGTTGGGGAAGCCGAGCAGGCCGATGTCGGCGAGCACCTTCAGCTCGAGGCGGAGCTCGCGGATCTCGCCGGGCTCCCCCGGCTCGGCGCGCCGGGGCGCCCGGTCGTGCGGCGACTTGAAGTGCAGGTTGCCGCGGCCCCCCTTGCCGCCGCGCGCGACCACGACCCGCTGCCCGTGCTCGGTCACGTCGGCGAGGAGCTCCCCGCTCTCGGCGTCGAAGATCTGCGTCCCCACCGGGATCTTCTCGACCCGGTCGGCGCCGGCGCGCCCGTGGCAGTCGCTCCCCATGCCGTGCTCGCCCCGGTCCGCCTCGAGCGTGCGCGCGTAGGTGAAGTCGAGTAGCGTGGACAGGCCTTCGTCCCCGACGAAGACGACGTCCCCGCCGCGGCCGCCGTCGCCGCCCGCGGGGCCGCCGAACGGGATGTACTTCTCGCGCCGGAATGCGATCGCCCCGTTGCCGCCATCCCCGGCGACGACCTTCAGACGGCACTGATCGACGAATCGCATGGTGCCCGCTCATAGCATAAAACTCGGGAAGGACCCCCACGCGGTCGGCCGCTGCGCGCTCAGGGCCGCCCCGGCCTGACCGCTCCCTCAGGAGGAACCCAGGTGCGCGCGCGAATCCTCATCGTGGACGACAACACGAGCCTGGCCGGCAACCTCCGCGACGTCCTCGAGGGCGCGCGCGAGCTCGACGTGGAGGTCGCCCTCGCGCCGACCGGCAAGCAGGGCCTCGCGTCCGCCCGCCGCGACGGCTTCGACGTGGCGGTCGTCGACGTCAAGCTCCCGGACGCGAGCGGCCTCGAGCTGATCGCCCCGCTCCGTTCGGCCGCCCCTCACGGCGAGATCGTCCTCGTGACCGGCTTCGCCACGGTCGACACCGCGATGGCCGCGCTCCGCGCCGGCGCGTTCGCCTTCATCCTCAAGTCCTTCCGCCCCGAGGAGCTCATCTCCACGGTGGCGCAGGCGATCGAGAAGATCTCGCTGAAGCGGGAGCGGGAGGAGCTCGAGCGCCGTTACCGGGCGATCATCGACGCGGCGGACGTGCTCATCCTCGGCCTGAACGCCGAGGGTCGTGTCGCCCTCTTCAACCCGCGCCTGTCCGTGCTGACCGGCGTGGGTCGCGACGCCGCGGTCGGCATGCCGTTCTGCGAGTCCTTGGTCGACGAGTCCGAGCAGCGCCGTTTCAACCAGTCGTTCCAGGGCGTCGTCGAGGGCGACGCCGCTGCCGAGGTCGAGGTCGGGGTGCGTGACGCCGTCGGCGCGATCCGCCGGGTGCGCTGGCACCTGTCTGGCGTCCGCAGCCGCGGCCGCTGCGGCAGGACCGACCTCGTCTACGGCATCGGCATCGACGTGACCGAGCGTCGCGCCCTCGAGCGTCGCGCCGCCGACGCCGAGGCCCTGAACGCCATGGTCCCCCTCGCCCTGGGCCTCGCCCACGAGATCAGGAACCCCCTGAACGCCGCCGTACTCGAGCTCCACCTGCTCAGCCGCAGCATCGACCGTCTCTCCGACGAGGCGATCCGCGAGCCCATGAAGCGTCGCGTCGGCATCGTCGAGGCCGAGATCGCCCGTCTAGGCCGTCTGCTCGGCGAGTTCCTGGAGCTCGCCCGTCCCCGCGCCCCCCACCGCGAGCCCGTCGATCTGGCCCGCGTCGTCCGCGACGTGCTCGATCTGGAGGAGGAGGCGCTCGCGAGCCACCGCGTCGAGGTCGTCCGCGACCTCTCCGACGACTGCTTCGCCCTCGGCGACGTCGAGAAGCTCAAGCAGGTCGTCCTGAACCTGGTCGTAAACGCCCTGGACGTAATGCCCGAAGGCGGTGTCTTACGTGCCAGCGCCTCTGGCGACGTCCAGGAGGTCTGGCTCTCGATCGCCGATACCGGCCCCGGCATTGCCCCCACGATCCTGGCGGAGATCTTCGACCCTTTCTTCACCACGAAGGCTGCCGGCACGGGTCTAGGCCTCGCGATCGTCCGCAAGATCGTCGATCAACACGCCGGCCGGGTCGAGGTGAACACCCGCGCCGGCGAGGGCACGACCGTCCGCGTCCGTCTCCCCCGTTTCACCGCCGAGCCCGTCTCCCGCCCCGTCTCGTCCCCCCCCCGCTCCACCGGCCACTAGCTCGCTCGGCCCCCCCCCGTCCTCAGCCGCGAGGTCCTCGTTCGCTCGTCCCCCCGCCGTCCCCCGCCGCGAGGTCTTCCGTTGCCGTAGCGGCGGTCACCCGCACAGGAGACGGGCCCAGATCGGCGTTTTCGGCGCGGAGGCGCACTCCTGTGCGCTGAGCACCGAAAACGTCGAGGTGGGCCCGTATCCGCAGCGGGTGACCGTCGCTACCTACCCGACGATGCGCATGGGGGGCTTTAGCGGCAGCGGCGGCTTGGAGCCGGGGGCCGACGGGACCGAGGGCGCGGGCTTCGGCATCGTCTCCCCCTCGAGGGCGGCGAGCGCGAGGAACAGCCGGTCCATGCCGTAGTCGAGCGCGACCTCGCGCTGGAAGACGTGGGCGATCTTGATGAGCCGGAGCGACGTCTGCTTGCCCAGGTCGATCTCGCGCTCGAGGAACGCCTCGAACGAGCCGTACCCCTTCGCCTGATACAGCTCCTGCTGCTGGATCTCGGCGAGCACCACCCCGATATCGAAGAAGCCCTTGTCGAGCCGCTTGCGGAAGGTGCGGATCTTCTGGGTCTGGTTGTGGAGCTCGGCGATCTTCGCCTTGATCTCCTCCGCGCCCGTCGGCACGCGGATGGTCGCCCGCGCGCTCCCGGGCGGCGCCGGCTCGGCGGCCCGTGCCCGCGCCTCGGCCGCGTGCTTCGCCGCGTGCCGGGCCGCCCAGGGGGCAGCGCCGCGGAGACCGAGCTTACGCTTCGAAGCGCTTGACGAGGATTTCGATTCTTCCTTGATTACCGGATTCACGGGTTTCGCAAGCTGAGCTTCTGCGCCCCCTTTGGCGCTCGAAGAGGCCTTCTTCTTCGTGCCCGTCGCCTTTTCGGAGCTGCCCTGCTTCGTGATCTTCGGCATGTCGCTGCGTCCCCCGCTGGGTACGAGATCGTCGCGGCCCCTCGCCACAAGCGCGCGCCGCGCGCGCAGGAGAAACTCCCGCGCGGCTGTCAAGACCTATTGGCTAGACAGGTCGTCGCCTTACCAAAAAATCGCCCGCCCCGTCCACTAAGTTTCGGGGAGGCTCCTCGCTTTCCCGGTGTCAGCATGACCCAAGATCGGCCGAAGAGCCAAAACCCGAGAGCATCGCACGTTGTCGTGCCTCTCGAGCCGCGGCGCGCTGGCCGACCGGCGCGCACGGTTTTCCCGCGCCGCCGCGCGCCGCGCCGCCCTGCCGGGGCGCGGCGGCGCGGTGTGTCGCCGCGCCGCTGCGCGTCGCGCCGCCGCGCCGCCGCGACCGGCACGGAGCAAGGTCCCGTCGCGGCGCGCGGCGGCGCGGGCCCTGGCGTCCTGCCGGCGTCGTGTGTTCGTCGCGCCGTTGTCCCGCCGCGGTGACCTGCCTGGCGATCCGCCGGCCATCACGTGCCGCCCCGCGCGCGGCCCTCCAAGAGCCGGGGCCGGTCGTGGTAGATCGCGGTCCATGACCTCCCCGCCCGCCGGTCGTGGCCCGGACGATGTATCCCGCCAGGCCGGCTCCGCTGATGCGCCGCGTCGTCCCAGTGAGTTTCCTCGCGGGTCGGCGAGCAACCGGATTGCCGTGGTGGTGAACGGCAACGCCAAGAGCGTGACGGCGGAGGTGATCGAGACGCTCGATCAGATCCTGGACACCGGGGATCTGTTCGTCTCGCGGCGGGTCGAGGAGAGCGAGGGCATCGCGCGGATCCTGGTGGATCGGGGCTACGGCACGATCCTCACCGGCGGCGGGGACGGGACGTTCACCGTGGTGGTGACGTCGGTGGTGAACGAGGCGAAGCGGCGGGGGGTGCCGCCGCCGCGGTTCGGGCTGCTCCGCCTGGGGACGGGCAACTCGCTGGCGTGGGTGCTCGGCGCGTCGGGGGGCGCGGGCGCGAAGCCGGGGCTGGCGGTGGACCTCCAGCGCCTGCGCGCCGACGCCGGGAGCCGGAACCTGCGGCTGGTGGAGGCGGAGGACATCCTGTCGCCGTTCTGCGGCTTCGGGGTCGATGCGGTGATGCTCCGCGACTACAACGCGGTGAAGGCGGCGCTCGCGCGCGGCCCGCTGAAGCGGCTCGCGCCGGGTCCGGTGGCGTACGCGGTCGCCGCGACGACGCGGACGATCCCGAGCTACCTCGTGCGGCGCACGCCGCACTGCCGGATCATCAACGAGGGCAACGACGCGATCCGCGTCGGCGAGAAGGGGGCGATCCTCGGGGCGCCCATCAAGAAGGGCGGCGTGATCTACGAGGGGTCGGCGAAGATCGCGGCGCTGTCGACGATCCCCTACTACGGCTTCGGTTTCCGGATGTTCCCCTACGCGGACGACCGCCAGGACCGGATGCAGCTGCGCGTGTCGATGATCTCGCCGCTCACGTTCGTGCGGCACTTCTCGAGCATCTGGAGCGGCGACTTCGGCGATCTGGAGACGGTGTTCGACTACTTCGTCGACGAGGTCACGATCGAGATGGACCCGGCGACGAGCTTCCAGATCGGCGGCGACGTGCGCGGGGAGCGCTCGCGGGTGCGGGTGCGGCTGACGGAGCCGATCAAGATCGTGGATTTCTACGCGCCGCCGCGGGGGTAGGCCGCGCGGTCCGGCTCAGCCGACCCGCACGTAGGCCCGTTTGCCGTCGAACGCCGCGGCCACGAGGTGGATCGGCAGCGCCCCGCGCTCGCGCAGCTCCGTCGCGTAGTCCCGCTCCCGGATCTGCCGCAGGGCGGCGGCGAGCGCCGCGTCGGGGGTCTCACCCTCCTCGGCGTCGACGGTCTTCAGCTCCAGCGCCACCCCTGGCAGGCCTGGCACCCTGGGCAGGATCATCACGTCGCAGCGGCCGAAGCCCGACTCCCGGTTCGAGCGGACCTCGTAACGCGAGCCCAGGCTCGCCAGGAGCCCCACGACGAGCCCGTGATAGAAGCGCTCCGGCTCGGGGCCTGCCGTGTCGAAGAACGACGCATTGACCTTGACCATCTGCGAGAGGTGGCGCTCCACGGTGCGGGCGTCGCCGCGCAGCAGCGCGTCGAGCAGGCGGCGCACGGCCTCGGCGCCGCCCGCCTGCGACTCGAGCCAGCCGCGCGCCATCGCGGTCAGCTCCAGCTGCACTTCCCGGTTCGGCACCGCGAGGCGCGCCCAGGGGAAGCCGTCGACCTGGTAGCGCTCGGCGGCGTTCAGGTACCCCGAGAAGAGCAGGAAGCTCCACAGCGCGTCCGACCGCCCCGAGACGTCGCGCAGCGCGATGCTCTCCTCGATCGGCTTGTCGACGGCGCCGCCGGCGAGCAGCGCCTCGAGCTCGGCCCTGACGCCCTCGGGGCCCGTCACGAGCAGCTCGCGCACGAGGTCGTTCGAGCTGGTCGCCACCCAGTAGGGCCGCAGCTCCTTGTCGGCGCTGTCGAGGAAGGAGAGGACCGACCACGGGTTATAGATCGCCTCGCCGCCGAAGCGATATCCGTTGTAGTAGGCGCGGATGTCCTCGAGGAGCTCGGGCTGCCCCAGCGCCTCGACGAGCCGGCGCACCTCGGGCTCCGTGAAGCCGAACGACGTCGCGAACTCGGGCCGGAGGATGCCGTAGACCTCGAGGTTGTTCAGACCCGAGAAGACGCTCTCCTTCGCCACGCGGAGGATGCCGGTGAGCACCCCCTTGAAGAGGTGCGGGTTGTCCTTGAGCCCGCCGGAGAGCAGGTTGCGAAAGAAGGTGACCGCCTTGTCGTAATAACCGTGCACATGGCCGGCGTGGATCGGGGTGTCGTACTCGTCGACGAGGATGACCACCCGCTCTCCGTGCCGCTCGGCGAGCAGCTGGGACAGGAGCTCCAGCGCCTGCCAGCACTCAACCTCGGTGGCGCGTCGCTCCAGAATGCTGGCGAACACCGCGGCTTGCTGCGGCTTGAGGCTGCCGTCGAGCAGCAGGTGGTGGTGAGGCTCGTACGTCCTGGCGAGCACGCCGGCGATCCCCTCGAAGCATTGCTCCCAGGTTGCCGCCTTGACGTCCTTGAAGGTGAGGAAGAGGGTCGGATACCGCTGGAAATGCGGTCTGGCCTGCTCGGAAGCGGCCGCGTGGAGGCCGGCGAAGAGCGGCGAGCGGTCCTCCGCGCTCCGCTCGAAGAAGTAGCGGAGCATCGACAGGCCCAGCGTCTTGCCGAAGCGCCTCGGGCGCGGCAGGAGCAGCGCCTGTGCGCCCGCGCCGAGCACCCGATCGACCAGGTCCGTCTTGTCGACGTAATAGCGGTCTTCCTGGCGGAGGTTGCGGAAGTCGGACTGGCCGACGGGGAGGTGGAGCTTGCGGGCGGTCATGGCGAGCGGCGCGCGGGCGGAGCTGCCGGCGAGAGCGCCTGCCGGCGCCGGCCAGCGGCGGGAGCATGGCACGGGGCGCGGCGGGGCGGGAGGTGCGCGGCGCCGCGGCGTCTGAGCGAGCGCCGCCGTCGCCGATCGCCGTGCGCGCGGCCCGGGCGGAGAGCACGATGGCGTGCCGCTCCGGCGCGTGGGGCCCTCCGCGCTTCGGTGCGCCGTGACGTCTAGGGAATGTCCCTGTCCGTATTGAATGCGTCTCCCGAGGCGGCGCAGCGCCGTTCATCAACAGCTTCATCGCTTCTTCACGGGAGCGTCTCACGCGTCCGCCACACTCCAGGAGAGTTTACCCTCCTGCTGTCCGTGATGCGAAGGGATGCTGTCCGATGCCCACCGATACGTCTGCTCCGCCCTGGGATGACATCGTACCGAGCGTCCTCGCCGGGCTGGCGCTGTTCCTGTTCGCGCTGAGGTATCTGGGCAAGACACTCGAAGACGTGGCCGGCGAGCGGATGAAGCGCGCGATCGCCGCGGCGACCGACAACCGGCTGCTCGGGCTGGTCGTCGGGATCGTGGCCACGACGCTGCTCGACTCCTCGTCGGCGACGATCATCCTCGTGATCAGCTTGGTCCGCGCCGGGCAGCTCTCCTTTCCGCAGGCGCTCGGCGTGATCCTCGGGTCGAACATCGGCACGACCGTGAGCAGCCAGATCTACGCGTTCGACGCGATGAAGTACTACGCCCCGGCGCTGCTCCTGGTCGGATTCCTGGCGCACGTGCTCGGCCCGACCGATCGGTGGAAGGGGTACGGCACCGTGGCGCTGAGCCTCGGGCTCGTGTTTTTCAGCCTGAACTTCATCGGCGATACGATGAAGCCGCTCGGGGACTACAAACCGCTGCACGACTGGCTGCTCGGGCAGTCGACGGTGAGCGGCGTCGTCGTCGGGGCGTCGATCACGGCGATCATCCAGTCCTCGTCGGCCACGGTCGGGATCGTGGTCAAGATGGCCAAGGAGGGCATCGTGCCGCTCGGCGCCGGGATCGCCATCATGCTCGGCGCCGAGGTCGGCACGTGTACCGACGTGCTGGTCGCGTCGATCGGCCGGGAGCGGGCGGCGCTCCGCACCGGGCTGTTCCAGCTGCTGCTCAACGTGATCACGGTGCTCCTCGGGATCCCGCTGGTCGCGGTCCTGGCCCGGGTCGTGGAGGCGACCTCGGGCGACGTCGGCCGCCAGATCGCCAACGCGCATATCCTCTTCAACACGGCCGGAGCGCTGCTCTTCCTGCCGTTCACCCCGTGGATCGCCCGCCTCCTCGTGCGCCTCATCCCCGACAGGTCGGGTCGGGAGGAGGCGCGCGGGCCAGCGACGATGCGCCTCCGCAACACCTGACACGATGTCGCCCGCGTTCGTCCCTGCCTCCGCGATGACGGCAGGCCTCCCGGATCAATCGTAATATTCGTGCCCCAGGTGGGTGATGAGGTCCTCCCCCATGAGCCACCGCATCGTGTTCTTGAGCTTCATCGACTGGATGAAGAGATCGTGCTCCGGGTACAGCCCGGGCGCGGTCATCGGGCTCTTCCAGTAGAAGCTCAGCCACTCCTGCGTCCCGCGCAGCCCGGCGCGCTGGGCGAGGTCGAGCAGGAGCGCGAGGTCGAGCACGATCGGCGCCGCGAGGATGGAGTCGCGGCACAGGAAGTTGATCTTCAGCTGCATCGGGTAGCCGAGCCACCCGACGAGATCGATGTTGTCCCAGCCCTCCTTGGCGTCGCCCCGAGGTGGGTAGTACTCGATCCGCACCTTGTGGAAGATCTTGCCGTAGAGCTCCGCGTGGGTGTGCGGCTCCAGGATGTGCTCGAGCACGCCGAGCTTGGAGACCTCCTTTGCCTTGAACGACGCCGGGTCGTCGAGCACCTCGCCGTCGCGGTTGCCGAGGATGTTCGTCGAGAACCACCCCGCGACGCCGAGCATCCTGGCCTTGAGGCCCGGCGCGATCACGGTCTTCATCAACGTCTGACCGGTCTTGAAGTCCTTGCCGGCGATCGGCACCTCCTGCTTCCGCGCGAGCTCCTGCGCGGCCGGGAAATCGACCGTCAGGTTCGGCGCGCCGTTCGCGAACGGGATCCGCTCCTTGAGGCAGGCCCACGCGTAGATCTGGGAGCTCGAGATCGCCGGGTGGTCCTCGGCGAGGCCCGCCTCGAAGCGCGCGATCGAGCCGTGGACCTCGGCGGGCTCGACGTAGGCCTCGGTCGAGCCGCACCAGACGGCGACGCCGCGCGCCGCGCCGCTGCCCTGGAGGAAGGCGCGGACGTCGGCGCGGACCTGCTCGACCATGTCGGCCTTGCTCGCGCCCTTCTTCACGTGGGTGCCGTGCAGCCGCCGCACGTACTCCGGGTAGAACACCGCGGGCATCGGCCGGATCCGATCGAGCTCCTCGCGGACGGCGTCGAGGTGCCGACGCTCGAGCACGTCCGCGTGCCGCGCCGACTCGTACGCGCTGTCGGGGAAGATGTCCCACGCGCCGAACACCAGCTGATCGAGCGACGCGAGCGGCAGGAAGTCCCTGATCCGGGGCGTCCGGGCGTCGGTCCTCTTGCCGAGCCGGATCGTGCCGAGCTGCGTGAGCGATCCGATCGGCGCGGCGAGCCCGCGCCTCGCGAGCAGGGTGCCCGCGATGGTGGTCGTGGCGACGGCGCCGAGCCCCGGCAGCAGGATCGCGAGTTTTCCCTCTGCCTTCTTGATCTCCTTCGGCTGCTTCACGTGACGTGCCCCCCGGTCGTGAGTCGTGGACGCCCGCCAGGCAGGGCGGCGCATCCGCCCGGTGCCGTGCGCCCGGCGCGCGCGATCCGGCCGCGGTCGCGCGGGGCCGCGGCTCCCGGGAGCATGGAGCCGGGCGCGCGCGTGCACCACGGGCGCGCAAGCGCGCGCGGGCGATTCCTGCGCGGTCCCTTCGCCGGCGTCCGGCGCGCCCGCCCGCGCGGCGCCTGGGACGGCGTCAGGGCGCGGCGTGCGGGTAGCCGGCGGCGGGGGTCATCCCCTCGATCCAGGCGCGGATCGCGGCGACGGCCTGCTCGTCGACGTGGTGGGTCGCGATCGGCGGCATCTGCTCGGGTGGCGCGCCGGGCGGGTCGCGCCGCGACATGGTGTAAAACACGGTGCTGCGGTCGGGATCGAGGGGCCGTATCCGGTAATAACGCGCCTCGGGCGGCGCGCCGGAGGGGCGCAGCTTCGAGGGCTGATTGATCGCGGTCTGGTAGACGCGCGCGCCGCGCACGTCGCCCACCTGGCCTGCAGGATCGACGTTGAGGCGCATCTCGAAGTGCGTCGCGACGCCGAGCGGGTGATGGCAGGAGACGCCGCAGTTCACGTGGAGCAGCCCGAGCGCGCGCCGCTCCGTCGCGCTCCCGGGCACGTCGAGCGCGGCCGCGCCGGGGAGCGGGCCGCCGGCCCTGGTGGCGAGCAGGCCGAGCTTGGCGAGCGCGGCGTAGGTCAGGCCGCTGGCCTCCCGCGCGGCGAGCTGGATCGCCTCGAAGCCGAGCGGGTTGTCGGTCTTGCCCGCATGGCAGCGGATGCAGTCGACCTGCGCCGGGATCGCGTAGCCGGGCACGCCCGGCACCTGCGGGACGCCGGCTTTCACCTGGAGCGCGCGCGCGCCGTCCTCGGACCAGGCGTAGGTGGCGCGTGTCCAGCGATCCTCCGCGGTCTTCCACAGGAGCCTCGTCTCGATGCGGCGGCTCGCCCCGGCGACGGGCATCCGGAACTCCTTCCACAGCTTGGTGCCGACGGGGAAGATCCAGTCGTTCATCCGGGAGACATCGATGGTCGAGCCCGGAGGGAGGTAGATCCAGCGCGTCTTCTCGGCGCCGTCGCTCCAGAGCTCGAAGGCCGGCTTGAACTCGCGGACGCCCGCCGCGAGCGAGCGCGCGCCAGCGTCGCTGTAGAGACCAGTGCAGCGGAGGTCGAGCGGGTCCTCGTCGCCGTCCTTGCAGGGCGGCCCGTCCTGCGGCGCCGCCGTCATGCCGGCGCCGGCGCGGCCGCCCGTCGCGGCGCCGGGCGCGGCCGCCGCGGCCGCCGCGGAGGGGGCGCCGAGCCGGTCGGGCGAGGGGAGGGGATCGACCCGGGGGGCGCCGCCGGAACCGCAGCCGCCGCAGCCCGCGAGCAGCAGCGACGCGAGGACGGCTTGCCAGGTACGGCCGCTCATGATGGAGAGGAGGAGAAAGAGGTGTCCGCTTGCTCGAGAGACCATTGCCTCGGCGTGTTGTGGGGCGCGCTGCCTGCGCGACGACGAGAGCGTGCCATTGGACCGCCTGCTGCCTCCTGCTCGCGGGCAGTCTAGCGGCTTGCGAGAGGCGCGTGCAGGTCGCGGGGCCGCCCGAAGGGCCTCGCGAGGGCGGCGCCGCCGGTCAGGCCACGGCAGAGAGCGCGGCGCCGCCGGCCCAGGCCGGCGCGGCGAGCCCTGCGCCGGCGCCCGCCGCACCGGAAGGCGCGCCCGCGCCCGAGGCCACGCCCGCGGCGGGCGGCGCACGTGCGGCGGGCGGCGCACCCCGGGCGGATCTCGCTCGTCCCGCGCAGTGCAGCGGCGTTCCGCCGCTGAAGCTCACGCTCGTCGCGAGCGGGTTCGACCAGCCGACGTACGTCGCGGCGCCGCCCGGCGATCCGGCGCGCCTCGTGGTGATCGAGAAGACGGGGACCCTCCGGCTCATCAAGGACGGCGTTATCCAGCCGGCGCCGTTCCTCGACGTGCGATCGCGCGTGTTCCAGCCGACGCCGAACTCGGAAGGCGGCTTGCTCGGGCTCGCGTTTCACCCCGATTACGTCAAGAATGGGCGGTTCTGGATCCATTACTCGTCGGGACCGCGCGGCAATGTCGTGATCCAGGAGTGGAAGCGCGGAGCGCCCGGCGGCGAAGCCGCGCATCCCGAGCCGGTCCGCACCCTCGTCGACGTGAAGCACGGCGCCTGGAACCACGTCGGAGGGATGCTCGCGTTCGGCAAGGATGGCTATCTTTACGCCGCGATCGGCGACTCCGCGCGATCGCCGAGCCCCGCGGCCGATCTCACCTCGAAGCTCGGCAAGATCCTCCGCATCGACGTGGATGATCCGGCCAGGGCGCCTGCGGGCAACATGGCTGGCGTCGAGCCGCTCATCTGGGATTACGGGCTCCGGAACCCGTGGCGGTTCAGCTTCGACCGGCTCACCGGGGATCTCTATATCGGTGATGTCGGTCAGAAGGCCTGGGAGGAGATCCTGGTGGAGCCCCCTGGCCAGGGCAGGAACGATTACGGTTGGGAGGCGATGGAGGGCTCCCACTGTTATCCTCCGGGCGCGGCGTGCAAGCCGCGCGGCGTCCTCCCCGCGGTCGAGCACCCGCGGGCCGAGGCGGGCTCGATCATCGGCGGCTACGTGTACCGCGGCGCGAAGATCCCGTGCCTGCGCGGCCGTTATGTGTACGGCGATTACGTGACGGGGCGCTTCTTTTCCTTCGTGTGGGACGGCAAGGCGGCGAACGACCGCGTCGAGCTGACGTCCGCCCTGCGCCCGAACGGGCTGCCGTCCTCGTTCGGCGAGGACGCCGCCGGGGAGATCTATGTGGTGATGTTCAATACGGGGCGCATCTACCGGATCGACCCGGGGTGAGGCCGCCAGGGAGTCGTCGAGACACCTCCCTCAGCCGGCGCCGGCGAGCTCGTTGCGAGCCGCCGCCGTGATCTCGAACGAGCGCCGGCGCGCGGCGTGGTCGAAGATCTGGGAGGTCACCATGAGCTCGTCGGCGCGCGTGCGGGTGATGAAGTCGAGCAGCCCGCGCCGCACCGTCTCGGGGGAGCCGACGACCGAGCAGGTCAGCGCCTGCTCGAGGCCGGCGTGATCGAGCGGCGTCAGCTCGCGCTCGTAGCCGAAGGCCGGCGGCGGCAGAGGCCCCGGCCGGCCGCGGCGCAGGTTGACGAAGGCTTGCTGGAGCGAGGTCCAGAGGAGGCGGGCCTCCTCGTCGGTGTCCGCGGCGAACACGTTGATCCCGAGCATGACGTACGGGCTCGCGAGCTGCGCCGAGGGGCGGAACTCGCGGCGGTACAGCGCGATCGCCTGGTTCATCTGGGCGGGCGCGAAGTGCGAGGCGAAGGCGTAGGGCAGGCCGAGGGCCGCGGCGAGCTGGGCGCCGAAGAGGCTGGAGCCCAGGATCCAGATCGGCACGTGCAGGCCGGCGCCCGGCACGGCACGGACCAGCTGGCCAGGCTCCGCCGGGCGGAAGTAGCCCATGAGCTCGAGCACGTCCTGCGGGAACCCGTCGACGTCGCCGGCGAGGTTCCGCCTCAACGCGCGGGCGGTGACCTGGTCGCTGCCGGGGGCGCGCCCGAGGCCGAGATCGATGCGCCCGGGAAAGAGCGACTCCAGGGTGCCGAACTGCTCGGCGATCACGAGGGGCGCATGGTTCGGGAGCATGATGCCGCCCGCGCCGACCCGGATCGTCGAGGTGCCGCCGGCCACGTGCGCGATCACCACCGCGGTCGCGGCGCTGGCCACGCCGCCCATGTTGTGGTGCTCGGCCAGCCAGTAGCGGCGGTAGCCGAGCCGCTCGGCGTGGCGGGCGAGGTCGAGCGTGTTGCGGAACGCCTGGGCGGCGTCTCCACCCTGGACGATCGGCGAGAGGTCGAGAACGGAGAAGGGGATCATGGCCGGCACCTCGCTGGACTGTTGCACGTGAGCCGCGGTCGCGGGAGCTCCGCCGGCCCGGCTCCCACGTCCGCCTCCGCCGCGCGTGGTCGACCTGGGGTATGCTTCGCTCCATGCATGCGGCACCTCCGGTCGCTCCGCCCCGCACGCCGCGCCGGCCCACGATCGAGGACTGGCTCGCCATTCCCGAGGAGAAGCGCGCCGAGCTGATCGACGGGCGGATCGTGTACCAGGGCATGCCGGGGCCGGTGCACGGCAGGACCCAGGCCGGGGTCATCGCGCTCGTTCGCGGCGCCTACGACCGTCGTCCGGGCGGCGCTGAGCGGCCCGGAGGCTGGTGGATTTCGATGGAAGTGGACATGGAGATCGGGGGACTGGGCTGCCGGCCCGATGTGCTCGGCTGGCGCCGCGACAAGCACCCCACCATGCCCGAGCCCGACCGGCGTGGCATCGTGACCGCCGCGCCGGACTGGATCTGCGAGGTCCTCTCGCCGACGACCGCGCATGTCGACATGGGCGACAAGCGGCTCGGGTACCACCGCGCGGGCGTCGCGCACTACTGGCTCGCGGATCCGCACAACGGCACGCTCACGGTGCTGCGATGGACCCCGGAGGGCTATCTGATCGCGCTCGTCGTCGGCCGTGGGGACAAGGTCCACGCGGCGCCCTTCGATGCGGTCGAGATCGACGCCGGCGGCCTCTTCGGCGACGACATGGAGGAGCCGCCGCCCTCCAACGAGCCGACGGCGCCATGACGCGGCCGCGCCCGGTGTACTACGCTCCCCTCGTGCGCCGTTCCTCCCCGCCGCTGCGCCGCCGCCTCCCGTCGCTCCTGCTGGCCGTCGCCGCCGCGCTCGCGGCGCCCGAGGACGCGGCCGCGTTCCTCTGGCCGAACGTGCCGGAGCAGATCGGGCGCGCGCTCGCCTCGGGGGACGTCTCGGAGCGCCGGCTCGCCGCGACCCGCGTCGGCGAGCTCGCCCCGGAGACGGCGCTCGGGCTGATCCAGAAGGGCATGAGCGATCCCGACGTCGAGGTGCGGCTGCACCTCGCCAGGGCGGCGGTGAGCTTCCGGATGCCGCGCGCCGGAGACCTCGTGGTCGAGTGGCTCGGCGAGGGCGACGCGCGCCTCAGGCTCGCGGCCTGCGACGTCATCCGCGCGGCGCCGACCGACCGGTCCGTCGTCGCGCTCGGGCGGGTGCTCGGCGATCCCGATCCGCACGTCCGCATCGCCGCCGCGGCCGCGATGGGCGCGGCGGGGCTCCCGGACGCGGTCTCGCCGCTGCTCGGCCACCTCGACGACGGCGCGCCCGAGGTGCGCGCGGAGGTCGCGCGCGCGCTCGGCCGGATCGGCGACGCCCGCGCCGTCGTGCCGCTCATCGGCAAGGTGCAGGACGCAGTGCCGGAGGTCCGCAGGGCCACGGCGCGGGCCCTCGGAGAGCTCGGCGACGCGCGGGCCGTCAGCGCGCTCATCCTCGCGCTGCAGGACCAGGCCCAGGACGTCCGCGTCGAGGCGGTGACCGCGCTCGGCCGGCTGCGCTCGGACGAGGCGACGCCGGCGATCGCGGAGCTCGTGGCGGCCTCTCCCGGGGGGCTCGGGGGCTCGGGGGCGTTCCCCGGGGCGCGCGCGGCCGACGGCGGCACCTCGAGCAACGACGTGCGCGAGGCCGCGTTCCGGGCGCTCGGCCGGATCGGCTCCGACGCCGCGGTGCGGGTGCTGCTCGCGGCGCTCGCGAAGGACGACCCCGCGGCCCCGCGCTCCGCGGTCCGCGACGCCCTCGTCAGCGCCGGGAGGGCTGCGGCGGCGCTCGCCCCCGCGCCGGCCGGCGCCGGCGGCGCAGCCGGCGCGAGCGCAGCCGGCGCGGGCGCCGCGACCGGCGCGACCGTCCAGAAGAACGCGGCCGTGCCCGCGCTGATCGCCGCGCTCGCCGCGGCCCCGTCGGCCAACACCGCGGCGGGCGCGGCCCTCGTGCTCGGCGAGCTCAAGGCCAGGGAAGGGCTGCCCGCGCTCGTCCGCGGGATGCAGCGGGGCGTCGTCCCGCTCCGGCACGGGCTCCGCGCGCTCTCCGCGCTCGGCGACCCCGCGGCGCTGCCCAGCGTGCTCGAGCTGCTCGGCGACGCCGACCCCTCCGTGCGCCGGGAGGCGATCCGCGCCGCGACCGCGCTGCTCGATCCCGCGCGGCCCGACGGGCGCGCCGTGGATCCCGCGCGCGCCCTGCTGAACGACCCCGCGACCCCGCCCGACGAGAAGCTCGCGCTCGTGCGGCTCCTCGGGCGCACCGGCTCGCCGCGCGCCCAGGAGGTGCTCCTGCCGCTCGCGAAGGCCCGGTCCGGGCCGCTCCGGCTCGCCGTGATCGAGGCGCTCGGGGCGGCTCGCGCCGCCGGCAAGCTCGGCGCGGCCGTGGACGCCGCGCTGCTCGAGGCCCTCGACGACGAGTCGGGCGACGTGCGCCTCCGGGCCGCGGTCGCGCTCTCCCGCGTCGCCGGCCCGGGGATCGCGCGCGACCTGCTGAAGCGGCTCACCGTCGCCGCCGAGCAGGACCGGGGCGCGCTCGGCATCGCCCTGTCGGGCGCGCTCTCCCGCGCGGGCGACGCCGGCGGCGCGAAGGACAGCGCGGCGGACGACCTCGCCCGCGACGTCGCCGCGGCCGTCGCCAGCGCGCCGGACGCCGCGCGCGACGCGCTCCTCGAGGGCCTCGGCCGCATGCGCGGGCAGGCCGCGGGCGCCGCGCTCGCGCGCATGGCCTCGGCGGCGCCTATCGACGACCGCCGCAAGATCGCCGAGGCGCTCGCAGGGCACGCCGGCCACCCCGGCGCCGCCGCGGCGCTCCGCAAGCTCGCGGGCGATCCGGACCCGGGCGTCCGCGCCAACGCCGTCTGGTCGCTGGGCGCGATCGGCGACAAGGACGCGCTGCCGCTGCTCCTGCCGCTGGTCAAGGATCCCGACGCCGCCGTGGCCGGCAACGCGGCGGGCGCGCTCGGGCGGCTCGCGGGCCGCGCCCCCGCGAGCGCCCCGCGCGCCGCCGCGGCCCTGTGCGCGGCGTTCTCCGACGCGCGGCCCTACGTGCGCGCCAACGCGCTCGCCGGCCTCACCGTCTCCGGGGCGCGCTGCGACGGCGCCGCCGCCCGCGATCTGCTCGCGCGCGACCCCGCCGAGGCGGTCCGCCTCGCCGCGGCCGACCACCTCGCGCAGGTCGGCGGCGAGGACGGCCGCCGCGCGCTCGCCCGCTGCGCCAGCGAGGACCGGAACGCGACCGTCGCGGCGCGCTGCGCCCACGCCGCCCCGCCCCGCGCGCCCCCGTCCGGCGCCGAGGACGTCGTCGTCTTCGTGGTCCCCTTCGACGCCGGCCGCGGCGACGCGGGCCGCGACGCGCCGGTCCCGCGCGCCCCCTTCGCGCTCGTGCGCGCCGACGGCCTGATGCGCCTCGGCGTCGCGGATCGCCGCGGGGAGCTCTTCGAGCGCGCCGCCCCCCGCGGGCCGCTCCGGCTCGCCGTCCCGGCGCCGCTCGTGAAGTGAGCCCGCGCCCGCCGCGCTGAGCCGGACGCCATGCGAAGCCGACCCGACGTCGAGCTCCGGATGTCCAGGACCGCCCACCCGGGCGACGTCATCCTGGTCGAGCTCGTGCTCCGGAGCCGCGCGCCCACGCCGGTCGACGCGATCGAGCTGCACCTGGAGGGCATGCAGGTCGCCCGGGTCGACGAGCGCGTCCTCGTGCCGCCCCACTTCCTCTCGCTCATCGCGCGCGTCGCGGGGCAGACCACGCTCCCCGAGGGAGAGCAGCGCTACCGCGCGAGCTTCGCGCTCCCGGCCGACGCGCCCTGCTCGTACCTCGGCACGCGCGCCGAGATCCGCTACGGCATCACCCTCTCCGTCGCGATCCCGTGGTGGCTCGACGTCCAGGAGTCCTACGAGGTGCTCGTCACTCCGCGCCCCGCCACGCGCCCGCCGCGGGCGCCGGTCGCGGGGACCACGGCGCGCGGCGACAGCCCCTTCGTCGAGGTCTCGCTCGACGACCAGGTCTTCGCCCCGGGCGACGAGATCTCCGGGGCGGTGGCCCTCGGCAACGTGGCGGGCCGCAACGTGCGCGGCGTCGAGATCTCGCTGGTCGGCGTCGAGCGCCTCCTCGGCGCGGAGCCCTCCGCGCCCGGCCGCGCCACCGAGGCCCACCGCTTCACCGCCTTCCGCCGCGCGGACAGCCGCGACGAGGGGCGGGAGCTGCCCTTCCGGTTCCGCATCCCCCGCGGCGTCGCGCCGTCGTTCGACGCCGGCTGGGTCGCCCTCGTCTGGGGGCTCGAGGTGCGCGTCGAGCTCGCGCGCTCCGACGGCATCGTCCACACGACCCCGCTCGTCCTCGGCGTCTTCGATCGGCCGCCCGTGCCCTCCGCCATGCGCCGGCAGATCGGCTCGGGCAGGTGGCGCGCGGTCTGGAGCGCGGTCGGCGCGCGCCACGGCCTGTCGCTCGACCCGCTCGAGCTGCGCCTCGCGGGCGCGATCGCCGGCTGCGCCGCGGCCGTGTGGATCGACGCGGGCTCCTCGTCGAGCGGCGCGCTCGTCGGCGAGCTGCGCTGGCCGTCGTGGGGGCTCGGCCTCGAGGTCGGCCTCAAGCGCTTCCTGCTCGCGCTCTCCTCCGAGGACGACGGCGGCTTCGGCCGCCGCTACCGCGTGCGCGGGCGCGACCCCGGCCAGGTCCGCGCCGTGATCGCCGGGCCCCTGCGCCGGGCGCTGCTCGCCTTCGACGACGTCCGGCTCGACGACGAGCACGTCGTGGTCCGGTCCCGCACGCCGGGCCACGACCAGCCGTGGCTCGGCGCGTTCCTCGAGCACCTCGCCGCGCTCGCGGCCGAGATCTGCGCCGCGTCCGCGCGCATCCCGCCGCCCACGCCGATGACCGGGATGCGCCCCGCCTGGGAGCGGTTCGCCGAGGAGCTCCACGGCCGCCTCGAGGTGGGCCGCATGCGCATCCGCGACGCGCAGCTCGACGGCGCCACGTTCCACATCGACACCTGCTTCGAGCGCGGCCCCCACCCCGAGCGCTCCGAGCTCACGCTGGTGCTCGAGCCGCCCCTCGACGCCGCGCTCGATCCCGACGACCCCGAGCAGCTGCGCGCCGCCTCGCCCGGGGCGCGCGAGGTGATCCGGGACCTGCGCGCCCGCACGCGCGCCCTCCGCATCGCCCCGCACGCCATCGTGGTCACGGTGCCCGCCCCGATCGAGGACCCCGCGACCGTGCGCGCCCTGCTCGGGACGCAGCTGCACCTCGCGGCGCTCCTGCGCGGCGCGCGGGCCGCCGGCCCCTACCGGTGAGCGCCGCGCGCGCCGCGCACCACGCGCCACGCTAGACGCGCGATCGGGAAACCCCTTACGCCGACGTGGCCACCAATTTCCACACAAAACGGGCGCTGATCCGGGCTAGAGTCCCCGCCCATGCTCAAAGACCTCTCCCGCCAAGAACGCCTTCAGCTGATGCGGTTCATCTGCTCGTTCGCCTGGGCCGACCTCGAGGTGCGCGAGCAGGAGCGCAAGTTCGTCCACAAGATGATCCTGCGGCTCGAGCTCGACGCGGACGAGGCCAAGGAGGTGGGCACCTGGCTCGAGGTCCCGCCGGCGGCCGACGACCTGGATCCGATGAAGATCCCTCGCGCGCACCGGCAGCTCTTCCTGGCCGCCGCGCGCGAGATGATCTCGTCCGACGGCGAGATCGGCGACGAGGAGCGCGAGAGCCTGAGCCTGCTCGAGCAGCTCACCCGCTGATCCGGGCCGTGCCGTGCGTGGGGTTGCGTGGGTGGATGAGCCGGTGAAACGATGAGCACGATGGCGCAGGGCGGGGCCGGCGAGGACCGGGCCCCGGAGGAACTGGGCGCTGGCGGCGCGGCCGAGCGGCCGTGGGTCGGCGTGATCATGGGGGGCAAGAGCGACTACGAGCACCTCGCGGTGACGAGCCAGCTCCTCAAGGAGCTCGGCATTCCGCACGAGGTGCGCGTCGTCTCGGCGCACCGCACGCCGGACCGGATGTTCGAGTACGCGACCACCGCGGCCGAGCGCGGGATCGAGGTGATCATCGCCGCCGCGGGCGGCGCCGCGCACCTGCCCGGCATGGTGGCCGCGAAGACGGTGCTGCCGGTCATCGGCGTGCCCATCCCCGCGACGGCGCTGAACGGCCTCGACGCGCTGCTCTCGATCGTCCAGATGCCGAAGGGCGTCCCGGTCGCCACGATGGCGATCGGCAAGCCCGGCGCGGCGAACGCCGCCCTCTTCGCGGCCGCGATCCTGTCGGGCAAGCACCCCGAGCTGCGCGAGCGCCTTGCGGCGTTCCGCAGCGCCCAGGAGGCCGCTGTGCTCCGCGACCAGAACCTCGGATAGGTCCCCGCCCATGCCCATCTACCCCGGCTCCACGCTCGCGATCCTCGGCGGCGGCCAGCTCGGCCGCATGACGGCGCTCGCCGCCCGCACCCTCGGGTACAAGGTCCACGCCCTCGATCCCGATCCCGACTGCCCGGCCAGGTCGGTGCTCGATCGCTGCGTCGTCGCGCCGTTCGACGACGCCGCCCAGGCCGCCGATCTCGCGTCGCAGAGCGACGTCGTGACCCTCGAGATCGAGAAGGTGTCGCTCGACAGCCTCGCGGCCGCGAGCCGGTTCGCGCCGGTGCGCCCGTCGGCCGACGTGCTGGGGATGGTGCAGGACCGCGGCGTGCAGAAGAGCTGGCTGTCGCGGAACGGCTTCCCCGTGGGCCCGTTCCGCGAGGTCGCGACGAGCGCGCAGCTGCTCGAGGCGACGCGCGCCATGGGCGGGGCGTGCTTCGTGAAGTCGTGCGTCGGCGGCTACGACGGCCGCGGCCAGCTGCGGCTCTCGCCCGGCGCCTCCCAGGGCGACGGCGGCGCGAGCGACGCCGAGGCCGCCGCGCTCTTCCTCTCGCTGGGCGGCCAGCGCTGCGTCGTCGAGCAGGCGCTCGATCTGGAGGCCGAGCTGTCGGTGCTCGTCGCGCGCAGCCCGAGCGGCAAGCTGGCGGTGTACCCGCCGGCCCTGAACCACCACCGCGATCAGATCCTCGACTGGTCGCTGCTGCCGGGCCCGCTGTCGGCCTCGGTGACGGGCCAGGCGGTGCAGATCGCGCTCGAGCTCGCGGTCGGCCTGCGCGTGGAGGGCCTGCTCGTGGTCGAGCTCTTCCTGCTGAAGGACGGCCGCCTGCTCATCAACGAGCTCGCCCCGCGCCCTCACAACAGCTACCACGCGTCCGAGGTCGCCTGCGCAACGAGCCAGTTCGAGCAGGCGGTCCGCGCCGTCTGCGATCTCCCGCTCGGCTCGGTCGAGATCGTCCGCCCCGCCGCGATCCTCAACCTGCTTGGCGACGTGTGGCTCGGCAGCACGCCCCCGGCCTTCGAGGCCGCGCTGGAGGTCCCCGGCGTCCGGCTCCACCTCTACGGCAAGCGGGTCGCCCGCCCCGGGCGCAAGATGGGCCACCTCTCGGCCACGGGCCGCACGCCGGAGGAGGCGCTCGTCGCCGCGAAGCTCGCGATGGCCCGCCTCTCCGCGCAATCCGGCCAGCTCGAGCTGCCGCTGCCCGGGCGCTGACGCCGGCGCGCCCCGCGGCCGCGTCCGCCCGGTGGCGCTCAGTCCGGCGCGTCCGCCCGGCGGCCTCCCCGCGCTCGTGCAGATTCATGAGCCGCCGGTGTGCCGCCGCGCAACTGCATCCCAGGACAACCCACCTGCGTTGACATGCGCGCCGGCGAGGACGCCTGGCGCGTTGACCCAGGTTCTTGTCCTCGCGTATTGGTCTTATCGTCAATGCAGATCACCATCCCGAGGGCCAGGCTGCGCGTCGCGCTGTTCGCCGTGATGGCGATCGTCGCGAGCGCCGGGCTCGCGGTCGAGGTGCTGAGACCGATCGTGGGATTGAAGCGGCGCAGCGGCGTCGTCCCGCTGCTCTCGCTGAGCTACGAGCAGAATGTACCGACATGGTATACATCGTCTCTGCTCCTCGCCTGTTCGCTCTGCCTGGCCGTCATCGCGGTCGGCGCTCGCCGCGCGGGCGGATTCGTGAAGCACTGGTGGATCCTGTCCGCGGCGTTTCTCTACATCTCGCTCGACGAGGTCGTCGAGCTGCACGAGGAGGCGAGCTCCTGGATCGAGCTCGGCGGGGCGTTCTACTATAGCTGGGTGATCCCGGCGGCCGCCGTGGTCGCGGTGTTCGCCGTCGTGTACCTCAGGTTCCTCGGGCACCTCCCGCGGCCCACGAGGAATCGATTCCTCCTCTCGGGCGGCATCTACGTCACCGGCGCCCTCGCCATGGAGCTGCCGCTCGGGTACTGGGCCGAGCAGGCCGGGAGCAACAACCTCGGTTATGCGCTCATCGACTTCGTGGAAGAGTCGATGGAGATGCTCGGCGTGAATCTCTTCCTGCTCGCGCTCGTCGATCACCTCGCCGTGCAAGGGTGGACGATCGGCTTCTCGCAGGCGGCTCCGGAGCCGCAGGCCGCCGCGGCCGAGCGTGCGCCATGAGCGCGCGGGCCGAGCCCACGCCGCGGCTCTTCCTCGCCGGTGCGGGGAGGAGCGCCTACATCGTCAGCCCCTGGTACGACTGGGCGTTCTTCCTGCTCCCGCCGCTGCTCGCGCTCGCCGCCGGCGCGTTGATCGCCGGGACGCCGTTCAGCGACGAGCGGTTCAGGCTGCACGGGCAGAAGGTCACGTGGGCGGGGCTCTTCATCGGCACGATCATCCACGGCCACCTCGCCGCCGTGCTCCTCCGGAGCCACGGCAACGCGGCCGTGTTCCGGCGGCACCGGCTCCGCTTCCTCGCGGCGCCCGTCGCCCTGTTCGCCGCCATGATGCTGTCGATGTGGGCCGTCGTCTGCGTGACGGTGCTCGTCGTGTTCTGGGACGTCTACCACTCGGCGCTCCAGACCTTCGGCCTCGGGCGCATCTACGACACGCGCGCGGGGAACGCGCCGGCGCTCGGCCGGCGGCTCGACCTCTGGCTCAACCTCGTCCTCTACATTGGCCCGATCCTGGCCGGCGCGACGATGCTCCTCCACTTCCAGAGCTTCGACGCGTTCGAGGACGTCCGCGCCGCCTTCTTCACCGCGGTCCCGGCGCTGATGGAGACCTACCACCGGTACATCAGCTGGGCCGTCATCGCCGCGGGCACGTCGTTCCTGGTGTATTACGTGATGGCTTACCGCTCCATGCAGCGGCGCGGTTACAGGGTGTCTTTCCCCAAGGTGTGGCTGTACGCGAGCACGGGGCTCTGCTCCATCTACGCTTGGGGATTCAACC
The DNA here is from genome assembly GCF_002950945.1 of Sorangium cellulosum. Classification (GTDB taxonomy): domain Bacteria; phylum Myxococcota_A; class Polyangia; order Polyangiales; family Polyangiaceae; genus Sorangium; species Sorangium cellulosum_E. The sequence goes on from NZ_CP012673.1 coordinate 3,045,360, forward strand.
CCTGGGGACAGGCGTTCTTCATCATGAACCTGTTCCACGCGGTGCAGTACCTCGCGCTGGTCTGGTGGTCGGAGGGCGGCCACCTCCGCCGCCGGCTGCGCCTCGACGCGCTGCGCGCCGGCAAGCCGATCGCGGCGGCGGCGTTCCTCGGGGGCGTGCTCGTGTACGGGGCCTGGGCCGAGCTCGCGCCGTCGGACGACCGCGCGCTCTGGTCGATCACGCAGACCGTCGCGCTGATGCACTTCTGGTACGACGGCTTCATCTGGTCGGTGAGCCGCAAGCAAGTCTGAGGCGCAGGGCAGAAGGCCTGCGCGCACGTCACGAGAGATCCACGGAAGAGGGGACTATGCGAATCCAGGGTTGTCTGAGGTCCATGCTCGTCGCGCTCGCGGTCGCCACGTCGGCGCTCGCCGCGCCCGCCTGCAGCAAATCGCCGGAGATCACGGCCGAGAGCATCGACGACAACTGGGCGCTGACGGAGCAGCACGAGCCCGGCTCGGTGGTCATGACCGTGGCCCCGGACGGGCAGGTGAAGGTGCTCGTCAAGGATCGCGACGGCAAGCCCATCGAGGAAGGGGTGTCGGGCACCGTGACCCTCAAGGCGCCCGGCAAGGGCGGGGCGCCGACGACGGTGGAGCTCGTGCCGGAGCCCAAATCGGGCGGGGTCCTGACCGCGAAGCTCCCGGCGCTCGAGGACGACCTGACGGAGGTGGGCTACGAGTTCAAGGCCAAGGGCTCGGAGCTCAAGGGCGTGCTGCACGTGCCGCGCGGCGGGACGCGGGAGCTCGAGGAGAACGCCAAGAATGGCCAGGACATCAAGCTCGACGGGACGAAGGGGCCGAACGGGGGCGTGCTCCAGATCGTCGGGGACGACGTCATCGAGATCGTCGCGGACAAGGAGACGGGCGATGTGCGCGTGTACGTGCTCGATCTGAACCTCAAGCCGGTGCCGATCGGCGAGCGCGAGATCAAGCTCGGCATCACGAGGGGCGGGGGCTCCGAGGTCATCGTGCTCGCGCCGGGCCCCGACCGGCTCTATTTCACGGGCAAGCTGACCGTGAAGGTCAACCCGACCAAGATCACGGTGGTGGTGAAGGACGGCGGGCACACGAACGTGGTCCTCTGCGGCTACCGTCCGCGCTCGGTGATCGTGGTCGGGCCGAGCGCGCCCGTGCTCGGCATCCTGGTGGCCACGACGTGGGCCGTGAAGGTTGTCGCCAGGCCGACCGTGGTCGTGCACGACGATGACGACGACGACGGCAGGGTCATCATCGTGCGGAAGGGCAAGGGCAAGGGCAAACACAAGTGGCGCCACAAGCACTGAGCGCGCCGGCCGGGAGCGCGACGCCCCCGGCGCAGCGCCAGCGGTCGGCCTCGCCCTCCACGGACCACAGCTCGATCCGCTCCGCCCACCCCACCTCCTGACCCAGCGCCGCGACCCGCGGGTCCGCAGCGAGCGCCCGGCGGTGCTCGGACAAGAGGTCGCCGTAGACGAGGCTCACGTGCGGGCGAAAAGCCGTGTCGTCGCCGCCGAACACGGCCGCGGCCGCCCCGCGCAGCGCCGCGAGCGGCTCCGCCGGCGCGACATCGAGGAATACGCACTGGTGGCGCGTGCTCCCCGTCGCGGGGCCGCGCAGGCGGAGCTCCACCGGGCGGAGCGCGGCCCCGAGCCTGCCGAGCTGCGCGGCCAGCGCCGCGCCCTCGCCGCGCAACCCGCCGAGCAACGTCACGTGCGGCGCGAACGCCGGCCCGCCGGTCTCCCGGGCGAGCGACGCGATGAGCTCCCGCAGCCGCTCGCGCAGGCTCCCGCCGGGGATGAGCCACAGCGCGAACGCCTCGCCGCGTCCGGCCATCACGTCAGCCCGCCCGGCGCGGCGCGAGCTCCAGCCACACGCCGCCGGCCGTGCGCAGCGTGGTCCCGACGCGCAGCCGCGTCGTCCGCCCCGCGACCCCGCTCACCCGGTACTGCTGGAAGAGGCGCGCGAGGATCAGCTGCCCTTCCATGAGCGCGAGCTCCTTTCCGACACACTGCCGCTGCCCGGTCCCGAAGGGGATGAACGCGAGCGGGGGCCGGGCGCGTGTGCGCTCGGGGGTGAACCGGCCGGGGTCGAAGCGATCCGGGCTCTCCCAGAAGTCCGGGTGTCGGTGGAGGACGTAGCTCATCACGCCCACCGTGGCGCCGGCGGGGATGTGGAACCCGTCGATCTCGTCGTCCTCGACCGCGGTGCGATGGATCCAGTAGACCGGCGGGTAGAGCCGGAGCGCCTCCTGGAAGACCGCGAGCGAGAGCGGGAGCCTCGGGAGGTCGGCGAAGCTGGGCCGCTTGTCGCCGAGCGCCGCGTCGACCTCTGCCTCGAGCTCGCGCAGGACATCGGGGTTCTCGCTCAGGAAGTGGAGCGTCCAGGAGAGGGTGACCGCCGTGGTCTCGTACCCGGCGAGGAACATGGTGACGACCTCGTCCCGGAGCTGCTGATCGGTCATGCGCTCCCCGGTCTCCGCGTCGACCATGTGGAGCAGGATGGCGAGCAGGGCGCCGCCTTTGCCGTGCTGGGCGCGGTGGCGCTCGATGAAGCGGAGGACATGCTCGTCGATCTGCTTCACCGACCGCTGGAAGCGGCGCCGCCCCGGGGCCGGCATCCAGCGCGGCAGCGCCTTGAGCGCGACCCCGAAGAACATGTAATCGTTCGCGTACCGGAGCGCCTGGCCGATGGCGTCCGCCTCCTCCGGCCCGATCCCCGCGCCGAACAGGGTGTTGACGATGACCTTCATCGCGATGTGCGGGAACTCCCGCTCGCCGTCGATCGGCCGCCCCGCCGCGGCGGCGGCGCGGAAGCTCGCCATGCCGTCGTCGATCGCCTGCACCATGAGGTCGCACATCGCGGCGAGCCGATCCCGGTGGAACTCCGGCTGGATCATCCGGCGCTGACGCAGCCAGAGGTCGCCCTCGCTCGTGGGCAGACCATTGCCGATGAGCTCGCGGATGTTGTCCCACAGCACGCCTCCTTTGCGGTAGTTGCGCGCGTTGTCGCGCAGCACGTGCTGCGCGTGCTTCGGGTGGTTGAGCGCGATGACGTGGGTCATCCCGAGATCGAGCTTGTAGACGTCCCCGAGCTCTGCTCTGGCCGAGATCAGGTAGTCGAGGCGGTCCACGAGGAGGCGCGGGAGCGCGCCGACGAAGGGGAGGCCGCGCGTCGACGGCGGCGAGGTCGTGCGGGGCGCGGCGCGGGCGGCGGGATCTGGCTGCATCCTGGTCCTGTCCGGAGGGGGGCGCCCCTCCGCCCCTCGGCGGCCCGAGCGACCGGTTGATCCGAAGTGCCCATGTTACAGGAGCCGCGGCCTCCGGCGCGGGGAATCCTGGCCTCGACGCGTGGGATGTCGCGCCGCCCGCAGCGTGGTCCGGCGCGAGCAACTCAACCGCTCCGCCGCGCGGTGGGCTCAGCGGGCGCGCGCGTGTGCATCGAGGCGCCGCTCGATGTGGGCGATCGCGGCGCCCACGCCGTCCTCGGCGCGGATCTTCCGGCCGAGCTCCTCGGCGCGCTGCCGCATGCCGGCGTCGGTCGTGGCGGCCTCGATCGCGGCCGCGAGCGCCTCGGTGGTGAGGCGCGGCCGCGGGATGGCGCGCGGGCCGACGCCGAGCTCCTCGACGCGTCGTCCCCAGAAGAGCTGGTCGGCGAGGTGCGGGACGACCACGGGGGGCCGGCCCGCGCGCAGGCACGCGGCCACGGTGCCGGCGCCGCCGTGGATCACCGCCGCGGCGACCCGCGGGTAGAGCCAGTCGTGCGGCGCGGCGTCGATCCGGAGGATCGTGTTCGGCAGCGCCGTGTCGCCGAGCGCCGCCCAGCCCGAGAGCAGCACCGCGCGCCGGCCGCTCCGCGCGACCGCGTCGACGAGGATCCGGGTGGTGGCCGCGGCGTCGTGCGACGTCATGCTGCCGAAGCCGACGGCGATCGGCGGCTCACCCGCCGCGAGGAACCGCTCGAGGGCCTCGGGCGGCCGGTATCCACCCTGGCCCTCGTCGAGGAACCAGTAGCCCGTCGTGTGGAAGGTGGGCGGCCAGTCCCCCGGGTGCGGCACGACGTGGGCGCTGTAGCCGTGGACGACCAGCGTGCGCCGCAGCGCGGCCATGTACGCGCGCCGGCGCTGCGGCGCGAGGCCGAGCCGCCGCCGGACGTCGTTCGTCACGCCGCCGTACCAGCGCCACACCGTCGGCTCGACGAAGAGCTTGCCGAAGAGGAGGTTGAGCACGCTGTCGCGGCGCGGGACCGGCGCGGCGAGCGCGGTCGGGCCGTGGCGTGTGGCCAGGATCGAGGGCTGGAGCGGCATGCTGACCTGCGTCGCGCCGGAGGCCTCGGCGATGGACGCCGCGTACGTGTCCGAGGTGAAGCTGCTCAGGATGAGCTCGGCGCCCTCGCACGCGCGCAGGGCGTCGTCGACCATCGCGGCGCCGAAGCGCCCGATGATCCGCTGGAGGACCCGCGACTGGACGAGCGGGTTCGTGCCGCGCGACACCCACTGCTTGCCGAGATCGCTCTCCATGATGTCGACCGAGTCGACGCTCGCCGGGATCGCCGTGAGCCCGTGCTCCGCGATCCACGGGGCGAAGCTCTTGCCCGCGAGGACGCGGACGTCGTGCCCGCGCCCCGCGAGCGCCTTGCCGAGCGCGATGGCGGGCTGGACGTCCCCCCGGCTGCCGAGGGCGAGGACGGTGGTCTTCATGGGCCGGCTCAGGGCGCCTTCCAGGACGCCGTGTTCGACGCGAGCCGCGGCGGCTCCACCGAGAGGATGTAGTCGACGCGGCGGTTGCGCGGCTCGTCGACCTCGTCCGCGGTGGTCACGATCGGCGCCGACTCGCCGAGGCCCTCGTAGGCGACCGGCAGCGTGAGCCCGCGCCCCTTGAACCACGCGGCGATCGCGCGGGCGCGCCGGCGCGAGAGGCCGAGGTTGTGCTCGACGCTGCCGACCGTGTCCGTGTGACCGACGATGAACAGCGTGATCTTGCCGAGCTCCGCGCTCTTCGCGGCGACCTCCGAGATCCGCCGGAGGCTCGCCTCCAGCTTGGGCACCTCGGACGACCGGATGACATCGGAGTTGGTCTCGAACTGCACTTCCTCGTGCGGGATGGTGACGTTCCACGGGATGAGCGCGATCCCGGCCCAGTAGCCCTTGGTGTCGTGGCCGTACACCTCGATCCGCGCGACGGGCTCCTCGCCTGTGGCCGGCCAGGTCACGACGAGCGGCGTGCCGGCGGCGGCCCCGTTGAACGGCTTCTCCTCCTCGGCCAGGACGGCGCCTGACTGGCCGAGGACCTTGATGCGGATCTTGGCGGCGGCGCGCGACAGCTTGACCTCGAGCGTCCGGCCCTTGAGGTCGACCTTGGATCGGTCGATGGTCACCTCCAGTGCGGGCGGCCTGGCCTGGCCGTCCTGCGCCGGGGCCGGCGCCGGGGTGTCGCCGCGCGCGGCAAGAGGGGCGAGCAGGGAAGCGGCAAGGAGCAGGGCCGGGGCGTGGCGCATGGGAGTCCTCATCTCGGCAGACGGTGAGGGAAGTGAGAAGGCGTGGCCGAGTATACCACCGGAAAGCCCGGCGCGGTGGTGGCGGTCGCCGGCGCGATCCCGTAGTGTCGATGCGCGTCGAGAGGCCATCCGGCGAGAATTCCCGGCGTCCCAGGGTACATGGCTGTCACCATTTTCGACCTCTTCAAGATCGGCATCGGCCCGAGCAGCTCGCATACGGTCGGCCCCATGCGTGCGGCGCGTCTGTTCGCGGTGGACCTCGAGGAGGCGGGGTTGCTCGGCCGCGCTGCGGCGGTGAAGGTGGAGCTGTTCGGCTCGCTGGGGGCGACGGGCCGCGGGCACGGGAGTGACAAGGCGGTGATCCTGGGTCTCATGGGCGAGACGCCGGACGCGGTCGACGTCGAGCGCGCGGGCGGGGTCGTCGACGGCGTGCGGAAGAGCGGCCGGCTCTCCCTGCTTGGTCGGCACGAGATCGGCTTCGAGGTGAAAGGGCACCTCTCGTTCCTGCACCGGAGTCTGCCGTTTCATCCGAACGGCATGCGCTTCACGGCGCTCGATCAGGACGGCGCGCCGCTGCGCGTGCGTGTGTATTACTCGGTGGGCGGCGGTTTCGTGGTGAACGAGGCGGCGGCGAGGGGCGAGAGCCCTGTCGCGGAGGACACGACGCCGCTCCCGTATCCGTTCCACAGCGCGGCGGAGCTGCTCGCGGCGTGTGCGGCGAACGGCCTCTCGATCAGCCAGGTCATGCTGGAGAACGAGAAGGTTTTCCGCCCGGAGGCGGAGACCCGTGCGGGCCTGCTCCGGATCTGGGATGTGATGCAGGACTGCGTGCGGCGCGGCTACCGGGGAGAGGGGGTGTTGCCGGGGGGTCTCAAGGTGGCGCGCCGCGCCCCCGCGTTGCACCGCAAGCTGCTCGAGAGCCCCGAGGCGGGCCTGCGGGACCCGCTCACCGCGATGGACTGGGTGAGCCTGTATGCGCTCGCGGTGAGCGAGGAGAACGCCGCCGGCGGCCGCGTGGTGACCGCGCCGACCAACGGCGCGGCGGGCATCATCCCGGCGGTCCTGCATTATTACCGGCGGTTCGTGCCGACGTCGACGGACGAGGGGGTGATCCGGTTCCTGCTCACGGCGGGCGCGATCGGCCTGCTTTACAAGGAGAACGCGTCGATCAGCGGCGCGGAGGTGGGGTGTCAGGGCGAGGTGGGCTCCGCGTGTTCGATGGCGGCTGGCGCGCTGGCGGAGGGGCTCGGCGGGACGCCGGCGCAGGTTGAGAACGCCGCGGAGATCGCGATGGAGCACAACCTGGGGCTGACGTGTGATCCGGTGGGGGGGCTCGTTCAGGTACCGTGTATCGAGCGGAATGCGATGGCGGCGATCAAGGCGATCAGCGCGGCGCGGATGGCGTTGCACGGGGATGGGGCCCATTTCGTGAGCCTGGATAAGGTCATCAAGACGATGCGGGATACGGGGGCGGATATGGAGTCGAAGTACAAGGAGACGGCGCGGGGGGGGCTCGCGGTGAATGTGATCGAGGTTCCGGTGGAGGTCGGGGTTCACCTGCCGGAATGTTAGAGCTGGCGGGAAGCCGCCGGAACACAGCGGAATGCCCCCCGTCTCTCGTCTTTCGTCTCTCGTCTTTCGTCTCTCGTCTTTCGTCTCTCGTCTCTCGTCTCTCGTCTCTCGTCTCTCGTCTCTCGTCTCTCGTCTCTCGTCTCTCGTGAACGTCCTTCGTGAACGTGAACGTGAACGATTGTCTCAGATCCCGCTCCCCAGCGACATGTCCTGGTGAGCATGGCAACGATCAAGCGTTCACGTTCACGTTCACGAGAGACGTTCACGAGAGACGAGAGACGTTCACGAGAGACGAAAGACGAGAGACGAAAGACGAGAGACGAAAGACGAGGAACCGCGGCGGCGGTGCCGGCGAGCCTCACGAACCCCCGGCGGCCGCGAACCCCGCGAGGGGCTTGCATCGCCCCCGCTCTGGATCGACCATCTGGCCTGACACCCCCCGCCCCGCGCCGGCCAGCGCCATCGAAATTTTACCGCCGCGCCGTTCTCTGCGGGTCCGGTTTCCGCGGTAGCACAGCGGAAATACAGAGGAAGCGCGCCGTGTGACATCGAGTTGCCGCGCTCTCGCGCGTGGTGATGCGGTGTCGGAGATCTGGTTACTTTTTCATTGTTAACAGGATTTACCCGCTTGCGACCGAGTGGGGATCGTGAGCAGTCTACGCGGTGGCGCGCTCGCTTGCAGTCGTCACTTCCGACCTGTGAGCGGTCGCGCCGAGATGCTTCCTTTTAGCCGTAGCCGCGCCTTGTGTTCCGGGGTTCGACCCCCGTGTGCGCGCGGCCAGCAGTGGAGATCGATCGCCATGACCGATAAGAAGACAGCACCCTCGCCGTCCACCACGCCTCCCACGCGCCGTCAGGTGCTGAAGCACGCCGTGGGCGTCGGCGCGGGGCTCGCGACGGCGCACCTCCTCGGGGGGGAGGCGTCCGCGGCGCCGCGCGTCCGATCCAGGTCGTTCACGACGAGCGACGGGGTCACGCTGAACTACCTGGAGGCGGGGCGAGGCAAGCCCCTGCTCCTCCTGCCGGGGTGGTCGCAGTCGGCGGCCCTCTACGAGTCTCAGATCCGCGCCTTCGCCAGGCACTACCACGTCTTCGTGCTGGACTGGCGCGGGCACGGCGAGTCGGACAAACCCGCGCACGGCTACCGCATGGCGCGGTTCAGCCGGGATCTCTACGAGTTCCTCCGCGGCCTCGGGCTCAAGAACGTCACCGCCCTCGGCCACTCGATGGGCTGCGGCACGCTCTACAGCTACTGGAGCAACTACGGCGGTCGCTTCCTGGACCGCTTGATCCTCGTCGACGTCGGCCCGGCGATGACGGTCTGGCCCGACTGGTCCGAGGAGGAGCGGATCGAGGCGGGGGCCCTGTTCACCCCGGAGGCGCTCTACACCACGGCCGCCGCGCTGCGCGGGCCCGACGGGATCGCCACGACGCAGGGCCTCGTGGCCAGCCTCTTCAGCCCGGATTACCCGGCGGATCGGCTCGCCGCCGTCGTCGAGGAGAACCTGAAGCTCCCTCGCGAGTACGCCGCCAAGCTGCTCGTGGACCAGGCCGCGCAGGACTGGAGGGACACGATCCCGCTCATCGACGTGCCGGCGCTCGTCATCGGCGGGGAGGCGAGCATCTTCAGCCCCATCTCCCAGGAGTGGGTCGCCGACAACATCCCCGGGGCCGACCTCATCCTCTTCGGTGCTTCGGAGGGGGGCAGCCACTTCATGTTCCTGGAGAACCCCGAGAAGTTCAACGAGGATGTCCTCGGCTGGCTCGGTTGAGCTCCGCTCCCCTCGTCCCATGACGTGAGCGCCTGCCCGGCCTCGCAGGGGCAAACGCTCGAGAGCGGGCGCCCGCTCGGCGCTCGCCGCGCTGCGTCCCGATTCCGGTGACGACCCGGCGCCGGGAGGGCGGCGGGACATTATACGATCGCCACGATGAGCGCTGAGCACGCCGCTGCGGACGCCGCGTTCCTGAGCCGGTATGAGCTCGTCTCGCTGCTGGCCAAGGATCGCTCCGCCGAGCTCTACAAGGCGCGCCAGCGCGCCACCGGGCAGCTGGTCGCCGTCAGGATGATGCCCGTGGACGGCGCGGGGCGCCGCGAGGACCTCGCGCGGCGGCGCGGAGCGCGCCTCCGGCGCTCGGTGCGCCTCTGCGCGCGGCTCCACCACCCCAACATCGTCCGGCTCATCGACGCAGGGCAGACCGAGCAGGGCCAGCTCTACACGGTCTTCGAGCTGGTGCCCGGGCAGAACCTTTCCGAGCTCCTGGCGGACGAGGGGGCCCTCGGGCCGCAGGAGGCACGCCACCTCATGCTCCAGGTCCTCGACGCGCTCGGCTGCGCGCACGGCCTGGGCGTAGTCCACGGGGAGATGTGCCCCGCGGCCGTCGTGGTCGTGCCCACGGGGGCGCGGAGGAACGCGCTGGTGATCGGCTTCTGCAGCGGCGTGGTCGCCGCGGGCGTGCGGGAGGACGGCGAGGCGGCGCCCGGCTCCGGCGAAAGGCCCCTCGGCGCGCCCGTTTACGCGGCGCCGGAGCAGCTCCGCGGGTTCCCGCCGACGGCGCGCTCGGATCTGTACTCCTGGGCGCTCGTGTTCCTCGAGTGCCTCACGGGCAAACCCGCCGTCACCCGTAGATCCCTGGCGTCAGGCGCGCTCGAGCAGGCGAGCGCCGGCGCGATCCGGATCCCCGCCGCGCTCCGCGATCACCCGCTCGGCGCGCTCCTCCGGCGGGCCACGCAGGCGGACATCGCGGCGCGCTCCGTCACGGCCGACGGGCTCCTGCGCGAGCTCGACGCGTGCAGCGTCGACGGCTTGAGCCGCGGCGCGCTGACACACCCGGACGACGCGCCGGCAGGCGAGGGAAGAGCGGAGACGGGCCGGCCCACGGCGCGCGCGGGAGCGCGAGGCTCCGCGGCCGCGACGCCCGAGGCGCCCGGCGGGCTCGCGCGGGGCTCCGCGGCCGCGACGCCCGAGGCGTCCGGCGAGCTCGCGCGGGGCTCCGCGGCCACGACGCTCGAGGCGCCGGCGACGCGCGCCATCGAGGCAGAGCGGCGGCCGCTGACGGCGGTCTGCTGCGCGTTGACACTCGCGGGGCCGGGGCTCGCGGCCGTGGACGTCGACGAGGTCGACGAGCTCTTCGGCGAGCTGCTGGAGCTCTGCGACGAGGTCGCGCGGCGGCACGGCGGGCGCCTCGAATGCGCGCTCGGCGATCAGGTGCTGCTGCACTTCGGCTACCCGGCGGCGCACGAGGACGACGCCCGGCGCGGCGCCCGCGCGGCGCTCGAGATCGCGGCCGAGATCCGCGCGCGGAGCGCCCGCCTGGAGGCGGAGCGCGGGATCTCCGTCGCGCTCCGCGCGGGCATCCACACGGGCCTCGTGGTCGCTCGCGAGGGCCAGCAGCACGTCCAGCACCTCGGGGTGACGCTGCAGACGGCCGCGCGCCTGAGCGCGGCTGCGGCGCCGGGCGCCGTCGTCGTCAGCGGAGAGACCCACCAGATCCTCCGCGGCGTCTTCGATTGCGAGGAGACGAGGGCGTGCGTCGGCCTGGAAGGCACCGGCGCGGCCAGGGTCTACCGGCTGAACGACGAGCTTCCCGCGCCGGACCGGACCGGCTCCGGCGAGGACATGGCGCCGCTGTTCGGGCGGGAGCTGGAGATCGACCTGCTGATCCAGCGCTGGGGCCAGGCGAGGCAGGGGACGGGGCAGAGCGTGCTCGTGACCGGCGGGCCGGGGATCGGCAAGTCCCGGCTCGCGCTGGAGCTCGTGCGCAGGCTGCGGCGCGAGGCGCACGCCTGCCTGGAGTGCCGCTGCTCGAGCGACCGCCGGAAGAGCGCGCTCCACCCGATCGTGGATCTGCTCGAGCGCCTCGTCGGGATCGGCCCCGACGAGCGCTCCAGGGACAACCTCGACGCGCTCGAGGCGCTGCTCTCCCGGTACCACTTCCGCCTCGAAGAGACGGTGCCGCTGCTGGCGGCGCTGCTGTCCATCCCGCTCTCGGATCGGTACACGCCGGCCGCGGATCCGCCGCTGCGGCAGCGGCGGCAGACGTTCGAGACGCTGCTCTCCCTCGTGTTCGAGATGGCGGAGGAGCGGCCGATGCTGCTCCTCGTCGAGGACCTGCACTGGGCGGACGCCGCCACCCTCGAGTGGCTCGGCGCGCTCGTGGGGGAGGTGCCCTCGGCGCGGGTGCTGGCGCTCCTCGTGGCGCGGCCCGAGTTCGCTCCCCCCTGGGCGACGTCGGGCATGCTGCAGATCCAGCTCGGCCGGCTCGACCGGGCGCACGTCCAGCGGATGGTCGAGCAGATCGCCGGCGGCCGGGCGCTGCCCGCGGCCGTGCTGGAGCAGATCGTGCGCCGGGCCGACGGCGTGCCGCTCCACGTCGAGGAGCTGACCCGGATGGTGCTCGAGTCGGGGACCCTGCGGGAGGAGGCAGGGCGCTACGTGCTGTCGGCGCCGCTCTCGGAGATCGCGATCCCGACGTCGCTGCGGGCGCTCCTGGCGGCCCGCCTCGATCGGCTGGGCAGGGCCAAGGAGACGGCGCAGATCGCGGCCGTGCTCGGCCGGGAGTTCACCTGCGAGCTGCTCGCCGCGGTGAGCCAGGGCGGCGAGAGCGCGGTGAGAGAGGATCTGGACGTGCTGATCGCCGCGGACCTCATCCACGGCAAGCCGCGGGCGAGCGGCACCCTCTACACGTTCAAGCACGTGCTGCTCCGGGACGCGGCGTACGAGTCGCTCCCGCGGCGGGCGCAGCGATGGGTGCACGCCCGCGTCGCCAGGGCGCTCGAGGAGAGCTTCCCGGAGATCGTCGAGGCGCGGCCGGAGCTGCTCGCGCGCCACTGGGCGGCCGCGGGACAGAAGCCGAAGGCGATCGGCTACGCCGAACGCGCGGCCGAGCGCGCGCTGAACTGGCCGGGCGGCATCGACCAGGACGCCGAGGCGGTCGCGCACATCAAGGACGCGCTGGGGTGGCTCGCGGCCATTCCGGACGAGCGGGAGCGCGCGTACGCGGAGCTGCGGCTCAGCAACCTGCTGATCCAGGCGCTGCTCGACAGCCGGGGACACATGGATTCGGAGCTCATGGCGGCCGTGGGCCGCTGCCAGGAGCTCAACGATATGCTGGGGGACACGCCGCTTACCTCGCCCACGCTGTGGGCGATGTGCGCGTACCACCACCAGCGCAACCACCGGCCCGAGGCACGGCAGCTCGCGGAGCGGCTCGTGAACATGGCCGAGCGGTCGGGCGACACCGGCCAGCTGGTCTGGTCGCTGCCGCTCCTCGGACACTGCGCGTGGATCGAGGGCAAGCTGCGGGAGGCCCGCCAGCACCTCGAGCGCGCCGTGGCACTGTATGACGACGAGGCGCACCGCAGGCACGCATTCCTCTATGGCATGGACTCCAGGGCGCTGGCCGAAGCCACGCTCGTGCTGGTGCTTTGCCTGCTGGGTTACCCCAAGGAAGCGATCGCGCTGGGAGAGCGCGTCGTGGCGTGGGCCCGCGAGCTGGATCATCCCCCCAGCCTCTGGCAGGCATCGATCTTCCTGATCATGGCGCGCCACTTCGGCCGGGATCGGGAGAAGGTCGCTGAGGAGAGCCGTCGCCTGGAAGAGCAGACGAAGCGGAAAAAGTTCAGGTACAGCGAGTACTGCGCGACCTTCCGCTGCTGGGCGGCGGGGGACCTCGATGGGCTGCTCCAGACCGAGCCGCTCCGAAGCCGCGAGTTCCTGCTCGGCAGGACCTATTACCTATCCCTCGCGGCCGAGCTCGAGGCCGAGCGCGGGCAGCACGAGGCCGCGATCGAGCGGCTCGACCGCGGCCTGCGGCTCGCGGAGGAGACAGGGGAAGTGTACTATGTCCCCGAGCTCTGTCGCCTCAAGGCCGCCTCGGTGCTCGCCTATGCTCCTCGCGCGCCCGAGGGCGAGGCGTGCCTGCAAAGGGCGATCGCGGTCGCGCGGACGCAGGGCGCGCGGCTGCTCGAAACCCGCGCGACGGTCGCGCTCTGCCGCGTGCTGCTGGCGCAAGGACGGCGGGACGAGGGACGAACGCTGCTGGGCGAGATCTGCGGTTCACCCGACGAGCCTGCGACCATGCCCGAGCTCATCGAGGCACGGAGGCTCCTCGGAGAGCTGTCCGGCGGGGGCTAGGGCTCCGGCGACCGACGGGGGCCTCCCGGCGAAAGGCGCACGGCGCTAGGATCAACGCAGAGGGCGCCGCTGGTCGCCCTGCAGAGGAGGGGCCATGTTGAACAACGGAGCTGCTACAGATGACCGTCTGGCCGATGCGCGAGACGCCGTGACGGAGCTTGAGGGCGCGGACGGCTCACTCCACCCGAGCATCAGCGAGCAGGCGCTTGCGCTCGAGCAGGCCTTCGACGCGAACAATCCCGACGAGCTCGAGTCCGCTTGCCTGCGAGCCCTCGCGATCGTGTGGGCGGACCCGGCGAAGCTGGAGCTGCTGAGGAGCGATCCGAGGCACTTTCTTCGACAGTTCTGCGACTACGAGCTCCCTCGGACGATTCACCTGTTGATCCGTGACGTACCGGAGGGCCATTCGGCGGAGCGCCACCCGCGGGATCTGGTTGCACGGCGCGACGCCTCTCGCCTCTCCAAGGCGGAGTTCACCCTGTACATTCCGCCCCGCCCGGCGCTGGCCGAGCAGGCGGTCGCGCTGGCGGAGCTCTCGGGGCCCAGCGGCGCGCTCGCCTTCACGTGCTGACGCTGCCAGCGTGCAGGGATTCACCCCTCGACGCCGTAAAAGCGGGCCGCGTTGTCCCAGAGGAGCTTGCGGACGCTCTCGCCCGGCAGCGCGCGGCGGAGCGCGAGCGCCTGTCCGACGAGGCCCGAGTCGTGATCCAGGTGGGGATAATCCGTGCCGAAGAGCAGATTGTCCTCTCCGATGCGGGGGACGACCTCCGCGAGGTAGGGCTCGTCGGGCTCGATGGAGACGAAGCACTGGCGGCGGAAATAGGCCGAGGGCTCCCGCAGGACGTGCGGGGCGACCTCGCCGGCCAGGTGGCGGTACTCGACCTCGTCGAGGCGCCAGAGCCAGTAAGGCACCCACCCGCACCCGGCCTCGAGGAACGCCACCCGCAGGCCCGGGTGGCGCTCGAGCACGCCGCCCTCGATCAGGGCGAGCAGCGCCATCATCTGCTCCATCGGGTGCGAGCACGCGTGCAGCGCAAAGCGGCTGTGGAAGCGATCGGCGCCGGCGGCAGGCAGGTAGGCGTGCGCGCTCTCGTGGACCGCGACCGCGATCGCGCGCCGCTCGCACTCGGCCCAGAAGGCCTCGTACGCGGAATCCCCGAGCGTCCGCCCCCCGACCGGGTTCGGCCGGATCACGACGGCGCGGAACCCGAGCGCGGCCGCGCGCGCGAGCTCGACCACCATCCGCGCCGGATCCTGGGGGCTCATCAGGGCCACGCCGCGGAGGCGCTCCGGGGCGCGATCGCAGAAGCCCCGCAGCCAGGTATTGTAGGCCCGCGTGTAGGCCACGGCGAGCGCCGGATCCAGCCAATCAAGGCCGAGCAGGAGCAGGCCGAACGTGGGGTAGAGAAAGGCGACGTCGATCCCCTCCGCGTCCATCTCGGCGAGGTGCGTCTCGGGCTGCTCGATCGGGCCGGGCGGCGCCGCCCGGCGGACGACGGCCGCCGCGAGCTCCCGGGCCGCCCGCGCGCTCAACCGGCGGTAGAGCGGCCTCCCGTCCACCATCGGCTGCGGCGGGAGCGGCAAGCGCCCCCCCGGGCCCGCGGACGCCGCGCGGCCGGCAGGATCGCCGTCGCCGAAGGCCGCGTAGTAGGGCGCGTGCGCGCGTAACTCCGGCTCGAGATAGGTCCTCCAGAGATCGATGGGCTCGATGACATGGCGATCCGCGTCGAGGATCCGATGTCCGTCGCGCATACGTTTCCCCCTCCGTCCGCCGCCTCTCCCGTCACACGACGAGGGGCGCCGGGTTGAGCTCCTCTTCCCGCGTCGGCCGGGTCAGCCACCCCAGCTGGACCGGGACGTCGTACAGGCGCCCTGGCCCGAAGCGAGGCCAGAAGTGCCGCAGCCCGGGCACGACCACCTTCACGGCCGAGAGCCCGGTGTCCGGCCGCGTCTGATCGAGCACCACGACCTCCAGGCCGGCGCGGGCCGCGCGCGCGACGCAACCGGCGATGTCATCGAGCAGATCGCCTGCCTTCGCGCCCTCGAAATCGTCGCGCCGCCGCGGCGGAGCCCCCGCGGCGGGCAGCAGGTAGCCCGCGCCTTCGGGGGTGGCGTCCTGCGAGCTCGCCGGCCCGGAAGGCTGCGGGTCGAAGAGCTGGTTGAGCTCCGTGAGCGCCCGCTGCACCCCGAGCCGCGCCTCGAGGTGACAGCCGAAGCCGAGGGTGAGCCGGCCGGCGCCGGCCGCCCGCGCCGCGGCGACGAACGCGGGGACGCCGAGGTCCGTCGTGACGTCGAGCACCCAGAGGCGCTGGCCGAGAGCGCGGTAGTGGCCCTCGAGCGCCTCGAAATAAGGCTCCTCGAAGCTCCGCAGATCGACGGCGGGCCTCGCCGCGCGGTTGTACCACCAGAGCGCGACCGCATCGCGCTCCACGAGCTCCAGGAACCCGTGGAGGATCGCCTCCTCGAGGCAGTTGCCCGCCGCGTGCCCGCTCGGGTTGAACGTGGCAAACCGCTCCCCGGGGGGCACCGGCAGGTGCAGGTAACAATACGCGGCCGGCAGGTAGCGGCGCTCCTCGCGCGTGAGCGACCACGCCGGAGCCCAGTCGATGGCGACCTCCTCGCGGAAGGGGAGCGGGACGTGCCGCCGCGGATCCGGCGTGCGGGCGTTGATCGCCCTCCGGTCACGGTACTGCGCCTCGCTGAAGCGCTGGAGGTCGTGCGGATGGAGGGCGGCGCCCCCGAGCTCGGCGCGGCGCGCGCGGATCAGCGGCTCGTCACCCTCGAAGGTGGCGCTGCAGCGCTCGATGGCCTCGCACAGCGCGCCCGCGCGCGCCTCCGCGGCGGTCTTGCCCTTGCCGCCGCTCGCGCGGTGGAAGTCGTCGAACGACGGCGAGCCCGCCGCGGGGCAGACGCGGTAGACGGCCCCGTAGACCGGCCGGAGCGGGTGATCGCGTCCCTCCAGCGGCCCGAGGCTCGCGACGATCCCGCTGATCGGGCTGACGAGGTGCCGGGCGCGCGTGTACGTCTCCTCGGGCGAGGCGGTGCGGTGGCCGCCGTCGTCCGTGAACCGCTTCGGGCGCCGCTCGAGCCGCACGGGCGCGGCCGCGCGCGCGCTGGCGGCCGCCGGATCGCCGCAGGCGGGGCACTGAGGGCGCCGCGTCACCACGTGCTGGCCGGTCTCTGCGCGGGAGAGGTCGAGCGAGACGAGCCGGCCGTCGAGCAGGCCGGCGCCGCCGGCCGCGATCCAGCGGGCCACGAGCACGGCGGCGAGGCCGAGCGCCGCGCCGCGGCCGGCGGGCAGGCCCACGAGGGGCGGCAGCGGCGAGCCAGGGAGGCCGCGGCGCCGCTCCAGGTAGGTCTCCACGGGGCGGTTGTGGCGCAGCCGGTGCGCCAGGCAGGCCCAGCACGGCCCCGATCCAGGCCGGAACACGGGGCCGATCCAGGGCTCCACCCCGCCGGGCTTGATCGGGACCCAGCAGACGGCCTCTCGCCGCGCCCGTTGATTCCAGGCGTCGAGCTCGGCGTCGAGGTAATCGCCGGTCACGACGACGACGAGCGTGTCACCGCCGCGCGGAGCGTCGGTGTGCACGGCGATGCCCGCCTCCGAGAGCGCGCCGGCGACCGGCCGCGGATCTTCGGCCCCCGCCGCGATCACCGAGACCGGCGCGGCGGCGAGCCGCTCGGCCGCGCGCCGCGCGTCCTCCCCGATCGCCTGCCAGAACCCGGCGACGCAGGGGGCGTCCATGGCCTCGGCGAGATAGCCGCGTTCCTCCAGCCGGCTCAGGGCGTCATGGATCTCCGCGGCCGACACCTCACCCGCGAGCGCGGCGACGAGCTCGGCCGTCGTCCGGTGTCCGTCGAGCAACGGTCCGAGGAGCCGGTAGGCCCGACCGCGGAGCATGAACCGCGCCCGCTCGCCGAGCAGATACAGTGTCTCCTCGCCGCAAGGCTCGGCCCGCAGGTGATGCTTCAGCGCAGGGCGCCTGTCTGCCATTCACCAACTACCCCCCTGGCCGGGAGCTCTAGCACGGCGCTCGTCGCGCGGCGGGCCCCTCCGGCGCGCGCTCCGCCGCGCGGCCTCGTGTGCATGTCCAGGTCGCTTTGCGCCGCGCGCCCCGCGATCGACCCGCAACGCAACGCGCTTCGCGCGGCGTCTCATCCGCGAGCGCCGCGCGGCCGGGCTGGTGCAACAAGCGATCAGGCGGCGAGGCGCACTTTACATCGCCGAGGGTGCCGTTAAGCACTCCGGAGGGGAGGAGGAATCCTTGTCCAGTCTGCGAGCCAGGACGATTGCCGAGCTGGCGCGCCGGGCGTCGGTGCTCCCGCGCGACGTCGAGCGGTTCGAGGCGGCCGCCGCGGCGAACGCCGGCGGCTTCGGGATCCACGCGAGCCAGCTGCACGCGCTGAAGATCCTCATGGACGAGCTGATCGAGCGCCAGCGAGGCATCCTGGGCCGGCTCTCCGCGGATCTGTCCGACGCCGAGTTCGCGGACGGCGTGGGGGCGCTCCTCGTCGAGATCGCGAGCGCGAACGGGGTATGGAGCATCTTCTCTCAGGCGCTCGCGCAGCGGGCGCAGCCGGCGCTCGCCCCCCCGCTCGACGCGGCCGATCTCGTGGCCGCCGACTGCTACGAGGCCTGCATGCGCAGGGCGCGCAACTGGGAGCTCGTCCCCAGGGAGGGGCTGCGCGAGCCGCCGCTGGTCTGCCTCGACGCGCACTACTCCCCCGTCACCGTGAGCCGCCAGAACCCCCTCCACGTCGTCCGCAGCTCGCTCCGGCGCTACCGCGACCTCCGCTTGCCGATCCCGATGGTGCTTTTGCCGTCCGATCACACCGAGTGCGCCTGGCTGCTCCCGCTGCTCTGCCACGAGGTCGGCCACAACGTCGATCAGGATCTCGGGATCTCGGGCGAGCTGGCCCGGGCGATGCTCCTTGGCATGGACGGGAAGATCCCGTCCGAGCGACAGGACGTCTGGTACGGGTGGACGAAGGAGATCCTCGCCGACGCGATCGGCGTGCTGCTCGGCAACGCCGGCTTCGCGATGGCGCTCTCCTCGCTGCTGCTCGTGCTCGCGTCGGGGAAGCAGCAGGGGGAGCTCGACAAGTACGACCCGCACCCGCACCCCATGGTCCGCGTGCCGCTCCTCGGCGCGATGCTGCGCAGGCTCGGCGTGGCGCCGCTCGCGGACGCGGCCGATCGGATGGACGAGGCCTGTCGCGCGCTGCGCGCGCCGCCGTGGCTCCCGCCGTTCCTCGGCGACCTCGACGCGATCGCCGGCGCGGCGCTCGGGAGCAAGCTGAAGGCGCTCGGCGGCCGCGCGGTCGCGGAGCTCCACCCGGACGCCGCGAGCGACGTGAAGCGCGCGGGCCCGCTCGCGTGCTTCCTCGAGCGCGGCGAGCTCCGGCCGTCGCCCGACAAACCTTCGTATTTCCCGCACCGCCTCGTGCCGATCGCGGCGCAGCTCGCGATCGGCGCGAGCGCGTCGCCGGAGCAGCTCGCGGCCGTCCAGCAGCGCGCGATGGAGTTCTTCGCGGCCATTCCCCGGCCCCCGCTGCTGGCGGGCAGGGCGTCCGTGCCGCCGCAGCGCGCCGCGTTCTACGCCCGGCTGGCGCGGTCGATCGATTTCACGGGCGCGCTCACGGACGACCTCGCGAACGGTTCCACGCGCGATTCCACGCGTGATTCCGCACGCGACACCACGCACGGTGTCACCGGAGCCCCACCGCCGATCTTCGCTGGAGAGGGTTGAATGACCAAGGGCCCTGCCGCGCCGCTCCACCGGTACCACGAGATCGTCGTCCGTATGGCCCCGTCGGAGCGCCAGCCCGGGTCCGCCCCGAGCGCGCGTATGACGTCCGGCGGGGGCGTGCCCTGGCACTACGATGCGTGGATCTACACGAAGCTCCCCCTGCCCGTGGAGCTCGGCAAGGTCGAGCCGGCCTCCGGCAGCGGCGCGCCGCCCCCGGAGGTCGGGGGCTTGCCGCTCATCGGCCATGAAGAGATCACCGTCACCTGGCTCAGTTATGGCGAGTACCTGAGCCTCTTTTATGGAGGAGAGGAGTCCATGCTCGAGCTGCGGCGCCGCGGCGGGGGCGCGATCTCCAGCGGCCTCCGCGGCCTCTTGCAGCTGAAGCCGCGGCCGGAGCGCCGCCTGCGCCTCTGGTGGTCGAGCCAGTCACCCGAGCTCGAGGATCTGCCCTGGGAGATCCTCGAGCTCGGGGGGCGCCGGCCGCCCCGCTTCTCCATCGTCCGGGGGAGCCCGGGCAAGGCCGCGCCACCGCTGCCCGTGCCCGACGGAGAGCCGTTGCGCATCGCCGTGATCGACCCGGCCGGCGGCGCGCCGGTCGCCCTGTCGGACGCGCTGGGCAGCCTGGGCCCCGGGATCGAGGTCGTCTGGATCGAGCAGGACGATCCCAGCAAGGCGATCGCCGAGGCGATCGCCGCGGGGTGCGAGGTGCTCCACCTGGTCGCCGACGGCGTCGTCCCCTTCGGGCTGGAGGGGCTCCTCGATCTCTCCGGCGACGACGACGCGACGATCTCGCCGCGCGAGCTCGCCGCCATGCTGCGCGGATCGAGGGTCGCGGTCCTCGCGCTCACCCCGCCGGAGAGCCCGCGCATCGGCCACCTCGGCATGCCCACCGTGTTCCACGCCTTCGCCCGCTTCGGCCACGACAGCGGCGAGGGGCCGACGATCGTCGCGCAGATCGGCCCCATGTCCCCGCCCGTGAGCCGCGACTTCTGGCGCGCCTTCTACGAGCGGCTCGCGGCGTCGTTCGACGTGGAGGAGGCGATGTCGAGCGCCGCGCAGCGCCCGCTCGTGACGCCGGTGGTCGTGTTCCTCCGCCACCGCCTCGGCCGCCAGTTCTGCCGGCCCGACGATCCGGCGCTGCGCTGCCCGGTCTGGACGACGGCCGGGACCGGGCAGACCCCGGCCGACCAGGTGCTGCTCACCGTCGCGCAGGTGACCGCCGATCTCTCGATCACCCGCGATCTGCTCGACGCCGCCCGGCGGCTGGAGACCCGTTATGCGTCGCTCGGCCTCGATTTCCCCGGCACGAGCGCCATCGCGGAGGAGCACAAGCGGCAGTCCCGCCTCGACGAGGTGGTCGACGAGTCGAGCGAGCGCCTGCTCAAGGACTTGAAATCATGAGAGATCCCGAGTTCGTGGTCGACATCGAGCCCGGCGGGGCGGCGCGCCTCCGGCTGTGCGTCCACGCCCCCGATCTCGCCCCCATCGACGACGAGGTCGAGCGGTCTTTGCCGAGCCTCCTGCCCGCCGATCTCGACGAGCTGCGGAGCGGCTACGGCTCGGAGCGGATGACCGAGACCGTGGCCGCGCAGGTCACCGACTGGCTCCTCCAGAACGACCTGCGCGGCCACCTCGGCACGGCGCTCCGCGCGGCGACGCAGCCCTTCCGGATCGTCATCCGGCCGCACCCCGAGGTGGCCTCCTACCTCGCTGACATCCCCTTCGAGCTGCTCAAGTTCGGCGCGGATCCGCTGGCGCTCCAGCCCTGGGTGCGCGCCATCGTCCACTCGCTGAAGCGGCGCAGCGCCGCGCCGTGGCCGGCGCAGCGCCGCAGCTGGCCCTTCCGCGTCCTCCTCGTCCGCACGAACCCCGGAGACCTCGGCGGCATGGTGCCGCCCGTGCTGCCGGTGCGCGAGCGCATCCTCGACATCGCGCGCGAGCGCGGCCTCGCCGACGTGGTGGAGGTGACGGTCCTGAGCAGCGAGGCGGGCGACCGGCGGCCGGTCACCTACGACGCCTTCCGCGCCGAGCTGCGCGACACGAGCTACAGCCTGCTCATTTACCTCGGGCACGGCGACCTTCAGGACGTCGGGTTCGAGGGCTTCCCCCCGATCGGCGTCCTCCAGTTCGAGGTCGCCGGCAGCTCCTACGCCAACCCGATCCGCGCCGATCAGATCCGGAGCGAGCTGCAGAACCGGCCGATCCCGGTCGTGGTGCTCGCGGGCTGCACGACGGCGGCGAGCGACGCGCTGAAGCAGCGGCTCCCGCAGTGGATGCGCGGCTGCCAGAGCGTGGCGCAGTCGCTGATCCACGGCGCCTCCGGCGTGGACTGCGCGATCGGGATGCGCCACCGGCTCGAGACGACGGACGCCGAGCGCTTCCTCCAGGCGTTCATCCGCAGCCTGCTCCAGCAGAGCCCGGGGGACGTCGAGCGGGCGGTCCGTGCGGGCCGTGAGGAGATGTTCGCGCACAAGGCCTACCCGCCGAGCTGGGCGGCGCCGGTCCTCTTCCGCGCGTCGAGCCCGGAGCCGCTCTTCGACTTCCTGCACGCCGCGCCCGCCGCGTTCGACCCGCTGGACGACCACGACGAGGAGCTGCGGCAGAGGGCCTGGAAGGCGCTCTGCGAGCTCCCTGCCTCGCTGCCCCCGGAGGGCCGGTGCTTCGCGAACGTGCTGCTCGACGGCCTGGAGTCCGCGTTCCTGAAGCGCAAGCTGCAGACCGGCGCCACCCTGCTGTGGCCGGAGCGGATCGAGGCGAGGCCGGGCAGCACCGTGACCGTGCGCGTCCATCACCAGGGCTCGCTGCCCGTGTCTCGCCTGGAAGGCCGGCTGTCGTTCCCCGAGGCGATCTCGGCGAAGGCGGCCCGGCGGGCGTCGGCGCTCAAGGAGGCGGGCATGAACGCGCGCTTCGGGCTCGATCAGCCGGGCGAGGTGCAGTTCGCGATCGTGGTGAGCGGCGCCGGCCGAGGGCCGTCGAGGGAGCCGGTGACGCTCGCCTCGGTCCCCGTGTTCGAGGTCGACCTGTCGCTCCCGAGCAGCACGTTGCCCGCGGTCCACGCGCTGCGGGTTGACAGCCTCGATTGCGAGCCGAAGTCGCTGCTGTGCGGCTGGACGAACGCGATCGTGGTGTCGCCGCCCTGAAGCCGACGAGGAGGAGCCATGAACATCATCGATCCCGTGATCGCCCGGAAGGTCCAGGAACTGCAGGCGCAGCTGCCCACGATCGAGCTCGGCGGGAAGCTCTATTATATTGCCGAGGGCGACCTCGTGCTGGAAGCGGCGCAGCTCGCGGACTACGTGGATCACGCCGCCAACGTGGAGCCGCCCAGCGTGCCGTCCGGCCCCGGCGGCGAGGGGCTCGTCGGGATCCTGGAGGACGGCAAGATCGTGCGCTGGCCTCCCGGGTTCGTGATCACGTATTGCGTGCTCAGGGCGACCTTCCCCGACGACGACACGTACGCCATGGCGCGCGCCGGCATGATGGCGGCCACGCGCGACTGGGAGGAGACCTGCGGCGTGACGTTCCGCCACGTCTCCGAGCTCGACCGCAGCACCCGGCGCCCCGAGGGGGTCGTGTTCCCGGTGATCCATCACGACGCGCGCGGGCGGTTCGTCGCGGTGGCGTTCTTCCCGAGCGATCCGGTCGAGAAGCGGTGGGTCCTCGTCGACCCTTGCTTCTTCTCGCCGTCGCTCCGGTTCGATCCGGTCGGCGTGCTCCGGCACGAGCTCGGCCATGTGCTCGGCTTCCGCCACGAGCACATCCGCACCGGCGCGCCGCCGGTGTGCCCGCAGGAGGACCGGTCCCGGACGATCGACCTCACGGCCTACGATCCTCGATCGGTGATGCACTATTTCTGTGGCGGCGTGGGGAGCCCGGACCTGAAGATCACCGAGGTCGACGTCGAGGGCGCGCAGCGGGTGTACGGGATGCCCCTCTCGCGCTTTCGCATGGCGGCCTGAGCGCCGGCGGCCGGCCGGCCCGGGGAGGCGCGGCGCCGCAGGGCGCGCTGGGGATCGGAGCGATGAGCACCTACCACGAGGAGGAACTCCCGATAAAGGCCGCATTCCAGGGGCATTATGAGGTCCTGTCCAGGATCGGCTCAGGGGGGTTCGGGACGGTCTACAAGGCGCGGCAGCTCGCGACTGGCCAGCTGGTCGCCGTCAAGGTCCTCCGGCTCGCCGGCCGCGGCGGGGCGGCGGCCGCGCGCCGCGTCGCGCGGTTCGAGCGGGAGATGCGGATGTGCGCGCGCCTGCACCACACGAACATCGTCGGTCTCATCGACTCGGGGCAGATGGATGATGGGCAGATGTACCTGGTGTTCGAGTTCGTCCCGGGCAAGAACCTGAGGGAGGTCCTCGACGAGGAGGGCGCGCTGGATCCGCGAGAGGCGCGCTATCTCCTGCTCCAGGTCCTCGACGCGCTCGCCTGCGCCCACGCCCAGGGGATCATCCACCGGGATCTCAAGCCCTCCAACGTCATGATCCTGCCCACCGGCGCGCGCCGGAACGCGCTCGTGCTCGATTTCGGGATCGGCGCGGCCGTGGAGGGGCTGGGCGGCGAGCGCGACGAGAGCCTCACCGGCGACGACGAGATGGTGGGGACACCGGCCTACGCGGCGCCCGAGCAGCTCCGGGGGATGACCGCGACGCCGCGCGCCGATCTCTTCTCCTGGGGGCTCGTCTTCCTCGAGTGCATCGCGGGGCATCCGGTCTTCTCCGGGCGGCGGGTGACGGAGATCATCGCGCGGCAGCTCAGCCCGGAGCCGGTCCACCTCCCGGCCGTGATCCGGGACCACCCGCTCGGCCGCCTCCTGTCCCGGGTGCTGGTCAAGGACGCCGGGGCGCGCGAGGTCACGGCCGAAGGGGTGCTGAGAGAGCTGGAGGCGTGCGACATGAGCCATCTGCCCCGGCGGCTCTCGGCCTGCGCCGAGCCCGACGCCCCCGCCGCGGCGTGCCCGGCGCCGGAGGCGGAGGAGGTCGCGCGCGCCGGGGAGGTCTCCCGCGACCGGCCGCTGGTCGGGCTCGACGGGGCGGGCGAGCGCCGCCTGCTCACGGCAGTGTGCTGCTTCTTGCAGGTGAGGGCGGGCGGATCGACGGGCGCCGGCGGCGAGGAGCGGGACGAGCTCCTCCACCTGCAGCAGGAGATCTGCATCGAGGTCGCCCGGCGCTTCCAGGGGACCGTCGCGGGTGTGCTCGGCGAGCAGGTGCTCCTCCACTTCGGTTATCCGCTCGCGGGGGAGGACGACGCCGAGCGCGCGGCGCGGTGCGCGCTGGAGATCGCGGCCAGGATCCGCGAGCAGAGCGCGCGCACCGAGGCGGAATCCCGGCTCACCCTGGAGGTCCGGATCGGCGTGCACACGGGGCTCGTGACCACCCCCGAGCTCGGCGAGGCCGGCGCGCGGCCCGTGGTCGGGACGACGGCGAGCGTCGCCGCGCACCTGAGCGCGGTGGCTCCGCCGGGCGCGGTCCTGATCCGCGGAGACACGGCTCCTCTGCTTCGCGCCCGCTTCGTGACCGAAGCGCTCGGCGCCCGGAAGCTCGGGCTCGGCGACGTCCCTGTCGAGGTCCACCGCGTCGAGGGCGAGCGCTCCGCGACCTCCACGAGCGAGCTCGATCCCGCGCTGCCGATGGTCGGGAGGACCCACGAGCTCGCGCTCCTGAAGCAGCGCTGGAGCCATGTCCGGGAGGGCTTCGGCCAGAGCGTCCTCGTCACGGGGGAGCCGGGTATCGGCAAGTCCCGGCTCGCGCTGGAGCTGCGCCGCGCCATCCAGGCGGAGGCGCATTCCTGGGTCGAGTGCCGCTGCGCGCCGGAGCACCAGAACAGCGCGCTGCGCCCGATCTGCGAGGCGCTGGAGCAGATGCTCGACCTCGGCGGGGGAGAGACGGCCGGCGAGAAGGCGGGCAAGCTCCGGGCGCTGCTCGTGGGCCACGGCTTCGACCTCGGGGCGACGACGCCGCTCCTCGCGTCCCTGCTCTCGCTCCCGCCCGCCGAGGGCGCTGCCCCGCGCGACGTGTCCCCGCAACGCCGGAAGGAGCTGACGCTCGACGCGATCGTCTCGCTGTCGGTCGAGGTGGCGGAGCGGCGGCCGATGCTGCTCCTGATCGAGGATCTGCAATGGGCCGACCCGACCACGCTGGAGCTGATTCCGCTGCTCCTCCACGCGGCGTCGTCGGCGCACCTCTTCGTGCTGCTCACCGCTCGCCCGGAGTTCTCGCCGCCCTGGCCGCTCTCCGACTCGCTCACGATCCAGCTCGGCCACCTGGAGAGCCATCAGGTGATGGAGATGATCGCCGGCATCACCCGCGGAAAGCAGCTCCCTGGCGAGGTGATCGAGCGGGTGCTGGACCAGACCGACGGGGTGCCGCTCTTCGTCGAGGAGCTGATGCGGGCGGTGATGGAGTCGGGCGCGCTCGTCGACCGCGGCGATCGGTATACGCTCGCGGGCGCGCCGTCGGAGCTGTCGATCCCGACCACCGTGCGCGGCTCGCTGACAGCCCGCCTCGACCGGCTCGGCCGCGCGAAGAAGACGGCGCAGATCGCGGCCGCGCTGGGGCGCGAGTTCAGCGCGGAGGTGCTGCTCGCGGTCAGCCCGCGCGGGGCGCCGGAGGTCGAGGAGGACCTGCGCCGGCTCGTCGCAGCCGACCTCGTGCTCCTGCGCCGCCGGGCGCGGCAGTCGACCTACGTCTTCAAACACGCCCTGGTCCGCGACGCCGCCTACGAGTCGATGGCCAGGAGCGCGCGGCGGGAGCTGCACGCCCGCATCGCGCGGACGCTGGAGGAGCATTTCCCGCGGATCGCCGCGGAGCAGCCTGGGCTGCTCGTGCTGCACTTCGCGGCGGCGGAGCAGAAGCGCGAGGCGCTCAGGTATGCGCGGGCGGCGGCGCGGGGCGTGCTCCTCCGGTCGCTGAACGCGGAGGCGATCGCTTACGCTCGCCAGGCGATCTCCTGGCTCGACGCGATCGAGGACCCGCGCGAGCGCGCGGAAGTGGAGCTCGAGCTCAACGGCATGCTCGTTCCTGCCTTGATGGTCACTCGAGGTGGCGGATTCCACGAGGTCGAGAGCACGGTCCAGCGCTCGCAGCAGCTCATCTCCAGCGTTGGCGACGCGTCGCACGTCCTCGCGACGATGTGGGGCCTATTCAGTTACCATTACGAGCAGGGCCACGCCGAGCAGGCGCTCGCGCTGGCCGAGCGGTACCTGGCGCTGAGCGAGCGAGCCCGGGATGTGCAGCACACGATCGCCGCGAACGTGGCCCTCGGGAACCAGCTCTTGCTGGACGGGCGCTTCGCCGAGGCGCAAGCAGCCGTGGAGCGCGCGATCTCGCTCTATGACCCCGACCAGCATCGCCAGACCGCGCTGGTGTTCGGGCAAGATCTCGGCGTCTATGCGCGGGATACGCTCGGGCTGATCCTCTGGTTTACGGGTCACCTGGAGGACTCGATGTCGCACGCCGATCGCGCGCTGGCCCTCGCCGAAGAGTTGAGCCACGTCAACAGCATCGGTTATGCGCTCCTCTTCATGGCCGTTTTGCATCATTGCTGGGCAGACCGTGACGCAGTCCGGAATGCGGCGCGCAAGTCGGCAGCCATCGCCGAGGAGAACCGTCTCCCCTTCTTGGTGGCCATGTCCGGCGTCCTGCTCGCGTGGGCCGACGGTGACGTAGAGGAGGGAAAGCGGCACTTCGCGGATATGGCGGCAGGGAGCGGGGGGGCCATGGCGTGCTGGAACTCCACCATCGCGGAGTCGGAGGCGGCGCTCGGGCGCGTCGACGAGGCGCTGGTGCGGCTCGACGACTGCCTCCACGCTGCCGACACGAAGCGAGAGTACTACTACTGCGCGGAGCTCCACCGACTCAAGGGGGACTGCTTCGTCCGTCGCGGGGACGAGCTTCCGGCGGAGCGCAGCTTCCGGGAGGCGATCGCGCTCTCGGCCAGGCAGGGCGCGCCCGCGGTCACGCTGCGCGCCTCGCTCCGCCTCGCCGAGCTGCTCCGGCGGCAGGGGCGCGCCGATGACGCCCGCGACGTGCTCGGCGCCGCGCCGAGCGGGCTCCCCGAGCGGTACCGGAGGAGCGAGCTCGCCGCGGCGCAGGCCCTCTGCGCCGAGGCGGCGTCGAGGCGCACCGCGGCGTGAGCGCGCCCGGGCCGCGAGCGCGCCACCCGTCCGTGTACCTTGGCGGGCCCGGATCTCGTAGGATGAGATCATGCCGCGAGAACCGACCGAGCAGGGCCTGTGGGCCCGGCGTCGCCGCAGCGGGCGAACGCTCCCGACCTCCTCTGCAGCGCCGGACGCCTCCGTTCTCGCTGGTGACGTCGCGCGTGTGAGGAGACCCACGTGAGCGCTCGAATCCCCCTTCCGCCGTTCCCGCGAGGGTGGTTTCAGGTCGCCTCCTCGGACGAGCTGTCCGCGGGCGGCCCCCTGCCGCTCCGCTGCTTCGGGCGGGATCTCGTGCTGTTCCGGACGCAGGACGGCGAGGCCCGGGTGCTCGACGCGCACTGTCCCCACATGGGCGCCCACCTCGGGATCGGGGGCCGGGTCGAGCAGGACGGGATCCGGTGTCCCTTCCATGGATGGGTGATCTCCGGCAACGGGAGGTGTGTGCGGATCCCTTACGCCGACACGATTCCTCCCAAGGCGGCGATCCGCTCCTGGGACGTGCGTGAGCTCGACGGGATGATCCTGGTCCACCACACCTCCGGGGACGAGCCGCCTTCGTTCGAGATCCCGGCGCTGCCGGAGGCCCGGTCGCCGGCGTGGTCGCCCGGCATGAACAGGCGCTGGAGGATCCGGACGCACGTCCAGGAGGCGCTCGAGAACATCGTGGATCCGGCCCATTTCGTCACGGTGCACGGCATGTCGGAGCGGCCCCGGACCGAGCTCGAGATCGAGGGCCACGTCATCCGGTCGCGATCGGCGGTGAAGCAGAAGGGCCCTGGCGGCCGGGTGGTCGACGGCACGATCACCTGGGAAGGCCACGGCATGGGTTACGGGACGATCCGCTTCACCGGCATCGCCGAGCTCCTGTTCGTGAACACGGTCACCCCGGTGGACGACGAGCTCATCGACGTCCGTTTCGCCTTCTGGCACCCGAGCGACGGCCCCCGTCGCCTGGGCGAGGCCCTGGCCGCGGAGGTCAGCCGCCAGCTCGAGGAGGACATCCCGATCTGGGAGAACAAGATCTACCGCCCTCAGCCGGTCCTGTGTCCGGGGGAGAAGGGCATCATGACGTTCCGCAAGTGGAGCAGCCAGTTCCGCTGAGGCGCGTCGATCGAGCGGGCGGCTTCCGCCAGACAAAGGATAGCTCATGATTCGCTTTCTTCATTCCATCGTTCGACTCGACTCCTGCACGCGCAACGCCGCTGCGCTCCTCGCCGGGCTCGCCATGATCGCTGCGACGTCCGGCTGCATCGAGGGCAAGGCATGCACGGCGATGGCCTGCTTGGACGGCTTCCACATCACCACCGCGACGGCGGACAAGAGCTGGGCACCAGGAGACTACGCGCTCGAGATCACGGTGGACGGCGAGGTGGTCTCGTGCGCTTACAGCTGGACAGGGACGTCGCCGCCCGGCCAGCTCGTGTCCGCCCAGTGCAGCAGCCGGGCCGTCTCTGTCGAGGTTCATCCGGTGACCACATGCACCGAGACGAGGAGAGGCGACGCCGTCTCGCAGAGCTGCGTCCCGGTCCCCGGGCAGTTCACGCAGGGGATCTCGATCTCCGGCACGCCTGCGCGCGTCGACGTCACGGAGCGGCGGGACGGCGCCGTCCTCGGCGAGCGGAGCTTCACGCCCGGGTACAGGACCTGGTACCCGAACGGTGAGGGCTGCGAGCCCGGGTGTCGCGTGGACGAGCAGGAATGGGAGCTCCCGTAGCGCCGCCCCGGGCAAGCCGCCGCGTCGGCCCTTCCGCGAGCCGGTCCGCCGGGTAAGCTCAGGCAGGCACCCTGCTTGTCGGATCTCGCCCCCAGCCCGCCCGTCGTTGGTGTCGGCCTCGTCGGTGTCGGCCTGGTCGGCGTTGGATTCCGCCCCGAGATCGCCGCCGATCTGCTCGCGGCCCCGCGCACCGTCGATTTCGTCGAGGTCGTCGCGGAGACGTGCTTCGCGAGCCCGGCCGCCCGGCGCGAGGCCGCGGCGATCGCCCGCATCTGGCCGGTGGTGCCCCACGGCGTGAAGCTCTCGCTCGGCAGCGCCGCGGGCATCGAGCTCGATCGCGCTCGCCGCCTCGGGGCGCTCTGCCGGGAGCTCGCGGCCCCGGTCGTGAGCGAGCACGTCGCCTTCGTGCGCGGCGGCGGCCGGGAGATCGGGCACCTCACGGCCCTGCCGTACACGCTCGAGGCGGCCCGCGTCGTCGCGCGGAACGTCGCCGCGGCCCGGCGGGTGCTGCCGGACATCCCGCTGCTGCTCGAGAACGCGGCGTGGACGCTGCGCTTCCCCGGCGACGCCCTCGACGAGGGGGCCTTCTACGCCGAGATCGTCGCCCGCACCGGCTGCGACCTCCTCCTCGACATCGGCAACGTCTACGCCAACGCCGTCAACGCCGGCGTCGATCCGGGAGAGCTCGCCCGCTCTTATCCGCTCGAGCGCGTGGCGATGATCCACCTCGCCGGCGGCGTCCGCGAGCACGGCTTCTACTTCGACACGCACGCTCACCCCGTCCCCGAGCCGGTCTTCGCCCTGCTCGCCGCGGTCCTCTCCCGCACCGGCCCGGTCCCGGTCCTCCTCGAGCGCGACGCCGCCTTCCCGCCCTTCGCCGCGCTCGCGGCCGAGATCGCGACCGCCCGGGCGCTCGCCGGGGCCGCGCCGCGCCACCCGACGTCGGACGCCGCGCGGCCCGCCGCCCGCGCGCTGCCGCCGGGCTCCTCCGATCCGCCGGGCTCCTCCGATCCGCCGGCGGCGCTTGCCCTGGCGCAGGCGCACGTCGCGGAGCTGCTCACCGCCCAGCGCGACCCGGCGCCGGACGCCGCGCGGCCGTTCGATCCCGGGGAGATCGCCCGGTCGCGCGCGATCCTCCAGCGCAAGCGCGTCGACGACGCGCTGCCGCTGCTGCCGCGGCTCGCGTGCCACCGCGAGGTCGTGGAGCGCCTCGCGGCCCGCTGCGTCGAGGCGTCGCCGCGGGCCGGGCGCCTGACCGCGGTCGCCGACGCGATCCGGATCGCCGCTGCCGCGGAGGCCGACGCCCGGCTCGCGCCCGACGCGAGCGTCGACCGGCTGCTCCTCCGCGCCCGCTTCGTCGGCCCCGCGGCCGACGGCAGCGTCAGGCCGAGGCGCCTGCCGTTCGTTCGCCGGGAGCGATTGCCCGGAGGTCGGGTAATCTGGGCCGTGAAGGGGATGGGCTCGAGCGCCGAGGTCCGGCTCGTCGAGACGCGCAGGTGACGCATGAACCAGGGATCGATCGCGGAGGGGAGCGCCGTCTCCCGGCTGCCGGCGTCGGTGCAGGCGCGGCTCGTCGAGCTCAAGGAGAGCCTCGCGCGGACGCTCGGGGACGATCTCGAGTGCCTGCTCCTCTACGGCAGCGCCGCGCGCGGCGGCTACCGCGACGGGCAGAGCGACGTGGATCTCATGCTGGTGCTCCGGGAGGCCTCGCGCGCGCAGCTCGACGCGATCGCCAACGCGCTCCAGCTCGCGCGTTACGCGGCCCGCATCGAGGCGATGATCCTCACCGCCGCCGAGATCCCGCGGGCCGCCGACGTGTTCCCGCTGCTCTACGACGACATCCGCCGCTGCCACGTGCTCCTCTCGGGCCGCGACCCGTTCTCGGCGCTCGTGATCGACGGCAAGAACCGCCGCCTCCGCGTCGAGCAGGAGCTCCGCGAGGCGCAGATCCGGCTCCGGCGCGCGGTGGTGGACGGGATGGGCTCCGAGGACGCCCTGAGGGGCGCCGTGCTCCGCAAGGTGAAGCAGATCCGCGGCCCGCTGCACGCGCTGCTCGGCCTGCGCGGCGTCGAGCGGGGCGACGATCTCGGCACGGTGCTCGCCGAGTCGGGCAAGCTGCTCGGCGTCGACGTCGCCCCGCTCCAGCGGGCCCACGAGGCGCCGGGCGCGGCGTACGAGGCGCTGACCGACCTGCTCGCGCGGGCGGTGGACGACGTCGATCGGCTCGAAGATCACGAGGTGGCGCGATGATCCACGAGACCTTCGATTTCTTCCCGTTCAACATGGAGTCGGGGCCTGCGTTCCTCTTGTTCTACGTCCTGCTCTCGGCCTTCGGCCTCGTCTTCGCTGCGCTCGCGCGCCGCGTCGTCGGCGCCGTGCTCGATCCACCGGCGCGGCCGGGCGGCGCGGCGGCGGTCGCGACGACGGCGGGCGCGCCCTACCGCACGCCGGCGCCGCCCGCGCGGCAGCGGCTCTCGGTCGGCTGGATCCCTCAGCCGGACGAGTACTGGGCGATCGCGTACCTCCGGGACGAGAACCGCGGCGTCGCCTCCACGCTCATCGCCGTCGCGATGGCCGCGGGCTGGCTCGTCGCCACGGACGGCGCGAAGAGCGCGCCGCAGGTGCTAAAGCTCGTGGCCAGCGCGCCCCCGCGGGACAAGGTGCTCGGGGCGTTCTTCGACACGCTCGTCGCGGCGGGCGCGAGCGGCGCGGCGCCGATGACGTTCTCGGTGGAGCAGGTGCGCGCGGCCGCCGAGCAGACCGCGAAGCTCTTCGAGCAGGAGCTCCGCGACGAGCTCGCCGCCGCCGGGATGATCCGCCGGCAGGGGACGATCACGGCGCTGTCCGCCGTGGTCTGGGCCGTCGGCCTGGGGCTCCTCGGCGTGGGGGTGGTCCGCGCGGCGCGCGCGGAGGAGCTCGGGCGGCCGTACACGTTCCTGGTGCTGGAGATGGTCGGGCTGTGCGTCGCCACCTGGCTCCTTTCGCGACGCACGAGCGCCTACAGCACCGCGAAGGCGGCGTACCTCGAGTGGCTCGACGACTCGACGGTGTCGCTCCGCAACGACGTGGCCAGCGGGCGCCGCCGCGAGGCGGTGGACATCGGCCTGACGGTGGCCACGGCCGGGACGGCGGCGCTCGCGATGTCGCCGCTCTTCGGGCCGATGGTGTACGCGATGACCCCGCCCGTCATCGTCTCGACGTCGAGCGGCTCGTCCGGATCGAGCTGCAGCTCGTCGGGCTGCGGCGGCGGCGGCGGCTGCGGCGGTGGCGGCGGCTGCGGCGGTGGCGGTGGCTGCGGCGGGTGACGCCTGCTTCGAGGTGCTCGACGCCCTCGGCCTCTGCCGGCTGACCCGGCGCTCCGGCGATCTCGACGGCGCGGTGCCGCTCCGGGTGGCCAAGGCGTGTGTGCCGCTGCTCGAGGGCAACACGTTCGGGCACCAGATCACGCTGGCATGGCCGATCGAGGTGCAGCGGCGCCTCGGGTCGCTCCGCGCCGAGCCCGCGGGGGAGCACCGCGAGGCGCTGCTCCGCGCCCACCGCGCCGCGCTGCCCCGGCTGGTGTCGCAGGGCTTTCTGGCGCCGGACGGGGCGTGGCACCGGGCGCTGCGCGGCGGCCTCGCCTGGACGTGCCGGACGGGGCTGGGGCGGCCGCGCCTGCGGCTGTGGACCGGGCTCCTGGTGCGCCCGGATCCGGGGATCTGGTTGCGGGTCGCGGGCGCGGCCAACCGCCGGAACGTGCTGATCGAGGTGAGCGAGGTGTACCTCGCCGACGACGGCGCCTTCGTGCCGCTGGTGGTCGAGTTGCGCGTCGGCGACGAGGCGCCCGGGAGCCTGCGGCTCGAGGGCGAGATCGCCTGCCTCGCGCCGGTGCGCCCCGACGTGCGGATCGAGGCCTGCGCGCTGGCGGACGCGCCCGAGGTGGGGCGGGCGCACGCGGCGTTCTACGACGCGAGGTACTTCGCGGCGAAGAAGGGCGAGGTGACCCGCAAGTACCGGCGCCTCGTGGGAGGCAAGGCGGGCGAGGCGAAGGGGAGCGCGGGCGAGGGGAGCGCGAGAGCAGGGGACGTCGGCGAGGGGCGTGCAGGCGAGGGGAGCGCGGACGAGGAGAACACGGGCGAGGGGAACGCAGGGCCGGCGCGCGTGCGGCTGGTGGTCGCCGGACCGGCGGCGCCCGAGATCACCGAGGTGACCGAGGTCACGACCGCGGCCGGGCCGGATCCGGTCCCGTGGCGCGGGGGGGCGCGGCGCCTCGCGTCGCTCGTGGTGAGGAACGCCGTGCCGTTCCGCGCGACGTTCGACGGGCACACGCTCGCCGTCGCGCCGGAGGCGCAGCGCCTGGCCGAGGGGGCGGCCGCGGTGGAGCGCACCTTCGCCCGGGTCTTCGGCGAGGATTTCATCGCCGCGAACCGCGGGGCGCTCTGGTACCTGACGAAGTACTTCACGCCCCACCCGCCGGGCGAGCCGCACTTCTTCGTGAAGCCGTGGGCCTTCACCCGGACCCCGCCGGGCTGGTCGAGCCTGCTCGACGGCGTCCACGGCGACGGCTACGACGTGATGCGCGGCGTGGTCGCGACCGACGTCTTCTTCGCGACGCCGGCGGTGTTCCACGTGCGCCGGATCGGCGCGCCCATCGAGGTGCCCGAAGGGGCGCCGCTGCTCCGGGTCCTGCCGGTACCGCGCGACCTGCTCCGGGCCGGCTTCCGGGAGGCCCGCTTCCTCGATGCATGAGCGGGGTGGACGGCGCGGCCATCGGGCTTGTATGTGCCGGATATTTATAGATATTTTCCCCTTCGAGCGCCCGCGCGCGGCGCGTCCATGAGCGAGCGATGGATCTGGCCCGGCGCGGAGCGCGGTCCGGCGAGGCTCCTCGACGAGGTCGCGGCGCGCGGCTTCTCGGTCCTCCGCGGCGACGCCGCGCTGGCCCCCGAGGAGGCCGCGCGGGCGCCGTGGAGCTTCGCCGAGCGGCTGCTCGGGGCGAGGCCACGCCTGGTCGAGCGGCAGCCGATCAAGGCCGTGCCGGGGGGCAGGTCGTTCGCCGCGAGCTCCGCGGCGGCGCCGCTCCACACCGACAGCCAGAGCTTCGCGGGCGCGCCGCCGGCCGTGCAGATCATGGCGTGCGTCCGGCCCGCGGAGCGCGGCGGCGCCTGCCTCCTGCTCGACGGCTGGGCGCTGCTCTCGGCGATCGAGCGCGCCGATCCCGAGCTCTTCCGCGCGCTCTTCACGGTGTACCGGCGCATCCCCTTCGTCTTCGGCGACTTCTGCGGGCCCACGGTGTCGCTCCGCGACGGCGCCCTCGCGCTGACGCACGCGCCGGTCGTGCCGCCGGGGGACGCGATCGCCGGGCGCCTTGCGCGGTTCGTCGAGGCGTCGGCGCGCGACGTGATCGAGCTCTCGCTCGGCGCGGGGGACATCCTGGTGGTCGACAACCGGCGCATGCTCCACGGGCGCCGGGCGTTCGAGGGCGGGGCGCGCGAGTTCGTGCGGCTGCTCGTCTGGATGGAGGCGCGGCTCCCGTCGCCGCCCGCGTACCACGCGCTGGCCGCCCAAGTGGCCGAGGCGGCCTCGCGCCGCCTCGCCGCCGCGCCGGAGGCCACGCGGCGGCGGCTCGGCCTCGGTGCGCCGGCGCCGCCCGAGGCCCGCCGCCGCCTCGGGCTGATCCTGGAGATGCTGCGCGGCGTCCCGCCGGGCGTGCTCGCCGCGCGCGAGCGCATCCCGGAGCCAGAGCTTTACCGCCTCCGCGACGCGGCGCTCGCCGCCGCCGAGGAGGCGCTCGCGGGCGGCGTGGAGGGCGCGGACGACGGTGCGCTCGCCGAGGCGATCGCGCGGATGAGCCGGGGGTGAGCGGCGCCTGCGCCTAGGCCAGCGAGCTGGGAGAAGCGGTAATGGCGAGCTGGTGTCTGGATCCGGATGTTTTTCGACGTCTTGGTCAACGACATCTGGGGCGCGGAGCGTCTCAAAGGTGGACCCTCCGAATGGAACACGCCCATCTGGCGGCACGACCTCCAGAAGGGGCTCCGGATTCTCCGCCTCGCCATCGATACGCACCTGATCACCTCCCGCCTCATCCCGCTCCTGATCGCTCGCCCCGGAGGCCTCCTGGTCGAGGTGACCGACGGCACCGCCGACTACAACGCCTCGCGATACCGCATCTCGGCGTTCTACGACCTGGCCAAGGCTGCGGTGAACCGTCTGGCGTTCTCCCAGGGCCACGAGCTCGCGTCCCACGGTGCCACGGCTGTGGCGATCAGCCCCGGATGGCTCCGCTCCGAGATGATGCTCGAGAACTACAAGGTCACCGAGGACAACTGGCGCGCCGTGGCGGCTCCGCCCGGGTTCGCGGTATCGGAGTCGCCTCGCTACGTGGGACGCGCGGTCGTGGCGCTCGCGACCGACTCCAGGCGTGAGCGATGGAACCAGCGGTCGGTGACCTCCGCGCAGCTGGCGGCCGAGTACGGCTTCACGGATCTCGACGGCTCACGCCCCGACGTGTGGCGCTACAGTCAGGCCGTCGAGGGCGGCGACCGGGGCGCCGATCCGAGCGACTACCGGTAGCGTCTCCGCGGCGGCCGGGGCTCATCCAGCCCGGACAGCAGGCGGTCGACCGCCGATCGATCGGCGACCGTGGCGGGCACGAACACGGTCACCGTCAGCCCGTCGGCCGCCTCGGGTGTCACGGCGGCGTGGGTGAACGAGATCGGGCCGGCCGTGGCGTGCGGCTGGGGCGCCCGCTCTTCCGCGTTGGTGACCCGCGCCCGCCGGGATACGCTCTCGAGGCATGGCGTCACGTCCCCTCAGCGCGGCCTCGCTGTGCGGTCTCGCCCTCGGCTGCGCGGCGTGCAAGCCCGCGGCGGAGCCGCTGCCGGCCCATGTGCGCGTCTCCATCGACGGCGCCGTCATCAGCCCGGCCAAGGCGGACGGGCGCCAGTGGGACGGCATGGGCACGGTCCCGGCGGGGGCGCTCACCGCCATCGGCGACCTGCTCCGGACGGCGCACCCGGCCGCAGCGGCCGCCAGCGTGGCGGGGTACGCCGCGGAGGCGGCGGGGGCGGGCACCGAGCCGCCGGAGCCGTTCGGCGCGGCGGAGCTGTTCGTGGGCGGTCGATCACTCGGCCGGCTCGCGCTCGATCGCTCGGGGCAGCGCGACACCTGCACGCCCGGATGGAAAGGCCCGCCGACCTGGCGCCGCGTGCCGCTCGCGCCGGACGTCCACCTGAGCGGTGAGCTTATCGACCGGGACCTGGTCAACGACGACTTCATCGGGAGGTTCGCCATCCACCACGATCACCTCGTCGAGGCGCTCCGGGCGCGCACTGTCTATCCGGTGGCCGTCGGCAACCAGGCCGCCGGACAGGTGCTGTTCGTCTGGATCGAGGTCTGGCCGGAGTAGACGAAGAACGCGATCCGTCTGTTCTCGGCCGGTCGCTGAGCACCCCGGCGCTCGCCGGGCCGGCGAGCCGGGGTACCCGGGCGCGACGGGGCGCGCCCCCGCGACCTCCGTGTCACTGCGGCGGCTCTTGCAGATCCTTGAAGCTCGGCAGCTCGCCGAAGTTGAACCCGAGGCCGAAGTTGTACACGAGCCCCGGCCCGTCGATGCTCTTCATCATCGTGATCTCGGGGTGGATCGCGAAACCATCGGCGATCCGGAACTGGAGGCCGAGGCCGCCGCGGAGGAGCAGGCCGCCCGCGGTCGCCGCGCTGTCGTCTGCGTCCTCGAACGTGCCCGAGACGAGGCCGTAGGTGATGCCGGGGGTCACCACGACCGAGAACCAGTCCGTGGGGTTCACGCCCAGCATCACCGGCGCGTGCAGGTAAACGATGTGCACGGAGGCCCCGCCGCCCGCCAAGTACGCGTATTGCACCCCGGGATCGACGGCGAGATCGAAGACGCCTCGCACCGGGTTCACCTTCAGGTCGGCGCCGAACGAGCTGAGGTTGTGGATGTGACCGCCGATATCGATGTTGTCCGTCAGACCGACCCTCACCTGGTAGGAAGGCAGCGTCGGCAGGTAGCCGCTGACCGTCTCGGTCTCCGTCTCGGCCGCGCCCGTGCTCGGGTCGTCGGCCGTCGACTCTCCGATGTACCCGTAGCTCTCGAGCGACACGGTGTGCGCGACCTTGCCTGGCGCCACCGTGCGCGGAGTTCCGTAGGCGTTCGGGTTGGGGCACCCGCAGAGCAGGGAGCCGAAGAGCAGGACAGCCGGTATCGACAGGAAGTGCGCTGATGGTTTTCGCATGGCCACCAATCCTATTCAGGCGGATCGGGGGGTGTCCAGTTGACTCTTTGTAAAGCAGCATTGCAGCAGCGCAGCTCATCATGGGCTTGCTGGCCGGCCAGCGGCCAGTCGTCCCTGGCCGGCCAGCCCGCGCCGTCAGCGCGCGTGTACGTTGTTTCGCGGCGCCGGCCAGCCCGCGCCGTCAGCGCGCGTGTATGTTGTTTCGCAGCGTCGTTTTCCGGCGGTGGGACGTGTGGTGTCTGGCGTCGTCATGATCGCCGCGCGCATCGATGGTGGGGTGAGCGGCGGCAGGGCCGAGAGGGCCACCGCCTCACGGCGGCGCGGCGTCAGGGCCGGCGGCCTCGTGGGGAGCGGCGTTCTCGTGGCGAGTCCGAGGGGGCGTCGGCGGCCGCCGGCGTCGGGGCGCCGCGAACGCTACTCGCCCGCTCCGCCCGCCGGCGCCGCCCCGCTCCGCTCGAGCGCCTCGAGCCGCCCGAGGAACGCGCGCCCCCTCGCCGGATCCGTCATGTACACGAACGCCGCCAGCCCCTTGAGCTGCGCCAGCGTCTCGCCCTTGCCGGGCCTCCCGAGCTCCCGGTTGCGGATCGCCGCGCGCAGCTCGCGCACCCGCTCGCGCGGGACGCGCGCCGCCGGGACAGCCTCGCTCGCGCGGTTGACGATGAGGCCTGTCACCTTCTGCCGGCTGCCCTTGCGCATCACCACGGTCTTCGCGGGATGGAGCCTGAACCCCTCGGCGCTCAGGATCTCTCGGACGCCCCGGAGCAGCGCGCCCACCGGAGCGCGCGGGCGGGAGGCGGCGCCGCCCGGCGCGCCGGGGGCCTCCGCCGCGCGCCACGAGAGCGTGAGATCGTCGGCGTAACGCGTGTAGCGAAAGCCCAGCTTGCGCGCGAGCCCGGACACGCGCCGGTCGAGGCGCAGGCAGATCGCGTTCGTGATCGCCGGCGAGGTGGGCGCGCCCTGCGGGAGCACGCGCGGGCCGGTGGCGACGTGGAGCGTCTGCCCTCGGAACTGCACGACCTCGCGCGGCGCCTCGGTCGAGAGGAGCGCCACGAGGGTCGCCGGCCCCTCGGCCATGCCCGCCTTCCGGAGCAGCCCGCGCACGCGCCGCCACGTGACCGTCGGGAAGAAGTCCTTGATATCCACCTTGACGATCGTGTCGGCGCCCGCGTGCGCGCTGGCGTTCGTCACGATGGACCGGCTCGCCAGGAACCCGTGCGCCGCGGCGTGGACCGGGAGCTTCTCGAACAGGTTGCGGAGCGCCCAGCGCTGCGCGCGCTTGAGCTCCCGCTTCGGGGACGTGATCGTGCGCGCGCTCCCGTCCCGCTTCGGGATGAGCCAGCGCCGGTAATGCGTGCCCGTGTCGACCTCGCGGTGGTAGGCGAGCCAGCGGAGGCGCGGGATCGTCAGCCCGATCGCGCTCGCGAGCTCGGCCGCGCCGGGCAGGTCGGGGAGGCCGTGCGACCGCGCCCGCTCGCTCTGGCCGGGGACGTCGAACCTGTCCGCGCCGGCGCGATCCTGCCAGTGTACGCCCGCGCCGAGGTGGTTGATGTGCGTGGCGACGTAGGCCTCCCACGCGAGGCGGCGCAGGGCGCGCCGCTCCTTCGCCTCGACCTTCTTGCGCTCCTTGTACTGGGCGCGCTCCCGGTCCGACATCGCCTTGGGGTCGCCGGCGGCGACGGCGCCGCGGGCCGTGAGCTCGGCGCTCACCCACGCGTCGATCCCGCCCGCCTCGGCGATCGCCTTCCAGCGTGCGACGCGCTCCTCGTGGGCGGCGCGGCGCGCTTCCACGTTCCCGCTGCGGGCGCTGGCGCCGCCAGGGCTCGGCGCCGTCGCGACGGGGAGGACGGCGGGGGCTCGGGCCTGGACGGCCTTGTCGATCTTCGCGGTCATGTCTCGATGGAAGCGGGGTGATGGGTCACGACGGAAGCGGCCGCTAAACCAGCCGCCGGCTCGCCCATCGCGGGTTCATGCCGGCGGGTTCATGTCACCAAGAGAGGCCCCGAGCGCATCACCTTCTTCCCTGGGGCACGGTAGCCTCACCGGTTCTCCGGCTAGACCGGCTCTACGGCGCCGGGAGAAACGGCGGTTGCGAGGTTGTCTCAGCTCTCCCGGCGCCGTAGAGCCGGTCTAGCCGAAGAGAACCAAGAACAGGCTACCTTGCGGAGAGTGACTGGCGGTTCCTCCAGAGCGGCGCGACGCCGCTCCTACGCTCAAGGCGTGGAGGCTGGTGCGTTCAGAACCTCTCCTGGCAACACGAGTCGTATCTGTCCCTCGACCTCCCTCTCTCCCTTCCTCGCGTCACGCCGAGGACGCGCCCTCGTCGACGAACCCGGACGATGTTAGCGCATCCAGGCGCTTGAAATACGCGTCGCGCGCTTCGCCGTCCGTGTCAAACCAAATGCGCTGATGGCGCGGCGGCTCGGTGCGCGCTCCCCACGAAAGGTGCACCACGCGGTCGTCCAGCGAGACGCGATAGACCACCTCCGCGCCCGAGGCGTCGCGGCGCACGTAGGTGCGCGTCTCGGCGTGGATCAGCGACCGCCCCTCGGCGGTCTGCCGCAGGGCGTCCTTCTCGGCGCGGTCCCGGGCGTAGGCCACGCGGAGCGCGATCATGTGCTCGCACGGGCCCTCCCGGAGGCCGCTCCGGCGGAACGTCGGGCAGCTGCACCACGCGTCCGACACGCGGCCCTCGAGGTCCATCGTGAAGCGGGGCGAGAAGTCGCGGTGCGCCTCGCGATCCGCGACCTCGCCGTGGATCTCGGTGCCCTCGCCGGCGATCTCGTGCACCTTGGTGGGCCTCACCGCGCCCGGCGCGCCGAGCAGGCGGTGGGCCGCGGCCTCCCGGGGCGAGCTGTAGCGGATCTCGCGCTCGTCGACCGGCTCGGCGAACAGCTCGCGCGGGCGGTAGACGCGGCGCGCGACGTCGTAGAGCACCCGGCCGCGCAGGCACTCGAGCTGCAGCGCCGCGCGCGCGTCCTCGGCGCTGCCGCCGGCCACGAGCGCGGACAGCGGGAGCGGCCCCCGCTCGCGCAGGAGGGCGAGCTGCTTGCCGGCGATCGCGTCGAGCGCCGCGCGCGCGCTTGCAACGTCGCGCGCGCCGCGCGCATCGCGCCCGTTGCCCCCTTCGGCCGAGGCGCGCGGCATCAGCGCGTCGAACGAGGCCGCGCTGGCCCAGCTGCTGTCGGTCCAGCCCGTGAGCGCGACGGTCAGCGTGGCGCGGCCGAGATCGAGCACCCAGAAGACCGGCAGCCCGGGGCCCCGGAGCTCGGCGCGCGCGCTCCGCACGTGCGGCAAGAGGCGCGAGAGCGCGAGCAGCCGCTGCCGGCCGAAGGTCCTGACCACGCGCGGCGGCCCCTCGTACGGCGGGCCGTGGCCCTCGAGGAGGATCTCCCAGGGCTCCAGGAGGAGGCGCGGCGGCTGGCCGGGGACGAGCTCGAAGCGCAGGCCGCGGGGCGGCTTCTTCGCCTTGCGGGTGCGGAGGACGAAGAGCGCGTTGTAGAGATCGATCGGGGCGAGCTCGCACGAGACGGCCGGGAGCGTCGCCGCCGACTGCACCTGGAGGAAGCCGCGGAGCCACGTCGCCGGGACCTCGAGCGAGCGCTCGACCGGCGCCGCCGCGCCGCCGCGGGCCGGGACCGCCGTGCCCGCGTCGAGCTCCACCTTCGTGTAGACGCGCAGGCGGTCGATCTGCTCGACGACGCGCGGCGAGAGGTCGACGAAGGCGGTGCCGTGGGCCGCCTCGCGGCCCGCGAAGAGGTCGTTGGAGAACGCGAGCCGGGCGTAGGCGCTCTCGTCCCGGGAGAAGACCTCGATCGAGACCTCGTCCGGGTGCACCGTGAGCACCGGATCGAGCGCGCCGGGCGCGTTCGGCCTCGCTCCCGCGCCGGCGCCCTGCCGCGCGTCGTCGGGGAAGGCGCCCTCGAGGAACGCCTTCTGCGCCTCCCAGATGGCCGCCGTCGCCTTCTTGCCCTGCTTCATCAGGTAGGCGAGGTACGCGGTGCGGTCCCTGCCCCGGTACCGGAGGTCGCTCTCCAGGATCGTCGCCAGCGCGGCCATGGCGTCGCGGAAGAGCGCCGCGTCGCGGACGGCGCCGCGCACGCCCACCGGGCCGCGGGCGCTGTCCAGGGAGAGGCGCACGCTCGACTGGAGCGGCGCGGCGGCGAGCTCGCTCGGCGCGGCGTACCGGAGGTGGATCGGGCGTGCGAGGGCCGCCGTCATGGGGTGACTCCGTCGGGGTTCTCGGGCGGCGGGGCGGGCGCGTTCGCCCGCTGCCGCGCGTGATCGTTCGCCGCCCTGCGCTTCGCGCGGCGGTAGGCGCGGTACGCGGCCTTGCGGACCGCGACGTCGGCCGCCTTCTTGTCGAACGCGATCGCGGCCAGCGCCTCGAGCGCGCGCTCGCCGCCGGCGCGGCCGAGCGCCGCGATCGCGTCGAGGCGCGCCGCGGCGTCGCCGCCGCCCTGCGCGAGCGCGATCAGCGGGGCGACGGCGCCGCGGGCGAGCAGCGACGGCAGCGCGAGGCGCCGGCCCGGCTCGCTGGCGGCGAGCGCCGAGAGCGCCTCGGGCGAGGCGGCGCGCGCGGTCGCCTCGAACGCGACGGGGTCGAACGGCCGCACCGCCGCCGCCCGCGCCGCCGCGGCGTCCGGCGCGAGCGCGGCGAGCGCGGCGGACGCCGCCGCCCGGACGCCGGCGTCCATGTCCGCGAGCGCGCCGGTGAGCGCCTCCGCGACGCCCGGGCGCGGCGCGCCGCCGCCGGCGGAGAGCGCCCCGAGCGCGCGCGCGGCCTCGCGGCGGATCTCGCCGGGCGCGCCGCCGTCCGAGAGCAGCGCGGCGAGCGCGGGCGCCGCGTCCGTCGCCCCGGCGCGCGCCGCCGCCCAGAGGATCTCGCGCCAGGCCGCGGCCTCGCCGTCGCGCGCCTCGCCGTGCGCGGCCGACCAGCGCTCCCTGGCGCGCTGCGCCGCGGCGGCGAGCGCCCGGGCGAGGGCCTCGCGCGACCCCTCCGCGGCGGCCCCGGCCCCGATGAGGCGCGCGGCCTCCTGCCGCGCCGCCGCGCGATCGTCCTCGAGCATGCGCTCGAGGGCGGCCCCCGGCAGCGCCCCGCGGCGGAGCAGGCCCATCGCGAGCCGCTGGCGCAGCGCCTCGTCCTTGAGCGCGGCGAGCCGCGGCAGGAGCTCCGCGGGCGCGGCCTCCGCGGCGAGGTAACTCGCCGCCGGGCTGGCGATGTCGTCGTGCTCGCTCCCCACCGCGATGAGCTCGACGCGCGTCCGCTCGCCCGGGAACAGCTTCTCCAGCGCCTTGCGCGCGCCCTTGCGGACCTCGGCGCTCCGCGCGTCGAGCGCGCGGGCGAGCGCGGCCTCGGCGGCCGGATCCCCGAGCAAGCCGAGCTCGTTCACCGCGACGACGCGGAGCCGATCGGGCGTGTCGCCGGCGCGCACGAGCTCCTCGAGCAGCACGCGGGCGCGTTCCCCGCCGATCCAGCGCACGCCCCTCGCCGCCGACTCGCGGAGGTCGATCGCGTCCGCGTGGAGCGCCTGCTCGACGCGCTCCGAGACGCGCCGGCGGAGGCCCTCGCCCTCGAGCTTCGGCGCGATGCGGCCGAGC
Source organism: Sorangium cellulosum (assembly GCF_002950945.1). Classification (GTDB taxonomy): domain Bacteria; phylum Myxococcota_A; class Polyangia; order Polyangiales; family Polyangiaceae; genus Sorangium; species Sorangium cellulosum_E. The sequence continues at coordinate 3,088,030 of NZ_CP012673.1, forward strand.
GCCTCGATCGCGGCGGCCTGCATGCTCGTTTCGACGGAGGGGGCGGCGGACGCCGACCCCCGACCCACGTTGATCAGCGTATCCTTGTCGCCGCCGGCGGCGACCGCCTCGAGCTCGTCCAGGGCGCGGGCGTCGCCGAGCGTGCCGAGCGCGAGCAGCGCCCGCTCCCGCTCCCCGGCCTCGCCCGCGCGCACGAAGAGCAGGAGCGGCCGCAGCGCCGCCGCGAGGCCCCTCGCGGCCAGCCCCTCGGCGGCGGGCAAGAGGAGCTCGCGCGTGCCCGCCCGCACCACCGCCTCGAGCGGGCCCGTGGGGGCTCCCTTGTCGCTCACGCGCTTCGCGTACGACGTCACCGCGGCGACGCGCGTGGGGAGATCCCGGTCCGAGAACAGCGCGGCGAGCAGATCGTTCTGCGCGGGATCGTCGCCGAGATCGAGCTCGCGCGCCGCGGCGAGGCGGAGCGCCGGATCCTTGGCGCGCGCCGCGGCGGTGAGGAACCCGAGCGCGCGCGCCGCGTCGCGCTTGTCGCGCTCGCGCCCCTGGTCGACGATCTCGAGGCAGGCCTTGAGCGCCGCGCCCCGGACCTCGGCGGCCTCGTCCTCGAAGCGCGCCGCGAGGGGGCCCGTGGCCTCGACGTTCCGCGTGCTCCCGAGGGCGCGCGCCAGCGCGGCGCGATCCGCCGGCGCGGCGGCCTCCTCCATGCGCGCGGCGAGCGCCCGCACCGCAGCGCCGCTCGCGAGCGCGACGAGCGCCTCGCGGGCGCGCGCCGCCGCCGCGGGCGCGCCCTCGCGCAGGAACGCCGCGAGCACGTCGACCGCGCGATCGTCCCGGCGGCGGGCGAGCAGCTCCGCCGCGCGGAGGCGCAGGTCCTCGTGGTCGCTCTCCATCGCCCGGCAGAGCGCCGGCACGATGCGGGGGTCGCTCGACGACGCGAGGCGCTCGAGCACGCCGATGCGCAGGTCGGCGTGGTCGCTGCCGAGCGCCGCGAGCAGCGGCTCGAGGCTGCCCTTCGGGCAGAGCCGCTCCAGGAGCTCGAAGGCGTAGCGGCGCACGTCCGGGAGCGGCGAGCTCAGCGCGCGTACGACCTCGGGGCGCGCCTCGTCGCCGCGCGCGGCGATCTCGTCGAGCGCCGCCCGCGCCACGTCGGCCGAGGCCGACGCGAGCCCGAGCGCGAGCGGCTCGTTCGCGCCCGGCGGGAAGAGCGCCTTGAGCCCCGCGAACGCCGCCTTGCGGACGAGGTGGTGCGGGTCGTCGAGCGCGCGGACGAGCGGCGGGATCGCCGCCGTCGCGCTGACGTGCCCCTTCGCGCAGAGGTCGACGATCCGGTCGATGGAGTCGCGGCGCGTGCGGTGCCCCTCGTCGTCGCCCGGCGCGACTTGCCTGAGCAGGCCCATGTACGCGCCGAACGCGAGCCACCTGAGCCGGCGCTGCTCGCCCTCCGGCACCACGTCGGCGCTCGCCTTCCCGCCAGCTCTCGGCTCGGTCTGGGCGAAGAGGGCGAAGAGGCGGCGGAGCCACCCCTTCGCGGGCGTCGTGTCGGTCTCCGCCGCGGCGCGCGGGGTCGTGTCCGCCGCGACGGGCGCCCCCGCGGGGCGCAGCGCGGTCACCCGCTTGACCTCGCGGAAGTACTCGATCGGTTTGCGCCGGAGGCGGAGCACCTGCGCGGCCGCGTAGCGCTGCTCCGCGCTGTCGCTCGCGAGCGCCTCGGCGAGGCCGACGAGCAGCCGGCCGCGCGCGACCTCGGGCGGCCACTCCTTCATGCTTCCCGCCTTGTCCCCGTCGGCCGCGCGCTCGCCGCTCCCGTCCGGCGCCGCTGTGGTGGCGTCGGGGCGCGGGGGCATCAGCACCTCGATGAGGTGCGCCAGGTACGCCTCCGGATCGACGCGCAGCTCCAGCGCGCGCGCGGCGGCGAAGCGCACGTCGGTGCGCTGCGACGAGAGCGCGCTCGTCAGGAGGTCCGGCGGGTCGCCGCGGCGGAACGCCCTGAGGTCGCGCGCGAGCACGATCGCGAAGACGATCTCCTGGACCTCGCGCGCGCTGTCCTCGAGGCCCTGCAGCATGCCCCCGTAGCCCTCGGGGCCGAGCGCCGCGAACGACATGATCGTCGCGATGCGGATGGGCGGGTGCTCGTGGCGCAGCGTGCCCGTGAGCACCGGCAGCGCCCGCACGTCGCCGAGCCGCGCGAGCCCGTCGGCGGCCCACGACCGCACGGCGACGTCGGCGTGGCCCATCGCGTCGAGCAGGTAGCCCTCGTCGCCGCGGCGGGCGGCCATCGCGAGCCCGCGCGCCGCCTGCTCGCGCACGTCGGGGTAGTCGTCCTTGAGCAGCTCGGTGGCGAAGTACTTGACGAGGCGCGGCGAGCCCAGCGTCGCCAGCGCGGTCGACGCGCGGGCGCGGAGCGGGCCGACGATCTGGATCGGCAGCTCCTTCAGCAGCTGCTTGTCGGCGAGCAGCGCCCGCATCGGGTTGATGAGCTGCTCGTCGCGCCGGGCGGCGCAGAGCTCGGCCGCGCGCACCCGGAGGTCGAGGTGGCTCGACTGCAGGCCGATGTGGAGCGGCCCCGCCTCGCCGGGCAGGAGCTTGTCGAGCGCCTCGATCGCCGCGGCGCGCGGCCCCGCGTGGTCGTCCTCGAGCAGCCGGACGAGGGCGCTGCGCGCGGCCTCGCTCGCCGCCCCGCGCGCGGCCCCCCGCGCGCCGCTCTCGCGCACCGACGGGTGGATCGACGCCATCGCGGCGAGGTGCGGCTCCACGGCGGCCTTGCCGCGCAGCTTCACCACGGCGTCGTACGCGGCCTGGGCCACGCCGGCGTCGCGGTCGCCGATCGCGGCGTGCAGCCGCTCCGCGGCCCAGGCCTCCCCGCCGTGCGCCTTGAGCTCCTCGACCGCGCGCAGGCGCAGGTCGGGGAACCGCGCGAGCAGGGCGCGGTCGAGCGCCTTCTGCGGGTCCGCGGTGTGCCACGACCACAACGTCCGGAACGCCTCGCCGCGGACCTTGGGCGACTCGTCCTCGATCGCGTCGGCGAGCAGCGACTCGGCCTCGGGCGGGCGGGCGCCCTCGCCGGCGACCTTCACCAGCCGGTCGAGCCCGCGGACGCGGATGTCCTCCTGCGAGGAGCGCAGCGACGCCTCGGCCACGGCGAGCGGGGCGGAAGGCTCGAGCCGCGTGTAGGCGTCGAGCGCCGCGGCGCGCACCGACCCGTCGGCGTCGTCGAGCATCCAGATGAGCCGCTTCTCGGCCCGGGTGTCGCGGAGCTCGGCGAGCGCGGTCGCCGCCTGCCTCCGCAGCGCCGGGTCCTCCTCGCGCGTGAGCTGCAGCAGCGCGCCGAGGGCGCGCGTGTCCCCGAGCTGCGCGAGCCCGCGCGCGCCGCGCACGGCCGTGTCCGGCGTGCGGCACGCCATCGCGGTGAGCAGCGGCTCGAGGTCGGCCTCGGCGGGCTCGCCCCCCGGGCTCCCCACGCCGGGGATCCTCGCGCGCGCGGCCTGGATCCGCGCCTCGTCGGCCTCCTTGGCCTCCTTGGCCTTCCCCTTGGCCTCGGGGGCCGGCGGCTCGTCGCCTGCTTCGCGGGCGCGCCGCCGCAGCACCTCGGCCGCGCGCCGCGCGATGTCGAGCGCAGCGCGGCCGAGGTCCTCGTCGCGGGCCTCGAGCGCGTGCGCGAGCGGCCGGCGCTCCAGCACCTTCGCCGCGAACGCGATCCGGCGCACCTCGGCGTCCGCGTCGTCGAGCGCGCGCGCCGCGATCGGCGCGAACGCCGGGGCCGAGAGCCAGCCCGCGAGCGCGGCGCGGACGAGCGCCTCGACCCGGAGGTCGGCCGGGCCGCGCTCGAACGCGGCGCGGAGCGGCTCCGGGCTGCCCGGCTGGATCCTCTCCAGCGCGTCGAGCGCCGTCAGCCGCACCGACGCGTCGCGGGCGGCGAGCTTGTCGGCGATGAGCCCCGGGATGAGCGGCGAGCTGCCGTAGAGCTTGCCGATCTCGACGAGCGCCCGGCGCTGCACGTCCGCCGCGCGTGCCTCGAGCCCCGCCCGCAGCGGGACGAGGGGCGCGTCGCGGTCGAGCGCGCGGAGCGCCTCGAGCGCGGCGGAGCGGACGGCCGCGTGCTCGTCGTCGAGCGCCTCGCGGAGCTTCGCGCGCGCGCCGCGGCGCCCGTTCGCCCCGAGCTCGCGGGCGGCGAGCGCGCGCACCTCGGCGTCCCGGTCCGATCGGAGCGCGCGCAGCGCGGCCTCGAGCGCCTCGGGCTCGTCGAGCGCCGCGAGCGTCCTGACCGCGCCCTCGCGGGCCGGCCGCGCGCCGGCGAGCGCCTGGGCGAGCGCGTCGAAGCCGTGCGCGAGCTCGCCGGCGCCGTCCGCCGGTGCGCCCGACGCGTCGATCGGGAAGCGCCACACCGTGCGCCGATCGCCCGCGGCGAAGACGGCCCCGAGCTCGTCGCCCGCGTCCCCCGACCCGCGGCCGGCCTGCGGCCTCGCCCCCTTGCGCGCGCCGCGCGGGGGCGGCGCGAGCGCGAGCGCGTGGAGCGGCTCCGCGCTCGTCTCGAGCGTGCGCGGCTTGCGCCGGTCCTCGAGCCGATGGATGCGGATCGCGCCGTCGGCGCCGGCGGACAGCAGGCGGTCGCCGAGCTCCTTGCCGTCTTCCTGCGGCGGCGCGGCGGGCAGGCACAGGAGCGCGCGCACGCCGCCCGCGTGCCCGCTCCCGTCCGCGCCGCGCACCTCGCCCTCGACGTCGCCGACGAGGTACCAGAGGCGCACGGTGCCGTCGTCGCCGCCCGACGCGAGCCGCCCGTCGCGCGGCGTGAACGCGAGCGCCGTGACCGGGCCCTCGTGGCCGGGCATGTCGCGCCGGGCGCCGGTCGCGAGCGCGATCACGCGGACGACGCCGTCGTCGCCCGCGGCCGCGACCAGCTCGCCGGCCGCGTCGAACGCCACGGCGCGGAGCGGCGCTCCCGCGAGCGCGAACGACCCGATCGCGACCGCGGTCCCGGGCGGAGGCGCAGGGGCCCCGGCCTCCGCGCCGACGCGCCACAGGCGCAGCGCGCCGTCGACGCCCACGGTCGCGAGGCGCGCGCCGCCCGGCGACGCCGCGACCGCCGTGGCGCCGCCCGCGTGCGCGTCGATCGCGTGCGCCTCGCCCCCGCCGCTCGCCGCGAGGCGCAGCGCCCCGTCCGAGCACGCCGCCGCGAGCAGGTCGCCCGCGAACGCGAGGCCCAGCACGTGCGCCGGCACAGCGATCGAGCGCACCGGCTTGTTCGCCACGTGATCGAACAGCGTCACCTGGCTCGCGCCGCCGGGCGCTCGGCCAGCGGACGTCGCGGGCGCCGGCGCGCGCACGCCGCCGACCGCGAGCAGCCTCGGGCCGATCGCGAGCGCGCGGACCTTCTCGTAGTGGCCGATCGTGTGGCTCATGCGCCCCCCGCTCCCGCGCTGGGCGGGGATCGGCGCTCGCCGTCCCCGTCGAGCCCCTCGAGGTGGATCCCCGGGTGCGCGCGCCTCAGCCGCATCAGCGCCGCCAGGCACGCCTGCCACTCGCCCTTCGCGATCGACCCGGTGAACTCGGCGATCACGGGCGCGACGAGCTGCGCGAACGCCGCGTCCTCGACCGCGAGATCGCGCACGATCTCGATCACGCACCGCTTCGCCTCGCTCGCCGACAGGCGCCGCCGCGGGACGGCGTCGTCCCCCGGCTCCGGCGATCTCCCGGCCGGGATGCCGGAGACCACGTAGCGGAGGAAGCTCCGGAGCGCCTCGACGTCCGCGAACCGCCCCGCGTCCTCGATCGGCGCCTTCGGCTCCGCCTCCCCGCGGGCCGCGCGCGGCCGCCAGCCGGGCGGCAGATCGCGCGGCCGGTGCTTCTCCCAGAGCAGCCGCACCGCGAACAGCCGCACCTCGCGGTCGGCGCTCTGCATCAGCCAGCCGAGGCGCTCCGGGCCGCCGAGCCGCGCGTAGTGCTTCAGGATGAGCGACAGGCCGAGCTCGCGCGCGCTCTTCTTCAGGCTCTCCGTGAGCGCGAAGACCTGCGCCGGATCGAGCTCCTCCGGCGTGAGCGCGAGCGCCGGGTCGGCCGACGGATCGCCGGCCTTGCGGAGCGCGTCGAACGCGATGTTGCGCACCTCCTTCGCGTCGCTGTGGGCGAGCTCGTAGACGCGGGTCTGGTAGCCCCAGGCCCGCAGCTCCGCCCGCGTGATGAGCGCGGCGAAGCGCCGGACGTCCTCCCGCTTGTCGAAGAGCGCGGGCCAGATCCGCTCGGCGGTGAACGCCGCGCGCTTGAGCGAGGGCTTGAGCTCGAGCTCCTTCGCCTCGCTCTGCTCGGGCCCGAGCGTCGGGTGGTGGCAGCGCAGGTACGTCTGCGCGAAGGCGCGCATCGGCTCGGGCTCCTTCTCGCCGAGCGCCAGCGTGAACAGCCGCGCGGTGCCCGCCTCGCGGTCTCCGCGGACGTTCGCGGCGCTCGCCCCGCCCGCGCCCTGGCCCGCGTCGAAGTCCTGCGGCTTCATGTGGGCGAGCAGGTAGCGGCGGGCGAAGCCGTTCAGCGCCGGATCGGCGCGCCGCGCGAGCGCGAGCAGCCACGGCAGGGTGAGCTGCCGCGGCGCGACGATCTTCGGGTTGCCGAGCACCTCGAGGGCGACGGCGCGCGTGTCTGCGCTGAAGACGAGCCCCTTCAGGCGCTCGACGCCCTCGTCGGTGAGGTCGGGCAGGGCGTCGGCCTTCTTGAGCCAGCCGGCGACCTCGTGCCCGATGCTCTTCCGCGTGAGCGCGCCGAGCAGCCACGGCGTGCCGATCGCCGCGACCGGGTACTTGCCGAGCATCTCGAGCGCGTGCTCGGTCGCCTCGTCGTCGTCCTCGTGGCGCGGGTCGTCGAGCACGCGCACCCAGAAGCCGGCCCCGAGCTCGCCGGGCCGGTACTTCCCCTTGAGGTACGCGGCGGCCCACCGCTTCTGCGCGCTCTCGCCGTAGAGCATGTCGATCAGGAAGCCCTCGGGCAGCTCCGCGCGATCGAAGCTCTCGCTCAGCGCCTTGGCGGCGAAGGCCTCGGTCTCGCCGCGCTCGAGCAGCCGCCCGAGGAACACGTACCCGAGCGCGCGCGGGCTCCTGCCCCCGAGCGCCGCGGCCGCGAACGCGCGCGTCTCCTTGTGAGGGGAGGCGAGCAGCGCGTCGAGCCGCTCCGGATCGAGGTCCGCGGCGTGCGCGCGGCCGTACTCGATGGCGAACGCGCGCGCCTTCGCGCTCGGCGACCCGAGCAGCGCGAGCACGGCGTCGTGCAGCCCGAGGCTCCGCAGCTTGCTCTGGTGGAGCTCCGGCGAGCCGAGCAGCGTCTCGACGAGGAACTCGTGCGCGCTCGCGAGCGGCCGGTGCGCGAGGCGCGCGAGCCACGCCGGCGTCACGTTGCGCAGCGCCTCCGGGAAGTCCTTCCGGAGCCCCTGGATCGCGAATTTTGCCGGCGGGTCGGCCTCGCACGTCGACAGGAGGAGCATCAGCGGATCGGGCGACCGCTTCCACGCGTCGTCGAAGGCGCGGTGCTTCAGCATGTCGTTCGGGGGAACCCCGCCGTGGAACGAGCGCCCGTCGTACTTGCGGGAGCGGTGCGCCCAGACGTGGTTCGCGACCCAGAGCGCGCCGAACCGCGTGTCCGGCGTGTACTGGCGGAGGACCTCCACCACGAACTGCGGGTAGAGCTCCGGCGTGCTCCGGCCGAGCTCGCGCAGGAAGCGCCACGCGCGGCGGCGCATGTAGATCAAGGTCCCGCGCGAGACCTCGCGGCGGCCGCCGGCCGCCACCTCGCCGTCGAAGCGGGCGGCGAGCGCGCCGAAGACCTGCGCGTCGAGGCGCGCCTCGGCGAGCTTGTAGATGCGCTTGAGGCCGCCCCAGACGCCGAACACGAGCGGCGCGCTCCGGGCCACGTCGCACACCGCGCCGCGCCCCGCGTCCGTCCCGCCCTCGTAGAGGCGCACGAGCAGATCCGCGAGATCGAGCCGCGGCGGCGGCGCGGGATCGGGCTGCGCGAGCAGCCGCTTCCACGCGTCGGTCGACCGCTCGCGCCGCTCCTCGGGGGTGCGCATGCCCTGCGCGATGGACAGCAGCCGCAGGAACGCTGGAAACGTGAGCGCGCCCTCGCGGGGAGGCGTCTCCGGCGCGGGATCCGGCTGCTCCAGGTACGCGCCGAGGACGTCGGCCAGGCCGGGCGAGCCGCTCTCGGCGAGCTGCTTGACGTTCGCGATGTCGATCGGGTTCGGTGAGCTCGCCACGGCGCCCTCTCGCGGAAAGATGGCTTCGCAGAATCGCGAGCTCTGCAGATCCGGTCAAGCTCCGCGGATCCGGCGAGGAGAGAAGAGCGTCGTCGTGTCGCGAATCCGCCTACGTCCACGCCTCGCGCTGCGCGTCCGGTCGCGGACGCAGGAGGCGCCGCTCACGCCGCGCGCATCCGCACGATCCGCTGCGCGAGGTGCACGTCGTTGCCGGCGTCGAGGCCCGCGAGGTAGTCCTTCAGCGATCGCCCGCTGCGGGCGAGGTGCGCCTCGAGGTACGGCGCGAGCGCCTTCCAGCGCGCCGCCCACCCGGCCTCGTCGCTCATGGAGCCGTGGTGCGGCCTGTCGAGCAGCAGCGCGCCGAGCCGCAGGCCGATCTCCGGGTCGCCGAGCTCCTCGAGCTGCCGCCGGAGCAGGGCGAGCGCGCCGGTCGCCGGCGAGCCCCTCGGAGGAGCCTTCCAGGTCTCGCGCACCGCCCGGGCGAACGCCGCGGCGTCGAGCTCGGAGAGCAGCTCGAGCGCGCGCACGAGCGGCAGCCGGTCGGAGGCGCCCTCCGCGACCACGCGGGCCATGAGCGCGTCGAGCGCCGCCGACAGCGCCGGGTCGGCCGCGGGATCGAGCCCGCAGAGGCCCTCGAGCGCGCGGCGAACGCGGCGGACGGCGCGTCCGAGGGCCCAGCTCCTCCGGCCGCGCGCCGCCGCGAGCGCCTCGAGCGCGCGGGCGGCCGTCTTCCGCTGCGCCTCGGTCACCTCGCCGGCCCGCACGCGCGGCGGCAGATCGAGCTTGGCGGGCGGGGCGGCCGGCGCGGCCGGCGCGGCGGCTTGCGCGCCGGGCGCGGGCGCGGCGGACGCGGCGACTTCCTGGTAGCCCTCTCGGAGCTTCTCCGCGATCTTCTTCTCGCACTCGCGCGCCGCCGCCTCCGCGGTGGGGAACGCCTTGTCCTTCCGCTGTCCGGCGGTGCCCAGCCGGCCGTAGACGACGATGAACGTCCTGTCGTCGACGTCGGCCATCCAGAACTTGGCGCTCGTCCCCTGCACGAACTCGAAGCGGCGCATGCGCCCGAGAATACCACGGTGGAAAGTCGAGCCGCGATCGCCTGCGCGGCGCCGCGCGCTCAGGACGGCGGCGGCGAGGCCGGCCGGCGCACGAGCACGAACGGCTGGACCACGAGCGACATGAAGCGCAGCTCGAGCTGGAGCGGCCAGCGGGAGAGCTCCTCGGCCGTGGGTTTGGTCAGCTTGCCGTCCGCGATCCATGCCTCCACCGTGGCGGTGTCGTTCGAGGCGATGGCCTCGCCGACGTCCAGGAGGTCGAGATCCGCGGCGACTAGGATGACGGCATCTCGCGCCACGTGGGCGCGGAGATCGGTCCAGAAGACCTCCCCGAGAGTCCTGGCGAGCTGTTCGCGCATGTGCGCAGCATAGAGGCGGCCGGCGTCTCCGTCTCGCGGCGCTCGCTCTCCAGGGCCGCCCCGCAGAGGCCCGCTGCCGGCTCGGGTCCGGCAGCGCCGCTGCGGTGGATGGGGGAGGGGACGCCGGGCGCTACCAGCCCATGTTGTGGTGGATCCAGCAGTCGATCTGCTCCCAGCCGATCGGCGCGCCGAAGTGCCCGTTCAGGATGTGGCCTGCATCAGGGACGATCGCGGTCGTGCGGCTCTTGGCGCTCGTGTAGAGCGCGGCGTCGGAGTCGACGTACGCGGCGGGCTGCAGCTCGTCCGTCTCCCCGAACTGGATGAGCACCGGGCTCGTCACGCCGCCGATCCCCGAGAGCGAGGGATCGCTGGAGACCGCGAGGAGGTCGAGGAACTGCCCGCGCGAGTAGGTGCTGGCGATCTGGGCGTTGTCGAAGGCGATCAGCGCGGGATCCGCGTTCGCGGCGTCGTAGAAGATCTCGGTGCGGATCTCCGTGGGGATCGCGATATAGGGTGTCTGGAGCAGCGCGGAGATCGCCTCGGGCGTGACCGGGATCGGGTGCGGCGTGAACGCGAGGCCGGTGTTCACGAGGACGTCCGCGTCGTTGTACGTGCTCTGCACGTACGTGCTGATGATCGCGCCGTTCGAGTGGCCGACGAGCGCGATCTTGCTGAACGGCCTCTTGACGACCCCTCCGTGGGTCCGCAGGTCGCCGATGATCTGGTGCACGCTCTCCGCCGTCTCGGCGAGGTTGAGGAAGTCCCCGTCCGGCCGGTCGCTCTCACCGGCTCCGAGCATGTCGAGCGCGAGGACGGCATAACCCTCCTTGGCCATGTACCGCGCGTAGGAGTAGTCCTGTCCGCCGAACGACGGGATGTCCCAGTACTGGCTCGTGTAGGTGAGGCCGTGGACGAGCACCTGGAGGGGACGGTAGGCGTAGTGCTTGTTGTAGTAGAGGTGGCCGACGACGTTGTACGTGTTGCCGTCGGAGAGGGTCACCGGGAACTCGAGCCGCTCGACGGTGATGTCGGGCTTCGACGACGCCTCCGCCTGATTCGCAGGGAGCGCTGTCGCAGCGAGCGCGGCCGAGAAGAGGAACGTGCTGAGCGTGCGGGAATACAAGTTCATCGCTTGACCCTCATGATTGCCAAAGGTGCTTGGAGGTGAGGCTGCGGGGCTCGTGGTGCGACATCCGTATCTCTTAGCTCCAGCGCCGCCTCCGGTACTCGCAAACACTGGACCAGAAGACATCTGAACCACTCATCGGAGCACGCGCAGGCCACACGTGCCGCCGAGGAGCAACATTTCGCGGCGTTTTGCGACCTCGGCGCGGCGCTTGCTATCCGTTGCTACGACGCTTGTCACGAACGGCCGGACCCGCGCGAGGTCGTTCTGGCCAAAATCATTGCGTTACCCCGCAATGGTTTGCATAGCCGGAGGCCGTGGTTCGCTGTGACTTTCTGCCCCACGCCCGGAACGAACACGGCGCGGACGCGGCTCAGGACATAAAATTATCATTGTGCTTCACGCCCTCTCGCCGGCCCCTGCGCGACGGCACGCGCAACGCCAGGCAACGCCAGGCAACGCCAGCTTGGACGCTGGATCCAGCGCCCAAGCTGGCACAACGATCTGCGTTGGATGGGCGCGAAAGGGGTTGCGAGGGTAGCTGCTCTGTGCGAAGCTTGTGTATTTTGGCATCGAGGAGCGGAGGCCTTCGAGCCGGTGGATCGCCCCGAGATGCTCCCGCCGGCGCGGGGTCGCCCCACCGCGCGGGCGACGGCCGCGCGGGGTCCTCGAGGCGGCTGCCGCTCAGAAGCTCGCTTCGCCGCCGATGCTGGGGATCACGATCGGTCCGAGCTCCTCCGGCTCGCAGCCGCGCAGGATCGAGCACTCGTATTGAAGCGTCTCCTTCCCGGCGGTGGCGTTGAGCACCTCGATCGTGAGCGCGATCCAGCGGCCCTCCTTGAAGACCCACCGCTTCTCCAGCCGCAGGTCCAGGCGGAAGAACGCCGGCAGTCGCTCCGGCAGGTCGAGCCCGCGCACGTACGCGGCGATCTGGGCGCGCAGCTGCTCGCGGCGCAGGATGTCCTCCTCCGTGTCGGGGCGATCCTCGTCGTTGTCGGGCTGCTGCTCGTCTCTATCGCGACCTCCCCAGATGTCGTAATCGAGGGTCATCGGGACTCCGCTGTAGAACACCGCCCGGCCCCCGAGCTTCCAGCCGCGGCCGAGATCGTAGGCTGCGGCCATGTTGAGCACGTGGCGGCGGTCGAAGGCCGAGTCGAAGGTCTCCCGGCCGACGTGGCGGATCGAGCGAGAGAGGGTGTACGACACGAACCCTCCGAGCCGCTTCGACAGGCTGCGGTGCGCGTGGATCTCGAGGCCATACGCGCTGCCGGTGCCGCGCAGCTCCGCCCGCTGGCCGAGGCCGACGTCGGTGCCCGGGGGCCGGTTGCCGAGCGCGTCGCTCAGGTTGAAGAACCCGCTTCGAAAGCCGGTGACGGTCGCCTTGATCCCCTCCGGCAGGCGCAGCTCGACGCCGGCGCTCGCGAGCAGGCCGGTCTGCACGCCGCCGCGCAGGCCGCCCACCTGGAGGCCGGGCACGGCGCCGAGGAAGCTCGGCGGCTGGTGCGTCACGCCGAAGGCGCTCAGCAGGGCGATGGCCGGCGTCGCCAAGAGGCGCGTCGAGAGCCGCGGATCCGCCGTGCCTTTGGTCGCGCCGTCGGACGCGAAGAAGTCGCCGCGCAGGCCCGGGACGATCTCGAGCGCGGGCGCGGGGCGCACGACGAGGTCGGCCCAGATGCCCGCGGCGAGGTCCTCCCGGCTCGTGAACAGGCTCGCGTAGGCCAGGTCGTTGCGGCTCGGGAAATCGCCGTCTCGCTCGGTGATGTCGATGTCGAACCGCTCGATCTGGGCGTCGGCGCCGGCGCGCACCGTCAGCCGCTCGGAGGCGGGCGCGGTCAGCTCCACGCGTGTGCCGACGAGGCGCGTGCGCCCGGCCCGGTCGCCGTCCTGGTTCGAGCTCTCCTCGTAGCCGAGCGTGACCGCGTGCCGCAGCCGGCCCCCGCGCGCGAAGAACCGATCGTAACGGAGGTCGAGCCGGTGGAAGTCGCCGGCGAGGACGACGTCGATGTCGCCGTCGTCCTCGACCTCGGCGAGGTAGTCGTGCGACCCGAAGGCGAAGAGCCCGACCCGGTCGTACGGCGAGAGATCGTAGGTGGCGCGCGCCTGGTAGTCCCAGTACCCGAGCTCCACGCCGGGCGAGAACAGCGAGAGGACCGCGCCCGGGTACGCGTAGCGCCCGCCGACGAGCGCGGTGCCGCGGCCGCCGTCCCAGGGCGCCTCGACCAGCGCGCCCGCGTCGTAGATCCGGAGGTTCGCCTCGCCGTGGAACAGGCGCTCCGGCTCCCTCGTCTCGCCGGCGACGATGCCGCCCGTGTACCGGCCGAAGCGCGCGGGGAAGCCGCCGGGGTAGAGATCGACGCGCTCGACGAGCGCCGGGTGGATCACGCTGGGGCCGAGCGCGACGTGGTAGAGCAGCGGGACGCGCACGCCGTCGACGAAGTAGCCGATGTTGCCCGGCGGCGCGCCGCGCACGAAGAAGTACGGCACGCCCGAGGCGATCGGCGTCACGCCGGGCATCGCCTCGATCGCGCGGAAGGGATCGCCGAACGCGCCGGGCATCTGGCGCACCTCCTCGCGCGTCATCGAGCTGGTCATCGGCGCCGCGCGCTCGCCCACCACCACGACGTCGAGGGGCGGCGCGGGCGCCGGCTGCGCGCGCGGGACCAGCGCCGCGCTCTCCCCGGGCGGCGGCGGACCCGCGGCCGCGAGGCCGGGCGGCAGGCCGGGCGGCGCGGCCGGCGCCTGGAGGGGCGCAGCGGCCGGGGCGGCGGGCGTCGGGGCAATCGGCGTCGCGGCCGGTGTTGCGGCCGGCGGGGCGCGGAACGCCACGCGGAACAGGATGCGCGCGGCGACGGGCTGCCCGCCGCGACGGGCAGGCTCGAAGCGCCACGACGGCGCCGCCGCCACGGCGGCGCTCGCGAACGGCTCGTCGCCTTCCACCACCGCGGCATCCGCCACCGTGCCGTCGGTGCGCACCGTGATGCGGAGCACCACGTCGGCGTCGCCCGCGCCGGCGGCCGGGTAAGGCGGCTCGGTGGGGCCGAGCGGCGACGGCATCGTGAGCGCAGGGGCCGGCGCGGCGGCGGCAGGGGGCGGCGTGGTGGCCGTAGAGGGCGGCGCCGCGGCCGCAGAGGGCGGCGCCGCGGCCGCAGGGGACTGCCTCGTGGCGGGCTCTGCCCTGGCCTCCGGACCGGCGGCGAGGGCGCCGATCACCGCGGCCGCCGCGCCGGCGCGGCGCCGGCCGGCCAAGGCGCGGAGGCCTGCCGCGGGCGGGGCAGGCGGCGCTGCGCGGGCGACGCGAAGGCGTGCGCTGCGGCGTGGGAGATCCCGGTCCGTCGGCTCGTCCATGGGTCTCCGGAGACCATGGTGAGCGGCGGCGACACGCTCAAGCGGAACCTCGCGCGCGGCCCCTCTCCGCGCGTGCCGCGCTGCGCCGGAGCGAGGTCGCGCTGGACGACGCTGCCGAGGCTGCGTAGATACCTCACGGCGCTGACGTGGGCTCAAGCAGAAGGCGAAAGAAGAGCTCCTGGGGCACCCGGGCGCTGATCGCGCTCGTCGTGACCGGGCTCAGCGCGGCGACGGTGAAGTGCGGCGTCGAACGTGGGCTCAAGGAGCTGGGCCTTCCCGGCGAGGACCGCCCCACGCGGCCATCCCCCGCGCCGGGCCGATCCGGCAGCCCCGCTCCGCCGAAGAGCGCCTCGGCGAAGGGCGCTCCGCCGCGAGGCGCTCCCGCGTCCGGCACAGCCGCGCCGCGCCCGCCGAAGGCCGGCGATCCGCTCGAGCTGGGCACCCCGGTCCGCACCGGCCCCGGGGCCGTCCAGACCGCGGCGACGGCGTCCGACGATCACCTGATGACCAAGCCCCAGTACGCCCTGTCCTACAACCGCTCCAGGAACGTGGCGAACTGGGTCGGCTGGCGGCTCGACGCCGCGTCGTTCGGCGACGCGCCCCGCCATCGCGGCAAGTTCCTCTCGGACGGCGCGCTGCCGGACGGGTGGTATCGCGTGCAGCACGACGACTACACGGGATCGGGCTTCGATCGCGGCCACATGGTCCGCTCCGAGGAGCGGACCCGGACGCCCGAGGACAACAAGGCGACGTTCCTGCTCACGAACATCCTGCCGCAGCGGCACGACCTCAACGCCGGCCCGTGGCTCGCGCTCGAGGGGGCGTGCCAGGAGCTCGCACAGAAGCAGGACCGCGCGCTGTTCCTCGTCGCCGGCGGCCTCTTCGACGGGCGCGGGCGCGTCGCCACCCTCGGCGATGGCGCCGCGGGCAAGGGCGTCGCCGTGCCGGAGGCGTTCTTCAAGATCGTCGTGGTCCTTGCGCCGGGGCAAGGGGCGGCGGACGTCGGGCCGTCGACCCGGGTCATCGCCGTGATCATGCCGAACAAGACAGGGATCCTGGACCGGGGCTGGGGGCAGTACCGGACGACCGTGGACGACATCGAGCGGCGCGCCGGCTACGACTTCCTGACCGCCGTCCCCGAGGCGGTGCAGCGGGTGATCGAGGCGCGCGCCGACACCGAGCCGGTCGTCGAGCGCTGAGCGGCGCTCAGGTCTCGACGACCCTGGTCCCGAGGCCGAGCCACGCGCCCGACACGTGGCGGCCGAGGAGGATCACGTCGATGTCGACGCGCCCCGCGCGGTAGACGCGCAGGTCGGTCAGGTGGTGCTGGAGCAGGTCCACGAGCCGCCGGTACCGCGCGGCGTCGGCGAGCGCCGCGTCGCCTGCGCCCTCGGGGGGCTCGAGCACCGGCGCGAAGAGCTCGCCCGCGGTCGTGACCTCGACCGGTGTCTCCGGGCCGAGGCCTTGCGCCACGAGCAGCGCGGCCGGCGAGGGCGCGTCGCCGTCCCACCGGAGCGGGCGCAGCGGATGATCGGACTCGCTGGGGAACAGCAGCCCTTGCACGGCCTCCTCCAGGGAGGCGAGCAGATCTTCAGGTGACGAGTCACTGGCCTGCATGGGTCGCTCCGTCGCTATACGGCCCGTGTCATTCCACGATCCGTGTCACGCCACCACCCGTGTCATTCCACCGTGAAGCCGAAGGTGTACGGCGCCTGCATGGCCACGCTGTCCAGGCCGAGCGCGCTCCTCACCGCGGAGACCGTCACCTCGTAGGCGCCGGGCGCGAGCGGCTCCGCCGGCGTGAAGAGCAGGATCCCCGGCGCGGTCTCGGCGACGGACCCCGCGACGGCCTCACCCGCGCGCGCGACCAGCACCGCGCCGTCGTAGCCGCCTGCCTCCGGCGGATCGACGTCGCCCGAGAAGCCGATCTCGATCGCGGGCACCCCCGCGACCACCGACCCCGCCGCGGGCGCGGTGCCGGCGACCAGCGGGTCGCGCCAGGCGCGGATGCCCTTCGCCGTGTCGGGGAGCGCGCCGTCGTCCCACGCCGTGGAGGTATTGTCGACGATCTGGGCGCCGCCGCTCGCGATCGCGACGGCGCGGTTCCGCGTGCCCGTGATGCTCCCCCACCACTCCACGCGCTCCCAGCTGCCGCGCGCGTACTTGTACTGGAGCTCGGTGCCTTCGGGGATGTCGACCGTGGTCTGCCAGATCCCGCCGCCGGCGCGGGTCATCGGGACCAGGCCCGGGTTCCACGGCCCGAGCGCGTCGATGCTGCCGGGCACGTAGATCGTGGCCATGGCCGGCGTCTCCGGCGGGGCCCACACGCGGAACGTCACGGCCACCGCCCGAGGCGTCGCCGCCTGGACGATCTCGTTCGACGCCGGCGACACGGCGCCGTCCGCGTACACGGCGCGGACGACGTACGTGTAGGCCTGGTGCGCGGTCAGCCCGGTGTCCGTGAACGTCGTGAGCGCGCCGTCCACCTCCGCGTGCGCGTCGGCGCCGTACAGCCCGCCCGGGAGGTGCCGGTAGATGCGGTAGGCGACGGCCCCCGGCGCGGCCTCCCAGGCGAGCTCGATCGTGCTGGCGCTCGTGCCCGTGGCGCGCAGGCCGGTCGGCGCGGCGGGCGCCTCCTCCGGCGAGACGACCGTCACGACGACCGGCGCCGCGTCGCCGACCGCCACGTGGACCGGGCCGAGCCCTTCGAGCTGGATCTCGAAGGCGATCGTCGCCGTCTCGCCCGCGTTGATGCGGAGCAGGCGCGACGCGACCGGGGCACCGTCCACGGTGACGCCCACCGTCTCGCCGCCGACGAGGTTGCCGTCGTTGGCCACCTCGGCGGTCACCAGGATGAAGTCGCCGACGACCGCCTCGGCCGGTGCCGCGACGTCGTGCACGACGAAGCTCGGCGCCCGGTACACCTCGAGGCCCGCCGTGTCCTCGGGCGTCGCCGGGCGGACGCGGACGGCCTGGCCGCCGCCCGACTCCATGGCGGCGACGAGCGTGTCCGCGGACGTGACGAGGAACCGGCTCAGGGCGACCAGCGTGGGGCGCGCGTCGTAGTCGGCCTCGGCGTCGTCCGTGTAGGTCTCGGCGACGAACGTCCCCTCGCCCAGGAAATCGAGCGGGATCGGGAGCACCCGCGCCGCGCTGTCCGTGCCGCTCCCGAGGTACCAGGCGTCGCCGTGCCGGCGCGCCACGGTGACGTGCTCGCCGATCGCGGCGTTCAGCACGCGGGTCTCGTCCCACGTGACCGGGACCTGCTCGATGAAGGCGAGCTCGGGGCGCCCCGCGTAGTGATCCGGGACGTCGGTCACCATCTGGAGACCGCTGAGCAGGATGACGTAGAGCGCGAGCTGGTGCGCGCGGGTCGTGTGCACCCGCGCGGGCGCGCTCCCGGCGAAGGGGCTCTCGGGGATCTTGTCGGGCGCCCAGAGCACCTCGAAGATCCCAGGGTTATAGTCGACCGGGCCCCCGAGCATGCGGGTGAAGGGCACGGTCAGGGTGTGCGAGGCGGGGTTGCCGTCGCTCCAGGCCTCGTATTCCATGCCGCGCACGCCCTCGCGCGTCATGAAGTTCGGATACGTGCGCTCCTCGCCTGTGGGCTTGATCGGCTCGTGCGCGTCGACCATGATCCGGTGGTCCGCGGCCTTCCTCACCACCTCGGCGTAATGGTTCACCATGCGCTGGCTGTAATGGTGATGGCCCGGGATGTCCCCGACGTAGCCTGTCTTGACGGCGTGGATGCCGAGCGACTCGTAGAGCCCGAAGGCCTCGTCGAGCTGCGCCTCGAACCCCTCGATGTTGGCGCCGGTCTCCATGTGGGCGACGAAGCCGACGCCGCGCGCCTGCCCGTGCGCGACGACCTCCTCGAGGTCGAAGCGATCGTTCGACGCGGTGTAGTCCATGTCGGTCCAGCTGCCGTCCCAGCCCTGGTTCCAGCCCTCGGCGAGGACGAACGGGATGCCGTGCGCGCCGGCGAAGTCCATGTAGCGCTTCGTGTTCTCGGTCGTCGCGCCCACGTGCTCGCCGGGCTCCCAGGTGGACAGGCCTTTGTGGATCTCCCACCAGACACCCATGTACTTGCCCGGCGTCAGCCAGGAGAGATCGCCGTCGCAGATGGCGCAGGGGTCGTTGAGGTTGAGGACGAGGTGGGACTCGATGAGGCGGCCCGCGCCCGTGCCGATGGTCAACGTGCGCCACGGCGTCTCGAACGGCGGCGTCACCCGCGCCTTGACCGCCTCGCTCCCGGCGCCGCGCTGCGCGGGCACGAGCGCGCTCCGGAACGCGCGCGGCGCGCCCGGCAGCGCCTCGAGCGTCATGGCGGCGTAGTCGTCGAGATCGGCCTCGTGCAGCGCCACGTAGAGGTCGTCGGCCAGCTTGACCGTCATGGGCGTGTTGGCGCGCTCGACGGCGCCGAGGTCGCCGCGGTTGTAGAGGTGCTCGTCGCCCTCGAAATCGGCGGGGGTCCACCAGGCGGTGCCGTCCGAGGCGAAGCGGAACTCGGTGTCCTCGGAGGTGATCGAGAGCTCGCCCAGCCCCTCCTGCTCGGGGATGACGTACCGGAGGCCGAGGCCGTCGTCGAAGACGCGGAAGACGACGTCGAGGCGCCTCGCCGGGGCGCTCGACGCGAGGTGGACGGTGAGCTCGTTGTAGTGCTCGCGGACCTCGGAGGCCGCGCCCCAGACCGGGTTCCAGGTCGAGTCCACCGTCCGCCGGTCGACGTCGGCGATGCGCATGCCGCGGCCGAGCCAGCCGAGATCACCGAGCTCCAGGCCGAGCGCCGAGTCGGCGAGGATCGCCGTCCCCGCCCGCGCGACGGCGTAGGAGGGGACCCCGTCCTGCACCGCGAACGTGACGACGATCTCGCCGTCGGGAGACGTCACCCGCTGCGCTTCGGCCGGGGCCCCGCCGCCGGCGCCGCCGAACCCTCCGCCACCGCCGGCGCCGCCGAACCCTCCGCCACCGCCGAAGCCGCCGAACCCTCCGCCACCGCCGAAGCCGCCGCCGCCAAGCCCACCGGCGCCGCCAAGCCCACCGGCGCCGCCAGGCCCGCCGCCGGCACCGCCGCCGCCGGCAGCCTGCCCGCCCCCGGTCCCGACAGGATGGACGGGCTCATCGTCCCCACAGGCGGTCGCCAGGGAGACGAGCGACGCAACCAGGCCGAACCACGCGATCCGAGAGCGAGCCAGCTTCGTGATCGTTACACAGTCGAGGGTCATAGGTCGTCCCGGCGACATGGCCCACCTCCCGGGCGGCGTCAAACCCATCGCCCGTCCGCTTGTTTTGCTGTAACCTATTGAAATTCAACGATTTTTCTGAGATGACCCCGGCCGGTCCGTTTGCGCTTGACTTGCGCTGGTCATCTCAAAAACGTTTCGGCTCCGCTTCGCTCGTCCGCGTGCGTCCTCGTCAGTGGCGCGACGCTTGAGCGCGCCGCGGCGATGCGGGAAAATCCGCTTGCTCCCGGGGCTTTGGCGATGGTACCGGGACCGCTCGCCCCCCCGGCGTCTGTCCCCCCTTCCGCTTTCCTTTGCTGCGCCGCATGCTCGGCGGAGACCCGAACAAGGAACAAGGATTCAAGTGCCATGTCCAAGATGAAGCTCAAGCCCGGCGTGATCACTGGTTCCGCTCTTCAGGAGCTGTTCGAGTACATGAAGAGCGTCGAGTGTGCGCTCCCGGCCGTGAACGTGATTGGCTCGCACAGCACGGTCGCCGCCTTCCAGGCGGCCCGAGAGGCCAAGAGCCCCATCATCATCCAGTTCTCGAACGGCGGCGCCCACTTCTTCGCCGGCAAGTTCCTGGACAACAAGGGCGAGAAGGCCGCTATCGCGGGCGCGGTCGCGGGCGCGCACTACGTGCGGAACCTGGCCGAGGCCTACGGCGTGCCGGTCGTCCTGCACACGGACCACGCCGCGAAGAAGCTCCTGCCGTGGGTCGACGGCATGCTCGAGCACGGCAAGCGGTTCTTCGAGAAGAACGGAGAGCCCCTGTTCTCGTCGCACATGCTCGACCTGTCCGAGGAGCCGCTCCACGAGAACCTCGAGATCTGCCAGAAGTACCTGCGGCAGATGGCGGCGCTCAAGATGACGCTCGAGATCGAGCTCGGCGTCACGGGCGGCGAGGAGGACGGCGTCGACAACAGCGACATCGACAACTCCAAGCTGTACACCCAGCCCGCGGAGGTCCTGGCGGCCTACGACGCGCTCAAGCCGATCGGCAACTTCACCATCGCCGCCTCCTTCGGCAACACGCACGGCGTCTACAAGCCGGGCAACGTGAAGCTCCGCCCGCCCATCCTGAAGAACTCCCAGGACGCGATCCAGAAGGAGCGCAAGACGGGCGCGAAGCCGGTCGACTTCGTGTTCCACGGCGGCTCCGGGTCCTCGCGCGAGGAGATCCGCGAGGCGGTGTCCTACGGCGTCATCAAGATGAACATCGACACGGACACGCAGTGGGCGTTCACGCAGCCCATCAAGAAGTACATGGACGACAAGGGCGCCTACCTGAAGTCGCAGCTCGGCAACCCCGAGGGCGAGGACAAGCCCAACAAGAAGTACATCGACCCGCGCGGCTGGCTCCACCTCGGCGAGAAGGGCGTGGCCGCCCGCCTCGTGGAGGCGTGCAAGGACCTGAACTCGTTCGAGAAGTTCGACTTCTGAGCTCCTGACGGGCGCCCCCGCGCCCGCCGCCGCGGCCCTGCCCGCCCGGGCGGGGCCAGCGCGGCCGCCCGGGACGCGGCGCGAGGCCGCGCGCGGGAGGGCCGGGGGCGAGAGCCCGACGCGCGAGCGCCTGCGCGCGGGCGTGCACGAGCCGCGGTGTCCTCCTCGGGAAGCGCGGTCTCCGTTCCGATCACCTCGATGTACGATGGCAGCTCACCCGCGAGCTCGGTCTCGCGCGGCGCAGCGGCTGCGCGGCGGCGCACGGCGTGCGCCGCGCGCGGGGCGCGCTTCCGAGCTGCGGCGCCGCGGGCGCCCGGACGAGCTCGTTGCCTGCACCGAACCTGCGGTGGAGCGGGTTCACCGCGCCATCGGGCGGGTCGATGGACCGCTGTTGCGGGAGCGCTCACCCCCGGCGCGGCCCTTGCAAAACGCCCCCTGTCGGCCGGTGGCCGCAGGAGGAGGGCACGATGATCTGTCATCCGCATGCACCCGAGGAGTTGTCGTGGCTGGAGATCCAGGGCAGCGGCTTGAACCCACGTCAGGTGGACTGTCCGCGGCGAGGCGAGACGAAGGAGGTGCGGGAGTGCTGCGGCTGCACGCGCTTCGCGACGCTCGCGATCCACCCGAGCGGCAAGCATATCTATGTCGTGTGTGAGCCGTTCGCCGACCGGCCGGAAGGCGGGAAGTAGCGGCCCGGAGAGGAGCGGGGTGGGGCGCGCGCCGGGCGCGCTCGCAGGACGACGAGGGCAGGGAGCGACCGGGAACGTCCGGCGCGGGCGCGCGGGCGGACGCGGGACGGCGCGCCTTGAACGCCCGGTGTGGCCGTGCGAAAGCGAGGGCGTGGCGAGCCACCTGGCCGTCCGGAGAGCGCCTCGATGACCCCTCGTCCCAAACCGACCCGCTCGGCCTGCTTCCAGCCGGATAACTACGTCGATCTGGCGTTGTTCGCGAACCGGGAAGAGCTGCTCAGCGACCTCGTGGAGCGGCTCAGGAGCGTCCTGGAGCCGGGCGGGCCTGGGCAGGCGAGGATCCTGGTCCGCGGGCATCGAGGGGTCGGGAAATCGATCCTGACCCGCAAGGCGCTCGATGAGGTCATCTCCTCGCCCGGCGCGCTCCGGGTCATCGTGGACGGCGCCCAGACCGGCCACGGCCCCGACGCCGTTCTCAAGCGCATCGCAGCCGACCTCGGGCGCGAGGCCACGGAGAACGCGAACGATCCGGCGCTGCAGAAAGGCGCCGAGCTGCTCCAGCGATTTGCCGCGCTCACGAAGGTCAGCGTCAAGGAAGTGCGCCAGTGGTCGCGCAACCTCCAGCTCGGCGCTGCGGTGAAGTCGAAGCTCGTCGAGAGCGTGCAAGTCGAGTTTGGCGTCAGCGGCGCCGCGGGTCGGGTCCGGACCGTCGAGGAGTCGTACGAGCGCGCGGTCGACGCCGACTTCCTGAAGGACAAGGTGCAGGACTTCCTCAGCGACTGCCGCGCGGCAGGGGAGCACGTGGTCCTCTTCGTCGACAACCTCGATCAGGTCGGGTATGCCGAGATCGCCGAGGATGTGCGGCGCGTCACCGACTTGGCCAAGGTGATCCTCGGCTTCCGGGATTGTGTCGTCGTCGCGAACCTCCGGACCGAGTTCGTGTCTGCCGACCTGCGCAAGCTGTACTCGAACGAGGTCGTCGTGAAGGGCCTCGAGCCCGAGGAGCTGCTCCGGATCGCGAAGACGCGGATGGGCACGGCGAGCGCGGACAAGCGCCTCGCGCTCAAGGAGGCAGGCTTCGAAGCGCTGGCGAGGACGCTCGCTTCGTGGACGACGAACGCGTGGGGGTATCTCTCCTGGCTCGCGGATCTCGACTACGAACGGATCGATTTCTCGCCTGACGACGGGGACCGCCTGCGCGACGCGCTGCTGAGGATCGCCGAGAACCGGTTCGCGGGGCTGCGCAGCGAGGAAATCCGCCGGGTGGCGGCGGCGTTCAAGCACGCTCCGAGCCAGTTCCTCACCGGCGCCGAGCTCGACACCCACGGCGTGACGCAGGAGCTCCGCGAGCGCGCGCTCCGTTACGGCGCGCTGGTGCCGGACTGGCTGCTCAGCCCTGATCGGTACATGCTGTCGCCCGGGCTCCACTTCCTCTGCGAGCACGCGGCCGGCCGCGTTTCCTGAGCGAGGTAGGTGGCGGCGTGCGCCTCTTCGCCGGCGATCACTTCCCGCGCCTCGCTGTCCAGAGCGGCGATCTCCCGCGACCCTGGGTGATGCCGCTCGGGCTGCCGCGCGGGCACCGCGACCGGCTCGCGGCGCTGCTCGCGCAGGCGCTCCGCGCGCTCGAGCCGGATCTGAAGCTGGTTCAGCTCCGCTGGGCGGAGCGGCACGCCCTGCTCGCCGGCCGGATCAACCTCCCGAGCTCGGTGCTCGTGTGGTGGCGTATCGACGCGGTGCCAGCCGTGGACCCTCAGGCGGCTGTGCTCGACGGCAGCAAGATGACGCCGGGGCTCGCGCTGTACGACTTCGATCAGGAGGTCAGCCTCCCGGCGGAGGCGTGGCTCGGGCCGCTGAAGGTCGGCGTGCTCCACCGCATCCTCGATCGGCTGCTCGATGAGCGGCCGGTCGCCGGGTACGAGGAGATTGCCGACGCGGTCCGAGAGCTGTCGGCCAAGCTGATCAGCCCGATCGATCTCGTGGATGCCGTCGAGGCGATGGTCGAGGTCGATGCGCAGGGCGAGGAGCTCGACGCGGCGAAGGCGGAGGCGGTCGGGCGCGTCGTTGCGGGGCGGTTCGTGGGTGGGCCGGCCGAGACGGCGGTGCGCGCGGTGGTCGCGGTCGGCCGGGGCGAGCCCCTCGGGGAGGACGCGCGCGAGGCGCTGCGCAAGGCGGGGCTCGCGGATGCGGGAGGGATGCCGCCGATCCTCGACCTGCTGCGCGACGAGGAGACCCTCCGGCGGGCGGTCCTGCAGCTGGCCGCATTGCGGCGGTTCGAGGGATCGATCGCGGAGCTTTCGCCCGGCCTGTTTCCCGAGGAGCGGGCACTTGCCGTACAGGCGGGGGCGGACACCCCATCTACCCAGGTGCCGAGCCCCATGGAGAACCACCCAACGAGCCTACCCGAGCCTCAAGCGGTGGTCGTCCGACAGGCGAGAGAGCTCATCCGGAGCGGCGATCCCGAGGCAGGAACTCGAGTGCTGCTCCGATCTCTCCAGCAGCGCGAGGACAGCGCCTGGACGAGCGACGACCTGGCTGTCGCGGGCCTGCTCATGCATAACCTGGCAACGGCTCGCGAAGACCGGCGCGTGGAGAGGATGGATGCAGCGACGCTCGAACGGACCGCGGCGCTCTACGATGCTGCGAGCGAATGGCTGGAGCGCTCCGGCGCAGCTCCCAAGGCGGCCGTCATGGCGCTCGTCGGCGCGGGTGCCGCCCGCACGATGCTCCATCGGTGGAGCGACGCCGCGGCGCTGTTCGAGCGCGGGCGCAAGCTGGCGGCCGCTGCCGACGATCGGAGGGGCCTCGCCGTCTGCTTGAACGGTCTGGCCCAGGCGAAGCTCCGGATGGGGCGCGCACGGGAGGCGATCGAGGACGCGGAGGAGTCCGTGCGACTCTTCCACCGGCTCGGGATGCGAAGCTTCGAAGGCCCCGGGCTGAAGACGATTGGAGACGCCAGGGGGCAGCTCCGTGAGCTCGATAAAGCACGCGAGGCCTATGAGCAGGCGCTCGCCGCTGCGGACGACGCCAGGGACCCGCTCGGGAAGGCGGCGACGCTCCTTTCCCGTGGGCGGCTATGGCAGCTCGAAGGCAATGTGAAGAATGCTCGCCGGGATCTCGAAGAAGCCCTGTCGCTCTCCCGGGAGCATGGACTTCAGCCGTACGAAGCGGCGGCACACGAGGCGCTCGGAGAGCTTTCACTGCGCCGGAGCGAGCCGCTCCGGGCTCGCGAAGCCTACGAAGAGGCCGCCCCTATCTATCACGCTCTCGGAGACCGGGCCGGGGAGGCGAGCGCGATTGAGGGACTCGGCGACGCGTGCGCGTCGATGAACGATCTTGCACGTGCGCGAGACGCTTACCAGGCGGCGCTGGAGATTGCACGTGAGCTGGGAAGTCCTCAACGGGAAGCGGCCCTGCTCTTCAAGTGCGCCGGCGTGCGCCGTCGGGGCGACGATCGCGAAGGCGCGTCGCGAGACTACCAGGAGGCTGTGCACCTGTACGAGCAAATCGGAGATCGCGCTTCCTGGGCGCGTACGCTGATGGAGCTTGGCGATCTCAAGGCCTTGGCCCACGATTGGCCAGATGTTATCGCCTGTTTCGGGCTGGCAGCCACCGGCTATCGGGAGGCCGGTGATCGCGAAGGCTTGGGCGATTCACTCCATCACCTGGGCATGGCATTGCACCTCGCGGATCGGATGGACGAAGCGAGGCAGGTGCTCCTCGAAGCCTTCGACGTGGCGCGCGCCGCCGGCAACGCGAAGCTTGCAGCTGAAGTGAAGGAGCACCTCGAGCACCTGGACAAGGAGGCCGCGACACGACCAGGTGGCGCGCCGAGCTGACCGGGCAGCGCACGACGGTCTCCGGAGCTCGATGACCCGGCCATGACGCGCCGGGTGAGCTCGATCACCCGGCAAGACGCTCTGCGTGAAGACGCTCCGCGTGCGCGCCGCTTGCTGTACCGCCGCGAGGGCTCGCGAGACTGCTCTTGCCACCGTCGGGAGAGCGGGCAGGTGGCCTCGTCCGGCGACGTGGCGCTACGATCCGTAACACCCGGCGACGTCGCGTTACGATCGGTGACGTATGGCCCGAGGCGACCGCGCTTCGACGACAAATCGAGTCCCCGCGATGATCAGGGCACCGCTCCACGGGAATTTAGGACGCCAACCTCTTCCATGGGAGCACATGAACATGAAGTCAGCGTACCTTAGCCTCGTTCTCTCGGTGTTTGTATGCAGTCTGGGCTGCTCCGACGGCGGCGACGGGGATGCGTCGGCCGGCGGCGGGGGAGGCGCGGCGGGGGGCGCGCAGAGCAGCTCGACGGGCAGCGATGCGATGAGCGGCACCGGCGGCGCGGCGACCACCGGCGGCACCGGCGGCGGCGCGACGAGCGGCACCGGCGGCGGCGGGACGGGCGGCGCACCGGCGGACAACGCCAACATGGTCTTCCTCCTCATCGGCCAGTCCAACATGGAGGGCGTGCCGCAGCCCCAGGCCGAGGACAAGGTCGAGAATCCTCGGGTCAAGGTGCTCGCCTACGACAATTGCACGAACGTCGGGCGGACGTACAACGAGTGGTACACGGCGTCTCCGCCGCTCCACAGCTGCGGCGCGGGGGTCGGTCCCGGCGACTACTTCGCCAGGACGCTGGCGGAGGCATACCCCACCGCGAACATCTGGCTCGTCCCGAACGCCATCAACGGGGTCGACATCGACTTCTTCCGGAAAGGCGTCCGATCGAGCCGGCGCGGCGAGTTCCGGATCCCGCCGGACGATCACTGGAACGGCGCCTACGAATGGGTGATCGAGCGCGCTCGCCTCGGGCAGGAGAAGGGGACCATCCGCGGCATCATCTTCCACCAGGGCGAGTCCGACAGCGGCCAGCAGGCGTGGCTCGACAAGGTGGCCGGGATGGTGTCGGACCTGCGCTCCGACCTCGAGCTGGGGGAGGTTCCGTTCATCGCGGGAGAGCTCCTCTACAGCGGCTGCTGCCGCGGTCACAACACGATCGTGAACCAGATCCCCGGCCGGATCCCCAACTCCTTCGTGGTCTCCGCGGAGGGGCTCGCGGCCATGGATCAGTATCACTTCGATCTTGCGGGCCAGCGCACGCTCGGGAGGCGCTACGGCGAGACGATGCTCGAGGCCCTCGGCGATTGATCGTGGCCGGACGTGAGCGCGACGCCGCGGCGTGGCGCTCGCGTCTAAGAGAGCCTCTCGAGACCTCCCGCCCTCGAGGCAGGCCCGGCGCGGCGTGGGCGCCTCAGATCGCGCAGCTTCTCCAGCTCGAAGAACCCCGCGAACGCGACGCCGAGCAGCGGGTAGGGGAACAGGATCGCCATCGTCAGGAGCACGCCGAGGTGGAAGAGCCACGCGGCGCCGCAGAAGACGACCGCGATGCGCCGGCTGAACAGGGCGAGCGGCGCGCCGAGCTCCATGGCCAGGCTCGCGAGCGCGAGCGGCGGGAACAGGGAGCGGTAGCGGACCAGCGCGCCGCCGAGCGGGGAGTGCGTGTCGCCGAGCGCGATCTTCCGCACGTTGTCGTAAGCGACGTAGTTGCGGAGGATGTCGCTCGTTGCCCAGTCGAGCCCGCTGTTGCGGAGCTTGGTGATCCCCGCGATGAAATACGAGGTCACCGTGATCGCGCAGAAGAGCCGGATCGGCCAGCCGTAGCGGCCGTCCGGCTCCGGCGGTGCGGCGCCCGCGCGGCGCGCGGCGCGCGCGTCGAGCGAGTGTGCGTCGGCCGCGGCCCCGAGGCTGAGCGCGATGACGTGCAGCACGAGGAGGTTCTCGGTGTGGAACACCATGCCCCAGGAGTTCCTGTAGGTCAGGACCCAGAGCAGGAGCGCGCTGAAGAGCGGCCCTGTGATGCGGAACCGGTAGCCGGCCACGAAGGCCGCGCCGGCCGCGATCGCCCCGCCGACGAGGCCCCGCACCGCCCAGAGAGGGAGCGGCGCGGACAGCACCGAGACCACGCCGATGGGCCTGAAGCTCCCCGGAGGCAGGTGGCCCACCCGCTGGAGGTGCACCGCGCGGACGCACAGGTAGACGAGGGCGAAGCCGCCGACGAGCAGCCGCAGGAGCGCGAGCCGCTCGGCGGGCGCCTCCGCGAAGAAGGCGCGGTCGAGCCGATCGAGGAGCCGCCTCATCGCGCGCGCACCTTGCAGGTCGCGTGGACCTTCGAGTCGACCGGGGCCTCCTGGCCCTCGAAGAACGCGACCGCGTCGAAGGTGTCGGTGCGGAGCTCGATCGCGACGACGTCCGCGTAGCTGTCCTGCTCCGCGACGCGCGCCGCGATGCCGCGGCAGAGCGCGCGCGCCGCGCGGGCGCCCTGCCGGATGCTCTGCGCCAGCGTGGCCTTGGCCTGCAGCACCTCCTCGCTGCCCACGAGGCGCGGCGGGATCGGCCGCCGCTCGCCCCGGGCGCCCACGCCGACCGCACGCTCCACCGTGGTGCGCGCGTCGTGTCGACCCCACGAGAACATCGGGTAGGTCGACAGCGGGAAGCTGTCCACGGGAGGCCGGCGGAACAGCGGGGCCAGCATGAGGAGCACGAGCCCCGCGCTCACGCCGTACGCATAGCCCTTGCGCTCGCGCAGGCGAGCGCCCCCGCCCGGGCGCGGTCCGCCGCCCGCGGCCCCGCCGCCCGCGGCCCCGCCGCCCGCGAGGAGGCCGCCCGCGGCCCCGCCGCCCACGGGGGCGCTCCCGGCCGCCTCACCGCCTGCGCCCGCGGTCACAGCGGCCCCGCGGGCGGGGCGCTCCGCCCCGGCACGAGCCCGAGCATCCTGCCGCCGTGGCCGAGCGCGGCCCAGGCGTGCTGCACGTAGTCGATGCGGATCCGGGGCGACGCCATGCTCTCGCTGAAGCCGCCCTCGATCACCACGTCGCCGCTGCAGGCGAAGCAGGTCGCGGGCGACCACTGCTGCCGCACGAGGAACCCGAGCACCCGCTCCATGAGCGCGCGGTCGGCCGCGAGGTCCATCCCGCGCGCCTCCTTGAGGGCCATCGCCGCGGCCAGCGCCTCGCCGAAGCCCGCCGTCGCCGTGTTGTGCGGCGGCAGCACGTTGCCGAACCCGTAGCCGCCCACGAGATCGGGCGCGACCCCGCTCTGCTCGTCGAGCACGAGCCGCGACTTGAACGCCACGTAGTCGAGGCAGAACCGCTCGTAGTCGTCGCGGCGGTGGCGCCCGAGCGCCGCGCGCGCCGCGAGGCAGTGCCAGTTCTCCTCCATGTACACGAAATCACTCGCGAAATGGTCCCAGTAGCGGTTCGCGTAGTAGTCCATCGCCCTGTCCACGGCGGCCCGCACCACGTCCGCGGGCGGGAGCTCGGGGCGCGGGTCGCGGGCGGCGAGCTCCTCGAGCAGCACGAGGGCGAGCACGGACTGACCGCCTTCGTAGAGCTGGGTCGGCCCGAGGACGGGCGTCGCGCGCGTCAGGTCGAGCTGCGGCGCGAAGCCGCCGTCGTCCCGCTGCGTCGCGAGCACCATCCGGGCGAGCCGGCCGACGAGGGCGTCGTGCGCCTCGCGCGCCTCGCGCGCCTCACCGATGACGCCGCGGCAGGAGAGGAACGCGACGAGGCCGAGCGCCGTCGGGTTGAGGTTCGCGACGGTCGCCCGGCTGTCCGCGGGGTACACGAGTGTGCCGATGGCGTCGCCGCCTTCCGCCTTGCGCTCCAGCGTCGCGAGCAGCCCGAGCGAGCGCTGCACCACCTTCCTGAGCGCCGCCGGCGCCGCCTCCGGTCCGCCCGGTCCGGCCCCGAGCTCGCAGAGCGCGAGCGTGGTGCCGGCCTGCCGCGCGATCGAGAACCCGTCGAACGAGGCGCGCCCGGTGAACGGATCGACGATGTACCGGAACATCCCGTCCTTGCGTTGCGCGCCGAGGATGTAGCGCTCGGCCGCGGCCGCCGCGTGCTGCGCGGTCTCGTCGGTGAGCGGGACGCCGGGCTCGCCGATCCGGGACAGGAGGTGGAGCGCGCCCTCGCGGTCGACGGCGTAGCTCAGCGTCTCGATCCGGAGGAGCCCGCTGCGCAGCGCGCCCTCGCCGGCGGGCTCGTGGTCCCCGCCGGGCGGCGCCGGCTCGCCGAGGGCGCGGCGGAGGACCGCGAGATCCACCCCGAAGCGGAAGTCGGGGACCCCTGCGAGCGGCGCGTTCTTGTTGAAGGCGTCGAGCGCGATGAGCTGCCACGGCATGAGGCAGCGCTCCGCGAGGCAGAGGCCATCGAGCCCGGGGCGCAGCGACAGCCCGACGAGCCCAGGTCCGGGCGACTCGAGCGGCTGAACGGCCGAGATCACGTCGATCTTGAGGGGTGCGCGCAGCGCCTCCGCGAGCGCGCCGCGCAGCGTGGCGACCTGATCCTGGCCGGGCGCGGCTTGGAGGCAGCGCGTGGTCGCGGCGACGCGCCCGGAGCCCCCGTCGCGGGCGAGGTGGGTGAGCACGAGGGTGGGGCTCCCGGGCGCCGGGGGCGCGGCGCACGCGGCCGGCGCCGTGGTCATGAGCGACGGCGCCTTGGCCGGCGGCTCGGGGAGCGCGTCGAACGAGGAGAGCGCCTCGCGCAGCGCCGCCCCGGTGCCCGACGGCGCGCCGCCCAGAACGGGCAGGACGTCGGCCTTGGCGACGCGGTTCCGGTACCCGAGCGAGAGGGCGACGAACACGGCGAGCGCGGCGAGCGCGGCGAGCGCGGGCGCAGACCGCCGGCGCGGGCGCAGGCCGCCGGTCGAGGCGAGGCCCCAGCAGGCGAACGGCAGCGTGAAGAGCGCGACGACCGCCCAGACCGCGAGGAGCGCGGCGGCGATGCCGGTTCCGAGGCCGCGGTTGAGCGAGGCGACGTAGACGGCCGAGGAGAGGAGCCCGAAGCTGAGGTAGGCGAGCGCCGCGAGGGAGCAGAAGGAGGTCACGCGGAAGGCGCGCGGCGCGAGCGGGTGGGGGGCGAGGGAGAGCGCGGCGGTCGCGGCGTGGAGCAGGGCGAGGGCGGAGGTGACGAGGGCGAAGGCGGTCCACGGCCGGAAGGGGAGGGTGAGGGCAGCCCAGGCGAAGACGGGCGCGTGGAGGAGGCTGAGCAGGCCGATGGGCCAGCGGCGGGGTGGGGGGGAGGCGGGAGCGGGGGTGGCTGCCGGTTCGAGGAAGGGGGCCTGGAGCGGCTCCGGGGGCGCGGGGGGATCGGGGGCGGGCGCCTGCATGGTGGGGCGACGCTTACCACGACGGCGGTCGGGTCGGGGTGGGGGGAGCCCGGGGGTTGAGGCGCTCGGGGCTCCATGCTGGGGGGCAAGCGGGAGGCCGTGGCGCCGGAGGGGGCCGCGAAGCGGAGAGGGGCGGCGCTGAGGCGGAGAAGGGCAGCGCTGAGGCGGAGAGGGGCATTGCTGAAGCGGAGAAGGGCATTGCTGAAGCGGAAAGGGGCAGCGGTGAAGCGGTGGGTGGCAGCCTGAGCTGCCGGGCGCGGCGCTCCGTCGGTAACGGCGGTTGGTTGACGATATGGGAAGAAAATTGCAGCGCATCGAAGATTCGAGCGACTTGTGGAGGGAATCGTCTTTCGTCTTTCGTCTTTCGTCTTTCGTCTATCGTCTATCGTCTTTCGTCTTTCGTCTTTCGTCCTCGTCCTTCGTGATCGTCCTCGTGATCGTGATCGTGATCGTGATCGCTCATGTCCTCTATCGCTCACCCGCGACACATTCTCGTGAGCATGGCAACAATGCGAATCAGCAAGGCCTTCGCATCCTCCGCCTCGGCAGCCTTCAAGAAACCCGCCACGCGGCAGACGTCCACCAAGGCGCCGCATTCCATCGCAGACCCGCGGGCGATCGCATAAAATCGTGCTCGGTCCGCAGCCGCCGCTCTTCCGCTGCCTTCTGCAATGTTCAGAGGGACCGACATGGATGCGCGTTTCAGTTGATCGCGGAGCTCGCGCTCTCCGCGAGGCAGACGCGCGACGAGGCGAAGCGCGAAATTCAGGAATTCGATGGCGCGGTGATAGACGTCGAGGTTTTCGTGATTGATGAGAGACATGCTTTCGATGTCGGCGGAAGAGGGGGTGTAGTTGCGTGGAAAGGGACGCGTCCCGGGTGAACGGGATCGGTCCGGAGCGATCACGATCACGATCACGAGGACGATCACGAAGGACGGGGACGAAAGACGAAAGACGAAAGACGAAAGACGAAAGACGAAAGACGAAAGACGAAAGACGAAGCGGGGGTGGCGCTCACCGCAGGCGCCCCCATGCGCTATGAACACGCCCATGCCCCACGCGAAGCGCTCCTCCCGGTCCCGCTCGTGCCCCCCGCTCGCGATCCTGCTCGCCGCAGCCCCGCTCCTGTCGACGGCCTGCGTGCGCGCACCCACCGCGCCCCAGCCGGAGCCGAGCGTTCGCCCCATCGTGGAGCCGCATGCCCCCAAGCGCCGCCCATCCCCTCCGCGCGAAGGCGCAGTGCCCCTCCTGCTCGTCGCCGACGCCGCCGACCCCACCCTCCCCCCCGGCAAACATCCTCCGCCGGAAACCCCTCCTCCTCCCCCAGCCGAGGTCCTCGTCTCAGCGGGCGTCCCTTTCCCCCCGGACACGCTGCGCGACATCCGCCTCCTCCGCCTCCGCGACGCCCGCGGCGCGACAATCCCCCTCCGCGCAAAGGCGCTCGCCGTCTGGCCGCAAGACGGCTCGATCCGCAGCGCGCTCATCGCATTCCGCGCCGCGCTCCCGCCCAGAGAGCTCGCGTTCTACACGCTGGACTACGGCGCTCCTCCTCGCCCCCCGGAGAGCCCCCCGCGCGCCGGCCCCTCGAAGCGCCCTCCGGCTCTCCCACCCGTCCTAAAGCCCAGCGCGCCGCCGCAACACGCCGTGATCGACGACGCCCTCCTGCCGAATCCCGACGGGCCGATCGCGGCGCTCGTGCCGCCGGCATGGCTCGCCGCCAGCCAGGTGAGCGGGCCGCAGCTGCCCGCCATCTACAATGACCGCTTCCCCGGGTTCGAGAGCGGCATCGAGCGCGGGCTCTACCGCATGACGCCGGCCTACCACTCCTACGGCGTGAGCTGCGCGGGCGGACACCGCACCTACTACGACGGTCCACACGCGCTCTACCAGCGCTTCCTCCGGAACGGCGACGCCGTGCGCTACCGGCGCGCGCGCGCAGAAGCCCTCTGGTTCCGCCAGCACGAGCTCAGGTTCTCGCCGGACCGACGGCTCGCCGTCCACGTGTGCGAGGCGAAGAGCTGGACGCCGGCGAAGCCGCTGTCCTGGAGCGTCCTCCGGCGCATGACCGGCCAGGGCATGCTCGACGACTACCTGCTCACCGGCGACCCGGCGGCCAAGGAAGCCGTGCTCGCGATGGGCGAGGCGATCCGGCAAAACCTGCCCGCGCTCACGGGGGGCAAGGAGGACGTGCTGCGCGCGACCGAGCGCAACATGGCCTGGACCCTGATGGCGCTGGCGAGCGCCTACGCGCTCGATCCCCGGCCGGAGCTCCTCGCGGCCCTGCACGGGCTCATGGACCGCACGCTCGCGTGGCAACGGGAAGGCACCTCCGGCGCGTTCGAGCACGACCTGAACCGCGCCGATCCCTCGGAGTGCGCGCACGGACCGCGCGGCGGCTCGCCGTTCATGACTGCCCTGCTCGTCGACGCCCTCATGGACTACCACACGCTCACCGGCGATCCCCGCGTCCGCGAGGTGGTCGAGCGCGCGGCGGACTGGCTCGCAGAGCGCGCGATCACCTCGGACCGGCGCGCCCTCCGCTACCTCTGGGGCTGCGAGACGGACGCGTACGACGACAGCGGGACCGCCGACCTCAACCTGCTGATCGTGCCCGTCTTCGGCGCCGCCTACGCGCTCACGCGCGACCCGCGGTGGCTCGCCGTGGGCGACGCGCTGGCCGACGTCGGCGTGGAGCAGATGAGGGTCAAGCAGCCCAAGCAATGGAACCAGGCAATGCGCGCCTTCGGGCGGTACCTCGGGTACCGGGCGCTGCCCGGCGCCGCCGCCATGACAGGGAAACAGTCCGCAAGGCGCTGAGCGAGGCGCGCCTCGCCCGCCGCACCGCCGGCCCCCGCCGCGCCGCCGCCCCGCGGTCCCGGTCGCTCAGGACCCGTCCCGGCGCAGCGGGCGGCCCGCGCGGGCGGCGCCGCGGCCGGCCCCGAGATCGGCCGCGCCGCCGCCAGCTTGCTTCAGCGCATAACTGATACCGCTCTTCAACGTGCCCCTCGTCACGACCGCGCCGAGGTCGATGCCGAGATCGATCAACGTCTGCGCAAGCTCGGCGCGGATGCCGGTGATCACCGCCTTCGCCCCGAGAAGCCGCAGCGCCGCCGCCGTGCTCATCAGCGTGCTCGCGACCTCCGAGTCGATCACCGTCACCCCGGTGACGTCGAGGATCACCACCTGCGCGTTGTTCGCCTGCACCCCGTTCAGCGCCGCGACGAGCGCCTGCTGCGCCCGGCCCGCGTCGATCGTCCCGATGAGCGGCATCACCATGATGTGATCCGTGATCGGAATGAGCGGCGTGGAGAGCTCCGCCAGGCGGGCGTCCTGCGCCCGGATCACCTCCTCCTGGAGCGCCGCGCGCGCCTCCTCGGCCCGCGCCCGCTCCTTCAGCTCCAGCGTCAGGCGCTCGTTCGTCCGGCGGAGCTCCTCGGTCTGACGCGCGACCTCCGTCTCCAGCCGATCGTTCGACTCGCGCAGCGCGGACGTCATCTCCGCGAGGTGCCCGTAAAGAAGCGCGTTCTTCACGGCGACCGCCGCCTGCGAGGCCAGGAGGCCGAGCGTCTCCAGCTGCGCCGGGAGCGGCGGCCTCGGCGTCGCGTCGCCCTCGATGTAGAGGACCCCGATCAGCTCGCCCTGGTACATCATCGCGAGGCACAGGATCGACTTCGGCGCGGACCCCTCGAGGTACCGATCGCCCGCGAGGCGCGCCTCCCGGCTCGTGTCCCAGAGGAACACCGACTCGCTCGTCCGCGCGACCTCCTCCACCACCGCCACCGCGACGTCGGCGCCCGGCCCGACCGGCGTCGAGACCCCGACCTGCACCGCGCCCTGACCCTTCGCGATCGACGCCTCGATGAGCAGCCCGGACTCGCGCGCGAGCACGAGCACACACTTCCGCGCGCCCGCATGCTCGAGCGTGAGCCGCATCAACCGATCGAGCAGATCGTCGAGGATGATCTCGCCCGAGACCGCCTGCGCGGCGCGGATGACCGTCGCCATCTGCGCCTGCGCCTGCGTGAGCCCCTCCAGGGCACGCTCGAGCTCCGCCGTGCGCTCGCCGACGCGCCGCTCCAGCTCGTGCGTGAGCTTCTGCAGCGCCCCCTCCGCGGCGACGCGCTCCTCCACCTGCGACGCGAGGCGCTTCGTCAGCTTGCGAAGCTTCGTGTGCACCCGGACGCGCGCGAGCAGCTCGTCGTCCAGGAACGGCTTGGCGAGGTAGTCGACCGCGCCGAGATTCAAGCCCTTCACCCGGTCCGCCGAGAGATCCGTGCTCGCCGTCATGAAGATGACAGGGATCCCGCTCGTGGTCGGGTCGGACTTCAGGCGGCGGCACGTCTCGAACCCGTCGATGCCGTCCATCTTCACGTCGAGCAGGATCAGGTCCGGATCCCCCTCCTTCGCCAGCCGGATCGCTCGCACGCCGTCCACCGCGACCGCGACCTCGAAGCCCGAGCCGGACAGGGTGTCCGACAGGAGCTCCAGGTTCC
The DNA here is from genome assembly GCF_002950945.1 of Sorangium cellulosum. Taxonomy (GTDB): domain Bacteria; phylum Myxococcota_A; class Polyangia; order Polyangiales; family Polyangiaceae; genus Sorangium; species Sorangium cellulosum_E. Next base: position 3,123,156 of record NZ_CP012673.1, read on the forward strand.
TCGGGTTGTCGTCCACGATCAAGATCGTCCCGACGTCGCTGACATCCATCGTCCCATCCTCCACGGCCAAACAAGACCCGACGCGCGCGCCAGGGCTCGACATCACGGCGAGCCCACCCAGCGCGTTCAACTCTGTACGTGCTTCATGAGGAACTCTTCCACCGCATCCATGTTGAAGTCCTTCATCAGATGACGCACCTGCTTGCAGAACGGCGCGAGCTTCGGATCCGACTGCTCGAGCCTGTCGAGCTGCCGCTGGAGCTGGTTGAACAACCCCTTGTGCGCGATCTCGGACAGCGCGCGGAGATCCGCGGGCGAGGGGAGGACCACGGGCGCGGCGGCCTGATCTACGGCCTGGAACGAGCGCGAACGCGGCGCCTCGTCCGCCTCGTCCGCCTCGTCCGCGGCGCTGGCGGCGTCCTGACCCTCGTAGACCCACTCCAGCCCGAGGTGCTGCTCCATCCTGCGGAGGAGCTCCTCCAGCTGCACCGGCTTCGGGAGGAACTCGTCCGCGCCCGCGGCCAGGCTCTTGTGCTGATCGGACACGAAGACGCTCGCGGACGACGCGAAGATCTTCAGATCTCCGCGATCGGGCAGCTGCCGGACCCGCTGCATCATCTCCCAGCCGTCGAGCTCCGGCATCATCAGATCCGTGATGATCAGGTCGACCTCGCGCTCCGACGCCGCCGCGAGCCCCTCGCTCCCGTTCGTGGCCTCCTCCACCTCGAACCCGACGGACTCGAGCATCTTCGAGAGCACCGCGCGGTTCTCCCACTGGTCGTCGACCACGAGGATCCTCCGCCGCCGGCCCTTGTAATTGACGATCTCCCCCGGCGGCGGGAGCGACGCGGGCTGCTTCCGCCTCGGCGACTCGGCGAGCGTCACGTCCATCCAGAAGACGCTGCCCTCGCCGGGCTCGCTCCTCACCTGGATCGTGCTGCCGAGGAGCGTCACGATCCGCTGGCTGATCGAGAGGCCGAGCCCCGTGCCCTCGACGCGGCGCTTGTCGTCGCCGGCCTGCTTGAACGGCAGGAAGATCTGGCCCATCTGGTCGGCGCGGATACCGCAGCCGGTGTCCTCGATCTCGAAGCGCACCAGGTGGCGCTTGACCGCCGCCTCCCGGCGACCGCGGGAGTCCGGCCCGCCCCCCTGCGAGGGCGGCTGTCCGTCGCCCAGCCGCGTCACGGTGAAGGTGACGCTGCCCTTCTCGGTGAACTTCACGGCGTTGCCGAGCAGGTTGATCAGCACCTGCCGCAGCCGCCGCTCGTCGCCCTGCACGTCCTCGGGCAGCTCGGGATCCGGCCTGAAGACGAGCGTGATGCCCTTCTGCTCGGCCCGGATGCGGCAGATCTCGGCCGTCGAGCGCAGGAACGAGGGGAGGTGGAAGTCGCCCGTGTGGATCTCCATCGTCTGCGCCTCGATCTTCGCCAGATCGAGGACGTCGTTGATCAACGTGAGGAGGTGAGCGCCGGATTGCTGGATGACGCCGACCCCGCGCAGATCCTGCTCGCTCAGCCCCCGCGAGCGCCGGAGGATCTGCGCGTAGCCCAGGATCCCGTTGAGCGGCGTCCTGAGCTCGTGGCTCATGTTGGCGAGGAACTCGCTCTTCGCCTTGTTCGCGGCGTCCGCGGCGACCTTCGCCTCCTTCAGCTCGGCGGTGCGCTGCTCGACGCGCTCCTCGAGCTCCTCGAACGAGCCCCGGAGCTGGCGCGCCATCTGGTTGAAGGACGCCGCGAGCGCGCCCATCTCGTCGGTCGACCGCACCTCGACCGCGGTGTCCAGCTTGCCGGCCGCGAGATCGGACGCCGCCTGCGCGAGGCGGGTGATCGGCCGGGTCAGGAGCTCGGCCATGAGCACGGCGGCCGCCGTCACGATCGCGGCGATCAGCGAGGCGAGCACGAGCGCGTCGCGCGTCGTCTTCGCCTCGATCGGGCCGAGGAACGCGCTCTCCGGCCGGACGAACGCCACGGTCCACGGCGGCTTCTTCATGCCCTCGAACGCGTTCACGCGCGCGAGCGCCACCGCGTGCATCACCTCCTCCGTCGAGACCAGGCGCGTCCGCAGGACGCGACCCGCCGTCGCGCGCGGATCCTGCTCGCGCTCGAAGCGGCGCAGGCCCTCGTCGAGCTCCGAGAGGTCCGTCGACAGCTCCGCGGCGGGCCTCGCCGGCAGCCGCTGCTCGGCCTGCAGCCGCTCGACCAGCGCGGGGGCGAGCGGCACGAGCGACCTGAAGACGAGCTCCGGCGAACGGCCGTGCGCCAGGCGGACGTGGTGCTCGTCGAAGAGGATCGCGAACGCGTCGGACTCCTCCAGGAGGCGCGTCTGCTCCAGGACGATCCGCTGGACGGCGGACAGGTTGTAGATGCAGCGGAGCACGCCGATCGTCTTCTTCTTGTTCGTCGCGTCGCGCACAGGGCTGCTGAAGACGAGCTGCGGCACCTCGCCCGCGAACACGACCGACGAGACGTAAGGCAAACCGGTCTCGACGGCGCGGGTGAAATACTCGGCCGTGGACTCGTCCCGGTGGATGTTCGCCTGCAGCGAGTCGAGGACGTTCCTCCCGCCCGGATCGAGCAGCGCGTAGGAGAGGATGTTGATGGTGTCCTTCCGGATGAGCCCTTGCAGCGTCTTCGCCGCCGCCGCCTGCGCCTCGGACCCGCCCTCGCGGGCCTCGTCCGGAAGGCTCAGGTAGTGCCCCAGCCCGGGCAGGCGGGCCTCGACCCGGACGGCGTCCAGGTTGGCCTCGAAGAAGGCGTCGATGCTGGTCGCGGCCTGCGACGCGGCCGCGGCGAGCGCCTGGCTGGCGTTCTCGGTCAGCACCGCCTCGTTCGTCCGTTTGTTCAGGAACGTGAGGATCACGAGCGGGGTGAGCGCGACCGTCAAGAGCGCCACGATCAGCTTCAGCCGGAGGGTGATCAGCGGGGTCTGCTGCTGCATGGCGCGCCTCGTCGTGATCCTCTGGAGGTCAACGTGGGTGGCGTGCGCGCGCCCGGCGCCGAGGCCGGGCGCGCGCGGTGCGGTGCGTCGCGGCGGTCGTCATCAGGGGCTCACGGCGGGAGGCAGGAACGACGAGTCGAAGACCTCCTTGATGTCCGGGCGACGGCCCAGCTGCCCGTCCTGGATCAGGAAATCGACGTGCTTCGAGACGAGCGGCATCAGCCAGGTGGGGTCGACGCCCGGCGCGAACCGCCGCCGGACCTCCTCCAGCGTGAAGAGCTCGTAGCCCTCGGTGCTGATGTCCCCGACCGGTATCTTGAGCGCCCGCGCGATGATCTCGTTGCCCTCCTCCGGGTGGGCCTTCCAGTAGTCCACCGCCTGGAACCAGGCCCGGAGGAACGCGCGGATCTCGTCCGGCCGCTCCCGCACGACCGCGCCGCGGAAGAGCGTGAAGTCGGCGAACAGGCCCGGGGTCTCCTTGCTCGAGAAGAGCGCCTTGGCGCCGGCCTTCGCCACCTGGGTCACGTAGGGCTCCCAGGTGTGGCCAGCCTGGACCGTGTCGTTCAGCAGGTGCGACGCCACGTCCGTCTCGCGCGTGTTGACCAGCGTCACGTCGTCGAGGGCGAGGCCGTGCCGCTCCAGCATCTCGCCGACCAGCATCTCGCCCATGGCGCCGGTCTTGGCGGCGATCTTCTTCCCCTTCAGATCCGCCACCGCCTCGATCCCCGGCCGCGCCATGATGACGTCGGCGCCCGCCGTCTGACCCGAGTAGAGGACGACCCGCACGTCGGGCTCCTTCGCGAGGACGCGCACGACGACATCCATGGTCCACGGCAGGCCGTCGACCTTCCCCGCGGTGAAATCGGAGATCATGCCGTAGAGATCCGTGTTGAACACGAGCTCGACGTCGACGCCCTGCTGATCGAAGAACCCCTTCTCCTCGGCGATCGACAGCGGGAAGTATCCGACCCAGTAACCGTGGCTGAAGCGCAGCGGCCGGCGCTTCGCGCCTCCTTCGCCGTCGAGCGGCCGATCGGGCTGGCAGGCCGAGGCGAGGACGAGCAGCGCGGCGGCTGCGAGCAAGCTGATGATCCTCCCGAGCCCCGATGGTCTTTCGTCGGTCATGAATCCTTCGTGACGTCGTGAGGCACGCCGCGCGCCCGCGGCGCCGCCCACGGGAGCTCGCCGCACGCCGCGCTCCATGCCGCCTCCGCCGCGATGCTCACCTGACTGCGCACCACGCGGCCATGTCAGCACCCTACCATGAACCGCGATCCCACCGCGAGCCGTACGTCTCGTGACCATCGCTATCTGCGGGCGATGTAATCAAACGTCGCAATCAAACGTTCAGCAGACGTCGTGATCGGACGTCCACCAGACGTCCACAGCCGTCCACCAGATGTCGAGAAGGTCGACCCGCGTCGTGTCCATCAGAGTCGACAGGGGTCGACCCGACGTCGATCAGGCCTCGACGCCTACAGTGTGGACAGGTGGGGTGGGAGATGCCTCGATGAGCGACGCAGCATCACAAAAGCAGCGTCGAGATGCGTGTAATGCACGAGGGCGTAGTTCAATATTGCAATATGGACATAGCGTGGGCTAACTTGTACAGCCTACGTTCCTGCCTGCGCTTCGCCGCTCGGGCTCGTTCCTCCATTCAAGTCCTTCCCAGATCAACGGAGACCACCACTCCGGGAGGTGGCCTATGGCCCAGCCATCCATCGCTCGCCACGGTTTATCGCGCCTCGTCACAGCCTCGGCCCTGCTCGCGTGCCTCGCGGCGGGCAGGTCCGCAGAGGCGTCGTCGTTCACGCTCTTCGAGAGCGGCCATGTGCGCCCGCTCGCGTTCTCTTCTGACGGCAGGCTGCTCTTCGCCGTCAATACACCCGACAACCACCTCGAGGTGTTCCGCGTCAAGAACAGCGGCCTCGAGCACCGCGCCTCGATCCCGGTCGGCCTCGAGCCGGTGGCCGTCGCGGTGCGCAACGACAACGAGGTCTGGGTCGTCAACCACCTGTCCGACAGCGTGAGCGTCGTCGAGCTCACCCAGGGGGCGCACACGGGCCGCGTCGTGCGCACCCTGCTCGTGGGCGATGAGCCGCGGGACATCGTCTTCGCCGGTCCGGGGCGGGACCGCGCCTTCATCACGACGGCCCACCGGGGCCAGAACGTCCCTTACGACCCGCAGCTCACCACCCCCGGCGTGGGCCGCGCGGACGTCTGGGTCTTCGACGCCGACAACCTCGGCGCGACGCTCGCGGGCACGCCGCTCACGATCGTCTCGCTGTTCAGCGACACCCCGCGCGCCCTCGCCGTGACCCCCGACGGCAGCAAGGTCTACGCCGCGGCCTTCCACTCCGGCAACCGCACCACCTCGATCCACGAGGCCCTGGTCCCGAACGGCGGGGAGGCGGCCGGGGGCTTGCCCGGGCCGGACACCAACGTCGAGGGCATCCCGCGCCCGGAGACGGCGCTCATCCTCAAGTACGACGGCGCCCACTGGGTCGACGAGCTGAACCGGAGCTGGGACAGCAAGGTACGGCTCTCGTTACCCGACAAGGACGTGTTCGTCATCGACGCGAACGCGAGCCCGCCGGCGCAGCTCCCCGGCGGCGGCGGGTTCTACACCGGCGTCGGCACGATCCTCTTCAACATGGTCGTGAACCCGGTGAGCGGGAAGGTGTACGTGTCGAACACCGAGGCGGGCAACGAGAAGCGCTTCGAAGGGCCCGGGATCTTCGCCGGCCACAGCATCCGAGGCCACCTCCACGAGAGCAGGATCACCGTCCTCGACCCGTCCGGCGGCGTCGCCCCGCGGCACCTCAACAAGCACATCGACTACGACACCTGCTGCGCGCCGCTCCCGAACGCCGAGAACCAGAAGAGCCTCGCGATCCCCCAGCAGATGGCCGTCACGAGCGACGGCAGCACGCTCTACGTCGCGGCGATCGGGTCGTCGAAGATCGGGGTCTACAGCACCGCCGCCCTCGAGAACGACACGTTCACGCCGAGCGCCGCCGACCACATCGTCGTGCCCGGCGGCGGCCCGACCGGGCTCGTGCTCGACGAGGGGAAGCAGCGCCTCTACACGCTGACCCGCTTCGACAACGCGATCTCGGTCATCAGCACGGTCACGAGGACGGAGGTCACGCACGTCGCCCTGCACAACCCCGAGCCGCCGAGCGTGATCGCCGGCCGCAGGTTCCTCTACGACGCGACCTTCGCCTCGAGCCACGGGGACTCGTCGTGCGCGAGCTGCCACGTCTACGGCGATTTCGACAGCCTCGCCTGGGATCTCGGCAACCCGGACGCGCTGGTGGTGGACATCCCGGGTCCCTTCGAGGCACACCCGCTCGATTTCGGGATCCCTGACACCCACCACCCGATGAAGGGGCCGATGACCACGCAGAGCCTCCGCGGGATGGCGAACCACGGGCCGATGCACTGGCGCGGCGACCGCACCGACGGCGACGCGAACGCGAGCGCGCACCCGGACAGCGGGACGTTCAACGAGGTCGCGGCGTTCAAGGAGTTCAACCCAGCGTTCATCGACCTCCTGGGGAGGAGCGCGCTCATCCCCGACGCCGACATGCAGGCGTTCGCGGACTTCATCCTCCAGGTGACCTACCCGCCCAACCCGCTCCGGGCGCTGGACAACTCGCTCACCCCGGATCAGCAGGCCGGGCGCGATTTCTTCTTCAACAACAAGTCCGATTTCAGCGAGGAGGGCACCTGCGTCTCCTGCCACGTGCTCGACCCGCACGCGAACGAGGAGTTCGGCGTCGCCGCCCCCGGCTTCTTCGGCACGGACGGCCGGTACACGTTCGACCTCGAGACGGAGGCGTTCAAGACGCCCCATTTCCGCAACATGTACCAGAAGGTCGGTATGTTCGGGATGGCGGACAACTTCTTCTTCCTCGGCCCCGACGATCACTTGGGCGACCAGGTCCGCGGCTTCGGCTTCAACAACGAAGGGGGCGTCCCCACGATCGTGCGCTTCCTCAGCTCGGTCACCGGCGGCCTGGGCTTCGATCAGCATCCGATGACCCCCGGCGGGTTCCCGCCCGGGCCGGCGGGCGAGGCGATGATGCGGCAGGTGGAGAGCTTCGTGCTCGCCTTCGACAGCAACATGGCGCCGATCGTGGGGCAGCAGGTGACGCTCACCCCGTGGAACGGGGTCGTGGTCGGGCCGCGCATCGACCTCATGGTCGCGCGCGCGGGCGAGGGCGAGTGCGATCTCGTGGCGAAGGGGATGCGAGGCCACGATGAGGCGGGCTTCCTCTACGTCGGCGCGGACCTGTTCGTGGGCAACCGGCTGTCCGAGGCGCCGATCTCCGACAGCGCCCTGCGGCAGCTGGTCGAGGACGAGGGCGACGAGCTGACCTTCACGTGCACCCCGCCGGGCTCGGGGCACCGCATCGGCCTCGATCGCGACGGCGACGGCCACCGCGACGGCGACGAGGAGGACGAGGGCAGCGATCCGGCGGACGCGTCGAGCACGCCGTGACGGGCGCCGCGGTCCACGCGCCAGGTTGAGGGGGCCCCGTCGCCGCGCGGCGACGGGGCGCTCTTCCCCACCCGCGCCCGAGCGCGGCGCACCAGCCGGCGAGCGGAGCGGGTAGAGTGCCGCGCATGCGTGTTCCCGCATGGCTCGCCGGCCGGTCCGCCCGCGTCGCCCTCGCCGCGCTCGCCGCGCTCGCCTGGGCGATCGTGCTCGGGATGATCGTGTACGTCGTGCGCCCCGCGTTCGATCACCTCGACCGGTGGGGAGGCCACGACTGGGACATGGTGACGTCCTTTCGTTACCTCACCGTGAAGAGCCTGCGCGACTACGGCCAGTTCCCCGGCTGGAACCCGTACGCGTGCGGCGGCTACACCGCGTGGGGGTACGTCGAGAGCGGCACCAACGTGGTCTCGCCGTGGCTGCCCGTGTACCTCCTCTCCGACCTCCGGCTCGCGCTCCGCGTCGAGGTGCTCGGCGCGGCCGTGATCTCCGCGCTGGGCACGTGGTTCTTCGCGGGGCGCTTCACGCGGAGCCCGGCGGCGCGCGCGTTCGTGTGTGTCGTGTTCGTGGTCAACTCCCGCTGGGCAATGCAGGCCGCCACGGGGCACGCGATGCACCTCTATTATGCCTGGACCCCGTGGGCGCTCGCGTTCTTCGATCGCGCGCTCGGCGAGCCCGCGGCGGGCGCCCCGCGGCTGCGCTGGCAGGACGCCGCCTGCGCCGGGGCGTTCATCGCCATGATGGTGTATTCCGGGGCGATCTACCCGCTGCCGCAGACGCTGGTCGCGCTCGGCCTCTACGCCGCGTTGCTCGCGGCGGCGCGGCGCGACCTCCGGCCGCTCGCCGCCGCGGCGCTCGCCGCCGCTGTCGGCCTCGGCCTCGCGGCGCCCAAGCTGCTCCCGATCGCGTCGGCGTTCCTGCGCCGCCCGCGCCTCACCGAGTCGAAGGAGGCGATGGGCCTCGACCTCCTCCTCGACGTGCTCACGTCGCGCGCGCCGGTGCGCGTGCCGCAGTGGGGCTGGCACGAGTGGGGCATGTACATCGGCTGGCTGCCGCTGCTCGCGATCGCGGCGGCGGCGCTGCTCGTGCGCGGGCCGCGGGAGACGCCGCTCAAGTGTGCGGGGCTCGCCCTGGCCGCGCTCGGCCTGGGCGCGTTCCACGCCGCGGCGCCCTGGACCCTGCTCCACGAGCTGCCGGTGTTCCGGTCGCAGCATGTCCCCTCGCGGTGGCTCTACCCGGCGGTGCTCGTGCTGGGCGTCGTCGCGGCGGCCGGGATCGGCCGCGCCCTCGAGCGCCTCGGGCGCCTTCAGCCGCTCGGCGAGCTCTGCGCCCTCGGCCTCGTCGCGTGGATGGCCGTCGACATCGGCCGCGCGGCGCGCCCGGCGCTGGAGCGCGCCTTCTGGATGCAGCTCTCTCCCAGGCTCACGCCGCGCACGTCCGAGTTCCACCAGGAGACCAAGGTGCCGCCTCACCTCCGTTATGTGCGCCCCGACTGGGCTCCGCCGTCGCTCCCCGGCATGATCGCGAGCACGGGAATCCTCGAGTGCTGGTCGGTCGTGCCGATGTCGATCTTCGCCAAGGACACGAGCGGCAAGGTCCCCGGGCAGGGCGCGCGCGGCCGGGGCGACCCGGCGTACCGCGGCGAGGTCTACACGCTGAGCGGGGAAGGGCAGGTGAAGGTCGCCTCGTGGTCGCCCAACGTGGTCGTGGTCGACGTCGAGGGCGGCAAGGCGGGAGATCTGCTGGTGCTCAACCAGAACCACGATCCCGGCTGGCAGGCGAACGGGAGGCGCGCGGAGAACCACGCGGATACGCCGGCGATCCGGCTCGACGGCGGCGCCCAGACGGTCACGTTCCGGTACCGGCCTGCGTACCTGCCGCTCGGCATGGCGATCTTCGCGGCGACGGCCGCCGCGCTCGCCGGCGCCGCCTGGCGCGGCCGCGCGGCGCGGCGTGGTGGATGAGGGAGGGCGCGTGCGCCGCGGCGGGGCGGCCTCCGCGCTCAGCGCGCCCGGAAGGCCTGGAAGAAGACGTCGGCCTGCGAGTGTGTGTCCCCCGAGATCGGGCTCGCGGGGTGGACGGGCTCGGTGATGAGGTTGCGCAGGTCGCCCCAGGCCGCGTAGACGTTGCTTCGCCACGACGTGACGTCGAGGTACTCGCCGAGGTTGAAGCAGGGCGGGACCAGCCGATCGAAGTTCGTCGTCGGGTAGTTCTCTCCGAACGGCACATCCAGGGGGATGTTCGTCGGCGAGAGGCGGAACGAGCTCGTCGTGACCCGCCGCCGGCCTCCGGCCTCGAAGGACTCGCCGCCATCGAACGAGCTCGCCATGTCCACGTCGAGGGATCCGTCGCGGTGCTGCGTGTAGTAGACGACGTGCACGTCGCTCGAGTCCTTGCCGACGGTGAGCGCGGGGAGGACGTGCTCGATGTCCTCGTCGGACGCGGTCGCGATGGGGAGGGGCCGTGTCCACGTCTCGCCTCGGTCGAGCGAACGGATGAGGAGGATGTTCGAGCCGGCGTCCCGTTCCCCTCGGGTCTCGCTGGTCGAGGCCGACCACGCCAGGTAGAGGACGCCGCCCCGCGCCGCGAACGTCGGCTGGGTGATCACGCGAGAAGCATGGGTGTACGTGGGCAGGCCGAACCGCCCCATGCGGGGTGTCCCGTCGGTGATGGCCAGGCGTGTGTCCCCTGTGTTGCCGCAGTCGATGAGCTCGCCGGGCTGGACGGCGGGCAGGAGGGTCGGGTCCGGCGCGCCGGGGTTGATCTCCAGGAAGCGGAAGGACTCCCCGGCGTCGTCCGAGACCAGCACACGGATGAAATCGGCGTCTGCGAAGCTCCGGTGGAGAAACGGCACGTAGAGCCGGCCGTCCGCCGGATCGACATAGGGGTTCGTGAAATGGACCGCCTGCTGCGGGCGCGCCGGATCCTCCGGATCGGGCTCGGGGGCGAAGAGGACACGCGACGCCCACGTCTCGCCGCCGTCGGTGGAGCGCGCGAAGCGGAGCTCGATGCGCTCGGGCGCTGCGGGAGGCTGGTAGCTGCTCCAGGTCACGTAGAGGTTGTCGCGGCGGCGGTCCGCGGGATCGGGGCCCACGGCGAGCCAGGGTTTGTCGGCGCCCTCGTCCTGCGCCACGGGGACGGCCTCGGTCCACGTCCTGCCGCCGTCGAGGGAACGGTTGGCCTGGATGCTCCTTTGCCCCAGCGCGTCCGCGCCGAGCTGCACGAAGTGGAAGATCCCGCGGCTGTCCACGCGCACGACCGGATCGCCGAGCGTGGTGTTGCTGCCCGGCAGCGGGGGAAAGAAGCCGCTGACCCAGGTCCTGCCGCCGTCGTTCGAGGTGGAGTAGCCGGCGAAGAGCGAGCGCTCGGTCGCGAGGGTGTTGTCGACCTGGACGACCTCCACGCCCGCAGAGCTGTTGTAGGCGACGACGATGTCCATCCCTCGCGCCGCGATGGAGGTCTCGCTCTGGGTGACGTTGAGGAACGGGCGTGTCGGCGGGTCCGTGGGGAACACCTCGATGTCGTCGAGCGCGGGGTCGTTGACCTGAACGTTCCTCCCGAGCGGCCGGAGCCGCGGCGGTCGCTCGGGCCAGGAGGGGGGCAGGAGCGTTCGGTCGGCGTCTCCGGCGCGCGCGCTGTAGGCCATGGCGCGGTGAGGTGCGTGCCGCGACAGGAGCGGCGCGCCGCCCGGGGCGAGCGCGACCCTCCCGCCGCGATGGGCGACGTCGCTCTCCGGTTCCGACCCACACGCCGAGAGCGCGGGCAAGCCGAGGAGCGGGGCCAGGTAAAGAATGCTCGCTTGTGAGGAACGCATCAAGCCTCCTTGCGTCGGGCGCGCGCCGCCCTGGGCTCGCGCTCACGTTCATGTCGGAGCCAAAGCGCCGAGCCGCGGCCCGCGGCCGCGCAGCCCGCCGGCGCCCCCCTGGTGCCGTGGCGATCGCGCTAGATTCGATATTGAAGGAAAGCGCTGTTTTCTACCGTGCGCCGGGTGGTCTCGCAACCCACATGCTGCACGCGGGCGTGTTCCATCTTGAACGCAGGTGAAAGCGTGGACGTTCGAGAACGTGAACGCCGGCGACGATGCCGGCCGCGGCAGCTACCCGGCCGGCCGCAGCCGGAACGCGCCGCACTCCGGGTGCTCGATGCGCCCGGCGAAGAGCGAGCCGTCGAAGGCGAGGTCGCCTGTGATCCCCGTGGAGACGTAGTTGGGCGGGCGCTCGATCCAGGCGCCGGGCGAGAACCTCGCCGTCCGTGTCTGCGCGTCGTAGCGGCCGTGCATGAGGTATTTGCCGGAAGCACCCGAGTCGACATGATGAAAGCCGAACACGGCCTTCACCCGGTCGCCCTGGACAGCGAGGATCTTGAACGTCATCTCGGTCGTGCCCTGCGGGCAGTCGTAATCGCCGATCCAGGTCCGGGTCCGCGCGAACGGGCTGTCGCCGCGGGCCTCGTCCGGCACCCAGGCGTCCTCCGCGGGCGCCGCCGCCGCCGCCGGGGGCGGGTCGCCGAGGACGATATAGACGGTCTCCGCGGGGGCGGGCTCCGGCGCGTGGGGCTCTCCCAGGTAGGGCGCGGGGCCGCAGGCGGCGAGCAGCAGGGCGGCCGAGGGCGCGCAGGCCAGGGCAGCGCGCCGGCGGGGGGCGGGGGCGTTCGCAGGTCCCATGCGCGCGAGCCTACCACGGCGCCGCGGCGCCCGTGTCGGCCCCGGCGCGCCGCGGCTGGCCGGTCGCGGCGGCGCGCCCGGTCGCGGCGCGCCCGTCGCGCTCACGCCGCCCCGCGCGAGCCCTCGCCGAACAGCAGCGCCCGGAGCGCGGCCTCGTCGCGTTTCGCCCGCGCCACGATGGGCATGAGCCCGATCAGGCACCCCACCGGCACCTCCCGCACGAGCACCACGCCGTTCGGGCTCCGGTACACGCGGAGGCCCCGCGCCCTGAGCCGCGCCGGGCTGATCTCGAGCATCACGTCGACGCTCGCGCGTTTGCCCACCGCGCTGCCCGGCGCGTCGGTGCAGTGGACGTGTGTGCGCGCCGCCGGCCGGATCCCCTCCCGCGCGATGCCCCGGACGGCGTCCACGCTGGTGCCGTGCCAGATCGGCGCGTCGCCGTGGACCTCTTCCCACGACGCTTCGAGGCCGACGAGCGTCACCGGCATCCCCTCGCGCGAGTGCCCTTGCGAGGCGCGCACCCGGTCGCCCCGGATCTCGAGGCGGTTCTTCGTGTTGTTCTCCACCACCTCGTCGAGCAGCGCGCGCGAGATCCGGAGCGCCTTGAGCACGTCGTCCACGGCCACCCAGCCGGCGTCGTCCATGGCGATCCCCTGCGAAGGCGCCCCGTGGCGGAGCAGCCAGGAGAGCTTCTTGCTCGTGTCGGTCAAGCGGTCGCGGCCCATCGTCACGCCTCGTTCCTTTCCATCCGGAGCCGCGGTCCACGCGGGCGGGCCCCGGGAGATCACCTCGCCGGCGCGGCGATCCTGCGGAGATCGCGGGGGTCGTCGCCGAGCACGGGGAGCACTGAATGCACTGAAAGCACGAGAGAGGATAGCCGCGCCGCTATCACCAGGAAGCGGTATTTCTGGATAGGCTATCGCGTTTCGCGATAGCTTGCCGGCATGCTGAACCTCGACTGGCTGGGCGCCTTCGTGGTCTTCTCCGAGCACCTCAACTTCACGCGCGCGGCGCGGGCGCTGCACGTCTCGCAGCCGGCGCTCCACGGCCAGATCGGCAAGCTCGGCGAGGCGCTCGGCGTCACGCTCTACCAGCGGCGCGGGCAGCGGCTCGAGCTCACGCCCGACGGCAAGCGCGTCGCGGCGTTCGGGCGCGAGGTGGGCGAGCGGACGCGGTCGTTCCTCGACGTGCTCCGCCACGGCGAGAGCCGCGCGCCGGTGGTGCTCTGCGCCGGCGAGGGGTCCTACCTGTACCTGCTCGGGGAGGGGATCCGCGCCTACGCAGCGCGCGCGGCCGCGCCGCTCCGCCTGCTCACGCGCGACCGCGAGGCGACGCTCGACGCGATCGCGACGGGCGAGGCGCACCTCGGCGTCGCGCCGCTCGAGGGGACGCCGGAAGGGATCGCCGCCGACCGCCTGACCGAGGTGGAGCAGGTCCTGGCCGTGCCCGACGTGCACCCGCTCGCCCGGAAGCGCCGGATCAAGCTCCGCGACCTCGAGGGGGCCCGGCTGGTGGTGCCTGGCCCCGGGCGGCCGCACCGGGCGATGCTCGCGCAGGCGCTGCTCTCGGCGGGGGTGCGCTGGGAGCCGGCGGTCGAGGCCAGCGGCTGGGAGCTCATGCTCCACTTCGTCCGGCTCGGCGTGGGCATCGCGGTGGTCAACGCCTGCTGCCGCCTGCCGCGTGGCCTCGTCGCGCGCCCGGTGCCCGAGCTGCCGCGCCGGACGTTCTACGTCGTCCGGCGGCGCGACGGCGAGCTCCCGGGCGCGGCGACGCAGCTGCGCGAGACGTTGCTCGCGCACGGCGCGGCGTGGCAGCGCAGGTGACGGCGTGTCGGCTAGCGGCGCGCGGCGCGCGGCGCGCTCGAGGGCTCAGGCCGCCTTCTTGGACTTGGCCTTGCTCTGCTTGGAGTTCTTGCCGCCCATGTCGTCCGGCCGGCTCACCAGCTTGGAGAAGTAGCTCGGCTCGCCGCTCGCCTTGGCTTGCTGGTACACGAAGGCGAGGTTCGACTCCTCGAACTTGGCGAAGAAGTCGTCCCACGAGATCTCCTCCAGGGTGCCTTCCCCGCTGAACCCCGGGAAGTCGATGCGGAGGACGCCGGGCTCGCCGTTCTTCTCGGTGCGGATCACCGTCGCCGGGCGGCCGCCGCGCGCCTCCACCCACTCGCGGATCTCGTCGTGATCGATGGTCATGTGGGACGCGTGATCCTCCGAGGCGTCCTGCCCCTGGGGCTGCTTCCCGCGGGCCTGCTTCGAGGTCCCCTTGGCCGACGTGTCCTCGTCGTCGTCCTCCTCGTCGAGGTCGATCATCGGCTCGACCTCGACCTCCAGCTCGCCCTCGTCGCGGCTCGCCTTGGCACGGCTCGACTTCCCGCTTCCGCTCTTCGCCTCGCCCGAGCTCTTCGCCTCACCGGACTTCTTCGACTCGCCCGACGTCGACTTGCCCTTCTGGACCAACTCGGCCGGACGGCTCACCAGCTTGTTGAAGTTGCTCGGCTTCCCGTCCGCGGTCTTCTCCTGGTACACGAGGGCGAGGTTCGACTCCTCGAACTTGGCGAAGAAGTCGTCCCACGAGATCTCCTCGAGGCTGCCTTCCCCGCTGTAGCCCGGGAAATCGATGCGGAGGATGCCGGGCTCGCCGTTCTTCTCGGTGCGGATCACCGTCGCCGGGCGGCCTCCGCGCGACTCTGCCCATTGCCGGATCTCGTCGTGATCGATGGTGGTCTTCGATGAATTGGCCGACATGGTCGCTTCTCCTGTGCTTGTACGTCGAGGCCAGGGCGAAGCGGCAACGTGTGTGCCAGGGGGATGGCGCGGCGACTCGGCACAGCGCGCGCCGAGCTCAGCCACGCTGTGCCTTGCGCGGCGACGTGTGGGGTCCAGCCTGATCCTGTGACTCCGTCAAGCGTTTGCGAGCGGATCTCGTGCGCGGCGTGCGCCCGTGCAAACGAAGCCCGGAGACCGAGACGTGGAAGGGAGCTCTGCTGTATTCGGGGACAATCCGATGAGGCAAACTGCCTCGCCTGCGGCGAGAAAGCGAACGTTCGCAACACCGGCAGTGTTTCCGTCCTTTTTGTAGTCCTCTTGCAGGTGTCGGTCGCGCGTGGCGGCTTGACTGGCTCATCGGTGGGGTCTTAGCTAACCGAACGGAACGCTGGCGCGCGCCTGCGAGCGCGCGGGTGTGCCTGGAGGGCAATGCCAATGGAGACGGAGAGGTTACCGGGGTCACCCTCGCCGGGGTACGTGCACCGGCGGCGTTGCGGGCATGGGGGGATGGGTGCGGCGGTGATCGCCGCGCGCGCGGCGTTCGTGTTGAGCGCGGTGGGGTTTGCGCTCGGGTGTTTACCGGACGGCGAGTCCGGTAGCGGCGGTGCCGGCGGCAGCGGAGCGGCGGGCGGCGGCGGCGGGGGAGTCGGCGGCGCCGGAGGAGCCGGTGGCGGCGGGGGAGTCGGTGGCGGCGGGGGAGTCGGCGGCGGCAGCGGAACCGGCGAGGGCAGCGGTGGCGCCGGTGGAGCCGGCGGCAGCGGAACGGGGGACGGCGGCGCCGCGGGGAGCTCCTCCGCGACCACCTCCACGTCGGGCGGATGCGGCTGCGCAGAGAAAGAGACGGACTGCTCCGGCGAGTGCGCCGATACGCGCAGCAGCGCCCAACATTGTGGTGCTTGTGGCCACGATTGCCAGGGAGGGCTGTGTGTCGACGGCGCGTGCCAGCCGGTCGTGCTGGCCGAGGCGGCCGGCAGCCCCGTGGCCATCGCGCTGGACGCGACCCACGTTTACTGGACCCACGTCGATACGGACGAGATCATGAAAGCGCCCATCGCAGGGGGCGCGCCGGCCACGATCGCCCACGGCTGCCCGTCGTACGGGATCGCGGTGAACGCGGCGAACGTCTACTGGACCTGCGCCGAGCCCGTCGGCGTCTACAGCGCGCCCCTCGGCGGGGGCACCCCGGTGCTGCTCTCCACCACCGGGCTGGAAGACCCCGTGGGCCTCGCGCTGGACGCCACGAGCATCTATGTGGGCGATAACTACGCGGTGAAGAAGCTCCCGATCGGGGGAGGTGAGGCGGAGTGGCTCGCCCTGGGCAACGGCTCCCGACGCGTGCAGGTCGACGCGACCCATGTCTACTGGACCAACGCAGACGCGGCCTCCGTCCGGAAGGTGCCCAAAGCGGGGGGCGGCGACGTGATCCTCGCCTCCGGGTACTTCGAGTCGCACGAGGTCGTGCTCGACGCGACCCACGTGTACTGGACGACCCCGGGGGAGGGGCCCAACTCCGGGTCGGTGACGAAGGTGCCCAAGGAAGGAGGCACCCCGGTGCCGCTCGCGGCGGACCAGGCGTTCCCTTACTACATCGCGCTCGACGCGACCCACGTGTACTGGGCCAGCCTGGGTGACGTCCCCGAGATCAGGAGGGTGCCTGTCGGCGGCGGCGAGCCGGTCGTGGTGATCGCGGGCGTCGCGCCGCGCGACCTGGCGGTCGATGGCACGAGCATCTACTGGACGGATGAGAGCGGCTTCGTGATGAAGCTGGCCAAGTAGGCCGTCCGCCGGCCTCCTGCCGCAGGGGGCTGCCCGCGTGAGGGAGGATTCACGGACCCTATCGAACCCCGAGGCTCGGGCCTCGTTTGCTCCTGTCTACACCAGCCAGGTTGGACCTTCCGGGTTCGGGGCCTCGTCCGAGGTTGGGGCCTCCTCCGGCGTGCCGCACCGCAGCGGCGCTCCGGCGCGAGCGTCGCGCGGGTGCTATCTAGGGATCGAGCGCCGCGCCGCGCGCCGCCGAGGCTGAGGAAGTGACCGCGTACCACCTGCTTTTCCGGGCCGCCGTGCTCGCCGTGGCCACGGCGACCGCCACGGTGGCGTCCGCGCGCCTGCCTCGGCCGAATCACGCGCCGCCCGACGTGCCGTCTCCCACGGCCGTCCCGCCGGCCGTAGCCGCGCCCGCGCCCGCCGCGTGGCGCGCGCTCGTCGTCGGCGGCGGCCCCAGGCCACCCATGAACCAGGTGGCCATCGAGGCCCACATCCGGTACTTCAACACGCTGTTGCCGTCCGGGGTGGAACGGCGCGTCCTCTTCGCGGATGGGCGTCGGGGCACGCGGAGCGTCCAGTACCTCGACGGCCGCCGCATGCGTTACCGGGCGCCCCGGCTGCCGCGCATCGACGGGGCGACGACGCGCCCCGGGTTCGACGCCATGTGGCGCAGGTTCGTCGCGGCCCGGCCGGGCGACCCGCTGCTGCTCTACTTCGCCGGCCACGGGAGCCGCAACCCGCGGCACAACCTCGACAACAACGGGTTCGACCTCTGGGGCGGCGGGGAGCTGTCCGTGCGTGATCTCGCCGCCCGCGTCGAGGAGCTGCCCGACGACACGCCCGTCGTCGTGGTGATGGCCCAGTGCTTCTCGGGCGCCTTCGCGAACCTGCTCTTCGAGGGCGGCAGGCCCGACGGCGCGCTGGTCGAGCGCGACGTCGTGGGGTTCTTCGCCGCGACCAAGGAGCGCCCCGCGTCGGGCTGCACGCCCGAGATCAACGAGGCGACCTACAACGATTTCAGCAGCGTCTTCTTCGCCGCCCTCTCCGGCGTCGACCGCCTCGGCCGGCGTGTCACCGGCGCCGATTTCGACGGCAACCGGTTCGTGGGGATGAACGAAGCGTACGCCTACGCCCTCGTCCACCAGGCGACGAGTGATGTCCCGGTCGCCACCTCCGACGTGTTCCTGCGGCGCTTCGTCAACAAGCCGGATCGCGAGACCATGGCGACCCCCTACGCCAGCATTCTCTCGTGGGCGACGCCGGCCGAGCGGGCCGCGCTGGAGGGCCTCTCGGAAGCGCTGGGCCTGCGCGGCGAGCACCGGCTGCGCGCGACGTACGACCTCGAGCTCGGGCCCGGCGCCGGCCCGCAGGACGTGGAGGACGTCGCCTCGGCGCACCGGCTGCGGTTCATCCGGCTCGCGAAGAGCGTGGTGCTGGCGAGGGCGCTGCGGCAGAGCGGCGACCGCGCCCGGATCGAGCGCTTCGAGCGGCTGCGCGCCGCGGAGGCCCGCAATCCGCTCCTCGAGGCAAAGGCCAAGAAGCCGTAGCCGCCGGGTTCCTGCGCTGGCCGCCGGCGCAGCCTTCCGCGCCGCGGGGAGGTGCGAGCAGGTGGCACACTGGCACGCTGGCACGTGGCCGTGGCACGCTGGCCTGCGCTCGCCGCAACGCGCCATTTCTGGGCTCACGGGCGTGCCCTGACCAGGGTTGGAGCCCGGAAGAGCGGTCGGCCCGACCTTTGTATTGGAGCCGCGGCGAGAGACCGGGGGCGTCGAGCTCCCCGGCTCAGCTGGCGAGGCGGATCCACGCAGGCGCGGCGGTCCAGCCTTGCATGGCAACGAAAGGGGTCGGGTCTTGGGAAATACAGCAACACGCTGCGGCGCGCACTGGAGCGGATCGCTCGTCCGGTGGTGCCAGCAGATCGGATTCGTCTGGGAGCAGATCGACGGCGGCATCTTCGAGCTGCTCGACCGGACCGGGCGGGGCACGCCGCGCGTCGTCGTGGCCGAGTTCGGTGCGCTCGCCGCGGCGTCCGCGCTGCGCGTCCGCGGCGGGTCGGCGGAGGCGCCGCTCTTCATCATCGCCGCGAGCGCCGGGGAGGCCGCCGAGGCGCTCTGGGCAGGCGCCGACGAGGTGCTCCGCGGGCCGCTCGACGACCTCGAGCTCCACGCGCGCCTCTCGCGCCTCTGCCGGCCGCGCAGCCCGTCGCAGCTCTCGTTCGGGCCGCTCTTCCTCGACAGGTCGCGGTGCGAGGTGCTGGTGCGCGGGCAGCGCGTCCCGCTCCGGAAGGCGGAGTACTCGCTGCTCGTGTACCTGATCGAGCAGCACCCGCGCGCCGTCGATTCACACGAGATCATGCGCGTCGTGTTCCAGGCGCGCGGCGACGGCGGGACGGTCCGCTACCACGTCTGCATGTTGCGGAAGAAGCTCGCCGCGGTCGGCGCCGACGTCCTCCGGAACATCCGCGGCGTCGGCTACTGCGCCAGCTGCGGGTGCACGAGCTGCGAGCCGGCCGAGGCCATCGGCCCCGCGGCGTGACGTTGCGCGGGGCGCCGGCGCAGCGCTGCGCGGGAATTGCAGCATGGTCCGGGAGGGGCGAGGTATGCCGCGGGCTCCGCGTGTCAGAAATCCGTCGCCTCCGGCCGCCGTGGTCGCCTCTCTCTCCGAGACGCTCACCCGCGCCGTCGCGCTCGGAGATGAGATAGCAGCCCGCGCCGTTCTCGAGGTGATCGGTCGGCTGCTCGGGCTGTCGGCGATACCGGAGGGGCGAGCGCGCTCGAGCCGGTAGCGCGCGCAAGGCCTACCGCCGCCGGGAGCTGGCCGGTCGAGCGACTCAAATGTCCAAAACCGTCCGCCAGCGTTCACGGACGGTTCGTGGACGGTCCACGGACGGTTCGTGGACCGTCCACGAACGGTTGAGCGGACCGCGCCGGGGGCAATGACCGGCTGAAATGGCCGGGATTGGCGCCGCCTCGCCCCAAGGCACAGGAGCTGCTGTACGGCGGCCGACGAGGGCGCGCTGGGCCGCCGCTCGACGGACGCCGCGCGGGGCTCGCCGAGGGCAAAGGTCGCAGATCCCGAGAGCCCGAGGCTGCAGGCCGAGCGCCGCCGTGCGCCTTCGTCGCGAACATCATAAGGAGCAATTCATGTACAAGGTTCGATACGTAGCGTGGGGAGTCGCCTGGCTGCTCGCCGGGTGCGCAACCCACCAAGGCGGGGCGGAGCGCGGGGACGCCCCGGAGCCATTGCCCAACGCGCAAGAGGCGCTTGAGGCAGATCTTGACGACCTCACGCCGCCGGATCGTGAACTCGATCCTGCCGATGATCTTCTGGACATCCTCACCCCTCCGCCCCCGGATCCGCCGGTGCCGCCGGAGGAGCTCGTGATGCCCGACGACCCGATCGTGCCAACGAGCGACCGGGTCGGTACAATTCCGGCGGCCTGGGACGTGGAGCAAGGACGCGCAACCTATCGAATTCCCATCGAAGTCCCGAAAGGTCGTGCAGGGATGCAGCCTGACCTTGCGCTCTCCTACGAAAGCGGCGCGGGGAGCGGAACGGCAGGCGTGGGGTGGAGCGTGACGGGGTTGTCCTCCATCATGCGGTGCGCGAGGACGATGGCGACCGACGGAAGGCCGCGCGGCGTCAAGTTCGATGACAAAGACGCATATTGCCTGGACGGAGAGAGGCTGCGTTCTCTTCCGCTGAACCCCGCCCTGCCGGACGCGGTCGAGATGCGGACAGAGAAAGACTCCATGGCGCGCGTCCTCCAGTACGGCCCGCTGGGAGACCCGACGCGCTTCGAGGTGTGGGGCAAGGATGGGCGAATTTCTACCTACCAGCGCCTCGCAGCCAAGCGGATCCAGCCGACCACGCTGTCGTCCGGTTACGTGGAGGAGAACGAGGTCGGCGTCGCCTGGGTCCTGTCGCGGGTGGAGGACCGCGCCGGCAACGCGATCACGATCTCGTACGACACGCGGCAGAAAAAATCCGCGCCGTTCTATTTCGCCTATGCGCCCCGGAATATCGAGTACACGTCGCGACAGGGAGAGGCTCCGCGCAGGAAGGTCCGCTTCGTGTACGAGTCGAACCCGGACGATGAGTTCCGATACACCAGCGGCGTGCGCCTGAGCCAGCCCTGGCGGCTGCAGAGGCTGGAGATGTACGCGCTGGGCTGGCAATCGCCCGACACGACCCTGGCGTGGGAGTACCGGCTGTCGTATGAGGAGAGCCCGACGACGGGGCGCTCGCGGCTCCACCGGGTCGAGCGGTGCGGAGCCGAGGGGTCGTGCCTGCGCGCGAAGGTGATGGAGTACGACGATCGGCCCCTCGCGTTCGAGGCGAAGCCCGTCGCCGCGCACGACGCGCCGAAGCCGCACTGGCTGGACGCCGAGCCGAAGCCGCTCGTGATCGACGCGGATGGGGACGGGCGCGATGACCTCATCTACCGTATCGTCGGCACCGCCAGAAACGTCGGCACCCCCAGCTACGACGATCCCACGGAAGACTCGCTCTGGCTGCGCCTGGGGACCGCCGATGGCCTGGGGGCGCCCATTCGACTTCTGGCCGGCGCTGGCGTCGACGATACGCTCACGTTCTCCGTGGAAGCTTCGATCAAAGTGGAGGTGAATGCCAGCGGCAAACCGGCGTTCACCGCGAAGGGGTGGGGAGAGTATCCGAGCTACCCGCTCCTCCGATACAATCCGTCCACCCAGCGGCTGGACTCCGCGGGTGTGGCGTTCCAAGGAGTCCGGTCGACCGGAGGCTATTTCGAGCCGCTGCGCGCGGTCGCGGCAGACGTCGACGGCGATGGTCGCGCAGAGATCGTCCATCGACCCTACATCGGCCCTGACACCGGACAGTGGCATATCCACTGGAACCGAGGGGGTGTGTTCCCCATAGGTCAGGCCATCCCAGGAGCCGCTGCGCCGTGCGCCACCTCGGCGCGGGTCCTGGACAAGACCGGCGATGGGCTCGGGGACGTCCTGTTCGGCTGCGCATCAATGCTGCTCCTGACGACGACCGACACTGGGGCCCTCGTCGTCGAGAACGCCGAAGACCTCTACGACAACGCGGGCGACCTGTTCGTCGACATGAACGCGGATGGGTTGGACGATCTGGTTTATCCGATATTCGACGACTGGTCGACTGGCGTGAGCTGGAATACCGGTAGAGGGTTCGGGCCCGTCGAGACGGTCCCGAATGGACCGCTTCCTGATACATATCAGAATACAGACAAGGGCGTGCGGACGGCCGACTTCAACGGTGATGGCCGCGCTGACTTCGTCGTTTTTCGCGATCAGCCCACGAGAGAGATCGAGGTGTCCTTGTCGACGGCCAGGGGCGGCTACCAGCCGACCATCACGTTGCCGTTCGACTCGGGTATCCTCTTCGACAACGCAGATATGCCCTGGGGCGCGTCGCGCCCCGGCGACTTCAACGGGGATGGGCAGACGGACCTGGTCCACGTCAACTCCACGACGTCTGACTGGGAGGTGCTGCTGAACCGCGGTGTTGACACCGACCGCGTGGTCGCCGTGAGAGACGAGTCCGCGGAGCAGCCGCAGGTCCGCTTCTTCTACGCGCGTGTGCGACCCGACTCCCCCGCCACGTGCGTCTATCCGCAAGTATGCCAGAAGCGCGGGGTGCCGGTCGTGCAGCAGCTCTGGGAGAACCAGGGCAGTCAAGTCGCCGCGTTCCGGCGGACGATCTACGGCTACCGCGATCTGCGGTTCGACTGGTCCTCCCGGAGGTCGCTGGGGTTCGGTGAGGTTCGCATGTGGGAGCCCGAGCGCCCTCGAGAGACGCGGATCACCTACGACCACGCGGCCCAAGTCGGCTCCCGCTATGCTTTCGCCGGATTGCCGTCCAAGACCGTGGTGATCACCCCTGTCCTCGGGCCACCGGAGGTAGGTGTACCTCCGGAGACGAGCGTGCCTACCACGCGCATCGTCGAGACTGTGAATCAGTATGCGGTAAGGTTGCTGCACTCCGGTCTCACGTATTTCGTCTACCCGCACAGCTGGACCGAGAACGAGTGGGAGCAGGCGGCGACCATCGACTGGGCAGACTTCGCGTGGACCCATGTGAGCTATGCAGACTCGGGTAGACCGAGCACGCGGCGCGAGCAGGTGGGGTCGCAAGAGCTCGATGAGTTCGCGAACGTCATCGATATGTCCACAGTCACGACGAATGGCCAGGTTCATATCGTTTCGACGACTTACGACAACCTCACGGAGGACTGGCTCATCGGCCTCCCGCGGCAGCGGCTCGAGACGGAGTACAAGAGCGGGAGCACGCCCCCCGCGCCGCGCAAGGTGGAGTGGACGTACGACCATCGCGGCCTGGTACGCGTCATAGACATCGAAAAAGGGCACGCAAATGAGTCGATTCCCGTCTCGATAACGTACAGCCGCAACTGGGACGGCCTCCCGTGGATGATCGTGCACTCGTCGGTCAGCGGTGAGGACCGACGGCAGTACGTCGACTGGGGCGACAGGTCGCTGGGCGACGAACGCGTCTTCCCCAAGCAGAGATGGACCAACGTGAATGGCGTCGATCATGCGCGGTGGACTGTTTACCATCCCGCGACCGGAGATCTGATCGCCGAGATGGACAGCAACGGCGTCACCGTGACGCGGAAGTACGACGAGTTCCACCGCTTGCGCGCGGAGACTCCGGAGGGCGGCGCTCCCACCGGCGTGACGTATGAAGCGGTCCGCGAGGGGACGCTGGTGACGGGGACGAAGGCGACGGTCGAGCGCGGCGGCGCCGTGGCGGCGGGCCGGGACATCCTCTCCCTGGATGAGCTCTCGCGCCCGATCGAGATGGCCCACGAGCGCTTCGACGGAGAGCTCGCGAGCAGCCTCCAGAGCTATGACGTGCTGGGGCGCGTCGTCCGGACGACGCGGCGGGCCACGCCGGAAGAGACGGTGCAGGTCACTCATTTCAGCTACGACTCGCTCGACCGGCTCGTCGAGGAGCGGCGCCCGGATGGAAGCCGTAACCGCTACGAGCACTCGCTCGTCGAGACCACCGCCTTCGACGTCGAGGGGCGCGAGCACCGCACCAAGATCGACTGGGACGGGCGCCTGGTGTCCAGCACCCGGGTCGCGACGGAGGGGACCCAGACGCTGCGCTACCTGTACGAGCCGTTCAGCCTGCTGGGCAAGGTGATCAACGAGACCAACGGGAACCTGGTGCTCCTGGAGCAACGTTATGATCAGCGCGGCCGGCGCAGATCGTACAAGGATCCTGTGTCGCCGATGACGATCGTGACGTACAACGCGTTCGGAGAGGCGACCGAGGTCGCTGATTCGATGTCCACGCGCACGCTCGAGCGCGACGCGCTGGGACGTGTCGAGACGATGGTGGACGCAGATGGCGAGACCGAGTTCGTCTGGGATACGGCAGCGCACGGCGTCGGCCGGCTGGCCAGCTCCACCAGCCCGGACGGGGTTCAGAAGAGCTTCGCCTACGACGCGCACGGGCGGCCTGAGGCGACGACGTGGAGCATCGACGGCAGCTCGTACGTCATCGAGCAGACGTACGATTCCCTGGGGCGGGCGGACCTGCTAAAGTACCCGGCGGTGTCGGGAGCGGCCGGGTTTTACGTGAAGCACCGCTACAACGCGCATGGCTACCTTCAGGCGGTCGTCCGCCAGCATGCGCTCGTGGAGCCGTCGACCGTCACGCCGATCTGGCGCATGAACAGCCGCAACAGCGACGATCTGCCGCTCTCGGTTCAGCTCGGCTCGACGGTCGAGACGACGTACAGCTACGAGCCGCTCACAGGGCGGCTGGATCGGGTTCAGGCTCCTGGGGTGTACGATCTCGACTACGATTACTACCTGGATGGCCGCGTCAAGCGACGCTACGACAGGCAGTCGAACCGGGACGAGACGTTCGGGTATGACGCGCGCGAGCAGCTCAGGTGGTGGGAGCTGCAGACGAGCACGACGTCGACGAGGACGGATTACTCGTATGACGCCCTGGGGAACGTCAAGGAGGTGTCGGTCGACGGCGCGCTTCGGGAGCAATACGTCTTCGGGCCGCACTACAAGCCGAGCGAGGTCCGGATCGGCGGCGCGGTCGCGGACACGCTCTCGTACGACGCGCGCGGTCGCCTGTTCAGCCGAGGCGGGCCGCGCGCCCCGATGGGCGTGACGTTCACGGAGTTCGACCTGCCCAGGCGGGTGGTGCACGGGGGCGGAACGACCTCGTTCCAGTACGACGCCGACGGCAGGCGTGTGATGAAGGAAGGCCCTTCGGAGACGGTGTTGACGCTCGGTCGGCTGTACGAGCGGCGGACGGCGGGAGCGCAGGCGACCCACGTCTTCCACGTCTTCGCGGACGGCGAGGAGGTGGCGCAGCACGTCGTTCACCCGGACGGAGGTTCACAGGACCGCTTCGTGCAGAAGGACGCGCTGGGAAGCGTGGGCGTGGTGCTGCGCCCGGACGGCAGCGTGCTCTCCCGGAGCTTCCATGAGCCCTTCGGTGGGCGCATCAACGAGAACGGGACGCCGATCGCCAGTCTGCCGCTCGGGATCAGCGACGTGCGGACCGGGTTCACGGGGCACGAGCATGACGACGAGCTCGGCTGGATCGATATGCAGGGGCGTGTGTACGATCCGAGCCTTCGCCGGTTCCTCACGTCCGATCCCGTCATCGCGTCGCCGCTGACGGTGCAAGGGTACAATCCCTACGCCTACGTCTTGAATGATCCGCTCAACCTGAGGGATCCTACGGGGTTCGAGCCGTGCAACGGGGAGAACTGCACGCCGGTGACGCCCGTGACGATCGCGCCGCCGGCGGGCGTCGCCATCGATGGCGAAGGGACTGGCACGAAGGAGGTGAATGTCTTCGAGGACGGTGCGGAGCTCCTTCCCGAAGACGATGGCTCCATCGAGGGCTCCGGCGGTGAGGGTGGAGCGGGTCCCGGCGGAGGGCTTGGCGGCGGCGAGGGCGGCCCGTCGTCGGAGGCGGACAGGGGGGAAGCCGGGATCGGCATCGTGGGTCCTCCGCTGACGGAGGCGGACGTGCGCCTGCTCGCGCACCTGTGCCTCGATGCTTGTGGCTTCGCGCCGCCGCCGATCGGCCCGACGTGCGACGTCGCCAATGCCTGCTTCTACCTCGTGGAAGGTGACGGGGTGAATGCGGGAATGAGCCTCTGGGCCGCTGCGCCTGGAGTGGGCGATGCTGGCAAGCTCTATTCCAGCGTGAAAGCCGCGGGGCAGGTTGGCAAGGCTGGCAGGATGGCTCAAGGCGCGGCTGCGGCTGCTCCTTCGGCGGCCGCAAGGGGAGGAGTCAATGCATTCAGGGTCGTGAACTCCAAGATGCCACATGCTGCTCAACGAGCCGTGGAACGGGCTGGGCTGGCGACGACAAAGGACGCAACCGACGCTCTCCGAGCGTTTGGTCAGTCCATCGAGAAGAACGGTCTCCCTTCAGGGACGGTACGCGATGCGGCCGGGCACCTTGTTGTTCCTGGCTTCGGCGAAGGCGGAGCGGTTGTCTACCGCCTCTCGGACGGCAAACTCACGCTTCAAACGGTGCTGAACTGGGTTGAAGGGTCGGGAATTCCATTCGTTCCATAAATGGCACGTTGCAAACAGGATCGAAAGAATGAGCCTAGAAAAGTTCGAGCTAGAGATTACGGGACCAAGGACAGCCTACCTGAAGCTGCCGACGCATCCGGGCGTGCTGAAGGGCGCACGTAGCATTCCCCTGGTGAATCTACTTGGGGCGTACCAAGGGCCTTACGTCGTATTTGACTTCGACCAGCAAGGAGTTCTAGTCGGGATTGAGATTGTTGGGGAGGACGAGGAAGAGCCGGAGGTCTAAAGTACCCGGCGGTGCAGGGAGCGGCCGGGTTCTACGTGAAGCACCGCTACAACGCGCATGGCTACCTTCAGGCGGTCGTCCGCCAGCATGCGCTCGTGGAGCCGTCGACCGTCACGCCGATCTGGCGCATGAACAGCCGCAACAGCGACGATCTGCCGCTCTCGGTTCAGCTCGGCTCGACGGTCGAGACGACGTACAGCTACGAGCCGCTCACAGGGCGGCTGGATCGGGTAGAGACTGCTGGGGTGTACGATCTCGACTACGATTACTACCTGGATGGCCGCGTCAAGCGACGCTACGACAGGCAGTCGAACCGGGACGAGACGTTCGGGTATGACGCGCGCGAGCAGCTCAGGTGGTGGGAGCTGCAGACGAGCACGACGTCGACGAGGACGGATTACTCGTATGACGCCCTGGGGAACGTCAAGGAGGTGTCGGTCGACGGCGCGCTTCGGGAGCAATACGTCTTCGGGCCGCACGACAAGCCGAGCGAGGTCCGGATCGGCGGCGCGGTCGCGGACACGCTCTCGTACGACGCGCGCGGTCGCCTGTTCAGCCGAGGCGGGCCGCGCGCCCCGATGACCGTGACGTTCACGGAGTTCGACCTGCCCAGGCGGGTGGTGCACGGGGGCGGAACGACCTCGTTCCAGTACGACGCCGACGGCAAGCGTGTGGTGAAGGAGGGCCCTTCGGAGACGGTGTTGACGCTCGGTCGGCTGTACGAGCGGCGGACGGCGGGAGCGCAGGCGACCCACGTCTTCCACGTCTTCGCGGACGGCGAGGAGGTGGCGCAGCACGTCGTTCACCCGGACGGAGGTTCACAGGACCGCTTCGTGCAGAAGGACGCGCTGGGAAGCGTGGGCGTGGTGCTGCGCCCGGACGGCAGCGTGCTCTCCCGGAGCTTCCATGAGCCCTTCGGTGGGCGCATCAACGAGAACGGGACGCCGATCGCCAGTCTGCCGCTCGGGATCAGCGACGTGCGGACCGGGTTCACGGGGCACGAGCATGACGACGAGCTCGGCTGGATCGATATGCAGGGGCGTGTGTACGGTGCGCCGGTCAAAACCGGCAGGAGAAAGCAGGTGAGGACGGAAGAGATGGAAACACAGATCTTGACCATACAAGTCCTGCCCTGGGAAGGAGCTCCCCCCCAGGAAGCCGAGTCTTGCGCAGGTAGGGGCGACCCTGCCGGCGAAGCGTAGACAGGTGAGAGGGCAGGCCGGGTGATGGAGCCTCGAAAACTTCCTAAGTGGGCAGGAGCCGAAGCGCTCGTAGACGTGCAAGGCCATGGAGCGGCGACCGATAACCGGAGCAAGGCCCCCGCTCTCCTCCCGAGGTCTGAGAAGAATTCGGCATGTCCTCATACGTCTTCTGCACGGGAACCGGGAGACCTCGGGAGCGCCTCCTCGCCGGTGGTGGGTGAGAGGCAGCCACGGAAAGGCGACACGCCGCAACCCGTGGTCGAAAGCACCGAGGAGTCAGACGCGTGCGTAGTACCGAGGAAGTCGCCGAACACATGGGTAACGCCTGTGGAGGAGATGGAGGGAAGGCACGCGGCCGAGGGGAAACCCGCCGAGCGAAACGCGCTCCGGGCACAGGACCGGAAAGGCGCGCTCACGGACCTCGCGCGGGTCGGAGAGAGAGCAGCAAGGAACAAGGGAGAGCGGTTCGTCAACTTACTGAGCCATGTACGCGTGCCGCTGCTGAAAGAAGCCTATCTTCGGCTTCGTAAGAACGCGGCAGCGGGAGTCGATGGGGAGACCTGGAAGAGCTACGGCGAGCAGCTCGATGCCCGCCTGAGCGATCTCCAGGATCGCATCCACCGGGGTGCATACCATCCACCGCCGGTGCGTCGCGTGCACACCCCGAAAGGAGACGGGCGCACGAGGCCGCTCGGCATCCCATCGCTGGAGGACAAGATCGTCCAGCAGGCGGTGCGGACGGTGATCGAGCCCATCTACGAGAGGAGCGAGTTCGTCGGTGTATCGTACGGCTTCCGGCCTGGCCGGTCGCAGCACCTTGCGCTGGACGCGCTCCATGTGGCAATCTGCAGGAAGACGAGCTGGGTGCTCGATGCAGACATCCGGTCGTTCTTTGACACCATCGACCATGGATGGATGCAGAAGTTCATCGAGCACCGGATCGGGGATAAACGTCTGGTGAGGCTGCTGATGAAGTGGCTTCACGCAGGTGTTATCGAGGACGGGGAGTGGCACCGCGTGGAGGAGGGGACGCCACAAGGGGGCATCATTAGCCCGCTGATGGCGAACATCTACCTTCACTACGTGCTCGACCTGTGGATCCTGAAGTGGCGGCGAACGCAGGCGCGCGGGCAAGTATACTACGTGCGCTACGCGGACGATCTGGTGATGGCCTTTGAGTACGAGCAGGACGCGAGGGCGATGCGCAAAGCACTTGCAGAGCGCCTCGTCCAGTTCGGTCTCGAACTGCACCCGGACAAGACGCGCGTTCTACGCTTTGGCAGATTTGCCAAGAAGGATAGTGCGTTGGATGGGAGGCAGCGTCCGGAGACGTTCGATTTCCTGGGGTTCACGCACATTTGCGGGAACGGCAGGCACGGACGGTTCTGGCTCGTACGGAGAACATCCAGGAAGAAGCGGGCAGCGAAGATTGCGAACGTGAAGGAGCAGATCCGCCGACGGATGCACGACTCGCCCGGAAGCCAGTATCAATGGCTGGTACAGGTGCTCGTCGGGCACTACCGGTACTACGGAGTACCAGGTAATTACCAGGCGCTCGACTCCTTCCGTCAGCAGATCGAAGCAGCATGGCATCGCCGACTCCAACGGCGAAGCCAACGAGGACGGTGGAACGCGACGCAATGGAGGAAATTTGCGGAGCGCTACCCCCTCCCGCGACCCCGCATCTACCACCCGAAACCCCTCGAACGCTTCCAGGCGAGGTGCTCTCATCCGTTGACCTAAGGCAGGAGCCCGGTGCGGGAAATCCGCTCGCCGGGTTCTGTCCGGGGGGCGGCCCGAAAGGGCCGTCCCTACCGGGATATCCGAGCCTTCGCCGGTTCCTCACGTCCGATCCCGTCATCGCGTCGCCGCTGACGGTGCAAGGGTACAATCCCTACGCCTACGTCTTGAATGATCCGCTCAACCTGAGGGATCCGACGGGGTTCGAGCCGTGCAACGGGGAGAACTGCACGCCGGTGACGCCCGTGACGATCGCGCCGCCGCCGGGCGTCGCCATCGATGGCGAAGGGACTGGCACGAAGGAGGTGAATGTCTTCGAAGACGGTGTGGAACTCCTTCCCGAAGACGATGGCTCCATCGAGGGCTCCGGCGGTGAGGGTGGAGCGGGTCCTGGCGGAGGGCTTGGCGGCGGCGAGGGCGGCCCGTCGTCGGAGGCGGACAGGGGGGAAGCCGGGATCGGCATCGTGGGTCCTCCGCTGACGGAGGCGGACGTGCGCCTGCTCGCGCACCTGTGCCTCGATGCTTGTGGCTTCGCGCCGCCGCCGATCGGCCCGACGTGCGACGTCGCCAATGCCTGCTTCTAACTCGTGGAAGGTGACGAGGTGAATGCGTCATTTAGCCTCACGGCCGCTGTGCCTGGAGTCGGCGATGCTGGCAAGCTCTATTCCAGCGTGAAAGCCGCGGGGCAGGTTGGCAAGGCTGGCAGGATGGCTCAAGGCACAGCTGCGACTCAGGCCGCGAAGGAGGGAGGCGGGATCACTCGTACCGAGCACGCAAAGCTTCGAGCCTCTCAAGGAAGACCGGTCGGCGCTGCGATTCGCGATGTTCAGCGAGCACGTCCGGCGGATGTCTTCATCCAAAGTGACGATGGTGCGTTCGTTGTGCGTGGGGCGGGTGGTCGAGAGCACATAATAAGCCGGGAGGGGCGAATCATCACCAGCCTCGAACGCTCTAACACTGCCCATACCCGACGGTTGCAAAATGGAACGATTTGATCTGCCACATCTGATGAGTTCGACACACTCAGGGGTTTCCTGCCATGAATACCGAGACCGAGGAGCTTACGAGCGAAGAGCTGGTTGTGAATTTCTGCGGTGACTTGCTTGCTGCAGCGGCAAACGAATACTTTCCCATCGACCTGCTTCAGCGACAGCCGGGTACATGGCATTCTGTTTCGGCCATCATCGCGGGCCGGAAGGTCAGTCACTCGCTCGCGCCGCCATCGTCGCTCGGCGACATATTTGTCGCCTGGATGAACGCGCCTATTGAGATCGACGCTGGATGGGTGATTGTTGTTTTTCAGCTCTATTCCGATGCGGGTTTGCATGGATTTACGGTCCCGTACGATCGCGATCGATTGGTGATCGAGGGTAAGTTGTTGTGATGTGTCCTTGTAAAGTAAGCGTGAGATCCTGAACTCGTCGGTACGGCGTCGATCGTATTCCGGGGGGTCTTGGGACAGGTGTTCACGCCTATTGACGCTCAGGCGGGCTGATGGTCCGCCGAGCAGGCCCATTGATGGCCATCGTGGGCGCGCGCCGCTGGCTAGCTCGCGATCCGCGGCGTAGGTGGCGACCTCGGGCTCAATGCACGAGGGGTCCTCCGAGACGTCCATCCCGGCCTGGTGCGCGATGCATCCATTGCAATAGAAGCGGCCGTCGCACCCGCACACGCCCGGGTAATCCTCCGGACAGCCCTCGGGCCTCGCGGTGCACTGGCCCTCTCCGTCGTCGGCGCCGCACGTGTCTCTGGGGTGGTCGCAGTACTCCGTCGCGCGCAGGTCGGCCCGCTGCGCCCTCCGCAGGCGACCCGCGTCCCGCCGCCGTCGCCTGCGGTCGCGCTGGAGCCGCGGCGGTCGCCTGCGGTTGTCGATGATCGTGCACTCACCGGTCAGCGGTGAAGACCGACGGCAGTACATCGACTGGGGCGACAGGTCGCTGGGCGACGAGCGCGTCTTCCCCAGGCAGATATGGACCAACGTGAATGGCATCGATCATTCGCGGTGGACGGTTCACCATCCCGCGACCGGAGATCTGATCGCTGAGATTCGATGTCCACGCGCACGCTCGAGCGCGACGCGCTGGGACGTGTCGAGACGATCGTGGACGCGGATGGCCAGACCGAGTTCGTCTGGGATACGGCGGCGCACGGCGTCGGCCGGCTGGCCAGCTCCACCAGCCCGGACGGGGTTCAGAAGAGCTTCGCCTACGACGCGCACGGGCGGGCTGAGGCGACGACGTGGAGCATCGACGGCAGCTCGTACGTCATCGAGCAGACGTACGATTCCCTGGGGCGGGCGGACCTGCTAAAGTACCCGGCGGTGCAGGGAGCGGCCGGGTTCTACGTGAAGCACCGCTACAACGCCCATGGCTACCTTCAGGCGGTCGTCCGCCAGCATGCGCTCGTGGAGCCGTCGACCGTCACGCCGATCTGGCGCATGAACAGCCGCAACAGCGACGATCTGCCGCTCTCGGTTCAGCTCGGCTCGACGGTCGAGACGACGTACAGCTACGAGCCGCTCACAGGGCGGCTGGATCGGGTTCAGGCTCCTGGGGTGTACGATCTCGACTACGATTACTACCTGGATGGCCGCGTCAAGCGACGCTACGACAGGCAGTCGAACCGGGACGAGACGTTCGGGTATGACGCGCGCGAGCAGCTCAGGTGGTGGGAGCTGCAGACGAGCACGACGTCGACGAGGACGGATTACTCGTATGACGCCCTGGGGAACGTCAAGGAGGTGTCGGTCGACGGCGCGCTTCGGGAGCAATACGTCTTCGGGCCGCACGACAAGCCGAGCGAGGTCCGGATCGGCGGCGCGGTCGCGGACACGCTCTCGTACGACGCGCGCGGTCGCCTGTTCAGCCGAGGCGGGCCGCGCGCCCCGATGACCGTGACGTTCACGGAGTTCGACCTGCCCAGGCGGGTGGTGCACGGGGGCGGAACGACCTCGTTCCAGTACGACGCCGACGGCAAGCGTGTGGTGAAGGAGGGCCCTTCGGAGACGGTGTTGACGCTCGGTCGGCTGTACGAGCGGCGGACGGCGGGAGCGCAGGCGACCCACGTCTTCCACGTCTTCGCGGACGGCGAGGAGGTGGCGCAGCACGTCGTTCACCCGGACGGAGGTTCACAGGACCGCTTCGTGCAGAAGGACGCGCTGGGAAGCGTGGGCGTGGTGCTGCGCCCGGACGGCAGCGTGCTCTCCCGGAGCTTCCATGAGCCCTTCGGTGGGCGCATCAACGAGAACGGGACGCCGATCGCCAGTCTGCCGCTCGGGATCAGCGACGTGCGGACCGGGTTCACGGGGCACGAGCATGACGACGAGCTCGGCTGGATCGATATGCAGGGGCGTGTGTACGGTGCGCCGGTCAAAACCGGCAGGAGAAAGCAGGTGAGGACGGAAGAGATGGAAACACAGATCTTGACCATACAAGTCCTGCCCTGGGAAGGAGCTCCCCCCCAGGAAGCCGAGTCTTGCGCAGGTAGGGGCGACCCTGCCGGCGAAGCGTAGACAGGTGAGAGGGCAGGCCGGGTGATGGAGCCTCGAAAACTTCCTAAGTGGGCAGGAGCCGAAGCGCTCGTAGACGTGCAAGGCCATGGAGCGGCGACCGATAACCGGAGCAAGGCCCCCGCTCTCCTCCCGAGGTCTGAGAAGAATTCGGCATGTCCTCATACGTCTTCTGCACGGGAACCGGGAGACCTCGGGAGCGCCTCCTCGCCGGTGGTGGGTGAGAGGCAGCCACGGAAAGGCGACACGCCGCAACCCGTGGTCGAAAGCACCGAGGAGTCAGACGCGTGCGTAGTACCGAGGAAGTCGCCGAACACATGGGTAACGCCTGTGGAGGAGATGGAGGGAAGGCACGCGGCCGAGGGGAAACCCGCCGAGCGAAACGCGCTCCGGGCACAGGACCGGAAAGGCGCGCTCACGGACCTCGCGCGGGTCGGAGAGAGAGCAGCAAGGAACAAGGGAGAGCGGTTCGTCAACTTACTGAGCCATGTACGCGTGCCGCTGCTGAAAGAAGCCTATCTTCGGCTTCGTAAGAACGCGGCAGCGGGAGTCGATGGGGAGACCTGGAAGAGCTACGGCGAGCAGCTCGATGCCCGCCTGAGCGATCTCCAGGATCGCATCCACCGGGGTGCATACCATCCACCGCCGGTGCGTCGCGTGCACACCCCGAAAGGAGACGGGCGCACGAGGCCGCTCGGCATCCCATCGCTGGAGGACAAGATCGTCCAGCAGGCGGTGCGGACGGTGATCGAGCCCATCTACGAGAGGAGCGAGTTCGTCGGTGTATCGTACGGCTTCCGGCCTGGCCGGTCGCAGCACCTTGCGCTGGACGCGCTCCATGTGGCAATCTGCAGGAAGACGAGCTGGGTGCTCGATGCAGACATCCGGTCGTTCTTTGACACCATCGACCATGGATGGATGCAGAAGTTCATCGAGCACCGGATCGGGGATAAACGTCTGGTGAGGCTGCTGATGAAGTGGCTTCACGCAGGTGTTATCGAGGACGGGGAGTGGCACCGCGTGGAGGAGGGGACGCCACAAGGGGGCATCATTAGCCCGCTGATGGCGAACATCTACCTTCACTACGTGCTCGACCTGTGGATCCTGAAGTGGCGGCGAACGCAGGCGCGCGGGCAAGTATACTACGTGCGCTACGCGGACGATCTGGTGATGGCCTTTGAGTACGAGCAGGACGCGAGGGCGATGCGCAAAGCACTTGCAGAGCGCCTCGTCCAGTTCGGTCTCGAACTGCACCCGGACAAGACGCGCGTTCTACGCTTTGGCAGATTTGCCAAGAAGGATAGTGCGTTGGATGGGAGGCAGCGTCCGGAGACGTTCGATTTCCTGGGGTTCACGCACATTTGCGGGAACGGCAGGCACGGACGGTTCTGGCTCGTACGGAGAACATCCAGGAAGAAGCGGGCAGCGAAGATTGCGAACGTGAAGGAGCAGATCCGCCGACGGATGCACGACTCGCCCGGAAGCCAGTATCAATGGCTGGTACAGGTGCTCGTCGGGCACTACCGGTACTACGGAGTACCAGGTAATTACCAGGCGCCCGACTCCTTCCGTCAGCAGATCGAAGCAGCATGGCATCGCCGACTCCAACGGCGAAGCCAACGAGGACGGTGGAACGCGACGCAATGGAGGAAATTTGCGGAGCGCTACCCCCTCCCGCGACCCCGCATCTACCACCCGAAACCCCTCGAACGCTTCCAGGCGAGGTGCTCTCATCCGTTGACCTAAGGCAGGAGCCCGGTGCGGGAAATCCGCTCGCCGGGTTCTGTCCGGGGGGCGGCCCGAAAGGGCCGTCCCTACCGGGATATCCGAGCCTTCGCCGGTTCCTCACGTCCGATCCCGTCATCGCGTCGCCGCTGACGGTGCAAGGGTACAATCCCTACGCCTACGTCTTGAATGATCCGCTCAACCTGAGGGATCCGACGGGGTTCGAGCCGTGCAACGGGGAGAACTGCACGCCGGTGACGCCCGTGACGATCGCGCCGCCGCCGGGCGTCGCCATCGATGGCGAAGGGACTGGCACGAAGGAGGTGAATGTCTTCGAGGACGGTGCGGAGCTCCTTCCCGAAGACGATGGCTCCATCGAGGGCTCCGGCAGTGAGGGTGGAGCGGGTCCCGGCGGAGGGCTTGGCGGCGGCGAGGGCGGCGCCTCGTCGGAGGCGGACAGGGGGGAAGCCGGGATCGGCATCGTGGGTCCTCCGCTGACGGAGGCGGACGTGCGCCAGCTCGCGCACCTGTGCCTCGATGCTTGTGGCTTCGCGCCGCCGCCGATCGGCCCGACGTGCGACGTCGCCAATGCCTGCTTCTACCTCGTGGAAGGTGACGGGGTGAATGCGGGAATGAGCCTTTGGGCCGCTGCGCCTGGAGTTGGCGATGCCAGCAAGCTCTACTCCAGCGTCAAGGGCGCGGGGCAGGTTGGCAAGGCTGCTAGGATGGCTCGTGACGCGGCTGCGCCTCGGCCCGCAAGAGGGGCATCACAGCTAACGCCAGGAGTCCGCGGATTCGCATCTGAGGCGCATCTGGAGCGCCATTTTGCGAGGCATGCCTCGGAGTGGGGGGCGGGCAACATCACGAAGATGGGCTACGCGAAGCGGGCAGAGACTCTGCTTCGTTCACCAGTCGGAGGCGACATCCAAGGCTTTACCTCGAAGCGGGGTTGGACATTCAGGTACAACTCTCAGACGAACGAATTCGCCACCATGAAGCCGGACGGGACGATTGAGACCCTTTTCCGCCCTCGCGATGGGGCGCGCTATTGGGCCGAGCAGGTTGGGAGGTATGGACCATGACGCAATCTGAGCTTTACGACTGTCCTTGCTGCGGCCAACGCACTCTCGAGGAACGAGGGCATTACGAAATCTGCGCAACGTGCAATTGGGAGGACGACCCGCTCCAGGAGGAGAAGCCTGATTACGAAGGCGGAGCAAATCGGGTTAGCCTCAACACGGCACGCCGCAACTTTCAGCTGCATGGGACGAGCGATCCTGAGCAGGACGGCTCGGGTCAGTCCCGCCCTCGTTGAAGCCCCTCCACATCACCCGTCTTCCTCTCCGTGAAGGCCGCCCTCTGCCTCCGGGGTTCGGCGATTGAGCAGAGCACCGAGAACCTGCTCTCCGCGCTCTAAGCCCTGTCGTCCCAAGCGCCAAACCGACATGGCTCGAGTGGTCGTCAAATCAGACGGATCGGTGAAAACGTCGTTCCCGTTTAATTCGGCGCATCAGAACTAAAGAAAGTGGAGAATTCGGCATGGATGGTTGCGTGGATGATGCCATAAAGAGGCTGTGTAAGGATCTCTATTTGCCCGGCGGAGATTCGTATACACAAGCTTGGGTGTATGAGCTGCCAGAGGAGTATAGGGCCGAGGAACACTTTTTTAGGTACCGCGCGGCCTAATCTGGGGGCGGGCTATGGGGACGATGAGAAGCGGTTGTTGATGCAGCTGATGTTGGATATCGTAAATGATATGCTCCAGAGCGACGAAGCGATAGGGGGCAGGGCGTGGGATAGCCTGGTTCTCCTTCTGCGGCCAGCTCGGGAGCTCCACCGTGATCAGATTGAGTACTGGGCCCTTCCGGGGACGCCGCTGGAAGATGTGTTTCATATTACTCCGCTGATTCGAGAGCTTTGGCGCGAAATGGACTCTGAAGACTGAGGCATCTATTGTCGCACCCTCCCAATGGCTGAATAACCAGGCTGCTGCAGACTTGCTGCAGATCCACAGAGCTGAACTCTGCGTTCCGGCATCAATTCGTATCCTGGAGGGCTTAGGACAGGTGATCATGCCGGATGGCGCGATCGTGAACGCGACGCGAGCAACGTTGGTACCTGGACCGAATGGATTCGTAACGGACTACCCCATTCCCTGGCTGCGACACAGAGGCACGAGGATGCTCAAGAGATTGTCTATCGACAAGTTGACGACACTGCTCGCACTGCCGGCCACTGGGCAGGAACAAGACTGGGAACTTGAGCTTGCCAATGAAAATCGTATCGGTGAGTTTCTCATGGCTTACGAAGGACTGGCTCTATCTCCCGATGATAAGTTCGCGCTCATGGCGCTCATTCTAGCGTCTGCGGACCGTTATGTTGATGCAACTGCAAGAATTCCAGGGGGGTGGAAAAAGATCGCGGATATCCTGATCGATGAGCGAGGGCTTCACCAAGAAACAATTTCCTATTGGATGTGCATTGATGAAGACGATCCTCAAGATTGGTTTTGTTTGACGCCACATGTCAGAGCCTTGAGTGCTTCCAGGTGAGGGATGCCCTCATTGGGTGCCCGACGGGCGGCCTCGTTGCTGCGGGAAGGGGTTGAAGGTGCTTCACTTCGCCCATCGTTCCCCTTGTGTAACGCACCAAGCTCCGAGTCGGCCCGTATCTCCGAGTGTCCCGCCTGGACCAGAACCCCCGTCTCCGAGAGGGCGAGACTCCTCGTCTTCATCGAGCACCGGGGCTGGCAGATGTGGACACCTTCATGGACCACAAGCCGAATGCTGTTGAAGAACGGTTGACCACAGCCCTCTCTGGATCGTCGTCCTCCTTGTGAAGGCGGCCCGCGACCTCCGAGGCTTTCGGGACGGCTCCGCCATGGGCTCGAAGCGCCCGATGGAGGACCGAGGACGACACGCCGAGCTTCTCGGCCGCTTTCCTGATCGAGATGCCCCGGGCACGAAGCTCGATAGCCTTGTCGAGATCCACCTCCGCCATCGGGCGGCCGATGTGCTTGCCCTGCCGGCGGGCACGCTCCTGGCCAGCTCGACACCTACGAGCACTCGCTCCTTGAGACCACCGCCTTCGACGCCGAGGGGCGCGAGCACCGCACCAAGATCGACTGGGACGGGCGCCTGGTGTCCAGCACCCGGGTCGCGCCGGAGGGGACCCAGACGCTGCGCTACGTGTACGAGCCGTTCAGCCTGCTGGGCAGGGTGATCAACGAGTCCAGCGGGAATTGGGTGCTCCTGGAGCAAGGTTATGATCAGCGCGGCCGGCGCAGATGGTACAAGGATCCTGCGTCGGCGATGACGAGCGTGACGTCCAACGCGCTCGGAGAGAGGCTGGCTAGGGCTGCGCCGCCCCGTAGATCGCGCGGCGGATGGCTTCGGGGTACTCGCCCTGCATCCCCGCCAGGGCGGTGTTGGTCAGGACGACCACCGTGAGCCGCGCGTTCGGATCCACCCAGAAGTGGGTGCCGTAGGCGCCGGCCCACTGCCAGGTGCCCGCGGCGGAGGGCATCGTTTGATCCGGCTGCTGCAGGACCGCGAACCCGAAGCCGAAGCCCCACGTGCCGCCGGGCTGCTGCACCTTCAGGTTCCCGACCTGGTTCGAGGTCATGGCCGCCGCGGTCTCCGGCCGCAGGATCTTGCCTCCGCCGGTGCGCACCGCCTCGAGGAACTTCACGTAGCCGTCGGCGGTCCCGACCATCCCGGCGCCGCCCGACGGATAGGAGCGCGGATCGAGGACGCGGGCGGGCGCGTAGGTGACCTCGGTCGGCCCGAACTTCACGGGCTGCACATCCTTCATGCGCTCGGGCGCAGGGCTCGCGTCGCCGTACGGGACGGCCAGCCGGCCCGCGTCCTCGACCGAGAACCCGGCCTCGATCCCCAGCGGCCCCGTGACGAGCCGGCGGACCACCTCCGGCAACGGCGCGCCGCCCGCCTTCTCCACGACGCCGCCGAGCACGTCGGTCGCCATCGAGTAGTTCCACGCCGAGCCCGGCTCGAACAGCAGCGGCGCCTGGGCGATGCGCTCGAGGTTCTCGGCCAGGGAGAGGCCCGGCTGATCGAGCCCGTTGGAGACGCGCGCGCGGTGGTACGGCCCGTCCGGGGGCTCCATGAACCCGTAATTGAGGCCCGCGGTGTGCGTGAGCAGGTGCCGCACCGTGATCGCCGGCGCCTTGCCGTCCGGGAGCTTCGGCTGGAACGCCGGCAGCCACTTCGCGACCGGATCGTCGAGCTTGAGCGTGCCCGCGTCCACGAGCGCCAGGGCGGTCGCGGACACGATCGGCTTGGTCATGGAGGCGAGGCGGAACACGGTGTCCTCACGCATCGGCTTCCGCGCCTCGCGGTCCGCGAAGCCGGCGGCGCGCCGGTACACCACGTTGCCGTCGCGGGCGACGACGACCACCGTGCCCACGATGCGCCCCTCGGCGGTCGCCGCGTCGACCACCACGTCGAGCCGGCGCTGGAGCGCGTCGTCGACCGGCGCCGGCCGGGGCGAGCTGGCGGCCGGAGCAGGCGCGGCGGCCACGGCCGCGGGGGCCTGCTGCTGTGCGCACCCGATCAGGGCGGAGGGCGCCAGGGCGAGCAGCAACGTCGAGACGACAAGGGCAGAAGCGGAGCGTAATTTCATAGTGATCGATACATAAATTGGCGGACTCTGCCGGTCAAGGACATTATGTAGCGATCGCTATGAAGACCGGGCCCACCCCTCCGTCGCGCGGCCGCCCTCGCGCCTTCGACCGTGACACCGCGCTCGACGCGGCCCTCCAGGTGTTCTGGCGGCACGGCTACGACGCGACGTCGCTCTCGGAGCTGACGGCGGCGATGAAGATCTCGCCGCCCAGCCTGTATGCCGCCTTCGGCAGCAAGAAGGGGCTGTTCCTGGAGGCCGTGGACCTCTACGCGCGCAGGTACGGGGAGGGCGCGAGGCGAGCGCTGGAGGATGCGCCCACGGCGAAGGCCGCGGTCACCCACCTGCTGATGCAGTCCGCGGCGATCTTCAGCGCGCCGGCGCACCCGTTCGGGTGCTTCATCGCGCTCGGCGCCGTGAACTGCGCGCCGGGCTCCGCGGAGGTCGAGGCCGCCCTGCGCGAGCGCCGGGCGGCGAGCGGGGCGGCGCTGCGCGAGCGCATCGCGCGCGGGATCGAGGACGGCGAGCTGCCCCCGGGGACCGACGCGGCCGCCCTCGCCAGGTTCTACGGGGCGGTGATCCAGGGCATGTCGGTGCAGGCGCGCGACGGCGCTTCCCGGGAAGCGCTGGAGAGCGTGGCGCGCGCCGCCCTCCTGGCCTGGCCGGCGCGATCGTCGGAGGATCGATAACGTCGCTCGGCGCGCCGAGGATCCGAGCGCGCCCCCTCGACAATGCCGAAGGGCGCTCCAGACAGGCGTTCGTCGGGCGTCTCCGACACACGCCCTGGGATGAGGCAGCTCCTCACTCGAGAACACACTTGCATACTCCGTTATGACGGATTAGTGTCCTTTATGGCGGACGTTGTGCCGGACATCGGGTGAGCCGAGGAGATCTCCCGGTTCGGAGCCGCCTTCCTCGACGGTCGACCTCCTCGGGAACAAGGGATCACGATGGTCAGCCTCGCGCTCGATTCAGCAGCTCTCGCAGAGACGTACGATCGTGTCAGCGATCGGCAGTTCAACCACGGGAAGCTGCTCGTCCAGGATCTGCAGATCGCTCCGGGCGAGCGCGTGCTCGACGTCGGGTGCGGGACTGGCCGCCTCGGGGCGTATGTCGCGGATCTCGTCGGTCCTTCCGGGGAGGTGGTCGGCCTCGATCCGCTGCCGCTCCGCGTGGAGCTGGCGAACAAGAAGCGCAGGCCGAACTTCCGGGCGAACGTCGGGCGAGCCGAGGATCTCTCGCAGTTCGCGGACGGGAGCTTCGATGTCGTCTTCCTGAACAGCGTGCTGCACTGGCTGCCCGAGAAGCTCGGCCCGCTGCGCGAGGCGCGCCGGGTGCTCGCGCGGGGCGGTCGCCTCGGCGTCAGCTCGGCCGCCAAGGAGCGCCCGCACGACTTCGAGGTGGTGCTGAAAGGCGTGCTCTCCTCGCTCGGGATCGCCGCCACGGCAGAGACGTCCGGCAACACGACCCACAAGGTGACCTCCGAGGATCTGCGGAGCACGCTCTCGCTCGCCGGCTTCACGGACCTCCACCTGGAGATCCGCACCTTCACGGATCACTTCGCCGACACGGACGACGTGGTCGCGTTCTACCTCGCGAGCTCGTTTGGCAACTTCCTGTCCAACTTCGCCCCGGCGGACGCCGCGCGGGTGAAGGCGGCGCTCGCGGCCGAGCTCGAGCGCCGGCGCGTGCCGGAGGGGATCCGGCTGCAGCGAAACCTGATCTTCGCCGTCGCGCGCGCGAGCGGCTGACCCGCGGCTCGCCCGGGACCGAGCGGCGCGGCCGGCATCGCGGGGCGGCGCCTCGCCGGTGCGGGCGGTTGCGCCGCCGCTCCCCTCTGCGACCTTACGCCGCCGTGAGGAGCCGGGGGCCTGTCGGGCGCCGGACGCAGGCGCCCGGGCGGGGAGCGCCCGGCCCTCTCGGAGGCCAGGTGAGCGAACGACTCGACGTCAAGGTGCTGTACCGCCGCGGGGAGCTGGAGGCGCTGCGGGAGCCGTGGAACGCGCTGTGGAACCGCTGTCCGGACGCGACGACGTTCCAGCGGCCGGAGTGGCTGATCCCGTGGTGCCACGAGCTCGGTCCCGAGGAGGTGCTCACCCTCGTCGTCCGGTCGGAGCAGGGGCTCGTCGGCCTCGCGCCCCTCGCGATCCACCACTACAACGGGGAGCGCCTCGTCGCGCTGCTCGGCGCCGGGATCACCGATTACCTCGACGTCCTGGCCGCGCCCGGGTACGAGCGCGCGGTCGCGGACGTGGTGTTCACCTGCCTGCGCGAGCGGGTCGACGCCTGGGACCTCGTGGAGCTCGGCGACCTGCGCCCGTCGTCGCCCCTGCTCGGGGTCGAGGCGCCCCCTGGCT
Organism: Sorangium cellulosum; assembly: GCF_002950945.1. GTDB lineage: Bacteria > Myxococcota_A > Polyangia > Polyangiales > Polyangiaceae > Sorangium > Sorangium cellulosum_E. The sequence continues at coordinate 3,164,799 of NZ_CP012673.1, forward strand.
GGTCGGACGAGGTCGAGAAGCACGAGGCGTGTCCGAGGTTCACGATCCCGGAGGGCGCCGGGCCGGACGCCCTGCTCTGGCCGGCGATCCGCGCGCGCGTCGGCCGGGCGCGGAAGCGGCTCGCGAAGGCCGGAGACGTGCGCATCGACATGGCCGAGGCGGCGACCGTGGACGAGCTGCTCGACGCGCTCTTCGCCACCCACCGGGCGCGCTGGAACTCGCGCGGCGAGGGCGGCGTGCTCGGCGAGGAGCTCTGGCCGTTCCACCGCGCGGTCGCGAAGGGGATGTGCGCGCGGGGCGCGCTGCGGCTGTTCGGGCTGCGGCTCGACGGGCGGATCATCGCGTCGTTCTACGGCTTCGCCGAGCGCGACCGGCTCGCGTGGTACCTCAGCGGCTTCGATCCGGAGTTCGCCGTCCTGAGCCCGGGGCTCGCGATGTTCGCCAGCGCGATCGAGCACGCGGCCCGCGAGGGCGTGCGGACCATCGACTTTCTCCGCGGCCGCGAGCCGTACAAGTACGAGTGGGGCGCCGTCGATCGGTTCACGTACCGCCGGCGGCTGCGGCACCAGGGCGCGCGCGCGCACGGCCGCGACGTCGGACACGGGCAGGGCGAGCTCGACGCCGCGGTGAAGGCCGTGCTGTCCGGCGAGGTGTCGCCGGAGGTAGGCCTCGTGCGGCTGCTCGGCGCCGCGGGGGACCTCGCGGTGGCGGAGCGCGCGATCGAGGCCGCGCGGGCGGCGGCGGGGCAGGGAGGGGGCGAGGGCGCGGGGGAGCCGGCGGCGCGCCTCGCGGCGCTGCGCCGCTGCCTGGAGGAGCGGCGCGCCGCGTGCGCGACCGTGGTGGAGATCCTGGGCGTGCACCGGGAGGCGGACGGCGGCGCCGGGGCGGACGCGCCGGCGCGCACCGCGCGGCTGTTCGACGAGCTCTGCGCCCGCTCGGAGGAGGCGAGCGTCGCCGCGTACTCGCTCGGCGATCCGGCGATCCTCGAGCGGGCGACGCGGGAGGTGGTCGAGCTCCTCGAGCGCTGGGGCTCGATCGGGGAGGACCGCGCGATCCTGCAGATCGGCTGCGGGATCGGCCGCTTCGAGGCGGCGCTCGCGCCGCGGGTGCGCGAGGCCTGGGGGCTCGACGTCTCGCCGCGCATGATCGAGGCGGCGCGGCGCCGCTGCGCGGGGCTCTCGAACGTCGAGCTCGCGGTCTCGTCCGGCGTCGATCTCGGCGACGTGCCATCTGCCCGCTTCGACCTCGTGTACGCGGTCGACTCGTTCCCCTACCTCGTCGCCGCGGGCGCGGCGGCCGTCGACCGGCACGTCGCCGAGGCGCGCCGGGTGCTGCGGCCGGGCGGGGAGCTCGTCCTCCTGAACTACTCGTACCGAGGCGACCTCGCGCGGGACGCGGCCGACGTCGCGCGGCTCGCGGCCCGCCACGGGTTCGACGTGCTGGTGAACGGCGACCGGGCGTTCTCGCTGTGGGACGGGCGGGCGTACCGGCTGCGGCGGATCGAGCCCCTGTGACGCGCCCGCGGGGAGGCGCCGGACGCGAGCGCTCGACGCCCGTCCTGCGGGCTGCGCCCCACCGGGGCGCGATGAGAGCGCGCGAGAGAGCCCCGGTGAAATCGCGCGCCTCGGTCCGTCCACGGGGCGAGGAAGAATCACCGGGGAGCGCCGTATACGAGAGCAGAAGGTACTTGCCATGAAAACCCAGATCTCTCGCGCGTTTGCCCTCGTCCTCCTGTCGTTCTCTGTCCTCCCCGCCTGCGCCGCCGTGGAGCTCAACCCGGGTGCGGAGAAGATCATCGTCACCAAGCAGCCCGCGCCGCAGGGCTGCCGGTTCCTCGGGACCGTCGTCGGAGAGCAGGGCGGCTCGCTCTCCGGGCCGTTCACCAGCAACGCCAACCTCCAGCAGGGCGCGGTGAACGACATGAAGAACAAGGCCCATGACCTGGGCGGCAACTACGTGGTCCTGGAGAACACCAACGCCGGAACGACGATCTCCGGCGACAGGGACAACATCTCCGGCCAGCAGACCGACGTCACCCACATGGGCAACACGTACAGCTGCCCGCCCCAGATCGTCGGTCTCTGAGAGACCAGGACGCCGCGCCGGCGCCCCCGCGATGGTGACCTATCCGGGGGCGCCGGCGCTTGGGCCGAACCGATCCCACGCGAGCTTGGCCGTGAGCACGAGGCCGAGCGCGACCACGAACCAGCGCACCTTCCTCGGCTCGATCCGCCGGGCCACCACCGCGCCGACGAGCGAGCCGACGATCGCCGCGACCATCATGATCGGCGTGGCGACCGCGTCGACCGCGCCCGCGGCGATGAACGCGAGCGCCGCGACGCCGTTGATCAGGCTCGCGAGCACCGTCTTGAGCGCGTTCATCCGGTGGATGTCCGCGCCGCCCGCGAACGAGGAGAGGAGCGCGAGCATCATGATGCCGATGCCCGCGCCGAAGTAGCCGCCGTAGACGCTCACGAGGAACTGGAGCAGGAACACGAGCCACGGCCGCGAGGGCAGGGCGAAGCCGTCCGGCGCGCCGCCCGCGGGGGCGGGCCGCGGCGGCCGCAGGTTCTGCCAGAAGAGCAGCAGCGTCGCGACGAGCACGAGCGCGGGCACGGCGGCGTCGAACACGCGCTGCGGCGTGACGAGCAGGAGCGCCGAGCCGGCGGCGCCGCCGAGCAGCGACGGCAGCAGCAGGAGGCGGAGGACGTGGGCGTCGCGGGCGAGCTCGCGGCGGTACGCCCACGCCGACGCGAGCGACGCGGGCGTGAGCGCCACGGCGTTCGTCGCGTTCGCGGCGAGCGGCGCCAGCCCCGCCGCGATCGCCGCGGGGAACGACACCAGCGTGCCGCCGCCGGCCACCGCGTTGATGGCGCCGGCCACGGCGGCGCCGCCCGCGAGCAGTGCGGCTCCGGTCAGGTCCACGGCGCGAGATCGCCCGAGGCCCGCGCCGCTGTCAACCGCCGTGTCCGCTCAGCCTCCGAGGAAAGGCGCCGTGCGACGCCGTGGACCTCCGCGCGTGTTGCGGAGTAGAACCATCCGATGCCCCGCCCGCTCGCCTCCTTTGCCGTGGTGGTCCTCGTCGCGGCCTGCTCCTCCTCGCCGGCTCCGCCGCCCGCGCCGGGGCCGGGCGCCGGGGCCCCTCCTGCGCCCCCGCGCCCTGCCGCCCCCGCGTCCAGCGTGGCGTCTGCGTCCGAGGCGGGCCCCCCTGTCGCTCGGGTGCTCGAGGTCCGCGACCGCTACTTCGGCGCGGAGATCGTCGATCCCTACCGCTGGATGGAGACCGACTCCCCCGATTACGCCGCGTGGATGAAGGGGCAGGCGGACCATACCCGGAGGACCCTCGACGCGCGGCCGGGCCGCGCCGAGCTCCTCGCGCGCGTCCAGCAGCTCGACAACGCGGCCCCTCGCGTCACCAACGTCCAGCGCTGGGGCGGCAAGATCTTCTCGCTGGAGGCGGAGCCCGGGAAGGACAACTACAAGCTCTACGTGCGGAGCGGCCTCGGCGCCGCGAAGCGCCTGCTCGTCGACCCGGAGGCGCTCACCCGCGACGGGAAGCATTTCTCGATCGACTACTACGTGCCCTCCGAGGACGGCCGCCTCGTCGCGGTCGGCATCTCCCCGAGCGGATCCGAGATGAGCGTCATCCACGTCATCGAGACCGCGACGGGGAAGGAGCTCCCGGACGTCATCGACAGGGCCCGTTACGCGGGCGTCAGCTGGCTCGACGGCCGGTCCTTCCTTTACAAGCGCGATCGCGCGCTCCCGCCCGACGCGCCGGCCACCGAGCGCTTCACCAAGGCGCGCGTCCACCTGCACGTCCTCGGCGCCGATCCCGAGAAGGACGAGCCTGTCTTCGGCTACGGCGTCGCGCCCGACATCGCGGTCCCGGAGGAGGGCTTCCCCACGGTGCAAGCGCCGCCCGGCAGCCCGTACGTCTTCGCGATGATCGAGCACGGCGTGCAGCCCGAGATCTCGCTCTACGTGGCGCCGCGCAGGGCGCTCTCGGGCGCGAAGACGCCGTGGCGGAAGCTCGTCGAGCCGAAGGACGGGGTGGTCGGCTACGAGGTGCGCGGCGACGACCTCTTCCTGCTCGGCCACCACGGCGCGCCCCGGAGGAAGATCGTCCGGACGAGCCTCACGCGGCCGGATCTCGGCGGCGCCGCGGCGATCGTGCCCGAGGGCGAGGCGGTGATCACCTGGTTCGGCGCCGCGAAGGACGCGCTCTACGTGCGCAAGCTCGACGGCGGCGTGGGGCGCCTCTTCCGCGTGCCGTTCGCGGGCGGGGCGGCGGTGCCGGTGGAACCTCTCGTGGAGGGCTCCGTCCGGGGCTTCTTCGTCGAGCCGAGGACGCCGGGCGCCCTCTTCCGGCTCGACTCGTGGACGGCCTCGACGCGCCTCTTCACGTTCGATCCCGCGAAGAAGAAGGCGGAGCTCACGGACGTCATCCCTCCCTCTCCCGTGGTGTTCGAGGGCATCGTCTCCACGGAGGTGAAGGCGAAGAGCGCGGACGGGACGATGGTCCCGCTCTCGATCGTCCACAGGAGAGACGTGCCCCGCGACGGGTCGAGCCCGGCCTACCTGAACGGCTACGGGGCGTACGGATCGAGCTACGAGCCGTCGTTCGAGCCGATGCTCCTCGCGTGGCTGGAGCGGGGCGGCATCGCGGCCTACTGTCACCCGCGCGGAGGTGGCGAGTACGGCGAGGACTGGCACCGCGCCGGGAAGCTCGGGACGAAGACGAACACCATCGACGACTTCCTCGCGTGCGCCCGCTACCTCGTCGACGAGAAGCTCACGTCGCCGCCGCGCCTCGCGGGGCAGGGGACGAGCGCCGGGGGCATCATGGTCGGCGGGGCGATCGTGCGGCGCCCCGACCTCTTCGGCGCGGCGGTGATCCGCGTGGGCATGGTGAACGCCCTGCGCTTCGAGCAGATCCCGATCGGCCCGTTCAACACGGGGGAGTTCGGCGCGGTCGCCACCCGGGAAGGGTTCGAGATGCTGCTCGCCATCGACGCCTACCACAAGGTCAAGGAGGGGGGCGCCTATCCGGCCGTGCTGCTCACCACGGGCATCACGGATCCGCGCGTGTCGCCCTGGCAGATGGCGAAGATGGCCGCGCGCCTCCAGGCCGCGACGGCGAGCGATCGGCCCGTCCTGCTCCGCGTCGACTACGGATCAGGGCACGGGCAGGGCTCGACCAAGACGCAGCGCGAGGAGGAGCTCGCCGACATCTTCACCTTCCTCCTGTGGCAGGCTGGAGCGCGCTGATCCCTCCTCGTCCATCGTGCCGCGGGCTCCGCGAGGACCGAGCGCCATGAAGCGATCCCTTCCTTTCAGCACGGCCGCGCTGCTCCCGTCGCTCGCCACGGTCGCGCTCTCGCCGTGGGCGGCCGCCGACGAGCGTGGGCCCGGGCGCCCGCACGTCTGGGCTGCCGACGACGGCACGCGCGTCCGCAGGGAGGACGCCGGACTGCCGCTCTCGCGCGGCGAAGGAAACCCGCTCTGGCGGCCCGGGGAGCCGATCCGGCTCGGCGCGCTGCGCGCCGAGGTCGTGGCGTTCCAGGTGATCGTCGAGGCGGGCGCGGAGCCGGTGCGCGGCGTCGAGGTCGAGCTCTCGGGGCTCGGCCTCGCGGGCGGCGCGGGCGCGCCGGCGGCGGCGGCGGCGGGGGCGCCACAGCAGCAGGCCGAGGTGCCGGGCGCGGCGGGCGCGGCGGGATTCTCGATCGATCGCTTCGTCGAGCACTACGTCGAGATCAAGCAGCGGTCCCGGAACGACCGCAGAGCAGGGGAGTCGCTCGGCTGGAGCGCGGCGGCGAGGCCGCCCGACGACAGGCACCTCGGCTTCCTTCCGGACGCGCTCATCCCGGTCGACCTCGCGCCCCCCTGGGCGCCGTATCCGCTCGAGGTGGGCGCCCGCGAGACCCGCGCCGTCTGGATCGACGTCCACGTCCCGGAGCGCGCCGTCCCGGGCCTCCACGAGGGCAAGGTGGTGGTCAGCTCGGCCTCCCACGGCGAGCTCGCGTCGCTCGAGCTCCGGATCGAGGTCGCCTCGGCGACACTGCCGTACAGCCCGGTCGACTTCATCGCGTTCTACGAGGCCGACGAGATCGCGAAGCGGGTCGGCGACGGGCCCGCCGTCGAGCAGCAGCTCTGGCAGCTGCTCCACGCGCACCACGTGGACGGCTTCGCGTCGGTCCGGACCCCCGCCGAGGTGGACCGGCTGCGCGCCGCCCTCGACGGCTCGCTCTTCACGCCGGAGCGCGGCTACCGCGGTCCGGGCGCCGGCGTCGGCCCCGCGGCGGCGGCGCTCGGCGCGTACGGCGGCTTCGGCGATCCCAAGGAAGAGACCCTCCCCCGCGTCGAGGCCGTCGCCGAGCTCCTCCCGCCCTCCGTGAACGACGTGATGTTGTATGCGGTCGACGAGCAGTGCGAGAGCCCCCGCGGCCCCGGCTGGCGCCGCCTCGTCCGCGGATCGCGCCTGTCGTCGCGCATCCTCGTGGGGCACTCGTGCGGCGAGATCCACCCCGCGAAGCAGGACGTGGATCTCGTGCTCACGCCGGCCAACCACTTCGACTCGGAGTGGGCGCGGGCCGCGCGCGAGGCGGGCAAGCGGCTCTGGGTCTACAACGGCGCGCTGCCGCGGACGGGCACCTTCATGATCGACGCGCCGCTCACCGGCCTCATGGCCAACGGCTGGATCGCCGCCTCGCACGAGGTGGACCGCTGGTTCCTGTGGGAGACGACGTTCTGGCACGACGGCAACCGCGGCGGCAAAGGGCCGGTCGATCCGTTCACCGTGGCCGAAAATTTCCACAACAACGACGGTGACGCCTGCCTCGGGGACGGCATGTTGCTCTACCCCGGGACGCAGCGGGGGGCGTTCGCCGCGCGCTCGGCCGGCTTCCCCGGCGTGTTCCCGTCGATGCGCCTGAAGAGCCTGCGCCGCGGGATCCAGGACGCCGGCTACATCGCGCTGGCGAGGGCGGCGTCGCCCGCGGCGGCGGACGCGATCGTGAAGCAGGTGGTCCCGGCCGCGCTCGACGAGGCGCTCGACACCGCGCCCGCCGCGTGGAGCAGCGAGGGCGCCTCGTTCCTCGAGGGGCGGGCGGCGCTGCGCGCGATGATCCCGGCGGGCGCCTCGCTCGACGTGGCCGGCGTCCGCCGCGTGCTGGGCGAGGCTGCGGCCGCGCGGCGCGCGCTCGTCCCGCGGGCGCAGGGCTCGGGCCGGCGAGGCGAGGACGGCGCGGCGCCGGGCCTGCCGGGCGCGCTCGGGCGGTGGGGCGCCACGGGGCTGCTGCTCGCCGTCGCCGCGCTGGGGGCCGTGGCGCTCGCGCTGGCGATCGCGCTCCACCGCCGGGGGTGGCCGCGGCGCGGGGCCGAGGGGCGCTGACCTGAGGCCGCCCGCCCCGCCGCGCCTGCTACGCTCGCGCCCTCCATGCAGAGCTCATCAGGCAAGGGGCCGCGCCCCAGCCCAACGCACCTCCGGCGGCTCCTCCGCCTCGCCCGCCCCGAGCTCGGCAAGCTCGCCCTCGGCACGTTGTTCCTGGCCATCGGCAGCGGGATCGGCCTCCTGCTCCCCCAGGTGATCCGGAAGCTCATCGACGACGCGCTCGGGCCCGGCAGGGGCGTCGAGGCCGTCGACCAGGCGGCCCTCTGGATGGCGGGCCTCATCGTGGTCCAGGCCGCCGCCGTCGGGCTGCGGTACGTCCTCTTCTCGACCGCCGGCGAGCGCGTCGTCACCCGGCTGCGGGCGGACCTCTTCCGGCACCTCCTCCGGCAGGAGATCGCGTTCTTCGACGTCCACCGGACCGGCGAACTGACGAACCGCCTCGCGTCGGACACGACCGTCCTCCAGAGCTCGGTGAGCGTCAACGTCTCGATGGCGCTGCGGTACGCCGCGTCCGTGATCGGCGGCGTCGCGTTCCTCTTCTACACGTCCCCGCGGCTCACCCTGCTGATGCTCGCGGTGATACCCCCCGTCGCGCTCGGCTCGGTCTCGTACGGCCGCAAGGTCCGCAAGTTGTCCCGCGACGTCCAGGACGCGCTCGCCCGCGCCAGCGAGGTCGCCGAGGAGGCGCTCGCGGGCATCCGCACGGTGCGGGCGTTCGCCGCCGAGCCGCACGAGGCGGAGCGTTACGCGGGCCGGGTCTCCGCGTCGTTCGCGCTCGCCCGGAAGCGCATCTTCGCCTCGGCGAGGTTCATGGCCCTGGTGACGTTCGCCGGGTACAGCGCCGCGGCGCTCGTGCTCTGGTACGGCGCCCACCTCGTCGTCGCCGATCGCATGACGCTCGGCGAGCTCACCTCGTTCCTCGTCTACACCCTCGTCGTCGCCTTCGCGCTCGGCGGCCTGAGCGACCTCTGGGCCGACTTCATGCGGGCGACCGGCGCCGCCGAGCGCATCTTCGATCTCCTCGATCGCGCGCCGGCCATGGCCGACGCCGGCGGCGCCGAGCCCTCCTCCGTGAGCGGGCGCCTCACGCTCGAGGACGTGCGGTTCAGCTACCCGACCCGCAAGGACGTTCCGGTGCTCAAGGGCATCGATCTCTCCGTCAGGGCCGGCGAGGTCATCGCGCTCGTCGGGTCGTCCGGAGCGGGCAAATCCACGATCGCGTCGCTGCTCCTGCGGCTCTACGATCCCGACGCGGGGCGCATCCTGCTCGACGGGCGCGACCTCCGCGAGCTGTCGCCGAGCTGGCTCCGCCGGCAGATCGGCATCGTCGCCCAGGAGCCGCTCCTCTTCGCGACGAGCATCGCGGACAACATCGGGTACGGGCGCGAGGGCGCGACCCGCGAGCAGATCGAGGCCGCCGCGCGCGCGGCGAACGCGCACGACTTCATCTCGAGGTTCCCGGAGGGCTACGCGACGCTGGTGGGCGAGCGCGGGGTGCAGCTGTCCGGCGGGCAGAAGCAGCGGGTGGCGATCGCCCGCGCGGTGCTCAAGGACCCTCGCCTGCTCGTGCTCGACGAGGCGACGAGCGCGCTCGACGCCGAGAGCGAGCACCTCGTGAAGGGGGCGCTCGACGCGCTGATGAAGGGACGCACGACGTTGATCATCGCCCACCGGCTCTCGACGGTGATGGGCGCCGACCGCGTGCTCGTGATGGATGGCGGGACGATCGTGCAGAGCGGGGCGCACGCGGCGCTCCTCGCCGAGGACGGCCTCTACCGCCGCCTGGTCGAACGGCAGTTCGTCAGCTCGGAGCGCATGGCGGCGCCGAGGTGACGAGCTCGACGTCCGGCTTCACGCCGACCGCGTGGATCGCCTCGCCGCCGGGCAGCGTCATCAGCGCCGCCGGCGCGAGCACCGGCTCCGCCGTGGTCGGCTCCGGCACGACCTTCAGCGCCGTCCCCTTGCCGTACGTGCGCTCGCCGGCGATCACGGCGCGCCCGTGCCATTGCAGGCACCCGGCGAAGAGCTCCGCCGCCGAGGCCGTGCCGCGATCCACCAGGATCCGCAGCGGCATGCGCCAGGGGTTCTGGTGCCGCGCGCGGTACACGATCTCGTCCCCGTCCGCGTCGACCGCCCGGGCGAGCACGCTGCCGGGCTCCAGGAAGTCGCCCGCGAGCTCGAGGAACGCCGTGAGCTCACCGCCGGGATTGCCCCGCACGTCCACCACGAGCGCCTCCAGCCCCTCTTCCTTGAACGCGTTCACCGCCGTGTGGACCCGCGCCGGCACGTCCAGGGAGAACGTGCTGATGCGCAGGTAGCCGACCCCGGGGGCGAGCCACCCGGTCTCGACCGGCGACGTGCTCCCGCAGGCGTGGAGCGCCTCGATCATCGCGTCGACGTCGGCCGCCATCACCCCGCCGTCGGGCCGGGCCTCGCCGGTGCTCCCCCCGTTGTAGGTGACGAAGACGTTGGTGACGCTCGGCAGCACCTGCACGCCGATCATGCAATTGAAGGCGTTGCCCGTCCTCGGGCAGATGAACGTCGTCACGGGGAAGAAATTCACGAGCACACGAGGGTTGCCGACGGTGTGCCGCGCCGGCCCCATGAACGTGTAGTGTAGCGAGCCCATCTGGTCGCCCATCGTGATCGGGGACGTCGACACGATGGTCAGGACAGGGAGCCCCGAGACGACCACCGTGGCCGAGAACGGGAAGAACATCCCGTTCGGCGAGAAGTTGGGGAAGGGGAACGGCCCCCCGGGCACCAGCGACAGGCACACGTCCGGAAAGCCGGCGTTGAGTCCGGCGCCCTTGTTGTTCACGGGGAGCATCTCGGCGGCCTCCTATCCCAGCAGGATCTGCTTGCCGTTCACCGTGACCGTCTCCTCGGTCAGGATCGTGGCGTTCTTCGCCTTGGTGAACGCCGTCTTCTCGACGATCGTGTGCGACTCGCCCGCCTGCACGCTGAGGAGCGCGCTCACCCGCTGGTACATCGAGGTGAACTTCTGGACCACGGCGTCCGCCACCATCCGGATCTTGCCCGCCTGGACCTCGAGCTCCGGCCCCCGGATCTCGACGCCCTTGTCCCCGGAGAGCGACAGCGCGCCGTCCCTCGCGTGGACCGCCACGTCCCCTGGCAGCGACAGGACCGTCCGCCCCGTCCCGTGGAGCACCCCGATCGCGTAGTAATTCTCGTCCCGCCCGATGACGAGCAGCGTGTCGCCCACGGCGGGCTCGTAGGGCAGCGCGAGCGCCATCTCGACGCGGACCGGCTGGCCGCCCGGCAGCTCCACGGCGATCTTACCCTCCTCCGCCGCGGTGACCCGGCCGGGGCCCAGGTAGTCCCTCGGCGGCGCCGGCGCCCTGCCCGGGGCCGCGTCGTCCGCCCCCGGAGCGCCGGACCTCGCCAGGCCGATCCTGAGCACGTCCGCGGCGCGGGCCCGCCGGTCGGGCTCCTCGCCCCGCGGCGGATCGTTCCGCACGGCCGCCGCGCGATCACTCTCCTTCATGGCTCCCATCGACATGGCTCCTTCTCTGCTACGAGCGCCGCGCAGGCGGCGTCCAGGCCTCGGCCTCCAGGCGATCGACGTCCGTGCGCCTCACCGTGGTGAGGTTCGCGTCCAGATAGCGGGTCTTCTCCTCGCGCACGTGGTGCAGGTTGGCGAGGTGCAGGTCCGCGCCGCTGAAGTCGGCGCCGGAGATGTCCGCGTGCGAGAGATCGGCGTAATGCAGCTTCACGCCCACGAACAGCGCCTCGGTCGCGCGCGCCTCCCTCAGGAAGGACTCCCTGAGGTCCGCCCCGGCGAGGTTGGCCGCCGAGAGATCGGCCCTCATGAAGATCGCGTTGCGCAGCATGGCCTGCTTCAGCGCGGCGCCGGCGAGCACGCTCTCGCCGAAGAACGCGGCCTTCGCCATCGCGCCCGACAGCGAGGCGTGCCGCAGGTTCGCCGCCTTGAAGTTCGAGTTGGTCAGGATGGCGCCGTCGAGGCGCGCGCGCTCGAGGTTGCACTGGCTGAAGTCGCAGTTCGACAGGTTGCACCCCGTGAGATCCATCCCCGCGAGGTTCCCGAACGCGAAGAAGCACCGCGTGAAGGTCAATCCCGCGATCGCCGTGCGGGTCAGATCCACCCCCGAGAAGTCCACGCAATCGAAGATCGCCTTCTCGAAATTCACGCCCTCCACGACGGCGAACCGCATCGTGAGCTGCGTCAGCAGCGCGCGGGTCAGGTTCGCGCCGGTCAGGTTGGTCTGCTCCAGCGCGCAGCGCACGAGCCTCGCCCCCGAGAGGTTCGCGCCGGAGAGATCGGCCTCGGAGAAGACCATCATCTCGAGGTCTTGCCCCGACAGATCCACGCCGGGCAAACGCGCCTGGTACAGCATGCACGACCTCAGCGTCGCGCCGCGGAAGTCCGCGCCCGTGAGGTCGCACCTGGCGAGCATCGTCTGGTCGAGCGTCGCGCCGCGGAAGCTCGCGCCCCGGAGGTTCGTGCCCTGGAGCGACGACTGCGTGAGATCGGCGTTCTCGAAGCTCACCCCGGCGAAGTCCATCTCTTCGAGCGCGGAGCCCGCGAGGTTCGTCCCGGTGAGATCCGTCCGGCCGAGGCGCGCGTCGTCGAACACCGTCCTGGTGAGCTTCTTCGGCAGCGTCGCGTCGCGCAGGTCGGCCTTGACGAGCACCACCGTGTCGAGCTCGGCGCCGGTGAGGTCGGCGCGCCGGAGGTCCGCCTCCGCGAGCACCGTGCTCTCGATCCGCGCCCCGGTCAGCGTGGCGCCCGACAGGTTCGCCTTCGTGAACGAGGCGTGCGAGAGGGCCGCGCCGTCGAGCCGCGCGCCCGACAGATCCGCGCGATCCAGCCGCGTGTTCGACAGCGTCGCGTTCGCCAGGTCCGCCCCTGCGAGCTTCGCCTCGGACAGGTTGGCCCCGGCGAGCCGCGCGCCGGAGAGGTTCGCGCCGTTCAGCCGGCCCCGGACCATGCTGGTCCCCGTCAGGTTCGCGCCGGCGAGCTTCGCGCCCGAGAGATCACACTCGACGAGCGAGGCCCCCTCGAGATCGGCGCCCGTGAGGTCGGCGTCGCCGAGCGAGCACCACGCGATCTCGGCGCCCCGCAGGTCGGCCCCCGAGAGATCCGCGCGCCCGAGCTGCACCCGGCCGAGCTTCGCGCCGCGCAGGTTGGCCTTGCGCAGATCGCCGCCGCGCAGGTCCAGCTCGCCGAGCGTCACCCCCTCGAGGGATTGCCCGGCGCGAACCCGCTCCTTCACCTCATCCGGCGTCATTGTTTCCGCTCCAGGGTCGACTTCTTCAGGTTCGCTCCCCTGAAATCACAGCCGGATCCCGCGGTGTCGTGGAATTTTGCATCGTAGAGGTTCGCGTCGACGAACTTCACCTCGGGGACGAGCGCCTTGTTCAGGTCGGCGTCGAAGAGGTTCGATCGCGTGAAGTCGGCCCGCGCGAGGTTCGTCCGGTAGAACCGCGCGCCGCGCAGGTTGGCCCCGAAGAAGATCGCCCCCTCCGCGCTGGCCTCCGAGAAGTGGCTGCTGGGCAGGACGGCGAGGCTGAGATCCGTGCCGGTGAGGGTGGCGCCCATCCACGCGCTCCCCTCGCCGCGCGCGCCCGTGAAGACGGCCTTGCTCAGGTCCGAGCCAGCGAAGCTCGTGCCGGTGAGGGTGGCGCCCGCGAACGTGGCGGAGGCCGCGTTGCACTTGGAGATGAAACAACGTGTCAGCGACGCCTGCGACAGGTCGGCGCGCTCGAGCGTGGTGCCCTCCAGGAACGTCGCCTGCCACGCCGCCCCTCTCGCGGTGGCCCCGGTCATGTCCGCCCGCGAGAAGATGATCTGCTCCCCCCGGCTCCCCGAGAGATCGGCCTCCGCGAGGCGCGCGCCGTCGAACGACGCGCTCTCCAGGGTGGCGCCGCGGAAGACGGCGCGCTCTGCCAGGGCGTCCTGCAGCGACGCGAGGCTCAGGTCGGCGTCCGTGAGGTCCGCCTCCCTCAGGTCCACGTCGAAGAGCACGGCCTTCCGGAGCGTCGCCCGCGTCAGCTTGGCGCCCCGGAGGTTCGCCCCCGAGAGGATCGCGCCGGTGAGGTTCGCGCCCGTGAGGTCGAGGCCGCTCAGGTCCTTGTCGCTGAGGTCCTGCCCCGAGAGATCGCTCCCCGGCCCGATGTTCTCCGGCGCGTGCGGCTCGACCGGCGAGAGGCCCATCGCGGCGAGCTGCGGATCCGCGGCGACCTTGTCCCACGCCTCCATGCCCGGCTGCTGGACGCCGCGTGCGGCCGCGAGCGCCTTCGCCTCCTCCACCGCCCGCGCGACCCGCCGGAAGGCGGCCCGGAGCTGCCCGTCGGTCACCGGGGGCGCGCCCCCCGGGCTCGCCGCGGGAGGGCTCTGGGGGCTCCTCGGCAGGTTGCGCAGCGCCTCGGTGATGACGTCGCCGAGGACCTTCCCGCCGGGCAGCGCCGCCCCCACGAGCGACGCCATCGTCTTCCGGATCTCCTCCTGCTGCGGCTTCGCGAGGTCGCCGAGCCGCGCCTTGAGCAGCGCCGACAGCGGGTCGAGCCCCGTCGTGTCGGGCGGCGGCGCCGCCGCCGCGCCCTTGCGATCCAGCGCTTGCAGCGCCCGCCACTCCGCCACGAGCTCCGGCGTGAGGTTGTCCTCGATCTCGAGCGGATCGGCCTCGAACTTGCGGAGGATCTCCCGGTAGTGCGCCTCGGGCAGCGGCGGCTCGGCGAGCGGCTCGGAGGCGACGAGCGTCGTGTAGCGGAAGACGTCGTCTTCCTTTTCCTTCACCTCCACGAGGCCGCGCCACGTGAGGAACAGGGCCTCCTTGTCGAGGTCCACGAGCAGCGTGTCGAGGTGCATCGGCGCCTCCCGGAACCCGCGCTCGTCGTCGTTCACGAACACGCGGATCCGGAGGCCCGGCAGGCGCGACCGGAAGATCTCCGCGTCCGGGTGGAGGTTCTGGAGCAGGAGCTCCTCGTCCCCGCGCAGGTACGGGAGCCACTGGTCGGGCCGCGCCGCGTTGAAGTACGTCCAGTCGAAGTCCTCGGCGTAATAGGGCGCCTGCTTCTCGTGGTACGACTTACCGTACTTCTTGCCGACCTTCGCGCGCCGCTCCGGCCCGTTGGGCGACAGGGGCCCGAAGCCCGCCGGGGCCGGGCGGTCCGAGCGCGAGAGCAGGAGATCGCCGGGGTTCTCGACGTTCGGGAGCTCGCGTGTGCCGAAGCCCTTGCCCACCGGGTTCTGCGGGTGCTCGGGCCCGCCGAAGCTGTGCCGGGCGCCGAGCGGCATGTGGGCGAAGGGGACAGGGTCGCTCATCGCGGGCCCGAGCACGCCGTCCATCCACACGCGGTCGCCGACCACGCGCAGGATCTTGGACCAGGACCCGACGCCGAACCGCACCGGACACTCGGTCATCCGCGCCTTGCCCGGCGTGTGGCACGCGCCGAGCAAGAGCACGTCCGCGTGCGGCTTGAAGTCGGCGAGGTCGCTCGGATACAGGCACTCACCCGTCTGGTCGTGGTCGTCGTCGCGGAACACGTCGCCGCGCAGCGTCTCCTGCGCGAGCGCCGGGTGCCCCTCGGGCACGGCGAGCGGCGCCCCGGGCCTGAGCGTGAACTTCGCCCGGACGATCAAGGTCATCTCCGGCTGCGGCGGCCGCCGTGAGGTGATCTTGCTGCCGAAGAGGAACGGGGTGAGGTTCTTGTTCGCCATCCGTGGTATTCGCCGGCTAGGGCGTCACGAGATCAGGTGGACCCCGGAGATGTGCGTCCGGGCGGGCGCGGTCGTGTTCCGGTCCAGGGTGATCTTCGTCTTGCTCGGCCCGAGCTCGATGCTGGGTCCGACGGTGTTCTCGGTCGTCGTGCCGACGTTCACGGAGACCTGGCGGCCCACCGTCATCTCCGCCGTGAGCGGCGCGACGAAGGTCGCCTCCACGCCGAACGTCATCTCGACCATGGCCCCGACGACCACCTCGTCGACCACACCGACGTTGACGGTCGCCTCGATCCCCACGACGGTGGTCAGGCTGTTGCCGATCGTGAGGGAGTTGGCGTCCCCGTGCTTCTCGTCCTCGGAGTCGGCCTTCGTATAGGTGACGATCTTGCCCGCCTCGGTCGAGCTCTCGATCCTGTTGGCCTCGGTCGTGTCCTTCATCGTCCCTGCGACCGTGGTCGACGAGGTGATCGAGTCGGCCTCCATCGTGGAGGTCGACGGGCCCTTCACGTAGGTCCTGTCGGCCATCGACGTGGCGTGTGTCTCCGAGTCCATCAGCTCCGCCCAGCTCACCTTCATGATCGTGGGCACCGGCAGCTTCTCCGAGCCCGTGTAGGACTTGATGCTCTTCGCCCACGTCCTGTCGGTGATCTCCGGGTTCTCCCCCATGACGGGGCCCTTCGGATCCTTCGGATCGATCTCGTCCAGATTGCGCGGCGGGCGGTCCCAGCCGGTGATGCTCGTTATCTTGCTGCCGTAATGGTATTCTTTGACGTCGCCGTGATAGGTGGAGTGGACCTTGCCCTTCGCGGCCTTCTCGCGGAGCATCTTCCCCCCGCGGGGGCCCCGCACGACGTCGAGCCGTCTCGTCCCCGGCTCGACGTCGTCGCTCGCGCCCCGGAAGGTCATGCTCTTCTCCTTGAGCCTCGCGTCGCCCTCCACCTCCGAGCCGGACTTGAAGTCCCGGCGCCCCATGACGTCGAGCTTGTAGTTGCCGCCGATCACCTCGATCTTGTCACCCCGCGTGGTCGTGACGCGGTTGCCGTCGGTGTAGTCGCGCCACGTGAACGGATCGTCCTCGGTGGCGCCGATGCGCAGGTAGGACGACTTGCCGCCGCTCTCGTCGGGCACGTAGAGGATCGCGTACTTGCCTTCGGACATGGGATGCTCCGCAGCTGGGCAGGGCTCGGCCGTGCGCCGTCAGAGGTAGATATTGAGCCCGGCGAGGACCTTGCGCGCGACCGAGAGATCCGTCTTGTTCAGGTACATCTCCACGCTCGACATCCCCACCTCGACCTGGGGACCGACGGAGAAGTCGATGGTCGGGCCGATGTTGCACGAGAGCGTCGCGCCGACCGTCACGTCGACCGTGCCGCCGACCACGAGGGTCACCTCCCCGCCGAGCGTCGCCTCGACCATCGCGCCCGCGACGACCTCGGTGACCACGCCGACGTTGATCGTCGACTCGACCCCAATGACGGTGGTCAGGCTGTTGCCGATCGTGAGGGAGATGGCGTTCCCGTACGTCTTGTCCTCGGTGTCGGCCTTGGTATAGGAGACGATCTTGTCCGCCGTGGTCGAGTTCTCGATCCGGTCGGCCTCGGTCGTGTCCTTCATGGTCCCCTCGACCTTGGTCGACGAGGTGATCGAATCGGCCTCCATCGTGGAGGTCGACGGGCCCTTCACGTAGGTCCTGTCGGCGATCGACGTGGCGTGTGTCTCCGAGTCCATCAGCTCCGCCCAGGTCACGTCGTGGATCGAGGGCACCGGCAGCGTCTCCGAGCCCGTGTAGGACTTGATGCTCTTCGCCCACGTGCGCTCCTCGATCTCGGGGTTCTCGGTGGGGATCGCCTGGGGCGAGGACGGGTTCGTGTCGTCGAGGTAGTCGTCGGTGACGTTCAGCGTGGGGAACGTGTCCGTGCCGGTCTGGCTGTACTTGAGCTTTCCGTAGTAATAGTCCGTGACGTCGCCGTGGAAGGTGGTTTGCACCTCGCCCTTGATGGTCGTCTCGACGACCTTCCACGTCCCGCCGTAGTCCTGCACCCACTCGATGGTGGTGCCGCCGCCGAAGGTCTCGCTGACCTCGGTGATGTGCCCGCCCGACACGTCCCAGCCGGCCTGGCGCTCGCCGCGGCAGAGGATGAGCAGGCGGTAGTTCCCCTGGATCACCTCGATCTTGTCGCCCTGGGTCGTCGAGATGCGGTTGCCGTCGGAGTGGTCGCGCCACCCGCCCTTCGTGTGCAGCTTCGCTGTCTCGGCCTTGCGCTCTTCCACCGACGTGAAGTCCGGGGAGCCGTCCCGCTTGCGCTCGTCGTCGATGAACGTCTGGATCCGCTCGGCGAGGTCGTCGCCCGGGCTCTCGCCGAGCGGCGCGGCGGTGCCGAGGCGGAGGTAGGACGGTTGTCCACCATTCAGATCCGGCACCTCGAGCAGGGCGAACTTGCCTTCGGCCACAAACGCCTCCGTGATCGGCAGCAGCAACCGGCGCTCGGTGCACCGCACCGCCGCCGCACCGCCGACCTCGCAATCCTAGGCCACGGTGAGCTGGCCGTCCATGCAGAACTGCGCGCGGGACCCGCGAGGCGCAGGGGTGGCGCGCATGTCGTACCCGCGTCAGGTGGCGAGTGCGCGCGCCGCGCCGTTCAGGAGGCCTAGGCGGCGTGTTCGGCCGCGGCGCCGGGCGCGCGGTCCGTGACTGCCCACACGAACTCGGGAATCAGCGCGAGGGAATGCGGGTCCTGCGTGACGCCGATCAAGCCGCTGATGAGATCCAGGGGGTGCTCGCGGCGGCTCTGATCGACGAGGCACAGCTCGGTGCTCGTCAACCCGGGCGGCATCTCGGAGAGCCCGGGTCCCTGCGCGTTCCCGAGCCCTCCCAGCGGGGCGCTCCGGGTCTCGGCCACCAGCCATCGATCGTGCCAGGTGCCGACGAAGGGGTTCGGGGCGAAGTAGTCGTTCGGCCAGGCGCGCAGGTACGGGAACAGCACGTGGATCCAGCCCGTGAGCTCGTCCGCCGGGTCCTCGTACCGGAAGAACGTGCGCCAGAACATCGTATCGGGCCGCCCCTCGGAGGACGCGGCGATCTGGTCGAGCACGGGCAGGAGCGCGGCGACCCACCGCTCCTGCCCGAAGGCGCCGAACGCCGCCGCGCGCTGGCGCACCCAGCGCCAGTCGTCGGACGTGCCGAGCAGGTAAACGCGCGGGATCCCACGCTCGGGGTGCACCATGTCGCCCGGGAACGGCGGGTCTCCGTCGAAATGGGGCGCGAACGGCGTCGTCACCGTGAGCGCCGACGAAAGCCGCTCGACCGGACCCGTGGTGGAGAAATTGCCTGTCACGAGCCCCCAGAGCCGGTCAATCCGCGCCGAAATCTGGCTGAAAAAATCCGGAAACACGACGGGCCACGGGTTCGCGCCCCCGAGCGTGAAGTCCGGCCGGTCGATGTGGAGCTCGAACGCGTGGTCCTCCGGGAGGAAGCGGCGCCGCTGCGCGTCGTTCGTGGCGAGGTGGAGCGTGAAGCCCCGCGCCAGGCAGAACCAGATCACGTCGGGCGAGAGCACGAGGGGATAACGCTGCGTGTACGCCGTGTGCGCCGCCTGGACGAGCGGGTGCAGGGCCGTGCGCCCGACGAGCGGCAGGCGGTGCCGGAAAGCGGCCTCGACGCGCGCGACCAGCAGGCTCTGGAGCGCCGCGGCGCTGTCGAACTCCGGCAGAGGCGAAGTCGCCGGCTGGACGTCAGCGACGGCGATCGTCGAAACCTGCATTCGTCCTCGTCCTCCTGCCCCTGCGCGGCGCGCTCGCGATCCGGCGCAGCTCTTTGGTACACGAGCGTGCCGCCAGAGACAACCTGGTGCGGCGGAGCGGTGCGCCGCGCGGATCACATCCCCCGACGCGATCCTACGCGCCGGGAATGCCGCCCGGGTGTGATTTTTCCGTAGGCAGGCGCGGCCTCTCGGCGCCCGCGGCGCGGCCTCTCGGCGTCCACGGCGCGATCTTGCGCGTCCCAGGCGAATGGTGCACGACTAGTCCAGCTCGCGGCCGCAGCGGGTCGCCCGGCAAGGAGGGGCGCACCAGATGAATCTTCCCCAGGCGAAGTCGTATGAGGCGAGCGCGCCGGCGAACCCGAAAGCGGCGCTGCGCATCGACTATCTCAAGAGGGTATACGGGCTCTTCACCGCGAGCCTGGTCGTGTCCTCCATCGGCGCGATGTGCGCGCTCTACGTCGGAGCGCCGGACGCGGAGGAGGCGGCGCTCGACGTGATGCCGCCCGCGGTCGAGCTCTTCGCGCAGCACCCGATCCTCGCCATGCTGATCGCCTTCGCCGTGATGTTCGGCGCCCGCGCGGTGCGCCGCGTGCCGGGCGTCAACGTGGTCGCGCTCTTCGGGATGGCGGCGATCCTCGGCGCCACGCTGGCTCCTGCGCTGTACATGGCGCAGGTGGCCGCGGGCCTCGGCGGCACGTTGTCGGCGGCCCCGGCGCGGGACGCGTTCATCCTGGCGGTGCTCACGTTCGGCAGCCTCACCCTCGGGGTCCTGCTCTCGAAGAACGATCTCTCGTTCCTCATCAGCGGCCTGGTGATGGGATCCATGGTCGTCCTCGGCGCCATGCTGCTCAACCTGCTGCTCGGGAGCACGGCGCTCGGGCTGGCGATCGCGAGCGTCTCCGTCCTCCTGTTCGGGGGCTACGTCCTTTTCAACACGTCGCGCCTGCTGCACTCGGATGAAGAGGACCCCGTGGGCGGCGCGCTCGATCTCTACCTCAACTTCTTCAGCCTCTTCTCCTCGATTCTGCAGATCCTCTCCGGCCGCTTCTGAACGGCCGCCCTCGTGAGGCGCGCTCTCCCTCCGGGAGCGGGTGGGCTCGCGCGGGGGGAGGGGACGGGCGCACGTGCTGTTTTGTGGCCTGCGTTCGCCCGGGGCGGCCCTCCGTGGGGGCGCTTGACGTCCTTTTCTCGCCGGGTAAGAACGCGCTCCCATGCGCCGCTCGCTCTGCCTCGCCGCTCTGGCCCTCGCCGTCTCATCGCTCGCTTGCAGCAAACCCGCCGAGGAGGCGCAGCGATCGGCGCCGGTCGCCGTGGCCGAGCCTGCCGCGCCGCCGGGCGTGAAGCGCGTCGACATCGCGGTGAACGACAGCGGCTTCTCGCCGTCGACCATCGATCTGAAGAAGGGGGAGCCGGTGGTGCTCCGCTTCACGCGGACCACGACGAGCGAGTGTCTGAAGGCGATCGCGATTCCCGATCTGAAGGTCGAGAAGGATCTGCCGCTGAACGTCCCGGTCGAGGTCGCCGTCACCCCGGAGAAGGAGGGGAAGATGGTGCTTCAGTGCTGGATGGCGATGATCAAGGCGACGATCAACGTGGTCGGCGCGTGACGCGGCGGCGCCTCGCGGCGCGCGGGCTCAGAGGATGAGCCAGAGCTCGGCGTCATAACGCCGCCCGCCGCCGGCCCTGTCCCGCGCCGTGCGGCGCGACACGGGGGCGGCCGCCTCGACCCCGTCGCGCGCGTCGGGCGCCGGGTCGTGGGCCGCGTCGATGCCCGCGGCGGCGCAGCGGGCCACGGCGAAGCGGAGCATCTCGCGCACGTCGCTCGAGGTGAGCGAGCCGTGCGTGCGGTGGCGCGCGATCGCCGCCGCGCGATCCACGCACGCGACGCAGGGCGCCGTCTCCGACCTGAACCGGAAGAGCAACGTCCCCTCGGGCCATCCGAGCGCCTTCGCCTCGACGCTCACCACCACGAACTCGCCGTCGCGCACCACCTGGGTCCTGCCCGCGCCGTCCTCGGCGCCAAGCCCCCCGCCCCTCAGCAGGAACCAGTATCGATCCATGAGGCGCTCCACGTTGCGCGGTTCATCCTGAGCGACGATGTCTGTCATCCATGACCTCCGAGGATTAATGTGCGGCCGGCTGCGCGTCACGGCGACGCCATGGAGAGTCGGACAATGTCCCAGCAGACGGACAATGTCCGGCGTGGACCGCGGGATGAGGCCGCGGGGGAGGTCGCGGGAGCAGGCAGCAGGGTGACGCAGCGGGAGCGTCTCGGGATGACGCAGCGAGGGGACACAACGGGTGAAGCGTTGCGGCACACGGCCGAGCTCGGCGCGCGAGGCGGTGCTCCCCCAGGTGGCGCGCTTTGGTGATTCGGCTTACCCAGGAAGCGTCAACTTTCGCTTCCCTTCGGGGGCTCCGTGAGTAAGCTCTGCGCCCCCCAACGCGCCCGGCGGGTCACCGCCCCGGTTCATTCGCTCCGAACCGGCTCGACTTCTCCAGATCGAGGCGCGCCGAGGGGATCGGCGCTCGCGGCGTGCCGCGCGTGCACCCAGATCCAGCACCCCCAGACGGAGCGAGAAGGCGATCCCATCATGAATCAGCATCCCGGCATCATCGGCAAGAAGATCGGCATGACGCAGATCTTCAGCGAGACGGGCGAGGTCCTGCGCTGCACGGTCGTGCAGGCGGGCTGCGTCGTCGTCGGCAAGCGCACCCTCGAGAAGGACGGCTACAGCGCGCTCATCCTCGGCCTGGGCGAGCGGGCGGAGCGGCACACGACGAAGCCGCTCGCCGGCGCCTTCAAGAAGTCGGGGCAGACGCCGAAGCGCATCGTGCGCGAGCTGCGCTGCAGCCCCGAGCATGCGGCGAAGTACGAGGTGGGGCAGACGCTCAAGGTCGACGAGGTGTTCGAGGTCGGCCAGCGCGTGGACGCGCAGGGCCGCACGCGCGGCCGCGGCTTCAGCGGCGTCATCCGGCGGTGGAGCTTCGCCGGCGCGGTCAGCTCGCACGGCACGCACGAGTACTTCCGCCACGGCGGCTCGATCGGTACGAACATGACCCCGGGCCGCACGCTGCCCGGCCTGAAGATGCCCGGCCACTACGGCGACGAGACGGTGAGCGCGCTCAACCTCAAGATCGCGAAGCTCCTCCCCGAGGACAACCTCATCCTCATCGAGGGCCCGGTGCCCGGCCCGAAGAACCAGGTGGTCACGATCCGCGGCGCCGTGAAGAAGCGCGGCGGCAAGGGGATCGTGCCGGTGCAGCAGCCGACCGGCAAGAAGAAGGGCGGCTGATCCCGGCCGCTTGCTGGTGGAGCGCGCGCCGGTGAACGAGCGCGCGCCCCGCCGGCTGAGCCCTCCCGAAGGCGGCCCGTGAGCCAGAAGCCCCGGAACCCGTACAAGCGCCCCGACGCCTTCACGAAGGCGGCGAAGGCGCAGGGCTATCCTGCCCGCAGCATCTTCAAGCTCGAGGAGATCGACCGCCGGGTGCGGCTGCTCCGCCCCGGGCAGCGCGTGCTCGATCTGGGCGCCGCGCCCGGCTCGTGGTCGATGTACGCGGCGCAGCGGATCGGCGCGGGCGGCAAGCTGCTCGCGGTCGACCTGTCGCCGATCACGACGGCGCTCGGCCCGACGGCGACGGTGGTGCAGGGCGATGCGCTGTCGCTCACGAACGAGGCGCTCGCGCAGCTCGCGCCGTACGACGTGGTGCTGTCGGACATGGCGCCCGCGACGAGCGGCAGCAAGATCGCCGACCAGGCGCGCAGCTACGAGCTGTTCATGCGGGCCGTGGCCGTGGCCGAGGCGCTGCTCGCGCCGGGCGGCGCGTTCGTCGGGAAGATCTTCATGAGCGAGGACTTCGTGAAGGCCCGCGAGGCGCTGCGGAAGCTGTTCGAGGAGGTCCGGAGCATCCGGCCGGAGGGGACTCGCGCGAACAGCGTGGAGCTGTTCCTGATCGGGCTGCGGAAGAAGGCGCCCGGGGCGGGGGACACGAAGTAGGGGGGCTCGGCGGCCCTGTCCGCGCCGAGGACCTCGACGCGCGCCGCGGCGTCGCCGCGCCGCGTTCAGCCCCTCGTCACGCCGCCTCCCTCCAGTGCTGGCTCATCCATCCATCGGAGGTCCCCCCTCGACCGCCTGGATGAGCGACGTCAGCCTGTCCGCGATCTCCCGGGTGATCCGGACTCCCATGGTGAGCCGACACGATTGGTCGTCGGGACCCCTGGTGTGGATTCCCGCGGCGACGAAGCCCTGAGCCCCTCGCCTCAGGCAGTTGGGGCTGCCGCTCTGCCCAGGCGACGTATCGACCTGGTAGGACAGGACCTTCGCCGCGCATCGCTCGATTATCCGCGAGCAGAGGAACATGCTTCGCCACGAGGTGCAGCGCCGCCGGGGCCGATGGACAGGGATGCTCGTCGGCGGCGCTCCAAAGGCCGTCTGCTCGCCGTCCGCGGCGCACCTCCTCGATGCACGGCGGGCACAGCGCGGCGCGCGCTCGATTCCGCCGAGGACTCCGCAGGCCGGCGGATGTCCCGGATTCTCGCGCACGCTCGCGTAGAAACCGACGGCTCCCGGCGGGCGCGCCCGATCAAGGGAGCGCCGCCGTCGGGACGCCTCGAAGGTGGCTCGGTGTGGCGCTCCGATGTTGAATCCGATCGAAGGCCTGGTAGGCTTGGATCAGGGCTCGTCCTGTCCAGTCGACGGGCTTCGCGGAGGGCAGGCGCGACGGGGGCAGCGGCCGGTGAGAGGCCCTGCTCACGCTGCACGGCCGCGCGCAGGACAGCAGGCGACGCCCGCTCGGCAGGGACGCACCCTCGAATGGGGTGTGTGCGGCGCGGACGTCGAGCGGATCGGTCCATCCAGAAGGAGCGAAGAGGCTATGCACATCACAGCCGTTCACACGATAGGCGTCGGCTCCACCGGAGCGCCCATATCTGACGCGTCCAGGCAGAACATCCTTCGCCTGCTGAGGACCGAGGAGGGCGTGTATGATCGCGCCCACGCTCGTACCCTCTCCGTTCTGTCGGCCTGGACGTACTCGGACGAGGGGACGTTTGCCGCCGTGATGTCCCGCCGTAGGCTGGAGGGGTGCGACTACGTCGAGATCTCCACCAGGAATGATGCCCTCTTTTTCGACACCTCTGCCGTGCTGGTCCAGAGCCCTGGCAGGAAGCTGACCATCCTGAGCTTCCGGGGCACCCAGCCGCAGAACGCCATCAACTGGCTGACGGGCGTGAGCGCCCGAGCGGAGTACTTCCCCGCCGGAGGCAAGGTTCACGGCGGCTTCCAGCGCGGCCTCCGGTCGACGTGGCCCGTGCTCCAAGAGCTCCTCCTCGCTGCCCTGAACGCGCGACCGATCTGCGATGCGCTCGCGCACTCGCGGGAGAAGTACCTGTCGCCGTGCGGCGCGGCGAAGCCGGAAGCTCCGGTGTCCATGGTGCCGGCTCCGATCACGGACGCGATTCCCGAGGAGAAGGAGCTGCTCCCGTCCCTGTACATCACCGGCCATAGCCTGGGCGGAGCGCTGGCGGTGCTCGCCGCGGCGCTCCTTTACGCGCAGGCGGACGCAGGGGTCTTCGGCAGGGATCGCCGCCAGGTGAGGAGCTGGATCCGGGGCGTCTACACGTACGGGCAGCCCATGGTGGGGGACGCGGCCTTCGCGAGCATGAACGGGGACCTCGGGAAGAAGCTCTTCCGCCATGTCTACCGGAGGGACATCGTGCCGCGCTTGCCGCCGAGAATCATGGGTGATTTCATGCACTTCGGCCAGCAGTACGACTCGTCGGAGGCCAGCTGGATGCCGGGGACGAGGCCCGCGCGCCAGGCGATCAGCCTGGGGCTCAGCAACCTCGTCGGCGTCCTGTCCTGGTTCACCCAGGACGTGGTCCCTTTGCAGTGGGTGCGGCTGCCGTTCTCCTGGGGCGACCATTCGCCGCTCAACTACATGCGCACTTCGCTGGAGGCCGCCCCGGGAGAAGAGTTCGACTGACGCGCTTCCCCCGGGAGGGGCTCCGGAAGAGCCGAGGAAGGGGCCACGACGGCCGCACGCCAGGGCACCCTCTCTCGAGCGCCTGGCGCTCCTGTCGGTCGATCTGCTCGGGCGGACCGGTGAAGATCCCTCAGAACGCGTTGTGCCCCGTGATCGCGTTGCCGAGGATCAGGCAGTGCACCTCGTCGGTGCCCTCGTAGGTGTACACGCTCTCCAGGTTGAGCATGTGCCGGACGACCGGGTAATCGAGCAGGATCCCGTTCGCGCCAAGCACACTCCTCGCGGTCCTCGCGATCTTGAGCGCCCACCCCACGTTGTTCCGCTTGCACAGGGACACCTGCACCGGGCTGATCCCGCCGGCGTCCTTCTGCCGCGCGAAGTGCAGCGCCATGATCTGACCCTTCGCGATCTCGGTCGCCATCTCCACGAGCTCCGCCTGGATGAGCTGCCGCGACGCGATCGGCTGGCCAAACTGGACGCGCTCGCGCGCATACGACACGGCCGTCTCGTAGCAAGCGCGCGCCGCGCCCAGCGCGCCCCACGCGATCCCGAAGCGCGCCTGGGTCAGGCAGCCCAGCGGGCCCTTCAGGCCGACCACCCCGGGCAGCATGTTCTCCTCCGGGACGTGCACCTCGTTCAGGACGATCTCGCCGGTCGGGCTCGCGCGCAGGCTCATCTTGCCGTGGATGAGCGGCGTCTCCAGCCCCTTCATGCCCCGCTCGACCACGAAGCCGCGGATCGACTCGGGCCCTCCGTCATCCACCTTGGCCCACACCACGCAGAGGTGCGCGATCGGCGCGCTCGTGATCCACATCTTCGTGCCCGTGAGCACGTACACGCTGCCGTCCTTGCGGGCGCGCGTCTTCATCGAGCTCGGATCCGAGCCGCTGTCGGGCTCCGTCAGGCCGAAGCAGCCGATCAGCTCGGCCGCGGCCATCTTCGGCAGCCAGCGCTGCTTCTGCGCCTCGGAGCCGTACTTCCAGATCGGGTACATCGCCAGCGAGCCCTGGACGCTCACGAAGCTGCGCAGGCCGCTGTCGCCGTACTCGAGCTCCTGCAGCGCGAGGCCGTAAGCGACCGAGTTCATGCCCGCGCAGCCGTAACCCGTCAGCGAGCCGCCGAGCAGGCCGAGCGCGGCGATCTCGGGGATCAGGTCGGTCGCGAACTGCTCGCGCGCGAACAGGTCGGCGGCGCGCGGCAGGTACCGCTCGCGCACGAAGCGGCGGACGGAGTCGCGCACCATGCGCTCTTCGTCGGAGAGCAGCGGATCGATCGCCATGAGCTGATCGAGCGAGAGGGGCTCCTGCGTGGCCATGGACAAGGCGTGTAGCGTGCCTTGGGACGGCGCGGAAGAGGCAGCGCCAGCGCGGCCGGCTCAGGCGGACGGCCAGCTCACGGACGGATCGAGACGAGCGTGCCCTTCCGCAGCGAGAGCGCGCCGTGCCACGCGGCCGGCACCTCGGGCGTCGTCCACTCGAACAGCCAGGCGGCGTCGAGCGGGGAGAGGTTCACGCAGCCGTGGCTGCGCGGCGTGCCGAACTGATCGTGCCAGTACGCGGCGTGGAACGCGAAGCCCTCGGTGAAGTACTGGACGAACGGCACGTCGCGGAAGTCGAACGGATCCTCGTCCTCCTCGTCGCCGTCCATCGTGACGGTGACGTGCTTCGTGTGGATGCGGAAGAGCCCCTGGATCGTCGAGCGGGTCGTCTTCGGGTCGCCGAGGCCGTCGGCGCCGGTCGAGACGAGGGTCACGTAGACCGGGCGGGCGCCCTCGTACGCGACGAGGACCTGCTGGTTGATGGAGACGTCGATCCACTTCCGCCCGCTCACCGCCCACGCGGGCGCGCTGCGGAGCGGGTCGACGCGCAAAACCTCGTCGGCGCGGACGAGCCCGCCGTCCCGCGTCTCCAGGTAGTCGACGCCGCCGAGCCGCCGCGCGGCGCCGGACAGCGGGAGCGCCTCGCGGAAGCCGAGCGGGGCGCCGCGGGTGAGGTGGCCGCGCGCGTCCGGGACGAGCCGCGTGGCGTGGCGGCGCTTCGCGAACGCGACCGGGAGCGTGACGTCCCCCTCGAGCCGGAGACCGGCGAACGCGCTCGGCCGGATGACGCGGGTGCGGTCGAGCGGCAGGACGGCGAGATCGGTGGTGAGGCCGAAGCGGCGCCCGTCGTGGTCGAAGGTCGAGAGCAACGCGAAGCCGGAGCGGGTCCGGGCGTGGCCGAGGACGAGCGTGTCGGGCGACCGGCGATCGCCCGCGAGCCCGGGCGCCGGCCGGCCGTAGAGCAGCACCGAGGGGGTCGAGTCGGAAGGCGGCGGCGCCACGAAGTCGGGCGCGCGCGCGGCGCTCGCGGCGCGGAGGAGGTGCGGGCCGAGGTCCGGCTCGACGCTGCGCTGCTCGTCCTCGGTGGGAAGGCGCGCGTAGAGCGGCGGGGTGGGGGAGCGCGACATCACGTAGGTGTACGGCAGCCCGCCGAGCGCGAGCGCGGGGGGCGTCGCCGCGAGCTCCGCGGTCTTCGCGGCGGGCGCGATCGCGGAAGCTGAAGTCTTCGCGGCGAGTGTCGCCCCGAGCTCCGTGGTCTTCGCGACGGGCGTTGTCCCGAGCTCCGTAGTCTTCGCAGCGCGTGTTGCCCCGAGCTCCGCCGTCTTCGCGACGGGTGTTGCCCCGAGCTCCGCCGTCTTCGCGACGGGTGTTGCCCCGAGCTCCGCCGTCTTCGCGACGAGCGTTGCCCCGCTATCCGCGCTCGCCGCGAACCGCCGGACTGGACGGCGAGACGAGGCCTCGACCGCAAGATCGTGGATGTTGAGCGTCGCGCTGGCGCCGATGCAGACGTAACCGTTCGGCTCGATGCGGTACCAGCCGCCGGCGCACGACGTCCTGCCCGACGGCTCCGGCCTGCGCGCCACCACCGCGCCGGCGCGCAGGTACCCGATGCGCCGGCTGGTCCAGCGCGGTTCGGCGAAGATCCAGGTCTCCCTGGCGATGCTCGCGAGCTCGTGGACCTCCACGTCCGGCGCCGGCGAGGTGACCGGCGGCAGGTCGAGCTCGGGCAGCCGATCGGAGCCGTCGTCGACAAGCTCCGGCGGCAGCGCCGGCAAGGCGAGCGGGTCGATGCGCTCTGCGGCGGCGGCGGCGCCCGGCTCTGCGGCGGCGGCGGCGCCCGGCTCTACCGCGGCGGCCGCGCCCGGCTCTGCCGCCGCGGGACGGGCGGCAGCGACGGGGGGCGCCGCCGCGGCCAGCGGCGCGGTGACGGCTGACGCGGGCGCCGGGGCAGGGGACGTCGCGGCCGGCTCGGGGGCAGGCCGCGGGCAGCTCACGCCGAGCGCGGAGAGCGCAATCGCCGGCAGCAAGAGGAGGCCTCGCACGCGCATACGGAGCGCGCGTATCAGGCGGCGCAGGAACGGGCCAAGTTCGAGGGGGAGTGTCCGCGAGGGCGCGCGAGCGCCTCACCACGCCGAGGCGCTCGCCCCGGGCCCGCGGGGGCCGGCGAGCGCCTGGACGCGCAGGGGCGCGGCTGGCCCGCGCCGCCCGGCTTCAGCTCACAGGTCGCGCGCGCACGTGGCTCCGGAGAAATAATACCGGTTGGCGGCCGGGTACGAGACCTGATGGTACGTCGTCTGGATCGAGCCCCTGGCCACGTAGCTGCCGCCGTGCAGCCAGCGTGTAGTATTGGGGTTGATTTCGTCGAGGCGCGAGCAGTCGTTGCAGGGCGTCGGCAGGTTGTAGATGTCGGCGCTGTCGCGGGTGGACTTGTACACGTTGCCGGCCAGGTCCATGTGACCCCACCGCCCGGCGCCCTGGGGAAAGAGGCCGACGTTCGTGAGGTCCGCCGGCGTGCAGGAGTAGCTCGGCCCGAGCGAGTTGATGCAGGTGCCCGAGACCGAACCGTCGCCCTGGCAGCACCAGGAGGCGTCGTTGACGGTGATATCATTGGCGCTCGCGCCACCCCATGGGTAGATGCGCTGCTCGCTACCGCCCGCGGCAGCGTAGTTGATCTCGGCATAGGTCGGCAGCCGGCCGCCGTCCCACGCGCAGAACGCGAACAGCTCGTACCACGTCGCGCAGACGATGGGCTTTTTCTCCTTGGTGCCCGGGGTATCGCTCCAGGACGAGTAGCCCCACTCAGCGCAGATGAGCGCCGAGCGGAGCGCGCTCGTGTCGGCGGTGAGCTGCGAGTTCCACGCCGGGTTCCAGCCGCTGTTCGGGATCTTCGGGTGAGCGCCCGAGCCGGCGGGCGGCGGGTTGGCCTTCGTCGGGCCGCCGGTCCGCTCGATGTACTGCCGGAAGCGCCCGACCGTGATCGTGTACTTGTCGAGGTCGAAGTCGCTGACCGTCGCCGGCAGGCTCGTATTGTTGAGCCGGTTGAACGTGCCGCCCGGGACCGGGAGGACCTCGCAGCAGTTGTCGTCCCCGTCGACGCCGCAGTTGTCGCCCGCGCCCGGCGTGTTGTTGGCGCAGCTGATCGGCAGACCAGGCACGCCGCCCCCGCCGCCGCCCCCGGCACCACCTGCGCCACCCGCGCCGCCGGCACCACCCGCGCCGCCCGCGCCGCCGGAGCCCGAGACAGAGGAGCTGGACGCAGAGGAGCTGGACGCAGAGGAGCTGGAGCTGGAAGCCGCGGTGCTGGAGGCGGACGAGCTGGACGCAGAAGAGCTCGAGCTCGTCGCCGAGGTGCTGGAGGCGGACGAGCTGGAAGCCGAGGAGCTGGATACCGTGGAGCTCGATCCGGACCCCGTCGCGCTGTCATAGCAGACCGTGAGCTTCGGCTCCTTCTGCTCCCACTGGTTGTTTTCGTTCTCGCTGGTTCGGATGGCGGTGCGATTCGCGGTCTGCTCGAAGAGGACTCCGTGGTTCGCGACGGTGCCGTTCACCCAGCTCTGCACGGTCTCCGTGAGGCTGACCGTGTGGTAGGCGTAAGTCGTGCCCGCCGTGAAGCTCCCCAGGACTGCGGCGTCCCATGCTCCCGCGTGCGTGTCCCACCTCGCGGTGGTCTCCTCCCAGGGCGACGTGACCCGGTGGACGCGGACCACCTCGGGCGTCGTGGCTGTGGCGCTCACGGAGAGGTTCGCCGAGACGATGATGGCATCGGAGGGAATGGACGAGAGGTTGAACGCCATCAGCCCGCGTACGGGCTTCTGGTCGCCGTCGAGGCCAACATTCATGTTGTACCCGTTGTCCCCCCAGGTGGGAGATTTCTCAAAGATGGTCACGTCCTTGACCACGTTCGTCGCCCCGATGCGCTGGAGCGTCACGCAGGTTGTCAGCGCCTGCTGCGCGTCCAGGATCTGCTCGTCCCCGGCGTCGCCCGCGCCGACGCAGCCGGCGAGCGCCGCGCTCGAGGCGGCGGCGAAGGAAGCTAGAACCAGACTCCGAGACCCTCTCATCATCGTGCGATTCCTCATGGTGCTCTCCGATCCGCGTCGCCGGGCGCGTCAGGCCCGCGATGTTGGTTGTGATGCCGTCGCCGGAGCGCCAGAGAGCGCCCCAAAAAGCCATCATCTACCTGCGCGCCGCAAAGCATCACCTGGTAACAGGTCAGCGGTCGGATCGTTCTGGCGTCGAACGGCACGCGAGGAAAACGATACCGTTTTACGTCTTTGGATCGAGTACGTCAATCGCGAATCGCTATTTGTTGCGCGCGGCTCGTTGAGATTGCCTATCGTGCAAGAGTAAAACTAAGCAGTATCGCTCAGACGGCGTGTGGTTGTCGAGCGCCGCGGAGTATTTCTTCGTGCCTTCATCGACGCCGTTCGGCCGTGCAGGCCACGCGGCGCCTGTTTCCGCTCTAGCTGTCTTGTTTTTGACGGCGCTGTCCCTTCGGGCCGCGCCCGATATGTAACTCGATGTGTGACCTGATGTGTGGGCGATGAGCGGTCGAGTAAGGGTGGGGGAGCAGCGAAGGCTGCTTCTACCTACCTGATTGCCCAGCTGCCTACTGTCGGAATCTGGTCTTTTCGGCCAGATTCCGGGTCGGCCGCCGTCGTTATCCGCCCGCGATCCCGTGGCCGGCCGCCGCGGCCACGCCTTCCTCGACCTCGGTGACGATCATGGTCGCCAGGAGATCGAGCAGGTCGCGCCCCTCGTCCTCGGAGGCCTCGCGCGGAGCGCCGGTATAGGCGGCGTCCATGCCGAGGGCGCGGAAGCTCTTCACCCCGGCCTTGATGCCCTCCGACAGGCTCACGCCGACGTCGGGCAAGGCCGCGGCGATGTCCCTCCGGACGAGCGCGGAGTCCGCGGCGAGGACGAGCGACGTCTCGTAACGTCCCGCGTGGCAGGCGCCGCTCCGGAACTCGGCGGAGAGCGTCCGCGCCCAGCGGCGCGCGAGCGGGCACGCCACCGAGACGCGGCCCGCGGGCAGGTCGGAGGCCGCGGCCCGCACGGCCCGGTCGTGCTCCGGCTCGAGGTGGTTGTTGATGAAGCAGACGTGCGACAGGCCGGCGGCCAGGTACGCGTCCGCGACGGCGCGCAGGAAGGCGGTGAGCGCGGGCGCCGGGATCGAGATGGCGCCCGCGAAGCCCGCGGCGAAATCGGTCACGCCGTAGCCGACGGGCGGCGCGATCAGCGCGGCGACGCCGCGCTCCCAGAGCCGGCGGCCGGCCCGCTCGGCGGCCGCCTCGCTGATGACCGTGTCCGTGCCGAGCGGCAGGTGCGGGCCGTGCGGCTCCACCGACCCGACCGCGACCAGCGCGACGCACGGGGCGCCGGCCGAGAGGAGGCGGCGCAGCTCCTCGGTCGTCAGCTCGGCGAGGCGCGGCGCGGCGTGCATGCGCGTCACCTGCCCGCCGGGTTCTCGCCGGCGAGCTCGCGCTGCCGGAGGACCTTGCGGTCGACCTTCCCGCGGTCGTTCCGGGGGAGGTCGTCGACGAAGGCGACCCACCGCGGGTACTTGTGCTTGCTCAGCCGCTCCTTCACGAACGCCTTGAGCTCGTCGGCGAGCGCGGCCTGCCCCTCCTCGGTGGCGACGCGGGCGCGCGCGTCGTCGCGGACGACGACGAACGCCTTCGGCTTCACGAGGCCCGCCTCCTCGGCGCCGATCACCGCGGCGAGCGTGACGGCCGGGTGCTCGGCCAGGCACTCCTCGACCTCGACGGGCGCCACCCAGACGCCGCCCACCTTGAGCAGGTCGTCGGCGCGCCCGCTGAACCAGAGGTACCCCTCCGCGTCGATGCGGAAGAGATCGCCGGTGCGGCACCAGTGCCCGTGAAACGTGCCCCAGCTCTTGTCGCGATCCTGGAAGTAGCCGAGCGCGACCGAGTCGCCCTTCACCCACATGACGCCGGTCTCGCCGGGCGGAAGCTCGGGCGCGCCCGGTCCGACCGCCTCCGAGGGGAGGATCTTGATCGTGTACCCCTCGACGACGCGGCCGAGCGACCCAGGGCGCACGTCGCCGGGGCGGTTCGTGCAGTAGATGTGGAACATTTCAGCGGAGCCGATGCCGTCGTAGACGTCGGCGTGGAACCGCGCGCGGAAGCGTTCGAGCAGCGCCGGCGGGAGCGCCTCGCCCGCGGAGAGGTGGAAGCGCACGCTGGAGAGGTCGAGCCGTGGCGCGTTGCGGGCCGCGCGGGCGTCGTCGTCGTCGAGCAGCTTGCCCATCATCGTCGGGACGTTCGTGACCACCGTGGGGCGGTAACGTTCGATGTAGTGGGCGATCGACTCGGCCGTCGGCCGCTCGACGAAGAGGCCTGCTGTCGCGCCGACCGCGAAGGGGAACATCAGGTTGGTGCCCGTCGCGTAGCCGAAGAAGAGGCGCGGCACCGAGAGGGTGATGTCGTCCTCGCGGTAGCCGATCGTGGCCTTGGCGTAGCGCTCGGTGTTGAACGCGAAGTCGCGGTGCGTGTGGATTGCCGCCTTGCTCTTGCCGGTGGAGCCGGACGTGAAGAGCCATATCGCGACGTCGTCGCGGCGGGTGGGGCGGGGCGCTCGCAGGCCGCCCGTGGTCGCGGCGCGTCCGGCCGCGAGGGCGCTCTGCAGCGACACCGCCTTCAGGCCCGCGAGGGCTGGTGGGATGGAGACGTCGCCCTCGAGGTCTCCTCCGGTCGGGACCTCCGGCGCGAGCACGAGGGCCCGGAGCTCGGCCGCGGCGAGCGCGCCCGCGATCGCCTCGGCCACACGCGGGATCGTGATCACCGCCGCGGCCCGCGTGTAGTCGACGAGGTGCGCGAGGTCGGCCGCGGGCGCCTCGGGGTTGCCCATGGCGACCACGGCGCCGTGGTGGAGCGTCGCGAAGAACGACCAGACGAATGCTGGCGAGTCGTGCAGGAGGAGGAGCACCCTCTGCTCCGGCGCGACCTCCGCGAGCGCGAGGTGAGCGCGGAGGCTCCGGACCTTCTCGGCGACGTCCTCGTAGGTGTGCCGCTGCTCTCCGAAGCGCAGCGCGACCTTGCCGCCCTTCCCCTCGCGAAGCCGATCGAAAAGGTAGTAATCCGCGAGGTTGAAGTCGTCAGGAAATGTAGTTCCACTCATGGTCACAACTCCTCTCGATCCCTCCCGCCCATCCCCCGTCCCCCGTCTCTCGTCCCCCGTCTCTCGTGCTCGTGCTCGTGCTCGTGCTCGTGCTCTTGCTCACCCCCATCCCATCCCCCTCTTCATCCCACCCTCGCCCCCCGCGCCCCCTCACCCCCACCGCGGCGCCGTGAGCCTCCTCCTCCCCCCCTCCACCGTCACAACCCCCGGCTCCCCGATCCCCTCCCGATCCCACAGCTGGCACGTCACCGCCCGGTGCCTCTGATCCAGCGCCTCGCAATAATTCGAGTACACGCAGCGGCGAACCTCCCGCCCACGCCCCACCCGCATCTTCAAAAACCAATCAGGATCCGCCAGCGTCTGCCGCGCCGCCCCGATGATGTCGCCCTCCCCGCGCGCCAGGATCCCCTCGGCCTGCACGAACGTGCAAATCCCCCCCGCCACCACGACCGGCGCCTCGAACCCAGCCTCGCGCACCGCGCGCCGGATCCGCGCCTGCTTCGGGATCTGCCGCCCGAACGGCCCGACCGCATCCGAGAGCGCGGTCGGCATGCACTCGTACCCGCTCGGACCGGTGTAGGGATAAGCAGCCTCGCCGACCTTCGGCTGCTTCGCGTCCTCGAACTTCCCTCCGGTAGAGAGCGAGAGGAAATCCATGCCCGCCCGCGCGAAGGCGAGCGCAAAGAAGATCGCGTCGTCGACCCGGTTGCCCCCCTCCACGATGTCGTCGCAGAGGAAGCGGCAGCCCACGGTGAACCGCGCCGACACCACGTCGCGCACGGCCGCGTAGACCTCGAGGGGAAGCCTCGCGCGCCGCTCGCGCTCGCCGCCGTAGCCGTCGTCGCGCGTGTTCAGCGCCGAGAGGAACGACGCCATCGTGTAGGCGTGCGCGTAGTGGAGCTCGACGCCATCGAAGCCCGCCTCGCGCGCGCGCGCCGCCGCCGCCGCGAACAGCCCGGGCAGCGAGCGCGGCAGGTCGCGAATGTGAGGGAGCGCGACGTCCGTGACGCGCTCCCGCTCGCCGAAGCGCAGCGCCTCGAGCTCGCGGCGGTCGAGCACGGCCTCGAGCCGCTCGTCGTCCAGCGAGAGCAGCCGCTCGCGGACCTCGGCCTCCGGCGCGTCGCCGATCCGCTCGTCGCCCAGCGCGCCGGCGAGCGCGCGCCGGTGCGCGCCGGTGATCGCCAGGAACTCCCGGAGGAACCTGTCCCTCGACGGGCGCCTGCGGATGCGGAGAAAGTCGATGAGCTGGAGGAACACCCGGGTCCGCCCCGCACTCCGCGCGCGGACCGTCCGGACGAGCTCGCGGAGCCCCGGGATGAACCGATCGTGGCCGACGCGGAGCAGCGGGCCGCTCGGCACGTCGCGGATGCCCGTCGCCTCGACCACGAGCGCGCCCGGCTGGCCGTCGGCGAAGCGCCCGTACCAGTCGAGCACGTTCCGGGTGACGAAGCCCTCCTCCGTCGCCCGCCACGGGACCATCGCCGGCACCCACGAGCGCTCGGCGAGCTCGAGCCCGGAGGCGAGGCGGAGCGGCGAGAACAGCCGCGCGTGTGCCGCCTCCTCCTCCGTCGGGGGCTCGTCGCGGGGCAGCGTGTGCCGGATCCTCTCCTTTGGCTTCCACATGGCTACCGCGCCCGGTCCGGAGCGGGCTCTTCCGCCGCGATCTCCGCGGCGGCGCGCTCCAGGATCCCCTTCGCGATGATGAGCTTCTGGATCTCCGTCGTCCCCTCGTAGATCCGGAGCGGCCGGATCTCGCGGTAGAGCCGCTCCACCTCCGTCCCTTCGATGACGCCCATGCCGCCGTGGAGCTGGACCGCGCGGTCGATGATCCGCTGCGCCGCCTCCGTGGCGAACATCTTCGCCATGGCGGCCTCGGTCGAGACGCGCGCCCCCGCGCCGCCCGCACCTCCCGCGTCCGCCGCCGTGTCGCGCTTGTGCGCGGCGCGCGCCACGAGGAGGCGGGCCGCGTCGAGCTCGGTCGCCATCTCGGCGAGGTAGGCGCGCACCATCTGCTGCTCGGACAGGGGCACGCCGAACTGCCGGCGGCGCGTGACGCGCGCGATCGCCTCGCGGAGCGCGCGCGCCGCCATCCCGTTCGCCGCCGCGCCCACGGAGATCCGGAACGCGTCGAGCGTCTGCATCGCGAGCCGGAACCCGCCGCCCACGTCGCCGAGGCGCGCGCTGTCCGGCACGCGGCAGCCCTCGAAGCGGAGCCGGCCGATCGGGTGCGGGACCGACATCGGCAGCGGCTCGGCGGAGACGCCGGGCGCGTCGAGGTCGACGAGGAACGCCGTGATCCCGCGGCGCCCCGCGCCCTGATCCCCGGCCGGGCCGCCGCCTTCGGGCGCCGCGCCCGCGCGCGCGAACACCACGGCGTGGTGCGCGAGCGGCACGTTCGAGATGAGGACCTTCTCGCCGTCGAGGACCCACCCGTCGCCGTCGCGGCGGGCCTGCGTCCTCAGCGAGGCGACGTCGCTGCCCGCCTCGGGCTCGGTCAGCGCGAAGGCGCCGACGCGGCGCCCAGAGAGCACGCCGGGCAAGATCGCGCGGCGCTGCGCGTCGCTGCCCGCCAGCACGATCGGGTAGGCGCCGAGCCCCTGCACGGCGAAGATCGCGTCGGCGAGCGGCGCGACCTGGCCGAGCGCCTCGCGGACGAGGACCAGCGATCGCACGTCGACGTGGCTCGGGTGCTCCGGTCGCCCCGCCGGCGCGCCGCCGAGCGCCTCGGGGACGAGGTGCGCGTAGAGCCCGAGCGGCTCGCCCATGCAGCGCGCCAGGGCGGCGGGGTCGCGCGCGCCCGCGAGCGGCGCGAGCGCTTCCGGGGTCAGCCGCGCGGCGAGCGCGGCGTGGCGGTCCTCGAAGAAGACCGCGAGGTCGTCCGAGGAGAGCGTGAGCCGCTTCATGACCGGGGCGTCGCCGTGCCGGTGTTGCGGGGGGTGGCCGCCTCGTCCAGGCCGGCGGAGGTCGCCTCGTCCAGGTCGGCGCCCTCGAACCGCGGCGGCCGCTTCGCCCGGTTCGCCTCGTAGGCCTCGCGGAAGTCGGGGTGCGCCATGCAGAGCGCCTGCGCCTGCGCCTCCGCCTCGATCGCGGCGGCGAGCGGCATCGTGCGCTCGCTCTCGAGCATCTGCTTCGTGATCGCGTGCGCGAAGGCGGGCCCGCGCGCGAGGCGCTCGGCCCAGCCGCGCGCCGTCGCGAGCGCCTCGCCGTCGGGCACGACGCGGTTCACGAGGCCGATGCGGAGCGCCTCGTCGGCGCCCACGAGATCGCCGAAGAGGAGCAGCTCGGCGGCGCGGCCCTGGCCGACGATGCGCGGCAGGAGGTAGGACGCGCCCATGTCCGCGCCGGACAGGCCGACCTGCGGGAAGATGAACCCGAAGCGGGCGCTCGCCGCGGCGATGCGCAGGTCGCAGGCGGCGGCGATCACCGCGCCCGCGCCGACGGCGACCCCGTTCACCGCGGCGATGACCGGCCGCCGGAGCTCGCAGATGCTCTGGATCAACGCGCCGGTGACGCGGGTGAACTCGAGCAGCCCCCGCGCGTCGCGCGCGAAGAGCTCGGCGATGATCCCCTCGACGTCCCCGCCCGAGCAGAAGCCGCGCCCCGCGCCCGTGAGCACGACCGCGCGCGCGGTGGAGCGCTCGAGCGACCGGAACGTGGCCGTGAGCTCGCCGTAGATCTCGAAGGTGAGCGCGTTCAGCCGATCGGGGCGGCTCAGCGTGATCTCCGCGACGCCGCGGCTGATCTCGAGCTGGAAGGAGCGGGGTGTGAGCGTCATGGGCTGCCTTTCGTTGGGTGGGCGTCGGGTCTTCGCCGCCGCGCCGGGTCTTCGCCGCCGCGGCGGGGTACGTGCCGCGCGCGCCTCGCGCGGTCAGGGCTTGGATCGCGTGCGCCGCGGCGGGCTGCGCGCGCCGCGCTCCGCGTGGGCGCGGGCGCTGCCGGAGCGGGACGGGACCGCGATGTCCTGCTCGCGGAGCGTCGTGCGCAGCTTGTCGAGCAGCCGTGTCAGGGTGGAGAGCTCGGCCTGGCTGAGCCCGGAGAACACCTTCGCGACGCGCGCGGCGTGGCGCCGCTCGGCGTCGCGGAACGCGCGCTGCCCCTTGGCGGTCAGGTGCACGCGCCAGGCGCGGCGGTCGCTCGGGTCGGCCCGCCGCTCGACCATGCCGTCGCGCGCCGCGCGGTCGACGAGCCCGGTGAGGTTGCCGGCCGTGACGAGCATGCTGCGGGAGAGCGACGCCAGCGTCTGCCCGTCGCTGCGCACGAGGTTCGCGAGCAGGTCGAAGCGCGGGAGGGTCATCTCGTGCTCCAGGTCCTCGCGGATGGCGGCGAGCGCGCGCTTGTGGACCGCGAGGATGCGGACCCAGGCGCGGACGGCGGCCTGATCGCCGCGCGCGCTCTCGGGCGGCGGGGCCACGGCGAGCGGCCGCCGCGCCGGCGCCCCGCGCCTCATGCGCCGCCCTCGCCGCCGCCGCGCTCGCCGGGCGCCGCGTCGGCCTCGCCGTCGCCGAGCGCCGCGACGGCCTCGATCTCGACGAGCGCGCGCGGCTCGACGAGCCCCGCGACGCCGACGAGGGCCATCGCCGGGAAATGCTTGCCGAACCGCGCCCGCCACGCGGCGCCGATCGCGCGGCGCGCGCCCCGGTAGGCGTCGAGGTCGGTCACGTAGACCGTCATGCGCGCGACGTCGCCCGGCCCGCCGCCGGCCGCCGCCACGACCGCGAGCACGTTGTCGAGCGCCTGCGCGAACTGCTCGGCCATGTCGTCGCTCCG
Source organism: Sorangium cellulosum (assembly GCF_002950945.1). Lineage (GTDB taxonomy): Bacteria > Myxococcota_A > Polyangia > Polyangiales > Polyangiaceae > Sorangium > Sorangium cellulosum_E. Next base: position 3,202,871 of record NZ_CP012673.1, read on the forward strand.
GAGCTCGCCGGACGCGGCGTCCCACCCGATCTGCCCCGCGACGTGCAACGTCCGGCCGCGCGTCACGACGCCGTTCGTGTAGCCGCGCGGCGCCGGCCACCCGGCCGGCTGCACGATCTCGAGGCCGGCCTTCACCGCATCACCTGCCCGCCGTCGACGGAGATCGCCTGGCCGTGGATGCCGCGCGCCTCGTCGCTGCAGAGCATCGACACGACGAGCGCCACCTCCTCGGGCTCGACCATCCTCCCCTGGGGCGACATCGCCTCGAGCGATCGCCGGGCCGCGTCCTCGCCCCGGCCGGTCTTCTCGGCGATGCGCGCGATCGCGTCGTCCGCCATCTTCGTGTTCACCCACCCGGGGCAGACGCAGTTGATCGTCACGGCGGTCCGCGCGATCTCCGCCGCGATCGCGCGGGTCATCCCCACCATGGCGTGCTTCGACGCGCAGTACGCGGTCGAGTACGCGCAGCCGACGAGCCCCGCGCTCGAGGCGACGTTGACCACGCGGCCGAACCCGCGCGCGATCATGGGCGGGATGAGCGCGCGGCAGAGCGCGAAGGCGCCGGTCGCGTTGACCGCGAGCATCCGGTCCCACATCGCGTCGGTGGTCCTGTCGAACGGCGCGCTCTCGGCGGTGCCCGCGTTGTTGACGAGCACGTCGACGGGCCCGATCCGCTCCGCCGCCGCGGCGACGGCCGCGCGGTCGCCCACGTCGAGCTCGACGGCGACCCCGCCGACGGCCGCCGCCGTCTCCTCGATCTCGGCCCGGGTGCGGCCGGCGACGGCGACGCGCGCCCCATCGCGCGCGAGCCGCTCCGCGATCGCGCGGCCGATGCCGCGACCTCCGCCGGTGACCAGTGCGAATCTGCCTTCCAGGGACATGCCGTGTACCTAAACCATATAGATGTGAAGCACAGGGGGAAGCCACTTTCGACGCGTCGCGCTGGACGTACGCTGAACGATGCGCTGAACGGAGCTGCTGCGCCCGGCTCGTTCCCCCACGCGGCGCGTGAGGATCCTGGAAATCGAGCGAATTCGAGCGAGGCGGGCGGACGCGGCGCGACGTGGGCGCGTCCGCGACGCTCGCGCCGCGTCGCGCCGATCGATCCGCGCGATCGCGCGCCTCGACCTGTCGATCTCGACGAGGGGCTGCGCCACTATGCGGCCATGCGTGCCTCCTCCGCCGCGCTCAGGGCCGCGGCATCGTCGCTCGTCGCTGCGCTCGGCTGCAGCGAGGCAGGGCCCGGCGTCTCGTCGATCTGGGTTCTGCCCGGGGCGCCCGGCGAGCTCCGCGGCGAGCGCTTCTTCGACGCGCCGTGGCCGAGCGACCTGCGCCGCGGGGGCGGCGCGGTGCGGCTCGACGGCTACCACAACCCGCGGCAGCTCAGGACCCTCGGCGAGTACATCCGCACGATGGACTCGGTCCTCGACGGCTTCTCCCCGGCGGCGGCGGGGTTCCTCCGCTTCGCCGGGCCGATCGATCCCGCCTCGCTGCCCGAGACGCCGGTCTTCGCCATGAGCCCGGTCGGGCCGGTGCAGCTCATCGACGTCGATCCGGCCTCTCCGGCGCGCGGAGAGCGGCGCCCGGTCTCGGTCTATTTCCGGCGCGAGGCCGGCGTCTACTGGCCCGAGAACACGCTCGCCTTCATGCCCGGGATGGGCTTCCCGCTGCGGCCGCGGACCCGGTACGCGCTCGTGGTCACCGACGCGCTGCGCGGCGAGGACGGCCGCCCGGTGCAGGCGAGCCCGGATCTGCGGAGGGCGCTCGGGATCGACGAGGCCGGGGCCGGCGATCCCGCGGAGGCCGTCCGGGAAGCGCTCGCCCCGGCGGTGGACGAGATCGAGGCGGCCGGCGTCGGCCGGGAGCGCATCGTGCACCTCGCCGTGTTCACCACCTCCGATCCGACCGCGGAGCTCTTCGCGCTGCGCGATCACCTGCTCGCGAACGTGCCGCCGCCGGAGGCGCGGCCTGCGCTCTGGCGGCTCGTGAACCACAAGGAGACGTGGGACGAGTACGCCGGCGTCTACGGGCCCTCGCCGAGCTACCAGGCGGGCAGCGCGCCGTACCTGAACCACGACGACGGCGGCGGCTTCGCGCGCAGGGACGGGGAGCCGGAGATCTCCGGCATGTTCGACCTGCGCTTCTCGCTCACGGTCCCCGCCGCGAGCCGCTGCCCCATGCCCGAGGCCGGCTATCCCATCGTGCTCTATGCGCACGGCACGGGCGGCGACTACCGCTCCTACGTCCACACGCACACCGGGCGGCAGCTGGCGCGGCGGTGCCTCGCGGTCATGGGCGTCGATCAGATCTTTCACGGCGCGCGCCCGGAGGCGCCCCAGGATCCGACGCAGGCGGGGGTCCTGTTTTACAACGTGCAGAACGTGTCCGCGGCGCGGACGAACGCGCGCCAGTCGGCGCTCGACGAGGTGCAGCGGGCGCGCCTCTTCACCGAGTCGGGCCTGACGGTGCCCGCGTGGGTGTCCAGCACGGGCGAGGAGATCCGGTTCGACCCGTCGAAGATCCTGTTCTTCGGGCACTCCCAGGGCGGCCTGAACGGCCCGCTCTACCTCGCGGCGGACGACTCCGCGCGGGGCGGCGTGCTCTCGGGGGCGTCGGCCGTCATGTCGATCACGCTGATCGAGAAGACGAACCCGCCGCCGAGCGTCGCGGGGCTCGTCTCGTCCGTCTTCCTCGGGCTCCGGGGCGAGGAGGTGGCCGAGGTGAACGAGTTCCACCCGGCGATCTCGCTGGCGCAGTCGATCGTCGACGTGGTCGATCCGATCCACTACGCTGCGCGCCTGGTCGTCGCGCCCCGCGACGGCTTCGCGCCGAAGAGCATCTACATGACGGAGGGCATCAACCCCGACGGCAGCGGCGACACCTACGCGCCCCCGCGCGGCATCGAGATGCACGCGCTGGCGATGGGCCTGCCGCTGCAGTCGCCCGCGCAGCGCCTGATCCGGGAGTATGGCTGGGGTGGTCCTCCGCCGGTCGAGGTGCCGGCCGGGGGGCTCGCGGGCAACCTCGCGGGCGGCCGCGCCTCGGGGGTGCTGGCGCAGTGGCCGGTCGCCGAGGGGAGCGACGGGCACTTCGTGGTCTTCGACGTTCCCGGGGCGACGGCCCAGGCCCACGGCTTCCTCCAGAACCTCGCGGAGGCGCCGGTCGGGCGCGTGCCGGCGCCGTGAGCGCGGCCGTCGACGTGGCGGCGCGTGTGGCCGTGCTGGTCGCGCACGCCGGCGTGGAGGCGCGGCCCGTGGAGGCGCGGCCCGTGGAGGCCGGCGCGCGCGCGTGGCCGCGCGGGCTCGCCGAGCCGCCGGACCTCGCGGCGCTCTATGCGGCCACGGACGGGCTTGCGCTCCCGGACGGCACGTCGATCCTGCCGCGCGGCGAGGTGGCCCGGGCGACCGTGTGGCTCGTGGAGGAGCGGTCGCTCGACTGGGAGGACGACCTGCTCGTGATCGGCGAGCGGGAGGATCTCGTGATCGTGCTCGACCTCGACGCCGCGGGCGCGCGCGCCGGGGGCGGCGTCTTGGAGGTCCCGACCGACGGGCTCGCCTCGTTCCAGCGGGTCGCGCGCTCGGTGGTCGGCTACCTGGAGCGGCGCCTGGGCGTCCCGGGCGCCGAGCCGGCGTCGCCCGAGGTGCTGGCGCGCGAGGCGGCGGCGCGCCGGGACCTCCCGGCGCTCGTCGCGGCGCTCGCGGAGCCGATGTACCCGGGCGCGGAGCGGCAGACCGCGCACGCGGCGCTCACGCTCGGCGCGCTCCTGTCGGCGCGCGGGGACGAGGCGGCGCTCGATGCGTTCGCGCGTTCGGTCGAGGCGCGGGTCGCGGCAGCGCCGCGGGGCGCCGCGGGGCCGGAGCGGGCGGCGGCGTGGCGCGCGTGCGAGATCGCCGCGCGGGAGGCCGGGGCGGCGGCGATCGCGGCGGCGTGTGCGGGGCGGGCGAGGGGCGGGGGGTAGGGGAGGTCGGCGTTCAGCCGACCGAGCTCACCTGGCGCCCCGCTCCCGGAGCGTCGCTCGCCACGCGCGCACCACCGTCGTCTGGTCCCCCTTGCGCAGCATGAACTCCGCCAGCTCCGCGATGTCGAGCCCTGGCAGGAACCGGCTTCGCCCCGCCTCAGCGTAGCCATCCGGGCCGAGGAGGTGAATGGACAGCTTGCCCTTCTTCAGGAACCAGACCTCCGGCACGCCGAGCCCCGCATAGACGGAGAGCTTGTCGATCGTCCCGCTCTTCTCGATGACCTCAATCGCGAGCTCCGGGATCCCCCCGTCCTCCACCGTCCCGAGCACGTAACACTCATCCGGCTCCACCCCCCGCTTCGCGAGCCGTTTGTGGATCGTCATGCTGCCGTAACCGCTGAGCGGCAGCTCCGCCTCCTCCGCGTAGGCCTCGACGAGGCGGGCCAGGATCGTTTTCCGTCCTTCGTGCGGTCCGCCCGGGCTCATCAGCTCCAGCACTCCCTCGCAGTACGTGACCCGCACGCCGGGACGGTCGCCCAAGACCGCCAAGAGGGCCTCGTACTCCTCCCACGAGACGTCATGCACGACGAAGAGCTGGTCTTCCGAGCCCTCCGCCGCGACCGCGCGTTCGGCAGGGACGGCGAGGAGGGGTGCAGCGGCGGCCATGATAACGTGCTCCTCCGGGGAGTATCGCCGCCGCGTCGCACGCTGGCAACCGCCGAGCCGAGCGCTCGCGCGGGCTATCTCGCTGGACGGTCCTGACAAGCGCCATGGTCTTGCCGAGCGCCGCTAGGGGCGAGCCCGGGTGCGCTCGGGAGCTGTATGCTCGACGGCTGCCTGCCGCGCGGGGGGGGGACGGGCCGATGTCCGGGCCCAACAGCCCAGTCTCTTCCGGCAGCGCTGGAGGAGACTGGGCTCAGGCGAGTTCCGCGGGGTCCCCACCCCCCGCGGAGAGCACCCCCGCTGGCGGACGGGCGGCTCAGCAAGATCACCGGTGCGACCGGCGAGAACCTGGCGACGAGGTCCTCGCTAGATGCCGAGATCGCACCCCCCGCCGTCAGAACACGCGCCCGAGCCCGTCGAGCGCCGCGACCCGGTACGCCTCGGCCATCGTGGGATAGTTGAACGTCGTGTTCACGAAGTAACGGATCGTGTTGTGCGGCGCCGGCTGCGACATGATCGCCTGCCCGATGTGGATGATCTCCGCCGCGCTCTCGCCGAAGCAGTGGATCCCGAGCAGCGCGAGCGTCTCGCGGTGGAAGAGCAGCTTCAGCATCCCGACCTGCTGGCCGGTGATCTGGGCGCGCGCGAGCGTCTTGAACGTCGACTTCCCCACCTCGTAGGGCACCTTCTCCTCCGTGAGCTCCCGCTCGCTCTTGCCGAGCGACGAGATCTCCGGCGTCGTGTAGATGCCCGTGGGGATATCCCGGACCAGCTTGTAATCGGCGTGGCCGCAGAAGTGGCTCGCCGCGAAGCGGCCCTGGTCGTACGACGCGCTCGCGAGCGCCGGGTAGCCGACCACGTCGCCGACCGCGTAGATGTGCGGCTGGCTCGTCTGGAAGCTCTCGTTCACCTCGAGCTGGCCGCGTTTGTTCGGCGTGATGCCGATGCCCTCCATGCCGAGCTCGGCCGTGTTGCCCGAGCGCCCGTTCGCCCACAGGAAGATGTCGCTCCGGAGCTTCTTCCCGCTCTTCAGCGAGACCACGACGCCGTCCTTCGAGGGCTCCACCTTCTCGTAGTCCTCGTTGTTGAGGACGCGGATGCCCTTGTCGCAGAAGTGGTAGCTGAGCGCGTCGGTGATCTCGTCGTCCAGGAACTCGAGCAGGTGGACGCGCGTGTTCACGAGGTTCACGGCGACCTGCATGTTGCGCAGCATCGACGCGTACTCGCAGCCGATGACGCCCGCGCCGAAGATCGTGATGCTCCGCGGGGTCTGATCCAGGCGCAGCAGCGTGTCGCTGTCGAAGACGCGCGGGTGGCTGAAGTCCACGTCGGCCGGGCGGTACGGGCGGGAGCCCGTCGCGATGATGAAGGCGTCGGCCGTGAAGCGCCGGCGCTGCTCGCCCTCGGACTCCACCTCGACCGTGTGCGGGTCGACGAACCGCCCGAGCCCCGGGATGAGCCGCACGTGGTTCCGGTCGTAGAAGCTCTCGCGCAGGTCGACCTGATCGTCGATGACGCGGTTCGCGGTCGCGAGCAGCTCCGCGAACGGGTACTCCGGAACCACATCCATCCGCTTGTAGATGGGGCTCTGGTTGATCAGGTTCATGTGGTAGATGGCGCGGCGCAGCGCCTTGCTCGGGATCGTCCCCCAGTGGGTGCAGCCCCCGCCGACGCGCGTGTAGCGCTCGATCGCCGCGACCGACTTGCCGTGCTTCGCGGCGGTCATGGCGGCGCCTTCGCCGCCCGGTCCCGTTCCGATGATGATGAGATCGAAGTGCGGGGTGGTCGCCATCGAGCTTCTGTCCTCCGGGCGCGTCGCGCGCTCCGCGCCAGGCTACTCGAACTGGAGCGGCTCGTCCTCGTCGCCGACGCCGAGCATTTCGAGGATCTGGCGCACCTCCATGGCCGCCTCGACCTCCGGGCCCGCGTCGAGGAAGCCCTGGAGGTGCTTCCGCGCGAGCGCCCTGTTCCCGCGGGCGGCGTAGGCGAGCCCCATCGCGTGCATCGCCTCGCCGTCCTTGGGGAAGCGGCGGAGCGCCTCCTTCGCCTGCGCGATCGCCCCGTCGGTGTCGCCGAGCCGCCGGAGCGTCTGCGACAGGGCGACCCGCGCCCCGAGGAAGTTCGACGAGACCCGCAAGGCGGCGCGGTAGGCGTCGCGCGCCGGCTCCAGCTGGCCGAGCTCGTAGAGCCCGTGCCCGAGCAAGTTGTACGCGTACGGGTTCGACGGGGAGGCCTTGATCACGTCGCGCAGCGCGACGAGCGCCTCCTGGACCTGCCCCTCTTGCAGCAGCTCGGCCGCTTCCTCGACGGCCTCCCAGTGGGCGGCGTCCACCGATTCGTCCACCACAGCCCTCAGCACCATGCGCCGCAGTTTAGCCAAGATCGCCGCGCCGTCCCGGCTCCCGTCGTGGTACCGGCCGTGGCGTGAGGCGCCCGCCCTGGCTCAGGCCGCTCCTCTTCCACGCGAGCGCCGCGATCCCGGTCCTCGGCGCGGCCGCCGCGTTCTACGGCCCCGGGCTCGCGAGGACGGGCGGCGTCTGGCCGGCGCCGCTCGACGACGTGTACATCCACTTCGGCTTCGCCCGCGCCGCGGCCCTCGGCCACCCGTTCTCGTGGATCCCGGGCAACGGCTACTCCTCGGGCGGGACCAGCCTGACGTACCCCCTCGTCCTCGCGCCCGGGTACCTGATCGGCTTCCGCGGCCCCTGGCTCGGCCTCTTCGCCGCGCTCGTCGCCTGCGCCGCGCTCCTCGACCTCTGCCGCTCCCTGCGGCGCCTCCTGGCCGCCCGCGCGCCCGGCGGCGGCCCGGCCGCGCGGTCGTCCCGCTGGGTCGCCTGGGTCGCGCCGCTCTTCGTCGTGGCCGTGCCGCTGCTCGACTGGAGCTGGTTCTCCGGGATGGAGGTCGCGCTGCTCGGCGCCGTCCTCGGCCGCGCGCTCTGCGCGGTGCGCCGCGCGGAGCTCGCCCCGCCGCCGCGGCGCCCGGCCGAGCAGCTCCGGGCGGGGCTCCTGCTCGCGCTGCTGGTCGCGACGCGGCCCGAGGCGGTCGCGCTCGCGGCGCCGCTCGCCGTCGCGGTGGCCCACGCGGCGGGCTCGTTCAGCGCGGCCGCGGCGCTCGCGCGTGCGTCGTGGCCGACGGCGCTGCTGCTCGCCGCGCAGGCCGCCGCCAACCGCGCGTTCACGGGCGAGTGGGGGGGCCGCCGGCGCCGTGCGCAAGCTCGTCCTCGCGAACCCGTACCCCGCGCCGCTCGAGAAGGCGGCGGAGGTGATCAGGAACCTCGCCGCGCTGCGGGTGCAGGCGCTGGAGAGCGCGCTCGGCGGCCCGTCCTGCGCCTGGATCTTCCCGCTGCTCGGCGTCGTCGCCGCGCTCGACCGGCGCTCGCGTCGCCTTGCCGTCCCGCTGCTCGTCGGCGCTTACGGCTCGCTGCTCCTCGTCGCGCTGAACGCGACCGCGCGTTACCAGAACCTCCGCTACGCGGCCCCGGCGCTCATGATGCTGCTCGCCGCGGCCGTCCTCGGGACGGAGGCGCTGGCGCGGCGCGGGCGCCTCGCGTCGGCGCTCGCCGCGGCGCTCGCGCTCGCGGCGCTCTCCGCGCCCGCGGCCTGGTTCGCGCGGCAGATCGACCACTTCGCCCGCGCCTCGGCGAACATCGCCGGCCAGCACGTCGAGGTCGCGCGCCGCCTCGCCGCGCGCGCGCCGCGGCCGCGGCGGGTGCTGCTCGGCGACGCCGGCGCGATCCCGTACCTGTCGGGCATCCCCGCGATCGACGGCCTCGGGCTGGGCGGGTACCGGGGCCTGCCGTTCGCGCGGGCGTCGGTGCACGGCGTGCCCGCCGTGGTCGAGCTCATCGAGCGGCTCGGCGAGGGCGAGCGCCCTGACGTCTTCGCCCTGTACCCCTCCTGGTGGGTCGGCCTCGCCGACGTCTTCGGCCGGCGCGTCGACGCGGTGAAGATCGAGGACAACGTGATGTGCGCCGCGGACGAGAAGGTGATCTACGAGGCCGACTGGTCGGCGCTCGCCCCGCCGGGGGAGCGCCGCGACGGCGCCGTCGACCAGCTCGACATCGCGGATCTCGTCGACGAGCGCGCCCATCGTTACGCCTTCCCGTCGCCGCGCGGCGGCTGGGTGGTCGCCGCCGTGCTGCGGGACGGCGACCGCGGCGCGCCGCGGTTCGACGCCGGCCGGCTGATCCCCGAGGGCCGCGAGCAGTCGTTCGCGATCGAGGCGGTCGCGGCGATCGCCCGGGGACCGGCCGTGCTCGTGCTGCGCACCGACGGGGGCGGCCCGATCGCGCTCGGCGTCGCGGCCGGGCGCGACGCGGGCGGCGAGGAGCGCGTCGAGGTGCCCGAGCGTCCGGCGGACCGCTGGTCCGAGATCCGCGTGCCGCTGCGCGACGTCGGGCCGGGCGATCGGATCCGGATCCGGTCGCTGCTGGGGACCTTCCGCAGCTTCCATGTCTGGCTGCTGCGGCCGTGATCGGCCGGGACGCAGCGCGTCGGGCGAGCGCGGGGGCGTCGCGCGACGGATCCATGGTAAGAGCCACCGCGTGGTGAGGTGGTTCCGTGCGTCGGCCATCGCGGCGACCGCTGGCAGGGAGGTGGCCTCGTTTGCGCGGCAGGCGGTCCTCCTGCCGTACGACACCCTCGCGCCGGTGATACCTGCCGGGGCGCGCGACGGCGACGACGTGGTGATCATCCTGCACGGGCTCTTCGCGTCGGCCGGCGTCCTCCGACCGTTGCGGACGGCGATCGAGCGCCACGCTTCCGCGTCGCGCGCACCGCGGGCGCCTGGCCGGCCGTGCCCGGCGCAGGCCGAGCTTCCGCCGGGGTCGGTCCACACGGCGACGATGTCGTACGCGCCGGGGCCTGGCGTCGAGGAGCTGTCGGCGCGCCTCGCGGCCCTTATCTCGGCGTTGCCGGGCGGGGTGCGCTTGCACCTCGTCGGCCACAGCATGGGCGGCATCGTGTGTCGCTTCTTCGCGCAGGAGGTTTTGGACCCTCGGATCGTGCAGACCATCTCCATGGCGAGCCCGTTCGGCGGCATCCCGCGCGCGGCGCTGCTCGGCTTCGGCGGCGCGCGCGATCTCGACGCGTCGAGCCCGCTCCTCCGGCGTGTCCTCCTCGGGACGGCGCGGTCGAGCATCCCGCACCTGTCGATCATCGCGGGGGCCGACACGCTGGTCCGCTCGCCCATCGCGCACGCGCTGCCCGGCGGCGAGGTGCGGGTGATGCAGGCGCGGGGGCACAACACGCTCCTCTTCGACCCCGAGGTGGCGGCGCTCGTGGCGCGGCGGATCGTCGAGCGGCGGGGCGGCGCGCGCTGACCTATCGCCGCTCGGCGCTTCGTGGTAGCTCGCTCGCGTGCGTTCGCCCATCGCCTGCCTCGTCGCCCTCGGGGCTTTGCTCGCCCCGCTCGCCTGGTCATCGCCGTCGCGCGCGGACGCCTCCGCATGGACCTTCGTGGGCGCCGGCGCGGTCGGCTGGAAGCAGGGGGACGGTGATCTCGTCTTCGACGGTGCGCTGTCGATGGACGTCGGCGTCGGGACCACGCCGGACGCGCCCGTGATCGTGGGCGGCCTGATGCGCGCGACGCCGATCCTCGACAGCGGCATCGATCTCGCGCTGCTCGCCCGGGTCGCGACGCGCGGCTTCCAGGCCGGCCAGCTCGGCCTCGCCCTCGACGCGGGCGGCTACGGGCGATTCTGGGGTGCGGGCTCCACCGGCGTGGCCGGCGCGCTCACGCTGGGGGCGCCGCTCGGGATCAGCCTGTCGCTCCAGGGGAGCTATGGGACCGACGACGCCGTGTCGTTCGGCGCCATCGCGGGCATCGACCTGCTGCGGCTCACGGTGTACCGCCAGTCTCTCCTGCCGCTGTGGCCGAACCCGCTCCCCGCGCAGGAGCGCGGCCGGGACGTCGCCTCCCGCTGAGGGGGGCGCGAGCGTCTCTCCGGACACGATGGGGAGCCATCGAATCGGGAAGCCGGCAGTCGAGGACCGGATGCGCGACGCGCATTGGCGCCGCGGACGCCGGTTGATCGGCGAAGTCGTGCCCCGGTAGGATGCGGCCAGGGGCGCGTCATGGATGTCGTCGCCGCGCTCGCCATCCTCCTCCTCGCGTTCATTCACGTTGCGCCGCGCCGGATCGGATGTCACGCGCGGAGGGTCGACGAGATCGCGACGGCGAAGCCGGTGCTGGCGTCGGTGGCCGAGCGGAGCAAGCCGATCGACGGCGCGCGGTCGATGACCGAGCTGCCCGCGGCGGCGCGGCACTACGTGGAGATGGTCGAGAAGGAAACGGGCATGCCGGTCGACGTGGCGTCGGTCGACGCGGACCGCGACGCGACCATTGTCCGGCGCAACGCGTTCGCGTGATGCGGCAGGGCTGAGGGCGCGCCGCCTGCGCGGGCGCCCCGCCGGGAAGTCCGTCGCTGGGGGCGGCGCGGACGGGTGTGGGGCGCCCGCGGGCACGCGGCCGGAGCTCGTCCGTCGATGACGGCTTAACGCAGCCGCAGCCCGCGGTAGATCATTCCGGATCGGAGGGGGTGGAGGGGGGGGCCACGCTTGAGAGGTAGGGCTCCTGCTTGACCCAATCCAGGATCAAGCGTCGGGCGATGGCTCGACAATTGGCCAAGTGATAGGCGACCCACGCATCGAGGCCGTCGGCAGTTCTCTCATTGGGATCTAGCCAACTCCTAAAGCCACCAGATACGGAACCCGCTGACTCCTCCAGCTCGCGCTTGATCGACGCTGGATCAACTTGGACCCGAACGAACAACGATTCGAGGTATTCGGCCAAGGCGGTGCATGGATGATTCCCGGTGGCCCGCAGTCGTTCGATAATCTCGGCGTCGCTCAGCGAGAGGATCCAGACCTCCTCTGGACCATACCAACCGGTGAACTCAGCAAGAATCTCGTCGATCGACTTGTCCATGTCTCACTCGCACTACTCATTGAACCAGACATTGAGCAAAGCAAATGCCACTGGCAACCTCACCAATATCGCGCGCATCGCACGCATCCATGCAGCATTTGACGCGTGCGCCACCGGACGTCCCGCTGCAGCTCTTCATCTTCTTCTTCCAATCGGGCTCCGGCGGATCCCGGTATGGATTCGCGGGACACATCCCAAATCCATTCTTCGGTTTCGGTCTTTCCCCAGGAGGCGATCCCGGCCCAGGATCGGACCCAGACCCAGAATCGGATTCGGGCTTAGAAACCAGCTTAGCCTTCTCTTCAGCCCAGCAGTCCGCCAAGCTACGTCCGCTCAGAAGGCAATCCAACAACCCGATGGGGCCGAGGCCGTTCGGATCCGTGAAGCTGATCGGATCGTTGAGCACGTACCCGTACAGGTTCGTGTCCCCGCCGTCAAACCGGATCGGATCCTTCGCCGTCCACCGCCCCACCTCCGCATCGTAATCTCGCGCTCCGAAGCGCACCAGCTTCGTGTCGGCGTCGTACAGCCCACCAGCGAAGCCGAACGGCTGAAAGCCTGGGTTTGTGTCCTGGAGGACGCGGCCGAACTCATCATAGTCGATGCGCTGTGCGATCGCCCCGGTCGCGGTGTTCACGACCAGCCGCGGGCTGCCGTGATGGTCCGTCAGGATCCGGTAGGTCGCCGCACCCTTCAGGACGATATCTGGGACGTTCCGGTCCTGGCCGTAGATGAACTGCGCCACCACCGCCCCCGTGGCGTCGAGCTCCGCCGCGGGCTGCAGGTCGTCTCGGTAGAGGAATCCCTGCACCACCATGCCGTTCTTCTTCTTCCAGATCCGGTGATTTTTGCCATCCACCAGGTATTCGAGCACGTCGCCGGTGCCAAGCACCACCTGGCGGAGGTTCCCGCGTGCATCATACGTCAGGGTCGTCGTCGCTGCCGTGGCCGTATCGGTCACGCTCGCGAGGTCCCCCGCGGGGCTCACGACGTAGGTCTTGGTCCCGTAGCTCAGCAGCCGGTCCTGGTCATCATACGCGCCGGTCGCTGCCCCCGACGGCGACGTGCGCGCCAGGCGATTTCCGTTCGCGTCGTAGTCGTAGTGCGCGGTGAGCACGCCGTCGCGATACACGTCGGTAAGGCGACCGGCGAGGTCGCGAACATACTCGTACGTCGCCGTCACCCCTTGTATCGTCTCCGTCATGCTCTGGATGCGCCCTAGAGCGTCGGGCGTAGTTGTCACCTCGTACAGTGTCGAGCCGCTCGCCTGCGCGACGTACGTCGCCACGGCGCCGTAGGCGTCGTGGGTAACCGTATCGCTCACGACGCCGATCGTGCTCCCGGTGTACATCCCGTTGTCGGGGTGTCGGGAGAGCGTGAGCCCGCCCGCCTGGGTGAGAAGGCCGTCTGCGTCGTAGTCGAAGTTGATGGTCGCACCGCCGCCCACCGTCTCCGTATCGATGCGGAAGTCATTGTCGTAGACCCACTGCACACTCGCGGAGCTGCCCCCGAACCCGGCTCCTGCCCACGTCAGACCGGTCAAGAGCGATCCATCGTGAGCAAAGCTCAGCGAGATGCCGGCCGGACCGGCGACGCTTGAGAGGTTCCCCGTCGTCGGATGATAGCTGTAGCTGACCGTGCCCATCCCCTGCGGCAGCGCCACCTGGCTGAGACGATGTGTGGCTGGATCCCGCGTATATACCGTGGCAGCCTCACCTGGCCGAACCGAACTCGTGAGTAGACCGTCCAGGTCGTAGGACCAGGAGGTCTCCCTGGGAGCCGCTCCGATGTCCGGAGCCAGGTACTCCTCCAGGAGATCTACCTGGTTATATCCGAACGTGTGCTCCGGTCGGTCCGGAGGCGTCATCGTGTGCACGAGCCCACCGGGGTAGTAGCTGGTCCCGATCACCTCGGTGTCGGCCCTGGTCGTCTGCGTGGGGCGGCCCACCGGGTCGTGAAGGAAGGAGACGGGTCTGAGCAGCGGGTCGACCACCATCGCGAGCCAGCCGTCGCTGTCATACGTGTACGTCCACGTTCTGACGCCTTGAGTTCGCGTGTGCAGCCGGCCGTCCGGATAGTACGAGAACTCGACGGGGAGAATCGCGGGCGTCTCGGCGCGCTGGATGCGGCCGTCGGCGTTGACCGTCGTTGTGGACTGACGCCCCGCCGGGGATGTGTGGACGGTCGTCCTCGTGGCCTTATTGAACACCGTGGAGAACGTGTGTCCATTGGTGGTCACGAGGTCGGTCACCGAGGCGATGTTCAGGGGATCATCGCCCGGCGGCGCGAGCACGACCGAGCGCGACTGCGTGACCTGCTTCGTCCTGCCGAGGGGCGTAGTCGTGGTCTCCTTGCTGAGAATCGGCGACTGCATGCCGAAGCGCGGGTCTCCCCTGACCTCGACGGAGCTCACGGTGCCGTCGGGCGTCGTGAGCGTCTGGACGCCGTTCGTCGCGGTTTGCACCACGGTCATGAGGCCGTCCGAGCCGCTGCCTGTGCGCCGCCCGCCACCGTCCGAGAGCTTCTCGATCCCGTACTCCTGCGTCCGCCCCTCCGCCGTGGTGACGGTGACCTGGTAGTCCGTCTTCGTCCCCGTCTTGCTCAACGCCTTGAACCCGCCCGCCGGATCGACATCCCTCGTGAGGCGACCGTCCGCATCATACTGGAACTCATGGGTTCGATTCTGCGGATCGCGCCAGAATCGGAGGAGGCCGCTGTTCGGATGGTATTCGAGCGTCGTCGTCTCGTTCGCGGGGTTCGTCACCGTCCAGAGATAGCCCTCCGCGTCCAGCGAGAGCTGGGTCGTCGGCCCCGTGGGCGCGACGATGGCCGTCGGCGCGCCGCTCGCATTACGCACGATCTGTGTCAGTTGGTCATCGATGTCAGTGATCGTCGTCAGGCGCCCTGCGGCATCGTAACCGAACTCGTAGCGCGCCACGCCGAGGAGCGTGTCGAGCGTGGAGAGATGCCGCCCCTTCTCGTCGAACACGTAGAGCTCGGCTCCGTCCTTGCTGGCCACGACGGCGTTGCTCGTCGAGAGCCCCGGGAGCGGCGTGCCGACGCGGGCGATGAGCCCGCTGTCGTCACTACCGAAGTCGGCCAGCAGCAGGCTCCCGTCCGGGGATATCAAGAGCGCCGTGGGACTGAGGAGCCCGGCGGCGGTCGCCGGAGCGCCGAGATCGCAATGCTTGAAGTTGCAAGCAAAGGCGCGGGAGGCAGGATTGCCGGCAGCGGTGTACATGAGGCCGTTCGGCGAGATCCGGCGGACGATCGGGTGGCCGACGTCAAAAAAGTTGCCCAAAGGGTAACTCGAAACGAAATAGAGGCTTCCATCGGGGCCGAGCTCGAGAGCCCCGGGTCTTCCGATTCGGGCCGCCGTCGCCGGTGTCCCCTCGGCCGTGGGTCCCGACTCGTTCCCCCCCGCGACCGTGGTGACGATGCCGTTCGCGTCGATGCGCCGGATGCGGTTTCTGCAGCCAGGGCCATCGATTTCGAGATTGGACGGAGAATCGGCAACGTAGAAGCTGCCGTCCGGCCCGAGCGCGATGCTCTGGAGCGCGCAGAACGTGGCCTGGACCGCCGGACCGCCATCTCCGGAGTACTCGGAGACCCCGGTGCCCGCCGCCGTGGTGATGATCCCTTCGCGGTCCACCTTGCGAACGCGTCTCTTCACGAGGATGTAAAGGCTGCCATCCTGAGCCAGGGCGATGTCCTGGATGCTCCCGCCGACCCCGATCGAGGTCGCAGGGACATTATCCGACGTCGTGGTGAGGGTACTGCCATTTCCGGCGACGGTGCTGATGGTCCCGTCCGGAGCCACCCGCCGGACGCGGCCGGACTCGCCGATGTAGAGGCTGCGGTCCGGCGCGAGCGCGAGCGCGCCTGGAGAGGTCAGCCTCGCCGTCGTGGCGAGGCGGTTGTCGCCATTGTACCCGCTCACGCCGTTGACGCCGGCGACGGTGGTGACGATCCCGCCGGGAGAGATCTTCCGGACCCGGGAGCTCATCTGGTCGGAGTAATAAATGGTCCCGTCCGACCCGAGCGCGAGCCCCGAAGGCCGGCCGATGTACGCCGCCTCGATGCTGAGGCCATCGGCGGCTGCGGCCGGGGTTGCGCTGCGAGGGATCTCGCCGGCGATGCGTTCCAGGACCGAGCCGATGTTGCGGCTGTCGCGCCGCGATCCGTCACCCAGATAGAGAATGGATCCGAGGGTGTCGAAGGCATGGTGAACGTCGAGGCTCATGCCTCCGAGCGCTGCAGAGCCGTTGGTCCAGCTCGCTCCGATCTGGCCTTCCCAGCGGCGCGCCAGGGCGGTCTCCTGCCGCGTCCTGCTCCCGAGGATGCGTGTGCCCGACGGTCTGGCGAACGACGATCCTGGCGCGCCGCCTCCCGAGCTCACATTGGCTGAGGGCACCATGTAGAGTCCGTCATAGACATGCCGGACCTCGACCGCCACCGGCTGCTTTCCTGCGAGCAGGCGCCCGAACGCGTCCCTGCCGTCCCAGTCGAAGGTGTATTGCTGGTCGGGCCCGCAGGGGCAAGCGACGGTCGGCGAAAAGGTCCTCCCGGCGACGTCGATCTGGAGCTCGATCCGCTTGAGGCGCGGGTCCACGGTCGACCTCGTCACCGGGATCTCGAGGCGATAGTTCTCCTTGCGTCCGAGCGTCCGATCGCTCTGGTAATGCAGGCTGAAGGGCGTGCCGCTGACGGGCAAGCGCTCCCCCAGGATCTGGTTCTCGCACTCGATGATCGAGCCGACTTGCTTGCATGGCTCGTCGCCGGGGGCTCCCGGACCGCCGCCGCTGGGGCCTCCCGGACCGCCGCCACCCGGATCAGGCGGCGGTTCCGGCTCGGGGCCGCCTGGGGGGCCGTACGGCCAGTTGCAGTCCCACGGGGTGAAGTGCGTCACCTGGACTCGCCAGAGGGTCGCCCCCGCCGCGTACAACGTGGCCAGCTCCTGCTGCTCCTCCGCGGTGATCCCGAGCGCAGCGAGCTCGCCCGCGTCGTCGGCCGTGCCGTCGCCGTCGATGTCCACCGAGGCGGTCCCGCCGCTCACGTCGAGGATCTCGATGATGCGCCCGTCGTCCGCCGGGACCCACGCCCCTTTTCGCGCGTCGTAATAGCCGAGCGGCACGGCCATCCCGACCGGGAAGTCCAGGAAGTTCTCGACATAGAACGGGATCGGCTGGTTGAACTCGATCTTCGTGGCCCCCGCACCGACCGCCTCATCGAGCCCCAGCTCCACGGCATACGTGTATCCGCTGGTCGGCGGCAGAGTGCCCGGCATCGCCTCGGGCCCGTTCGGACCGACGGTGTACTCGGTCGCGCGCACGTGCACCTCGGCCGGCAGAGCCACGGTCATCGTCGCCCCCGGCGGGCCGCCCGGGTCCGGCACGGTCATCGTTCCCGCCGTGCCCGGGGGGAAGAGCAACGTCGCCTGACGCGCGCCGCTCTCGTCCGACTGCACGCTCCCCCGCGCCACCTGCACCTCGGTCGTGCTGCCGAGCACGACAGGCGTCGCTACGGGATCGCTCTCGATCATGACCACGTCAGGCGCCTTGGACCACTGCTGCCACTGCGTTCCAACCTGCCGCTGCACCGGCAGATAGCCAGCCTTCTCGTATTTCATCGTGAGCGGTTGGCCTCCCTGCACGACCAGCTCGAACGCTCCGTCCGCGCGTGTGAGGACCTGCCCGTAGCTTGCCGCGTCTCCCGCTTCGTGGTGCAGCACGCTCACCTTGACGCCCGAGATCGGAACGCCCGCTCGCGTCGCGACCTTGCCCTTGACGACCGCCACCGACGCCGGGGCGATCGTCGCCGTCACCCCCGTCTGCGGCGCGTTCGGCCCCTGGTAGATGCAGCCCACCGCGTCGATGAGCCGCGTGGCCACGGTCGGATCCAGCGCCGGACAGGCCACGTGCGTCACCGCGCCGGTCGCCGGGTCGCACGTGTCGATCGTGCTCGGATCGCCGTCGTCGGTCGAGATGGGCGTATGCAGAATACCCAGCACCGGATCGCAGGTATCGGTCGTGCACGCGTCGCCGTCGTCGAGCGTGCCGGTGCAGCTCGACGACTCCGTGTAACAGACCTCCAGGCTCGGCCGCTCGGCGATCTGCGGCTCCTCGCTGCTGCGGAACTCCGTCGTGAGGACCGGCGCCTCCTCCAGCAGGATGCCGTGGTTCGGGACAGACTCCGCGAGCCATGCCGCGGTGAGCGCGGTCAAGTCCGCCGATCGCATCCCCGTGCCGGGGAGCGACTGGAAGGACGACGCGATGGCCGGGTCGAAGGCGCTGCCATTCCCCAGGCTCGCCCAGGTCGCCGCCGACTCGGACCACGCCGACGTGACCCGGTGAATGTTGATGGTGCTGGTGCTGACGTCATCCCGGTAGATCTGGCGCAGGCGCAGGGTCGCGGAGACGACCGTGGCTCCAGCGGGCACCGGCGAGAGATCGAACTCGAGGACGGCGTGCCGCAGGCCGAATTCGCCCAGGGTGCCCGTCCGGAGGGACACCGTGTTGTCATTCCAGGTCGGGAAGTTCTCCCAGATCGTCACGTCCTCGACCGCGCCGGCTGTCCCGCGCTGGAGGGTGACGCAGGTCGGGCCTTCGCCCTCCACGGCAAGCTTCACCTTGCCGTGCAGCTCCTCGTCCGGAGCGTTCGAGCTGCAGGAGGCGCCGGCCGCGATAGCGCTGAAGAGGGTGCCCCCCATCAGCAGGAAATATTTTCGCCAAGGCGCGCGTGGGAGCCTGAAGAGTGCCAGCGCGCGAAGGAATGATGGATCGTGATGTCTCACCCAAGAGCTCCTTATGAAAGAAAGCGCTGCGGAGCGTCACGCAGGAACGTGGGCGCAGTCAACCGCAGAGCCGCAACGAGGCATCGTCTCCCCCTGTGCCTCGTCACTGTTTTTCGCGCGCGCCCGTAGTAGGCGCGCATTAGGTCGACCGTGTTAGGAGGGACAGCTTACATAACGCTCGGGGTGCTCCGCATTCAACAAAAATAGGAGCTCCGCGATTCGTCATGCGAAGCGAACCCAGATGTCTCGATGCCGCGTCCACGGGCGCCATCGGATGCGCCTGCGTCGTGAGCTCATGCATTTCGTGATCCTCGAAGAGCTCACCCCGCTGGCAAAGCGCATCACACCGCTGCTCGCCGACACATCGCAGCTTTTCGACGGGGCGCTCCGCCGCGGCGAGCGCGTGCTCTTGCAGTGCCGGTTTGCAGCCTCATGGGGCCACCTGACGGCGTTTTTTGCAGGGTCATGGGGCCACCCCAAACGCAGGAGGATGGGGCCACCCGCGCGGGGGCGTGACCCAGTTTTTTGCAGGGTCATGGGGCCAGCTTCCGAGGTTTTTTGCAGCCTCATGGGGCCAGCTCGGGACGCCGCGGTCGGGATCTGAGACGGGCTCCTTCCGATGACGGCGCGGGTCGCCGTCGGAAGGAGGCCGATGCCCTACCGAGAGCTGATCATGGTTGACATCAAGGAAATGCTCCGCCGTCGTGCGGCGGGGCAGAGCGCGCGTCACGTGGCGCGCGAGACGGGGTTTGATCGCAAGACGGTCGGCAGGTACTTCGAGGCCGCTGCGACGTTGCCACTGCCGCCCGATCGCGAGCCGACGGACGAGGAGATCCACGCGATCGCCCAGCGGGTGCAGGCCCGCCCGGTGCCTGACGCGAGCGAGGAGTGGAAAGAGATCGGCGCGCATCGCGCACGTATCGAGGCCTGGCTCGCCCAGCCTCGGCCGCTGAAGCTGACGAAGATCCACACGCTGCTCAAGCGCGACCACGGCGTCAGCGCGAGCTACGACACGCTCCGGCGCTTCGCCATGGAGGAGCTCGCATGGCGCAAGAAGACGCCGACGGTTCGCGTCGCGGACACCGAGCCCGGCGAGGTCGCGCAGATCGACTTCGGCCTCATGGGTAAGCTGTTCGACCCAGCGACGCAGCGGGTTCGAAATCTGTGGGTGCTCGTGGTGACGCTCGCGTACAGCCGCTACCAGTTCGTGTGGCCGTCGTTCGAGCAGACCACCGCGGCGGTGTGCGCGGGCCTGGATGCGGCGTGGAGGTTCTTCGGCGCGATGGCGCGCGTGATCCTCCCGGACAACATGAAGGCCATTGTGATGCGCGCCGACGAGCTCGCGCCCGTTCTCGTGCCGGCGTTCCTCGACTACGCGCAGACGCGCGGGCTGTTGGTGGATGCCGCGCGTGTCAGGTCGCCAAGAGACA
This sequence comes from Sorangium cellulosum, assembly GCF_002950945.1. Taxonomy (GTDB): domain Bacteria; phylum Myxococcota_A; class Polyangia; order Polyangiales; family Polyangiaceae; genus Sorangium; species Sorangium cellulosum_E. The sequence goes on from NZ_CP012673.1 coordinate 3,222,643, forward strand.
AAGCGCGTGTCGAGAATCAGGTCGCGTACGTGCGAGAGAGCTGGTTCGACGGCGAGTCGTTCACCAGCCTCGACGAGGCGCGCGCGTCTGCTGAGCGGTGGTGTCGCGACGTCGCCGGTGCGCGCGTCCACGGCACGACGCGCGAAGTGCCGCGCGAGGTGTTCGAGGCGCGCGAGAGGAGCGCCATGAAGCCGGCGCCGACAGCGCCGTTCGACGTACCGCACTGGACCGACGCGAAGGTGCACCCCGACCATCACGTGCAGGTCCTCCGGTCGCTCTACAGCGTGCCGACGCGCTACGTCGGCAGCACGGTGCGCGTTCGCGCCGACAGCGTGTCCGTGAGGATCTACGCCGGCACGCAGCTCGTGAAGGTGCACGCGCGCGTTGCGCCGGGCAAGCGCTCCACCGACCCGAGCGACTATCCGGCGGGCAAGGACACCGCGGCCGAGCGCGATGTGGCCTCGCTCATCGCGAGCGCGAAGAAGTGCGGCGTGCACGTCGGCATCTACGCCGAGCGGCTGCTCGATGTGCCGCTACCGTGGACGCGCATGCGGCTCGTCTATGCGCTGCTGCGGCTGTGCAACAAGTTCGGCAACGGGCGCGTCGAGGCGATCTGCCAGAGCGCGCTCGCGTTCGATGTCGTCGACGTGCAGCGCGTGGCGCGCATGCTCGAGACGGCGAAGACGCCCGCGTCGCCGACCACGGATGAGCGCAAGGTCGTTGCGCTCCCCACGCCGCGGTTCGCGCGTAACACCGAGCACTTCGCGACGCGCACGCTGGCGGCTGCCGCGACGCAGGAGGAAGCGTGATGAGCTCGAGCGAAGTCGACCCTGCGCTCGTCACCGCGCTCAAGCGCCTGCGCCTCGGCCGCATCGCAGCGACGTTGCGTGAGCGGTTGCTGCTGGCCGAGAAGCAGTCGATGGGGCACGAGGAGATGTTGCTCATGCTGCTCACCGACGAGATCGCGCGCCGCGAGGCGAGCGCGACGGAGAGCCGCGTACGCGACGCCGGGCTCGATCCCAACATGCGCCTGGAGCTCTGGGACAAGACCGCGAAGGTCAGCTTCGACAAGCGTCTGCTCGGTGGGTTCACGAGCCTGCGCTTTCTCGAAGAGCACAAGCACATCGTCATCCTCGGCTCGGTCGGCGTGGGCAAGACCTTCCTCGCGAACGCGCTCGGACACCTCGCGTGCCAGCACGGCTACAGCGTGCGCTTCCTGCGCGCCGACGCGATGCTGCGCAGGCTGCGCCAGAGCAGGCTCGACAACTCACGCGACGCTGAGATGGTCGCGCTCACGACTGTCGACCTGCTCATCCTCGACGACTTCGCGCTCGAGGCGATGAGCAAGGAAGAGAGCCGCGACGTCTACCAGCTCTTCCTCGAGCGCACGGGCCATGCGTCGATGATCGTCACGAGCAATCGCGATACGGCCGAGTGGCTCGCGATGTTCGACGACGTGCTGCTCGCACAGAGCGCCGTCGATCGGTTCAAGAACGCGGCGTTCGACTTCATCGTCGAGGGCGAATCGTACAGGCCACGGCTCAAGCCGAAGCTCGATGAGAGCAACACGGCCGCGCCAGTGCCCGCGCGCAGCAAGCCGCCCACCCATCCACGCAACAAGCGGCGATGACCGCTGCGGCCCCGGCGAGCACGTCGATCCCGGGGCCGCGCCGCTGACCCCCTCGCTCCACTCGGCGCGCCTCGCCCACCCTCGTCAGCATGGCCGCGAGGGGCGCCGGGGGCGGGGTGGACGTTCCTGCTCCTGAGCGTCGTGGTCCCTGCGCCGGACGCGCCGGACCTACCAGGGGGCCCGGGTGGCCCCATGACCCTGCAAAAAAGAGGGACGTCGCCGGTCGCTTCGCGCCCGGCTCCGGGGACCTCGACACGCTTCGCGGTCTCGGGCATGGTCGAGGCCGATCACGTCGTCTCCCCCTGGCCCCATGACCCTGCAAAGGGGTGGCCCCATGACCCTGCGACGTGGCATGCAGGGGGCGCACGGGACGCTCCTCGACATCGATCACGGCACGTTCCCGTTCGTCACGTCGTCGTCGGCGATCGCCGGGGGCGCGTACGCGGACGCCGGGGTCGGCCCGATGCGCATCCGCCAGGGGCTGCATCCTGGATGCGGAGGGCCCTCTCGGCGAGCGGGAGCGCGTCTGCCGGCCGCTCCGCCGCGCGCAGGACGCAGATCAGGGGTGTCAAGATGTACGCGTGGCCTCCAAGCAGCCCTCGCTGGACGCGTGAGCCCTGCGGCCCGCTGCAACGCTTGATGCAAACGTTGCAGCGGGCGACTCGGGCGCCGAGTCGGCCCTTTCAAGCCTTGAGACGGCCGACTCGGCGGCCCGGCGGAGCGGATCAAGGCTTGAGATCGCCGGCCCGGCGGGCCAGCGGAGCGGATCAAGGATTGAAATCGCTCACTCGGCGCCCGAGTCGGCCCTTTCAAACCTTGAAACGGGTGGCTCGGGCACCGGGGAAGCGATTCGAACGCAGGGGAGCGCTCACCGCCTTCGTCAGCGCGCGGCGACGTCCTGCCGGCGCTCCTGCGCAGGGAGCGGGATCGGCCACGCTGCGGTGCGGCGTCCCCGGCGCTGCACCGCAAGGGGCAACGGCGCACGCGACATCGCGCGCGCCGCGCCTGCCGCCTCAGCCCGCGAAGCCCGCGAGCGCCTGCACGAGCCGGTCGAGGTCCGCCCGGCTATGCCGCTCGGTCACCGCGACGAGCAGCTCCCCGCGCCTCCGCGCGTCGACCCGCCCGAGATCGAGCCCCGCGATGACGCCCTTCTCCGCCAGCGTCCGCGTGAGCTTCCCCGCGTCCCCCCCGCGGACCTTGACGACGAACTCGTGGAACGTCGGCGCCGCCATCGGCAGCGAGTACCCGTCGAGCCGCGCGATCTCCCGCTTGAGGTGCTCGGCCTTCGCGAGGCACTGCTTCGCCGCCTCGACGAACCCGCGCTTGCCGAGCATGCACATGCGCATCGTGACCGCGGTCGCGCACAGCCCGCTGTTCGTGCAGATGTTGCTCGTCGCGCGCTCCCTCCGGATGTGCTGCTCGCGCGTCGCGAGCGTCAGCACGTACCCCCGGCTCCCGTGCTTGTCGACCGTCTCGCCGACCAGCCGCCCCGGCACCTGCTGCAGGTACTTGCGGTCGTTCCTGCACGCGAACAGCCCCACGTTGGGCCCGCCGTACTGCGGCGGCAGCCCGAGGGGCTGGCCCTCCGCGACCGCGATGTCCGCGCCGAGCGCGCCCGGCGACTCCAGCAGCGCGAGCGCGTACGGATCCAGCGTCACCGTGATGAGCAGCGCCCCCTTCTGGTGGCACGCCTCCGCCACCTTCCGGATGTCGCCGACCGCCCCGAAGAAATTCGGGTACCCGACGACCACACACGCGGTCGTCTCGTCGACCGCCCGCGCGAGCGCGTCGACCTCGGCCGCGCCGTCGCGCCCCACGTCGACGCGGGCCAGCGACGCCTTGCCGGTCCCGATGCCGTGCACGTACGTCTCGACCGTGCCGACGTAGTCGGGGTGCACGCCCTCCGACAGCACCGTGCGCTCGCGCCCGGTGAGCCGCCGCGCCATCAGCACCGCCTCCGCGAGCGCGCTCGCGCCGTCGTACATCGAGGCGTTCGCCACCGGCAGCCCGAGGATCTCGCTCACGATCGTCTGGAACTCGAAGATCACCTGGAGCGTCCCCTGGGCGACCTCGGGCTGGTACGGCGTGTAGGCCGTGTAGAATTCGCTCCGGAGCAGGAGCTGATCCGCGGCCGGGGGAAAATGGTGCTCGTAGGCGCCGGCTCCCAGGAACGAGAGCATACGCGCCGCGCGGTTCGTCTGCGCGAGCTCCTCGAGGTGCCGCATGAGCGAGGGCTCGTCGAGGGGCGGATCCATCGACAGCGGGCGCGTGAGGCGCGCCTCCTTCGGGATCGCGCTGTAGAGCTCCTCGAGCGACGACAGGCCGACGGCCTGCAGCATCGCGCTGATTTCCTCGGTCGTGTGGGGCAGGTAGCGCATGGTCTTGCAGCGGGGGAGGGGTGATGCTGGGGTGATGCGGACGTGTCTCGGGGGCGCTCAGTGCGCCGCGGTCTTCAGCAGCTCGGCGTAGGCGGCGGGCTCCAGCAGCCCGCCGAGCTCGCCCTGATCCGAGGGCGAGACCTCGATCATCCACGCGTGGCCGTAGCAGTCTTCGTTGACGAGCTCCGGGCGGCTCTCGAGGTCGGTGTTCACGCGCACGACCTTCCCGCTCACCGGCGCGAACAGGTCGCTCAGCGTCTTCACGCTCTCGATCGTGCCGAAGGCCTTGCCCGCGGTGATCGTGTCGCCCGGCTTCACGTCGAGGTTGACCAGCGTGATGTCGCCGAGCTGATCGACCGCGAACGCGGTGATCCCGACGACCACGCGGTCGTTCTCCTGCCTGGCCCACTCGTGGTCCTTCGTGTACCGCCGGTCCGTTCGGACATCCTCGCTGCTCGCCATGCCTTCTTCTCCTTCACCAACGTGGGTCTCGGGTCGCCTGCTGCGCGGCGCGCTCCGGTCGAGGGCGCGGGGCCCGCGCCCTCGCGGGGCCGCCTCGCGGATCAGGCCCGCTTGTAGAACGGGGTCTTGACCACGACCGCCTCGATCGTGCGCCCCCGGCAGTCGACCTGGAGCGGGGTCCCGATCTTCGCCATCGACGCCGGCACGTAGCCGAGCCCGATGTTCTTGCCGACGGTCGGCCCCGGGCTGCCGCTCGTGCAGACGCCGACCTTCGCGCCGCTCGCGTCGAGCAGCGGGTAGCCGTGGCGCGCGATGCCGCGCCCGACCATCTCGAAGCCGACCAGCCTGCGCGTCGGCCCCTCGTCCTTGACGCGCTGGAGCGCGGCGCGCCCGACGAAGTCGCCCTTGTCGAGCTTCACCACCCAGCCGAGGCCCGCCTCGATCGGGTTCGTGGTCTCGTCGATGTCGTTGCCGTAGAGCGACAGGCGCGCCTCGAGGCGGAGCGTGTCGCGCGCGCCGAGGCCCGTCGCCTCGATCCCGAGCGGGCCGCCGAGCTCCATCAGCGCTCGCCAGAGCCGCTGCGCGTCGGAGGGCGAGCAGAAGATCTCGATGCCGTCCTCGCCCGTGTAGCCGGTGCGGGCCACGGTGCACCGGACGTTGGCGAGCGTCGCGTCGCGGAAGTGGAAGGGCGGCAGCTCGCGCAGGGCCGCGCCGTCGCCGCCCGCGAGCGCGGCGATGTCGAGCGCCTTCGGCCCCTGGAGCGCCATCATCGCCGTCCGGTCCGAGGCGTCCTCGAAGCTGCAGTGGTTCTGCGCGGCGCTCCGGAGGTGGGCGGAGATCTTGTCGCGGTTCGAGGCGTTGCAGACGATGAGCCACTGCCGCGCGTCGATCCGGTAGACGATGAGGTCGTCGAGGATGTTGCCGGCCTCGTTGCACGCGACCGTGTAGAGCGCGTGACCGTCCTCCAGCTTCCGCGCGTCGTTCGTGATGAGGTAGTCGACCACCTGCCCGGCGTGCTCGCCGCTCAGGATCATCTCGCCCATGTGCGAGACGTCGAAGAGCCCGGCGGCGGAGCGCACCGCCTTGTGCTCCTCGGTCACGCCCTTGTACTGGACCGGCATTTCCCAGCCGGCGAACGGGACCATGCGCCCGCCGAGCTTGATGTGCTCGTCATAGAGCGGGGTCCTGCGGAGCGGAGCGGTGGGGAGCGGCGTCTTGGTCGACACGGCCGCGATCTACTTCGAATGGCCGAGGTTGTCGACTGGCGAGGCGCCCCCTCGCGGCGCAGGGCGTCGGAGCGGTCGCGGCCGTGCCCGGGATCCTTCCGCGTGTTGCTCGCAGCGAGGCGCTCGCCCTCGCGCGCGCCTCACTCGAGGCGGGTGGGATCGAGGACCTTGCCGTCCGGCGTGAGCCCGGTCCGGCGCCACCGCTCCTCGACGGAGAGCCCCGGCTCCGGCGGCGGCCGGGTCTCGTCCCGAACGACGAGCTCCGAGACGTGCGCGCGCGAGACCACCTCGATCCGGATTCTCCGCTGCGGCGCGGCCTTCACGGTCGCCTGCGCGAAGATCGTCTTCGCCGGCCCGGTCTCGACGCTGCCGGCGAGGACACGCGCGCGCACGTAGTTGGCCACCCGCTCGGCCGGGATCTCCCCGATCGCGAAGACCGCGTCGGGGAAACGCGCGCGCACCTTCATGCGCCGGGGGATGGGGAAGCCGAACGCTTGCTCGATCCCCTCGGCGAGCTCGCCCGGCAGCGCCTGATCCACCGGCGGCTTCGGCGCCGGCACCTCGCTCGCGGGCGGCGCGGGCGCGGGCGCGTCGGCGCCGCTGCGGCAGGCGAGCGGCAAAGGCGCCGCGCAGGCGGCGAGCGCGGCGAGCGCCCCGGCGGCGCGCGGCAGGCGGGCGCGCGTCATTCGATGATGCTCGCCCACGAGTCCACCCTGACCACGGTGTTCGGCGGCGGCAGCGTCCTCACCGAGGTGCGCGCCTCGGCCCCCTGGGCGTCCTCCGCGCCCGCCGCGCCGGTGTGGAACACGAGCTGGTACTCGGGCGCGCTGGCCTGGCGGATGACGGTCTGCGCGCCGAAGTAGGGATCGGAGAAGGTCTCCACGTCCACGCAGGTCGGCTTCTGGGTCACGGCCACGCCGAAGACGATCGTGCCCGGCGACTGATGCTCGAAGTGCTGGGCCGGCGCCCGCGGATCGACCCGGAGGCAGGCGTTCGGGTACGCGGCCGGGGTCCCCGCCTGGCCGTACAGGTAGTCGACGCCCCAGATCGAGCCGAGCCCGTCCGCGCACGCGTAGGTCCCGGGCGCCGCCGGCGTGAACGTCGAGAAGTACGCGCAGCCGTTGAAGAGGGAGATCGGCCCGGTCACGCGCTTGCCCTCCGTGAAGGGGATGACCCAGTTCTCGCTCACGCGGAAGCTCCCGGAGTGCGGCTTCTCGGTCACGGACCAGGCCCGCGTCTCGATCGCGCCGCCCGCCGTGAACGCCTCCTGATCGCCGGTGGAGAACAGGATGACCTTGTTGCCCAGCGGATCGAGGCTCACGATCGGCGTCGTCTGGATCGGCTGGCTGCTCGCGGCCGTGTCGCCCGGGAACGAGTAGGCATCCCAGGCGAGATCCACGGTCCAGTCGGCCGGGTTCGGCCGCGACAGGTTGACGCGCCAGAGCGTCCCGTCGGCGTCCCCGACGTAGATGCGATCGGCGACCTGGCCGACCTGCGACGGGAACGCCACGGGGACGCCGCTGATCGGCGAGTCGAAGTCGACCACGGTGGTCAGCGTCGACGCGATCGAGGCCGGCGCCTCCGAGGAGTGCCCGCGGAAGGTGCGGAGCACCTCGCCGGTGTCGAGCCGGACGATCGTCAGCGAGCGCGACGGGCCGACGACCCCGTTGGTGCGCGCGGTGCCCCAGCACCGCACCGAGCCGCGGACACCCAAGCTGCCGGTCGGGAAGAAGACCGGCGTCGTCGTGTTCTGCCGCGGGCACGAGCTCGTGTCTTTGGGCGCGGTGCCGCCGGCGAGGATGGCGACCGAGACCTCCCGGATCTCGCCGCCCTGCTCGACCTCCACCATCGCGATCGCCGGCGTCGGCGGCGTCTCGCCGAACAGCGGGTTGCCGCTGCGGTCCGTGGAGAGCTGCCAGAGGAACTGCGGGTTGCGCGGGTCGGTCACATCGAGCGCGTAGTAGAAGCTGCCGCCCGCGCCGCCGCTGGCGACGAGCACCGTGCGCCACGCCGCGCCGGCGGCCGTCCCCGCGGCCGCGGCCTGCGCCGCCGTGCGCTCGAAGACGACGTTCTTCACGACGGGCGCGCCGTCGAGCAGGAGCGACTGCTGGTTGAACGTCGGCAGGAGGCGCGGGAGCACGTAGGGCGGCAGGAAGGACCAGAGCTCGTTGTTCTGGAGCCGGTCCACCTTGAGCGCGTCGGCCGCGGTCGACGGGGCCACCTGGAAGGCGTGCAGCTGCCCGTCGGTCGTCGCGGTGTAGAGCACGAGCGGCCGGTTCGCCTGGGCCTCCGCGAAGAGCTGGTACGACTCGTCGGGGATCAAGTCGCGCGGGGGCCCCATGACGACCGGGGTGGAGTGGTAGATGCTGCCGAGCTCGTTGCCGTCGCGGCTGGCGACGTTCGACGGCATCGGCTCGCCGGTCGCCCACTCGATGATGCGCTCGGCGCAGCCCTCGGCGGTCGTGGTCTGCAGCCCGCCCGAGCACTGCGAGGGGAGCGGCATGCTCGGGTCGAGCTCGAGCGCGCGCGGCGCGTTGGCGAGATCCTCCGCGAACGCCGCGGCGGGCACCGGCGCGCCGCTGCCGGTCACCGTGCCCGTGTAGTCGCTGAGATCGTCGTCGGCGGCGGCCGCGGGGCGGATCGTGCGCGTCGACCAGATGGCGCCCGCGTCGGGCGTGCCGATCACGCTGAAGAAGCGGCGCGGGTTCGCGGGGTCGTTGGAGCTCACGTTCGCCCCGAAATCGTCGCCCTTGCCGGGGTCGATGTCCTCCAGCTGGGTCGTGAGCACGCCGTTCACCGTCTCGCAGACGAAGCGCTTGCGCTCGAGGTTGCCGGTCCAGAGCGAGCCGTCCGGCGGCGGGCTGAACGAGGACGAGAACTGGTACGCGACCCCTTCGGCGGTGCTGCCGGTGTTCCCCGTCGCGGCCGCCGTGGCGAAGACGGGCAGGGTGCGGCTCGTCGAGTTCGCCGCGATGTGCGCGAAGATCTGCGACATCACGGCGGAGAGCTCGTTGGCGTCGTCCGGGAAGTAGCCGTGATCGGTCCCGCCCTCGATCGCGATGCGCGAGAGCGTGCAGCACGCCTTGAGCGCCCCCGTGGCGCCGTCGCAGCGCCCGCCCGTCTCGAAATCGGACTCGGCGATCGTCGCGCAGTCGGTCCCCGCCTCGGTGGAGAGGCCGAACCCGACCGTGTAAGTCCGGACGCGCCGGTTCGGGTTGATGTTGCTGTTGAGCGAGTGCGCGATGACGTGCGGCTCCTCGTACGGACAGCCCGTCCCTTCGGGGCCGGAGCCGGGGGCCTGCGCGCAGCTCGGGCGCAGGTCGAGGTTCGGCTCGCCGTCCGAGATGAGCACGATCGACGTCTTGCGGCAGCCGCCGGCGATGTACGGATCGTCGCGCGGCCCGAGCGGCCGGCCCTGCCACGTGGTCCCGTCGCCGAGGATGTAGTGGCGCGCGTCGGACAACATCCCCGCGATCGGCGTCGCGCCGTAGGGGCGCGTCGCGATGAGCGCGTCCTGGATGCGCGTGTTGGTCGCGTGGACGTCGGTGATCGGCGCGGTGAAGTCCGGGAAGGGCACGAGCGGCCCTTCCCAGAGCGGCGCGGCGGGGTTCCTGGCGCCGACCTCGACGTCCTCGACGGCGCAGTCGGGCGGGTTGCCCCGCGCCGGGAACCCGCCCGTCTGGAACTCGGGGAAGTAGCTCCACATCCCCTCCATGCCGCCCGCGTGATCCGGCGTGCCGCCGAGCAGCCCGGTGCTCGCGTCCGGGAGCGTGTCGAAGGTCATGAGCCCGAACCGGATCCGGTCGCGGTAGACGTCGAGCAGGCCGGTCGGCGGCTGCGTCCACGCCGGGCAGCTCTGGAACGCGTCGTTGTAGGTGTGGTACCCGATCGTGTCCTCGGTCGGCCCCGGGCCCGGCGTGCAGCCGGCGGAGAGCAGGCGGTGGAACGGGATGTAGTAGTCCTTGTCGTAGGGCTCCACCGTCCCGAGGCTGAACTCCTGGACGAACGCGGCGCTCGTGCGCGGCTGCGCGTAACACGAGAAGTTCGGGATCGGGCCCGTGAGCGACTCGACGAGCTTCGCCCAGCGGCTCTTGAGGTTCTCGTTGGCGGGGGGCGAGAGCGGGGTGCAGTCCGGCTCCCCGCCCGCCACCGTCCTCTCCATCGAGCCCGACGTGTCGACGAGCAGGAGGACGTTGGGGAGCGGCGGCTCGACGTCGGCGGCCTGCGCGTGGGCACGGAAGGAGACGAGGCCAAGGGTCGCCGCGGAGCCCGTCGTGACAAGTACCTTCGCCAGGTTTCGCATCGTGTGCTCCCGGATCATTGGGTCGAGCAGGGCAAGGTGAGGTGGGCGCTCAGGGACTCCTGGCTGCCGGCGTTGGCGATGTCGTCGGCCTCATCGCTCGTCGCGTTGGGCCAGAGGAGGCCGCGCGCGTTCAGGGTGACCATGCAGTACTTGACGTTCACGGCGCCGGACGAGGTCTCGTCCATCCCCGCGGGGCCGGCGATCCCTGCTGTCTTGTCGGCCAGCTCCACCTTGAAGTTCCAGCTGACGTTGGCGAGGCCGAGGCTCCCCGGCTCGGCGGCCACCGGGCTGCCCGGCACGGGCGGCTCGATGAGGTCCTCTGCGGCCTTGGCCTGGAGCGTCCTCGGGATGAACGAGAAGCAATACGGCGTGGTGTCGAGCGTCGGGACCGAGCACTGCGGCGGGAAGCCGGCGAGCGTCGACTGGTGGACCGCGGCGTCGATCTCGTTCAGGCTGCCGGCCCTCTCGAGGTCGGCGAGCACCAGCGACATCGCGTACTCCGTGGCGTAGTGCGTCTGCGTCATCTGCCGCTCATGGCCGCTGGCGATCGTCGACAGCGTGGCGGCGTGCGCCGCGAAGACGCCAATCGCGGTGAGCATCGAGATGACCAGCACGACGACGAACACCGCGGCGCCCCGCTCTCCGGTGCGCCGTGAGACCCTCGCTCTCCTTGCGTTGACCCCTGCGTTCATCGTTGCGTTCACCATGGGACGACCGCCTGGTTGGGGAGCGCGACGTCGGCGTAGAGCGTGCGCATCCGGGCGAACACCGGAGGGGCTCCGGCGGGCACGGCGGCCGCCGGGGTGTTCACGCCGGCGACGATGCCAGGGATGAGAAATCGATTCCTGCGGCCGTCGGGGCCGGCGGCGATGAAGGCGCTGCGGTCGGGCGCCCGGGAGCGGACCGAGAGCCGGACCTGGACCGTCCGGACGCGCTCCGGCGCGGCGCCTGGCTGGGTGTTGTCGGCGCCGATCAGGTACACGTTGGGGTTCTCGACCGGCGAGGTGATCGGATACCGGATGATCTGCGGGTTGGTCACGCCGTTGTCGAAGGGCCCGCCCTCCGGTCCACTCGTGGCGGAGAGCCCGAACTTGAGGTCGACGGCGTACTCGGCGATGAGCTCGCGCGTCCCGTCGATCGGCTGATCGTCCGCGTCGAGCTCGACCCGGACGAGCTCGGTGCGCCCGTTGTCGCCGGTCATCGCCGCGTTGACGGGCGCCACGAGCGGAGCGTAGGTCGGGTCGCTGAGCAGGCTCTGGATCTCGTAGCGGACGCGCGAGACCGGGTTGGCGAACCCGCCGGCGCCGTTGAACCCGCTGCTCACTCCGCAATCGCCGAAGGTCTGGAGCTGCGGCAGCGCGGGGGTGGTCGCCAGGTTGACCTGGATGGTGGCGGGCGGGACGCCGGCCACCACGGAGCCCTGGATGACTCCATACATGGTCTTGCTCTGCCCGAGGATCTTGAGGCGCAGGACGCGCCCGACGCGGAAGATGTCGCTCAGGCTCTCCCCGCCGCCGCTCTCGCGGGCGAGCGTCCGCTGCACGGCGCCGCTGAAAGGGTCGATGTTGACGACGCAGCCCCCGGCCGTGCAGTTGATGCTGTTGAAATAGAACTGCTCGGTGGTGTTGAAGCTGCCGCCGACGACGAGGGAGTCCGGCCAGAGGCTGTTCGCGATGCTGTGGCCGAGATCCGCCGGGTTGAGGAACACCGACCCGCGGCGCTGGATCGCGACGCCCGCGATGCGCCGCATGCCGTCGGGCCACGTGCCCGGGCTCCCGCAGACGAACGGATCCCGCTGCACGTTCGGGGACGATAGGTGCGACGCGCGCTGGAGATCCGCGACGATCCGGTTCATCGCGAGCGTCGCCGCGAGGTGCGAGGCGGAGGCCCTCGCCTCGTTCTGGAAGAAGCGGGTCGCGTTCTTCGAGAGCAGGAAGGCGGCCATCGAGACGAGGAGCCCGGCGGCCATGGCCACGAGCAGCTCGACGAGCGTGAAGCCTCGCTGTCGCTGTCGTCGCGCGCGCGTCCGCGCGGGGGTGGGGCGTCGGCGGTTCATCATCAGCGCTGGCTCGTGTTCCTGCGGACGCTCGTCGTCAGGTAGACCGCGCCGTAGCGGTCCGGCTGCGCGTCGACGGTGGCCGGGTCGACCCCGCAGTCGATCCGGCCGCCGCTCCGCTCCCAGAGGACGCGGATCTCGACGCGGACGAGGCTGCGCCAGAGCGGCCCCCCGCCCGTGTCGGTGAACTGGCGGAAGCGGAGGTGCGTGCAGAACGCGGCCGCCGAGGGGTCGCCGGCGAAGATGTCCGTGCCGATCACGTCGGCGCTCGGCGCCCCGAGCCCGAGGACCGGCGCCGGCGCCACCTTGATCGGGAACGGCTGGGTGGACGTGGTCACGACCCAGTCGGTGTCGGCGAGATCGGGGATCCCGCCGGGGTCGTTCCACTGGAGCGCGTCCGCGCGCAGCCGCTCTGCCCAGGTCATCGCGATGGTGTTGGCGACGGTGATGTTCCGCGCGTTCGTGTTGCTGATGAGCGTCGCCTTCTGGAGCGCGACCACCCCGGTGGCGCCGAGCGCGAGCACGCCGAGCGCCGCCATGACCTCGATGAGCGTGTACCCGCCGCTCCCCGGCCTGCGCGCGCTCACAGGGCGAGCCTCGCGACGCCGTTCGGCGGGATGAAGACCCGGCGCAGCAGCGTGGTCTTGGTGTTGGTCACGTTCACCCGGAGCGCCCCGACCAGCGGCGTGAACCCGGACGTGGAATCGTAACGGACGAACGTCCGGCCCCGCGCGGTGAAGCAGACGTCGGCCTGCGGCTGCACGGTGCCGTCGGTGCCGGAGGGGTCGCGGAGCTCCACCTCCGCGAGCTCGACGCCCGCGGTGTGCAGCCGCGTGACCTGCGCCGTCGTCGCCGGATCCGTCCAGGTGGCGTTGGCGCAGCTGTTCGCGATCAGCGAGCCGCCGACGTCCTGGACCAGCGCCTCGCGCACCTCGAACAGGCCGGTCGAGGCCGTCCACCGCACGAGGACCGCGGTCCCGCGCCCGAGCGCCCGGTAGCGCGCGAGGCGGTAGACGCCGCTGATCTCCATGGCGGCGCGGTTCACGCGGCGATCGCGCATGGCGTTGATGAAGCTCGGCGACGCCATGGCCGCGAGGATGCCGATGAGGATGACCACGGCGAGCAGCTCGGGGAGGGTGAAGCCGCGCGCGCCGCCGCGGCGCCGCGCGCGCGCCCGCGGAGGGCACGCCGGGCGGCGGCCGGGGCCGCGAGGAGGGGGTCGCGAACAGGAGAAGGAACGCACCGGAGGCCCGGCAAAGGCAAGCCGCATGCCCTGTGTTGCGCGCGCTAAACTGTGGAATTGCATAACGAATTCCTCAAAGTGTCCGGCGGCGGGCGCTAACGATTGCGTCGTTATGAAAAAAGGTGCAAGGCGAACGGGCCATGCGATTCTCGCCGGAAAGGTGTTCCTTGAGCGTTGACCCTGCGCCCAGCGCGCGTGCTGGAGGTGGAGCGGGGGCCTCGCGCGCCCGCGCGGCGCGCTCCGTGGTGCTCGCCGGGGCGGTCGCGGCCGCGCTGTGCGCCGCGGGCTGCAAGAAGGACGAGCCCCAGGGCGCGCCGCCGCCGCCCGCGCCGGCCGCCAGGCCCGCGGCCTGCGCGGGCGGCGGGGGGACGATCGGCGACGCGGCGAGCGCGCCGTTCTTCCCGCGCACGACGGGCGGGTTCTGCCTCGACCCGAACGGCGCCGAGAAGACGTTCGGCGAATCGGCGCCGCTGCCGCTCGACAGCATCTGCGACATGTTCGACGGGGAGTGCGAGATCTACAAGGGCTTCGGGGTCCGCCGGGTGGTCGAGGCGCGGTACGTGAGCGGCAGCGGCGGCACCGCGACCGTCGACGTGCACCTCTCGAAGTTCGGCTCCACCGAGGGCGCCTACGGCATGTTCACGAAGCGCACCGTGGGCGACGGCGACCCCGCGGACGAGGCCACGCCGCGGCCCATCGACGGCGGCGGCGCGGCGGCGATGGGGGTCGGGAACGTGTACCTCTGGCGCGGGCAGTACCTCGCCGAGATCACGTACAACGACGAGGCGCTGGCCGAGGCGGCGCTCAAGGCGTCGAGCGAGAAGGTCTTGCCCGGGCTCGTGAAGGAGATGGGCTCGAAGCTGCCCGGCGAGGCGGCGCTGCCGCCGGCCGCGGCGGCGCTGCCGCCGGACAACCTGATCCCGCTCGGGATCCGCTACGAGACCAAGGACGTGCTCGGCGTCGACGGCGCGGGGCCCGGCGCGTTCGGGTACTACAAGGAAGGCGACAAGCGCTACCGGGTGGTGGCGGTCGTGCGCGACGACGTCGACCAGGCGAAGGACGTGCTGTCGACGCTGTCGAAGCTGCCGGGCGCCGCCAGGGAGAAGGGCATCGGCGACGGCGCGGTGCGCCTGATGCACAAGGAGGGCGAGGGCCCCGCGACCGAGTGGCTCTTCGCCCGCGCCGACAAGACCGTCTACGGCGTCGGGGACGAGTCCCGCGTGCTCCGCAGCGGCATGACGTCCGACGAGCACGCCAAGCTGACGCTGGGGAAGGACGAGAAGGCGGCGCGGCTGAAGAAGCTCGTCGCGCGCTGAGGGGCGCGGCGGGGACGGCGCGTGGCGCGCGCGGCGTGCCGAGGAGCGCGCGCGCGGCGCGCCGAGGAGCGCGCCGGCGCGGGCCTGCGGTCACTGCGTGCGCAGGATGACGTGGAAGCCGAACGGGGTCTCGACGAGGTCGCTCACCTCGCCGACCTTGATCTTCTCGAGGCCGGCCTGGAACTCCGGCACCATCGCCCCCTTCGGGAACTTGCCGAGGTCGCCGCCGCGTTTGTCCGCGCCCGGCTCGTCCGAGTACTCCTTCACGATGTCCGCGAACTTGCTCGGATCGGCCTTGGCCTTCTTCATGGCCTCGGTCGCGCGGGCCTTGGCCTCGTCCTTCGTGCGCTCGATCGTCGGGGGCGCGCGGCGGCTCCCCTTGTACATGACGAGCAGGTGCTTCGCGCCGAACATCTCCCGGGGCGGCTGCGCCGAGGCGGCCGGGCGAGGCTTGGGCGCAGGCGTGGCCGGGGTGGCGGCCGCCTGCACGTGCGTCTCCTCGGGCTCCGGAGCGACAGGGGCGGCGAGGCGGGCGAGCGGCGTCTTGTTGAACATGCCGACGAAGCCGAGGAGCCCGATGAGCACGAGCGCGCTGAGCACCGCGTGCGGCGTCCACCAGTAGGGGTCCTCCGCTTCGGTGCCGTCGTCCTCCGGCTCGTCGTCGTCGTCGTGCGCGTGGCCATGGCCACGGACCGCGGCGGCCCTCGTCTTGCCCACCTCCCCGTCGTCCTCGTCGGTCGACTCGTCGTCGTCCTCGAGATCCTCGTCGTCCTTGGCCTTGTGGTGCTCGCTCTTCTTGCTCATATCGCTTCCCTGATCCGGGCCTCGGCCCTTAGCACGCGGTCGCGCCGGGCGTCAGCCGATCTCCGCCCACGCGCTCGTGAGCACCGGATCGGGCCGCCCCTTGACCGAGGTGACCACCGCGATCTTGCCGTTGTCGAGCGCGTAGCCCTGGGTGACGAGCGTGTCGCCGGGCCACACCGGCTTGCGGAACTGCGCGCCGTAGGCCCGCAGCCGGCTCGCGTCGCCGCCGGCCGCCTTCTGGATGATCGCCCGCGCGGCGAAGCCGTACGTGCAGAGGCCGTGCAGGATGGGGCCCTGCGCGAAGCCCGCCTTCTCGGCGACCTCCGGGTCGGCGTGCAGCGGGTTGTGGTCGCCCGAGAGCCGGTAGAGCAGCGCCTGCTCCGGCGTCGTCGTCTCCTCGACCACCCAGTCCGGCTCGCGGTTCTTCGGCACGGGGGCCTCGGCCTCGGCGTGCGGCGGGCGCGGCCCGCCGAACCCGCCGGCGCCGCGCGCGATGATCGACCACACCGTGTCGAAGAGCGGCGCGTCGTCGAGCGTCGTCTTCGTCTCGACGATCACCTGCGCGAACTTCTTGAGGTCGTAGATGGCCGACAGGGTGGCGGTCGTGACCAGCGTGCCGCTCGTCGGGATCGGGCGGTGGACCCGGAGCGTCTGCCCGCCGTGCACGATCTGCGACAGCTCGGCGCCGGCGACCTCGAGCACCTCGAACGCCGCGTCCTGGGACGGGATGACGCCGAACGTCGGGTAGACCTTCATGCCGCCCGGCGCGCCCTCGTAGAGGTACCCGAGCTCGTCGCGCTTGGCGCCGATGCCGAGCGCGTACGTCGCCAGGGTCTTCCAGTCGTAGGTGAACGCGCGGGGCTTGGTCGTGTGGCCGACGTTCGACAGATTGAGCGGCATCGGGGGCTCCTCGTGAGGATGGGACCGGGCGAGGAGGCGTACAGACCCGGCGATGTCGCGTCAACTGCGGCGGCTCGGGCCGGCGCGCCGCGCGCGCGCTCAGAGCGCCACGCCGTACGCGATGACCAGACCGATGTTGAACATGTCGACCCGCTTCGAGAGCGAGGCGAGATCGCCGGTCGGCGAGCGCTTGCGGTCCTCCGGGAGGAACCAGCTCGAGTAGCGGAGGTGGCCCCCGAGGCTCCAGTTCGCGGCGAAGGTCCACTCGCCGCCGGCCGCGAGCCCCGCGGCGACGCCCTCGGTGCTGAGCGTCGCGGCCCTGGGGCCGACGTAGGCCGTGTCCGAGTACGGCTCGCGGTCCGCCTTGACCGACCAGGAGTCGTTCACGACGATGCCGCCGAGCGTGGCGCCGGCCCACCACTCCCAGGTGGGCATGCGGATCCCGTAGTAACGGAACAGCCCTTCGACCATGAAGTAGCGGCGCGAGTGGTCGCGCTCGAGCTCCGGCGCGCCGCGCGCCCCCTCGGAGCTCAGCGTCGCCGCCCAGAAGATGCCCGCGCCGAAGCCGATGTCGCGCCAGCGGTAGAGGTTGTGGATGCCGAAGGAGATGCTCGTCTCGCCCTGCTCGCACTCCGAGGCCGAGTGGGGGCAGACGTCGGCGCCGGGGAGCGTCATCACCCCGGTGCCCACCTCGACCATGGTGTAGGGGCGGCCGCGCTCGCGCGCGGCGGCGGCCCGGCGGGCGGCCCTGCTCTCGTCGGCGCGACCCGGTGCGGAGAGCAGGAGCAGGGCGATCGCCGCGCCCGCCGCCGCGCCGCGCGCCGACAGGGCGCGCGCTCGCTCGACGCGGGGCGGTGGGAGGCTGCGCGCCGACGGCGCGCTGGGGGCGGCGGGCATTCGTGACATCGGGTACCGGCCGCCTTGATTCACCTTCCGTCGATTATAGCCACGGACCTGTCGAGGAGGGGAGCGGCGCGACGGCGTCCGCCGGCAACGGCGGCGGCGGCGGCGGCAGCACCGGTGCGGGCGCGCTGGCCGGCGCCGCGTCTGCCGGCGGCGCGTTCGCCGGCGGCGGGGCGGCGCCCGCCTTGCCGGGCGCGGGAGCGTTCGACGAGGTCGCCCGGGGCGCCGGCGCGGTCGAGGTCGGTGCGCTCGAGGGGGCCGGCGGGGCGGCGGCCGCGCCGCGGCGTTCGACGGACACGAGCGCGCGCGGCGGCGGCCGGGAACCGGGTCCTGCGCTCGGGGCCCCGGAGCGCAGCGGGGCGATCTGCGGCGACGGGTCCTGCGCGGGCGCCGGCTCGGGGCTGCTCGAGAGCTCGGCGGCGAGGTGCTGGGCGGTGGTGAGCTCCGGCCGCAGCTCGAGCGCGAGCCTCGCGAGCCGGAGCGCGCCGGCCCTGTCGCCGGCGTACTTGCGTCCGAGGGCGTCGGCGACCATGCGCTCGGACGACTCCCGGCGCAGCGCGGCGACGCGCGCGTCGGCCGGCCACCGGGCGAGCGCCTGCGCGATGATGTCCTTCACGTTCTCGCCGGGCGGGGTGTCCCACGCGTGCCTGCTCATGCAGTCGCGCGCGCGCTCGACGTGCTGCTCCAGCGAGCCGCCCGCGGCCGGCCCCCCGAAGGCGCCGAGGTGCCGGCCGCCGACGAACACGACGAACGCCACCGCGGCGGCGCACGCGAGCAGGGCGGCCGTGCGGGCGATCACGGCGCGGCGGGGGAGCGACCGCGCGGCGGACTCGAGGCCCTGCATGGTCGACGGGACCGGCGCGGAGTCGCGCGGCGGGTCGACGTCGAGGCCGATCGGCGTGCGCGCGGGATCTTCCTCCGCCACGTCGTCGTGCGCCGAGGTCCGCGAGGCGCGCGGCCCCGCGGCGAGACGCTCGCCCGGCTCGACGAGCGCCGGCGAGGAGGGGTGCGAGCCGCGCGAGGGCCGGTCGGCCAGCGACGCGGCGGGCGGGGACGTCCACGAGGGGCTCGCGCCGCCGCTGCTCGGGGAGGGGCGGCCCTCGCCGCGGCGCGACGACGCGGGGTCGCCGAAGAAGTCGGCCTCGGGGTCCGGCTGGAGCGGATCGAGGTCCGAGATGCGCGCGCTCTCCAGCGTGGGCGCGGCGATGCCGCCGATCTTCGCGGCGAAGGCGGGGGAGAGGTCGAGCGACCGGGTGCGCGACTTGGAGGCCAGGCTCATGACCGGGCTGGCGCGCAGGAGGCCCGGCTGGGCGGCGATCTCGTCGGGGTCGAGGCCGCTCGCGCGCACGGCGAGGGCGAGGGCGCGGCCGAGGGCGCGCGCGTCGGGGGCCCGCTCCGAGGGCCGCTTCGCGAGGTTCTTCATGACGACCTCGGCGATGGGCGCGGGCACGTAGCTCGACCGCGCGATGCTGCGCAGGTCGGTCGGCGGGGCGTGGGTGTGCTGGACGAGCAGCGCGACGGGCGAGTCGCCCTCGAAGGGCGCGCGCCCGGCGAGGCACTGGTAGAGCATCGTCGCGATGGAGTAGACGTCCGCGGGCGGGCCGACGCGCTGCCCCTCGGCGCCCTCGGGCGAGATGTACTTGGCGGTGCCGAAGATGAGCCCGGCCTGGGTCGTCAGCGCCTTGTCGGCCCAGTCGAAGCGGGCGATGCCGAAGTCGAGCACCTTGACGAAGTCCGGATCCTCGCCGCGGCGGACGAGCATGATGTTCTCGGGCTTGAGATCCCGGTGGACGATGCCCTGCGCGTGCGCCTCGCCGACCGCGTCGCAGACCTGGAGGATGACGTGGAGCGCCCTCGGGAGCGGGAGCGCCTCGCTCTCGCCGGCGGCGCCCGCCGCGGCGAGCGCGGAGAGCAGCGAGATGCCGTCGAGGTGCTCCATCACGAGGTAGAGCTCGCCGCCGATCCTGGCGTCGGCCGTGGAGGGGATGCTCCCGGTCATGAGCACCTGGACGACGTTCGCGTGGACGAGCCGGCTCGCGATCTTGGCCTCGCGGTGGAAGCGGCTCACGAGCTCGGCGTTGGTGCTGAGCTCGCGGTGGAGGATCTTCACGGCGACGTCGCGCTCGATCCCCGCCTGGAACGCGCGGTAGACGCGGCCCATCGAGCCGATGCCGATGAGGTGATGGATCTGGATCTGCCCCTCGAGCGTGAGGCCCTGGTAGGGGTCGCGCTCGGAGGCGCCGAACGCCGCGCTCTTGCGCGAGCTCGCGAGCGGCGTGCCGTCGCGCGGGCAAAAGAGCACGCCCGCGTCGTAGCGCTCACCGCACGAGGGGCAGCTCTTCGCGGGGGACGGCTTCATCGACAGCGCCGAGTCTAGCACCGCTCCCGCGACAAATTCCCGGACGGAGCGGAGTTTTGGCGCGCCGCGCGCCCGGGGGGCGCGAGGGCGTGGACCGACCGGCGCCTTGCGACTACGGTCGCGGCGTGAGCGGTTCGAAGGCGGGCGCCGCGAGGGCGCGCAGCGGCAAGGGGCGTGGTAGCGCGAGCGCCGCCCCTGCGCCCGCGGCCCGCGACGCGGCCGCCCGCCATGCCGCTGCGCGCGACGGCGCCGCGCGCGCGGCGGCCGCCGGGGCGCCGGGCGCGGCGGAGGACGCGGGGCCGCGCGAGGGCGAGTACGTCGTCCAGCTCCCGACGTTCGAGGGGCCGCTCGATCTGCTGCTGCACCTCATCCAGCAGCACGAGCTCGACATCCTCGACATCCCCGTGAGCTTCGTCACGGAGAAGTACCTCGAGTACCTGAAGATCATGCGCTCGCTCTCGATCGATCTGGCGAGCGAGTACCTCGTGATGGCGGCGACGCTCGCGCACATCAAGTCGAAGATGCTGCTGCCGAGCGTGCCTGCGGGGCAGGACGACGACGGGATGCCTGGCGAGGAGGAGGATCCGCGGGCCGAGCTCGTCCGGCGGCTCCTGGAGTACCAGAAGTACAAGCTCGCGGCGGCGGAGCTGGCCGAGCGGGGCACGCTGGGTCGCGACGTGTTCACGCGCGGCATGAGCGAGAGCGAGGTGCCGAAGGGGCCGGCGCCGTTCGCGCCGTCGAACATCTTCAGCCTGCTCGACGCGTTCGAGCGGGTGCTGAAGCGGACGAACGTCCAGATCGATCACGAGGTCGTCTTCGATCGGATCAGCATCACGGATCGCATCGTGGAGCTGACGGAGAAGCTCTCGGCGCGGCGGGCGATGCGGTTCGAGGATCTGTTGCTCGACAGCGTCTCGAAGGGGGGCGTCATCCCTCGCTTCGAGGTCGTGATCACGTTCCTGGCCGTGCTCGAGATGTGCAAGCTGAAGCTCATCCGCGTGCACCAGACGGACCCGCTGGCGCCGATCCACATCGAGCTCGCGGTGACGGACGGCGCGCCGCCAGAGACGGCGGAGCTCCTGGACGGCGCGCCCGCGGCAGCTCCGATCGAGGCGCTCGGGCGCGAGGAGGGCGGCGCGCCGCCTGCCGGCGACCGCGAGCCGGCGGCGGTCGGCGGCGGCGAGGCGGAGCGCCCGGCGCTCGTGGAGCTGGCCGCGGGGGCGAGCGGCGCGTCCGAGGTGGCCGGGGAGCAGCCCGCGACGGAGGATGTGGCGGCGCTGTTCGTGGAAGCGGAGGAGCCGGCGTCGGAAGATGCGGCGGCGCCGTTCGTGGAAGCGGAGGAGCCGGCGTCGGAAGATGCGGCGGCGCCGTTCGTGGAAGCGGAGGAGCCGGCGTCGGAAGAGACGTCGGAAGATGCGGCGGCGCCGTTCGTGGAAGCGGACGAGTCGGCGCCCGAGGATGCGGCGGCAGCGTTCGTGGAAGCGGAGGAGCCGGCGTCGGAAGAGACGTCGGAAGATGCGGCGGCGCCGTTCGTGGAAGCGGACGAGTCGGCGCCCGAGGATGCGGCGGCAGCGTTCGTGGAAGCGGAGGAGCCGGCGTCGGAAGAGACGGCGGCGCCGTTCGTGGAAGCGGACGAGTCGGCGCCCGAGGAGTCGGCGCCGTTCGTCGAAGCGGACGAGCCGGCACCCGAGGATGCGGATTCGTTCGTCGAAGCGGACGAACCACGCTTGGAAGACGTCGCGGCGCCGCCTGCAGCGGTCGAGGAAGCGCCTCCCGAAGATGCCGCGGCGCCGCCTGCAGCGGTCGAGGAAGCGCCTCCCGAAGACGCCGCAGCGATGCCCTCGGAGGTGGAAGAGCCGCCTCCTGAAGGCGCCGCCGCGCCGTCCGCCGGGGCGGATGAGGTAGACGCGGGGAGTGGTCGTGACGGTGGCTGATGCCGCGGCCAAGCGGCGGCGCGGATCGAAGACGGCAGGGCAGAGCGCGCCAGCACAGCTGAGGGCGGCGGCGCACGCGTGGCTGGGCGGAGCGAAGCGGCCGCGAGGCGCGAAGAAGGAGCCGCGCGCGCCGAGGACGACGGGGCAGAACACGCCGAAGGCGGCGGGACAGAGCACGCCGGCGCGGCTGAGGGCGGCGGCGCACGCGTGGCTGGGCGGAGCGAAGCGGCCGCGAGGCGCGAAGAAGGAGCCGCGTGCGCCGAGGACGACGGGGCAGAACACGCCGAAGGCGGCGGGACAGAGCACGCCGGCGCGGCTGAGGGCGGCGGCGCACGCGTGGCTGGGCGGAGCGAAGCGGCCGCGAGGCGCGAAGAAGGAGCCGCGCGCGCCGAGGACGACGGGGCAGAACACGCCGAAGGCGGCGGGACAGAGCACGCCGGCGCGGCTGAGGGCGGCGGCGCACGCGTGGCTGGGCGGAGCGAAGCGACCGCGAGGCGCGAAGAAGGAGCCGCGCGCGCCGAGGGCGGTGCGGCCGGATCCTGCCGCTCGCCTGCGCGCATCGGCGTGGGCCCAGCTAGGCGACCCGGCGCGGCGAGGAGCGGCTCCTGTCAGGAGCGTCGCCGCGGCGCCTGGGCTCTCTGCGGTCGCGCGCAAGCACCTGAAGGGCGTCCTGGAGGCGCTCATCTTCGCATCGGAGCGCCCGGTGCCGGCGCGCGAGCTCGCGCGCTCGGCGAACGCAGAGCACCGTGTCGTGCGCGAGCTGCTCGCCGAGCTCGTCGCGGAATACGACGGGCGAGGGTTCCGTCTGGACGAGGTCGCCGGGGGGTATGTCTTCCGGACAAGCCCTGCCTTCGCGCCCTTCGTCCGCGAGGTGACCGATCAGAAGCCGATCAAGATGTCCCGCGCCCAGACGGAGACGCTCGCGATCGTGGCGTACCGCCAGCCGATCACGCGCCCCGAGATCGACGAGGTGCGAGGCGTCGACTCCGGCGCGGCGCTCAAGTCGCTGCTGGAGCGCGATCTGGTGAGGATCCTGGGCAAGAAGGACGAGCCCGGTCGTCCGATGCTGTACGGAACGACGGCTCAGTTCCTCGAGTTCTTCGGCCTGAAGGCGCTGGGCGAGCTGCCGACCCTGCGCGAGTTCACCGAGCTCACCGAGGAGTCACGCCGCGCCTACGAGCGCGAGCTCGGCGAGGAGCCGCCGGACGGGGCGGCGGGAACAGCAGTACAGGAGAGCTTCGCCGGCGCGGAGGGGACGATCCGGACGAGCGTCGCAAGGGCAGGGGAGGATCTTCCGGATGACGCTGACATCTCGCCTGCCGCGCCATCGGAAGGAGAGGTGCCCATGGGAGCGATGGACGACGAAGCGCGCCAGGCGGAATCGGGAACCGAGGCATCTGTCTCGCCCGGCGAGGCCGATGAGAAGGACGCTGCACGACGCGACAGCGAGGTCGAGGAGGACAAGATGCGCGACGAGGACGAGGACGAAGACGAAGAGAACGAGGAAGACGACGAGGACGAGGACGAAGAGAACGAGGAAGACGAGGACGAGGACGAGGACGAAGAGAACGAGGAAGACGAGGACGAGGACGAGGACGAAGAGAGCGAAGACGACGAGGACGAAGAGAGCGAAGACGACGAGGACGACGAGGAGAGCGACGAGGACGAAGACGAAGAGGACGAAGAGGACGACGAGGACGACGAGGACGACGAGGACGACGAGGACGACGAAGACGAGGATGAAGAGGACGACGACGACGAAGAGGACTGAGCCATCGGCTCCCTCCGCTCTCCGAGCGTGTCGGCCCGTCGCTCACGACGGCGGAGCGTCGTTCGGATCCGGATAGGTTTCTGCCAACTTCAGCGCAGCGGTCCGCAGCTCGGCATGGGAGAGGAGCTTGCGGACGAGCCGCCAGAGCTCGGGATCGGCGAGCAGCTGGAGCGGCGAGGCAGCCGTCTGTTTCTTCTTCTTGCGGGGGATCGCTTCCGGACCCTTGCGCCGCAGCTCCTCCATCATCCCGACGAAGCGCTTCGTGGGGAAGAGATCGCCGTGCTCCCACGCGAGCACCGTCTCCTGCTCGATGCCCAGTGCTCCGGCGAGCTCGCGGGCCGTACAGCCAAGCTCCTGCCGGAGCTTCTTGATGTCCTCGGGGGCCATGCGAGGCGAGGGTAGCGGCCTCGAAAAAAAAAGCGACGCCGGGCAACTGGCAGCGAGCTGCTGCCGAACACCGCGTCATGAGCCATCGTCCCCTGACCCGCCCCTCGTGCACACCACGCGCCTGCCGCGCCCTGCTGCTCGCGCTCGCGCCGCTCGTCGCCTGCCCCCTCGGCTGCGCGCCGGAGCTCGTCGATCCCCCTCACGTCGAGGAGGGGAACGACGACCTCGACGCCCCGGCCGACGAGGCGGGCGTCGAGCTCCAGATCGAGCCCCCGGCGCCGCTCGACGCAGCGCCGCCCGTGCTCCGCCTGCGGATCCACCTCCCGGACGTCTCCCCCGAGGACGTCGATCTCGCCCGTGTCCTGGTCATCCGAGGGAAGATCGGATCGGCGCATGTCCGGCAGATCGAGCAGGGCGAGCCGTCGAAGGCGCTCTCGGATCGCGTCGTCCCGTCGCTCGCCTGGCTGCAAGAGACGCCTCCGGGAGAGCTCTGGCTGACCGTGGCCCCGCTCGCCCCGCTGGTGCCCGGGGAGACCTACGCCGTGGCCGGCGGCCGCCCGTCCTTCTCGCACCACGTCCAGATCGCCGCCGAGGGCGCGACGCCCGTTCTTCCACGGATCTGGCCGCCGGCCGAGCTCGGCGCGAGCCTCACGTTGGGCATCTGGTGCGGCGATGTGACCTTTCCGGAGAGAGAGACCGCGGTGACGCTGGCGCCGGACGGACCGGCGGGCGAGCTGCGCCGCGGTGCCGTCGACGGTCTCGGCGCGCGCTGCCTGCGCTTCGAGGCGGAGGGGCCGACCCATCCGGCGGCAAACCCGGCGGACGGCCGCCACCTGGTCGGGCCACCGGTCGCTTTCCCGGGAGAGCTGGCCGCTGTGAGCCTCGATCCACGTCCGTTTCTGGTGGAATCAGAGCCCCTCCCCGCGACGGCCGCTGTGTGCGAGGCGCCGCGCGAGGTGCCCCTGGGTCCGGGCTGCGCGGAGGTCGCCGACGACCGGATTCACGTCCGTTCGGCGGAGGTGCCGCTGCTCTGGGCGGTCGCTGGCGAGGGGCTCGACGAGGTCTTCGTGGTGCCGCCAGGCGAGCTGTTCGTCCTCGCCCCCTTGCCGCCCCTCGCCCCGGTCGCGCTCGACGTGGCCACCGTCGACAACGCCGGGCGCGTGGAGCGCCGGACGTTCTCGGCCGTGACGCTCGCGCCCATGCCCCACGTGATCATCAACGAGGTGCTGTCGAATCCGCGCGGCGCGGAGCCGTCTCAGGAGTGGGTCGAGCTCTACAACGACGGTGACGTTCCGGCTGAGCTTGGACGGTATGTGCTTGCTGATGTAGGCGGAGAGACGGAATTACCCTCCACGCTCCTCGAGCCGGGCGCTTATGCGCTGGTCGTCAACGAGGCCTACACGCCTGAAGATGAGCTCGATCCGCCGCCTTGTCCCGAGGCTCTCCTGCTCCGGGTGCCAAAACTTGGCAATCATGGGCTGTCGAATACGGGAGAACCGCTCAAATTGAAGGAGGGAGGAGGTGCAGTCATGTCGAGGTCGCCCGCTCTGCCCGAGCCAAAGGCAGGGATGAGCCTGGCCCGTGTGGGGCCGCGCGCTCCGGACGGCTCGCCCGGCTCTTTCGTGACCACCTGGCCGACACCCGGCTGCGTGAACATAATGAGCCAGGAGATCCCCTGAGCGATCGGGAGTTTGCCTCCGCGCGGGGCGGTCCTCTCAGGGGCTGAGAAAATTCGAGCAAAGCGGGTGACGGACCCGTCCGTGAGAGCTAGGTTTCAATCGAGTAAACATACGGGTGGGGGGGCTGCCACCTGGGGAGACGCTGCCGCGCTGTGAACGCGAGCTGTGCGGCGGGTGCCTTTCGCGTGGAGTTCGGCGATGGCTGGTGTTCGGGAAAAGCTGTTAACGGCATCGGATCTCGCAGCCTTGTGCGAGGTCGACTTGAAGACAATCCACAACTGGGTCGACCGAGGGAGGATCGCCCATTTTCGTACGCCAGGGAGACATCTGCGCTTCAAGGCGGCCGATGTAGCCGAGTTCCTCAGGGCGTGGGGATACTCGGTGCCCCGGGAGCTCGCCAAGGCGACCTCCAAGTCGATGATGGCCATCGGCACCAAGGACACGATGGCCCACGTCGCGCGAGCACTCGGAGAAGGTGTGCCCATCCGGCACGCGACCCATCCGTATGACGCGCTGATCTTCGCGGGAGCCGATCCCGCGGACGTGTTCATCGTCGACGTTCGGGGGATTTCCAGCGAGGTGGACGTCGCGTCCCTGTTCGAGGCGCTCCACCGGGCGTGCTCGCAGGGGACGTTCGTCGCCCTGTCGGATGAGCCGATCAGCTTGCCGCCGTTCGTGACCCGTATCGGGCGCAACGACGCGCAGCAGCTGAAGGCCTTCCTCCTGCCGGAAACCCCGGCGCAAGCGGGGACGCCTCTACAGGCGGCCTCAGGTGCCGCCTCGGAGGAGCCCCCGCGGAGCCTGGCCGCAGGCGGGTCCTCGCGCTGACGGAGCCCGGCGCAGGTGGTCCTCGCGTCGAGCGAGGGCCGGGGCCGCCCTGCGCCGGCAGACAAACGTGACGAGCGGGGTGCTGGAGAATACCAACCTTCGGCATCCTGCCAGGACGGCTGGCGGGAGCGGATGGCGATCCGCCAGCGACGGAAGCACTTCAGAACAACCACCGACACGGAGCCTCCCCACGCACCCCCGAGCGCGTGGGGACTCCGGACCCTTCGCTGAGCCCGCTCCTCCGGACAATCCCCTGAGACTGCCCGGATGATGAACGCTGCTCGCGAAGGCTCCCCGAGACCGCCCGGACGATGAACGCTCCGCGCGCGGACGCGGCTCAGCTTCCGGCGATGGTCATGGCGGAGACCCGGAAGGTCGGCGAGGCCGTCGAGGTCCGGAGGTCCAGGTCGTCGCCGACGGCGTCGATCCGCTGCAGCAGCTCATCGAGGTTCAGCGAGATGGTGACCTCGCTTACCGGGTGGGTCAGCTGGCCGTTCTCGATCCAGAAGCCGGAGGCGCCCCTGGAGAAATCGCCGGTCACGGCGTTGAAGCCGAAGCCCATCATCTCGGTGACGTACAACCCGCGCGCGGTGGAACGCAGGATCTCGTCGGCGGACGTCGCGGTGGGTTGAAGGATGAAGTTGGACGTCGACGGACCCACCCCACCGCCGCCGCCGCGCGCGGCGCTGCCGGTCGAGGGACGGCCGAGCTTGCGGCCGCTGTAGCTGTCGCAGAGGTACGTCTTCAGCACGCCCTGCTCGACCACGACGTTGCGCCGGGCCGAGAGTCCTTCGCCGTCGAACGGGCGCGAGCCGGGGGCGCGCGGGATCAGCGGGTCGTCGACGACCGTGATGAGGTCGCTGGCGATGCGGGTCCCCTCGCGGCCGACCAGGTAGCTCGACTTGCGCCAGATCGAGCTGCCCATGAGGCAGGAGCCGAGCAGACCCAGGATGGAGCGGGCGGCGTCCGGGTCGAAGAGGACGGGCGCCTCGCAGGTCGGCACCTTGCGGGCGCCGAGCTTGCGCAGCGTCCGCCGGGTCGCCTCGCGGCCGACGGCCTCCGGCGCGTCCAGGTCGGCGAGGTGGCGCCGGGCGCTGAAGTGGAAGCCGCGGCGCTTCTTGTCGCCGCTGTCGTCGGCCACCGGCGAGACCACCAGCGACGCGTACGAGCCCGCGTAGCCGCCCCGGAACCCGCCGGAGAGGACGAGCGCGAAGGCGCTCGCGGTGCGCGAGAACGTCGCGCCGTCGCTGTTCGTGATGCGGGGGTCGGCGTCGCGCGCCGCCTGCTCGCCGCGGCGCGCGAGCTCGATTGCCTGCGCGGCGGTGACCTCGCCGCCTGAGGGATCGTACAGGTCGAGCGCGGGGAAGGGGCCCTTCGCGATGAGCTCGGGATCGGCCGGGCCGGCGAAGGTGTCCTCCTGGGAGATGTCGGCGAGCTCCAGGGCGTCCGCGACGAACCGGTCGATGCCGCGGGGCGTGAGGTCGGAGGTCGAGGTCAGCGCGACGCGCTGCTTCTTGATGATGCGCATGCCGAGGCCCTTGTGAACGGCCTCCTCGACGAGCTCGGGCTCGCCGAGGCGCACCTTGGTCGAGAGCTCGGACCCGGAGCGGGCGATCGCCTCGGCCACGTCGGCGCCGCCTTTCCTGGCGCGCGCCACCACCTGCTCGGCCAGCTCCATCAGTTCTTGTATCTGCTGATCCACGCGGGCTCGTTCGGACATGGGGCGACAGGGTGGTGGAGCGCTGTGGCTCCGTCAACGCGGGGGAGCCGCCCCCGTCGTTCCCCGCCGGAGGTGAATCAGCCCGGCCGGTGAGGCCGGCCGCCCTTGCCGACGCCGAGCCGGCGCCCCGGACGCGTCGCGCTGGGCCCAGGCGGATCGGCCGCCGGCGCCGGAGCGCTTGCAGCGGCCCGCGGACGTGCGTCGCGGTGGGCGCCCTCGTCCGGCGCCCGCGCGCCGGCCGTCGACGGGCGCCGGACGAGGGCGCTCACGGTGACCGCGAACCCGGCGGCGAGCATGGTGTACATCCACAGGAGCGCATACCCGAGCGGACCGCCGGCGACCGGATGGACGCCGAAGTCGCCCTCCACCTGCCGGTAGGTGCCGTCGAGCGCGAGCCGCCGGGACAGGGCGAGGACCGCGATCGCGGCGCCGGCGAGCGGCACGCCGGCGAGCACCACGAGCGCGCGCATCGAACGCTGCGCCGTGGGCCTGCTGCCGGCCGCCGCGGCGAGGCCCTGGAGGGCGAACCCGGCGGGCACGGAGCCGGCGTCGACGAGGAGCAGCAGCAGATCGACCGCGGACGGGATACGGCGGGTGTCGACGAGGTAGGCGAAGCTCCAGTCCGGCGCGAAGACGAGGAAGTAAGCGCAGACCGGCGCGAAGACGAAGCCGCCGAACAGGGCCGCGAGCGCGAGCGGCCGGCCGCGCGGGCCAGGCGTGAGCCGCGGCTCGGCCGCGCGCAGCGCGCCGGGGCGGTGACGGGCTGCGGCGCTGAACCAGGCGAGCAGCGCGCCGAGGGCAAGGCCAACGAGAGGAGCGACGAAGGCGGGCACGCGGCGCGGAAAGTAGCCCCGCCGGGGCCTCCTGCGCAAAGACCCTGGACGCTTTGCGCAACGGGACGTCCGGGCCGCCGGGCAAGGCCCGCCGACGGGCGGGGCGGCCGAGGAATGCCCGCCGACCGGCGCCCACATCGCGGGCCGGCGGCCGCTCGTGCGGCGGATCGTTGCCCTGGCGGCGCTGCCGCGCTAAGCGGCTCCGCTCATGGATCCGCGCCTCGTCCGGGAGATGCTTGAGCGCGTGCGCGCTGGTGAGCTGGCCGTCGAGGAGGCGCTCGAGGCGCTCCGCGCGCTGCCTTTTCGGGACCTGGGCGTCGCGACGATCGACCACCACCGCGCGCTCCGGCAGGGCGTGCCCGAGGTGATCTTCGGCGAAGGGAAGACCCCCGAGCAGATAGCCCTGATCGCGCAGGAGATCGCGCGGGCCGGGCAGAACGTGCTCGCGACCCGGGTCGATGCCGCGAAGGGCGCGGCGGTGGCGTCGCTCCTGCCCGCGTTTCGTTACGTCCCGATGGCGCGGACGGGCAGCGTCGAGGTCGCGCCGACGCGGAAGCGCAACGTCGCGCCGGTCGCCGTCGTGAGCGCCGGCACGAGCGATCTCCCGGTCGCCGAGGAGGCGGTCGAGACGCTGCACGCCGTGGGGCTCGAGGCGAAGCGGCTGTACGACGTCGGCGTCGCGGGGCTGCACCGCTTCCTCCATCGCGTCGACGAGCTGCGCAGCGCGGCCGCCGTGATCGTGGTCGCGGGCATGGAGGGGGCGCTGCCGAGCGTGGTCGGCGGGCTCGTGGCGGCCCCGGTCATCGCGGTCCCGACCTCGGTCGGTTACGGCGCGGCGCTGAGCGGCTTCACCGCGCTCTTCGGGATGCTCACGTCGTGCGCCTCCGGCGTCGTCGTGGTCAACATCGACAGCGGCTTCGGCGCGGCGATGGCGGTGCACCGCATGCTGCCGAAGGATTGAGCGCGGCAAGGGCGCGATCGCGGGAGCTGCGCGGCGGAGGCGCCGGGCGAACGGAGCAGGCGAGCCATGGGACACGGGCATTCTCACGACCACGAGCACGGCGACGAGCACGAGCACGGTCACGCGCACGGTCATGAGCACGCGCATGGCCACACGCACGGCGACGAGCACGCGCATGGCCACACGCACGGCGACGAGCACGCGCATGGCCACACGCACGGCCACGATCATCCACACGGCCACGATCATCCACACGGCCACGATCATCCGCAGGCGCACGACCACCCTCGCGCGCCGCTCCTCGAGGAGGGGGCGGGGGCTGGCAAGCTCCTGTTCTTCGATGCGTTCAGCGGCATCGCCGGCGACATGACCATCGCCACGCTGCTCGATCTCGGGGTGCCGCTGCTCGTCATCGAGCGCGCCGTCGCCGCGCTGCCGCTCGAGGGGTTCCACCTCCACCGCGGGCACGCCCACCGGAGCGGCATCGTGGCGACCTCGTTCGATGTGCACGTCGAGGCGCCGCAGCCCGAGCGCACCTACGGATCGATCGACGCCATGCTCGCCGCGGCGCCGCTCGATCCGCCCGTCGCCGCGCTGGCGCGCCGGATCTTCCGCCGCCTCGGGGAGGCCGAGGCGGCCGTGCACCGGATCCGCCTCGAGGATGTCCACTTCCACGAGGTCGGCGCCGTCGACGCCATCGTCGACATCGTGGGCACCGCCGCGGCCATCGTGCACATCGGCGCGGAGGTCGTCGGGTCGCCGCTGCCCATGGGGCGCGGGTTCGTGAAGGCGCGGCACGGGATCCTGCCGCTGCCGCCGCCCGCGGCGGTCGCGTGCCTCCGCGGCGTGCCCACCTACGGCGTCGAGCTCGACGCCGAGCTCGTCACGCCGACGGGCGCGGCGATCATCTCCACGCTGGCGAGCCGGTTCGAGCGGTGGCCGACGTTCGCGCCCGAGCGGATCGGCTTCGGCGCCGGCCAACGAGAGCTGCCCGATCGCCCGAACCTGCTGCGGGTCGTGCTCGGGACGCGCTCGGGCGCGGAGGAGAGCCTCGGCAGCGCATCACACGTCATCGTCGAGGCGAACGTCGACGACCTCACGGGCGAGGTGGCAGGGCACGCGATCGAGGCGCTCTTCGCGGCCGGCGCGCTCGACGCCTGGGCGGTGCCGATCACCATGAAGAAGGGCCGGCCGGCGCTGACCATCGCGGCGCTCGCCGCCGCCCCCCAGGCGGACGCGGTCGCGACGGCGCTGCTCCGCGAGACGACCAGCATCGGGCTCCGGAAGATCCCGGTCGCGCGCACCGAGCGCCCGCGGCGGATCACGACGGTGAAGACCACGTACGGATCGATCCGGGTGAAGATCAGCGAGGGGCCGTTCGGACCGCCGCAGATCAAGCCCGAGTTCGACGACTGCGCCGCGGCGGCGAAGACGCACGGCGTGCCCGTGCGCGAGGTCGTCGCGGCGGCGCTGGCCGCCGCCAAGGGCTGACGCCGCCGGCGCGCGAGCCCGTCGCGGCCCCGCCCGTCACGCCGCCCGCGCGAGCTGCCCGCGGCCGCGGCGCGGCGCCGGGCGAGCGCGGGGGTGCTCAGTCAGGGCGCTCGATCGGCAGCATCTCGGCCTCCCACAGCAGGAAGCCCCCCTCGAGGAACGCGACGGGGACGCCCTCCTCGGCGAGCTTCGCGGCCACGTCCTTCGACTTGTCGCCGGAGCGACAGTAGAGGACCGGAGCGCCGGGGAGCATGTGGAGCTCGGCGAGCCGACCCTCGATCTCGTCGAGCGGGATGTGCACCGCGCTCGGGATGTGGGCGCGGCTGTACGCATTGCCCTCGCGCGTGTCGACCGGGACCACCTGACCCTCCCGGATCAGCTGGGCCAGCTCGACCGCCCGGATCGCGCCCTGGGCGCGCGGCAGGAACGGCTCGACCAGCTCGACGAGCTGCTTGTGCTTGAGGACGCCCTGCTCGGCGGCGACGGGGCGGCCCTTCATGAAGACCATGAACGTCGGGACGCTCGAGATGCGCAGGGTCTGGGCGATGCGCTTCGACCGGTCGACGTCGACCTTGACCACCTTGGCCTTGCCCTCGAGCTCTCGCGCGACGGCCTCGACCACCGGCGCGACCGTTTTGCACGGTCCACACCAGGTGGCAGTGAAATCGATGAGCACGGGCAACTCGCTGCGGAGCACCTCGCGCTCGAACTCCTGCTCGCTGATCTCGGGGACAGCCATGGCGGCGAATTCATAGCGGGCCTGGCCATCGAGATCGAGGGGCGCGAGGTGTCTGCCGCCGAGCCCGCCCCAAAAGTGGCCATTTCTGCGGCAAAACCGCCCCCGGCCGGCGGCGGGCGCTCCTCCCCCCGGGGCGTCCGGCTCAGCGCGGCGTCCGCGCGCGCACGGTGCGCGCGTCGATGGCGTCCCGGAATGCGTCGGCGATGAGGTACGAGCCGCCGACCGTCGCCAGGAGCAGCAGGCCGGGGAACACGAGGAGCCGGAGCTCGCTCGGGTGGCGCGCCGCCTGGCCCAGCGTCTCCCCCCACGACGCCGCGCGGGTGGGCGCGCCCATGGCGAGGAACGAGATCGCCGCCTCGAGCAGGACCACGGACGCGACGCCGAGCACCGAGCTCACGATCGCGGGGCCGAGCGCGTTCGGGAGGATGTGCCGGTAGAAGATGCGCAGCCGGGTGCTGCCGAGAGCGCGCGCGGCCAGCACGTACTCCTCGCTCGACGCGCGCAGCACCTCGGCGCGCACGAGGCGGGCGATCTCCGCCCAGCGGACGAAGGCGACCGCGAGCACCAGCGACAGCGCCGAGGGCTCGCGCTCGATGGCGCGCACGATCGCCACGACGAGGATCGCCGGGAAGGTGTCGACCGTCTCGACGAGGCGCACGAGGGCGTCGTTCCAGATCCCGCGCAGCGTGCCGGCGAGCCCGCCGAGCACGACGCCGAGGAACATGCCCACGAACACCGCGCTGAGCGACAGGCCGAGCGCGGTGCGCGCGCCGTAGATCAGCCGCGCGGCGAGGTCGCGGCCCTCGAAGTCCGTGCCGAGCGGGTGGGCGCGCGAGGGCGACGCGTTCGGGCCGGCGTCGGTGCGCTGCTCCGGGCCGTAGCGGATCGGCGGCCACAGGGCGACGCCGCCCTCGTAGCGGGCCGCGAGCTCGGCCTCGGTCAGCGCCTCGAGCGTCGCGGGCTCGGTGACCGCCGGGAGGATCTCGGCGCCGCCCGGGCCGAAGCGGACGATCGGCGCGGGGGCGGCGAGGAGCTCGGCGAAGATCGCGATCAGCGCGAGCACGCCGAGCAACGCGGCGCCCGCGGCGGCGCGCCTGCTGCCCAGCATCCGGCGGAGGATCGCCGCGGCGTGGGTCACGCGCCGCCCCGCCGGGTGAGCACCGCGGGGGCGAGCCGCGGATCGACGAGCACGTAGGCGAGATCCGTCGCGATGACGCCGAGCGCGGCGATGCCCGCGGCGACGATGGAGATCGCCATCAGCCAGCTCACGTCGCGGGCCTGCACCGCGAGCAGGGTGAGCTCGCCGAGGCCGTGGAGCTCGAAGACGCGCTCGACGACGAAGGCGCCGCCGAGCGCCATCGGCGGCTCGAGCACGGCGAGCGTGACGACCGGCAGCACGGCGTTGCGCAGGCCGTGGACGGCGATGGCGCGCGCCGTGCCGGCGCCGCGCGCCCGCGCCGCCCGGATGAAGTCCTGCGTGAGCACGGCGACGAGCGCGGCGCGCTGCTGCCGCGTGGGCGCGGCGATGAGCGGCAGCGCGAGGATGCACGTCGGCAGGAGCAGCGAGCGCGCGCCGTCCGAGAGGATCGCGGCGGCCATGGCCACCATGGCGGTCGGGACGACGGCGAGCGTGAGCACGGCGACCGTGATCGCGGAGTCGCTCCTGCGGCCGCGCGAGGCCGCGCTGAGCGCGCCGAGCGGGACGGCCACCGCGTAGGCCAGGGCGATCGCCCCGAACACGAGCGCGAGCGTGACGGGCGCGCGGCGCGAGAGCTCGTCGAGCACCGGCTCGCCGGTCGCCGCGACGCCGAGGCGGTGGGTGACGGCGCCGAGCGCCCACTTGCCGTAGCGGGTCTCGAGCACCGTCGCCGCGATCCGCGTCGGGCCGGTGAACACCTCGAAGTCGCTGCGGTACACGTTCCAGAACGCCTTCCACCGCGCCACGCAGGCGCGGGCCTCCGCGAGGTCGTCGCCCGGGGCGATCCTGTCGTCGACCTCGGCGATGTGGGCGGCGATGTCGACGAGGGCGCGCGCCTGCGCGAGCGTGGCCGCGTCGCGCGGCGGCGCGAGCGCGCTGAGCACCGGCTGCAGGGCGAACGTGTCGAGCTCGCGCAGCTCGGCGGCGCGCGACGCGGAGCCGTAGCGGACGAGGCGCCGCACGGCGCTGCGCACCGACGCGCTCCGGAACTCAACGCCGCGGTCGCGCCAGAACCGCGCCCAGAAGGCGACCGCTTGCGCCGGGTCCGCCGCCTCCTCGGCCCGCGGCAGGCCCATCCGCGCCGCGACGGGCGCGAGCGCGACGGCGACGCGGGCGCGCGGCTCCGGCGCGAGCCCGTCGAGGGCGGGCAGGATGTGCGGCAGCGCGGCGCCGCCGAGGCGCCGCAGCTCGGCCGCGGCGGCGCCCTCGCCCTCGCCGCCGGCCGCGAGGGCCTGCGCGGCCCCGAGGGCGCGCAGGCGCACGTCGAGCGGCGCCAGGTTGAGGAAGCGCGGCAGGTCGAGGAAGCGCTCCCGGCGGAGCCGCGCGAGCTCGGCGCTGGAGAGCGAGGTGGCGAGCAGCGGATCGTCCGTGGGGTCCGGGACGTAGGAGAGCACCAGGAACGTCAGCAGCGAGACGCCGAAGAGGGTGGGCAGCGTCCAGAGGAGCCGGCGGAGCGCGTGGCGGAGCATCTCTCTCGCGCAGGGGTCAGCGCAGGATGGCGTCGAGCAGGTCGATGCGCATCCCGAACTTGTAGGGGGAGGCCTTCACGACCTCCGTCTTCTGGCCAGAGATCGTCTCGTCGTTCCCCTCGAGGTAGCTGCCCGCGTTGATGCCGATGACCTTGCCCTGGCCGTTGAAGACGGGGCTCCCGTTCATGCCGCTCGTGCTGCGGGCGTCGTGCTGGATCAGCCAGGCGTCGGCGGCGGGCGCGGGCCGGCCGTTCCCGCCCGTGATCCGGCCGATGTTGGCCGCGAGGAAGGTGGCGACGGGGTTCGCGGCGTCCGTGAGCCGCTCCGGGAAGCCGATCAGGTACACGTCGTCGCCCGCGCCGGCCGCGGCGAGCTCCTCGCGGGAGGCGAGCTCCAGGACGGCGGCGGCGCGCCCCGAGATCGACACGACGCCGACGTCCGGGGTGAGCTGGTCCGCGCTGTCGCGGTACTGCGGGTGGGTCCGCATGCTGGTCACGGCGAAGCTTATCTGGCCCCGGCCCTCGTTCTCGAGCGCCACGATCGTGCCGCCGCGGCGCTTGGCCGCGGCGATGCAGTGCGCGTTCGTGGCGAGGACGGAGGGGCGCACCGCGAAGGCCGTGCAGAACCCCTCGCGCCCGGCGGCGAGCATGAAGATCCCCTTCCTCACGCGATCGTGGAGGTTGCGCCCGAAGTTGGCGTTCGAGGGGTGGAGCGTGCCGAGGCGCCGCTCGATCTCCTTGCGCCGCGGGTCCTCCGGCGGGAGGCGCGCGAGCTCCGCGCGGAGCCGGCCGATCTCGTCATGGGACGAGCGGTTGTAGACGATCAGCCCGGCGAGGCTCGCGAGCGCGACGACGAGGAGGAGCGCGAGGATGTAGGTCGTGCGGCGCTGGCCGGCCGTCGCAGCGTGCACCTCCTTGTGGAGCATGGCGTGGAGCTCGACGGTGCCGCGGGGCTTGGAGCGCCCGGTGGCGGCCGAGACGGCCGAGGAGATCATCATGGCGATCGTCCGCTCGCCGACCCGCCGCGCGCCGGCCGGCGGCGCGAGCGCGGCGGGCGCGTGGTGGAAAGCCGCCGGGTACCCGGCCGCGGGCGCGGGGTACCCGGCGGCCGGCGCGGGGTACCCCGCGGGCGCAGCGTAGGCCGCGGCGGGTCCAGGGGGTGGTGGTACCGCCTGCGCGTGCGCCGGTGGCGCGTGCGCGTGCGCGTGCGCCGGTTGCACATGGGCCGGCGGCGCGTGCGCGTGTGCTGGAGGCGCGGGTACGTACGCCGGTGCCGCGTGCGTCTGCGGCAACGCGGCGTGCGCCTGCGGCGGACCCGGCGCGCGGCGCTCGACCAGCTCGAGCCGCACCCGCGGCCCCTGCGCGCCGAACGTGACCTCGTCGCCCGAGGCGATCGCGTGCTGCTTGATGCGCTGCCCGCCCACGTACGTCCCGTTGCGGCTGTCGAGGTCGTGGAGCACCCAGCCCGACGCCTCGAGGCGCGCCTCCGCGTGGTGGGTGCTCGCGTCGCGGTCGTAGTTCGCGTCGAACACGACGTCGTTGTCCGGCGCGCGACCGAAGCGCACCGCGCGCTTGTCGTGCAGCTCCACGGCGCCGGCGTTGCGCCCGAAGGTGTGCACGACGCGCAGCATCACGGCGCGGGGACCCCCTGCAGCAGATCGATCCGCATCCCGAGCCGGAAGGGTGAGCTCTGCGTGACCGTCGCCTTGCGCCCATCGATCGTCACGTCGTCCTCGTCGTCGATGTGCGCCGCGTGGATCCCGATCACGTGCCCGTACTGGTTGAAGATCGGGCTCCCGCTGTTCCCCCCGCGCGTCACCGCGTCGTGCTGGATCAGGACGGCGCGGTCGGGCGTCGCGGCCTCGCCGTCGATGCCGGTCACCCGCCCGATGCGGCCCTCCAGGAACGTCGCCGAGGGGCTCAGCGGGTCCATCAGCCGGCCGGGGAAGCCGAGGACGTAGGCGTCGTCGCCCGGCCCGATCGCCCGCAGCTCGGCGTCGTTCGCGAGCTTCACCGTGCGCGGCGCCTTGCCGTCGATGCGGAGCAGGGCGACGTCCGGCGTGATGAGCCCCTCCGCGCCCGCCTTGTACGCCGGGTGGGGCGACATCGCGACGATGCGGAAGCGGGTCTTGCCCATCGAGTCGTTCAGCGTGGCGATCGAGGTGCCGCCGCGCGCGCGGCAGTCGCGGATGCAGTGGGCGTTCGTGGCCAGCAGATCGGGCGCGATCGCGAACGCCGAGCAGCAGCCGCCGATGCGGCTTCCGACCGTGTAGCCCATCACGTAGAGCGCCTGCCGGTTCTGCTCGAAGATGGCGCGGCCCGAGAGCACCTGCCGCGGGATCTCGCCCGAGGGGCGCGCCGCGGGCGCGAGCCCGAGGCCGACCTCGCGCGCGAGCGCGTCCGCCGCCTGGCGCGACCGGTGCGCGACCACGCCCGCCACCCCCACGGCGACGAGCGCCGCGGCGACGCCGAGCCCGAGGAGCAGGTTGTGTCGCGCCACCTTGCGCCGCGCCTCGTCCGCCCTGGCGCGCACGAGCGCGACCGCCTTCTCCTCGCGCTGCACCGCGCGCACGACCGCATCCCTGACGATGCGCTGCGCGGTCTCGACGTCCACGCGGCCGTCCGCGTCCGGAGGGCGCGGCGGCGCGCCTCCCTGCTCGACGGCCGGGATCTCCCGGCCACGCTTGTCGTTGCTGCGCAGCATGGCGATGGAGAACGCGCGCATCCGCCGGGGCGCGCGGCCTAACGGAGCAGGTAGTAGCCAGCGATGGTAACGCAGGCGACCGCGCTCGCGATCATCAAGATCACCAGCCACTGCGGCGCGCCGTCGGTCGGGATGAGGATCGGCTCGTCGCCCTGGACGGGGGCGCGGGCGTTGCGCTCGCCCAAGGCGTCGTCCGCCGACGCGGCGGCGAAGGCGTGGTCGTAGATGTCGCCGTCGTCGCCCATGTCCGGGTCCGTGGTCGCCAGCCACGACTTCGGCGACGGGGGGCGCTGCGAGATCTTCTTCTCCTCGAGCTCCTTCACGCGCCGCGCCGGCTCGGACGCGGCCGCGTTCTGGGCGAGGAGGTGCTCGGGCAGCTGGTACTTCTGGTAGCGGAGCTCCTCGATGTCCTCGAGCGTCGGCGACATCAGCCCGCGGCCGTCGAACTTCGCGACCACGACCGTGATGTTGTCGTGCCCGCCGGCCTGGTTGGCGCGATCCGTCAGCACCTTGCAGGCCTCGATCGGATCGTCGACCGTCCGCAGCACCTCGCGGATCTCCTCGTTCCGCACCATGCCCGAGAGCCCGTCGGAGCAGAGCATCAGCGTGTCGCCCTGCCGGAGGTGCACGTAGGTGAGGTCGACCTGCACCGAGTCCGCCGTGCCGAGCGCCTGGAGGATGATGTTGTTGTGCTCGAAGGTCTCGGCCTCCTCCTCGGTGAGCTGACCGGCCTCGATGAGCTGGTTCACGAGCGACTGATCGCGCGTCACCTGCACGAGCCGATCGCCGCGGAGGATGTACGCGCGGCTGTCGCCGACCTGGCCGAGGAACAGGTGATCGTCCATGAGCGCGGCGATGGTCGACGTGGTCCCCATCCCCCGCCGGGTGCGGTCGAGCTTCGCCTCGCTGAAGATCCTGAGGCCGGCGGCCTCGATCGACTGCACCAGCCGCGCCGCGAGCTCGTCGTGGTTCTGCGGGGGGCCGCCCGCGCTCATCCGCTGGTAGATGATGTCGACCGCGAGCTGGCTCGCGACCTCGCCGGCCGCGGCCCCGCCCATGCCGTCGCACACGCCCAGCAGCGCGCCGCGCTCGCCGATCACCTGGCGGCGGTCCATCTCCATCAGGCCGCGGCTCGCCTTCGTGAGATCCGCGACGATGAAGTTGTCCTCGTTGTGCTCGCGCACCTGGCCCACGTCCGTCCGGCCGAAGAGCCGCAGCACGACCTCGGGGCGCGGGGGCGCCTCCGGCGCGCTGTCCTGGTCCTCGGCCCGAGGGCCGCCCTCGGCGGGCTCCTCGCCCTGCGCGTCGCCGCCGGAGGCGACGTCGTTCCGGGCGGCCTCCGCCGGTCGAGCCTCGTCGAGCGCGCCGTCGTCGTAGGCGCCGAGGGTCGATCGCGCCGCGAGGATCGCCTGCGCCTGCGCCGGCGGCGCGTCGGGCGTCGTCTCCTCCGCGGAGTCGTCCGCCCTCGAGCCGGTCGGCTCCGCGTCCTCGTCGCGCGACCCGCTCGCGGCGAGCCGCACGCGCGGCGGCGGCGGGAGCTTCCTCGCGACGCTCGCGGCCTTGTCGGGGCTGGGCGCGCCGGACCCCTTCGCGGGCTTCACGGTCGCGCCGGTCTTCGGCTCGCGCGCGGCGGGGCGCGTCTTGGGCGGCGGGGGCGGCTTCCAGTTCACGGGCTTGCCTGCTTCCACTGCCCCCGCCTTGCCGGGCTCGAGCGACGCGGCGCCGTGCGGGGGGTCACCAAGGGCATTGCCCGCGTTGCCGCTCGAGTCGGTCCCCAGCGGCGCCGAGAGCCCGTCGACTTCCAGCGCCTCGGTGGGCGTTTCGCGGGTTTCGCGGGTTTCGCGGACGGTCTGGTCGCTCATCGGGCGAGATCCACGCGGAACAGGTGCTGCCCGATGCGCACGAAGTCGCGATCCACGAGGCTGACATCCTCGCGGATCGCGACGTAGGTCCCGTTCGACGACTCCAGGTCGGCGAGCGTGAACTCGCCCGTGGCCGGGTTCCTCCGGATGGCGGCGTGGCGTCGCGAGAGGAACGGATCGGCCGTGAACACGATGTCTCCCGTTTCCCGTCCGATCACCGTCTCGTCCCGGTAGAGGTGGTACACATCCCGCGTCACGCCCTCCACCGTCCGCTGGCAGAGTCGCGCCCGCCGGTGGATGGCGGGCGAGCCGAACAGCAACGTTCCATGCTGGATGGCATGGCCGAGGCCTCGCTCCCCGTCGCTCACAGTCTGAAACTGTAACACCTCGAGCCCCAGGAGAAGCAAGTCGCCATCTCGGAGCGGGTGCGTCTTCCTGATGCGCAGGTAAATGCGGTTGATGCTGCCCAGGTCACGGAGAACCCAGGACCCGTTCTGCGAGGTGATCCGCGCGTGCCGCGGCGAGACGTACAGGTCGTCCTCGAGGAGGATGTCCCCCTCGCTGCGGCCGATGTCGACCTGCGGGCCGTCGAGCGGGAAGCTCTTCCCCTCGGTCCCGTCTTCGACGATCACGATGAGCTTGCCCTGGGGCGCCCGGGTGGGCCGGGTGTCGGCTGGCACCCAGGCGGGCGGCCGCACCGAGTAGGACGCCCGAAGCGGAGCGAGCGGGATCTGAGAGGGAGGCGGGGGCGCGCTGCCCGTCTCGGCGCCGGGACCTGCGGCGGCGTCCCCGTCCCGCGGCCGCAGCGGCTCGCGTGCTCCCTCCAGGGTGGGCGCGGCCGCGGGCTGCGGGCGCTCGGCGCCATGAGGCGCGCGCTCCGCGGCGGGCCGCTCGGGGTCGAGCGGGGCGCCGCAGTACTTGCAGAACCGTGTGCCCGCCATGCACTGGCCGTGGCAGCGCGCGCACTCGACCGGCGGCACCGGCGCCCGCTGCGACGACGCGATGTCGAGCACCGGCGAGCCGACAATTTTGTCGGGCGTGGCCCCGCCGGCCGGGAGAGGCGGCAGCCGCGGGGGCGGGAGCGCGACCGGGGGGAGCGGGGGGCGCGCCTGCTTGGCCGACGGAGAGCCGCCGGCGCCTGCCGGCTGCAGGTCGCCGTCCTGCGCGCGCTCGTCGCGCGCGCGGCGCGGCGGCGCGGCGTCGGGCCCCGGTCCGTGCCGGAGCGCGGCGTCCTGGAGCGCCCGCGCCGCCGGCATGGCCTCGTCGCGCGCCGCGTGCGGCGTGCGCGCCGCCTCGAGCGCGGGCCTCGGATCGGCGCCCGCCGCGCTCGTCGACGTCGGCAGGCTCGGCGGTGTGGGCGCGGCGTCGTCTCGTTTCCTGGGGAGCGGCGCGCCGCAGGTCACGCAGAAGCGGAACCCCGGGGGGTTGACGGCGGCGCAGCTCGGGCAGGAGCTCGCGGGGAGCGCGCCTTCCGGCGAGGGCGGCGGCGCGGCCGGCGCGGGCAGGTCGATTCGATCCGCGAGGCTGGGCCCGTGCAGCGCCGGCGCCATCTGGATCGCGCTGTCCAGCGCGCCCGTCGTGGACGCCGCGGCGCCGTCGCGCGTCGGGCGGGGGCCTGCGTCCGGGCGGCCGTGCACCACCGGCAAGGAGGGCTCCGTCCTCGGAGTGCCGAGCGGGGTGAACGAGAACACCGGCGCCTCCGGGCGGAGCCGGCTCGGCGTGTGGCGAGGGCCCGCTGCCCGGGCGGCCGCGCGGGCGTCCGCCGGCGGCGTGTCGGCCAGCGCAGGCGAC
Source organism: Sorangium cellulosum (assembly GCF_002950945.1). Classification (GTDB taxonomy): domain Bacteria; phylum Myxococcota_A; class Polyangia; order Polyangiales; family Polyangiaceae; genus Sorangium; species Sorangium cellulosum_E. The sequence goes on from NZ_CP012673.1 coordinate 3,263,589, forward strand.
ACCAGCGCCGGGAGCGCCACCTGCGGCATGCCGCTCGGCGGCGTCGGCGGGGCGACGCGCGCCTCGCGCGCCCTGAGCCGTCGGCCGCAGTCCTGACAGAACGTCAGATCGTCGGCATTGTCGCGACCGCACACATCGCAGATCACGCTGCCGAGGGGACCGCGGAGCGACGGTCGAGTCAAGTAGCCGGTGCGTTCTCCCGATCGGGCCCCGGGGGTGCCGCTCAACGCCGCCCGAACTCGGACCGGACCTCGAGCAGGAACTCGAAGCCGACGAACTGCGCGATGGCCGTCTCCCGCTCGTAGTTGGCGGTGTCCTTCCAGCCCGCCAGCAGCACCGGCCGGTAGACGCAGCTGAGGCCGATCACCGCGCCGCGCGACACCTCCAGCTCGACGCCGACGCCGGCGAAGATGAGCGCGCCGCCGGTCTCCACGCCCCACTCGTTGCCGTAGACGACGCCTCCGATGCCAGCGGAAAAGTACGGGGCGGTCCGGTAGCCGATGTCTGGCAGGTATCTCATCTCGGCGCGCAGCTGCTGGAAGATGCCGAGCCGGTAGAGGTTCTCCGAGTCCAGCTTGGTGAACTCGTAGGCCCCTCCGAAGTACCAGGGGCCCGGCGAGCGGTACCCGCCGCGGACCGAGAGCCCGCCGCCGCTGCCCAGGATGCACGGCGTGAAGCGCTCCGTCGCCGGGCAGGCGGCGCCCGGGTCGAGGTTGATCTCCGCCGCGAGGGCCACGCCGTACTGCGCATACTCGACGTGCAGCGGCGGTGGTCGGGTGGCGATCTCGACGGGCGGCGGGTCGAGGAGCGGCGGCTCGACGGCGACCGGATCGTCCTGCGCCTCCGGCGCGGCGCCTGCGGTCGGGTCGCCTCCGGCGTCATCGTCCGCGGCGGCCGCGCTCGCCGCGGCGCGAGCGCCGGCCGGCGGCGCTGCGGCCGCGCTCGCGGATGGCGCCGCGCTGGCCGCGAGCATCGTGACCAGGAGCGCGCCGGGCGGAGGTCGTAAACGCACGACTCGCTTTGGATACGCGAGAGATCCGCCGCCCGCAACGCTTCAACTGCGGCGCGCTCGCGGCGCGAAGGACGACGACGCGCCGAGGGGCGGCCGTCCGGAGCCTCGCATCACCGTCGGGGGCGCCCCGAGAAGCGAGGGAAACGGACGGGGCACGGACCCGGAACGGAGCGGCGACGGAAGGGCGGCGGACGAACTCTTGAAGCTCGATGACATACGCCGCTTGACGGCAGCGGCGAGGGTCGCCTAAACGAAGCCACCTTCATGGAGATTCACCTCGACAAGCGTGCCGTAAAGCAGATCCGCCTCTCTGCGGCGGATGCCGTTGAGGAAGGCGACACCGAAGCGCTGCGCGAGGACGTCCTCGAGGCGTTCTCGGAGGAGCAGGTCGAAGAGATCGAGCGTCGTCTGGACAGCGGAGATTTTTTTGAGTTCTTGACCGACGTGCTCGACGAGTGGGGGGGCGACGACGTCGACGAGCTCTTCGAGCTCCTCGAGACGCAGCTCGGCGACATCGGCATCGACCTGAAGTACGAGCCGCGCGACGAGGACGACGACCTCGAGGAGGCCGACGACGACCTCGCCGACGATGACGACGACGACGAGGAGGGCGACGACGACGCCGAGCTGGAGCCCGAGGACGAGGACGACTGATCGCGATCGCGGGCGCCCCCCGGCGAGGGCGCCGCGGCCGCGCAGCGCCCGCGTCAAGGATCCTTGCGCCGGGGACACGCCGCGCGGCGCGCCCGCGTCAAGGATCCTTTCGGGGGTCGAGCTCGCGGAGGATGTACTCCGCGCAGGGGCGCGGAGCTTCCGGGATCGAGGGGCAGATCGCGTGTGCGCAGCGCGCGTAGCGCGAGTCGGGGAGCTCCCGGCTGAGCAGGGCCACGGTCGCGCAGGCGTCCTCGGCGCGGCCGTCCTCGCGCCATAACTTCGCCTCGGCCCAGAGCGCGTCGTCGCGCAAGAGGGACGTGCGGTGGTCCGTGTAGAGCTTGCGCAGCTCGCGGCGCGCCGACGCGCGATCGCCGAGCGCGTCGCGGTAGAGCCGCGCGATCTCGAGCTGCGCGTCGTCGAACCGCTCGCGGTCGTAGCTGCCCGTCACCGCGGGCTCGCGCGAGGCGAGCATCTCCCGCAGGTAACCGATGGCCTCCTGCGGGCGGCCGAGGGTTGCGGCGAGCTCCGCCGCGCGGAAGAGCGCGTCGTCCGTCAGGCTGCCCTCCGGGTACGGGTGCGCGCGCGCGGCGGCGACCAGCGCGCGGAGCGCGCCCTCGCGATCGCCGCTCCGCTCGAGGAGCAGCCCCGCGTGGTAGCCGACGTCCTGGTCGAGCTCCGTCCCGCGGAAGGCCGGGCCGTGCTGCCGCAGCCACGCGAGCGCGCCGGCCGCGCCGGCGCGGTCCTCCTCGCGCTGGATCAGCCGCTTCAGCGCGCCGCGCGCGAGCCCGTGCGACGGGTGCCGCCGCGCCGCCGCGAGGAGCCTTCCGTAGCCGGCGTCCGCGTCGCCGTGCTCGATCGCGAGATCGGCGAGCTCGAACTCCGCGCGCACAGAGCGCGGCCCGGTCGGCGAGTCGGCGAGCAGCCGCTCGTACGACGCGCGCGCCTCGGCCCACGCCTCGGCGCGCTCGAAGGAGCGCGCCTCCAGGAGCCGCGCCTCGTCGCGATCCTTGACGCGCAGCGCGCGCGCCGCGGCGCCGTCGTACGCGCGCGCCGCCTCGCGGTAGCGCCCGGCGTGGTAGGCGCGCGCGCCGGCCGCCATCGCGTCGAGGTAGGCGTCGCCGCGCGTCGCCGCGCACGACGGGGCGAGCACCGACGCGAGCGCGAGCGCGGCGGCCGTGAGGGCGCGGCGGCTCATGCGCGCGCGCCCGCGCCGCCGCGCTCGCGCGGCAGGGCCAGCACCTCGGCGAGCGCCTCGGCGAGCGCGCGCGCCGCGGGCGCGACCTGCGCGGGCGCGAGATCGAGGTGGGTCACGATGCGGACGGCGCTCCGGTCCGCCGCGCCGACGAGCACGCCGCGCTGCCGCGCGGCCTCGACGAGCCGCTCGGCCGGGATCCCCGGCGTCTCGACGTAGACGATGTTCGTCTCGGGCTCGCCGACCGTCGCGTGCGGCGCGTCCGTGGCGGCCGGCGTGTCCTTCGCGGCCCGCGTGTCCGCTGCGGGCGGCGTGGAGCCGCGGTGCGCCGCCTCGCGCATCGCGCGCGCGATCGTGCGCGCGGCCTCGTGATCCTCGGCGAGGCGGACCTGGTGGTGCGTCAGCGCGTGCAGCGCGGCGGCCGCGAGCACGCCCGCCTGCCGCATCCCGCCGCCGAGCATCTTCCGGAAGCGCAGCGCGGCGCGCACCACGTCGGCGCTGCCCGCGAGCGCGGAGCCGACCGGGGCGCCGAGCCCCTTCGAGAAGCAGACGCTCGCCGTGTCGAACGGCGCCGCGAGCTCGGCGACCGTCCGGCCGGAGGCGACCGCCGCGTTCCAGATGCGCGCGCCATCGAGGTGGAGCGCGAGCCCGTGCGCGCGCGCGACGGAGGCGATGGCGAGCACGTCGCGCTGCGGGAAGACCCGCCCGCCCGCACGGTTGTGGGTGTTCTCGATCGCGACGACGCGGGTGCGCGGCAGGTAGTACTGCGGCGGCTTGATCGCGTGCTCGACGTCCTCCGCCGTGAAGAGCCCGCCCCGGCCCGCGAAGGCGAACTGCACGCCGCTCCACGCGGGGGCGGCGCCGCTCTCGTAATACGCGCAGTGCGCGCCCTCGCCCGCGATCACCTCGTCGCCGCGCTGCGTGTGGCAGAGCAGCGCGATCTGGTTGCCCATCGTCCCGCTCGGCACGAACAGCGCCGCCTCCTTGCCGGTGAGCTCCGCGACGCGCTCCTCGAGCCGGCGCACGGTGGGGTCTTCCCGGTAAACGTCATCGCCGACCTCGGCCGCCGCCATGGCCGCGCGCATCGTCGCGGTCGGTCGGGTCACGGTGTCGGAGCGGAGATCGATCATCGCTTGCATGCTGGAACCTCGGTGTCCGTCGCGGCCGGCATCGTAGCACCGCGCCCTCCCTCGCTACGCGGGGCTCTCCGCCGCGAGCCTCGGGAACCGCTCGGCCATGCGCCACGCGATGCGCGTCGCCATCGCCATGATCGGCACCTGCGAGTTCACGCCGATGCTCGTGGGGAGGATGGACCCATCGGCGACGAAGAGCCCCGGCAGCGCGAAGCACTCGCCGCTCTGATCGACGACGCCGCGCCTCGGGTCGTTCGCCGCCCGCGCGCTCCCGAGCGGGTGGAACGCCATGCACTCGATGCGGCGCGCGTCCAGCGGGGCGCGCTCGGCCGCCAGCGCGGCGTCCATGGTCGCGATCGGCGGGGCGCCGAGCACCGCGGTGTAGACCTCGCGCGCGCCAGCGGCGATCGCCATCTCGCTGAGGATCGTGATCGAGCGGCGGAGCCGCGCGAGATCCCGCGGCGCCATCGCGTACGAGATCACGGGCTCCCGCCCGAGGCCCGGGCGGACGCGGCCGCCGCCCTCGTCGTGGATCATCGCCCCGAAGACGGCGCATCGCGGGAGCGCGCGGACCCGCCGCCGCAGCGCGGGGCCGACGCCGGGGAGGCCGGCGGCGAGCACGTTCACCGCCGAGTACACGCCGACGAGCTTGATGCCCTCCGCGTCGAAGTGATCGGAGTACACGCTCTGGAGCGCGCCGTCCCAGCCGTTCAGCGCGTCGTCGAACCGCGCGACGACGCGCACCGCGGGGTGCAGCGTCACGCCGGCGCCGAGCGCGGCGCTCGCCTTGAAGGCGCCGGTCGAGCCGAGGAGCAGCGGGGTGTGCAGCGTGCCGCACGCGGCGACGACGACCTTCGCGCGCACGCGGAACCTCCGCGGCGGCGCCCCCGGCGCGCCGCCGAGCAGCGCCCCCTCGACGCCGGCGGCGCGCCCGCGCTTCACGGAGATCCGGTCGACGAGCGCGTCGGCGACGACGCGCGCGCCGCGCGCCGTGGCCGACGGCAGGTAGGCGACGTCGACCGAGCGCTTCGCCCCGGCGGGGCAGGTGAAGTTGCACCGGCCGTTCCCCTCGCACGCGTCGCCGGTGTTGCGGCGGAGCGGGCGCATCGGGATGCCGAGCCGCCGCGCCCCCTCGACGAACCGCGCCGTCGACGCCGAGCGCATCGCCTCGGGGACCTCGCGGACGTGGAGCCGCTCTTCGACGCTCTCGTACGCCGGCTCGAGCGCCCGCTCCGAGAGCTCGTCGAGGCCGAGGTCGCGCACCCACCGCGCGTGGACGCCGCCCGGGATGCGGAAGCACACGCCGCCCGTCACCACCGAGGAGCCGCCGACGGCGCGCCCCAGGGTGAGGGAGATGATCGGCGTCTGGCCCACGCCGAACGCCGTGACCATCCCGCTGTCCCGGAACAGCCGGCGCAAGGCCTCGCTCGGCGTGAAGCGCTGGTAGTCGGCGGGGCGGTGGTAGGGGCCCTCCTCCAGCACGATCACGCTGCGGCCCGCCTCCGCGAGCAGCGCCGCGACCACCGCGCCGCCGGCGCCGGAGCCGACCACGACGACGTCGCACGCCTCGTCGAACCCCGCCGGCAGGTCGCGCCCGCGGACGATCGGCTCGCCCGACGCGATGGCGCGCGTCACGCGGCACCCCCGGCGCGCGGCCCGGCCTGGGCGAGCGCGGGCAGCCGGCGCCGCGCGGCGGTGCTCTCGCGATCGAGGCCCGTCATCGCGAGCTCCGCGCCCTCCTCGAAGGCAGGGATGCAGAGCGGCACCTTGAAGGCGAGCAGCAGCACCGAGAGGAGCCCGACGCGGCTCGACTCCAGCGCCTCGAGGTAAGCGAGCCGCCGGCCGAGCGGGAGCCGGCTCATCCGGCCGAAGGCGCCGATGACGAAGAGCGGCAGGAGCTCGAGGCAGACCGCGAGCAACGTGAAGCCGCGCCGCGTCTCGGCGCTTCCTTCCCCGAGCGAAAAATCCAGCCACACGACCGCGCGCTCGCACACCTCGGGGCGCGGCGGGACGAGCTCCCCGCGCTCGTCCTCGTCGCACAACATCGCCTCGGCCGCCGACCACGCGATGCGGCGCGCCCACGGCGAGAGCCCGCGTGCGGGGCGATCCGATCCATCGAGCCCTTGCGCGGCGCGTCTGCGCGCGTCTCCGGCCAGGTCCTGCATGCGCGCGCGAGCCTACCCCGAATCGTGGCGCGCGGTCTGGTCGGCGCCGATCCGGTTCTGGTATGCACCTGAGTGGGCGAGGGTACACGGAGGACACATGGCGGAGCGATCGCTGCAGCACCGGGAGCCTGACAGCAAGGACGACGAGACGCTGAGGAGAGAGGCGCGCGTGCACCTCGCGAGCGAGCCGGCGCTGCAGCTCGTGGCGGAGCTGATCGCGCGGCTGCGAGAGCTCGACCTGCCGTGGTGGACGCCGGTCAAGCTGCGCGAGCGCTGGGGCGCCGTGGAGCGGATGGGGTGGTTCCGCGAGCGGAGCGACATCCGCCAGCAGATCACGACGTCGCTCACCGGCCTCTCGCCGCGCGCGGCCCGCCGCAAGACGCCGGACTTCCAGGGCGCCCTCATCGACTCCGTCATCGACGAGGGCGACATCACGCCGCGCGCGTTCGAGGCGGCGTTTGATCCGCGCGATCTCGCCGTGTACGGCCCGGCCGGCGCGTACTGGCACTTCTTCCGGGAGTCGATGCCGTGGGATCAGGACACGCCGGGGCACCAGGAGATCGTCGCCTGGCTGCTCAAGGCGCTGCTCGCGGATCGCAGCCCGTTCGAGGGCATCGGGAGGACGCCGATCCTCACGCCGTGGGACGTGCGCACCGCGATCGACGGCCGGCTCTGGCAGACCCGGATCCCGCTCGAGATCCGCGTCGCCATCGACAACGCGCGGCTCAAGCAGGAGCGCGAGCGGCCGGGCGTGCCGTTCCACGCCGACGGCGAGCTCGCCATCGCCGGGCCGGACATCATCGCGGCGAACATCCCGCCGCGTGAGATCCTGCCGGTCGTGCAGCTCGCGCAGAAGGCGATGCGCTTCGATCCGCCGCGCGCCGCGCAGAAGGCGGAGGCCCCGAAGCCGGCGGCGGCGGAGCTGTCGTCGGGCCGCAGCGCCGCGGGCACGGCTGCGACGCCCGGCGGAGCGGCCGCGACGCCGGCAGCTGCTGCGGCGTCTGTCGGCACGCCGGCGCCGGCGGCCTCGGCGCCTGCGGCGGCCGCGACGCCGGCGTCGTCCGGCGGCGCGCCGGTGTCGTCCGGCGGCGCGCCCGTGTCGGCGCCGGCGGGCTCGGCCCCCGTCGTGTCCGGCGGCGCGCTGGACGTGGCCTCGGCTGGTAAACCCGCCGCGGGCGGCACGCCGGCGAGCGCGCCCTCCGGCGCGGCCGGCGCGCCGCCGGGAGGAGCGTCTGCCGCGGTGAGCGGGCCGCCGAGCGCCTCTTCCCCGATCTCCGTGGCGCCGAGGTCCGCCGGGAACCTCACCCCCCCGCCCGGGGCGGTCGCCGCGGCGCCGAGCGCGATCGCCGCGCGGCCCGCGTCGTCGGCCGGCGCCCCTGGGGCGGCCGCCGCTCCGTCGATCGCCGAGCCGGCGCGCACGAGGCTCCCGAGCGACCCTGGCATCACGTCGCCGTCGCGTGTGTCTGCGCCCCCTCCGCCGCCCGCGCCTTCCGCGCCGCGCGCGTCGACGCCGCCGTCCGCGCCCGCGGCGGCGCGCCCGTCGACGCCCCCCGCGCCGCCCGCGGCTGCGGCGGCGCGCCCGTCGGCGCTGCCCACGACGCCGCCGGCGCCGGGCGCCGCGCCCGCCGCCGGCGCGATCGAGTCGCTCGACGACATCGAGGAAGAAGACAACGACGGCGTGCAGAGCGAGCGCACGAGCCCGTGGGCGGTCTCGGCCTCCGAGCAAGCCGACGTCGACCTCGACGATCTCGGCGACCTGGGGCCGTCCGACGGCGCCAAGCCGTCCGCCAAGCCGTGACGAGCCGCTCCGTCCCGGCGCGGAGCGCAGGGGGTCCGCGGCGCTTTAACACTTCTTCACGCGCACCCCCGCATTCCCTTCACACGCCCTGCGCAGCTTGACCGTGGTTCGGGGCCGCGCGTCTGCGGCGCCGGTTCTCGTCGCTCGGGGCGCGCTCGCGGCGCGCGATGTCCGCGAGCGCGTCGCCCTCGTCCCGGGCAGCGCCCTCGCTCGCCCCCGATCGCGCGCGCGCTCGGACGAACCGAGAGCGCGCGCCCACGCCCCGCGCGCGAACGTCAACGGAGACGCTCACGGAGGTGCTCATCATGCTCGGATTCGTGATTGGAACGGCTTGCCTCATCGGCCTGATCATGACGCTCAGGCGCGGCCGGCACGCTTGCGGCGCGCCCTGGGCCGCGGAGCCGCACCCCTTCCGCCGCCGCGGCTTCGGCGGCTTCGGCGGCTTCGGCTTCCGGCGTCGGTTCTTCCTGTCGTTCCTCTTCGACCGGCTCCACACCACGCCGGCGCAGGAGAAGGTCATCGTCTCCGCCCTCGACGAGCTGCGCGCCGCGGCGGACGCCCAGCGCGGCGAGATCCGCGGCACGCGCGCCGACGTGGCGGCCGCGATGCGGAGCCCGAGCCTCGATGAGACGCGCCTCGGCGAGCTCTTCGCGCGCCACGACACCGCCATCGAGGCGCTGCGCAAGGCCGCGGTCGGCGCGCTCGGCAAGGTCCACGCCGTGCTCGAGGACCAACAGCGCGAGCAGCTCGCGGACCTCGTCGAGATCGGGCCGGCCGCGTTCCGCGGCATCGGGTCGGACCGAGCGCGGCGGCGCGGACGTCACGCCGATCCGTACCGGACCCATGGGCGCTGGGCATGAGGAAGGGAGCGAGGGATAAACACATGATCCGACGCAAGACCACGATCGCGCTGCTCGCGCTCGGCACCGTCCTCGGTTACGCCTCCGGCTTAGCCTCGCTGGGCTGCCACGCAGAGGCCCGCCGGCAAGCGTTCGAGCGCCACGTCGCGTCCCTTTGCGTGGACGCCGCGAGGGACGCCGATCGACCCGGACGCCCCCCGGCGCGGAGCGCCGCGGCCGGCGCCGTCGACGGTGCGCAGGCCAACACCGGCGCGGCCCGCTGATCTATAAAACGAAGGCGGCAGCCGCGCGCTGCCGCCCCTGATCCCGGGTCACTCTATGGCGTTGCGGCTCCTTCTCATCGACGATGACACCCGCCTCCACGGCTTGCTCGCGAGCTACCTCGAGCAGAACGGCTTCGCGGTCACCGTGGCGAACGACGGCGCGCAGGGCCTCGCCTCGCTCGCCGCGGGCACCTTCGACGCCGTCCTGCTCGACGTGATGATGCCGGGCATGGACGGCATCGAGGTCGTGCGCCGCATCCGGCAGAAGAGCTCGATGCCGGTCCTGATGCTCACCGCGCGCGGCGACGAGGCCGATCGCGTGGTCGGCCTCGAGATCGGCGCCGACGACTACATCGCGAAGCCCTTCAGCCCGCGCGAGCTGCTCGCGCGCCTCCGGGCGGTGCTCCGGCGCGCCACGCCCGACGCCGCCGGCGAGCGGATCGTGGCCGGCGACATCGTCATCGACGTGCCCGGCCGCGTGGTCACCGTGGCCGGCAAATCCGCGGACCTCACCGGCATCGAGTTCGACATCCTCGTCGCCCTGGCGCGCCGCGCCGGGCGCGTCGTCGCGAGGGACGCGCTGCTCGAGGAGGCCGGCCGCGGCGACGTCAACGTCGGCGGGCGGACGGTCGACGTCCACATCTCGCACCTGCGCCAGAAGCTCGCCGACGACCCGAGGTCGCCGAAGCTGATCAAGACGGTGCGCGGGGTCGGCTACGTGCTCGCCAAGGATCGCGCGTGAACGGCTGCCGGGCGTGGCTGCACGAGCGCCGCCCGAGCGTCGCCATCGGCCGCTTCCTCAGCGCCCGGCTCCACCGCCGGATCTTTATGTGGTTCGGCGCGACGATCCTGCTCACCGCGCTCGCCGCGTTCGCGACGATCGGGGCCCTCGATCGCGTCGGCAGCTCCGGCTGGCGCAGCGAGCACGCGAGCGCTCAGTCCTTCGTGGGCCAAGAATTCCAGCGGGTCTGGGGCGACCCGGTGGCCCGCGACGCGCTCGCTCGCGTGATCGCCGAGGACTTCGACACCGACCTCGAGCTCCTCGACGCGCGGGGGCGGAGGATCGCGCGCTACGGCCAGCCCTGCCGGGCGCAGGGCCTGATCTCTCCCATCCGCGGCGAGGGCGGGACGCTCGGCACCGTGCGCCTCTGCCCGGGGCGCCGCCGCTCCGGCGGCTCGCTCCGCCTCGCCCTGCCGCTGCTCGCCGTGGCGGTCGTCCTCTGGGCGGCCTCCGGGCTCATCTCGCGCCGCCTCGCCCGGCCGCTCGTCGACCTGGCCCGCGTGGCCCACGAGATCGGCGCGGGCAAGCTGTCGAGCCGCGTCCGGCTCGACGTCCGCAAGCAGGACGAGGTCGGCGTGGTCGCCGAGGCGGTCAACGACATGGCCGCGCGCATCGAGCGCCAGCTCGCCGACCAGCGGGAGCTCCTGGCCGCCGTGTCGCACGAGCTCCGCACCCCGCTCGCCCGGATCCGGCTGCTCACCGAGATGGCCCGGACGAGCACCGCCCCGAGCGCCGCCGTGCTCGACGACCTCGACCGCGAGGTCATGGAGATCGACGCGCTCGTCGGCGACCTCCTGGCGAGCTCGCGCCTCGACTTCGCCGCCCTCACCGTGAGCCGCCTCGTGCCGGCCGAGGCCGCCATCCGCGCCCTCGAGCGCGCCGGGCTGGATCCGACGCTGCTGGAGGTCGCCGAGTGGACGCCGACGTTCGAGGCGGACGCGACGCTGCTCGCGCGCGCCCTCGCCAACCTGCTCGAGAACGCGCGCGCCCATGCGGGCGGCGCCGAGCGCCTGCGGGTCCGTCCCGGCGGTCCGGACCGCATCGTCTTCGAGGTCGAGGACCGCGGGCCCGGGTTCGCGGACGGGGAGGAGACGCGCATCTTCGAGCCGTTCTTCCGGCGCGATCGGGCCCAGGGCAGCGGCGGCGCGGAGCGCGGCTCGCTCGGCCTCGGCCTCGCGCTGTGCAAGCGCATCGCCGAGGCGCACGGGGGCCGCGCGTTCGCCGAGCGCCGGGAGGGCGGCGGGGCGCGCGTGGGCATCGAGCTCGCGCTGCGCCCGCCGGACCCCGGCGCGCGCCCCGCGCGCGTGTAACCTCGCCGGGGCGTTCCCGCTTGACCGGGCGACGGCGCGGGTGCGACCCTCCTCTGGCTCGCGAACATGCGAATCCTCCTCTGTGAAGATCAGGACGCGATCCGGCGCATGATCGAGGCGCTGATCGGCGCGAGCGGCCATGAGGTCATCGGCGTCAGCACCGGCCCCGAGGCGGTGGAGCGCGCCCTGACGGAGCCGTTCGACGTCCTGCTGCTCGACCTGATGCTGCCCGGGAGCATGGACGGCTTCGAGGTCTGCGCGCGTCTGCGCGCCGATCCGAGCACCTCCAGCCTGCCGATCATCGTGATCAGCGCCCTCGACGACGTCGACGCGCGCAGCCGCGCCGAGAAGCTCGGCGCGACCGCGTACTACGCGAAGCCGTTCCGACCGCTCGAGCTCCTCGAGTACATCGGCGGGCTCAAGGCCGCGCGGCGGGGTTGAGGCGCGCGGGCCCTGCGGGGGCGGGGCCCGCGGCAGCGACCCGACGCGGGGGCGCGGGGCCGCCGACCGCCGTCACCGGCCGAGAGAGCGCGCTGGAACATGGCGCCCGTTTTGGCTACACCCCGCCCTCATGCACACTGGGTGGCTCGGGGTGATGGCATCGGCGCTCGCGGCGGCTTCTCTGGCCGGGCTGACCGCGGGTTGCGACGACGACAAGGGCAAGGCGCAGGTCGCGGCCGACGCGGGGGCAGGCGACGCCGGGCCGGCGCAGCCGGTCATCGGCGGCAAGCTCGGCGAGGCGGTCGCCCAGGCGGCGTCGGGCAGCCCCGCCGGCGCGGCGCCGACCGCCGGCGCGGCGGACGGCCCGCCGGAGACCGGGGTGTTCACGCTGCCCGGAGCGGCCGCGGCGCTCCCGAAGGACACGCCGTACAAGATCGAGATCATCACCGAGGGGGGCGAGCCGCGCGCCCAGCTCGCCGCGAAGATCGATCCGAAATCCGAGCAGAAGCTCAACGTCACGCTCGCCTTGCGCATGGGAGGCCCGCAGGGGCTGCCGAACCTCGAGCTCGGCGTGAGCTTCAAGGCCGACAAGCCCAAGGAAGGCGCGGGCGCGGCCGGCGCGGCTGCCGGAACGGCCGGCGCGGCTGCCGGGGCGGCCGGCGCGGCTGCCGGGGCGGCCGCGACGAAGGTGATCGCGCAGGTCACGTCGGCGACGCTGGCGTCGATGTCCCTGGGCGGACCGCCGAAGGAGCTCGCGGACGTGCTGGGGAAGCTGAAGGGGAGCTCGGTCCGTTACGACCTCTCGCCGGCGAACGTGGCCAGCAACTTCAAGCCCGAGCTGCCCAAGGAGGCAGACCCGGGGCTCGAGCCGGTGCTCGAGGCGCTCGGGGAGGCCATCGGCCTCCTCACGCCGCCGCTGCCGGACAAACCCGTCGGCGCCGGGGCCTACTGGATGGTCACCGACCGCGCCGTGGTGTCGGGCGCCGGCCTGCCGGTGCTGCGGTACCGGGTCTTCAAGGTCGAGAAGATCGAAGGCGACACCGTCTCGTTCTCCGTGGACACTCGCCAGTACGCCGAAGGGGCCGACCTCAGGCTGCCCGGGCCGAACGGAGACGTCACGATGACCATCGACCGGATCGAGTCCTCCGGCAAAGGTTCGTTCGCCTGGTCGCCATCGCGCTTCGTGCCGGCCGGCGGCGACGTGTCGCAGCGGGTCCAGGCGCTGCTGGTGCCGCCCGGCGCCCAGCCGGCAGCCCAGCGCAGCGTGGCTCAGGTGGAGCTCACGGCGAAGCTCGCCGCCCCCGCAGCGCAGTAGCGCCGCGCCCGGCTCGGCCCGCCCGATCCACGTGCCGGACGGCACACGGCGCCTTGGCCGATTCCGTGCATGAGCGCCCGCGAGAGGAGACGCGACGTCTGTCCAACCTGGCCGAGGGCTGCGGACGGACGGACGGAGCGACGGGACAGGGCGCATGGCCACCACGGACGAGCAGAACGTGCACGGTTGCGGCCTCGAGGCCTACCTCGACGAGCCGGGTCTCAGCGAGGGGCAGCGGCGGCGGCTGCGGCTGTTCCATGCGGTGGAGGAGGTCGTGAACGACCGCGTGGAGCAGCTCTGCGGGTCGAGCGAGCTCGAGGTGACCGACGTGGCGGTCCTCGTCGTGTCGCCGGCGGCGCGCCGGCTCTTCTGGCGCAGCGGCGCGCCCGGCGCGCGCGCGGCGGCGGCGGGGGCGAGCGCCAGCGTGCTGCTCGGCCATCGAGAGCGGCTGCACGGCTTCCTGCACGCCGTGCTGCCGCCCGCGGACGAGGCGTCGTTCGACCCCTACGCCGACCTGCTCGCGCCGTCCCCGCCGCAGTGCGTGCGTGTGCTCATCGTCGACGAGGGCTCGCTCACGGTCCTGAATTACGGCGCGTTCGTGACGGTGCGCCTCGACCGGAGCGAGATGCCGCAGGCGTAGGCGCAGCGGCCGGCGCCTCCGGCCTGCTCAGAAGCGCACGGTGAGGCCGAGCGGGCTGACGGCCGCGCGCGGGGCGGGCGCCCGCGGGGCGCTCTCCGGAGGGCGCCCGAGGAGCAGCACGAGCGCGCCGGCGCCAGCCGCGGCGAGGCCGGCGCCCGCGACGAGGTCGCCCGCGAGGGCCTGGGCGCGCGCGGCGTCGGCCGCGTCGCCGTCGCGCGTCGGCGCGTCCGACGCGTTCACGACGCCGACGAGCCCGACGGCGACGCCGGCCGCGAAGGTGGTCAGGCCGCCGACGAGCAGCGCGATCGGCACGAGGTTGCCGGCCGCGGGCTCGGCCGCGGCGACCTCGCCGGCCGGCAACCCGCGCGGCGCGACCGCGCGCGGCCCGGCGGCCGGCCGCGCGACGCCGTCGCGCTCCAGGTTCAGCACCAGGATCGCGCGGCTGCCCGGCGCGGCCGAGACGCTCCGCCGCACCTCGCGGTAGCCCCGCGCGCTCGCGGTGACGACGTGGGTCCCCGGGTTGATCATCCGCGGGCGATCGAGCGCCGCCACCGGCACGGTGACGCCGTCGAGCTTCACCGCGAGGCCGGCGACGTTGCCGGGCGAGAGCCGGATCTCGAGCGCGGCGACGCGGCGCTCGAGATCCTGCACCGCCTGCCGCGCGAGCGGCTCGTACTCCTTCGTCGCCGGCGCGGACGGCTCGACCAGGAACGCGCGGAAGCTCTCCAGCGCCTCGACGAGCAGCCCCGTCTGCTGCTGCGCCACCCCGAGGCTGTAGAGCGTGATCGGCGCGCGCTTGATCGCGAGCGAGCGCTCGTACCGCTCGCGCGCCTGATCCCAGTTGCCCTGCTTCGCGAACTCGGAGCCCTCGATGAAGATCTCGCGCGCGACGGCCACGTCGGCCGCGCTCTGCGCCGCGGCGGGCGCGGGCGCGGCGAGGACCCCCGCCGCCGCGGCGAGCAGCGCGAGGGCGGCCGCGAGCGGTCGCAGGCGCGGCGGGGTCACGGCCTGAACCTCTGCCCGTCGGGCGACAGCGAGAACCCGTCGAACCCGGACCACAGGATGAGCTCCGTCCCGGTCCAGACGCCCACCCCGTAGCTGTGCTGCCGCTCCGCCGCCGGCATGTTCGCGGCCCACCCGGACCCCGGATCGTAGAGCTTGCCGTCCCTCCTCAGCGTCGCGCCGTCCCGCCCGCCGGCGAGGAGGGCGCGCGCGCCGGTCCACCCGGTCCACCCGCTGCGCCGCTCCTCGCGCATGCGCCGCGACAGGCGCCCCCCGTTGGCGATCCCGCTCCAGGTGCCGGCCACGGGGTCGTAGATGCCGCCGCTGTCCATGGCGTCGCCGTCGTCGTTCCGGCCGCCCCAGATCAGCAGCCGGTCGCCCATCCAGACCGCGAAGGCGTCGCTCCGCGGCGCGGGCGCGCCCGCGGTGGGCAGCGCCCGCCACGTGTCGGTCGTGGGGTTGTAGGTGTACCCCTCGTTCGTGGGCGTGTTGCCGGAGCGCCCGCCGAAGAGGTAGAGCGCCGCGCCCGACCAGGCCCACGCGACGCCGTTGCGCGCCGGGGCCGCGCCGGCGCCGGAGACCGGCGTCCACACGTCCGCGCGCGGGTCGTAGAGGGCGCCGCCGGCCACGGGGCCGCCGCCCGCGGACCCGCCCCAGATCAGCAGGCGCGTCCCGGTCCACACGGCGATCGGCGCGCGCCTCGCCGCGGGCGCGCCCGCGGCGCTCATCGCGCGCCACGTCCGCGTCGCGGGGTCGTACTGGCCGCCGGTGGCGAGGGCGTCCGCGCTCGAGGACGGGCCGCCGCCCCACACGAGCACCCGGGAGCCGGTCCACGCCGCGCCCGCGAGCACGCGCGGCGACGGGGCGCCGACGCGGCCGAGCGGCGACCACTCGTCGCGCGACGGGTCGTAATGCGCCCCGTCGTCGACGTCCCCGGCGGTGGTCCGGCCGCCCCACACGAACAGCACGCTCCCCGTCCACGTCGCCGCGGCCATCTGCCGCGCCGCGGGCGCGCCGGTCCGCGTCATCGCGACCCACGCCGGCGCGCACGCGCCGTCGTCGCACGTGCGCCCGCTCAGGCAGTCGTTCCCGCACGCGCCGCAGTGGGCGCTCGACTCCAGGCTGACGCACGCGCCGTCGCAGGCCACGAGGCCGGTGGCGCAGGGCGCGATGCAGACGCCGCCGGAGCAGAGATCGCCGTCGGGGCAATCGGTGCTGGTGCAGCACTCGCGGCACTCCGCCATGCCGCAGCACTGCTGCCCGGACGCGCAGCCCGTGTGCACGCACGCCGTGCCGCCGTCGACGCACACGTCGGTGGTGCAGCCGTCGCCCTCCGAGCAGTCGTCGTCCGAGCAGCACACGCGGCAGTCCGCGCCGCAGTCGCGCGGCGTGGACCCCGCGCACGCGCACGCGCCGGCCACGCACAGGGCGCCCGGCTTGCAGGCGACGCCGCACGCGCCGCAGTGCTGCGCGTCCGAGCCGAGCGCGGACTCGCAGCCCGGGACGCCCGGGTCGCAGTCGTCGAAGCCCTCATCGCAGACCAGCGCGCCCCGCTCGCAGTGCTGGTGCGCCCCCGCCGCGACGCCGCACGCGCCGCAGTGGCGCGCGTTGATCTGCGTGTCGACGCACTCCAGGCCGCACGTGGTGAGGCCCGCGCTGCAGGAGGCCACGCAGGACGTCCCGTCGCAGAACGGCGTGGGCGCCGGGCACTGCACGCCGCACGCGCCGCAGGTCGCCGGGTCGGTCACGCCGGCCTCGCAGCCCGGGGCGCCGTCGCAGTCGAGCAGCCCCGCCGCGCAGGTGCACCCGGCGGGCAGCGCGCAGGCGCTGCCGGACGGGCACACGTCGCCGCACCGCGCGCAGTTCGCGTCCGTGCCGAGCGAGGCCTCGCAGCCGTCCTCGGGCGAGCGGTTGCAGTCGGCGTACCCTGGCGCGCACGCGCACTTGCCGCCCACGCACGAGGTGTTCGGCCCGCAGGCGACGCCGCAGGCGCCGCAGTTCGCGTCGTCCGAGGCGCCGTCGATCTCGCAGCCCGTCTCGACGCGGTTGTCGCAATCGAGGAGCGGCGCCGCGCAATCGCACTCACCTTCGTTGCAGACCGCGCCGGAGGGGCACTGGAGGGAGCACCCGCCGCAGCGCTCGCGGTCGGAGCTGAGGTCGACCTCGCAGCCGTTCGTGACGATGTTCCCGTCGCAGTTGTCGAAGCCGAGGAGGCAATCGGACGAGCAGTGGCCGCCCACGCAGAGGGTGTGGGGGCACTCGGCGTCGCAGGCGCCGCAGTGCGAAGGGTCGTTGAGGACGTCGGCGCACGACCCGCCGCAGCACGCCTCCGCGCCGCCGCACGCCGCGCCGCAGGCGCCGCAGTGGCGGTCGTCCCGGGTCAGGTCGACGCACACGCCGTCGCAGCAGGCGCCCTCCGGGCAGTCCGGCCCGCAGCGATCGCCCGCGGGGGCGCCGCCTCCGCCGCTCTCGGACGGCTTGTCGGAGAGGGCGCTGTCCGCGATCAGCGAGCAGGCGCCGGTGAGCACGGCGATCGCGAGCAGGACCGGCCATCGCGCGAAGGCCGCGCGGGCGGGGCCTCGAACCTCGCGCGCGGACCTCTCGTGCGTGGGCATGGCGGGCGTCAGAAGTTCGGCCGGGCCGGGACGGGCAGCGCGGCGCCAGAGGTCTTCGATCGCGCGGGCGCGGTCCGCCGCGCGCTGGCCGTCGAGGGCGGCGCGGCGGGCTCCCTCGAGCCAGCGCTCGCGGCGCCGCCGCGCGCTGCGTCTCGGCGCGCCGCGCCGGCGGAGGGCGCCGGCGCGGCCGCCTGCGTGCCGGCCGCGCGGCCGGGCTCGGGCCCGCGCTCGCCGCCGGCCGCCTGCGGATCGGCGGGCGGCGCGGCCGCGGCGGCCGGCGCGAGGTGCTGCGGCGCCGCGGGCTGCGGCGCCGCCGAGGGGGCCGCGCCGGCCGGCGCCTCGCCGGAGCGCAGCGAGGCGAGCGCCACGCCGAGCGCGCCGATCACCACGACCGCGGACAGCGCGACGAAGACGGTGACGAGGCGCCGCCCGTCGCGCGGGGGCGCCGCCGGCGGCTGAGGGGCCGTCTCCAGGGCCGCGCTGCTCTGCTTCGTCGGCCGCATGGTCGGCCGCTCGGAGAGGGGCCGCTGCACGCCGTCGCTCAGCCAGTGCACGGCGATCGAGGTCCCGGTCACGTCGTCCTCGACGCCGTTGGCGAGCGCCCACCGCGCGAGCGCCACGCCCATGTCGCGCATCGTCCGCCAGCGGCCGGCGCGCTCCTTCGCGAGGCCGCGCTCGATGATGCCCCACAGCGTCGCGTCGCCGACGCCGAGCGCGGTGGTCGGCACCGGATCCTTCACGAGGATCGCGGCGACCAGATCGGGGTAGTTGCCGCCCTGGAACGGCCGCTGCCCCGTGATCGTCTCGTAGAGCACCACGGAGAAGGCCCAGATGTCGGTCTGCCCGTCCACGTCGGTGATCCCGCGCGCCTGCTCGGGCGACATGTAGTCGGGGCTGCCGAGCACCGTGCCCGCCTTGGTGACGTCGCCGCCGGAGGTCTCGCTCCACACCTTGGCGATGCCGAAGTCGACGATCTTCGGGGTGATGTCGCCGCGGTCGTTCTTCACGAGGAAGATGTTCTCGGGCTTGAGGTCGCGGTGGACGATCTTGCGATCGTGCGCCGCGACGAGGGCGCTCGCGATCGGCAGGAGGATGCGGACCGCCGCCGCGGGCGAGAAGCGCTTCCTGCGCTCGATCGCCTCGACGAGCTGCTCGCCCCGGAGCACCTCCATCACGATGAACGGGTCGACCTGCTCGGACTCGCCGAAGCCGTAGTCGAGCACGCGGACGATCGAGGGGTGGTCGATCCGCGCGGCGGCGCGCGCCTCCTGCAGGAGGCGGTGCGTCGCCTCGGACGAGGTGACCTCGCGGCGGATGAATTTGACCGCCACGTCGACGTGCAGGACGTCGTTGCGGGCGAGCCACACCATGCCCATGCCGCCCTCGCCGAGCACGTAACGCAGCCGGTACTTGCCGCCGATCACGTCGCCCTCGCGGTAGATGCGCCGCGTCGACCCCGAGGGCGACGAGGGGCTGGCCGGAGGGATCAGCGGCGAGAGGAGCGACATGTCGAGCGCCTCCGGGATGCTGGCGTCGGGCGCGCTGGCGCGGGCGCTGGAGTCGGGCGCGCTGGAGTCGAGCACGCCAGCGCGCGGGAAGGCCGCGGATGCGCGGCTCACGCCCTCAGCCTGCAATGTCCTGCCCGTCGCAGAGGCGGGCGCGGAGGTTGAGCGCGGCGACATGTAGAGAGAGTAGTCTAACTTTGCGCGCCTTCCGTAGCCATGGTCTCGCGCAGGTCGGCGCGCGACAGATCGGCCCGCGTCAACAACGCGCACCCGCGCGGGGCGCGCTCCCCCCCAGGTTGCACACATCGTGCGGGGGGTGCCGCAGGGTAGGGCGATGGCCGGGCTTGTGCTCCACGAGGAGCTTCACCCGGGGGCCGATCCGCACGGTGAGCGGTCCCACGTGCTCGTGGACATCGCCGTCGCAGACGTAGCGGACCACGCCGGAGCGCGCCTCGAGCACCGCGTGCCGCGCGATCTTCTCGAACGTGTGCGCCTCGCCCATCGGCCGCGCGCGCCAGACGTCGCCGAGCTTCCGGACGAAGCCGAGCGCGGAGGTGTGGATGCCGAGCATGTGGAAGCTCTCCGGGCGCTCGTCGTAGCGGTAGAAGGGACGGAACCCGAGGCCGATCTGGTCGACGGTGCCGGCTGCGACGGCGAGGTAGTCGCGGTCCGGGAACGCCGCGCCGTCCTCGAAGTGGACCCGGCCCTCCCAGCGCGCGGCGACCTGGGTGTCGGTCTTGAGGATCACGGCGGCGCTCGCGCGGGCGAGGACCTTCGCGGCCCAGCGCGCGCTCCGCTCCTCGCTGCGGTTGTACTCGGCGATGAAGCCGTGGACGCAGCCGGTGCCGAAGATGAACCCGTAGTGGGAGCCGATCCGCATCACGTGCCGCTCGACCCAGCGCAGCGGGTCTTGCCCCCGGTCGGTGTAGCGGGCGATGAGCCCCGCGAGCAGCCCGTCGGGGCGGCCGCGGGGGACGCCGATGGCGTTGGCCACGGTGTTCATCGTCCCGCCGCGCAGGAAGGCGATCGGCGGCAGCGGCTCGTCCTCGTAGACGTCGAGGAAGCCGGTGATGGTGACGTGGTTCGTCCCGTCGCCGCCGGAGATGCCGAGCACGTCGATGGAGAGCTTCCGGAAGTCCTCCGCGATGCGGGCGAGGTCCTCGCGGGTGCGCGCGGTGCGGACGACGCCGTGGTCGCCGAGCGTGCGCGCGAGCCGGACCGCCGCGCGAGGATCGCTCAGGTTCTGGCGCGAGCGGGGGTTGATGACGACGCCGATGCCGCCCATCTAGAGCCGACCTTTCGGCGACTTCCACCGCGGCTTGAGGTGGACCCGCAGGACGTCCGCCATCAGGCCGATGTGGGCGCAGTGGTCGGGCTTGTCGTCGCCGGTGTAGCCGCGGACGTGGAAGTCGCCGCGGTCGTAGCGCTGGATCATGTCGAGGCCGAGGACGTCGCGCCGGGAGGAGCCGCGCGGCTTGCCGCGGAGCTGCCGCACGATGAACTCCGCGGTCTCGCCGGTGGACGCGTAGCCGGGCGGCACGATGGACGAGTGGCTCATGAACATGAACGCCTCGCCCGACGCCGCGCGGCGGGCGAACGCGATGAACGGCTCGAGCTGCGCGACCTTGAGCTTGTGCTGCTGCTCGTCGGCGTAGCCCGCGTGCAGCGAGTCGAGCAGCACGAGCGCGTCGACCCGCTTGCCCGCGGGCTGGCGCAGGATCTGCTCGATGGCGCCGTAGCCCGCGCTCCACGCGGAGAGGCCGAGCTTGCGGATGTAGACCTTCTTCTTGCCGGTCTTCTTCGCCACGGCGCGCTCGATGCTGTCGAGCAGCCGCTCGAAGACGTACGGCGCCGAGAACGCGCTCGTGTAGGCGCCCGACCCGATGCCGAGGTCGATGCCGACGAGGACGGCGCCGTCGGCAGTCTTGACGAACTCCTTCCGCAGCGCCTCGTGGCCGTGGAAGTGGATGAGGACGTCGAAGCCGCCGCGCTTCGTGACCCCGCCCCGGTGCGGCATGATCATCTGCCCCATCGACGGCGCGCGGGACCAGCGGTCGTAGACGCCCCAGCCCGGATCGGGCGTCATGCACGGGTTGACGTCGCCGCGGCGCTTCTTCGTGGTCGTGGCGCGGCTGCTCGTCGCGCCGGGCCGGTCGCGCCGCGGGGCGCTGCGCGCGCCGCCGTCGCGGCGGGCGGCGTCCGCGGCCGGGGCGCCCGCGCCGTCGCCGGCGGCGCCCTCGGCGGCCGTGACGTCCGCTGCGGCGGGTGCGTCCGCTGCGGCGGGTGCGTCCCCTGCGGCCGGCGCGGCGGGCGCGTCCCCTGCGGCCGGCGCGGCGGGCGCGTTCGGCGGCGGGGCGGCTTGCTCTGCGGGCGGCGCGGGGACGTCCTCCGCCGCGGCGGGGAGCGCGGCGAGCCACCACGTCGCCGCGAGCAGGGAGATGAGCGCCCAGCGCCCGGGGGGCCGGCGGGCCTGCGGAGGGTGTCTCATGTTCGGGTGGGCCTCCATTCCATGAAACGGCGTGTGGATCGAGCGCTCGCTGTGATGGCGTCGTCTCCGCGCCGTCATCCGCGGATCCTCGCCGGGGTTTCCCGGCGACATGGCCGACGGCCGGAGCGCCCCGCGTCGGGCCGGCGTGGCCGGCGTTACCCGGGAGGCCTCCCCGGGCCGTAGGCGGCGCCCGCGTCGGCGGCGGCGAGGATGCGCTCCTCGGCCTGCGAGGCGAGCTTCTCGACGGCCGCGGCGGCGTCGGCGGGGGGCAGCGACCGGAGGAACTGGATGAACTCCGGCTCGAGGCCGGGCTTCACGCCGCTCAGGGCGAGCACGATCGGGATGGCGGGCTTCTCGACCTCGGCGAGCTCCGTGGCGCGGGCGCGCCAGCGGCTCGCGCCGACGGCGAGGCGGAACGCCCACTGGGCGCCGAGGCCGATGAGGAGGCCGGCCATGACGCCCGCGACGAAGAGATCGGCGTCCTTCGGCGCGAGCAGCGCCGCGGAGAGGCCGCCGAGGGCCGCGCCGATCACGATGCCGGGCTCGCCGCTGTTGTGCGCGGCCGCGGTCTTGAGGATCTCCGCGGCCTGCATGCCCGGGCGCCCGCTGCGCACCGCCTCGCGGAGCGGCAGCAGCGTCGCGAGCCGGCGCATGGAGGCGGCCCGCACGCCGAGGTAGCTGATGAGCAGGGCGCAGACGGTCAGCCCGACGCCGACGCTCACCGCGACGCGCCGCGAGAAGACCCCCTGGGGCAGGGGCTCGCGGATCATCGCGGTGTTCGCGCGCTCCCGATCGCGCTCGGCGGTCGCCCGGATCGTGGCCTCGGCGTCCTTCGTGGCCTGCGCGACCTTGTCGGCGGGGATGTCGGCGAGCAGCGAGAGCAGCTGCTTCGCCGCCTCGAACTGCTCGGCCTCGGCGTTGCCGGGCGGCGTGATCGCCGCCGCCTTGGCGATGGCCTCCCAGGCGGGCAGCGCGCTCACCCGCGCCCCGACGAGCTCGTCGGTGGCCGCGCGACAGCCCGCGAGGATCTTGGCCTGCTTGTACGACGGCTGGGCCGAGGCCCACGCGAGCTGCTTGTCCGGCTCCTTCGGCCTCGGCGCCGGCGCGTTGCCCGCGGGGCGCCGCGGTGCGGGCCGGGCCGGCGGGGCGACCCCCTCGGTCGGGTCGGGCATGCGCGCGGATTTCGCGAGCTCCTTGAAGACCTCGATCTCGGCGTTCAGCTTCTCGCCGGCGAGCGCACACGCGCGTGCGGGCGCGAGGCGCGCCTCGGACTCTTCCGCCTTGCGCCGCGCGCTCGGGTCGGGGATGAGCCTGCCCTCCACGGTCACGAGCCGGAGGACCGCCACGGCGATGCACAGCACGAGGATGGCCGAGGCGATGAAGGTGGCGCGGACCTCCTCGCGCCGGGTGTACTCGTTCACGCTCGCTCCCTCGGAAGAACCGGAGATGATCCCGGCGCCGGCTTGCTCGGCGTGGACGCGGGGCGCGTGGACGCGGCGCGTGCGGCCGCGCGGCCGATCCAGCTCGGGGCGGCGCGACCCGCGTCGCGGCCGTCACTGCAGGGGGTCACCGAAGAAGCGCGAGCCCGTCGCATGCAGTCACCGTTAGACCAGATGTTGGACCGATACCACAGGGTCGCTCGTAATGGAGTCTACCGCGTCCACCGCGCCCTCGGGTTGGCGGCCGTGCTGCCGGGCGCGGTGGGCTGCGCGGCGTTCTACCACCCTGGCACCCTGGAATTTGGTCAGCTCTGGGGACCTTCGTGTAAGGGTGCGGGGAAGGCGCGGAGAAGGCGCTGCGTGAGAAGGCGTGGAGGCTGCCGTCACATCCCACAAGCCCGTCGAACCCGCTGCCCCGGCGCGCGGCGCGCCGCCCGCAGAGGGCACGGTGGCCGCGGCGCGCGCGGCTCCGTCCGTGGTGGCGCCCGGCGCCGCGGCGTCGCGGGGGCCGGGCCGGGGCCTCTGGATCTCGTCGACCTACTTCGCTGAGGGCCTGCCCTACGCGATCGCGCACAAGGTCGCGGGGGAGTTCTTCACGGCGGCGGGGGCGAGCCTCGAGATCATCGGCCTCGTGTCGCTCTACGGGCTGCCGTGGAACCTGAAGTTCCTGTGGAGCCCGCTCGTCGACCTGCACGGCAGCTCGCGGCGCTGGCTCGTGGGGGCCGAGCTCGCGCTCGCGGTGATCCTCTTCGCGCTCGCGGCGGCCGCGGACAGCGGCGCGCTCGGGCTCGTCGCGGCGCTGTTCGGGGCGGTCGCGGTGGCGGCGGCGACGCACGACATCGCGGTCGACGGCTTCTACCTGCAGGCGCTCGACAAGGACGCGCAGGCCGCCTTCTCCGGGCTGCGGGTCGCGGCCTACCGGGTCGCGCTGCTCGCGGGCGCGCTGCTGGTCGCGCTGGCGGGCTGGGCGTCGTGGCGCGCCGGCTTCGCCACGGCGGCGGTCGGGATCGCGCTGCTCGCGGCCGCACACGCGGCGGGGTTGCCGCGGCCGGCCGCGGCCGCGCGGCCCGAGGCGGCGGCCGGCGCCGTCGGGCTGCGGCGGTACGTCGAGCCGTTCCGGGCGTTCGTGCGGCAGCCCCGGATCGGGTCGAGCCTCGCGTTCATCCTCTGCTACCGGGCGGGCGACGCGCTGATGTTCGCGATGTCGTCGCCGCTGCTCAAGAGCCTCGGGCTCGACACGGTGGCGCGGGGCAACGTGGGCGGGATCGGGACGGTCGCCTCGATCGCCGGCTCGACGCTCGGCGGCGTGGTGATCAAGCGGTGGGGGCTCTCGAGGACCATCTTCCCCATCGCGCTCGCGCAGAGCCTAGCGATCCTTCTCTACGTGGCGCTCGCCTGGCAGCGGCCGGCGCTGCCGTGGATCGTGGTGCTCGTCGTGCTGGAGCAGTTCGTCGCCGGGGTCGGGACGGCGGTGCTCGTAGTGTTCCTGATGCGGCGCTGCGTCGAGGGGTACAAGTCGTCGCATTTTGCGATCGGGTCGGCGCTGATGTCGGTCTCCGCGACGTTCGCGGGCAGCGTGAGCGGCTACCTGGCCGGCGCCGTGGGGTTCACGGCGTTCTTCGCGATCGCGTTCGCGGCGTCGATCCCGGGGGTCGTGCTGGCGCGCCGGGTGCCGCAGGAGTAGCGCCGGCCGACACGCGCGGCGCGGCGCGGCCCGGCGCGTCGGGGCTCCCGGCGGCGGCGTGGGCGGGCGCGAGGCGCGGCTGCCCTCGCGCTCGGGACGCGTGTACGCTGTCGCCGTGACGCTCCCCCGGCTCCCTCAACCCCGGCTCCGCGCGCTCGTCGGCGAGGCGCTGCGCGGCGACGCGGATCTCGACGCCTTCTGCGCCGACCACTTCCCCGACGTGTACCGCCGCTTCTCGGACGGGATGCAGCGCGTCCGCAAGGTCACCCTGCTCCTGGACCACGCGGATCCGGGGCGCCTGACCGAGCTCCTCCTCGGGCTGACCTCGGGGGGCGGCGCCTCGCCGGCGCTCGATCCACAGGCGCCCGCGGCCGCCGGCGGGCGCATCAAGGTGCTCTTCCTGGGCGCCAATCCGCGGAGCACGACCCAGCTCGGGCTCGGCCGCGAGGTCCGTCAGATCGAGGACAAGCTGCGCGCGGCGGCGCACCGCGACGCGGTGACGTTCACCTCCCGGTGGGCTGCCCGGCCCGACGATCTGCAGCAGGCGCTGCTCGAGGAGCGGCCGCACGTCCTCCATTTCAGCGGCCACGGGACCCAGGGCGACCGGCTCGCCTTCGAGGACGAAGCCGGCGAGATCGCGTTCGTCGACAAGGGCGCGCTGGCGGACCTCATCGCCATCCTCAAGGACAACCTGCAGGTGGTCGTGCTCAACGCCTGCTCCTCCGAGCCGCTGGCCGAGGCGCTCACGCAGCACGTCGCGTGCGCGGTCGGCATGCACCAGCCGATCGGCGATCTCGCCGCGACCGAGTTCGCGGCGTCGTTCTACCGGGCCCTCGGCTTCGGTCGGACCGTCGACGAGGCGTTCCGCCTCGGGTGCAGCGCGCTGCGGCTGCACCAGATCCCGGAGCATCAGATCCCCCGGCTGAAGGTCAAGGCCGGCGTCGACGCGGCCTCCCTCCGCCTCGTCGCGCCGGCGTGACGGGGCGCGGCGCCCTGGCGGCTCCTCAGGATCCCCGCGCGTGCGTTATGTTCCGCGGCGCATGGCGTCTGTCTTCCCGCTCGCCCGCCGGCGGCCCCTGAGCGTGCCGCGGCGCGCGTCGCGCTCGCGGCGACCCCCCGCGCTGGCCCTCGCGGCGGGCCTGCTCCTCGGCTGCGGCGGCGCGCCGGCGCGGCCGCCGGACGCCGTGGCGGTCCCCCCGGCGGACGCGATCCGCTGGGCCGCCGGCCCCGAGCACCGCGGCGAGGAGCCGCCGCTCGGGTACCGCTACCTGCTCGCGATCTCCGCGAAGGCGCCCGCGGAGAACGTCCTCGGGGCGGCGAGGCCCGTCCTGGAGAGGTGCTTTCAGGCGATGGAGTTCCTCCCTGCGCCCGAGGGGGATCCGCGTTTCTTCTTCCTGCGAGACGGCATCGTGCACGTCGGCTACGCGCAGGTCGAGGCGCCCGCGCGGCTCGCCGGGAACGATCCGTCCCTCGGCGTCACGCGTCTGCTCGCGTTCGACAGGCACGCTTCACCGCTCGGGCTGCTCGTCGCCGCCCGGCCCGGGGACGCGCAGGAGGAGCAGCTCTGGCTGCTGACGATCGGCGATGAGGCGATCCAGTCGGCGATGCGGGTCACCGAGGATCGCGGCTTCACGAGCCAGGCGGCGTTCTTCGAGCGCTACAGCGCGCCTCGGTGCCTGGACGGCGGGCGGAACTGCCTCGTCCCGAGCTGGGACGGCACGGCGTCGTTCCTGGACATCGAGCCCGTTCGGGGAGAACCGCCGGTCGCGTTCCAGCAGCTCGGCAGCGTGCCCGTCGCCGACGCCGCGTGGGCGCCGGGCGGGGAGGCCTACTACGTGCTCGTGCCCTGCCCCGGGAAGGGCGAGTAGCCTCGAGGCAAGCACCGCTGCCCGACGCCATGCGGCGGCGTCCACGTCGGGGCCGCGGCGCACCTAGCGCCTCGGCGGGCCCGAGCGCTCCGCGGCGCGGAGGGCCTGGAGCAGCTCGCCTCGCGGCGCGGGGCGCGTGAGCACATCGTAGAGGCAGCCGGCGCTCGCCGGGCCGGGGCACGCGAGCGAGCGCAGGAGCCTGTCCGTCGGGGCGCCGAGCACGGCCGCCTCGGACCCGCGCTGCTCGTGGAGCCGGAGCAGCGCGACCTCCGCGTGCTTCCGCTCGAGCGCGTCACCCGCCGCGAGCCAGCGGAGCAGCGCCGCCGTGGCGTGGCAGCTCGGCGGCCCGCCGGCGTCGCAGTCCACGCCGGACAGCACCTTCGCCGCCTGCCCCGGCTCGCCCTCGTGGAGCCACACCTCGGCCAGGCTGAGGCCGTCGCGCGGATCCTGGGACAGGTGCCACGCCCTCTCGTAATCGGCGAGCGCGTCGCTCCACCGCTCGCTCCGCTCTCGCCAGTAGCCGCGGCGCGCCAGCGCCCGGGCGCGCAGCAGCTCGGGGCACTCGCCCTTCGGATCGATCGGCAGCGCCTCGAGCCGCACGATCGCCGGCTCGACCGCGCCGGGACCGGCGGACGAGGCGACACACGCGGCGACCTCGGATACCTGGGCGAGCAAGCAGGCGTCGGCGCCCTCCGCGAGCTCGCGGAGCGCGGCCGAGGCTGCGGGGAGCGCGCGCTCCTTGCAATCGAGGTGGGCCAGGAGGAGCTTCGCCACCGTCCGGAACCGCGCCGCGCCCTGGTCCCGCAGCTCCGTGAGGAGGTGGCGAGCGCGCCGCGTGTCCGTGAGGTGCATCTCGGCGTCGACGTAGCGGGCGAGCGCGCAGGCCTCGTCCGAGGTCGTCGTCCCGGCGGGGCACCCGAGGCTGCGCGGGTGGACCTGCACGGGCTCGCAGGAGGGCACGACGAGCAGCGCGAGGAGCGCGAGCGCGTCCAGCGGGGCCGCGGGGTCCACGGGGCAAGCGACGTCGTCGGCGACGAAGCCCTCCCGCGGCGCCCCGAGCCGCGCGAGGGCGCTCATCACGATCCCGGCCCGCTTCCGGTCGGCCTCGGCGGCGATGTCGATCGCGAGCCGCCGGCCGAGCAACGGATCCTTCGCGAGGCGGCCGAGCGGCGTGACCTGCGCCAGCCCTTTCTCGTCGATCTCGGCGACCAGGAGCGCGCCGGTGCTCCTCGCCGCGCGGTCGAGCGGGGCGGCCTCGCCCTCCGGCGCGCCCGGCGGCGGGGCGACGCACCGCACGGCGCGCGCGTCGTGGAGCTTCCGGACCTCGCGGCAGAGCGCGTCGCCGGCGGGGGTCGCCATCCAGGGGCCGCCGAGGACGATCCCGCAATCCTGCGGGGCGAACGGCTCGATCGCGCGGTACATGGCCGACCACGCCCTCCACGCCTCGAGGACGCCGCGGCGAGCGACGGCGGCGCGAGCGTCCTGGTCCGCGGAGAGCTTCCAGGCGGCGAGCGCGAGGGCGACGAGGCCGAGCGCGAGGGCGACGAGCCAGCGCGGCCGCGCCTGCTCCATCTCCCACCGCCGAGACCACGTGAGGAGGTGCTCGTGCTGCTGCGTGGCCGCCCGGTGCGCCTCGTACAGGGAGGCGAGGACGGCGGCCGGGGAGGCGTGGTGCAGGAGCAGGGTGACCTTCCGGCTCCGCTCCATGCCGTCGCTGAAGCGGCGGTACACGTCCGCGTGGTGGTCGTGGCAGAACGCGTCGAGATCGGCGTCGCCCTTCAGGACCACGTCGATCACCTTCCGGAGCGAGCCGCTCGTGGGGGCACGCCCGCGGGGGGCGGCGCCGGGGATCCTCGCCGCACCGGCGGTCGAAGGGTCGCTGGCCTCGACCGGATCGGCCGGATCCCTGGGGTCGTCCGCTCCGGGGGGCGCTGTCTGCTGGCTCATGGGCTCTCCGGATCCGGGGTGGCCTCTTCGGCGGCGTCCAGAGGCTTACCACCGTTGTCTTTGCGCCGACCTGCGCGAGGCTCGGCCCTCGCGGGTGAGGTGACGTGGCCTGATCGGGCGAGGCGGAGGGGGTGCGCGCGGCGCGCTCTGCGCCGCGGGCGCACGAGGGCGAAGGCGGCGAGCAGGGCCGCCGCGGCGACCGCGCCGGAGCCCGGGGGAGGGGGCCTGGCGAGGTCGCAGCCGCAGCCGTGGGGCGGCCTGACCTCGGGCAGGCGCGGCGCGACGTGGGGGTCGCCGAGGGCGGCGTCGTTGCCGGAGACGATGAAGCTCGCCCAGTAAAAAGGGTGCGCGCGCTCCGGGCTGGCCAGCATGGCGAGCTGGGCCTGGCGCAGGGCCTCGCCGCGTCCGCCGCCGGCGAGCAGCCGCTGGTAATAGGCCTGCATGAGCTCGAGGGTGGCGTCGTCCCTGACGTTCCACAGGCTCATGACCTGGGTCTCTGCGC
This sequence comes from Sorangium cellulosum, assembly GCF_002950945.1. Taxonomy (GTDB): domain Bacteria; phylum Myxococcota_A; class Polyangia; order Polyangiales; family Polyangiaceae; genus Sorangium; species Sorangium cellulosum_E. The sequence continues at coordinate 3,292,203 of NZ_CP012673.1, forward strand.
CGGCCATGACGAGCGCGCGCCGCAGGCCGTAGACGCCATCACCGCTCTTGACGTCGCCGACGCCGGTCTCGCAGGCGGCGAGGACGACGAGCTGGGTGCCGTTCAGGTCGAGCTGCGAGGCCTCGAGCGCGGTGAGGATGCCGTCGTCGCTGCCGCTGCTCCGCCGGTTGGCGCCCGCGAAGGCCAGCCCCGAGCGGAGCAAGGGATCCTCGATCTCCGGCAGCACGTTCCCCGGGCGGCCGAAGCTTCGTGAGCCGAAGTCCAGCGAGGGCGGCGAGGGCGGGGCGTGGAGCGTCTTCTGGTCGGGCAGGAAGAAGCCGTGTGTCACGACGTGGAGCAGACGCGGGCCATGCAGCGCCTTGAAGGCTGCTTCGGTCGCGTCTGCGCCGAGCAGCACCTGCGCCGCCACGAGCTGCCGGGCCACGATGCGGCCCTCCTGGGCGGCCGAAGCAAGCGGCCGGAACCGCACCACGCCCGGCGCCTCGGAGGATGGAGCTGCTTCAGCGCTCTGGGTGGTGGCGATGTGAAGCCGTCCCCGCTGATGCCATATCGTGGACGGGGGATCTCCCGTGTCGCTCGGCTGCTGCGGTGGCGCCGGCGGGGCGTCGTAGTCCGGCGCGGCGAGGACGACGGCGCCCTGCCGCGAGGGCGCGGCCGCCCGCAGGCGCACGAGGTCGCGCCCGCTGGGCAGGTAGGTGAAGGCGTAGCGCTCGACGAGGTAACGGCCGTCCTCGTCGACGAGCGCGCCGAACGGCACCAGGTTGAGCGCGCCGTCGGGGCTGAGCAGGACCCGCCGTGTGGGGCCGAGCAGGCGGCGGATCGGCTGCATGACGAGGGCGTCGAGGGCGCGGGCGGGCGGCCGCGGGTCGCTCGCGGGGCGGGCGAGCGCGCTGCGGAGCTCGTGGACGGCGCCCTCGATGCGCTCGGCCTCGCCGAGCTCGGCCCAGGTGATCTCGCCGTCACGCCGCAGCACGTACGCGGCATAACGTGGCTTGCTCCACTGGGGCTTGATCGAGGTCGCCCCGGGATTCACCGGGTGATAACGGAACAGCTCCACGAGCGCAGCGCCCTCGGGCACGGCGGCCTGCACCTGCGCGAGCGGGACCGGCGAGAGCTGCGCCCGGACCTCCGGGCTGCGGCGGCTCACCTCGGTTTCGAGCTGCCGGCGCCTCGCTTCGAGGCGCGAAAGGCGCGCGCGGTAGGTGTCGAGCCGTGCCCGGGCCGGGCTGGGCTTGTCAGCGCGCGGCTCCTCCGGACCGCGCCAGGTGAGGGCGCTCAGCTCGGCGCTGACGCGGCTCAGCGCGTCGAGCAGCGCGCGATCCTCGGCGGAGAGGCGACGGCGCAGCGCCGCGAGGCCGTACGCCATGGCGTCGAGCACGCGTCCCTTCCGGCGCACGATCAGGATGACGGCGAGGCGCTTGGCCGCCTCGTCGTCCGGCGCGAAGTGGACATGGAGAGAGACGGCGGCCTCGGTGCTCCGCTGGAGCGCAGCCATCGAGGCGCGCTTCTGCTCGTCCGCTCCGATGGTCAGAAAGACGGCGGCGTTGCGCTCCTCGATGGCCGCGGCCAGGGTCATCCTCCGCGTTGCTCCGGGCGTGTCGCCCTGGGCCTGGCGCAGGATCGCGCTGTTCTGGAGCGACGCCGCGACGTCCGGGTGGTCTGGCCCGAGCGCCTTCTCGCGGATCGCGAGCGCTCGGCCGAACAGCCTCTCTGCTGGCGCGTAGTCCCCTCTCGCGTGGTGCAGCAAGGCGAGGTTGCCGAGGGACGCCGCGACGTCCGGGTGGTCTGGCCCGAGCGCCTCCTCGCGGATCACGAGCGCGCGGTCGAGCATCCGCTCCGCGGGCGCGTCGTCGCCCTTCGCGTGGCGCAGCAAGGCGAGGTTGTTGAGGGACTCCGCCACGTCCGGGTGGTCTGGCCCGAGCGCCTTCTCGCGGATCGCGAGCGCGCGGTCGAGCATCCGCTCCGCGGGCGCGTCGTCGCCCCGCGCGTGGCGCAGCATGGCGAGGTTGTTGAGGGACTCCGCCACGCGGGGGTGCCATCGATCGAGCGCCCTCTCGCGGATATCGAGCACGCGGTCGAGCATCCGCTCCGCTGCCGCGTCGTCGCCGGTCGCGTGGTGCAGCATCGCGATGTTGTTCAGGGAGACCGCCACGTCCAGGTGGTCTCGTCCGAGCGCCTTCTCGCGGATCGCGAGCGCGCGTCCGTGCAGCGGCTCTGCGCGCGCGTAATCTCCCTTCTTGACGTACAGCTCTGCGATGTCGTCGAGGGACGCGGCCACGTCGGGGTGCTCTCGTCCGAGCGCCTCCTCGCGGATCTCGAGCGCTCTCGCCAGGAGCGGCGTCGCGCGTGTGTAGTCGCTCTTCGCGCTGTAGACACGCGCCAGGTGAGCGAGCGACGTCGCCACCTCGGGGTGCCCTTGCCCGAGCTCGAACTCACGTATCGAGATCGCTTCCTTGAACAGCGGCTCCGCTCGTGCGTAATCACCTTTCGCGCTGTACAGGACGGCGAGGGTGTTGATGGCTGCCGCGGAGAGACGGTGCCATCGCCCGACGGCATCCTCCAGGAGGGCGAGCGCTTCTCGAGCCAGCGGAATGGCGTCGTCGACGCTCCCCCGCTCGTAGCGCTCGAGGACCTGCGCGTTGAGGCGCCGGACCGCCGCGAGCACGGGCGCAGGCGGCTCAGGCGCTCTCCACCTCGCCTCGCGCTCCGGGGTGCTCTTGCGGAGGCCCATGGTCGAGCCGATGATCGCTCCCACCGCCGCGCTGGCGGAATAGAGGATGACCTGCGTGCTGCCCTCGATGGTGCCCTGCTTGGTGCAGCCGGGCGCGGCGAGCAGCACCGCCAGCCCCAAGGAGACCGCCGCTCGCCACGCGCGCGATGGCGCGCCAGAGGGCGCCGTCACCGCGCACCGCCGGGCGTACCGCGCCGCCGCGCGCGGAAGGTGAGGGCGAAGGCGGCGAGCAGGGCCGCCGCGGCGCCCGCGCCGGAGCCCGGGGGAGGGGGCTTGGCGAGGTCGCATCCGCAGCCGCGGGGCGGCCTGACCTCGGGCAGGCGCGGCTCGACGTGGGGGTCGCCGAGGGCGGCGTCGTTGCCGGAGACGATGAAGCTCGCCCAGTAAAAAGGGTGCGCGCGCTCCGGGCTGGCCAGCATGGCGAGCTGGGCCTGGCGCAGGGCCTCGCCGCGTCCGCCGCCGGCGAGCAGCCGCTGATAGTAGGCCTGCATGAGCTCGAGGGTGGCGTCGTCCCTGACGTTCCACAGGCTCATGACCTGGGTCTCTGCGCCGGCCATGACGAGCGCGCGCCGCAGGCCATGGACGCCGTCGCCGCTGTGCGTCTCGCCGACGCCGGTCTCGCAGGCGGCGAGGACGACGAGCTGGGTGCCGTTCAGGTCGAGCTGCGAGGCCTCGAGCGCGGTGAGGATGCCGTCGTCGCTGCCGCTGCTCCGCCGGTTGGCGCCCGCGAAGGCCAGCCCCGAGCGGAGCAGGGGGTCCTCGATGGGCGGGAGCGCGCCCCCCCGGAGGCCCGATCCGCGTGAGCCGAAGTCCAGAGGGGTTGGCGGCGGCGGGGCGTGGAGCCTCTTCTGGTCGGGCAGGAAGAAGCCGTGTGTCACGATGTGGAGCACACGCGGGCCGTGCAGCGCCTTGACCGCGGCCTCGGTCGCCTCGGCGCCGAGCAGCACCTTCGCCGCGCCGAGCTGCTCGCCCACCGCGCGCCCCTCCTGGACGGCCGAAGCAAGCGGCCGAAACCGCACCACGCCCGTCGCCTCGGAAGATGGATCCGCCTCGGCGCTCCGGGCGCCGTAGAGCCGTGCCAGATCGAGCCGCGTCGTGGAGGGCGGATCTACCGTGGCGCTAGGCAACGACGACACCAGCGGGCCGTCGTAGTCCGGCGCGGCGAGGACGACGGCGCCCTGCCGCGAGGGCGCGCTCGCCCGCAGGCGCACGAGATCGCGCCCGCTCGGCAGGTAGGTGAAGGCGTAGCGCTCGACGAGGTAACGGTCGTCCTCGTCGACGAGCGCGCCGAACGGCACCAGGTTGAGCGCGCCGTCGGGGCTGAGCAGGACCCGCCGTGTGGGGCCGAGCAGGCGGCGGATCGGCTGCATGACGAGGGCGTCGAGGGCGCGGGCGGGCGGCCGGGGGTCGCTCGCGGGGCGGGCGAGCGCGCTGCGGAGCTCGTGGACGGCGCCCTCGATGCGCTCGGCCTCGCCGAGCTCGGCCCAGGTGATCTCGCCGTCGCGCAGCAGCACGTACGCCGCGTAGCGGGGCTTGCTCCACTGGGTCTTGAGCGAGGTCGACCCGGGATTCAACGGGTGATAGCGGAACAGCTCCACGAGCGCCGCGCCCTCGGGCACGGCGGCCTGCACCTTTGCGAGGTCGATCGGCGAGAGCTCGGCCCGGACCTCCGGGCTGCGGCGGCTCACCTCGGCTTCGAGCTGCCGGCGGCTCTCTTCGAGGCGGGCCAGGTGCGCGCGATGATCCTCGATCCGAGCCGGAGCCGGACTGGCCTCGTCAGCGCGCGGCTCCTCCGGACCGCGCCAGGTGAGGGCGCTCAGCTCGGCGCTGACGCGGCTCAGCGCGTCGAGCAGCGCGCGATCCTCGGCGGAGAGGCGACGGCGCAGCGCCGCGAGGCCGTACGCCATGGCGTCGAGCACGCGCCCCTTCCGGCGGACGACCGCGGTGAGCGCGAGGCGCCTGGCCGCCTCGTCGTCCGGCGCGAAGTGGACATGAAGAGAGACGGCGGCCTCGGTGCTCCGCCGGAGCGCGGCCATGTGCGCGCGCTTCTGCTCGTCCGCTCCGGTGGTCAGCAAGACCGCAGCCCTGCGGTCCTCGATGGCCAGGGCCAGGGTCATCCTCCGCGTTGCCTCGGCCGTGTCGCCCTGGGCCTGGCGCAAGATCGCGATGTTCTGGAGCGATGCCGCCACATGGGGGTGCTCTGGCCCGAGCGCCTCCTCGCGGATCGCCAGCGCTCGGTCGAACAGCGGCGCTGCTCGCGTGGTATCGCCTCTCGCGCGGTGCAGCAAGGCGAGGTTGCTGAGGGATGTGGCCACGTCGGGGTGCTCTGGCCCGAGCGCCTTCTCGCGGATCGCGAGCGCCCCGTCGAGCAGCGACGCTGCTGGCGCGTAATCGCCTTGCGCGTAGTGGAGCATGGCGAGGTTGTCGAGGGACGCCGCCACGTCGGGGTGCTCTGGCCCGAGCGCCTTCTCGCGGATCGCGAGCGCTTGCTTGTACAGCCTCCCTGCTCTCGCGTAGTCGTCTCGCGCATAGTGGAGCATGGCGAGGTTGTTGAGGGACGCCGCCACGTCAGGGTGCGCTCGCCCGAGCGCCTTCTCGCGGATCGCGAGCGCCCGGTCGAGCAGCGGCTCCGCTGTCGCGTGATCGCCCTTCGCGTAGTGGAGCATGGCGAGGTTGTCGAGGGACGCCGCCACGAGACGATGCTCTGGCCCGAGCGCCTTCTCGCGGATCGCGAGCGCGCGCTCGTGCAGCGGCTCTGCGCGCGCGTAGTCTCCCTTTTTGACGTACAGCTCCGCGAGGTTGTTGAGGGACGTCGCCAATTCAGGGGGCGTTCGTCCGAGCTCCTCCTCGTAGATCGCGAGAGCTTTCTCGACCAGCGGCTCCGCGCGCGCGTAATCGCCTTTCGCAAGGTGCAAGTCCGCTTTCGTCAGGTGCAGGCCGGCGAGCAGGTCGAGGGACGTCTTTATAGAGGGATGTGATGGCTCCAGCTCCGTCCTGAAGATGGCGAGCGCTCGCTCGACCAGCGGCTCCGCGCGCGCGTGGTCGCCTTTCGCCCTGTACAGGAGCGCGAGGTTGTGGAGAGAAGCCGCTACTTCAGGGTGCCACCGCCCCACCGCATCCTCCAAGAGGGTGATCGCTTGCCGCGCCAGGCTTATCGCGGCGTCGACGTTTCCTTGCTGGCGGTGCGCAAGGATCTCTGCATTGAGGCGCTGGACCTCCTCCAGCACGTGCGCAGGCGGGGCCTGGCGCTGTTGCCTCACGACCGTGCGGATGGTGCCGACCGAGCCGATGAGCGCTCCCACCGCCGCGCTGGCGGCATAGATGACGATCTGCGCGTCGCCCTCGATGGTGCCCTGCCTGGTGCAGCCGGGCGCGGCGAGCAGCACCGCCAGCCCGAAGGAGACCGTCGCTCGCCACGCGCGCGGCCGCGCGCCGTGGAGCGCTGCGCCCTCCTCTCGCGGGCTCCTGTGACCTCGTGCTGCGCGCCGGCGCCGTCGCGCGCCTTCCTCCCCGCCGAAAGGCCTCTCACTCGCCATCCACCGCTCCTCCGGGCCCCGGACCTGGCAAGGCTCGTCTCCTTCACGGTATTGCCGGCGCCTCTCCTGCTGCAATTCAGCAATCCCCGCGCCAGGGAGGGCGATCTCCGATCCGGGCGCGCTCCTGTCCAGGTGGCGCGCCCCTCGCCGTCGCTGACACGTCAGCGGCGCCGCGCTGGCGCGTCAGGGCGCGGTGGTTGCGCCTGTGCGCCGGCGGCGGGGCTCACCGCGCGGCCGCCGCACAGGGAGGCATCATGAGAGTCGCGCTGACGCACGGCGAGACGTGATCGTTCGATCAAGCCGGTCGATCCGTTCGATCGATCCGCGCGCAGGCCGTGGCCGCGACCGGCGCTGGCTCCTCGCCCGCGTGCGCCGGGCGCCGTTCCCCTCGCCGCCGCGGGGCCCTCAGCGGTTATGCTTCCTTCATGAGAACTTCGCCGAGCGCCCGGGGCGAGGAACGGCCGGTCACCATCCTGTTCCTGGCCTCCAACCCGAAGGCGACCGATCGGCTGGAGCTCGATCGCGAGCTCCGCGCCATCGAACGAAGGCTCACGTCGTCCCGGCACCGGGCCTCGCTGGAGCTCCTCTCGCGGTGGGCCGTCGAGCCCGACGACCTGCAGCGCGCCCTGCTCGAGGTCGAGCCGAGCGTCGTTCACTTCAGCGCTCACGGCACGAAGGGCGAGGCGCTGCTCCTCCACGACGGCGCGGGCAATACCGCGCCCGTCAGCAAGGAGGCGCTGGCGGATCTCTTCGGGATCCTCAAGGACCGGATCCGCGTCGTCGTGCTCAACGCCTGCCACTCTCGACCGCAGGCAGAGGCCATCGTCCAGCACATCGACTGTGCGATCGGCATGTCGCGCGCGGTCGGCGACGACGCCGCGCTCGAGTTCTCCGCCGCGTTCTATCAGGCGATCGGCCACGGCCGATCGGTCGCGCAGGCCTTCCAGCTGGGGCTGAACGCCTTGAAGCTCAAGGACATCCCCGAGGAGGACACGCCGGCGCTCCTCGCGCGCGCCGGCGTCGACCCGGCTCAGGTCTTCCTCGTCGGCGAGCCGGCGCCCAGGCCCACGCCCGCTCCGCCCCCCGCCGCGCCGCCGGCGGAGCGGTGGCCGCTGCCCACGATCCTCCTCTCGGTCTTCGGGCTCGTCTGCCTCGGCGTGCTGGCGGCGACCTTCCTGCGATCCGCGCCGGCGACCCCCGCGCAGGACGCCGCGGCGCCGCCGCCGTCGGTCGCGCCGGCGTCGGTGACCGCCGGCGCGCCCGGCGGCGCGATCAGCCCAGCCGCTTCAGGAGCACGGCGATGACCGATCGCAGGGTGTCGCTGTCGAGCGACGCGGCGAGCGTCAGGAGGACGTCGGTCGCCACCTTCTCGCGCCAGAGCCCGAGCATGGCCCGTATCAGGCCGAACATCGAGACGCCGAGGCCGGCGAACGCCTCCTTGACGAAGCCGGTGCCCTCGGTGGCGCGCAAGGCCGCCCAGAGCGCGGCGACGAACAGGACCATGAGCATCACCACACACACGGCGAAGTAAGCCTCGCTGGTGCGCCCCACCTGCCGCAGCTGCTCGCGCAGGCGCTCGACGTCGAGCGGAGCTCGCTCGGCGTCCCCGAGGTGGATGGGTTCGACATACAGCGCCAGAACGGAGCGAAGCCTCTTCATAACCGCCTGTCCAGGACCGCCTCGCTGAGCCGGATCATCACGTCCGTGTACCGCGCCGGCTCACGATGGAGATCTCGAATGATGTACTTGTAGCGAACCATGCGGAACGACAGCATCGCGGGCCGCTCGTTCACGACGACGAGGCAAGCCCCGCGGCGGCGCTTGATCGCCTCGCCGAGGATGATCGAGTTGCACACCGACAGGTCGATCACCCCGTCGAAGCCGTCCGGCACCGCCTCCACGACGTCGCCGACAGGGTGGAGCCGCTCCGACAGCTCCACGGCGGGGCCGCCGCGGAGCGCCCGCGGGAACGCCTCCTCGACGGCGACGCGCGTGAGGCGCAGCGGGGGCGCCGGCGCGCCGTCGGGGCCGGGCGGCGCCGGATTCCGCGGGCCCTCGTAGTGGAGCCGCGTCGGCTCGAGCGCGTCGTTGAGGGCCGCCGCCAGCGACGCGCAGAGCGCGGCCGGATCCCTGCCGGCCGCGGCGCCCGGCGCGAGGAGGTCGGGCTGCTTCGCGCCGAGGTGCTCCTTCAGGTGCCTCGTCACCGCGCACGAAGGGCGCGCGAGCGCAGCCACGATCTCGCCGGCGTCGACGATGTCGCCGGGCAAGATCGGCGGAAAGCGCCAGTGCGCGACGAGCGTGACCGCGGCGTGGCGCGCGAGCAGCGCCCGCAGGTCGGCCAGCGTCACGCCCGTGGCCACGGTGACGCCGTGCGCCCGCGCGTCCGACGCGACGCGCTCGACCAGGCCCGCCAGCGGGCCGTAGTGGTCGTCCCACAGCACCTCGCGGCGGAGCGCGGGCAAGCGCCTCGCCACGCTCCTCGCGAAGTCCTTCGGCGCCCCCTCCGCGAGGTCGCCGAAGAACTCCGCCTTCGTGAGCGGGATCGCGAGCGCCAGCGCGCAGTCAGCCGGGCTGACGCGCCGTTCCCTGAGCGCCATCGCCGCGGTCCTCGAGCACCACGCCGTCGTGCTTCATCTCGTCGACCCAGACCTCCACCTTGCCGTCCGGATCGATGCGCTGGAGCTCCCGGTGAAAGTCCCGGGTGAGCTGCTCGAAGGTCGCCGGCGCTGCGCTGCGCTCCCGGCTCACCACGCGCCGCAGGCGCTCGACGAGGAGCTTCGTGGACTCCGTGAGCCGGCCGAACAGCATGCGGATGCGCACGGTCAGGGATCCTCGCGCCGGCCTGGCCACCGGGATGTCCACGTCGATGGCGATGCGCTGCGCGCCGCCCTGCAGGCGCACGACCCGCGGCTCGCCGATCTTCGCCCGGCTCAGATCGCACTCCTCCCGGAACACCTCGCCGAGGCGCTTCGCCGATCCCTCCTCGACGTGCACGGTCACCGCCCTCCGGCTCGCCTTTTCCCGCAGCGGGATGGTCTTCACGAGCGCGTGGGCCTCGTCGGGGGACATGCGCTCGATATGGATGATCATGGGCTCCTTCCCGCCCCGCGCCTTCGCCGCGCTCCTCAGGAGGTCGGTCACGTCGGACAGGCTCGACACCTGGTAGCTCGACCGCCTGCCGCGGATCGCCACGTCCAGCGCGCCGCCGCGTCGCGTGACCACCGCCGCCGGCGCGTCGTCGCCGCTGAAGAGATCCACGAGCTCGCTCTGCGCGGCGCTGGGGCGCTCCCCCGTCGCGCGCCAGCCGCCGAGCTGCCGCTTGTGCACCGCGGTGGTGTCGTCGAGCGTGAACCCACGCGACGAGGGCGCCCGCGGCCCCTCGGGGAGCGCCAGCGCGACCTGCCGCGACCGGGCGGGCGGCGGGGCCGCGCCCTTCCCGCCGGTGCGGAGGACTTCGCTCACCTTCCCGAGATCGAACGGGTTCAAGACGGCGACCTTGCTCGCGCCTTCCTGGATGACCTCGACATGATCCGGCGCGACGTGGGGGCTGAAGCGGAAGCGCGCGACGCGCGCGTCGAGGTTGTGGCCGCCGACGGCGTCGTTCAGCGGCACCTCGTTCCACGAGACGACCGCGGTGGGCGTGTGGATCCACGTGCCCTTCCGCAAGGTCGCCGCCTTGACATAACGGTTCTTCACCGCGTCGAGGTCGGTGATCCGGCGCAGCAGCTGGCCGATGAGCTCGGGCTTGTCGCCGAGCTCCGGCGCGAGCGCGCGCGTGAGGATGACCCCGACCTCCTCCCCCGCCTCGCGCGGGAGCGCGATGTCCGAGGCGAGCTGGTCGAGCGCGGCGTCGCCGGACCCGGCGCCGAGCGTGCGCAGCCGGGAGGCCATGTTGGCGAGCATCGCCGCGGCGCCGCGCTGGATCCGGATCCGCCTCTCCTCCGGCTCGGCCGCGGTGAGCTCGGCGAAGCCGCGCTTCGTGGCCTCGAGCAGCTCGTCATTCGAGGCGTCGCGCAGGCCCTTCAGGAGCTTGAGCGTCTCTTCCTTGAGGACCCGCCGCTGCGCGTCGCTCGCCACCCTCGGCGCCGGCGCGCGCGTGGGCACCTCGAAGCGCCGGAAGAGCTGGTAGAACGCGGCGTACTGCGCGACGCGGACCAGGTTCGGGTCGTTCATCTCCCGGAAATAGCCGTAGGCCTCGTCCTCGTACGTGTCCGTCGGCTTCTCCGGGGCGATGTAGGTGACCGGGAGCGCGCCGGTGCTGCGGAACGTGATCAGCTCGTGGCTGCCGAAGTCGAGCGCCGCGCCCATGCCGTACGTGTTCCAGTTGAACGTGAGCGACTGCGCGCCGACGTGCGAGGCCAGCGGGGCGGGAAAGGGCCAGCGGGGCGGGTCGGGGTAATCGAAGTTGTCGTACCGGGTGAGCCCGTTGTTCGACCACGACTTGAGCAGCTGATCGGTGATGTTGAGCAGGCTGCCGTACTCGGTGTCGATGAGCTCGGGGCTCAGGTAGATGGGCGCCCAGTCCCGCTTCCCGTCGAACCTTCCGGCGAGGAAGCTGTTGCGCTCGTAGCTCTGCCCGAGCTCGGTCTGCTTCACCGCCGCGAGCATCGCGAGCGTCTCCGTGCGCAGCGGCGGGAGGACGTCGACGCCGACGCTCCGCTCGCGGCCGAGCACGACCAGCGCCTGCCCGCTGGCGGCGGCCCCGACCAGGATGTCGGACTCCAGCGCGAACTGGCGGGCCTCCACGGCCGAGTCCTCGAACGGGCGATCGCGCGGGATGACCCACGCCACGAGCCCCGGGCTGTCGCTGAGGTAGACGCCCGGCTCGCCGCGCTGCACGAGGGTCTCGAGCGGGGCCTCGGGGCCGCCGTCGATCGGCGAGAATCGCTCGCTCGCATCGAAGACCCACTGCTGCAGCTCGGCCGCCGTGACCTGGAGGTCGAGCACGTCGCTCTCCCGCCGCGCGGGCGGCGCGCTCGGGATCCCGAGGACGTACGCCTTGTAGGCGGTCTGGAAGAGGAGCCTCTGGAACCCGCCGACGACCTCGGCGAGCTGCGCCTCGTCGAGCCTGGGGAGCGTGGCGACCACGTCCCGCGTCCAGCCGTCGTACCCCACGCGGTGGTAACACGCGTGCGGCTTCACGAGCAGCCCGGGAGCGGCCTCCTTGATGTCCTTGAAGGTGACGCCGGGCGGGGGCTCGGCGAGGATGAGGGTGCGGACCCCCTCGGGGGACGCGTCGGACAGGGCCACGCCCTGGATGTGGTACGGGTAGGCGCCGCGAAAGCGGCGCCAGTCGGCGTGGTGCGCGGCGGGGCTGAGCCCGCAAGCCCGCGTGTCCACGGCGGCGCCCGCGGGGGCGGCTGCAGGCGGCACGGCCGCGCAGCCGCCGAGCGCGCCGAGGGCGAGCGCGAACAGCACGAGCAGCGATGGTTGGATCGATCGTGGCGTCCTGTGAGGCAGTCTGGATCGCGCGGTCTGTACGTGGTGGAACATGGGTGAGGCCCCTCCGGCGCAAGCGATGACGAGACGGAGCAACACGAGCAACACGAGCAACATGTCAATCGAGTCGACGCGAGGCGGGGCGCTCCGGGGGAGCGCCGCGCGAGGGCGCGGCATGGCCGCGAGAGAGCGCGGGTGATCGGCGCGGGCTTGAGCCGCCGCGGCGCCGCCGATCAAGGCGTCGGGAGCGCTGGCAGCGCCGCCATCCTCGACTGCCCGTTCAGGATGGGCACCTGCCTCCCGTCCGTGGCCTGAGCCACCGCCGTGGCCACGGTCTCGTAAAGGACACCCACCTTGATCGTCGCGGGCTCCGCCGCGGTCGGCTGCAGCGCCCGGAGCAGGTGGTACGTGAAGACGCCGTGCCCCAGCCCCGGCTCCTCCATCGCCACCTGGTCCTCGTCTGCGGCGGTGATGATCAGCCGCCCGCTGCCGAGCGCGAGATCCTTGAGCGAGACCTTCCGCGGCTCGCTCCGGTACGTCTTCGCGGCGAGCGGCCCCTTGAACGTGCGCCCGCCGGCGCGGCCGCTGAAGCAGGCGTCGATGAACAGCACCACGAGCCGCGCGTCGCCGAGCCGATGCATCCAGCGCATGACGTCGATCTCCATGTCGACGCCCGTCGCGTAGATCCGCGGATACTGGGTGTCGTGGAGGATGAGGTAGAGCGAGCGCTCGTCCTTCGAGGCGCGCATCTCCGGGCTCCCGTGGCACGCGAAGTAGAGCAGGACGACGTCCTCGGGGCCCACGGCGCGGGAGAGGTCCTCGCCGATGGCGACTTGCACGTTCTCGCGCGTCGCTTCCTCGTCGACGAGCAGGCGCACCGCGCGCTCCTCCGGCGCGACCCGCTGCTCGATCAGCCGGGCGAAGGCCTCGGCGTCCTGCCGAGCGCAGCTCAGGTTCAGAACCCTGGGATCAGCATACGTATTCACGCCGACGGAGACGGCATGGAGCATGAGGCACACCTCCCGGGCGGCGACTCGCCGCGACGTGCGCGGCTCTACCGAGCATCGCGCGTGCCACGAGGGCTCCCGCCGGGGAGCGCGCGGCGCCGCCTGACCCGTGGCGGTCCGCGTCAGGACGGGGCGCGGGATGTGATCGTTTGATCCAACGCCAGATCGTTCGATCCATCCGCGGATGGGGGGCGGCCGCGCGCACGCCGGAGCGGCGCCTGCACGCGCCGATCCTTGACGCGTCAGCGACGACACGTCAGCAGCGCGGCGCTGACGTGTCGAGCCGCCGGGCATCCCGCGTCGGCGCGGCAGGGGAGGGCTCGCGGCGCCGCGCCAGGCGACCCGGCCGCGCCGGCCGGCGCCGGGCCGGGGGAAGGCGCCTCCGCGCCGTCAGAGGGAAGGCGCCGCGCCTCCGCGCCGTCAGCTGAGCCGCAGCTCTCGCAGCCGCCGCCGCAGCGCCCGCTCCGACACCTCGAGCCGCTCGACCATGCGCCCCACGTCTCCGCCGCACTCCTCGTGGCATCGGCGGATGTCCTCGGCGGTGAGATCCCGCGCTGTCCGGAACCCCGGGTAGCGCTGGAGCAGCAGGTACAGCGACGGCCGCGTGATGTGGAGTCGCGCCGCGGCGGCCGCCAGGTCCCACCGGCTCGCGCGGAGCGCCTCGGCGACCTCCGCCTCCGGCACGTCGGCCGGCTTGCGCCACGGCGCAGCCGCCGGCGGCGGGGCTCGCCGCGCGGGCCCACGCGCGTCCGGCTCGCTGGGCAGCGCCACCTCCCCGCCGGGCCCCGCCGGCTCCAGGCGGGAAGCCGCGATGTCCCGGCGGGACGACGGCGCCTCCTCGCCGGCCGGCGCGATCTCCGGCGCTGGCGGCGCGATCTCCGGCGCGGCCGGCGCGGGCGGCGCCTCGGCCGGCGCGGGCGGCGCCTCGGCCGGCGCGGCCTCCCGGAGCAGCCGCTCCACCGCGGGGCCCACCGCGAGGCGCTCCTGGCCGCGGCTGCCGATGACGAGTTGCCGCACCACGTTGCGCAGCTGACGGATGTTGCCGGGCCAGTTGTGATCGGCGAGCCGGGCCACGACCGGCGCCGGCAGCCAGGGCGCTTCCGCCGGCGCCGGCGGCTCCAGCCGGTGCGCCTCGCCGATGCGCTCGAGCTCCTCGCGGAAGAACCGCACCAGCAGGCGCCCGATGTCGTCGCGGCGCTCGCGCAGCGGGGGGATCCAGAGCTCGTACGACGACAGCCGGTTCAGGAGCGGCGCGCGGAAGGTGCCGTTCGCCACCTTCGCCTCCAGGTCCGCGTCCGTCGCCGCGATCACGCGGACGTTCACCTTGCGCTCCATCTGGGCGCCCACGGGCTGGATCTCCCCGGTCTCGAGCGCGCGCAGGAGCGCCGCCTGGAGCTCTGCCGGCGCCTCGCCCACCTCATCGAGGAACAACGTCCCGCCGTGGGCGCGCTCGAAGTAGCCCACCTTGCGGCGGTCGGCGCCCGTGTAGGCGCCCCGCTCGGCCCCGAAGAGCTCGGCGATCGCCAGGCCCGGGGCGACGGCGCCGAGGTTCACCGCGACGAACGGCTGGCTCCGGCGGAGGCTCGCCCGGTGGACGGCGCGCGCCACGAGCTCCTTGCCGACCCCGCTCTCGCCCCGGAGCAGCACGGGCAGGTCCAGATCGGCCACGCTCCGGACATCCCAGAGCACCCGCCGGAGCCCGTCGCTCTCGCCCACGAACTCCCGCGCGTCGTCGTCCTCCTCGCGCGCCGTCTCCTCGGGCAGCGCGTGGAGCCCGCCCGTGCGGTGGAGCAGCAGCACGACGCGGCGGGAGAGCTCCAGCACCACGCCCCGTCTCACCTGCGCCGCGGAGAAGACGGCGCTCTCGCGGACGCGCCGGCCTTGCACGACGACCGCCGTGCCGCTGTCGCCGACCTCGAGCCGGATGCCGTCGCCGCCCGCGGCCGACAGGCGGAGCGGCCGCCGGCTCACGTGCCCGTCCTCGAGCGGCGACCCCGGCGCTCGCCCTCTCCCCGCGAACGTGGGCTCCACCCGCGACAGCAGCGCCGCCCCGCCCGCGGCGAGCTCGCCGAGCAGCGCGCGCTCGCCGACACGCTCGAGGCGAGGATGGCAGAGGATCGTGAGGGCCGGCGTCGCCGCGGCGAAGGCCACGGCGCTGGAGGTCCCCTGACCGCCCAGCGTGGTCTCCCCGAGGGCCGTCTTCGCACCCGCACCCATGTGTGCCCCATGGTAGGCGCCGGCGCGCGGCGGGTGCAAGGCGGCCCGGTCCGGCGCTCCGCGCCCTCTCCCCATGGCACATGGGTTGCTCTTGTCTCGGGCCGAGGGGCCGACGCCGGCCGTTCGGGGAGCGCCGGGGCCATCCGGCGTCGAGGCGCTTGATCGCGCCGAGGGTCTCCTCGTGTGCTTGGTGCGTCGCGCCGCTGTTCTACCGGAGGAGAAGCAGGATGCTCAAAGGTCAGCTTGCGCTGGGTGCCGTCCAGATCGTCAACACGGGCTCTGAAGAGGTGATCGGATATGCGTACACGGTCGAGAACGGCCTGGGCCAGCTCCAGCGCTGGCTGCTTTACCGGGATCCGCAGAACGCGTTCGTCGTGCGTCCACCGCCGCCGTCGATGGAGGGCTGGTCGCTCGCGGACTGGCAGGCTGGTGTGAAGGGCCTGTGGCGGCCCGGCTCCTATTACGTCTGGGCGCAGGCCGATCTGTACCGTCATGGCGGGACCTACCAGGGCGTGACGTGGACCCGGCTCCCCTCTGCCTCCAAGCTGCCGCCGCCGACCTACTACCCGAGCGCGCCGCGCCAGCTCGATCCGGACGGGCGGATCATCGAGGTGCGCCAGTCCCTGAAGGCGCTCGGGCTCGCGTTCTCGATCCGCGGCCTCACGGATGCGTCCAGCGTCGAGTACTGGCTGCTCCCCGAGGCCTACCAGCCGGCGGGCCGCGCTGCGCCGGCGACGATCTCGGTCGGGGCCCGCCAGGCGAGCTCGCTCGCGGCGTTCATCGACGTGGCCAACCAGAGCTGGGCTCCGGGGTGCACGTTCGCGATCACCGGGTGCGTCAACCACCATCAGGACGCGCCGCCGGCCCGGCCCTGAGCGCGCGCGGCCTGGCGTGGCGCGCGGCCTGGCGTGCGCTCCGCGCTGAACGCGCGTTGCGAAGCGCTCCGGCGGCGGAGTACCCTCGCGGGTCGTGCCCGGCTCCGACGCGGATCTCACGCTTCGCAGCGCCACGTTGCCCGTCGAGGTCGACCGTGACGAAGCCGAGCCCGGCGCGGGCGAGGCGCGCCCCCGCGGCGACGGCGCCGGCGCGACCACGGCGGAGCGGCGCGACGGGGCCGACGCCGACGCGGGGAGCGGCGCCGCGCCGGGGCAGGTGATCGCGCGGCGTTACCGGCTCGTCGAGCCCCTCGGCGCGGGGGCGCACGGCGAGGTGTGGACCGCCGAGGACCTCGTGCTCGGCCGGCTCGTGGCGCTGAAGTGGCTGCGCCGCAGCGCCGGCGCGATCTCGGCGCGTGTGCGCCGCGAGGTCGCCGCGCTGCGCATGTTGCGGGTGCCGGGCGTCGTGCAGCTGGTCGACGAGGGGGTGGAGGGCGACCGCGCCTTCCTCGTCATGGAGCGCGTGGAGGGCACGCCGTTCCCGGGAGGGGTCGCCCCGGACGCGGCGCCCCCGTCGCGCCGCGCCTGGGCGGACGTCGCGGCGCCCGCGCTCGCGCTGTTCGAGGTCCTCGCGCGCGTGCACGCCGCGGGCATCGTTCACCGCGACCTCAAGCCGGACAACGTGCTCGTCGACGCCGAGGGGCGCCCGACGGTGCTCGACTTCGGCATCTCGCTCTGGAGCGCGCCCGGCGCGCGGCTCACCGAGGCCGGCCAGGTCCTCGGCACGCCGCTCTACCTCGCCCCCGAGCAGCTCGTGGGCGCGGCCGTGGACGGGCGCGCCGATCTGTACGCCGCCGGGATGATGCTCTACCGGGCGCTCACCGGTCGCGTGCCCCACGAGGCCGACGACGTGAGGGCCCTCTTGCGCGCGCGGCTGTCGTGGCCGGCGGTGCCCATCCAGGAGGTCGATCCCGGCATCCCGGCGCCGCTCGCGGAGGTCATCAACCGGCTCCTGGCCCGGCGCCCGGAGGATCGGTTCCGCTCCGCGGCCGAGGTGTTGATCGCGCTCCGGGGCGGGAAGGTGCCGCGCCGCCATGGCCCGGAGCTGCCTCGCCTCGGCGGTCCCGCGCCGCTCCGGGCGGTCGTCGAGGCGGCGCGCGCCCGGCGTCCGGTCGACGTCGTGGGTCCGCCGGGGGCGGGCCGCTCGCGTTGCCTGCGCGACGCCGGCGAGGCGCTGGAGCAGGCGGGGCTGCGCGTGGTGTGGCTGCTTTCGTCCCGCGCGCCGCTGGGCAGCCTGCACGCGCTGCTCGGCGCCATGGACGAACAGAGCGCGCGCCGGCTGGAGGACGTCACCGCCTGGGCCGCGGGGCAGCTCCGGCAGGCGCTCGACGACGGCGTCGTGATCGTCGCTGACGACGCCGACCGGCTCGACCCCTGGTCGGCCGCGATCCTGGAGCGCTGTCGCGCCGGCGGGGGCGCGCTCGTCCGGTCCTTCTCCGGCGCGGCGGCAGGCGCTGCGCGCGTGGACGTGGTCGCGCTCGGGCCGCTCGACGAGGCGGCGCTGCGGCCGCTGTTCGCGGGGCCGGACCGGCTCTTCCACCTGCGCGAGGACGCCGCGCGCACGTTGTGGGAGCGGACCGAGGGGTTCCCTGCGCGGGTGGAGGCGGAGCTGACGCTCTGGCTCCGGCTCGGGCTCGCGCGCTGGGACGGCGCGACGCTCGCCGTGGAGCGCGAGGCGCTCGACCCGTTGCGGGCGGGGCTCCGGGAGACGACGCCCGCCGCCGAGGGGCAGGTGCTGGAGGAGGAGCCGCACCTCGGGGAGCTCCTGCGGTGGCTGGCCGTCGCCGGGCACCAGCTCGATCTCGAGCAGCTCGCGGCGGCGATGGAGCGGCCGCTCTGGAAGGTCGAGGCGGAGTGCGAGGAGCTGGTGCGCCGCGGGGTGGCGCGGCGCCTGTCCGGCGATCGTGTGGAGCCGCTCGGCCAGGTCGACGTCACGTGGCCGGTGGCGCGCCGGATCAAGGCGCACCGCGCGATCGCGGGGGTGCTGCGCCCCGGGCAGGAGGGGCGCCTGTTCCACCTCCTGGCGGCGGACGAGGAGCTCTCGGCGGCGCGCGAGGCGATCGAGGTCGCGCGGGTCCGCGCGTCGGCCGGGATGCTGGGCCAGGCGGCGGCCGCGCTCGGCGAGGCGCTGCTCGTCGCGCGCCGGCAGGCCGGGGAGGCTTCGCTGGGCGCCGAGCTCGGGATCCTGTCGGCGTGGGTGAAGATCGCCTTCGCGGAGGGGACGCCGCGCGCGATGGACCGGGTGCTCTACGAGCTGTCGCGCGCCGCGGCGCGGGGTCCGGAGGTGGTGCGCCTCGAGCTCCTGGTGCAGGCGGCGCTTTCCGGGATGGGTCCGCGCGGGGAGCTCGCGCGCGAGCTTGCGGACGGCATCGCGCCGTTCGAGGACGCGGAGCTGGAGCGGCGGCGGCACGGGGTGAGGATCGCGGCCGCGGCGCGGCGGGCCTCTCCGTTGATGCTGGGCCAGGCGCTGGTGGAGGTCGACGCGTGGGCCGAGCGCGACGAGCACCCGATGGCGCGGCTTTGCCTGGTCGAGGGCCGCGCGCGGCTCCGTTACGTCGAGGGTCGCTTCGACGAGGCGGCGGCGCTGCACGTGGAGGCGGCCGCGTCGGAGCCGTGGCAGACGGGCCGGATCGCGGCGATGTTGAGCTCCGCGTCGGCGCTCTTGGAGGCGTTCCGCCACCGCGAGGCGGCCGCGCGGGCGGAGGCGGCGCGGGACCTCGCGGCGCGCTGCCGGAACCCCTACTGGGAGGGGCGCGCCGAGTGGCTGTTGCGGTCCGCGCTGTACCGCATGGGCGAGACGGGGGATCCGGACCTCGAGCTGGTCGAGGCGACCGTACGTGTGGGTGTGCCGCAGCTCGAGGCGCTCGTGTGCCTGACCGAGGCGGCGGTGGCGTACCGGGCGGAGCAGGCGGCGGTCGCCGCGGATCTGGCGGGGCGGGCGGCGGGGTTATGGCGGGGGATGGACCGCGCGTCGGGGGCGCTGCTCTCGCGGTGCCTCGCGCTGGCGGCGGGGGTACGGGCGGACGAGGGCGAGGTGGAGGAGCTCGCCGAGGCGGCGAGGGCGTGCCGGGTGCCGGGGATCGGGCTGCAGGCGCTGGGTCTGCTCGGGCGGGCGGCGCCGGAGGCGCGGGGCGGGCTCCGGGGGGGCGCTCGGCGCGCTGGCGGAGGGGATCCCGCGGGAGCGGTGGGACGAGCGGATGGATGTGTTGTCGGCCGCGGAGGCGTTCGAGGGGGCGGGAGGGGAGGGGACGACGTAGCGGGGGCCGCGGCGGCCTGCCGATGGCGCGGGGGAGCCGGTGGGGGAAGGGGCTGACGTGTCCATCCAGGGGAGGGGAGAGCGCCGCCGCTGACACGTCAGGGCGCGGTGCGGTGGATTCCCTGGACGCAGGAGATCACTCCGCGTCGGGCCCGAGCAACCAGGCGAGGAGGGCCTCGGTGTCCAGTTCGAACACCGCGGCAGCCGCCTGGGGATCGTCCAGCGAGCTCGCCCTGTTCGCCACGGCGGCTTGCTCTGCGGTGCTCAGCTCGCGGCGCAGGCGGCGCGCGAGCACGCCTCGCAGCATCGCCTCGGTTCCCTGCCTGCGGCCCTGCTCGAAGCCCTTCTTGAAACCCTGCTCGAAGCCCTGCTCGAACACCTCGCGTAGGGTCTCGCTCGCCAGGATCGACTGCTCATCCAGCTCCTGTACTCGCATCCTGATCTCCTTGCGCCAAGTGCCCCCCGAGGGGGCCAGCTCTGGCAGCACCTGCATCACGGCGTACAGCTCCGCGCGTTGCTCGTTGCGAGGCTCGCGGCGGCGGCGGAGCTCCTCGACCACCTGCCGTATCGAACCCTCCGTGACGTCAGCGCTCCAGGCCTGGGGCCCAGGCTGAGCGCGGCGCGAGTCGGCGAGGCCTCGCGGTGGTGGCGGCGCAGCTCGGCGTCGCCGGCCGCTGGGGCACACGCTCACTCCGCGTCAGGCCCGAGCAACCAGGCCAGGAGGGCCTCGGTGTCCAAGTCGAACACGGCGGCAGCCGCCTGGGGGTCGTGCAGCGAGCTCGCCCTGTTCGCCACGGCGGCTTGCTCTGCGGCGCTCAGCTCGCGGCGCAGCCTCCGCGCGAGCACGCCCCGCAGCATCGCCTCGATCCCCTGCCTGCGGCCCTTCTCGATACCCTGCTCGATGCCCTTTTCGATGCCCCGCTCGATACCCTTCTCGATGCCCTGCTCGATACCCTTCTCGATGCCCTGCTCGAACACCTCCCGCAGGGTCTCGCTCGCCAGGATCGACTGCTCATCCAGCTCCTGTACTCGCATCCTGATCTCCTCGCGCCAAGTGTGCCCCCAGGGGGCCAGCTCCGCCAGCACCTGCATCACGGCATACAGCTCCGCACGTTGCTCGTCGCGAGGCTCGCGGCGGCGGAGCTCCTCGACGACCTGCCGTATCGAGCCTTCCGTGGCATCGAAGGCCAGGGGCGTGAAGACGAGCCAGAACACGCCCGGGCGCGCCATCAGCTCGGCCACCGTCCGCTGGTAGACCGCCTCGATGCGGAAGCGCTGGCCGCAGAAGCGCGCGCTCTCGGGCCAGTTCGTCCGGAACTGCCCCTCGAGCGGCCACGGCGCAGCGCGCCCGCTCAGCAGGACGGCCACGCTCTCCACCGGCGGGATCGCGTCGCCGCCTCGTCCCGCGTCGGCCGCGGCTCGGAGCGAGAGGACCAGCAGGACCACGTACTCGAACATGCGGAGCGCGAGGTCCTTTCCCGGCGCGACGATGAACTCCAGCTGCACGAGGCGCCGCTCTCCGCCGCCGCGGAGCTCGAGGACCCTGTCGATCCTGCGCTCCAGCGCGGTGAGCTGCGTCTCGACCCACGAAACCGATTCAACCGGAAACGAGAATCTCAGCCCCTGAGCAAGCTCGCCGCCGCAGCGCAGCGCGATGTGCCGCAAGGCGATGTCGTACTGACCCATTCTATCGATCTCCACCCGGGCGCACGCAGCGAGAGAGGCCGCTGCGCCCGGCTGCTCCAGCGCTCCACCTCGACCCTCGACCGGCCCTGCGCCGCCCGAGGTGCTCTCGTTGTGGATTCCGGGCGGGACGCTGGAACGATTTGAAAATGAGACGTGAGGGCTGACGCTCTTACGCCCGTGCGTCCGACGGGTGTGCGTGAGGTGCAATTACGCTGGCATGGCAGAATGCGTCACACGATCGCTCCCACGTGTCGTCGCGTGAGGTCCGATGGCGTCGCTGTAATGCGCTCCGCGCCGCCGCGGGTGGAACGCGAGGGCGCGAGCGGCCAGAAGTGTCGACGCTCCTTGGAAGCGCATCGATGTGGATAGCCCGGGCTCTGGGTCCCCGGGCTGCGCATGGGGCGAGCCGGCGAGGCCCGCCGGTTGCAGCGGCGTAGCTCAGCGCCGCCGGCCGCGAGGGCGCACGCTCACTCCGCGTCGGGTCCGAGCAACCAGGCCAGCAGGGCCTCGGTGTCCAGCTCGAACACCGCGGCAGCTGCCTGGGGATCGTCCAGTGAGCTCGCCCTGTTCGCCACGGCGGCTTGCTCCGCGGCGCTCAGCTCGCGGCGCAGCCTGCGCGTGAGCACGCCCCGTAGCATCGCCTCGATGCCCTGCCTGCGGCCCTGCTCGAACACCTCCCGCAGGGTCTCGCTCGCCAGGATCGACTGCTCATCCAGCTCCTGTACTCGCATCCTGATCTCCTTGCTCCAAGTGTGCCCCCAGGGGGCCAGCTCCGCCAGCACCTGCATCACGGCATACAGCTCCGCGCGCTGCTCGTCGCGAGGCTCGCGGCGGCGGAGTTCCTCGACCACCTGCCGTATCGAGTCCTCCGTGACGTCGACGGCCAGGGGCGTGAAGACGAGCCAGAACACGCCCGGACGCGCCATCAGCTCGGCCACCTTCCGCTGGTAGACCGCCTCGATGCGAAAGCGCTGGCCGCAGAAGCGAGTGCTCTCGGGCCAGTTCGTCCGGAACTGCCCTTCGAGCGGCCACGGCGCAGCGCGCCCGCTCAGCAGGACGGCCACGCTCTCCACCGGGGGGAGCGCCTCGTCACCGCGGCCCGGGTCGGCCGCGGCCCGGAGTGAGAGGACCAGCAGAACCGCGTACTCGAACATGCGAATCGCCAGGTCCTTTCCCGGCGCGACGATGAACTCCAGCTGTACGAGGCGCCGCTCTCCGCCGCCGCGGAGCTCGAGGACCCGGTCGATCTTGCGCTCCAGCGCGGTGAGCTGCGTCTCGACCCACGAAACCGATTCGACCGGAAACGAGAATCTCAGCCCCTGAGCAAGCTCGCCGCCGCAGCGCAGCGCGATGTGCCGTAAGGCGATGTCGTACTGACCCATTCCACCGATCTCCACCCGGGCGCATGCAGCGAGAGAGGCCGCTGCGGCCGGCTGCTCCAGCGCTCCACCTCGACCCTCGACCGGCCCTGCGCCGCTCGAGGTGCTCTCGTTGTGGGTTCCGGGTAGGAGGCGCGAACGATCCGGAAATGAGACGAGATGCCCGACTCACTCGCGCTCCTGCGTCCGGGGAGCAGCCGCCCTCCTGGGCCTGCTCGCTAGTTCCGCGCCTCCTCGGTCGGCCGCTTCCGCGCTCCGCGGCGCCGCCTCCATGCCAGGGTCGCTGCGGCGAGGAGCGCGGCGGCGGCGCCTGCGGTGCCTGCGAGCGGCCGCGGTCCAACCTCGCAGCGGCACCCGCGCGCGCCGGGAGGAAGCTGAGCGAAGTGAGGCTCGACCGGCCGGCCGTCGAGCGCGGCGCCGTTCCCCGAGACGATGAAGCTCGCCCAGTAGTACGGGTGCGCCCGCTCCGGGGTGGCCAGCATCGCGAGCTGTGCTTGTCGCATCGACTCGCTCCGGCCTCCGCCGGCCTGGAGCCGTGCGTAGTAGTCCTCCATCAGCTCACCGGTCGACGCATCGTTGACGTTCCACAGGCTCAGGATCTGGGTCTCGGCGCCCGCCATGACGAGCGCCCGCCGCAGGCCGTAAACGCCGTCGCCGCTCCAGATCTCCCCGACGCCGGTCTCGCATGCTGAGAGGACGACGAGCTTCGTCCCGTTCAGGTCGAGCTGCGACGCTTCCATCGCGGTAAGGATGCCGTTGTCGTCGCCGGTTGCGCTGCGGTTGGCGCCAGCGAATGCGAGGCCGGAGCGGAGCAGGGGGTTGTCGGCGTGAAGATGGAAGCCGGGTATGCCGCGCGTTTCGCGCGACCCGATGTCCGGGAATGCCGGCGGAGGTTCCGGGGCCTCCTGGCTGGACGCGAAGAAGCCGTGCGTGACGATGTGAAGGATCTGCGGTCCGCGGAGCGCCTTGACGGCGCTCTCGGTCGCCGCCCGGCCGAGCAGCAGGCGAGCTCCGGCGAGCTCCTGGCTGACGGCCTGGCCTTCGGCGGCCGCCTCGACGAGGGGACTGAAATGCGCTGGCGTCTGCTCCTCGATGGACGACCTACGGTCTTTCGCGCGCCGGCTGGCGCGGGAGGCCGTGTGATCGTAGTCTGGCGCGGCGATGACGACGGCCCGTTCACGCTGCGGTGCTGTTGCCCGAAGGCGCAGAAGGTCGCGCCCGCTGGGCAGATAGGTGAACGTGTAGCGCTCGACCAGGTAATGGTTTTGCTGGTCGAGGAGCGCGCCGAACGGCACCATAGCGAGGGCGCCGTCGGGGCTGAGCAGGATCTGGCGCGTCGGGCCGAGGACACGGCGGATCGGTTGCATCACCAGCGCGTCGAGGGCGCGCGCTGCGGGCCGCGGATCCGACGCCGGGCGTCTCAACGCGCGGAGGAACCTGTCCGCGGCGTCATCGATGGGCTTGGCCTCGCCGAGGTCGGCCCAGGTGATGTCGTCGCCGTGCCGCAGAACGTATGCGATGTAGTGGGCCTTGCCCCATACGGTCTTGGCGGCCACTGTTCCCCTCGGAGTGAACGGCTCGTACCGGAAGAGCTCGACGAGCGCTGCACCGTCGGGCACGGCGGTCTGGACCTGCGCTAGGCTGACCGGCGAGAGCTCGGCCTTTACCTCCGGGCTGCGGCGCCCGATCTCTTCTTCAAGCGTCTGCCGCTCGGCATCGAGACGCGTCAGGTTCTCACGGTACTGCGCAAGCTGGCCGTTGTGGTAGTCCTCGGATGACTGTCCCGCTCGTCGCGCTTCCGGCCCACGCCAGGTGAGCGCGCTCAGCTCGGCGCTCACGCGGCTCAGCTTGTCGAGCAGCACGCGCTCCTCGGTGCCGGCTCGACGGCGCAGCGCCGCGAGAGAGTGGGTCATCGCGTCGAGCACGCGCCCCTTGCGGCGAAGGATCGTGGTCAGGGCGAGGCGGCTCGCCGCCACGTCGGCGGAGGCAAACTGAACATGCAGGGAAACGACGTAGTACGTGTTCGCGCGGAGGGTCGCCATGTAGGCGCGTTTCTTCTCGTCCCCTCCGTCGGCCAGCAGGATGGCAGCGTTGCGATCTTCGATATTCGCGGCCCGCTCGATGAACCGAAGTGCTCCAGGAACGTCGCCGCGCGCCTGGTGCAAAATCGCAAGGTTGGTGACCGCTCTCGCCACGTCGGGATGTTCGCTCCCGAGCGCCCTCTCCGAGATTGCGAGCGCTCGCTGGTAGAGCTGCTCCGCTCTCGGGTAGTCTCCTTTCTCCTGGTACAGCAAGGCGAGGTTGTTGAGCGACACCCCCATGCGGGGATGTTCGCTCCCGAGCGCCCTCTCCGAGATTGCGATCACTCGCTGGTAGAGCTGCTCTGCTCCAGCGTAGTCTCCTTTCATTTGGTACAGCCCGGCGAGGTTGCTTAGCGACGCCGCCACATCGGTATGTTCTCCCCCGAACGCCTTCTCTAGGATTGCGAGAGATCGCTGGCAGAGCTGCTCCGCTCTCGCGTAGTCTCCTTTGGCGCGGTACAGTAACGCGAGGTTGTGGAGCGACGCCGCCACATTGGGATGTTCTCTCCCGAGCGCCTTCTCTAGGATTGCGAGCGCTCGCTGGTAGAGCTGCTCCGCTCTCGCGTAGTCTCCTTTGGCGCGGTACAGTAACGCGAGGTCGTTGAGCGACGTCGCCACATTGGGATGTTCTCTCCCGAGCGCCTTCTCTAGGATTGCGAGCGCTCGCTGGTAGAGCTGCTCCGCCCTTGTATAGTCTCCTTTCTCATCGTACAGCCCGGCGAGGTTGTGGAGCGAAATCGCCACATCGGTATGTTCTATCCCGAGCGTTTTCTCTTGAATTGCGAGCGCTCGCTGGTAGAGCTGCTCCGCCCTTGTATAGTCTCCTCTCGTCTGGTACAGCCGTGCGCGGTTGTGGAGCGACGTGGCCACGACGGGATGTTCGCTCCCGAGCGTTTTCTCTTGAATTGCGAGCGCTCGCTGGCAGAGCGGCTCCGCTCTCGCGTAGTCTCCCTTCGCCTGGTACAGCACGGCGAGGTTGTTGAGTGGCGTGGCCACGTCGGGATGTTCGCTCCCGAGCGTCTTCTCTAGGATTGCGAGCGCTCGCTGGTAGAGCGGCTCCACTCTCGCGTAGTCTCCTTTCGTGTAGTACAGCCAGGCGAGGTTGTTGAGTGGCGTGGCCACGTCGGGATGTTCGCTCCCGAGCGTCTTCTCTAGGATTGCGAGCGCTCGCAGGTAGAGCGGCTCCGCTCTGGCGTGGTCTCCTTTCGCCTGATACAGCCACGCGAGGTTGTGGAGCGACGTGGCCACGTCGGGATGTTCGCTCCCGAGCGCCTTCTCTCGGATGGCGAGCGCTCGCAGGTAGAGCGGCTCCGCTCTGGCGTGATCTCCTTTCGCCAGGTACAGCCCGGCGAGGTCGTGGAGCGACGTGGCCACCTGGGGATGTTCTCTCCCGAGCGCCTTCTCTCGGATGGCGAGCGCGCGTTGCGCGAGCGGGATAGCCGCATCGAAGCGCCCTTGGTCATAGAGGGCCACGACGTTACGGTTGAGCCGCTCCGCCTCCTTCAGCGCATCCGCCGTTGGCGTGGCACCCTGCGCATGGCCCCCGCGCGAAACGACGAGCAGCGCCGCCAGCGCCAGGATTCCGGTGGCGACCCACCAGCGCGCTCGCTGGTGCCCCCCCGCCGCCGTCGTCCCGGGTCCGCGCGTCACCCCTCCCGCGCCGTACGGTCGCCGCCCGCTCTCGCGCGCCGCTGGTGCTCCCAGGTTCAGTCGCATTCGATTTTCCTCCGCTGGAGGGCCCCTCGACACCGTTCAAGGACGACGACGGGGATATCCCTGCGCGCCTGTATTGGCAAGACACGTGCCGCGGCACGCCAAGACTCAGCGGCACCCTCCACGCCCGCAGCGCGTCCGACCGTCATCATCACGCTCCCTGACAGGGCGCGCGAAGCGGCTGACACGTCAGCCGGCGCCCGCCGGTCGTTCATGCTCCCGCGCGCGACCACGTGCTTGCCGCAGCGAGCGGGGCAACCTCCTACCCCGCGTCCCGTAGCACGCCGCGCCGGAACCACAGGAGCGCTGACCCAGCGCTCCACCTCGACCCTCGATCGGCCCTGTGCCGCTCGAGGTGCTCTCGTTGTGGATTCCGGGCAGGAGGCGCGAACGATTTCGAAATGAGACGAGGCCCGCCGCTCTCGCGTTCTTACCTCCGGCGAGCCCCCGCGCATCTGGACCCCCGGCGGCGCCGCCGCCGCGCCAGGCTCGCGACGGCGAGGAGCGCCGCTGCGGAGGCGCCTGCGATGCCGGCGGGCGGCTGCGGTCCAACCTCGCAGCGGCACCCGCGCGCGCCGGGATGCACCTTCGCGAAGCTGGGCTCGACCGGCCGGCCGTCGAGCGCGGCGCCATTGCCCGAGACGATGAAGCTCGCCCAGTAGTGCGGGTGCGCCCTCTCCGGGGTGGCCAGCATCGCGAGCTGCGCCTGGCGCATCGACTCGCTCCGGCCGCCACCGGCCTTGAGACGTGTGTAGTAGCCGTGCATCAGCTCGCGGGTCGATGCGTCGTCGGCGTTCCACAGGCTCAGGATCTGCGTCTCAGCTCCTGACATCAGGAACGCGCGCCGCAGGCCGTAGACGCCGTCGCCGCTCTCGGTCTCCCCGACGCCGGTCTCGCAGGCGGCCAAGACGACGAGCTTGGTGCCGTTCAGGTCGAGCTGCGAGGCTTCCATGGCGGTCAGGATGCCATTGTCGTCGCCGGTGGTCTTGCGGTTGGCGCCGGCGAACGCGAGGCCGGAGCGGAGCAGGGGGTTTTCGACGTAAAGATGGAAGCCGGGCATGCCGCGGAGTCTGCTTGACACGATGGCCGGGAACGCCGGCGGAGGTTCCGGGGGCTCCTGGCCGGACGCGAAGAAACCGTGCGTCACGATGTGCAGGACCTGCGGTCCGCGGAGCGCCTTGACGGCGCTCTCGGTCGCCGTCCGGCCGAGCAGGAGGCGAGCGCCGGCGAGCTCCTGGCTGACGGCCTGGCCTTCGTCGGCCGCCGCGGCGAGGGGAGTGAAGTGCGCTGGCGCAAGCTCCTCGCTGGACGACCTGCTGCCCTGCGCGCGGGGGCCGGCGGGAGCGAGCAAGTAGTCGTAGTCTGGTGCAGCGATGACGACGGCCCCTTCACGCTGCGGGGCTGTCGCCCGAAGGCGCAGGAGATCGCGCCCGCTCGGCAGATAGGTGAAGGCATAGCGCTCGACGAGATAACGGCCGTCCTCGTCGAGGAGCGCGCTGAAGGGCACCAGGTTGAGGAGGCCGTCGGGGCTGAGCAAAACCCACCGCGTCGGGCCAAGGACGCGGCGAATCGGCTGCATGACGAGCGCATCGAGCGCGCGCGCGGCCGGCCTCGGATCGGCCGCGGCGCGGGCGAGCGCTTTGCGGAGGTCGCCGACGGCGTCCTCGATGCGCTCCGCCTCGCCGAGATCGGCCCAGGCGATGTCGCCGCTCTACCGCAGCACGTACGCCACGTAGCCCGCCTTGCCCCATCTGGTATAGGCTGCCCGCGTCCCCCTCGGGTTGAACGGTTCGTACCGGAAGAGCTCTACGAGTGCTGCTCCGCCGGGCACGGCGGCCTGGACCTGGGCCAGGCTGATCGGCGAGAGCTCGGCCTTGATCTCCGGGCTGCGGCGCCCGATCTCTGCTTCAAGCGTCTGCCGCTCGGCATCGAGGCGCGACATGTTCGCACGGTACTGCGCAAGCTGGCCGTTGTCGTAGTCCTTGGCAGACTGCCCCGGTCGTTGCTTCTCCGGCCCACGCCACGTCAGCGAGCTCAACTCGGCGCTCACGCGGCTCAGCTTGTCGAGCAGCACGCGATCCTCGGCGCCGGCGCGACGGCGCAGCGCTGCGAGGGAGTGGGTCATCGCATCGAGCACGCGCCCCTTGCGGCGAAGGATCGTGGTCAGGGCGAGGCGCCTCGCCGCAACGTTGGCGAATGCAGATTGGACATGCAGGGAAGCGGCGATGTGCGTGCTTGCTCGGAGGGTCGCCATGTAGGCGCGTTTCTGTTCGTCCGCTCCGGTGGTCAGCAGGATGGCCGCGTTGCGATCTTCGATGTTCGCGGCCTGCTCGGTCATCCGGAGCGCTCCAGGAGCATCGCCGCGCGCCTGGTGCAGTACCGCAAGGTTGTAGAGCGCCGTCGCCATATCGGGATGTTCTCTGCCAAGCGTCTTCTCAAAGATTCCGAGCGCTCGCTTGTAGAGCGGCTCCGCTCTCGCGTAGTCTCCTTTCGTATAGTACAGCGCGGCGAGGTTGTTGAGCGCCGTGGCCACATCGGGATGTTCTCTACCCAGCGCCTTCTCTCGAGTTCCGAGCGCTCGCTTGTAGAGCGGCTCCGCTCTCGCATAGTCTCCTTTCGTGTGATACAGCAAGGCGAGGTTGCTGAGCGACGTCGCCACCTGCGGATGTTCGCGCCCGAGCGCCTTCTCTTGGATTCCGAGCGCTTGCTGGTGGAGCGCCTCCGCTCTCGCATGATCTCCTTCTGTGTTGTACAGCGCGGCGAGGTTGTTGAGCGCCGTCGCCACGTCGGTATGCTCGCGCCCGAACGCCTTCTCTAGGATTCCGAGCGCTTGCTGGTAGAGCGGCTCCGCTCTCGCATAGTCTCCTTTCGTGTGGTACAGCGCGGCGAGGTTGTTGAGCGCCGTCGCCACTTCGGGATGCTCGCGCCCGAGCGCCTTCTCTTGGATTCCGAGCGCTTGCTGGTAGAGCGGCTCCGCTCTCGCATAGTCTCCTTTCGTGTGGTACAGCAGGGCGAGGTTGCTGAGTGCCGTTGCCACCCGGGGGTGTTCGCGCCCGAGCGCCTTCTCTAGGATTCCGAGCGCTTGGTGGTAGAGCGGCTCCGCGCTCGCGTAGTCTCCTTTTGTGTCATACAGCTCGGCGAGGTTGTTGAGCGCCGTTGCCACATTGGGGTGTTCGCGCCCGAGCGCCTTCTCTAGGATTCCGAGCGCTTGGTGGTAGAGCGGCTCCGCTCTCGCGTAGTCTCCTTTTGTATTGTACAGCTCGGCGAGGTTGTTGAACGACATCGCCACATCGGGATGTTCGCGTCCGAACGCCTTCTCTTGGATTCCGAGCGCTTGGTGGTAGAGCGGCTCCGCTCTCGCGTAGTCTCCTTTCGTCTTGTACAGCTCGGCGAGGTTGTTGAGCGCCGTTGCCACATCGGGATGTTCGCGTCCGAGCGCCTTCTCTTGGATTCCGAGCGCTTGGTGGTAGAGCGGCTCCGCTCTCGCGTAGTCTCCTTTCGTCTTGTACAGCGCGGCGAGGTTGTTGAGCGACATCGCCACATCGGGATGTTCGCGTCCGAGCGCCTTCTCTTGGATTCCGAGCGCTCGCTGGTAGAGCGGCTCCGCTCTCGCGTAGTCTCCTGTCGTGTGGTACAGCTCGGCGAGGTTGTTGAGCGACGTCGCCACCTGGGGATGTTCTGCACCCAGCGCCTTCTCTAGTATTCCGAGCGCTTGGTGGTAGAGCGGCTCCGCTCTCGCGTAGTCTCCTTTCGTGTAGTACAGCAAGGCGAGGTTGTTGAGCGACGTCGCCACCTGGGGATGTTCTGCACCCAGCGCCTTCTCTCGGAGAGCGACCACGCGTTCCGCGAACGGGATAGCCGCATCGAAGCGCCCCTGGCCATAGAGGGCCACGACGTCACGGTTGAGCCGCTCAGCCTCCTTCAGCCCATCCGCCGATGGCGTGGCACCCTGCGCATGGCCCCCGCGCGGCACGAGGAGCAGCGCCGCCAGCACCAGGAGCCCCGTGGTGGCCCACCAGCGCGCTCGCCACTGGCCGCCCGCTGCATTCGCCCGCGGTCCGCCCATCCCGCCTCCCGCGCCGCACGGTCGCCTCCCGCTCTCGCGCACCGCCGACGCTCCCGGGTCAAGTCGCATTGGCCTTTCCTCCGCGCGAGGATTCCTCGACACCGCTCCAGGATGACCACTAAGGTATCCCCGCGCGCTGGCGCGCTGCAAGCTGCGTGCCGGGGCACGTCCGAGCGCAGCGAGCGCCCTGCTTGCCCCACCCCGCATTCGACCGTCGCCTCCATGCTTCCTGACACGTCAGGCGAAGCTGCTGACATGTCAGAGCCGGCCAGCCGGCGCCCTCCGGTCGTCCACGCCCCCGCACTCTCGCCTCGCGCCCACGTGTCTGCTGCGGCGAGCGCCCCAACCTCCCCGCCCTATCCCGCAACGACACGCATTCCTGAATGCGCTCCCGCGAAAGCGTCTCGCTCACCGAAACCAGCGCCGAAGCGAGGAAGCCGGCGCACGCGGCTCGGCCATACCCATGGGCTGCCGCGTCGCCGACCTGGAAGCGCAGCCGTCATGGCGGCCCGGAGGTGCGCAGGCCCGCCGGCACCCTCGCCAACGATCGGCATCACAAGCGCGATCCAGGCGACAGACAGGATGCTTTGCATGACGAATCGATGGCTCACATACCTGCTTCTCGGCTGCTCCTCGCTCGCCAGCTCCGGCCAGCTGGAGCCCACCAGGGCGATCCTGCGGACGAGGCATGCGAAGCGCTCCGGAAACAGCGGTGTCCAGACGATGGCGGGCCTCGCCACTCGCCACGCCAGCAACGCAAAATGGTGTGTTTCGCGCATCGTGAAAGCTAACGCTCGTCCCCGCCATCGTGAACGCCCGCGATGCAGCCAGGGCCCGCGGCCAGGATAAGGGGCTTGGCCGGCTGGGCAGGGATCCCACTTGCGGGCGGCCCGGATTCCGTCAAGCGCCCGATTCATCTCGCATCCCGGAGGTGCCCTCTCGCGGAGCCCGGGCCCTGACGTGAGGGCACACGCTGCCGGGCGGACGTCATCGTCGTGCTGCTGGTCGGCGAGCAGCAGCGGCCCGCGATGGCGATCGTGGTCGAGGTACAGCTCGGCGTGGACCCGGACAAGCCTTACGTCTGGCCGGTGCTGGATCCGCCGCGCCGCAGTGATCAGCGACGACAGCGAGCTCCTCCCCACGACCGCTTCCTGAACGCGCTCCCCACGTCCTCTGGGCACACCCAGCGAGACAGCGAGAGAGACCGCCGTGCCCGGCCCGGTCATCAGGACACGCCACCCCGCCATCAGGACACGCGACCCGCCCATCAGGACACGCCATCCGGTCATCAGGACACGCGCCCGCCCATCAGGACATCCCGCCGCCCCCCTCTCCCCGCCGGTTCCCTGCCGCTCGCGTCCGGATCGTGCGTCTGCTCTGGACGTCGTTTCGAGCGAACTCATCTTCGCCGCTCCGCGTCGCGTCCG
This sequence comes from Sorangium cellulosum, assembly GCF_002950945.1. Lineage (GTDB taxonomy): Bacteria > Myxococcota_A > Polyangia > Polyangiales > Polyangiaceae > Sorangium > Sorangium cellulosum_E. The sequence goes on from NZ_CP012673.1 coordinate 3,323,676, forward strand.
AGGGGCCGCGACATGGAGGAGGAGGGATCAAGCAATCGTCATGGCAAAGCAGGGAAAGGACTACGATCGCTGGGTCAAGGTCGCCGCCGAGCAGGCGCGGACCGACAACCCGCTGAGCCTGCCGTACGACGTCGCCGTGCGCGAGGCGGTCGCCGCCGCGGCGTTCGTGAAGAAGTACTGGGAGCCCGACGGCGATCGCCCGGGCCTCAAGCGCGTCAAGAACCGCCTGCCCGCTTCGAGCAGCGAGGAGCTGCTCTCCATCGTCCACGCCGTGCAGGAGGCGCAGACGCGGTTGCTCCTCATCGTCGACCCCGCCGTGGCCGACGTCGGAGAACGCGCCCGGTTCGTGGTCGACGAGCTCGAGTCGGCGCTCGAATTCCTGCTCGACGACGACGTCGACGAGCCCGCCGACGCGCAGCTCGCGCGCATCAAGGAGTTCCACGCGCAGGACGGCCAGCGCTCCAGCGCCCTCTCCCAGGCGCTCCGCGATTACGCGGGGCTCGCGGAGTCGCTCAAGGATCGCCTCGTCGAGGCCGACGAGGAGTTCGACGTCCGCCTCATCCTCGAGGCCCGGAAGCTCGCGGACGACCTGCAACGGCGAACCCTGGAGACGATCCCCGAAGGCGGCACCTCGGCCGCGGCGACCACGATCCGCAACCAGCTCCTGCATCTCATGCTCGAGCGCGTCGGCGCCATCCGGAAGACGGCGGCGCACGTCTTCCGCCGCCATCCGGAGATCGTCCGCGAGGTCACGAGCGCCTACGAGCGGCGCCGCCGCGCGGCAACGCGGCGGGAGAAGGCCCGCAAGGCCGCGGAGAGCAAGCCGGTCGAAAACTGGACGGGGGCGGTGCCTCCGCCCGCCGCGCCCGCGAGCCCGACCGGCGCTCAGCCCTCGTGAGCCCGGCTCCGCCCGCGCCGCGCTCTCGTTCCGCTTCCGCGGTGCGTCCACTTTCCGTGACAATCTGACAACGGCCGCCTTGCCAGCTGCACCTCGCCGTCGGTGCTCCCGGCCGCTTGCGTCCCGCGCGCGGCGGGCGCAACCCTCGGGCCCATGCAGATCCGCGCGCGTCATCCGTCGCCTCCGCGCTCCGCCCGACCGATCGTGGCGGCCGCGGCCGCGGCCCTCTCCGTCTCCGTGCCGCTGGTCGCGCCGGCGGCGCCGCCGCAGGCCGCACCTGCAGCGGCACCGCAGGCGGCGCCGAAGCCCGCAGCCGCAGCGGCACCGCAGGCCGCGCCGGCGCCGGCCGCACCAAAGCCCGCCGCAGCCGCTGCGCCGGCCGCACCAAAGCCCACCCCAGCCGCTGCGCCGGCCGCTCCGAAAGCCGCCCCTGCCGCTTCGCCCGCCGCCCCTCAGGCCGCCCCCCCGCCGAAGCTCAACGTCCCCTTCACCAAGTACGCCCTCAAGAACGGCCTCACCGTCATCCTCCACGAGGACCACGCCCTGCCGACCGTCGCCGTGAACCTCATGGTCAAGGTCGGCTCGCGGTTCGAGGAGCCGGGGCGCACCGGCTTCGCGCACCTGTTCGAGCACCTCATGTTCATGGGCACGCGACGTGTCCCCACGAAGCAGTTCGACGCGTGGATGGAGGCGGAGGGCGGCTGGAACAACGCGTGGACCAGCGAGGACCGGACCGACTACTACGAGGTCGCGCCGGCCCACGCGCTGCCGCTGCTGCTCTGGCTCGAGGCCGACCGGTTCTCGTCGCTCGCCGACAGCATGGACCAGGCGAAGCTCAACGCGCAGCGCGACGTCGTGCGGAACGAGCGCCGCCAGACGAGCGAGAACGAGCCCTACGGCAAGGTCGATCTCCTCCTGCCCTCGCTGCTCTACCCGAAAGGACACCCCTACCACCACCCGGTGATCGGCTCGCACGAGGACCTCCAGGCCGCGACCGTCGGCGACGTGACCGCGTTCTTCCGGCGATGGTACGTGCCGAACAACGTGTCCCTCGTCGTGGCGGGCGACCTCGATCCGCAGAAGACACGCGACCTCATCGAGCGGTACCTCGGCGGCATCCCGGGGCAGCCCGTCCCCGCCCCGGCCGCGCCCCCGCCCGTGAAGCTGAACGGGATCGTGCGGGAGACGATCGAGGACAACGTGAACCTCCCCAAGGTCGTCATGGCCTGGCACAGCCCTGCCCGCTTCGCGCCGGGCGACGCCGACCTCGACCTGCTCGCCACCGTGCTCCAAGAAGGCAAGGCGAGCCGCCTCTACAAGGCGCTCATCTACGACATGCCGCTCGCCCAGGAGGTGCGCGCGTACCAGAGCTCCAGCGACCTCGGGTCGACCTTCCTCGTCGAGGCGATCGCGCGGCCGGGCGTGCGGCTCGAGAAGCTCGAGGCCGCCATCGACGACCAGCTCGCGAAGGTGCGCGACGCCCGGGTGAGCCGCGAGGAGCTCGACCGGGCCAAGAACCAGTACGAGACCGCCTTCGTGACCGCGCTCGAGTCGGTCAACGCGCGGGCCAGGATGCTCAACCAGTACGAGACGTGGACAGGCGACCCCGGGTTCGTCGAGCAGGACCTGAAGCGGTACCGCGACGCGACCGCGGAGTCGCTCCAGACCTACGCGAAGAGCACGCTCGACCCGAACGCGCGGGTGATCCTGCGCGTCGTGCCCAAGGGAAGCGACGAGGCGAAGAAGGCGGTGACGAAATGAGAGCGAGACACGGTCTGGCGATGAACGCGGCGACGATCGCGCTGCTCGGCGCCGCGGCCCTCGGCTGCGGCGAGCCGAAGGCGCCGGCGCGGCCCGCGGCCCGGACGGCGCCGGCGCGGCCCGCGGCGGCGGCCGCCGCCCAAGAGGCCGATCCGCTCGGGCCCAAGCCGGAGCTGCCGGAGCCGCAGCCGTTCACGCCGCCGTCGCCCGTGGTGCTCGACGGGCCGAACGGCGCGAAGGTGTGGCTGCTCGAGCGGCGCGCGCTGCCGATGGTGTCCGTGACCATCGCCGTCCCCTCGGGATCGGCGGACGACCCCAGGGGCGCGGCGGGGCTCGCCCACATCACGGCGGACATGCTCGACGAGGGCGCCGGGCAGCGGAGCGCGGTGGAGCTGTCCAGCGCGATCAACGACCTCGGCGCGACCGTCTCGGTCGGCGCGCGGGCGGACGGGAGCCTCGCGACCCTCTCCGTGCTGAAGAAGAACTTCGCGAAGGCGTTCTCCCTCCTGGCCGACGTGGTCGCGCGGCCGCGGCTCGAGGCGAAGGAGTGGAAGCGCGTCAGCGAGCTCTGGCAGAACGACCTCAGGAAACGCGGCGACGATCCGGCGCGGGTCTCGCTCCTGGTCTCGATGGCGGCGCTCTACGGGCCGGGCACGCCGTACGGGCACCCCGTCGAGGGGCTGCTCGCGGACGCCGGGACGATCGGGCTGCCGGCCGTGAAGGCGTTCTACAAAACGGCGTGGCGCCCCGATCGCGCGGTGATCGCCGTGGTCGGCGACGTCGGGCGGGACGAGGTGATGCAGGTCGTCTCGCGCGAGCTCGGCACCTGGTCGGCCCCGAAGGGCGCGGCCGGAGCAGCGGCGCCGGCCCCGAAGGGCGCGGCGACCGCCGCGGCAGGGGCGCAGGCGGGCGCGGCGGGCGCGAGCGCCGCGCCGTCGTGGAGACCGCCGCGGCTGGTGCTCGTCGACCGGCCCGGGGCGCCGCAGTCGGTGATCGCGGTCGTGCGGGAAGGGGTCGCCGCGAGCGATCCGCGGCGGCCGCTGCTCCAGCTGATCAACACCGCGCTCGGAGGCTCGTTCACGTCGCGCCTGAACCAGAACCTGCGCGAGGACCACGGCTGGTCGTACGGCGCGTCGTCGGCGTTCACCGAGGTGAAGCAGCAAGGCGCCTTCATGGCGCGCGCGTCCGTGGTCGCCGAGGCGACCGGGCCCGCGCTCAAGGAGATGCTCGCCGAGCTCGCGAAGATGGCCGACTCGGGGCTGACCCAGGGCGAGCTCGCGAAGGTGCAGGCGCAGGACCGCGCGGACCTCGTGGCGGCCTACGAGACGATGAGCCGCACCTCCCTGCGCTTCGGGACGCTGGCGCGGCTCGGGCTCCCGGAGACGTTCGACGTGAGCGCGAGCCAGGCGCGCCAGAAGGCGACGCTGGCCGGCCTCGCGGAGCTCGCGAGGGCGGTGGACCCCAAGGGGGCGACCCTCGTGGTGGTCGGGCCGCGGCAGGAGATCTTGCCGCAGCTCCAGGCGATCGGCCTGGGCGAGCCGGAGGCGTGGGACGTCGAGGGACAGCCGATCCAGGCGAAGAAGTAGCGCCGGTGCGACGCCCGTCCTCGCCGCCAAGGGGGGCGAGGACGGGCGGCCGCCGGCGGAGCTTCAGGGAGAGGTCGGCTCGAAATCGAGCGGGTTGCTGGGCGCGCCCTCGTGCAGGACGCCGTTGCCGAACCAGTAGACGAAGCGGGGCTGCAGCTCGCCGTCGAGGTAGGCCTCGAGCCGGACCACGGCGCCCTCCGTCGTGGTGAACGTCATCGCGTCGATGTCCGCGCCCGTCTCGGCGTGGAGGTAAGCGATGCCCTCGTCGGCCAGGCGCGTCGCGTCCGTCTTCTCGAGCTCGACCCCCGTGATGTCGAACAGCTCGGACGAGGTGTCCACGGAGGCGTAGAGGTCGAAGCTGCAGACGACCTTCGAGGTGTTCGTGTCGCAGGTCGTCCAGAGCGTCCACGTCCCGCCGGCCGCGTACTCGACGAAGATGCCGACGCCCTCGCCCGGCTCGCTCTCCACGACCGCGTCCGTGTCGATCGCGACGAGCAGCGGATCCTCGGAAGGCTCCTGGGATCCGTCGTCGGTCGCGCCGCCCTGATCGTCGTGGCCGTCGTCGTCATAGACGTCGCCGTGGTGGTCGCGGTCGTGGTGGCCGTCGCCGTCGACGACGATGCAGCCACCCAGGGCGAGTGGCGCGGCGGTGAGAAGGAACGACCACAGGCCCAGTGAACGAACCTTCACAAAGTCGGCGAAACAAGTCATCGCTTCTGCTCCTGCTCGTGGGCGTCGCAAGACGTGGACCAAGCTATCTACGCGGACGACCCGGCGACGGCGCCGCCCTTACCGGCGAGGGGCTCGAGGGGAGCTGGATCCGGGGGCGCGGCGCAGGCGATACGCTCGGGAGGGCGCGCGGCCTCGCGACCGGGGCGCTCAGCTGCGGCGCGGGCACGGCGCGCGGCGGCGGCTGCGACTCGCGCTGGACGGCGCGCGGCGCGGGGGCGACCCGCGGTGCAGGGGCGACCCGCGGGGCAGGGGAAATGCGCGGGGCCGGCGAGACCCGCGGCGCGGGGAGGCCGCGCGGCGCCGGCGAAACCCGCGGCGCGGGAACCGCGTGCGGCGCCGGGGAGACCCGCGGCTCGGGCGGCGTGGTGAGCGTCCGCGGAGCGCGGCGCGGCGCGCTCACGCCGGCACGGGGCAGGGCGCCCGTGTCAGGCAGGCGGCGCGGCGGGCCATCGGGCCTGGCGATGCCGGAAGGCTCCCGGCCGTCGGGGGTCCTCGGCGCGCGCAGCGAGGGCGCCTCGCGCCGCCCGCCGCCCGCGGGGGCGGAGGGCGCCGCCAGCGGGCGGGGAGGCGTGTTCGCGAGGTTCACCCGCGGCGGCGTGGTGCTCTTGCGCGCGTAAGCGAGGGCGCGAGGATCCGGCCGGCCGCGGTGCTTCGGCGCCGACGATTCGGGGACGCCGGCCTCGGCGAGCGACGGTGACGCAGGGCGGTAGCCGCCGGGACGGAGGCCGTGCGACGAGCTCGAGCGCGGGTCGCGCCCCGCGCCTTGCGGGCGCACGTCGGCGCGCCCGGGCCTGCCCGTCGGGCGCGCCGGCCGGTACGTGTGCGAGTGCGCCGCGATGCGCCGGACGATGTGGCGATCGCGGATGATGTGCGTGTGGACGTGGCGGTGGAACACGTGCGTCGTCGGGCAGAAGACGTACGCCGCCGGGGGGACCGTCCAGAGTGAGACCGCGACGCCGCCGGTCCAGTAGTACGTGGGCGGCATCGGGGCCCAGCCCACGTAGCCGTAGTCGCCGACGCGCCACACGACCCAGGCCGGGGCATACACACGGCCCGGGATCCAGGCCCAGCCGTGCGCGGCGACCCAGACCCACCGGCCGTAGTGGAAGGGGATATGGCCCCAGGAGTAGTCGCTGACCCAGAGCCACTCGCCCTCCTCGGTCATCGACCAGTGCCCCGCGGTCTGGTACGGCGCGAAATCGGGGCCGACGACCACCGCGGAGGGCACCCACACCCGGCCGTAGCTCGGGTCGTCGATCCAGGTGCCGTAAGGGGCGAGCGGCTCCTGGAACTCGATCAGGGCGCTCGGGTCGGTGTCCTCGTACTCGTCGACCGAGACCTCCGCGCTCACGCCGACCTCGACGTCCACCTGCCGGGTCTCGGCCGGCTGTGAAGGCGCGGTCTCACCGGCCGCGGCAGGGCCGTCGGTCGTGTAGCCCTGGGGGAGCCCCTGGGCGGCGCCGGACCGCGGCAGCGCGAGCAGCGCGGCGAGCAGCGGCAGCACGCGCCCGAGCCGGCGGAGGCGGCTCCGGTTGAGGTCGGACGCCCCGGCCGGCGCTGGGCGCGAAAGGGAAGCGGTCAGCGGAGGAGACATCGGCAGCATGATGGGTCCTTCTCGGTGTGGATGCCAGGGAGAGGTCGCGCTGGCTTCCCGGCTTCAGTGCAAGCGGCGTTCCGGTGCTCCGCTCGCGGGCGCCGCGCGGCGTGTGATGTTTGACGTGACGCGCCGCATTTCCCTTCGACGTACCGCGGCGCGCGTGACGTTTTGACATGGCGCGCCGCGCATCCCTTGGACTCGACTGGACTCGACCGCGGCGCGGCGCCGCCCGTGCGCGCCGCGCGATCGGTGCGATTGGTGCGATCCGTCAGTCGATGTCGCCGTCGTCGAGCGCCGGAGTGTCCTCGCCGGTCCCGGACGGGGCAGCCCTCGGGGGGAGCGCGACCGGCAGCTTCGGCAGGAGCGAGAGCCGGGCGTGCGCGTCGGCCAGCTTGCGATCGGCCTCGCGCAGGCGGCGGTTCAGCACCCGGATCACGGCGTCGGCGATCTCGGCCGTCTCCCGGACCGCCTCGCGGAAGTCCTCGGCCGAGACGCGGAGCAGCTCGGCGTCGTCGATGACCACGGCGGTGGAGGCGCGCGGCTCGCTGTCGAACAGCGACATCTCGCCGAAGACGTCGTTCGCTCCGAGGCGGGCGATCTCGCGGCCGTCGAGCGTGAGGCTCACCTCGCCGGAGATGATCGAGTAGAGCGCGCCGCCGGGCTCGCCCTGGCGGAAGATCACGTCGCCCTTCATGAGCGAGACCACGAGCGCGCCGCGCGCCAGCGCCACGAGGTCGTCGCCGGCCACGCGCGAGAAAAGCGGGACGCGCTGGAGGAACAGGATCTTCTCGATCGTGGTGTACATCTCGTCCTCGGGATCGATGCCGGTGCCGCCGGTGACCGCCCAGTATCGTGCGAAACGGGCCACCGCGGGGTCGTCGTCGGACCCCAAAGCGGTCAGGCGCTCGCGGGCGCCCGGCGGCGACGTCACGGCGATGGCGAGCGCGGCGGCCTCGCGCACGAGCGGGTCGGGATCGTACGTCGCGGCGAGCGCGTCCTCGGCGGCGCCGGCGATCGCGTGCTCCGCGACGGCGTTGAGCGCGAGCGCGGCGCCGTAGGGATCGCCCCGGGCGATCTCGCGGCGGATCCAGGCGACGGTGCCGGCCTCGGGGGGCATGGGCCTCGGGGGGAAGGCGGCGTAGAGCTCGAGCAGGCGCTCGACGAGGGCGACGAGGCGCTCGCGCAGCCGGCGCTCGAGCAGCGACTCGAGCACCTCGAACGCGTTCGCCCGGAGCGCGGGATCGGGGTCGAAGACGTGCGTGCGCACGAGGGCGACGACCTCGCGCGGGTAGGCGAGCTCGCACAGGCGGAGCACGCGGATGAGCCCCTTGCGGAGCCGGCGGAGCTGGTGCTGGTCGAGCAGCGGGCCGGCGACGCGGGGGCGCACCGCGATGTACGCCTCGCGCGTGCGGACGTGATCGACGGTCTCGTCGTCGATGCAGGCGCGGACGAGGCGGAGCGGGGCCGGCGGCGCGTTCAGCGCGAGGCGCAGGCGCGAGGCGGACGCGAGCACCTTCTGGCGGAGGGGCTCGTCCGGGTGGTCGATCCGGGCGAGCAGGGCGTCGAGCGCGCCGCGGCTGCGGAGGCGCGCGAGCACCCGGGGGATGGCGAGCCGCGCGGCGTGCGGGGTGGCGTCGTCGTCGAGGCGCGCGGCGAGCTCGGGGATGGCGTCCTCGCCGAGCGCCTCGATGGCCCGGGCAGCGGCCGGGGCGAGGGCGCGCTCGGCGAGCGCGTCGGCGAGCAGCGGGAGCAGGCGCGGATCGGCGACGTTCGAGGAGGCGCGCACGGCCTCGCGGCGCACGGCGGGGTCGGGGTCGCCGATGAGCCGGGCGAGGGCGCGCTGGAGCGACGCGTGGCCGACGAGGCCGAGGATGCGGGCGGCCGCGGCGCGGTCGCGCGGCGACGGGCTGTCGAGCAGGGCGCGCAGCCGCGGCGCGCCCTCGAGCATGCCGTCGAGGCCGCAGTAGCGGAGGAGCGCCGCGACGGCGGCGACCCGGAGCGCCTCGTCGCGGGGCGACGGGCCGTCGGGCGGCTCCGGGCCGTCGGGCGGCTCCGGCGAGGCGCCGCGGGCGGGGGCGCCGTCGCCGGCCAGCACGAGCAGCTCGTCGTGGGCGTCCTCCCGGAGGAGCGCGGCGAGGGCCTCGACGGCGGCGACGCGGACGGCGGTGTTCCGGTCGCGGAGCGCGGCGCGCGCGATCTCGGCGCCGTCGTCGTGCTGGAGCTCGGCGGCGAGGCGCACGGCGAGGGCGCGCACCCGGGACGAGCCGTGGCGCGCGAGCGCGGGCACGGCCTCGCGCACGAGCCCGGGATCGTGCGGCCGGAGCTGGTCGACCGCGAAGAGCACCTGGGTGACGGCGCGGCTGTAGAGCGCCTCCTGGAGGACCACGCGCGTCTGCGGGCCGTACGCGCCGAAGGCGACGCTCTCGGCGTCGAGCTGGCGGCGCATCAGCGTGCGGCGCATGGCGTCGAAGTAGCCGCGCCGCGCGAGCGGGATGAGGGCGATGGTGGCGATGCAGAGCGGGAGGGAGTAGAGGCCGATCAGCGCGGCGTCGCCGACGAGCGCGGGGCCGGCCGCGGCGGTGGGGGCGAGGGCGAGCAGGACCAGGGCGCCGAGGCCGTAGCCGAGGGGCTTGGCGATCGCGGACACGAGCGTGCGCACCCGCTCCCGGAGCGCCGGCGGGAACGGGAAGAAGAGCAGCTGCATGGTGGCGTCGTGCAGCGTGAACTGGAGCGCGTTGTCGCTGACCTTGAGGATCGCGGCGAAGGCGAGGGAGGGGCTCGCGAGCAGCGCGGCGGTGCTCGCGGTGAACGCGGCCGGCATGGCGAGCAGCCCGCCGAGCACGCCGTGGCGCCGGAGGACCTGCGGCGTGACGCCGAGCTGCACGACGAGGCCGATCACGCCGACGGCGCCGTAGAGGAAGCCCATGAACCGGGCGAGGTCGTCGCGGCCGGGGTAGGCGGTGAGGGCGATCGCCTTGAACTGGTAGTCGCCGATCGTGAGGACGGTGAAGAGGAGGAGGGTGAACAGCGCGAGCGTGAGCGCGTAGGGCGAGCGCCAGACGGCCGCGCGCGGGAGGCGCGTCTGGAGGAGGACGTCGTCGCCGGACGGGGGCCGCTCGAGCGGGTGCCGGCGCGCGAGCCGGAGGGTGAGCGCGGCCATGGCGAGCAGCGCCGCGATGAGCACGAGGAGGAGGTTCTCGGTGCCGATCCACGTGACGATGCCGCCCGTGGCGAAGCCGCAGGCGACGGTGCCGACGACGCGGCCGGTGCCGATCAGGCCGAAGAGGCGCTTGGCGCTGCGGGGGTCGTGCAGGTCCTGGGCCATGGCCCAGACGAGGACGGCGGTGAAGTTCGCGATGATCTCGGACCAGACGTAGAAGACGAGGTAAGCGGCGCGCACCTCCTGGCCGATGAGGACGCGCAGCAGCGCGAAGGTGGCCGCGCTGAAGAGGGCGAAGGCGACGCACAGGCGGGCGCGCGAGAGGCGGCCGGCGACGAGGTTGTAGACGAGCGCGGCGGCGGCGGAGGCGACGCCGTACACGATCCACATCGGCGCGATCCAGGTGACGGGGAACCTGGTCAGGAACAGGGCGTCGCGGGCGGTGCGGCCGACGACGAGGATGAGGGCGGCGAGGAAGAGCAGGCAGAAGAGCAGCGCGGTCCGGTGCAGCTCGGCGCGGGTGAGGGTGACGCCGAAGACGACGGTGTCGGCGCCGGCGGCAGGCGCGGCGCCGCCCGGCGGCAGGCGGCTGGACCGCATCGACGGCGAGGCCGGGCGCGCCGAGGTCGAGACCGGGCGCGCCGACGGCAAGGCCGGGCGCGTGGAGGAGGCGGGCCGCGACGCCGGCGCGCCGTCCGGGCGGACGCTGGGCTGTCCCGGTCGTGTGGTCTCCGGGGCGGAGGCGCGCTCCCTGGCGCTCGGCTTCCGCGGAGCGGCGTCGGATGGATCCACTGCGTTCAACCCTAGCCGAGCTTCGCTGGACAGCGTGTACCGAGGGCCACGCGGGCGGCCGAGGGCGAGGTGCGCCGGCCGCGCGCTGCCGGGGCCGGTGGGCGACGGGCGGTGGACGACGAGAGGGGGGCGGGGGCGCGGAGGGCGACGGGGGCGGAGGGCTGCCGGGAGCGGCGGCACCTCGATGCGGGGCCGCGACGGCGCTGACAACTTGTCAGGAACGGAGAGCGGCGCTGGCCAGCCCGTCATCCGGCGGGGGCGGTACGCGTGATTTCCCCTGACTTGAAAGGCCGTGCGAGGTATTTGCGGCGTGGTACGAGCTGTGCTGAAAGGACGCGCGCATGGATAAGACAAGCTTTCTCTTCGGACCGCCTCCACGCGGGCGGCGGCTCCTCGCCCGGCTGTGCGCGGCGGCCCTCGCGTCGGCGGCGCTCGTCGGGGGCGCGGGCAGGGCCGGCGCGACGGTGACGCTCAGCACCGACATCGAGCGCACGGGGGACCGGCGCCCGACCTCGCGGTTCCCGCTGTGGATCAGCCGTGAGGACTGCCTCACCGACAACGACCTCGTGTTCACGGTCACGCTGGCTCCGGGGACCTACTCGCGCGGCGACATCCTGTCCGTCTGGGTGAGCGAGAGCTTAGATTGCAGGCTGGACGATGAGCGCGACACCAACGGCGACTGCATGCAGGTCGAGACCCAGTCCAATCTGGAGCCGACCATGCAGTTCCGCGTGCGCGCTGAGGACATCGCGAGAGCCCTCGGCGTGGAAGACTGCACGGACGAGGGGGCGAGCACCAGCGCGCGCCCGGTGTCGATCTACTTCCTGCGCCAGGTGTCGCCCCAGGGCGACGTCGGCCCCGAAGATTCTGCCGTTTGGACAGACACCAAGATGGACCTGCTCGGCCCGAGACCGCCGGACGACGTGACGGCGGGAAGCGGCGATACCCGGCTCATCGTCAACTACTCGCAGTCGGTGGATGACGACATGGCCGGCTATTATTTCTATTGCGACAGCAATCTCGTGAGCTCGCCGGACCCCGGCGGGGACGGCGCAGGTGGAGGGGGTGGCGCGGGTGAAGGCGGCGCGGCCGGCGGGGGCGGCGCAGGCGGCGCGGGCGAAGGCAGCGCGGCCGGCGGGGGCGGCGCAGGCGGCGCGGGTGAAGGCGGCGCGGCCGGCGGGGGCGGCGCAGGCGGCGCGGGTGAAGGCGGCGGGGGCGGCGCAGGCGGTGCGGGCGCAGGAGCCAGGGCAGCTGGCGGGGGCGGCGCAGCTGGCGGGGGCGGCGCAGCCGGTGAGGGTGAGGCAACCAGCGGGGGGAATGACGGCGGGGGCGGCAGCTCGACGGCGGCGGGCGGCAGCTGCGGCTCGGCGCTGCTCACTCCGGGGGAGGTCCCGGACGTTTCGCTCGTCCCATGCGGCCGGGCAGGAAAGGCCAGCGCGGGTGAAGCGACAGGCCTCCAGAACGGCGTCAAGTACGCCGTGGCGGTCGCGGCTTACGACGACATCGGCAACCCAGGCAAGCTGTCGGCGGTTGCGTGCGCGACGCCGGTGGATGTGGACAGCTTCTTCGAGCTGTACCGGGAGGCCGGGGGGCAGGCGGGAGGGGGCTTCTGCAGCGTGGCGGGACCGGTCGGTGCAGGCCGGTGGATCCCGTTGCCGCTCGGCGTCGCCGTGGCCGGCGCTGCCCTGGGGTTGTGGCGCAGAACTCGGCGGCGGCGCGCGCGCCCCTCCGCACAGGAGCATGGATGAGCTTCCACTTCACTCGGATCGCCGCGGCGTGCCTTGCGGGCGGCGCGGCCCTTCTCGTCGTCAGCGCCGCCGCGGCGCAGGTGGGCTCGCCGCACAACGACTGGCGGCGGGTCAACCGGTCGAGCGTCAACGGCGGCGAGCGGTACGCCTCGCCTCAGAGCTTCGCGTTCGAGGCGCGCTTCGGCGCCTACTTCCCCGGGGTGGACGAGGAGTTCTCGGGGGGAGGGGCGGGCCCGTATGGGAGGACCTTCGGGGACGACAACCTGTTCTACTTCGGGCTGGAGCTCGACTGGCTGCCGCTGCGCATTCCTTACGTGGGGGCGATCGGCCCGGGGCTCGGGTGGGGGTACACGTCGGCCTCGGGCAAGGGGTTCGAGGACGGCACGGAGGACAGGTCGGAAGAGGATACCTCGCTCACGGTCATGCCCATGCACCTCTCAGCAGTCCTCCGCGTCGATGAGCTGATGCGGAAGACGGGCGTTCCTGTCGTGCCGTACGCGAAAGCCGGCCTAGGCATGGGGCTGTGGTACGCCGGGAAGGCCTCCGGCGGGGACGATCAGGACGGGGTGGCGGGGGAGGGCATCACCTGGGGCACGCACCTCGCGTTCGGCGCGATGCTGGCGCTGAACTGGCTGGACCGGCGCTCCTCCGCGCAGCTCGACGAGTCGACGGGCATCAACCACACGTACCTGTTCGGCGAGTGGATGTTCGCGAACCTGGACGGGCTTGGCTCGCGACCGCAGATGCACGTCGGCTCGTCGACGTGGGTCCTCGGCCTGGCGCTCGATATGTGAGGTGACGCGCGGCGCTGGCGCCCCGGGGGGAGCGGCGCCAGCGCCTGGGTGGGGCGGCGCTGGCCTTACAGCTCGTTGCTGTCGAGGGGCGTGCTGGTGTCCTCTTCCTCGATCACCGTCGTTCCTCGCGGACGGGCCGCGGTCGGGCGGCGCGGGGGGCTGTCGCTCTCGAAGGTCTTGACGACCTCGGGGGAGGGGGAGCCGAAGATGGGCACGACGAGCTCGCGCGCCGTCCCCTCGCGCTCGTAGGTGATCTTGAGCTCGGTCGCGCTGGCGAGCTTGCGGTAGGCCGCGAAGAGCTCGTCAGGGCGCTCCAGCGGCGTGCCGTTGATCTGCGTGACGACGTCGCCGGGCTTGAGCTCGATGCCGGTCCAGTCCTGGGGCAAGGCGAGGACCTTCCAGCCGATGAACGCGCCCGCCCGGATGACCTCCTCGACGGGCACACGCCGCAGGAGCCAGGGCGGGCCCAGCAGCAGCACCCGGTCGACGTCCGCGCGAGCGAGCTGCCCCGCGGGCGCCGCCTGCTTCGCCGGCGCCGCGCTCGGCGCACGTGGGCCCGGGGCCGGCGCAGGCGCGGCGGCCTGCTGGCCGCCGCAGCCGGCGAGGGCGGACAGGGAGAGGCACGCGAGGAGCAGGAGCGTTCCGTGCGTCGACATCGGGCCGACTATGCGCAGGAGGGGCCGGGGGGCCAAGTAAGACGCGGACGGCCGCGGTGCGGGGGCCGGACCCGCGGGGTGAGGCCGGTAGAGCCGGGCTGCCTGCTCACCCTGCGGCCCCCGTCGTGGCCGCGGGGACCGTCGCCTCGTGCGCGCCGCTGAGCGGCGGTGAGGCCGAGGTCCCTGCGGAAGGCTGTCTGTCTGCGGGCTCGCGCCGCGGGCGAAAGGGGGGAGGGGCATCCGGTCACGTCGCGCGGGCCATCAACCGGGTGATCGCCTCGATCACCGTCACCATGGCGAGCTGCTGCGTCGTCTCCAACATGCTCCTGCCCTCGATCAGCGGGGCAGAGGGATGACCATGAGCCCCGCGAAGCTCGTCCAGGTCGAGGAGCTCGTCGCCGTGCTCCGCCGCGTCCCGCACGGCTCGCGCCACCTCGCCGAGGTCCTCCGTCGAGAGCCGCGCGGGCAGGTCGGGTTGTATGAGGACGTCGTCCTTCTCGCTCACTACGTCTGTCGCCACCATCCACACCCAGCGCGGGGGACCGGGCAGCCGCTTCGCGAGAGCGCGGAGGGCCCTCAGGTTCGCGCGCGTCTCCTCGATACCTATACGCGTCCGGCCCTCCAGGCCCACGAGCCGGAGCGCGTCGTTGAGGCCGGCGTGACAGATGATCACCGTAGGCGCATTCTCCTTTGGCGAGCGCTCAGGGGAAAAGCTGTCCTCGAGAAAGAAGCGAGCGAAATCAGGCTCGCCCTTGGGTGCTGATGAGAGGATCTTCTGTGCATCCTCCGCTGGGCGCTCAGGGGGACGGATGCTGTTAACGAGGCGAGCGAAGTGGGCGACGAGCTCGGGTGTCGTGAGGCCGATCATCCCGGCATTGACGACCTTGATGTCCTGATCGGGCCGGTACATGGACACGAGGTAGCGCAGGATCTCGAGGAACGAGCAGTGATCGTCGCCGATGCCGTCCCCGATACCGAGGATGGTCGATCCGGCGGGGAGGTGCCGGCACATGCCGTTGATCATCTCGGCCAGCGGGGCCGAACTGAGGTTGCAGCCATGCTGCCGGAATTCCAGCGCGGTCTCGTACACCCTGGAGTGCGCTGTCTCCAGGGCGTCCCGGTACTCGTTCAAGCTCATGTCGTGCAGCGCCGCGGCCAGCTTGTCGTCGACGCTGTACGCGCGCGCCCGGGCGGGCGGTAGCCAGCTCAGCAGCTTCGCGGGGTCCCTGAGCGTGATCGTGGCTCGTTGCACGTGTTGCCGCTCCTCGCTCGGGAGCGTCGTGCCGGATCCGCGCGGCGCGCTGCGCACGGCGCGGAACCCGGCGTCGTGCGATCGCAGGAAGAAGCCGGGAGCCCCGTTTCCGTACGGGCGGGCGGCGATGAAGCCACGCTGCCAGGCGGTGTACCACGAGCCCCCGCGCCAGCTCACGCTCCGCGCGGTCTGGTCGGGCCAGCCGAGCTCATCGTAGGGCGCCTCGCCATGCTCGGTCAGCTCGCCGAGGCCATGCGCGCCTCGGAACGCTCTCCCCTCGCGGGTGCCGACGGTGACGCATAACTCCCACAGGTTCCCCGTGAGGGCCGCGATCCCGTAGTGCGAGAGCCCCCGGTCCTCCCGCTCGCAGAGCCGCTCACCGTCGTCGCTTTTTTTGTCGGTCCGCTTGAAGAGCCAGATGGCGGACGTGGACAGGGGAGACCGGCTGGGGCGCCCGCGCATGTCGAACGCGTCATCGCGCACCGGGCCATGGCCGCCGTCGCCGCCCTTGAAGGGGGTGTCTCGCATGTTGATGTTGCAGCTCCCGCAGGCGACCTCCGTTCCGTCCTCCTCCCCCAGAATCACCGTCGCATACCTCTGCTTGTCCACGCCCTTTCCCCAGGCGAACTCGCCCGGCACCGGGTCCTTGGGCCCACGACAGGCCTTCTCGTACTCGAGCTCGGTCATGGGACGGAGGCCCGCCCAGGCCGCGAACGCCATCGCGTCCGCCCAGCTCATGTGGTTGTTGGCCCGGAGCGGGCGCCACGCGATCCGATCATTAGACTCGGTGTCGGGCAGCTGGATCGTGCCCCGGTTCGACCCCGCACCGTCCCACGCGTAACGCACGAGCTGCCCGTAGCTCTCGTCCTTTCCGCCGTTGAGCGTGTTGATGAACGCGGCGTACTCGCCCTGGGTGACCTGGCGTTTCATCACGTAATACGCGGCGAACCCTTTCGGGAACCCCTCTCCGATCCGGCCCTCTTCCCATCGCTCCTCGGGCAGCTTGGACTCTTGAGCGTGGATCCTCGGGTGATCGCCCGCCCCACGGGCATCGTCGTCGTTGTCGTACCAGAGGAGCTTCGTCACCCCGCGCGGCGGCTTCGCGCCTGGCGGCCCGACGTCGATCGGCCCCTCGGAGTCGACCTGATAAGCCCGGTTACCGCTCTGCTCGGGGGCGAGGGAGTCGAAGAAGCAGTTCCGCGGACGGTGCTGGGCCTTCGGGTGCAGCGGATCGCCCAGCCAGAACGGCCCCTCCGGGACATAGACCATCTCCAGGCCAAAAGGCCAGAGCGCCAAGCTGCTCTCCACCATGCCCGGGATGTCGCGCAGCACGCAACGCAGGGTGATCCCGAGGTACTCGGCGTTTCCGTTCTCGATCTGCAACGCCTTCGCGTCGCGGTAGATGAACACGCCCGTCCCGTCTCCGGCGAGATCGATCGCGGCCTCTTCGGGTCGATGTACGACTTTGATGATCTGCGCGTGCCGCCAGCGCTTGACGACCGAGAGCTTCAGGGCGCGCCGCTCCTGGCAATGCTCGATTTGGACACGATGGTAGGGCTGCGCCGGCGAGTCGTGCAGATAAAGGGCCCACTGCTGTCCCCTCTTGATCCGACGGACGTGGACGCCCTTCCTCTCCCGGTCTGCTCTCAGCTCGGAGGACGTCTCCCTCGCTCTTTCCTCGGGGCTATTGTGCCTGCACCACCAGATCCAAAAGAAGTCGTGGACGATGCCCCGATCGAAGCGCTCTGCGAGGCGCGTCTGCAACTTCTCGGGGTCCCCGAGGTCGTGTTGCTGGCACCACTTGCGCTCCTCTTCGGTGAGCTCATGAGCGTCGGCGAGCTTCGCGAGCTCGGCGTACGAGACATAGCAAGGCTCGGAGATGAGATACTTGAAGAACACCCAGGCCGCGTCCCAGTTCTTGTCGCAGAAGCCATGGCCGCGCTTGCCGGGGCCCCAGGAGCCGCTCCACTGGATGTCGAAGGTGACGTCGATCGCCGGTCCCTGACGCTCCAGCCTCTGGTTAGAGAACCGGATCCCCGGCGGCATGTAACCCGCGTTGCTCACTGTTCCTCCTCGTCTGGGCAGGATTCCACTCACGGCGCGCCCTCGTGCTTCGGCAGCACGACGATGAACTCGGCGTACTCTCCAGGCTCGGACTCGAAGCGCAGCGAGCCGCCGCTGCGCTGGGCGACGATATCGTGGCTGAGCGAGAGCCCGAGGCCCACCCCGTCCGGGGCCGGCTTGGTCGTGAAGAAAGGCGTGAAGATCTTGCCGCGCACCTCCTCGGCGATCCCGTTCCCGTTGTCGCGCACGCGGATTTCCACCGAGCCACCGAGGTTGGTCGTGCTCATCGCGATCGTCGGGGTGTATCCCTCGGCGCCCGCCAGCCGCTTGAGGCGCGTCGCATACCAGGCGTTGTTCACCAGGTTCAAGATCACCCGGCCGATATCGTGCGGCACCACGCACCCCCGATCCAGCGAGGGATCGTAGCTCTCCAGGAGGCGCACGGCGTGTTCCCGATCGCGCGAGCGCATCCCGTGAAGCGAGAGCCTCGCGTGATCGGCGACCAGCTTGTTCACCTTGGACCACCCGGCGCTGCCGCCCCCGCCGCGGGCGTGCTCGAGCATCGCCCGGACGATGCCGTCGGCGCGCTGGCCGTGCTGGTTGATCTTGGCGGAGTTGCTCCGCAGGTCCAGCAGGATCTCGATGATCCTGTCCGTGGCGTTCCGGTCGAGCGATCCGCGGAGCGCCTCGATCTCCTCGGCGAGGGCGTCGCAGAGGTTGGCCGAGAGCAGGGCGAAGTTGTTGACGAAGTTGAGCGGATTCCTGATCTCGTGCGCAATGCCGGCGGTCAGCGAGCCGAGAGAGGCCAGCTTCTCCTGCGCGACGAGCTGGTTGCGCGTCTCGATCAGCTCGCGGGTGCGCTCCTGTACGCGCTGCTCCAGCGTGTCGTAGAGGAGCGCGTTCTCCAGGGAGATGGCCGCCTGGGTAGAGAGCAGCTCGAGGACGCGCAGGCGTCCGGCGTTGAAGGCGCTCGTGGCCAGGTTGTTCTCCAGGTAAAGTATGCCGACGCGCTGCTTCTTGCTGACGATGGGGCTCGCCAGGAGGCTCTTGGGCTTGCGCCGCGCGATGTACGGATCGGAGGCGAAGCGCACGTCGGAGGCCGCGTCGTCGACCACGATCTGCTGGCCCGTGTGCACCACGTAGTTCACCACCGCGATGGAGAGATCACCGTGCTCATCGACGGCGACCGACTGCAGCGCGGTGGCGGCGCCGTCGACCGTGCCGGCCGCCTCGATCCACAGCCGGCCGGCGCGCTCCAGGATGAAATAGCCCCGCTGCGCGCCGGCGTTCTCGATGATGATCTGCATCATCTTGGCGAGCAGCTTCTCCAGCACGATCTCGCCGGAGATGGCCTGCGTCGCCTTCAGGACCGTGATCAGATCGAGCGCCGCCCCCGCGGCGGCTTCGCTCTCGGGCGCCAGGACGTCGAGATCCGGGTAGCGCTCGTCCAGCGCGCGCACCTTGCCGGCGGCGCCCCAGCGGGCGTACGCGGCGCGCGCCTTCCCGAGGTAGAGCGACGCGAGCGTCCGGCGCCCCCGGGCGAGGTGAAAGCGCGCGGCCAGCTCGGCGGCGAGCGCGTGGTGATTGAGGAAGCCGTTCTGCCGCGCCGACTCGAGCGCCCTCTCATAGAGCTCGATCGCCTCCAGCTCGCGGCCCGCGATGCGCGCCGCCTCGGCCGAGACGAGCTCCAGCTTGTGCTTGTAGTTGACCGGGCAGTTCTCGGCCCACGTCCTGATCTTGCCGAGGCTCGCCTGGAGCGTGGCGAGGTGCCTCTCCCGCTCCTCCGCCGGCGTCGACTCGTACACCGCGCTGGCGAGGAGGGCCGTGTAGAAGATGAACTCGGTGGGTGTGTACTGGGCGAACAGGACGACCTCGATGTCGCCCGCGGCGCGCGCGTCCTCGACGACGGCGAGCGCCTCCTGGTAGCGCTCGAAATAGAAGAGCGTCTCGATCTTGGCCGTACAATAGTGCTGGAATGAGAGCCAGAGCCCTTCGCGCTTGATCGTGGCCTCGTGCTCCGTGTCGACGAACCCGGTGTCATCGTCGAAGCCGCCCGGAACCAGCGTCGCGCCCCTGAGGCTGCGCGCCGCCTGGCGGTAGGAGGTGACGGCGCGCAGCGACTGGAACTCGTTCACCAGGCTCCACATCGGGTCGACGAAGATCTCGTCCAGGTGATCGCCCCGCGCCCACGACTGGACCTGATAGAAGAGCGCCGAGTACGCGACCCACACCGGATCGCCCGAGCGCACGCCGACGTCGCACCCCTCCTTGAGCGCCGCGAGGGACGCCGTGAGCGGCGCGCGGTAGTGGTTGATGAAGGCGCCGAACCAGAGGCGCGTCTTGCACTGGGCGGAGAGATCATTGTTCTTGTCGCTCAGCTCGATGGCCAGCCGCCCGAAGGCGTGGCCGGAGGCGTAGTCGCCGCCGGCGGCGCCCACGATCATCCCGTGCGTCGCGTAGGCCGCCGCCGACGCGCGGGCGTTGCCGTGCTGCAAGGAGAGGATGACCATCCTCAGCGTGGCGATGCTGACGAGGAGCGGGGTGAAGAACATGCCCAGCATCGACAGCTCCTCGAGCAGGCTCATCGTCGCGAGCATGAGCGGGTCGCGCATGGGCGGCAGCTCGATGAGGTGCGCGATCTCGCGCCCGCGCATGCGCTCGTCGAGCTCGCGCCGCTCGGCCTCCGCCAGGGCGAGCAGGCCGGGCGCGTCCGCCGGAGGGGGCACGTCTATCCCGGCCAGCTTGAGGCCCGCGATGGCCACCTCGATGGCATCGCCATAGCGGATGTTGTGCCGATGGAGCACCGTCTTCAGCGTGTGTATCTTGACCTTCTCCAGCACGGTGCGTGACCGGCTCAGGATCACATCGAAGAGCCGCTCGGCCTCGGCGAATCGGCCGAGCAGGTACTCGCACTCGGACGAGCGCGTCGTGAGCGCGACGGCGAGGTCATAGTCCGTCTCCCACCTCTCGTCGCCGAGCCGCGCCGCCCCGGCGAGCGCGTGCTTGAGCGCGACCTCGTAGGCCATCGAGTCCTTGGCTCGGTCGGAGGCGAGCAGGTTGAGCTCGGCGATCCGCGCGCGCGTCTCGCGGTCGACGAGCAGCTCCGGACAGAGGTTGAAGTGGTGAACGATGTCGAAGACCCGGTCGGGCAGGGCGTCCTCGCTCGTGTCCTTCAGCATGAGCTGGCCCACCTTGTAGTGGACGGCCTTGCGCTGCTCTTCGGTGATGAGCGAATAGGCGGCCTGCTGGACGCGGTCATGGAGGAAGCGGTACGACACCGAGAGCCCCTCGGCGTCGTCGGGGATCGAGTCCCCCTGCGTCGACTCGACGAGCGTGCGCGCCACCGCGTCAAGGTCGTCCACGAGCGGCAGGATCAGGCCCTCGCGCACCGCGCCCAGGAGATCGGCCGCGGTACGCGCGCGGGGCCGCTCCATGACGACCGACAGCGTCGTAAGATCGAACTGATTGCCGACGCATGCGGCGAGCGTCAGCACGTCGCGCGTGCGCTGCGGGAGGCGCTGCAGCTTGCCCGCCATCAGGTCGACGACGTTCTCCGTGCCCGGCATGCGGCGGATATCCGCGGCGTTCCAGCGCCAGCGCTGCGCCTCGCGATCAAACTCGAGCAATCTGTCCTCGTGCAGCGACTGGAGGAACTGCAGGAGGAAGAATGGATTGCCGCCCGTCTTCTCGACCAGGAGGCGCGCGAGCGGCGCGGTCGCCTCGACGTCGCAGCGGAGGGTGTCGGAGACCAGCGCGGTCACGTGCTCGGGCGAGAGCGGCGCGAGGGAAATAGGGCTCATGCGCACGCCGGACCTGCGCACCTCGTCGAGCGTGGCCAGGAGCGGGTGGGTCGGGTCGACCTCGTTGTCGCGGTAGGCGCCGACGAGGAGCAGATAGTGCGAGCCCTCGCTCTCCAGGAGCCCACGGATGAGGTTGAGCGAAGCGGTGTCGGCCCACTGCAGATCGTCGAGGAAGAGGACCAGCGGGTGATCCAGCTGGGCGAAGACCTGGACGAACCGCTGGAAGACCTCGCGGAAGCGGGCCTGCGACTCGGCCGGGCTCGCCTCCACCACCGGCGGCTGCTCGCCGATGATGATCTCCACCTCGGGGATCACGTCGGTGATGATCCGTCCGTGGGGCCCGAGCGCCGCGACGAGGCGCGCTCTCCACTCCGCGACGCGCTGCCGGCTGCCCGTGAGGATCTGGCGGAGCAGGCCCTGGAAGGCGCGCGTGAGCGCGAAGTAGGGGATGTCGCGCTTGTACTGCTCGTACTTGCCGGCGATGAAGAAGCCCTGCGCGCGCACGATGGGCCTGTGGATCTCGTGGATCACGGACGACTTGCCGATGCCCGAGTAGCCGCTGATGAGCACCAGCTCCGGGCGTCCCCGGCTGGCGCGCTCGAAGGCCTCCATGAGCGACTCCACCTCGCGCTCGCGGCCGTAGAGCTTTTGCGGCACGTGGAGCACGTCGGGGATGTCGTGCGCTCCAAGCGCGACATGCTCGATGCGTCCATACGCGGCGAGCTGGGCCGCGCAGGCCTCGAGGTCGGCGCGGATACCGTGGCAGCTCTGGTAACGGTCCTCGGCGTTCTTGGCGAGGAGCTTCATCACGAGGGCGGAGAGCTTCTGCGGCACGCCGGGCGTCACCTCGTGCGGCGGCGCCGGCATGCGCGCGATGTGCGCGTGCACCAGCTCGGCCGGATCGGTGGCCGCGAACGGCGGCTGGCCGGTGAGCATTTCGTAGAGCGTGATTCCGAGCGAGTAGAAGTCGGCGCGGTAGTCGATTGCACGGTTCATGCGCCCGGTCTGCTCGGGCGAGATGTACGCGAGAGAGCCCTCCAGGAACTCGGGGCTGATGATCCGGTGCGTTTCGCGCGGAATGCGCGAGGCGAGGGCGTGGCACAGGAGGCTCACCTTGCAGGCGCGCTCGTCGACCAGAACGTTGTCGGGGTTAACGTCCTTGTGAAGGATGCGCTTCTGGTGGAGCGCCGCGAGCGCCCCGACGAGCCCGATGCCGATCCAGAGGGCGGTCGCGACCGGCAGCGGTCCGGGGAGCAGGCTCCGGAGCAGCTCGCCCCCCGGATCGGCGGCGATGACATAGGCCGCCCCGCGGGCGGGCGTCTCGACGAGCCGCAGCTCGGGATCGCCGCCGAGCGACGCGAGGATCTGGTGCTCGTGGCGGAGCTTGGCGACGTCCGATCGCCGCAATGGATCGCGCGGCCTCCGGAGGATGCGCGTGCCCGCCTCGCCAGCGATACGATGGGCGACGGTGTAGGCCCCGCGGTGCAGGATCTTCGTGAGGGTGTATCCGGGGACGCTCATCGCGATCCCGGAATGCTATCAGCGTCACCTATGGGTTAGGGCAACCACAGCGACCGCCGTGTCCGGCTGCGCTCCTGGCTCGTCGAGGCAGCGGGCGATCGTCGCGCCGAGCTCCGCGACGTACGGCTCGTCGAGCATCGACGCGTTGTCGCCCGCGACCTCGTGGACCTCGACCCCCGGCGCGATGTGGTCCCAGCCCCGCGCCGGATCGCCGCACGGGGCGGCTGCCCGGAGGACCACGACCCGCCCGGCGTAAGGGCCCGGGGCGTAGCCGTTCAGGATCTTGTCCCTGCGCAGGGCGTGCTCCTGGAAGTACACGAACGCGCCCCGGAGCTCCGCCGCGGTGGTGTCCGCGCGCACCGCGCCAGCGCGGCGCGCCCGCGCGAGGAGGAGGGCGAGGCGGCGCTCGGGATCGAGGGGCGCGAGATCGGCGTGCGAGATCTCGAGGCGCACGGCCGCGCGCCCGCCGATGCGCTCCAGGTAGGAAGCAAAGGCGGTGCTCCAGGCGGGATCGTCGGGATCGATCCGCGCGCGGGCTCCGCGCGGCGGCGGCGCCTCGGAGTTGAGCAGCACCAGCGCCGCGACCTCTCGGCCGGCGGCGACGAGCTGGCGCGCCATCTCGTAAGCGATCACGCCGCCGCTGCAGTAACCGCCGAGCAGAAGAGGCCCTTCGACGGGCACGTCGCGGATCTCCGCGCAGCAGCCGGCGGCGACTTGCTCCAGCGTGGGCACGGGGCCGGCAGCGCCGAACATGGGCGGCTCGAGCGCGAGGAACGGGCGGTCGGGATCCCCGCGCTGCGCCAGGCTCCCGAAGTGCAGCGGCGCACGCGCCCCGAGCGGCGCCACGCACACGAACGGCGGCTTGGCGCCGGCGCGGCGCATCGGCAGCAGGACCGCCCGCCCGAGCGGCACCGACGCGCTCCCCCCGCGGCGCAGCACCTCGGCGAGCTGCTCGATGGTCGGGCCCTGGAAGAAGGTCGCCATCGAGACACCCGCGGCGAACCGCTCACGCACGCGATCGAGCAGCCGCACCGCAAGGAGCGAGTGCCCGCCCAGATCGAAGAAGCCGTCGCGCACGCCGATGGGATGCAGGGCAAGCACCGACTCCCAGATCGCCACCAGGTCGGCCTCCATCGTGTCGCGCGGCGACACGCGCGGCGCACCGAGCTCGCCGGCGGCCAGATCGGCGGCGCGGAGCGCGCCGCGATCCACCTTGCCGCTCGGCAGGCGCGGCACGCGATCCACGACGGCGAAGGCCGAGGGCACCATGAAGGCGGGCAGCCGTTCCCGCGCGAAAGCCCGCAGCGCGGCGGCGTCGACGCGCGCCGGATCGGCGGCGATCCACGCGGCGAGCGCGTCGGCGCGCGCGACCACGGCGGCGTCGCGCACCTCGGGGTGGAGGGCGAGCACGGCCTCGATCTCGCCGAGCTCGATGCGGTGCCCGCGCACCTTGACCTGCTGGTCCGCGCGGCCGAGGTATTCGATCTCGCCCGACGGCAGCCAGCGCGCGAGATCGCCGGTCCGGTACAGGCGGGCGCCGGGCTCGCCGCCGAAGGGATCGGGAATGAAGCGCTCGGCGGTGAGGCCAGGCCGGCCGGCGTAGCCGCGCCCCACCTGCGCGCCGCCGACGTGGAGCATACCCACGGCGCCGACGGGGACGGGCTCGAGGTCGTCGTCGAGCACGTAGACGCGCGTGCCCGCGATGGGGCGCCCGATGGGGACCACGGCGGCGCCTGGGCGCGCGGTCCACAGGGTCGAGACGTCGGTCGCCTCGGTGGCGCCGTACAGGTTCTGGAGCTGGGCGCGCGACCGGGCGAGGAATCGCTCGACGGTGTCGAGCGCGAGCGCGTCGCCCCCGCAGATCAGGTGCCGCAGCGCTGGGAGCTGCTCATGGCCGCCGCGCGCCACGACGGCGGCGAGCATCGAGGAGACGAACTGCAGGACGGTGACGCCGTGCGCAGCGGCGAGGCGTACACATTCGTCGGGATCGCGGTGCGCGCCCGGCGGGGCGACGACGATGCGCGCTCCGGCGAGCAGGGGCGCGAGGATCTCCACGATCGACGCGTCGAACGTGTACGGCGTCTTCTGGAGGATCACGTCGCTCGGGCCGAGCGCGAACGCCTCCACGTACCAGCGCAGGTAACATACGAGGCCGCGGTGCAGGAGCATCGCGCCCTTGGGCCGGCCG
This sequence comes from Sorangium cellulosum, assembly GCF_002950945.1. Lineage (GTDB taxonomy): Bacteria > Myxococcota_A > Polyangia > Polyangiales > Polyangiaceae > Sorangium > Sorangium cellulosum_E. The sequence continues at coordinate 3,348,225 of NZ_CP012673.1, forward strand.
GTGGAGCCCGAGGTGAAGATCACGTAGGCGAGGTGCTCGCACGAGAGCGCCGCGCGATCGAGGTTCGCCGCGGGCTGCTCGTCGTCGGCCGCGTCGAGCGGCAGCACCGGCGGGCCGAGCCGCGCGGCCGTCTCGGCGAAGCGCGTGCCGGCCAGGAGGAGCGAGGGGCGCGTGTCGTGGACGAGGAAGGCGAGCCGATCGAGCGGGTCCTCCGGGTCGAGCGGCACCCAGGCGCCGCCCGCCTTGAGGACCGAAAGGATGCCGACGATCATGCCCAGCGAGCGCTCGGCGATCATGCCGACCAGCGCGTCGGGCCCGATCCCCGCGTCGCGCAGGCGCCGCGCGAGCCGGTTCGCGCGCGCGTTGAGCGCCCGGTAGGTGAGCTGCTCTCCCTCGAACTCCAGCGCCACCGCGTCGGGCGTGCGCTCGACCTGGGCCTCGATCAGCTCGTGGATGCACGGGCCGGGCGGGGGGGCCGCCGCGGTTCCGCTCCACGCGTCGAGGATCCGCCGCCGCTCGCTCGCCGTGAGCAAGGGCAGCTCCCGGGGCGCGCGATGCGGTCCGTGGGCGATGCCCTCGAGCAGCGTCACGAGCTGTCCCGCCGTCCGCTCGATGGTGGCGGCGTCGAATCGATCGGTCGCGTACTCGAAGGCGAGGGCGATGCCGTCCGGCCGCTCCTCGGCGACGAGGGTCAGCTCGAAGAGCGCGGTGGTCGCCCCGAGGGGGACGCGGCGCAGCCGCAGGCCGGGCAGCGACGGCGGCTCGGCGGGCGCGTTCTGAAGCACGAACATCACCTGGAAGACGGGGGTCCGGCCCGGATCCCGGGCGGGATTGAGCCGCTCGACCACCCGCTCGAAGGGCGCGTCCTGGTGGGTGTACGCCTCGAGGCAAGCCTCCCGGACGCGGGCGAGCAGCTCGAGAAAGGGTCGCTTCTCGTCGATGTTCACCCGCAGCGCCAGCGTGTTGACGAAGAAACCGGCGAGCCGCTCCGTCTCCGCGCGCGTGCGGTTGGCGATGGGCGTGCCCACCACGAGGTCGTGCTGCCCCGTGAGCCGGTGGAGCAGCACGCTGAAGGACGCGAGCAGCGTCATGAAGAGCGTCGCGCCCGCTCGGCGGCCGAGCGCCGCGAGCTCCTTCGCGATCGGCTGCGGGAGCGCGAAGAGGTGCTGCGCGCCGCGCCCCGACGGGACCCTGGGCCTCGGCCGATCGGCAGGCAGATGGATCGCCTCGGGCGCGCCCGCGAGCCTCTGCTCCCAGTAGGCGAGCGCCGCGTCGAGCACGGCGCCGTCCAGCCAGCGCCGCTGCCACACGGCGTAGTCGACGTACTGGATGGGCAGCTCGGGCAGCGGGGAAGGCAGGCCCTCGGCGAAGGCGCCGTAGAGCGCGGAGATCTCCCGGTTGAGCACGCTGCTCGTCCAGGCATCGGAGACGATGTGATGCATCGTCACGAAGAGCAGGTGCTCCTCGGGCGCGAGCCGCAGGAGCCCCGCCCGCAGCAGCGGACCGCGGGCCAGATCGAACGGGCGCGACGACTCTGCCAGCAGGCGGCGGCGCGCAGCCTCCTCGCGATCCGGGGTCGACAGCGCGCCGAGCTCCTCGAGGGGCACCGCGAGATCCGCCGCCTCGTGCACGATCTGCGCGGGGCGCCCGTCGACGCTGGCGAACGTCGTCCGCAGCACCTCGTGGCGGCGCACCACCTCGCGGAGCGCGCGCCGCAGCGCCTCCACGTCGAGCGCGCCCTCGATGCGGAGGGCGAGGGGCACGACGTACGAGGTGTCGTTCGGATCGAAGCGCGCCAGGAACCAGAGCCGCTCCTGCGCGAAGGACAGCGGCAGCTCCGCGCCGCGCGGCGCCCGCGTGAGCGGCGGCGCCGGATCGGCCGCGCCCCCCGCGAGCGCCGCCGCGACGCGCGCCCCGAGCGTCGCGGGCGTGGGGGCCTCGAAGAGCGCGCGGAGCGGCAGATCTGCGGAGAACGCCGCGCGCACCCGAGCCATGGCCCGCGTGGCGAGGATCGAGTGCCCGCCCAGCTCGAAGAAGTCGTCGTGCGCGCCCACCGCCACGACGCCCAGGAGCTCCGCGAAGATGTCCGCCAGCGCCTGCTCGATGGGGCCACGTGGCGCCGCGCGGGCTCCGCCGTCGGCGCCTGCGTCCGGCGCCGGCAGCGCGCGTCGATCGAGCTTGCCGCCGGCCGTGAGCGGCAGCGCGTCGAGCGTGACGAACGCGGACGGTATCATCGGCCGCGGCAGGCGAGCCTCGAGGAAGCGGCGCAGCCCGTCCGGCGCGGCCGCCGCGCGCGGTACGACGTAGGCGACGAGGCGCCTGTCGCCGGGCCGATCCTCGCGCGCGACCACGGCCGAGGCCGCGAGGTCCGGGTGGGACGCGAGCGCCGCGCCAATCTCACGCAGCTCGATGCGGACGCCGCGGATCTTGACCTGCTCGTCGGCGCGCCCGATGAACTCGATGGAGCCGTCCTCGAGGTGCCGCGCCAGATCACCGGTCCGGTAGAGTCGGGGGTACGGGATCTCGGGGAACGGGTTCTCGACGAACGCCGCCGCTGTGCGCTCGGGATCGCCGAGGTAGCCGAGCCCGAGACAACGTCCCGAGAGGTACAGCTCGCCGACGGCGCCGATGGGCAGCAGCTCGCCGCGGCGGTCGAGGAGGATCGCGTGCGCGCCCGCGATGGGCCGGCCGATGGGGATGCGCGCGCCCTCGTCGCCGCGGAGCTCGTGGCAGATGCAGCCGATGCTGGCCTCGGTCGGCCCGTAGAGGTTGACGACGCGCACGTCAGGGAAGCGCGCGCGGAAGGCCTCGACGGCGGCCGGCGTGATCTGCTCGCCGCCGACGACGACGGCGCGCAGCGACCGGAGCTTCCCGGCGACGCCGCCCTCGACGAGGGCCGGCACGATGGCGGCGAAGACCGAGGGCACGAAGTCCGTCATGGTCACCGATTCGGCCGCGATCAGGGTCGCGACGGCGCCGGCGTCGACCTCCTCGCCCGGCGCGGGGAGCACCGTCCTGCCGCCGGTGATCAGCGGCCAGAACACCTGCCAGACGGCGCTGTCGTAGATGGGGCGCGTCGTCTGGAGCACGGCGGTCGCGCTTTCGGCGCCGAAGAAGCCCGTCATCCAGTCGAGCCGGTTGAGCAAGCCGCGGTGGGGAATGACGGCGCCCTTGGGCTTGCCGGTCGAGCCCGACGTGTAGATGGCGTAGACAGGGTGCTCCTCGTCGACCGGCGGGCGGCTGCCTGACGTGGAGGCGCGCGGCCCGTCGCGACCGACGCGCCGGGCAGGGTGAGCGAGGGCGCTCGCCGCCGCGGCGCCGGCCGCATCGACGAGCAGGGGGGCGGGGCGGTCGAGCGTGCCCAGCTCGGCGAGGATGCCGGCGAGGCGGGCGGCGGGCCACTCCGGATCGAGCGGGACGAAGGCGGCGCCCGCCTTGAGGATGCCGAGCTCCGCGACGACCAGCTCGAAGCCGCGCTCCATGAGCACCGCGACGAACGCGCCTGGGCCGAGACCGGCGGCGACCAGCGCTTCCGCGACGCCGTTCGCGCGCTCGTCGAGGTCGCGGTAGCAGAGGCGCTCGCCCCGGTGCACGACCGCCGGCGCGTCGGGGGTGCGCGCGGCGTGCTGCTCGAAGCGCTCGCGGATCCCCTGGCTCGCCGGCGCGCCGGGCGCCGTCGCGCTCCACTCGACGAGCAGGCGTCGGCGCTCCCACGGCGCGAGGAGCGGCAGGTCGCGGATCGGCCGGCGCGGATCGGCGACGATGCCCTCGATCAGGGCGGTGAGGTGGCCGAGCATGCGCTCGACGGCGGCGTCCTCGAAGCGGCGCCTGTCGTAGCCGATCTCCAGGTGCAGCACGCCGCGGGCGGCGGCGGCGAGGGTGAGCGGGTAGGTCGTGTGCGAGGTGGTCCGCGGCGCGCCGACGACGAGCCCAGCAGGGCCGCGGCTGGCCGCTTCGTCGAGCGGGTAGCTCTCGAAGACGACGAGGCTCTCGAACAGCGGCGTGCCCCGCGGGACCTCGCTCCAGCCCTGCACGTCGAAGAGCGGGACGTGCTCGACGTCACGCAGCGCCGCCTGCTGCGCGTGCAGCGCCGCGAGCCAGGCGCCTACCTCGCGCGCGGGATCGACGAGCACGCGCACGGGGAGCGTGTTGATGAAGAGCCCCACCATCGACTCGATGCCCTCGACGGGCGCCGATCTGCCCGACACCGTGACGCCGAAGAGCACGTCGTCCTCGCCAGAGTAGCGCGCGAGGAGCACCGCCCACGCGCCCTGCACGATGGTGCTCGCGGTGACGCGCAGGCGACGCGCGACGTCGCCGAGCGCGGCGGAAGCCTCGGCGCCGAGCGAGCGGCGCAGCTCCGCGGAGCCGTCCTCGCCGCCGACCGGCGCGGGCCGATCCACGCCGAGCGGCGTGGGCGCGCGGAAGCCACGGAGCTGCGCCCGCCAGAACGCCTCCGCTGGCGCGGGATCCTGTCGCTCGAGCCACGCCAGGTAGTCGGAGTACGGGCGCCGCGCCGGCAGAGCGGCGGCGCTCCCGCGCGCGCCGTAGCGCGCGAAGACCTCGCCCAGCACGAGCTGCGTGGACCATCCGTCGAGGAGCAGGTGGTGGAAGCTCCAGAGGACGTGCCATGTCTCCTCGTCGAGCCGTACCAGCGCGAGCCGCATCAGGGGCGCGCGGTCGAGGTCGAAGCCTCGACGCCGGTCGTCGGCCTCGATCCGAGCCACGGCGGCGCTCCGCGCGTCCGGCGCGAGGCCGCGAAGATCATGGTGGGTCACCGGGACGCGCGCCGCGCGATGCACGCGCTGGACCGGCCGATCCACCCCCTCCCAGGGCACCGCGACGCGCAGGCTCGGGTGCCGGTCGACGACGTGCTGGAAGGCGCCGCTCAGCGCCGCCTCGTCGATCGCGCCGCGCAGCGTGAAGCTGCGCTGGGTGAGGTAGACGCCGGGCTTCGCCGCGTAGAGCGTGTGGAACAGCATGCCCTGCGCCATCGGAGAGAGCGCGTGGGTGCTCTCGACGGCGTCGTCCTGCGCCGCGGCGCGCGAGAGCAAGGCGCGCTGCGCGGCGAGGAAGCGATCGGCGAGGGCCTCGATGGTGGCGCGGTGGTGGCGTCCATCGCAGAAGGTGAAGCGCGCCTGCAAGCGGCCGTCGATCACGGCGGCGTTGATGTCCAGCAGATGACGGCGGCGCGCGCGAGGGGCGCGGAGCGGGCCGATCGGCTCGGCGCAGCGGTGCAGCGGCGCAGCGCGGGGGAGCATGGCGTCGAGCTGGCCGAGGTAGTTGAAGCTCACCTCGACCGGCGGCTCGTCTCCGAGGCGGCGGCGCAGCAGCCCGTGGCCGATGCCCCGTCCGGGGAGGTCGCGGAGCCGCTCCTGCGCGGCGCGGAGCGCCTCGGCGGGGCCGTGCGTGGGGTCGAGCTCGACCACGACAGGGAAGAGGGTCGTGAACCAGCCGACGGTGCGCGAGAGATCCACGTCGTCGAAGAGCGGCTCGCGTCCGTGTCCCTCCAGATCGATCCGGAGCGCCGCGCGCCCCACCCAGGGCGCGAGCGCCAGCACCAGCGCTGCGAGGAGCAGCTCGTCGGCGCGGGCGCCGTCCGCTCCCCGCGCGCACCGGAGCAGCGCCTGCGTCTCCTCGGGCGAGGCCGCGCGCTGAACCGTGGCCGCCTCGCCCTCCGTGTCGTCGCCGCGCTCGAGGTCCAGCGGGAGCCGCGCCGTCGGTCGCTGCGCCTCCGCGCGCCAGAAGCCGAGCTCTGGATCGATCGCTCCGCTGCGCGCGCGCGCTTCCAGCCGCGCCGCCCACTGCTTGAACGACGTCGTCTTCGACGGCAGCCGCGCGGGGAGACCGGCCCGCCGCTGCGTGTACGCCGTCCACAGATCCTCGATGACGACGCCCCACGAGACGGCGTCGACCGCGAGGTGATGGATCACGATGAGGATCCGGTCCTGCTCTGCCGCGCCGGCCGTGAAGAGCACGACCCGCACCACCGGGCCTCGCACCAGATCGAGGCTCGCCTGCGCGGCGGCCGCGGCCTCGACGAGCGCGCGCGCCCTCGTCGAGGCCGGGTGCGCGCCGAGATCGACGCGCTGCACCGCGGGCACGTCGCCTGGATCGGCGAAGCACTGCTCCCAGCCGTCCTCGGCCCGGACGAGGCGGAGGCGGAGCGCGTCGTGGTGATCGAGCACCGCCGCGACGGCCTCGCCGAGCACGGCGGCGTCGAGCGGCTCGGCCGACGCCAGCAGGGACGCCTGGTTGTAGTGGTGCGCGTCGATGGGGTCCCCCTCGAGCCACCAGCGCTGTATCGGGGTGAGCGGCGCGAGCCCGGTCACCGGGCCCTGCTCGGCCGTCACCGCCTCGGCCGGCTCCACGTCGGCGGCGAGCGCGGCGATGGTCGGCCGCTGGAAGATCTGCCGTGGCGATATCCGCAGGCCCACCTGCCGGGCGCGCGCGACGACCTGGATGCTGAGGATCGAGTCGCCGCCGAGCGCGAAGAAGTGATCGTGGATCCCCACCCGCGGCAGGCGCAGCACGTCCGCCCAGATACGCGCGAGCTGCTCCTCGACGGCGCTTCGCGGGGGCGCGAAGGCGCCGCCGAGCGCCGGCGCGGGCAGCGCGCGACGATCGACCTTCCCGCTCGCGGAGAGCGGCAGCCGAGCCATCGGCACGAAGGCGGAGGGGATCATGAAATCGGGCAGCTTCGCGTGGAGGAGGGCGCGCAGCTCGGCCGGAGGCGCGCCGTCGCCGACGACGTAGGCCACGAGCTGCCGCTCGCCGCGTGGGCCCTCGCGCACGATGACGACCGCCTCGCGCACGGCCGGGTGCGTGGCGAGCGCCGCCTCGACCTCGCCCAGCTCCACGCGATGGCCGCGGATCTTGACCTGGTCGTCGGCGCGCCCGAGGTACTCGATCACGCCCGACGGGAGGACGCGCGCTCGATCGCCGGTCCGGAAGAGGCGCGCGCCGGGCTCGCCGAACGGGTCGGGGACGAAGCGCTCCGCCGTCATCCCGGGCCGGCGGAGATAGCCGCGACCGACGCCGTCGCCGCCGAGGTACAGCTCGCCGGCGATGCCCTCGGGCGCCGGCTCCAGCCTGTCGTCGAGCACGTACGCGCGCACGTTGGCGATCGGACGGCCGATCGGCTCCGCGGCGCCCGCGTGGGGCGTGCACACGTGGTAGGTCGCGTCGACGGCGGTCTCCGTCGGGCCGTAGAGGTTCACGACCGTCGCGCCGAAGCGCGCCGCCGCGCGGCGCGCGAGCGAGGTGCTCAGCGGCTCGCCGCCGCAATAGAGGCGCCGCAGCGCGGGGGGCGGCTCGGGCGCGGGCTCGGCGAGCAGCGGCTCCAGGAGCGCCGGGACGACCTGCAGCACGGTCACACGGCGCGCGGCGATCGTCTCCAGCAGGTACGCCATGTCGCGGTGCCCCTCAGGCCGCGCGAGGAGGAGCTGCGCGCCCGTCGTCAGCGGCGCGTAGATCTCCCACACCGAGGCGTCGAAGCTGAGCGGCGTCTTCTGGAGCACGACGTCGTCTGGCTCGAGCGGCCAGCGCGCGTTCATCCACACCATGTGGTTGACGATCGCGCGGTGCGGGATCATCGCCGCCTTGGGGCGGCCCGTGGAGCCGGAGGTGTAGATGACGTAGGCGAGGCTCTCGGCGCGCGCCGGGCACGGCGGCGGCGACGGCGCGCTCCCCGGCGCGCCCCGGTCGAGCGCCATCACCGCGGGGACCCGCCGAGAGAACCGCTCGCGCAGGCGCGCGTGCGTGAGGATCACCGGCACGCGGGCGTCCGCGAGCATGAAGTCGATCCGCTCCTCGGGGTAGGCGAGGTCGATCGGCGCGTACGCGCCCCCGGCCTTGAGCACCGCGAGCAGGGCCACGACCATCTCCAGCGACCGCTCCAGGCACAGACCCACGAGCGTGTCAGCGCCGACGCCGAGCCCCTGGAGCTCCCGCGCCAGCGCGTTGGCGCGCGCGTCGAGCTCGTGGAAGCTGAGCGCCTCGTCCTCCAGCGCGACCGCGATCGCGTCGGGCGTGCGCGCGGCCTGCGCCTCGAACAGCTCGTGCAGGCGCGTGTGGCCCGCGCGCGCGCCGGCGGTGTCGTTGTGCTCGACGAGCAAGCGGCGCCGCTCCGTCGCGGTGAGCAGGGGCAGCTCGTCGATGCGCCGCTCGGGCGCGCGCGCGGCGGCCTCGAGCAGCACCGCGAAGTGCCCCGCCATGCGGGCGATGGTGGCGGCGTCGAAGCAGCCGCTGCTGTAGTCGATCGCGAGGCGCAGGCCCGCGGGCCCCGGCAGCGCGGTGAACGCCAGATCGAGCTTCACCGTGCCGTTGTCCGCGGTCTCGGCCTGCACCGTCAGACCCGGGAGCGAGAGCGGCTCGGCCGGTGCGTTCTGCAGGGTGAGCATCACCTGGAAGATCGGCGCCCGCCGCAGGTCCCGCTCGGGCACGAGATCCTGCACGAGGCGCTCGAAGGGCAGATCCTGGTGGGCGTACGCGCCCAGGCACTCCGCGCGCACGCGCTGGAGCAGATCGCGGAACGACAGATCGGGCGCGAGGCGGATCCGGATCGCGAGGGTGTTGGCCAGCAGCCCGACGAGGGACTCGGTCTCGGTCCTCGTGCGGTTGGCGATGGGCGTGCCGACGACGAGATCGCGCTCGCCGGTGGTGCGGAAGAGCAGCACGTCGAGCGCCGCGAGCAGGGCCATGAACAGCGTCGCGCCCTCGCGGCGGCAGAGGTCCGCGAGGGCCTGCGAGGTCGCAGGCGAGAGCGTCGTCCAGTGCCGCGCGCCCCGGTGCGTCTGCGCCCGAGGCCGCGGCCGGTCGGCGGGGAGGTTCAGCTCGGGCGGGGCGCCCGCGAGGCGGTCGCGCCAGTACGCGAGCTCGCGGGTGAGCACCTCGCCGGCCATCCAGCGGCGCTGCCATCGCGCGTAGGAGGCGTACCGGAGCGGAGGCGCGGGGAGCGGCGGCGGCTCGCCGCGGGCGAAGGCCCCGTAGAGGATCGACAGCTCGCGGTGCAGGATCCCGAGGGTCCAGCCGTCGGCCACGATGTGGTGCAGCGTCAGGACGAAGAGGTGCTCGTCCTGGTCGACCGCGATGAGCCGCGCCCGCAGGAGCGGCCCCGACGCGAGATCGAAGGGGGCGCGGATCTCGCGGGACAGCGCGCCCCGAGCGTCGGCCTCGCGCTCGGCGCGCGTCGGCGCTGACATGCGCGTGACCGCGAGATCGATGCGCGCCTCGTCGTGTATCACCGCGACCGGGCGTCCGTCCTCGGAGGCGAAGGTCGTACGGAGCGCATCGTGCCGGCGCGCGAGCTCTTCGAGCGCCCGCGCGAGCGCGCCCGTGTCGAGCGCGCCCGCGACGCGGGCCGCGATCGGGATCACGTACTCGGCGCCGCCCGGCTCGATCTGATCGAGCAGCCAGAGCCGCTCCTCGGCAAAGGACAGCGCTCGCGTCGGCTCTTCCGTCGCGGGCTCGAGCGCGATCGCCGCCGGCTCGCCGGCGCCGCGCAGCGCCGCCTGGACGCGCGCCGCCAGCGCGGCCGGTGTGGGCGCCTCGAACAGGGCCAGGAGCGGCAGCTCGACGCCGAGCGCGCGGCGGATGCGCGAGACCACCTGCGTGGCCATGAGCGAGTGGCCGCCCAGCTCGAAGAACCCGCTTCGCACGCCGATGCCGTCGCGCCCGAGCACCTCGCCGAAGATGCCCACGAGCGCCTCCTCGATCGGCCCGCGCGGGTTGGCCGGGGCTTCCTCTTCCGCGCGGGCCGCGCCCGGCGCCGGCAGCGCGCCGCGATCGACCTTGCCGTTCAGCGTGAGAGGGAGCGCCGCGAGCGCAATGACATCCGTGGGCACCATCGCGTCGGGCAAGCGCCGCGCGAGGAAGCCGCGCAGCTCGGACGGCGCGGCGGCGTCGCGGTCGGGCACCACGTAGGCGACGAGCCGCTTCTCCGCGCCCTCGCCCCGGCCGACGACCGCCGCGTCGCGCACCGCAGGGTGCGCGCGGAGCGCAGCCTCGATCTCGCCGGGCTCCACGCGCACGCCGCGGATCTTGAGCTGATGATCGAGGCGGCCGAGGATCTCCAGGGCGCCGTCGGGCCGGTATCGGCCGCGGTCACCGGTGCGGTAGAGCCGATCGCGATCCTCATCGCGGAAGGGATTGCGCGTGAACCGCGCCGCTGTCTCGGCCGGCGCGTCGAGGTAGCCGAGGCTGCGGAACGGCGTGCGCAGCGTGATCTCGCCTGGCTCGCCGACGCCGCAGAGTCGGTCCTCCGCCGAGAGCACCAGGGCTTGCGTGTCGGGGAGCGGCGCGCCCACCGGCTGCACGCCGGGGTCGGGCTCGGCCGGCACCCGGTGGAAGCACTTCGCCAGCGTCGTCTCGGTCGGTCCGTACAGGTTGACGACATCGCACCTGGGCGAGAGGGCGCGCCATCGCCGGACCAGCGCGTCGGACAGCGGCTCGCCGGCGAAGAAGGCGACGCGCAGGGCGCTCAGCGACACGCCAGGGGGCGCCTCGCGCAGCCACGCCTCGGCGAGGGACGGCACCGCGTGCAGCAGGGTGATCCGTTCGCGCTCCAGGAAGCGGAGGAGACGCTCTGGATCAGGCCGAGGGGCCTCGGGGAGCACCAACGTGGCGCCGCTGACGAGCGGGAGAAAGACGTCGCGCAGCACGACGTCGAATGAGAGCCCCGTGAGCTGTGCGACGCGATCGCCGGGCCCGACGCCGAACGTGCTCTGCTGCCACGCGAGAAAGTGCGCGAGCCCCTTGTGGCAGCCGAGCACGCCCTTGGGCACGCCCGTGCTGCCCGATGTGAAGAACACGTACGCCGCGTCGTCGGGGTGGACCGCGGGCAGCTCCGGCGACGGCGTCTCCGGTCGATCCTCGCCCCACCCCGCGTGCGGGAAGGCGCGCGGGGTGGGAGCTCCGCGGTCCGGCTCCACCCCGATCACCTCGAGTCCGGCGAGCACGCCCTCCGCGTCATCGCCGATCACGAGCGCGTGGGTCGCCCCGGCCCTCTCGAGCATGGTGCGCCTGCGCGCCACCGGCAGCATCGGATCGAGCGTGAGCAGCCGCCCTCCCGAGCGCAGGGCCCCCAGCATGGCGGCGATCAGCCCGAAGCTCCGCGGCCCGGTCACGGCGACCGCGCCGTCGCGGCGCAGCCCGCAGCGCACCAGCTGCAAGGCGAGGGTACGCGACGCGCCGTCGAGCTCGCCATACGTGAGCAGGCGCTGGCCTTGCTGCAGGGCCACGAGCTCCGGCGAGCGCCCGGCCCAGGCGGCGATCCGGCCCGTGATGGGCTCGTGGCGCGGCTCGGGGATCGGCAGGGTGGGATCGAGCCCTGGCGGGGACGGGAGCGTGATCTCCGCGATCCGCTGCTCGGGGCGATCCACGATCTGCGCGAGCGCCGATACGAGCTGCGCCAGCATCATCTCGATGCGGTCGCGCTCGAACAGATCGGCGCTGTAGGCCAGCTCCAGCCGCAGCTCGTCCGTGCGCTGGCGGGCGTAGAGCGTGAGATCGAACCGCGAGCCGGGCATATGCTGCTCGACCTCGGCCGCGAGGCCGGGCAGGGTCAGCCGCTCGTCGGCGAGGTTCACCAGGTTGAACATCACCTGGAAGATCGGCGTCCGGCCGAGGTGCCGCTCGGGCTGCACCTCGGCGACGACGCGATCGAAGGGCGCCTCGGCGTTCGCGTAGGCGTCGAGCGCCGTCCGCCGCACCTTGGCGAGCAGCTCCACGAAGGTGGGATCGCCGTCGAGATCGACCCGCAGCGCCAGGGTGTTGACGAAGCAGCCGATGAGCGCCTCGGTGCCGCTGCGATCGCGGCCCGCGGTCGGGACGCCGACGGCGAGATCGCGCTGGCCGGAGAGCCGCGCGAGCAACACCGCGAAGGCGGCGAGCAGCGTCATGAAGAGCGTGACGCCCTCCCGCCGGCTCAGGGCCACGAGCGGCTGGAGGAGGGCGGGCGGCACGAGCAGGCCGACGCGGTCACCGCGCTGGGTGCGCGCCGCGCCGTAGGGGCGATCCGAGGGGAGCCGAAGAGGCGGCGGCGGGTCGGCGAGCTGCTTGCGCCAGTAAGCGAGCTGCGGCGCGAGGTCCGGGGCCGCGAGCCGCCGCCTCTGCCGACGGGCGTACGAGGCGTAAGGGAGAGGGACCGGAGGGAGCGGAGGCGGTTCGTCGCGGGTGAAGGCGGCGAAGAGCGCCTCCAGCTCGCGGAGCAGGAGCGTGGTGGAGCGGACGTCGAAGACGATGTGGTGCACGGTCAGGAGGAGCCGGTGCTCGTCGTGGCCGAGCTGGAGGAGCTTGGCGCGGAAGAGCGGGCCCTCTCCGAGATCGAAAGGGACCTCTGCCTCCACGGCGGCAAGGCGCGCAGCTTCCTCCCCGGCATCGCTCCGGCCGCGCAGATCGACGACCGGGAGACGCAAGGACGCAGGCTCCGCCACGACGGCGACGGGCTCGCCCGAGAGGAGCGTGAAGGTGGTGCGGAGCACCTCGTGGCGGCGGACGATCTCGCCGAGGCTCCGCTCGAGCACGGCCACGGGAAGCCGGCCGGTGAGGCGTACGGCGATCGCCAGGTTGTAGGCAGGGCCCTCGGGATCCAGCGCGGCGACGAGCCACAGCCCCTGCTGCGCCGGCGAGAGCGGGGCCGGACCCTCTTCACGCTCGATCGTCCCCTCGGCCGACGTGGTGAGCCTCGCCAGGATCTCGGCCTTGTGCGCGGCGAGCGCCGTGCGCAGCGACGGGGTGAGCACGCCGGGCGGCGCGCGCACGGTGAGCTTGTCGCCGTCGGCGCGCAGCACGACGCCGTGCTGGGAGAGCTCCGCGAGGATCTCGGTAACGCTCATCCGAGCCGCGCCCCGTAGCCCTCCGCGAGCTCCTCGCGGACGGTGTCGTCGCTGAGCTGCTCGACCTCGGCGAGCAGCGCGTCCAGGTCCGCCGGCGCGTCGAGCCTCGGGGGCTCCGCGGGCGGCGGAGGTGGCGCCGCTCGATCGGGACTGAGCCGCTCGGCAAGGTACGACGCCATCTCCGCCACGGTGGGGCGCTGCCACACGAGCGTGGTGGCCATGGGAATGCCGAGGCTCGCCTCGAGCCGGTCGCGAAGCTCGAGCGCCATGAGCGAATCCATTCCCAGCGCGCTCATCGGCGCGTGCGCGTCGACGTGATCCGGCGCGAGGCCGAGCACGCCCGCCACCTCGCCCGTCACGTGCGCCGCGAGGAGCGACGGGCGCCGGGCCGGCGGCGTCGCCGCGAGCACGTCGCGGAAGCCGGCGCGCCCGTCCGCCGCGGCCGGCCGCGCGCGGCCGAGGAGCGCGTCCCAGCGCGACGCCGGCCCGTGCCCGGCGCACGCGGGATCGAGCGGCATCACGAGCGCGCGCGCGGGCGCCCCGGCTCCAAGCGAGAGCAGCCCTCCCAGGGCTGCGAGGCCCTCGTCGATGGAGAAGCCTGAAACGCCTCGCCGCGCGAGGAACGCCGCGACCCGTCGCCCACCGGGCGTGCCGGCGAGGCCGACGCCGGTGAAGCTCCCCCAGCCGACGCTCAACGCGGGCAGGTGATGGGCGCGCCGATGCTGCGCGAGGGCGTCGAGGAAGGCGTTCGCCGCCGCGTAGGACGCCTGGCCCGCGAGCCCGATCCAGGAGGCGATCGACGAGAAGAGAACAAAGAAATCGAGGGCGCGATCCTCGGTGAGCCGGTGCAGGTGGACGGCGCCGTCCACCTTCGGCGCGAGGACGGGGCCGAGCTGATCGGCGCGCAGATCGGGCACGAGCGCGTCATGGAGCACGCCCGCGGCGTGGATGACGCCCCGCAGCGGGGGCAACGTCGCGTCGATCGCGGCGAAGACGGCGGCGATCTGCGAGAACGAGGCCACGTCGGCGCGGTGGACGATGACCTCGGCGCCCCTCGCGCGGATCGACGCGAGGGCGCGCTCGCCGGCCCTGTCCGGCGGGCTGCGGCCCACGAGGACGAGGTGACGCGCGCCTGCCTCGGCCATCCAGCCGGCGACCGCGAGGCCGAGGGCGCCGAGCCCGCCGGTGATCAGGTACGTGGCATCGGGCCAGAGCGAGCTCGCGCCAGCGGATCGGCGCTCTGCGCTCGCGATGAGCCGCGGCGTGTGCTCGACGCCGCCGCGCAGCCCGATCTGCTCGGCGGTGTGCTCCGAGAGCAGGGTACGCACCAGCGCCTCGACCTCGCTCGCGGGATCCGCGGCGGGGAGGTCGACGGCGGCGAAACGCAGCTCGGCGTGCTCGGCCGCGATCACCCGGCCGAGGCCCCACACAGCCGCCTGACCGAGCGACACCCGCTCGTGCGGCGCGCCCACCGGCAGCGCGCCTGCGGTCACCAGCCAGAGGCGTGGAGGCTCGTCCCAGCCGCCGGCGACGAGGGCCTGCGCGATATGGAGCAGCCCGGCGCAGGTGGCCTCCGCGTCGCGGGAGGCGCAAGCCCCGGGGGGTTCGGGCGCGTCGAGGGCAGAGAGGCACACCACGCCGCGGAGGCGGAGCCCGTCGCGCTGGATCCCGTCGCGCACGATCGCGCGCGCCGCCGCCGGATCCGAGGCGAGGCGAGGATCGGCGTGGATCAGGGTGCACTCCTCGCCCATGGCTTCGAGGATCGCTGCGACGCGCGGCGCGACGCCGCGCCCGTCGCCCAAGAGCAGCCAGCGCCCCGTCCGATCGCGCCCGCGCGGCGCGGGGGCCCTGCCGGCCTCCCAGCGGATCTCGTACACCATCGCGCCCGCGGCGCCCCGGCGCGCCTGTCCGCTCGCGCGCACCTGCCAGGCGCCCGACGGCGTGCGCCCCGAGACGCGGAACGAGGCGCGATCCGCCGCGATGGGCGACCACACGAGCTGCACGATCTCGCGGCCGTCCCCGGCCCCGCGCTCCGGGAAGGTGATGTCCTCGAGCGCATGTCGGCCTTCACCCCACACCTCGCTCGCGGCGCGGCGCGCCATCTCCGCGTACGCCTCGCCGGGGGCGGCTACGTTCAGCTCGGCCTCCCAGAAGTGCACCCCTTCGTGCACCGACGACTGCAGGTGCGCGCCGAGCAGCGTGCGCGGGGGCGCGGCGGGGCGCGCCTCGATCCAGTGGCGCTCCCGCTGCCAGGGGTAGGGCGGCAGGCGCAGGCAGCGGCCTCCCTGCGGGTGGAGCGCGTCGAAGTGCACCGCGTGCCCCCGGGCATAGAGGGCGCCGAGCGCGCCGAGCATGGCCTCGCGCTCGCCCTCGCCGCGCCGGAGGGAGCAGGAGATCAGCGCCTCGCTCCCCGCGGCGCGGCGCACCTCGTCGAGCGCGGGCGCGAGGACCGGGTGGGGGCTCACCTCCAAGATCGTGTCCACGCCCTGCTGGAACAGCGATCGCGCCGCGTCCCAGAAGCGCACGGGCTCGCGCAGGTTGCGCGCCCAGTAGCCGGGGCCGAGCGAGGCGCCGTCCACCTCGGCGCCGGTCACCGTGGAGACGATCGCCACGTCCGCGGTCCGCGGCGCGATCCCCGCGAGGGCCGCTGCGAGGTCGGCGCGGAGCGGATCCAGCGCCGGGCTGTGGAACGCGACGTCGGTGCTCAGCCTGCGGCAGCGGACGCCGCGCTGCTCCAGCGCGCGCACCACCTCCGCCAGCGCGTCGGGTTCACCCGAGAGCGCCACCGACGTGGGCCCGTTGATCGCCGCCACGGCGACCCGGTCCTCGCGGCCGGCGATCGCGCGGGCCGCCTCGTCCGGCGAGATCTCTGCCGCGACCATGCCTCCCCGGCCGGCGACGCGGGCCAGCGCCCGGCTGCGCGCGCACACGATCCGCGCCGCGTCGGCGAGATCGAGCGCGCCCGCGGTGTGCGCGCCGGCCACCTCGCCCAGACTGTGGCCGACCACCACGTCGGGCTCGATCCCCCACGAGCGCCACACCGCCGCGAGCGCCACCTGCACGGCGAAGACGATGGGCTGCACCTCGTCCACGGCCTCGAGCGCGTGCGGCGGATCGGTCGCCGCGACCGCCTCCGCCACCGACCAGCCGAGGTGCGCTGCGAGAGCGTCGTCGCAGGCGAGCAGCGCCCGTCGGAAGGCGGGCGCCGTGCGCAGGAGCTCGCGGCCCATCCCGATCCAGTGCGCGCCGTGACCCGAGAAGACGAACGCCGTACGCCCCCCGCGGGCCGGGGAGACGCCGGCGCGCGCGTGACCGTCGAGGAAGGCCGCGAGGCGC
This sequence comes from Sorangium cellulosum, assembly GCF_002950945.1. GTDB lineage: Bacteria > Myxococcota_A > Polyangia > Polyangiales > Polyangiaceae > Sorangium > Sorangium cellulosum_E. Next base: position 3,364,397 of record NZ_CP012673.1, read on the forward strand.
TCCGCGAGCCCGGCCGGCGTCGAAGCGACGACGGCGAGGCGGTGATCGTGGTGGCTGCGGCGGGGGCCGGCGGTGTAGGCGAGATCGCGCAGATCGACGTCGCGCTGCGCGGTGACGAGCGCGTGGAGCGAGGCGCACAGATCGCGCAGCGCCGCGGGCGTGTGCGCGGAGAGCGGGATGAGGTGGGGCGCTGGATCCGCTCGGCGCGCGCCGGCGCCGAGCGCGCGCAGCTCACCCAGCGCTCGGCGCAGCGTTGCGGGGCCGTCCTCGCCGCGCTCCAGCGAGGCGATCACCCGTGCGTTCGCCTGCTCCAGGGCCCTCTTGAGGAGCGGGCTCGGGCTCAGCTCGACGAAGACAGGTTCGCCGTCCGCGCGCAGCGCCGCCGCGGCCTCGGCGAAGCGGACGGGCTCGCGCAGGTTCGCCGCCCAGTAGGCTGCGTCGAAGCGGCGGCCGTCGAGCGGCGTCGCGGTGACCGTCGAGAAGATGGGGATCGTGGCCGGACGCGGGCGCAGATCGCCGAGGGCGCTCGCCAGCTCGGCGCGGAGCGGGTCCATCTGCGGGCTGTGGCCGGCGATATCCAGGTGCACGGCGCGGCAGCGGACGCCGCTCGCGGCGAGCTCCGCCACGAGCGCGGTCAGCGCCCCTGGCTCGCCCGAGATCACCGTCTCGACCGGCCCGTTTTCGGCGGCGACACCCGCCCGACCGCCGCGGCCGGCGAGCTCCGCCTCGACCTCGGCGCGCGGCAGCTCGACGACGGCCATGGCCCCCTTTCCGGCTACGCGGCGCTGGAGGCGACCTCGGTGGTGTACGATGCGGACCGCCTCCTCGAGCTCGATCGCGCCGGCCACGTACGCAGCGGCGACCTCGCCGACGCTGTGCCCCACGACCGCGTCCGGTTCGATCCCCCACGATCGCCACAGATCGGCGAGGGCGATCTGCACGGCGAAGAGCGCGAGCTGCGAGGGATCCTCGCGCTCCGTGGGCCGCCGGAGGTGCCCGCGGGCGAGGTCGTCGAGCAGCGAGTGGGACACCAGCGAGCGCGCCGCGCGATCGCATCGCGCGACGGCGGCGCGGACGACCGGCTCGGCGCCGAGCAGATCACGGCCCATGCCGGCCCAGGCGGAGCCGTTGCCGGAGAAGACAAAGAGGATACGCGGCGCGCCCCTGGACGCGACGCGCGGCGCCGGGGGCGGGAGCTGAGCGGGCCCGGACTCCAGAACGACATGACAGTTGGTGCCGCCGAAGCCGAAGGAGCTGACGCCGGCGACGGCGGGCTCCCCCTCGCGCGGCCACGGGGTGAGGGCGCGCGGGACGCTCAGGCGCAGCGCCTCGAAGGGGATCTGCGGGTTGGGCGTGCGGAAGTGCAGGTTCGGCGGGATGACGCGGCGCTCGACGGCGAAGGCCGCCTTGATGAGGCCCACGACGCCCGCCGCTGCTTCGAGGTGGCCGATGTTGGTCTTGAGCGAGCCGAGGTAGAGCGGCCGATCGGCGTCGCGCCCCGCGCCCAGGATGGCGCCGATCGCCTTGGCCTCGATGGGGTCGCCGAGCAGCGTGCCGGTGCCGTGGGCCTCCACGAAATCAACGCGGCGCGGATCGACGCCGGCCCGCGCGTAGGCCTCGCGGAGCACGGCCTCCTGCGCCTCGGGGCTAGGGGCCGTCAACCCGTTGCTGAAGCCGTCATTGTTCGCGGCGCTGCCGCGGAGGACGCAGCGAATGGGGTCGCCGTCGGCGAGCGCGCGAGAGAGCGGCTTGAGCGCCACCACGCCGCCGCCCTCGCCGCGCACGTAGCCGTCGGCGCGCGCGTCGAAGGCCTTGGAGCGGCCGTCGGGCGCCATGGCGCCGAACTTCGACATGGCCACCATGCCGTCGGGCGCGAGCATCAGATTCACGCCGCCAGCGAGGGCCATTGTCGCCTCGCCGCTACGCAGGCTCTGGCAGGCGAGGTGGACGGCGACGAGCGACGAGGAGCAGGCCGTGTTCACCGCGAGGCTCGGGCCGTTGAGCCCGAGCAGGTACGAGACGCGCGCCGCGACGATGCTCGAGTCCCGGCCAGTGGCGGTGTGCTGCGCGATCGCCTCGAGGCCGCCGGCGAGCGCGCCGTACTCGCTCCACATGACGCCAAAGACGACGGCAGTGCGGCTGCCGCGGAGCCCGGCCGGGGGCACACCAGCATCGTCCAGCGCCTCCCAGGCCAGCTCCAGCATGAGGCGCTGCTGCGGGTCCATCTGCGCCGCCTCTCGCGGGGAGATACCGAAGAAGGCGGCATCGAAGCGATCGACCTGATCGAGGTAGCCGCCCCAGCGCGTGCTCGCTTTGCCGGGCGCGCGCGGATCGGGATCGTAGAGCGCGGCCGCGTCCCACCGCGACGCAGGGACGGGGGTGATCGCGTCTACGCCGTCACAGAGCAGGCGGAACAGGGCCTCCGCGCTCGCGGCGCCGGGCGCGCGGCAGGCGAGGCCGATGACGGCGATGGGCTCGTCCGCGGGCGCAGCGTGCGCGGGGGCGCGCGGCTCTTCGCGCTCACCGGCGAGGTGGCGCGCCAGCGACTCGGCGGTCGGGTGATCCCACAGCAGCGTGGCCGGCAGCGCGCGGCCCAGGGACGTCCCCAGCTCGGCGGCGAGCGCCGTCGCGAGCGCGGAGTCGACGCCGTACTGCTGAAAGCGCCGCCGTGGATCGAGCTGCCGCGCGTCCACGCCGAGCTTCGCCGCGAGCCTGTCCAGGATCCACGCCTCGCGCGAGCGGGCCGTCGATCGATGAGTCATCAAGAACACTCCTCAACGGAGCCTCGCCAAGGCATCGAGCTCCACGATCCCGGAGGTGAAAGGCCAATTGGCCTGGACGATTCATACTCGAGGCTCGCCTCTCGCGACAAGGCGCGGCGCCGGCGCTGCGCCGCTGCGCAAAATCCGTGGGCGCATGGACGAGGCTCTTCCGCTCGCTCGCAGCCTCGGACTAAGCTCCCTCGCTGACTCGTGATTCTCATCATCCACCTAGCTCAGCGCCGCTCGACGGCGCGCTGCTTCACCGGCGCTCCCACGCTGAGGCCGCCGCTCTGATGAGCGACCTCGTCAAGCGCATCTCCGCTCTTTCGCCCGAGAAACGCGCGCTCCTCGCGAGGAAGATGGCGGCCTCGGCAGAGCCGCCGCGGCGGCTCGGCGCCGAGCCGGTGGCGGTGATCGGGATGGCGTGCCGCTTCCCCGGCTCGGATGGCGCCGACGCCTTCTGGCGGCTGCTGCGCGGCGGGGGCGACGCCGTCTCCGAGGTCCCGAGCGAGCGCTGGGATGCGGCCGCGTTCCACGATCCCGCTCCCGGCGCGGCGGGGAAGATGGTCTCCCGCCGGGGCGGCTTCCTCCGTGACATCGATCGCTTCGATGCCGCCTTCTTCGGCATCTCCCCGCGAGAGGCGGCGCAGATGGACCCGCAGCACCGCCTGATGCTGGAGGTGGCGTGGGAAGCGCTGGAGAATGGCGGCGAGACCGCGGCGCGCCTCGCGGGGAGCCGCACGGGCGTGTTCGCGGCCGTCTACCACCGCGATTATGCGCGCCTCACGCTCGCGGACGCGGGCAGCATCGACGCCTACGTGACCTCGGGCACGCACCACAGCATGGCGGCGAACCGGATCTCGTACGCCCTCGATCTCCGCGGGCCCAGCATGACCGTCGATACCGCCTGCTCCTCCTCGCTGGTCGCGGTGCACCTCGCCTGCCGCACCCTGCTCGCGCGCGAGTGCGATCTCGCCGTGGTCGCCGCGGCCAACCTCATGCTCTCGCCCGAGGAGAGCATCGCCATGTCGACGTGGGGGATGCTCTCCCCGGCCGGCCGCTGTCGCACCTTCGACGCCGGCGCCGACGGCTTCGTGCGCGGCGAGGGCTGCGGTGCGCTCGTGCTCAAGCGTCTGGCCGAGGCGCTGCTCGACGGCGACCGCGTGCTCGCCGTGGTGCGCGGCACCGCGGTGAACCAGGACGGCCGCAGCAACGGGATCACCGCGCCCAACCTGCGAGCGCAGGTGGAGGTGATCCGCCGCGCGCTCCACGACGCCGGCGTCGCGCCCGCGCAGATCGGCTACGTGGAGGCCCACGGCACCGGGACGGCGCTCGGCGATCCCATCGAGATGGAGGCGCTCCGCGAGGCGGTGGGGCAGGCTCGGCCTGACGGCGCGCGCTGCGCGGTGGGCGCGGTCAAGACCAACCTGGGTCACCTCGAAGCGGCCGCCGGAATGGCGGGGCTGATGAAGGCCATCCTCGTCCTCGATCGCGAGGAGATCCCGCCCAACCTCCACTTCGAACGGCTGAACCCGGCCATCGTGCTCGACGGCACGCCCTTCTTCGTGCCCGCCGCCGTCACGCCTTGGCCACGCGGCGCGGCGCCGCGCTTCTGCGGAACCAGCGCGTTCGGGATGGGCGGCACCAACGCTCACGTCATCCTGGAAGAGGCGCCCGTCGTCGAGGCGCCGCCGCCTCTCGGTGACGTGGTCGCGCAGCTGCTGCCGATCTCTGCGCGCAGCGCCGGCGCCCTCCGCGAGCTGTCGCGCGTTTACCACGAGCGCCTCTCGACCGATCGCCCGCCGCCGGTCGGCGATCTTTGCGCGGCGGCGGCGCTGCGGCGCACTCACCACGAGCACCGGCTGGGGATCGCGGCCGCGACGCCGGCAGAGATGGCCGCGCACCTCGACGCCTTCCTGCGAGGCGAGCCGCGACCGGGCATGTCCAGCGGGCGGACCGGCGCCCCGCCGGGCGTGGTCTTCGTGTTCCCGGGGCAGGGGGGGCAGTGGGCCGGCATGGCGCGGGGTCTGCTCGCGCGCGAGCCGGTCTTCCGCGAGGCGCTCGCGTGCTGCGACCAGGCGCTCGCCGCGGCCGAGGGATGGTCGCTCCTGGCCGCGCTCGCCGCGCCCGATCTGCCGGCGCGTGTGGGCGTGGTCCAGCCGCTCCTCTTCGCGGTCCAGGTGGCGCTGTCGGCGCTCTGGCGATCGTGGGGGGTCGAGCCGGACGCGGTCGTGGGGCACAGCATGGGCGAGGTCGCCGCGGCGCACGTCGCGGGCGCGCTCGATCTCGACGACGCCGTGCGCATCATCGCGCGGCGGAGCCGGTTATTGGAGCAGACGAGCGGGCGGGGCGCGATGCTCGCGGTGGAGCTTTCCCTGGAGGAGGCGGACGAGATCATCGCAAGCGTGCGCGATCGCGTCGCGGTCGCGGCGCACAACGGCCCCACGGCGACCGTGCTCTCGGGCGAGGCGGCGGCCCTCGACGCGATCGCGGCGCGCCTCTCGCCGCGCGCCCTGCTGTGCCGCCGCATCCAGGTCGACGTGGCCTCGCACAGCCCGTTCATGGACGCGCTGCGCGATGATTTGCTCGAAGCGCTGGCGGGCCTCCGCGCCCGACGAGCCGTGGTGCCGCTGATCTCGACGGTGACCGGCGACGCCGTGGACGGCGCGGGCCTCGACGCTGCGTACTGGTTCCGCAACCTGCGCCAGCCGGTGCGCTTCTGGCCGGCGGTGGAGCGGCTGCGCGCCGGTGGTCACCGCGTGTTCCTGGAGCTGAGCCCGCACCCGACCCTGCTGCCCGCGCTGGAGCAGGGACTCCGCGGCGCGAGCGGCGAGGTCGCGCTGCTGTCGTCGATGCGCCGAGGGGAAGACGAGCGGGCGGTGCTCCTCGGATCGCTGGGCGCGCTCTACACGCGGGGGGCGCCGGTGCGCTGGGAGAAGCTGTACCCGGCGCCGACGCGGCCCGTCGCGCTGCCGCCGTACCCGTGGCAGCGCGAGCGCTTCTGGATCGAGCAGCGCGCGCCGGCGCCGCCGCCCTCGCGGGGTCGGCACCCGCTGCTGGGGCGCCGCGTCGAGCTGGCCCACGCGCCGGGCACGCACCTGTGGGAGGGCGACGTGGACCCGGCTCGGCTCCCGTTCCTGCGCGATCACCGCGTCGAGGGCGCCGTGATCATGCCCGGCACGGCCTGCCTGGAGATGGCGCTCGCCGCAGCGACGGAGGCGTTCGGCCAGGGGCCGCACGCCCTCGAGGACATCGCGTACGAGGCGGCCATCTTCCTGCCGGAAGGCGGCGCGCGCACGCTGCAGGTCGTCCTCGCGCCGGAGGGGCCGCGCGCGGCGTCGCTGCGGATTCACGGCCGCCCCTCGCCCGAGGGCGCATGGGTGCTCCACGCGCGCGCCCGGGTTCGCCTGGGGGCGGCGCGCGCCGAGCCGGAGCCGGTCGACCTCGACGCCGTCCGCGCCCGCGGCGGCGAGCCCACACCGGGCGCGGCTTTCTACGCCGCCCGCGCCGCGCTCGGCAATACCTGGGGGCCCGCCTTCCAGGGGATCGCGCGCCTCACCGCGCGCCCCGGCGAGGTCCTCGCCGAGGTGACGGCGCCGCGGGTGATCGCGGGCGATCTCGCGCAGTACCTCTTCCACCCGGCGCTCCTCGACGCGTGCGGCCAGGCGATGGTGGCCGCGGGCGAGGCGCCGGGCGCGTTCGTGCTGGCGAGCCTCGACCGCGTCGTGGTGCACGGCCGGCCGGGATCGCGCGTCTTCTGTCACATCGTCCTCTGCGAAGAGCAGGAGCCAGGGGGCCTCAAGGGCGACGTCCACATCCTCGACGAGCGCGGGCTCCTCGTGGCAGAGCTCTCCGGGCTGCGCCTGCGGTTCCTCGACCACCACGCCGCGCCCGCGGGCCGCGAGCGCCTCGACGATGCCGTCCACGAGGTGCGCTGGGCACCGGTCGCGATCGCGCCTCAGGCGGGCGCGCGGCGCGGCTTGCTCGTCCTCGCCGAGGAGGGGGGCCTCGGCGATCGCCTCGCCGCGCTCGCCGCCGAGCGAGGCATCCCCTGCACGCTGGCGCTGGCCGGCGAGAGGTTCGCGCCGCTCGGACCGGGCCGCTTCCGGTACGATCCGGCGCGGCGCCAGGACGTCGCCGCGCTCTTCGCAGCCGCGCAGGACCCGCCTGCAGACACGCAGGTCGTGCACCTGATCGGCCTCGATACGGCCGCCTCCGACCTGGCGGCGCAGCGGATCACCGCGAGCGCGCTCCACGCGGCGCAGGCGCTCGGGTCGCTCGGCAGGGGACCTTGCCTCTGGCTCGTCACCCGCGGCGCGCAGGCGGCCACGTCCGCGCGGGTCGCCGTCGCGCAGGCGCCGCTCTGGGGCTTCGGGCGCTCGCTCGCGGGCGAGCACCCGGCGCGCTTCGGCGGCCTCGTCGATCTCGATCCGGACGCCTCGCGCGACGCCGACGCAGCCGCGCTGCTCTCGGTGCTCGCCGCGGATCTGCGCCCGGGCGTCGAGATCGCGCTGCGCGACGGGCTCGCGCTCGCCCCGCGGCTCGTGCCGCGCCCTGCCGCAGCGCCGAGCGTGCCGCTGCGGCTCCTGCCCGATCGCAGCTATCTCATCACGGGCGGCCTCGGAGACCTCGGCCTCCTCGTCGCCGATCGCCTCGTCGAGCGTGGCGCGCGCCACCTCGTGCTGCTCGGCCGCAGCCCGCTCCCGCCGCGCGGCGCCTGGCGGGATCTCGCGGCGGGTACACTCGACGCCGAGCGCGTGCGCGCCGTCCGCGCGCTGGAGGCGAAGGGCGCGAGCGTCCACCTCGCGGCCGTCGACGTCGGCGACGAGGCGGCGCTGTCCGCCTTCCTCGACGGCTTCGCGCGCGAGGAGCGCCGTCCGATCGGCGGCGTGATCCACGCGGCCGGCGTGCAGAGCCCCGGCGTCCTCGACCAGCTGGATCAGGCCGGGATCGCCGCCGATTTTCGCGCCAAGGTCGCCGGCAGCCTCCACCTCGATCGCCTCCTCCGGGAGCCGCTCGACTTCTTCGTCCTCTTCTCGTCGGCTGCGGCGCTCGTGCCCTCGCCGTTCCTCGCCGCCTACGCCGCCGCCAACGCCTTCCTCGTCGCGCTCGCGCACGATCGGCGCGCGCGCGGCCTGGCCGCGCTCGCCGTGGCCTGGGGCTTCTGGGCCGGCGGCGGCATGGCGGAGCGCTACCGCCGGCGCGAGGATCGGCGCGCCGCCCCGCGCGGCATGGAGAGCTTCACGCCCGCCGCGGGCCTCGACGTGCTGGAGCGCCTCCTCGCCTCCGGTGCGGTCGAGGCCGCCGTGATCCCGGCCAACTGGCCCGAGTTCGCCCGGCTGCACCCTGAGGCCGGCGCCTCGCCTTTGCTCGCGGAGCTGGTCCGCGGCGCCGGTGTCGCCGACGCGCCCGCCGCGGCGGCGCTCCTGCGGCGCGAGGCGCTCCTGGCCGCGGATCGGCCCGAGCGGCGGCGCCTCGTCGAGCGGTACCTGCGCGACCGCGTGGCGCGCACGCTCCGCCTCCCGGCGGAGCGCCTGCCGCTCGACAAGCCGCTGGCCGCGCTCGGCCTCGACTCGCTCATGGCCGTCGAGCTGAAGAACCGGATCGAGGCCGAGCTCGGGCTGCTCTTGCCCGTCATCCGCATCCTGGAGTGCGCGGGGGTGGAGCAGCTCGTGGATCCTGTCCTGGACTCCGCGCCGCCGCCGGAGGAAGACGGCTGGGAGACCTTGTCGTTGTGAGCTGTGTCCGAAGCTGATGTGCCGTCAGCGCAGGAGGCAGGAGGGTCGGCGCGGGAGCTCGAAGAAGAGAAGGTGAGATGAACGATCCCACGAATGCCGCGGACGCGGTGCGCGCGATCTCCGGCGGCGTACATGGCGTCCAGATCACCAACGTCCGCGTGACCGCGCAGGGGGCCAGCGACTTCCTCGTGACCTTCGACATCGGCTGGGGCGACTCCTGGCGGTGCCCGGCGGGGGAGGCCCCCGGCAACTGGGACGCGGCGTGGGTGTTCTTCAAGCTCAGATACCAGCGGAGATCGCCGAGCGGGAAGGCCACGCGCGCCATCGGCAAGCACCTCGCCGCCCTCGATGCGTCGGCCGTGAGCGAGGCACTCCGCGACGCGGGCGTCCCCGGCGCGCCTGCACCTACCAGCCGGGCCACCCTCAGGCGTGGCGAGGGGGGCACCTATCTCCTCGTGGAGCAGCCGCGCAACGAGGGGCCGGCGCGGCACTTCGAGCTCTCGGTCGAGGGCGGCCAGCTCGTGGTCGTGGACCTGAATGGCCGGTGGGAGCACGCCAGGGTGCAGCCCGCGTCGACGCCGAGCGGGAAGGACGTCGTGGTGCAGGGGACGCCGGAGAGCACGGGCGTGTTCGTCTACCGCAGCGCGACCAACACCACCGAGGGCGGGGCCATGTTGCCGGTCGTGTTTCGCGACGTCAGCGTCGTCTGCGCGCTGCCAGACGTACGGCTTGGCGACGTCCGCGGCGTCGAGCTCTGGCCCTTCGGCCTCGAGATGGTCTACGTGCCCGAGGGGCCCTTCCACCTCGGCGACCCCGAAGGCGCGCAGTCGCGCGTCGCGAACTGCTTTTACGACTCCATGCGCGTGAGCGGGCGCGACGCCACGTACTACGTCGACTCGGAGGGTCCGATCCAGGTGGGGCAGCCGACGGCGGCGCGCGCCAGGGCGACGAAGCTCCTCTGGTACGACAACGACGACATGGCAGGTGGCGTCGGCGATCAGAAGGGGCCCGTGCCAGCGCCGTTCCCGAAGGGGTACCGAGCCTTTTATTTGATGAAGCGGCAGATCACCCAGGGCCAGTACGCTGACTTCGTCAACACCCTCTGGAAACACACCCCTACGAGTTATGCGCAGATGCTCCGGCATCCCTACGGCGCGCAGGGTAGCTATCGCGGTACGCTCCAGGTCTCCGACTCTACCTTCTTCATCCGGGTGGCCACGCGCCCCGCACGCGCCTGCAACTTCCTGAGCTGGGCCGACGGGACGGCCTTTGCGGCGTGGGCGGCGCTGCGTCCGATGAGCGAGCTCGAGTACGAGAAGGCGTGTCGCGGGGCGGCCGCGCCGATCGCGCAGGAGTTCGCGTGGGGCAGCACGGAGCTCATCAACGGGCTGGCCATCGTCGGCGATGAGGGCGGGCGTTATGCCATGATCGGCAACGCCAGCCTCGGTAACGGTACAAGCCCGCTCGTCGGCGGCGACGGCGGGCTCGGCCCGGTCGAGGACGATGTTTTCGCGGCGGAAGCGCCCTTCAGCGGCGCCGCGTACTCCAGCGTGGCCTCGCTCCGGACCGCGTCGGCGCGGCCGCTCACCCGGCGATCCATCCTCGATCGCGTCAGCACGGGTCGCTCGTACTACGGTATCCCGGCGCTCACCGGCAACCTCTGGGAGCTGTGCGTGACCGTGGGCAACAAGGAAGGACGCTCCTTCACGGGGGATCACGGGGACGGGTCCGTCACCGCGTACGGGCAGGCCCCGACGCGCGACGTCGGCGGCTCGCTGAGCTGGCCGGGGCCCGCGTCGTGGGCCTTCGCCTGGCGTGGCGGCTCGTGGTTCACCTCCGTGGGCCGTGGCTACGTCGCGGCGCGGCCGTTCGGCTCGGGCGCGCCCGGGTACTTCTACCGCAGCTTCGACTCGGGCTTCCGCGCCGCGCGCACCGCGCCGTGATGCCGGAGCCCTGGACCGTATCCGCGCACGCCGCGCGGTCGCCGAGGCCGGGCCGCCTCCCCGCGCGACCCGGGGAGCCTCTCCGCCGAGGCGCTGCTCGCGACCACCGCCGCGCTGATCATCCCGGCCCGACCGGCGGCGCGCCCGGCGAGCGGGGCTCTCGGCCGCGCAAATGCCTGAAATCGTCGAAGCGGAGGTCCCCACGTGCGGGAAGCTGGGCCAGGCGCGGCGGCGTGCTTATGTAGGACAGCTTACTAATTCTTTACAGGCGGAGCGTTTGACACTCGCAGAACGCTCCCTGTAATATTGGCGGCCATGGCGATTTGTATTCTCGCCGGTAGGTACGCGCTTACGCGGCAGATCGGCGAAGGCGGCATGGGTCAGGTCTGGGAGGCCGAAGACTCAAGCCTGAAGCGGCGCGTCGCGGTCAAGCTGATGACCGCGGACCAGATGAGCTCGACCGCGGCCCGCCTCCGATTCGAGCGAGAGGCCACGGCCATCGCGCGGCTTCGTAACCAGCATGTCGTCCATATCTATGACTATGGCATCGATGAAGGCCGCCCTTTCATCGTGATGGAGCTCCTGGAGGGTGAGGACCTCCAGTCGCGGCTCAACCGGGTCGGGCGGCTCCCGCTCGCCGCGGCAGCGTCGGTCGTCGCGCAGGCGGCGCATGGCCTCGCCGCCGCGCATGCTGCGGGCATCGTGCACCGCGATCTGAAGCCGGCGAACGTGTTCATTGCGATTACCGAGACCGGTGAGAGCGTGAAGATCCTCGATTTCGGCGTCGTCGACATGCTCACGAGGACCGACCAGGACGAGCTCACCTGCCCTGGGGACATCGTGGGCACGCCGCTCTACATGAGCCCGGAGCAGATCCGTGGCTCCACGGCGGACCACCTGAGCGATCTATGGTCGCTGGGGATCATGGCCTACCGCGCGATCACGGGCGAGCTGCCGTTCACTGGGAACTGGCTTGGCGAGCTGATCACCAACATCTGCACGAATCCGTCCCGTCCACCCTCGAGCGTCGTCTCCGAGCTGTCGCCCGAGATCGACCGCTTCTTCGAGCGAGCGCTCTCCAAGGATCCGAGCCAGCGCTTCCAGTCCGCTCGCGCGTTTGCTTCCGCGTACGCCTGCCTCGCCGAGCAGAACGGGAGACGCCCGGCGAAGATCCTGGTCGTTGACGATGAGCCCGATGTGTTCGCCCTCGTGGAGCAGATCTTTCGGCGCCAGATCAAGGATGGAACCTCCGAGTTTTTCTTTGCCGCTGACGGCGAGGAAGCTCTGGACGTGCTCCGCGCCGACCCGGACATCGACGCTGTTCTGACCGACATCAACATGCCCCGCATGGACGGGCTCACGTTGCTCTCCCACATCGGTCAGGTGAACCCGTACGCGCGGGTGGTGGTCGTGTCCGCGTACGGAGACATGGAGAACATCCGCACCGCGATGAACCGAGGAGCGTTCGATTTCGTGACCAAGCCCATCGGCGTCGATGATCTCCGGCTCACGGTCCACAAGGCGGCGATGCAGGCCCATGAGGCGCGCAAGAACGCCCGGTCCAGCGAGGAGAACAGCGCCCTGAAGAGGTTCGTGAGCCCGCTTCTCGTCGAGCGTCTCCGCAGCCCCGAGGGCTCGGTCCCCTGCGCGATCCTGGAGGCCACGGTGGTCTTTTTCGAGCTCGCTGGCTTCCACGACGCGACGAAGGGAAAGACGCTGGAAGAGACGATACGGATGCTGAACGCCAACTTCGATGTCATCGTGCCTGAGCTCACGATGCGAGGTGGTGTGGTCGACAGGTTGATGAAGAGCACGGCGATGGTCATCTTCCGAGGCCCGAGTCACCTGGCGAGCGCGCTCGACGCGTGCCTGGCTGTCCGCGCGCAGCTCGAGACGCTGGGCCTCCGCGCAGGAAAGGACTCGCCCTTCAGTCGTGCCTTGTCCATCGGTGTGGCGACGGGCGAGATCTTCCTCGCCGACGTCGGCTCCAGGTCGTGCGGCCGGCTGGATTATACCGCGGTGGGCAAGGCGGTGAACGTCGCCGCCCAGCTCGAGGTGATGGCCGCGCCGAACCAGATCCTCGTGGGTGGTGGTGCCGGCGCGGACGCCAGTGTGCGTTTCCACTGCATCCCGCAAGGGCAGCACACCCTCGCGGGAATCGACGAACCCGTGCAGATCTTCGAGGTCCTCGGCCGCTTGCCGTCCACAGCGCAGGGGGTCACGTCCTACACGCACGCCGACGCCGCCACGGTTGCCATCGCGGCATCCTGACGGAGGCCCGCATCACGTTCACGCTTCGTGGGCCCCGATGCCGACAGCTGGCGGCCAGGTTTTGCCGGCTGAGGGCCGAGAGCCCCCGCGGGGGGAGCTGCGGGGCGAGCAAGGCTGGCGCGGCTGGCGCGGCTGGCTGGACGGAGGAGTTCCGGAGCAGGGGCCGAGCGCTGGGGCGCTTCCCGGGAAGCGCGAGGGCTCACCTCGGCCGAGGTGACCGTGGCCGCCCCGCCTCGGACAAACCGGGCATGTCTGCGGAAAGATTGAAGAAAGAGGTGGTCGGGGAGGCGGGATTTGAACCCGCGACGACGAGCACCCAAAGCTCGTGCACTACCGGACTGTGCGACTCCCCGAGCGAAGTGTACGCAGGCGGGACCATAGACGAGGTGCCCCGCCGGGGCAAGACGGGTCGCGAGAGCGGCCGCGCGGGCTGGGCCGGCAGACGGATGGGCAAGGTGCGGTGCAGGGCGGGGAGGAGCGCCGGAGGGCAAGGCGCGGCGGAGGGCAAGGCGCGGCGGAGGGCAAGGCGCCGGAAGCGAGCCGCAGGGGCGCCCGTTTCCAGGTGCGACGCCGCGAAAAAAGCGCTGAGATGCGGGCGAGGCGCTGCATGAGCGAGCCGCTGTCGTCGATGTCGCCGCCGTCGGTCCATCACCTGGCCGTGGTCGTGCGCGATCTGGAGCGGGCCGAGGCGTTCTACGCGGGCGTCCTCGGGTTGCCGGTGGTGCGGCGCTGGGAGGACCAGGCCGGGGCGCCGCGATCGGTGTGGCTCGGGCTCGGGAGCGGGTGTTTTCTCGCCGTGGAGCGGGCAGCGGCCAGCGGGCCTACCCGCGCGGACGAGGCGCCGGGGTGGCACTGCGTCGCCCTGGGGATCGCCCCGGCCGAGCGGGAGGCGTGGCGCCGCCGGCTCGCCGCCGCCGGCGTGCGCATCGAGCGGGAGAGCCCCTACTCGATGTACGCGCGCGATCCGGAAGGGAACCTGGTGGCGCTCAGCCACTACCCGCACGCGGAGGAGCACGCAGGCTGAGGGCGCACGCGGGCTGAGGGCGCGCCGCCGGGGCGCGGGGAGCGCTCGGAGGGAGGCGCTCGGAGGGAGGCGCTCGGAAGGAGGCGCTCGAAGGAGGCGAGGGATGCGGGCCGCCGGCGTGAGCCGCGCCCGGATGTGCAGTGCACGTGGCGCTCCGTGGTGCGAAGATGGAAAGCCGCGCCGCGGCCGGCGCGCGGGAAGCGGGTCAGGGCGATGCGCATTCCAGGGAACGGTCGAGCCGGAGGTGTCTAGATGCCGAGTTCAACGTCGGATTCCATGTCGCCTGAGGCTCCGGTGCCGCTCGCCCTTCCCTTCGGGGCGATGGGCCTCGTGGGCGGCTGCCTCGCGGCCGACCAGCTCGCGGTCCCGGAGCCAGCGCTCCGGTTGCTGCTCACGAGCATCACGCCCGTCGTCGCGGCGCTGCTGGGCAGCTACCTGACAGGGCGGATCGGAGGCGTCGCCGCAGGCGCGAGGGCGGGGGACGCGGGCAGGGGCGCGGGCGCAGGTGCGAGCGCGGGGTGGGCGGGAGGCACGGCCCTGGTGGAAGGGCCGGGGCAGTGGACGCAGCGGGGGCCGATCGTGGCGGGCCTGCTCGCGCTGGGGGCGATCGGGGTGGCCGGCGTCGCGAACGGCATGGCCATCGGGGTGATGTTCGGGCCGCCTGGGCTCGTGGTCGGCGCGGCGTTCGGCGCCGTGTACTCGCTGCCGTTCATGCCGGCGCTCGCGGTGGTGCTGCTCGCAGCGAGCCGCGTCGGCAGGGCGCGCGCAGGGTCGATCGTGGCGGCGTCGGATCGACGCGCGGTGTGGGGCGCGACGGCTGGGGTGATCGCGGTGGCGGTGCTGGCGGCGCGGGCGTGGATCGGGGCGCACGTGGCGGCGGACCTGGGACATGTCGTGGCCGGCGTCGGGCTCGCGGTGGTGGGGGCGCTCGTCGTGGCCGATGCGGTCGCGATGGCGCGCGTGATGAAGCTGCCGCGGGGGCGGATGGAGGTGGGGGAGAGCGGAGACGGCGGCGAGGCGGGGGAAGCAGGAGAGGTGGGGGAAGGCGGGGCGAGGCGGGCGGAGCGCGCTGCGCGTGCTGATGGGCAGGGCGCGAGCGGGGGGGCGGGGACCCCGGAGAGGGTCGACCTCGGCCTCGGGGACGAGGTGCACGTCGAGGTGGTGCGGCCGACCCACGTGTACCGGGGCGTGCGGCAGGTCGCACGGGTGGTGCGGGGGAACCGAGAGCGCGCCGTGGCGGCGCTGAGAGGAGCGCTGGTACGAGGGGGGATCGCGCTTTCGGCGGGGGCGGCGCTCTGGGCCTGGGGAGCGCCGTGGCAGTGAGGGAATGCGGGTAGGAGAGGCACCGCCGCCGGCCGAGCACGAGCAGGAAGCGCTACGCCCACCGCACCGCGTCGGCGCCGAGCCCTGCGACGTGCGCGATGCGACCTCATCCACGCGGGCGATCTCGCTGCGGCGGCGCTCGCGCTCGCCTCATGCTGGGCCCCGGACGAACCCGCCGAGGCCTGCCGCGCCTGCCGTCGGCTCTGCCGCTGGCATCGACCTGACTGTGAGGACGACTGCGTCCTCGAGCGGGTCAGCCCGGGATGCCTAGCCGCGCCCGGCGTGGGTCCGCGCGTGCTCAACGGCCTCGCGCCGGACACGCGACACGTCCTTTGCTGCCCCCTGAGGGGTGGTGCCGGCGTACCGCACGACGCGCCGGAACTCGTCACAGGTGACGCACTGGTACTCCAGCGTGTGGAACGGGTCGGTCGCACTCGGACGAACGTAGCGTGCGGTGACTGGCCGGCCCTCTTCAGGCCAAGGCGCGGCGAGCACGGAGACGCGGCGCAGCAAGCTCGCGTCCTCCTTGAAGCCCTTCTCGAGACGCGCTGCGTGCTCCTGGAGCTCGTCGGGGGGCGGGGGCTCGGTGAACTCGGGCGAGACGATCGCCGCGATGAAGGCCACGAGACACCCCAACCCGTCCGCCTTCGAGCGCCGCCCCATCGTGGCAGGATATCCGCGTCGTCAGCCCGGCAGTCTAGCTACGTTGTGAGCGCCTGCCTGCTACCCCGGAACGCCGACCTCGCTGTCCTCTTGGCGAAGGACCTCGCGACCAGCGACAGCCCAGCGCTACACCCGGTACACCCACCAGATCCGCAGCACGCGCTCCCTGACGTCTCGCGTCAACCGTACGCGGTACGATCCGATGCGCAGGCGCGCCATCACCGTAGGGTCACTCGGCATAACGTAGAGCGCCCCCTCGCCAGTATCGGCGAGGCGATAGACGGCGGCGGCAACGCGCTCGGCGTCACGCCACGGGATGCGCTGAAACGAGTCGATAGCGGTCGGCGTCCAGTCGACTGTCCACTTCATCGAGGTCGACGCGCGTGGAGCATCGCGACGACTTCTTCATGCGGGATCCATGGACCGTTGGCGCCATCTGCCATGGCCGCGCGCTCCTCCTCGGTCTCCGGCTCGTCATCGAGCGGTGCGAGGCGAAACGCGCGCATCACGGGATCCTCCTCGGCGTCGTTGTCGTGGCCGGGGTCGACGGCCATGGCGGGGGCGGCGCTGTCTCGTCGGGGGCTCATGGAAGGGAGGGTACTACGGCCCCCTCGTCGGATCGACGGCGTCCGGCATGGAAAATGCGGGGCGCAGAAGGGAAGGCGCGGCTCAACCGAGCCTCTCCCGCTCCCACCGCTCCTGATCGGCGATCGATTCGTCGGCGGCTCGCACGCCCTCGACAAACAGCTCCGCGTGCGCCGGGTTGTCCAGGTTGAGGCCGAGGCGGAGCCGCAGGGCGCGGTCGCGCGGCGGGACCGAGCGGAGGAGCTCGGCGGCGGCGCGGCGGCGGGCCATGAACACGAGGCTACCACGCCGAGCGGATCTCAGGCGTTCGGCGCCGGGTTATCGCATCCTACCGAAACCTCGCGACCACCGCGTCGAGGTCGATCCAGCACATCACCTGCCGCTGCGCGTCCCAGGCCCTGCCCGGCTCAATGTTGCGGGCGATGTCGAGCAATGCGCCTCGGCTCCTCGCCCACGGTGGGCGCGACGCTCCAGACGTGCTCCTTCGCCTCGATGAGCTGGTAGCCCTCGGCATCCCGCTGCTCGATGAAGTCGATCCGGTCGGTGCACATCCGGGCATGGCTCGCCGACATGCTCCGGAAGAACGCAGCGCCCGGCCGCGGTCACAAGACGGCACCGAAGCGGAAGCTCGGCGAGCAGACGATCAAGAACACGCTGAACCTGCTGCGGTGCTGCCTCGACGCCGCCATGGAGGCGGAGATCATCCCGGACAACCCAGCGAAGGAGGTGCACCTACCCGACAAGCCGCGAAGGTGCGGCAGACGTTCGATCCGTGGACCTACCTGCTGCCGGCCGAGCAGGACCGGCTGGTCACGACGGAGGCGCCGCAGGGAGACCCCGACCTGCCTGACCTCGTCGCCTTCGCCCTGTGGACCGGCGTGCGCGAGGGCGAGCAGTGGAATCTGGAGCTCCGCGACGTTCACGCCCACGAGGAGCACCCCTACGTCGTGATCCGCTTCGGCAAGCGGCGCGGCAGCCACTCGACGAAGAGCGGCCGGATCCGCCGGGTGCCCCTGATGGGCCTCGCGTTCGACGCGACGTTGCGGCAACTGGAGCGGCTCGCGGCAGGCCGACCGAACGAGCACGCGCTGCTCTGGCCGACGCTGCGCGGCGCGCGCCGGCAGGGCAAGGCGCCGCGGCACTGGTCCACGTTCCTGGAGGCGGCGGCGCTCGTTCCGGCCGAGCGGCACGAGGGGCGCCCGGTCCCGCTGGCACGACCTCCGGCACACCTGCGCGTCGTCGCTGGTCTCCGGATGGCGCGGCAGGCGGTGGGCACTGGAGGAGATCAAGGAGCTCCTCGGGCACCGCTCGACCTCCACCACCCAGCGCTACGCCCACCTGGCCAAGAGCGCCTTGTACGAGGCCGCCCGGGAGATGGGCGTCGCCGGGCGATCGCCCTACGACTTCCGGGGCCGGCCGAGATCCTCAACTATTTCCAGCGCCCCCGAGACGACTCGAACGTCCGACCAACGGTTTAGGAAACCGCTGCTCTATCCACTGAGCTACGGGGGCAAGAGGGCGCTACCGGCGCCGGACCCTGGCACACCTCGCCCCATGCTTCAAGTCAGATCCCCGGTCCGTGCCGCTCGCCCGGTTTGCTCTCGGCTCGCCCGTCGCTCCCTGCGCTTGCCGAGGCGCCATCCAGCAGCGCCGCCGGACCTCCGGGGGGATCGCGCCAGGCACGACGGGCGACGAGGCGGACGTGTGGCGGAGCGCGCGCCAGCTCAGCGAGGGGGATCGTGGCGCCGCGCCGGGACGAGGCTGGCTGCGTGGGGCGAAGGCGTTGCCGCTCCGCCGGAATCTTTCAACTGGACGGGCGTCCGGAGGCTCCGGGTTGAAGTTCAATTCAGCCAGGCGGCTGTCGACAGGCTCCGGTTTGAGTTTCAATTCAGCCGTCGCGCTGCGCGAGGAGTGACGCTGGACCAGGCGCCGCCTCCTCGCCGCCTCCACAGCCTCCGCGTCCTGTGCATCGGACACGGGACGCCACGACGGCCACCCGCACGAGCCGACCTGGCCTGGAGTCCACCACCGCAGGCGCTACTTCTGGCACTCGATCAGGATGACCGGGGGGTCCTCGATCATGTCGCTCCAGAACTCCTTGCCATCCCTTGCCTCGATCTCGGGGGGCACGACCAGGCCGTGCCACGTCACGGCGCGGAACCCGGCGGCCTTGAGCGCCTGCTCGTACGTCTCCTGGCAGAAGCAGCGGAACGTGATGTCAATCCAGGACCGCTCGTCGATTCGCAGCGCGAGGCCGACCGGATCGCCGTCGCCCACCGGCAGGGACACCTTGAAATCGATGCCGTACTTGCGATACCTCGCGGCGTGGGGGGCCCACTTGCCGCAGTTCTCGTTGATCGTGACGAAGCGCTGGCCAGGCTTGAGGTTCTCGTAGACGACCTGACCCATCCTCACGAGCGCGTCCGGCGACTCGGCGTAGTTCAGGAGGAAGACGGCGGTCACCAGATCGAACTCGCCGAGCTTTCCAAGCTGCTCCACGGCGCTGCAGACGTACTCGATCCCGAGCGGGCGCCGCTCCTCCTGGTCGCGGGCCAGACGGATCATCTCTTCAGAGATGTCCACCCCGACGGTGCGCCCCGCGCCGAGCTGCTTCAGCTTCCGGGTATTGAAGCCCTCTCCGCACGCGAGGTCGAGGACAGACATCCCGTCCACGGCCCCGAGCCGGCCTAACAGCGTGTGCTCGAATACGTCGAATGCCACGAGTCGCTTGGCCCTCTGGTATTCCTCGGCGATGGCATCGTACTGGGTCGGCATCGAAGGTCCTCGAAGGCATGAAGAAGAGCTCGGCATGCGCTGCGTTGTCGCGCCGTGCGCCTCAGCGCGCAAGCATCCTACACGCTGGCGTGGCGCGAGGCCACGGCCGCGACAGCCCTCTCGGCTGCGCGCTTGGCGTGCATCGCGGTGCTGACGAGGATCAAAGAGCGAGGGAGTCGTTCAGGCGGGACGAGCGCGCAGCGGGCCTGTCCGACAAGGCGCGCTGGAAGGCGCTGCGCGCGCTCGCTCGGGGCGGCGAGCGGAAGTTCAACGACGGCCCGGGCGCGACGCTGCTGGACGCGCATGCGGTGAAGGCGATGGCCGCGGCGGGGAAGACGCGGGAGTTCTGCGATCTGGTGGTGCAGCTGCTTAAGGCGTTTCTCGCCGGTTGAGCTGCCATGCAGGGCGTGCACGCCCGGGAGCCGTTCACCCCGTCGCGCGCTCGGCCCGCTGTCTCGCCCGCTCCAGGTCCTCGTCGCTCGGCATGGCCGGCGTGTTGTCGCGCCGATCGCCTTCCTGTTCCGCGGCGAGCCCCGGACCCATCCCGGGGCGGAACTGCGCCTCGGCGAGCGACCGCGGCCGGCTGGTCGGCGTCGCCGGCTTCAGCGCCGGCGGCTCGAGCTGCGACGAGCGAACCGCCTCCGGCTCGATCGGCACCCCCGGCCCGGGTGTCTGCGGCAGCGGGGCGGACCCATCCGGCACCGGAGCCGCTTCATTGCGCTCCAGCGGCGCGCCGCCGGTCCTGGGCTCCATGGCGCCCGGCTCCCCTGCGTTCGATTGATTCCAGCTCATACAACCTCCTGAGAGGCGCACCTGGGACCGTGAGGCCACCATCGCCAGTGTGGCTCTTTGCCTCATCGCGCCCCCTGCCGTCGGCAGCCTCCGCTGCACGCCATGGATTGAGCTACTCCTCCGAGGCCCCGTGTGTGTCGTTGGGCTCAGCGAAGAGAGCACCACGACCGGATCCGTTCGATGGACTACAGGCCCCGTGGGGGAGCGCTCGCCGCGCGACGGGAGCTCCCCCAGGCGCCGCTCAGCTCGGCACGGCCTCCACCAGCCGACCGTTCACCCCGCTCCCGGTCTCATGGCGCGACGAGCTCAACCTGCGTCTCGCTCGGATCGATCCCGCGCAGCACCGCCGCCCCGTGCGCCCCTGCGCGGCGGCACCCCTCCTCGACGGAGAGCCCGTGGGCCAGAAAGAAGGTGAGGGCCCCGGCGAAGCTGTCGCCGGCGCCGTAATCCCCGACAACCCTGTCCGGCGCCGGCGGCGCATCGATCAGCTCGGTCCCCCCTCGCCGGAACACGCGGACAGGCCGCGGTCCATCGGTGAGCACCAGCGCTCCAGGGCAGGGATCGTACGTGTCGAGCGCCGCGTTCTCGCGCGGATCCGCGACGCTGCCGAGGATCACGTCCGGCGCCACCGCCGCCGCCCGGAGCACCGCGCTCCGGCGGGCCGTGACCACGAGCCGCCGCGCGGCGCGCGCGAGGCGCAGGCTCTCGGGGTCGGCGCCGGTGAAGTACACGGCGTCGCAGCCGGCCAGGATCGACCACGGCAAAGGATCCGTCGCCGCCGGCTGGAGCGGGCTCTCGGTGACGAAGATCGTGCGGCGGCCCTCCGGGTCGACCACGATCACCACGCGCGGATGGTCCACGGCGCGCACCGCGGCGTGTACGTGGACGCGCCCCGGCGCGACCCGGAGGCGCGCCTCGACGGCCCGCGCCGCCTCGTCGCGCCCGATCGCCGTGAACAGGTGGATCTCGGCGTCGCTCCGGCAGAGCTGCGCGAAGGCGAGGCCGCCGCCCCCGCCCGCCAGGAAGCGCGTCTCGCGCAGGTGGAGGATGTCCCCGGGTCGCAGGAGGCCCTCGATACGTCCGAGCGTCACGTGCTCGACGTGGCCGACGACGGCGATGCGCGGCGCTGTCATACCGCGCGACATACCACGGCCCGGTCCCGCCGAGCGCGCGCCAGCCGGGCGCACGCGGCCCGGAGCGCGCCAGCCGGGCGCACGCGGCCCGGAACGCCGCCGAGGCGCCCGCCGCACCCCGGCACACTTCGTGGTTCACCGGGCGCATGGGAGAGCCCGCCGTGCAGCCGGGAGACGGCCCCGGCGAGAAGCACACACCCACCACCCGGGTCGCGCTCCTCGCGTCCGTGGCCGCGCTCGGCGGCTTCCTGTTCGGGTTCGACACCGCCGTGGTCAACGGCGCCGTCGGCGCGCTGGAGAAGGTGTTCTCTGCGGACGCGGCCGCGGTCGGCCTCTCGGTGTCCTCGGCGCTGCTCGGCGCGGCCGCCGGCGCGGTGCTCGCGGGCAGGCTGGCCGACCGCCACGGCCGGACGCGGACCATGGTGGCGACCGCGCTGCTCTTCGTCGCCAGCGCGGCGGGCTCGGGGGCGGCGATGTCGCCCTGGGGCTTCAGCGCGTGGCGGGCGCTCGGCGGCGTCGCCATCGGCGCGGCCAGCGTCGTCGCCCCGGCGTACATCGCGGAGATCGCGCCGGCTCACCTGCGCGGCCGCCTCGGATCGCTCCAGCAGCTCGCGATTGTCGTCGGCATCTTCGTCGCCCTGCTCGGCGATTACACCATCGCGAGCGCCGCGGGCTCGGCGACGAGCCCGCTCTGGCTCGGCGCGAGCGCGTGGCGGTGGATGTTCTGGAGCGCGATCCCTCCCGCGGTGCTCTACGGGATCGGCTCGCTCCTGATCCCCGAGTCCCCGCGCTACCTCGTGGCGAAAGGGCGCATGGACGAGGCGCTCGCCGTGCTCCGCGGCCTGCTCGGCGCCTCGGCCGCCGCCGCGAAGCTCCGCGACGTCCACCGGACGCTCTCGTCCGAGCGCCGCCCCAGGCTCGCCGACCTGCGAGGGCCCTCCGGACTGCTGCCCATCGTCTGGATCGGCGTCGGCCTCTCGGCGTTCCAGCAGCTCGTGGGCATCAACGTCATCTTCTATTACTCGAGCGTCCTCTGGCAGGCCGTCGGGTTCTCCGAGCGGAGCTCCCTCGCCATCACGGTGATCACCGGCGTCACGAACATCGCGACCACCCTCGTCGCCATCGCGACCGTCGACCGCGTCGGGCGCAGGCCGCTGCTCCTCGCGGGCTCCGTCGGCATGACACTCACGCTCGGCGCCATGGCGGTCGTGTTCGGCACGGCCGGCGTCGACGCCGCCAGTAACCCCGTCCTGAGGGGCGCCGCCGGCCCCGTCGCGCTGCTCTCGGCCAACCTCTATGTCTTCTGCTTCGGGGCCTCCTGGGGGCCGGTGACGTGGGTGCTGCTCGGGGAGATGTTCAACAACCGCATCCGCGCCCTCGCCCTCTCGATCGCGGCCGCCGCGCAATGGCTGGCGAACTTCCTCGTGAGCGCGACCTTCCCCGCGCTGAAGCTGGCCGGACTGGGCGTCGCTTACGGGCTCTACACCGCCGCCGCGGCCGCCTCGCTGGCGTTCGTCGTCGCCTTCATCCCCGAAACGAAGGGCAAGGAGCTCGAGGACATGTGATGTCCCCGGGCGAGGCGCGAGCAGGGGATCCACCGAGCGCCCCGCCGCCGGCCGGCGCGGCGACCGACGTCGACCAACCCGGCGCGGCACCTCGCCTTTTTACTTGGCTGTTGACACTGAACCGCTTAAGCGGTTCACTGATTTCTGTTCCTTGCACTTTCACAGGGCCGGGTCCCTGGCGATGTTTCCCTGGCGGCCCGGAACAGTCGCAGGAAAGAACCCATGAAGTCTATCCAGCTCACTTCGCGCTTCTCTGCCGCATTGATCATGTGCTTGACCGCCGCGTGCGGCGGCTCCTCGGACGACACCCCCCCGCCGGGAGACACACCGCCGGGAGACACGCCGCCCGGGGACACGCCGCCGGTGGACATGCCGCCGGTGGACACGCCGCCCGGGGACATGCCGCCGGGGGATGAGGATCCGCCGCCGGCCACGCCGAGGACCGAGCTGCTCGACGATCTCCGGAACGCGTCGAAGGCCGGCAAGTTCCGGTTCGGGCAGGAGAACGGCATCCTGTGGGGGATGTACGATCCGGACACGACGAAGTTCGTGGGGACCGACACCTGGTTCTGGAACTTCGCGTCCCCGGCCAGCAATGGCGAGCGGGCCTGGACGTCGGACGCCGCGGCCGTCGTGGGGAAGAACCCCGGGCTGCTCGGCCTCTCCCTCGACGCGATGGTCTTCGACCCGGTCCCCTGGAATCGCCGGGCGGTCTTCGCGAAGTCGGCGGTCTATACCCTGGAGCAGCCGGGCGGCATCGTGACCATGGACTGGCACACGCCCTCGTGCGACTACGACATCACCCGCTCCGATTTCGCGGCCGACATCGCGACGCCGCTCGCGACCGTGTCGGTCGACGGCGTCGACGTCCCGATCCACGCCGCGGGCGGCGGCAACCCGTTCTATGCCGAGGCGGGCTACTCGCGCTCCATCGAAGGCCGCGCGGACATCCCGGAGGGCCTGACGTGCATCTGCAAGATTGCCAATGACGTGCCGATCGAGAACGGCACCCACGCCGGGCTCTCGGCGCGCACGTGGCTCGTGGCCCACGCGAAGTACGTCGCCCAGTTCTTCCGCGAGAACGGGCTCGCCGGCAAGCCGATCATCCTGAGGCCGTTCCACGAGCACACCGGCGGCTGGTTCTGGTGGGGGCAGCCTTACTGGAACTGCGAGGGGCTGCTCGGCGGCCAGCCGGCCGTCACCGGGCCCGACGCGTACCGCGCCGCATACCGCACCTTCGCCGAGACCCTCCGCAAAGAGCCGGGGATGGAGAACATCATCTTCGCGTACTCGACCGACAAGCTGAGGCCGCTCACCAACAGGACGGTGTCGGCCGCCGAGAAGAAGATCAGGGATCCGGAAGGCTTCGCCCGCGACCTGCTCCGCGCCCGCCTCGTCGAGGAGCTCTCCGCGATCGGCGCGGCGTACGAGAGCCCGCCCGCCCAGGCGATCCTCGATCACAACGGCGCGCCGCCGTCCAGCCTGCTCGAGGCGTACTACCTCGAGGCGTACCCCGGCGACGACCTGATCGACCTCGTCGGCGTCGATCTCTATTATCCGGTCGAGCGCGCGGCGACGCCGGCCGATCTCGAGGACATGAAGTCGTTCGCAGGCGCCGTCGCGGCGGTCGCCGAGGCCCACGACAAGGTCCACGCGCTGACGGAGACGGGCACGTACCGGATGAACCTGCTCCACCGGGTGAGCCAGTGGACGTCGGGCGGCACGCTCGCGCTGTACCCGGCGGCCTACGTGAGCGAGTGGCACGACAAGCTGTTCGATCAGAGCCTGAAGGCAGAGTTCCTGTCGAACTACGGCCTCATCGGGGCGTCCGCCGTCGCGCTCTCCGCGGCCGAGGTCGCGGGCATGTTCCCGGGGGCGGGGCAGGGCAAGGTCACGGAGGACTGGTACAACGAGCACCTCCTCGAGATCGCGAAGAGCAGCGGCGTCTCCTACGTGCTGACGTGGCAGACCTACTTCCACGGCGAGGGCGCTGACGCCAAGCCCTCTTACTACTACGTTCCGTTCCCGGGCCACCCCGAGGAAGAGAACTTCCGCCGCTTCGCGGAGGACCCCGCGGCCTGCTTCGACGGCGCCACCTGCGAGTAGGCGTCGCAGCGACAGCGGCGCGGCAGGCAACTCCCCACCAACCCAGCTCGTCCAGCGCCGGCGCGTGCGCAAGCGCGCCGCGCCGCTCGGCCTCTGTTCGTTCGCGCTGCCGTCGATGCCGGCGCCCGCCTGGGGCGGGGTTCAGGCTCCGCCGCTCGAGGCGGCGGCCTTTCTCCCCGAGACGAGGTAAGTGATCGCGCCGCCGGCGCTCGAGTACGTGCCCTCGGCGATCGCCTCCGCCCTCCGGCGTGACGCCGCCATCGCCGCCGCCCATGCGCCCTCGAAGGAGCGCTCCTCGCCGCCCCCGGCGATGAAATAACGGAGCGTGTCCGCCCGGCTCCAGATCCAGAACTCGCGGCGGGCGAAGTCGGAGATCTCCTCGACGGTCGCGCGTTGCTCCGCGGAGGTATAGGGAGGCAGCACCAGGCTCGCCTTGTCATTGAGGTGCACCTGGATGTCGGTGAGCCCGCGCTCGGCGAAGAGCGCGGGGAGGAGCTCGCCGATCGAGTTGTGCCCCTCTCCCAGCGCGGCTTTGCCCCGCTCGCATAGGAGCTGCATGTGGACGAGCGCGAGGACCTGGTCCACCGGCGCGTGCACCATCGCCGCGTTGAGCAGGGTGTCGGCCACGTTGTTCGGCTCGGCGACGGCAACCAGTCCGCCCGGCTTCACGACGCGGATCATGTCGGCGAGCATGACGCCCGGGTCCGCGGCGTGGATCAGCACCGTCTGGCACGTCACCAGGTCGAAGCGGTCGCGCTCGAACGGCAGCTGCTCGGCGACCCCGACCTGGTAGCGGAACCGCTCGGCCTCCCCGCGCGCCGCCGCGCGCTCTGCGGCCTTGGCGACCCAGAACGGGTCGCGATCGACGCCCGTGATGCGCGCCTCCCCGGGCAACACGCCGCCGAGCACGCGCCCCCAGTGCCCGACGCCGCACCCGACGTCGAGGACCTCGCGGACCTGGTCGAGGCGCCACCGCCGCGCGAGCAGCGCGACGTAATCGGGGTTCCACCAGTTATCGCGCGTGTCGCCGAAGTACTCGGCCGAATGCGACGGGTGCTCGACGAACTCGTTTCCCATGACGACGCCCCTCCTGACGGGCGCGGGCCTCCACCTGCCGCCGCCGGCCTGTCGCCTTAAGACGAGGCCGCGGCGCTCTTCCTGGTCACAGAGCGCCTCGGCGGCGCGCCGTCAACCGTCAACTCGCGCCGAGCCAGGCCTCGACTTGCTCGGTGAACGGCGCCGGGGCGTCGAGCATCAGCCAGTGGCTGGTCCCGGGCAGCACGGCGGTCGAAAGCGCGGGCCTGAGCGCGTGGAGGCTGAACGGCCACGCGTTCGCGGGGGCGAGGAGGGCGTGGGCGCGCGCGCGGGAGGACGACGACGCGGCGAGGTACCGGTCCAGCGCGCCCACGGCCTCGAACCGGGCGATGCTCCGCGACATGCCGACCAGCCGGTCGCGCGGCGTGGCGGCGAGGCGCGCCAGCACCGTCTCCCGCGTCGCGGGCGTGCTGCCCGCGAGCGCCTGGTCGAACTGCCTGGCGACGGCGTCTCGCCAGCCGTCGGTCTCGAGCGCGGCGAGGTAGGGCGGGATCTGCTGCTCATAGATCTCCGCCGGGAGCTGCGTGAAGTCGCCGGGCGGGTCCGCGAGCACGAGGCGCGCGACCCGCTCCGGATGCGCGGCCGCGGCGGCGAGCACCACGAGCGCGCCGTAGCTGTGGCCGACGAGCGCCACGCGGGGCAGGCCGAGCGCGTCGAGGACCGCGAGCACGTCGGCCGCACACGCGGAAGGGGAGTAGTCCACGTCCGGCGGGGCCTCCGACGCGCCGTGCCCCCGGAGGTCGAGGGCCACGGCGCGGCGCCGGCCGGCGAGGCGGGCGAGCGGCGCGTCCCAGAAGCCGGTGTGACCGACCATCCCGTGAACGAACACCGCCGGGAGCGCCTCGCGCGAGGACGCCGGGCCCGCGGCGGGATGGTCGACGACGTGGAGCGCGCCCGCGGGGCCAGCGATCATCGTGGAATGCATGTGCGCCGGATACCTCGTCTTGCGGTCTGAAGGATCGTGTCGGGCTGCGAGGGCCGAGCGTACGCAAGGCGCTCGGCCGGCGCAACGCGGAGCGCTCCGGGCCGGCGCCTGCGGGCGAGCGCGGAGCCGCGCTGCGCTCGATCCCGTCGCTGCTCCGGCCGGCGCGAGCTCGCCTCGATCCGGTGCCCTGCCTTCACCCCTTCCGCGCCCGCTCGTACGCCTTCATCCACCGCTTCGCGGTCACCTCGAGGCTCTCCCTGAGCCAGTCGTCGAGCTTGCGGAGGTCGAGCCCGGCGAACGCCTCGGCGTGCTGGCGCGCGAGCAGGCTCACCTGCACTTCCAGCGCCGCGCGCTGGTCGCGCTTCGCGAGCTTCTCGACGTCCAGCGACGCCCGTCCCAGGCGATCGCGGAGCACATAGAGGCTCCGGCCGAGCGGCACCTCGATGTAATAAGGCACGTCGAGGCCCCTCCATATCGACGCCTTGGCCAGCGCGAGCCGGTCCTCGTCCTCGTGAAGGTAATTGCTCCAGCTCGTCGCCGCGTGGGTCGTCTCCTTGAACTCCAGGAGGCGCAGGCGCGCGCCGTCGCCGCTCCGCTCGCGCGCGAGCAGCAGGTACCGCTCGAGCCCGCCCGAGCCGCCGGAGTCCCGATCCCGGTGGGCGAGCTCGATCACCTCGAGCTCCATCTGCGGCGCGAGCCGGCCGAGCGCCTCGCAGAGCTTCTGCCTCGTCCCGTCGGGCACACGCGACAGCTGCAGCGAGGGCTCCTCGAACCGGAACGCCTCGCCCTCGATCCACTTCGCGAGCTGGCGAGCGTCCCTGGCCGCGACGTCGGGGTACAGCGCCTCGGGGAGCTCGCGCGGCGGCTCGTTGCCCTGGAGGATGTCCTCGTAGAGCTCCATGAGCTGGGCGAGCGTCTTGCCGTCGTCGAGCAGCAGCCGGAGCGCGGTGAAGTACCGCAGCGCGTCCAGCGCGGCGAGGCCGGGGCCCGAGTCGTCGAGATCGTTGAACACGTAGCGCGGGCCCACCGTGAACGTGATGACCCCGAAGTTCGCTGGGTGCGGATCGCCGAAGCAGAGGCAGCGCCCGCCGGGCACCTTGCTCCTGGGGACGTCCAGCAGATCGACGTGCCACGCCTGCGGGAAGCTCCGCATGAAGCGGAGCGGCGAGCGCGACGCGGCCTCCCATTTCTCCTCGAACTCGAGCGGCTCGACGTGGGGGTTCACCGCCCGGAAGAACGCGCGGGTGAGCGCGGCGACGGGGAGCAGATCGCGCTCTTCTATGGGACGCATCGAGCCTCCTCTGGCCTTACAGGTGACGTGATCGCGGCGATGTTCTCGGTTGCTCCGCGAGCGCGCCACCGCCCGCGCGCAGCTCCCCTAGCTAGCACGCGGGCGGCCTCCGTGAGGATGGGGTCTTCCGTGAGGGGGGCGGTCCGTCCACCTACGGCGCCGCGGCGGCCACCTCGCACGTGAACGGGGAGAACCCGTCGTACGCCCCGACGAGCACGGTGTAGACGCCGCTCTCCGGGCAGACGGTCCGCGCCTCGGGGCAGACGCTGCACGCGTCGTCGACCGACGTGATGGCCTCGGCCACCGTGCACCCCGACGCCGCCGCGCCGTCGCAGACCCGGATCATCGGGTCGCCCGCGCAGACGCCGCCGGAGCAGCCGCAGCCCACGACGAGCGGCTCGCCGGGGGTGCAGGTCGCGGCCTCGAAGCCGGGCGCGATCGACCAGCCGCAGTCGCGATCCTGGCCCTGGGCGCCGGTGGTGCAGGGCTCGAGCGGCTCGGCGGGGCCCGGCGGGACGTCCGCGGGGATCGTCACCGGGACCTCGATCGTGTTGTTGTCGTAGTTGCTCTCCGGGAGCGTGTGGTTCGTGTTGACGGAGAGGCGGAGCGTGTACTCCCCGGGGGCGACGCCGGTGATGTCGACCCACTGGCAGTCGAGGCCGGCGCCGTAGATGTCGCTCCAGCCGCGCTGGATGCCCTGGAAGCCGCAGTGGTAGCGCGGCGCGGACGGCGCGCCCGGCGTGCCCACGGACGAGAGGTCCATCAGGCAGAACGCCTGCTTGTGGCCCGTCGCGGCGATCGCGCCCGTCGGATCGAGGAGCTCGTACCGGGCGTAGCCCTCGAAGTGGTAGTGGTTGTGGCACGCGGAGAACTCGAAGCCGGAGGTGAGGTTCGGGTCGCCGAGGATCATGTCGGCGCCGCCGATGTTCGGCGTCTCCGTGCTGAAGTTGAGCAGGCGGCGATCGCCCGCCGCGGCGACGCAGCCCTCCACGATCGCGCAGCTGTCCGCCGGGAAGACCTGGTGGGAGATGAAGAGGCTCGCCTGCGCCGTTTCCGCGGAGATCGTCAGGTCGGGCAGCGGGCACTCGGCGCCGTCCTCCAGCTGCGTGCACATGCCCAGGAAGCCGCTGACACAGCACGTCTGGCCCTCGCCGCAGTCGCTGTCGCTGCTGCACAGGCGGCCCTCGGTCGCGGGGTCCGCCTCCTCGACCTCGAGCGCGATGTCGAACGCGCCCTGCCGGAGCTCCACGTCTTCCGCGTCGACGCGGAAGCGGAGCGCCACCTGCGTGCGCGAGTCCGGGAACACCTCGAAGTCCAGGGGGTTCGGCGAGAGGAGCTGCGCCTCGACCGGCTCGATCAGGTTGTCGAGGCCGACGCGCTCGAGCCGCCAGCCCTCCTGCAGGAAGGTGAAGTAGCTGCCGACCGGCACGTCGGCGCTCAGCGTGGTGCGGTTCGGCTGCTCCTCGGTCTGGAAGAAGAGGGTGCTCGCCGGTCCCTGCACCATCACCACGGCGTCGCGCAGCCGGTACACGGAGCCCGAGGCCGACGCGCCGGTCAGGCTCATCTCGACCTGCCCCGTCTCCTCCACGCGCCGCTCCTCGGCCACACACCCGATCAACGCCGCCAGTCCGACAAGCCCAAGATGCGTCAGCTTCATAAAAACCTTCGATCTCCTTTTCGCCCTACCGAGAGCCTTGATGCTCCGAGGGTGGTCCATCCTTCACCCGGACAACCGCGATTCTTCGCGGGCGCACGATCACGTCGCGACCGCACGAATCCGCCGCGCACGCCGGCGGAACCGGCTGAAGGCGCCGCGAGCGCCGCGAGCGCCGCGAGCGCCCCTGCCACACGCCGGCGGGTCCACGCCGCGCGCCGGCTCGGTCTGCTCTACGAAGGCGAGGGCCCCGGGCTTCCCTGCGATGACGAGCGCGCTCGCCGTCCGGCGGCGGGCGGTGCCAAGTGTCTACTTGACAGTTATAGTGTCTCGATTCAGGATGGTCTTCGTGACGACGTACAAGCTCGACGATCTGGCGGGCGAGGCGGGCGTGGCGCCGCGCACGGTGCGCTATTACGTGCAGCGCGGCCTCCTGCCGGCGCCCGAGTTCCGCGGGAAGGACACCTCCTACGGGCGCGAGCACCTCGCCCGGCTGCGCGCGATCAAGGTCCTCCAGCAGGCGCACTTGCCGCTCGAGGAGATCCAGGCGCGCCTCGCCGGGGCGAGCCTGGACGAGATCGAGCGCGTCGCCTCGGGGGCGCCGCCGCGCGGGCCCGCGGCGCGCTGCCCCGGCCCGGAGGAGGTGCTCCCGCCGCCCGCGGGCGCCGGAGCGCCGCGCGGCGAGCGCTGGGAGCGCGTCGAGATCGCCGAGGGCGTGGAGCTCCACGTGCGGAGCGACGCGCCGGAGGGCTCGCGGCGCATCGCCCTCGATATCGAGTCTCGCTACTCCACCCTTGCCCCGAAAGGCGCGCGATGAACCCGACCACCGCAGCATTGAAATTGCCGTCGTGTCTACGCTCTTCGGAGGGCCACCCGGTCCCGCTGCTCGGCGTCTCGCTCTCGGGGGAGGTCCTCGGCGGCGCGGCGCGGCTCGTGGTGCGGCAGCGCTACCGGAACGAGGAGCGCAAGCCGATCGAGGCCATCTATACGTTCCCGCTCCCGAGCGACGCGACGATCGCGGGCTTCGCGATGGAGTGCGCCGGGCGCAGGCTGGAAGGGGAGGTCAAGGAGCGGGAGGAGGCGTTCCTGGCCTACGACGAGGCGGTCGCCACGGGGCACGGCGCGGCGCTGCTCGACGAGGAGCGGCCCAACGTGTTCACGGCCAGCGTGGGCAACCTCCTGCCCGGGGAGGAGACGGTCGTCGAGGTCGCGTTCGTGCAGGCGCTCCGGGTCGACGACGGGGCGCTGCGGCTCATGATCCCGACCCTCGTCGCGCCCCGGTACATCCCGGGCGCGCCTCGGGGAGACCGCACGGCGCACGGCGCCGCGGCGCCGACGGATCTCGTGCCCGACGCCGACCGCATCTCCCCCGAGATCGCGCGGGTCGATTACGGCATCAGCCTGGATGTCGTCTTCGATCTCGGGCGCGACGTCGCGATCGAGAGCCCCTCGCACGCCCTCGCGGTGCGCCGGGAGGCGGGGTACCGGCAGCGCGTCTCCTTCCGGAGCGACGAGGCGGCGCTGGATCGGGACATCGTGCTGCTCGCCGCGGGCGCGCCCGGGGTGCAGGCGGGCGTCGTGTGCGACCGGCGTCCGGGCCAGGAAGGGACGTTCGCGATCACCGTCGTGCCGGACCTGTTCGACGGCAGGCGGGCCCCCGCCCGGCGCGATGTGGTGTTCGTGGTCGACGTGTCGGGGTCGATGCAGGGCGAGTCGATCGAGCAGGCGAAACGTGCGCTCCGCCTGTGCCTCCGGCACCTCGCCGAGGGCGACCGGTTCGGGGTGATCGCCTTCTCGAGCGACTTCCAGGCGCTCTCGCCGGCGCTCGTGCCGTTCACGCAGGGGACGCTCGAGCGCGCGGACGGGTTCGTCGCGGGCCTCGAGGCGGACGGGGGCACGGAGATGATGCAGCCGCTGGTCGCGGCCGTGGAGATGCTCGACGACGCGGGCCGGGATCGCGTGATCGTGCTGCTCACGGACGGCCAGGTGGGCAACGAGGCCGCGATCGTGGACCGCGTCGTCGGGCTCGGCGAGGGGGTGCGGGTCTACACGTTCGGCATCGGGACGAACGTGAGCGATCTGCTCGTGTATGAGCTCGCGAGGCGGACCGAGGGCGCCGCGGAGTTCATCCACCCGGGCGAGCGGATCGACGAGAAGGTCACGGCGCAGTTCGCGCGGTCGACGGCGGCCCGGGTCGCCGGGATCGAGGCGCGCTTCGAGGGCGTCGACGCCGGCGAGCTCGCGCCGACCGAGCCGCCCGCGCTCGTCGACGGCGAGCCGTGGGTGCTTTATGGGCGCTACGGGGCGCCGGGCATGGGGCGGCTGCACCTCCGCGGGAAGCTGCGCGGGGAGGCCTTCCACTGCGAGGTGCCGGTCGAGCTCGCGGCGGAGGCTTCCCGGCCGGCGCTCCCGGCGCTGTGGGCGGGCGCGCGGGTGCGGGAGCTCGAGGCGTCGGAGCGCGCGCTGTCCGGCAAGCGCGCCGAGGCGATGCGCAAGCGCATCGTCAACCTCGCGGTGCGGCACGGGGTGGCGTCGAGGCACGCGTCGTTCGTGGTGATCGAGCGGCGCACGGGCGATCGGCGGGTCCACGGTCAGCCCGAGGCGCGGCCCGTGCCGGTGAGCGCTCCGGCGGGGTGGGGGATGTCCGGCCAGCGTCGCGCGGGGCGGGGGGTCACCACGATGGGGGTGGTGTCGCGCGCCGGATCGATCGGGGCGGCGCCGATGTCGATCGGGGCGGCGCCGAGGGCGCTCCGGGCGGCGATGGCCCCGGGCGGGGGAAGCAAGGGGGCGTCGCCCGTCGCGTTCAGTCCGCCCCAGCCTGCCGGGGTCGTCGGCAGGATCGTCGCCCGGTTGCGCGGGGCCGACGCGGAGCCGGCGACGGGCGCCGCGCCCATGGCCCCGGCGTCGCCCGCGCCGCAGGCCTGGTCCACGGGCGCCGCGGCCAGCTCGGCGGACACTTTGGCGACCGGCGGACCCGCGGCGTCGCAGCGCTGGCCCGAGGCGGGGCCGGCGTCTGCGCCGGCGCCGGGCGGCGCCCCCGGAGGGCCGATGTCCCCCGCGGGCGGCGTGGGGCGCATGTTCGAGGAGCAGCGCGCGTCGGGGCTGTGGGAGAGGGGAGAGGCGACCGATCGCGGGCGGCTCACCAGCACCGCGCTGTGCCTCTCCGCGTGTCATGAGCAGGGCGTCGACTCGGCTCATCCCGTCTACGGTGCCCAGGTGGCCAAGGCCATCGAGGCGCTCTGCGCGCTGGCGACGTCGCTCCTCCAGGGCGGCGGCGCCGACGACGAGGTGGCCGCGGCGCTCGCGGCGGCCTACCTCGTCGCGAGCGGGCGGCGGCTGCGGGCGCGGATCCAGGAGGCCGCGGCGTCCGCCACCTCGGAGGCGGTGCGCGCGCTCGCGGGCGAGCTGGGGGATGCCGGGGCGCTCAAGAGGAGGGTCGAGGCGCTGCGCGGCGCGTGACGGGCTCGCGGGGGACATCCGACACACGCGCCGGCGTCACCGCGGATCCGTGGCGCTCCCCGGCCGACCCGGCGCTGCAGCGGTGGTGAGGTACCCCACGATCGCGTCCGCGATCGCTCGCCGGAGGGGGCCGTCCTCGACGCCTGGAGGTGGGTCGAGGGCCGCTGCGTGCACGAGCTCCTCGAACATGCGCAGGACGACGTAGGTGGCGAGATCGAGATCCGGCTGGACGATCTCCGGCCTGTGGCGCAGCAGCAGGTGCCGCGTGCGCTCGAAGACGGCTCGGCTCGCCGCGCTCAGCGCGCGCTTTTGCTCCAGCGTCGGCAGGTCGGCGTGGAGGAGCCGCTGCAGCCGCGGCTCCGTCCGGTGGACATCGAGGCTCTTCTGGACGAGCACCTCCGTCGCCTCTCGCAGCGACGATCCGTCGGCCGCCGCGTCGACCTGCTCGAGGAGCTCTAGCATCTGGCGCACGTGGCGCTCGTGCAGCGCGGTGACGAGGGCGTCCTTGTCAGGGAAGTACTGGTACACCGACCCGACGCTCACGCCCGCGGTCCTGGCGACCAGGTTCGTGTTCGCCCCGTCGTAGCCGTGCGCGTCGAAAACGCGAGCTGCAGCCTCGATGATGGCCTCGACGAGGAACCGTGAGCGCGCCTGGCGAGGCTCTTTGCGCGGCTTTCGCGGGCCCTTCATCCCTCCTCCTCCCAACGCGAGCTTCCGCGGCCTACCGGATCATTAGACTCGTAGTCTGTGAACACCTCGAACGCTCTCGCACACAAGCTGCTCCCGCCGGTCCTCCTCCTCGTCCTGGTCGCGCTCATCGGGCTGACACACGCCCTGCTGCCACGCCCGTCGCTGGTCCCGGAGCCATACCGTCCCTTCGGCCTTCTGCCGCTCGCGCTCGGGATCGCCCTGGCGATCGCGGCCCGCGTGCAGTTCGCCCGGGCCAGGACGGAGATCAACACCTTTGCCGAGCCCACACGGCTGGTGACCCGCGGGCTGTTCCGGCTGTCCAGGAATCCGATGTACCTCGGCATGGGCCTCGCCGCCGTGGGCGCGGCGATGCTGAGCGGCGCAGCGGTGGCGTTCCTGCTCGCGGCCGCCTTCGTCGCGATCGTCGACCGCTGGTACATCGCGTTCGAGGAGAGACAGCTGCGCAGCCGGTTCGGCGTCACCTACGAGGCCTATGCCCGTTCGACGCGGCGCTGGATCTGACCATGGCCGCCGCGCGAGCCGCGGATCACGTTCAGGGATAGGTATCTTCCTGGACCGGGGTGCCGGTCGCCGGGGTGCGAGGTGCCGGGGCGCCGGTCGCCGGGGCGCCGGTCGCCGGGGCACCGGTCGCCGGGGCGCCCGTCGCGGGGGCGCCCGTCGCGGGGGCGCCCGTCGCCGGGCGAACCCCGCCGGTCGGGCTCGCGGCAACCGGCGCCGTCCCGTCCACCACGATCTCGATCCGCGGATCCGGCGGCTGCGCCGGGGCGCCGCCGCCCGCGTCGGCGGGCGCCAGATCGGCGTACGCCGCGAGGCTGAGCCGGGCGAGGGGCACGCCGGCCTCCTTGGGCTGCGCCAGGAACAGCATCACGGCGCGCGCCTGCGCCACCGTCACATCCCAGCCGTTGCGCCACGCCACCGTCGGCGCGCCGGTCGCCGCCGGCGCGCCGCTCGCCGTGTGGCCGACGACCTGGTAGCCGAGCGCCCGGAGCGGCTCGCTCCCGCGGATGATCGCGGCGATGTCCCGCAGCGTCTTCTCTCCCGCCGGGGAGAGCGCGTCGCGGTTCCCCTTGAACAGGAGCCTGCTCGGGATCGAGAGGACCACCTGGCCGTCGCGCGGCGCGACCGTGACCTCGCCCGCGGCGACCGGGAGGAACGCCTGCAGCACCGCGCTGTCCGGCGAGGCCGCCGCGCGCCCGCCAGCGGCGGCGCCGCGCTGCGCCCCCGCGCCCGGGGCGGGGCCCTCCATGCCGAGGAGGTCGTCCGCGACCGGCGTCGGCGCCGGGGCGCCGGCGCGCGCGCCTTGCTGCTCCAGCTCGCGGATGCGCAGCTCGCTGCTCTGCAGGTCGCGCTGGAGGCGTGTGAGCTTGTCCTGCTGCACCTGCCACTCGAACTCGGTGTAGCCACACCCGGCGAGCAGCGCGGGCGCGAGCAACGCGCAGAGGCGCGCGGGAGCGGAGCGCCCGCCGCCCGGGCTCGGCCGCCGGCCGGCGCGCGCTTCGAGCGGGGAGCCCCGACGCGCCGTGCTGCTCACGAGACGCTCGGACGCGGAGACGGAAGGGGACACCTCGGCGCTCCCCTTCGCGCTCCCCTCTGCGACAACCAAAGCAGGCAATTGCACGTAACAGGCTCCTTCCTCGCCGGATCCGACCGGTTCGCTCCTCCGAGCGCGCCGGCGCCTGGAGGGCGCCGGAGCCTATCCGAGCGGCCCTGGTCCGACAAGGCGCGGGCCGGGCTCAGCGCGGGCGCAGCACCGCGGCGACCGCGCCGCGGAGGAGCCCCGGCGCGACCGCGAACGTCGACAGCAGCCCGTCGCGGAGGCGCGGGCGCCGCGCCACGAAGAGCACCGCGCGCGTCGCCAGCGCGTAGCGGAAAAAGGCGCGCCGGAACTCGCGCTCGTACGCCGCGAGCGCCGCGAGCGCCGCCCGCGGATCGGCGCCGCCGCCGCGGAGCGCCGCGTCGAGCGCGGCCGACAGCGCCGCCGCGCCGACCAGCGCGAGCGAGATGCCCTCGCCGGTGATCGCGTCGATGTAGCCGGCCGCGTCGCCGACCAGCACGAAGCGGTCGTCGTAGAGCCGCGACGAGGCCCGCTCGAGCGGGCCGCTTCCCCGCGGCGTCGAGTCGGCCGGCGCCCCCGCGACCCGCTCGGCGAGCGCCGGGAAGCGGCGCACGAGGCGCTCGGCCGACACGCGGCCCTCCAGCCGATCGCCGTCCCACAGGAACGCGACCCCGACGC
This sequence comes from Sorangium cellulosum, assembly GCF_002950945.1. Taxonomy (GTDB): domain Bacteria; phylum Myxococcota_A; class Polyangia; order Polyangiales; family Polyangiaceae; genus Sorangium; species Sorangium cellulosum_E. Next base: position 3,400,445 of record NZ_CP012673.1, read on the forward strand.
GCCGCGGCCCCGCGGGCGTCACGTAGGCCTCGACGCCGTCGCCGAGGTGCACCTCGACGAACGAGGACCAGGGCGCGCACCGGAAATGCTGGCGCAGCCCGAGCCGGCGCGCGCCCGACGGCGGCGCGTCCCAGCCGAGCGAGCGGCGCACGCGCGAGCCGAGCCCGTCCGCGCCGACCACGTACCGCGCCTCCACCACGCGCCGCCGCGTGACGAGCCGCGCGCAGCCGTCCGCCCGCTCGACGCGCAGCGCCGGCTCGTCGCCAGAGAGCTGCGCGCCCGCGGCCCGCGCCCGCTCCGAGAGCGCCGCCGACAGCGCCGTGCGGCGCACCGCGAGCCCGCCGGGCGCCGGCAGCGGCGCCTCCACGCAGAGGCCGTCCGCGCGCAGGTACCGGATGCCCTCGATCGGCGCCCGCTCGGCCGGATCGATCCCGGAGAGCACCCCGAGCTCACCGAGCGCCCGGCACCCCTCGGGCATCACCCCCTCGCCGCACGCCTTGTCGATCGGCCACGCGGCCTGATCCAGCACGATCACCTCGCGGCCCCGCTGCGCGCAGCCGATCGCGACCGCGAGGCCCGCCGGCCCCCCGCCCACCACCGCGACGTCGCACCTCGTCGTCGCGCTCACGGCCCGCCGCGCTGCTCGGGCGGGGGAGCGCGGCGGCCCGGCACGAGCCGCGGCAGCCCGCCCATCTCGGCCGCGTACCCGGGCCCGAGCGCCGCCTCCTCGGCGCGGATGCGCACCTCGAGCACCGCGGCGTTGATCGCGCTGAAGACGAGCGCCGTCAGCCACGCGCCGTGGATCAGCGGGAGGGCGACCATCTCGACGATCACGGCCGCGTAGTTCGGGTGGCGCAGGTAGCGGTACGGCCCGCCGGAGACCGGCCGCGCGCCCGGCACCACGATGATCCGCACGTTCCACTGCTCCCCGAGCGTGACGATGACCCAGTACCGCAGCGCCTGCGCGAGCAGGGCGGCGGCGAGCGCCGCGAACCCGAGCAGGCCGGGGAACGGCCGGTCGAGCGCGAAGACCTCGAGCGGGCACGCCGCGAGGAAGGCGCTGTGCATCAGCGCCATCACCCGGAAGTGCGCCTGCCCGACCTCGACGCCGCCCTTCGCGAAGGCGCGCCGCGCGTTGCGGCGCGAGATGACGAGCTCGGCGAGCCGCTCGATCGACACGGCGCCCACGAAGGCGACGTAGAGGAGCTCCGAGCTCACCATCGGAGCAGCGCGATCTCCGAGCAGAACCCGGGGCCGAACGCCATCATCACGCCGTAATCCCCGGGCCGGGCGCGCGGCTCGTCCAGGAAGTCGCGCAGCACGAACAGCACCGACGCGGAGGACACGTTGCCGATCTCGCGCAGCGAGCTCCACGAGCGGTCGAGCGCGCCCTCCGGCAGCTCGAGCGTCTCGGCGACCGCCTCGAGCACCTTGGGCCCGCCGGTGTGGACGATCCAGTGGCGCACGTCGCCGCGCGACAGGCCGTGCCGCGCGAGGAACCCGTCGACGTCCCGCCGCACGTGCTCGCGCACGAGCGCCGGCACGCCCGCGGACAGGACGACCCGGAAGCCGCTGTCCACGACGTCCCAGCCCATCATGCGCTCGGTGTCGGGGTAGAAGACGGCCTGCGTCGCGAGCACCGCCGCGGCGCCCGCGCCGGCCCGGCCGCCGCCCGCGCCGGCCCGGCCGCCGCCCGCGCCGCTCCGCGCGTCGTTCCACGCGGCCTGCGCGCCGCGCACCACGACGGCCGCCGCGCCGTCCGCGAAGAGCTGCGCGGCGATCACGTTCGCGGCCGAGGTGTCGTCGCGCTGCAGCGTGAGCGAGCAGAGCTCGACCGACAGGAGCAGCGCCGTGTGCGCCGGATAGGCGCGGAGGATGTCGGCGACGCGCGCGATCCCGGCCACGCCGGCCACGCACCCGAGCCCGAAGATCGGCGTGCGCTTGATGTCGCGCCGGAAGCCGAGCCGCCCGACGAGCCGCGCGTCCAGGCTCGGCGCCGAGATGCCCGTGACCGAGACGAACACGATGTGGTCCACGTCCTCGGCGGCGATCCCCGCCCGCTCGAGCGCCGCCCGGCACGCGGCCTCCCCGAGCTCGATGGCGCACGTATTCCAGCGGCGGTTCTGCTCGGCGAACGTCGACGCGTCGTAGTAGGCCTCGATCGGCAGCGCGAGGTGCCTCCCCCGGACCTCGATCGACCGCTGGACCCGCTCCACGAGCGCGAGCGCGTCCCCCTTGCCGGCCCAGAGCCGGCGCAGCCCCGCGCACGTCTCCTCGCGCGTCGCATAGTGAGGCGGCACCGCCGTGCCCACGGCCGCGATCGCCGGAGCGAACGGCAGCTCAAAAGGTGTTTCCGAAGGTTCAAGGCTCATGGCGTGCGGCAGTCTCTCATCAGCTCCTGCGGCGGGCCATCGCGATCTCGCATGATCCCGCGCGAAATCGCGCCGGCGCGCAACGAAGTCTCACCAAAGCCTCTACGCGGGAGGCCCCCTCCGCCGCGGCGTCCTCTTCGCGCTCGACGATCTACGGGCCGCATAAGGTCGTTAATCTACGAGGACGTACCAAAGGAGTGTAGGGGACCTCCCGAGCGCGCGGTGACCTTCCGAACCCGGACTTTGTTGTTCCCGTCGTCGCCGCGGATCTGGTACTGCTCCGTGCTGCCCCCGCGCCGGAGGTCTCCCGGGAACGGGCGAGCCCCCCCGGGCTCCGGCGCCCGGTGCAACTGCAGCCATGGCTCAAGGTTACCTCTTCCTGATCATCGCCCTCGTCTTCAACGCGACCGCGAACATCCTGATGAAGCTGGCGTCGCGCCGCGTCCCTTCGATGGAGGGGCTGTCCCTGGTCGAGAAGGGCCTCGCGCTCGCGACGAACTACCACCTCGTGCTCGGGCTCGTGCTCTTCGCGTCGAACATCCTGTTCTATGTCCTGGCGCTGAAGCGCATCAACCTGTCGATCGCGTACCCGATCATGACGTCGGGCGGCTTCCTCATCATCTCGGTCTTCTCGGTCTACTACCTGCGCGAGCCCCTCACGACGATGCAGATCGGCGGCATCGTCATGATCGCGGCGGGCATCGCGCTGCTCGCGTACAACGTCAGCTAGAGCGACAAGCGGGTTGAACCCGCCTGAAACGAGCAGAATTTCGAGCCGCCAAGCCGCCAAGACATCACCTTTTCTTGGCGTCCTTGGCGTCCTTGGCGCCTTGGCGGTTCATTTCTCGCTCGAACAACGCGCTCGGTGTTCGAGTCCTCCGCCTCCCACAACGAATCGGCCCTGCCGAACCGTTGCTGTCCACCGGCTTCGCCGGGATTCGGGAGGCGTGACGACGGCCCGCATCGGCCGCCTCGACCCGCGCTGACGAGCTCCCCCCGACCACTCCCCCCTACCTTGCCCGGTGTAGCTCCTGTCGCCGCTCGCGGCGTCCCAGGTAGGTCATGTGACGTCTTCGTCGCCCATGACGCATCGTGCCATGACGGCATGGACGTCATATTCCACTCATCCTTCATAAATTTCTTTGGCAAACCTTGAACAGTCATGAACAAACGCTATAGATCAGCGCGTTCACCGGCTGCATAGTGATCCAAAATACAATCGCCTTCCGATCGAAGGCCACGTTCAGGAGATTCGACCGTGAAGCAAAAGCTCCTCCGTTCACCACACGTGATGCTGGGCGCAGCGCTGCTCGTCTCGGCCCTCGGAGGGCTGGGCGCCTGCCAAGGGACCGAGGACAAGGCCACCTCGGGGGCTCCAGCGGACTTCGTGTCGCCGGGTCATTGCGTCTATACGAACGCCTTCAGCCAGGCCGAGGAGTGCCGCGAGTACACCGGCGCGGGCTGGACCGCGGAGGCCGCGGAGGCCGATTGCAAGGCGCTCCAGGGCTCCACCTTCACCGCGCGCGAGAGCTGCGCCTATCCGCAGACGCTCGGCCGGTGTGTGCTCGGCGGCGGGACCGAGGACGAATACAGCCTCGTCCTCCCCGGCGACGACACGAGCCAGTGCGCCTCGACCCAGCGCGGCTGCGAGCTCTTCGGCGGCGGTGAGTTCGAGCCCGCCGCCTGTGAGGGCGCGACCGGCGAGCCCGGCCCCGGCATCGGGACGGCCGGCGCCGTCTTTCAATGGCCCGTGCAGGCCTGCGTCGACCCGAAGGACGGCGAGCCGGCCGGGCAGAGCGACGGCAAGGTCTGCACGTTCGGCGCGATCTCGGGCTGCACCGAGCCAGGCCGCCTGTTCACCGATTATGCGTCGTGCGAGCCGGTCGTCACGCAACGCCCGTACTGGCCCGCACCTCCCTCCGATTTCAAGACCCCGAGCGACGATCCTCGCCTCTCCGATCCGGAATGGCTCGGCGAGCTCGCCTGGGTCACGGAGCAGACCGAGGCGTGCGGGTGCGTGTGCTGCCACTCGGAGAAGGCCGCGCCCGCCGCGGGGCCGTCGAACTGGTACATCGAGGCCGGGCCGGTCTGGACCGACAGCTTCTATCCGACGGGGCTCGCCCTGGCCGCCGGCTGGGTCTCCTCGGCGGCGCTCGGCGCGTATCCGGCGGACCAGAACAACGGCTTCTCCCGCGACGTCGCCGGACTGCCCACCACGGACCCGGCGCGTATGGTCGCCTTCTTCGAGGGCGAGCTCCAGCGGCGCGGGTTCACGAGGGAAGATTTCGCCGACGAGACGCCGTTCGGCGGGCCCCTCTACCAGCAGAGCCTCTACGAGCCGACCGATTGCACGGAAGGGGAAGGCGTGGACGCCGCAGGCAAGGTCACCTGGGCCGGCGGCGACGCCCGCTACGTCTACATCCTGGCGGCGGACGCCGAGAACCCGGGCGCTCCGCCCAACTTCGACCTGCCCGAAGGGACGATCTGGCGGCTCGACGTGCCCGCGAGCGCCCAGCCCGTGAAGAGCGGTATCACCTACGGCGAGGTCCTGCCGAATACGAAGCAGGGGTATCCCGCCCAGGGGAGCCCCGAGCAGCTGGTCCCGGGCACGAAATACTACCTGTACGTGTGGGCAGACGTCGCCCTCCCGATCACGCGGTGCCTGTTCGAGGTCTCGCCCTGAGAGGCACGCTCGACATCGGCCCGGTCGCCGGGGGCACACCTGCGGCGGCCGGCCACGAACGAGGCACACGCAGGGCAACGTCTCCGCGGGATCCATCCCCTGCGAGCGTGACCTTCATCCAACGTCCCCCACCAGCGATCGCACCCGGTCCCGGAACCACGTGAGCGCCGGGTGGCTGGGGCTGTCCTGGGGTGCCACACCATGGCGATGGCGAAACCAGGTACGGCGACGGGGGGCTCCAGGAGCTCTAGCCGGTCGGCGTGGTCGCGCGCGACCCGTTCGGGGACGAGCGCTGCCATGTCCGACCGCGCCACGATCTCCGGCACCATGAGGAACGAGGGCACGGACAGGACCACCCGCCGCTCACGTCCGTGCGCGGCGAGCGCGGCGTCGGTCGCGCCCGTGAAGCCGCCGCCGCGCGGGCTCACCACCACATGGTCGAGCGCGCAGAACTGGTCGAGGGGGAGGGAGCGCGACACCAGCGGGTGGTCGCGCCGGACGATGACGACGTAACGCTCGTCGAGCACCTTCCTGCTGCGCAGGTGCTCGGGCGCGGTCTCGGGCGTGATGAAGGCGACGTCCACGTCGCCGCGCTCCGCCTGGTCCGCGAGCTGGGCGCCGTCGAGGGGGCGCCACGCGAGCCGCACGCCGGGCGCCTCGCGCCGGAGCTGAAAGGCGAGCGGCATCAGCAGCGCGTATTGCACATAGTCGGACGCAGCGACCGCGACCGTCATCTCGGCGGTCGCGGGGTCGAAGCCGGCGCCGGCGGCGAGCATGGCGCGCACCCCCTCCAACGCCTCGTGCAGCGGCGCTTGCAGCTCCAGCGCGCGCCGCGTGGGCGTCATGCCGCGCTGCGCGGGGAGCAGCAGCGGGTCGCCGAAGAGGTCGCGCAGCCGCTGGAGCTGGGCAGACAGCGCCGGCTGGCTGAGGTTCAAGCGCCTGGCGGCCCTCGTCACGTTGCGCTCGGCGAGCAGCACGTCGAGCGCGACGAGCAGGTTCAGGTCGAGGCGGCTGGTATCCACCGAGATGATAGCAGCACAGAAGAATCGCGATTTCAACGATGCCTGGGTGAGGCGTAGCTTCCGACGCATCAACCCGGCTGCACCGGGCACGTCCGGAGAGCCACCCCACGAGGAGACGAAGACGCTCCTCGGAAAGGACATGCCATGAACCTGCTCATCGTCTACGCACATCCCGAGCCGCGCTCGTTGAACGGCGCACTTCGCGACCGGATGGTTACGACGCTCACCGCGGCCGGGCACGAGGTGCTCGTCTCCGATCTCTACGCGCAAGGGTGGAAGGCTGCGCTCGACCGCGCCGACTTCCCGGCCGAGCCCGAAGGCGCACCCCTGGACGTCATCGACGCCTCCCACCGCGCGTTCGTCCATGGCACGCAGACACCGGATGTGGCCGAGGAGCAGCGGCGCCTCCTCTGGGCCGACGCGGTCATCCTCCAGTTCCCGTTATGGTGGTTCTCCATGCCGGCGATCCTGAAGGGCTGGGTCGAGCGCGTCTTCGCGCACGGCTTCGCCTACGGCGTCGGTGAGCACTCGGACCGGCGCTGGGGCGACCGCTACGGCGAGGGCGTGTTCGCCGGCAAGCGCGCCATGCTCGTGGTCACCGTCGGCGGCTGGGCCGAGCACTACGCGGAGCGCGGCATCAACGGGCCGATGGATGACCTGCTGTTCCCGATCCAGCACGGCATCCTCTTCTACCCCGGCTTCTCGGTGCTGGATCCGTTCGTCGTCTACCGCGCCGAGCGGATGAACGAGGAGCGCTTCCGGGCCATCACGACCGACCTCGACCGGCGCCTCGAGCGGCTGTTCACCGAGCGGCCGATCGCCTACCGGCCGCAGAACCGCGGTGATTACGAGATCCCGTCGATGAAGCTGAAGGACGGGCTCGACGGGGCGGGACAGCAGGGCTTCCGGCTGCACCGGGCCTGAGTCGGGAGGCTCGATATCGGCCCGGTCGCCTTCCTCCAGCGTCCCCGCCAGCGCCAGTCGAGGGCGGGCGCGGCCGGCTCAGGTAGGCGCGGCGGTCCTGCCGGGCGCGCTCGCCGAGCGGCGCCACGCGGCGGCCGCGTCGAGGCCATGCTCGCCGAAGCGAGGCACGTAGTCCCGTTCGATGGCGCGCTCGAGGATCTCGCCATAACGGGCGACCGGCATCAGGCCCCAGGCGCGGTCGTCGTCCGAGATCGCCGCGCGCTTCGCGCCGCCGGGGGGCATGTAGCTCCGGCGCAGCCGCATGAACATGGCCTGGAGCTCGCGCTCGCAGAGCTGCCGCACGGCGGGCGCGCACGGCAGCTCGAGCAGGTACCGGAGCAGCGTCCAGCCGAAATCGCGGTGCCGCACCTCGTCGCGCAGGATGCGGTCGAGCGCCCGGCGCGCGACAGGGACGGTGCACCCCTCGCGGAGCACCTTGAAGAGCGGGACAGCGACCGTCTCCCCGAGGCAGAACACCTCCACGCCCGCCCGGGCGACCGCCATCTCGAGCGGCTCGTCACCGCTGCTCCTGAGGCCGAGGGTCTCGCGGCGCAGCGCCGGCAAGGCCCCGCCGCCCGCGACGGCGTGCACGCGATGGCTGAGGCGCGCATGCGCGAGCTCGTCCTTCACGATGCGCAGGCCGTCGTCGATGAGATCCGGCGACGCGCCCATCTGGATGAGCCAGAGCGTGAGGTGCTGTGTGATCGCCGCGGAGCGATACTCGGCCTCGACGCGCCGCCCCCACTCGGCCCGCACCGCGTCGCTCGCGGGCGGGAGGGGCGCGCGAGCGACGGGCGATGGCCGCTCGCGCGGGGCCTGCTCCGCGCCCGCGGTGCCGTCCTGCTTTGCGTCGGGGTCGTGCGTCATGGGGTCACGCTAGAAGGGCAAACGGGGTGAACCAGCCTGAAACGAGCAGAAGTTCGAACCGCCAAGGCGCCAAGGACGCCAAGAAGAAGATAATATCTTGGCGTCCTTGGCGTCCTTGGCGGTTCATCTCTCGCTCGATCAACGTGACCGGTGTTCTAGGGCATGGCGTCCGGCGGGGGCAAGACGGGAGGCGGAGCGCGCCGGCCGCGGAGGGGCTCACCCCGACGTGGTGGTCGCCGCGGAGGGCGGCACACAGACGTTCGTGTACAATCCGCACGCAGCACAGGTCACCCCGTCGGGAGACGACGCGACGCAGGGGTTCACGACGACCTCCTCGCAGAGGGTCCCGGCCGGACACACGTCGTCGGTCTCACACGGCAGGCTCGGGAAGCAGCCCGCCGCGGACAGGGCCGGAGCCCCTGTGTCGTCGGCACAGCCTGGCACAAGCCACTGGCACGTCGGCCCGAGGCTCGTGCATGCCTCCGCGGTGGCGGCCGTGAGGCACAGGTCCGGCGGGGGCGGGTTGCAGGCGATCTCGTGCACCTGCCAGCGCCAGGTGTCGTCTTCCAGGACACACACCGCGTCGATCGGCATCGGACCGCAGCCGGTCATCATCATGTAGCCGCAGGTCCCTAGCTCTGCGTCGCAGGGATCCCCGCTCTCCGGCATCACCCCGGGGCACCCCGGCGGCGGCGGGTTGCAGGCGACCGCGACCGTCACGGACCACGCGCCGTCGTCGCCGCAGGTCACGATCGTCGGCTCGGGGCAATCGGGGGGGTCGGAATAGGCACAGCTCGCCCCGAGCTGCCAGCACCCGCTGCCGGCCTCCGGCAGCTGCTCGGGGCACTCCGGCGGCGGCGGCGGGTTGCAGGACATCTCTGCCTCCACCTGCCACGCCCCGTCCACACACCGGTAGTCGATGGGATTGTCGCAAGAGTCGATGTAGTCGCAGGCGAGGTCGTCCGCGTCGCAGCTCGATCCCCTTTCCGGTAGTTCCGCGGGACAGCTGCCGCCCTGCACGGTGGGGTCGCACCCCGGCAGGGCCACGGCGCCCGCGAGCGAGGCCGCCGCGGCGACGGTCACGATGAAGGGAGCCCGGAGCACCTTGCGCTTCTTCTGCATGGTCATGGAGGTGGATGTCCTTTCTGCGGCACAACGTGGCGCAAGTTTCGTCCTTGCGCGTTCTGCGGCTGCAGTGAGCAAGCGAGGTGCCAGGACGATCGGCAGGTGAGGGGCGCGCCGCCAGGAATGGCGGGTGGGCGGGGGAGGGGCTCGTGGGCTCCGAGATCGATCCCTGGATCGAGGGCGGGCAGACCTGGCGCGGGCTGCGGACCGGAGGCGGGCCCTTCGACGGGCGGGAGGGGCCGTGGCACGGATGTGCCACGGCGAGCCCGGCCGCGCTCAGTACATCAGGTTGCCCTGGCCGAGCACGAACGTGATGTTCTGACCGAACTGGGACCGGGCGGCCGTCACGTGCGAGATGGCGTTCACGATGCGGTTGCGGCGCTCGGTCGACGAGCCCGTCGCGAGGCCCTGGGCGATCTCGGCGCGCGCGAGGTCGAGCTCTTGCGCCGCGGCGGGGTACAACGTCATCGGGGCCATCACCTCGATGGCGTCGTCGATCTCGACGCGGGCGAGCTCCATCAGCTTCTGCTGCACGTCGGCGCGCGTGTTCGCGAAGCTGTCGACGAGCACCCGCGCAGCGTCCAGCCGCTGCTTCGCGATGCCGACGTTGAAGGCCGCGTTCAGCGCGCGCAGGAAACGAGAGATGGCGTTGGAGTCGAGCGGCTGGAGGTTGAGCGGCGTCCCGAAGCGCTGCTCGAGCTCCTGGGCGGCGGGAGAGAAGTTGAAGGGCGTCGAGGCGTAGAACGTGACGGCATCGTTGATGCCCGGATCGGCCCTGTCGTTGATCTGCAGGTTGTTGTGGAAGAACGGCGGCGTGTCCGCGGCCTCGATGAGGGGCGGCGGGTTGAAGGTGCCATTGCCGTAAGAGTTCGGGAAGCCGATGCCCGTGGAGTCGAAGTTGGGCGCCGGCAGCCCTCGCCCGCCGAAGCCGCCGTCCGCGAGGAACTCGCCCTCGCCGAAGGTGCCCCCGTTGAGCGGCGACCCCTTGGTGCGCGTGCCGGTGTCGAAGTTGCGGTTGTTGCCGGTGTCCTGGAAGTTGGCGCCGGCGTTCTGGTGGCAGAAGTTGCAGCGGCCGCGGTTCGGGTCCATGAACGCTTGCCGGCCGTCCTCGGCCTCCGGGTCGGACAGGCGAACGCTCGCCAGATCGAGCTCGTTCAGCCGGCCCAGGCTGAGCTGGAAGGCCTCGGCCACTTCCTCTTCTTGCGGCGTCGGCAGGCGGAAATCGACGCCCGGCTCGCGATCGAGGCGCTTGGGAAAGTGCTGGGTGACCGCGTCCTTGAGGAAGCCGCGCAGCGTGCCGTCGCTCGATCCGTCCCCGCCCCAGCCCGTGCGCTCCGCGGGCGGGTTGGTGGTGCCGTCCCCCGAGTCCGCCCGGATGCTGGTGCTCAGCGAGAGGAGGTGGTTCACCCCGCGCGAGACGAACCGGTGCGTCGGATCGCTGAAGTCGTCCACGTTCTCGAGGATGGCCGCGTCGTCCAGCAGATCCGAGGTCTCGAGGTCGGCGAGCTCCGGCACCTGCCTGAAGACGAAGAGCGGGTCATTGGGGTTGGTCTGGTCCAGGTTGCGGATGAACTGGACGTCGAGCGTCGTGTTGTTGCCCACGGGGTGGCAGGTGCCGCAGGTGCGGCCGTTGCCATCGAACGTCTCGTTGAAGAAGACGCCCGCGCCCGCGCAGATGTCCTGCGTGACCAGCCCGGCGATCACGCGCGGATCCTGCGCGCATTGCGCGAGCCGATCCGCGAGGGGGAGAGATTGCGCGACCTCATCGAGGCGCTCCGGAGCCTCCTCCTCCGCATCGGCGCACCCCGCGGCGAACAGGGCCATCCCGACCCCGCACGCCAACAACAGCCCCATCTTCGAGCTTCCCATGAATGCTTTCTCCGTTACGGGCACAGCGCCCGACCGCAGTGAACGGCCACGAGCAGGCCAGCGGCGCGTTCAGTCCATTCTTCAGCATGCTCGCGGAACAGCCCTCTTTTTAAATATTCTTTACAAAGGTGGCCAGGGGCTGACATGCCGGGACCGAGCGACGCGACGTCGTCGGCCGTCGGCGCCCGCCCACGGACCAGCTCCTACCCGCCGGTGGCCGGCCGTGGCCGCGCCGTTGGCTTCCGGATCATCCCTGGCCTTTGAATGCCGGGGAGCGCCCTGGTCCTTCAGGGAATCGTCGGCGCGGTCGAGCTTTCTGTCGATCCCGGGCGAGAGGCCGCGCCTGCTCCCTGGGGAGAGCCACCCGGCGGGGCAGCGGCCCGGCGAGCTGGGCGGTGTGTCGCCGCTCGGGGGCGTGGACGGCAGCGCGGCTCAGGCGATCTCCAGCCTCCGGGAAGCGCGGAGGCCTACCTGGCGCGTCGCCTCGATCAGCTGCGCCATCCTCTGGAGCGACCTCGCCGTCCGCTCTGGCCCGGCGAGCTCGGGGCTGCCCGTGCCGTAGGGCGGCTCCGGCGCGTATTCCATCTCCAGCTCGCACTCCCTGCCAGCCTCGTCGCCGCACAGGCGCCCGAGCAAGCGCAGCCCGAGATCGAAGCCGCCGGAGACGGGCCCCGAGGTGAGCCGATTCCGGTCTTCCACCACGTTCCCCTTGGTGGGGATCGCGCCGTACAAGGCGAGCTGGTCGTGCAGGTGAAAGTTCGTGGTGGCCCGGTAGCCCCTGAGCAGGCCCGCGGCGCCCAGCATCAGCGCGCCCCCGCAGACACCGGACAACCACGCCGCGCGGCCGCCATACTCCGCGAGGAACGCGAGCGACTCTTCATCCTCCATGATCTGGGGCGGGACCGCCGGCACATGGAGGATGTCGAGCGCCTTCGGGCACTCGCTGAAGGGGGTGGTGGCCCGCGTCGTGAAGCGCGGGATGCCCGCGATCTCGTCCCTGTTCTTCCATACGAGGTGCAGGTCCACGTTGGGCAGGAGCCCGAACACCGTCTGCATGCCGATGTTGTCGGGCAGGAAGAAGCCGGGGCAGACGAAGAGCGCGACCTGGAGCTTGCGCTCCACGGGAAGGCTCAGGGGCAACGTGAACGTGAGATCGTCGTGAACGCTCATCGTGGAGTCCTTTCTTGGCTCACGCGCGGACGCGAGGGGCGCGCGCTGCGCGAGCGGTGCCCGTGATCCTGCCCCGCGCGCGGGCAGGCAAAGAGACGAAGCGCCTGCATTTTCTGCCACGCGGCGCGCGGCGCGCGGGCGCGAGGCGCCGCTCGGCCCGCGCCTCGGCGGGAGGCCTGGCAGGAAATGCGGGTACTTTGTCGTTGCGGCCAGGTGCGCAGCGGGTACCGTCCTCGCGTGAAGCGGACCCGTCCCGCGAAGATCGCTCCGCGAGGCGCGCCGACCGCGAGGCGCGACGCGCCGACGCGCCGGATCGTGGTCGTGGCCTACGACGGCGCGAGCGCCATCGACGTGGTGGGGCCCGTCGAGGTCTTCGCCTTCGCGTCGAATTTTGCCGTCCCGAAGCGCGCCGGGGCTCCCCCGGCGTATGCCGTCGAGATCGCCACGGTGTCGGGCGGCGGGATCCGGACGATATCCGGGGTGCAGATCGTCGCCCACAAGGCGCTCGAGGACGTGGACCCCCGCGCCGATACGGTGCTGGTCGCGGGGGGCGAGCCCCGTGAAGCGATGCGAGACGCCCGGCTGCTCGGCTGGCTGCGCGCGGCGACGCCCGAGGTGCGGCGCATGGGCGCCGTCTGCACGGGCGCCTTCATCCTCGCCGCCGCGGGGCTGCTCGCGGGGCACCGAGCCGCCACCCACTGGCTCGCGGCGGCCACGCTCGCGCGCCAGTTTCCCGCCGTGGAGGTCGATCCCGACGCGATCTTCGTGCGGTCCGGGAAGATGTACACGTCCGCGGGCACGACCGCGAGCATCGATCTCGCGCTCTCGCTGGTGGAGGAGGATCTCGGGTACGACGTCGCGCTCGAGGTGGCGCGAGGCATGGTGGTGTTCCTCAAACGCCCGGGCGGACAGTCGCAGTTCAGCCGACCGCTGCTCGCGCAGACGGCCGCCACGGGGCCGCTGCAGCGCGTGATCGGGTGGGCCCTGCGGCACCTCGACGCCGACCTGCGCGTCGAGGTGCTGGCCGAGAAAGCCGGGATGAGCCCCCGCAACTTCGCGCGGACATTCACGCGGACGCTCCAGACGACGCCCGCGAAGTTCGTCGAGGCGGCGCGGCTGGAGCTGGCGCGCTCCTGCCTGGAGGGGGGGAGCGCGTCGATCAAGCAGCTCGCGCGCGACTGCGGCTTCGGCACGGACGAGCGGATGCGGCGCGCATTCCAGCGCACGCTCCAGGTCACGCCGGAGGAGTACCGGCGGCGCTTCGGGCGATCGTGCGCCGGCGCCGGCGCCGGGGGGGCAGCGCAGGGCGAAGGCCGGGCGACACGTGCGCCTTTTCTGCCGGGCGGCTCCTGAAGACACTGCAATCGTTCGCGCCCCTGTGGTTGACTGATCGAGCCGCCAGACCACCGGAGGAAGCTTCGATGCCCACCCGATCGATCCTGCATGCGCTCGCCGCCGCGCTCCTCGCGACGACCGGGTGCTACAGCGCCGAGGAAGACGACACGCAGCCTGCGCTCACCGCCGAGCTCACCTGCGAGAGCGGGGATCCGATGATACGGACCGATCTCTTCTTCGGGATGGACCGGGGCGACGATCCACCCGTGACGCAGGAGGAATGGGAGGAGTTCGTCGACACGGTCGTGACCCCGCGCTTCGAGGACGGGCTGACGCAGTTCGACGTCGACGGGCAGTACCTCGCGTCGACGGGGGAGCTGATCCGCGAGGACAGCCGGCTGATCATGCTCCTCCACGACGGCGGACAGGCTGCCTCGGACGCGATCGACGCCATCCGCGAGCAGTACAAGCAGCGCTTCAACCAGGAGTCCGTGCTCCGGATCGACGAGGCCGTCTGCGTCGCTTTCTGACGGGGTGGCGGCTGGATTGAGCCGTGAAGGCGGCAAGGCGGGAAGAAAGATCAACGATCTTCCCGCATGCCCGCCTGCCCCCGAGCGCGCCTTCATGTAAGCTACCTCTCGTTTTGGGGTGGCCTGTGAGAATTCCGTGCGCGTCGCCCTGGCGGTCCGCGAGGCGCCGTGGAGATATCCATCGAGGCGCGTCGGGGACGAACGTCTCGATACGACCACGGACAGTCCTGTCAACGAACGGAGCGGCGCCGAGACAGGCACGCTCCTCGGCGCGGTAAGCCGTCCGCGCTGCCCGCGCGACGGCCGTGAGCCGCGGGGGCGGGAGCGCCGGCGCGCGCTCGTGACGAGGACAGAACCACCGCCGAGCTGGCCGCGGGTCTGTCCAGAGCAGCGTCGCGCCGCGACTGGGCGACAATGCATAATTTCGTAACCATTCTTGACCTGGAGGAAATGCGGAGACAAACCACCATGCCAGCTGAACGGCCTCGGGGGATGGCTGCGCTGCGCGGACGAACGACATGAGCGCCCACTTCTAGGCTCCGCTCGGGGTAGGGAGAAACCTGTGTTGATGAGGCTTTCCTGGCGGCTCGCATGGGCCGCGGTGACGATGACTGCCCTTGGTTGCTCGGACGCCGGCGCGCCTCCCGAGGAGGAGGAGAGCGTGGCGCAGAGCGAGGAAGCGGTGAGCGACGCCCTGCATGTGCCGGCGTCGGGGAGGACGGTGTTCGCCGACGTCGTGGCCATCGATCAGATGTATGTTTATGATCGTTATGGCGCGTTCAACCCGGCAGGCATGGTGTACGCGCTCCGCCGGGACGTGGTGGCCGCGGATCCGGCGAGGCCCGTCGGGCCGGGCAACGCGGCGCTCCGGCCGGGCAAACGCCCGAGGCCGCTCGTCCTGCGGGTGAACGCCGGCGACAGGCTCTCCATCGCCTTCACCAACTGGCTCGCGCCGTCCGACGGGCCGCTGTCGGACGCCACGCCGTCGACCCGGGACGCCTCGATCCACGTGGTCGGGCTCCAGATCCGGAACCTCGAGGCGCTCGGCGGCAACGTCGGGCAGAACGAGAGCGCGCTGGCCGCGCCGGGGGAGACGCGGAGGTACGAGCTCTTCGCCGGCCGCGAGGGCACGTTCCTCATGCACAGCGCGGGCGCCATGACGGGCGCGGACGGCATCGGCAGGCCGCTGCGGCAGATCGCCCAGGGGCTGTTCGGCGCCGTCCACGTGGAGCCGGTGGGCGCGGTCGCCTACCGCTCGCAGGTCACGGCCGAGGAGCTCAAGGCCGCCTCCCTCGACCCCCCGAACCCCGACGGGACGCCCCGCATCAACTACCGCGCGGTCGACACGTCCGGCGTGCCCATCCTGCGGATGATCGACGACGAGGGGCACATCGTGCACGGCGATCTCAACGCGATCATCGCGGACTACGACGAGACCGAGGCCGGGACGCCCGCCTCCGAGGACGTGGGGTATTTCCGCGAGTTCACCGTGCTCTTTCACGACGAGCTCGGCGCCGTCCAGGCCTTCCCGGAGCTCCAGCGGGACCCGCACTACCACGGCGTGCGCAGCGGCTTCGGCATCAACTACGGCGCGGCCAGCCTGGGCGCGGCCGTGCTCGCCAACCGGAGGAGGATCGGCCCGAGCAAGGACTGCGTGGAGTGCAAGTTCGAGGAGTTCTTCCTGAGCTCGTGGACCAGCGGCGATCCGGCGCTGAACATCGAGCGCGACGAGGACGACAACGCCGTCAGGGCGCTCTACCCGGACGACCCGTCCAACGTCTCCCACGGCTACCTCGGGGATCCGGTCCGCATCCGGAACCTGCACGCCGGCCCCTCCGAGACGCACGTCTTCCACGTCCACGGCCACCAGTGGCTGAGATCGCCGAGCAACGACAAGGGCGCCTACATCGACTCGCAGACCATCGGGCCGAGGGCTGGGTTCACCTACGACATCACGTACGGCGGCGGCGGCAACCGCAACCTGACCGCGGGAGACTCCATCTACCACTGCCACCTGTATCCCCACTTCGTCCAGGGGATGTGGGGGCTCTGGCGCAGCCACGACGTCTTCGAGGCGGGCACGCCGGACCGCGCGCTCCCGGACGGCGAGCTCGCCGGCGGGACGCCGACGCCCGCGGTCGTGCCCCTCCCGCGCGCCGCGCTGCCGCCGATGCCGACCGACGCGCCGACGACGGTCGCGCTGCCCGACGGGCGGACCGCGGTGCGGCCGGCCATGCGGGGGTATCCCTTCTACGTCGCCGCGCTCGCCGGACACCGGGCTTCGCAGCCGCCGCGCGACATGGAGCACGACGGCGGGCTGCCGCGACACCTCATCACGAGCGTCCCGTCGGGCGGGGCGGAGCTCGGGGTGCGCGGCGACTTCGACGTGCAGATCCACGAGGCCAACGTGAAGCTGTTGCCGAAGGACGGCACGCCGGCGGAGGCCGCCGCCATGAAGTTCCACGCGGGCGCGTTCCCGGGCGCCGTGCCCGTCACGCCGCGCTACGGGTTCCCCGTCAAGGGATACCCGTCGTTCACCGCCGAGGGCGAGCCGGCGATCTTCCTCGTGAACGGCCAGCCGCCGGCCGCGGGCGCCCCGTACGCCGACCCCTGCCCGCCGGACGCGCCGGTGCGCACCTACCGCGCGGCCTACGTCCAGCTCGACGCGCCCGTGAACGGGGCCGGGTGGCACGATCCGCAGGCGCGCACGATCGTGCTCGAGCGCGACGTGGAGGCCACGCTCGAGGGCACGAGGCCGCCGGAGCCGCTGTTCATCCGCGCGCGATCCGGCGAGTGCGTCGTCTTCCACGCGACCAACACCATCCCGGACCGGCTCGCGCTCGACGACTTCCAGATCGACACGCCGACCGACGTGATCGGGCAGCACATCCACCTCGTGAAGTTCGACGTGACGTCGTCGGACGGCGGGGCCAACGGCTTCAACTACGAGGACGGGACGCTCGCAGCGCAGGAGGTGGTGGCGCGCATCGACGCGGCCAACGCCCTCGGCGGCGCGCTGGCGGCCGACGGCGCCGTCGGCGAGTCGGGCGCGCGCGTGCCGCTCGCGGCGAGGCGGCACCCGCGCCTGCGCAGCGCGCCGCTCGGCGCGCAGACGACCACGCAGCGCTGGTGGGCCGATCCGATCGTGAGCTCGGCCGGCGAGGAGCGCGCCCTCAGCACGGCCTTCACCCACGATCACTTCTCGGCCTCGTCGCACCAGCACCACGGCCTGTACGCGGGCCTCGTCGTCGAGCCCGCGGGCTCGCTCTGGCGCGATCCGGAGACGGGCGAGATGTTCGGCGGCCGCAGCGACGGCGGGCCGACGAGCTACCGCGCCGACATCCTGTTCCCGGACGGCGACGGCCGGGCGCCCTTCCGCGAGTTCAACCTGAGCCTCGCCGACTACGCGATCGTCTACGACGAGTGCGGCAACCCGGTGAACCCGCCGACGCAGACGACCGCGGCGCTGCCGGCCGCGGTCACCCACGAGGGCTCCGCGCCCGAGCCGCTCTCGTGGCGCGACCCGGGGGCGGGGCTCATCAACTACCGGAACGAGCCGATCCCGCTGAGGATCGCCCAGCGCAGCTGCGCGACGGGCGAGGTCGCCCAGAAGGCCGGCCCGGCCGGCGAGATGCACAACGTCTTCAGCTCGCTCGTGCACGGCGACCCCGCCACGCCGCTGCTGCGCGCCTACGAGGGCGATCGCACGCTGATCCGCCTCTCCCAGGGCGCGCAGGCGGAGCAGCACGTCTTCTCGGTGCACGGGAGGAAATGGCGGCGGGAGATGGACGACGAGGACAGCGGCTTCTCGAACGGGCAGGCGATCGGCGCCTCGGAGCAGATGGACTTCGCGCTCGACGCGGCCCCCGTGTTCGTGAAGAACGCGGCCGGCGGCGCGGACTACCTCTACCAGAGCACGGCGTCGGACGACGTCTGGGAAGGGATGTGGGGCCTCTTGCGCGTCCACAGCGCGCGCGCGCCGGTGCCCGACCTCCTGCCGCTGCCGGGCGCGCCGCCGCCGGACGTGCCGGAGGAGCAGGCCCGGGTGTGCCCGCCGGACGCGCGCGTGAGGTCGTACGTGGTCCACGCGATCGCCGCGAAGGGCAACCTGCCCGGCGGCCGCCTCACCTACAACGCGACGCACGGGCTCTACGATCCCGACGCGATCCTGTTCGTGCTCGCGGGCGATCTGGCCGCGGTCCGGTCGGGCGCGCGCCCGCCGGAGCCGCTCGTGCTGCGCGCGGCGGCCGGGGAGTGCGTCGAGGTGACGCTCGTCAACGAGCTGCCCGAGAGCCCGCCGAAGACGCCGCACTGGAACTACAACTCGCCGATCGTCGACGGGTTCAACGTGAACCAGGTGAGGCCGTCGAACCGCGTGTCGCTGCACCCGCAGCTCGTGGCCTACGACGTCGTGACGAGCGACGGCGCGAACGTGGGCGAGAACGGCGACCAGACGGTCGCGCCCGGGGAGCGGCGGAAATACACCTGGTACGCCGGCGACGTCGCCGTGGAGCCCGGGGGCGGCGTGCGGTGGACCCCCGTCGAGCTCGGCGCGATCAACCTGAAGGACATGGCGGACGTGGTGAACCACCCGATGCACGGCGCGATCGGGGCGCTGATCGTCGAGCCGGAGGGCGCCGTCTGGGACACGAACCGGGACACGCGCGCGGCGGTCCAGGTGAAATACCGGGATCCGAGCGGCGCCGAGATCTGGTTCCGCGAGATCGTCCTCTTCTACCAGGACGAGGTGGCGCTGCACTCCGACGACGCGGCGTTCCATTGCGCCACGGCGTCGCTGGACTGCGGGACCGCGCTGCGGAACATCGTCGGCGACGTCGACTCGGACAACTCCGGGCACCGGGCGTTCAACTACCGCACCACGCCGCTCTGGGCGCGGCTCGGCGTGCCCCCGGAGACGCGGCTCGGCGGCGTCGAGGGCCTCGATCTCAGCGACGCGTTCAGCTCGGCGGCGCACGGCGATCCGGCGACGCCGGTCTTCAAGATGAGCGTCTACGACCGCCTGCGGGTCCGCGTGCTGCAGCCCTCGGGGCACCGGCGGCAGCACTCCTTCAGCCTCTGGGGGATGGAGTGGGCGCACAACCCGTGGGCGGAGGGCGCGGGGTCCCGGTTCATGGGGCGGAACCGCAAGTCGTTCGCCGTCGGCGCGCAGAGCGGCATCGGCCCGATGACCGCGTGGAACATGATCTCGTACTTCAGGGCGGGCGGGATGTTCGCGGTCCCCGGCGATCGGCTCTACCTCGATCAGGTGAACCCGATGGTCGCCGGCGGGCTCTGGGGGATCGTGCGGCTCACGCCGTGAGCGGAAGGAGGGGGCTCTCGATGCGACGGACCTGGACGGGCGCGCGCGGTGTGTGGCTCTCGCTGGCCTGGCTCGGCGCCGCCCCGGCGCTCGGCTGCAGCCGGGGGGAAGCGCTGCTCGGCGCGCAGCGCGAGGGCGCCGGGCCGACGGCGCAGGGGCCGGGGGTGCCGGCGGAGGCGCCGACCACGCCGGCGCAGGGGCCGGGGGTGCCGGCGGAGGCGCCGACCACGCCGGCGCAGGGGCCGGGGGTGCCGGCGGAGGTGCCGGCCTCGCCGGCGGCGAGCCGGGTCGAGCGGGACGGGCTCTCCATCTCGTTCGCCCTGCGCCCGCTGGACCGGGGCCGCGACGGCGCAGACCGCAGCGCCGCCGCGGCCTCGGCGCCGCCCGCGGCGGGCGCCGAGGCCGTGGCCGAGTTCACCGTCACCGACGCGGCCACCGGCGCGCCGGTGGGCGGCCTCGCGCCGCTCGGGTGGATGTCGCGGCGCGGCGAGGCGGACGACGGAGCCGCCGGCGCGGCGGAGGCGGCGCCGGACGCGGCGGACGACGAGCGCTGCCGGGGGAAGATCAAGAGCTTCATGGCGGGCCTCCTGTCGGTGCGCCCGGAGGTGGACATGAACGCCTACCTCCTCTGGACGCTCAACCAGGACAACACCCTGTCGGCCATCAACCCGCAGGTCGCCCTCGGCAGGACGAAGCTCCGGAGCGTCGTCACCCTCGCGGGCCCCAGCGAATCGTTCGCGCTGCACCCCGATCGGGAGAGCCTCTACGTCACGCTCCGGGGCGGGCGCGGCCTCGCGGTCGTGGACACGCGGCGGGGGCTCGTCCGCACGAACGTGCCCGTGGGCGCGGACCCGTCGCGCGTCGTCGTCTCCCCCGACGGGCGCACCGTCTGGGTGGGCAACGACGGCGACGGGACCGTGAGCGTGATCGACGCGCGCTCGACCGACGTGCTGCGGACGCTGGAGGTCGGCCCGGGCCACCACGAGATCGCCTTCACGGGCGGCGGCCGCGCCGCCTGGATCACGAGCGGGCGGGGGGAGTCGGTCGCGGTGGTGGACGCCGGCGCGCTCGAGCCGCTCGGCGAGGTCGCCGTGGGCGAGGGCGCCGTCTCCATCGCGGCGAGCGACGAGGCGGGCGTGGTCTACGTGGCGCTCGGCGCGCGCGGCGAGGTCGCGATCCTCGACGCCGCGCGCCGCGCCGTCGCGGGGCGCGTGGCCCTGAAGCCGGGGCTCGGCGCGCTCCGGTTCGATCCGGGAGGGCGCTTCGCCTTCGCGCTGAACCCGGCCGCGGGCGAGGTCGCGCTGCTCGACGCCGCGACGGGCGCGGTGGCGCACGCGCTCGCCGGGTTCGCGGCGCCGGACGCGGTGACCTTCACGGGCCGCTTCGCCTACGTCCGCAACCGCGGCGCGGCGAAGGTCTCGCTGGTCGACCGGGCGGCCCTCGCAGGCCCGGCGGCGCCGCCCGTCATCCACGTCGCGGTCGGCCAGGAGCCGCCCGCCGCCGCGGGGGCGGGGGCGGCCGCGCTCGCCGCGCCGATCGCGCCCATGCCGGAGGGCAACGGCGCGATCATCACGAGCCCGGCCGACCAGGCCCTCTACGTCTACGTGGAGGGCATGATGGCCCCGATCGGCACCTTGCCGAGCTACGGCCGCGAGCCGCGGTCGATCCTCGTCGAGGACCGGTCGCTCAAGGAGGTGCGGCCGGGCGTGTACGCGGCGCCGGTGCGGCTCGGCGCGGCGGGGCGCTACGACGTCGAGCTCCTCCTCGACCGCCCGCGCGCGGCGGTGTGCCTGGAGGCCGCCGTGGCGCCGGCGCGCTGCGCGCCGGACGCGGGCTACGCCGGGCAATCCGGCTGCGGCGTGGACCCCGTGCCGGGCATCGCGCTCGAGCCGCTCTTCGCGCCGGACCTGCGGCTCGAGGCGGGCGAGCCCGCGACGCTCCGCTTCCGCGCGGCCGCGAGGGAGGCGACCCCGGCGCTGAGCGCCAAGGAGATGGAGATCATGATCGTCCGGTTCCCGGCAGGTTATCGATGGAGCGGCGCCCCGCGCGCCGAGGGCGACGGCACCTTCTCGGTCGCGTTCACCCCGCCCGCGCCCGGCCAGTACCGCTTCCTCGCGTCCGCCCCGGGGCGCGGCGCGCCCGCCGGCGCGATCCCGTTCGTCCCGCTGCGGGTGTCCCCGCGCGGCGCGGCCGCGGCCGCGGGAGGCGCGCGATGAGGCGCGGCGCGGCGCTCGCCGCGGCGGCCCTCGCGATCTCGGTCGCCTCGCTCGCGCGCTTCACGCCCGCCGAGGACAAGGCGCCGCCGCGCGTGGAGCGGATGAAGGTCGGGGGCGTCTCCAGGGAGGACGACGCGGCCGCGGAGAAGTACTTCACCAACACCGAGCTCGTGGACCAGCACGGCCGCGTGCACCGCTTCTACGAGGGGCTCTTGCGGGGCCGCAAGGTGCTCATCAACTTCGCCTTCACGTCGTGCAAGGGCGCCTGCCCCACGATGACGGCGAACCTCGCGCGCGTGCAGGAGCTGCTGCGCGCCCGCGGCGAGCGGGTGACGCTGCTGACGATCACGGTCGACCCGGAGAACGACACGCCGGCCGCGCTGAAGCAGTACGCGGCGCGGTTCAAGGCGAGCGAGGGCTGGTACTTCCTGACCGGCGCGCCCGCGAACGTCGCCGCGGTGCTGCGGCGGCTCGGCGGGCAGGTGCGGCGGCCCGAGGAGCACATGATGACGCTGCT
This sequence comes from Sorangium cellulosum, assembly GCF_002950945.1. Classification (GTDB taxonomy): domain Bacteria; phylum Myxococcota_A; class Polyangia; order Polyangiales; family Polyangiaceae; genus Sorangium; species Sorangium cellulosum_E. The sequence goes on from NZ_CP012673.1 coordinate 3,422,434, forward strand.
CGTCGGCGACACGTCGACCGGCGTGTGGCTGAAGACGTTCGCCACCGAGCAGCCGGAGACGCTCGTGCACCTCGTCCAGCACCTCAACGATCCGCAGTGAGGCCATCATGGGTTCTCTTCCGCTGCATGGGCTGAGGGCCTTGCTCCTCGCCGGCGCGCTGGCCGCCTCCTCTTGTGCGCCGGGTGAACGCGCCGGCGAGCGCGCCGGCGACGCGCCCGCGGCGTCGCTCCCCGCCGATCCGGGCAACGCGGCGGGCGGCGCGGCGGCGGTGCGCGTCGCGCCGGCGCCGGGCGTCGTGGTGCCGGACGAGGAGCTCGTGGATCAGGACGGCGCGCCCGTTCGCCTGCGCGAGCTCGCGGAGGGGCGCGTGCTGGTCGTCAACTTCGTCTTCACGACGTGCACCACGATCTGCTCGCCGATGACCGCCATCTTCGGCCGGCTCCAGGGCGAGCTCGGCGACGCGCTGGAGCGGGAGGTGCGGCTGGTCTCCATCTCGCTCGATCCCGCGACGGACACGCCGGAGCGGCTGAACCGCTACGCGGCGAAGTTCGGCCGGCGGCCGGGGTGGGTCTTCCTGACCGGGAGCCGCGAGCGCGTGCGCCGGGTGCTGGACGCGCTCGGGGGGCGCGCGCCGGTCAAGGAGCAGCACGCGCCGATCACGCTCATCGGCCGCGCGGCGGAGGGGCGCTGGACGCGCGTCGACGGCATCGCGCCCCCGGGGCGCCTGGCCGAGGAGGTCCGGGCGTTTCTCCCGGGAGGGCCGCAGGGGACACGCGCGCCGGCGGCGCGGAGCGCGAGCCCCGGTGGTTAGCCGCGGGCTCCGGATCGGCCTGCTCGCGGCGGCGCCCGCGATCGGGCTGGGGATCGTCGCGCTGCGGGCGCCCGGCGGCGAGCCCGGCGTCGGCTCCGGCGGCGAGCGAGCGCGCGCGCCGGGGGCGCTCGGCGGGAGCGTCGCGCTCGGCGGGATCGGCGGGGACAGCGCGGCGTCGTGCGCCCCGCTCTCGCCGGCGGCGGCGCGCGGCAAGCGCATCTACCAGCGGGGCGTGACCGCGGACGGCCGCGCCGTCGAGGGGGCGATCGTCGACGGGGCCGCGTCGCTCTCGGGCCGCGAGGCCGCCTGCGCGGGCTGCCACGGCCCGAGCGGGCAGGGGACCGACGAGGGCGGCGTCCCGGCGCCGCCGCTCGCGCCCGAGCGGCTCTTCGCGCGCGCGCAGGGCGCCGCCGCGCAGGGCACCGCGACGGCGCTCGCGGCCGCGATCCGCGAGGGGCGCGCGCCGCCGGACCGGCGGCTGCACCCGGTGATGCCGCGCTATCGCATACCGGACGCGGATCTATCGGATCTCATTCGTTATTTGGGCTGCCTCGGCCGCGACCTGGACCCGGGCGTCACCGCGGACGCGGTCGCGCTCGGCGCCGCGCTGCCGCTGTCGGGGCCGGCCGCGCCGATGGGCGCCGCCGTGCGCGACGTGCTCTCGGCGGCGTTCGCCGAGGTGAACGCGCAGGGCGGCATCTACCGGCGGCGCATCGAGCTCCGCGTCGAGGACAGCGGCGGCGCGGCGGGCGAGGTCGGGGCGACGGCGCGCCTGCTCGAGCGGGGCGTGCTGGCGCTCGTGGGGAGCGTCTCGAGCGGCGATCCGGCGCTGCTCGCGCGCCTCGAGGAGGAGCGGGCGCCGCTCGTCGCGCCGGTCGAGGCAGGGGCGACCGCGGCCGACGGCGTGGTGTTCCACGTCCAGCCGGGGCCGGACGTGCTCGCGCGCGTCGCGATCCACCACCTCGCCGGCGAGCGGCGCGACGCCGGCGCGACCGCGGCGGCTTCCCTGGTCGTGTACACCCGGGGCCGCGAGGGCGAGGCGTGGGCCGCGGGCGCACGCGCGGAGGCGGCGCGGCGCGGCCTCCCCGCGCCGGCGGCGCTCCCGTTCGCGCCGGGCGAGCTCGCCCCGGGGGCCGTGGCGGAGGCCGCGCGGCGGCACGGGGCCGCTGCGGTCCTCTTCTGGGGCTCCGGGGCGGATCTCGCGCGCTGCGCGGCGGCGCTCGGCGCGGCGGCGCCTGGCCCGATCTACGCGCCGCTCGGGCCCGCCGGGGAGCTGCCGGAGGCGCTCTGGCAGAGGCCCGAGCGCGTGTTGTTCCTCCACGCCGGTCCGCTCGGCGAGCAGGCGCGGGCGTCCACCAGCGAGGCGCTGCGGGCCTTCCTGCAGCGTGCCGGGATGGCGCCCCCCGCGGGCCGGCCTCCCGGGGCGGCGCCGGGCCAGCCGGCGACGCCGGGCCAGCCGGCGACGCCGGGCCAGCCGGCGGCGCCGGGCCTGCTCGGCGTGCAGGCGAGGGCCTACGCCGCCGCGAGGATCGCGACCGAGGCGCTGAAGCGCGCCGGGGCGCACGTGACGCGCGAGGGGCTGATCGCGGCGCTCGAGGGGCTGCGCGACTTCGACGCGGGCCCCGCGCCGCGCGTGAGCTTCGCCAGGAACCGGCGGACAGGCGTCCTCGGGGCGACCCTCGTCCGGCTCGATCCGGCGTCGGGCGGCGCCGTGCGGGCGTCGCCGTGGATCGAGGTCGTCCCATGAGCGCGCGCTCCGTCCTGCGCGGGTGACCCGCCCACCCGCACTGGCCCCCTCGTGGCCGTGTCGACGCGAGGTGCGGCGGGGTCGATGCCCGCGGGAGGCGCCGAGGTCAGCAGGCCTCGATGAAGCTCGCGCGAGGGAAATCGCGCACGTACTTCAGGAACTTGGCGAGGTGCCGGTCGGCGGCCACCAGCACGCCTTGCCGGAAGCGGATCGTGGTGAGGACCCGGTCGTCCTCCTCCAGGAGCCTCGTCGTGAGCGCGGCGATCGCGTCCAGCTGCCGCTCGGCCATCTGCCGCTCCTCCTCGACCGTCGGGTGCTTCTTGCGGACCGCGACCACGGAGAAGACCAGCGTCTCGCCCGGCCGGAGCGGCGTCCCGCTGAACAGCACGAAGCTCTCGCGACCGTTGTCGTTCCGGTACAGCGAGAAGGTGTTGGTCCCCGTGATGAGCCCGTGCCGCTGCTTCGCCGGCTCGGTGATGGTGTACTCGATGTTGTGCTCCCTCACCTGGATCATGTCCGGCTCGACGATCGGGATGTCGTGCAGCGCGCGCAGGTGCTGGAAGTCGAGCCCGTTGGTCACCGGCAGCCACGGCTCGTAAGGGACGACGCCGTTCGACTGGGTCCGGTAAATCAGGTCGCCCTCCTCTGCCCTGGGGACGCAGGGCAGCTCGAACAGCGGCTTCTCCCCCGTGAACGCCCAGACGAGCCCCCACGCCTCGGCGCTCGGGTACGTGAAGATCCTGGCCCCGGGCGGGATCTTGCCTTCGGTGGGGATCCGGACGCACTTTCCCGCGGTGTCGAAGCACCAGTGGTGGAACGCGCAGCGGATCTGCCCGTCGACGACATCGCCGACGGACAGGTCGGCGCCGAGGTGCGGGCAATAGGCGCTCTGAACCACCGGGCTGCCGGCCGCGTCCCGGTAAAGTACGACGCGACCGCCCAGGAAATCCCTGCCGAGCGGGGCGTCGCTCTTGAGCTCGCTGGACAGCGCGAGTGGATACCAACCCAGGTGATAAACCGGCTCCTCGTGCACCTGGCCGAGACGCCTCCGGCTGCCGAGGCTCGTGCTGGCGATGTTCATGGATCCTCTCCGTGTGCGTGGGAAGTGCAAGAAAACGTGGGTGTTGCGCTGATGTCACACGCGGACGCGCCCGAGGGCGCGTCCGCTAGGCGCTCGCCCGGCAGGGCCGGGGGAGACGTTCACTCCGGTGTATCGACGCCGACGTGCGAGCCGTTCGCGCCGTTCACCCCGCGCGAGCCCCCCCGCCGGGTCGTGCTCGCCGACGAGGACGGCGGGCCCGGATCCGCGTCAGCCCCCTTCGGCCGCTCCTTCGCGGGCGCGAGCTTGAACGCCTCGTGCAACACATTGACCGCCCTGTCCGCCGTGCGCTCTTCGATGAGGCAGCTGATCCGCAGCTCGTTCACGGCCAGACCCGACACGGCGATGCCGTGCTGGGTCAGGCTGCGGCACAGGTGCGCGGCGATCCCCGGGTGCGACCGGATGCCGATGCCGACCAGCGACACCTTGGCCAGGCCGGTCGACGTGCGCATCTCGCCCTTGCCCGCGCTCGCCACGAACTGCTCCAGGAGCTGCCGGGCGCGGCGCAGCTCTCCCGCGGGGAGCGTGAACGCGATGTCCACGCGGGCCTCCCCCGCGTTCGCGGCAGGGTGGCAGAGCATGTCCACGCAGACGTTCAGCTCGGCAAGGAGGCCCGTCACCTCCGCGATCAGATCCGGGCGGCACGCGACGCCGACGAGCTCGACTCGCGCCTGATCCGCCGCGCAGGTCACGCCCATCAGCGCCTTGCCCTCCAGCGCGTGCTCGCGATCGACGACCCACGTCCCTTCTTCCTCGGTGAACGAGCTGCGCAGATGTAGTGGTACCTGGTATTTCATGGCTATCTCCACGCTGCGCACCTGCAGGACCTTGGCCCCGAGGGACGCGAGCTCGAGCATCTCTTCGTAAGGAATGGACTCCAGCTTCCGGCCGGCCGGGCAGACGCGGGGGTCGGCCGTGTAGATGCCGTCCACGTCGGTGTAGATCTCGCAGATGTGCGCGCCGAGCACCGCCGCGAGCGCCACCGCCGTGGTGTCGGAGCCGCCGCGGCCCAGGGTCGTGATGTTCCGGGAGGCGTCGACCCCCTGGAACCCCGCGACCACCGCGATTCGCCCGCTCGCGAGCGCGCTCCGGAGCGGGCCGTCGTTCACCCCCTGGATGCGGGCCTTGGTGAAGGCGCTGTCCGTGACGAGCGGCAGCTGGTGCCCCAGGAAGGAGCAGGCCTGTCCGCCCTCGGCCTGGATCGCGAGGGCGGTCAGCGCGACCGTCACCTGCTCTCCGGTCGAGACGATCACGTCGACCTCCCGGGTGTCCGGGAGCGGGAGGACCTCGTGCGCCAGCGACAGCAGGCGATCCGTCTCCCCGCTCATGGCGCTCACCACCACCACGACGTCGTTGCCCGCGCGCTGGCTCGCGATCGACAGCCGCGCGACGTGGCGGATGCGCTCGATGCTGGCCACGGAGGAGCCCCCGAACTTCTTGACCAGCAGCGGGCGGCGCGCGCCGCTCCGCGGGAGCCTCTCGGACATTGGCTTCACTCCGCCGCCTCCCCCACGGGGTGCGGCGTCTTGCCGTTCGCGCCCGGGACACCGTGCGACCGGGAGCGCTCGGACTGCGGCGTCTCGCCGGCGGCCAGCACCACCTTCTGGAGCTGCGTGAGCACGGCGGCAGCCGACTCGCGCTGGAAGATGTTGCGCCCGACGCACAGCCCGGTGGCCCCGCGGGAGACCACCTCCTGCGCGAGGCGGACCACCTCGTCCTCGGAGCGCACCGCCCCGCCCGCGAAGAACACGGCGGTGTGCTCCACGACCCCCGCGAGCAGCTGGTGCACGTGCGAGGACTGGGCGGGCGCCTCGAGCTTGAGGGCGTCCGTCCCGAGCTCCACGCACGCCCGCATCAGGTGCCGCATGCGCCGGATACGCAGCTCGTCCCCGTCGCACGGGACCTTGTCGTACAGCATCGTGAGCACGGGCATCCCGTAGCGCTGCGCCTCGTCCACGACCTCGCCGAGCTGGCCCAGGTTGTGCGCGTCGTTCGTCCCGTCGAAGTTCAGCTGCAGCGAGACCGCGTCGGCCCCGAGGCGCACCGCCGCCTCGACCCCCGTAAGCCGCTCTTTCAGGTTGGGATTCGCGGCGAGCGACGTCATGCCGTTGAGGTGGACCATGAGGCCCACCCCGCGGAGCAGGCCGCAGGTCGCGAGCCGCTCCACCATCCCCTTGTGCGCGATGACGCCCGTGATCGCCGGGTGCCCGATCCAGCGCGCCACCTGCGTCACGCTGTCCAGCCCCTCGACCGGCCCGATCGTGAGCCCGTGATCGATCGGGACGATGATGCCCCGCCCGCTCCGGCGCTCCAGGAAGCGGGACCATCGAATCTTCTTGGGAAAACCGTCCATGGCAAGCCTCTCCGGTGCTCGAAAGCTCACGTTTCGATGATGTGCTCGTCGACCTTGATGCCCACGTGGCGCCCGGGCTTCGCCGGGTGCGCGAGCACCCTGTCGCCTTGCCGGAGCTCGGTGATGTTGAGCGGCTTGGCGTCCTCCGAGAAGATGCGCACGTGCCAGTCGTCCTGCATGATGACGTTGATGAGCTCACCGCTCTGGAACTGCGCCTCGATGAGGCGCAGCGGGCGGACCTCCGTCTTCATCCGCCCGACGCTGCCCCGGCGCGCGGTGCCGGTGCGGTCGACGATCATCACGGGGGAGCCCGCCCGGAGCTCGCTCATGTAGTCCGTGCGGTTCCCGAAGTTGTAGACATAGCTGTGGACCGCGCCCGCGTTCACCCGGAACGGCCTGAGCTCCATGTACGGCAGGAAGAAGACCTCCGGGCAGCACAGGATCCCGCCCTGGGAGGTCGATCCGACGAGGATCCCCTCGGTCGGCGAGAAGAGCGTGGTCGTGTCGATGCAGCTCCGCTCGCCCATGCCGATCGGCGAGCTCTTCAAGATCGTGGCCGCCTCGAGCTTCACCGTCGCGCGCTCCAGCCGGCCGAGCCGGGAGACGAAGTCGCTCAGCGCGTCGTGGGCGCGCGGCGAGAACATGACCCCATCCGCCCCGACCTCCATCACGCCCAGGGTGACGATGGCGTCGTCGACATCCATGGGGGAGTTGATCTCCTTGATGAGCACCGTGTTCGTGGCCTGCAGCGTGGCGATCACGAGCTCCAGCGGGATGTTCGTGGGGTCGCGGAAGCGGACCATCAGGTAGGCGTGGCGCTGCCCCTCCGCGATGGACTGGTGCAGGCTCGCCCCGTCGTCCACGTACGCGCGGAAGCAGGTCCTGTACCCGAGCTCCTCGGCCCTCCCCAGGAGCTGCACGTCCGGGCTCGCGATGACGATGTCCTTGCCCCCGTGCAAGAGCGCCCCGAGCCGCTCCAGATCCTCGGCCCGCTCGACGCTGACGACCTTGATCATGCGCGACGGGACCACGGGCCCGAGCGTGGCCAGGTTGTCCGGATAGAGCACGATCCCGGTGTAGGCCAGGTTGATCACCCGCTCGAGGATGCCCTCGCAGTCGCCCGGCTTCGCGATCTTCGCCGTGTCGAACCAGACGACGAGTGCGTCTGTATCGGTGACCCGGTTGCGGTCGCCCTCGACGCGATCGAGCCGGATGCGCTCGCGCTTCTCCATGGTGACGGCGACGCCCTTGCCGCCGCCGTGGGCCCCGGTCCCGCCGCTCGCAATGCTGCTGCCGCCGCTGCTCACGACGCCGTTTCCATTCGACGAGATGGTCATGCTCATGGTCGATTATCTCCTGTGCTTGTCGTCTAAGGGCGCGCGGACACGCGCGCTAAGGATCGATCCAGGTACATCGGCTTGCCCAGCATTCCGAACGAGACCGGCTCGCTCCGGTCGTAAAGAGTTCCCTTGGGGACGATCTCCACGTCGATGCGGGCGCCGTGCGCCCCCGAGAGCTCCTCGAGGAGGCCAGGCGCGATCCGGTCGTCCTCCCTCTCCCGCTCCACGATGAAGCGGAGCCCGTCCCCCTCCGGCGAGGCCCTCCAGAACCGCCGGGACGGCAGCCTGGAGACGATCGCCTCGAGATCCCACAGATCGAACGACTTGCCCTGAACCCGGAGGGTGTCGTCCGCCCTGCCGCGGATCTCCAGCGTCGTGCGCTCGCCGCACACGCACCGCTCGTCGACGCGCCTCACCCGGTCCCCCGTCACGTAACGGATCATCGGGGTGGCCCGCCGGGTGAGCGACGTGACGACGAGCTGCCCTGTCTCCCCCGGCGCCACCTCCCGCTCCAGGTGGTCGTCGAGGAACTCCATGAGAAAGCAGTCCTGCCAGGGATGCAGCCGGCGCGCGGCGCAGTCCATGGCCTGAGGCCCCGTCTCGGTCATGCCGAAGTTGTCGTACACGGGGACTCCCCAGATCCCCTCCACGAGGCTGCGCCGGGCGGGGCTGAGCGGCTCTCCGGCGCAGCAGATCGCGCGCAGGCGAGGGAAGTCGCGGCGCGGATCGAGGCCCGCCATCTCCGCCGCCTCGGCGATCATCACCGCCGAGAGCGATATCGTGGCGAGCACGGAGACATCGAGCCTCCGCAGGAGATCCACGACGCGCGCGAGCGGCGTGATCGTGGTCCGGCTGTCGGCGGCGATCGCGCACGCGCCCTTCTGCTGGGCCGCCATCTGGACGAAGGGCCCGATGGTGGAGAGCGCGTACGGGAACCGGATGAGCACCCGGTCCTCGTCCGTGAACCGCACGCCCCACCGCGAGAACCGCTCCCGGATCTCCGCGAGATCCCGAGCGCTATACCACACCGACACCGGCGCGCCCGTCGTCGCGGAGGACTCGTGGTACTGGAGCAGCTCGCGCCGCGGCGCGCACGCCATGCCGTGCGGCGACTGCTCGAGCAGGTCGCGCTTCGTCGTGAACGGGATCGCCTTCCACTCCTCCCACGAGCGGAGCGGCGCGCAGGGCAGGCGCCGCTGATAGAAGTCGGCCCTGCGCGCGTGCTCCAGCACCTGGTTGATGGCTGCCAATCGACCCGGGACCACCATGGCGCACTCCTTCGTTCAGGCGTTCATCACGCGTTCGTAGAGGCGCTCTCGGCGCGGATCAGCGCGCGGATGTTCCCGCCGAGGATCCTGTCGCGCTCGCCCTCGGAGATCGGCAGGAGCAGCACCTTCTGGAGCTCGGCGGCCGGGTGGGAGAGCGGGTACTCGGAGCCGAAGATCACCTTGCTCGCGCCTGCCTGCTTCACCGAGAGCACGATCTGCAGGTAGCTGCTCAGCGAGGTCTCCAGGAAGAGGTTGTCGAGCTCGGCGGCGGCCGCCGACGCCTCGTTGTCGACGTGCCCGGCCCCCATGTGCTCCAGGATGAAGGGCGTCCTCGGGAACCGCCTCGCCAGCGCCACGTAATCACACGTGTTCGCGCCCGGCCGGAACGCCACGTGGGAGTAGATCGGCGCCTCGTGCTCGCCGCAGAGGCTCGCCAGCGGCGCCATCACGTCGTCGCCGAACGAGAACTTGTGGACGAGCGGCGTCACCATCAGCCCGCGAAAGCCGTCCTTCAGGTACCGCGCGGCGACCTCCGTCGCGTCCGGAGCGCACGGGTCGACGCAGACGAGCCCGTACAGCGCCGGGTTCGACCTCACCGACCGGTCCACGTAGTCGTTCTTCGGGACCACGTCCGGCTTGCTCTTGCCGGTGATGTACGCGTTGAACTGCCGCACATCCAGCATGCCGCCGGGGCAGACGACGCCTCCCTGGATGCCGCCCTGCCGCAGCTGCTCCAGGTAGTTCTCGGTGGATCCGTAGCTCGTCGGAGACACGTGTGCATGTGCATCGATGATCATGGTTGGCCCCTCGTCTCGCTGGTATGCCTCGCGGCCGCTCACGCCCGGATCACGCGCACCGCCTTGCCGGCGGCGCGCGGGAACGGGCACACGAACTCGACGTCGAAGGGCAGCGCGGTCGCCGCCTGCATCTTCGTGGCGAGCGCCAGCGCCAGCGCGGCGCTCGGCTCCACGCCGCGCGCCGGCTCACAGACGACCTTGAGCCGCGCCCGGTCCGACGACGGCATGACGAACTGGAACCAGTTCCCGACCTCCGGCATCCGCATCAGGATCTCCTCCAGGTGGATGGGCGAGATCGCCTTGCCCTGGACGTAGATCTGGTCGAACGCGCGGCCCTTCATGGTGAACCGCGGCATCGAGACGCCGCAGGGGCACGGGTCCGCGTCCATGCAGCCGAGGTCCCCCGTCCGGAAGCGGAGGAGCGGGCTGTCGTAGCGGAGCAGCGCCGTCACGACGATCTCGCCCGTCTCGCCCGGCGCGAGGCGCCGGCCCGTCGCGGGATCGACGATCTCCATGAGGACGTGCGCCTCCGGCACGTGATAGCCGTTGTGATGGTCGCACTCGATCCCGAGCGCCCCGCACTCGAGCGATCCGTAGAAGAAGTTCGCCGTGGTCCCCCACATCTTCTCGACGCGCTGCCGGAAGGTCGGAGAGCACCCCTCGCCCGTGAGCCAGATCTTCTTGAGGCGCAGGCTGGTCAGGTCGAACGCGCTCCGCTCCGCCTCCTCGGCCAGCATGACGGCCCAGGAAGGGCTCGTGATGACGACGTTCGGCCGCAGGTCCTTCATCATCTTCACGGTCTTCTGCGGGGTGGAGTAGGCGCCCCCCTTGCCGGCCGGGATGACCGTGGCCTGGTAGCCGTCCATGAAGGTCTTGTGGAACGCGAGCCCGGCCGTGCTCATCTCGTACGGGAGCGCGTTCAGGCAGACGTCGCCGGGGCCGACGGGGAACAGCCGCGTGTACCGGGGCGCGAGATCGTGGAGCAGGTAGTCGTTCCACGTGAAAGCCATGTAGATCTCCTCGCCGCCGGTCGTCCCGGTGGAGACCTGGACGAGCGCGATGTCCTCCTTGTCGCAGGTCAGGAGTCGCCACGGGTGCCCGCGCAGCTCGTCCTTCGTGAGGAACGGCAGCTTGCCGAGATCCGACGGGCGCCGGATCCGATCGGGGGTGACCCCGGCCTCGTCCATCTTGCCCCGATAGAACGGTGACTTCTCATACGCGCGCTCGAGGATCGCCCTGAGCGAGTCGGCGCAAAACTCGGACAGGGCCTGGGGTGACATGCTGTCCGCCGGCTCTGCGCCCGAGAAATGGCGAGAGATGGCGGGCGGGATCGTCGAGGACAGCAATCTTCGTTCAAGGAGTGAGCTCATGCTCGTCGCACCTCTTTCCAGGAGCCGACGTGTGGCTGTCACGGTGGAACGCGATCTCCCGACACCGTCCGATGAGCGGCGTGGCGCGTCGTTCCCCCGAACGTCCGAGTCCTGCCACGCGGCTTCGGCGCGCGCCAGAAATTAATGTATTGTGGCCCCCTGCGCACGAAATGTGACGCGCGAGGAATCGGCTTTTTCCCGGCATGATCTCGAGTCGCCATCATCGATGGTGCTCCGCCCCGGGCGTCGGGGCGGCGCGCTCCACGTTCGTGGAGAACACATCACGGTTCGTGGAGAACACATCACGGTTCGTGGAGAACACATCACGCCCGCGATTCGCGGGCAGCGGCCGGCGAGCGCCTGTCCGCACCTGCGCGGGCGGCGGACGGCCCTTCTCAGGCCGGCGGCGGCTCGCCTTGCGCGCGCCGCCGCGCCTCTTCGGAGGCGCGCGCGGCGCGCGCCTCGTTGAGCGCGAAGAGCCGGTCGATCAGCCGATCTTCGAAGGCGCTCCGGCCCTCGCGCTCCTCCGGGGTCTCGGGCGCGGCGTACGGCGGCACCGCGATGTCGTCGAACCCGTAGGCGGCGAGCACGGCCCGATCCATCTCCTCGTGCAGGCGGCGCAGCTCGACGACGCGCGGCAGCGCGCAGGAGGGGTCCTTGACGAGGTTGTACGTCTCGGTGAGCCCTTGCCGCGACGCGATCAGGTGCCGGGCGCGCGCCGTGTAGAGGCGCTCGCCGATCACCTCGAGGGGGCCGCCCGCGGCGAGGTGCTCCGGGGGAGGGAAGGGGAACGTCTCCACGCAGTCGGACGGCGCATAACGGAGGCCTTCCCCCATCGTGGAGGAGAGGAGGCGCGCCCACGACTCGTGCGCTCGCGACTGGAGCACCGCGAAGCGCGCGTAGTCCTCGATCGCGAAGACGCAGAGCTGGTCCGAGAACGTCCGGTCGGCGGGCTGGAACGCGAAGCAGAGGTGCTTCGTCACCCGCGCCGCGACGAGGCACCGCCGGAGCGGCGCGAGCTTGCGCCGGAGCTCCGGGCGCGTGTTGGCGAACTGCCACCACCGCGCCCGGTGGCCCGCGTCGATCCCGGTGTGCTTCAGGCGATCCCGCCCGGGCTTCACCCGGCTCCGGACGATCTCCAGGAGCGTGGGCCACCGGGCGGCCTCCTCGATCCCGCGCTCGCCGAAATCGATCACGCAGCGGTGTGGGCTGTGCGAAGGGGACGAGTTGACCTCCTCGCCGCCGAGGAAGGGGCGGAGCACCTCCTCGGCCCCGGGGTCGGCCGCGCGCAGCGCTCGCCCCTCGGCGTCGTCGAGCACGAAGCCCTCGCCGCGGAGGAAGCACCCGATGAAGCAGAGATCGCGGCTCTCGTGCAGCGCGCGCGGATCGGGCCGCTCCGGCATCGCGCGCAGGTAGGAGTTGATGTGGTGGACAGGGCGGCCGTCCAGGCGCGGCGGCGGCACGCCGTCCTCGGGCGACATCCCGACGGCGAGGTGCACGACGGCGACGTGCACGGCGGCGTCCCCGGGCCACGGGGCGCTGCGCACGGCGTGGTAGATGACGGCCCGCCCGCCCTCGACGAGCGGCTTCAGGCCCGATCGCCGGGTGTCGCCTTGCGCGATGGTGTTCGTGGCGATGAGCCCCACCGTGCCGCGCGGCCCGAGCAGCGTGTCCGCGCGGCGGAAGAAGTGGGCCGCGAGATCGGTGTTCTTCGTGGCCCCGTGCAGCTGCTCGAGCCAGGCGGCGTAGAGGTCCCCGTGATCGGTGGAGATCCGCTTGCCCCCCAGGAACGGCGGGTTCCCCACGAACGCGTGGAGCCGGGCCGCGCGGCGACCGGGGGCGCCGGGGGCGCCGCCGCCACCGCCGTCCGGGCGGTCCGGGAGGTCCGAGAGATCCGGGCGGTCCGGGGGCGGCTCCTGGAAGACCTCGGGGAACTCGAGCGCCCAGTGGAACGCCGGCAGCGGCGGCCGCGCCCCCGGTACGCCCTCCCGGAGCTCCCGCTGCATCGCGAGGAGCGCTGCCGGGGGCGGCCCGCCGCCGCGCAGCCACGCCGCCGCGAGCTCCGCCCGCCGGTCGCGCTCCTGGAGGCGGTCCCGGTCCCGCGCGTGCGCGAAGAACGCCCCCACCACCAAGTCGCCGAGCAGCCGCGCCCGGCCGAGCGCCTCCTCCGCCTCCGCGAGCAGCTGCGCTCGCGTGTGCTCCGCGGCGCCTTCCCCGCCCTCCGAGGGCGCTGCGCTCGGTCCACGCGCCTCGTACGCCCCGCGCGCCGCGAGCGCCCGCGCGACGGCCCGGTCGATCTCCGCGTCACACGGCGGCATCGGCGCCGCGGGGCGCCAGTGGAAGCCGCGCAGCTGGGCGAGGTCGAGCCCCACGAGCGAGTCGCCGTGCCGCAGGGCGTGGTCGACGAACGTGAACGGCTCCTCCCTGGCGCGCGCCACGAGCCAGAGCGACAGCCGCGCGAGGCTCACCGCGGCCGGGTTCTTGTCCGCGCCGTACAGGCAGCGCCGGGCCACGAGCCGCCGCGCCCGGCTCGCGGCGTCGTCGCCCGCGTCGTCGCCCGGGGCGAGCCGCGCCGCCGCCGCCGCGTCGCCGCGCGCCGCCTCGCGCTGCCAGGCGGCCACCACCTGGCCGGCGAGGAACCGGCAGGCCTCCAGCAGGAACGCCCCGGAGCCCATCGCCGGATCACACACCGTGAGCCCGAGCAGCGCCTCCGACGGCGGATCCTCCCCGAGCTGCCGGATCAGCGGCTCGAGCGTGCGCGCGACGATCGGCGCCGACAGGCTCCTCGGCGTGTAATGCGAGCTCGTCCGCCGCCGCTCGGCGCCCGGCTGGAGGAACAGCTGCCCCGCCGCGAGCGCCGGGGTGTCCCGCGCCCGCAGCGGGCCGAGCGCCTCGATCACGTCGGCCCCGGTGCGCGCGGCGGCGAGCGCCTGGCCGAGCTTGCCGGCCTCCCGCCGCGAGAGCCCCGCCCGCTCGGCGAGCCACGCCGCCCGCCGCGCCTTCGGCTGCGCCAGCGCCTCGGCCGCGCTCACCCACACCTTGTCCGGCCTGAGGCACACCGTCGCCCCCGCGGCGCGCTCGACCCGGTAGCCCATGAGCGCCTCGTAGAGGCCGCCGAGCTGCTCGACCTCGAGCGCGCGGTACGACAGCCGCCGCCCGTCGAGCACGAGGAGCCTCTCGAGCACGAGGAGCACCGTGAGATCGTCCACGGCCGGCGCCCGTGGGCGGCGCGCCGGCTCGCCCCGCTCCGTCGCGCCATCACGCTCCACCGCCGGCGCCCCGCTGCGCTCCAGGAACGGGTAACACTCCGGGTCGAAGAGCTGCCCCCCGCGCGCCGGCAGGGGGAGCTCGCCGCCGTGGATGCCCTCGAACACGGCGCGGAACGCCGCGGCGAGCCGCGCCCACGCATCGAAGCGGCGCCGCAGCGCGTCCGGGCGCGCGCCGCGCTCCGCCGTGAGCTCGTCGAACAGCGCGCGCACGCCGTAGCGCGCCGCGTAGCGCGGGTCGTGCACGGGCAGGAGCCCGCGGTCCTCGGCGTAGAGCAGGAACACGAGCCGCAAGATCGCCGTGAGCAGCCCGCCGTGGAGGTGCTCCGGACCGCGGGCGAGGGCGTCCTCGAGCGCGCCGGCCCCGTCGCGCTCCGCGGCCCCCTCGAAGCCCCGGAGCAGCAGGCCGAGCGCGTCGAGGCCCTGCCCGGCGAGCGCGCCCGCGACCTCCGCCTGGCGCTCCTTGCCATCGCTGTCGGCGGGCTGGTCGGTGTCGAGCCCCATCGTGTGGACACGCGGAGGAGGAGCCCGCGGGCGCGGGGCCCTCCCTCGCTCAGTGGTCGATGGTGAGCGTGTAATCGCCGGAGCTCTCGCGGTAGCCATCGACCACGACGAGGACGGTCTGCCCTGCGTCGAGCGACACGGTGGCCAGCGATTGCAGGCCGAGGTAGTCGTCGTTGCAATCGAGCTCGGAGCCCGTGCTGCAGTCGCCGTCGTAGACCGCGATGACCGTGTCGTAGCGGGAGCCGAACAGGTCGAAGGTGTAGCTCCCCTCCTCCGGCGCGGTGAACGAGTAGACGGCCTCGGGCGCGTTCCAGCCCCCGCAGGACGACTCCACGGCGTCGATGCGCCCCCTGGTCGTCCCCGTGAGGACCTGGGGCACGGCGGACTCGGTCGCGAGCGGCGTGCCGCACGTGCCGCTGCCGTCGGACGCGGTCACGTTGAGCGCGTAGACGCCTCCCGGGCCGTCGCTGTCGACGCTGACCACGATGGTCTCGCCGGCGCTGAGCTCCACGAAGGCCCACGAGTCCGTCCCGTTGGCGCTGCAGGCGACCTCGGGGCCGCCGCACCCGCCCTCGCGCACGGACAGGACGGTATCGACGGCCGAGCCCACGGTGTCGAAGATGTAGTAGCCGTCCTCGGGCGCGGTGAAGCTGTAGGTCGCCTCGCCGCCGGCGCTGGAGGCGCATTCGGGCGTCAGGACATCGGTGTATCCCTCGTTGTTGCCCGTGACCGACTGCGGCACCGTGCTGCCGAGGTCGAAGAGCGGGCACGGCGGCGCTTCCAGCTGGGTGATGTTGAGCGTGTACTCGCCGCCGTCGAGCTCGTCGCTCTCCACGGCGATGACCACGCTCTGGCCTTCGGAGAGGAGCAGGCTCACCCGCGAGTCGGTGCCTTCGTCCTCGCCGGCCGCGTCGTCGTTGCACTTGAGCGAGGGGCCGGTGCACGTGCCGTCCCGCACGTCGAGCACGGTGTCGATCGCCGAGCCCGTCGTGTCGAAGACGTAGAGGGCGTCGGCCGGCGCGGTGAAGCGGTAGGTCGCCTCCGGGCCCTCGAAGAACGAGCAGATCGGCTCGAGCAGGTCGGGCGCGTCCGCGGTGGTGCCCGTGACCGTCTGCGGCGCGGCGGTGCCGAGGTCGATCACGGGGCACAGCTGCTCGTAGATGTCGAGCTCGAAGTCGCCCGTCTCGCCGTGCGAGTCGACCACGAGCACCACGCTCTGGCCGGCCAGGAGGGAGAGCGTGCTCCGGGCGTCGCCGGACGAGCTGTCGACGCACGCGATCATGTCGCCGGCGCACGAGTCCTCACGCACCTCGAGGACGGCGGGGAAGCGCGAGTCGGTGGCGTCGAAGGTGTACAGGCCGTCGGCCGGCGCGGTGAAGCGGTAGGTCGCCTCGCCGCCGCTCTCGGAGGTGAAGCAGGACGAGATCACGTCGGGGAGCCCCTCGTTGCTCCCGGTCACCGTCTGCGGCACCGTCGTGCCGAGATCCTGGGCGGGGCACGCGGGCGCGAGGAAGATGTCGAGCGTGAACTCGTCCAGCGCTGCCTCCGCGCCCGACACGGCGACGAGCACGGTCTGCTCGGCCGCGAGCTCCGCGACCGTCCTCGCCTCGCGGTAGCCCCACCGGCAGCTGAGCGAGTCGCTCGTGCACGTGCTGCCGTCGAGGACCTCGACGACCATCTCGTCCTGGCTGCTCGCGTTGAACACGTAGCGGCCCGGCTCGGGCGCCGTGAAGGTGTAGGTCGCGTCGGCGCTGGAGCCGGAGTCGCACGCGGAGAACACCGAGTCGTCCAGCCCCCGCGTCATGCCCGCCACCGTCTGCGGGACGACGGGCTCGAGGGCGGTGGGTGCACACACGACCGGCCCGTACTCGCTCACGTGGAGCGTGAAGTCGCCCTCGGCGCCGTTGCTGCCGCTCACCACGAGGAGGACGGTCTCGCCCTCGGCGAGGTCGACGGCGACCTGCGACTGGTTCCCCTCGGCGTCGTCGTTGCAGGCGAGCTCGGCGCAGCCGACGGCGCTCAGGACCGCGATCGCCGTGTCGTAGCTGGCCACGAAGGTGTCGAACAGGTAGGTCCCCGCGTGCGGCGCGGTGAACAGGTACGCCTGGTCGGGCGCGCTCCCCCTCGCGCAGCTGAGCGAGCGGGTGTCCTCGGCGCCCACGGTCGTGCCGTTCACCCGCTGCGGGATGGTGGCGTCGATCGGCTCGGACGGCTCCAGGCTGCACGCGCAGACGCCGCGCTCACACGCCGCTCCCGGATCGCAGGAGCGCCCGCAGCGCCCGCAGTGCTGCGGGTCGGCGGAGAGGTCGACGCAGTCGCTACCGCAGCGGGTGAGGCCCTCGATGCAGGTGGTCTGGCAGAGCGCGCCGGCGCACGCGCGGCCCGGGTCGCACTGCACGCCGCACCGGCCGCAGTGGTCCGGGTCGATGCGCGTGTCGACGCAGGCGTCGCCGCAGCGCTTGATGTACGGGTCGTCGCCGCACTCCAGCGGCGTGCCGCCTTCGCCGCCCGTGCCGCCCGTCTCGCCGCGGCCGTCGCCGCCGCTGCCGCCGCCGCCCTCCGCGTCGGTCGCTTCCTCCTCGCAGCGGCCCTCGACGCACACCTCTCCGCCCGGGCACCGCGCGTCGCACGCGCCGCAGCTGTCCTCGTCGGAGCTCAGGTCGACGCAGACGCCGTCGCAGCTCGTGTAGGGAGGGTCGCAGAGCTCCCCCGGATCGCCGCCGCTGCTGGCGCACGCGAACGGCGCGAGGACCGCGGCGGGCAGCCAGAGCACGGCCGACGAGAGCGCGTGGGTGAAGCGAAATCCGTCTCTCTTCATCGGCATCCCTTTGCGTCATCCACCGGCGATGCGCGTCGGCGGGAGGGCAGCGGAGGTGCCTGTCCGACATCCGGCTCCCGGGCTTCGTGCTGGTGGATAGATAAGATCGTCACTCCGCACGGCTGGCCCTGCCACAGACGTCTCTCCGCGCAGGTGGCGCGGTGCCAGATCGCGTTTTCATGAGGTGGGCGGTTGCGTGATCGTGCCCCACCTCGGGAAGCCAGGTCAAGGCGCTCGGGCCCGCGGGAGCGCATCTGTGTGAGACATTTTCTTGCTCGCGCTGCGGGGGCGCTGGGCGGTGATGTCGCATGAAACGTGGCTGTCTTGTCCCTGAAGTGCGGCACGCGGGGCGTGGTGTGCGGAATGCGGAGCGTGGAGCGTGAACGCAAGCGCGAAGTCGTGAACGTATGCGCGAGGCGGCGTCTCGCGCCGCGCTCCTGCGGCCGCGCGGGCTGGCCGGCTCAGCAGCGAGCCCTTCGTGCGGCAGGGGAGGCGACAACCGCGCTGCCCCTTGCTAGAACCGCCCGATGATGCGGCCCGCGCGCCCTGAAGTCCTCGCCCCCGCCGGCGATCGCGCCGCCCTCGAGGCGGCCGTACGCGGCGGGGCGGACGCCGTGTACTTCGGCCTCCGCGGCGGCGCCGCGGGCGGCGGCGCGGCGCCGGTCTCGCCCTTGAACGCGCGCGCCCGGGCCGGGAACTTCGACGTGGCGGAGCTCGAGGAGACGATGCGCTTCCTCCACGCCCACGGCGTGAAGGGCTACGTCACGCTGAACACGCTGGTGTTCGACGACGAGCTCCCGGCGGTCCGGGCCGCGGTCGAGGCCTGCGCCGCGGCGGGCGCCGACGCGATCATCGTCCAGGATCTCGGGGTGATGCGCCTTGCGCGGGCGCTCGCGCCCGGGCTGCCGATCCACGCCTCGACGCAGATGACCTGCACCGACGCGGCGAGCGTGGAGCTGGCGCGGTCGCTCGGCGCCGCGCGGGTCATCCTCGCCCGGGAGCTGTCGCTGGACGACATCGCGGCGATCCGCCGGGCGACCGACGTCGAGCTCGAGGTCTTCGTGCACGGGGCGCTCTGCATCGCCTACTCGGGGCAGTGCCTGACGAGCGAGGCCATCGGCGGCCGCAGCGCCAACCGCGGCGCCTGCGCCCAGGCCTGCCGCTTGCCCTACCGCCTCGTCGTCGACGGCGCGCTCCGCGACCTCGGCGACGCCGCGTACCTCCTCTCGCCCGAGGATCTCGACGCGACCGACGTCATCCCCGATCTCGTCGCCCTCGGCGTCGCCTCGGTGAAGATCGAGGGGCGCCTCAAGGGGCCCGAGTACGTCGGCGCCACGGCGCGGCTCTACCGCGCCGCGATCGACGCGGCGGCCGGCGGCGCGGCGGCCGGCGCCGGGGCCGCGGACCGGGAGGCGGCGCTCCAGGCGTTCTCGCGCGGCTCGGGCCCTGGCTTCCTGCGCGGCGTCGATCACCAGCGGCTCGTCGACGGCCGCACCTGCGATCACCGCGGCATCGAGGTTGGCGAGGCGCGCGGCGCCGCGCGCCGCCGCGGCCGCGAGGTCGTGGTCGTGCGCGCCGTCCGGCCGCTCGCGCGCGGCGAGGGGATCCTCGTGGAGGGCGGCTTCGCGGGGGAGGGGGAGATCGGCGGTCGCATCTGGGGCCTGTGGAGCGGCGGCCGCGAGGTCGAGCGCGCGCCGGCGGGCGGCGACGTCGAGGTCTGGCTCGGCCCCGAGAAGCGCTTGCCGGACGACGTCCTGCGCGGCGCGCGGTCGATCTCGGGCCGCCGGGTCTTCCGCACGAGCGATCCTGCCGCCGCGCGTGTGGTCCGGGAGACGCTCGAGCGCGCCCCGCGCCGCGTGGCGATCGACGTCCGCCTGGAGGGCCGCCTTGGCGAGCGGCCTCGGCTCTCGGCGACCGCCGAGGGCGGCGTGTCGGCCGCCGTCGAGGTCGACGCGCCGCTCGCGAGCGCCGACAGGTCGCCGCTCGACGAGGCGACGCTGCGCAAGCAGCTCGACCGGCTGGGCGACACGCCGTTCGTCCTGCGCGGCGTCGCGCTGTCGCTGGAGGATCCCGCGCGCCCCGCGCTCCTGCCGCCGTCCGCGCTGAACCGCGCCCGCCGTGCGCTCGTGGCGGCGCTGCTCGAGGCGTCGCACTGGCCTCACGCGCGCGCGCCGCTGTCCGACGCCGAGCTGCTCGCCGGCGCGGCGCCTCCGGCGGGCGACCCGCCTCCGTCCGGCCTCTTCGTCCTGTGCCGCAACGTGGCCCAGGCGCGCGCGGCCCTCGAGGCGGGCGCGCGCGGCGTCTACCTCGATTTCCTGGAGATGGTCGGCCTCGGCGCCGCGGCGCGCGAGCTCAAGGCGGCCGGGGCGTTCGTCGCGGTCGCGCCGCCGCGGATCCGCAAGCCGGGCGAGGAGAAGATCGACCGTTACCTCCGCTCGCTCGAGCCGTCCGCGATCCTGGTCCGCAGCCTGGGCGCGCTGCTCGACGTGTCGCCGGACATCCCGCGGATCGGCGACTTCTCGCTGAACGTCACGAACAAGCTGGCCGCGAGCGAGGTGCTCTCGCGGGGCCTCGCCGCGTTCACGCCGTCGTTCGATCTGGACTCCGCCCAGCTCGTGGCGCTGCTCGACTCCCCGTTCGCTCCGTTCGCCGAGGTGGTGGTCCACCACCCGATGCCGCTCTTCCACATGGAGCACTGCGTCATCGCCGCGACGCTCTCGGAGGGCAAGGATCATCTCACGTGCGGCCGGCCGTGCGAGCAGCACGTGTTGTCTTTGCGGGATCGGGCCGGGATGGATCATCCGCTCGAGGCGGACGTGGGTTGTCGCAACACGGTGTTTCATGCGGCGCCGCAGAGCGCGGCGCACCTCGTGCCGCGGCTGGCGAAGGGCGGGGTGAGGCGTTTCCGGATCGAGCTCGTGCGCGAGGATGCCCGGGAGGCGCGCCGAGTGGTGGAGGCGTATCGGCGGTTGCTTGCGGGTGAGGTCGCGCCCGCGGAGGTCGCGCGCGGTCTCCGGACCGAGGGGAGCTACGGGGTCGTTCGCGGCTCGCTGCGCGTGCTGCAGGCGTGAGGGGGAGCCCGCGGCGAAGAGGGTGAATGACCCTACTCTTCGTCTCCCGTCTTTCGTCTCCCGTCTTTCGTCTCCCGTCTCCCGTCTTTCGTCTCCCGTCTTTCGTCTCCCGTCTTTCGTCTCCCGTCTTTCGTGATCGTCTCTCGTGATCGTGATCGTGATCGTGATCGTGATCGTGATCGTGATCGTGATCGTGATCGTGATCGTTCCCGTGCACGCTTATGCCATCACTCGATTTTTTCGAGACGATGCTCACGGATCGAGCTGAAACGATCACGATCACGATCACGATCACGAGAGACGAGCACGAAAGAGAGAAGACGAAAGACGAAAGAGGGGAGACGAAAGAGAGAAGACGAAAGACGAAAGAGGGGAGACGAAAGAGAGAAGACGAAAGACGAAAGAGGGGAGACGAAAGACGGGAGACGAAAGACGAAAGAGGGGAGACGAAGGAGGGATGCACACGAGCACGCAAGAGCGAAGACGAGAGCCGGAATCTCGCTTCCCCCCTCCTCTCCCGCGCTCAATCCTCGTAGGTATCCATCGACGCCATCACCAGCTCCTGCGGTGAAGAGCCGAGGAGGTTCCGCTCGATGGTGTCGCAGATCCGCGTGAGGGGAAGATCGTTCGGCTCATGCCCGAAGGGATCATCGAGCTCCCCGCCGAGCGCCTCGATCATCAGCACGGGGTAGGCGACCATCATCGTCACCGCCGGCGTCACGACCCCGAGGGCGTCGATGAGCGCGAGGGGCAGCGTCGCCAGGTAGAGCGCCACGCCGCGCCGCAGGAGCAGCACATAGCCGAGGGGAGTCGGCGTCTTCAGGATGCGCTCGCACCCCCCGAGGCAGTTCACCAGGACGTTCAGCTCCGCCTCCGCGATCGCCGCCAGGTTGCGCTCGAGGCGCCCGGCCTTCCCGTATGCGGCGAGCCGCGAGGATATCTGCTGCGCGGCGAAGAGCGGAGGGTGAGGGTGCGCCGCCAGGGCGGCGAACTCCTCCGCGGGCAGGAGCCGCTCGATCTCGGGGAGCTCCTTCTCTCCGCGCAGGGAGCGGCGCGTGGCGTGGGCGAACACCACCACCCGGACGGCGAACTCGCGCGCGTCGTCAGGGCCCTCCGCCGCGTGCGCGATCACGATCCGCGTGATGTTGCGGCTCGCGTTCACGATCGAGCCCCAGAGGGTTCGCCCCTCCCAGAAGCGGTTATAGGAGGTGTTCGTGCGGAACGCGAGGATGAGCGCGATCACCGCGCCGGCGATCTCGTAGAGCCCGAGCGACATCGAGACGCGCTGGTTCCACTTGTCCGCGAGCCAGAGCGCGGCGGCGATGACCCCGAAGGCCACCACGCGCCGCATCACACCCGGCGAGAGCGAGCCGCGCGGCGAGACCAGCAGATGCATCCATTCGCTTCGAGGGTAGGGGATCACCGGCGCGAGATGGGATGCCTGAACGGCGGCGTCCAGGAAAAAGGGACCAGCCGGCTGCGGCTCCGGGCCTTCCGGCCCGGAGCCGCTCGCATCAAGCCGTCTCGAGGAACTTGCGCACCTGGGACTCGATCGCGCTGCCGGGGACGAGGAAGGGCTTGTCCGTGATGTCGACGGAGAAGCTTTGTGCAGCGATCGCATAGGATCCCTTCACCTTCCCGGCCGGCGTGGGCACCGAGAAAGTGCCCTTGCCCTCGGAGCCGCTGAACTCGCCGCCGGCCTTCTCGATCGCCGCCTTGGCCTTCGCGACGATGTCCTGTGAGGAACCGCTGAACGGCACTGAAAAGCTGTGCTTTGCCATGTCGTCTCCTGTGGTGCTGGGTTGACGCGCTCGGTCGCAGCCCTGGCGTGGCCGTGGCGCGATCCGAGGCTTCGCGGAGCCTAGTGCGGCTCCGCCGCGATCACCAGCGCGAATCCCGCGCGCGCCCGGCAGCGGCGCGTGGTGGTCGCGCCCCTCCCGGTGCCGCGTTGCCCGGCGCCCGCGCCGATCCAGCGTTCACGACGGCGGATCGGCTGCCGTCGCGACAACGGAACAGACCGGGCGCGTGACGAGCGTGTGGCGAGCGCGAGCCCACGCGCCCCTCCGCGCAAGCGGCGGCGCGGCAGCGAGCCCGTCAGCGCGCCAGCGCTCCGCGACGACGC
>NZ_CP012673.1:3452500-3900000 GCF_002950945.1 Sorangium cellulosum
AGCGACCGCCCGTCGCTACGTCGCGGGACGAGCGCCTTCAAAGGCGCGCTCGAAACCTCCGGCCTCCATGGGCCTTATGCTCGGCGCGCCCGCCCCCACCCGCCGGCGCTTGCCGTTGAACTGCGGGAGAGGCCGGGGAGCGCCGGATCCGTTCGATTGACGGTAGGCGTCGTGGGGGAGTGGTCGTCGCGGGGCACGGGGGACGGGCCGTTGTCTGAGCCCGGATGACGTCGTGTCTCCGGAGTGCGGAGCACGGAGGGGACACGACGTTCAAGGCGAGTTCGGCCCGTCCCCCGTGCCCCGCGACGACCACTCCCCCACGACGCCGGGCAGCTCGCGACGCCTTCCAAGCGACGGAGCAACTCAGTCCGCCGCCGACCTGGCAGGACAGGCGAGCCGGTCGCTCAAGGCTTCTTCGGGATGTTCACCGCCTCGGGACGGGCGCGGAAACCCGTCACAGGCCAGAACACCTTCTTGTCCTCGAAGACCCGACCCTCACGGCGATAGCTCTGCTGGATCTCCTTCTTGAAGAAGTCGGTGTCCGTGATGATCGCGCCGAACCGCCTGTCCGCGATCGCCTTCGCGATGCTGGCGCGGAGATCGACGCCCGCAGGACCGCCGCCGATGCCGAGGATGTCCCCGATCGCCATCTCGTGCGCGTAGGGGCGCTTGCCGACGAGCGTCACGAGGTGACCATGGGCGGGGAGGAAGATATCGCCCTCGTACTTGCGCATCCGGTCGAGCAGGTGGTTGCCTGCCTCCGCGTCCTTGGGCTTCGGGACGTAACGATCAGGGTCGTAGGCCAGACAGGCAAACTGGACTGCGGCGACCGCGAGGAGGAACGCCTCGACCCGGAGCCGCCGCGGCGCGGCGAGGCGGGCCGCGGCCTCGATTCCCGCCTGGAGGCCCAGGCCGAAGAGGATGGACAGGATCGCGAAGCCCGGCATGATGACGTTCGGCCAGCCGCCGGAGTGCAACCGACCGGCCCAGGACGCGCCAAGCATCCCGACCGCCGCGAACAGGTAGAAACGACGGCTCTCGTCGAAAGGCGGAGCGAACGCCGAACCCCCGTCCTGCGGAACGGAACCCTCGGCCGCACGCGCGGCAGGGAGCGCAAAGGCGACGCGGCCGACCGCCCAGTAGTAGAGCGCGAAGAGGCAGCTCACCGACAGCGGCGTCATCAGGTCGTAGCGCCAGAAGTCGGTCCACATCCGCGATACCCAGGGGTGCTGCCGCGGAAGCCAGAAGACGAAGTACCAGAACCAGCCGTCGTGGATCCAGTCGAGCAAGAGCACGCTGCCCACCATCATCACGGCACCCGCAGCGCTGAAGACGAGGCCGCGCCTCCAGTTGCTGAGGAGGACGTGCGCCGCGACAGGCAGGAAGATGACCGACGCGGACTGCTTCGTGTGCAGCGCGAGCGTGAAGAGCGCCGCCGCGGCAACATGCGAGGCGAGCGATCGACGGAAACGCACCAGGTAAAGCGCGCCGAGGAGCAGGAGGACGAAGAGGGAGTCGACCCGCGCGATGTCGTAGAACCCGGCCGAGAGGTGGTACGTGCCCGCAAAGACGCCCGCCGCCAGGAAGGCGGCGAGCTTGCCGCCCGTCTCGCGATGGACGAAACGAGCGACGAACGCAATCACGCCGAGCGAGGCGAGGAACGAGACGAGCCGCGCCGAGAAGAAGCTCAGGCCGAGGACCTTCGAGAACGCAGCGGCAACATAGAAGTAGAACGGCGAGTAGATGAATGGGACGAACTCGACCGTCGGCTTCACATAGAGCTTCTGCCCCTCTAGCGCGCGGCGCACCTCGTCGAGCATGCCGCCCTCCATCCACTCGATCTCGAACGGGTAACGGAGGTGCACGATCCCGAGCACGACGTAGGTGACGACCGCCGCCACCGCGGCGAGCGCGATGACCACCCGCAGCGACATCACGCCGAACCCCGGGAGACGGTCGAGCCACGGCACCACCCGCGCGCGGAGCGCCGCGGCGCGGGCACCCCACAGGGACTGCGTCAAGCGAGCGGGCGTCGCCGCGCCACGAGGCTCTTCAGGCGCGGGCTCGGGTGCTTCATCGAGGAGGTTCTGCGTCATCGAGGTGCGGGAAGCTGGCACAAACAGCAGAGGGAAGGGAAGGGTGACACCGCCGCGGTCATCGTGCTCACCGAGCAGATGCTCGCACCGGAAGCTGGAATGTGTGCGCCAGCAAACCCCACCGGCAAGGGTATGTCAATGCCCTACCAGGGCGCGACGACAGCGGGCCATGTATCGCAGCGCGAGCGACGCAGGCGCGTTTGCTGGCGGGCATGGCGACCTTTTCGCCACGACAGCGGGCCATCATCGCAGACTCCATGACGCCGGCGTGTTTGCTGGCGGGCAGGGCGGCTTCCGACTCGCGTCCTCGGCGTTCCCGCCCGTTTGCCCGGCAGCGGAGAAACCCGGCAGGTGAGGCGCTCTGGGGCCGCGGCGTGGCAGCGCGCCCCACTGCCCACGGGGAGCACGTCACGATGCGCGCGGCTCGCCCGCGCCGTCTCCGCCGTCACCCGCAGAACCGCGCGCTGCGCCGTGTTCGCCCGGTGGCATGCACACTGCACAAGACGACAGGGAGGAGAACCGAACTCATGGAAATTCCGGTGTCGCGACATATGTTTACCCAGCCTGAAAATAACGGCTGGGTGCGTACCCTGGCCCGGGTCGGGTTCGCGGCGAAGGGCCTGGTCTATGTGCTGATCGGGGCGCTCTCGCTCCAGACCGCGATCCGCGGCAGCGGGGAGACCGCCGGCGGGCGCGAGGCGGTCGGGGTGATCGGCGATCAGCCTTTCGGACAGGTGCTGTTGTTCGTCGTGGGGATCGGGCTCCTGGGATATGCCCTGTGGCGAGAGGTGCTCGCCATCAAGGATCCAGGCCACGTCGGCCGCGACGCGAAGGGCACGGCCGAGCGCGTGGGCTGGGCGATCAGCGGGGTCGTCTCGGCCGGTCTCGCGCTCACCGCCTTCCAGCTCGCGCTCGGACACGACAGCGGCCGGGGCGGCGGCACAGCAACCTGGGTCGGCACGCTGATGGAGCAGCCGTTCGGGGGCGTCCTGGTCGGCCTCGCGGGGGTGGCGGTGATCGGCGTCGCCGTCGCGCAGATCCGCAAGTCGATGAAGTGCCGCTTCGCGCGGGACCTCGACACGGCGCGCATGAGCCCCACCGAGCGCACCTGGGTGTTCCGCATGGCCCGGGGCGGGCTCATCTCGCGCGGCGTCGTCTTCGGCATCATCGGCTCGGCGCTGATCAAGGCCGCGATCGCCCACGATCCCGGGCAGTCGAAGGACCTCAACGACGCCCTCGCCACGGTCGCCGCCTCGCCCTTCGGCACGGTGCTGCTCGTGCTCGTCGCCGCCGGCCTCTGCGCTTACGGCGTGTACATGTTCTTCTGCACCAGGTACTCGAAGCTGAGCCACCCCGCGGCGTAACGCGGCGGGCACTCCCGACGTCGCGCGGCGAGCGCCCCACCCCGGCCGGAGAGCCGGCGCGGGCGCCCGCCGCCCACCACCTCACGTCACACGTCACGGAAGCAGGGGAGCTGCGCGCCGCGCGCGCAGCGCTGCGACGCCGGCCCGGCAGGGACGCCGCCGGGCCCGGCTCTTCACGCGATCCGACGCCTCTGGTACGTTGCGCCTGACCGCGGCGCCTGCCGCACTGGAGCGCAAGTTGAACTGCCCGAAATGCACGGCCACGATGCAGATCGTCACCTTCGGCGGGGTCGACGTCGACCGATGCACCCGTTGCGGTGGCATCTGGTTCGACAGCCGCGAGAAAGAGATGCTCAAGGCCGTCGAGGGATCCCAGCAGATCGACACCGGCGATCCCTCCGTGGGGCGGCGGAACAACGAGATCCGGCGGGTGCCGTGCCCCCGCTGCACGACGCCGATGGTGCGCATGGTCGACCCGCAGCAACCGCATATCTGGTACGAGTCATGCAGCGTGTGCGGCGGCGTCTACCTCGATGCCGGCGAGTTCCGCGACTACAAGGAGCACACGATAGGCGACTTCTTCCGCGGCCTGTTCGCGCGGCCGCGCAGCTGAGCGCCCGCGCCGCTCAGCCGTGCGAGGCCGGCCCGGGGGCCTCCTCCGGGAACGACGCCAGGAGCTCGCCCGCGCGGAAGACCCACAACGTGCCCGGCGTCGCCTTGCTCCAGAGCTCGTCGCGCGTGAGCGGCTCGGTCGCGACGACGGCCATGCGCGCGTCCGGGCCCAGGCCGTGGACGTCGTTGAAGTTCACCTTGACGTCCGCGTCCACGAGCGTGGCCTCCCCGAACGGGGCGTGGCGGACGATGCACGACAGGTGGTCGCCGCAGCGCGCGAACAGGTGCTCGCCGTCCGCGAACAGGAAGTTGAAGACGCCGTCGCTGCCGAGCTCGTTCCCGAGCTCGAACAGCGTGCGACCGAGCTCGTGGGCGTCAGTCGGGTACTGCGACCCGTAGGCGGCCCGCAGCTCCTCGAGGATCACGCAGAAGGCATGTTCGCTGTCGGTGTCGCCGATGGGCGTCTCGAAGCGGAGCTTCCGGTCCCTGACGTTGGGCAGGGTGCCGTTGTGCGCGAACACGATGTGCCGCCGGTGCAGCACCCGCATGAAAGGGTGGGTGTTCTTCAGGGCCGCTCCGCCGCGCGTCATCTTGCGGACATGCGCGATGGCGAGCGCCGTGTGGATCGGGTTCTCCCGGATGAACCGCGCGAGGGGGCTCGAGTACGCGGGGTGAGGCTCGAGGAACGTCCGCGCGAACAGCCCGTCGTACATCGAGACCCCCCAGCCGTCCGCGTGCGGCCCAGTCTGCCCGCCGCGGAGCGCGAGCCCCGTGAACGAGAACACGATGTCCGTCGGCACGTTCGAGACCATGCCAAGCAGCTCACACATGCCGCCTATCCTCGCGCGGCGCGAGCGCGTCGTCCACAACCATGAGCCCCGTGACCCCGCCGCCCGCGGACACGTTGCTCACCGCCGACGCCGAGAGCCGCACCATCGCGCCTTCCATGCGGCCGGCGAACACGAAGGGGCAGAGGTCGAAGTAGACCTCGTCCTCCACGATACCCCCGCGAAACGTCGGCGCGCGCAGCGTGCGCGAGCGGCTGCGCTCCTGCGCGATCATCAGCTGGTCGCGGTCCGCCCCCGCGCGGCGGACGGCCTCGCGCCACACGTCCGGGGGCGTCTGCCAGCCGAGCAGCACGCCCTTGCCGCCGTAGTCGTCGTTCGGCTTGAGCACGAAGCTCTCCTGCTCGCCCTGGAGGAGCTCGAGCAGATCCGCCTCGCGGCCCCGCCACGCGACGCGGCCCGGCTTCACCCGGCGCGTCCAGGGGATGTGAGCCGCGATCGCCGCCCGCTGCTCGGGCGAGAAGAGGTCCGAGAACTCCGGGGCGCTGAGGACCGCGAATGACGCCTTCTTGTTGAGCGGCTTGATCCGGAAGGAGTTCGCCACACACGCCGCGCGGTCCCGGTACGCGCGGAGCAGCGGGTGATCCAGCCCGCACCGCGAGAGGAGCTCCTGCGTGATCACGCGCCGGTAGACGAGGTCGATTTTCTCCCCGCGCGCGCAGAGCCGGCCGCCCTCGAGCGCGAGCTCGGCCGGATCGAGGATCAACGTCCGGTGCCCCTCGGCGGCGAACAGGTCCGCGAGCACGTTGAACTCGGCCCGCGTGTCGACGGTGGCCCAGTCGACGATGGCGATGGTCGGCCGGGGCTCGCGCCCGCCCCACCCGGCGTACGCCTCGCGCAGGGCGCGCAGCAGCCCAAGGTGCGGCGCCGGCGTGCGCACGCCGGGCCGGCCCCGGACGCGCGCCACGTGGGGGAGCGCCATCAAGGTCTGCTCGATGAGCAGCTGGTCGGTGATGCCGGCGGGGGAGTCGGCGTTGAGCTCGATGAAGTGAAAGCCGCCCTCGGTCACCAGCATGTCGAGGCGCCCGACCGTGAGGAACGGCCCGTCGCCCGGATCCATCGCCGCGACGGCGAGCTCCTCGCGGGACAGGCCGAGTTCGTCGGCCATCGCGGGATCGGCGAGCGCCCGCCGGGCGATGCGCTCGACGGCGGCCGTGATCAGCTCGGCGGCGCGCGCGACCGCGGCGTAGTCCCGCTCGGAGATGAGGTAAGGCCGCAGGTGGCGGCAGAGCGCGCGGGCGCCGTGCACGAGGCCGAGCTTCGTCTGCGCCTCGATGAACGAGGCGAACCGCGCCTCGTCCATCGCCCCCGGCGCGGAGAGCCCGGCGTCGAGCTGCTCCGCGACGGCCTGTGTCGCGTCGTGGTCCATGGATCTCCTCACGATGTGTGTCACCCCGGGATCGCCCAGGCGTGCAGCGGCTTGCCGGAGTCGATCTCCGCGAGGTACTGCTCCACCATCGCCCGGAGCGCCTCTTCCCGCGACGGCTTGCGGGCCTCCAGCGCGTCCAGCGCGCGCAGCTGCCACACGGCCCCGGTGACGCCCTTGGCCACGCGCGCCTCGAAGATCTGAAGGAAATGGCGGGCCTCCCGCGCGTCCACGCCCGCGGTCAGCAGCGCCTCCTCGACCCGCGGGAGCAGGGAGAGGAGGAGATCGCGCGCGCGGACGCCCTTCGGCGCGGCGCCCGGCTCGGACGGCCAGACCAGCTCGGCGTCGAGCCCGTGCTGCGCGGCATGGTAGAAATTCCGCGCGGCGAGCGCGAAGGGGAACGACGGCAAGAGCTCGGCCACGGTCGGCGCGAGCGCGAGGATGCCGCCGAGCAGGACGCTCGCGTTCGCGAGCATGTCGTCGAGCGTGGGGCCGGACGGGAGGGCGCGGAGCTCGATCCGCAGGTGGCCGCCGCCGGCCGGATCGTACACCGGTCGATTCCACTTCCAGACCGTGCCGTGGTGCAGGCGGAGCTCGTGGAGCTGGGGCACGCCGCCCGCGGTCGCGCACGCGATCGCGTCCTCGTCGCTGCACACGGGGAGGATGGGCTCGTGCAGCGCGACGCTCTCCCGGAAGAGCTCCGCCGCGCCGTCGCGCACCCAGCCCGTCCCGAAGCCGATGCGGGCCGGCCTCTTCCAGTCCGTCTCGGGATCCGGCGGCCGGTCGTCGCCGGCCTGCTTGAAGAGCGCCACCCGCGTCTCGTGCCACAGCCGGTGCCCGAGGAAGGTGGGCGAGTTGCCGGAGGCCGCGAGCACCGGCGCGGTCATCATCATGGCCGCGTTGAACACCCGCGCGAAGGAGTCCGGATCCGCGCGGAGGTGGACCTGAAAGGCGGTGTTCGCCGCCTCCATCGCGGGATCGTCCGACATCAGCTCGAGCGGCTCCTGCCCGTCGATCCGGATGTGGAACGGCGCCTTGCGCAGCCGGCAGAGCCCCGCGGCGAGCGCGCGGTACCGGGGCAGGTTCGTGATCGTCGCCGGGTGGAAGTCCTGCCGGCGGAAGGTCGGCAGGATGCTGACCGGGACCACGCGCGCGCCCCGCGCCGCGGCGCGCTGCCGGATCTCCTCGACGGTCGCGCGCATCTGCTCGCGCAGCACCGAGAACGGCCGGCCCGCGAGCGCCACCGCCTGGGTGCTCAGCTCGATGTCGAACGCGCCCATCTCCGGCGTGATCATCGGGCTCCCCGCCGCGCGGGCGATCTCCGGCCCGAGCGGCACGGGCCGCGCCTCGCGGTCGACGAGGAACATCTCGAGCTCCGTGCCGATCGTCGCCTCGCCGAGGCCGAACCCCGGTCGGCTCAGCACCATCTCGAGCGCCGTGAGGTTCTGCTGGAGGCGCCTCTTGAACAGGGGGTAATCCGCCGTCCTGAAATGATCCTGCTGAATCTCGATGCCCAAGGGACCTCCGCTGCGATCTCGGCGACCGCCGAGCCGCCTTTCTCAGCGGCTCCAGCGACCGGCTGGATGCCTCCGCGCCGCCAGGATCGCGACCTGCTCGCTGCGTCCGCGCAATGCAAACAGAAGGCCAGCACCGGCGTGCTCGGGGCGAAACGTGCTGGACTCGGAGACGGCGTTATCCGGCCGTGTCCGCCGCCCTGCTGCGCCCATCGCGCGGTGGGGCATGCCTGCGGCGTGTGGCAAAACGCCCCGAGGGCTCGCGCTCGCCCGCGCGACGGCCGTTTCGTTCAACGACCGTTGCCGGCCGCGTGCTCGGGCCTGATCGGCGTGGGACCCGGTGTGCGACCAGGGCGTATACAGAAGGGCGGCATTCGACGCCGCCGAGCCGCCGCGCAGCCATGGGACGTGCCCGGAGGGTATAACGCGGTGAGGGCGCGGCGCGGTGAAGCGCAGTGGGGTGAAGGCGCAGCGCGACGGCGAGCGGCGCGCTTGACCCCTGCTGTGGCACGAATAGCATCGAGGGCGAGGGGGCTCGCTCTTCCCCTCTCGCTTGCATACCTGGATTCGGATCAAAGGAGGGGTCATGACGGCGACGTCTCTTCGTTCGCGCGGCGCGCGGCGTGTTTGTGCGGTCGCTCTTCCGTGCGCGTTGTTCGCAGGGTGCGGGGCACCCGGCCCCGCGCTGCCCGGGGCCGAGCTCGCGACCGAGCCGGTCGAGCCGGTCGAGCCTTCGACCCCGGATCCCGCGGACGATCTCGCGCTGTTCGAGCCGCGGGACCCCGAGCCATGTGACCCTTCCATCTCGGTTCCGAGCGACGGACCGGCGCTCGTCGTGACCGACCCGAACATCCTCGAGCCGTTCCAGCTCGAGCGGGTGCTCGCGCAGATCCTCGCGCGCGCCGGGGAGACGGAGATGACGCCGCGGGAGCTCCTGCAGCGCCTGTTCGACACGGAGAACACCACGGCCGGCGCCGTGTTCCCGGACAACGTTCATTGTGACAGCCCGGAGAACCGCGCTTTCACCAACGCTGCTCCCGTCGATTGCCCGCGCGCGGAGGGCGCGCTCGCGCGGAGCCCGGACCTGTTCACGCCGGGCCGCCCGGACTACTTCGCCCCGGTCGCGCTCGTCAACCGCTTCGATCTGGCCACGACGGCCATGGATACCTGCGGCGAGTACCGCATGATCTACGCCAAGCAGTCGGGGCGCGACGACCCGGACGACCGGGTCTTCCTCATCTTCGAAGGGGCGCTCTCCAACCCGACGCCGGGCGATATCATGACGTGTTCGTCCCCCGCGGCGCTGTGGGCGAGCCTCGAAGGGCAGGACCCGGCGACGATCACCGCGAGCCTCGAGGCCTTCTATTTCGACGGGCTGCCAGGCTTCGCGCCGCTCGTGGATCCCAACCACTTCGGTCTCCTGTCGAGCGATGACGGGGCTTACGGCTCCCAGCGCGGGCAGGTGCGCTTGAGCCAGCGCATGCAAGAGCCGTGGGAGATGCGGGAGCTTCGCTTGACGACCCCGGGCAAGAGCGAGCTGCCGCGGCTCCTCTTCGCGCCGACGACCGTCAAGAACAACCCTGCGCCGGCCCTGTACGACCCGGGCTCGACCGAGCCCACGGACGCCGCGCTCCTGTTCGTGGAGGCGTTCCGCACGAACGTGCCGCTGCTCGCCGCGGCCCGGGTCCCGGGGATCCGGATGGAGGTGCCTAGCCGCGTCAACGCGGGAGAGAGCGCGGTGAGCGGCGGCGCGACGACCGATTATGCAGCCCTGCTGGCGCGCGACACGTCGCTCCTGGATCAGCTCGAGGAGGAGATCGCGCGCGCGCGGCCCGACCTGTCCTGCCCTCCGGACGACCCGCTGACCGCCGAGTCCATCCTGAAGCGCGCGTCGGTCCAGTCCTGCGCGGGCTGTCACGCTCCGGAGCAGTTTCTCGGGCCGGAGAGGAAGATCGGCTGCGGGCTCGAGTGGCCGGGCACGCTCGGCGAGGTGCATATCGACGAGCGCGGCGCGCTCTCCCCGGCGCTCACCGAGGTGTTCCTGCCGCACCGCGCGAAGGTGATGACGACCTTCCTCCAGGCGTGCGACGCGGCGGCCATCCAGGAGAACCTCCTTCCCGTCGCGTCCGACACCCTACTGCCGATCTGAGCGCCGCGCGCAGCCCAGCTGTGGGCCAGCGTGAGCACGAGGCCGCGGAGGACGTTGTTCACGCCCGGGCACAGCCCGCCGCACGTCACGATGCCGGCGCGAATGTCCTTCGGATCCCAGAAGATGGCGCGGGTTTCTACGGCTTTTCGGGGGCGAGAAGGCGGGGTAACGCGCGTTCGTTTGCCGAGCGCGGGCGCCGGCGGGCCCTCGCGGGCCGCCGGCGCTGGGAGCGCCTCGCGCTCAGAGGGTGATGGCGCCGGAGCGGATGAGGTACGCGAGCCGGCTGCGCTGCTCCGGATCGAGCAGCGCGTGGGTGCGCGCGAGCGTCTTCACGACCGCCTCGCGCAGCCGCTCGGCGCTCCGGATGCGCGCCGCCGCGGCCTCGGCGACCCTGGCCTCGTCGAACGTCTCGCCCGCGAGCGCGTCCGCGAACGCCGCGGTCACGCGGCGGTTGTCGACCGCGGCCTGGGCGCGCTCGGTCTTGAGGTCGTCCATGAGGCGCGCCAGCTCGGCCACCTGCTTGTCGTTCAGGCCGAGCTTCTCCGCGAGGAAGCGGAGCGGCCTGCGCACCCCGAAGCTCCACCCGCCCATCTCGCCGTCGTGATCGCCGCCCGCGTGGGCCCACCCCGGCCCGCCGCCCGACCGTCCGCAACCTGCCGCCGCGCCGAACGCAGCACGGCGCTGCGCGCGCTTCCACCACGCAATCATTCCCGGGTACATGGCACTCTCCTCTCGCCGGGGCGCGAGGCCGCCGGCGGGGTTCAACGCGCGGGCTCCATGCCTCGCGCAAGCACCAGCGTGAGGCGTCGCGCGCCCCTGTCAAGCTGAGGCTGGCCGTTCCGGAGACACCTCCGGTAGGCTCGCGCCATGGCGACGACCCTGCACACCCTCGCTCCAGGCGACGAGGCCGCCCTCGAGGCGTTCCTCGTCCAGCACGCCGACAGCTCGATGTTCCTGCGCTCCAACGCCCGCGGCGCCGGCCTTGCCGATGAGGGCAAGCCGTACCAGGCCACTTATGTCGCCGCCCTGGAGCAGGGCAGGATCGTCGCCGTGGCGGCGCATTGCTGGAACGGGCTCGTGATCGTCCAGGCGCCCGTCCACACCGAGGAGGTCGCGCGCGCCGCCGTCGAGCGATCGGGCCGGGCGAAGCGGATCGGCGTCACCGGCCCGTACGAGCAGGTCGAGCGCGTCCGGCGCGCCCTCGGCTTCGCCGAGCACCTCGCCGCGCGCGACGGCCGCGAGAAGCTGTTCGTGCTCGAGCTCGCCGCGCTGCGTGTGCCCGCCCCGCTCGTCGCGGGCGAGGTGGTATGCCGCCGCTCCGCGCCCGGCGACGTCGAGCGGCTCGCCCGCTGGCGCGCCGCGTACTCGACCGAGCTCTTCGGCTGGGCGCCCGGGCCGGCGCTCGACGCGTCGTCGCGCGAGCATGTCGCGCGCCAGCACGAGGACGGGAGCGCGTTCGTGCTCGTCTCCGGCAAAGAGGGGGAGGGGGAAAGAGAGGGGGAGAGGGGAGAGCCGGTGTCGTGTACGTTCTTCAACGCGCGTTTGCCCGACATGGTGCAAGTCGGCGGCGTGTGGACCCCGCCGGAGCTGCGCGGGCGCGGTCACGCGCGCGCGGTCGTGGCCGGGTCGCTGCTGTCGGCGCGGGGAGAGGGCGCGACGCGGGCGATCCTGTTCACGGGCGCGGAGAACCGCGCGGCGATCGCCGCTTACGAGGCGCTCGGGTTCACGCTGGCCGGGGAGTACGGGCTGTTCCTGCTGGCCGGCGCGGGGTGAGCGAGCGGGTGAGAGGGGACTGGAGGCGGCGGAGAAACGGCGGACCGCCCTTTGGCCATTCGCCTCTGGGCAAGGAGTACTGCCGCAAGCCGTGATGGCGGCCGTAGCTACTGCTTCAGGAGCGGAAGGACCACGAGCCGCCCGAAGGCATCGGGGACGGTGAGCCGCAGAACTGCTCGAGCGGGCGCGCCTGCTCCTCGTCGAACGTGGTCAGGAACGGATCGGGCTCCTCGCGGAGCGCGCGCAGCCTGAGCGCGCGGAGGGCGGCAGCGTCAACCTCGGTGAGCCGGCGGACAGTCATTGGAGCCGCGGATCGTGCCAGAACTCCCGCTGCACGGCGCTAGAATTCGGCGATTACCCCGATCGCGGGATTGATGATGTAGCCGTCGAGGTCGACCTTGAAGCCCCGCTTCCCGAAGGCGTCGACCAGGCCGCTCCCGAACGTGCTGACGCCCGTCAGCTCGAAGCCGACGAACAGGTGCTTGTAGCCGATCGCGACGCCGATCTGGGTGCCCACATAGACGGCGTACCCGGTGAACGAGCCGGACTCCTGCTCCCCCGGGTAGCCGGTGAAGGCGGGCAGGTGCAGGACCATGTCGGCGCCGAACCTCGCGAGCATCAGGCGAGGACCGATCCAGAGCCGGTACCATTCGGCCCGCTGCCCGAGCATGATCGGCACATCGATCTGCCACCGCCAGAAGTCATCGACCTCGATCATCTCGAGGCCGCTCTCGAGGGGATACCCGCGCACGAAGTACGCGAGGCCGGCGCCCACCGTGAGGTCGTAGTCGTCGTCCTTGTCGATCTCCGCGAGCTGATGGCGGGTGCCCACGCGGAGCGAGTTGCTGGTGTAGCGGAGGTTGGCCTCCCACCTGTCGACCGGGGTGAAGCCGATGCCGAGGTGCGGCGTGATCGCGGTCGGGCTGAGCGCGTGCGCGCCGACAGCCTTGAAGAGCATCAACCGCTCCTCCTGGGACAGCTTGCTCGACCTCGCGAGGTTCGCCCCGTTAATCCCCTTGGCGACAAGATCCCGGGGCGCGCTCAACGCGAGCGCGGCGTCCGCCCCGAACTCGACCTGCGCATGGCCCGTCTCGGCGATGTGCCCTGGGTGAAACGTGGAGAGCGCCGGGGCGCAACCGCATGTCCAGAGGGTGAGGAGAGCCGACGCGCAAGGCCGCATGGGGCCGGCACGTTATCATGGGCTCCCCCGCTTCGTGCTCCGGATCACGGGGCTGGGACGCGGCCACCGCGCGGAGGAAGGGCAGGCGCCGTCGCGCCAGGGCCGCCCGGTGCGCGACCGGTCCGAGGGGCCGGCGCGCGGCGTCTGCCCTTCCTCCGAGCCCAGGTGTGGACCGGGCCCGCCAGCTTCGTCGAGCGAGGCGCTCGCGTGGCCGGGATCAGTCCCGCCCCTTCTTCACGCCGATGTCCTCGTACGGATTCGGCCTGCCCTCCTCCTCGTCGCCGACCGCGGCGCCCTTGCCGCCGAAGTCGCCGTGGCCGTGGTTCGCGCCCACGGCGCCCTCGGTGTCGCCCCCCTGGTGCGTCCCGCCCGGGTTCTCGCCCTTCTGGTACGCCTCGGCGCTCTCCTGCGAGCTCTTGCCGCCGTGCTGCTGCTCGCCGGCGCGCCGCTGTGTCCGCTCGTCGACGTGCTGCTGGTTGTGATCCTCGGTGCTCGGCTTGTTCTGGTTCTCCATGGGATTTTTCATGGTGCGGCGGTGCCCGGCCGCAACCCCCCCCGCCGGAGCGGTCCGCGACCTTGCCGCCGTCCGCGCCGTCTTTTCCCCGCCGCCGTCTACCCGTCGCCGCGCCCGCGCGGATCCAGTAGGCCTCGCGCTCCTCCACGCCTCCAGCGTCGCTCCCCGTCCGCTCCGGCCGCCCATGCTCCCCTCCACCAGGCCCTGTTCCGTCGCCCGGCGCCTCGAGCGCGCGCTCGAGGTGCTCGTGCCGGCGCTCGACATCGTCGAGGCGCGCGTGGACGAGGGCGCCGCGCCGGCGTGGTGCGAATCACGCGGCTGGACGGGCTTCCTCCTCGCGCTCTCCGACGGCGATCTCGCCCGCTGCGAGGCCGACGGGCTCGCGGCGTGCATCGACGGGCTCGGCGGCGCGCCTCCGGGCCTCGTCGCGTTCGCGCGCGCGGCCGCCGGGGCCGCGGCGCTGCCGCGGCGCCCGGTCGAGCCGCTGGTGCCGCCGCTCCCGGCGCTCCAGGCGGTGCCGGCGCGCAAGCGGCGCCAGCTGGAAGTGTTGCTCGGCGCGGTGGCGCCCCTCTGCGCGCGCGCCCGCCGCATCGTCGACGTCGGCGCGGGGCACGGGCACTTCACCCGCCTCGCCGCGGCGCGCTTCGACCGCGACGCGATCGGCCTCGAGCGCGAGCCCGACCGCGTCGCGACGGCCTCGGCGCTGGCCGCGGGGGGGCGGGCGCGCTTCGTCGCGTTCGACGCCTGCCAGGAGGCGCTCGCGTTCGCCCCCGACGACCTGGCGGTCGGCCTGCACGCCTGCGGCGAGCTCGGGGACCGCATGGTCGCGGCGGCGGCCCGTTCGCGCTGCGATCTCGCGCTCGTCTCGTGTTGCCTCCAGAAGATCGGCGCGCCGGCCCGCGAGCCGCTGTCGGCCGCCGCCCGGGAGGCCGGCCTCGTCCTGCCGCGCGAGGCGCTGGGCCTCACCAACCTCACCGCGCGGCGCATCGGCGTCGAGGCCACGCTCGACGAGGAGCTCGCGGCGCGCGAGCGCCGCCACGCGCTGCTCTCGCTGCTCCGCGGCCGGGGGCTCGACGTCGCCCTGGGCGAGGAGATGCGCGGGATCAACCGGCGCCGCGCGCACGGCGGGCTCCGCGAGCTCGCCGCGCGGGCGCTCTCGCTGCGCGGCCTGGCCCCGGCCACCGAGGCCGAGCTCCGCGAGCGCGAGGCCGCCGCGCGCGCGGCGTTCGGCCGGATGCGCCGGCTCACGTTGCCGCGCTCCCTCCTGGCCCGCCTCACGGAGGTGGCGGTCGCGCTGGATCGCGCGGCGGCCCTCGGCGACGCGGGCCACGAGGTCGAGGCGGCGATCGTCTTCGATCCCGAGGTGACGCCGAGGAACATCGCGATCTTCGCGAGCGCGCGGCCGGGCGGGCTCGGCGCCTGACGCGGCGCCACGGCGGTCCGGCGCCGGGGGCCTGCGGCGCCGCGGCGGC
The DNA here is from genome assembly GCF_002950945.1 of Sorangium cellulosum. Classification (GTDB taxonomy): domain Bacteria; phylum Myxococcota_A; class Polyangia; order Polyangiales; family Polyangiaceae; genus Sorangium; species Sorangium cellulosum_E. The sequence continues at coordinate 3,467,386 of NZ_CP012673.1, forward strand.
GGTCCGGGCAGCGCAGGGGTCCGCGGCCGTGCGCGTCAGCGGTGCTCGCGCAGGCGCACGGACTTCGTGGTCGGCTCGCTGCTGCTCGGCGACGCCGCCGGCGGCGCGAGCACCGCGCGCGGGCGGGACGGCCTCACCGGATCCGCCGGCGCGTGCGCGGCGCCCGCCGGAGCGAGCCTGCTCGCTGCGGCGCCCGCGGGGGGCGCGCCGGCCGGGGGGGGAGGTGAATGCGGGGGCTCGGGCGCCTCGCCCGCAGGCGCCGTGGGCTCCGCCGCCGCCGGCGCGGCCAGCGGGGCCGCCGCTGCGGGCTCGACGTCCGGCGCCGTGTCCAGCAGCCGCGCGAGCGCCGCCCCGGCCACGGCGATCGCGGCGATCACCGCCACGGCCGCCCTGGCGCCGCGACGACGACCGCGGCGACCGAGCACGCCACCGCCCGGGTCGCTCCCGCGCGACAGGCTCGCCGCGGCCGCGGGCGCTGGCTGCGCCTCGGCGCCCGGCTGCAGCGCCTCGGCGCCCGGCTGCAGCGCCTCGGCGCCCGGCTGCGCCTCAGCACCCGGCTGCGCCTCGGCGCCCGGCTGCGCCCCGGCGCCAGGCTCCGCCTCCGGGCGCGGCGCGTTCGCAGGCGCTGGATCGCTGGCGGACGCCTTCGTGGGCGCCGCCAGCTCCGCGAGCTCCTTCACCAGCGGCCCCGCGGGGCCCTGGATCGCCGGCGCCACCTGGATCGGCCCGGTGACCGTCCGCGCGTCCTCGCGGAAGACCCGCGGCTGCTCCGGCGCGGTGGGCACGCCGGCGGCTTCGGCCTCCGCCGCAGGCGGCGTCTTCTGCGCGATCTGCTGGATACGCGCCACCTTCTGGCGCGTCCGGTCGGGCCCCAGCGGCTCGAGTTGCCTGGCCAGCTCGGCGACCGTCTGGAGGCGGCGGGCCGGGTCCTTCTCGAGGCACCTCAGGAGGATGCGCTCGAGCTCCTCGGGCAGATCGGGCCGGTGCACGCGCGGCGGCACCGGCGGGTCGGTGACGATGGCCACGAACAGCGCCGAGACCGACTCGGCCTCGAACGGCAGCCGCCCCGCCACGAGCTGGTAGAGGCTCAGGCCGAGCGCCCAGATGTCGGTGCGGGTGTCCACCGTCCGCGTGCTGCGGATGTGCTCCGGCGACATGTAGCGGGGCGAGCCGAGCACCACGGACGTCACCGTCAGCCCGGCGTCCTGTCCGAGCACGCTCGCCTCGCAGGCCTTCGAGATGCCGAAATCGAGCACCTTGATCAAGGTCGAGCCGTCCTCGCGGCTCGCCAGGAAAAGGTTGCCGGGCTTGAGGTCGCGGTGGACGATCCCGAGCGCGTGCGCCTCGGCGACGGCCTCGCAGGCCTCGATCACGTAGCCGACGGCGAGCTCCACGGGCAGCGGGCCCCGCGCCTCCAGGAGCGCCTCGAGGTCGATGCCGCTCAGGTACTCCATCACGAAGTACGGCTGCGCCTCGCCGGCCTGTCCCACGTCAATGACGCGCGCGACGTGCTCGCTCGTGATCGCCGCCGACGCCTGCGCCTCGCGGAGGAAGCGCTCGACCGCGCCGGGGGTGGCGCGCCCCTCGGGGAGCAGGAACTTCAGCGCGACCCGGTGGCGCAGCGAGACGTGGTGCGCCGAGACGACTACCCCCATGCCCCCGCGCCCGAGCACCCGCTCGACGCGGTACTTGCCTTCGATGATGTCCCCGGCCTGCGGGATCCCGCCCCCGGTAGCCGTCCCGACCGCATCGCAGCCTGCCTGGGCCATCGGCGGGCGAGTATACACGAGCCCCCTGCGTCACCGGCCGGATCTCGCCCAGGCCCCCGCCGCATCGCCTGGCCCGGCGGCGGCGGTGGCCTATCCTGCTGGCGGACACTCACCTTCACGAGGGCTCACCATGCATGACTTCACCGCGACTGGCCCGCTCCTCGGCGGCGCACTCATCGGCCTCAGCGCGTCGCTGCTGCTGCTCTTCAACGGGAGAGTCGCGGGCGTCAGCGGCATCCTCGGGGGGCTCCTCGTCCGGAAGCCCGGCGACGCCGCCTGGCGCGCGGCGTTCCTCGCCGGCCTGCTCCTCGGCGGCCTCGCGCTCGTCGCCGTCCACCCCGGCGCCTTCCCCCCGGGCGCGGGCGGCCGCTCGTTCGGCCTCGTCGCCGCCGCGGGGCTGCTCGTCGGCTACGGCGCGCGGCTCGGCAACGGGTGCACGAGCGGCCATGGAGTCTGCGGACTCAGCCGTCTGTCGGTCCGGTCCCTCGCGGCCACGGCGGCGTTCATGGCGACCGCGGCCGTCACCGTGGCGCTCGGCCGGCACGTGCTGGGAGCGGCGCGATGAGGCAGAACGCGATCGCGCTCCTCGCTGGCGTGCTGTTCGCCGTGGGGCTCGGCGTCTCGGGCATGACGCTGCCGTCGAGGGTCCTCGGCTTCCTCGACGTCGCCGGCGACTGGGACCCGAGCCTCGCGTTCGTCATGGCGGGCGCCGTCTCGGTGCACGCCGTCGCGTACCGTGTCCTCCACTGGCAGCAGCGCGCCGCGCGGTCCGGCGCCGCCGGCAAGCCGCGGTTTCCCCTGCTCGCAGGCCGCGTGGACCTTCCGACCCGCGCGGCCGTGGACGCGCGCCTCCTCGCCGGCGCTGCGCTGTTCGGTGTCGGCTGGGGGCTCGCCGGGTACTGCCCTGGCCCGGCGCTCACCTCTCTCGCGACCGGCTCGCCCGAGGTCGTCGTCTTCGTTGCGGCGATGATCGCCGGCATGGCGCTCGAGCACGTCGCCTCGGCGAGGGCGAGATCCACGGCGAGCGCGCGCGCCAGCGCGAGCGCGATCGCGCACGACGGCTGACGCGCGCCGACGAGACGCGAGGCGCGCCCTCGTGTGGCCGCGAGGGCTGAGCCCGAGAGGCCAACCGCCGAGCAACTGCGCTCGAGAGACCAGGAGACCAACCCCTGAGCTCCTGGCGCTGAGCCCCTGGTCCTGAGGAGCGCGCGCCAAGCCCTTCACGACGAGCACGATTGCGACGGCGCCGTGGTCCTGGAAAACTCGTCCTTGCGGTGTGCCGAGGGCCAATGTAACTATCGACCCTCAATGCCGGATGCTGGCCCTGCGCACGCGCGGGCCGGCGGGCAATAGGCTTCGGCCTTCACCGAAGCTGGGAGAACGAGCCATGAAGATGTCACTCGGCCCCTTCCTTGGGGCGACGGTCGGTCTTTGTCTTCTATCCGCCTGTGTCGAGCCGGTGGGCTCGGACGGGCAAGCGGCCATCGGGGACGAGACCGAGGCGGCCCTCGGGGAGCCGGCGTTCGAGGTCTGGGCCGTCGACCAGTCCAACACGAATGGCCTGGCTCATGGCGGCACGTTGTACATTTACAGCGGGGCGAGCCTGACGGGCGCGGCGGGGGTGGGGTCGGTGCCGGCGGAGGTGGTCGATCTCGGGGCGCAGACGTCGGCGCTTTGCCTTGCGCAGACCGGCGCCAATCCGGTCCGGCCGCACATGGTCTTCTTCAACGCCACGCACACGCACGCGGTGCTGTCCTTCGTGGCCAGCGGGCACGTCGCCATCTTCGACGCGGCCGCGCGGACGCCGGTCGCGTGCCTGCGGGCCTCGGTGGGGGCGGGCGGGGCGCGCCAGGCGCACGCCGCGGTGCCGGCGCCGGACGACTCGTACATCCTGGTGGCGAACCAGAACGGCAAGCTGCTCGAGCGGATCGCGACGGACTACGCGGCGGGCACGTTCGCGTGGGAGCCGGCCGCGACCCTCGACCTGGCCACGTGCATCACGCCCACCGGCGATCCTTGCCAGTTCCCGCACATCCGGCCGGACAACGCGCCCATCTGCCCGATCATCGACTCCACCGGCAGCTACGGCTTCATCACGCTGCGCGGGGGCGGGCTGCTCGTCGTCGACCCCGCGGCGACGCCCATGCAGATCGTGGGCGAGTACGACGAGGCCACGGTGCACGGCAACGGCTGCGGCGGCGTCGAGGCCGGAGGCACGATGTTCCTCAACTCCGGCGGCGGGACGGCGGCGAACCTGGATCAGTTCGACGTGTACCGCTTCCCGCTTTCCGGCTACTCGCCGAGCAACCCCGCCAACACCCCTGCTCCCGAGGTGGTGTTCGCCGACGACTCCCCGGATCGCGACGCCCACGGCGTGGCGGCGATCCAACAGGGCCAGAACGTCTGGGTGCTGGACCGGATCCAGGGCGTGGCCGAGGTGTTCGACGTCCAGACCAACGATCACGTGAACACCGTCGATCTGAAGGGCTCGTACGCGGAGGATCCCGCGCCGGACCTCCTGGACACCTCGCCCTCGGGCAACCGCCTCTTCGTGTCCCTGCGCGGCCCGACGCCGCTGAGCGGTGATCCGCACGCCTCGGTGGGCAGCACGCCCGGCGTGGGCGTCGTCCATGTGACCCAGTACGGTCGCTCCGGCAAGCTGAAGGCCATCGTGCCGATCACGAACACGGACGCGGGCGGCGTCGAGCGGGCCGATCCGCACGCGATCCGGGTGCGCCGGCTCTGATCGCGCCCTCCCGGCTCAGTCGTCCCAGTCGTCGAATCCACCGCTGCTGTCGGTCTCGGTCTCCTCGCACGAGGAGGCCATGAGCCGGAAGATGCGCTCGCAGGCGCCGAAGCTCACGTACGCCCTCGCCGACAGATCGCTGCAGGTCATGACCTTGATCTCGCCCACGCAGGCGTCGATGTCCGCGTGATCGGTGCACTCGCCGACGCCGCCGCGGGCGCACACCTCGCCGCAGACTGCGGCCCTCGTGACGGTGCTGCCGCAGCCGTCGCCGACCTTCTCGACCGCCGCGAAGATCGTGTCGCAGGCCTCCGCGGGGTTGTCCTCGTCGTCGCCGCACGCACAGCCCACCGCGAGGGCGGCCGAAGCAGAGAGGAGGGCGAGAGCGAGGGCGTGACGGAGGGATATCTTGGGCATGAGTCCACCTCGGGAGATCGCCCACTGCAGGCGACCGGAGGGAGGGTATTGAGCGCGCCGTCCGGGGTAAATCGCGGGGCATCAAGCCGACGGCGGCCCCGCAGGCGCCGCTCCCCGCGGCGGCAGGGTATCGGCCGGCGAGCCGCCGTGGCATGCTGGCCGCGCCGGCCGCCGCGGAGCCCAGCGGCGCCAGCGGCTCGGCGGACGCGAGATCGACGACGCTGGCGCCCGGGATGGATCACCCACGCCGCGAGAGCAGGATGACGAGCGGAGACCGGATGAGCGCGACGAAGCAGGTCGGAACGAAGCCCAGGAAGAAGGCGGCGCCCGCGAAGGCGGCGCCCGCGAAGGCGGCGCCCGCGAAGGCGGCGCCCGCGAAGGCGGCGCCCGCGAAGGCGGCGCCCGCGGGGGAGGCGCCGATCGTCGCGTTCGCGCAGCCGCGCGTGTGGGCAGACTGGCTCGCGTCGAACCACGCGTCGTCGCGCGGCGTGTGGCTCAAGCTCGCCAAGAAGGCGTCCGGGGTCGCGTCGGTCACCTACGCGGAGGCGCTCGAGGTGGCGCTCGCGTGGGGCTGGATCGACGGCCAGAAGAGGCCCCTCGACGACGCGTTCTGGCTCCAGAAGTTCACGCCGCGCGGGCCGAAGAGCGTCTGGTCCAAGATCAACCGCGACAAGGCGCTGGCGCTCATCGCGGCGGGCGAGATGAAGCCGTCGGGGCTCGAGCAGGTCGAGCGCGCGCAGCGCGACGGGCGCTGGGACGCGGCCTACGACTCGCAGAGCCGCGCGACGGTGCCGGACGACCTGTCGGCCGCGCTCGCCGCGAACCCCCGCGCGGCCGCGTTCTTCGCCGCGCTCGACGCCGCGAACCGCTACGCCGTGCTGTTCCGCGTCCACACCGCGAAGAAGCCGGAGACGCGCCAGAAGCGCATCACGCTCTTCGTCGAGATGCTCGCCAGGCACGAGAAGCTGCATCCTTGATCCCGATGACCCGGCGAGGCGCGCCGCGCGGCAGGACGGCGGCCGCGCCGCCGTCAACCACCACGAGGAGGAAGGCGTGACCATGAACCGACCTGGAAGGGAATGCCGCCCGCGCGGGATGTGGCTCTGGCTCGCGGGGCTCTGCGCGTGCAGCCAGGCCGCGACGCAAGGACAGAGCCCTCCTCCGCCCCCGGCCACGGCCGCGGTCGCGCCGGCCAGCCCGATGCCCGCGGCCGGCGCGCCTGGCGCCAGGGTGGCCGCCGCCGCGCCGTCCGGCCCCGCGGCCTGCGATCTCCGCCGCGACAGGCTGCCGGGGTTGTGCAACGTCTCGGCGATGGTGCTCCTGCCCGACTGCCGCCTGCTCGCCGCGGATGACGAGGACCGGAGCCACCGGCTCTTCGCGATCGCCCCCGGAGCGGCCCAGGCGCCGGCGCCGGTCCCCGCCAGCGGACGCCTCCTGGGCGGCGGCGCGGTCCTCGACGACGAGGAGCTCGACCTCGAGGGCGCCGCGTGGGTGGGCGACCGGATCTACTGGATCGGATCCCACGGCAACAACAAGCTGGAATGGAAGAAGGGCAAAGGCGAGCACTCCGCCGTGAAGGAGAAGCCGAACCGGCACATCCTGTTCGCGACCGCCCTCTCCGCAGACAACGACCTCGAGCCCGTGGGCACGCCTTACCGCGATCTCGCGAGAGAGCTCGTGAAGAGCATCCCGGGCCTCGCGAGCACCTACAAGGCGGTGCACTCGAACGCTGGCGGGCTCAACGTCGAGGGCCTCGCCGCCGACGGCGAGGCGCTGCTGATCGGGCTGCGGTCGCCGGTGTCGGACCCCGACAGGAGAGCGTACGTGTTCCGGCTGGAGAACCCGGCCGAGGTGCTGGGCGGCAAGCCCGCGCGCGTGGGCGGGCCGTACCTCCTCGACCTGGGCAAGCGGGGCGTGAGGAGCCTCGAATGGTCGCCGAGCGCGCGCGCCTGGTTCATCGTCGCGGGCCCGGTGACCCACCTGCGCGCGGACCCGGACGCCAAGGACGGGGTGTCGCAGGTCGCGGGGTATGGCGAGGGAACGGCCCTGTACCGGTGGGAGTCGCTCGACAAGCAACCGGTGCTCGTCAAGGACCTCGCGGACGCGAAGGGGCTCCAGGCCGAGGGGCTGATCGCGACCCCGGCGGGGCTCTTCGTCACGAGCGACGACGACGAGCAGAAGCGCGGCGGGAAGAAGAAGTGCGAGAATCTGCCCGCCGACGATCCGGACCGCTACACGCGCAGCCTGTGGATCGAGGGCCCCTGATCCCGGGGAGGCGCCGGCGTCGCGGCGCTCGGCGGGCCGGGGCCGGCGTGGCGTGGCCGCGGCCTCTCGGGTGCAGTACATCACGCCGATGGCGAGCCTGGGACACGTCGCGGTCGGGGTGGCGGCCGCGGCGTGGCGCTGCTCTGGCCCTGGTCCGACGAGCGCTTCTTCGCGCCCGCGCGCCCGATCCCGGTGGCGCCGATCGGGCTCGGGATCCTCTCCGCCCGCGGGCTGCGCGTGATGGCCTTCGAGGCGGTGGCGTTTGCGCCGCTGTTCCTTTACGCGTTGTGGCCGCGGCGGCGATCGCCCGGGGGCGCGCCGCCGGCTCGGTGAATCCGGCGCCGGCGGGGCAGCCGTGAGGTGCGGCCGCGCCGGCGCCCGGCGGCGCGCTGGCGCTCGTTCGGCTGCGGTGGTGGCCGCAAGCCACCGCGCGCCGCCCCGCTCAGGCGGCGCCCTTGTCTTTCTTGCCTTGTCCGTCCTCCGCGACGGCGGCTGCGCCCTCCTTGGTCTCCCAGATGCGTGTGGCGATGGCCTCCTGGATCCAGGAGAGGTGTCGCTCCTCGTCCTCGCGGTTGCGCTCCACGACGGCGCGGGCCTCGCTGGGGAGCTCCGTCTTGAGCGCGGCCTCGTACAGGCGATTCGACAGCTCCTCGTTGCCGAGCATCGAGAGCAGCGCGCTGCGGTCGCCGCGGCTCGCGAGCGCGGTGAACCCCTCGATCAGGAACCCCTTGAGGTCGCGCTTGATCTTGGGCTCCTCGCCGCTCGCCTGGACGAGCTCGGCGAGGTCGTTGATGTGCTGCTGGTGATCGTCCTGAAAGCTCTTGAGCTTCCGGCGGACCTCGGAGACCTCGCAGGCGTCGATCGCTTGCTGGTAGGCGAGCACCGCGTCCGTGTCGAGCTGGATAAGCTTGTTCAATTGGCCCACAGCCGTCTTGTTCATCGGGAAGCCTCCGCGGGCCAGCATGAAGCATGCGACCGAGGGGGCCTACCGGGCGATCCCTGAATCTGCAGTGGCTCCGTTCGTGCTGCGTGTCTCGTGTGCTGGCGGCGGGACGGAGAGCGTCTGTGCGGGGCGGACGGAGCACGGGTCTCCGCGTGCCAGGTGATGTCCGGGCGCGGAGCTTCGGAGGGTGGGGTGGCGGCGCTCCGGTGGGCCGACGGGCGGCCGTGGGCTCTGGGTGGACGGGAGATGACGGCGTCGGGTTATCTCGATCGCCGGAACAGGTTCAGCAGCCGGCGGAACAGCCCGGGTTTCTGGGCCGGTGCGGCGCTCGCCGTCTGTTCCTCGCCGCGGCGCTCTGCGCCGGGCGCAGCGTCGCCAGGTGTTGCGGCGGCGTCGCGGGGCTTTGCTGCGGCCGCATTGCGGGGCTTTGCTGCGGCGGCATCGCGGGGTTTTGTTGCGGCGGCATCGCGGGGCTTCTTCGCGTCGCCGCCGGCGCGTCCGGCCGGGGTCGCGGGCTCCTCGCGCACAGCATTCGCCGCCTGGCCGGCCGTCGTCTCGGCCGCCCGATCCGGTCCGGGCTTTGCTGGCCGCTTGCCGGCCCGGGCCTGCGCTTTGGCCCTCATCGCTTCCTTGGCCGTGAGCGCCGGCTTTTTCTTGCGCGGGAACGCGGCGCTGGGGAGCGGCACCCACGCGGGCTCCCGGGGCGCCTCGGCCGGCGCCGTCGCGTCCGACGCCGGCGCCGCGGCCTCGGTCTCGGCGCCCTGAGGCTGCTGGGAGGCCTTGCGGGGCGCCTTTGCCTGGGCGAGAGGCGCCGCCTTCGCCTCGGCGCGTGCCGCCGTGGGCTCCTGGTCGGCCCGGGTGGGCTCCGCGGTTGCCGACGAGGCTGCGCGGCGCTCCCGCGCCGGGGCGTCCGAGCCGGGACGTTGCCTCGGTGCACGCGGCCGGGGAGCGGCCGCCTCGCCCTCGGCCGCTGCCGGGCCGCCCCGGAAGCTCCCCTCCCGCGTCGCCTTGAGCTGGTCCGGCGCGTGGTCCTCGCGAGCCCCGCGCTCGCGAGGACCCCGCGCGCCGGCGCCCCGCTCGCCGGCGCCCCGCTCCACAGGTCTGCGCTCGGCGGATCCCCGCTCGCTGGCGCCGCGCTCGGCGGATCCCCGCTCGCTGGCGCCGCGCTCCCTCGGGCTCGCCGAGCGCTGCCGCGAGGGTTCCTGCGCGGGCGCAGGCGTGCGAGGCCGGCGCATGTCGATGACCCGCCGCGGGCGCGCAGGGGCGTGCGCTGCGGCGGGGGTCGCGGCGGCGACGGCGGCCGCTGGCGCGCCGTGCGGCGACGTCTCCGCGCCGCCCTCCGCCTCCGCGCCGCCGGCCTCCGGCGCTCGCTGGTCCGGCGCGTTTTCCTCGGCGGACTTCGCGTGTTCCGGTTGCCCCTCGTCGTTTTCCGCTGTGTTTTGCTCGGCCATGGGGCCCCTCCATAGCGTTGTCCGGCGCTCCGCGAAACCGGATCCGCCACACGCCGCCCCGGCACCCCCTCGCGTCCCCGGCCAGCACAACCCCCCTCGCGTCCCCGCCATCACCTGGCGGAGCGCACCGAGGCAGCCTCTCACCGCGGCATCGGGCGCAAACCGGACCCCGGGGGCACCTCCGCGCAGGCCGCGTACGCCAGGCCACGATCACGAGGAGACCGCAGCGAAGCAGACGAGCTCGCTGACAGACGCCACCGAGCATCTCCCCGTTCAGAAGCCACCGAGCATCTGCCCGTTGGCCCGGCTTCACGTCGCCAGCCATCCAGCTCAGTTCAAGAGTTTCATTCTTGTCCGAACCTGTGTGTACGGCTCTCCAGCCGGAGATGCCGCCTCGCGCCCGCGCCCTTGCCCCCGCAGCGTCACCGGCCTCGCGAGGTCATACCGCGGGTCCGCGCTCCCGGAGCGCGTCGCCCAGCGAGCGCTCGAACGAGGCGCGGGAAGGGTGCACTGCCAGCTTCCGGAGCGCGGCGTTGGCGACCTGGACGCCGAAGACGACGACCCTGGACCGGAGCAGGAAATGTCCCCCGTCGAGCGTCTCGAGGATGGACCTGGACGCCTCGGTCAGCCGCGTGCGCGCGGCCTGCTCGTAATCGTTCATCTGCTCCCAGTCGTTGAAGACGAGCAGGCGCCCGTCCTCGGCCGCCCGGCGCAACATCACCTCCTCGATCGCCGTGGCGCCTTCGGTCACGAGGGTCCCGGTGACGCGCGTCACCATGAGCGCCGGCGCCGGACACCAGATGTCCACCTTACCCGCCTGGCACGAATAACTCCGAAGCGGCTGTACGGTGAGGTCAATCATCCTGTGGACAGGATACTGCTCCACGGACGACCCTTCGTCTAGAGTTTTAACGCAGGCTTCCGACGGGGGATGTTCGCCGCCGGCTTCCCCGGTGGCCAGGTACGGCGTCACCCCATCGCGCTGTCGTGTCTCCCCCGTCTCGTGGTGTCTCCTGGTCGATTTCTGGCAGCCTTCTTATTTATGCCTTTCACGCATTCAAGCTTCATATTTCCTCCCGGTTTCGCGAGCGTGGTTGAATCAGGTCATAATAAACCGCCATCATTGCGCTTGTTGTCCTCCGTCGGACGATGTCCCGGTGCGTTCGGTGGTTCGGCCGGAGCCACCTCGATGCCAGTCGCGACGCCCTCGCGGGGGGAGCGCGCTGCAGCGCGGGCCGAGGCCGCAGGAGCCGCGAGCCGGCGCGGCTTCACGGCCCAGGCGCGCCGCGGGAGACGAGCTCCGTCACGTCGCGGAAGGCATGGCTCGAAGAGATCGAAGGGAGACGGGAGGGGCGGCAGCCCGTGCGCGTGCGCCTCACGCGCCGCGCGGGGCCGGCAGCCGAGGGCCGGCGCCCCCGGCCCGTGCCGCGCGGCGCCCCCCGCCGGCGCGCTGGCTCAGCAGGGGGCGCGGCCCGCCGTTGTTACTCGGTGGAGTACGGGATGAGGCTCACCGTGTCGCGGTTGAGCTGGTGAATGCCGTAGTAGCTCGCGGCGAACAGGACCTCCTCCCCGCTGACCACGAACGCCTCCGGCCAGCCCCAGGTGGGGAAGAACGCCTGCGCCTTGGGCTGCTCGGGCTGCTCGAGGGAGATCGCCAGCACGCCGCCGGGGACCTCGAGCAGGGCGCGGCTGTCGGCGGTGTCGCGCAGCGCCGCCCACGACCCGACGCGCACCTCGGAGAGCACGTTGAACGCGCTGGGGGCCGCGGGATCCGGCTCCTCCGGCGCCGGAGTCGGCGCCTCCTCCGCGGGGACGGGCGCCAGCGTGATCATCTTCTGGTTCGCGTCCCAGCCGTACCACGTGTTCGCCGGCTGCCAGATGAGGCTGTGGGTCAGGACGGGCAGGCCGCGGTCGTCGACCGCGATCGCGTTGACCTGGCGGTTCGGGAACTGCCGGTAATCCCTCAGGTACGCGAGCCCCTCGTGCAGCTCGAGCCGCGCGATCGCCGTCTCGATGAACTGATCGCCCCACACCTTGTCGCTCGCGAAGATCGTCGAGCCCTTCACCGAGAGGACGTGGCCGGGCACGTTGATCGACGGCGCCAGCGCGGGCTGCGCCGGATCGGTCAGATCGAGCGGCGTGAGGAAGTACTGCGTGTGCGGGCGCGGGTCGTCCGGGGCCCCGACCGAGCGCTTCACGTTGAAGTACAGCTGGCCATCCTCGTTGAGCACGTTCACCGCCTCGTCCGCCGGCGGCAGCGCGAGGGCCGGCGCGAGGGTCGGGTTGTCCGGGTCGGAGAGATCGACCACGTGGACGTCGAGCTGCGCCCAGCGGCGGCGAGGCACGTACTCGTAGCAGTACGTCTGGGTGACCCCCGGGACGTCCTCCCGGCCGATGTCGGCCGGCGTGCAGGTCGTGTCCGCGCCCGCGTGATCCGTGCACTCGGCGAACCCGCCGTTGCAGTACTCGTCGTCGCCGATGCGGCGGCAGGTCCGCTGGCCTGCCCAGTACGTGCAGCCTTCCTGGCCGAAGCAGGTTACGCCCGCGACGGCGTGGGTGCGGCACTCCCAGCCGACGCCGAGGTCCTGCGTGTGGCCGATGACGCGCAGGAAGGCGAGGGCGTTGTTCGCGACATGCACCGTCGGGAACGACGCCCCTCCGGCGTAGTAGGCCCCGGTCGGGGGCAGATCGCTCGTGTCGAGCGTGCCCGCCTTGCGCGGCGTCGTCGGGTCGGACAGGTCGTAGACCTCGACGTGGGTCACCTTGCCCACCCAGTTCTCGAAGGTGGAGGTCAGGGTCACGAGCAGGTCGCCGACCTGGTGGATCTGCGCGTCGAGCGGCAGCTCGAAGCGCGCCACCGGCGCGGCGAGCTGGGTCGCGCCGGTGCTCGGGACGACCTCCGCCTCGAGCTTCAGGTTCGAGTCCCAGGTCCAGTAAAGCTCGGTCGGGCGCTTCAGGCGCACGCGGTAGTCGCCGAACGCGAAGACCTTCGTGTAGTCCGGGGCGAGCTCGAGGCGCCCGCGCTCCTCGGGGCTGTCGAGGTCGCTCTGGTCGTGGAGCGAGAGCTCCTGATCGGACACGTTGGCCGCGGCCTGCGGCGCCACGCGGAACGTGCGGCGCACGGGGGTGCCGTGATCCATCACGCCGCGGCGGGTCAAGGTGGTGTCCGAGTAGGTGAAGATCTGGACGCCGTAGAACGGCTTCCGGACGTTGTCCACTATCCGCCTCGTCGAGAACGGCAGCAGGACGAGCCCCTTCTCGACCTCGCCGGTCGGCGCCAGCGTGTCCACGGCGTCGTCGAGCACGGCGAACGCGCGGTGATCCCAGTCGGCCTCGGACCAGCTCCAGCCGTCGCTCTCGCCGCCGACCTCGGTGCGCGTCACGAGGGGATCCGGGTTGGTCAGGTCGGTGATGTCGTAGAGGCTGGCCGCGAGCTGGCGGCCGTTGTTCTCATCGTTCACGCCGATCCCGATGAGGCGGGTCGCGCCGAGGACCGGGCGGAAGAAGTTGTTCCACCCGGAGACGACGAACTCGCTCTCCTCGACGATGTTCCCGCTCGGGTCGATCGAGAAGGCGTGGAAGGGGTCCTGGCGCAGGTAGGTGACCGCGAACGCCCTGTCGTCGAGGAAGACGGTCCCGAAGAGCGACTGTCCGGTGCCGAACTCCTCGCTGTCGATCGGCACGATGTCGTCCGGATCGGCGGCGTTCCAGGTCTCGAGGTGGCTCGAGGCCGAGCCGTTCCACCTCGGGCCGGAGAAGACGCGCAGCATGTCGTCGCGGAAGTCCATGTGGAACTGCGAGCGCACGTAGCCGGCGGCCGTGACGGTATCGCGCAGCGTCATGGACCCGTCGCGCTCGGAGATGTCGATGACCGAGACCTGGCTGGCCTCCTCCGACCAGGTGAAGCCGTTGCGCGCCACGAGGAGCACGTCGGCCTCGGCGTGGATGGCGGTCACGGTGTCGCCGAGCTCGATCTCGGTGCGCTGGACGAGCCCGTCGCTCCCGACGTCGAAGCTCTTGACCACGGTCTTGTTGACGTACTGCCAGGACCCGGGGGACACCTCGACCAGCTCCGACCCGTTGGCGGCGACGTAGAGGGCGTTCTCGGTCGTGCCGCGCGCGAGGCGGCTCGTCGTGATCGAGCCCGGGACGTAGAGCTGCGAGATGAGCTCGGGCGCGGCGGGATCGGCGATGTCGATCATCAGGACGGTGCCGCCGGTGCGCCGCTCCACGGTGAAGCCATCGGCCTTGACCTGGTATCCGCCCCAGTCGTTGAGGAGGACGACCGCGCGGTCACCGACCACGTACATCTCGACCGGCGTGCCGGCGACCTGCAGCTCGCCGACGAACTGCGGGTTCGTGAGGTCGTGGATGTCGATGACCTGGAGGCCGCGGTAGGAGTTGAGGTTGAGGAGGTGTCCGTCGCCGAGGACGCGGTAGATGTCGCCCTCCTCGAGCTCGCGCGCCTCTTCCTCCTCCTCCTCTTCTTCCTCCTCCTCTTCTTCCTCTTCCTCCTCCTCCTCGCCGAGGTAACCCTCGGTGAACGGCTCATCGGCCGACGTGAAGGTCGTCTGCCCCTCTGGCGTCGAGGGCTCGTCGGGCTTGTCCGGCTCGTCCGGTTTGTCTGGCGTGTCCGGCGTGTCCGGCTCGTCGGGCTTGTCCGGCGGTGGGGTGTCCTCGCCGGTCGGGGTCTGATCCACGCCGGGTGGATCCTTGTCGGCGCCGCACCCCTGTCCGAACAGCAAAAGGAGCGCGGCCATCACGCTGGCCTGCGCCGAGAGCACACCTCTGAAACGAGATCTCTTCGCCACCGCACCCTCCTCACGCCACCTCTCCCGAGGTGTGGAACCTGCGCACATCAAGGCATGCCGCCCGTGGTCAGCCGCGGTCTGCGCGTCGCGATCGCGGGATCGGCGACGTGCTGGATCCCCTGGTCGGGGGCGGAAGACCCGCTCGGACGAGGCGCAGCCCGCGATCGCGCTGCGCCTCGCCGGTCTCGCGTCTCCGTGGACCGTGGAGTTGCACTGCGCGGATTATCCAATGGCTGGACGGCTTACTCAATGCGGAATGAGGTGACGGAACGGAGAGGCGGCGGTTCTGGGGAGGACGGCGGCGCGGCGTACGGCGCGGTGGTTGAGCGGAGGAGACCGCGGTCTGCGCACATGGCCGGCCACCCGACCACACCCCTCCGGCACGGCTCTTGTCGAGCGTGGACGCGGCGGGATGACGCGCTTCGTGCGATCGTCGCCGTCGTGATTGAACCAACGCTGACCCCACCTGCTCAGTCCTGCGGTGAGCAGGCGGGAGATGCCGAGATATCACGCGCTGAACAGCGAGAGGTGCCCCCTTTTCCCCCGTAGGTCCGGCGTCGTCGTGCTCGTCACCGGCGGGCCGCGCGCGGGTTGCGCTCCGTGTCCCCCTGCGCGTATCGTCCGCTCGACCTCGCGCAGGCGGGTCACTTGGGCAACACTCTCCATCAGGCACGCCGGAGCCAGCCTCCCGAGACCGGAGCGAGCATGATCGACAACCCGATACTCCGGGGCTTTCACCCGGATCCCTCCATCGTCCGGGTGGGGGACGACTATTACATCGCGACGTCCACCTTCGAATGGTTCCCGGGCGTGCGGCTGCACCACAGCCGTGACCTCCGGCACTGGCGGCCCATCGGGTACGCCCTGGACCGCCGCTCCCAGCTCGACCTGGTCGGCAATCCCCGGTCCGGCGGCGTCTGGGCGCCTTGCCTCACCCACGCGGGCGGGGTGTTCTATCTCGTCTACACCGACGTCAAGTGCTGGGGCCGCGGCTTCGTGGACGCGCACAACTACCTGGTCACCGCGAACCGCATCGAGGGGCCGTGGTCCGAGCCCGCCGCGCTGAACCGGGGCGGGTTCGATCCCTCGCTCTTCCACGATATCGACGGCCGGGCGTGGCTCGTCAACATGCTGTGGGATCACCGCCCTGGCAACAATCAGTTTCCTGGCATCGTGCTGCAGGAGGTCGATCTGCAGCAGCGCCGGCTCATCGGAGAGCGCCGCTGGATCTTCTCCGGCAGCGGCCGCTCGTGCACCGAGGGGCCGCACCTCTACCGGCGCGGGGACTACTACTACCTCCTCGTGGCCGAGGGCGGCACCGCGTACGAGCACGCCGCCACGGTGGCGCGCGCTCGCCGCATCGAGGGGCCTTATGAGGTCGATCCTGGCGCGCCGCTCTTGACGTCTGTTCACGATCCCGGCCTCGAGCTCCAGAAGGCCGGGCACGGCTGCCTGGTCGAGACCACGACGGGCGAGTGGTACCTGGCGCACCTGTGCGGCAGGCCGCTCCCGGGCGAGCGTCGGTGCATCCTCGGCCGCGAGACGGCGCTGCAGCGGGTGCGCTGGACCGACGGCGGTTGGCTCGCGCTCGACGGCGCGCCGCGCCCCCCCGCGCCGGCCGCGCGTGTGCCAGCGCCCCGCCTGCCGGCGCATCCTTTCGAGGCGCCCCCGCCGCGCGACGACTTCGATCGGGACGCGCTGGGGGTCGACTACCAGGTGCTGCGCGACGTGCCTGACGAGCGCTGGCTCTCGCTGCGCGAGCGCCCTGGCTTCCTGCGCCTGCGCGGCCGCGAGTCGCCGCAGTCGCTGCACCGGCAGAGCGTCGTTGGCCGCCGCCTGCAATCCATCCACTGCCGTGTGGAGACGTGCCTCGAGTTCGAGCCGGCCTCGTACCAGCAGATGGCGGGGCTCATGTGCATGTACGACGACGAGAACTTCTTCTATGCGCTGCTCAGCCACGACGAGCGCGCCGGCCGTTCGCTCGCGCTCCTCGGCAGCGAGCACGGCAAGCTGACGTGGCTGACGGACCGCCCGCTCCCCGTCGCGTCCCCCCGTCTCCACCTTCGCTTCGAGCTCGCCGGCAAGGATCTCCGGTTCTCGTACTCGACGGACGGCGAGCGATTCCACGATCTCGGCCCGGTGCTCGACGCGTCGCTCCTGTCCGACGAGCGCACGTCCCTGGGCATCGGCTTCACCGGCGCCTTCGCCGCCCTCTGCGCCCACGACCTCACCGGCGCTTTTGCCCCCGCCGACTTCGACTATCTGGACTACGCCGAGCTCCCGCCGAAGCGCTGAGTTCTCTCCCCATCTCCTCATCGACGCAAGCGCCGGCGAGCGCGGCCCCACCCCCCGGCGCGCCCCCCCCCGGGTACCGCCTCCTAGAGCGACAAACGGGTTGAACCCGTCTGAAACGAGCAGATTTTCGAACCGCCAAGGCGCCAAGGACGCCAAGAAGGAGAAGAAAATATCTTGGCGCCCTTGGCGCCCTTGGCGCCTTGGCGGTTCATCTCTCGTTCCTCAACGTGATCGGTGTTCTAGAACTCCACGCCCACGTTCTCCACCCGCGCCTGCTCGATCGCGAACGTCGCCCGCGTCGTCGCCTCGATGCTCGCCCACGGGATCGGGCTCGGCCCCTCGCCGTTGCACGCCCGCACGAACGCCTCGAGCTGCGCCGCGTGCCCCTTGTCCGCCTTCAGCGCGCGCGTCGTCCTCGTCTTGCCGCGCTCGGTCACCGAGAGCGCTCGCCAGTCGGAGATCTGCGCGACCTTGCCCTCGCAGAACACCTCGTAGCTCTCCTTCGGGACGCTCGGATCGCCCATGGCCGTGTAGATCAACGTCCCCACGCTGCCGTCCGCGAAGCTCAGCGTCGCGATGACGTTGTCGTCGCGGCGGTACGCGCCCTCCGCGCCGAGCCCGTGCGCGCTCGCCCGGACCGGCGCGGCGCCCGCCCAGTAGGACATCAGGTCGACGAAGTGGCAGCCTTCGCCGACGATGCGCCCGCCGCTCTCGGCCGCGTCCGCGATCCAGCTCGTCCCGGGGATGCGGCCCGCGTTGATCCGCGCGACCATGACGAGCCCCGCCCGCCGCCCCGCGAACGCCTCCCGCACCGCGACCGCGAACGGCGCGAACCGCCGGTTGAACCCGAGCTGCAGGCGGCCCTTCGCGCCGGCCACCGCCTCCGCGAGCGCCGCGAGCTGCGCCTCGTCGATGGCCGCCGGCTTCTCGAGGAACACGTCCCGGCCCGCGGCGAGCGCCTTCGCCGCCTGCGCCGCGTGGCCCGCGTGCCGCGTCGCGATCACCACCGCGTCGACCTCGGGCAGCGCGAGCGCGGCGTCGAGATCGCTCAGCACGTGCGCCGCGCCAAACCGGTCCGCCGCGTGCCGCGCCGAGAGCCCGCGGCCGGACACCGTCGCCACGAGCTTCGCGCCGGAGACCTTCCCGAGCGCCGGCAACAGCACGCTCGTGGCGAACGCCCCGGTGCCCACCATCGCCACCCCGAGCGACGACCGATCGCGCCGGACGTGCGGCGCGGGCGCGCCGGCAGCCGCGCCGGCGCCGTTCGTCGCGCCCTCCGTGCGCTCGGCGCGCTCGGCCGGGTACGTCAAGAGCACGCCGAGGTGCGGCTCCGGCCGCTCGCCGGTCACCACCGCGTAGGCGTCGAGCGCGTCCTCGAAGGCGAAGCGGTGCGTCACCAGGCTCTTCACGTCGAGCCGCTTCGTCTCGATCGCGCGCAGCACCGCCTCGAAGTTGCGCCGCTCGGTCCAGCGCACGTACCCGACCGGGTAGTCGCGGCCGCGCTCCTCGTACTCGGGATCGTAGCGCCCGGGGCCGTAGCTGCGCGACACGACAAGCTCGAGCTCCTTGTCGAAGTACGTCTTGCGCGGCACCTCGAGCGGCATCAGCCCGACCATCACGACGCGCGCGCGATCGCGCGCCATCTCGCCGGCGGTGACCAGCGGCTCGTTCGTCGGCGACGAGGCCGTGATCACCACCGCGTCCGCGCCCAGCCCGCGCGTGTGCGCGCGCACCACCTCGATCGGGTCCTCGCTCGTGGGCACCGCGCCGGCCACCGCCCCGCGCGCCTTCGCCCGCTCGACCTTGGCCGGGTCGATGTCGACGCCGATCACGTCGCAGCCGTGCGCCGCGAGCAGCTGCACCGCGATCTGCCCGAGCAGCCCGAGGCCGATCACCACGACGCTCGCCCCGAGCGTCGGCCGCGCGAGCCGCACGCCGTGCAGCGCGATCGCGCCCACCGTCACGAACGCGGCCTCCTCGTCCGTGACCGCGTCCGGCACCGGCACGACCAGGTTCAGCGGGACCGCGTTGATCTCCGCGTGGTTGGCGAAGCCCGCGCCCGCGCACGCGACGCGATCGCCGCGGGCGAAGCCCTGTGTGCCGGCGCCCACGGCCGCCACGCGGCCCGCGAGCGAGTAGCCGAGCGGGATCGGGTTGTCGAGCTTGGTCCGGACCGCATCGAAGGCCGCGAGCACGCCCTCGCGCTTCGCCTTGTCGATCACCTTGGCGACCAGATCCGGCCGGTCCTTGGCCTTCGCGAGCAGGTTCTTGCGGGCCATGTCGACGATGGCGCGCTCCGTGCCGGCCGAGATCAACGAGACCGTCGTGTCCACCAGGACGCCGCCCGCGGGCGCCCGCGGCGCCGCCGTGTCCACGAGCGCGAGCTTCCCGGTCCGATAACTCTGAGATACCTGACGCATGCCGATTCTCCTCGAGCCTCTACCACTCCAAAACCCAGCGGAGCACGCCGCCCGGGGGGATCTCCCGCGCGTGCACGACCGCCGGCAGCGCGTCGCCGTGCCGCGGGTACCACCGGTCGGGGCGCGGCGGCGCCGGGTCGCCGTCCGCGGTCACGCGCAGGCGCGCCGCGGCCCCGGCGTCGAGCCGCAGGCGCGAGACCGCGCGGCGGAACGGGCCGGTCACCGTGTCCGTGATCTCGAGCCGACCCCGCTGGAGATCGAGCCGCCGCCGGTGCTCCGGGCCGCCGGGCAGCCAGGCGTAGCCGTCGTGCGACGCCTCGGCGCGGGCGCTCCCGCCGTCTGCGCCGAGCTCGAGGAGCCGCGCCCGGGCGCGGCGCCCGACGCGGAACCCGCCCCACACCTCGCACGAGTCCGTGTCGTCGATCTCCACGGTGCTGTGCACGCGTGTCGCGCGCGTCGCGGCGCGGCCCGCGCCGTCGCCGTAGCTCTCGATGCCGTAGTCGACCACCGCGCGCGCGCCGTCCACCCAGAGCTCGAAGCCGAGCGCGTCCGCGTGCACGTGGCCGGGCTGGTAAGCCGCCCCGTCCGGCCCCGCGTCGAACGCGAGCCAGGCGCCAGGCGCCGCGAGCAGCGCCCAGCCCGTCGGATCGAGCAGCGCCGCGCGCGCTTCACCCGTCGCGTCCGCCGCGCGCGCCTCGCCCGCCGCGCCGCGGTACACCGAGAGGCCGCACGTGTCGCCGAGCGAGAGCACGTCGTCGAGCGCGGGCGCGGCGTCGAGCGCGGCGTCGTTGAAGAGGGGGTAGGTGCCGTCCGGCGCGCGCACCGCCGCCGCCCACGCGAGCGCCGCCCGGGCCGTCTCCCGCCACAGATCCGGCGCGCCGCGCCCGGAGGCGTCGGCGAGCTCGATCGCCTCGAGCAGCCCCGTGAGCAGCCAGAGGTGGTAGCTGGCCGAGCCCTCGAAGTGCCCGCCGTCCGCGAGGAACTGCTCCGGCAGCTGCCACGCGAGCAGCGCGCAGCCGGCTCGCCACCACACGTCCGCCTCGATCCCCTCCGCCGCGGCGCCGCCGCACGCGAGCGCGAGGCCGTTCTCGAGGACGTGGTTGCCGAGCAGGTGGAGCTCCGGCTGCACGAGCACCGCGCGGCAGGCCCGCGCGAGCTCGACGTCGCGGCCGGCCCCGCGCGCGCCGAGCCGCGCCGCCACGGCGAGCTGCCGCGCGCGCACGGACGCGGGGTAGGGGTCGAACGCGAAGCCCGGCGCGCTCGGCAGGGCGCCCGGCGGGGGAGGGTCGTCGCCGAGCAGCTCGAACCCGTACGTCGCCTCGTAGTCCCGCAGCTTGGCGCCCTGCGGCAGCCGCGCGAGCCGCGCGGCGGCCCGGGCGCGGTCGCGCGCGGCGAAGGCGTGCAGGAACGGATCGGCCGGCGGCCAGCCCGCGCGCAGCCGCGGCGCGCCCGCGCCCGGCGTGCGGCGGATCGCGCGCGCGAGCGTCAGGCTGACCGGGCGCGCGATCACCTGGAGCGGGTGGAGCGACCGCACGGTCCGCGCGAGGCGCGCGGCGCGGCTCGAGAAGCTCATCGCGCGCATGCCGCCTCGGCCTCCAGCGACACGTCCGGGGTCCTCATCGGGCGCACGCCGCCTCGTCCTGTCATGACACCTCCGGGGTCCTCATCGGGCGCACGCCGCCTCGTCCTTCCGTGGCACGTCCGGGTCCTCATCGGGCGCCCCCTCCTCGCGCCGCGCTCATCCGGCGCTGACCACCTCGGGGAGCTCGACCGTGGCGTCGTCGCGGCCGGCCGCGCGCGCGGCGCGCCCGAGGAGCGCCGCGTACCGCGGCCAGACGACGTCGATGCTGTGGTTCTGCTCGATCTGCCGGTGGCCCGCCTCGCCCATGGACCGCGCGAGCGCCGGGTCCTCGAGCAGGGTGCAGAGCGCGTCGGCCATCGCGTCGGTGTCGCCGACCGCGGTGACGAAGCCCGTGCGGCCCGGCGTCACGACGTCCTGGATCGCGCCGACGCGCGTGGCCACGACGGGCAGCGCCGCGGACATCGCCTCGAGCATCGCGTTCGGCAAGCCCTCCGCGTGGCTCGGCAGGAAGAACACGTCCGAGCGGAGGAGGTGCTCGAACACCTCCTCCCTGGGGAGCCACCCCTTGCAGTCCACGTGCGCCTCGATGCCCTTCTGCGCCGCCGCCGCGCGGAGCTCCGCCTCGTCGCGGCCGCCCCCGATCAACGTGAGCGTCGCGTCGGGCACCCGCCGGAGGACCTTCTCGAGCGCGTCGAGCGCGTCGAACACGCCCTTCGGGCGGTAGATCCACCCGACGTACACGATGCGCTTGCCCGGCGCGCCCCGCCGGGCGAGCCGCTCGCGGTCGACCATCGGGATCGCGTTCAGGATCTCGACGACCTTGCCGCGGCCGCCCGGGAACGCCTCGAAGAAGCTCACCCAGAAGGGCCCCTGCGCCACGATCGCGTGGCAGCGCTCGACTACGCGCCCCATCCACCACCGCATCAGGAAGCTGCGCTCGCACTCGTCCGCGATCGCGCCCGAGCTGAACCGGAGCACCGCGCCGCGCCCGAACGCGCTCGCGATGACGCCCATGAGCCCCTTCTCCACGGCGCTCAGGCCGTTCGACGCGAAGATGAGCGCGACGTCCGCGGAGGGCAGCAGCAGGGTGAAGGTCGCGAGCCGGTGCGCCGCGCTCCCGAGCCGCTCCACGAGCGACGGAGGGGGCGACGAGCGCATCGTGGTCGACATCGGGATCACGTCGACGAGATCCACGAGCGGGCTGTTCATGAGCGACGAGGCCGCGGCGAGCTGCCCCCCCGTGTCGCCGCTGGCGAGGGGCTTCAAGCCGGCCACGAAAAGAACGCGAAGTTTCCTCGTCATGAAGTGCCCGCCGTGCGCGCGCTCGCGCAGGCAAGATCGCCGGACGGGCGCGGCACTGTACCCGCCCTCCGCCGAGCCGCAAGCCCGTCCTGCGCGGCGATCCATCGCGCCGCGTCACCGCGCGGTCGCCGCGGGCGGCCGCTCAGGACGCCGCCTGCGCGTGCTCCCCGCGCTTCACGAGCGCCCCGCCCTTCCGCGCGAGCGCGGGCTTCTCGATGAGGCGCCAGGACGCGAGCGCCGCGAGCACCGTGAGGCCGAGCGCCGCGAGCAGGTGCGAGAGGCGGCCCACGAGGCCGAGCGCGATGAACACGTTGATGATCACCATGTGGTAGAGATAGAAGCCGTAGGAGATGTCCTGGTGGCGGAGCGCCCTCGCGCTCAGCCAGGGCGCGCTGAACGCACCCGAGAGCACCGTGGCGGCCAGCATCGCCCGCGCGAGCGCGGTGAGCAGCGGGCCCCCCAGGATCTGCTGCTGCAGCGCCAGGGCGAGGGCGGTGTACGGCACGATCCAGAGCAGGAAGCGCCCGCGGAGCAGGCGCTCGACGACGTCCCAGTTGCGCTGCGCGAGCACCCCCAGGAGGAACATGTAGAGGTGCGGCGCGACGGTGACCTGCACGACCTTGGTCTGCATCGCCTGGATCGGGCCGAACACGCCGGTGGTCATCGCGTAGCCCACGGTGAACGAGGCGAGCGCCACGAGGCCGAGGAGCGCGTTGCTGGTGCGCCGGGCGCGCCCCCGCACGAGCGCGCCGTAGAGGGCGGGGACGCAGACGTAGAAGGTGAGCTCGACCGGGATCGTCCAGAGGCTGCCGTTGAGCACGCCGATGCCGAACCCCCGCAGGAACGGCGGGTTGTAGAACTGCACGAGGGTGATCTGGCCGGCGAGCCACGCGGCGAACAGCGGCGAGAGCACCACGTCGGGCGGCAGGAACCCGAAGGCCCCCGCGACGGCGAGCGAGATCGCGAGGCAGACCCACAGCGCGGGGTAGATCCGCAGCAGGCGCGCCCGGAAGTAGCTGCGCAGGTCGGGATTCCGCTCGTAGGACGCGGAGATCAGGAAGCCCGACACGACGAAGAAGATCGGTACGCCGGGGAACACCCGGAGCACCGCGGCGAGGTGCGCCCACACGCCCTCGGGCGGGACCTTCATGTGCGCGCTGGCGTGGAGGAGCGCGACCTGCAGGGCCGCGAGGATGCGCACCAGATCGAAGTTGTTCTCGCGCGCCGCGATGCGCGCCGCGGGGCGCGCCTCCGGCGGCGGTGTGAGGGGCTCGGCGAGGGCTTGTGTCATGGGCGGCGCCGGGGAGTCGTCGGTTCCTGTTACAGCGACCGCGGCCGTCGGTTCAAGGCTGCGGTCGCCGCTGACCTGCCCCGCCGGAGCGGCGTCGAGCAGCGCGCCGCTCGATCCGCCCCGTCGCGCGTCGCTGCGCGTCGCCCCGATCACGCGGCGGCGTTCGCCACCGGCGACACGGGGAGCGCAACGAAGAACGTCGCGCCCTGGGAGACCACGCTCTCGACCCAGATGCGCCCGCCGTGCCCCTCGACGATGCGCTGCGCGATGGCGAGCCCGAGGCCCGTGGAGCGCTCGCCGCCGGTGCTGACCGTCCTCGCCCGGCCGAACGGGCGGAAGAGCTTGCCGATGTCCTCCGGCGCGATCCCGGGCCCCTCGTCCTGGACCGAGACGATCACCTCGGTGGTCCCGGGGGTGGCCCGGGCGCTCCGGACCCGCACGTGGATGGTCGTGCCGGGCGGGGAGTAATGGATCGCGTTGCTGATGAGGTTGTTGAGCACCTGCTCCAGCTTGTGGACGTCCACGTCCACGCGCGGGACGCGCTCGTCGCTCTCCACGACGAGGCGCATGCTCTTCTGCCCGGCCAGCACCATGTTGAGCGCCACGTTCGACTCGACGAGCTGGACGACATCCGTGCTCTTCCGGTCCAGGTTCAGCTTGCCGAGCTCGATCATCGACACGTCGAGCAGATCGTTGATGAGCGAGAGCATGAATTTGCTCGAGCTCCTGATCATCTCGACGATCTCGACGCCGCCCTCCTGGAGCAGGGACCCGGGGGCCCCGCGCCGGTGCGTCATCAGCATGAAGTCGCTGTAGCCGAGGATGACGCCCAGCGGGTTCCTGAGGTCGTGGGCCGCCATGCCGACGAAGCGGTTCTTCTCCTCGTTCAGCCGGATGAGCTCGGCGTTCTTGGCCGCGAGCTCCTCGTGCATCTGGACGAGCTGCCGGTTGCTCTCCTCGAGCGTGTCGGCGTACTGCTTGAGCTTGAGCTGGCTCCTCTTGTGCTCGATCGCGTAGCGGATCGTGCGCTCCAGGATCTGCGCGTCGAACCGCCCCTTCACCAGGTAGTCCGCGGCGCCCGCGCTCATCGCGGCCATGTCGATCGCCTCGTCGCCGACGCCGGTCAGCATGATGATCGGGATCGCGCAGCCGAGGTGGTTCGCCTCGTGCACGACCTCGAGGCCGGTGCGCGCGTCGAGCCGGTAGTCGAGGAGGCAGACGTCGTAGCCGCCGGCGAGCAGCGCGTCGATCGCCTCGTCCGACGTGCTCAGCCACGTCACGTCGTAGCGGGTCCGGGAGACCTCGCGCAGGAGCCGTCGCGTGACGAGGTGATCGACCTCGTCGTCGTCAACCAGAAGGACCTTGAGCTCGCTGTCGTTCATCGGGAGCCTCGACGCTGCCGGCCAGGCGGGACATCGACCCTCGCGCGCCGGCTCTCGCCGCGCCGTTTGACGGTCGCGGTCAGGATTGTCGTCATCGCGGCCGGCGCTTCTGCTCGTTCGCGACACCGACGAGCGCACGCGCCAGGGTGATGAGCTGCCCCGCGTCGAACGGCTTGACGAGGAACGCCGAGGCGCCGAGGCGCGACAGGCACTGCCAGTCGGCCGCGCCCCCGGTCCCGGTCGCCACGATGATCGGGAAGTCGCCTCCCCGCGGCAGCTTCCGCACCGCGGCCGTCAGCGCGATCCCGTCGAGGCCTGGCATGTCGAGATCGAACACGCCGAGCGCCGGAGGGTTCGCCTCGATCGCGGCGAGCGCGGCCGATCCGTCCGGCGCCGTCTCGATCATCGCGCCGGGCAGCGCCTCGGCGAGCACGTTGCTGAGGAAGGCGCGGAACGCCGGGCTGTCGTCGGCGACCATGATGCGCGTCGTGGGCGCGTACGTCGGCAGGGCGCTGCGCGCGTCGAGCAGCGCCTCGCGCAGCGCGTCGGCGCTCGCCGTGCGCTGCTCCGGCTCCTTGGCCAGCGCGGCCAGCACCGGCGCGTCGAACGACGCCGGGAGGTCGGAGCAGAGCTCGCTCGGCGGGACCGGCGGCTGATACGCGTGCTGCATGACGAGGTCGATCGTGCTCGAGCTCTGGAAGGGCAAGCGGCCCGCGAGCAGGAAGTACGCGACCACCCCGAGCGCGTAGACGTCGATCCGCGGCAGCAGCGCCGGATCGAGCTGCCGCCCCAGCGCCACCTCGGGCGCCAGGTACGCCGGGGTGCCGGAGAAGGCGAGCTCGATCCGATCGCCGCGGGGGATCCGCTTCGCGAGGCCGAGATCCGCCACGACCACACGCAGCGCGCTGCCCACGAGGATGTTGCTCGGCTTGACGTCGCGGTGCGCGATGCCGGACGCGTGGATCGCCCCGACGCCCAGGCAGATCTGGTCGAGGATGCTCAGCGCCTCGTCGAGGCCGAGCCGGCCGCCCTTGCCGTGCACGTAGGTGTCGAGCGTCACCCCGGGCACGTACTGCATCACGAAGTAAGGAGCATTGCCGTACTCGCCGAACGCGTGGATCTCCACGACGTTCGGGTGGTGGACACGCGCCATCGCCCGCGCCTCGGCGAGCAGCCGGGCCTGCATCTGCGCGTTGTCGAGCTGCTCGGGCCGGAGCAGCTTGATGGCGACGTCCCGCTGGAGCTGCTCGTCGCGCGCCAGCAGAATGACCCCCATCGCCCCTTCGCCGAGCCGCCCGATGACGCGATAGACGCCGCCCAGCAAGCTCCCGTCGGGAGGCACCTGAATCGCGGCGCCGCCCTCGTGCATGCTCGATCGGGTTGCGGCGAGCGCCAGCTCTTCATCGCTGAGCGTCGAGCTGTCGCCGTAGCGTTCCACCAGCGGCTCCGGGCGCCCGGGAGACCGATCGCGCACCACGGTGTCGACGCCGGGCAGCGTATCCGCGGTGTCGGGCGCGAGCGGCGTCGGGGGACCGCCGCCGTTCTCGCTGCCGGAGCTGAGGCCAGGCGGGCCGTCCGCCGCGTCTACCATGGAGCGCATGATACGTGCCTGGCTCATGCCTATCAACGACGAGTGACAAGTTCGACAGATGCGGACCAATGTGTGCGCCGCTGTCCGGCGGCGCGTGACCGTCCACCGCCGACCGTGCTGAAGATGCGCCCGCGCGGCGTCAAGTACAATGTCAACTATGTGTCAGGATCGTCTGCGGTCCAGCGCCTGGGCCCGGGCGGCGAGCTCAGCGCTTGATCGAACGCGCACGCGCACGAGAACGCGCTCGCCGACACCTGCGCCGCCTCGCGCGGGAGGAGCGGCGCGGGCCGCGGCAGCCTCTGCGGGAGCGCTCGCGGCTGCGGGTCCCGCTCAGGCGGCCCCGATCTCGGCGAGGTAGGCCTTCGCGAGGTGGATGTTGTCGTTCTGGGAAGGGTGGAAGTCGCGGCGCACATACTCGCGGAGCCCGCGGAGGAACACGTTTTTCAGCACGGAGTGTCGCCCCTTGATGGCGCGGCGCGGAGCCCGCTCGCTTTGGCCGAGCTCCTGCACGAGCAGGGCCGCGAGCGCGGCGACCCAGAACATCGTGAGCGTGAGCGTCGCGAGCGCGAAGCCTCGAATCCGGAGCGTGTAGCTCGGGTTGATCGTCTTCAGCACGTCGAAGGCGACGGTCTTGTGCTCGATCTCCTCGGCAGCGTGCCAGAGCAGGAGCGCCTTCGCGGTGGGATGGGCCGTGTCGAGCGTCCCGGCCGAGAGCGCGCCCTCCGCCATGAGCGCGGTGTAGTGCTCGAGCGCCGCGGTGACCGAGAGCCGGAGCTCGGGCGAGCACACGCGCTCGATGCCGTCGTAGGCGACGCGCTCGTAGGCGCGGAGGAACCGGTCGATCTCATAGCCCTGTTCCCGGAGCAGCTCGAAGAACCGCTCGTGCGCCTTCGCGTGATGGCCCTCC
The DNA here is from genome assembly GCF_002950945.1 of Sorangium cellulosum. Lineage (GTDB taxonomy): Bacteria > Myxococcota_A > Polyangia > Polyangiales > Polyangiaceae > Sorangium > Sorangium cellulosum_E. Next base: position 3,494,558 of record NZ_CP012673.1, read on the forward strand.
TGTCCGAAGAACGCCTTCATCTGCGCGCGCAGCGCCGGGTCCTGGATCCGCTCGGCGTACCGCGCGACGCTGCGGATGAAGAAGCGCTCCCCCGCGGGAAACAGCAGGTTGACCGCGTTGACGACGTGGGTCGGCACCGCGGCGCCCCCGAGCCAGTGGCGCGGGAGCCCCTCCTCGAACGACACGGGCGGCTTGCGCGGCGTGAAGGTCGATTGCTCGGCGACCATCGTGTGTTCCTCTCTCCGGCCCGGGCCGCGCCCCGAGGCGCCCCACCCGGGACCTCCAGCGCGACCAGGGAACGAGCCGAGGAGCACCCTAGCAGCTATTGAACCGAAGTCAATAGCGCCCAGGCGGGTCGTTGCGGGGTCAGGGGTTGTAGCGGTTGCCGCTGCGGTAGCTCGCGATGGCGAGCTCCACGGGTCGGAAGAGCGGCGTGGGCGGCGCGTCGAGCGGGTACCAGCCCCAGCCGGCGATCTTGTGGGGCTCGCGTTCCTCGGGTTCGCCCTCGAACTCTTCTGCGAGCATCTGGATGTCCACGTAGTGCTTCCCGTAGGCGATGATGTTGCTCAGGCACAGGAAGGAGAGCTTCGTGACGACGAGGCCGCTTTCCTCGTGCACTTCGCGGATTGCGCACTCCTCGATCGACTCGCCGAGCTCGAGGTGGCCGCCGCACCACGAGTAGCTGCCGTCGCCGTGGCTGCCGCGTCGCCGCGCGAGGAGCACACGTCCTCCGCGCATCAGCATGACGCCCACGCCCACCTGCGGCCGCTCTGCGGCGCTGTTCCTGACGATCTCCTCTCCCACGGGACGCCTCCTCTTCCCAGCACGCCGCGGCGGCGCGCGCGGCCGGCCCTGTAGCATGGCTCTCCGGCGCTGCGCACGCCGGAGAGACAACGGCAATTGGCTCACCCACGGCCCGTCCCCCGTGCCGCCCGACGAACACCCTCTCAGAGAACCTACCGAATCTCCATGGAATCCACCGCTCCCCCCATCTCAGCTCCCACGGTGAGCGCCGGCGGGTGGGTCCGCACTCGCCGACGTGGCGCGGGCGGGCGCGCCCAGCACCGACCGAGGTGCCATGAGCTCTCCGAGGGCTCGAGGTCCCAGGCGCGCCTCGTGTGGCGCGCAACGAGACGTCCCAGCGGGCAAGGCCCGAAGGGAGACACGCCGGGCGGTGTTCTCAGCGCAAGCTCCTTCGCCCCAGCCTCGCCGATTGGCCAGCGCCCGCCCGCGCCACGTCGGCGAGCGCGGACCCACCCGCCGGCGCGGCGCCGCTCGGAACCCCCCAAGGCCGCCACTTCCGATTGACTTTTCGGTGAACGCGCGTACCGTGCCAGTCCCGATGGATGTTTCCCTCCCCTGGGAGCTGAATCCCGCCCTCGACCAGAGCCGGCTTGTCCTTCTGGCGCAGACCGCGGTCGACGTCCGCAACAAGGCGTTCAGCGAGGCGAACCGCGAGGAAGGCGACACGAGCTGGGGTATCGGGTGCAAGGCGCACGAGCGGCTCGGCCACGCGCTCTGCCGGCTCGCGGAGAGCGGCAAACACCCCTGGCTCTCGGTCCACCGGGACGGCCTGTACCTGATGCCGCTGATCGAGGGCGTCGCCGTGCGTGTGTACCGCGGCCCCGCCGACAAACCGTCGCAGCGGCACCTCGAGGCGGCCCGCATCGAGCACAACCGCCGCTCGGAGCCCCGCCAGATGGCGTTCTCGTTCATGGGGCAACCCGTCGAGCCGGATGGGCCGTGGTTCTGGATGATGGCCGTCGAGACGGACGTGGAGGGGAGGGCGCTCCGCGCCGTGTTCTTCCAGGCGAACGAGGCGGGGGGGACCCGGAACGCCTGGGAAGCCCCGGTCGAGGGCCTCTCCGCCGCGGCCCCGGTCGCCGCTGCGCCCGCAGCCGCCGCGCCTGCGCCGCCGGAAAAACCCGCGCGCCCCGCCCGCCCGCGCGCGGCCGCAGGCGCTTCCGCGAAGGGCGCGCTCCTGTCGCGCGACGGACGGCCCCTGTTCCAGGCGCAGACCGTGCCCCTGCCGCTCGTCATTCAACCGAGCTGAGGGCTCCCAACCGAGCTGAGGGCTCCCAACCGAGCTGAGGGCTCCCAACCGAGCTGAGGGCTCCCAACCGAGCTGAGGGCTCCCAACCGAGCTGAGGGCTATCAGCGCGCAGGGCGGCTCTCGGAAATGGGGGAGTCCTCTCCCCGGATGTTCGGCTCCGCGCGGAGCTCCCCCTCCAGGATCGTGACCGCCTGGCCGCCGAGATCGACGCGGTCGCCGCGCAGGCGCACCCGCACCACGCCCCCGCGCGCGGAGGCCTGATACGCGGTCATCTCCGCCTTGCCGAGGCGCCCCGCCCAGAACGGCGTCAAGCAGCAATGGGCGGATCCGGTCACCGGATCCTCGTTGACGCCCGCGGCAGGCGCGAAGAAGCGCGAGACGAAATCAAAGTCCCTGGACGAGCTCCGGCTCGTCACGATGACACCCCTCACCGGCAACGTCGCGAGCAGGCCGAAATCGGGGCGCGCGGCGCGGACCTCGTCCTCCGAGCTCACCAGCACGAGGTAGTCGAACGCGCTCTTGCCGACGTAGAGCGCCCGCACGCGGAGCGCCTCCTCCAGGCCCGGCGGCGTCGCCGCCCTCTCCTCACGCTTCGCCGGGAAGTCGAGCTCGATCCACCCGCCGTCGCGGCGCGTCGCGGTGACCGGGCCGCTCTGCGTATGGAAGCGGGCCTGAACGTCCGGCGCGAGCTGGCCTGTCTCCCAGAGGACATGCGCGCTCGCCAGCGTGGCGTGCCCGCACAGCGCGACCTCCACCGCCGGCGTGAACCAGCGGAGGTCGTAGCCGCCGTCGCCGCGGCCGACCAGGAAGGCCGTCTCGGACAGGTTCATCTCGCGCGCGACGGCCTGCATCCACGCCGCCGGGCGCGCCTCGGGCAGGACACAGACCGCCGCCGGGTTGCCGCGGTACGGCTTCGCCGTGAACGCATCGACCTGGGTGATCCGAAGGCTCATCCCGACCGACTACCGCGGCTGAGCTGCGCAGTCCATCGCGGAAGCGGTGACGCGGCTGACCAGAGGAGTGGACCTCTCCGGTCATCGCTGGACGACTGTCGAGCTCCGTGGTGCGCCAAGCAGCAGTTACACCGGCATTCCCATGCTCCGGCAGAGCGCGTTGAACTCCTCGGTGAAACGCCCGTTGCGGCCGCGCAGCACGAGCGGCGGCTCGTCGTCGCGCCCCGCCGCCTCGCCCGCGCGGCGCAGGGCGTAGACCGAGAACAGCGCCGCCTTGCCCTCCTTCGGGACGACATCGCGCCACGCCTCGAGCGCGAGCCCCGCGGCCGCGGCCGCCGCCTCGACCCGCCCCCGCTGCCGCGCCGCCGCGCAGGCCACGAACGGCGCGCCGGGCGCGAGCAGCCGCGCCGCCGCCAGGCAGTAGTCCTCCACGCCGCCCCGGTGCTCGAAGCGGCACGGCCCGCGCTGGACCCGATCGGACTCCATGCCCGTCCCGACCGGCAGGTACGGCGGCGTCCCCGTCACGAGCTCCGCCGGCCCGAGCCCCTCGAGCGCCGCCGGATCGCGCAGGTCGCCCCAGCGGACCTCGCAGCGCCCGTCCACGCCGTTCCACGCCACCGAGCGCCGCGCCATCGCCGCGCTCACCTCCTGCGCCTCCACGCCCGCGCAGCGCGCCTCCGGGAACCGCCACGCCGTGAACAGGAGCACGGTGCCGATCCCGCACCCGAGATCCACCGCGCGGCGCGGGGGCGCGCCGTTCACCTGCTCCGCCGCGAACCAGGCCGTCACGAGGTCGTCGGCCGACCAGCGGTGCCCGTCGAGCCGCTGCAGGATGCGGAAATCGCCCGAGAGATGGCAGAGGTCCTCGCCGGGACCAGGCCAGACCTCCGGCCGATCCGGCGTCACGGGCCGCGGCCCGGGGGCCACCCACCCGGGCGGGCGGCGCGCGGGCCGGACGATCCCGCCGCGGGGCGAGGTCGAGGGCTGGACGTCAGGGGGAGCGATCATCGGCCCCCATGTACCACGCCGTCACTCGGGCTCGCAGTCCTCGTCGTGCAGCGAGGGATCCTCGCACCGGAGGCAATTCGAGGGCTCGTCGGCGGTCGCCGGCGTGCACTCCAGCGCCGGACAGGACGTCGGACAGCCCAGATCGTCCGGATTGCTGGGATCGCGGATCTCGTTCGGGTCGCAGTCGATGAGCTGCCAGGTGAGCCAGCCCATGTCGCGGGGGTCCTTCGGGCAGCCACACAGGTTGAAGCCGTGCGACGCCATCATCGTGAGGGTGTGGCACTTGTCGGCCGCCGTCTGCCACATGCCGTCGCCCGGGAGGCTCTTGTAGTACCAGCGGATCCGGAAGGACCGCCTCCCATCGGCGAGCGTCCCCGTGCCGACCGGCTCGGGGTTGGTCTCATCCCAGAAAGGCCGCTTCTCCCGGTCCCTCACCCCATAATTGATATAGAAGCGGACCTGCACGGGATCGCCGTTGTCCTCGGACTGCACCGTCGTATCGAAATCGATGATCTTCTGGCTCTTGATGAGCTCCGTGATGTAGATGGGCCTGAAGACGTCGGGCGACGTCGCCATGAGCACCGGCGCCGTCTGCGTCGGCTCCTCGTACTCGGGCGTCGAGAGGACCAGGCAGCCCGCGGCCGGCGCGGCGAGCGCCGCCGCGGCGAGCGAGCGAGCGAGCGCGGCGACGAGGCGGGAACGCGCCGCGCGGGCGGCCGCGCGGCGAAGGCGAGGGGAGGTCACGGTGGGCATGGTCGGCGCGGTGTGTGGTGGGAGCTGAGCGCTGCGCCGCGACTCTACCCGCTCGGGCGCGGCGCGTGCACAGGGATGGCAGAGGGATGGATCCCGCCGCCGGCCCGGTCACTTGCGCGGCGCCGCCGGCGCGCTCTCCAGCGCGTAGATGACCTTCACCTGCGTGGTGAACTGCACCTCGCCGGGAGAGATCGGCGTGCCGCCCCCCTCCTTGGCCATCGCGACCGCCCTCATCGCATAGACCGGCGGGCCGCCGTCCACGATCTCGCTGATCGCCACGACGCGGCCGAGCCCGACGCCCTGGAGCCTCGCGAGCGCCTCGGCGCGCAGCCGCGCGTCCGCGATCGCCTTCTCCCGCGCCTGGGCCTCGAGCGGGTCGGTCTTGTCCAGGCCGAACGAGACGCCCCAGACGTTGTTCGCCCCGGCGGTCACGGCGGCGTCGAGCACCGCGCCGACCTGATCGAGGTTGCGGATCGTGACGTTCACCGTGTTGCTCACCCGGTAGACGTGCGCGGGCGGAGGCGGCTGGGCCGGCGCCAGCGGAGGCGGCGCCTTCGGCGCGTTCGGCGCGGGGGCCGGCACCGGCTTCGACCCGCGCGGCGCCGGGACGGGCGCCACCGGCGGCGGCGGCGCCGGCGACGCCGCCGCCGCGGCCGCCGCCGGCTGCGGGTACGGGTAGGGCATCGGCGGCTCGTGCTGCCGTTCGAGCTGGATCGAGTAGTTGCTGGTCTGGATGTCCTTGTCGGCGAGGCCGACCTTCCTGAGCGCCGCGAGGATCTCGGCCATACGCGCGGCGGACGCCTTCGTCGCCTCGTCCACCGTGGGCGCGATGACCTCGATGCCGAGCTGGGCGCGGGCGATGTCGGGCCTCGTGCTGACCTCGCCGTGGCCGACGACCGTGATCGAGTGGGCCGCCGGGTCGACGGCCTGGGGGGCCGCCTGAGGCGCGCAGGCGGCGAGCAGGGGCGCGGTCGACAGCAGGAAGCCGGCGAGGCACAGCCGGCGCGACAGGGAGCTCTGGTTCTTCATGCCCGTGCAACGCGCGACGCCGGCGCCGCCTTACAGCGCGCCGCGCGACGCGCAGGAAGGCGGCGCCCGCGGGCCGCTCCGGCGGCGCTCCCGCACGCGGCGACCCCGCGGGGGTCGGACATTGCTCCCCTTCGTCAAGTTGTTCCACGGCGCGCCGGGTGCGCTATGGTCGTTTACGTGCTCACGATACCCAGCGACGAAGAGGCCCTCGCAGGTCTGCAGGGGGCGACGATCGCCAGCGATCTCTCGGGGAACATCGGCTACCGCATCGTGTCGCGCGCCGGGGCCGGGACGATGTTCATCTCGTACTACGCCGTCCGCACCGCGCCCGAGGGCGAGACGCCCGTCGTCGTCAAGATGCTCCGGCCGTCGCTCTTCCGGCAGCTGGGCCCGTCGGCGGCGGTCATCGTGAAGAAGGAGGCGGTGTCCCTCGGCCGCCTCAACGAGCAGGTCCCCCCGACGCCCTTCGTGGTCCGGCTCATCGACACCGGCACCTTCGCGGTGCGCCGCGGCAACAAGACCCTCGACCTGCCGTGGATCACGATCGAGTACGTGCACGGGGGCGTCCAGGGCGTGACGCTCCGCCAGCGCGTGCAGGGGACCATCCAGGCCACCGGCTACGCGTTCGACCCGGCGCGGGCGACGCGCGCGATCGAGTGCATCTCGAGCGGGCTGTCGGCGGTGCACGACGTCGGCGTCATCCACCGGCAGCTCAACCCGGAGAGCATCCTGTGCTGCGGCTCCGGCGAGGAGGAGCTCTTCAAGATCAGCGACTTCGGCCTGGCGCGGCCGAAGGGCATCCGCGAGACGATCATGGCCGGCGTCGTCGGCGGCAGCGGGGTCGCGCCGCCGGAGATGCTCTCCGCGGACCCGACCACGATCGGCCCGTGGACCGACATCTTCAACCTCGCCTCCGTCATCTTCTTCCTGCTCACGGGCGAGCAGTACATCGTCGCGGAGTCGCAGGCGCAGTCGCTCATGGCGGCGATGGCGCGCACGCGCCGGAGCATCCTCGAGACGCGGTGGCTCCACCCCGCGCTGCGCGGCAACGACCAGGCGTGCAAGTCGATCGACTTCGCGCTCCGCTGGGCGTCCGCGGGCGACGCGCAGGAGCGCCTCCAGGAGTCCGTCGCCGTCGCCGCGATGCTCTCGCCCTACCTCCGCCCCGCGTCGCCGGTCTCCGCGCTGGAGCAGCGGCTCGTCGCGGGCGCGGGCGAGCAGCGCGCGCGGACCCCCGACGAGGTGGGCCCGATGACGATCCCGTCCACGTCCGCGCAGCAGGTCGCGGTGCAGCTCAAGGGGGAGCTCGGCAAGACGTTGCTCTCGCAGCGCCAGGCCAAGGTCGCGGATCGCCCGAGCCCGGACCGCGCGATCGAGGCCGAGCTCATCAGCGCGCAGCCGCGCGCGCTCAAGGAGGCGCCGCCGCGGCTGTCGGTCGTCGAGCGCTGGACGTGGAGCGTGCTGCACCACCCGACCCTCGACGCGATCCTCCGGAGCGTGGCCTGGGACGGCTACGGCCGGTGCCTCGCGGCGGCGACGGCCGGGCTGCTCTTCTGGAACGGGACGAGCTGGAGCGAGGCGTCGTCCGGCGGCCTGCCGAGCCCGCAGGGCGTGCGCTTCGTGCACCGGATCGGCCCCGGCCGCTGGCTGCTCGGCGGCGACGCCTCGACGCTCGCGGTCTACACGACGGGCGGCGTCACGGGCGTGTTCCAGCTGCCGGGCGAGCCGCAGTGCCACGTCGCGCTGAGCGGCGACCTCGAGGACATGGGCATCCTCGTCTCGACGATGCCGAGCGATCCGCGGCCGCTCCTCCACGCGTTCATCGCCAAGCGCTGGCTGCGGCCGATGCCGGCCGAGGGCGTCGCGTTCCTCACCGCGGTCGCGCGGGTCGAGGACGAGCGGTGGCTGCTCGTCGGCCGGTCGACGACGGGCGAGGGGCTGGTCGCGCTCTACGCCCCGCTCGACTGGCACATCGAGCGCATCCCGGCGCCGCCGGCGCGGGCGTTCGTGGCGTGCGCCGGGCGGCCGGACCTCGGGGTGGGCATCGCGGTGGGCGCCGAGGGGAGCGTCGTGTGGCGCTACGGGCAGAGCGTCTTCACGGAGACGATCGAGCCGCGGCGCGCGCTCTCGGCGGCGACGCTCGACGCGGACGGCCGCGCCTGGGCGGGCAGCGCGGGGCGCATCTGGGTGCGGCGCGGCGGCATCCCGCCGATGGCGGGGACGTGGGAGTGCGTCTGGGAGAACGACGCGTGGGTCGGCCCGATCGTGTCGCTGTTCGTCGACTCGGAGGTGGTCGTCGCCATCACGGCGGACGGCGGCATCATCGAGGGGCGCGTCACCGGCTGACGAGCTCGGCTGGCGTCCCTCGCCGACCCCGTTGTCCAACCGCTGGTGCGACGGCGCCGCACGCTCCAGGCTCCCTGCCCCGATGTCCGGACACCCCCTCAACCCCGAAGCCGGCGCGACCCCTGTCCCCGACGATCCGCGCGAGGTCGCGGCCGCCCTGCGCGCCGGCGAGCTCTCCCTGGCGCTGACGCCCTACTACGGGTTTCGCTACGGCGAGCGGGGCCGGCGCTTCACGCAGAGCGACAGCGCCTTCCTCGTCACGCTCGCCGACCACACGCGCCCCGTCGTCGACCGCCAGATCCGGTGGATGGCCGGCCTGCTCTCGAACCGCGGCATGCCGAGCCTGCTGCTCGAGCAGCACCTCCGGGTGCTCCACCGGACGTTGTGCCGCGAGGTGCCGAGGCGCGCCGCGAGCTACGGCCGCCTCCTGGAGGCCGCCGGGCTGCTGCGCGAGCTCCGGCGCACGCACCTGCCCGACGCGGCCTGCGGGGCGCTGGCCCGGTCGTTCGTCCGCGAGGCCGGGCTGCCGCCGACGTGGCTCGCCTTCGGCACGGGGCGGCTGATCGCGGCGGCCGTGGCGGACGAGCGCGCCGGGTTCCGCAGCGCGGTCACCAGCCTGGCGTCGTGGCTCGCCGATCCGGAGCAGTTCCCGCCGCGCTTCATCTCCGCGGTGAACAGCACCATCGCCGAGGCGCAGGCGGCCGCGCGCCCGGGGGCCGACACGACGTGAGGTGATCCGAGGGGAGCCGCCTCGGCGATCTCGCCATGAGGAGCGCTGGAGCGACCGGACCCATCAGCTCTTCCCAAAGGCACATCCCGCGTGAGCCGGCGGCCGCAGGCCTCGGATCGACGCGCCGCCGCTTGGCAAGACGGGTTACACTGGAGGGGTAACCGGCGCTCGATCACCACGCCCGGCGCCACGGTGGGGGCACCCGCGCGCGACGGCCGCCTTCCCGAGCTTTCTGTCGCCGACGAAATTGTCTTGCCGAGAGGTGGTGTAATTCAATACCTTGTGGCCCGTTTCGCTTGGAAGCACCGAGATTGTGGAGGCGCCATGATGTGCGGATGTGTGTGCAACGGGACGACGTCGTGCGTCGTGCGTCGGAGATGACACCGCGCGTCCGTCCCTTGCCGGTCGAGAAGATCGCGCCCGCCAACACCGCCCTGCTCGTCATCGACATGGAGCGGGACTTCGTGGACGAACGGGCTCCGGGGGAGACGCCGGGGGCGCGCGCGATCATCCCGGTCATCAACCGGCTCATCGGGTGGGCGAGGAGGCACGAGCTGCCGGTCGTCTTCACCCAGGAGATGCACCGGCCTGATCGCAGCGATTACGGCATCGAGCTGGAGTTCGACCCCCTGCACTGCCACGAGGGGACGCGGGGGTGCGAGCTCGCGGAGGGGCTGGCGGTCGCGGCGAGCGACTACCGCATCGTGGCGAAGCGGCGATACGACTGCTTCCTCAGCACCGATCTCGACCTCCTCCTGCGCTGCAAGCGGATCGAGAACCTCGTTTGCTGCGGCGTCTCCACGAACGTGTGCGTGATGAGCACCGTCTTCACCGCCAGGAACCTCGATTACCGCGTCCTCCTGCCGGTCGACGCGACCGCCGGCAGCACCGCCGCGCACCGCGACGCCGCGCTCCTCTGCCTCGGCGACGTGTTCGCGTACATCACCAGCAGCGCCGAGGTGATGCAGCTCTGGGAGCGCCGCTCTCCGTGAGCCAGCTCCGAGGGAGGTGCGCCTCCCACCCTGCGCCCTTGCGCTGCGCGGGCGAGGGCGCGCTGCGCCCCCGGTGATTTCTTGGAAAAGAAACATAACGGAAACACGAGGTAAGTACGCTCACGTGAGCCCGGCAAGGGCGCACGTGCGGTGAGCCCTCGCCCGTGCACGCGCGCCGCGCGGGGCTCGCCGCCCGTGGCGCGAGCCGCGTGGACGCCCCCTGTCACGCAAGGCGGATATGCAACACATCTGGCCAGTCGACCCGTCGTACAACGGACAGCGACCCGAGGAGGACGGCGGCGCCCCGCTCTCGGAGCAGGTCGTCGCGCTCCGCAGGCGCGTCGCGGAGCTGGAGCAGCAGCTCCCGGACACACACCGCTCGGGCGCGGTGCTCGGGCGAGAGCTCCCGGTGGCGCCGGAGGAGCTGTTCGACGCCCTCGCGCTGAAGGCCGCCGAGCAGGCCGCGCTGCTCGACGCGCTCCCGGCGATGGTCTTCTTCAAGGATCGAGACCACCGCTACATCCTGGTCAACAAGGCCTATTCCGATTACCACCGCATCCCCGTCGAGCAGATCCTCGGGAAACGCGACGAGGAGCTGTTCGTCCCGGAGACGGCGCGGACCTACCACGACAACGACGAGGCCGTGATGGCGAGCGGGCAGCCCAAGCTGAACGTGGAGCTCCGCTGGAAGCTCGCGGACGGGTCCGACGGCTGGTCCCTTGAGAACGACGTGCCCTACCGCGACTCGAGCGGCCGCGTCGCGGGGATGGTGGGCATCGTGATCGACGTGACCGCCCGGAAGCTGGCCGAGGAGGCCCTGCGCCGCGCCGAGTCCGATCTGCGCGCCACCCGCGAGCGGCTCCTCGACACGATCTCCGCGCTGTCGACGCCGGTCCTGCCGATCGACGACGGCATCCTCGTCCTGCCCATCGTGGGCCACATCGACGCGACGCGGAGCGACCAGATCATGGACGCGCTGCTCGACGGCGTCGAGCGCCACGGCGCCGAGGTCGTGATCGTCGACCTCACCGGCGTCCCGGTCGTCGACGGCGCGGTCACGTGCCACCTCCTGCGCGCGGCGCACGCCGTGCGCCTGCTCGGCGCGCAGTGCATCCTCGTCGGCATCTCCCCGGCGACCGCCCGGTCGCTCGTGCAGACCGGCGCCGGCCTCGACGAGCTCATCCTGCTCCGGGACCTGCGGGCCGGCGTGCGCCACGCGCTCGCGCGACGGCAGCGCGGCGTGTTGCCCCGGCGGTCGCCGGGCGCGGTCGCCGCGCGCCCGGGGCGCACCGGGCGGCCCCCGCCGCTCTGATCAGCCGCCGCGCACCGGCGGCAGCAGGGACTTGAGGCGCGCCGTCAGCTCGTAGAACTCCGGCTGCTCCCGGAGCCACGGGCCCCGCTGCTCGAAGGTCACCGCGTCGACCGGCCGCCCGAGCAGGGCGCGCAGCGCGTCCTCGCGCCCGCGATCGCCGGCCGCCGCGCGGCGGAGCGCGTCGCGCGCGATCTTCTGCTCGAGCTCCTCCTCGGTGCGCACCTCGGCGACGATGCCGGCCGGCCGCTCCCCGAAGATCACGACCCGCTGGGCGAGGAACACGGCCTCGGGGATGTCGTGTGTCACGAAGAGGATGGTCGGCCTGCTCTCGCGCCAGATGCGCAGGAGCTCGGCCTGCTGCGCCTCGCGGTTCTGGGCGTCGAGCGCCGCGTAGGGCTCGTCCATGAGCAGCAGGTTCGGCCGCGTCGCCAGCGTGCGGGCGATGGCGACCCGTTGCTGCTGCCCGCCGGAGAGGTCGCGCGGGTACGCCGACGCGAGCGCCGTCAGGCCGACGAGCTCGAGGTACGCCGCCGCCCTGCGCTCGCGCTCCGCCCTGGTGGGCAGGCAGTACTGCAGGCCGAACAGGACGTTCTGCTTCACGGTCAGCCAGGGGAACGAGGAGTACGACTGGAACACGAACCCACGATCCGGCCCGGGGCCGCGGATCGGCCGGTCGCCGAGGAGCAGCTCGGTCTCGGGGCGCGGGTCGGGCCGCTCGAGCCCGGCGACGATGCGGAGGCACGTCGTCTTGCCGCAGCCCGACGGCCCGAGGAACACGACGATCTCCCCCGGCCCGACGCTGAGGCAGAGGTCGCTGAGGACGCGGGTCCCGCCCGGGAAGGTCTTGGAGAGGGCGCGCAGGACGAGCGGCTTGCCGGTCGCCCGCGGGGGGTCGCTGGGCTTCATAGCCACGGGAAGAGCCTCCGCCGGGGGAGCTTGAAGAGCTGATCGAAGAGCAGCCCGAGCAGCCCGATGACGAGGATCGAGGCCATGACGTTGCCTGTCTGGATGAAGCGCTGCGACTGGATGATCACGTGGCCGAGCCCGGACGTCGCCGCCACGAGCTCGGCGACGACGAGGTACGACCAGGCCCACCCGAGCGCCACGCGGCAATGGTCGTACAGCGTCGGCAAGCACCACGGCAGCACCACGCGCAGGAGCACGTGCCGCGAGCGCGCGCCCATGGTGTACCCGAGCTCGACGAGGTGCTTCGGCACACGCGCGGCGGTGTCGGCGACGAGGGGGACGAGCTGGAACACGGTGCCGACGAAGATGATCGCCATCTTCTGGGCGTCGCCGATGCCCACCCAGAGGATGCTGAGCGGTATCAGCGACGCGACCGGCAGGTACCGGAGGAAATCGTTGAACGGCTGGACGAACGCGTCCACCGGCTTCATCGTGCCCGCGAGCAGCCCGACCGGGATCGCCACCGCCACGGCGGCCGCGAACCCCACGGTCACCCGGTAGACGCTCGCGAGGATGTCGCTCAGGAAGTCGCGCTCCCGGAAGAGCGCCGCGCCCGCCGAGAGCACGTCGAGCGGCGACGGGAGGAAGACCGCGGCGGACTCCATGCTCCGCGAGAGCAGCGTCCACCCCGCGAGGAAGAGCGAGAACGAGAGCACGGCGAGCGCCGCGTAGGCCCGTCGGTGGATGTCCCGATAGAGCTTCATGCCATGGCGCGCCCGCGCTGGTCTCCGGCCGGCCGCGAGAGGCTAGGGCTTACCGCTGGCGGCCTTGTTCACCGAGGCGAAGTCGACGAGGGAGGCCGCGTCGACGGGCTTGGTCGTGATGCCCGCCTTGAGCCAGATGTCGTTCGCCCGCCGCACGGTGTCGAGCAGCTGCCCTGGCGCGGCCGCCGTCCCGAAGAACTCGGCGTTGCGGGGCAGGGACATGAACCGGATGCCGGCGACGGTCTCCTTCTCCTCCGGCAAAGGCAGCTTCCAGAAGCGGGCGATCAGCTCGTCGCCCTCTGCGGTGTTCGCCGCGTACCAGTCCGCCGCGCGCCCCATGGCCCGGATCAGCGCCTGGATGTCGTCCGGGCGCCTCTGCACCGCGGCGCGGTTCATGTACAGCACGTCCACGATGAGGCCCGGCCTGTCGGCGCTCGTCACGACGACGTGGGCGTTCGGCATCGCCTTGGTCTTGCCGATCCACGGCTCCCACGTCACCGCGGCCTCGACCTTGCCTGCGACGAACGCGCCGCCCGCGCTCCCCGTATCCATGGAGACGACGGTCACGTCGGTCGGCGTGAGGCCCGCCTCGGAGAGCAGCGTCAGGAAGAAGAAGTGGCCAGTGAAGCCCGGCTCGAGCGCCACCTTCTTCCCCTTGAAATCCGCGATGCTCTTGATCGACCGCTGGGCGAGCACGCCGTCGGCGCCGTGCGACAGGTCGAAGACATAGACGATCTGCCCGTCGACGCCCGCGGCCGCGCTCGTCACCGTCGAGTCGGCGGTGTGCCCCACGCCGTCGATCGCGCCCCGCAGGAGCGCCGCGTTCTTCTCGGCCATGCTCTCGAGGATCGAGATCTCGACGTCGATCCCGCCCTCCTTGAGGAACCCTCTCTCCTTCGCGAGGACGAGAGGGGAGTAGCCGAGCCAGGTATTGAACGCGATCTTGAGGGGCTCCGCCGCGGCCCGCGCCGGCGCCGGCTCCGCCGAGCCCAGGGGGCCGCCGCTCGACGTGGACCCACCGCTGCCGGGCGCCGCTCGACACCCCATGAGCGCGCAGCCCGCCGCGAGCAGGGCCGCCCCCGCCAGGCGAGGTACGTGGGACATGGTGAGGACCTGAAAGGGGCTCGCGCGCATCCTGGGGAGGACGGGGCCCTCTGGCCACGTCCCGAATACACGCAGCCTAACGCTGCCAGGATGTGAACCGCAAGACAATCCTCTCGGCGAAGGCCGCGCGTGAGCGGCTGAAGGACGGCGCGGGGCCAGGGGGAGTGGCGGTCACGCGGGCGCGGACGCGGTCGCGTGATACCTCGCCACGACGAGCGTGATGTCGTCGCCCGGGCTCGGACACCAGCCCTCGACCTCCCGCAGGATCCGGTCGCGGATGGCGTCGACGGGCGCGTCCTGGGCCGCCTCGATGGCGGCGCAGAGCCGCTCCTGTCCGTACTGCTCCTGGTGGGCGTCGCGGGCCTCGGTGATCCCGTCGCTGTAGAGCACGAGGAGATCGCCCTCCTCGAGCACGAGCTCGGCGTCCGGCGTCATCGCGTCGATCGAGGGCAGGACGCCGACCCAGACGCCGGTGCTCGGGATGCACGTGCAGCGCTGGGTGCTCGCGCGGCACACGATGAGGTCGTCGTGCGCGCCGGCGAACGTCACGCGCCCGCTCCGCTCGTAGCGGAGCAGCAGCAGGGTCGCGTGCTCGTCCCGCCGCAGGCGCGCGCGGATGTTCTCGTGGATCGCCCGGTTGAGCGCCGCGACGATGCTGCTCGGGCTCGCGGTCGGGTCCCGGCGCGTCATCGCCGCGACCATGCTCTGGATCATCAGCATGACGAGCCCCGCCGCGAGGCCGTGCCCCGCGACGTCGCCGATCCCGAGCCAGCCGCCCTGGGGCGTCGCGATCACGTCGTAGTAGTCGCCCCCGACCTCGGCGGTGGGCTTCATGTACGCGGCGAGATCGAGCCCCTCGATCGCGAGCTCGACGGGGGCGAGCGCGGTCTGGATGTGCTCGGCGACGCGGCTCTCCTGCCGGACCCGATCCTGCTCGAGCCGCTCCCGGATCTCCACCTGCCGCACGATCTCCCGGTGCATCGCCACGGCCTTCATCGCGGAGCCGATCTGGAGGCGCACCGCGTCGTAGACCACCTCGTTCGCGCCGCTGTTGACCACCGCGACGCCGAAGTGCTCCGCCTCGCCGAACGCGAGCGGCATCGCGACGACGCTCCAGCGGTCCGCGGAGCTCAGGAAGCCGGGCGGGGCGAGGCGCCACGACGGGAAGCTCGCGGGCGGCGGCTCCACCTCGCGGCTGTTCTCCATCAGGAAGAGGGACTTCAGGGCGGCGCGCTGGGGGTCGTCGTAGAGCGACACGGCGACGTGCGTGAGGTCCAGCCGGGGCAGCTCCGCCGAGAGCGTGCGCCGGAGGGCGGGCAGGCTCAGGGCCGTCGAGAAGCACATGCCCGTCCGGCTGAGGTTGACCGACGCGAGCTCCAGGTGGAGCCGCTTCTCGCCCTCGGCGCGCACGGAGGCGTGGCTGATGAGGACGCGGGCCGCGTGCCAGAGCCGCTCGAGGCCGTGCTGCGGGGCGCCGCCGGAGGCCGGGCGGACCCGCGCGCGGAGCAGCGTGATCGCGCGCTGGAACTGGTCGAGGGCGACGCCCTCGCGCCCCGCCGCGTCGAGCAGCGCCTGGACCGCCTGCAGGAAGCGGCCTTCGCGCCCGTCGAGCTGCTCCTCGAGCGCGAGGAGCAGCTCCCGGGGCCAGCCCTTCAGCGAGGCGGCCTGGACCGTCACCGTGCGCGCGAGCGCGCGCGCGAGCTCCTCCCGCTGCTCGGCGACGGGGAGCCGCCCGGGGGAGGAGCCCGCCTCGGCGGCGCGCGGCAGGGCCGCGTAGTAGCCGCAGCCGCACGACTCGCGGCGCGTGAGCTCCACCGAGAGCAGGCTGCACTCCGGGACGCGCTCGCCGCCGAGGAGGCGCAGGACCGTCTCGACGGCGAGCGCCCCGAGCTCCTTGATCGGCTGGCGGACGGTCGTCAGGGACGGCCTCGTCACGCGCGACACGGCGACGTCGTCGAACCCGCACACGAGGACGTCGCCGGGGACGTCGATGCCGTGCGCCTTCAGCGTGTCCATCGCGCCGAGGGCCATGTTGTCGTTGCCGGCGACGACGGCGTCGAACTCGACCCTGCGCGCGAGCAGCTCGCGCATCGCGCGGCGGCCGCCGTCGGGCATGAAATCGCCGAACACGAAGAGCCGCTCGTCGTAGGGGAGCGCGCGCGCCTCGAGCGCCCTCCTGTAGGCGCCGGCGCGCAGCTTCGCCTCTTCGTTGCTCGGGGGTCCGCTGATGTACGCGACGCGCCGGCAAGCGTGGTCGTCGAGGAGGTGCGCGACGGCCGTCTCCGCGCCGCGCGTGTTGTCGACGATGACGCTCGGGATGCCATCCATCGCGAGCCCCACGCTGCACATGGGCACGGCCGCGTAGGACCGGCAAAACGCGTAGGTGCCCTCGATGCCGAGGTGGTTCGTGAGCGCCGACGAGACGACCACGACGGCGTCGACCGTCTCCGCGCGGATGAGCGGGTAGATGCTGTTCGAGACGACCAGGGAGTACCCCGGGCGGGCGTGCGTCTCTCCGAACGCGATCACGAGGTTGACGTCATGCAGCTTGGCCGCGCGCTCGACGCCGAAGCACACCTCGGACTGGTATTCGCCGGACAGGTAGTCGGTCAGGAGCGCGATCGTGCGCCGCTTCGCGGTCATGGCCTGTCGAGCTTACTTCATCTTCTCGACGATAGAGACCAGGCTCGGGGACATCCGCTCCAGGGCCACGAGGCTCCGCCGCTGCCACCCGAGCCGCGCGTCGGTGACGAACCTCACCTCGCATTTCGGGCCCTGGCCGCCGACGTTGCAGATGAAGGAGATGAACGCCTTGAGGCAGCTCGAGTTCAGGAAGTAGAGGGCTCGTATGTCGATCTCCACGGCGGAGAGCCCGAGGCGCTTCACCTCATCCAGGACGTCCCTGAAGAAGCTGCCGAGCGGCGCGGCCGCCGCCATGTCGCCCGTCCCCGTGAGCCGGACGCCGAGGACGTTGCCGTCGAGCGTAGGCTCGATGCCGAAGCTCTCCATGGCGAGGGGCTCAACCCTTAGGCTGCGCATCTGTCCTCCATCGCTCGAGCGGCGCGTGCGCGATGATCGTCAGCTCGTTCCCTTCGATCTTGTAGTCGACGTCGAGCCCGCCCTCCGCCCGGACGCGCGCGAGGCCCAGGCCCGAGACGCCCTCCACCATCGCCGTCTCGGTGATGAGCTCGTCGTAATGCTTCTGCGGGTCGATCGCGGTCTTGAGATCGAGCAGCCGCTTCTCGACCTCGCGCAGGCGCTCCGGGGACGCCTCGTTGCGGGCGCGGATCTTCATGATGTGCGACCGCTCGTCCTCCTCCAGCGCGAGCTCGAGGCTGACGCGAGGGCCGGTGGAGTACTTGGTGATGTTCTCGGCGAGCTCGTGCGCGGCCATGTAGAACCGCGAGCTCACGTTCGCGTCGTCCAGCACCGCGCCGCAGAAGCTGGATACCAGCCGCAGCACCGCCGTCGCCAGGCGCTCGCTAGGGAAGAAGGTGATGCAGAGGAACAGCGAGGCGCTCTGCGTCGGTTCGGGTGATGACACAATCATTGATTGTACGCAGTTCGCTCGCTGGATCCAACCACGAACGGAATTGACCGAGCGGCCTCCCACACCCGCGCCCAGCGCAGGCGGTCCAGCGCGTCGGGTGCGTCCGCCTGATTTTTCCAGTCCTTCAACGTGGCGTGGGCAGCGTGGCGCGGGCAGCGTGGCGCGGGCGGCATGTGGGGTCCGGGGCGCGCGCGGGGTGTCTTGTCCACCTCGTGCGCTGTGGTGCGTCGCGTCCAGCATGAGCCCGGTGGCATGCTCATTGATTGATGAGAGGTGCCCATCCCGGGGGTGGTGTGTCGACGTGGCCACGACATGGCCGCCGAACCACCTCCCGCGGATCACGACATCACGCCGCGGGGAGCGCCCGGCGGCCGACCCCACGAGGAGGTATTGCGACATGAAACGACGGTTTCTTGCAATCGGGCGCGTGCGCCGCCGCCCTCACCGCCCGCGGGCGCTCGCGCGCATGCACCCGCTCGTGAGGCGCTGCGTCCTCGCCGGCGCCGCGGCGGCGGCGACGTTCGGGTGCAGCGCGGGTCCCGAGACGGACAGGCATGGTGCCGGCGGGAGCGGCGCTGACAGGGAGGTCCAGGCGGGCGACGCGCCCGAGCTCGGGACGGCCTCCGCGGCGCTGGCGAGCGATGGCATGGTCTGCGTCGCGATCCAGCGGGGGGCCGGCGGCACGGTGAGAGATGCTACATTGTGGCAAAACGCTCCGAGCTGGAATGACTCTGCCTCTCCGAACCTGTGGACAGGCTCGGCGTCCAGCGCCGGAGTCCGCCGGTCGATCGTTCATTTCGATCTCTCTCCCGTGCCCGCCGGGGCGACGGTCGTCTCTGCCAGGCTCACGCTCCATCAGACGTACAAGGCCGAGGGAAGCGCGATTGGCATCCATCGCGTCACGGTGCCCTGGGAGGAGCGCTCGGTCACGTGGAGGAGCCTCGGTGAGGCCGGCCACGAGCGGACGCGCGCGGCGACGATCGCGGCCGAGGCCGGCTCCGGCGCGCGGGCGGCGGACGTGACGTCGCTCGTGCAGGCGTGGGCGCTCGGGACCGCGGAGAACCACGGCGTGCTGCTCGACGAGGCGCCCGCGCGCCAGACCGGCCTGAGGAGCAGCGAGATCGGCGCCGCGGCGGAGCGCCCGCGGCTAGACGTATGTTACGTGACGTGCTCGGACGGCGCGATGAACGGCGCCGAGGCGGGCGTCGACTGCGGGGGCCCGCGGTGCGCTCCCTGCGCCGGGGCGGCGTCGTCCGCGGCGAGCGGCGCGAGCGCGTCGAGCGGCGCGAGCGCGTCGGGCGGTGCGAGCGCGGGCGCAACGCCGTGCGTCGACCCGAGGGCGCTCCCGCCGGACCCGTCGCCGCCGGCGTGGCTCTCCGAGACGGGGCTGTACGTCGACCTCGCGACCCGCTCGCGCGCCGCGGGCACGGCGGAGTTCCGGCCGGCGTACGAGCTCTGGTCGGACGGGGCGGCCAAGCGGCGGTTCGTGTACCTGCCCCGCTGCGCGACCGTCGACACGCGCGACATGGATCACTGGTCGTTCCCGGTGGGGACGCGCTTCTGGAAGGAGTTCCGCGCGGATGGCGTCGCCGTGGAGACGCGGTTCATCCACCGGTTCGGGCCGGGGCTCGACGACTGGGTGTTCGCCGCCTACGCGTGGGATCCGGCGCGGGGCGACGCGCAGCTCGTCGAGGACGGCGTCGAGAACGCCCGCGGGACGGGGCACGACATTCCGCGGACGGAGCATTGCTGGGAGTGCCATGGCAAGCTCCCGGAGCGCGTGCTCGGCTTCAGCGCGCTGCAGCTGAGCCACGCCGGTCCGGGGGAGACGATGGCGTCGCTGAGCGACGCCGGGCGGCTCAGCGTGCCCCTGCGCGGAGGCTTCCACCCACCGGGCGACGCCACGGCGGCCGCCGCGCTCGGGTACCTGCACGCGAACTGCGGCAACTGCCACAACAGCACCGGGGTCGCGACCCTGCGGACCCGCCTGCTCGCGGCGAACACCACGGTGGAGAGCACCGACACGTACGCGACCGGCGTCGGCGTGGCGCCGAGCTTCTGGGAGTCCGGGGTGCGCCACCGGATCACGGCGGAAGATCCCGAGTCGAGCGCCGTGGTGCGCCGGATGGAGCAGCGCGGATCGCGGGCGCAGATGCCGCCGATCGCGTCGGAGGTCGCCGACGCGGCGGGGCTCTCGGCGGTGCGCGCCTGGATCGAGCGCCTGCGGCCGCCGTCCACGGCCGCCGGTGGGGGCGGCAGCGCGAGCGCGAGCAGCGGCGCCGGCGGGGGCGCCAGCGCGGCGAGCGTGAGCGCCAGCGCCAGCGCCAGCGCCGGCGCCGGCGCCGGCGGCGCCAGCTCCGGCACGAGCGGCGCGGGCGGCGCGAGCACCAGCGCCGGCGCGGGCGGCGGCGGCAGCGCAGGACCGGCGTGCTCCGGTGTGCCTCGGCTGAAGCTCACGCGGGTCGCTTCGGGCCTGGAGATGCCGCTCTTCCTGACGAGCCCGCCGGGGGACACCTCGAGAAAGTTCGTCCTCGAGAAGGCGGGCGTCGTCCGGCTCATCAAGGACGGGGTGCTCCAGGCCACGCCGTTCCTCGACATCCGGGGCGGGACGTCCTGCCCGCCGTCGCGTCCGGAGAGCGCGAACCCCCTCGTGTGCACGCCCAGCGCGCTCGCGGAGGGCGGGCTGCTCGGGATGGCCTTCCACCCCGGCTACGCGGCGAACGGCCGCTTCTGGCTCTTCTACACGGCAGCGCCGAGGGGCAACGTCACCATCGCCGAGTTCCGCCGCTCCGCCTCGAACCCCGACGTCGCCGACGCGGCGCCGGCGAGCCTGCCCGTGCGGAAGCTCCTCGACGCGCGGCACGGCGGCTGGAACCACGCGGGCGGCATGCTCGCGTTCGGGCCGGACGGCTACCTCTACGCCTCCGTCGGCGACGCGGCCGTCACGCCCTACGCCACCTCGCCGGCCAAGGACCTCTCGTCGCCCCTCGGCAAGATCCTGCGGATCGACGTGGACACCGGGCTCGGCCCGGCGGGCAACCTGTCCGGCGCCGGCGCGAACCCGCTCGTCTGGGATTACGGCCTCCGCAACCCGTGGCGCTTCAGCTTCGACCGGCGCACGGGGGACCTCTACATCGCCGACGTCGGGCAGAACGCGTGGGAGGAGCTCAACATCGAGCCCGCCCGCACCGGCCGGCGCAACTACGGCTGGCCGACGATGGAGGGCGACCACTGCGTCTCCGCCGGGTGCGCGCGCGCCGGGGTCGCGCCCGTCGTGGAGCACAGCCACGCGACCGGCGCGGGCGGGTCGATCACGGGCGGCTACGTCTACCGCGGCGCCGCGATCCCGTGCCTCCAGGGGAGGTACGTCTACGGCGACTACGGGACCCACCGGTTCTGGACGTTGCGGTGGGACGGCGGGGCCGTGCGCGACCACGTCGAGATCACGGCGGACCTCGCCTCGAGCCTGCCCGCGGCCTCCTTCGGCGAGGACGCCGCGGGGGAGCTCTATGTGGTCATGATCACCGGGGAGGTGTTCCGCATCGACGCGAGGTGAGCCCGGACGCGCGGGGCGGCGGGCGCGTCTGGCGCGCCGCCGCGCCGCCGCTCACCCCGCGAGCTGCCCGTACCCGGCCCTGAGCTTGGCGAAGCGGGGCCGCCAGGCCCTGCTCTCGGCGAGCATCTGCGCGGCGCGCGAGAGGAGCAGCGTCACGTCCTCGTGGCGGCCGGCGTCCAGGAGGGCGCGCGCGCGCCAGTAGAGCAGCTCGAGCCGCTCGTCGGCGCTGAGCCCGCCGAGGTCGCCCGCGGGCTCCGCCTCCTCGCGCAGCGCCGCCCGCGTGCGCGCGCTCTCCATGCTGTACCGCGGGTCCCTCACGGCGAGCTGCATCGCGCCGAGCAGGGCCTGCGCGTAGGGCGGCAGGTCCGCGACCGCGCCCTGCGCCCGCAGCCACCGCAGCTGCCGGCTCGCCTCCGCGTGCTCGTCGCGCATCGCGTGGATCCGCGCGAGCAGGAGCGCGCTGTCGTAGACCGGGCGGTCGGCGAGCTGCTCGTCGAGCGCGCGCGCCTGCCGCACGAGCGGCAGCGCCTCGTCCTCGCGACCCCACAGGTAGAGCAGCTCCGAGAGGCGGATCGTCGCCTCGCGCTCCGCCCGGGCGTTGGCCTCCTCGCGGGCGAGCGCGACCGCGCGCCGGAGGTCGGCGATCCCGCGGCCCGGCTCGTCGAGCGCCGGCCAGAGCTCCGCGCGCCGGACGAGCGCGGCGCAGAGGTGGACCCGATCGCCGCGCTCCTCGCACGCGCGGACGGCCTCCTCGAAGCGCTGCTCGGCCTCGTCGAGCTGACGCGATTGCGCGAGCGCGCAGGCCAGCAGCGTCAGCGCGACCACGTGCGCGTCGTGGTCGGCGTCGCGGACGCTCTCCGCGCCGCGCGCGAGCCGCTCGAGCGCGTCGGCCACGTTGCCCTTGCGGAACGCCGACCGGCCGGCGGCCACCTCGAAGCGCGCGGCGAGCGCGGCGTCGTGCCCGTCGCGCGCGTCGAGCAGCGGGAGCACCTCCTCGACGCGCGCCGCCGCCTCCTCCCAGGCGCCGGCCCAGTCGAGCGCCGTCGCCTCCTCGAGCAGCGCCTCCGCGATGAGCCGGCTGTCCCGCATGGTCCGCGCGAGCGCGCCCGCGGAGCGGAGATCCTCGAGCGCCTCGCCGGTGCGCAGCACGCGGTAACGCACGCGCGCGCGGCCGAGGAGCGCGAGGTAACGCCGGCGCTGGTCGTCGCCGTCGGCCCAGAGGAGCGCGGACGAGTAGTGCCCGTCCGCGACGGCGTTGTTGTGGCGGTCCCGCTGGAGATCGCCGAGGACCAGGTACGCGTGCGCCGCGCGGGCGCGCGCCCCCGCGGCGGCCGCGTGGCGCGCCACGGGCTCGAGCAGCTCCGGCGCCCGCGGCCGCGTCTCGGCCAGCGACTCCCAGACCGCGAGCGCGTGCCGGTGCAGCCCGGCGCGCTGCTCCTCCGTGAGCAGCGCGTAGATCGCCTCCTGCAAGAGCGCGCTCCGGAACGTGTAGCGGGCCCGGCCGTCCGTCGCGCCCTCGGGCGCGCCGCGCGGGACGAGGATCCCCCGCGCGGCGAGCGCGCGCAGGCTGCCCGGGATGTCGAGGCGCGGGGCCGCCGCGCCCTCGCGCTCGTCCCCGTCCGCGGCCTCACGCTCGAGCGAGCGCTGCGCGCCCTCCGCCACGTCCTCCGAGAGCTCGAAGCCGAGCACCGCGCAGAGGCGCGCGCACGCGGCGAGCTCCGGCGGGAGCGCCTCGAGCTGCCGCGCCGCGAACCACTGCCAGGCGGTCGACGGCGGGAGCTTCTCGAGCTCGGCGATCGCGAGGTGGCAGCCGCTCGACCTGGCCCGCAGCCGCACGAGGCCCGCGCGCTTGATCGCCCGGGTGAGCTCCACGAGGCCGCGGGGGCTGTAGCCGGCCCAGGCGCAGATGCGGCGGAGCGCGGCGCTCGGCGGGTGCTCCGCGGGCCGGAGCAGCTCCGCGCAGAGGAGCAGCCCGGCGGCGTCGTCGAGCGGCGGGAGCGCGATCGGGTCGCGCGCGGTCTTCCGGGCGCTCAGCCTGTAGCGCCGCGCCGCGAGCTCCGGCCCGCCGGTGAGCAGCACCCAGAGCGGGAGCGGCGCCTCGCGCCGCGTCGCGAGCTCGATCGCGTCGAGCGCGAGGTTGTCGGCGAGGTGCGCGTCGTCGAGCACGACGACGACGGGCCGCTCCCTGGCCCGGTCGCGGAGCCCCTCGGCGAGCGCGCGGATCGCGCTGCCGCGGTGCACCCGCCCCCGCGGCCGGTCGGGCGAGGGCTCCCTCGAGCCGAGGAGCGCGAGCAGCGCGGCCGCGGTCGTCGCGGCGCGGCCGCCGGCGCGCCCGGCGATCTCCGGCTCGGCGCGCAGGGAGATCACGAGCGCGCCCGGGTGCGCGCGGCGGCTGCTCTCGGCGATCTCCTCGGCGAGCCGCGACCTGCCGGCGCCGCGCTCGCCGGTGAGCAGGCAGAGGCCGGGCCCGAGGCCGGCCAGCGCGCGCTCGCGGCTCTCCTCGATCGCGCTCAGGGCCTCGCCGCGCCCGACGAGCGGCAGCGGCGCGGCGCGCGTCGAATCGCGGTCGCGGTCGCCCGCGGGCGAGGGCGCGTCCGGCGCGAAGAAGTAGCGGCCGTCCTCGCTCGCCGCGGCGACGTCGAGGCCGGGGTGGGCGGTGACGAGCTCGGCGCTGAGCGCGATCCCGCGCCACGCCTCGGCGGGCAGCCACGCCTCGGGCCGCTCCACGGCCATCCCGGCCACGACGTGGAGGCCCTCCGCGTCGCGGCGGAGCTTCAGCGGCGCGACGTGGATCGCGAGCGGCGCGCCGACGGACGCGACGATCTCCCGGCCCGCGAGCAGCGCGCGCTCCGCGGCGGCCTCCTTCGGCCCCGGGAAGAACGCGACGAAGCGGTAGCCGCGCTGCCGGGCGAGGTGCCCGTCGTGCCGGGCGACGGCGGCGCGGACCTCGGCCTCGGCGCCGCGGGCCTCGAGGGCGAGCACCACCGTGTCGTGCCGGTCCGCGGAGCTCGACGCGGTCTCCTCCGCGGCGTCGTCCGCGCCCGCCGCGGCGCCGCCCGGGCCTCCGCCGGCCCGGGCGAGCGCCGCGCTCGCGGCCGACGCGAGCGCGGCCCGCAGCGCGGCGGCGTCGCGCGGCCGGAGCGCCCGCTCCGTGGCGAGGCAGGCGACGACGATCTCGTCGAGCGGCGGCGGGACCGCGGCGAGCTCGCCCGGCCGGGGCGGCCGCCGGCGGAGGTGCGCCTGCGCGACGCTCGCGGGGTCGCCCGCGAACGGCGCGCGCAGCGTGAGCAGCTCGAAGAGCAGCGCGCCGAACGCGTAGAGATCCGCGCGCTCGTCGACCGGCTCCCCGCGCAGCCGCTCGGGCGACATGGGCTCCGGCCGCCCGAGCAGGGCGCCCAGCGTGGCGAGCGCGCTGTCCGCCGGGTGGCAGGCCACGCCGCGGACGCGCTGCGACAGGCCGAAGTCGAGGAGCCGCACGCTTCCCCCGGGCTCGAGAAAGACGTTCTCGGGCGCGAGGTCCTGGTGGATCAGCCCGCGCTCGTGCACCGCCTCGAGGCAGCGCAGCACGGCGAGCGCGACGTCGACGGCGGCGCGCAGGTCCAGCGCGGCGGGCAGGCTCTCGAGCCGGGCCGCCAGGGTCTCGCCCTCCAGCCGCTCCATCGCGATGTACGCGCGCCCGTCCTCGAGCACGCCGTTCTGGTGGAGGCGGGGCGAGACCGGCGGCCCGAGCTGCTCGAGCGCCCACGCCTCGCAGCGGAAGCGCTCGCGCGCGAGCAGCGAGTGGGCCCTGCTGACCTTGAGCACGGCGCGGGCGCCGTCCTCCTGCCGCGTCGCGTCCCAAAGGATCGAGAACGCGCCCGCCCCGAGCGGCGAGCCCACGTGGAACCCCGCGAGCGAGGGCGGCGGCTCGGCGCCGAGATCGACGGGCGCTGCGCGGAGCGGCGCCTGCGCGCCGTCCGCAGGGCAGAAGGCGAGGGCGGCGAGTCGGCGATGACAAGAGGGGCAGCGCGGCACGAAAACCTCGGTGACCTCGGATGGGCCCGTCGCGATGGGTGGCCGATGTTACCGGGGGTCCCCGTCATCATGAATTGGAAAAACCGACGTTGGCCCGCGCCGCCTTACGCCCATGGCGAAAAGCGTCCGGCGTGGTCGCGCGGTACAGCGTGGGTGTCGGGTCGACACGGGGGGACAGGGGCGGAGGCTGTCGGCGGTGCGGCCGAGGCGTGCCGGCGGTGTTCGCCCCGGTTTTCCTGCGCGTGCGGGCTGCTGTGCAGGGGTGTGCGCCGGCGGTCCCCCTGGAGATGCCGAGTCGCAGGGGCTCGGACTGCTGTTCAGCTTGATCGCCGGCGGGCACGGCTTCGCTGCGCGGGTCCGGGAAGTGTGGTGTATGCTGGAGCGACCGGCCGGAGGGGTGGATGATCCATCGACAGACGGGCGAAATCGAGCTCTCATCCGGGGCCCGCATCGGTCCCACGTACTCGGAAGCGCAGTTCCTGGCGTCGCCGCTGGCGCGGACGGCCAAGGCCCTGAGCAAGACGCACCCGTGGAGCGGATACCGGACGTCGCGCCAGCGCATCGCTCACAAGACCTTCCGCGTGACGCTGCACTTTTTCACCGGCAAGCTCGCGTCGGTCGAGCTCTTCGAGGTCGGCGCGGAGTCGAAGGCGTCCTGGAACGACTGGTCCGAGAAGGAGGAGGCGGAGCGCAAGGCGAGCCACGACGCGTGGCTGGAGTCGATCCTCGGCGCGCCGCCGTACGACTATGCGTGGGGGAGGATCACGTCGGAGTACGATCTCCGGGGCGGCTACAGCAGCATCGTTGTGCGCTTCGGCCCGCGCGAGGGCGCGCCGGGCTCCCGCTGACGGCTACAGCGCGCGCCGGTAGCTACAGCGCGCGCCGGTAGCGGATCTCGGGCAGGCTCCCCGGGCCGACGGGCGCGGCCCGCCGCGCCCCGTCGCGGGCGAAGCCGGAGAGCTCGTAGAAGCGTCGCGCGCGGGTGTTCCCCTCGAGCACCCAGATCGTCATCGTCCGGTGGCGGCGCCGGGCGAGGTCGGCCTGGGCCGTGTCGAGCAGCGCGGCGCCGAGCCCGCGGCCCCACGCGACGGGCAGGAGGTAGAGCGTGTAGAGCTCGCCGACGTCGCCGGGGTCGTCGTCCTCGTCGCGCGTCGGTCCGGCGCTCGCGAAGCCGATCGCGGCGCCGCCGGTGCAGAGCAGGAAGGCGCGCGTGCCGGTCGCCGCGGCGTGGCTCAGGATGCGCCGCCAGCTCGCCTCGCGCGCCGGCGCCGAGAGGGCGTTGAGCACGGCCGCCGGCACGAGGCCGAGGTAAGCGGCTCGCCAGGAGTCGACCTCGACGCGCGCGATGGTGGCCGCGTCCGCCGGCTGCGCCCGGCGGATGACCGCCCTGGTGATCGGCTCCGACATGGGGTCTCGCGCGCCAGTATGCCCGCCGCCGCCCCGCTGCGCCCGCGGCTGCGCAGCCCGGTGCGCCCGCCGGCTCTCGCGGCCGTCCAGCGGCGCCCGACGGCGCAATCATCCTGCCGCTCCATTCTCTCCCCGCGCGGGTCCCTTAAGGTGCAGGCATGACCTGGAGGCGCGGCCGGAAGCCGAGGCCGCGCCGGAGGAGGGAACCATGCTGTGTCAGGAAATTATGAAGACAGAGATCCAGTGCATCATGGCCGAGGACACGATCCAGGCGGCCGCGGCCAAGATGCGCGACGCGAACGTGGGGTTTCTGCCGGTCTGCGACGGCGCCTGGCGGGTGCTCGGGACGCTGACGGATCGCGATCTCGCGCTCCGGGTCCTCGCCGAGAGCCGCCCGCTGAGCACGAAGGCGGGCGACGTCATGACCCGCGAGGTGATCGCCTGCCGGCCCGAGGACGACGTGCTGCGGGCCGAGCAGCTGATGGGGCAGCACCACAAGTCGCGCGTGCTCTGCACCGAGGCGGACGGCCGGCTGGTCGGCGTCATCAGCCTGTCGGACATCGCGCAGCGCGAGGACGACAGGAAGGCCGCGCAGACCATGCGCCGCGTCACCGAGCGGGAGGCGGCCCACCGGGCGGGGCCCGCGTAGGCCCGGAGCGCCGCGCGCCGCGGGGCAACACGCGGCCGGCGGATCTGCGCCGGCCGCGCGCCGCCTCAGGCGGGCGAGGCGAGCCCGGCGGGGCAGGAGACGCCGGTGCCCCCGAGGCCGCAGTAGCCGCCCGGGTTCTTCGCGAGGTACTGCTGGTGGTAGTCCTCGGCGTAGTAGAACTCGGGCGCGGTCAGGATCTCGGTCGTGATGGCGCCGTGGCCCGCGGCCGAGAGCGCCTCCTGGTACGCCGCGAGCGAGGCCCTGGCCGCGCGGCGCTGCGCCTCGCCATAGCAGTAGATGCCGGAGCGGTACTGCGTGCCCACGTCGTTGCCCTGCCGCATTCCCTGGGTCGGGTCGTGGCTCTCCCAGAAGAGCTTCAGCAGGTCCTCATAACGGATCTTCTTCGGATCGAAGACGACGCGCACGACCTCGTTGTGGCCGGTCAGGCCCGAGCAGACCTCGCGGTACGTGGGGTTCGGCGTGTACCCGGCGGCGTAGCCGACCGCGGTCGAGTAGACCCCTTTCGCTTGCCAGAGCTTCCGTTCGGCGCCCCAGAAGCAGCCCATTCCGAACATGGCCATCTCCAGCCCCTCGGGGAACGGCTCCGTCATCCGATTGCCGGTCACGAGGTGCCTCTCGGCGACGGCGATCCGCTCCTTCCGGCCCGGGAGCGCCTGCTCCGGGGTCGGCATTCTCGCCTTCTGCGACATGAGTCCCATGGCGCACATCATGGTCCCTTTCCGCGGCGTCGACCAGCGCCGTACGCGCCCGGGCTTGCGCGCCTCTGGGCGTGCGGGTAGTCTCGCCCTCGGCGCCCAGACAGCGCCGTCCATGATCTCCGCGCGCTGACCCCAACCGGTTCGACCGTCCCGTCATTCGTCGACGCCGTCGACGCCGTCCATCCCGCCGATTCCGGCTAAGGAGGGCGCGTCGTGCGCCTGCGCGGGGCGACCTGGCGAGTCAGAGGCCGACGTTCCGCCGGCCGCGTTCTTCTGCTGTGGAGATCATCGTATGAGAAAGCTCAAGTACCACGTTGCGACGACCATCGACGGCTTCATTGCCCGGAGCGATGGATCGCCAGACATCTTTCCCTTCGAAGGCGAGCATGTCCCCGACTTCATGGCGGCGCTCCGGGCGTGCGACGCCGTCGTGATGGGCCGCCGGACGTACGAGTACGGCCTGAACCTCGGCGTGACCGATCCGTATCCGTGGATGGATACCTATGTCCTGTCGCGCACGATGAAGGAGAGCCCGAACCCGCGCGTGAAGCTCGTGTCGGAGGACGGGCCGGGGGTCGTGCGCCGGCTGAAGGAGCAGGAGGGCGGGGACATCTACCTCAGCGGCGGCGGAGAGCTCGCGACGGCGCTGTTCAACGAGGGGCTCGTCGACGAGGTGATCCTCAAGGTGAACCCGTTGCTGCTCGGTGAGGGCACCGCGCTCGCCCCGGGGCTCCGCGCCCTGACGAGCCTCGAGCTCCTGTCGACGAAGGTCCACAGGAACGGCGTCGTCGTCGTGCAGTACGCCGTGCGTCGCTGAGGGCGGCGCCGCGAGGAAGGCGCTGCGGTAAAGGCGGCGCCGCGGGGGAGGCGGCGTTGCGGCGCACAGCGGGCGCTGCGGCGCAGGGTGTGGCCGCCGCCGCGGCGCCCGCCGACCGGCGGCGGAAGGGGAAGGCATGGTAGGATGAGGCCCTGTTCGCCGGGAACCCGACTCCGCCCGCCGGCTCGCCGAGGACATCCGGACCGGAGCGCCGCGGCTTTCGCGCGGCGATCGCTCCGCGCCTCCGCGAATACCTCGCGCTGCTTGCCGGCAGCCTGGCCGCGGGCGGCTGCGGGGCGCTCTTCGATCAGGTCACCGCGACGATCTCGCCCGAGTACTTCCTCGAAGGAAAGGACCTCGCCGCATCGGGGTTGCCGTTTCGTCTGGCGGTCGCGTGGACGGGGTTCCGTGGAGGGTTGCCGCTCGGCGCGCTCGTCACCGGCGTGGGCCTCCTCCGCGCCGCGCGGGGCGCCGGCTTCTCCTGGCGCGCCTGGCTGTGGAGCATCGCGGCAGCGCTCGCGGCGGCGCTCGTCGTCTGCCCCGCGCTCATGGTGGCACTCGACCCGCTCGGCATGCGCGAGGCGAGCCTCGGCGTGTGGTCCCGGGGCGTCGCGACGCGGTACCTCGCCTGCTGGGGGCTGCACGCCGGCGCCTATCTTGGTGTAATTGCTGGTGTTTTCAGGGGCCCTCGTCCGGGCGGGGCGGGGCGGTCGCCGTGATCTGCCGGCTGTCCCGGGCCTCGTTCCAGGAGGGCTCGCGGGCACGCAGCAGCCGTGCGCCCGAGTTCTTCACCCTGGCGCCGCTCCGCCGATCGCCTCGGCGGTGAGCAGGCGTGTCCTCCGGCCCGACGCGAGCGTGAGGTGCTGTCCCCAGCTCGTCTGGTGCGGCACTTCCCCTTCGACCATCCTCGTCTCCCGGATCGCGAACCCCGCGGCGAGGTAGGCGGGGCGCAGCGCCTCCTCGACCCAGGCGT
Source organism: Sorangium cellulosum (assembly GCF_002950945.1). Lineage (GTDB taxonomy): Bacteria > Myxococcota_A > Polyangia > Polyangiales > Polyangiaceae > Sorangium > Sorangium cellulosum_E. Next base: position 3,524,193 of record NZ_CP012673.1, read on the forward strand.
CCGACAGCTCGGGCAGGCCGAGGCGCGCCGCGTACGGCCGGTCGTCGAAGACGCTCTGGTTGAGCAGGGCGATCAGCTCGCCGCCCGGCCGGACGAGGCGGCGCAGCGCCTCGAGCACCGGCGGCTCCGGCAGCACGAGCGCGGACAGGAGCGAGGCCCAGGGGAAGTTCAGCGTGAGGGTGTGGGCGAGCCCGCCGAGCTCCTCCGGCAGGGCCTGCACCGACGCGACCACGAAGAGCGCGTTCGGCCGTCCGCCCCGCGCGACCTTGCGGCTGGCGCGCCACGAGACCTCGCGCATCCGCTCGCCCGCGGGGTCGACGCCGATGCAGAACGTGTCGGGGTGGGCCCCGGCGGAGCGGTACACGAAGCGGCCGTCGCCCGTGCCGACGTCGATGAGGACGCGCGGGTAGCCGGCGATCTTCGCCTCGAGGTCCGCGCGCGTCCACGAGAGGGAGGTCTTGCCGAGCTGCACGATCATCGTCACCTCGAGCGACGCCGCGCCCCGGACCGACGCCGGGCCCGCGCCGCGCGCATCCTCACCACGGCGTGCGGAGCCCGGTCGCGAGGCGGAAGCCCCAGCGCTCCTCGAACGCAGGCCCGAGCTCCGCGTCGAGCGGCGCGAGCAGGCCCGCGCGGACGAAGAGGTTCTCGTGCTCCATCGCGAAGAAGGGCTCGAGCGCGCTCTGGAACTTGTCCCCCTCGAACGTGGCGAGCAGGACGCCTTGCAAGCGGAGCCCGACGCCGATCCGGTGGCCGACCTGCAGCTCGACCGCCTGCTGCGTCGCAAACTGGGGGTCGCCCTGGAGCGGGAAGAGGATCATCGGATCGAGCTCGACGCGGAAGGCGCACGAGCCGGCGTGCGCCTCGAGGTCGAGGCGTCCCAGCGCGGAGACCGTCTCGGGCATGACGTCCTGGATGTCCCAGAAGGCGCGCGCCGTGGCGAGGATCGAGAAGACGCCCTCCGACCTCCTGGCGAGGGGGAACCCGAAGGCGCCGCCGGCCGACAGCCACACGCCCCGTCCGAGCCGGTTCACGACGTGTGCGCCCAGCGTGGGGTTGCCGGCGAAGCCGAAGGAGAGCGGGAGGCGCGCGTCGACGAACGTGCGCTCGTCGATGGGGATCCGCGCCGAGAGGCCGAGCAGCGTGACCGGCACGCCGTCATCGACGGCGGTGCGCGAGCTCTTCATGGCGGAGGTGTCGAAGATCAGCCCCCCGCGCTCGCCGAGCGGGATCCCGTCCGCCGAGACGCCCTCGAGGGCCTCGCCCGGCTCCGCCGCCGCGTCTTCCGGCGCCCCGCCGGCGGGCGCTGGCTGGAACGACGTCTTGCCGTGGCCATGAGGCGCGCCGTAGGGCGCGGGCCCACCCTGGGGCGGAGGCTGGCCGTAGGGCGATGCCGCTGGCGGCGGCCCCGCATCGGGCGATGCCGCTGGCGGCGGCCCCGCGCCCGGCGTGTAGGCGGGAGGCGGTCCAGCCGGCGGCTGCTGGGCTGGCGGTGCGACGGGCGGCTGCGGGCCGCCCGGAGGCTGCGGGCCGCCCGGGGGCTGCGGGAAGCCGGGGGCGGGGGGCGGAGCAGGGGATCCTGGCGGCGTGGCGGTCGCCCCGCCTGGTGCTGCCGGGGGCTGGGGAGGTGGAGGGACCTGCGCGAGCGCCGTGCTCGCGAGGTGGATGCTGGCGAGCAGGCAGGCGAGGTGTGAAGCGAGGATCCTGTTCGTGGTGCGCATGGGTCGATGGGCGCTCCGTGAAGCGCGGCGGTCGGCGTTGGTTCGGCTCGCAGGGGCCCTGAATCCAGGGAGACATGGCACAGGCGAACGGCAGCGCATGAACCCTGGTGAGCTGCCCCCGTCTTACCGCCTTTCCGCGCCGTCCAGTACCCGTTCGCCCGAGTTCGACGCCGCGAACACCGTGGGCCCGAGGGGAGGCTGTTCGTCGCGCGGCGCGGGGAGGGCCGATGGCGGCGCCGGCGATGCCCTCAGCGCCCCCCGCCGGATCCGCTCGCGGCCGCGAGCTCCCGGCAGGCGATGCTGCGCGCGAGATCGTCGCTCGCCTCCCGCAGCATCCGGATCAGCATCGGCAGCCGCGGCTTCGACGGCGGCGCCCCGTCCGGGGCCGTCTGGAGCGCCGCGAGCAGCGCCTCGGCGCGCTCGAGCACGCCGCGCTCGACGCGGTACGAGGGGAAGAGGTGCGTGAAGTACGAGGACGCGAGCTCGTGCGTCCGCGTCTCGAACACCTGCTGCACCCGCTCGAAGAACGCCCCGGCGTACGGCTCGAGCAGCGCGCGCTGGAACGACCAGTTGAAGCCGGACATCGCCGCGCTCGTGAGGTGCAGCGAGCCGTACCCGCCCTCGTGGAACCGCTCCCACGCCGCCGCCTTCGCCGCCGCGTCCGGCCGCGCCGTCTCCGCGCGCAGCACCGCGCGCTGGCCGCGATCCGACGGGTCGCGCCTGCGCTCGGCCGCGAGCCGCTCGGCCGCGCCCGGCATGCCCCGCGCGACCCACTTCACGGCGACCGTCCAGCGCATCTCCTGGTCGATCTCGAGCCCGTCCACCTCGAGCTCGCCGTCGACGAGGCGCGCCGCGAGGGCGAGATCCGGCGCGGCGTACGCCCCGTTGAGGAGCGCCCGCGCCCACACGATCTGCGCGTCGCCGCGCGGCGACGCCCGGAGCGCCGCGAGCGCGAGGCCCACGAACGCGCTCGCCTCGGCCTCGCGCATCGCGTCCGGCACGAAGCGCGCGAGCGCCGTCACCGCGTTCGTGAGCACCGGGTCGACGAGCGAGAGGTCCGGCTCGGAGGGCAGCTTGTCCCGCACCAGCGCGAGGTACGCCGGGGAGGGGAGCTTCTGGTCGCGCACCATGCTCCAGAGCGACGACCAGAGCAGCTGGCGGAGGAGCGGATCCTCCACGCGGCCCATGTGCTCGCGCACGAACGCGAGCGACCCCGGGTCGAGCGCGATCTTCGCGAACGTGAGGTCGTTGTGGTTCGGGAACACGAAGAGCGGCGCCCGCCGCCCCCGCGCCCCCGCCACCTCGGTCGTCGCGCCGTCGATCTCGGCGGGCACCGAGTCGACGACGAGCGCGCCGGCCTCCTCGCGCGCGAGCGCCACGTCGATGCGGTGCGGCCGGAGCGTCGGGTAGTCCGCCGGCGCGGTCTGCAGGACCCGCAGCTGCCCGATGTGGTCGCCCTCGTTCTCCCACTCGGCGGTCAGCGTGTTGAGCGACGCCTGCTCCAGCCAGACGCGCGACCACGCGCCGAGGTCGCGGCCGGAGCCCTCCTCCAGCGCGTCGAGGAACTCGCGCAGCGTCGCGTTGCCGTACTGGTGGCGCTTGAAGTACCGGCGCATCCCCTCGCGGAACGCCGGGAGGCCGATCGCCGCGACGAGCTGCTTCATCGCGGCGGCCCCCTTGCCGTACGTGATGCCGTCGAAGTTCAGGAACGTGTGCTCGGTGTCCGCGAGCTCCCCGGCGATGGGGTGCGTGGTCACGAGCTGGTCCTGCCGGTACGCCCAGCCCTTCATCACGTTGAACACCTTCCACACGGCCGGCTGGAACCGGGTCGCCTGCTCCATGGCGAGGAAGGACATGTACGTGGCGAAGCTCTCGTTGAGCCAGAGATCGTTCCACCACCGCATCGTCACGAGGTTGCCGAACCACATGTGCGCCATCTCGTGGAGCACCACCTCCGCGCGCGAGAGCCGCTGGTGGTCGGTCGGCGGGTCCCGGAAGATCATCCGCTCGCTGTGGGTCACGGCGCCGACGTTCTCCATGGCGCCGGCGTTGAACTCCGGGACGAAGATCTGGTCGTACTTGGTGAACGGGTAGGGGTAGTCGAAGAAGCTCGGGTAGAAGTCGAAGCCCTGCTTCGTGATGGTGAAGAGCTCCTCGGCGTCGAGGTGCTTCGCGAGCGATCTCCGACAGTAGAGCCCGAGCGGGATGCCGCGGTGCTCGTCGCGGACGCCGCTGTAGGGGCCGGCGATGAGCGCGAAGATGTACGTGCTGAACCGGGTCGTCTCCTCGAATACCCGGGTCGAGCGCGCCTCGCCCGCGGCGATCATGCGGGTCAAGCGGGCGTTGCCGATGACCTCCCAGTCGTCGGGCGCGGTCACGGACAGCCGGTAGCTCGCCTTGATGTCCGGCTGGTCGAAGCAGGGGAAGAGGCGGTGCGCGCTGAACGGCTCGAGGTCCGAGTAGACGTACTCCTCGCCGTCCTCCGGGTCGCGGAAGTGGTGGAAGCCGTCGCCGGTCGTGTCGTAGTCGTTCTCGTAGACGACGCGCACGCGCGTCTCCGGATCGAGCAGCTTCCCCGGGAGCCGGATGCGGCAGTCGGACCACTCGGGCTCGACCGCGACGCCGTTCACCTCGAGCCGCTCGATGCGCCGGCCGCGGAAGTCGATGAAGGTGTCGCCGCGGCCGCGGACGTCGAAGTAGGCGATGGTCTCGCCGCGGTAGCCGCGGGCGCCGCGCGCGAGATCGATGGCGAGCTCGTAGCGCACGTTGCCGATGCGCGCGGCGCGCTCCTGGGCCTCCTCCTGGGTCAGCACGTCCCGTCCAGGGCTGCCGGTCTTGTCCGTCATACGTGCACCCTAGGACGAACCGCGGGAGGGTGGCCAGCGCATCCACCACGGTCGCGATCGTCGCCCCGGCGCGGTGTGGCCGCGCGCGTCACGCGCTGGGGCGCGGTCGACGGAGGCGCGGAGGAGCGCCTCCTGGGCAAGGCGCGCACGGTGTGGTCGAGCGCGCGTGCGTGTGCGAGCCACCCCGGCGGGTTGTGCCACCGGCGGCACTCGGCTGGCGGCGTTCGGGAGGGCGGCGTCCGGGCGGCGGCGTTCAGGCGGCGGGCGGGGGTCGCCGCCAGACGAGCGTGGCGACGATCCCGGCGAGCGCGCCGATCGCCTGGAGGGTGTGGGCGAGCACCGAGACCGCGACGGCGGCGCTGGTGGAGAGCCCGAGCAGCGGGGCGGCGAGCGTGAAGGCGCCGTCGGTTGCGCCGATCTGGGCCGGGATGAGGTCGCCGACGGCGGTGCCGATCACGGCCACGCCGTACGCGGCGAGCGCGCGGAGGGGGCCGCTGTCGGCGCCGACGGCGGCGAGCAGCACCGCGTACTGCGCGGCCTGGAGCGCGCGGCCGGCGCAGAAGGCGGCGAGCGGCCGGAGCGGGACGGGCGGGTGCTCGCGGACGGCCTCCTGGAAGGCGGCGGTGGCGTTGCCGGCGCGGGCGAACCGCCGGGCGAGCCACGCGAAGGCGGCGCGTTGCCGGGCCGCGAACGCGACGCCGACGCCGCTCGCGACCGAGACGGCGGCGTGCGCGAGCACGGCGAGCGCGAGCGGGGAGGCGCCGTCGCTCTGCCACACCGCCGCCGCCGCGAGGAGCGAGGTGGGGGCGAAGGAGAGGAGCGCGAGCGACTGGTTCGCCGTGGCGATCGCGGCGGCGCGCGGGGCGCCGACGTACGGCGAGAGCAGCGCGGCCTTGACCGCCTCGGCCGCCGCGCGCCCGGCCGGCATCAGCGTCGCGACCGGGTAGGCGACGACGTGGATGCGGGCGAGCTCCGCGAGCGGGACCCGCCGCGGGAGGCAGAGCGCGCGGGTCGCGAGCCCCTCGCAGCCGATGCGCGCCGCCTCCAGGACGACGAGCAGCGGCAAGAGCGGCGCGGCGCGCCCCAGCGCCTCGAGAAGCGCCGCGGCCCCGGCGTGCCGGACGAGCGCCGCCAGGCCGGCCAGCCCGGCGACGCCGAGCGCCGCGTGGAGCACCGCCCGGCGCCGCGCGCGGCGGGCGGCGGCGCTGCTCGAGCGGCCGGCGGCGCTCGCGGACCCGGCGGCGCTCGAGGCGGCGACGGGCGCCCCCTCCGGCGCGCTCCCAGCGTCGCTGCCGGGGCGTTCCTCTGCCGCTCTGGCCGGAGTCCAAGGCGTCATGGAGAGGGATCGCGTTGCCAGGCGCGTGCCGGCGCCGCGTGCGCGTCGCGTGCGCACGCGGCGGTGTCGTGTCGGGCGGAGCCCGTGCGCCCAGGGCGCGCGCCTCCCGCGTGGTGGACGCGGGTCGGCGTGCTCGACGCAGGTCATCGAGCGCACCTCCGGTCCCTCTCGAGTCGACCGCGGCGAGGACTTCCTGTGAAAGTGCGCTATCTCACGAGAGCGGTGTCTACCCGCTGAGCCCCGCCTCCGCCGTGGCGACCCTTCCCGTCGCCTCGGCGCGGAGCCCGACGTTCCGCATCACGAAGTGGCTCCTCGGCAGTGCGGGCAGCCGCGTGTAGTCGATCTCGAGGTCCTGCGGCGGCACCTCGTACCGCAGCTCGCCGGTGAGGAGGCGGGCGGTGGCCTTCATGAGCTCGATCGCGATCCACTCGCCGGGGCAGCGGTGGGTGACGTGATGGTCGCCGCCCCCCTGCGGAACGAGGTTGAACGCATCGACCTGCTCGCGGAGGAACCGGTCGGGGTCGAAGCGATCCGGGTCGCTCCAGGCCCTCGGGTCGTGGTTCGTGCCGTAGAGGTCGAGCATCACCCGCGCGCCGGCGGGGAACCGGTAGCCCTGCCATTCGAAGGCGTGGCGCGTGCGCGCCACGATCGAGGGGAAGAACGGGTAGAAGCGGCGGACCTCCTGGACGAAGCGGTCGAGGTACACGTCGTCGCCGGCGGCGATGCGCTGGCGCGACGCGGGGTGGTGGTGCAGGGCGTGGGCGACGAAGGTGAGGTAGACCGACACCGCCACGGTCGGGCGCAGGACATTGAGGATCTCGACGGCGGCGATCTTCGGGCTCAGCAGGTTGCCGTCGACGTCGCGGTAGGTCGCCACGAGGTGGACCGGGCTGCCTTCGGGCACACCCAGGCTGCCGTCGCGGATCCGCGCGACGACCCCCGCGATCCACGCGTTCGCCTCCTGGCGAGAGAGCAGCGACGCCCAGTGCCGCGGCCCGAGGGCGCCGGCGCCGTCGAAGAGCGCGGTGAGCGTTCGTGTCCGCTTCTGGACCTCGTCCTCCCCGAGCGGCACGCCGGCCCAGGTGCAGACGGCGCGGGTGAGGATCTCCTGCGCCTGCTCGTAGAGCGCGACGTCCTCCGGCGCCGCCCGGCGGGCCTGGGCCCGCCACACGTCCGCGGCGATGTCGACGAGCCGCTGGATGGACTCGGGCGTCATCATCGACAGGAACATCCGCTTGCGGTGGCGGTGCGCGGCGTCGTCGAGCATCTGCACGCCGCCGCGGCCGAAGAGCGTCGCTTGCAGGCGGAGGGGCGCGGCGCCCTTGCGCATGAAGCGGGACGTGTCGTGGAAGAGGCGCGAGGCCTCGGGCCCGGTCATGCAGATCGTCCGCTGGAGGAGGAGCCTGGTCTCGAAGAGATCGGCGCCGAGCTTCCGGCACTGCCGCATGACCAGACGATAAGGGTCCATCAGCAGGGCCAGCGTGCTGTCCGGGAGCGGATCGCGGGGGATCGGGCGCGCCGCGGAGGCGGCTCCCTCGGGGGAGGCGGCCTGCCCGGGCGCCGCGTCGTCCCGCGGCAACGCGTCGTTCAGGCGGCCGGTCACGGCGAGGCGGAGCATCCGCAGATCGGCGCGGAGCGACCAGAGCGGGCTGTGAAAGGAGGCGGGCCGGTTGCGCTCGACGACGAAGTGCCCGAACCAGGCGGGCGCATACCCGACGAGCGGCGCGAGCAGCAGCAGGCGGGGCTTGCGGCGAACCAGGGCGGTCCCGGCAAGCACCAGGGCGGCGGCCGTGCCCGTCAGGTGCAACGCGCGGTTGAGGCCGCTGCTGTGTTCCCGGAGGTAGTACTGCCAGAACTCGTCGAAGGAGGTGTGCGCGGGGGAAGGGTGGCCGTTGTGCTCGTTCATCTCGTGCTCCGGTTGCTGGTCGACGCAGCTGGTCGACCCACCGAAGCGAACGGCGTTCCCGCGGACGTGATGGACCCCTCGGCCGGTGGAAACACGCACACTCGCCGCGCAATTGCGCGTCCGAGCGGGGAGGTGCCCCGCCCCGGACAACCGAAGAACGCCACCTCCGGCGTGGCAAATTGCCTCAGGCGGCGTCCAGTGCGGCGCGTCTGCGGCCTCGTCCGGTCAGCCCTTCGGCTTGCCGTTCGCGTCCCACTCGGCCCAGTTCCGCTCGAGCCCGGTGTCCTTCAGCGCCTTGTTGAGGAAGCGGCGGTCGATCCAGGGCTCGACGTCGAAGGCGTTCCTGATCAGGCCGAACTTCTTCGAGTCGGCGACCGCCGACTTGTAGCGGGCGAGGATGTACTCGTCGAGCAGGGGGCTCGCGTTCTGCTTCATGTCCTCGCCCTGCTGGGCTTCCTTGTAGTTCGAGAAGGGCGTGCCCGACTTCGACCACAGCTGGAAGATCTGGGTGCGGTTCTTCTCGTCGCCGACCCACGCCGCCGTCTTCACGAGGATGTTGATGAACCGCTGCACGACGTCGGGATGCTCGTTGATGAAGTCCTCCCGCGCGAGGATACCCGAGTTGCTCGGGTAGGTCGGCGAGTCGCCCTTCGTCGTGTAGACGATCTTGGCGATGCCCTGGTCGCGGAGAGAGAGGTAGTCGGTGCCGCCGAACACCGCGTCGATGTCCTTCGTGGCGAGCGCCGCCTTGGCCGTGGACGCGTCCATGTTGATGGCGCGGACGTCCTTCTCGGTGAGGCCGTGGCCCTCGAGGATCCGGTTCGCCGACAGCTGGGTCGCCGTGCCTTTCTGGAAGGCGACCTTCTTGCCGCGCAGGTCGCGGACCCCGTTGATGGGCGAGTCGGAGGGCACCACGAGGTAGGCGTGGCCGCGCCGGCTGGCGGCGGCCAGGAGCCGTGTCTTGAGCCCGCTCGCCCGGCCGACGACCGAAGGCAGGTGGCCGTGGCTCCAGATGTCGAGCAGGTTGTTCGCGACCGCCTCGTTGACGGCAGGGCCGGCGCCGCGGAAGAAGTTCCACTTCACCTCGATGCCGTCTTTCTTGAACTCCTCGGCAGCGATGCCCTGGATGTGCAGCAGGGAGAACGTGCTGCCGCCGGTGACGGGGCGGTTGCCCACGCCGACGCCCGGCACGCCGATACGGATCACACTGGGCCCAGCGGCCCGGGCTCGGCCCGCGAGGAGCGCTCCAGAGACCGCCGCCGCCGCGCCGCCCAAGAATTGACGTCTATCCATGGCGGGGCGAGATGCACCGGGCGTGCCGTCTCCGCGAAAGCCTTCAAATCGCGGGGTGATCTCGCCGCGCTGCTGCTCCGGGAGCACCCGATCCGCAGGGGATGCTGCTCTCGCCGCACAGCGAGGCGCGCGCTGCTTTGGCTGCAAGGGACGGCTCCAGGGGAAGTAGGTCGCCTCGACGCCGAACCCCGATCTCGCCCGCGTAGGCTCGTTCCTGGAGCCGCGGTGACCCTCTTTCACTCAAGTCCAAGGATGCCTTCGGCGATCGGGCCCGTGACCCCCAGCTTGGGGGGAGGGAGGTTTATCGTGCGGTATCATTGCGTGGACTTGCAGGTCTCGCCGATACACACGTGGTTTTCACCGCACTCCGCGTCCGACGTGCAGCTCTGGACCCCCGGACCCTCGCAATAGCCATCGGTGCAGAACTGACCACGGAGGGGGCAGTCGGCGTCGGTCGTGCAGGACCCAGCGCCACTACTGCATGTATTATCTCTGGCGCAGAGGAGATCCGAAGGGCAGTCCGCGTCTACGACGCACTCGGGGTCGGGCGGAGGCGAGCAGGACTCCGTGCCCTTCACCGGCCGAGTAGACTTGCAGAGTTCATCGATGCACACGTGGAACAGAGGGCAATCCGCGTCCGACGTGCAGGACTCCCGCCCCGCCGGACCCTCGCAAACAAAGCCGCCGACGCTCTCGCCGCAGAGCTGTCCCTCGATGGGGCAGCCGACGTCGGGCGTGCAGGGGAACGCATCGTCACGACCGCAGGAGTCGCCCCAGAGGCAATAGAGATCCGAAGGGCAATCCGCGTCCGCGTAGCACTCGCAGGATTTCGCGCCCTCGACGCAGGCGCCGCTCACGCAGGAGAGCCCCGAAGGGCAATCCGCGTCCGCGACGCAGCTCGCCTCGCACGTGCCCGCGCCGCACGTCTCTCCAGGGCCGCCTTCGGCCTCGGCCTCGGCGTCGCTCGCGACCTGTTGCCTGTCCTGGCCGATGACGATCTCGGAGGTACACGCGAACATCGCCGTCGCGATCGTCAGGCCCGCTGCGCTGATGAACATCTGAATTTTCATGACCGCTCCTCTCTACCGGCTGATGGCCGGGAACGGACGGATCCGTGTGAGGAAAGCGCTCTCGAATCATTTCTCTTCGCACGCAGCGCGTACGCGATCCGAATACGGCGACCCGGGGCTCTTCCGCAGGAAATCGACCATCGCCGCGCGGCCTTCCGCTGTCTTGCCGAGGTTGCACAGCGCCACGACGCGGGCAGCGGCGCGCTCCTCCCGCAGCTCTTGCCCGCCCGCATCCGCGGCGTCGAGCAGCGAGAGCGCGCGCTCCGGGTCGCCACGCCGGAGCGATTCGTGGACCTCGCGCAGCCGCCGCGTCTCGGCGACGAGCGGGTCTTCCGCCGGCACCCCGCGCGGCGCTTCCGGTCCGCCAAGAGGAGCGGACCGAGGCGCCCTCCCGGGGGTCGTGCGCCGCTCGCTCGCCGCCCGCGGCGGGTCGAGCTTCTTGCCTTCCGTGGGCTCGATCGGCGCAGCTGGCTCACGTGGGCTCTCCGCGGGCGCGCGGTCGTCGCTCGCTGCCGGCCGCGCCGCGGCCGCCGCGCGGGCGCGCCCGGCGACCACGGCGCCGGCCGTGCTCGCGCGCGCAGCGGCCTCCGGTTCGCTCGGCGCCGCATGCAGCGCGGCCACGACCGCCGCGGGGGCGAGCAGCGCCACGATTCCCCACGGCAGCGCCGCCTTCGCCGAGACCATCGCAAAGCCGGTCTTCGCGGCCCCGCCCGCCGTGACGGCCGTGCCGAGGGCCAGGCTCCGGCGCAGCTTCGCGCGTACACGCGCGCGGTCCGCCGCCGTGCTCCGGTCTCCGTTGCGGGCGGCCTCGATGATCGAGCGCGACAGGGGCCCGAGCTGACTCATGCCTCCCTTCCTTCCCGCGTGCTCCACGCCGCGCGCCGGGGCCTTGTGTTCATCGCGACCTCCACCCGTCGCGCGCCCGCAGGCGCGCCGCGCCCTGCTCGAACTCCTTTCGAGCCGCCCGGAGGCGCGCATAGACGGTGTTCAGGTTGGCCCCGGTCGCCTCCGCGATCTCCGGCGCCGTCATCTGCTCGAGCTCCGCGAGCACGAAGACGGCGCGTTTGTGGTCGTCGAGCCCCTCGAGCAGCGTGTGCAAGAGCCGCGTCGCCTGCGCCTGCGCCAGCGCTTCGTCACAGCCGGCCGCGCCGCTCTCCACCTCGTCCGGATCGAGGGGCGGGGACAGAGTTCTCGCGAGCGGGCTCTTCCGCGCGTAGGCCCTCCGGTGCTCCCGCGCGACGTGCGCGACAATGCCCGAGAGCCACGCGCGCAGCGTGGAACGGGGCTCGAACGACGACAGCTTCCGGTGAACGACGAGGAACACCTCCTGCACCGCGTCGTCGGCGTTGCAGTCCGGGACGCCGAGCCGGCGCACGTTGCGCCAGACGAAATCGAAATAACGCTCGTAGATCGCGTCGAACTCGAGCGCTACCTCGCAGCCCGCCGCTCCTGCCGGGGGCGCAACCTCCGCCCCGCCAGGAGCGGCATGTAGGGTGACGGCACGGGCGGCCACCCTCGCCCATGGCCAGCACACGCCGATTCCGTGAAGAAAAGAGACCGCGCCCATCACAGCGCGAGCTCGAGCCCCAGGGCGGCCCGCGCCGCGACGCTCGGCGCGTGGACCTCGCCGACGCCTTCGAGCACGAAGCGCGGGCGCTTGAGGGGCACCACCGCCTCGAGACGGAGCCTCAGGCGCATCCACGGCGCGACGACCCACGCGGCCGCCGTGCCGCCCCGTAACGCAACCCACAAAGCGCCCCCTTCGCCCGGGTCGCTCACGCCATACCCCTCGGCGTGCATGCGTCCGAACTCGACGCCGGCGCAAGGTACACCGACCTCATGCGGTCGAACGGCGCGCGCAAGAGGCGGCAAGAGGGCGCACGCCGTGAGCGAGCCGGCGACGAGATCGATGGTCCCGCCGCTCTGGGGTTTGGCTGCGGACGCCGCCGTGCTCCCGGGCCAGAACGATGCCCCGGCGTCCAGCCGCGCGGGGCCGACGACGACGCCGGCCCAGGGCTCGATGGCGCCGCTCAAACGCGGCATCGTGCCCAGATCGCTCATGCCGCCGAGCCCCAGGCGAAAAAGGGGAGCCCTCTCGGCCGCGCCCTCCGTCGGCCGCTCGTGTTCCCTCGTCGGGGGCACGGATCTGGGCGGGACCTTCGGCCGAGTGGGCTCGGCGGGTCGAGCCGCGGCGGCCGGGGGCTCCGGGGCGGGGCTTTCGGGACGCGCCCCCGCGGTCGAACGATCGCCCGTCGCTACCGTGCCCGACCGCGTTGCGACGTCCGGATCGATCGCCATCGCGACGATGAGGGCCCCCGCGTCGGCCAGCGCACGGCACGTCGCGCCGCGCACGGTTCGTGTGCTTTTCCATCCGTCGCGAGCAATCTCGATGTGCAGCACAAAGCCGCTGCCCGCCGGCGTGATCGTGCCCGCCGCCCGGAGTGTGCCGTTCGAGGGGGGGGCTCTGGTCTCCGAGGAGCCGGGTGATCTCGACCTCGACGGCCGCGCCCGCGGGGCAGTCGGCGGGGGCGGTCCACCTCAAAACGAAGGGGCGATCGTCGGCGCGCGCGACGCTCGAAACGAGGGGCGCAACCCACGGGACCACGACGGCAAAAAGCAGCGCTTGCGCCCCTGGGCGTGACGTACGCATGCGCGCCGCACCGTACCACGGGGCGAAAGGCGCGCCTCGTGTGGCGCGCCAGGAGACGTTCGCGTTCCGGTCCTTCGACTCACGCTCACGCAAGCCGGCGCGCTCGTTCCTCCATCTGTCGCGCGCGGCGGGCGCGCAGCGCGGCGTCGACGCTGAACACCGCGAGCGCGGTCCAGATGCAGGCGAAGCTCGCGGCCTGCGTGGACGTGAACGGCTCGCCATAGACCAGCACGGCGAGCAGGAACTGCCCGCTCGGCGCGAGGTACTGGAGGAAGCCGAGGGTGGTCAGGGACAGGCGCCGCGCCGCGTTCGTGAACCAGACGAGCGGCAGCGCGGTGATGACGCCCGTCGCGGCGAGCAGGACGTCGGTGCGGAGGTCGACGTGGCCCATGGAGCCGGCGCCCTGGAGGTGGACGGCGAGCAGGTACGCCGCGCCGAGCGGCGCGATGAACAACGTCTCCAGCGTGGAGCCGGGGAGCGAGCCGACCGGGACGACCTTGCGCAGCAGGCCGTAGAGACCGAACGTCCCGGCCAGGGCTAGCGCGATCCAGGGGACCGAGGCCGCACGCACCGCGAGGTAGAGGACGCCCGCCGAGGCGAGGCCCAGCGCGATCCACTGGGCGGGGCGCAGCCGCTCGCGCAGGAACAGCATGCCGAGGAGCACGCTGAGCAGCGGGTTGATGAAGTAGCCGAGGCTCGCGTCGAGCAGGCGCCCCACCGAGACGGCGTAGATGAAGAGGACCCAGTTCGCCGAGATGAGCGCCCCGGTCGCCGCCATGGCCGCGACGACGCGAGGGGCGCGCAGCGCCGCGAGGAGCGGGCGGAGCTGTCCTGTCGCCAGCGTGAGGGCCGCGAAGGCGAGCAGGCTCCACGCCGTGCGGTGGGCCAGGACCTCGACCGCGCCGACGTGGCGGAGCTGCTTCCAGAAGACGGGCACGATGCCCCAGGCGCTGTAGGCCGCGACGCCGTACAGGGCGCCCCACGCGGCGTCTCTGCGGTCGTCGCGGGCGTTCTCCGGCATGGACATCGGCGGTCAGGGCTCGTGAGGGGCGGCGCTCGACGCGGCGGTCGAGCGCCGCCGGTCGCGCTCGACCGCCGCGGCACCATGGCGAACCTGCTCCGGCGGTTCAAGCCTCGTGCACGTTGCGAGCAGATCCCCGGCCGCGCCGCGGCCACTCGTGTCGCCGCGGGGCCCGCGGTGGGATCAGGATCGAGCCGGGCACCGGGGCGCCCTGGCGACGTGCGGGAGGCGGGTAGAATTTTCTTGTTAAATGTTGGAAACGATTGGGTTTTTCTGGGAAGAAGGCGGCGATGGAGCTTCGCGACCGGGACAGGTGCGTCGAGGGCGTTAGAGCGCGCTTCGGGCGCGCTGGACGGGGGGCGATGGCGGCGTAGGTCGTGAACGCCGAGGGGCTGCGTTCGGATCGAGCCACGTTGCCGCGGATAAGGAACAGCGATACGGATCCCGCGCGCCGTGCATCGCGCCGCGGGTCGACAGGCACATGAACTCCGAAGAACTGCGCGAACTGCTGAAGTGCGAGGATGATCGCACCGAGTGGAAGCTATCGGCAAAGGATGCCGACAAGATCCTGCCGGCGATCTGCGCTCTGGCCAACGACCTCGGCGACAGCCGACGTCCGGGCTACCTCCTCATCGGCGTCGACCCGAAGACCGGTCGCGTCGCGGATTTGGGTCAGCGCGGCCCCGCGCTTGACCAAGAGCAGCAAAGCCTCGCGAGCCGCCTCCAATCGAGCAGATTGTGGCCGACGCCGGCCTTTGACATCCAGCTCCACGAGCTCGATGGAAAGACGCTCCTCGTCGTTCGGGTCGACCCGTACCCTGTGCCGCCCATCGTCACTGTCGATGGCATGCCTTGGGTGCGTCGAGCGGCCACGACCGTGCGGGCGACCCCGGCAGATCAGGATCGCCTGCGCGAGCGACGCCCTCTGAAGACCCAGCCGTTCGACGTGCGGCCCCTGGCGGGCGCTACGGTCGAGGATCTCGACATGCCTGCGCTCGAAGAGCGCTACGAGGCGGCAAGGGAAGACGTCGACGATCCCGACGTCTTCCCCTCCTTCGAGGCATGGCTCACGCAAGTCCAGCTCGGCGCGCCCCTGCAGGGCACGTGGACACCGAACCCCACAGCCATCCTGGTCTTCGGACGGAGCCCTCAATCCTTCTTTCCCGGCGCCAAGGTCGAGCTCGTGCGTTATGCAGGGGAGGACATCGACGGGCCCATCGCCTTTCGGCGTACCGCCACAGGGACACTGCCGCAGCAGCTCGATGTCCTATGGGCTCAGATGAGCGCGCATGTTACCGAGATCCCAGCGCCAGCGGACGGGATCCGCGCGCCCTTCGTCCCGGATTACCCGCTGGAGGCGCTCAAGGAAATGGCGAGAAACATCGTCCAGCACCGGCAGTACGAGGGAACGAACGCACCGGCGCGGATCGAGTGGTTCGAAGACCGGATTGAGCTCTCCAACCCCGGCGGTCCCTTTGGACGGGCCAGCGAGGGCGAGTTCGGCAGCAACTCTGACTACCGGAACCCCATGGTCACGGACTGGCTGAAGCAGCTCGGCTACGTCGAGCAGCTCGGGCGCGGGATCCGGCGCGTGCGGAAGCACCTGGCGAAGAACGGCAACCCGGAGATCGAGGTCGAGGTCGACGGGTTCACGCGGGTCATCGTGCGGAGGCGGGTGTGAGGTCTCTCGCGTTCTTCAGCAACAAGGGAGGTGTCGGCAAGACGACGCTCACCCTCAACATCGCCCACATGCTCGCGCGCAAGGGAAAGCGCGTCGTGACCCTAGACTGTGATCCGCAGTCCAACCTGTCTGCAGGGTTGTTGGGAGGCGACGAGCTGGTCGACCTCTGGGAAGGCGAGGTGCAATCCAGCAGGGGGCGAACGGTCGTCAGCTGCATCGAGCCCGCGCGGCAGGGAAGCGGAGAGATCATCGAGCCCGTGCTCGTGTCGGTGGCGGACGATCTGTGGCTCTTGCCAGGCCACCTTGATCTGAGTCGCTTCGAGCAGCGCCTCGCTGAAGCGTGGCGCACGCAGGCGGAGCTCGATGACGAGCGCGCGCTCGATGCGACGACGGCCCTCGACCGGCTCTCGGACATGGCCGCAGCGCAGGTGAACGCGGACGTCGTGCTCATCGACGTCGGTCCTAGCCTGGGAGCTCTCAACCGCGCGGCCCTCCTCGCCTGTGACGCGATCGTCGTCCCGCTCGCGCCGGACTTCTTCAGCGTCCAGGGGCTCGCAACCGTGGGACCCTCCTTGCGCGAGTGGCGCAACGAGTGGGAGCAGCGCCTCCGGGGGACGCAGCGGGAGCGGGTGCGTGTCCACCGGTTCCTGCCCATCGGGTACATCGTGCAGCAGCATCTGGCGCGCGTCGACCTCCTCCCGACCGGCTATCTGCGATGGTTGGCGCAGATTCCTTTCCACTACCATCGCTTTGTGCTGGATGAAGCTGACGCGGAAGAAGAGCTTGATATCAAGGATGATGAGCAGTGCATCGCCCTCATCAAGCATCTCGCTGGCCTGGCCCCCATCGCGCAGATCGCGCGCAAACCCGTCTTCGATCTGAAGCAAGCAGATGGAATCGGCAGCAGCCATTTGCAAGCCGTCGCACGTGCCAGGGTGGAGTTCTCGGAGCTCGCGGATCATCTTATCGAGCGCCTCGACCGGGGCACGAAGGCGACGCCAGCGTCGGAGGGGCGGGGACCTGCAGGGATGAGGCCGAGCGGAGGCGCCGGGGGATAACGCCGAGACGGGGGGCGCGGATGAATCCCGCTTCTCTAGGGCGAGAAAAACGGTAGGGATTTTTGACATGGTACGCGGCGAACGCACTCGCCTGTGTGTGGTGCGAGCTGCGTTCCCCTACCGTGTCGCTCGGCCGCTGAGCGCTCGCTCCGCCCGCGGGCGCAACTCAGCCGCGCCCGCTCGACCCCCCGAGCGTGCTCGATCCCGCCACCGGGCAGCGCGTGCGCGCCCCTCATCGCCCGGGGTTGCCGGCCCGCCGGCGCGGGACTGCACGCCGCGATCCGGCGCAATCGCGGCGGTTCGGCGGCGGCAGGCGCGCGGGCGAGCTCGCCGTCCGCGCGCGAGGACTTCGTGGCACCTGGGTTGCTGCGCGCGGGCGAGGCGCAGGGTTTTGCGCCGAGCTCAGCGAGGTAGGAATGCGAAGTATCTATACTGTGGCGGGGCTGTGCGCAGCGACGATGGTCGCGTGCATGCACCATGAGCCCAATGAGGTACAGCCCGGAGAGACGGAGCCTGAAAAGATGGGATTCGTCACCGTCCAGTGGGCGATCGAGGACAGGACCAGCGCCGAGCAGTGCGAGGCCTACGGCGCGAACGCCGTCGAGCTGCTGCTCATCAGCACGGACACCAACCAGGTGACCAGGCAGGTGGTCCCGTGCGAGCGGTTCGACGTGAGCGTGCAGGTCCCCGCCGAGGACTACGTCGGCACGATCACGCTGCTTGACGAGAGGGGGAAAGCCGTCAGCGACCCACTCCCGGTGGGACCGTTCGAGGTCGACGGGAAAGAGGAGACGACGCGCAGGGTCAGCTTCCCCGCCGCCGACCAGCAGGGCGGAGACCAGCGGAGAGGTGACGATCAGCGGCGCGACGATCAGCGGAGAGGCGACGATCAGCGGCGCGACGATCAGCGGAGAGGCGACGATCAGCGGAGAGGCGACGATCAGCGGAGAGGCGACGATCAGCGGAGACGCGACGACCGGCGGCGATAGCCGGCGAGCAGCCCTCGCCGCCCGTCGCGAGGCCTCCGATCCACACAAGAGCAGCCTCTCGGCCGCGCCGTCGCCGGCCCGATGACGTCGACCGCGCCCTGTCACGGCATCGCGGGCGCGCCCTCCCTTCGCGCGCCCTCGCCGGCCTCCCGGCCCCCGAGCAGCTTCAGCAGCTTCTCGCGCGTGGTCAGCCCCACGTGGCGCGCCACCTCCTTTCCCCCGGCGAACGCGACCACCGTCGGCAACCCGCGGATGCCGAAGCGGCGGGCGAGCTCCGGGGAACGGTCGCCGTCGACCGCCACCACCTTCAGGCGACCCGCGCCCTCCTCCGCCAGCTTGTGCAGGATCGGCGCGAGCGCGCGGCACGGCGGGCACCACTGCGCGGTGAAGTCGACGAGGACAGGCACCCCGGCCTGCAGCACCTCGGCCTCGAAGCTCTGCTCGTCGATCTCGCGGATGGAACTCGTGGACATGGGAAGAACCTCCTTGCCTGGCCAGGTCTCGAGATCCGCATCCATTACAGGTCGCGGCGCTGTAATGTGGTCGCGGCTCGAGACCTGACCTCCGGAGACCATGGAAGCCATCAAGGACCCGGACGACATCCTGGGCTGCGTGTCGCACCTTGTGCGCGAAGAGCGCGCGGCGCTGGCGGCGCTGGCGCGGGCGGAAGGGGTCACGCCCGAGGATGCGGTGGACTGCGTGCAGGAAGGGCTCTGCACGCTGCTCACCCTCGCGCAAAGCGGCGGGCTTCCGGAGGACACCGGCGCCTGGGGAGGGGTGCTCGCGGGGATCGTGCGCAACGCCGCGCGCAACCGGCGCCGGCGTCACTTCCGCGCCCGGCCGCACGAGGACCTGGACGCGCACCCGCAGGCCGCGGCGGATGCCCCGGCGACCGACGAGGCGATCGCGCGCGCCGAGGAGCACGTCCGGCTGCGCGCCTGCGTCGAGGAGCTCTGCGAGATCCAGAAGGCGGTGGTGACGCTGCGCATGCTCGAAGAGCAGCCCGGCGAGGACGTGGCGCGCGCGCTCGGCATCTCCGCCGGGCACGTCGCCGTCCTCTTGCACCGCGCCAAGGCCGCGCTGCGCGCCTGCATGACGACCACGGCCTGACGGGTCGCGGCGGCGCGGGACCCGGCCGGCGCGGCGGCGCAGGGCCCGGCCGGCCGGCGCGGCGGCGCAGGGCCCGGCCGGCCGGCGCGGAGGCGGGCGACGGGGCGCCCGGCTCTGCTATGCCTTGCGCGCACGCCATGAGCTCCCTTCCGCCTGCCCCGAGCCTCCTTGCGCCCGACGAGCCGCCCGCGTTCGAGGTGGTGAACCCCGACGGCCGCTCGAGCGCGGTCCTGCTCTGCGATCACGCCTCGAACGTCGTCCCGCGGCGGCTCGCGCGGCTGGGCCTCTACGGCGACGAGCTCTCGCAGCACATCGGCTGGGACATCGGCGCCGCGCGCCTCTCGCGCCGCCTGTCCACGCTGCTCGACGCGCCGCTCGTGCTCTCCGGCTACTCCCGCCTGGTCATCGACTGCAACCGGCCGCCGGGCTCGCCGACCTCGATCCCGCAGATCAGCGGCGGCGTGCCCATCCCCGGCAACGCCATCGACGCCGCCGAGGCCGAGGCGCGGGCCGACGCGTGCTTCTGGCCCTACCACCGGGCCGCCGCCGCGCTGCTCGACGCGCGGCGCGAGCGCGGCAAGAGCACGGCGGTCCTCTGCGTCCACAGCTTCACGCCCTCGCTGCTCGGCGAGGACCGGCCCTGGCACGTGGCCGTCCTCTACGGGCGCGACCGGAGGCTCGCCGGCCCGTTCCTCGAGGCGCTGCGGCGCGAGCCCGTGCTCTGCGTCGGGGACAACCAGCCGTACTACGTCACCGATGGAGGGGACTACTCGATCCCGGTGCACGGCGAGGCCCGCGGGCTGCCCTGCGTGCTCCTCGAGATCCGCCAGGACGGGCTGATCCGCGACGAGGACGTCGAGGCCTGGGCGCAGCGCCTCGCGAGGATCTACCGGGAGATCGAGGCCGCGCTCCTCCCCGGTGCGGGCGGCGCGTGACGCCGGCGCTCGGGCGGAGGGTGGCTTCCCCGCCGGGCGAGGGGCCGGAACCCGCCATGGCGGCGCCACCCCCCGAGGCGCGCAACACCCGCTGAATCCCGCTGTTCTCGGCGCGATTCACGGGTGGCACGCGCGCTGCTGAACGTGCGGAGCATGGGAGACGCCGATATCACGTTGCGCCACATCGCCCGGCGGCGCCCCGAGGACCTGGCGCGCGCCTTCGTCCCCGGGGGCCGCGCCGTGGAGGTGCTCGGCTGGGTCGACACCCAGGTCACCAAGCTCGAGCGCCGCCTCGACAAGGCGCTTCACCTGCGCGTCGAGGGCGAGCCGCGCGTGCTGCACGTCGAGTTCTGCTTCGCGCTGCGGCGCGACGTGCCGGATCTCGTCTTCGAGTACCTCGGCTTCCTCTTCTCCGCGCTGCGCGCCGAGGGCGCTGGAGAGCCGGTGCCGCCGATCGAGAGTGTCGCCGTGGTCCTGTCGGGCCGCCGGCGGCGCTTGCCGGCGGTGGGCAAGCGGCGCACCGCCTGGCCAGGGCGGCGCTTCAGCGGCACGCACTTCCGCATCGACGCGGTCTACCAGCGCACGGTGGGCGAGCTCCGGGCGCGCGGCAGCGTGCTGTGGCTGGTGTTTGCCCCGCTCGCCCGCGACGCGAGCGTCGCGGCGATGCGAGAGGTCATCGCGGACATCGCCGCGGGGGCGTCGACCCATGAAGAGCGGGCGGAGCTGTTCACCGCGTTCTTGATCATGGCCACGATCGATCCCTGGGGGCACAATCTGCAGAAGGAGCTGGTCACGATGGTGGAGGACAAGGAAGAAGGGCTGCTGCGGCGTACTCCGATCATCGGAGAGATGATCATCGAGGCCGAGCAGAGAGGGGAGCAGCGGGGAAAGCAAAGAGGAAAGGAAGAGGCGGTCGTGGAGCTGCTCGGCCGCCTCTTTGCGCGGCGGGTCGGGCGCCGGCCGACGACCGAGGAGGAGGGCTCGATCCTCGCGCGGGCGCGGGTCCTCGGCCCGGGTGAGGTCGAGGACGCCCTGCTCGATCTCGAGGGCGATGCGCTGGTGCGCTGGCTCGCGGAGCCGCTGCGCGCGTCCTGAGCCTCTCCTGGAACAGGTCGTCGAGGTCGGGCCCGGCGACCGCAGGCGCCGCAGCGCGCTTCGTGAGCCTCTCCTGGAACAGGTCGTCGAGGTCGGGCCCGGCGACCGCAGGCGCCGCAGCGCGCTTCGAGAACATTTATCGAGGCGGCGTGAACGGAAATCCTGGGCAGGAGCTCGGGAAGGCCACCTGAGCTGGCGGCCGTCACCCTACCTGCGCGAGGCAGGGAGCGGGACTACTCGATCCCGGTGCACGGCGAGGCCCGCGGGCTGCCCTGCGTGCTCCTCGAGATCCGCCAGGACGGGCTGATCCGCGACGAGGACGTCGAGGCCTGGGCGCAGCGCCTCGCGATGATCTACCGGGGATCGAGGCCGCGCTCCTCCCCGGTGCGGGCGGCGCGTGACGCCGGCGCTCGGGCGGAGGGTGGCTTCCCCGCCGGGCGAGGGGCCGGAACCCGCCATGGCGGCGCCACCCTCCGAGGCGCGCGCCACCCGCTGAATCCCGCTGTTCTCGGCGCGATTCACGGGTGGCACGCGCGCTGCTGAACGTGCGGAGCATGGGAGGCGCCGATATCACGTTGCGCCACATCGCCCGGCGGCGCCCCGAGGACCTGGCGCGCGCCTTCGTCCCCGGGGGCCGCGCCGTGGAGGTGCTCGGCTGGGTCGACACCCAGGTCACCAAGCTCGAGCGCCGCCTCGACAAGGCGCTTCACCTGCGCGTCGAGGGCGAGCCGCGCGTGCTGCACGTCGAGTTCTGCTTCGCGCTGCGGCGCGACGTGCCGGATCTCGTCTTCGAGTACCTCGGCTTCCTCTTCTCCGCGCTGCGCGCCGAGGGCGCTGGAGAGCCGGTGCCGCCGATCGAGAGCGTCGCCGTGGTCCTGTCGGGCCGCCGGCGGCGCTTGCCGGCGGTGGGCAAGCGGCGCACCGCCTGGCCAGGGCGGCGCTTCAGCGGCACGCACTTCCGCATCGACGCGGTCTACCAGCGCACGGTGGGCGAGCTCCGGGCGCGCGGCAGCGCGCTGTGGCTGGTGTTTGCCCCGCTCGCCCGCGACGCGAGCGTCGCGGCGATGCGAGAGGTCATCGCGGACATCGCCGCGGGGGCGGCGACCCATGAAGAGCGGGCGGAGCTGTTCACCGCGTTCTTGATCATGGCCACGATCGATCCCTGGGGGCACAATCTGCAGAAGGAGCTGGTCACGATGGTGGAGGACAAGGAAGAAGGGCTGCTGCGGCGTACTCCGATCATCGGAGAGATGATCATCGAGGCCGAGCAGCGGGGGACGGAAAAGGCGGTCGTGGAGCTGCTCGGTCGCCTCTTTGCGCGGCGGGTCGGGCGCCGGCCGACGACCGAGGAGGAGGGCTCGATCCTCGCGCGGGCGCAGGTGCTCGGCCCGGGTGAGGTCGAGGACGCCCTGCTCGATCTCGATGGCGATGCGCTGGTGCGCTGGCTCGCGGAGCCGCTGCGCGCTCCTGAGCCTCTCCTGGAACAGGCCGTCGAGGTCGGTCCCGGCGACCGCAGGCGCCGCAGCGTGAGGCGAGAACGCCCATCGAGGAAGCGTTAACGAAACGCCCTGGGCAGGGGCTCGGGAAGGCCACCTGAGCCGGCGGCCGTCGACCTACCTGCGCGAGGAAGGGAGCAGCGCCCGCAGCGCGTCGTGCAGACGGCGGTACGTCACGACGGCGCCCCATTCCACACCCTCCCGGGTGAGCTCGCGGGCGACCCCCGGACCGATGCCGGCGAGCACGCAGGCGCTGCCGAGCAGCCTCACCGCCACGGCCACACGCAGGAAGAGCGCGAGCGCGCTCGCCTCCATCCGGTCGAGCCCGGTGACGTCGATGACCACCGCGCGCGCCTGCCTGGCCCTCACGGCGGCGAGCAGCCTCTCCATCAGGTGCGCGCACCGCTCCTCGTCCATGGAGCCGATCACCGGGACGCAGAGGATCTGGCTCCACACCTCGAGGATCGGCGTGGACAGGGCGCGCATCACGGCCCGCTGGTGCTCGATCAGCGTGAGCTTCTCGGTGATCTCCCGCTCGTGGGCGAGCTCGCGCGCCCGGGCGAGCTCCTCCTCGGCGCGGGCGCGCGCGAGCGCCTGCGACGCCGCGGGCAAGAGGCGGCGGACGAGGCTCACGTGGCGCACGTCGAAGGAGGCGCGCTCCGGGTGGACGAGCACGAGCAGCGCCTGCAGGCCGCCGGCCTGGAGGGGCGCGTGGAGCGCGGAGCCGTAGCGCCTCAGGACGGCCTCCGGCTGTCGCTGCCACTCGGCCAGCTGGCTGAGGTCGAAGCTGGCCACCGGCCGGCCCGCGAGGGCCCGGTCGAACGCGGGCCCGCGCTGCCACACGGTCGCCGACAGGCGCGGATCGGTGGAGACCATGACGTGGCCGTCCGCGCCGTCCGCGAACGCGATCACGAGCCCGGCGGCGGCCCCGACCCGCTGCGCGATCACCGCGACGACGCGCGACAGCATCTCCGCGAAGGTCCCCGGCTCCGTGAAGCGCAGGAGCGCCTCCGCCAGCCCCTCCGCCTCGAGCCGGAGCGCCCGCTCCTCCTCTCGCGCGCGCTCCAGCTCGGCGATGGTCTCGCGGACAGCCTCGTCCTCCATCACGCCTCACTGTCCGAGCAGGAGGACGGCGATGGAGAGGTTCGCGTGCTGGTTCTTGCCCCGGGTGAAGCACCCTTGCTCACCGAAGGTGAACCGGCCGAGGAACGGCGCCCCGCCGAGCGACGCGACCACCCCCTCGACCACGCGGTCGATCTCGTCGCGCACGGCGAGCATGCACCCCGCGCAGAAGATCACGAGCGCGCCCTGCGCGCGGAACGACGGCGGCGCGGACTCCCGCGCGGCCTCGACCACGGAGCGGACGCGGCCGATCAGGCTCTCCCGCGAGCCAGTCATCAGCACGAGCTCGTCTCCCTCGTTGATGCTCGCGCTGAACGTCATGGAGTTGTCCGCCTCCACGGTGCTCGGATGGATGAGCAGGAACTGGGGGACCTTGCCGATCCACCCCGAGGGCCGCCCGAGCGGGTGGAGCGCGGTCTGCTCCAGGATGGATCCGCCGCCCAGCTGTGCGGTGATCAGGCCGCCGGTCCAGCGGTTGTAGACCTCGGCGGCCGGGAGCCCGTCAATCTCGGGCAGGCGCCTGCCTTCGGCGCGGGTCACGCGGCAGCGGTGCTCGGTGGGGGCGTAGCCGCTGCTGAAGGCATACGCGATCTCCCCGGAAGGGTAGAGGGCGGACAGCAGCACGGCGCCCTCGCAGGCTCGCCCGCGCTCCAGCTGCGATTGCTTCCCGTCGAGGGAGTTCGCCGCAGACGACCCGCCGAACACAGGCACGTTCGGGCCGACCACGTCCGCGATGCCGAGCAGGACGTCCTCCTCCGCGCCCGTCTGCGAGGTGAGCCACAGCAGGGCCGGGAGCTCGCCGGCTCGCCGGGCGTCCTCGACGGCGCGCCGCGCCGCGCGCGCCCCGGCGGCGCGCGCGGCGCCGCCGAGCCGCTCGGCCGCGACGCCATACGCGCCCTCTGCATCGACGATCCCGAGCATGGCGAGGCCGGGACCGGACATGCCGTGGACGCCGGCGGCGGTCATGACGGACAGGCACGAGCTCGAGCCGTGGACGCGCACCGACGGCGGCAGCTCCGCGGTGGCGCGGGCGAGCTCGCCCACGTCGTAGTGCTCCGTGTAACTCAGGAAGATGTGGTCGGGGGTCGCGCCCAGGCTCGCGCGGAGCGCGGACATGGCCTCGGCGAACGCAGCGCCCGCCGCCCCCGCAGTCGACGCCGCGGTGGCCATCTTCATGTGCGCTGTGCTCCCTCGTTCACGGCCGGATCCGCCGAAGCTGACGCGCTGCCTGGCGATCCGGAGAGGCCGTCTATCCTGCCCATGCCATTTCCTTCGTCGGCGTCTCGCGCGCTCGCGGCCAGAACCGGGGCGATTCCCAGGGCAGATATACACGAACCCGCGGCGGCCCTGCTCCAATTTGGTTGCGGCCCGGGAGGCCCTGGTACGCGATAGCGGCCGGCGATGAGCGTCGCGTCGATCATGGCGCCGCCCTCTCTCTACCACGCGCGAATGTCGCGGGGAGAGGGCCACGCCGGCGGCGGCTCACGGGCGCGCTGCGCTCACCTTCGCCCGCGCCGCCCGAGGATCGCCCGGCAGCGCCAGTCGAGGTAGTGGACCAGGAACCACAGGTGCCGGAACGCAGGGTTCCGCGTCTGCTTGTGGAAGTAACGGTAGTAGATCTGCTGCGCGATCCCCGCGAGGCGGAAGAGCCCGAACACCTCGTAGAACGCCCAGCTCGCCGGCCGGAGCCCCGTCTTGCTCAGGTAGTACGCGACGACCTCCTCGCGCCGCATCATCCCGGGCAGGTGCGTGGGTTGCCTCCGGGTGCTGCGCATGAGCACGCCGTCGCCGGCCTCGACCCAGTAGGCGAGCGCGCTGCCGAGATCCATGAGCGGGTCGCCGATGGTCGCGAGCTCCCAGTCGAGCACGCCGATCACCCGCGTCGGGTCGGAAACGTCGAGCACCACGTTGTCGAAGCGCCAGTCGTTGTGGATCACGCACGCGCCGGCGTCGTCCGGCGTGTGCTCCTTCAGCCACGCGCGGACGTACCGGAAGCTGGGCACGTTCCAGGTCCGCGCCTTCTCGTAGCGCTCGGACCAGCCCTCGACCTGGCGGCGCGGATACCCGGGCCCCTTCGAGAACCTGTCCAGCCCGACGGCGCGGTGGTCGACGCCGTGCAGCTCGATCAGCTTGTCGACCATGTTCCTGCAGAGGCGCCCCGCGTCCGCGGCGCTCAGCGTCATGCCCTCCGGGAGCCGCGCGCGCGGGATGAACCCCTCGACGCGCTCCATCACGTAGAAATCCGTGCCCAGCACGCCCGGGTCCTGGCACAGGCCCACCATCGCCGGCACGACGGGGTACGCGGGCTTGAGCGCCTTCTGGAGGGCGTACTCGCGCGCCATGTCGTGCGCCGACCTCGCCTTGGTGCCCGCCGGCGCCCGGCGCAGCACCAGATCGCGGTTCCGGTAGCGGAGGCGGTAGGTCCAGTTGGACGCGCCGCCCGGGTACTGCGTCACCTCCGGCGTGCCCTCGAGCGACGGCTCGACGCCGCGCAGCCACCGGTCGACCGCGGCGACGTCGAGCTCCTCGCCGGGCCGCACCGGCCCGGAGCGCCCCGTTGCCCTCGTCACGTCGCGCTCCTCCCGCGCCGCGCGCCCCCCGCACCCCCGCCTCACGACGCGCCCCGCGAGGACCCGCGCTTCGCCAGCTCGATGCGCGCGATCACGCCCTTGTGCACCTCGTCCGGCCCGTCCGCGAGCCGCAGGCTGCGCGCCTGCGCGAAGAAGCCCGCGAGCGGCGTGTCGTCCGAGAGCCCCGCGCCGCCGTGCAGCTGGATCGCGTCGTCCACGACCCGCTGGAGCATGCCCGGCGCGACCACCTTGATGGCCGAGATCTCGGTCATCGCGGCGAGCGGGCCGACCTCGTCGAGCTTCCACGCGGCGTACAGCGTCAAGAGCCGCGCCTGATCGATGGCGATCCGCGCCTCGGCGACGCGCTCGCGGTTGCCGCCGAGGTTCAGGAGCGGCTTGCCGAACGCGCTCCGCGACATGCCGCGATCGATCATCAGCCCGAGCGCCCGCTCCGCCGCGCCGATGCACCGCATGCAGTGGTGGATGCGGCCCGGGCCGAGGCGCCCCTGCGCGATCTCGAACCCCATGCCCGGCCCCGCGAGGATGCTCGAGCGCGGCAGGCGGACGCCCGTGAAGTGGATCTCGCCGTGCCCGTGCGGGGCGTCGTAGCGGCCGTAGACCGGGATCATCCGCCGGATCTCGACGCCGGGCGCGTCCAGCGGGACCAGCACCATCGTGTGCTGGTGGTGGCGATCGGCCGCAGGATCCGGCGTGCGCCCCAGGAAGATGGCGACCCGCGCGCGCGGATCCCCGGCGCCGCTCGACCACCACTTCTTCCCGTCGAGGACCACGTCGTCGCCCTCGACGCGCGCCGTGGCCTGCATGTTCGTCGCGTCCGACGACGCGACGTCCGGCTCGGTCATGCAGAACACCGAGCGGATCTCCCCGGCGAGCAGCGGATCGAGCCACCTCCGCTTCTGCTCCTCGGAGCCGTACCGGAGGAGCACCTCCATGTTGCCCGTGTCCGGCGCGCTGCAGTTGAACACCTCGGGCGCGAGCAGGCTCCTGCCCATCTCCTCGGCGATCGGCGCGTACTCCAGCGTGGAGAGCCCCGCGCCCGCCGCGGCGTCCGGTAGGAACAGGTTCCACAGCCCCTCGTCGCGCGCCCGCGCCTTCAGCTGCTCGACGCGCGGATGGACCGTCCAGCCGCGGAAGGCGCCATCGGGGTTCGCGGCATGCATCTCCTCCCAGGTCCGCTGCTCGACGGGAAAGATGTGCTCCTGCATGAAGCGCCGGACGCGCTCCAGGTACACGACGGTCCTCGGGCTAGGCGTGAAATCCATCGGCCCGTTACGCTACCCGAGACGCCGAGGGCGCCAAGCCTCCTCTTCTCCTTGGCGTCCTTGGCGCCTTGGCGGCTATTTCTCTCTCGATACAACGTGACCGCCGCTCACCCGTGCTCCGCCAGCGGTGCGGGCTCGCCCGCGCGGTGGCGCGCGGCGAGCTCCTCGCCGAGCGCCCGATCCTCGTCCGTGAGCAGGCGGAGCGCCGCGTCGCGCACGAGCGCGTGACAGAACCGGTACTCCACCTCGCCGGGCGCGCGGCCCGACCACTGGCTCTCGATGATCTCCAGCCGGACGAGGTCGGCCAGCGCGCACTTCGTCTGCTGCGTGTCCTGCTCCTGCCCGAGCAGCGCGATCGCCGCGCGCGCCGAGAACGTCCGTCCGAGCACGCTCGCGGCGCACAGGAGGCGCCGCACCTCCGGGCCGAGGCACGACAGCCTCGCCTGGAGCATCGCCAGCACCGCCTCGGGCTGCTCCTCGCCCTCGGCCGCCGCGCGGAGGAGCTCCTCCAGGAGCAGCGGGTTGCCGGCGGCCTGCTCGACGATCCGCGCCGCCACGGCCGCGGGCACCTCGGCGCCGAGCGCCGCGGCGACCAGCCGCTCGGCCGCCCGGTTGCTGAGCCCCGGGAGGTGGATCCGCTGGACGGTCCGCGACGCCTCCCACAGCGCCGGGAAGCGGGCCGTCACCTCGGGGCGCGCGAAGGCGAGCACGAACAGGGGCAGCCCGCGCAGCTCCCGCAGGGCGGCGTCGAGCAGCTGGACGGTCGCGTCGTCGCTGCAGTGCAGATCGTCGAGGACGAGGAGGCAGGGCCGCGCCGCGCACTCGGCGCCCAGGAAGTCCAGGAAGGCGCGCTGGACCTGCT
The DNA here is from genome assembly GCF_002950945.1 of Sorangium cellulosum. GTDB lineage: Bacteria > Myxococcota_A > Polyangia > Polyangiales > Polyangiaceae > Sorangium > Sorangium cellulosum_E. Next base: position 3,552,237 of record NZ_CP012673.1, read on the forward strand.
CGCTCATGATCCCCGGGTCGCTGCGCGCGGCGCCGAGCAGGTCGCTGGGCTCGGCGACGGGCACCCCGCACAAGGACGCGAGGAGCTCGCCGACCCGCGCGGCGTGCACCGGCGCGAGGCGCGCGCCCGCCCGCCGCCGGATCTTCTCCTCCTGGAGCTCCGGCGGATCGCCGGCCTGGACGCCGCACCCACGGCGGAGCGCGTCGGCGAGCAGGCCGTACGGCGCGCCTGCGGCCGCGCCCGTCGACGCGCCGCCGTCGCCCGAGAACACCTCGAGAGCGACCGCCTGATCGCGAAGGCGGCGCAGGACCTCGTGCCGCAGCCGGGACTTGCCCGCGCCCGGCGGCGCGATGACGAGCGCCCCCGACGCCTCCGCGTCCTCGGCGCACCGCGCGATCGCCGCGGTGAGCATCGACAGCTCCTGGTCGCGGCCCACGCAGGGGATCGGCCGACCGAGCAGCAGGCGCGGCGCGTCGGCGCCGCCCGCGAGCTCGCCGCGCACGACCGCGTGCTCCCCCGCGGTGGTGAGCTCGAAGCGCGACCCGAGCAGCCGCTCGGTCAGCGGGTCGATCCAGACCCCGACCCCGGCCTCGGGCGCCCCCTCGATCTCGGGGTCGGACCCGCGCGACGCGGCGCTCCCGCCGGGGACGAGCAGCGCCTTCGCGCGGTCGAGCGCCTCGCCGACCGGGAGCCGGTCCTTGAGCAGCGCGCGGCCCGTGGCCAGCACGACGCGCGCCTCGGGCCACTGCTCCTTGATCGCGAGGGCGCAGCGGGCGCCCTGCGCGGCCTGATCCACGGCGCTCGGCGCGGGGGGCACGATCACCGCGAGCGAGCCGTCGGCGAGCCACTGGATGCGCCCCTTCAGCCGCATCAGCCGGCTGCGCAGGGCGTCGCGGGGAGGGCGCGCCTCGGGGCCCGTGGCCGGGAGCGTCTCCAGCTCGGCGAACCGCGGCGCGACCCCCGGCACGGCGAGCACGACGCAGAAGAGCTGCATGACGTCGCCGCCGAGGGCCTCCGGGGCGTGCGCCGCGATGTTCCCCGACCGCGCGGGCGCGCTGTCCTGCGCGTGCAGATCCAGCGCGGCGAGCTCGTCGCGCAGCGCCGCGGCGTCGGAGGGGCGGCGGGCCGGGTCCTTGTCGAACATCCGCGCGAGCAGGGCGGAGAGGGCCGGGGGCGTCTCCGGGCGCAGCGTCTCGACCGGCGGCGCGTCGTCGAAGCGGCTCTTCGTGATCACCGCGACCGGGTCGCGCGCGAGGAAGGGCGGCCGTCCGGTCAGGCACTCGAAGAGGACGCACCCGAGCGAGAACACGTCGGCGCTGGGCCCGATGTCGCGGTCGCCGCGCGCCTGCTCCGGGGCCATGTAGCCCGGGGTGCCGATGATGCGGCCGGTGCGCGTGAGCGTCGTGTCCGCGAGCTCCGCCTGGGCGATGCCGAAGTCGAGCAGGGTGACGCGATCGACGCGATCGTCGCGCAGGAACAGGTTGCCGGGCTTGATGTCGCGGTGCACGACGCCGCGGCCGTGCGCGAACGCGAGCGCGTCCGCCACCCTCTCGAGCAGCGTGACGCACTCGCTCACGCGGAGCGGCCCGCGGGCGAGGCGCTCGCTGAGGTCCTGCCCGGTGAGCCACCCGATGGCGAGGTAAGGCCGGCCGTTCTCGAGCTGGCCGTGCGCCACGTACGAAGCGATCCCCGGGTGGTTCAGCTCGCACAGGAGCCGCGCCTCGCGCAGGAACCGCTCCGTCGCCACGGGCGCGTCGCCCCGCGTGTGCAGGACCTTGAGGGCGACCGGCTCGCCGGTGCGGATGTCGTGAGCGCGGAAGACCTCGCCCATGCCGCCCTTTCCGGCCAGACCTCCGACCAGGAATCGACCGGCGACGAGCGAACCCTCCCTAAGCGACATGAACGATCTCTCCCCTGAAAAGCATCCGCGCTTACACTATCCCACGAAGCGCGGCCGGCGATCTCGACCGATACGTGCGCCGGGCCCCTCGTAGTCCGGGGCGTCCCCCGCGCAAACACCCAGGATACCGCGCCGGGCGTGCGGGGCGGCGTGCGATATCGATTCCACAGGCGCGCTGTCGCGGGCCGCGCCGCGCACGGCGCCGAGGCGGCTCCCCGATCGCGCCGGCCGACCCGGGTTGAGTCGAGCGATGTGATGTATATTACGTCGCGCAAAAAAATTGAATTTTTTTCATGAGATACCTCGCGGCGGACCAGGACGTGTTGAGGTCGCGGGTGATCCGGGTCGTGATGGACCGGAACGTGTTGAGGTCGCGGGTGATCCGGGTCGTGATGGACCGGGACGTGTTGAGGTGGTGGGCCGTCCCGGGTCGCGATGGACCAGGACGTGTTGAGGTCGCGGGTGATCCGGGTCGCGATGGGCCGGGACGTGTTGAGGTGGTGGGCCGTCCCGGGTCGCGATGGACCAGGACGTGTTGAGGTCGCGGGTGATCCGGGTCGCGATGGGCCAGGACGTGTTGAGGTGAGGAGGAGAATTCAGCGCAAAGGCGGATGCGCCGGTCAAGACCGGCATGAGGGAGCAGGTGAGCAACGCAAAGGAGCCGCTTCGCCGGTGGTGGGCAGCGGACAGCCACGGGAAGGTACAAAGCCGCACTCCGTGGTGTCGTACTTCGAGGAGTCGGACGGGGGCATGGTACCGCGAGCCCCGCAGCGACGCGGGACGACCACGTGAGTTCGCTGCATCGTTCGACGGGATGCGACACCGTGACGCATTGCCCGTCTCAGCTCGCATCACGTAATGTCGCGCGCATGGCACACGAGGTCCTCTGCTCCACGTCTCCAGGGTCATCACCGGCCGGCGACGAAGCGCGAGTCCGCCGGCGCGGGCGCCTACGCCCGGTGCAGATCGGGCTCTGCGTCTCTGCGCTCGCGGGGATCGCCTTCTTCGGCGTGCTGTCGCGCGTGCGCGAGGCGCCCGCCTCGCCGCCCGTGCTGGGCGAGATACCCGCGTTCTCGATGACGGATCAGGACGCCCGCCCCGTCACGCGGGAGTCGCTCCGCGGCCAGACGCTGATCGTCGACTTCTTCTATGCGAGCTGTCCCGTGTCGTGTCCGAGGCTCTCGGCGCAAATGGCGGCGTTTCAGGAGAGGATCGCGCAGCGCAGCGAGGCGCGCGGCCAGGCGCTCCCCATCCACCTCATCTCGATCACGCTGGACCCGGAGAACGATACACCCGACGTGCTGCGCTCGTACGCGGCGCGGTACAGCAGCGGTCGTGGCGCCTGGTCGTTCCTCTCCGGCCGGAGCGGAGAGCTGAACCGCGTCGTGGTCAAGGGGTTCAAGGTGCGCTTCGAGCGAGCCGATCCATCCGCCGGGCTCGGCGCGATCATGCACGGCGAATGGTTCGTCCTGGTCGATGGCCTCGGCCGCATCCGTGGCTATTACCAGATCGGCGATGAAGAACGGATGAACGAGCTCGTCCGCGATGCGGAGCGGCTGGCCGCGAAGGAGCTGACATGAATCGTTCGATGAACTCTCGCCTCCGCGCCGTCCATCTCGCGAGGTCCCTGCTGCTCGGGACGGCGCTCGTGACGAGCCTCACGGGCTCGTGCTCGAAGACGTCCACCGCCGCTCCGCGCGTCCACCACGCGACGGGCGCGGTCCGCTCGCTCGGTCCGGGGCGCGCCTACGCCAACATCGCGCACGACGACATCCCGGGCTACATGAGCGCGATGACGATGTCGTTCGAGCCCCAGAGACCAGCGCAGCTCGACGGCATCGAGGTCGGCGATCGCATCGCCTTCGATTTCTACGAGACGGAGGACGCACGCCGTGTCCTTACGCGGGTCGAAAAGCGCAGGTGAGCCGATTGCGGGGCGGGGGGCGTGGATGAGGGGCCGCTCGATCGGCGCCGCGTTCATCGCCGCGGGGATCGGGATCGTCACGCTCACGGCGCTCTCCTTCGCTCCGCCGGCGAAGGGCGCCTTCGCCATTCCTCAGCGGCAGCCCCGTACGGCGCTGAGGCGGCGAAGGCCGCGTGCGCCTCACTCCACCCGGAAGAGCTCCTGCGTCTCGGGGTGCAGCGTCCCATCGGCGATATCGATACCGAGCCGCTCGAAGATCGCTGCGCACTCCGGATCTTCCGTGCCGGACATGCATCCAGGCGCGCCGCCGGCGTCCGCGGAGAGATCGCTGCCCGCGACGATCGCGGCGAAGTCGACGAGCACCGGCGTCGTCAGCGGATCGAACCCCGTGAGGACGACCTCCGCCACGTTGGGCCGGTCGCACGCGGAGACGCCCCCGCCCGCATCCGCGACGCACCCGGTGCTGCCGAGGTGGAGGAAGAACGGTCCGCTGCCCTCGGCAGGGACGGTGTCGATGCGGGCGAACTTGTAGCCTGCCTCCCAGCTCCAGAAGAGCCCGCTCAGGTTGAGAGGCGACGGCGCCGCGGCGGCGTCGGCGTGGTTCAGCTCGAACGGCACGCCGAGCTTGAACGAGAGCCCGTCGTAGCTGCCTTGTGGGACCGTGCCATGGACCTCGCCGTTCGTCGGCTCGGTGCCGTTCGCGCAGCTCCCGGTCTTGTCCTCGAAATCGAGCAGGACGAGATCCTGAAACTGCCAGAGCCCATCTTGCTCGAGCGTCACGGGCACGTCATCCCCGCCGGCCCGGTGCAGCCGGATATCATGGATGTACAGGCGGAAGTCCGAGATACCGACCTCGGTGCTCGCCGTCCCGAGGACGTGGCTGCCGTCGCACGAGAAGACATTCGCGCCGATGCGGCCCTCGAACCGGAGCGCGACGGGCGTGGTCGCATCGCCGCCCGCGCCGCCGCCGCTCCCCCCTTCTCCCGCCGCTCCTCCTCCTCCGCTGCCGCCCTCGCCGCCGGTGCTCGACGAGCCGGAGCCCGAGCTCGCGGCGCTCGACGAGCTCGGGCTCGTCGCGCCCGAGGAGCCTCCGCCGCCCTGATCATCCCCGCACCCTACGACCAGGGACAAGGCGGCGAGCAGGGCAACCGATACCGGCGAGGTGAACCACGTCGTCATGTGAGAATCTCCGTTGTAGATGTCGTGAATGAAGAAGCCGCTGTAAACCGTATCGATGCGCGTCGGACCAGCGCGCGGCTAGCCACCGCGCCGGTGTCGCCTGTGGCCTACAGGCTGGTCGCACAGACCGTGGCGCAGATCGTCTCGCCGCCGTCGTTCACGCGCACTGCCGCGATCTTCACGATGCGGATCTTCATAACGTTCCCCCTTGGCAATGGTCTTTCGTCGCAAGCCTCCGCGGCGCGACCTGCGGTCGTGTGCCTCGCAGCGGCTGGAGCAACGCTATGAAATCCATTCACCCATTGTCAAGCACCCCACGTCGCGCCGCCGATCCGCGTATCTCCCGCGAAATGCCGAGGAGTGGACGTGTCAAGGTCGCCGGGTGTGACATGATGACGCAGGGAGGAGATGCTTTTTGTTCATCCGAACTTCCGGCGGCGCTGAGCACGGCGAGCAGCGTTGACGGATGAGCTAAATCATGGTGCGACATTCTTGTCGCAGCGCGAGGGACAGTCTGTGATGGAGCGGTTCTTGTATGCTGCGCGAGGCGAGGGGCGACGACCATGACCGCGTGCTCGAGCTGCGCTGCTGGCGTCGCCCGTCAGCGATGCCCGTCTTCAGAATCAAGCTGGTTGATGCTCTCTCGCTGGCGCCATGGCGGGATCCGCTTGTAATGCTTGTGCGCCACGAGGTCCATGACGTCCTCCTCGTCGACCTTCCCATGCCGCCTTTCGCTCTAGCTCAGCCGCCGCAACCCTCGCTCCCTGCCGAGCAGTACACGCTCCACCAGGGGTTGCACTTGTCGGCGTCCTGTTCGTCACCTTTGCTCATGTCGAGCAAGTCGACAAAGCTGGACTGAACGTCGCCGTACCGCAGGTGCATGTGCTTGACAGCGTCATCCCCGTGCGGAGGACGCATGATCACGAAGTGGAACGATTCGCATCCATCTCCACCAGCGGTGAGCGCAAACTGGAGCCACACCGAATCCGGATACTCCGGAAAGTAGTGGGGGTCCGGAGCGAATCCCTCGTAGGAGTAGGCGCATCCCTCGGCGAGCGGCGTCTTGCCTTCTCGGTCGCTGAAGAACGACATCTCTCTCTGCTGCTTGAGAGCCACTCGCCCAGGGTTGCGCGGATCGTCCGGACAGTCGACGGCCAGCGGGTCCGAAGTGAACTCGCCATCCACGCCGAGGTAGGGGATACCCTCGTTCGGTTCCTCGGCGACGACCTGGTCCTCGCCTGAACCATCGTCACCACAACCGAGCAGAAGCACAAGAGCGAACGCGGCGCACGGCGCGCCAGTGAGTCGAGACGCCATAGTCTGGAGGGCTCCTTCGCCATCTCGAGCCGACCGGGGCCGGTCGAAGACAGAGGCTCGAGCGGGCGGCCGACCCATACCACGCGCGGGATGCCGGTAGCACGAATTTTGTGATTCGTGGCACGCACGCCGAACCTCGCTGCAGCGAGCGCGCCGACGAGCGCCTCCGGTTGGCTGGTTCGATGTCGCGGTGGACGACGCCGCGGCCGTGCGTGGCGGCGAGCGCGCCCGCCGTCTGCTCGAGGAGGGCGACACTCTCGCCGACGCCGAGGGGCCCGCGGGCGAGGCGCTGGCCGAGGTCCTGTCCGGTGAGCCACTCGATGGCGAGGTAGGGCCGGCCGTCCTCGGTCCTCCCGTGCGCCACGTACGTGGCAGGATGTCTCGTCTGTGGCGGCCTGCCGCATCGGTCTTCTGCGGACATCACACGGCGAGAGCGCTGCCCGGCGATCCAGCGCGTCCATGCGCGCCGGCACGACCGCCAGGCCCCCCGGAAGCGCTCGCGGCGGCACCGTTCGTGTATCGCTGCTCGATCACAACGCGCCGGACATCGAGCGTCGAGCCGGCGTCCACTCAGCGACATCGATGGAGGTACCGATGACCCAAGCGATCAATCCGAGGTGGTGGGATTCGCACAAGGCTTCCGGCTGGGAGCGCGTGAAGGAGGCGCTGCGCCGCGACTGGGAGCAGACCAAGGCGGATTTCACCAACGACAGCGGGCGCGAGCTGAATCAGGACGTCGGCGACACGCTGAAGCAGGCGGCCGGCAAGCAGGTGATCCCGCCGCGCGGCGTGCCGAACAGCAACTGGGACGACGCCGAGCCGGGCCTGCGCTACGGCTGGGGCGCGGCGGGCCAGTACAGCGAGCACACCGACTGGGACGACAACGTGGAGAGCAAGCTCAAGGAGGAGTGGAACGACCTCAAGAGCGGGCGCACCTGGGACGAGATCAAGGGCACCGTGCGGCGCGGCTGGGATTCGGCGCGGCGCAACCCGTCCTGAGCGTCCTTCACCCCGCCGCACCGCCGCACCGCCGGGTGCGCCGGAGCCCGGCCCGCGCCGGGCCGGCGCGCTCAGCCGGCGATCAGGTGCCGGGCGTAGCCGTAGACGTACGTGGTGATGAGCAGGACGGCGGCGACGTCGAGCAGGAAGCCGGCCTTGATCATCACCGGGAGCCGCACGTAGCCGCTGCCGAACACGATGGCGTTCGGCGGCGTGCCCGCGGGCAGCATGAAGTCGCAGGACGCCGCGATCGTGGCGGCGAAGAGCACGCCGAGGTCCTGCGGGAGCACGTTGAGCGCGACGTTGATGGTGGCGGTGTTGGAGGCCAGCGCCGACAGGGCGACCGCCGCGGCGCTCGCGAGCCCGATCTGCGCGAGCAGCGGCGCGTCCCCGACGACCGCGAGCTGCGCGGCCATCCACGCGGAGAGCCCGCCGCCCTCGATGCCCGCGGCCATGGCGAAGCTGCCGCCCAGGAGGGCGAGCGCGCCCCAGGGCATCCGCCGCAGGGAGGCGAGGGAGATCGCGCGGAGCGCGACCAGGGCGAGCGCCGCCGCGACGGCCACGCCCGCCTCGTAGTGTTTGCCGAGGAGCTTGAACCCGGCCGCGGAGCCCGGCGCCGCCGCGGCGCCGAGGGCGGCGATCGCGGCCTCCACGCGCGGCCCGATCGCGGCGCGCAGCGGGTCGCCGAGGATCCAGAGCGCGCTCGACACGGCGAAGACCGCGGCGACCTTCCGCTCGCCGACGCTCATCGGGCCCATCGCCGCGAGCTCGCGATCGAGCGCGCCGCGCGCCGTCGCCGCGCCGAGGCCGTCCCGCCGGCCCACGCGCCAGAGGGCGAGCCAGACGAGCGGGATGAAGAGCACCACGAACGGCAGGGCAGCCGCCATGTACCGCAGGAATCCAATGTCGTGGTGGAGCTTGTCCGCGACGAACCCGCAGAAGATCGAGTTGGTCCCGGTGCCGATCTTCGTGCCGATGCCGCCGACGTTCGAGGCGTAGGCGACCGCGAGCATGAGCGCCGTCCCGAAGTGCACGAGCCGCCGGCCGCCGGCGGCCGCCTCGAGCTGCGCGAGCAGGGCGAGCCCGATCGGGACCATCATGACCGCCGTCGCGGTGTTGGAGATCCAGAGGGAGATGGAGCTCGTCGCGACGAGCATGCCGAAGAGCAGCCGCTTCGGGTCGGCGCCGATGGCCCGCAGGATGTGGAGCGCCACCCGGCGGTGCAGGCCCCACTGCTCCATGGCCGCGCCGATCGCCATGCCGCCGAGGAACAGGAAAATGTAGGCGTCGAGGAACGGGGCGGCCGCGCGGGCCGCGTCGCCCGGGAACCCGCGGCCGAACACCCCGAGCAGCGGGAAGAGCACGAGCGGCAGGCACGCGGTGACCGCGACGGGGAGCGCCTCGAAGAGCCACCACAGCGCCATCCACGCCGCGACCGCGGCCGCGTACGCGGGCCGGTGGCCGTAGCCGGGGATGTCGTGGAGCCCGCTCGGCACGAGCGCGATCACGAGGGCAACGGCTGGACCGGAGGTGATGCCGAGCCAGCGGAGCAGGCTCGGCCGCCGCGCCGGCGTGTGACGGCGGCGCGGCGCGCCCGGCGGTGTGGCGGAAAGGTCGGGCTGTCCCTCCATCGAGGGCGACTCTAGTCCACGCAGGCGCCCTCCCGGCAGAGCGCGTCGTACCAGCGCGCGTAGCCCGTCGACGCGACGAGGCGCCGGTTCTCGTCGGGCGCGCCGTCGCTCCACCACGGCGGACCCCGTTCGCCCAGGGCGATCTTCGCGTCGTTCACGCGGCGGCGCGCTGCGCGCAGCGCCGCCTCGTCGCCGGCGCGCAGCGCGCGGCCGACCTCGCGCCTGGCCGCCATGAGCTCGGAGACGAGGCGCCTGCGCGTGTCCTCCGGCAGCGACGGATCAGCCCGCCGCCACAGGCGCCCGCGCACGACGAGGTAGCGGCCGTCGGGCGTCACGAGCGGCGCGGGCGCGCCGGTCGCGGGGCGCTGTCGCGCGCTCGCGCGGGGGCTCATGCGCGGACTCCGAGCAAATCTCGGGCGAGCGGCGGGGCGGGCCTGGCACAGGCTTCGCTTCGAGTCCCCGCAAAGGAGAGCGCGTGATGAAGGTTCTGGTGACCGGCGGCACAGGGGTGGTGGGTCCGGAGGTCGTGCGGCGGCTGCTCCGGCGGGGGTACAGCGTGCGGCTCTTGTCGCGCCACGCGAGCGACGATCGCAAGGCGTTCGAGGGCGACGTCGAGGCGTTCGACGGCAACATCGGCGACGCCGCGGCGGTGCACGGCGCCGCCGAGGGGTGCGACGCGATCATCCACCTCGCCGCGGTGGTCGCGGAGCGGCCGCCCGAGGTGACGTTCGAGCGCGTGAACGCCGAGGGGACCCGCATCCTGGTCGAGGAGGCCGAGCGGGCGCGCGTGAAGCGCTTCGTGTACGTCTCGTCGCTGGGCGCCGACAAGGGCGACTCGGACTATCACCGCTCGAAGCGCAAGGGCGAGGAGTACACCCGCACCTTCTCGCGCGAGTGGGTCATCTGCCGCCCCGGCAACGTGTTCGGGCCGGGCGACGAGCAGATCTCGCTGCTGCTCAAGATGGTGCGCACGCTGCCGGTCGTGCCCCTGGTCGGCAAGGGCGACGACCCGTTCCAGCCGATCTGGTGCGAGGACTGCGGCGAGGCGCTCGCGATCGCGGTCGAGCGCGACGGCCTCGCGGGGCGCGAGCTCGACCTCGCGGGAGGCGAGGTGACGTCGATGAACCAGCTGCTCGACCGGTTCGAGGCGATGACCGACCGGCACCCGATCCGGCTGCCGCTGCCGGCCTGGATCGAGTCGACCGGGGCGAAGCTGGCGGCGAAGTTCGGCATCGAGACGCCGGTCAACGCCGACCAGATCACGATGGTGGTCGAGGGCAACGTGATCGCCGAGGGCCGGGAGAACGGCCTCGTCGCGCTCGGCGTCACGCCGACGCCGCTCGACGAGAGCCTGGCCAAGCTCGGCGACTCGCTGCCCGAGCGGCTGCCGTCGGAGGGCATCGGCCCGATGCACCGCAAGAGCTACCGGGCCGACATTCGCGGCTCGCGCCTGTCCGCCGAGGAGCTCCTCGCGCTCGTGCGCGACGGCTTCTCGGAGCTCACGCCCAGCAAGGCGGTCGTCGTGGGCGCCGAGCCCGAGGCCGGGACGCGGATCGAGCCCGGCGCGACCCTGACGATGGCCCTGCCGCTGCGGGGGCACGTGCAGGTGCGCGTCGAGGAGGTCTCGCCCCGCGCGATCACCCTCGCGACGCTCGAGGGCCACCCGCTGGCCGGGGCCGTGCGCTTCCTGGCCGAGCCCGCACCCGAGGGCGGCGGGGCGGTCCGCTTCGAGGTGCAGACGTGGAACCGCGCGTCGACGCTCGCGGATCTGCTGGTGATGGAGACCCTCGGCGGGGCGATCCAGACGTACACGTGGACGTCGCTCGTCGAGAAGATCGTCGAGCAGAGCGGCGGCAAGGCCGAGAAGGGCGTCGAGGTGACACGCGACGACCCCGACGAGCACGAGGCGAAGGCCTTCGAGCGGTGGCTCGAGGACCTCATCCTCCGCCGCGTGCGCAGCCAGGACGCCGCCGCCCCGGCGATGGCGGCCGCCTCCTGAGCCGCCCGGAGCGGCGAGCGCGGCCCTCGCGCGGGCCCGCGTGTGCTAGGCGAAAGGCGCTCCGCGCGCCGCCCGCGGGGCGGAGCGAGCCGCCGTGTCCCATCCCCTCCCCATCAACGACGCCCTGACCGCCCCGGCGGCGCTCCTCAGCTGGAGCGCCGTGCGCGCGTCGGGCCCCGGCGGCCAGAACGTCAACAAGGTCGCCTCGAAGGTCGAGCTGCGCTTCGACTTCGCCGCGTGGCCGGAGCTCGACGAGGGCGCCAAGGCGCGGCTGCGCGAGCTCTCGCGCGGCCGGCTCGACGCCGAGGGGCGGCTGCTCATCGTGAGCCAGCTCACGCGCGATCAGCAGCGCAACCTCGACGACGCCCGCGAGAAGCTCCGCGCGTTGATCCTGCGCGCGCTCGAGGTGCCGGTGCTGCGGAGGCCGACGCGGCCGACGCGGTCGTCGAAGGCGCGGCGGCTCGACGAGAAGCGGCGCACGGGCGAGAAGAAGCAGGTCCGCCGCAGCCGGGACGACTGACACGCGGAGGCGTGCGTGAGGCGCCGGGCGCCGGGGCGTGAGGCGCCGGGCGCCGGGGCGTGAGGCGCCGGGGCGTGAGGCGCCGGGCGCCGGGCGTCGGGGCGCCGCCGTGCGCGCGGCCCCACGCGCCTGCCGCCACGGCCGCCGCCCGCGGCTCCCGGGTTGTGCTCGGCCGGCTCCCGGATTGTGCTCGGTCGCCAGGTTGAGAAGTTGCTGGTCCCGGTGAACGGCCTTGCATAACGCCATGCTATCCAGGCGAAGATCGATCTTCGGGAAGGGGGCCTCAATGAACGATGACGTGAAGGCGCTGCATCGCGCGCTCGGATACGCTCCGGAATCTCTCGTCGAGCTGAAGCCAGGTCCGCAGGCGTTCGGCCTCGATCTGCAGGAATCGGCGCCGGGGGTGCCCCCGGTGGAGATCCCGCCGCTCGACGAGGAGGGCGCGCAGCTGCTCGAGGACGTCTTCGAGCAGGATCCGGAGCATGTCGTGGAGCGGTTCCGGAGCCTGTGGGACAGGTCGCTCACCGCGCCGCAGGTGGGTCACGCGATCCGGCGGGCGCGCGCCATGCTGTCGCGCCCTGAGCGCGCCATCGAGTTCTTCGGCGCGAACGAGGACCTCGAGGCGGCGATATCGTCGCTCCCGCCCGAGTACACGTTCGAGGGGATGGACCTGGCGAGCTGCCCGATCGACCCGGGGAACACCATGTTCGAGACCGTGGCGGACGCCGCGCGCTGGGTGATCATGACGGGGCCGTTCGTCGCGCACTCGACCCTCGCGCGGCTCGCGCCGCTCCGGCGGCACGACGCGCCGACGTACCGCTCGCGGTTCGTCTACCAGCTCCCGGAGCCGTCGAAGGACGGGCCGCTGGACATCGCCCTGCTCGCCGATTTCGGCACCGGGCTCTACCACTCGCGCTACATCGCGAGGCAGCTCGAGCGGAGGGCCTTCCCCTACGCCATCCACCTCGGCGACGTCTACTACGCGGGGCGCGAGTCGGAGTTCGCGCAGTACTTCAAGCGGGAGCTGCGCCCGATCCTCTCCCGGACGAAGCTGTTCACGCTCGCGGGCAACCACGAGCGCTACTCGCTGAACGAGCCCTTCTTCCGGTACGTCGACGAGCGGCGGCAGGCGGCGCCGCTGATCCAGGAGCAGGAGGGGAGCTACTTCTGCCTCCGCTCGGAGCGCTTCCAGATCGTCGGCATCGACACGCAGTACTTCGGCTCGTTCCGGTACAAGAACCCGGAGCTGCTCAACTGGGCCGAGTCGATGCTCGACGAGGGGCGCCGGAGCGGCCGCGTCAACATCCTGCTCAGCCCGGACGAGCCGTACACCTACGGATCCAAGGGCACGACGGACCTGTTCAAGGACCTCCGCCGCATCCTGGTGCAGCGGCGGCTCGTGGACCTGTGGTTCTGGGGGAATACCCACTACTGCGCGCTCTTCGGCGCCACGAAGGCCCTCCCGTTCATCGGCAGCTGCATCGGGCACGGGGGTTACCCCTACGAACGGGAGCGGCCGGGGAAGCCGACCCCGGCGCCGCTGCTCTTCCTCGAGACCAAGGGGCGTTTTCCCGACTGGACCCGCATCCGGCCCGACCGCGGCAACAACGGGTATTGCGTGCTCCGGCTCAAGGCGGACGGGAACGTCGAGCTCCGGTATATCGACTGGATGGCCCACGAGCGCTGCATCACGAGGCTCGAGCCCACGCCGTCCGGCCTCGCCGTGAAGTCGTTGAACGTCATCTGAAGGCGCTCGCCCTCGACGGCTCGCGCCGGGCCTCGCCCGGGCGGCCTCTCCGGGACGGGGAGCGCCCGGCTCAGGCGTGCACCTTCAGGCAGCCCAGCGCGTAGAGCCCCATCCACCCGACCTCCGGGTCCGTGCACGCGCCCTCCCTGAGCTGCGCGATGAAGTCCTCGATCGGCTTCTCGACCACCTCGATGAACTCGGTCTCGTCGAGCGCCTGCTCCTTCTGGCGCACACAATCCACGGCCAGGAACGCGTGCCGCTCGATCGTCGAGTAGGCGCACTCGAGCGGACGGCCGAGCGGCAGGAGGTCCCGGGCGACATACCCTGTCTCCTCGAGCAGCTCGCGCGCGGCGGCCTCCTCCGGCGTCTCTCCCGGCTCGACGCCCCCCGCCGGCAGCTCGTCGAGGATCCGGTCGGGCCCCGGCCGGTACTGGCGCGCGAGGACGACCCGCCGCTCGCGCGTGATCGCGAGGACCGAGACGACACATCCCTCCTTCTTGAGCGAGAACGTCCGGACCTTGCCGTCCGGAAGCTCGAAGAGCACGTCCTCGATCCTTCGCCACGGCGAGTGCTGGTGCACGCGCCGAGCAAGGGCCTTCCACCGCCCGATCGCCATGGTTGCTCCCTGATACCATATCCCCGGGGGCGCCGGCGGGCGCCGGGGGCCGGGCGAGCGGCCCCCGGGGGCGGTCGCCTCCGGCTCACCCGCCGAAGCCGCCGGCCGCCGCCCTCGAGAACGACGCGCCGCCCTGGCTGGCGCGCACCGCCGACTGGGAGAACAGCGCGAACGCCTTGCGGATCTCGGCCGCGTCGCTCCTCGGCGTCAGGATCCAGCGATCCTCGATCCCCATGTCGCGGAAGACCGCGCGGTAATTGGTGTTCCCGTCGTCGATCCCGATCGCCGCCACGATGTGGGCCTCGGCCCGGCGCATGTCGCGGACGAGCGCGCACACGTCCTTCGCCTTGGCCCACGTGGAGCCCGCGTCGGCCCCGTCGGTGATGAACAGCGTGACCGTGCGCGCGGGCACGCCGCTCAGCGCGAACTCCTGCGCCTTCGCGATCACCGTCCCGAGCAGCACCACGGCCTGGTCGTAGAGCGGCGTGCCGAGCTCTGGATCATAGTTCTTCGAGGTCATCTTCTCGGCCTGCGCGATCGGGCAATACGGGTACAGCACCGCCCCGTTCAGGTAGCGGTTGTGGGCGAGCAGCGAGTCGCGCTGCTTCGAGTCGGCGAGGGCGGAGACCACGAGGTTGTGCCCGTCCCGCACCGCCTGGGCGTTGCCGGCGAACTTGATGGATCCCGAGTCGTCCGGCATCACCGTCACGAGCACGACCTCCGACGACGCCACGTCGTCCACCTGCACGCCGAAGCCGGCCTGGATCTGGGCGCCCAGATCGGTGATGTGCAGCGCCTGCATCGCCTCGGCGGAGAGCGCGCCCTCCTCCCGAGCCGCCTCGAAGAGGCCCTCGATGTCGATCCCATTCCCTTGGCTCGTCCCGCTCTTCGATTCGTTCTTCATGGTCATCGCTCCTTCCTGCATGGCCCGCGTGGAGGCCTGTCTCCTCGGGGCTCCGCCCCGCGCCCGCGTCACGCGAGCCACCGCGCCATCGGGTCCGTGCTCTTCACGAGGTTCATCCCGGCGGCCGCGAAGCGGCTCAGCGCCTTGTCCGCCTCGGCGGTGAAGTCGGCGAGGAAGCCGCCCTTGCCGTCGGGCACGGCGACCGAGGACATGCAGTCGGTCATGACGTAGATCTTCTTCGCGAGCGCGCGGTCGGTGAGCGCGATCTCCGTCAGGATGTCCTCGATCGAGCTGCGCACGCAGTGGCTCGCCGCCTGGCCGGCGATGATCACCGCGTCCGCGTGGAGCAGCGTCTTCAGGAACTGGGTGCTGCGCTGCGCGAGCGGCTGGCCGTCGTGCCGCGTGAGCACCTCGGGCTGCATCACCGAGTAGTTCTCGGTGAGCGGGTTGCCGCCCTTGACCTCCACCCACGACTGCACCCCGCGCGCGAACGCGTGGAACATCCGCGCCTCGTGCACAACGCCGGCGAGCGCGTGCCCGTCGCTCCCGAGGATGCAGTGCGGCGGCCACAGGTACAGCCGGTATTTGCCCGCCTTCTCGAGCTCCTCGCAGTAGTACCGGACCTGCTTCATCAGCCACGGGTAGCTCCCGCCGCACAGCCAGCGCGCCACCGCCGGGTTCGGCCGCACCTCGCCCGCGTCGATCTGCGCCGTCGTGATCTCGCGGTGCGCCGAGAGCGGCTGATCCTCGCGATCCACCCAGAACGCGGGGAAGAAGATCTGGTAAGCGAAGTGGGTGTCCATCGTGACCGTGATGTTCGTGATCGACGGGAGGTTCCTGTAGACGAACTCGGCGATGCGGCGGCTGTCGTCGACCGCGCCCGTGCCGCTCCTGCCGGCGACGTAGAGCGAGCCCTGCGGGAAGCAGAAGTCCTTCTGCACGTCGATGAGCAGGAGGTGCACGTTCCGCGCGTCCGCGGCCGCGGGCTTGAGCCCGTGGGCCTTCTTCCACGCCGCCGCGGCGCCGTGCAGCGCCTCCTCGCCCGGGTGGTATCCCCACCGCTCGGCGTTCTTCGGGTCGTAGAAGGCGGGCAGCGGGAGCTCTGTGGTCTTCATGGTCTCTCTCTCTCCTCTCAGGCGGCCCGCGACCGCGGGCGCTCGAACGATTGACAACGATGGATTCACGCGATGCGAAGCAAGGTGATCACCTGCGCGTCGACGACGAAGAGCCCCTCGGGGCCGACGAAGAGCCGCGACGACTGGCTCACGAACGGCTCGGTGCCGGGGAACTGCCGCGCCTCGACGAGCGCGCCCCCGCGGACCTCGACGCGGACGACGCCGGCGTCCGTCGCCGAGAGCAGGAACCCCGAGGCGGCGCACTTGCCGGTGAGCGCCCCGAGCCAGGAGCCGTCCCCCGCCTCGGCGTCGGCCGCGGCCTCCACGGCGCCGTCCTCGCGCACGACCACGCAGCGGTGGACCGTGCGCCCCGCCTGCTCGGCCGCGAGGAAGAGCCAGGCGCGCCCGCGGCCCTTGCGGGGCGGAGATCCGGAGTCCGCGTCGAACACACACGTGGCCCCGGTGAGCTTGCCTCCGGGGAAAGGCAGCTTGACCGTGTCCTTGATCCCCGGCCGCTCGGCGTCGAAGACGAACGCGATCGAGACGTTCCCGGCACGGTAGAAGCCGAGCCCGAAGCTCGGGCCCACCCAGAAGATCGTCTGTCCCGCGAGCACCTCGCCGAGGGGGACGGCGGCGGCCTCCTCGCAGGGCAGCGCCGCGGCGCCCGGCCTGCCGCTCCGCAGGAGCTGACCGCCGCGCGCCCAGTAGCGGGCGCGCGCGTTGACGTCGAAGACGGGCCTCGTGCCCACGCAGTCCACCTGGACGCGCTCCGGCGCGGCGCCCGGCGAGAGCACCACGAGCTCGCCGCCGCGGCCGATCAACGTCGCCTGCCCGTGCACCGCGAAGCGCATCGCGGGGTGGGGCGCGCCCGACATCACCACGGACCCGTCTTCGCGCAGGAAGCGCCCGTCCTCGTGGACCAGGGCCGCGAGCCCGCCCGCCCCGACCGCCGCCGCGAGGATCACCCCGCGGGTGCTCAGGATCCGCGTCGCGACGACCTCGCCGCGTGCCGCGGCCGACTCCTTCGCGGGGCCGGCGATCGAGCGACCCGCGCTCGCGCACGTCGGGCAGGAGGCCCGCGCGTGCTCCACGCCGCACGCCGGGCACCTCGTCCAGGCGAGCGACTCGAGCAAGCGCCGCGGGAACACCCCGCGCTGGTCCTTCACGAAGATCCGGTAGAGCACCTCCAGGAGGTCGTCCGGGAGGACCTGATACGGGATCGCCGGCTTCGGATACCGCACGTCGCGATCGAACACCGTGATCCGGTGGAGCGGCCTCGCGCATTGCGGCACCCGCGCCGCCGCGGACCGCGGCCGGAAGACGCCGCCGTAGGGGCCGACGCAGAGCAGGCTCTGCATCACCATCACGGCGAACGCGTACCAGTCGGAGCCCTGCGAGTACGGCCTCGCCAGCGACGGCCGGGGGAGGGAAGGGTCGCAGAGCAGCGGATCGACGAAGCGCTCGGTGAACACCTGGCAGAGGAACGGACCGAACTGGAAGCTGTCGGCGTCGATGACGAACGCCTCGCCGCCGGCGACGAGCACGTTGAGATCGTTGAAGTCGCCGATCACCACCCCACACGTGTGGATCCCGTCCACGATCCGGTGCAGCCGCGCGAGCACCTCCGAGGCGGCGGCCGCCGTGAGCCCGCCCTGGCGCATCGACGGCTCGCCGTACCGCAGCAGCGGCTCCGCGCCGCGCACGAGGCGCATCGCGTAGCCGACGATGTGTTTCCTCGCCTTGTCGGTCGCGAGCTCGACCGGCGCGATCACCTGGTCCGGCAGCGCCCGCGGGAACACACGCAGCTTGTCCTGGTGGCGCTCGATGCGGCCCTCCGCGGCGCGCTGCTCGGCGTCCTGCCCCGCGTAGTCCGGGTGATCGGGCGTCTTCCACACCTTGAGCGCCCTGCCGTCGCCGAGGTCGAAGACGTCCGCCTCTCCGCCTTTGCCGATCGAGCTCCGCGGGTCGAGCCGGACCCGCTTTCCGTTCAGATACACGTCCACGTTCGCCTCCTCCGGGCGTTATCCCGACAGCGATGTCATCCGACGCTGCCGCAGCTCCCGCGCGCGTCAGCCGCGCACAGGCGGCGCCCTCCGCACGACGACGAGCGTCGTGTCGTCGCGGAGCAGCCCGCCCTCGCGCGCGATCCGCTCTTCCTTCCACACCGGCCGCGTCACCGCGCGGTTGATGAGCGCGAGCCGCCTCCTCACCGCGTCCGGGTTCCGGAAATAACGATCGTCCTCCCAGAACCTCGAGAGCGGGCCGACCTCGCCGCCGCCGCCGGGCAGCGCCCGTGACGACGACTCCAGCAGATCGACCGCGCCGTCGGTCCCGAGCAGGGCAGTCCGGAGCGCGCTCGACGGGAAGGCGCGGTGCACGGTGAAGCGCGGCGCCTCGCCGCCCGGCGGCCGATCGAGCAGGCCGTAGCCGAGGTACGGCGGCTCGTTCCGCGGGAACGGGCCGAGCCGCAGGAGCTCCTCGCCGAGCGCGATCAGGCCGTCGCCGATCGAGAACACACACGCCGTGTCGCCGGAGACCGCGAGGCCGACCACGGTGAAGAGGAAGTAGGTCGACACGACCTCGGCGAGGCTCCCGCCCATGCCGGCCGCCACCGCCCGGAGCGGCGCGAGCGCCCCGCGCCGCGCCTCTTCCCAGGTCTCCGGCGACTCGATGTCTCCGCCCCGCCGGAGCGCGCCGAGGACCTGCTCGGTCACGAGCCGCGCGCCGAGCGCCGCGCCCACCTCGCTGCGCGCGCCGCTGCCGCAGCCGTCGCAGACCACCGCGACCAGGCACCGGCCCTCGGCCCGGAACGTATAGGCGTCCTGGTTGGGCCGCCCCGTCGCGAGGTGGTCCGTGCCGGTCGCCGTGCCGCCGGCGAGCTCGAAGCGCGATCCTCCTCCGAGGTCAGCCAGGAAAGCGGCCTCGCACGTCATGACAATCCCTTCTGCGCCCGGCGAGGGCGCGCCGCGGACCGGACGTTTAAGACACGGACCGATCAGGCCGTGGCGATCCCGACATGGGAGGTCCACGGACGATGCCGGCCGCGGGCGCTCGCACGCGACGAGCGCCCAGTTGCGTGTTCAAGATACACGAAGCATGGTGTCTGATGAACACTATGTCAACCCCGATCGCCCGCGGGCGCGGGCGCCCGTGTCGTGGGGAGCGCGCGCCGAGGTGCGAGGCTCATCCCCCGGGGAGCTCGTCGCGCTGGCACGCTGGCACGCTGGCACGCTGGCACCCTGGCACGAGCGCCCGACCGAGGTGGCACGCGAGCGTGTGCGCGGCCCGGTCGCTGGCGGCGATCCGCCCGGCGACCGGATGGAGGGGGTCCACAACCACCGCGAAGCCGGGGGATCGCAGGTCGGCACGCGCGTTGCTCCGGCGTGTCGGGAACGTCCTTAGGATCTCGCGTCCGCCGCGCGCACGATTGGCTTCGGCACGACGGACGGCGCGGAGGTGAAGCTGGGGAGCGCGTTGTTGCTCTCCTGGAAGCACGAACTCGGGTGATGTCGCGCCAGCGCGTCGCTCGATCGAACACCACCGAACACGATTATGCATGAGATGCCGAGCCATGGGCTCACGCGACGAGATCCACCTTGTTCCCTCCGCGCGCGCGAGCGCCGTCGAGCGCTGCGTGACCCTCGGAGGCGCTACGTCCTCCTCACGGGCAGCCTGCTCCTGAGCGCCATTGCGTCCGTTCCTGCTTGCAGCAGCTCGGGCCCGCCGGACGAGGAGCTGTACGGCACGGTGAAGCTCGCGACGACCGGAGACGGCACGACCTGCGTCACGATCCAGCGCGGGACGCTCGGGACCGTCGAGGACTCGACGATCTGGGAGACGTTCCCGACCTGGACCGACTCGACCCAGATCCTCCGGACGGGCACCTTGACCGACTTCGGCGTACGGCACGCCGTCGTCCGCTTCGATCTCTCGCCGGTACCCTCACAGGCGACGGTCGTCTCCGCGACGCTGCGGCTCCAGCAGATCTACCGGGACGACACCAGCTCCAGCACCATCGACCTGCACCGGATCACCTCACCCTGGTCCGAGCCGACCGTGACCTGGCAAGGCCTCGGCAACGGCGCCGCCTTCGACCCGGCGGTCGCCGCGTCGTTCCAGTCGCTCCCCGGAGCCGGCGTTCGTTCGGTGGACTTGACGTCTCTCACCGCGGCGTGGCTCTCGGGCTCCGCCCCGAATCACGGCGTGCTGCTGGAGGAGGCGCCGGTCCTCACCACCTCGTTCCGGAGCAGCGAGGACTCCGATCCTGCGAGGCGGCCGAGCCTCGAGGTCTGCTACACGGCCTCGGCGGCCTGCTCAGGCACGCTCGACGACGGCGACGCGTGCACGGTGGACACGTGCGACCCGGTGCTGGGCATCCAGCACACCCCCATCTCGACCGACGACGGCGATCCGAGCACGATCGACACGTGTGATCCGGCCACCGGCGCGGTGACACACGTCGCCTGTCCGGCGCTGGATCCGACCGTGGCCACCCGGCTCATCGACGCCGTGGAGTGCATCTACCAGGGGCCGAACGCGCCGCAGACGGGCGTGACCGCGACGATCGCGCCGGGCACGGTCGCCGTCGTCAAGGGCAAGGTCGCGACGAGAGCGGGTGTCCCGATATCGGGCGTCCAGGTGAGCGTGCTGGGCCACGACGTGGAGGACGCCGAGAGCTTCGGGCGGGTGCTCACGCGCGCCGACGGGGCGTTCGAGCTGGTCGTGCGGGGAGGCCAGCCGCTCACGATCCGCTACGAAAAGGCCGGATACCTGCCGTCGCAACGGCAGGTGCCCACCGCCTGGCAGCGCTGGGCCGACGCGCCCGACGTGGTGCTGATCGAGCGCGATCCGGTGGTGACGCCCGTCGCGCTAGGCAGCGCCGCGGAGATCCAGGTGGCGCGGGGGAGCGTGCAGACCGACGAGAGCGGGACGCGCCAGGCGACATTGCTCTTCCCCCCCGCCGTCTCGGGGACGATGACCGTGCCGGACCCGAACGGCCCGCCGGGAGCCATGACGACCGTGGCCTTGCCGGCCGAGGTGCACGTGCGCGCCACCGAGTACACGGTCGGTCCGAACGGCCCCGAGGCGATGCCGGGGACGCTGCCGGCGGCGAGCGCGTACACCTATGCGGTGGAGCTCGGGCTCGACGAGGCGGTCGCCGCTGGGGCGACGAACGTCGAGTTCAATCAGCCCGTCCCGTTCTATGTCGAGAACTTCCTGAATTTCCCTGTCGGGATGTTCGTGCCGCTCGGGTACTACGACGCGCAGCAGGGGATATGGGTGCCGTCGGAGGACGGGATCGTCCTCCGGATCCTCGACGTGACGGGCGGCGTGGCGTCGCTGGACGTCGACGGCGACGACGTGGAGGACGACGCGAGCGTGCTCGACGTGCTGGGCATCACCGCCGAGGAGCTCGAGCAACTCGGCGCGCTGTACACGGCGGGGACGAGCCTCTGGCGCGTCCAGGTGACGCACTTCACGCCGTGGGACGCGAACTGGCCGTTCGGGCCGCCGGACGACGCGGTCCCGCCCCCCCTCGGCTCCGCCGTGGCGAACGGCCTTCCGGACAAGCCCTGCAAGGCGACCGGCTCGATCATCGAGTGCGAGAGCCAGGTCCTCGGCGAGCGGCTGCCCGTGAGCGGCACGCCGTTCAGCCTGCATTACCAGAGCGACCGGACGCAGGGGCGAAGGGACCTGTACCGCCTCCCGATCCCGCTGACCAAGGCGACGGTCCACTCGAAGCTCCTGCGGATCGGCGTCGGCGTGACCGTCGCCGGGCGCAGCTTCGGGTACGCCCAGTCGTGCCCCTGCGCGCCGAACCAGGAGTATGTCTTCGAGTGGGACGGCAAGGACGCCCTCGGCCGCGACGTCGCGGGGAGGCAGCCGGTCGTGGTGGATATCGGCTACACGTATGAAGGGGAGTACAAGAAGCCCAGCCGGAGCGGCATGATCAGCAGCAGGAGCCCGGGATCGGGGGGCTCGTTCGGCCGCATGGGCGGCGACGGGATCACGGGGAACAGGACGCGGCAGGACGTCACGCTGCACCGGAGGTGGGAGAGCACGCTGGGCGCCTGGCGCAACGACGCCGACGCGCTCGGCGGGCTGAGCCTCAGCGAGCACCATGCGTACGATCCCGTCAACTCGATCCTCCATCGAGGCGACGGCGAGCGGCGCACAGGCCGCGACTTGCCGGACAGCCTCCGCCGCGTGGCGGGCGAGATCCCCGCGAGCAGCGCCGCTGCCGCCGACGGCATCAGCGCCGCGTCTGCGTACATCGGCCTCCCGGAGGGCGTCGCGGTCGGGCCCGATGGCAGCGTCTATTTCCCCGACCTGTTGACGCTTCGCGTCCGGAAGATCGGCCCTGACGGGATCCTCAGCACCGTCGCCGGCGTCTACAATCAGCACGGATACAACGGCGACAATCGGCCCGCCACGAGCGCGCTCCTGCGGAGCCCGGAACACGTCGTGATCGGGGCTGACGGGAGCGTCTACTTCAAGGACGGCTGCCGCATCCGCCGCGTCGCGCCCAACGGCATCATCTCGGGCGTCGCCGGGAACGGCGACTGCAGCCTCGCTGCCATGCCCGAGAACGTGCCCGCGACCTCCGTGCCCCTCGGCGACAGCGTCAACGCCATCTCGGTCGCGTCGGACGGCACGCTCTACATGGCCATGAGCACGCGTGTCCGGATGGTGACCCCCGACGGGATCATCAGCACGGTGGCGGGCACGGGCGAGGGAGGCCACTCCGGCGATGGCGTCCGCGCCACCGAGGCTCGCTTCGCCCGGATCTCCGCCGTGGCCGCCGCGCCTGACGGCGGCTTCTACCTCGCCGAGTCCGGCGGCGCGATCGGCTCCGCTGGAAACTTCATCCGGCGCGTCGACCTGAGCGGGGTCCTCACCACGGTCGGGGGCGTCCCCGGTAACGCCGCACTGCAGACGGGCGACGGGGGCCCAGCGACGTCCGCGTTCCTCGGGTCGCCGCAGGCGCTCGCGCTCGGTCCCGACGGCAGCATCTATTTCACGACCCAGAGGCTCGGTGATCACGACAACCCGACGTTGCGGCGCATCTCGCCGGACGGCATCATCACGACGCTCGCGGGCAACCGCGCCGCGTACCCGACGCTGTGCACCTCCGAGCATTGCGGCCTCGACGGGCCGGCGGCCCAGGCCTGGCTCATCAGGCCGCGGGGCCTCGCCGTCACGCCGGGCGGGGACATCTTCGTCGCCGACGGCTCCGTGTCGATCAACTCGGCCATTCTTCGCCTGAAGGCGCCGTTCCCGGGCGTGGCGCCCGGCAACATCACGGTGCCGAGCGAGGACGGCGCGGAGTACTACGTGTTCGACGAGCGGGGGCGCCACCTCGCCACGAAGGACGCGCTGCTCGGGGTCACGCGTTACCAGTTCGGCTACGACCCCGAAGGCCGACTGACGACGGTCACCGATGTCGACGGCCAGGTGACGACGATCCAGCGCGACGCGAGCGGCGCCGCGACGGCGATCCTCGCGCCCGCCGGGCAGACCACATCGCTCGCGATGGATGCGGAGGGCTACCTCTGGACGTTGACGAACCCCGCGAGCGAGACGACGACGCTGGAGTACTACCCGGGCACGGGCCTCCTCATGTCGATGCTCGAGCCGCTCGGGCGCCTGCACGAGTTCGGGTACGACGAGGGGCGCCTCATCAGGGACGATGATCCGGCGGACGGCTTCAAGACGCTCAGCCGGACGGACACCAGCTCGGGCTACTCCGTCACGCTCACCACGGCGGAGGGGCGGACGCGCACGCACGCGATCGAGAAGCTCTCCACCGGCGGCGAGCTGCGCACGCATACCGGATGGAACGGCCTCTCGACCGTCGTGAGCATCGATCCGAGCGGAGTGAGCACGATCACGAGGCCGGATGGCACGGTGGTTTCCACGGAGGTGGCGGGAGACCCGCGCTTCGGCCTGCAGTCGCCCATCAACGGCAAGGAGACCTACACCACGCCGCTCGGGAGGCAGATGCAGATCACCCGAGCGCGCTCGGTGCTCCCGCCCAACGACGTCGACGTCACCTCGCTCATCGAGACCGCGACCGTCAACGGCCAGGTGTTCACGGACGTGTTCGACAAGGCGTCGGGCACCATCGTCCACACCTTGCCGACTGGACGGCACATCACGACGACCCTGAACGCACAGGGACGGGTCGCCGAGATCGCGGTGCCGGGCGTCCTTCCGCTCCAGGCGACGTATCATCCGAACGGCCGGCTCCATACGCTCGTTCAGGGGCCCAGGACGTGGACGTACACCTACGAGGACAACGGCTGGCTCACCACGGTGACCCAGCCGCTGCATCACACCACCTTTATCGGGCACGATCCGGTCGGCCGGGTCACGCAGGTGACGCGGCCGGACGACGAGATCTTCGGCGCGAGCTACTACGCCGGCGGGCTCGTTCACACCGTGACGCCGCCGGACCGGCCCGCGCACACGTTCGGGCACACCCCGGCCTCCCTGCTCGAGGAGTACCTGGCACCCGAGGCCGGAGGCATCGCCAGGGAGACCTCGTGGTCCTACGACCTGGATCGCCTCCTCACGAGCTCGACCCGGCCCGGCGAGCTGGCCACGGTGCACACGCCGGATCCGGTCACAGGCCGACCCATGCTCGTGACGTTGCCAGCCGGCATGGGCACGATCCAGTACGGCTATCACCCCACGACGGGCCACCTGGCGAGCATCGCCGGTCCCTCCGGGCTCTCGGTCGCGTACGGCTACGATGGCGCGCTCCTGACCAGCCGAACCTGGACGACCACCGGGACGGGGACCGGCCTGGGAGCGGTGCACTGGACGTATGACAACAACTTCCGGATCGCGAGCGAGCGGGTGAACAGCGGTGCGGCGCTGAGCTTCGGTTACGACGCGGATGGGTTCCTCAACCTGGCTGGCGGTCTCACGCTGAACCGCCACCCGCAGAACGGGCTGTACACAGGGAGCAGCGTCGGCGTCGTCAGCGACACGGTCAGCCCCGACGAGTACGGCGCCGTGGAGGCGTACGTCGCGCAGGTGGCGGGGTCGGCGGTGTACGAGGTGAGTTATACTCCGGACGCGCTGGGGCGTATCGACCAGCGGGTAGAGACGATCATGGGACAGACCCACGCCTACGACTACGCCTACGACCTCGCCGGCCGGTTGACCGACGTGGTCCGGGACGGCGTGCTCACGGCGCACTACGACTACGACGCGAACGGGAACCGCCTGGCGCGCACGTCGCCGGCGGGCACGGAGGGCGGCACCTACGACGACCAGGACCGGCTGCTCACGTACGGGACCAGGACCTACGTGACGAGCCCGGCCGGCGACCGGACGAGCATGACCGACGCCGCGACGGGAGAGACGACGACCTTCACGTACGATCCCGGCGGCAACCTGCGGCACGTCGAGCTGCCGGACGGCACGGACATCGACTATCTGATCGATGGCGAGGGCCATCGCGTCTGGAAGCAGCGGAACGGGGTCAACGTCCAGGGCTTCCTCTACCGGAGCGCGCTCCAGCCAGTGGCGGAGCTCAACGGCGCGGGGACCGTGGTAGCGCGCTTCGTCTATGCGCAGGGGCGGAATGTACCGGATCTGGTGATCAAGGGCGGCGCCACGTACCGCATCCTGACGGACCACCTGGGGAGCCCGCGGCTCGTCGTGGACGCGGCGAGCGGCCAGATCGCCCAGCGGCTCGACTACGACGAGTGGGGCAATGTCACGCTCGACACGAACCCGGGGTTCCAGCCGTTCGGATTCGCGGGCGGGCTGTACGATCGGGAGACGAAGCTGGTGCGGTTCGGGGCGCGAGACTACGACCCGAGCGTGGGGCGGTGGACGTCAAAGGACGCGAGCGGCTTCGCCGGCGGGCCGAATTTCTATGCCTACGGGCACAACGATCCGGTCAACTACGTCGATCCAGACGGGAGGCTTGGGATCCTGGCGACGGCTGGCGTCGGGTTCGTGGCGGGCGGCGTGGGCTCGATCATCATGCAGGGGCTGACGAAGGGCTTCGGCTGCGTGGACTACGGCGAGGCAGCCATCGCGGCGACGGCTGGAGGGCTCGCCGGTCTCGGCGTTGGCTGGCTCGGAACGGGCGTGTGGGGCAGCGCCGCGATTGGCGGCTTTGCTAGCGAAGGCCAGTACCTTGCGACATCCGCCTACTACGGAAAGGAGCCGACGATGACCGGTCTCGCCGGTTCCGCGCTCCTCGGCGCCGTCGGCGGAGGGTTCGCCGCCTGGGCGTCTCCCGCGCCCGCCGCGACCATGACGTTCGTCGAGTCCTCCGCCGTCAGTGGTGCCGTCAACTCAGGGCTCGCCAGGGCTCTGAACGATGCGCCTCAGGTGTTCGCGACGACATCCACGCGGAGCATCGGCGCGAACGTGGCGGCCGGGATCTACTCGAACGGACCGTCGGAATGAGCGATCCGACGAGCCGGCGGTGGACGGTCGTTGCCGTCGTGAGCCTTGTGCCTCCGGGGCTTGCACTGCTGCTGCTCGCGTGGGGCATGCCCCGCTGGAACAGCCCGGACGAGCTCAAGATCGCGGCCATGTTCCTCGGCTCCGCGCTGACTGTGTCGGCGGTGATATTGTGGCAGGCGTTCGTGAAGATCACCGACGAGGGGGTCGCCTCCCCGCTGTCACGACCGATGCCCTGGACCGAGATCGTCTCCGTTCGCGGCGGTGAGAGGAAGATCGAGCTGAGATCCGCGTCCAGGCGTGTTGTCGTCGTGCTGTGGCCCTTCCGCTCTCGGCAGGACCTCACGCGCTACATCGCGGAGCGGCTCCGCCGAGCAGGCCGCGCCGAGCTCGTCCCGTAGACACGAAGCACCCGAGGCGCTCTCGCTTGCGCTCCGTCATGGCGGGACGGAGCGCAGGCCGCGCCTCATATCTCGAAGCTGAACCCGTCCTTCTCCAGCCGCTCGTACTTCCGCCGGTCGAACCGGTAGAGCCGCGCCGCGCGGTGGGCCACATCCTGCTCGACCTCGTCGAGCTCCACGAGCAGCCCGGTGCCGAGCACCTTCTTGCGGAAGTTGCGCTTGTCGAGCGGCCGCTCGAGGATCTTCTCGTAGAGCCGCTGGAGCTGCGACAGCGTGAACTTCGGCGGCAAGAGCTCGAACCCGATCGGCCGATACCGCACCTTGCCCTTGAGCCTCTCCAGCGCGGACGCCAGGATCTCCTCGTGGTCGAACGCGAGCGCCGGCGTGTCGTCCACGGAGAACCACGCCGCCTCCCGGGCGTCGGTCGCCGCCTTCACGCGGTGGTCGCCGAGCTTGACCAGCGCGTAATACGCCACCGACACGACGCGCTCGCGCGGGTCGCGCCCGACCGCCCCGAAGGTGTAGAGCTGCTCCAGGAACACCCCCGAGAGCCCCGTCTCCTCGGCGAGCTCCCGCCGCGCGGCGTCGTCCAGCGCCTCGTCCACGTGCACGAAGCCGCCGGGGAGCGCCCACCGGCCGCGGAACGGCTCGAGCTCCCGCCGGATGAGCAGGACCTTGAGATCCTCGTCGTCGAGGCCGAAGACGACACAATCCACCGTCAATGCCGGCCGCGGGTACTGGTACGTGAAGGACATCCGGGGAGAGCTCCGTGTAATCTGTACACGAAGATTAGTGTGTTTTGAACACCAAATCAACCCCGGTCGCCCGGCGGCGCGGTGAGGGGCCGCCGGGCCTCGCCGCGCCGGCCTACGCCTTCGCCTCGATCTCGAGGTCGGGCAGCCCTTCGAGCTTGGCCTCGACCTCCGGGGCGGGCGGCGGGAGGGGGACCTCCTCGCGGCGCGGGACCATGACCTTCAGGGCGCCCGGGAGGCACTCGACCACGAGCGGCGTGGTCCCGGCCTCCTCGCCGTCGATGAGCACGTGCTGGGGCGGATCGGCGGTGACGAAGAGCTTCCGGGCGGCGAGGAAACCCACGTTGTCCCGCTCGACCGGCTCTCCGTCGATCGCGGTCCGCAAGAGGTGCAATCCGGTCGCGACCGCCTCCACCAGCGTGGTGGCCGACACGATGGTCAGGTCGAGCTGGCCGTCCGTGGGTGAGACGACCGCCGGCCCCTGCGCCAGGATCGTGCGCGCTGGCGCCATGTTCGCGATCGTCACGGCGGTGGCGCGGCAATGGATCCGCTGGTCCTCGGTCTCGATCTCGACCTGGAACGGCTCCAGGCTCATCAGCTTCTTGAGCCCGGTGCCGATGTACGCGAGCACGCCCCAGCGCTGCTTGGCGTCCTGCGGCGTCTCGCCGACCGTGTCGGCGTGCAGCCCGAGCGCGGCGAGCAGGACCATGGTCCTCCCGTTCGCGCGGGCGGCGTCGACCTGAACCGGCTCGCCCTGGACGAGCACATCCATGGCCCCGTCGAGCCCGCTCGGGATGCCGAGCGTATGTGCGATCGAGTTCGCGGTGCCGAGCGGCAAGATCCCGAGGCAGGTGTCCGTCCCGAGGAGGGCGGAGGCCACACTCGAGACGGTCCCGTCCCCGCCCGCCGCGATCACGAGGGAGGCCCCGTCGCGGCGCGCGGCCTCGGCGCACGCGGCGGCGCCGCGGTCCTCGGTCGTCTCGTAGACGGTGAGCGCGAACGCGCCCTGGAGTCGGGCAGGAAGCGACGCGACCGCATCGCCCGCGTGGCCCGCCGCGGGATTGAGGATCAGCGCAGCCCTTCGTTCGGTCATCGCGTCATCCTAGGGCATGGAGCGCCGGGGCGCGAGGGGGGGCACGGCGATTGGGCGCGTGTCTTCCCGCGCTCCCGCGCAGCCGGCGGTTCAGCGATGGATGATGATGCGCGTCGAAGGGTCTTTGCGCGTGACCTGGACCGCGTGCCACCCCTCGGGCAGGGCGGGCTCGGTCCAGTGAAAGAGCCATTTCGCGTCGATGGGCGAGAGGTTCACGCACCCGCCGCTCTGCCCGTCGCCCCAGTTGTTGTGCCAGTAGGCCGCGTGCACGAGGTACTTGCTGAAGAAGTGCTGGCTCCAGGGCACCTCGGCCTCGATGAAGTCGTCCTGGTTGACGTGAGGCGTGATGAGCGTCTTCGTCACCCATTTGTGGTTGATGTGGTACTGGCCGAGCGGGGTCGTCGAGGGCGGCACGAACGGCTCGGTGGACACCGGCTTCTCGGCCCCATTGCGCCCGGCCGAGATGAGCGTCGCGAACACGGGCCGGTCGTCCTCGTAGGCGAT
This sequence comes from Sorangium cellulosum, assembly GCF_002950945.1. Taxonomy (GTDB): domain Bacteria; phylum Myxococcota_A; class Polyangia; order Polyangiales; family Polyangiaceae; genus Sorangium; species Sorangium cellulosum_E. Next base: position 3,581,269 of record NZ_CP012673.1, read on the forward strand.
GAGCCAGCCCTCGAGGGCCGCGATCTCGACCCAGGTGTTCCTCGGCCCGCCGGTCAGCGTCTCGCGCGCCTCGCGCGCCTCGCGCGTCTCGCCCGCCTCGCCGGCGAGCCGGATGGGGCGGCCCCAGGGGTTGCGCCCCTTCCGGGGCCTGACGACGACGGCGTCGCGCTCGAGCACCCAGTGCCCGTCCTCGCGGGTCTCGAGGTACGTCGACTTGCCGACCTTCTTCGACTTGCCCGTCAGCCCGACCCGATCGAGGCGCTCCCACACGGCGTCCGTCTTCGCGAACTGGTTGTCCTCGGTGAGGCGGTACTTGGGGCGCGGCTTGCGGCGAAAGAACGCGATGGGGAGCCGGACGTCGCCGGTGAGCAGCACGCCCCGGAAGCTGGTGGGCTCATAGGGCTTCACCTTGCTCTTCGGGGCGAACGTCAGATCGGCTGTCCAGAGCCATGTTTGCCCGCCGGCCTCGATCTCCTTCGTCCAGGCGACCGACGACCGCGGGCGGACGTCCACGTGCCGGAGATCGTGGATCCCCTCGGGCCAGGAGGGCGCGTCGATGCCTTCCACCTTGAAGAGGCGCTTCAGGCCCAGCGACTCGCCGTAGCGGTACGGCAGCGGCTCATCGACGAGCGGGGCGTGGGCGAGCAGCGTCGTGAGCATCGGGTCGCTCGCGTCCAGGGTGGCGCGCTCGCCGTCGACGCAGACGTACCCGCGCGGCTCGACGGCGTAGAACGCGGGGCAGTCGCGGCCGCCGCTGCGGGCGGGCTCGGCGCTCTTCAGCCGCACCGATCCGCCGATCGAGAGCGCGCCGATCCACGAGGCGCTCTCCCGCGGCGCCGACCGGATCCACACGTTGCGGCCCTTCGAGTACACGCGGGTCGCTCCCCCGGGCGCCGCTGCGGCCGCCGCCGCCGGGACCGCGGCAGGCGGGCTCGTCGCTGCCTGGGCCTGCGCCGCCGGCGCTGCCTCCGGAACCACGGCCGGCGCGCCCGCGTCCTGGGAGCCCGCCGGGCGCTCGCCGGAGGGCTCCGCGACCGCGACGCCCGCGCTCGCGGCCGGGTCGGCGCCGCGGCCGGCGTCGTCCCGCGACGGCGTGCACGCAAGCCACAGGACACCGAGGGCGGCGGTACAGAAGCGGCCGGACATAGGCGGGGCACGGTAGCACGTCCACGCTGTTTGGCGGAATGACCTGCGGCGCTCGACCGAGGCGCTCGCGCCCGCGGCGGTGACGCCGCGATCTCGCTCGCGCCCCGGATCCAGGCGCGGCACCCTGGGTGGGACATGGAGAAGGCAAGACCGGACGCCGGGCAGGCGTCGCTCGTTGCAAGCAGAAGCGCGGCGCCGGCCGGGGGGGCGGCGCGTTCCCCCTGGCGCCGGCGCGCCGACCGCCTCCTTGCGGCGCTGGTGTGGCTCACCCTCGCGTCCGTCGTCGCCGCGTGGGGGCTGCTCGTGTTCCTCTCGGATCGGTGGTGGCCGGCGACGCTGCTCCTCTTCGGCCCCCGGTGGGTGCTCGCCGCGCCGGTCCTCGCCTTCGGCTCGCTCGCGCTCGGGCTCCGCCGCCGCCTGCTCCTGCCGCTCGCGGCCGCGGCGGCGATCGTCTTCGGCCCGCTCATGGGGCTTCACGTGCCGAACCCGCTCCGCCCGGAGGCCGCGGGCCCGCGCGTCCGGGTGCTCACCCAGAACCTCGGCCGGGTGAAGCTCGCCTCGGAGGCCGTCGGGGCATTGCTCACCGAGCTGAGCCCCGACGTCGCCGCGTTCCAGGAGTGTTCTCCGCCCGGAGATCGCGTATCGCCGTTCGCCGGCTACACGCTCCACGTCGATTACAACACCTGCCTGCTCACGCGGTACCCGATCCGCAAGGTCGACGCCCGCGACCGCAAGGACGTCTGGCAGAAGGACGGCTCCGGGGCGATCACCCTCTACGAGCTCGAGAGCCCCCACGGCGTCTTCTCTCTGCTCAACCTCCACCTGGACACGGTGCGCGACGGGCTGGAGGCGATCGCCGTCCGGCGGCTCTCCGGCGTGCCCGAGCTCGAGGCCAACACCGCCGCCCGCCGCTGGGAGTCGGAGCTCGCGAGGGAGTGGGCCAGACGCGCCGCCGGGCCGCTCCTCATCGCCGGGGACTTCAACATGCCGGTGGAGAGCGGCATCTACCGCGATCTCTGGTCGGAGTTCACCAACGCGTTCTCCGTCGCCGGCTTCGGCTACGGCTTCACGAAGAAGACGAGGCTGCTCCGCGCCCGGATCGACCACATCCTCCTCGGGGCGGGCTGGGCCGCCGAGCGCGCCTGGGTGGCGCGATCGATAGGGAGCGATCACCACGGCACGGTCGCCGATCTGCGGTGGACCGGCGCGCCGGGCGGCGGTTAACGACGGGGTTCCGGGGGCAGGTGACGCTGGAGCGCCCCCGCCGGGCAGGCGTGGGCCCGGCGGGGGACGCGGGACACTCCGGTCGGGCCGGGCCGAGCCGGCCGGTTCCTCACGGGAGAATGGCCGGTGACGGGCTGCCCGTGTAGACCTGCGAGCAGCGGGGCTTCTTCGCGTCGGCTGGGCAGCTGAGCCCCTGGTAGAAGCTCAGCGAGTTCGCCGGGGCGGCGTAACCGCTCGGGATCTGGAGCCGCGAGACCTGGCCGAAGTAGGAGAGGCACGCGTCGCGCCACCAGCGCGCTTCGTAGTGCTGGATCTCCAGGAACTCGTTCACATCACCGAAGCGCTGGTCGTCGATACGGCCCTCGACGGACTCCCATGTGTTTCGCATGAGCCCCACGCCATCGACGCCGAGGCTGTAACGGTGGACGAGCTCCTCCCAGACCGTCTTCCCCGAGCTCAGCTTGTCTTGCCAGCCGACGTGGTGGAAGAAGAGCAGGAAATCGTCGGGCACCGTGTCCCGACTCCCAAACGTCTCCCCCACCGGCGCGAAGTACTGGGCAACGGCGTTGCTGCCCGACGAGGTGCGGTTGAAGCCGATGCCGTTCGCGTCCGCCTTGTGGTAGTAGACCGGGTTCCACTCGGCGCGGCCCAGGTTGCTCACCCACGGGGCTGGCCCGTAGTGATGGTCGCTGCCCATGATGTGGACCAGGCCGAGCGGCGTCATGTAGTCGACGAGCGTCTGGTGGGAGCTCATCATCATCTGGACGACCGGCGTGACGACGGCGGGGTCGTTCGAGAAGGTCTGGCGCACCCACTCCTCGGCGATGGCCTCCGAGGAGAGGTCTGGATTCCACGCCAGGCGTCCGAACGTGTACCAGTTCGCCTGGTTCATGTGGGACCCGGTCCAGTTCGTGTCGTCCCCGATGTTGGCGACGCCCGCGATCGCGGTGGTCGTGTAGCCATGGAGGGTGCCGTCGATGACCCGCGCCACGGTCGAGCCCTCGCCGTCCGCATAGGTGTCCGCCTTGAGGACCTCCTCGAACAGCGGGCCGAGGTAGGCGAGGTGTGTATCTTCGCCGAGGTACTCCTTCGTGATCTGGAGCTCGAGGGCCAGGGGCGTCCCTGGCATGGCTCCAAAGAGCGGATGGAACGGCTCTCGTGGCTGGAAATCGAGCGGGCCGTTCTTGGCCTGCACGAGGACGTTGTCCTTGAAATCACCGTCCAGGGGCTTGAACTCCTCGTAGGCCTCCTTGATGCGGTCCGGGGGGCTGTCGTCCGAGTAGACGAAGGCGCGCCACATCACGATGCCGTCGTGCGGCGCGAGCGCGTCGGCGAGCATGTTGGCGCCGTCGGCGTGGTTCCGCCCGTACTGCTGCGGCCCTGGCTGCCCCTCGGAGTTCGCCTTGACCAGGAAGCCCCCGAAGTCGGGGATCTGCTGATAGATCTCGTCGACCTTGCTCGCCCACCATCGTTTGACGTTGGCGTTGGTCGGATCGGCCGTGCTCAGATCGCCGATCTCGATCGGAGCGCTGAAGCGGGCCGTGAGGTAGACCTTGATGCCATAAGGACGGAAGACGTCGGCGAGCGCCTTGACCTTTGTGATGTACGATGGCGTCAGGACCTGCGCGTTGGCGTTCACGTTCGTGAGCACGGTTCCGTTGATGCCAAGGGAGGCGTTGGCCCTCGCATAGTCCTTGTAACGGGGGGACAGGGTGCCCGGCAGCGCGTTCCAGTCCCAGAGGGATCGGCCCGCGTAGCCGCGCTCCACGGTGCGGTCGAGGTTGTCCCAGTGGTTCAGGATCCGATGCTCGATCTTGGGAGATCCGGTGAGCGACAGCTCCTTGATGGAGCTGTGGCTCTGGACGTGCCGGAGGAGCGCGAAGGTGCCATAGAGCACGCCCACCTCCGTATTGCCCGCCACGGCGATCACCGGCTGGCCGCCCACGTCCGCGGCTTCGACGAGGTAGCCCTCGGGGCCCAGGGCGCCGACACGCGCCGCGAGCGGCAGGTCCTTGATGATGTCGGCGGTGGCCGTCCCGATCACCACGGCGCCCGGTCCCTCGACGGCAGCGCCGGTCTCCATTGTTCCACCGGTCAGTCCGCCCAGGCCCTTGACGAGCTCGGCCTCGGCGATGTCCAGGGTGGCGCTGCTCCCCGACTTGACCACGCGCTTGAAAGCCGCCTGATACTCCGCGAGGCGCCCCGGAATCGGGAGCTTCGGGTACCTGAGCCAGAGGTCTGCACCGGTCTCGTTCGGCAGCGAGTCCGGCACGGGGTACACCTCGTCGGAGCCCGACATCCCGCCCGTGCCCCCGGTCGTGCCTCCCGTGCCCGTGCTGCCTCCGCTTCCAGCGATGTCTCCGCCCGAGCCTCCGGTGCCGTCCTCGCCGCCGGAGCCGCTCACGCTGCCCCCACCGCTGGTCGTCCCGTTCGGCCCGCCGGCGCCGCTCGAGGAGCAGGCGGTTGCGAGCGCGACGCTCAGGAGCCCGACAAGAAGGAGCGGCACCCTCAGGATCGTCATTGAATGGGACCGTTTAGGATGTGGTCGGCCCGACCAACGTAACTTCTCGTTTTCCGCAGCGAGCGTCATCGGCATTCACCTTTCAAGTGGAGGGGAGTGGCCCAGGGAGGAGGGCGAAGGAAAAGCAGTGCGATATGCGGATGTCAAGGCGGAACCGCGACGCTCGCCTCTGGCTGAAATTGGGCGCTCCCGGTCGCGTACGGCGTCTCTCGAGCGGCGATCGGCTCACGCGCCGCCAAGCCTGTTCACGATGCACCACGGTCTCCTGCCCAGCACCGACGTTCTCGTGCGACAGCGCGCGAAGTGTTCAGCGACGCTGCATTCCGAGCAGGCTCATCGCCCGGATTCCGAGGGATGCGGGCTGCCCCTGCAAGCAGCGTGATCGAAGCGCCTTCCATCGGGAATATACATGCGGTCGCGTTGCGGTTCGGTCTTCCCGACGGAGGAAGACGCGGCACGACCGGTTCGAGCATGATCCATGCGGAACCCGATTGACTCCGCGAAACCCGCAATGTCCGACCGACCGAATTGAGCGGGGGAGCTCGCAGGCGTCTCGCTGGTTCAAGTATCCCTCTTGAGCAGAAGCCCGCGGCTCACCCGGTCCGATCATGGAGAAACTTAATGCGAATCACTCGCTTGCTTGGCTACCTCTCCGCTCCGTTCGCATGCTGCCTTGTCGCCTGCACCGTCGGGTCGTTTGATGACGAGGAGTACAGCGACTCCCTGGAGTCCGAGCTGAGCAGCGCGGACTCCTCGCTGTCGGCGGAGATCGCGCTCCAGTCGCAGTGGAGCGCTGGATACTGCGCGAACGTGACGGTCAAGAACACGAGCATGGACCGGAGCACCACCACCTCCTGGAGCGTGGTCGTCGGGCTCAACGGAACGACGGTGAGCAACGCGTGGAACGCGCGGACCTCGTCGTCGGGCGGGCAGCTCACCGCCGCCAACCTGCCCTACAACGGAACGCTGGCCCCGAACGCCGAGGTGTCCTTTGGGTTCTGCGCGAACGGCACCGGGAGGCCCACGCTCGTCTCTGTCTCCGGTAGCGGCGGATCGAGCAGCAGCACGACCACTTCCTCCAGCAGCAGCTCGAGCTCGTCCTCGAGCTCCTCGTCGACCAGCGGCTCCGGCGGCGGCGGGGCGGGCGGCTCCGGCGGGGCCGGCGGCGCGGGTGGCGCGGGTGGCAGCGGCGGCTCCGGCGGCAGCGGCGGGTCAGGAGGCTCCGGCGGCGGCGGCGGGTCCGGCGGCGGGTCGGGCGCTGTCGAAGACAGCGGCGCGAGCTGCCCCAGGCCGACGTTGCCTGCCGCGTCGGCGCTGCCGGCGTTCGAGACCCATCAGGACCCGTTCCTGAACGTGAGCGGATCTCGCATCACGAGGAAGTCGGAGTGGGCATGCCGGCGCGCGGAGATCAAGGCGCAGGTCGAGGAGTATGAGTCCGGACCGAAGCCCGCGGTGTCCAGGTCCAATGTCACCGGCTCGTTCTCGGGGAACAGGCTGACGGTCGGCGTCAACGAGGCGGGAAGGAACATCTCCTTCTCCATCGACATCAGCCGGCCTTCCGGGGCGCCGGCGGGTGCCATTCCGCTCGTCATCGGCGTCGGCGGCAACAACCTGGACACCAGCGTGTTCAGCCGGAACGGCGTGGCGATGGCGAACTTCGACAACAACGGGATGGGCGCCCAGAGCGGGGGCGGCTCGCGTGGGACGGGCAAGTTCTACGACCTCTACGGCAGGAGCCACGCGGCCAGCTCGATGATCGCGTGGGCCTGGGGCATCAGCCGGGTCATCGACGCGCTGGAGAAGACCCCGGCAGCCAACATCGACACGCGGCGCATCGCCGTGACGGGTTGCTCGCGGAACGGCAAGGGGGCCCTCATGGCGGGCGCGTTCGACGAGCGCATCGCGCTGACGATCCCGCAGGAGTCGGGCGCCGGCGGCTCGGCGAGTTGGCGCGTCTCGCAGGCAGGGTCGAACGCCGGGGAGAACGTGCAGACGCTGTCCAACGCGGCGAACGAGCAGCCGTGGTTCCGCTCGAACTTCGGCTCGACCTTCGGCAGCAGGGTGAACAACCTGCCGTTCGATCATCACATGGTGATGGGCCTCGTCGCCCCGCGCGCGCTGCTCGTCATCGACAACCAGGTCGACTGGCTCGGCATCGACAGCACCTTCACGGCCGGGTCCATCGCCCACGCGATCTGGGAGGGGCTCGGCGTGCCCGACAAGATGGGCTACTGGCAGACCAGCTACCATACCCACTGCCAGTTCCCGTCCTCGCAGCGGGCGGTCCTCGAGGCGTACGTGAAGAAGTTCCTCGTCGGCGGCGGCACCGACAACACCAACGTGCTCCGGGCCGACGGGGCGAGGGCCGACCTGGCCCGGTGGATGAGGTGGACGCCGCCGCGCCTCGAGTAACCGCTCCCGGCGAAGGGTCGCCTGACCACGGTCGACCCGCGCGCGCGGGGGACGCCATGCCCGCGGCCGGCAGGGCGCGTCACTGGACGCGCCTGCCGGCGCGGAGGCTCCGCTGAGCCTCGACTCTCGGGTCCCACGTGTTCCGGGCCCTGGAGCGGCTCGCGGACGTGCTCCTCGGGCGGACACACGGGGAGCCCGCACGGGGATCGCGCCGCGCCGGCGCGCTTGACCCCGGCGCGCGCGCCCGGCGTCACGGCAGCGCACATCCCCTCACGTGACCCGGCGCCGAGGCCGCCGGCTGTTTGCGTTCGCGCGCCTTACGCGGCGCGCGCGGGCCGCGTATCCTTGGCGCCCTCTCCAGGACGACGTGGTGTGAAGGCGGACAGCGACGCACGCGACGGCGACCCCGGCGCATCGAACGGGCAGGACGACCGGACGCTCGAGCGCCCCCTCGACCCCGACGTGCTCGCGCCGGGGCCGGTCAGCCCCACGGGGCGCGGCGCCACGCTCGCCGCGACGCCCTCCGCGCGGGATCGCGCGGCCGGCACGGGGCGGGCCGACGTGCGCCCGCGCTCGTTCGACCCGCCGACGCGGGAGGACGCCGACCTCGCGGCCATCGTGGGGCGCCGGATCGGCGCCTACGAGATCACCGGGCTCATCGCGCGGGGCGGCATGGGGATCGTCTTCGCCGGCCGGGACACGCGCCTCCAGCGGCCCGTCGCGATCAAGGCGCTCCCGCACGCGTCCACGGACGACCTCGCGCAGCGCGCGCGGCTCCGGCGCGAGGCCAAGCTGCTCGCCTCGATCTCGCACCCCAACATCGCCACGGTCTACGGCCTGGAGCAGGACGACGCCGACTACCTCGTCATGGAGCTCGTCGTCGGCTCCACGCTCGCGGAGCGGCTCGCCCGCGGCCCGCTCCCGGTGCTCGAGGCGCTCTCGCTCGCGCTCCAGATCGGCAGGGGCGTCGAGGCGGCGCACGAGGCGGCCCTCATGCACCGCGATCTCAAGCCGAGCAACGTCCTGCTCACGCGCGACGGCAAGGTCAAGGTGGTCGACTTCGGGCTCGCGCGGGCGGTGCACCCCGACGCGGACGAGGCGGGCGCGCTGCTCGCCTCGAACACGCCGCCCCTGTCGGCGAGGACCCTCACCCAGCCGTTCGTGATCCTCGGCACGCCGGGGTACATGAGCCCCGAGCAGATCCGGGGCCGCAACGTGGATCGGCGCGCCGACATCTTCGCGTTCGGCGTGATCCTGTACGAGTGCCTGACCGACGCGACGGCTTTCCCGGGCGACACCGTGGCCGATCGGCTCGCGGCCACCCTGGAGCGGGAGCCCGACATGGCCGCGGTCCCGCCCGAGGCGCCGGCGCGTGTGGTCGACGTCCTGCGGCGCTGCCTCGCGAAGGACCCGGCCCGGCGGATCCCCCACATCGGCGAGGTCTGCCTGGAGCTCGAGGAGGCGCTGCGCGAGGCGCGCGCCCCCCGCACGACGTTTCCGTCAGCGCCCACGCCGGCGCCGGTGGGCGGAGCCGCCGCCTTCGCGCCGGCGCCGGCGGGGCCCGCGGCAGCGCCTGCCGGTGGAGGCGCCGCCGCGCCCGCACCTGCCGGTGGAGCGCCCGCGCCTGCGCTTGCTGCCAGCGGAGGCGCCGCCGCGCCCGCGCTTGCCGGCCGCGCCTCGGCGCCCCCGCCCGCCGGCCGCGCCTCGGCGCCCCCGCCCGCCGGCCGCGCCGCCGCCATCCCGTCCGCCGTCGCCGCGCCCGCGCCGGCCGGCCGCGCCTCGGCCGTCCCCGCGCCGCCGAGCCGGGCCTCCGGCGCTGCCGCGCCTGCCGGCCGCGCCTCGGTCGTCCCCGCGCCGGCGCGCGCCGCGCCCCGGTCGTCCCCGCGCCGGCTCGTGCTCGCGATGGCCGGCGCCGCGGCGGTCGGCGCCGCCGCCGCCTCGGGGCTCACGGCCGCCCTGCAGGCCCCGCCGCCGGCGCAGCCCGCGCGCCGGCTCGACCTCCTGTTCCCGGGCCCGCAGGCCCAGCTCGCGAAGCTGCGCCTCGCGATCTCCGACGACGGCCGCCACGTCGTCTTCGGCGCGGCGGGTCCGGACGGCATCTTCGGGCTCTGGTCGCGGAGCCTCGACGACGGGACCACCGTCCCGCTCCAGGGCACCGAGGACGGGTGGGACCCCACCTTCTCGCCCGACGGCCAGTGGGTCGCCTTCTACCGCGGCGGCGAGCTCTGGAAGCGGCGGCTGCTCGGCGGCAACAGCGTGAGGGTCGCCGCCACCGCCTGGTCCGCGGGCTCCACGTGGGGCACCGACGGCGTCCTCTCGTTCTTCTCGGAGTGGGGCAAGGGGCTCATGCGCGTCCCGGAGCTCGGGGGCGAGCTCCAGCCCGTCACCGCGGTGCGCCCGGAGCTCGGGGACTACGCCGAGGCGCTCCCCTGCGTGCTGCCGGACAACCGGGCGGTCCTGTTCACCTCCTGGGACGGCAAGAAGCTCACCCGGATCGAGGTGGTCGAGCTCGCGACCGGTGCGCGGGCGACCGTGGTCCACGACGGCTCCACCCCGCGGTTCGCCCGCACGCCGCGCGGCGATCACCTGCTCTGGGAGCGCAAGGGCACGATCTACGCGGCCCGGTTCGACGTCGCCGCCCGGCGGGTCGCCGGGCCGGAGCACGCCATCGTCGACGGCGTGCTCACCGACGGCGCGGACTGGGCGGCCTTCTTCGACGTCTCCGACGAGGGCACGCTCGTCTGGGTGCCCGGCTCCATCTTCCAGGAAGAGAGCCAGCTCGCGTGGCTCGGCGAGGGCGGCGCGACCACGCCCTTCTCCGCCGACATCCTCCCGTTCGCGGAGCCGCGCTTCTCCGCCGACGGCAAGAAGCTCTCCGTGGTCCTCAAGCAGGACGCGTACGCGGCCTTCGTGCGCGAGGAGGGCCGCGGCACCTTCGATCGCATCGTGTTCGACCTCGACGTCCAGTCGGCCGCCATCTCGCCCGACGGGGCCTGGCTCGCGTTCAGCAGCCTGCGCGACGGGCGCTTCGGCGCGTGGGTGAAATCGCTCGCCTCCGGCGACGAGCGGCGGCTCACCGACGCGCTGGGCAGTTATGCGTTCGGCCTCGACTGGTCCCCCGACAGCCGGCATGTCGCCCTGTCCATGGCCCTCGCCGGGCAGTCGCAGCGCGACATCTGGGTATTTTCGCTGGGCGATCCCGCCGAGGCGCGGAGCTTCGTCACGGACACGGCCGACGACCGGTATCCTCGCTTCTCGCCGGACGGCCGCTGGCTCGCGTACACGTCCGACGACGCCGCCGGCCGGCAGGTCTACGTGAGCTCCTTCCCCGACGGCAAGGTGAAGCGGCAGATCTCGACGCGCGGCGGCACCGAGCCGACCTGGGCCCCTGACGGCGCGCGTATCTACTACCGCGCCGACGGCAAGCTGTACGCGGTCCCCCTCTCGCCCGGCGACGCCCGCCCGGTCGGGCCGCCGGCGCTCGTTTACGACAGGCCCTTCGGGCAAGCCGATGTGGACATGCGGAGCTACACCGTGGCTCCGGACGGGCGAATCCTGATCATCGGACCCCCGCCGCAGCGGACGCAGGTGACCCACATGCGCGTCATGCTCGGCTGGCACAACCGCCTTTAGAGCGGCGGTCACCCGCTTCGGATACGGGCCCATCTCGGCGTTTTCGGTGCTCAGCGCACAGGAGTGCGCCTCCGCGCCGAAAACGCCGCTCTGGAGAGCGGCGGTCACCCGCTTCGGATACGGGCCCATCTCGACGTTTTCGGTGCTCAGCGCACAGGAGTGCGCCTCCGCGCCGAAAACGCCGATCTGGGCCCGTCTCCTGTGCGGGTGACCGCCGCTCTGGGGGGCGTGGGCCAGAGACGGAGGAAGACCGGGCTAGATCGGCGCGGGCCGCGAGATCGGGGCGCGCCGTGGAGCGCGGGCGCGTGTCTCCACTGTCAGGAAGATGCGGTGGAGGAAGGTCTATGTGGTCAAGAAGAACCAAACGCTCGACCTGGACGGTAGTGATTGCATATGTAGCCCTACTATGGCAAAGGTATTTCCTGACTTGTTGTCAGGCGGCGCACGGGGGTGCTCGCCGCGTTAATCGAGCCATCTGGGCGCGGCCGGCCCCGGGCGGCTCCGTGCTGGCCTCGAGGGCCGGGGGTAACTGCGATGAATCAAACGATCAACGTGTTCGATCCAGCGTTTCGTGCGGACCCGTATCCTCGCCTCGCCGAGCTCCGGCGCGTGAGCCCGGTATGTCAGATCGAGCCTGGCGGCATGTGGGCCGTGACGCGCTACGAGGACGTGCTCTTCGTCCTCAAGAACCCTGATCTCTTCTCGTCGGGGGGCTTCAAGGCGGCGTGGGAGCCGCCCTGGGTGGGTTACAACCCCATGGCCAACTCGATGCTCGCCATGGATCCGCCTGCGCACGCGCGGCTCCGCGGCCTGATCCACCGGGCGTTCGGGGCGAGCACCGTCGCCCGGCTGGAGCCGCGCGTCCGCGCCATCGCCGACACGCTCGTGGGCGATCTCGTGGGAGAGGTCGAGTTCGTCGACGGGTTCGCCCTGCCCCTGCCGGCCTTCGTCATCGGCGAGCTCCTCGGGATGGACCCCGCGCTCCGCCGCAATTTCAAACGCTGGACCGACGATATCCTCTCCATCACGCCGGACCGGCCCGAGGACGCGGAGCGCGTGCGCCAGACCATCGCGGATCTCTCCGGGTACATCCGGGAGGTCATCGCGGCGCGGCGCCGCGCGCCCGCGGAGGACACGGTGACGGACCTGATCCGCGCCGAGGTCGACGGGCAGCGGCTCACGGACACCGAGATCATCGACTTCCTCGTCCTCCTCCTGATCGGCGGGCTGGAGACCACGACGCACCTCCTCTGCAACTCCATGATCTACCTGGCCGCCCATCCCAGCATGATGGACCGCCTGCGGGCCGATCCCGCCCTGATCCCGCTGTTCATCGAGGAGATCCTCCGCTACGACGGCACGGTCCTGGCGCTGCCCCGGATCGCGACCAGGGACGTCACGCTCTCCGGGGTGACGGTGCCCGCGGGGGCGCTGGTGCTCCCGTTCCTGTCCTCTGCCAACCGGGATGAGCGGAAGTTCCCCGATCCGGACCGGTTCGACCTGCACCGCGGCTCGCAGGGCTCGGTCAGCTTCGGGCACGGCATTCACTTCTGCATCGGCGCGGCGCTGGCCCGCGTGGAGATGCGCGTGGCGCTCGAGACGCTGCTCGCGCGCTTCCGGCGGATCGAGCGCGGCGCGGGGGAGCTCCAGTACAACCGCGCGATCACCGTGCGCGGCCCGGTGGAGCTGCCGCTCCGGTTCATCCCGGCGAGCGCCGGCGCCGTCCGCGCGCCGTACGCCCAGGTCGGCGCCGCGATGGAAGTTGCGCTCGCCGAGTGAACGATCCCCCGCCGTCCGGGAACCCACCTCCAGGAAGACAGCTCGGCTCCGCCGGCGCGCAGCGCGGGAGCGTACGTCGCCGCGCCTGCGCGGGACGGGCGTGATCCTGCGCGCGTGCGGGAAGGAAAGAACGCCGGGCTGTCCCCAGGAAGGCAGCGGGATCCTGTCCATGCGCACGTCCATCGTCCTCATCGCACTGCTCGGCGCGCAGGCGCTCGCCGGGTGCTCCTCCGGAGGCACCGGTGATCCGTCGCCGGACAGCGATCTCCTCGAGCCGCCTCCGCCCGGCGCCGGCGTCCAGTACCGCATGGTCTCGACGGTTGCGCCGGGGCAGGAGATCGAGCGCTGCAAGCTGTTCGTCGCGCCCCCCGAGGGGCTCTATGTGCAGCGCGACGAGGTGCGGTTCTCGTCCGGGAGCCATCATGTCATCCTGTACAAGACGGCGTACCGGGAGATCCCGGCCGAGACGCGCGAGGGCATCGCGGTCGACGCGACCGAGGTCCACGATTGCAACAGAGGCGCCACGGCCGCCTGGGAGATCACCGGGGTGATCGCCGGCTCGCAGTCGTATGAGGGCGAGTCGTTCCTCGGCGAGCTCCCGGACGGGGTGGCGCTCCGGGTGGAGCCGGGCACCGTGCTCGTCATGAACACACATTACCTGAACGCCACGCCGGAGCCGCTCGAGGCGGACGCGCGCGTGAACCTCCACACGATCCTGCCGGAGCAGGTCGAGCAGGAGGCGGGCATGCTGTTTCATTACAACCCGTTCATCCGGGTGCCCGCGCAGGGAGAGGCCTCGTCGCGCATGCGGTGCCCGATCGCCGAGGACATCTCGCTCGTGCGGGTCCAGTCCCACATGCACCGCCGCGGCGTGGGCTTCGCCGCCCACCACGTCCGCGCCGGCGGCGGGATGGACGAGATCTACACGAACGAGGCGTGGGAGCAGGTGCCCGTGAAGGTCTTCGACACGCCGCTCGAGGTCAAGGCGGGCGAGGCGCTCGATTTCCGCTGCGATTACGTGAACACCGAGCCGCGCGACGTCGCGCAGGGCCTGACCACGCGGGACGAGATGTGCATGCTCATCGGCCCGTATTTCCCGCGCCGCCCCGGCGTCGACACCTGCAGCTACGAGCGCGGCGTCCCCGCCGAGACGTGGTTCGGCTCCGGCGCGGCGACGTGCGCGGAGGCGCTCGCGTGCACCGCCGCGGCCGCGAGCAACGCCGACGTCTACGGTTGTGTGGTCGACAGCTGCCCGGGCGCGGCGGAGCAGCTTACCGGCGTCCTGCGCTGCCAGATCACCGCCGGTTACGGCGCGTGCGAGGACGCGTGTACCGAGGGCGCCGGGCCGCTCGACGCCTGCGACGTGTGTATGGCCGACGCGTGCGCCGCCGAGTCCGCCGCCTGCGCGGCGGCGGCCTGCGACTGACCCTCCCCCCCGGGACCTCTCCCCCCCGACCCCGACGATCGCCGCGCCCTCCGCGAGCCGCCGCCTGCGCGGCGGCGGCCTGCGACTGACCTCGCCCAGACCCTGACGAGCGCCGCGCCCTCTCCGAGCGAGGCGGAACGCGCGTGCTGGCACGCTGGCACGCTGGCACGCTGGCACGCCCGCGTCTGGCACCCGCTCGCACCCCCTCGCGCCGCGTGGGCCTCGCGCGTCCGGCGCGCGTCAATCCCTGTAAAGCCCGCGTTCTGCGGCGCTCCTCCCTCCTGGCACCAGGCTTGCTCTTGCCCTCGCGAGGCCGCGTGACTCGGCCTCTGCGGCGACGCGCGGGACAGGCACCCTGCGCGCGAGCATGCGCTTGCTTCAATGGATGGAGAGCTGCTTTCCATCGCAGGAGACTCGCACGATGACATCACATCCGTGGCAGCTTCAGTTCGGCGCCGGCGTTCCACCTTTCGTCGTCTCGCCCGACCCGTCGCCGGGGCCCACCGGTGATCTCTCCGCCGCCCCGGGCCGCCGGACGGGCCTCGGTCGAGGCGCCCTGGCCCTCGCGGCGGCCGCCGCGCTCGCCGCCGGCGGCGGGTGCATCGCGGAGCCCGTCGCGCCCGACGCGCCGTCGATCGAGGCCGATCCGGGCCTGATGCCGGCCTCGGGCGGCCCGCCGGACATGGAGGCGATCGTCCTGGAGCACCGGCTCTGGGAGACGTTCCACGACGCCTGCGACGCCGCGGTCCGCAGCCTCTACGGCGCCGCGTTCGCGGGCTCCTGCGACATCGAGCGGCCCCACCGCAGGATCATCGATGCGGACAACCACATCGCCGAGTACACGGTCGACGTGCAGGTCGGCCCGGGCGCGCGCGACGTCATCGGTCTGCACCGGGTCGTCCGCGAGAAGTCGCGCTACCGGCCCGCGGAGCTGAGCGAGGCGGTGATGCTGGTGCACGGCGACGCGTGGCCCTTCCGCGGCGCCTTCCTTGACGCGCCCGATCGCAACACGTTCGCGGAGTTCCTCGCCCGGGAGGGGATCGACGTGTGGGGCATCGATCTCCGCTGGACCCGCGTCCCCGCCGGGACCGCCGACACCTCGTTCATGAGCGCGTGGGGGATGGAGAAGGACGCGGACGACCTGGGCATCGCGCTCTCGATCGCGCGCGTGAACCGGGATCTCACCCGCGAGGCGCCTGCCCACAGCGCCGGCTCCAAGAT
Organism: Sorangium cellulosum; assembly: GCF_002950945.1. Lineage (GTDB taxonomy): Bacteria > Myxococcota_A > Polyangia > Polyangiales > Polyangiaceae > Sorangium > Sorangium cellulosum_E. The sequence goes on from NZ_CP012673.1 coordinate 3,596,631, forward strand.
AAAGCTGCTCGGCTGGAGCCGCGGCGGCCAGCTCGCGTATGCCTATGCGGGGCGCGAGTCCCAGGTGCCGATCCTGGCGCGGCGGCACGTCGACGGGATCATCCCCGTCGACATCTACCTGAAGACCGACCTGAGCACCCCGGAGGGCCAGCTGCGCCGGGATTACGCCTGCGAGCGCCTCGACGTGAACCTCGCCCAGTACAACGATACCTCGCGGAGCGACCGGTATTACTCGTCCCTCGGCTCCGTGATCTCGGCGCTCGGGGGCGCGGCGCTCGCGGATCCCACCGGCGCCTCGCCCATCCTCGCCGGCATGAGCAACCGGCAGGCGGCGCTGCTCGCCGGCCAGGCGACGTACTTGCTCGAGGACGGGCGCCCGCCCACGCCCTTCTATCACCTCGTCGGCGGCACGTTCGACACGAACGGCCTGCCGGTCGATCTGACGTATCTGACGGATGAGTCGCGCTGGTTCTCGGTCGAGGCGCAGGCCGCGCCGTACCAGCCGATCAAGGGGCTCATCGACTCGGAGCGGGCCATGTGCGGCGATCCGGGGCCCACCATCGCCGATCACCTCGGCGCCATTACCGTGCCGGTGCTTTACGTCGGCGCGGGCGGCGGCTTCGGGCAATCCGGCGTTTACACGACGACGCTGCTCGGCAGCACGGACAGGAGCTCGATCGTGCAGAGCGCTCCCGCCGCGGGGGGCCAGCTCGGCGACATCGGCCACAACGACATCTTCCTCGCCGATGACGCCAAGGATCTGTTCTGGAACGGGATCCGGGACTGGATCCTGGCGCGGTAGCCCTCGCGCCGCGTTTCTCCGAGGGCCGCCGATCGCGCGGCCGTGCGGCGTCCGGCGTGCGATGCGCGCGCCGGCCGCGACGCCGTCGGGGAGATCCCCGGCGGGCCGTGCTAGAGCTTCGGCCGAGAGGGAAGAGATGGCGGCTGCCCACCCGGCGAGCGAGAGCTCCGCGCGACACGTGAACCTCATCAGCCGGTTCCTGGCGGTGCGCGACGTCCCGTCGCTCACCGCGGAGGCCTGCGAGCAGGCGTTTGGCCGGCCGCGGGCCGATCTGCTGATCCTCCTCGGGAGCGGGGTCCTCGCCGCGGCCGAGCGGGCGGCGGAGGCCTGCGGGCGCGGGCTGGCGGATCGGCTGATGATCGCCGGCGGCATCGGCCATTCCACGGTGCATCTGGTGAATGCCGTGAAGGCCAGCCGCAAGTACGCGGGCATCGACGCGGCGGGCAAGCCGGAGGCCGTGATCCTGGCGGAGGTCGCGCGGATCCACGCTGGCGTCGACGTCCGGGAGGTGGTGCTCGAGGTCGAGTCGACCAACTGCGGCAACAACGCGACCTTCGCGCTCCGGGTGCTGAAGGAGCGGGGCCTGCGCCCCGAGACGATCGTCCTGATGCAGGACCCGACGATGCAGCGGAGGACCGGCGCCTCGTTCGAGAAGGCCTGGAGCGACGGCCTGGAGCGCGCGCTATTCGTGAATTACGCGGCCTTCGTGCCGGAGGTGGAGGCGAGGGACGGAGCGCTCCGCTTCACGGCCGCGTGTGAGCAGGAGGCCGCGCCGCTGTGGGAGATGGAGCGGTTCCTGTCGCTCCTCTCGGGGGAGATCCCGAGGCTCCACGACGACGAGAGCGGCTACGGCCCGAGGGGGAGGGGATTCATCGGGCATGTCGACGTCCCGGAGGAGGTGCTGAGCGCCTACCGGGAGCTGCTTCCCGTGCTGGGCGTTCACATGCGCATGTGAACGGGTTCACGTGCGCATGTGAATGGGTTGGTCGTGGTCAGAATCCCCGACCCCGTGAGCCCGGGATCCCGGGCCGCCGGGGTGGCGCTCGTCACCGCACGCCGCGGGCGAGGGCACGCCGTGGCGCGTGAGCAGCGGCTCTGTGTATGCTGCGGGCCAGGATGAACCGCGAGGCCGCCCATGCCTGAGATGCCGCCTCCCCCTTCGCAGTCGGACATCGACGCGCTCTTCGCGCGAGCCCGAAGCGCCCGTGTGATCGAGGGCGGCGCTGTGCACGGCAAACCCATGGGCGGCCAGGTGCTGGCGACGTTCAAGGCCGAGGAGCTGCCGGCGCTGCGCGAAGCGCTCCGGATCGTCGAAGGCGGGCCGCCGTTCCACTGCAGGTGTCTTGGGGACCTCGCCATCGAGCTGCGCGGGTTGTTCCTGCGCGTGGGCGTGCTCTCGTACCACCACGGGCAATCGGTGCGCCTCGAGGGGGCGTTCTCCGACGCGGATCTCGTCGACGGTCCGGCGCTGCTGCGCCTGCTGGCAGCGCGCGGCGTCACCGAGCCGCTCGCCCGTCACGAGGCCGACGAGCGGGACCTCGCACGAGGGGATACCGAGCGAGATCGCTGGATGGAGGCCGCCCCGGAGGCGCTGCGCGAGGGGATGCTCTCCCTCGAGGCCGGCCCGCTCGGCCTGCCGCCGGTCGACGGGGACGTGGTGTTCGACGCCGGGATCGCGGCGCTCCGGGCGTCAGGGGACGACGACCGCGCGATCGCCTCGCGGCTCTTCGCCTGGCTCGGGACCAGCACGAGCCCATGGTCGGGATATCCGGCGTACGAGCACGCTCCGCTCGTGCTCCTCCAGCGCCTCTCGCCCGAGGCCGTGCTCGCCGCGCTGCTCGCCGCGCGCGACGACGACACGCTGCTCGGGGCCGCGCGTTATGCCGCGGACCATCAGGTCGTGAGCTTCCGGAAGCGGTTCGTGCGCGAGATCCCGGACGAGATGTTCGTGCGCTTCGAGGTGCGGCTCGCGCGTGTGCCCATGACGCCCGACGGGCTCGCCGACGCGAAGGTGAGGCTCTCCGCCGCGAGGGCCATCGCGACGTCGGCGCGCGGCAGGGCAGCGGAGCTGGCCGCGCAGCGCGGCCGCGATCTCGCTTGCGTCGCCGTCAGCGAAGACGGGCCGTTCGGCGCGCTCGTCACCGACGGGCAGACGCTGGCGGCCGTCGATGTCTACACCGTGGTCCTGATCGATCCGGAGCGTGGCTCGCTCGCGCCGCTGACCACCTACGAAGGATCCGCTTTCACGGACCTCGTCTTCGTCGATGGCGCGCTGCTCGCGATGCGCGGCAACGAGGGGCGCGTCGATCGCATCGCGCTGGACGGGGGAGGGCGCAGCGTGGTCGCCTCCGAGCTCGCCAGGCCGCTCGATCCCGTCGATTCGGGCGGCGTCCTTTGCTTCGTCTCGGCGCCGTTCGAGGATCGGATCGTGAGCGGGATGCGCTCGTCCGTGCAGAGGGCGTCGCTGGTCCGGCTCGGGAAGAGCGCGGGGGTCGAGGTCATCGCGCCCGTGGAGGCGGGCGTCGCCGCGCTCGCGGCCGACGCGACGCACCTCTATTATGCAACCACGAACCTGGAGCGCGAGGGCGCGCTCTTCCGGGTGGCGCGCGCTGGCGGCAAACCTTCCATGCTGGCCAAGGTCGGCCGGCTCGGGCACGCGACGGCGCAGCCTGCGCTGGTGATCGCCGGCGATCACGCCGTCTTCGCGGACGGCCGCGACCTGCGGCGCGTCCCCGTCGGCGGGGGTCAGGCCGTGACGCTGCACCGGACCGACGCGCCGATCGGGGCGCTCGCGGTCGTGTCGGACGGGATCGTCGTCATCCTCGGCGAGATGTCCGACGGCTCATGGGACGTCGTTCACCTGCCGAGCAAGGGGGGAAAGCCCCGAAAGCTCGGCACGCTGCAGCGACGCCCCTACCACCGGCTGAAGATGGTGAGCCGCGGCGGCGAGGCGTTCTTCACGCTCGACGACAGGCTTTATCGCGCGCGCTGAGACATCCCTGCTTCGGTGCCGTCCTTGCGACGGCGACGCGGGACAACAGGGGAGGGGGACCGCGATGCGGGCGGTGTCGTTCGATTCGAGGCCGCCCCCGCCGCGCCGCGGGACGCCCGCCCGGGGCGCGAGCTGACGGCACCTCGATCAGAACAGATCGACGATGTCGCGAGCGGTCCGAGCTGTCGACCGAGCTCGCTCGGCTCAGTAAACCACAGAAATGTTCCCGTTGTAAGAGCTCGATCTGTCACAATTGCTGATTGTGAATGTGTAGTAGTAGACGCCGGTTGAAACCAGAGATCCAGTACCATTCACCCTGCCGTTCCAGCTGATGTCACCTCCGAGGACGCCCGGAGTTCCAGGTGCAGCGCTGGCGCTGCTCTGATACACGGAACCGCCCCACCGATTCACGATCGTCAGCGAGTACGAATGCGCGTTGATGGGGACTCCGATCTGTCTGGATGAGTCGACGACCATCCATCTGTCGTTGTAACCATCGTCGTTGGGCGTCATGACGTTGGGTACGAACACGGAGAACGCGCCGTACAGGTGCCTCCATACCGGTGTCTGTGCGAATGTTATTTCGCCGGTCGCGCGATCGATGATGAACAGATTTATCCTCGTGTCCTGCGTAGGAGTGAACGTTATCGTTGGCGTGTTCGTGTCTCGCGGTATGTCGGTTCCTGACCAGGCGTACACGTAGTCGCCGGACCCGTTGGCAACCGCAGTGAGCGTGGTCGAGCATTGCGTTGCTGTCTTGCTGATCGATGCTGTCAGGGCTTGGGATGACTCGCCGACAAGCTCTGCGGCGTCCCCGCCCGTCGTCTCGTCGTTGTCGCTGTACTCCTCTGCATCGGCGCCGATGGCGCAACCAAGCAGGCCTGTTCCCAAGGCCATCAGGATGAGTGTTGCTTGTCCGTAGCGCATGACCTGGCCTCCGTGTTCAATCGTGCGTTCGAGCTCGCTGGTCCATGGCGATCCGCTCTCCGTGGAGAATTTCACGTCACAGGATTCCACCCTCGCTCTACCAGGCGCCCGACGCGGCAGGGGCAGGATCCTTGAGCTCGTGCCAGCGAGAAACCGGACAGCATCGGGTCATGAGGGGCGCGCGGCGGGAATACCACCTTGGTGGTACGCGCGAGATCGCGCCACGGCCGGTCAAGGTTCGCTCACTCGGCGCTGCGCCTACCGCAGGCCTCTGGAACAACGGTTGATGGGCACGCCGGAGGGTACGAGGTCTCCGTCGCTCATCGCCTCGCCTGGTCCTCCGCTCGACTCCCCACCGCGATCTCCCCGACCGAGGTCTCCGCGAGGTAGTCCAGCCCAGTCGCCCGCACGAAGAGGTCCGAGTCTCCTCCGCCCACCGCGCACGCCGCGAGATCCATCGCGCTCGCGACGAGGTACAGCGTCTGGTACAGCCCCCCGACGTCCTTGAGGATCGTCGCATACGCGATCGACTCGTATACCCAGCTCACCCTCGGAAAGCGCGCCGCCACGACGATCAGCACCTGCGGCGGCGCGCTCGCGCCCATGGCGCTCCGCGCCCCTTCGAGCAGCGCAACAGCCTCTCTCGTGAGCCCCGAGAGCGCGCTGAGCCCGTGCTCGTCGGCCCGGTAGTGGTAGAGCCCCGGCCCGAGCCCGTCACACGTGCGCACGACCGGGTACAGCTCGAGCGCGTGGCACGCCCCTCCGCTCGGATACGGCCGCCGGGTCTGCTCGTACGCCCGTCCGGAGCTGCGCTCCTCGATCCGGCGAATCCTCGCCGCGCGGTAGAGCAGCTCGCCGAGCTGTTCCGCGCGGATCGGCCGCTCGCCGTGCTCGCGGATCGAGCGGCGCCGCTCCAGCACCTGCGTGAACGGCACGTCGGTCGCCGCGAGCGCCTCCAGATCGGGCCGATGGAGCGGGACGATCTCGCCCGGCGGCCGCGGCTTGACGGCTGGCGAAGGCGCGAGCGTCTCCCGGTGAGCATACGTCGCCCCGTACGGCGCGTCGTGGCGCCCTTGCCGGCTCCGCGTGTGAAAGGCGAGGTCGTGGAAGGTCCACCCGGCGAGCGCCTCCTCCGAGCCTCTCCCGCCGCCGTCCAGCGCCCCGCACCCGAGCAGCAGCCCGACGATCGCGCGCACCGCCTCGATCGACGTCCCCCCCGTCCCTCCCGTCCCACGCGCGGCGCGCAGCACCTCCTCGACCGTCCGTGGCTCCGCGAGCGCGTGGCAGACCGCCGCGGCCTCGGCGTCGTGGATCTCCACGCGCCCGCGCCCAAACGGCGACTCGAGCACCCACGCCCCCCCGTCGCTGCGGATCCACGCGAACCTCGACAGCGCGTGGCGCGCCCCGCCCGCGGGCTCCTCGGGCGTGGCCCCCGCGAGCGTCGCGAGCCGCCGGCCCTCGCGCGCCACCGTGTACGCGAGCAGCCCGCGCTGCGCGAGCCGCGCGAGGTGGTGCGCGACCTCCATGAGCCCCGCGCCCCCGTCCTCGCGCGCGGCCCGCTCCAAGAGCCGCCGCTCGGTGTCGCCGCCGCCGGCGAGCGCCTCCACCACGGCGCGCAGGCCCGGCGTGGCGCGCTCGATCCCGACGGCCGGCTCCTCCCCGCGGCGGATCTCGATCCCGCCGTCCGGCCGCTCCGCGATCGCGACGCCGCGCCGGAACGAGACCACGTGGACCGCGCAGGGCTCCCCGGAGCCCTGGCCTCCCTCGCTCTGCTCGCCCCGCGCGGCCTGCTCGCCCCGCCCGTCCCGCTCGCCTTCCTCGCCCCGCTCGCCCACGCCCTCCCGGCGCCCCTCAGCGCGCCGCGCGGTGGTCCGCGATCACGCTTGCCACGCAGCAGGTCAGCCGCTTCGCCATGCCGATGTGCAGGAACTCGTTCGGCCCGTGCGCGTTCGACCCCGGCCCGAGCACGCCCGTGATCAGGAACTGCGCCGCCGGGAACTTCTCACCGAGCATCGCCATGAACGGGATCGTCCCGCCCTCGCCGAGCCCCATCGCCGGCTTGCCGAAGAACGCCTTCGACGACGCCTGCATCGCCGCCTCCAGCCAGGGCGCCGTCGCCGGCGCGTCCCATCCCCCCGACGGCTCGGACACGTGGAACCGCACCTCGGCCCCGTACGGAGGATCCTTCTCCAGCGCCGCCTTCAGCGCCTTCGCCGCCGCGTTCGGCTCCACGCGCGGCGGGATGCGCATCGAGAGCTTCGCCCTCGTGAACGGACGCAGCACGTTGCCCGCGTTCGCGAGCGGCGGCAGCCCCTCGGCGCCGGTCACCGACAGCGCCGGCCGCCACGTGCGGTTGAGCAGGAGCTCCGCCGCGTCGTCCGTCACCGGGCGCGCCCCGTCCACCCAGGGGAGCTCGCTCACGACCGTCCCGCCCAGCACCTCGGCCGCGGCGCGCGCCTGCGCCGTGCGCTCCGCCGGGATGTTCACGTGCAGCGCGCCGACGAGCACGCGGCCGGTCGCCTCGTCCTCGATGCGCGACAGGAGCTGCCGCAGGATCCGGAAGCTCGACGGCACCACGCCGCTGCCCACCCCCGAGTGCACGCCCTCGCGCAGGATGTTCACCTCGAGCGTGCCCTGCACCAGGCCGCGCAGCGACGTCGTGGTCCAGAGCTGGTCGTAGTTGCCGCAGCCCGAGTCGAGGCACACGACGAGGCTCGGCTTGCCGATGCGGCCGGCGAGCGCGTCGATGTACGCCGGCAGGTCGCGGCTGCCGCTCTCCTCGCAGCCCTCGATGAGCACCACGCAGCGCGCGTGCGGGATGCGCTGCTCGTGCAGCAGGCGCAGCGCCGCGAGCGACGCGAAGCCCGAGTAGCCGTCGTCGGCGGCGCCGCGGCCGTAGAGCTTGTCGCCCTCGCGCACCGGCTCCCAGGGGCTGAGGCCCTCGCGCCAGCCCACCATCTCCGGCTGCTTGTCGAGGTGCCCGTACAGCAGCACCGTGTCGTCGACCTGGCCCTCGCCCGGCACCTCCATGAAGAGCACCGGCGTGCGGCCCTCGATGCGCACGACCTCGACCTTGAGCCCGGGGATCGGCTGCGCCTTGCACCACGCCTCGATGAGCGACGTGGCCCTGTCCATGTGGCCGTTCTCGCGCCAGGCGGGATCGAACGCGGGAGACTTGTTGGGAATGCGGATGTAGTCGTGGAGGGCGGGGACGATCTCCTGCTCCCAGATGGACTCCGAGGACGCGAGCGCTTGGGCGACGTTGATCTTCGTGGGCATGACCTCTCCGGGCGATCGAACCGAGGAGAGCTCGGCCTGGCCAGCGGTGACCAGCGAGCTCGCCCGTTCCATGTAGCAATTCCCATGAGAATGTCGCAATTCATCGCCATCGCAATCGCCTCGGAGGTCCTTCGCTCCGCGCCGCCCGCGCTGGCGGGGGGCGGGGGCGCCAGCGCGGGGCCAGCTGCCGGTCCGGGCACACCCGCCGCGCCCGCCGCGCGCGCCGCGACTCGCGGCGACGACCGCTCGAGGTCAGCTTTCCACGCCGCCCGTCGCGTGCGACCCTCTTGCCGCGATGGGTAAAGTCACCGCGCTCCACATGGACACCATCACCGAGAAATCCGGTCATCAGATGACCGGAATGGCGGTGAGCGTGTGCCTTACCCCGGCCGCCCCGAGCCCGTTGCCGATCCCCTATCCGACGATGGGCACCGTCGCGGAAGGGATCATCGATCCGTGCATGCGCACCAAGATCGAGGGCGCGAAGATCCTCACCGTGGGCGGCTGCATGAAGGCGTGCCACGGCAACGAGCCCGGCACGCTGAAGGAGGTCGTCAGCCTCAACACCGGCGGGCCCTGCTTCCCGTGGCTGGGCGCGCCCAACGTGCTCATCGAGCTCGGCATGGCCGGCATCACCGGCAGCATGGGGCAGATGAACAAGTCGATCACCGTCGGCGCCGGCGCGACGGCGAGCGGCGCCGGCGGCGGCGGCGGGGGAGGCGGTGGCGGCGGCGGCGGCGCGGGCGGGCCGGGCGGGGGCGGGCCGCAGGGCGCCGGCAACGGCGGCGGCGGCGGCGGCGGGAGCAACCAGGGCGCAGGGCCGCCCAGCCCGCCCGCGGCGCCGGGGGCCGAGGGGCAAGCCAACGCGGGGCACCCGGTCGACATCATCACCGGCGCGATGTTCACGCCGCCGGAGACCGACTTCTCCCTGCCCGGCTTCCTGCCGGTCAGCTGGATCCGCACCTACCGCACCTCCTCGGTCCTGCGGGCGTGTGGCATCGGCCGCGGCTGGTCCCATTCCCTCTGCTGGCAGGCCGAGATCCGGGGCGATCGGCTCACCCTGATCGACGAGACCCTCCGCGCGACGACCCTCGCCGTCCCGGCCGGCGACGTCCAGGTGCTGCTCCCCTTCGGCCGGCGCGTGTACTGGGAGGGCGACGCGCTCGTCGTCGACCTCGACGACGGCGTCCTCCGCGTCCTCCAGCCCGCGCAGGCGCCCGGCACCTTCCGGCTCGCGCAGCTGCGCGACCGATCCGGCAACCTCGCGGACATCACCTGGGACGACCGCGAGGTCGTCCAGATCGTGGACTCGGTCGGCCGCCGCGCGCGGCTCGTCCACGAGGGCCCGTACAAGAGCTGGTGGGTCGCCATGACCGACGTGGACGGGGTGGAGCACACGAAGCGCCTCGTGACGTACGAGATCGACGCGAAGGGCGACCTCGTCCGCGCCATCGACGCGGGCGGCGTCGAGACGCGGTACGTGTACGACGACGAGCACTACCTCGTCCTGGAGCAGCAGCCCGGCGGCCTCCGGTACCACTTCGTGTACGACGACGTCTCGGGGGAGCGGCGCTGCGTGGAGACCTGGGGGGATCTCGAGGGCGCCGACGTCCTCCGCGAGATCGGCGCGCCGGAGGCCGCGATCGACGCGCGGCCCAAGGGCCTCTTCCACATGCGCTTCCAGTACGGGCCCGGACCTCACGAGACCACCGTCATCGACGGCCTCGGGTACCGGTTCCGCTACAGGGGGAACGGGCTCGGCCTCGTCGAGCACTACGAAGATCCGGCAGGCCAGCAGAAGCACCTCTCGTACAACGCGGCGGGCCAGGTCGTCCGCGCCACCACGCCGGACGGGAGCGAACGGAGCACCTACGATGCCACGGGCCGACTCGTGTCCTTCACGGACGCGATGGGCCGCTCGTTCAGCCTGAAGCGCCGCGAGGACGGCGCCCTCGTCGAGGTGCGTGATCCCGCGGGCGCTCGGTACTCCTTCGTCGCCGACGGCCACGGCCAGACGCTCGAGCGCACCGATCCGCTCGGGGCCACGACGCGGACCACGTACGACAAGCGCGGGCGCGCGCTCAGCATCGTCGCGCCCGACGGCTCCACCGAGACCTTCGAGCACGACGCCCACGGCAACCTCGCCGCGCGGACGCTGCCGGGCGGCGGGACGACGCGGTACACGTACGACCTCTTCGGGCAGCTCGTCCGCGTCGAGATGCCGGCGGGCGCCGTGTTCGAGCTGGACTACGACAGCCGAGGCCTCCCGGTGCGGGTGCGGGCGCCGGGCGGCGTGGTCGTCGAGCGGCAGTTCAACGGCGCGCGCCGCCCGGTGTCGATGCGCCATCCGGGCGGCGGCGTCTCGGCCGCGCGGTACGTCGGGCACCTCGTCGTGGAGGAGGTGCAATCGGATGGCAGCCGCTACCGGTTCGGCTACGACGCGCGGGGGCGGCTCGCCTGGGTCAGGAACCCGGCCGGCGAGCCGCTCACCATCGAGCGGGACGCCTGCGGCCGCGTGATCCGGACGAGGACGTTCTCCGGCGTGGAGACGACCTACGAGCACGACGTGCGCGGCCGCGTCGTGCGCGCCGAGGTGGCCGGAGGCACCGTCCGGAGGATCACCTACAACGCCTGCGGCCAGGTGATCCGGCGGGAGGACGGCGACGTCGTGACCACCCTCGAGTACGACGATCGCGGCTTCGTCGCCCGCGGCACGCGCGGCGCGACGGAGGTGCTGCTCGAGCGCGACGCCGCCGGGCGCATCGTGCGCGAGGAGCAGCGGGTCGGCGGCTGGCGGTACCGGGTGGATCGGGCCTTCAACGAGAAGGGCTGGGCCGCCGCGAAGCGCTACTCGACGGGCTGGCAGGTCCAGATGGGCCGCGGGCCGAGCAGCGCCATCGACTCCATCACGATCGAGTCCGCGGCCGGCGTGGAGCGGATCCTGCGCGAGGTCGACGCCCTCGGCCAGGAGACGGCGCGCGTCCGGGAGGACGGCTATGCCGTCCGCACGGAGCGCGACAGCACGGGTCGACCCGTGGTCACGACGCTGGAAGACGCCGCGGGCAATCCCGTCCGCGCGCGCCGGTACGTCTGGAGCCAGACCGGCCCGCTCGCGCAGATCGCCGACAGCGCCGCGGGCGGGCGCACGTACGAGCTCGACGTCTTCGGACGGCCGCTCGCGGTGAGCGGGCTCGGGGCCGAGGAGCAGATCCGGTACGATCCGAGCGGGACGCCGCTGCGCTCCGGCGAGGATCACGTGGGGCCCGGCGGGCGCCTGCTCCGCACCGCCGCCGCGGCGTACACGTGGGACGCGCAGGGTCGGCTCGCGTCGCGCGAGCCCGGGGGCGGCTCCTTCGCCTGGACCTACGAGTACGACGGGCTCGACGCGCTCGTGCGCGCGACGCGCAGCGACGGGCTCGCCGTCCAGTACCACATCGACGCGTTCAACCGGCGGCTCGGCGAGGTGCGCAGCGACGGGGCGAGCACGTGGTTCGGCTGGGACGATCAGGCCCCGGTCGAGGAGGTGAGCAGCGGCGGCGCCTCGGTGCGGCGGGTCTTCGCCGACGACGAGATCACCCCGCTGCTAGAGGGCAGCGCCGCGGGCCCGTGGTGCAGCGTCGTCACGGACGCGACCGCGACGCCGTGGCTGATGGTCGACCCGACCGGCGCCGCGACGGGCCAGGAGCTGGGCCCGTTCGGCGCGGTCACGCGGCGCGACGGGCCGTTCACGGCGCTCCGGTTCGCCGGCCAGCGCCATGACGACCTCACGGGGCTCACCTACCACCGCGCCAGGTTCTACTCCCCGGATCTCGGCACCTTCACCACGCCCGATCCGCTCTGGATCGACGCCTCCATGCTCGAGGTGGCGTTCGTTCCCAACGCCACGTTCTGGGTCGATCCGCTCGGCCTCATCATCCTGCTCATGAGCGACGACCCGACGTGTGTGAACGGCGCGAACGCGCGCGCGCGGACCACGGGCCAGCAGATCGTGCATTACAGCCAGCTCGGGAACCCGCGGGCGCTCGCCGGCGAGAACGATCTCTACGTCTACGGGCACGGATCGCCCGGCCAGCTCCACTATGCGGATCCGAGCGGGCGGTTCACGGGGGCCACGATGAACGGCCAGCAGCTGGGGAACAGCATCGTCGGCGCCGGCTTCACCGGCCGCAACGTCCACATGACGGTCTGCCATGGCGGCACCGATCCGCCCGGCCAGCCCGGTGGATCGACCGCGCAGGCGGTGGCGAACGCGACCGGCGCGAACACGGTGGCCTGCGTGGGCGACAGCATGTACGACCACCCCACGATCCCGGGCCTCACGATTGCGGGCCCGGCCGGCTCGATGCAGCCCTTCACCCGCCGCCCCTGATCCTCGAGGTCTCATGCCGTCTCTCTGCGCGAGCCTGTCCACGCCGCTCTCATCCTCACGGGAAGATCTCGTGTTCTGCGCCGCGTTCGCGCTCGCCTGGGAAGAGCTGCGGGCGAGGTTCGGCCCGATCCGCATGGAGCCCCAGCCGGCCCTGGCCGACGCGCTCAACGCGGCGCCGCTCGGGGCCGAGGTGGTGGACCCGGCGTGGAGCGTGTCCGGCGCCGGGTTCGGCGGGGAAGGGATCGTCGAGGCGCTGCGGGCCGAGCTCTCCTCGAAGTTCCCCGACGCGAAGCCGGAGTACCTGCCCGAGGCGGTGCCGGCCGAAGACCTCATCGCGTACGGCTACCTGAGCAAGATCCTGAAGTTCGGGACGACGTTCGCGGTGCGGGAAGGGACGTTCAAGCGCTCGCGGGTCCGCGCCTTCGGGCTGGACGGCAGCCCGTTCGGCCCGGATCCGGCGCGCAGGTCGCAGGTCGTCGTGCACGACTGGGCGGCGCCGCAGGATTTCGTGCTCGAGCTCGTCGCCGACGATCCGGACAGCCGCGTCGTCGTCGCGCAGATCGCGCCGGCGGAGACGCTGGCGGCGACGGTGGCCAGCGCGCTCGGCAGGCTCGATCGGCTCGGCGGGGCGGAGCGGCAGCTGGCGAAGGACGAGGCGCTCTCGATCCCGCGGCTGAAGCTCGATCTGGCGGCGGTCTTCGGCGACCTCATCGGTCGGCCCCTGCTCGGCGAGGTGCTGAAAGGGAAGCGCTTCGGCGAGGCGAAGCAGCGGGTGCAGTTCCACCTGAACGAGGGCGGCGCCGGGGCGACGTCAGAGGCCGTCATCGGCTCGTACGGGCCGCCGCCGCCGCGGTCCTTCCAGGTGACGGCGCCGTTCCTGGTCCTGCTCCAGCGGCGCGGGGCGAGCGCGCCCTACCTGGCGGCGTGGGTGGAGAGCACCACCTGGATGGAGGTGCTCGGCGATGTGGCCCCGCCGGCAGCGCCGCCGGCCGGGTGGGGAGCGCCGGCCGGGTGGGGACCGCCGTCGGGCTTCGGGCCGCCGCCGGGGTTCGGGCCGCCGCCCTCCGGCGCCACGTGACGGCGCGGCGGCCTCAGGCCGCCTTGCGGGCCTCGTCGGCCTCGAGCTCGCGGACGATCGGGAGGACCTTCTTCCCGAAGTGCTCCACGTCCTCGAGGTAGTGCAGGAACCCGCCGAGCACGAGGTCCACGCCGACCGCCTTGTACGCCGCGATCCGCCGCGCGATCTGCTCGGGCGTGCCGACGAGGCCCGTGCGGAACCCGTCGTTATACTGCACGAGGTCCTCGAAATTCGAGCTCGCCCACATGCCCTCGCGCTCCGGCGACGCCCTGCCGGCCTGCTTCACCGCGTCGCCGAAGCCGTTCACCGCCTCGACGTCCGCGTGCGCGATGATGTCGCGCAGCACCTGCCGCGCCTCCTCCTCGGTGTCACGGGCGATGATGAAGGCGTTCAGCCCGAACTTCACGCGCCGCCCCTCGCGCGCCGCGAGCTCCCGGATCTCGTCCACCTGGGCGCGGACCCCCTCGATGGAGTTGCCGTTCATGAAGTACCAGTCCGACACACGCGCCGCCATCTGCCGCGCCGCCTTCGAGTTCCCGCCCTGGAAGATCTCGGGGTGCGGCTTCTGCACGGGCTTCGGCTTCAGCGTGAAGTCGTTGATCCGGTAGAAGTCGCCCCGGAGCGAGAAGTGGTCCTCGGTCCAGATGCCGCGCAGCGCCCGGATGAACTCCTCCGAGCGCCGGTATCGCTCGTCGTGCTCGAGCCACGGCTCGCCGAGGGCCGTGAACTCCCCCTTGAACCAGCCGCTCACCACGTTGACCGCGAACCGCCCGCCCGACAGATCGTCCGCCGTCGCCCCGAGCTTCGCGAGCACGCCGGGGTGCCACAGCCCCGGGTGGACCGCCGCGATCACCCGCAGCCGCTCGGTCGCGAGCAGCAGCGCGAGGCTGAACGACGTCGACTCGTGCTGGTTGTCGGCGCCGTAGCTCGCCATGTAGCGCACCTGGCTCAGCGCGTACTCGAAGCCGCTGTCCTCCGCGAGCCGGGCGAGCTTGCGGTTATAGTCGATGCCCCAGTGCGTGCGCTGCTCGATCTTGCTCACCACCAGGCCCCCGCTGACGTTCGGCACCCAGTACGCGAACTTCACCGGGGCGCGCGCGGAAGGCGCGATGGGCGCGATCGACGTTATCGACGTAGTCGACGTCATGTTCCCGTGATCACTCATGATTTCATTCCTCCATGCGCCGCTCGCGCGGGCTCACTCGCCGCCGGCCTCGAACAGCTCGAGCGGCAGCCCGACGAGCGATTTGCCGATCCACTCGCGCGCGATGTTGTTCGACGGCCCCATGGCGATCGCCGCGCGCGCGTCGCGGAACGCGCGCTCCAGCGGCCCGCGCCGGTAGCCGTAGCCGCCGCTCACGTCGAGCGCGATGCGCGACACCTTGTTGGCCACCTCGGCGGCGTGCACCTTGAACTCCGTGAGCGGCATGAGCAGCTCCCCCTGGGGCTTGCCCGCCTCCTGCAGCGCGTCGAGCTGCTCCGCGAGCGCCGCCTGCCAGGGGCGGAGGCTCTCCACGAGGACCTTGGCCTCGCCGAGCTGCTGGCGGAGCACCTGGTAATCGGCGAGGCGCCGGTCGAAATCGCGGTGCACGGTGCCGAGCGCGTACTCGGTCACCGTCGCGAGCGCGCCCCGCGCCACGCCGTGCCACGCGGCGCCGAGCCCGATGAGGTACACGGGCGACACGCCGTGATAGATGATGTCCTTGCCCTGGCCCTCGGCGCCGAGACGATCGCGGCGGGGCACGGGCACGTTCGTGTAGCGGATCGGCCCGCTGTGGTTGCCGTGCACGCCGAGCGCGTCCCAGCGGCCCGCCTCGATGCCCGGCCGCTTGCCGTCGATGATGAAGAAGGTGATGTCCGTGGGCCCCTTCGCGCCCGGCGTGCGCGTCTGGAACACGTAGTAGTCGGCCTGCCCGGCGCTGGTCGTGAACGACTTGTCGGCCGAGATCAGGTAATCGTCCCCGTCGCGCTTCGCCTCGCTGAAGTTGAACCACCAGTGGCCGCCCGACGCCTTCTCGCTCGTCGAGTAGGTGCCGATGAGCCCTTGCCGCGCCGGCCTCAGCCACCGCTCCTTCTGGTCGTCGTTGCCGTAGAGCGCGATCGTCTGCGCCGCCCCCGTGTGCATGACGTAGACGAGCGCGGTCGACGCGCAGACGCGCCCGATCTCCTCGGCCGCGACGGCGAACCCCGCGTGCCCCAGATCGAGCCCGCCGAGCTCCTTCGGCAGGAGCACTCCATTCCACCCCTCGCGCCCGAGCGCCGCGAGGTTCTCGCGCGGGAAGATCCCCTCGCGATCGATCCGCTCGGCGTTCGGCGCGATCACGGCGGCCACAATCGCCCTGACGCTCTCGCGGATCGCAGCATCGTCTCGTCTCGTCATATCTCCCTCTCTCCTCGTCCCGACGCACGTGCGCCGATCGCTCTCGCCCCGGCCCGGCCAGGCGCGCCGCGCTCCCGGTCGGGGCTCCGGTCCTGACGTGCGCGCACGCCGCGCCTCGTCGCCGTCCCTCGCCACCCGCCGCGGCGCCCTCGCGCGCCGTCCGGCGCCGCGCCCGCGGTTTCTGCCCGCTCCCTACGAATAGAAGCTCGGCTCCGGGATCACGCCGTTCAGCGCGAACGCGCCGAGCTCACGCGACTTGTAATCGACGGGGTCGTGCAGCGTGTGGGTGCGCAGGTTGCGCCAGAACCGATCCATCCCGGCGCCGGCGCTCGTCGCGCTCGCCCCCATCACCTCGAACATCCCGCTCGTGATCGCGAGGCCCGTGCGCGTCGTCGCCACCTTCGCCGAGGCCACGGCGATCGCACACGCGCCGCGCTGCGCCGGGCTCAGCCGGTCGCCCTCGTCCCAGGCCGCCTGGAACGCCGCCCCGGCGCGATCGGTGAGCAGCCGCGCCGACTCGAGGTCGAGCCACATGTCGCCATAACGAAGGAGGATGTACGGATCCTCGGTCGCGGGCGCCCCCTTGGCGCCGCCCCACGGGCGCCGCCGCGTGCGCGTGTAGCGCTGGGCCTCCTCGAGGGCCCCCTCGGCGATGCCGAGGTACACGTTGGCGAGCGTGAGCTGGGCCAGGCAGGGCCGCAGCGACGCGAACGGCGATCCGAGCGGCCCCGGCGTCGTGAGGAGCTCGTCCGGGCGCACCTCGACGTCGTCGAGCTCCACGGTCCCGCTGTCGGTCTGCCGCTGCCCCATGTTGTCCCAGTCGCCGAGCACGCGGATCCCCGGCCTGTCCGTCGGGACGGCCGCGACCACGAGCTTCGACGTGGCCTCGTCGATCGCCGACACGATGAGCATGTCCGAGTCGCCGGCCCCGGAGCAGAAGCTCTTGGCGCCCCGCACGACGAGGGACTCTCCGCGGCGCGCGAGGCGAGCGCGTGTGTCGAGCGGGTTCAGCGCGTTCCCCCAGAACCAGCGCTTCTCGACGGTCTCGGCCTGGAGCCGGCTCGCCTGGCCGGCGCTCCCGAAGAGCCGCAGCGTGGCGAGCATCAGGTGATGAAAGCCGAACACGTGGGCAATGGCGCTGTCCGCGCGCGCGATGCGCCGCACCACCTCGAGCACGACCGGCCAGGGCGCCCCCAGGCCCCCCTGGGACGCCGGTACGGAGAGCGCGAGCAGCCCGCTCCGCCGCAGCCGATCGCGCTCCTCCTTCGGCGTCCCGCCGCGTCTATCCCGCTCCACGGCGGTCGCGGCGAGGTCGCGCGAGAGCTCGTCGGCGACCTCCAGCGCGTCGATCGGCGCCTGATGAGCCGTTCCATTGCTGAGTTGAGCCACTTCGCCCGGCATGCCTCGGCCTCGATGGATAAAAAACGCGGCGGACGCGCGCGGGCGCGGTCTGACGCTCTGGCACGCAGGTATTGGCACGAGGCGTGCCAGCGCACGTCCCGCGCGCCCCTGGTCCGCAAAGGCAGGATGTCTGTCCGGGGACTGCTGCTGGAGCAGCAGCGCGTGTGCACTCGTTGCTGCTGGAGCAGCAACGCCGACGCCGGTGGTGCGCGCTGCGCCCCCGACGCCCGCCGAAAGCGCGCTTCGTTCGCCGCGAGCGCTCCACGCCTCGGGCGTGGAACGTGCATTCACTCGTGCGACCGACGCGGTTGGCCGGCGCGGTCAGCCCGATGAACCACGGGCGAGGAGCCCATCCACGCATGAACATCTTCTGGTTTCTTCCCACACACGGCGATGGCCGTTATCTCGGCACGGCCGAGGGGGCGCGCCCCGTGTCGCTCTCCTACCTTCGTCAGATCGCGCAGGCCGCCGACGACCTCGGCTATCACGGCGTGCTGCTCCCCACGGGGCGGTCGTGCGAGGACGCGTGGGCGGTCGCGTCGGCGATGATCCCGCTCACCCGGGACCTCCGGTTCCTCGTCGCGCTGCGGCCGGGCATCGTCTCGCCTACGTGGGCTGCCCGCATGGCGTCCACGGTCGATCGCCTCTCGGGCGGCCGCCTGCTGCTCAACGTGGTCACCGGCGGCGATCCCGCCGAGGCCGAGGGCGACGGCGTCTTCCTCGGGCACGACGAGCGGTATGCCGTGACCGACGAGTTCCTCACCATCTGGCGCCGCGTCATGGCCGGCGAGACGGTCGACTTCGCGGGCGAGCACCTCCGCGTGAAGGGGGCGAAGCTCCTCTATCCGCCGATCCAGGCGCCGCACCCGCCGCTCTACCTCGGCGGGTCGTCGCCCGCGGCGCACGCGCTGGCGGCGCGCCACCTCGACGTCTACCTGACCTGGGGCGAGCCACCGGCCGCCGTCGCCGAGAAGATCGCGGACGTGCGCCGCCGCGCGGCCGCCGAGGGGCGCACCGTGCGCTTCGGGATCCGCCTGCACGTCATCGTCCGCGAGACCGCCGAGGCCGCGTGGGCGGCCGCGAACGACCTCATCCGGCACCTCGACGACAGCGCCATCGCCGCCGCGCAGC
Organism: Sorangium cellulosum; assembly: GCF_002950945.1. GTDB lineage: Bacteria > Myxococcota_A > Polyangia > Polyangiales > Polyangiaceae > Sorangium > Sorangium cellulosum_E. Next base: position 3,614,990 of record NZ_CP012673.1, read on the forward strand.
AGGCCTTCTCGCGCTTCGACTCCGAGGGGCAGCGGCGCATGGCCGCGCTGCACAACGGGCGGCGCGACGCGCTCGAGATCAGCCCGAACCTCTGGGCCGGCGTCGGCCTCGTGCGCGGCGGGGCCGGCACGGCGCTCGTCGGCGACCCGGACACGGTCGCGCTCCGCATGCGCGAGTACGCGGAGCTCGGGATCGAGACGTTCATCTTCTCGGGGTATCCGCACCTCGAGGAGGCCTATCGCGTGGCCGAGCTGCTCTTTCCGCGGCTCTCCGTCGGCCGCAAGGGGCCCGAGGCCCGCCCGAACCTCACCGGGCCTTTCGGCGAGGTGATCGCCAACGACATCCTCCCCCAGCGACAGCGATCGCAGAGCTGAGCGCGGCGCGGTCAGCCGTGCACGGCCGGGACGCCTCTGCTCGCCGGGCTCACGTCGCCGCTCCTCAGCGACGGGACTGGGGGCTCCGACGTGGGCGTCCCGATCTCGCCCGACTGGAGCAGGCGCGCGCGCACCGTCTCGCGGGTGACGCCGAGCACCCGCGCCGTCTGTCCCAGGTTGCGCTCGCAGCGGCGGTACACGGTGCGCGTGACGATCTCCTCGATCCGCTCGTAGGCGCCCGGCACCTCGCTCTCGAAGAGCGCCGCGACGGTGCTCTCGAGCGCCGCCATCAGCCCCTCGACGTTGGCCTGGGGGCCGGGCAGCGCGGGCGACGGCGGCTTCGGCTGGGAGCCCGAGAAGCGCAGATCGCTCCTCGTCACGCGGCCCCCGCGGCAGACGAGGAACGCCTGGTGGATCACGTGCTCCAGCTCCCGGATGTTCCCCGGCCACCCGTGCGCGAGCAGGGGCTCCGCCGCGGACGCGGCGAGCACCGCCGGCGTGGCCGCCAGCCGGCGCGCGCAGGTCGCGAGGAAGTAGCGCGCGAGCGGGACGATGTCGCCCGGGCGCTCCCGCAGCGGCGGGACCGCGAGCGTGGCGCCGCTCAGCCGGGAGAGCAGATCGTCGCGGAAGGCGCCGGCGGCGGCCACGTTCTCGAGCGGGACGCTCGTCGTGGCCACGACGCGCACGTCGATCGGCACCGCGTGGCGCGCCCCCGGCCGGACCACGGCGCGCTCCTGCAGCACGCGCAGCAGCCTGGCCTGCAGGCCGAGCGGCAGGTCCCCGATCTCGTCGAGGAAGAGCGTGCCGCCGTCGGCGAGCTCCAGCAACCCTCGCTTGAGGGCGAGCGTGCCCGTGAAGGCCAGCTGCTCGTGGCCGAAGAGCTCGCCCTCCGCGCGCGACGCCGCGAGCGCCCCGCAGCTGACCGCGATGAACGGCTGCCCGCGGCGCGCGCTGAGCTCGTGCAGGTGCCGCGCCAGGATCTCCTTCCCGGTCCCGGTCTCGCCGCGGAGCAGCACGGGCGCGTCGCCCTGCGCGAGCTGCTTCACGCGCTGGAGCAGCCGTTGCGATCTCGGGTCCTCGAAGACGAGGGCGCTGGCGCGCTCGGTGGGCGGCGTCGTCGAGTCCGGGGTGGGGAGGGTGAGCAAGCGCATGGGTCATTCCTCGGGGCGCCGCGGGACGGCTGGCGCGTGTCCTGTGATGGAATCGAAGGGCGCCTGGTGCGGCCCTCCCCCCACGGCCGGATCTCAGGCGGCCGCCTCGCGCGGGGGGAGCGCGAGGCCGGCACGGAGCACGCTGTCGACGAAGGGCGCGACGACTTCTTCCAGCTTGCTCCCGAGCTCGTCATCGATCTCGAGCAGCCCGTCCTCGCCGAGGCGGAGCGCCTTGTCGAGGAGGAACAGCCCGGCGAGCACGTGCCGCGCGCCGAGCGACTGGAGCACCGGGCGGAGCCCGTAGTCGATGGCGAGCACGTGGGCGATCGTCCCGCCGGTCGCGAGCGGCAGTACGGCCTTCCCGGCGAGCCCGAACTGCGGCAGGAGGTCGAGGAACGCCTTGAGCGCTCCCGTGTACGAGGCCTTGTAGACCGGGGTCGCGATCACGACCCCATCGGCCTCGGCGACGACCCGCGCCGCCTGCGCGACAGCGGGGGAGTCGACCCGGCCGAAGAGCACATCCTCTGCCGGCAGGTCGCGGACGTGGACGGTGGTGACCCGGAACCCGTCGCGCTCGAGCCGAGCCGCGATGCGGGCCGCGAGCCCGGCGGTCTTCGAACGTGCGGTGACGCTTCCCGTGATGATGGCAATGCCTGACATGCAAGCGTCATAACAAAGCCCGCGGCGCTCGTCTACTATAACGGATGATTCCGTCGTCATGGCGGACGTGACCCGGCGGGCCGTGCCTGCGACCGCGCGCCCCGGGAGCCTGTTTTCCGGGGACGGGGGCGCGGCGTCGGGGGGATCGCACCTCCCGTCGCCCTGCGCCTGCAGAGGGAGCGCCTCGGCTTGGGAACGACCCTTGCCCAAGGGGCCGACGTGCCCCTCCGCGCTGATCGGGTCGTGGTGCATGACGTCCTGTCTCCTGGATGTCGCGAGCAGGCTCGTCCTTCACGCAATCGTCCTGGGCACCACCCTGTGCGTGTCGCAGGCCACACACACCGCCTCGGACCCACCACGGCGCCTCGCCCGCTGCGGGGCAGCGCGCCGGCGCCGGGGGGAAGCCGGCCTTGTGGAGCCTGTTCCGGTCCCAAAAAAGCGAGCAGGGCGCGCGGTGGGGGGGAACCGGCGCCCTGCTCTGGAGGTAGTCGTGGGGTGGGCGATCAGCGCACGAGCTCGACCTTGCGCAGGGAGTACAGGCCCGAGTCGGGGGTCACGTCGAGGTTGAGCTGTCGTTTCACGTGGGGATCGCGCAGAGGAACCGCTCCGGGAGCTCGTATCGGGCGTCCCATACCGATTGACTCTCTTGCCTCGTCGCTAGAACACCGATCTGGTTGACCGAGCGAGAAATAAACCGCCAAGGCGCCAAGGACGCCAAGATAATATCTTCTTCTTGGCGTTCTTGGCGCCTTGGCGGTTCGAATCTCTTCTCGTTTCAGGCTGGTTCAACCCGTTTGCCCTTCTAGAGCAAGATTGGCTCGCAGTTGGTGAAGTTGAACACCGTCATCATGATGGACGATCCGGATGCCTCGAACATCGAATCCGGAGCGTAGCGCTGCGCATAGAAGAGATCGAGCGAATACTCCTTCCCGATCTCGAGTTCGAACTCTTCGGCCTTCATGCTGATCGGCCATGCATTTCCGACGGGATCGTGGATCCCGCCGAAGTCCATGGCGAGCTGGCCGTTGATGAACACCCAGAGATCACCGGCGCCGCCGAACACCAGGTAATCGTACTGCTCGTACCTGAACTTCATGTGAAGCTCGTACGTGAAGTAATGGTTGCGTCCCCCGGACCCCTCCGCAAAGCCCTTGCCGTCGGCGGGAAAGAACTCCTCCTCGCTGTAGAGGCCTTTCCCGAATGCGTTCAGGTCGACGGGGAGCGTGTGACGGAACGACTTGTTCACGCCCTCGACGTCGCGGAACCACTGGTAGAACTCGGCTTCCCCCGTCGTCTGATCCTCGGCGCCGCCCGGGTTGTACTCCGGGATGAAGGTCGGCTTCCTGGTCTCGGGGTCGAGTCTGTATTCGACCATCCCCGTGGTGATCCGCCGCGCGTTGGGGAAGGTCCCGAAGTCCGGATGTGGATCGGGCTCACCCGGTCCCCTGAAATCGCGGACGATCCCCACGATCTCCCGCGCGCAGCTCTCCCCTCCGCCCGCGCCTCCCGCGCCCCCCGTGCCGCTCACGCTGGCCTCTGTGACGATGGGATCGCTCCCGCTCACGATGACGGCGGTCTCGGGCGCACACCCCACGAGCGCGAGCGCGCCCGCCGCGAGCAGGCTCACCCGCACGCGCGGCGAGCCGCCGCGGCGGTGCGCCTCGCGCTGGGCCACGGTCGCCGACGCTCGCGTCATGCCCCCTGGATGCCGCTGAGCTCGCCGATCCTTCACGCCATCGCGCGCGGTCGCGTCGGTCTTCATGGATCCATGCTCGCGAGCCGGCGGACCCGATCCGCGTTGGGGCTCGACGGGAACCGGGCGAGGAACGCCTCCGCGCGCGCCCGCGCCTCGTCGGCGCGCCCGAGCCGCGCGAGCACCTGGATCGCGAGGAACTCCCGCTCCGCCACGAGCTGGCCCCGCGGGAACTCGGTCCGGTGCTGGTTCACCGCGGCGAGCGCCGCCGCCGGGCTCTGCGTGAGCGCCGCCCTGGCCTGCTCCAGGAGCTTGGCCTCCCGCCCGACACCGTCCTCCGGCATCGCCGCCTCCGCCGGCGCAGCAGGCCGGGGGTTCCGCGGCGGCTGCCGGGACGGCTCGGGCGCGGGCGCGGGCGGGCGCTCCTCCACCACCGGCGCCGGGGCCGCGGCCGCCGGCTCCGGAGCGCTCACGACGTCGCGCGCGCTGGCGAGCAGGCGCGACGCCGGCAGGTGCTCGAGCGCGGCCGGGGCGGCGCTGCCCTGCGTTCGCTGGACAACGCCGTAGATCGCCGCCCCGCCGAGCCCGATGCCCGCCGCGAGGAAGATGCCCTTGACCCACATCGGGAGCGTCGACCCTGCGCCCGCCGCCGCGGGCGCGGCGAGCGGCGGCACCCGGGCCGCGGTGCGCGCGAACTCGGCGGGCGTCATCACACGCGGGCGCGACGCGACGCGGAGGAGCTCGCGCGCTCCCTCGGGGGCACCCCCTCCGGCCTCGACCCATCGCTTCGGATCGCTCATGTTCCCCCCCGACGCGCTTGTTCAGCCTGGTTCTTCTTCAGCAGCATGGCGAACTCTTTGCGTGCCGCGTGCAAGCGCGAGTAGACCGTCCCCACGGGGACACCGATCAGGGTCGCGATCTCGCTGCAGGGCATCTCCTCGATTTCGAACATCACGAACACGGCCCGCCGGTCGATATCCATCGCCTCGAGGATGCCCTCGAGCTGCAGCTTCGCCTGCTCCTGGGAGGTCAGCTCCTCCGGACCCCGCCCCGAGTCCGGGACGTCGTCCACCACCTCGCCGAGCCGCTCGCGCCGCGTGTGCGCGCGGCGGCGGTGGGCCGCGGCGACACGCCGGCAGATCGCGAACAGCCAGGTCGTGATCGGACAGGCCCAGTCGAACGACGAGAGCCGCCGCTGGACGACGATGAAGACGTCCTGGAACGCGTCCTCGAGGTCCGGTTGATGAATGCCGAAGCGTTGCAAGGTGGCCCAGATGAAGCCGCCGTGCTCGGCATGTAGGGCGACGAGGTCGCTCGGCGGCTGACGGGCGCCGCCGATGGCCTCCGCGTGCAAGCATTGCTCCACGGATCGTTGAATGCTGGCGGCGCCGGATTCCTTCATCAAAAAGTGACCCCCACGCCCCCGAAGATCGAACCCGCGACCGGCGGCTGCGAGAACAGCGGCTTCGCCGTGTTCCCCTCCTGGGTCCACTTGTAGCGGTTGGGGACGATCAGGTCGATCCCGGTCTCGAGCCGGAGCGGACCCACGACGCGCACGGCGAAGCGCCCGCCCACCGCGCCGCCGAACCAGGGGAACCCGCCGGGGTTGAGCGGGTTGAAGGCCGGCGCTTCGTCGCCGGCGGATCCGTACACGACGGCGTGGATGGAGCCCAGGAACCCCCGGCCGCACACGCCGAGCACCACCGCCGGGCCGTGGATCGCCTCCACACACACGCCGGCCCAGCCCGCGGTCAGGCCGAAGCCCAGCCGCTGGGTCGGCCCGCGCTGCTCCGGGAGCCACATCAAGCCTATCGACAGCGTGATGGGCGGCAGGAACGACCCCCCGTGCGGCAGCACCGACCACTCGCCCGACACGGCGATGCCGGGCGCGACGTCGGGGAAAATGCCGTGGACCGCGAGCCCACGCGCGACCGCCGCACCCGCGGGCGGCTGGCCCCCGGGCCGCGGCGGCGGGGCCGGGGGCGTGGATCGGGGGAACGGCGGCGCCTCCGGCGGCTCCGGGGAGCGCGCCGGAGGCGCAGGCGGGGTCGCCGGGCGCGGCGTGTCCTCGACCGGCGCCGGCGCCGGCGGGGCCTCGGCGGGCGGGGAGAGCGCGGCCTCGGGGTCGATCGTCAGGGCGATCGCCAGCACCGCCGCATCGGCGATCCCCGCGCAGGTCGCCGTGCGGTCGGTGAGGACACGGACGCTCGGCGGGGCGCCTTCACACGTGGTCCGGATCTGGACCGACCAGGCCCCCGGCTGCCCCTGCGCCACCGTCTCGATGGAAGGACCGCCGCCCGTGGTGACGAGGTCCCGCCCGAGCCGCCGCGCGATGTCGGCCCGGACCTGGGACGCCGTGGGGCAGTGCTCCACCGCGCCTTCCAGGCGCACCCACGACAGATCCACGCTCCCGAAGTCACACGCCGCGCGCGCCGCGGCGGGCGACAGCGCAACCCACGCGCAGACGAGAGAGAGCAGGGGACGAGCGGCCCGCGCGCTCACCACCGCCGGCTGCTTCCGCGGCGCGCGCGCGACGGAGCGAGCGGGGCTGGTGCGTCGCGTCATGACCTACAGAATGTTAGAGCCATTGCAAATAGTGAGCGGGAGGTCCGTGTATACCTGCTGCCGCGCAAAATTAAAGCACTTCCCTGGGGGCGGGCGCTGCTCTGGATGTGGAGGGCGGCCCGCGAGAGCACGGAGCAGGCGGGCGCTCCTGCGCTGCACGTCGCGGCGGCGTGGCCGGCAGGCGCGCCGTGAGCGGGGGTGGACAAAACGGCGAAGGCCGCCTGGCGTCGAGCCGGCGGCCTTCGCGGGCGCTTCCGCTGCGCTGGATCAGGCGACTTCGCGCGCGAGCACCGGGGCCGCGGGGGCCGGCAGCGACGACGGGGGCGCCTTCTCGACGGCGTGGACGCCACCCTCGCCGAGCGAGTAAGCCTCCTCGCCGTGGAGGGCGCCGTCGAGGCCGTCGTACTCCGTCTCCTCGTCGACCCGGAAGCCCATGACCGCGCTGATCACCTTCACGAGGACGAAGGTCACCACCGCCGCGTAGGCGCCCGCGGCCAGGATCCCGATCACCTGCTCGGTGAGCAGCGCCGAGTTGCCCGCGAGCAGGCCGTCCTGGCCCGCGGGGTTCCACACCTTGGTGGCGAACACGCCGGTGAGCAGGGCGCCGAGCATCCCGCCCACGCCGTGGATGCCGAACGCGTCCAGGCTGTCGTCGTATCCCGCCTTGCCCTTGAGCATGACGGCGCCGTAACACACCGCGCCCGCCGCGAACCCGATGGCGATGGACGCCATGGGACTGACGAAGCCCGCCGCCGGCGTGATCGCGACCAGGCCGGCGACGAGCCCCGACGCGACGCCGAGCGACGACGGCTTGCCGTAACGCGCGGCCTCGATCCCGGCCCAGGCGAGCGCGCCGACCGCGGCCGCGATGTGCGTGTTCGCGAACGCCACCGCCGCGAGCCCGTTCGCCCCGAGCGAGGAGCCCGCGTTGAAGCCGAACCAGCCGAACCACAACATGCCGGCGCCGAGCAGCGTCATGGTCAGGTTGTGCGGGACGATCTTGCGCTCCGGGTACCCCTTGCGCTTGCCGATCGTGATCGCCATGACGAGCGCGCTCGCGCCCGAGGCGAGGTGCACGACGGTGCCGCCGGCGAAGTCGAGCGCGCCGCGCTTGGCGAGCCAGCCGCCCGGCCCCCACACCCAGTGGCAGACCGGGCTGTAGACCACGAGCGACCAGAGCAGCGTGAACACGACGTAGGATGAGAACTTGATGCGCTCCGCGTACGCGCCGGAGATCAGCGCCGGCGTGATGATCGCGAACATCATCTGGAAGACCATGAACAGGAGGTGCGGCACCGTCGTCCCGCTGCGCGGATCGAGGCCAACACCGTTCAGGAACGCGTAATCGAGGCCGCCAATCAACCCGCCCTTGGTTTCGGCGAACGCCATCGAGTAGCCGAGCGTCACCCACGCCACGGTCACTAGACCCATGGCCATGAAGCTGTGCATGAAGGTGCTGAGCGTGTTCTTGGTTCGGACCATGCCCCCGTAAAACAGGGCAAGCGCCGGCGTCATCAGCAGGACCATCGCTGATGAGACCAGGACCCATGTGGTGTCCGCGGCGTTGATTTCGTTCACTGGTTGGCCTCCTCGAGCGCGAAGGTAAGAGGAGGTAGTTTTCTGGAATGTTTCGTCGAGATGTACTTCACGAGCCCGCGAAACAACCCACCACCGGCCCTGGCGGCGGGCGCCGGGGCCTGCGGCTCAGGGAGCGGGCGGCCGCGCGCGCAGCGCGTCGATCCAGGCGCGCGCCTCGGCTTCTGTGTTGAAGAACTCCGCGACGAACTCCGAGCGCAGCGAGCTCGATGCCTTGACCGCGGTCGCGATGAGCCTGGTCAGGCTGCGGATCTCGAGGTTGCCTCCGAAGGCGGCCAGCGCGGTGACGGCGTGCTGCTTCTCCCACTCCCCGGCCCACTTCCGCGCTTCCGCCCCGAACCCCCCGGCGTCTTTCAGGTCGAAGAGCCAGAAGCCACGCCCGTGCGCGGCGAGTGTATCCTCCATCGCCTTGCACATCCGCTGAACGTCCCTGAGCTGCGTCTCCCCGACGCGCCTCACGAAGACAATGTCCCCTTCGACACGCACTACGTTCCTCTCGGCCGTGTCGTCCTTTTGCGTCATGCGGCTTCGTCGTCCTCCGGTTGACCGTGTGAGTCGAATTATTCTACGAGAACGGAGGCCGTCTGGGAAGCCCCATGATCCCGCCGCGGGCCGGTGTCGACGCCGCGTGCGGCTGCGGCCGTGTCGCCTTGAGAGCGCCCGTGCGCGACCATGTGGTCGAGGTGGACTGTGGGCCGGCTCCTACTGGTTCGAGCGGAGAAAGCGCAGGCAATGACCGAGCCCGTCCTTGAGGCTGGTGAACGTCGTGACATCGCCGAGATCGATGCCGAGGTGCACCATCGTCTGCGCGATCTGGGCCCTGAAGCCCGTGATGACGCAGTAGGTCCCGAGCAGCTGGGCGGCGCGGATCATCTGGATGAAATGCGACGCGGTCGCGGTGTCGACCGTGGCGACGCCGGTGACGTCGATCACAACGCAGCGGGCCCCCGTGTTCGCGATGCGCGCGAGCAGCGTCTCGGTCATCTGCGCCGACCGCTTGCCGTCGATCGGCCCGACGACGGGGAGCGTGAGCACGTCCTTCCACACCTCGATGATCGGCGTCGACAGCTCGTCGATGGTCATCCGCTGGGACTCGACGGTGGCGACCTTCTCCTCGAGCTCGCGCGTGACCTGCTGCAGCACCGCGATGTGCCGCTCGTTCTCGGCCCGCGACTGCACGAGCTCCTGGATGAAGAGCGACAGGGTCGACTCGATGAGCGAGAACGCGTCTTCTTCGCCCTCCTGCTCGATCCGCAGGTTGTCGGGCGCGAAGTCGCCGACGGCGATGTGGGACAGGAGCTTGACGAGCTTCTGGATCCTGTTCGGGGATATTGGGATGAAATCTGGCTCGGCGGTCACGTTCCCTCCGCGCCTCCGTCTCGTGCGCTCGACGCACGAGACGACGCACCCCACACTTTACTAGAAGCGCACCGCGGTTCCCATCCCAACCGTGCCGACATCAGCAGGCGAGCGGGGGCGTGGCCGCCGGCGTACGCCCGCCGACGCGGGTCTCGGCGCGGCGGGGCCCAGTGTGAGAGATCCTGCGCGCGCCGCCGCGCCGGTGCGCCGCCGCGTTGCCGCCTCGGGTGGCGGGCGCGCGCGGGAGGCTGCCTGGCCGGTATCAGAGCTCCACGCGGAGGGATCGCAGCCCGCGGAACCCGAGGTTCGCGTTCCAGTCGAGCTCCTGCGGGACGAGCCGCATGTCGGGCATGCGCTCGAGCAGCGTGGTGAATGCCATTTGCACCTGCACGCGGACGATGGTGGCGCCGATGCACAGGTGGGCTCCTTGCCCGAAGGCCAGGTGTTTGTTCTCCGTCCGGCCGATGTCCAGCCGATCCGGGTCGGGGAACTGCGCCGGATCCCTGTTGGCGGCGCCGACGACCGGCAGGACGACCGAGCCGCGCTGGATCCGGTGTCCCTTGAGCTCGAAGTCCTCCTTCGCCGTGCGCGCGATGAACTGGATCGGGTTATCGTACCGGAGGAACTCCTCGACCGCCGATGCGACGAGCGCCGGGCTCACCTTCAGTCTCTCCAGCTGGTCCGGGTGCTCGAACAGCGCCAGGAAGCCGTTCCCGATCAGGTAACGCGCCGACTCCAGCCCGGCGAAGAGGAGGAGGATGCACTGCGCGGCGATGTCGTCCTCCGAGAACCGGAGCTCGCCGTCGCGCGCGGCGAGCAGCCGGCCGATGATCGTGTCGCGCGGCGTCTGCTTCGTGTCCTCGACGAGGCCGCGGAGGTACTCGAGCAGCTCGAACGCGCTCTTCTTGGTGCGCCGGACCATCTCCAGCGTCACCTCGCTGGACCCGAACAGGTGCGCGATGTCGTCGGCCCACGTGATCAGCTGCTGGTAGTCCTCCCTGGGCGCGCCGAGCAGGTCCGCGATCAGGAGCGCGGGCAGCGGGTACGCCACGTCCTTGAGGATATCCATCGATCCGCTGCGCGCGACGGGCTCGATCAGGCCGTCGAGCAGCTCCTTCACGCGCGGGCGCAGGACGTCGGGCGTGAACGGCAGGATGCCCTTGCCGAGCAGCCGCCGGTACGAGGCGTGGTGAGGCGGGTCGAAGAAGGCCACCCATTTGGAGAAGACGTCGATCATGGACGTGAACTCCTTCCGCTCCTCGTCCGAGAGCCTGCTCACCGGGACCGCGGCCCGCCGCGACGACAGGCGCTTGTCGGTGAGCAAGGGGAGCACGTCCGCGTAACGCGTCACGATCCAGGCGCCTCCATACATCTCCGTGAAGAAGATGGGCTGATCCGCGAGCAGCTCGCGGTAGAGGGGGTAAGGGTCGGAGATGATGTCGGGGTTGTTGAAATGGAACGACCGGAGATCGAAGTTCTTCATGGATCCTCCCTCCCGAGACAGAGCTGTGCACGGCGCGCCGCGCGAGGCTGCGCGCCCGCGTGTTGCCGGCGAGCGGCGCGCGCGTGTGTGTTCCGGCGTGTCCGCCGCCCGGCGGCGCCGCGCGCACGCGCGAGCCGGGCTGCCTGACGGACCGCCGCGCGGACCGGGCCCTGGATCGAGCTCGAGCGAGATCCCTCAGGACCGCGGGCTCGCTCTTCCCGGGCTCTGGCCGCTCGGGGCGCGCTGTCAGGCGGGGTCGAGGCTGCCTGGCGCGCGGCTGCGCGGCGTTCGTCCCGCAGCGCCTAGGCGCGTATGGCCATGCGCCTGGGATCGGGCTCCCCCTCCTCGATGGGGAGCGCCGGATCGCGCGACCATTCGTACCACGAGCCGAGGTACACCTTCACGTCCTCGATCCCGGCCTCCTTCAGGGCGACATAGGTGTTCGAGGCCCTGACCCCGCCGAGGCAGTAAAGGATGACCTTCGAGCCGGGGTGGACGCCCACCTCGCTGCAGATCGTCAGCACCTCTTCCCGGGGTCGGATCCTTGCGATCCCTCCGGCCCGGGTCATCAGGCGCCGCCAGTCGAGCCATACGGCGCCGGGGATCCGGCCCTTGCGAGGGCACGGGACGACGTTCTGCGGGGAGGCCGTCTCTCCCATCCACTCGTCGTACTGCCTCACATCCAGCTTCACGACCTCGGGGTCGTTCAAGGAGGAGAGCAGATCGTCCGCGGTGGCCAGGATGGAAGAGTTTGCCCTGAATGGAAACAGCGCCCGCTGCGGCGAGGGGACCTCTGCCGTGGTCGGGAGACCGGCTGCGTCCCACGCCGTCTTGCCGCCGTGGAGCACGGCGATCCTGGGGTACCCCAGGTAACTGAGCAGGACGTACCCCCGGCAGGACCGGCCGAAGCCGTTGTCCATGGCGTCCTCGTACACCACGGCGAGCTCCTCGCCCGAGAGCCCCGCCGCGCTGAAGCGCTCGGAGAACACGGCCTTCAGCTCCTCCTGCCCCTCGGGCGACGAGAGCGCGAAATGCCCGAAGATCTCCGGCACATGCACCGCGCCGGGGAGGTGCGAGCGCAGGTATTCGTCGGAAGATCTTGTGTCGATGATTACAATCGGCTTCCTGGTGAGCTGCGACGCGAGCTCACGAGGCTCGATGAGCACCTGATGTTGCATTGGCTGACCTCCGGAAATCCTGGTTCGGGGTCGATAGCTTGGGCCGGTGATCCTACGCGGCCCAGCGTTGAATCCAGGATATCTGATGGATGCTTCCTGTCCACCCTAAATCGTATTCCGTCAGAACGGCTCCTGGCTCCTGTGTGGTCCATAGCAACGCTGACGGCGGGCGGTTTTTCGTATTTCAGATTGGTTGTCTCGGTTATCTAAAGAAAGCGCGCCGGACCACATCCTGTACGCGTGAATGCGAGCAGGCCGCGGGTGTGCAGCGCTCGCCGCGTCCGCGCCCGGTCGATGCACGTCGATGGATGTTCGCGGGGACACGACGCCGACCCGTCATTGCGGCCCTGCGCGCGTGCGGTTGTCTGTTCAACGACGTGGCGCCCCGCCGTCCGCTGCGGCCGAGGCGCGGCCGCGGAGGAGCGGGCCCATTCAAAAGCAAGAACCTCACCCAAGTAAGTTGCCCGCTTGCCGAGCGGACCAGGATCGACAGGCGGCGTTTTCTTGCGATCGCGCCCTGGAAGCAGGGTAACGATAGTTGCGCCCGGAGACAAGTGGATTGTGATGCAGCCTTCGTCGCGCGCGACCGGTATGCTGGCTTTGTTCAACGGCAGCACAGCGGCATGACAACCCAGCCGCCGCGGGCGCTCTCAGAGCAACGTGTCGGCCAAGACCCGTGGCTTGTAACAAGCCTTTACTTACAATCTATGTAGATGTCGTCCTCGGCGAGGCGTCCCGTCGCCGCCGCCGCCGCCGCCGCCGCAGTCCCGTGTCCTCATGCGCGGCAGCTCCGTGTCTTTTCTGGCAGAGCCAGCGCCCTTGCCACGCGGCGGCGTCTTGGCCACGCGACGTCGTCTCGGCCAGCGGCGGGGCCGGGTGTCTCGGCCAGCGGCGGGGCCGGGTGTCTCGGCTAGGCGGTGGGGCCCGGTGTCTCGGCCACGCGGTAGGCCCAAGGAGGGGGTGTTCGTCGCGCGGTGCGGGGGAGGGCCGATGTTCGAGCCCATTGGCCATGGGTTATCCGGCGAAGCCGGGTAACCCATGGCCCAGGCGAGTTCGGCGGGGCCCCCGCACCGCGCGACGAACACCCCCTCCTTGGGCCGGGCAGCTCAGCTCCCCGCTCCCTCCCGGCGCCGCCGCCGCCGCCCCCCCCGGTTCTCGGTATCTCGTTATCCGCGCCCGCTGGCCCGGATGCTCTCCCGCACCCGCTCGAGCGCCGCTTGCACCTCGGGATCCCGCTCGAGCTCCGCCGGCGGCGCCGCCAGCCTGAGCGTCCAGTTCTCCGGCCCCACGGTCCCCGGCGTGTTGATCCGCTCCCGCGTCGCGAGCACGTCCTGGAGGAGCAGCAGCACGAGCTCGCTCCCCGCCCCGTGGATCAGGTCGAGCAGCGCCCGGTGCGTCTCCTTCGTGAACTGCTTGTCGAACTCCTGCCGCCGCGGCGCGAGCTGCGGCAGATCCAGCACCCCGTTCCGCTCCCGCTCCTCCAGCGACTCCCACCACGAGACGACCGACGACGTGTCGTGCGTCCCGAAACACGCCACCGAGAGCGCCGGGTAGTCCGCCGGGTTGCGGAACACCACGTCGTCCTTCTCCCAGATCAGCACCTTGTAGCCCGGCACCCCGAGCTCCGTCAGCGACGCCCGCACCCACGGCGGCACCGCGCCGAGATCCTCCGCCACGAGCTGCGCGCCGGTCTCCGCCGCACCCTCGATCATCGCGCGCACGACCCGCACGCCGTGCTCGCGCTGCTGCGGCTCCTCCGCCGGATCGAACGTCGGCTTCGGGCCGTCACCCCCCTGGCCCCGCTTCCACCCCTCCGGGAAGATGTAGGTGCGATAGAAGCCCACCAGGTGATCGATCCGGAACCGATCGAAGAGCAGCCCCGTGTAGCGGCACCGCCGCCTGAGCCACGCGAAGTCGTTCTCCCGCATCCGGTCCCAGAAGTACGGCGGAAGACCCCAGTTCTGGCCGTCGCGATCGAACTGGTCGGGCGGCGCGCCGACCGACATGTCGTGCCGGAACTCGCCCTGGTGCGCCCAGACATCGGCGCTGTCGCGCGACACCATGAACGGGAGATCGCCCATGATCTCCATCCCCTTGCCCCGCAGATCCGCGCGCGCCTCCTCCCACTGGGTGTGCGCGAGCCACTGGACGTACTCGTAATAGAGGATGTCCCGCGCGCGCTCGCGCCGGAGCGCCTCGAGCGCCTCGGGCTTCCGGTCGCGGATCTCGTCGGGCCACTGCCACCACGCGGCGCCGTTGAACCCGTCCTTGAACGCGCGGTACTGCGCGTAGTCGGGCAGCCAGTCGGCCTGCTGCTTCACGAAGGCGGCCATCTCGGCGGCGCGCGGGGTCTTCTGCGCGTGGTGCTCGCGCTCGAACCGGTCGAAGGCGAAGCGGAGCGCCCGCGTCTTCAGGCGGCGCACGGCCTCGTAGTCGACGCGCTCGCTCTTCCGCGCGTTCTCGAGCGCTCCGGCCTCGTCGCCGAGCGCCTCGCCGAGCGCCTCGGCGGGGAGCTCCGGCACGGCCGAGAGCGAGATGTAGATCGGATCGATCCCGAAGGCGGAGAGCGCCGAGTAGGGCGACGTCTCGCCGCCGGACATCTCGTTGAGCGGGAGCAGCTGCACGAGGCGCAGCCCCGCCGTGCTCGCCCACGCGGCGAACTCGGGGAGATCGCCGATCTCGCCGATGCCCCACGAGCGATCGCTGCGCAGCGAGAAGAGCGGCACCGTCACGCCGGAGATGCGGCGGTGCTTGTCGGAGGGAGGGGGCAGGCTCTCGGACGAGCCCTTGGACTGGTGTTCGGCAGAGGAAGAAGACATGGGCTTTTTTGGCTTGGCTCCAGGCGTTCGGGGGCGGAGTCTATCCCGGCTCGTGCACCTTCGCGATGCTCCTTCCACGCTCCGCCGCGCCGTCGCCGCCCGCGCGGCGGGCCGCCATCCAACGAGGACCCGGAGCCACGCAGGCGGCGCCCGACGCGCGCCCGGGCGCCGCCCGATCGCGCCCGACATGTCGACCACGCGCCGCCCGATCGCGCCCGCTGCGCCCCGGCGGACACCTCCCGGGGGACGAAAAATCGAGCCGGCAGCGCTTGAGCCTCGACAGCGGCGCCGATCTCGCGAATAGGGCGGCTCCACAGGTTTTCCGATGACCAGACGCATCTGCCCCGGCACACAGGCCCCCCTCGGAGCCGTTTACGACGGCGAGGGGGTGAACTTCACGCTCTTTTCCCAGTCGGCTACGAAGGTCGAGCTGTGCCTCTTCGAGGCCGTCAACGACGTCGTGGAGCGCGAGCGGATCGAGCTCCCCGAGCGCACGGCGCACGTCTTCCACGGGTACGTGCCGGGGCTCAAGCCCGGCCAGCTCTACGGCTACCGGGTGCACGGGCCCTACGATCCGCGCGCCGGCCTGCGCTTCAACCCGGCGAAGCTCCTCGTCGATCCGTACGCGTACGCGGTCGCGAACGAGCCGGACTGGAAGGCGCCGCTGTTTGCCTACGACCGCGGGACCCCGGAGCGCGACGAGGGCGGCCGCAGCAAATCGGTGAGGCCGGAGCCGATCCGGGACGGCGACAAGGCCGAGGCGGCGCGCGGCGGCAAGACGCCCGCCGAGCGCCGCGCCGCCGAGGCGCGCGCGCGGGAGTGCCCCCCGGCCCCCGCGCACCCGCCCGACGACCTCGTGATCTGCCACCGCGACAGCGCGTCGGGCGCGTCGAAGTCGGTGGTGGTCGACCACCGCTTCGCGTGGGACGGCGACCGGCCGCCGGGGACGCCCTGGCAGGACACGATCATCTACGAGGTGCATGTCAAGGGCTTCACCCAGCGGCACCCCGGCGTCCCCGCGCACCTGCGCGGCACCTACGCGGGGCTCGCCTCCGAGGCGGCGATCGCCCACTTCAAGAAGCTCGGCGTCACCGCGCTCGAGCTGCTCCCCGTGCACGAGATGGCGAGCGAGCGCGAGATCTGGGAGCGCGGCCTCGTGAACTACTGGGGCTACAACACGCTCTCGTTCTTCGCGCCCGCCGGCCGCTACGCCGCGACCGGGCGGCTCGGCCAGCAGGTGGCCGAGTTCAAGGCGATGGTGAAGGCGCTCCACGCGGCCGGCATCGAGGTGATCCTCGACGTCGTCTACAACCACACCGCGGAGGGCAACCACCTCGGCCCGACGCTCTCCATGAAGGGGATCGACAACTGGGGCTACTACCGCCTCGTCTCGAACAACCCGCGCTACTACATGGATTACACGGGCTGCGGGAACACCGTCAACACGCGCCACTACCAGACGCTCCAGCTCGTGATGGACAGCCTCCGGTACTGGGTGACCGAGATGCACGTCGACGGCTTCCGGTTCGATCTCGCGTCGGCGCTCGCCCGCGGGCTGCACGACTTCGACCGCCTGAGCTCGTTCTTCGACATCATGCATCAGGACCCCGTCCTCTCGCGCGTCAAGCTGATCGCGGAGCCCTGGGACGTGGGCGAGGGCGGCTACCAGGTCGGCAACTTCCCCGTCCTCTGGACGGAGTGGAACGATCGCTACCGCGACTCGGTCCGCCGCTTCTGGAAGGGGGATCTGCTCGCGGCCGATCTCGGCTACCGGCTCACCGGGTCGAGCGATCTGTACGGATCGAGCGGGCGCCGGCCGTACGCGAGCATCAACTTCGTGACGGCGCACGACGGCTTCACGCTGAACGACCTCGTCTCGTACAACGAGAAGCACAACGAGGCGAACGGCGAGCACAACCGGGACGGCACGAACAACAACCACAGCTACAACCACGGCGTCGAGGGCCCCACCTGCGATCCCGTGGTCGTCGAGCTGCGCGAGCGCCAGAAGCGCAACCTGCTCGCGACGCTCCTCCTCTCGCAGGGGGTGCCGATGATCAACGCCGGAGACGAGATCGGCAAGACGCAGCACGGCAACAACAACGCCTACTGCCAGGACAACGAGATGTCGTGGCACGACTGGGATCTCGACGAGCGGCGGCGGAAGCTCTTCGAGTTCACCTGCCGCGTCGTCGCCCTCCGGCGCAGCCAGCCGGTGCTGCGGCGGCGGCGCTTCTTCTCGGGGGGCTCCGTGCACGGCAGCGGGCTCAAGGACATCGTGTGGTTCCGGCCCGACGGCGCCGAGATGACGTCGGAGGACTGGACTCACCCGAACGCGAGGGCGATCGGCTTCCTGCTGGGGGGCGAGGCGATCTGCTCGCTCAGCCCGCGAGGCGAGCCGATCGTGGGCGACACGCTGCTCGTCCTCATCAACGCGAACCCGGTGCCGCTCGAGTTCGTGCTGCCGGCGATCGAGTTCGGCGAGCGGTGGGAGGTGCTCATCGACACCCGCACGGCCGACGAGCCGACGCGCACGGTGCCGGCGAGGGCAGGGGGAGAGCGGTACCTGCTCATCGACCGATCGATGGCGGTGCTGCGGCTCCTGGAGCGGAAGGGGCCCAAGAAGAAGAGCAAAGCGCCGAAGTCGCGGAGAGCGTAGGTCGCCTCCGGCTCACACGGCGGCGCGCGCGGGCTCGGGGGGGGGCGCGGACGCCGTGAGGCTGTCGACCACGGCGCGGTTCGAGCCCTCCGTGTGGCGGCAGTTGTCGCAGCGGCCGCAGGCCGGCACGCTCTGCTCCCCCTCGGGACCGTCGAACTCCTCGAAGTACGCCTTCAGCATCGCCATCCGGCACTCGGGGCTCTCGGCATACCGCATCACCGCCTCGAGGCGCTCGCGGTCGCTGGCGCGCCGCCCCTCGTAGGCCTTGAGGAAGCCGTCGAGCTCCGCCTCGTCGGCGAAATCGCGCAGCCTGCGCACGCCGCGGCTCCGGTCGACGATGCCGGCGGCCTCGAGCAGCGCCACCACGACCTTCACCTTGCGCTCGGGCAGCTCCGCGATCTCGGCCAGCGCCTTCAGGGGGACTCCAGCCTTCCTCTTGCCCTCGGCCCGCTGCGCCTCGAGGCGGACCAGCGCCTCGTAGATGCGATAACTCTCGTCGGGGCGCGGGTACTTGCCCCCCAGGAAGAACGACTGGATCCGGCGGTCCTCCACCCGATAGAGCAGGATGCCCCGGGCCGGGAGGCCGTCGCGACCGGCGCGGCCGGCCTCCTGGTAATAGCTCTCCAGCGAGTCGGGGAAGTTGTAGTGGACGACGAAGCGGATGTCGGGCTTGTCGATGCCCAGGCCGAACGCCTTCGTGGCGACGATGAGGCGGTACTCGTCGTTCATGAAGCGCTGCTGGGTCTCCTCGCGCTCCTTCTTGCGCATCTGCCCGTTGTAGCGGCCCACCGCCACGCCGCGATCCGAGAGCCACCGGAAGAGATCGTTCGCGATCTTGACCGTCGCCGCGTACACGATGCCGACGCCGCCCTCCTCCTCGAGGAGGCGCACGAGCAGGTCGCGCTTCTTCTCCTCGTTCGGGGTGCGGAACACCTCCAGGGCGAGCTTCGGACGGTCGATCCCGGTGTTCACGAGCGCCGCGCCCCGCAGGCCGAGCTGCTCCACGATGTCCGCCGCCACCTCGGGCGTCGCGGTCGCCGTGAGCGCAAGGACCGGCGGCCGGCCGAGCGCGGCGATCGCGTCGCGGAGGCCGAGGTACGCGGGGCGGAAGTCGTGGCCCCACTGCGAGATGCAGTGCGCCTCGTCGACCACGAAGAGCGACACGCCGGAGCGCCGGAGCAGCTCGACGTACTCGGGGTTCTCGAGCCGCTCCGGCGTCACGTAGATGAGCGGGAGCTCGCCGTGGCGTATCCCCTCCACGGCCTCGCGCTCCTCGGTCGCGCTCAGCGTGGAGTTGAGCCGGGCGGCAGGGATGTCCGCCTGCGCCAGCTTCTCCTGCTGATCCTGCATCAGCGAGATGAGCGGGGAGACGACCACCGCCGGGCTCGGCAGGAACATCGCGGGGAGCTGGTAACAGAGCGACTTGCCCGCTCCCGTCGGCAAGAGGCCCAGCGCGTCCCGCCCGGTGAGCACCGCTTCGATCAGCTCTCGCTGGCCCGGCCGGAACGTCTTCACGCCGAACCGCTCGCGCGCCTCCTGCCGGATCTCATGCCAGCTCGGCGCTGCTCTCTCCTGATCCATGGACGCGAGAGCATGGCGCGCTCGATGCGCCCGCGCCACGCTCTCGCGCGCTGAACGTCGCGCCGCCGCGGCGGCGGCCCAGGGCGGGAGTCGAGACGAAATGCCACACACCGCGGGGCGACCTCGCCGCGGCAAGCCGGGTCAGGACTTCGCAACGGTCCTGATCTCGAGAGCGCAGCGCGATTCGCGACTCCAGCCATTGCGCTTCCTCCTGCGCATCTGCATGGATGCGCCGCGGGGCGCCCCGGCGCCGCGAGCACATCGCGCGCGGTCGGGCGGCCAAGGCATGTCTCTGCTGTGATTCCCGATCTCCATCAGGATATTCCTTCTTGGCGCTTCAGGGGGCGTTGCGGCTGGGCGCCTTGACGGCGTCTCGACGGATCCCTTCATATTCGAGCCGTGTTCGAAGTAGATTCTGCCGCGGAGGCACATAACGGATGACCGACACGTTGACGCTGGAGGAGCAGAGGACGAGCGGCGAGGCGGAGGGCGCGGGGCAAGAGGCCGCGGCGGCGCGGCTCGTGGCGACCGCGTGCGACGGCGTGGCGCCGCGGCTGCCGCGCGCCACGTACCGCGTGCAGCTCAACAAGGACTTCACCTTCGAGCAGGCGCGGCGCGTCGTCGCCTACCTCGACGCGCTCGGCGTCAGCGATCTCTACTCGTCGCCGTTCTTCAAGGCGCGCCCCGAGAGCCTGCACGGCTACGACCTCGTCGATCACAACGCGCTGAACCCGGCCATCGGCTCCCGCGACGAGCTCGACCGGCTGACGGACGAGCTCGCGAAGCACGGCATGGGGCTCCTGCTCGACTTCGTGCCGAACCACATGGGCGTCGGCACCTCGGACAACACGTGGTGGAACGACGTCCTCGAGAACGGCCCGAGCTCGCTCTACGCGCCGTTCTTCGACATCGACTGGGCGCCGCTCAAGTCCGAGCTCAAGCAGAAGGTGCTGCTCCCCGTGCTCGGCGACCACTACGGGCGCGTGCTCGAGCGCGGCGAGCTCAAGATCGAGTACGAGGGCGGGGCGTTCGTCCTCCGCTACTTCGAGCACGTCTTCCCGGTGAACCCGCGGACGTTCGGGATGATCATCGGTCCGCTCGTGCCCGGGCTCACCGGCGCGCTCGGCGACGAGCACGACGCGCTGCTCGAGCTGCAGAGCATCCTCACCGGGCTCCGCAACCTGCCGCCGCGCACCGAGACGCATCGGGGCAAGGTGATGGAGCGGCGGCGTGAGAAGGAGATCCTGAAGCGGCGGCTCGCGGAGCTCGTGGAGGAGACGCCGGAGGTCGCCGAGGCGGTGCGGGAGGGGATCGAGCGCATCAACGGCAAGGTGGGCGACCCGCGGAGCTTCGATCCTCTCGAGGCGCTGCTCGAGGAGCAGGCCTACCGCCTCAGCTTCTGGCGCACGGCCGCGGAGGAGATCAACTACCGCCGGTTCTTCGACATCAACGAGCTCGCGGCCATCAAGATGGAGAACCCGGCGGTGTTCGCGGAGGCGCACCGGCTCGTCTTCGAGCTCTGCGTGCGCGGGCAGGTGACGGGGCTGCGCATCGACCACCCCGACGGCCTCTGGGATCCGATCGGCTACTTCGAGAACCTCCAGCAGGGCTACCTGATCGAGCGCTGCCGCCGCCAGTTCCTCGCCGAGGCCCGCGGCCAGGAGGCGACGCCGCGGAGCTTGCAGGATGTGCGCCGCCGCGCGTCGCCCGGCGCGCGCTTTGCCAAGCTGGAGCCGGCGATCCGCGCGGCGCTCGCGGAGCGCGCGCGCGCGGCGGGCGTGGACGGAGCGGACGGCGCGCGCCTCGAGCGGCCCCTGTACGTCGTCGTCGAGAAGATCCTCGCGCGCGGCGAGACGCTCCCCGAGGCGTGGCCCATCCACGGGACGAGCGGCTACGACTTCACCGCGGCCGTGGGCGAGCTCTTCGTCGACACCTCGAGCGAGCGGCCGATGACCGAGATCTACGAGCGGTTCCTCGGCGACGAGGTGGATTTCGACCAGCTCGTCTACGAGAAGAAGAAGGTCATCCTGCGCACGGCGCTGGCCAGCGAGCTCAACGTGCTCACCCACGCCCTGAACCGGCTCACCGAGCGCGACCGCCGCGTCCGCGACTTCACGCTCGGCTCGCTCAACGAGGCCCTGCGCGAGGTGATCGCGTGCTTCCCGGTGTACCGCACGTACGTCAACGAGCGGACGCCGGAGATCACCGCGCACGACCGGGGCGCGATCAACCGCGCCGTCGCGCTCGCGCGCCGCCGGAACCCGACGATGGAGGCGTCGATCTTCGCCTTCGTGCGCGCGGTCCTCGTGCTCGAGGGCGCGGATCTCTACCGCGAGGAGGACCGGCACCTCTTCTGCGACTTCGTGATGAAGTTCCAGCAGCTCACCGGGCCGGTGATGGCCAAGGGGCTCGAGGACACGTCGTTCTACATCTACAACCGGCTCGTGTCGCTGAACGAGGTCGGGGGCGAGCCCGAGCGCTACGGCGCGAGCGTGGCCACGTTCCACCGCGGCAACGCGCAGCGGCAGGCGGCGTGGCCGCACTCGATGCTCGCGACGTCCACGCACGACACGAAGCGGAGCGAGGACGTGCGCGCGCGGATCAGCGTGCTCTCGGAGCTGCCGTCGCGCTGGGACGAGGCGCTCGGCCGCGCCGCCGAGGCGGCGGCGCCGCTCAAGGCCGAGGTCGAAGGCCGGGTCGCGCCGGACCGCAACGAGGAGTACCTCTTCTACCAGACGGTCCTCGGGAGCCTGCCGATCGATCCGCTGCTCGACCCCTCCGGCCCGCGCGCGCCCGAGGGCGACGCGCTCGCCGCGTACACGGGCCGCCTCGTGGACTACATGCGCAAGGCCACGAAGGAGGCGAAGGTCAACACCTCCTGGATCGACGCGCAGCCCGAGTACGACGCCGCCATCGAGGCGTTCGTGCGCAAGGCGCTCGCGTCCCCGGAGCTCCTCGGGGCGCTCCTGCCGCTCGCGCGCGTGGTCGCGTACCACGGCATGTGGGGCTCGATCTCGCAGGCGCTGCTGAAGCTCACGTCGCCGGGCGTGCCCGACATCTACCAGGGCAACGAGATGTGGGACTTCAGCCTCGTCGACCCCGACAACCGCCGCGCCGTCGACTACACGTCGCGCGAGGAGGCGCTCGCCGACATCCGCGCGCGGCTCCGCGGCGGGGGCGCGCCGCTCGCGCGCGAGCTCTGCGCCGAGGCGCGCGACGGCCGCATCAAGCTCTTCGTCACGCACGTCGCGCTCGAGCTGCGCCGGCGGCACCCGGCGCTCTTCGGCGCCGAGGGCGCCTACGCGCCGCGCGCCGCGATAGGCGAGCGCGAGGCGCACGTGGTCGCCTTCTCGCGCCGCGCCCAGGCGGACGGGCGCTCGGTCGTCGTGGTCGCGCCCCGGTTCAGCGCGCGGCTGCTCGGCGGCGAGTGCGCCCCGCCGATCGGCAAGGCGTGGTCGGGCGCCTTCATCGACGTGGAGCCCGGCCTCTACACGGATCTCTTCACCGGCGCCGAGATCGAGGCGGCGCCCTCGCCCTCTTCACCTTCCGCGCCGCGCGACGCGGCCGGGTCGCCCGGGTCGCCCGAGCCGCGCGGCGGCGCGGTGCTCCCGCTCGAGCGTGTGCTCTCCGATTTCCCGGTCGCCCTGCTCCTCGGGGCGCCGCAGCGAGGCCAGTGACATGAAACCGATTCCCACGATGGGCGCATGGATCGAGGGCGGCGCGGTCCGCTTCCGCGTCTGGGCGCCGGACCACGACCGGATCGAGATCGTCCTCTACGGCAAGGACGGCAAGGAGATCGCGGGCACCCTGCAGGCGACGGCCGCGGGCGACGGCTACTTCGAGGCGTCCGCGGCGGGCCTCGGGGCGGGCGCGCTCTACAAGGTGCGCATCGACGGTGAGGGGCCCTACCCGGATCCGTACGCGCGCGCCCAGCCGCTCGGCGTGCACGGCCCGTCGGCGGTCGACGATCCCACCTTCGCGTGGACCGACGCCGGGTGGAAGGGCGTCGCGCTCGAGGACCTCGTGATCTACGAGCTGCACGTCGGCACCGCGACCCCGGAGGGGACGTTCGACGCGCTCATCGGGCGGCTCGAGGATCTCCGGTCGCTCGGGATCACGGCGATCGAGATCATGCCGGTCGCGAGCTTCCCGGGCGAGCGCGGGTGGGGCTACGACGGCGTCGACCTCTTCGCCCCGGCCGCGGCCTACGGCGGCCCGGCGGGCCTCCGCCGCCTCGTCGACGCGGCCCACGCCGCCGGCCTCGCGGTGGTGCTCGACTGCGTCTACAACCACTTCGGCCCCGACGGGAACTACCTCCGCGCCTACACGACGCGCTACTTCACCGAGCGCCACAAGACGCCCTGGGGCGACGCCGTGAACTACGACGGCAAGGGCGCCGAGCAGGTGCGCGCGCTCGCGCTCGGCAACGTCGAGATGTGGATCCGCGACTACCACATCGACGCCCTCCGCCTCGACGCGACGCACGCGATCATCGACGACTCCGAGCCCCACCTGCTCCGGGAGATCGCCGAGCGCGCGCGGGCGGCCGGCGAGGGCCGGCGCGTCGTGGTGATCGCCGAGGACAGCCTGAACGACGCGCGCCTCGTCACGCCCGCGGAGCAGGGCGGGTACGGCCTCGACGCCGTGTGGGCCGACGACTTCCACCACGAGCTCCGCGTCTGCTTCGCCGGCGATCGCGACGGCTACTTCGAGGATCACCGCGGCACGGCCGAGGACATCGCGGCGGCGATCCGCAAGGGGTGGCTCTACGAGGGGCAGGTCTCGAAGCACATGGGCAAGCCGCGGGGCACGCCGGCGGAGCCGGTGCCGCCGCCGCGCTTCGTGCACTGCATCCAGAACCACGACCAGGTCGGCAACCGCGCGCTCGGCGACCGGCTCGGCGAGAAGGTGAGCCCCGCGGCGTTCCGGACGATGACGGGGCTCCTCCTGCTCACCCCGTACACGCCGATGCTGTTCATGGGCCAGGAGTGGAACGCGCGGACGCCGTTCCAGTACTTCACCGATCACAACCCCGAGCTCGGACGGCTCGTGACCGAGGGCCGGCGGCGCGAGTTCCAGTACTTCACGTCGTTCAGCGGCGCGGAGGTGCCGGACCCGCAGGACCCGCGCACCTTCGAGCGCTCGAAGCTCGACTGGAGCGAGCGGCAGCGGCCGGAGCACGCCGGCGTGCTCGCGTGGTACCGCGAGCTGCTCGCCCTGCGCGCGTCGCACCCCGCCCTGCGGAACCGCGCGCGCGGCTCGTTCTCGGCGGACGCGGTCTCGGACGACGCGGTCCGCATCGAGCGGCGCGGCGAGGGCGCCGCGGTGATCGCGCTGGTCGCGCTCCGCGGCCGGCTCGCGCTCGATCTCGGCCGCCCGGAGGCGCGGGTGCTCGCGTTCAGCGAGGAGCCGCGGTTCGGCGGCGCGGCGCAGCGGGCGCCGCTCCATCGCGGCCGGGTGGAGCTCGAGGGCCCGGCGGTCCTGGTCGTCGAGGTGCCCCTCTTGTGACACGCCCGGTCCGGACGAGATGATCCTGACGCCGGTCACGTTCACGCCCATCGGCGTGGTGCACACGCCGTTCGCCGACAAGGTGAGCGCGCCGCGGCAGCCCCACGCCGCGGCGGGCGCGGAGGGGACGATCGAGCTCGCCCCCGGCCGCGGGCTGGAGCATGCGCTCTGCGACATCGAGGGGTGGGACTACCTGTGGGTGGTCTTCTGGTTCCACCGCAACGAGGGCTGGCGCCCGAAGGTCCTGCCGCCGCGGAGCGCCGGCAAGCGGCGCGGCGTGCTCTCGACGCGCTCGCCGCACCGCCCGAACCCGATCGGCCTCAGCGTGGTCAAGCTGCTCGCGGTGGACGGGCTCTCGCTGCGCGTCGCCGGGGTGGACATGATCGACGGCACCCCGGTGCTCGACCTCAAGCCCTACGTGCCGTACGCGGACGCGTACCCGCACGCGCGCACCGGCTGGGTCGCGCCGCTCGCGCCGTCGTCGCCGGCCAGCGCGCCGCCCGATCCGGAGCCGGGCTTCGAGGTGGTGTGGAGCGATCGCGCCGCCGAGCAGGCCGCGTGGCTCGCGGAGGCGCACGGGGTCGCGCTGCGCGCGCGCGTCGACCAGGTGCTCGCGCTCGGCCCGCAGCCCCACCCCTACCGGCGGATCCGCGCCGACGGGGACGCGATGCGCCTCGCCGTGACCTCGTGGCGCGTGCGGTTCCGGGCGGAGGGGCGGCGCATCGAGGTGCTGTCGGTGGCGACGGGCTACCGCGAGAAGGAGCTCTGGGGTGGAGACGCGCCCGAGCTCGCGGTGCACCGGGAGTTCGTGGAGCGGTTCGGCCGCGGCTAGCCCTCACCAGCCCTCTCCGCACCTCGCGCGGCCAGGCCCTGGCGCTGCGCAGAGCCCGCCTGGAAAATTCAACCACCTTGTCGTGCGCGCGGCTGCGTCGGTGAAATCCTCTGTTGTTCCCGTGAGATCCTGGGGATTGTCGCCGTTTTACATCCAGGGTCGCGGCGGCGCGACGCCGGGCGGAAGGCGCGGCGCCTGTCGCGCGAATGTGGCGAGAGAGGAAACCTGATAGAAACGGTGCTGGTCGCGCTCGAGAGGTCCTCGGCAGCGCTCGGCACACCCGCTGTCCTCTCCGGCGGCCTGGCGGCCTGAAGGCGAGCGCGCTGAACTGCTCGGGAGAAAAGTTTTGCTCCGGGGGCTCCGCCGCTTCAGACCGACGCCCTCGCTGCAGCGTTACGCGTCGGAGACATCGAGTTCACCGAGGGGCCGCCCACGCGATCATGAGGCCTGCAGGGGGCGGTGATTCGACGAAGGTTGCACAGCCGGGGGCTCCATCCGAGCCGCCGATGCGGCCCGGAAGTATCCATGGTAATTGACACCAACGTGACAATCTCGACGTGCGGGTGCGGCGCCGAGGAACGCGGGATCGACCCGCAGTTCCGTCTGCTCGCCGAGGCCGTTCCACAGCTGGTCTGGGCGGCCCGCAGCGATGGCTCGTTCGCGTACGTGAGCCGCCGCTTCGGCGAGTACACCGGCCTGACGGCCGAGCAGGCGGGCTGCCGCGGCCTCGATCACGTCCTCCATCCCGACGACGTGACGCGTTGCTCCGACGCGTGGAGGGCGGCCCTCGAGGAGGGCGCGGCGCGCGAGGTGGAGGTCCGGCTGCGGCGCCACGACGGCGTTTACCGCTGGTTCCTCGGCCGGGTGGAGCGCTTCAGGGAAGCGAGCGGCCGGTCGGTCCGCTGGTTCGGTACGGCGACGGACATCGACGGGCAGCGGCGGGTCGCGGCGGGCTCGCAGCGGACCGAGCAAACCCTGCGCGAGAGCGAGGAGCGGCTCCGGCTCGCCCTCGCGGGCGGTCAGCTCGGGAGCTGGGAGCTGGAGCTGGCGAGCGGGCGGGTGTTCTGGCCGCCCGAGACGTTCGCCCTCCTCGGCGTGGACGAAGCGGAGTTCGGCGGGGGGATCGACGACTTCAGGAAGTTCATCCACCCCGAGGACCGGGCGGCGGTCGCGGCGAAGTTCGAGAGCGCGCTGCGTGGAGAGACGGACTACGCATGCGAGTTCCGCCTCGTCGGCGCCGACGGGCAGGTGCGCTGGCTCTACAACCGGGCGCTGGTGCTGCGGGATCGCGACGGGAGCCCGCTCCGGATGGTCGGCGTCGTCGGGGACATCACTCCCCGGAAGCTCGCGGAGCTGACGCTGCGCGAGAGCGAAGCGCGGTTCCGCAACATGGCCGATCACGCGTCCGTCATGATCTGGGTCACGGCCCCGGACGCGTCGTGCACCTACCTCAACCGGCGGTGGTACGAGTTCACGGGCCAGACGGAGCAGACCGGCCTCGGCTTCGGCTGGCTCGCGGCGGTGCACCCCGCCGATCGGGGGGCGTCCGCGGAGATCTTCCGGCGGGCCCACGCGCGGCGCGAGCCCTTCAGGCTGGACTACCGGCTGCGCCGCGACGACGGCGTGTACCGCTGGTGCATCGACTCGGCGTCCCCGCGGCTCGGCCCGGACGGCGAGTTCCTCGGCTACGTCGGCTCGGTCATCGACATCACCGAGCGCAAGGAGGCGGAGCTCCTCTTGCGGGAGAGCGAGGAGCGCTTCCGCCGCGCCGTGATGGCGATCCCGTACCCCGTCATGATCCACGCAGAGGACGGGCAGATCGTCAGCATCAACCGCGCGTGGACGGAGAGCAGCGGGTACACCCGCGACGAGATCCCGACCATCGCCGACTGGACCGAGGGGGCGTACGGGGCGCGGAGGGGCGCGGTGCGCTCCGTGATCGACGCCCTCTACGGGATGGTGGGCGCCTCGAGAGAGTACGAGTTCACGATCACCACGGCGAGCGGCGAGCGGCGCACGTGGGTGTTCAGCGCGGCGCCGCTCGGGAGGGACACGTCGGGCCGGCGCCTCGTCATCAGCATCGCCCATGACATCACGGAGCGGAAGCGGATCGACGACGCGCTCCGCGAGAGCGAGGCGCGGTTCCGGCAGCTCGCCGACGCCATGCCGCAGATCGTCTGGACGGCCCGCCCGGACGGCAGCATCGATTACTACAACCGGAGATGGTACGAGCTCACCGGCACGACCGAGGTGGACCCGGCCGGCGACGGCTGGAGCTCCTTCCTGCACGAGCAGGATCACGCGCGGACCATGGATGTCTGGTCTCGTTCGGTCGCGAGCGGCGAGCCCTACGAGATCGAGACCCGCCTCGGGTTCCCCGCGGCCCCCGGACACCGCTGGTACCTGTGCCGCGCCCTGCCTGTCCGCGGGCCCGCGGGAGAGATCGTGCGCTGGTATGGCACGTGCACGGATATCCAGGATCAGAAGTGCGCCGAGGCGACGCTGAAGGAGGCGGACCGGCGCAAGGACGACTTCCTGGCGATGCTCGCGCACGAGCTGCGCAACCCGCTCGGGCCGATCCGCAACGCGGTGGAGATCCTGCAGCGCGTCAGCGTGCAGCAGCCGTCGCTGGTGCGGGCGTGCGGGGTGATCGACCGGCAGGTCTCGCACATGGCCCGGCTGGTGGACGACCTGTTCGACGTCTCGCGCGTCGCCCGCGCCAGGATCCCGCTGCGCAAGGAGCGCTGCGATCTGACGCTGCTCGTGCGGCAGACCGCCGAGGACTACCGCAGCACGCTCGAGGCGAGCGGCCTCCGCCTCGACCTGGAGCTGCCGTCCGAGCCCCTCTGGGTGTCCGGTGATCCCACGCGCCTGTCGCAGGTGATCAGCAATGTGCTGCACAACGCCGGCAAGTTCACCGACCCTGGCGGGCGAGTGGCGGTCGCGCTGTCGGCGCCTGCGGGCTCGGCCGTGGTCCGTATCCGCGACACGGGCATCGGCCTGGAGCCGGGGACGCTCTCGCGGATGTTCGACCCGTTCAGCCAGGCCGAGCGCTCCCTGGACCGCAGCCGGGGCGGGCTCGGGCTGGGCCTGGCGCTCGTGAAGGGCCTCGTCGAGCTCCATGGCGGCACGGCGTGGGCCGAGAGCGCGGGCGTCGGCCATGGAACGGAGGTGGTGCTCCGCCTGCCGCTCGAGCACAGGGTCGAGCCGGCGTCCGCGCGCGCCGCGCCGAGCTCGCGCCGCAGCGCGAGGTCGCTCCGCATCCTGATCATCGAGGACAACGAGGACGCGGCGGAGAGCCTGCAGGCGCTGCTCACCCTGAACGGTCACCGGGTGGAGGTCGCCCTGTCGGGTCCCGCGGGCGTCGAGGCGGCCAGCTCCTTCCGGCCGGAGGTCATCCTGTGTGACCTCGGCCTCCCCGGCGGGATGGACGGTTACGGCGTCGCGAGGGCCCTGAGGGGGAGCCTGGACCTTGCCCCCTCGCTGATGATCGCGCTGACCGGCTACGGGCAGGAGGAGGATCAGCGCCGGGTCCGGGAGGCAGGCTTCGACATGCACGTCCTGAAGCCGATCGATCCACACTCCCTGCAGAAGCTGCTGGCGTCGTTCACGGCGCGGGCGTGACGAGGCCGCCCGCGCGGGCCTGCAAGCAGCCGTTCAGCGATCGAGCCAGGCGCGGACCGGGTGGATCCCACGTTCGTCGGCGTCAGCCGGCGCCGGGGCGGAGCGCGCCGTAGAGGTAGACTCCGCCCATCACGACGAGCAGGGCTCCGGCGAGCCCCTGGGTCCAGCGCGGGTTCACCCGCGAGGCCACCGCCTCGGCCAGCACGACGGCGATGAGGGTGCTCAGCACCAGGGCGGCGG
Source organism: Sorangium cellulosum (assembly GCF_002950945.1). Lineage (GTDB taxonomy): Bacteria > Myxococcota_A > Polyangia > Polyangiales > Polyangiaceae > Sorangium > Sorangium cellulosum_E. The sequence goes on from NZ_CP012673.1 coordinate 3,644,312, forward strand.
AGGCGCCGAGGAACACCGATACGCGGCTCTTGCCCGCCGCGCCGAGCGTGAAGACCGCGAGCTGCGTCTTGTCGCCGAGCTCGGCGAGGAACACCGTCCAGAAGGTCGCCAGAAGGACTTTCAGATCCATGGCCCAGAAAGAAGCACACCACGTCCGCACACGCTCCCTCTCGGCGTCGGCCGGTCCGGTGAAGGCGAGGCCGGCAAACCACCCCCCAGGAATCGACAGCGCCGCGCGCCGCGCTCGGCCAGGGGAAGCCCCGCGAGCCGGCACAGCGGGAAAACGCGGAGCGGACGCATTCCCATGACGAGGCCTGCTTTGTCAGAGGGTACCTCGCCCGGCGGCGGATACCCCGGATCCGTCCGGAAACCTCGACGACGAGGCAGGAAAACACAGGGGTAGCCGTGGGGTTTTCTCGGACAGCAGCGTCGACCGCCGACGGGAGACGTGTGTGTGGCGTTCGCCTCGACCCCGACGTAAAGCGGCGAACCCTCGGAATTGCTCGGGAAGAGATTGAACCTTGATGGCAGGCCGCGTACCTTCGTGCAGCGGATCGTAAGCCCCGGAAGCAGAGGGGGACACTAGATGGCGCGATTGCAATTTTCCTCGTGGCTTGCCCTGGCTCTGGCGTCGATGGTCCTGTCACCCGCGTGTAGCTGCGGCGACGAAGGCCCGTCGTACCGGGACAGCGCGACGGGCAGCGGGGGAGCCGATGGCGCCGGGGGCAACGAGGTCACAGCGCACGCGACCGGGGGCAGCGGGGCTGGGGGCGAGGGGGGATCGCCGGGCGATCACGGGGCCCGGGGCGTCGCGGTGGGCGACGTCGTCAGCGCGGGCCAGGTGGTGGAGAGCCCGCGTTACCGCATGGTCTTCACGCTGGGTCAGCCGACTCAGAACCAGGGAAAGACGACCTCACCTAGCTTCCGCATGCAAGGCGGTCTGGTCGGGGCGAACGGGAGCTTGCCATGAACGGGATGGGACCGCGTGTCCTGGCGATCTGTGTCCTTCTCGCCGCCTCTGCCGGCCTCACACGCAGCGCGGCCGCCGCCGTGCCCACGCGGATCGCGCATCAGGGGCGGCTCTTCTCCAGCAATGGTGGCGAGCCGGTCAATGACGTGCTCGAGGTGAAGTTCGCCATCTACGACGCCGAGGACGCGGGCGAGCCGCTCTGGAGCGAGACGTACGCGATCACGTTCGAGGACGGCTATTTCTCCACGGTGCTGGAGTTCGATCCCGAGGTCGCCGCGAAGGTCTTCGACGGTTCGGTCCGGTACCTCGGAATCACGATCGGGACCGATCGGGAGATGGAGCCCCGCTCCCCGATCGGGAGTGTTCCCTACGCGCTGGTCGCGAACAACGCGGTCGGCGACATCACGCCCACGTCGGTGAAGATCGGCGACCGGGTCGTCATCGACAAGTCGGGCAACTGGGTGGGCGAGCCGACCGGGCTCGTGGGTCCGACGGGACCGGCCGGCCCGCAGGGGGTGCCAGGACCGCCGGGCGAGCGTGGGCCTCAGGGCCCGCCGGGGCTCGATGGAGCGCCGGGGCTCCAGGGGCCGACCGGGGAGGCGGGGCCCCCGGGAGAGCAAGGTCCTCCGGGGGAGCCAGGTCCCCAGGGCCCGCCGGGGCTCCAGGGGGAGCCGGGGCCGCAGGGGCCGACCGGGCCGTCGGGGGTGCTCGCGACCATCGCGGTGGCAGGGACGGTTGGCTCCAATTTCACCGGCAACAACCCCAACTATCTCTTCGTCGGTCCGACGGGCTCGGTGACGATCACCGGGCCGGAGCAGCGCGTGACCGGCTCGGCGTCCGCGCCGCTCAGCCTGTCGTTGCTCTCGGCCCTCCCGCAGAACGCGATGCTCGGCCTCTGCTACGAGCCGGAGAGGGGAGGTCCCCTCACGAACTTCTTCGGGGGCAGCTTCGCGCACCACTATTTCACGCCGACCCCCATGACCTACTCGGTCTCGGGGACGACGGTGCTCCCCGAGGGCAGGTACAACGTCGGCATGTGCATCCGCAACGACGGCCCGAGCGCGATCTCCGGATCCCGCGTGACGAGCAGCGGCAGCACGGTGAACGGCTGGTTCATCGTCACGAACGACACCTGAGGGCGCGCGGCGCGCGCCCGCGCCCCTGCTCGCCGCGGGCGAGACCGCCGCCCCTGGGGGGATCGCGCTCGCGCGCCGCTTTCGTGTGCGTCGCGCGTCGGACGGACCCCGCCCGCGCGTTCACGTGCGCATGTGAATGCGTTCACGTGCGCACGAACGCGGGCGCGCCCGCTGCTCCTGAGCGGGTTGAGCCCGCGCGCCCCTCTGCCGAGGGGCGCGCGCGGGCCCTTCGTCAGCGCAGCGCCACCGGGCTCCGTGCGATGTACTCGTCGTAGGAGAGGGTGCGCAGATCCTCGATCCGCTTCGCCCGCATCGCGCCGATGACCGCGCGCGCGAGCTGGAGATCCGTGATCAGCGGGATGTTGGCGTCGACCGCGCGCCGCCGGATCAGGTAACCGTCCGGCCGGCCGAGCTGGTCGTACTCGCGGGGGATGTTGATCACGAGGTCGACCTTCCCCTGCTCGATCGCGCTCATCGCCGTCTCCCCCTCGTCGGGCCGCTTCGCGAGGCTCGTGCACGCGAGCCCGAGCGCGCGGAGCGCCTCGGCCGTGCCCGGGGTCGCGAAGATCGGGAGCTTGAGGTGCTCGGCGATCACGCGCGCCTCGTCGGCGAACCAGTACTTGTCCTCGAGCGGCCCGAGCGAGAGCAGCACGCCCTTCTTGGGGAACCGGAACCCGGTCGCGAGCAGCGAGTGGAGCAGCGCCTCGTGCATGTCGTCCCCGAAGCACCCGACCTCGCCGGTGCTCGCCATCTCCACGCCGAGCATCGGATCGGCCCCGACGAGGCGCGAGAACGAGAACATCGGCGCCTTCACGGCGACGTAATCGAGGTCGAGCCCGCGGTTCTCGACCGGCTGCGACACGCCCAGCATCCGGCGCATCGCCTCCCGGACGAAGTTGTTCCCCGTGACCTTCGAGACGAAGGGGAAGCTCCGCGACGCGCGCAGGTTGCACTCGATCACCTTCACGGTGTTGTGCTTCGCGAGGAACTGCATGTTGAACGGCCCGGTGATCGAGAGCGACCGCGCGAGCTGCTGGGCGATCTGCTTGATCCTGCGGATCGTCGCGATGTAGAGCGACTGCGGCGGCAGGACGAGCGTCGCGTCGCCGCTGTGCACGCCGGCGTTCTCGACGTGCTCGCTGATCGCCCAGAGGACGATCTCCCCGCCGTCGGCGACCGCGTCGATCTCCACCTCGCGGGCGTGGGTCTCGAACTTCGAGACGACCACGGGGTACGTCGGGGAGACGGCCTTGGCCCGCGCGAGGATCCGGTCGAGCTCGTTCGGCTCGTGCGCCACGCTCATCGCCGCGCCGCTGAGCACGTAGCTCGGTCGCACGAGCACCGGAAATCCGCCGAGCTTCTTCACGATCTCCGTCGCCTCGCTCGCGTCGGTGACGTGGGCCCAGCGGGGCTGGTCGATCTCCAGCCGGTCGAGCAGGTCGCTGAACTTCTTCCGGTCCTCGGCCGTGTCGATGCTCCCCGGGCTCGTGCCCAGGATGCGCACGCCGGCCTGATGCAGCCGGAGCGCCAGGTTGTTCGGCACCTGCCCGCCCATGCTGACCACGACCCCGTACGGCTGCTCCCGCTCGTAGATGTCGAGCACCGTCTCGAAGCTGATCTCGTCGAAGACCAGCTTGTCGCAGGTGTCGTAGTCGGTGCTGACCGTCTCCGGGTTGTAGTTCAGCATCATGGTCTCGTAGCCGAGCTCCGAGGCCGCGCGGATCGCGTTCACGCAGCACCAGTCGAACTCGACGCTCGATCCGATGCGGTAGGCGCCGGAGCCGAGCACCATGATCTTCTTCCGCCACGACGGCGCCACGTCCGTGGCCGACGCGTGGTAGCTCGAATAGAGGTAGTTCGTCTCGGCCGGGAACTCGGCCGCGAGCGTGTCGATCTGGGCGAGGTGCGGCACGATGCCGTGCTTCTTCCTGAGCTCCCGGATCGAGCCCCGCGGCGCGCCCGTCAGCGTGCCGAGCATCCGGTCGCTGAACCCGAGCTGCTTCGCCTCCCGGAGCGTCGCCTCGTCGAGCGCGGGCTTCTGCGCGGCCGCGCCCTTGTCCGCCTGCGCCGCGGCGGCGCTCCCGCTCGCCTTGAGCTCCCGGTGCACCCGCACGACCGGCTCGATCTGGTGGAGGAACCACCGGTCGATCTTGGTGAGGTCGTGGATCTCGTCGACCGACATCCCCTCCTGGAGCGCGCGGGCGACGGCGAAGATCCGGAGCGGCGTCGCGTTCTGCAGCTCGTCGCGGAGGTCCTTGAAGGTGAACGCGTCCGGGTCGAGCCCCTTCACCCCGATGTCGAGCATCCGGAGCGCCTTCTGGATGACCTCGGGGAACGTCCTGCCGATGGCCATGACCTCGCCGACGCTCTTCATCTCGCTGCCGATCCGCATCGAGGCGCCGCGGAACTTGCCGAGATCCCAGCGCGGGACCTTGCAGACGAGGTAGTCGAGCGCCGGCTCGAAGAACGCCGTCGTCCTGCGGGTGATCGCGTTCGCGATCTCGGGCATCGTGTAGCCGACCGCGATCTTCGCGGCGACGTAGGCGAGCGGGTAGCCCGTCGCCTTGCTGGCGAGGGCGCTCGACCGGGAGAGGCGCGCGTTCACCTCGATCACCCGGTAGTCGGCGCTGTGCGGGTCGAGCGCGTACTGGATGTTGCACTCGCCGACGATCCCGAGGTGGCGGATGGTCTTCAGCGCGACCGAGCGGAGGAGCTGGTACTCCTCGTCGTTCAGCGTCTGCGACGGGGCGACGACGATCGACTCCCCCGTGTGGATCCCCATCGGATCGAGGTTCTCCATGTTGCAGACGGTGATGCAGTTGTCGCGCGCGTCGCGGACGATCTCGTACTCGATCTCCTTCCAGCCGCGGAGACACTCCTCGACGAGCACCTGGGGCACGCCGCCGGCGAAGCCGCGCCGCACCGCGTCCTCGAGGTCGCGCTCGCTGTCGACGATGCCGCTGCCCTTGCCGCCGAGCGCGTAGCCGCCGCGGAGCATCACGGGGAAGCCGATCTCGCGCGCCGCGGCCACCGCCTCCTCGGGCGTGCGGCAGGCGCGGCTCCGCGCCGTCTTCACGCCGATCTCGTCGAGGCGGTCGATGAACAGCCGCCGGTCCTCGGTGTCGCGGATGGCCTTGATCGGCGTGCCGAGCACCCGCACCCCGTACTTGTCGAGGATCCCGGCGTCGTGGAGCTCGAGCCCGCAGTTGAGCGCCGTCTGCCCGCCGAAGGAGAGGGCGATCGCGTCGACCTCCTCCTTGACGATGATCCGCTCGACGAACTCCGGGGTGACCGCGCAGAGGTGGATGCGGTCGGCGAGCCCCTCGCTCGTCTGGATGGTGGCGATGTTGGGGTTCACGAGGACAGTGGCGATGCCCTCTTCCTTGAGGGCCTTGATCGCCTGCGATCCCGAGTAGTCGAACTCGCCGGCCTGGCCGATCTGGAGCGCGCCGGAGCCGAGCACGAGCACGCGCCGGGGTTTCTTGGGGAGATAGGCGCCGTACATGACTCAGCTCCTTCCTGTGGACGTCGCGTGGGGAGCCGCGGCCCCTGCCGACGTGAATCGAGAATCCGAGGGCCCCTTCATCGCGCCGCAGAGGCGCAAGAAGTCGTCGAAGAGGTAGCCGGCGTCCTTCGGCCCGGGCGTCGCCTCGGGGTGGAACTGGACGCTGAAGAAGGGCCGCAGCCGCGAGCGGATGCCCTCGTTGGTGCCGTCGTTGATGTTGATGAACCAGGGCTCCCACTCCGGGGGGAGCGACTCGTGCCTCACCGCGTACCCGTGGTTCTGGCTGGTCACGTAGCAGCGGCGGCTCAGGAGGTCCTGCACCGGCTGGTTCACGCCGCGGTGCCCGTACGGCAGCTTGTAGGTGTCGCCGCCGGCGGCGAGCGCGAGGATCTGGTTGCCGAGGCAGATCCCGAAGATCGGCTTGTTGTACGTGGCGAGCAGGCCGCGCACCGCGGCGACGAGCTGGCCGAGATCCTTCGGATCCCCGGGGCCGTTGCCGATGAGCACGCCGTCGCAGGTCGCGGCGAGCTCGCCGATGCGCGCGTGCGCGTGGTACGGCACGCGCAGCACGGAGACCCCGCGCTCCAGGAGCGAGCGGACGATGTTGTCCTTCGCGCCCGCGTCGATCAGCATCACCTTGAGCGGGCCGCCCTCGTACGTGATCGGCTCGCGGGGCGACACGAGGCGGAACACCTCGTCGCGCATGTCCACGGCCTCGGCCGAGCGCTTGACCCGCTCCAGGTCCATCTCGGCCGGGAACAGCCAGCCCTTCATGGTGCCGGCCTCGCGGAGCCGCCGCGTCAGCGTCCGGGTGTCGATCCCGGTGATCGCGGGGATGCCCTCGCTCGCGAGCCAGGCGCCGAGCGAGCGGACCGCGGCGTGGTGGCTGTAACGCTCGACGTAGCTCTGGACCACGAGCCCCTGCACCTGGATCCGATCGGCCTCGTAGGGCGCCTCGATGCTGCCGGCCGGCCTCGGTGCGGGCACGCCGTAGTTGCCCACGAGCGGGTACGTGAGCGTGAGGATCTGGCCTCTGTACGAGGGGTCCGTGAGCGTCTCGACGTACCCCGTCATCCCGGTGTTGAAGACGACCTCGCCGCTCACGGCGCGGGGAGCGCCGAAGCACCGGCCCGTCATGGTCGTGCCGTCCTCGAGTACGAGCTTCATTCGATTCGCATCCATCCTCTTTGACCGCCTGGGCCGCCGCGGCGCGGACCCTTACGCAGGAGGGGCCCGAGGCGCGTCGAGCGCCGTGAGCCCATGGCTAACCAGGTCCGCGCGCGTTCGCCGCGCGGCGGGCCGGCATCATGCTCGAGGCTGGGCTCCCAAGCACCCCCGGTCGCCGGAGACGTTCGCTCCGGCATGCCCGTCGAGGTGGGCCGGGGGCCCGCCGTCCCGTTCTTCCACATGACCGGGGACGCCCATTTGCCGTCCCCTCGCTCCCCGTCAACCAGGAACTTGCTTTCGTCGCTCTGCCGGCGCTTCCGGCGCGGTTTTCAGGAGGCGGCCGGGCTGCTCTGGTCCACCCGGGGGACCTGCCCCCGCTCGAGGTAGGCCTGCTCGAGCACGAGCACGTCCATCTTCGTCCGGAGGAAGCAGTCGAGCGCCTCCTTCGGGGTGCAGACGATGGGCTCGCTCGCGTTGAACGAGGTGTTCAGGAGCACGGGCGTGCCGGTCTGCCGCCCGAACTCCTGGATGAGCGCGTAGTAGCGCGGGTTCTCCTGGGCGGCGACCGTCTGGACGCGGCCCGTGCCGTCGACGTGGGTCACCGCGGGGATCTCGGCGCGGCGCTCGGGCCTCACCTTGTAGACCTTGACCATGAACGGGTCGGGCGCGGACTGCTCGAAGTAGTCGCCCACGCGCTCGACGGGCAGCGCCGGGGCGAAGGGCCGGAACATCTCGCGGCGCTTGATCCGCTCGTTCATGATGTCCTTGATGTCCGCCCGCCGCGGGTCGCAGAGGATGCTGCGGTTGCCGAGCGCGCGCGGGCCCCACTCCATCCGCCCCTGGAACCAGCCGACCACCTTCCCCTCGCTGATCGCCCTGGCGACGCGGGGGATCAGGTCCGCGTCGGGGAGGACCTCGAACGGCACCTGCTCCTTGCGGAGCAGCTCCTCGATCGTCTCCTGCGAGAACGCCGGGCCGAAGTAGCTGTGCGTCTGGTGGAAGCGGCGGGGGTTGCCGAGCGCGTGGTGGTAGACGTAGAGCGCCGCGCCGAACGCCGTGCCCGCGTCGCCGGCCGCGGGCTGGATGAAGACGTCGTCGAACAGCCCCTTCGGCCGGATCTTGCCGGCGGCCACGCTGTTGTAGGCGCAGCCGCCGGCGAGGGCGAGGCGCGGCGCGCCGGTGAGGTGCTTCGCCGTCGTGAGCAGCTCGAAGTACACCTCCTCGAACACGGCCTGCACCGAGGCGGCGACCGCCTTGAAGCGATCCTCCATCCGGCTCTTCGGGCTGCGGGCGGGGCCGAGCAGGTCGACGAGGCGCTCGGAGTTGATGGTCCCGTAGCGCGGCTCGCCCTCCCACGTCATCGCGATGCCCTTCGTGTGGTGCTGGAAGTACTCGAGCCCGAGCTCGAACGCCCCGTCCTTGACGCTCACCACCTGCCGGAGCTTGTCGGAGAGCTCCGGCTGGCCGTAGGCCGCGAGCCCCATGACCTTGTACTCGTCGCCGAACTTCGGGAAGCCGAGGTACTGCGTCAGGCCCGAGTAGAACAGCCCGAGCGAGTGGGGGAAGCTGACGCGCCGGAGGATCTCGAGCTTGTTCCCGCGGCCGCGCGCCCACATCGTGCTCACGAAGTCGCCGAAGCCGTCGATCGACACGACCGCCGCCTCGTCGAAGCCCGAGGGGAAGAACGCCGACGCGAGGTGCGCCCGGTGGTGCTCGACGTTGTGCGAGGCCGCGCGGATCCGCTTCGGATCGACGCCGAGCGCGGCGCCGAGGTGCACCTTCGGGTCGCGCGAGCCCAGCGCGCCCTTGAGGATCCCGGCGGGAGAGCGCCGCGTCATCGCGTAGAGGAGCTTGTCGCCGAGGTGCGCCTTCGGATCGCGCCCGAGCGCGATGTGATCGATGTCCTCGACCCGCGCGCCGGCGGCCTCGAGGCAGTACTCGACCGCGAGCCGGGGGAAGCCGGCGCAGTGCTTGATCCTGCTGAACCGCTCCTCCTCCGCCGCCGCGACGAGCTGCCCGTCGACGAGCAGCGCGGCCGACGCATCGCCATGGTAGGCGTTGATCCCTAGGACAAGCATGCGCCCGCCATCTTCTCGGGCCCTCGCGCGACGGTCAAGGCGAGCCCTCCGCGCGCGCCGGGGAGCGCCGTGAGAAGGGTGAGCCCATCGCCGCAATGCGCGCGCTGCACGTCAGATCTCCGCGAGGCGGATGGCCTCCAGGCGATCGCCCTCGTCGATGTGGTCCCGGTCGGCGGGCACGACGACGAGCGCCTCGGCCTCGGCGAAGCTCGTGACCGCGCCGGACGCCTGGTTCGCGGCGATGCGCGCGACGAGCTCGCCGTTTGACGCCTCGAGGCGGGCGCGGAGGAACTCGGCGCGCCCGGTCTGCCGCCGCAGCGCGCCGGCCGCGCGCACGACGATCCGCGGCGGCAGCGGCGCCGCGTCGCCCTGGAGCGCGCGGAGCAGCGGCACGCCGAAGAGGACGAACGTGAGCGACGCCGAGGCCGGGTTGCCCGGCAGGCCGAGCACGTGCACGGCGCCGGCCCGCGGGAGCTCGGCCCGGCCCACGGCGAGCGGCTTGCCAGGCTTGATCGCGACGCGCCAGAAATCGAGCGTGACGCCCGCGGCCTCGAGTGCGGGGCGCATCACGTCGCGGTCGCCCACGCTCACGCCCCCGACGGTCACCACGAGGTCCGACCCGCGCAGCGCGGTCGACACCGCCTCGGTCGCGCGGGCCTCGTCGTCGGGGACGAACGGCGCGACGCGGACGGCGGCGCCCGCGGCGCGCGCGGCCGCTGCGACGAAGTAGCTGTTCGACTCCGGGACGGTGCCGGCGGGCCCGGGCGCGCCGGGCGCGCGCAGCTCGTCGCCGGAGCACAGCACCGCGACCACGGGGCGGCGCGCGACGAGCAGGCTCGGGCGATCGAGCGCCGCCGCGAGCGCGATCTTCCCCGGCGTGAGGCGCGCGCCCCTCCGCAGCGCGACCGCGCCCGCCGCGAGGTCCGCGCCGCGGCGCCGCACCCAGGCCCCGGCGCGCGGCGCCTCCGCCAGCGCGATCTCGTCGCCGCTGCGCGCCGCGTCCTCCTGCGGCACGATCGCGTCGGCGCCGGGCGGCAGCCGCGCGCCCGTGAAGATCCGGCACGCCGTGCCCGGCTGGAGCGCCGGCAGCGGGCCGCCCGCCGCGCTCTCGCCGCGCACGGGGAGCTTGAAGGGCCCGCTGCCCGCGAGCTCGGCCGACGCGACGGCGTAGCCGTCCATCGCGCTGTAGTCGAACGCGGGCATCGGCTCCGCCGCCGCGATGTCCTCGGCGAGCACGCGCCCGGCCGCGTCCTCGAGCGGCACCCGCTCCGCGCCGACGGGGACCGCGGCCGCGAGCAGCCGCGCGAGCGCCTCCTCGAACGGGATCATCCGCGCTGCTCCTTGTCGCCGTCGCGGCGGTGGTGGTGGTGGCCGCCCTTGCCGGACGCGAGCGCGACCGCGTGACCGAGGACGGGGCCGATGAGCTGCGCCACCGCGAGCTCCAGCGCCTTCGGGCTGCCCGGCAGCGCGATCACCACGAGCCCACCCACGACGCCCGCGGCGGCGCGCGACAGGATCGCGTTCGGCCCGATCGCGTCCCAGCTGAGGCGCCGGAACGCCTCGCCGAAGCCGTCGAGCGTCTTCTCGAAGAGCGGCGCGAGCGCCTCGATCGTCCTGTCGCGCGGGGCGATGCCGGTCCCGCCGGTCGTGACGATCGCGTCGGCCGAGCCCGCGCGCGCGATCTGCGCGATCGCCTCCTGGAGGAGCGCGGGCTCCTCGCGGAGGACGGCGTGGGAGACCACGGCGAAGCCTGCGCGCTTCAGGAGATCGCCGAGGAGCTTTCCGCCCTCGTCGTCGTCGAGGGAGCGGGTGTCGCTGAGCGTCAGCGTGGCGACGCGCACCGGGGAGCGGCTCATGACGCATGGTGTACGCCTGTCGCCGCCGGATGGCGAACTCTTGATGACGCCGGCCGATCCGCCGTCGCGGCCTCCGTCGCGGCCTCCGTCGCCGCCTCCGTCTCCGGCAGATGGCTTTTGCAGCGCCGCTGCGCTACGTGAGCGGCGTGTCCGGCCCCCTGATCCCTTACATCGAGATCCCCGAGCTCCCGCTCGCGTTCCTGGAGCACGTCCCGCTCCTGGGCCAGCTCATCGATCCGGCCAAGCCGCCGTCGATCAAGCCGTTCGGCGTGCTGGTGGCGCTCGGGGTCTACATCGGCGCCGTGGTCGCCACGCGGCACGCGCGCGAGCGGCGGCTCGACGAGCGGAAGATGAGCGATTTCATCTTCTGGGTCGTGGCGGCCGGCTTCATCGGCGGCCACTTCTTCGACGCGATCTTCTACCACCCGCAGCGGGTCGCCCGCGATCCCCTCTACCTCTTGAAGCTCTGGGACGGCCTGTCGAGCTTCGGCGGGTTCACCGGCGCGCTGATCGGCGCTGCCTCATGGCGCTTCTACCGCCGCGAGAAGATCCTGCCCTACTGCGAGGTCGTGAACAGCGCGTTCCCGCTCGCGTGGGTCTTCGGGCGCGCGGGCTGCGCGTCGGTGCACGATCACCCGGGCCGCCTCTCCGACGCGTGGTTCGCCGTCCGGTATCCGGTCGGCAACGGCGACGATTTCGTCGGCCGCTTCGATCTCGGCCTCTACGAGTGTCTGTTGACGATCCCGCTCGCGATCGCGTTCGCGGTGCTCTGGCGCAGGAACCCCTTTCGCCCGCTCGGTTTTTATACCGGACTCATGTGCACCGCGTACGCGCCCGTGCGCTTCGCGCTCGACTTCCTGCGCGAGCGCGAGGGCACGGTCGTGGGCGGCGATCCGCGCTATGGCGGCCTCACCCCGGCGCAGTGGGCCTGCTTCGGCCTGCTCGCGCTGGGCCTCTACTTCCTGCGCATGGCCGCGCGCGGCGTGCCGTCGAACGCCGGGGTAGGCCCGCTGGGCGGGGCGCCGCGGGTCGCGGACGACGACGCGGCCGACGACGACGAGGACGAGGACGACCGCGACGCGGGGGCCGAGGCGCCTCGGGCGCCTCGCGCCAAGGCGAACCGCTAATCGTCCGAGGCGGCGGGCGCCGGCCAGCCGCCCAGCGCCTGCCGGTGACGGAGCGCTGTAGGGGGCGCCCCTCTCCCCCGTGGATCGGCGCCTGGAGCGCGGCGCGCAGGGGCGGGCAGGGGGTCGAGCGCGGGGGGGGCGGACGCGAGCCGGCGGGCGTCGACGACGCTCGACAGCGACGATCGCTGGAGAGCGGGCCTCCTTTTTGGCTCGCCCGCCCGCGGCGGGTCCCTTGACGCGCCAGAGGCGCTAGATATCGTGGGGTGGAGTTTGCACCAGAGGGTCGGCTCGCCGACCTTCGCTCGATTGAGCTCGGTTGCCCCTTCCGCCGATGGAGGGATCGATCGAGGCGCGCTCGCGACAGGCTCCGCATCGTCGATCACGGAGCGAGTGGACCACAAAGAGGGAACGCAGGGGCCAACCCCAGGTTTTTCTACAATGGCTGAAGATTCGCGTAAGTTGTTCGTGGCGGGCTTGCCCGACTCCATCACCGAAGACGTTTTGCGGCAACTCTTCGAGGCCACCGGCGGCAACGTCGTCGAGGTCAGTCTTCCGAAAGATCGCGCGACGGGTCGTCCGCGCGGGTTCGGCTTCGTCACGCTCTCGACGACCGGCGAAGCCAACGCCGCGCGCGAGTCGCTCGACGGTTCATTTCAGGGCGGCAAGTCGATCTCGGTGCGGCCCTTCCAGGCCGAGCCGCCGCGGCGCGAGGGGCGACCGATGGGCCCTGGCGGCCCGGGCGGCCCGGGCGGCGGTGGCATGGGCGGCCCCGGCGGCGGTGGTGGCATGGGCGGCCCGGCCGCGGCGCCGGATCGGACCCTCTACGTCGGCAACCTGCCCTATGACGCGAGCGTCGAAGAGGTCGAGGGTCTCATCGGCGCGACGGGCGCCGGGCCGGTGGTGCGGGTCCATCTCCCCATGGATCCCGACGGTCGCAAGCGCGGGTTCGGCTTCGTGACGATGGCCAGCGCCGAGGCGGCGCGCGGTGCGATCGATGCGCTGCGCGGCGCGGACGTGCGCGGCCGGCGGCTGGTCGTCAACCTCGCTCACCCGAAGGGCGAGCGGCCGGCGCGCGAGGAGCGCCCGGGCGGCTTCGGCGGTGGCGGCTTCGGCGGCGGCGGCGGTGGCTTCCCCGGCGGCGGTGGCTTCCCCGGCGGCGGCGGCGGCGGTGGCTTCCCCGGCGGCGGCGGCGGCGCGCCTCCGCCCCCCGCGCGCAAGACCTTCGACGATCGCCGGCGGCGCGGCAGTCACGACGGGGACGGCCCTCCCGGCGCCGGTGCCGGCGCCGGCGGTGGCGGCGGTGGCGGCCGCCGCAACAAGAACTGGGATCGCACCCGCACCGGTGACGACTGGGACGATGAATGAGCTCTCCCGGTTGACAACTGCGACATTTCCCGTAGGGTAGGCGCCCTCCAACGGGCGGTCGGGCGTCGCTAATCCGGCTCCTGTCCTCTGGTGCTCCCGCCGGTGACGGTGCCAGCGCCTCCCGTGTTGCCCGTGCCTAGGTTCAACCAGGGCCGTCTGTGGAAACAGGCCGGCCCTGTCTTCGGAGATCTCCGATGCGCGACATCATCAAGCTGACGTGCGGCAACTGCGGCCGCGCGAACTACCACACGACGAAGAACAAGCGGACGATGACGGACAAGTTCGTCATCAAGAAGTTCTGCCCGACCGAGCGCAAGCACACCGAGCACAAAGAAGGCAAGATCTCGAAGGGCTAGGCCACGCCGTGCGCGGCTGGCTGGTGCCGCTGGAGGGCCTGCACACGCGGGCCTTCCGGCTTCTGCGCTTCGCGGTGCTCGGCTCAACCTTGTCCATACTTTAGGGCGATGCGATGATCTTCGACTGGCTCTACGGCCTGTTCTCGAACGATCTCGCGATCGATCTCGGCACCGCCACCACCCTCATCTACGTGAAGGGCAAGGGCATCGTGTCCTGCGAGCCCTCGGTGGTCGCCGTCCAGCGCGATGCTCGCGGCGGCAAGAAGGTGCTCGCCGTCGGCCGCGAGGCGAAGGAGATGCTCGGGCGCACCCCGGGCAACATCCAGGCGGTGAGGCCGCTGCGCGACGGCGTCATCGCCGACTTCGAGATCACCGAGGCGATGCTCCGGTATTTCATCGCGCGCGCGCACAACCGCCGCACGCTCGTCAAGCCGCGCATCATCATCTGCGTCCCCTTCGGCATCACCGAGGTCGAGAAGCGCGCGGTGAAGGAGAGCGCCGAGGGCGCCGGCGCGCGCGAGGTCTACCTGATCGAGGAGCCCATGGCGGCGGCGATCGGCGCGGGCCTGCCGATCACCGAGCCGAGCGGCAACATGGTCGTCGACATCGGCGGCGGCACGACCGAGGTCGCCGTCATCTCCCTCGCCGGCATCGTCTACTCGCAGAGCGTGCGCGTCGGCGGCGACAAGATGGACGAGTCGATCATGGCCTATATGAAGCGCAAGTACAACATGGCCATCGGCGAGCAGACCGCGGAGCGCATCAAGATCACGGTGGGCAACGCCTACCCGCTCGAGCAGCAGCTCACGATGGAGGTCAAGGGGCGCGACATGGTCGCGGGCATCCCCAAGACGGTCGTCGTCAACTCCGACGAGATCCGCGACTCGCTGAGCGAGCCGACGAACGCCATCGTGGACGCCGTGCTGATCGCGCTGGAGCGCACGCCGCCCGAGCTCGCGGCCGACATCGTCGACAAGGGGATCGTGCTCACCGGGGGCGGCTCGCTCCTCAAGAACCTCGACGTGCTCCTCCGCGAGGAGACGGGGCTGCCGGTCATGGTGTGCGACGACCCGATCAGCGCCGTGGTGCTCGGCAGCGGCAAGGCGCTGGATCACCTCGAGCTCCTGAAAGAGGTCACGATCAGCTGAGCTCGTGTTTTTTCCCCCGCCCGTGAGCGCGCCGGCGGGGATCGACGGCGGCGCGCGCCGGCGGTGCCCTCCGCCCGCCCCGCGCGCGGCATGACAGGGGTGGCCTCGCGGCGCGCCTCGTACTACCTGGGGTTCGGGAGCCACGGTGAACCTGAAACGCTACCGCGACTTCGTGATCGTGCTGCTGGCGCTCGCGGTGCCGTTCTGGTTCCTGCGCGCGAGCATGCGCGACCCCAAGCAGAACACGGGAGCCGACCGGATCATCATCAGCATCGCGGCCCCGATCCAGTACGCGGCCGCGACGCTTGCGCGCGGCCTCTCGAACCTCTGGGGCGACTACATCTACCTGGTCGACGTCAAGGAGGACAACGCCAAGCAGGCCTCCCAGATCGCCCGCCTCCGGGAGCGTGTGCGCAAGCTCGAGGCGCTCGAGGAGGAGAACCGGCGCCTGCGCCGGCTGCTCGATCTGCGCCAGAGCCTCCGGACCGACGTGGTGAGCGCCCAGGTCGTCGGCAAGAGCACGAACGATTTCTTCCGCGTGGTGCGCGTCACGCTCGACCGCGAGGCGCGGGACATCGGCTCGAACCTGCCCGTCCTCTCGGCGGACGGCGTGGTCGGCACGACGCTCAAGAGCTCCGGTGACACGGTCGACGTGCGGCTCGTCGTGGACGGGGGCAGCGGCGTCGACGTGGTCGTCGAGCGCACGGGCGCGCGCGGCTTCGTCCGCGGCACGGGCGACGAGAGCAAGTACTCGTGCAGCGTGGAGTACGTGCAGCGCACCGACGAGATCGAGGTCGGCGACCTCCTCGTCACGAGCGGCGTCGGGCGGCGCTTCCCGAAGGGGATCCCGGTCGGGACGGTGACGCAGGTCATCCGCCGCGACTTCGGCATCTACCAGCAGGTGTACGTCGCCCCGTCGGTGGACTTCTCCCGGCTCGAGGAGGTGCTCATCGTGACGACGACGCCGCCGGAGGAGGCCCCGCCGCAGGCGCAGCGGAGGTGACGGGATGAGGAATTCCGCGTTCCTGGCCATGGGCGCCGCGCTGCTGATCCTGCAGTCGAACCTGTTCCGGCTCATCGGCAAGCTGAACATCCCCGGCTCCACGCCGAGCCTGCTCCTGCCGCTCGTCGTGTTCATGGGCGTGCACGAGTACTCGATCGCGCGCGGCGCCGCGCTCGCCTTCCTGCTCGGCTACCTGCTCGATCTCTTCGCCGGCGCGCCCGTCGGCCTGTTCACCTTCATCACCGTCGCGACCTTCGTCGTGTCGCGGGCGGCGGGCGTGCGGCTCGCCGCGCAGACGCTGCTCACGAAGATCGCGCTGGCCTTCGTCTTCGGCCTCGTCGAGGGGGTGCTCATCGTGATCCTGACCGCCATCTTCGGGGGCGACGCGGCGCGCCCCCGCGCGCTCGCGCTGCTCGTCGCGCCGCACGCGGTGTCGACGGCGATCTTCGCGCCGTTCGTGTTCCGGCTGGCCGAGCGCGTGCACCAGGCGACGATCACCGTGCCGCGGCCGGGGGAGAGCCCGCGGTGAGCCTGCTCGTCCAGCGCTCCGACGTGAGCGAGTTCCGCCGGCGCTTCCGGTGGATCGCGCTCGGCATGCTGCTCGGCTTCATGGTGCTCACTGGGCGCCTGTTCTACCTCCAGCTCCTCGAGGCCGACGAGAACAAGGCCATCGCCCGGGAGAACATCGTGCGGCGGGTGACGCTCGCGACCACGCGCGGCATCATCCGGGACCGCAACGGCAAGGTGCTCGCGGCGAGCCGGCCCTCGTACAACGTGTACGTCGTCCCGCGGCGGCTCGACATGGAGACGATCTGGCCGAAGCTCGTCGAGTACCTCGGCGTCGGGGTCGAGGAGCGCGCCCGGCTGGAGGCGCTGATCACCGCCATCCGCGCCGACGAGGGGCCGCGCAAGAACCAGCAGATCCTGCTGAAGGAGGACATCTCGCGCGACGCCGTGGCGACGCTGGCGACGCACGACGCGGAGCTGCCGGGCGTCGACGTGGTGCCGGTGCCGGTGCGCTACTACCCGTACGAGGAGGTCGGCTCGCACGTCCTCGGCTACATGGCCGAGGTGGACGCCGAGCGGCTCGCGTCGCTCCGGAGCGTCGGCTACATCGAGGGCGACCGCATCGGCGTCACGGGCATCGAGCGCGCGTGGGAGAGCTACCTCCGCGGCACGCGCGGCTGGGAGAAGGTGCTCGTCGACGCCAAGGGGCGGCGCCGGACGGGCGGCGAGGGGATCATCGAGGAGCCGCGGCGCGTCGATCCGATCCCCGGCCGCGATCTCCGGCTGACGCTCGACGCCGACATCCAGAAGGCGATCGACAAGGCGATGCGCGGCGAGCTCGCCGGCGGCGTCGCGGTCATCGACGTGCGCACCGGGCGGATCCTCGGGCTCTACTCGAAGCCCGGCTACGACCCGAACGCCCTCTCGGGCGGCTCGGGCAAGCAGGTCATCCGCGACGCGTTCCGGAGGCTCTACTCCGATCCGCTCAAGCCCGCGCTCGACAAGACGCTCTCCGGCGCGTACCCGCCCGGCTCGACGTTCAAGCCGTTCACCGCGCTCGCGGCGCTCGAGAAGGGGCTCATCGATCCGCGCCAGTCCTCGCAGTGTCGCGGCGCGCTGACGTTCGGCAAGCGCACCTTCCGCTGCACCCACGTGCACGGGCCGGTCGCGATGCAGAAGGCGATCGCCGAGTCGTGCAACGTCTACTTCTACCGGCTCGCGGCGGAGTACGGCGTCGGCATGGACGTCATCGCCGAGATGGGCCAGCGCTACGGCCTCGGCGCGCGGACGGGGCTCGGGATCAACGCCGAGGCGGGCGGCAGGATGCCGACGCGCGCGTGGATGACGCTCCGGAACAAGGGCCAGTTCCGCCTCGGGTTCGGCCTCAACGCGGCGATCGGCCAGGGCGCGACGACGGTCAGCGTGCTCCAGCTCGCGCTGGCGTACGCGGCGCTCGCGAACGGGGGCACGCTGTACCAGCCGCAGATCGTGCGGGCCGTCGAGACGAGCGCCGGTACGGTCGTCCAGGAGTTCACGCCGCGCGTGCGCCGCCAGATCGACATCCGCCCTGAGAACCTCACGCTCGTGCACCGGGCGATGGTCGCCGGCGTGAACGAGGAGGGCGGCACGGCCTTCAAGGCGCGCGTCGCCGGCGTCGAGATGGCGGGCAAGACCGGTACCGCGCAGGTCTCGCATCGGCTCACGCGCGGCGTCGAGGCCGAGCGGGTCTGGTACTTCAACCGCGAGCACGCGTGGTTCGCCGGCTACGCGCCGGCGCGCTCGCCCGAGGTCGCGGTGGTCGTGCTGGTCGAGCACGGCGGCACCGGCGGCAAGCACGCCGCGCCGGTGGCCTTCGAGGTCGTCCGCGCCTACCAGGAGCTCGCGAAGGAGCGGCGCGCGGGGCCGAGCGAGGGCCCGCGCGCGGGCAAGAGCAGCGCGGGCCGCGCGCCCGCCGCGTCGGGGCGCGCGCCATGATCCGCGGCGACTCGCTCTCTCGGGACCGCGACCATTTCGACTGGCCGCTCTTCATCGCCGCGGTCGCCATCGCGGTGCTCGGCGTCGTCAACCTCTACAGCGCGACGAGCGTCTACTCCGGGGCGCGCGCGGAGCTCTACATCAGCCAGGTCTACTGGCTCTTCATGGGCGGCATCATCGGCGGCGTGCTGGTCGCGATCGACTACCGGCACATCGAGCGCCTCGGCTACGTGCTCTACACGTTCGGCGTCTTCTCGCTGGCGCTCGTGTTCGTGCTCGCGCGCGACGTGCGCGGCTCCGCGCGGTGGATCGAGTTCGGCGCGTTCCGCTTCCAGCCCAGCGAGTTCATGAAGGTCTTCCTGGTCATCGCGCTGGCGAAGTACCTCCACGACGACCCGCGCAACGAGGGCCGCACCCTCCGCGACCTGGCCATCCCCGCGGCGCTGACCGCGGTGCCCGCGCTCCTCGTGCTCAAGCAGCCGGATCTCGGGACGGCGCTCATCCTCGTGTTCGTCTTCCTGACGATCGCGGCGCTCACGCGCGTGCGGTGGCGGAGCGCCGTGCTGTTCGTGATGTCGGTCGCCGTCGCGGCGCCGATCCTCTGGCATTACGTGCTGCTCGACTACCAGCGCGCCCGCGTGACGGTGTTCCTGAACCCGGAGGCGGACATCCTGCACCGCGGCTGGCACGCCCACCACTCGCGCGTGGCGATCGGCAACGGCGGCCTGTTCGGCAACGGGTACCTGAGGGGCACCCAGAACCAGTTCCTCTTCCTGCCGGATCAGTTCACCGACTTCCCGTTCCCGGTCTTCGCCGAGGAGTGGGGGTTCGTCGGGTGCGTGATCCTCGTGTGCCTCTACGCGTTCCTGGTCGTGTGGGGGATCCGGATCGCGTCGCAGGCGAAGGATCGCTTCGGCGCGGTGCTCGGCGTCGGCTCCGCGGCGATCATCTTCTGGCACGCGGTCATCAACCTCGGCATGACGTCGGGCCTCTTGCCGGTCGTCGGCGTGACGCTGCCGCTGTTCTCCTACGGCGGATCGAGCGTGACCACGGTGATGGTCGCGATCGCGCTCCTCATGAGCGTGTCGATGCGCCGCTACTCCGGCGTCGCCTCGCTCGATCGGCTCTGAGGCGCCTCTCCGCGTCTGCGCGCGGTGATGCCCGCGCGCGGCCTCTGGCGCGGCGGCCGCCGCGTCAGATCGCGCTCTCTGCCAGCCGCGCCTCGATCGCGAACGCGAAGGCCTTGAGCGCGTCGCGCTCCGTGACCTCGCCGCCGGCGCGCGCCCTCCGGACCGCGGCGCGGAAGCCGAGGTAGCGGCGCCCGTCCAGGCCGAGCAGCGCCGGCACCGTCGCGGGGTCGCGCGGCGCCTCCTTCGAGCCCGCGAGCTCCGCCGCCTTCGCGAAGATCCCCGCCACGAGCGCCTCGCAGCGCTCGAGCGCCACGGCGTACCGCTCCGCGGCGATCGCCGCCTCGATCTCCGCGACGCCCTCGCGCTCGGCGGTCGGCCACAGCGCGACGAACGAGAGGCCCGGCTGGGCGAGGTGCCTCGTCGCCGCGGACGGGCCGTCCGCGCGCGCCGTCGCCGGCGCGTCCCCCGGCGCGCCGCTCCGCCGGGCGGCGGCGAGCCGCAGCGACGACGCGAGGTCGCGGCTCGCCGGAGCCTTCACGCCGGCGGTGCGCGGCGCGAGCTCGCGGCCCGGGGATTCGGTCGCCACGGGCGCGTCTTCGCCCTCGCTCGGGTCGCCGATCGTCGAGTCCGGCGGCATGGACGACCACGGCCTGCTGGCCGGAGCGAGCCGCGAGATCACCGCGTCGAGCGGCGCGGACGGGGGCGGCGAGGCGTCGCGCAGCGCCCTGGCGAGCCCTCCCTCGATGGCGTCGAAGCCGCCGAGCCCGCCGCCCATCGCGTCGGGCAGCCGGCTCTCGAAGGCGCGCAGGACGATGGCGCTGATCTCCTCGAGCCCCTCGTAGAGGCCGAGCCCCGTCTTCGCCGACGTGCCCACGGAGAAGGCGCGGAGCGGGTTCAGCATGTCGTCGAGCTCCTCCAGCGGCAGGAGATCCGGCAGATCGCGCTTGTTGTGCTGGAAGATGAGCGGGATCTGCTGGAGCTGCCGCCCCTGCTCGGCGAGGTTCTCGCGCAGGTTCTCGAGGCTCTCCAGGTTCGCGTCGGCGCGGACCACCTGCGAGTCGCTGACGAACACGAGCCCGTCGGCGCCCGTGAGCACGAGCTTGCGCGTCGCGTTGAAGTAGACCTGCCCCGGCACCGTGAAGAGCTGGAGCCGCACGTTCATCCCCCGCAGCTGGGGCAGCCGCACCGGCAGGAAATCGAAGTAGAGCGTCCGATCGACGGGCGTCGCGAGCGACACGAGCTTGCCGCGGTACTCCGGCTTCGCCGTGGCGTGCAGGTACTCCAGCGTGGTCGTCTTGCCGCCCAGACCGGGCCCGTAATAGACGATCTTGAATACGAGCTCGCGCGACAGTGGGTTCACCGACGCCATGGGCGGCGGCGACGATACACTGAAACGGGGATCGGGGGCGCCGCGGCGGCGTGCGCCGCGGCGTTCTTGCGCGCCGGCCCCGCTCCGCCCGCGCTCCGGAGGGCGGGCGGCGGCCGCGCGTCAGCGGCTTCCGACGAGCGGCTCGAGCTTGTCCTTCTGTCCCATGAGGACGCTGAGCGCGACCTGGCCCCGCTCGGCCTGGAAGTAGTCGAGCTGCAGCCGGTGTGTCCCCTCGGAGAGCCGGACCTCTCCGTCCGCGCTCTTCGCGGTGTGGACGCCGTCGTTCGCGACGACGAGCTTGTCGTCGATGTAGAGGTTGGCGCCGTCGTCCGAGGTGACCCGGAACTGGAACACACCGTCGCTCGGCACCTTGAACTCGCCCTCGAAGCGGATCGCGAACCACTCGTTCTGCAGGAGCGCGCCGGGGAAGCCGCCGGAGAACTCCTGCGTTTTGACCTCGAACCGGTCCGTGTACAGCTTCGCGAACGGCAGGCGGTTGTCGAAGCTCGGGAGCTTCTTGCTGTTCTCGGGGATCACGTACACGAGGCCCCGGAAGGCGGCGGTCTCCCCGCTGCCGAACACGGTCTTGGCGGTGATCGTGGGCGCGTTGCTCGCCGGCAGGCGCCACTTCGGGAGCTTGCGGCGCTCCGGCTCCGGGTCGGGCTTCGCCGGCTTGCGGGTCCTGGGCTTGGACGCGGTCTTGGTCGTGGTCTTGGCAGGGGGCGGCGTGGCCTCCGCCGGGGAGTCGCTGCTCTGGATGGTGACGTGACAGCCGCTGAGAAGCGCCGCGGCGAGCACGCACGAGGCGATGTGCGATGAGGTTCGGACCATGACGTCTCCTGGGAGGGAACGGACGGGCGGCCCGCCGCCCACGTGAAGCGAGGTTGGCGCTTAGACGGTCGACAGGGGCGCGGCAATCACGGCTTCAGCGGCGTCACGAGCCGTCCGGACCGGTCGTGGCGACCGGGCCGATCCGTCGCCCCTCGATCGCTGGCGCCGGGCGCGGGCGTCCCTCCGGGCGCTCCCCTCGCGGGGGCGCTTCCAGCTGCGAGAGCCGCCCGCGCGGCTCGGCCGCGCGCCACGCCGGCGAGCGCTGGGCGAGGGCGAGCACGGCGACGCAGGCGAGCACGCTGGCGAGCGCGCCGAGGTTGACCACCCCCTCGTACCGCCCCCGGGCCGGCCCCGCGTAGCTCAGCCCGAGCAGCACGCCGCTGACCAGGCCGCCCAGGTGCGCGGCGTTGTTGATGCGGATCTCGTTGGAGAACGCGTTCACGACGAAGCCGAAGAGCACGATGTAGAAGGCGGCCTGGAGGGCGAGGTCCTTCCAGCGCGGGTCGCGGCGGCGGAGCAGCCACCCGAGCAAGAGGCCCAGCACGCCGAACACCGCGCCGCTCGCGCCCGCGGTGTACATCAGCTCGGGCTGCACGAAGAGGTTCCAGGCCGCGCTCGCCGCGAAGCCGAACAGCCCCGTGAGCACGTACGCGATCGCGAAGCGCGCCGAGCCGACGGCGGGCTCGGCGGCGCGGGCGAGCAGCCCCAGCGACAGCATGTTCATGCCGAAGTGGAGGACGTCGATGTGGACGAACACCGCAGAGAGCAGCCGGAACGGCTCGAACGGCTCGCCGGGCTCAATGCGGAGCGCGCCGAAGCGGAGGTAGTTCGACCGGTCCCACCGCGCCAGCGGGCCGAAGCCCTGGGCGCGCGCGGCCAGCAGTTGCCCCACGAACACGAACGACGTCAGCGCGCCCAGGATCTTGGTCGCGAGCAGGCTCCGCCCGTCGAGGATCCCTCTCACCTGCGCCGCGTAGGGGGCGGGCGCCGAGAACTGGGCGCCGCAGCGGATGCAGCGGTCGAAGTCGCTTCCGTTGAGGGCGCCGCAGCGCGGACAGTGCAGCGCGCGCCCCCGCGCGCCGGGCGGTCTCGCTGTCACAGGGCAGTCCCGAGGAGGTGCCCGTCGCCGAGGGGTGCGCGGGACATGGACGTTGTATCGAGGGTCACGAGGCTCCTTGTCACGGCGGATGCGCGCCGTCGAGTCCAGCTCAATGTGGCGGCTTTTGTCCGTAAGGTCCAAGGCTTTGGCCCGTTGTCAGGGTGTGGATGCGGCAGCCCTCCCGCGCTCGACCCTGGCGACCCCGTGGCGCGCTCTGCCGTTCCGCGCGCCCCTCGGCGTCGGCCCGCGCGCCCCTCGCGCCCGCCCCCCGCGCGCGCGCGCCGCGGGGGCGCGGTGGACATCGGTGCGATCCGCGCCACGTCCGGGTATCGTCGCCGGCGTGACGGCGGTGGCGGCGGCGAGGCCCGATCTCGAGGCGGAGCGTCTGCAGTGCGAGCGCGCTGCCCAGGGCGATCGCGCCGCGCTCGGGCAGCTGCTCCGGAAGTACGGGCCCGCGCTGTACCGCTCGGTGCTGCTGCCGCGCCTCGGCTCCGACGCGGTCGCGCAGGACGCGCTGGCCGAGACGTACGCGCGCGTGGTCGAGCGGTTCTCGCAGTTCCAGTGGCAGAGCTGCGGCCTCTACCCGTGGCTCCGGGTGATCGCGCTGCGCATCGCGCTCGACATGCTCCGCGCGCGCCGCCGCGAGGCGCTCTTCGATCCCGAGGATCTGCAGCGCGAGATCGACGCCGCGGAGACCGATTTCACCGCCCGCGGCGAGGTCGAGCTCTGCGAGAAGCGCGACCTCGCGGACGCGAGGGCGCGCGTCGAGGACGCGCTCGGGCGCCTCAACCCGCGCTACGCGGAGGCGATCCGGCTCCGGGTGCTCGAGGAGCGGCCCCGCGACGAGGTGGCCCTCGCGCTCGGGGTCAGCGTGGCGACGTTCGACGTCGTCCTGCACCGCGCCATGACGGCGCTGAAGAAGGTGCTCGCCGCGGGGGTTGCCGCCCCGCGGGCGGAGCCCAAGGAAGGGGCGCGATGAAGCCGCGGCAGCCAGCGGATCCGCGCTCCTCGCCGGCCGGAGACGGCGCCGCGCCGCGCCGCGCCGGACCGGATCGCGACCGGCGGCTCGCGCTCGTCGCGCCCGGGTCAGCGCCGGCGGCGCCCGCCGCGCCCGAGGTGGATCCGTTCGCGCCCGCGTCGGACGACGAGCTCCGCGCCGCGCGCGCGCTCGCCGAGGCGCTGGAGCAGGGCGAGGTCCCGCTCGCGGCCGCGCTCCAGGCGGCGGCTCGGCCGGTCGGGCTCGACAGGGCGGATCACGAGGCATTGCTCGCGCGCGCCCTGGGCGATCTGCGCGACGAGGACGCGCCGCCCACGAAGGCCGAGCAGCGCGCCGCGGATCGGCTGCGGGAGGCGCTCGAGCGCGGCGCTTCGGGCGAGGGCGCTCCGGGGCGGGGGGCCGGCGCGGGAGGCGAGGGGGATCTCGGCGCGCGCGACGAGCTCGCGGAGCTCGCCGGCGCGCTCCGAGCTGCGTGGCGACCGGCGCCGCTCGCGGAGCTCCGGGGCCGCGCGCTCGTCGAGCGGGCCCTCGGCGCGCCGTCCGAGCAGCGCAGCCGGCGCGCCGCGCCGATCACCCGGCGCATCGCGCCGATCACGATGGCGGCGCTCTCGACCCTCGCGGCGGCCGCGGCGGTCGCGGCGCTGATGTTCGGCGAGATCAGGGACGAGCGCGCGTCCGTCGCGCGCGCGCCTGCCGCGCCTGGCGCGGCGCTCGCGCCGCTGCCCTCGCTCGTCGAGGCGCGCTCGACCGCCGCGCTCTTCGATCCGGCGGCGCCGTTCCCCAGGGAGGGCGGCCAGACGGCGCGGATCGATCGCATCACGGCCGCGCGTGCGGCCGACCTGCGCCAGAACCGGTACGCGGCCTGGGGGGTGCGTTGATGCCGCGCGCGCGCTTCGCGGCCGCGTGCCTCGGGCTCGTCGCGGCGGCGCTCCTCGGGTGCTCCCGGGGCGACGCGCCGTCGCCCGGCGCCGGTTCTCCTGCAGAGCCGGCGTGCGCGTGCGCCCCGGCGCAGGTCGTCGATCCGACGCTGCTCGCGTTCCTCTCGAGGGCGCGTGCCGCCCACCACGCCGCCGACGTGGCGCTCGACGCCGGCGACCGCGCCGCGGCGATCCGCGCGCTCGAGGGGATCATCGCCGCGCCGAGGCCGCCGGGGACGCCGCCCGAGGTCGTGGAGGTAACGGCGGACACCTACGCCCGGCTGGCGGAGCTCCGGAGCGAGGCCGGCGAGTTCGACGCCGCGGCGCGCGATGTCGAGGCGGGCCTCAAGCTGGCGCCCGCGCCCTCTCACTACGAGGGGCACCTCTACGAGGTCGCGGGCGTCGTCGAGGAGCGCCGCGCCAAGGCGCTGGAGGAGCGGGGCGATCGCGACGGGGCGGCCGGCGCCCGGAGGCGCGCGGTCGCGCTGCTGGAGCGGGCGATCTCGATCCAGGACCGGGTCATCACCGAGGCGCTGAAGGGCGCCCCGGAAACGCCGCGCTGAAGCGCGCGCCGTGGTCTCTCCTTGCGACGGGAATTGCGACGGGCGCGCGTTCCTCGTTAGACTCGCCGGGAGGGGGCCGCTGCCCGACCCGATGACGTTGCGCGTTCCAAGGCCGAAACCCGGGTGTGATCTCCGATCGCTCCCGCTGAAACCCGCCGAGGCGTTCCTCCTCTCTCGGATCGATGGCGTCCTGACTGAACGGGATCTGTCCTTGATCACGGGCATGTCGCAGGGCGACACCGTCCAGGTGTTGCGCCGGCTGCGCGAGCTCGGCGCGATCGTGCTGGACGGCGAGTCCTCGGTTCCTCCGCCGCCGCGGGGCGCGTCCGACGGCACGCGGCGCACGGCGGCGCCGGACGCAGAGCGGACGTTGTCGTCCGGGGGCGAGTCCATCCCGCTCGGCCGGGATGCACTGCAGCACATGGACTCCCCGCCGCTCTACGATCCTGCCGAGCTCGACGAGCCGGTCGAGCTCGCCCCTGACCGGAAGCGGCGGATCCTCGACCTCTACTACCGGCTCGAGGATCTCACCTACTACGAGCTGCTCGGGGTCTCGGACCAGGCCGACAAGAAGCAGATCAAGAGCGCCTATTACCTGCTCGCGCCGGAGTTCCACCCGGACACCTACTTCCGCAAGCAGCTCGGTTCGTACAAGCAGAAGATCGAGGCAGTCTTCACGCGCATCACGCTGGCGCACGACACGCTGACGTCGAAGCAGCGGCGCGCCGAGTACGACGTGTACCTCGAGCAGACGCACAAGAACCGGACGATGGCGGCGCTGATCGAGCAGACGCCCCGCGACATCGCCATGATCACCTCGGCCGTCGACGCGACGGTGCGCGCCGCCTTCGCCGAGCCGCGCGACTCCATCCCGTCTCCGGGACGTTACTCCGAGCGCGCGCTCGTCGCGCCCGTGGACGCGCGCGCGCCCGCCGAGGCGGTCGCGGCGGTTGCGCCGGCGCCGGCGGTTGCGCCAGCGCAGCCGCTGTACGAGCGCGGCGCGCCCGGAAACGGGAGCCCGCCGCCGCGGCCCGCGGCGCCCGAGGCCCCCGCGGTCGTCCATGGGTCGAGCGCGCCGAATGCGCCCACCGCCAGAGACCGGCGCGAGACGTTCGCGCGGAAGCTCACCGGGGGCCTCAAACGCCCGCCTCCGGCGAGCGCGGCGAGCGCGGCGAGCGCGGCGAGCGCGGCGAGCGCGGCGAGCGCGCCGCCCCCCGCGCCCGCGCCCGTGGCAGCGGCGCCGCCGCCGCCCCGGATCCCGATCGGCACCCGCTCGCCCGAGTCGGCGAGGGCCGTCGAGGTGCTCAAGGCGCGGTACGACTCGGCGCGCAGCGAGGCGCTCCGGGGCCAGATCGCCCGGTACGCCGACGCGGCCCGGATCGCGCTGGATCGCAAGGACTACGCTGGCGCGACCAACGCCTACCGCATCGCCGCCTCGCTCGCCCCGGACGACCTCGAGCTCCAGAAGGCGTCGGCCGAGGTGCAGCGCCTCGCGGCGGCGGCGCTGGCCGAAGGCTACCTCAAGCAGGCGCAGTACGAGGCGCAGAACGGGCGCTGGGTCGAGGCGGCGCTGAGCTATGCGAAGGTGTGCAACGGCCGGCCCGACGACGCGGCCGCGCACGAGCGGGTCGCCTACGCGGTGCTGCAGACCGGCGAGAACACCCGGCGGGCGGTGGAGTTCGCGCGGCGCGCGGTGGAGCTCATGCCGGCGTCGGTGGAGTACCGGCTGACGCTCGCGCTCGCGTACACCGCCGCGGGGCTCACGAAGAGCGCGGTCGGCGAGCTCGACCGCGCCGCCGAGCTCGCGGGGAGCGATGCGCGGATGCGCAGCCTCGTCGCCCAGGCGCGCGAGCAGGCCAAGAGGACCGGGAAGCAAGTCTAGCGCCGATGGGCCGCGGAGGTCCACGGCGGGCGGGGGGCGGCGCCTTCCACAGGGGTTGCGCACGATTGGGCCGCTCGGATCCGCGAAACGTTCTAGCATCGTGACCTCGGCGGCCCTCGGGGCCGGAGACCACAAGAGGAGCAGCGGCATCGATGGAGCGTGTCATCGGCATTGACCTTGGCACCACGAACTCGTGCGTTGCCATCGTCGAGGAGGGCGTCCCGACCGTCATCCCGAATCGCGGTGGGTACAAGACGACGCCGTCCATGGTGGCGATCACCGAGGCCGGCAAGCGGCTCTGCGGGCACATCGCGAAGCGGCAGGCGATCACGAACGCCGAGAACACGGTCTACGCCGCCAAGCGGCTGATCGGCCGCAAGTGGTCGTCCCCCCAGGTGAAGAACGCGATCTTGACCGCCTCGTACAAGATCGTCGAGGGGCCGCACGGCGACGTCCGCATCCAGCTGCGCGACAAGACGTACTCGGTCCCCGAGATCAGCGCGATGGTCCTCCAGGAGATGAAGCTGTTCGCGGAGGACTACCTCAACGAGCCGATCACGAAGGCGGTGATCACCGTCCCCGCGTACTTCAACGACAACCAGCGGCAGGCGACGAAGGACGCGGGCCAGATCGCGGGGCTCGACGTGATCCGCATCGTCAACGAGCCGACGGCGGCGGCGCTCGCGTACGGGTTCGGCAAGAACGTCGAGAAGACGATCGCCGTCTTCGACCTCGGCGGCGGGACGTTCGACATCTCGGTGCTCGAGATCGGCGCGGGCGGGGTCTTCAAGGTCATCGCCACCGCGGGCGACACGTTCCTCGGCGGCGAGGACTTCGACGCGCGGGTCATCGACTGGCTGGTGCAGGGCTTCAAGGAGCAGCACGACGTCGACCTGCGGCAGGACCGGATGGCGCTCCAGCGGCTCAAGGACGCGGCCGAGAAGGCGAAGTGCGAGCTGTCGAGCGTGATCGAGACCGAGATCAACCTGCCGTTCATCATCTCCAGCGCCCGGAACGAGGCGCTCCACCTCCAGCGCACGCTCTCGCGGGCGACGCTCGAGGAGCTCTGCGAGGACCTCGTCGAGCGGTGCATCGAGATCTGCAGCCAGACGCTCGAGGACGCGCGGCTCGATCGCGACGAGATCGAGGACGTCGTGCTCGTCGGCGGCATGACGCGCATGCCGAGGGTGCAGGAGGCGGTGCGCGACTTCTTCGAGCGCGAGCCGTGCAAGGGCGTGCACCCCGACGAGGTGGTCGCGCTCGGCGCGGCGGTGCAGGGCGCGGCGCTCGTCGACGAGACGAAGCAGATGATCCTGCTCGACGTCACCCCGCACGCGCTCGGCATCATGACCTTCGGGTCCAACTTCGAGGAGCTCATCCCGCAGAACACGACGGTGCCCACGAGCCGGTCGAAGATCTTCACCACGAGCCGCGACAACCAGACCGCGGTGAAGATCCTGGTCATGCAGGGCGAGCACCAGAAGGCGACGGACAACGAGCTGCTCGGCGAGTTCATCCTCACCGGCCTGCGCCGCGCCCCCAAGGGGCAGGTCGAGATCGAGGTCACGTTCGAGATCAACAGCGACGGCATCGTCTCGGTCAGCGCGAAGGACCTGGAGACGGGCCAGCAGCAGTCGATCCAGGTCACCGCGTCGAGCGGCCTCACGAAGGAGGAGGTCGGCGAGATGATGGAGGCCGCGAAGGAGTACCTCGTCGATCGCCGCGCGAGCGATCAGTTCGAGGGCGTCCGGCAGGAGGCCGAGAAGCTCATCGCCGAGATCGAGCGGATGTTCCCGCAAGTCGAGCAGATCGTGGCGTCCAGCGACTTCGGCCGAGACGCGATCGGGAAGGCGCGCGGGATCGTGGATCGCTCGCGCCAGGCCATCGGCCGCCGCGACGCCGCCGCGGTCAAGGAGCAGATGGAGGCGCTCTCGCGCACCCACCGGATGTTCAAGGGTGTCGTAGCCAGGCCGCAGGGGTGACGTGTGGCCGCGATGAGGGAAGACAATGCGGTCCGTGCCGCCTGACTCCAAGACCCTGGACGCCTCCTGGGGGCTCGATGAGGCCGGCGAGCTCGACGACACCCAGCCGATCGTGTCGCAGGAGCTCCTCGGGCACCCCGGCTTCCCGCGCGAGGAGCCGAGCTCGCGTCGCGTGGACCGCGCGGACACGCCGCCGTCCGGCGTGCCCTATCCGCCGGACCCCGAGGGCAAGATCACGCTCCCGCCGCCGATCCCCGTCAGCGACTACGTGGCAAAGATGATGACCCGCCGTCCTCACTCGAGCTCCGAGATGACCGCCCAGCGGGGGCGCCAGTCCGAGGGCCCTCCAGAGGTCTACCCGCCCGTGCCGCCGCGCAAGACGATCCCGTGGGAGCCGCCGCCCGGCGGAGCCTTCCAGGGCAAACACGGCGCGTCCACCCGCGAGCCCCCGCAGCTCGGCCTCGAGTGCGACGAGCCGGGGGTCCCGTCGCGGCCCGGCGGGCGGATGGGCTTCGGGTCGTTCGCCGAGCCGGAGTTCGACCTCGGCCCGGAGGTCGACGACGAGCTGATACGCGACTCGAGCCCGACGTTCCCGCACCGCTTCGGCGAGCTCGACTTCATGGACGGCCCGCCCATCGAGCCGCGGGGCGCCCGCATTCCGCCGGCGCCGCGGGGGCGAGCCGCCGGCGCGGACGACGTCGAGGGGCCGGGCATCGATTTCCGCCTCGACCTCGGGCTCGGCTTCGAGGAGCCGGGGCTGACGGCGGAGGAGCAGCCGATCACGCCGCCGCCGGGCACGCTCCGTTACGGCCTGATCGTCGAGGACGACGAGCCCGCCTTTCGCGGCGGGACGGGCGCGCTCGCCGGCTCGACCTCGTACCGGGTCTCGGGCGACGGGCAGAGCGCGCCGCGTGCGCCGCGGCCGCTCGACTCGGATCGCGCCCCGGCGGCCTCCCACCGGGGAGACCGGGGGATCCATGCCCGCGCGACCGAGCCTCAGCTGAGCGCCCAGGGGCCGCGGGAGCAGATGCAGCACCGGTTCGATCTGGGCGACTTCGGCGGCGCGCTCGTGCTCGCGGAGGGCCTGCTCGAGGAGAACCCGAAGGACTGGATGGCGCGGCAGTACGCCGACAGCTGCGTCGAGATGCTTCGTCAGATGTACCAGGCGCGCCTCGGCGACGGCTCGCGCGTGCTCCGCCTCGCGGTGTCTCCGGACCAGCTCCGCTCGCTGAACCTCGATCACCGCACCGGCTTCCTGCTCTCGTGCATCGACGGCTACAGCTCGATCGACGAGATCCTCGACGTGTCGGGCATGCAGATGCTCGAGGCCCTGCGCATCCTGTACGAGCTCGTGCAGGAGGGGATCGTCTGCAGCGCCTAGCTGCGGCTCGCTGAGCAGGGGCGCCTGCGGTCGCCCGCCGCGCGATCGCCGCGCCGGCCCTCGGAGCGCGCCTTTGCGCGGCGGCGCGGGCTCGCTAGGGTGCACGGGTGCGCACGGCTCTCCAGGCCGCCGTCGGTCTCCTGCTCGCGTTGCTCGCCGGCCGCGCCGGGGCGTCGCTCTTCTCGGCCATCGAGCTCGGCGCGCCGGCGCCGCCGGCCGCGCCGGCCGCGCCGGCCGCGTCGGCCGCGTCGGCCGCGCCTGAGACCGCGGGCGAGGCCGCGCGGGTGGACGCAGGCGCCGCGCCCGCTGCGTTGATGCCCGCGAACGCGCCGGACGTTGAGCTCGCGGCGCACGCCGACCCGGTCGCGAGCTACACGCTCCGGGCGCGCCTCGACCCGGCGCAGCACGCGCTGCGCGGCGAGGGGACGCTGGTCTGGCGGAACACGTCGCGCGCGCCGCAGCAGGAGCTCTTCGTCCACCTCTACCTGAACGCCTTCAAGAACGAGCGCACCATCTTCCTCCGCTCGGCCGTCAGCGGCTTTCGCGGTAGAGAAATCCTTTATGATTACGGACACATCCAGGTGAACCGCTTCGCGGTGCGCGAGATGGGGGGCGAGGACGTGTGGCCCGAGGGGAAACCCACGACCCCCGGCGATCCGGAGGACGAGACCGACATCCGCGTGGCGCTGCCGCGGCCGGTCGCGCCGGGCGACGCGATCACCATCGAGCTCGCGTGGGAGGCGCACCTGCCGTCGCTCGCGCTCAGGACGGGCCACCACGGGAGCTTTCACATGGCCGGGCAGTGGTTCCCGAAGATCGCGCGCCTCGAGCCCGACGGGACCTGGGCGCATTTCCCCTTCCACCGGCTCTCGGAGTTCTACGCCGACTTCGGCGCGTACGACGTGACCGTCGACGTCCCCGACGGCTTCGCGGTCGGAGCGACCGGCCGCCTCGTGCAGGAAGATCGGCGCGATGGGCGGGCGGTCCGCCGGTTCGTGCAGCAAGACGTGCACGACTTCGCGTTCGCCGCGTGGGATCACTTCCGCGAGATGCGCGCGACCACCGAGGACGGCGTCGCGATCCGGTGCCTCTTCCCCGCGGGGAGCGAGCGCGAGGCGGCGCTGGAGATCGACCTCGTCCGGTTCGGCCTCGCGCGCTTCGGCGCGGCGTTCGGCCGTTACCCGTACAGCACGCTGACGATCGTGCACCCGCCGGAGGGGGCCGAGGAGGCCGGCGGCATGGAGTACCCGGCGCTCATCACGACCGGCGGCAGCTGGCTCTGGCAGGCCGCGGGCATGCGCTACGTCGAGGCGGTCACGCTGCACGAGCTCGCGCACCAGTGGTTCTACGGCCTCGTCGCCACGAACGAGCACCGCCACCCGTTCCTCGACGAGGGCCTCACCACGTACGCCGAGGCCGACGCGCTGCGCGCGCGTTACGGCCCGGGCTCGGCCGCGCGGCTGCTCGGCCTCGAGATCGGCATCCACACGCAGTACCGCGCCATGGCGATCGCGTCGGGCCACCACGGCGCCGTCGCGCAGCCGGCCCCGGACTTCATCGACGGGGCGGACTACGCCGGGCTCGCGTACGCGCGGCCTGCGGTGCTGCTCGAGACGCTCGCCCGCGTGTACGGCGACGACCTCGTGCGCCGCGCCGTCGGCCGCTACGCGCGCGAGCACCGGTTCCGGCACCCCGGCCCCGAGGCGCTGATCGAGGCGGTGCGGCAGGAGGTCGGCCCGGAGGCGGCCGAGGCGCTCCGCGCCGGGATCTTCGAGCGCGCGTGGGTCGACTACGCCGTCGCGGCGTATTACACGTGGCCCGCGGGCGGCACCGCGCCCGATCGAGGCGCCGGCGAGCAGGCGGCCGCCTACCGCGGCCACGCCGTCGTCCGGCGCCGCGGCGCGCTGGCGCTCCCCGTCGACGTCGCGTTGCACGGCGCCGACGGCAGCGTGCAACGGGCGCGGTGGCCGGCGCACGAGAGCGCCGCCCGCATCCCCTACGCCGGCGCCTCGCCGCTCGTCGCGGTGGTGATCGACCCCGAGCACCGGGTGCTGCTCGACGAGGACCTCACGAACAACGCGCACCGGCAGGACCGGGACCTGCTCGCGCCCCGCGTGCTCTCGCGCGCGATCTTGGCCGCAGGGGCAGCGCTCACGCTCCTCGGCCCGTGAGCGCACCGGTGGAGGGCGGCGCGACACATCCCAGCGCGGCGGCCGGCCCGGAGGTCGAACCGCAGCGCGCCCGGCCGGCTGCGCGCCGCCCCGCCGTCCACGAGCGGCCCGGCGCGGTCGCCGCCTACTTCGGTTACCGGGCGCTCGCCTCGCTGCTCCTCGCGACCCCGCTGTCCGTGCTCGCGGCCCAGGTCGCTGGCGGGTACCCGGGCGGCGACGTGGTCCTGTTCGCGCCCGGCGGGCTGATGCTGGTCGAGGTCCAGCGCCTTGCCGCGGTCGCCGCCGCGGCCCTCGCGGCGCAGCTCGGCGTGGGCGCCCTGCTCGCCGCCGCGCTCGGGTTGATCCCGCTCGCCGCGCTCCTGGTCGCGCTGGCCAGGGAAGGTCCGCTCTCCGCGCACGAGGTGGGAGCCCGCGTCGCGCGCGCCCTCGGTCCGCTCGCGCTCCTCTGGGGCGTCGCGCTCGCGGCGGAGGTCGCGGCCGCCGCGCTCGTCCTGATGCCCGGGATGAGCGTGTGCGCGCAGCTCGCGGTCGCGCCCCGCACCCGCGACCTCGCGGCGGCCGGCGTCGCCGCGGCCGCGCTGGTGCCGGTCGCGGCCATCGGCCTGATCCACGACGTCGCGCGGGTCGCCGCCGTCGGCGAGCAGCGGGGCTTCTACGACGCCGTGGCGCGGGCCCTCGCGGCGCTCCAGGGCGCGCCCCTCGCGGCGGCCTGGGCGTACTCGTGGCGGGGGGCCCTCACGCTCGCCGCGTTCTCCGGCGCGGCGTGGGGCATCCACGCCGCCGGCGCCGCCTCGGGGCCGCGCGTGGCCGCCGCGTTCGGCGCGCACCTCGCGGCGCTCGCCGTCGCGGCCGTTCTGCGGGCGTCGTGGCTCGCGGCCGCCCTGCGGCTGCTCGACCGCACCGCGCCGTCGCCGATGGCCGAGCCACCCGCCGACGCCGCGCCCGGGCGCGCTGACACGGGCGCCTGAGCACCGAAACCGCGGCGGTTCCCCGGGAGTTTTCAGGTGGGCGGCGTCAGGTGGGCGAGCGCGGTGAAGAAGTGCTTGACATGGGGCCAGGGCCGCGTAACGTAGCCCGCCCGTACCGAGCCCCGGCGCGAGTGCGGGGCACGCAGCAAGCCCAGGTAGCTCAGTTGGTAGAGCAGAGGATTGAAAATCCTCGTGTGGGCGGTTCGATTCCGTCCCTGGGCACTACCGTTCTCGTGTTGTTCCGGCGAGCAGGCGCCGCCGCGCTCTCCCCATGTCCTTGCGTGAGCGCTCCATACCGAGCGCTCCCATGTGTTGCGGGATGATGCCTGTCCTGGCTCCGTTCGAGCAGCCTCATCTGGTGTTGCTGCCGTCGCGTCGGATGTGCCCGTGATCCAGAGGGCGCGCGGCGCCCTGCTCAAGGGGGCTTTCGCGTGTTTACTTACATCGGGTGACAGTGGAACTTGGTTCCGGTGCGGTAGCGATCCTGGTAAGGTGACGGGGGGACTACTCGTTGCAACCTGAACACTCCGGAGGCGCTCCACGCAACTGCGCTTCCTCATGGAGGCTCCCTCATGGCCGATCGTCGTGTCGACTCCTCGCGAAAGAGCTCTCCGGAAACGGCCTCCGCTTCCGACTCGGCGCCGCGGAGCCGGCCGACCGCGCCAAGTACGTCGACCAGCGAGGCCACGCGGAAGAAGAAGATCCTGGTCGTGGACGACTCGCTGACTTCGCTCCTGTCCCAGCAGCTGACGCTCGGCGCGGACGACTATGACATCGTCATCGCGCGCAACGGCAAGGAGGCCATCGCGAAGGCGGTGGCGGAGCGCCCCGATCTCATCCTGATGGACGTCGTGATGCCCGCCATGGACGGTTTCCAGGCCTGCCGGTGGCTCCGCGCGTTCGACGCCACGAAGACCGTCCCCATCATCATGATGACGACGAGGAGCGATCAGACGAGCATCAAGGTCGGCTTCGCCAACGGGTGCACCGACTACCTCATCAAGCCGTTCGACAGCGATACGCTGCTCAAGGTCGTCCGCACCCACATCGGCGAATAGGCGCCCTTGCCCAGTGGCGCGCTCGGCGTCAGGGGCGGCGCTGCGTCAAGCGGGCCGCGGGAAGGCCGCG
The DNA here is from genome assembly GCF_002950945.1 of Sorangium cellulosum. Lineage (GTDB taxonomy): Bacteria > Myxococcota_A > Polyangia > Polyangiales > Polyangiaceae > Sorangium > Sorangium cellulosum_E. The sequence continues at coordinate 3,678,922 of NZ_CP012673.1, forward strand.
CGGCCCGCCGTGTGCGCGGCGCGGGGGCGCCCGGCGATCAGAAGGCGAGCAAGAACATGAGTTCGACGTCGCGGCCCGCACAGCTGCCCAGGTTCTCCGCCTCTCGGCTGCACCCGTCGATATCGACGTCGTCGCCGCGGCACTCGAACTCGCTCTCGACGCAGGCGATGGCCTCGTCGAACTGGTCCTCGCAGCCCTCCTCCACCGCGGCCCTCTCGGCATCTTCGAGGTTGTCGATGCAGTCCTCCTCGTCGTTCGGGCTGCAGTCTCCAGTGCAATCGCACTTGTCCTCGCACAACCCCGAGATCGAGCCTCCACAGCCGGGAATCGCCGCGAGCGCGGCGGCGAGCGTGAACGAATAGGCGAGCTTCAAGGGTGTCTCCTCCAGCCTTGTGGCGCAGCGCGCGAGCGCGATGACGCCGATCGTCCTATCGCGTCCGTGAAGGAGGTACAAGCCGCACGTGCGCTGCGCGAGGCGCGCTGCGCGGCCCCGGCAGGGGCTCGCCGCCTCCGCCGGCGCGAGCCCGGCGCCGCCCGTGCGGGCACCGTGCCGCGCCCGGCTCAGTTCCGCTCGACGTCGCCGTTCTGCGCGGGCCAGAGCCGGCGGAAACCGACGCCGAGGAGGGTGCCGTCGTCGCGCTGGACCAGGCCGCCGAAGCGGCACTTCTCGACCAGCGTCCCCTCGGAGAGATCGCCGCCGTCCTGGAACCGGATGCGCTGGCCCTCGATGAGCGCGCCGAAGACACGCGCGTCGGCCGCGATGGCGCCGAGCGACTCCGAGGTGGGGGTGCGCAGCGGCGCGACGTCGTCGCGGTGCGCGCGGCGAACCACGCCCTGGGCAGCCCCCGGGCCAGCGCGTTCGATTCCGTTCATGGCGAACGAAGTGGTCTCGGGGCTGTCGATCCACACGTCGACCACATCGCCGCGCCGGAACAGGACCACCCCGGCCAGCGTCGCGCCCCCGGAGGTCGTCAGCGTGACCAGCTCGCCGGCGCCGGGCTCGGTCGAGGCGCGCCCGCCGAGGCGCTCCCGCACGACGTCCACGGTGGGCTTCGCCGGGCGGCGCGCCGCGACGGGGATCAGCTGTCCCAGGTTGAGCAGCGGGAGAGAGAGCTTGCGCCTCATCGGTCCCACCCAGTCTACGCGAACCCGTGTCCGCGTGCCGGCGCACGCTCGACCCGCGCGGGATGACGCGGCGCGCAGAGGCGCCGAGGTCCACCTGACCGGCGCCACCTCGGAGGGCGCTGAGCCCTCGAATTCGCCGAGCGGCCGGTCAGGTCAACACGCCAGTCGCTAAAGCCCGATGGAGCCGCGGTACATCCACCCTGTCTTCCCTCGGTGCTCGACCTTGTACCAGTCGTTCTGCCGGCCAACGAGCTTGATGCGCGTCCCGCGGACGAGGCGCATGACCACCTCACCCTCCTTGGGCTGCGCGCGGACGAGCGCGGTATCCCAGCTGACGGTGGCCAGCCCGCTCGCGGCGGTCTCGCTCGTGGTCGTGCCTGCGCCCTTCTCCTGCTCTTCCTTGCTTGCCTCGCCCTTCGCAGCCGCTTCAGCGTCCGCTCCCGGCGGGTAGAACGTCGCCGTGTAGACGAGCGAGTAACGGCGGTACTTGTGAGGGACCTCCTCCAAGGAGACGTTCGAGAACTCGCGCGCCGCGCACTGGAGGACGCCGCTGATCGTCGCGGAGGGCAGGCTGGTCTTCTTCGACTTGACCACCTGAACCTCCTTTTTCTCGAAGTTGAGCTCGAAGCCGATCGGGAGCTTCCCGTCGAGGCCGGCCGCTGCGGGGCAACGGGCGAGCTCCTTCAGGCGAGGGAGCGCGACCGGATCGAACAGGAGCTCTCCGCAGTCCTCGACCCGCTTGCCCTTCTGGTCGGAGCAGCGCGTGATCCTGCCGGGACCGACCACGACCCGCTGCTCGTTCTTCGCCGCCGCGTCCGGCGGCCTGGCCTCGGGCTCCGCGCTCCCAGGGGCCGCGGGGGCCGCGGGCGCGGCGGAGGCCGTCGCGGTCTCGGCGGTGGCCTTGAGATCGCCAGGGACGCTCGGGCCGATGCGCACGCCGGCGATCCTCGGCCACGCGATGCCGACGACGAACCCCACGAGCGCGATGACCCCGACCCGCGACCACACCGGCTGCTCCTCGCCGGGACGGGGGATCTCGACCGCCAGCGGGCGCTGCCGCTTCGCCATGTCCGCCTTCGCCATGTCCAGCACGTCGCCTAGCACAGGTGGGACGCCAGAACGAAATAGTCCGTTCGCGCAGAGGCCCGTCAGTCGGCGCTCGCGAGGCCCGCCGCGTCGAGGAGCGGCCGCACCCGGGACCGCGCGATGGCGTAGACCGCGTCCACGCCGTCGCGCCGGGCATAGACGACGTTCGTCCCGCGGAAGGAGTCGCCCGCGCCGATCGCGATCGTGAAGGACCCGCCCCGCGGGCGCGGCGGGGTCCCCACCGCGACGCCCGGCGCCGCCTCGGACCGCGTGAGCTCGACGGTGATCCGGAGCCGCGGCGGGCTCAGGCCGTGATGTTTCTCCGGCTTGCCCAGCGCCACGGCGCCCTCGGCGCGCAGGTCGGCGAGCGCGTCCCGGACGCTCGCCGCGGTCGCGGTCGCGCCCGCCTCGTCGGCCGCTCCCGGGACGGTGAAACCGCCGGGCGAGGCCTCGATCACGAGCGGCGGCTCGCGCCCGTCGCCCCGCGCCAGCGCGACCCGCGCGATCTCGTGCGGCGGCACGAGGAACACGTCCCGGCGGAGGAGCAGGCGCCCCGCCGCGGCCTCGAGCGCCGGCGGCGCAATGAAGACCGCGGCGCCGTCGCCGGCGCGCGGGAAGGCGCCGTCGCCGGCGCGCGCGAAGGAGCCGTCACCGGCGCGCGCGCCGAGCTCGACCCGGACCGTGCGGGGGGCCGCCTCGCTCGCGGCGCCGCTCGACGCCGGCGCCGCGGCCAGCTCGGCCTCGATCGCGAGCCGCGGCGCGCCGAGCCCGTAGCTCGCGCCCGGAGCCGCCGCGACCCAGCGCTCGGCCTTGAGGCTGCCGAGCAGCTCGGCGAGCTCCTCCGCGAGACCGCTGTCGGCCGCGAGGCCTTCGCCCCGCGGCTCGACGAGCTGCCAGGCGCCGCCTTCGGCCCGGCGGAGCCGCTGGACCAGGCCCGCGCGCTCGATCCGCAGCGCGTCGACCTGATCCGGCGGGAAATCCAGCACCTGCACGGGGCGAAGCGACACCTCGGTGGGGAGGAGCGCTCCGGCGCTCGCCGCCGGGAGCGCGGCGAGCGCCCCGTCCTCGATCCGGCGGACGTGCACCACGCCGGCCTGCTCGGCGCCGATCTCGAGCGTCTCGACGCGCTCCTGCGGCTCGCCCTCCCCGGCCGCGGCCGGCGTCGAGACGACGCGGAGCGTGGCCCGCGGCGGGTCGAGGCCGAGCGCCGCGAGGTCGCTCGCCGCCGGGAGCAGGCGCGCCGCGCGGACGTCGAGGATCGCCTGCACGAGGGCGCGGCCCGCCTCGGTCGGGACGGGCCGGTCCTCCGGGGCGCGCAGGTGCCACTCGCTGCCGGCGCGCGCGAGCTCCAGCGAGCGCTCGCCGCGCGGACCGACTGCGAGCTTCACCTCGGCGACCTCGTCGAGCGGCGCGCCGACGAGGGCCAGATCGACGAAGCGCGGCGCCTCCTCGGTGAGCGGATCGAGCGCGCTCGCGGGCACACATGCGGCCGCGCGCGTGGGCTCGCGCCGCAGGGCGACCACGTGATCGGGCTTGCCCGGGCAGGGCCCGCCGAGGTCGATCACGCCGCGGCCCGCCGACGGGTCGCTCGGCAGGAGCGTCAGCGTGACGCGGGGGCCGCCGGAGGCCGCGGCCCGCTGCGCCTCCTCCTCCGAGAGGAACGTCTCGGCCTGCATCCGGCCGAGCGCCGAGAGCACACGCTCGAGCGTCGATGCGCTGACCCTGACGCCGCTGCCCTCGGGGGAGCCCTCGGCGAAGCGGAAGCCGGCGCCGCGGCCGCCGCCCCAGGGGGCGCGCACGAACCGCCGCGGGCCGCCCTCGCCGGCGAGCTCCAGCCCGGAGAGCTCCGCCGCGGCGTAGGGGATGAAGCTCCGGGAACGGAAGCGATCGGGCGGCACCTCGAGCGCGGCGGCGAGCTGCTGCGTGATGACGAAGACGCCCCGGCCCGCGACCTCGGCGTAGACGGCGCCCGGCGGCGTCGGCGCGCCGCCGCCGAGCAGCAGCCGCTCGCGGCGCGCGCCCATCGCGATCGCGACCGCGAGCCGGGGCGCCGTCAGGCCGAGGGCCGCCGGATCGCTCGCCTCCGCGGAGACGCGGCGCTCCGCCGTCGCGAACTCCAGCGTGCCGAGGTACTGGTCCACCGTGGGCTCGTCCGCCGGGTGACGCTGCCCGTCGATCTCGACGCTCCAGGGGCGCTGGCCCGCGTCGTTGACCTCCCCGCGGGTGATGCGCGCCGTCTGCTGCGCGCCGGGCGGGGCGCCGGGCGGGGACATCGTCACGGTGAGCTCGGTGATGTCGTCCGGCCGCCAGGCCTCGAACAGGTTCTTCTTGCGGCGCTCGGCCTCCTCGGTGGGGACCACACGTCGGTCGAGCACGAAGAGCGCGATGGCCGCCGCGGCGGCGAGCGCGACCAGGACCAGCGTCGTCGCGTGCCGGCGCAGCGCCCTCCTCACGACTCCCCTTCGCGATCGGCCCCGGCCGGCGCGCCGCGCCCGGTCCCCGCGCCGGGGCCGCCTTTCGCGCCGGGGCGGCGCTCCGTGCTGCGCCGCGAGAGGTGCACGGCCAGGCCGAAGAAGGCCGCGGCGAGCGGCATGTACACGACGACGTAGCGGAAGATCGACGCGAGCGAGTCCTCGCTGATCCGCAGGCCCGCCGTGAACGCCGGCTTGTCGGGGATGTCGAGCATGGCCGGGCTCGCGGCGAGCCAGGAGAGCGCGCTCTCGACGAACACGGCGGTGCCCCGGAGCTCGGGGCTCTGCCAGTTCGCGCCGTAAAGCGCGCTCGGCGAGCTGATCACCACGACGCGCGGCCCGTGCGCGGCGGTGGAGCCCGGGGGCCTCGGCAGCTCCGCGGCGTAGGCGATCGCGAGCGGCCCCGGGTGATCGCCGTCCCGCGGCTTCGGCTCGGACGGGTTCCTGGCCCACCCGAAGAAATCGACCATCCCGAACGCCTGGTCGCTCGTGACGAGCAGCGGCGCCGGGGCCACCGGCCCGCTCGCCGCGGGCGAGAGCGAGCTCGCGACCGTGAGCACCGGGCCGAGGCCCTGATCGGCGGCCTTGAGCAGGCCCTCGGTGATCGGGTGCGGCTTGACGACCGGCGAGAACGTCTCGCCGAAGCCCTGCGTCGAGCGGAGCTTCGGATCGAGCTCGAACACGAAGTCGGACCGGATCTCGACCCCGGCCACGGCGAGCAGGCCCGAGAGCCCGAGGTCCACGTACCGCTGATCGGCCTCGTCCGGCACCGGGCCGAGCGCGACGAGCGCGCTGCCGCCCCGCTCGACGAAGGCGCGGTAGCGGGCCACGTCGGCGGGGGGCACCGGCTGGCTCGGCTCGGCGAGCACGAGCACCCGGCACCCGGCGAGATCGACCGCAGGCGCGGGCTCCTCCGGCGCGGCGCCGGCCCGCTGGTCGTCACCGTGGTCGTCGTGGTCGTCTTGCCCGCCGCGCTCGCCGCCGACCTGCACGACGTCGTAGTTGTTCTTGTTCAGCCGGTCCTTGAGCGCCGCGAGCCCGCCGGCGCCGCCGACGTCGATCGACTTCTCGCCGTGGCCGCCCGCGAAGCAGACCCTGGGCCGCTCGCCGCGGATCACGCTCCGGATCGCGCCCGTCAGGGCCTGCTCGAGCCGCGGGCGCGCCTGCATGTCGTCCTCGTCCTCGACCTCGACGAGATCGCTCGCGGTCAGGAAATGAGGCCGGTCCCCGCGCGCAACGATGATCGCCGCGTCGGTGACGATGCGCCCGTCCTCGGTCTTGCCCGCGACGACGCCGTAGCGCTGCTGCACCGCCAGGAACTCCGCGGGGCGCCGGTCGGGATCGGTCACCTCGACCTCGATCCGCCCGGTCTCGGCCCGGTACGCGTCGAGCAGGTGCTGCACCGAGAGCGCCAGCGGGTCGTCCGAGGAGAGCAGGACGTAGACGCGGATCGGCTCCTCGAGCGAGCGCAGCGTGGCCAGCGTCGCGTCGCTGAGCGTGTACAGCCCGCCCTCCGTCCAGTCCCAGCGTTTGTAGTGGCGGGCCACGAGCAGGTTGACGAGCACCGCGAGCACCATGGCCGCGATGATCCCGACGCTGGCCGAGAGCTTCTCGCCGAGCGACGTCCCCGGAGGGACCCCCGCCCGCGGCGGCTCGCCGCCGGCCATCAGCCCCACCTCCACGCCTCGACCGCGCGCACGGTCACGAACAGCGGCAGCGCGATCACCGTGCCGTCGAACACGAGCCGGCGCAGGTCGACGATCCCGCGGGAGAACTCGTTCATCTGCGTCCAGACCGAGACGTAGGCGCAGAGGTCGTGCGCCGGGCCGTCCGGGAAGATGAACTCCCCGATGCCGAGGATGAACAGGCCGATCAGCGCCATCGCGCTGAGGACCGCGGCCATGAGCTGGCTCTTCGTGAGCGCGCTCGTCATGGTCCCGAGCGCGAGGTACCCGGCGCCGACGGCGAAGATCGCGAGGTAACTCGAGCCCACGACCCGCCAGTCGAGCTCCCCCGTCCTGCCGATGAGCACCATGTAGAGCACCGTCGGCGCCCACATGGCGGCGTACGTCGCGAGCGCCGCGGCGTACTTCGCCAGCACGACGCCGGCGGCGCCGACCGGCGCCGTGAGGAGCGCCTCGATGGTGCCGCTCCTGCGTTCCTCCGCGAAGAGCCGCATCGTGAGCAGCGGGCAGACGAAGAGCAGCGGCAGGTAGATCAGGATCGTCTGGCCGAAGAACATCTGCACCGGGCCCGCGTCGGCGGAGAGCTCCACCTCGCCGGCGAGCTGGGTCGCGATGAGGAAGAAGTGCACGCCCTGCACCACGAGGAACGTGGTGATCAGCACCCACGCGAGCGGCGTCACGAAGAGCGAGAAGAGCTCGCGCTTGAAGATCGGCCAGAAGCCCCTCACCGCCGCTCCTTCGCCGCGCCGCGGCGCTCCGCCCTGCTCTTCTTCCGCGCCGCCGGCGCGGGCACCCCTCCGCCGCCGCCGTCCGGCGCGGCCGCCGCGCCGCCGGCGCCCGCCTCGCCCTCGGCCTCGCCGCCGGTCAGCTCGGAGAAGACCTGCTCCAGCGAGGGCGCGTGGGGGACGACCTCGCGCACCCCGAGGCCCGCCTCGATTAGGGCGCGCACGAGCCGCTCGGCCGCCTCGCCGGCGTCGGCATCGGCGTCGAACTCGACCGTGAGCCGCGCCGCGTCGCCGGCCGCCTCCGCCTCGGCCGAGCGGACGGCGGCCGCGCCGCGCGCCACGGCGAGCGCCGCGTCCGCCGCCCCGCGCACCGCGACGCGCACGCCCGACGAGCGCCGCATCGCGCGGATCTCCTCGATCGAGCCCTCCGCCACGAGCCGCCCGCGGGCGATCACGAGCGCGCGCGTGCAGGTCGCCTCGACCTCGGAGAGGATGTGGGTGGAGAGGAGCACGGTGCGGTCGCGCCCGAGCCGGCGCACGAGCGCGCGCACCTCGCGGATCTGGTTCGGGTCGAGCCCCGCCGTCGGCTCGTCGAGGATGAGCAGCGGCGGGTCGCCGACGAGCGCGTCCGCGAGCCCGACCCGCTGCCGGTAACCCTTCGAGAGGTGGCCGATCATGACGCTCGCCACGTCCTCGACGCGCGCGTCGCGGAGGGCGCGCGCGACCGCATCGCGCCGCGCGCCCCGCGGCACGAGCTTCAGCTCGGCGCGGAACGCGAGGTACTCCGCGACCCGCATCTCCGGGTAGAGCGGCGAGGTCTCGGGCATGTACCCGAGCGAGGCCCGCGCGCGCATCGGCTCCTCGGCGATGTCGTACCCGGCCACACGCACGCGGCCGGAGGTCGCGCCGAGGAACCCCGCGAGGATGCGGAGCGTCGTGCTCTTGCCCGCCCCGTTCGGCCCGAGGAAGCCGACGATCTCGCCCTGGCTCACCCGGAACGAGAGGTCGCTCACCGCAAGGTGGGGACCGTAGGACTTGGAGAGGTGCTCGACCTCGATCATCGTGGCATGGGCGACGCGGGGGCCCCTTGGCTGGCGCGGCACGCGCGCAGGCAGGACGCTCGCGCGGAACGCTTAGCGCACCGGGCGGGGCAGGGAAAGCGCGCACCTGGCATCCACGTGGTGTACGGTGCGCGCCGTCCCCGTCCCCGTCCGCGGCGCGCCGCCGTCGAGTAGCCAGAGCCGCGCGTCTCTGGTAACCCTGCGCCGTCGCGCCCGGCGGCCCGGGCGTGCAGGCCACAGGCCGACCCCCCCAGAGGCGACACGCGCGGTGCGCCGAGCACCGCTGCCCACACCACCGCTCCACGATGGACCAGACGCTCCTCCGGTCGTATTTCTCGACCATCTACGAGTTTCCCACGGCGGCGGGGACGCTGCGCGTCTCCCTGGACGGCGAGATCGTCCAGGATCAAGCCGGGCTCCCCGAGCTCCTGACGCGCAGGTTCGCCGTGCTCACCGCCTACAACCCGCGATCGATGCTCATCCCTCGCCGGGTCAACGACCAGCGCCACCACGTCCTCCGCGATCTCCTGGTCCTCGGGTGTTACCGGGTGGAGCCGTGCGTCGGATCCGAGGCGGAGCCCGAGGGCATCTGGCGCGAGCCCGCGTGGCTCGTCCACGGGATGGATCGGGACGAGGCGATCGCGTTCGGCCGCGTGTTCCGTCAGAACACGATCGTCTTCGCGCAAGGCGGCCGGCCGGAGCTCATCATTACCGATCCCACAGCGGACGACATCGGCCGAACTTTCCAGGGCAACTGGCGGGTTCGGTCGTGATCGCGGCGGCGCCTGCGCCCGCGGGCTGCCGATTCCATGTTGAAACATACCCGCAAAATGTGGGTTGATGCCTCGGCGATAGGGGTGGGCGTACCGGCCTCGCTCCCCACACCAGGAGACACAGCAGAATGCGCATTCAGTTCACCCTCGCGGCGGCTCTTGTCGCTCTCGGGCTCGGCGCTGGCGGCTGCGGCCAGAACAAGATCGCGGAGTGCAATGCGCTCATCGAGGTCATCAACAAGGGCGTGCAGAGCATCGACAAGGGCTCGAAGGCCGGCGCCGACCAGGGCGGCTCCAACGACCTGAAGGTGATGGCCGACGCGATGGACAAGGTCGCGGCCGACGCGGCGCAGGTGAAGCTGACCACCCCGGAGCTGCAGAAGTTCTCGGGCGAGTACCAGGCCATGGCGAAGGACGTGGCCAAGGCGGCGCGCGACCTCGCGGCGGCGGCCGACGCGAACGACGCGGAGAAGACCAACACCGCCCAGGCCGCGATCGAGAAGGCGATCAAGCAGGAAGACCCGCTCGTCGACAACATCAACCAGTTCTGTCAGGGGAACTGAGCGGGCGGTCCGGGCGCTCGCGCGGGACCGCAGGGGCGAAAGGGCCGGCGCGGCCCTGCGGCCAGCCGGGGATCGATCACGGGATGAGGCGGTAGCCGACCCCGCGCACCGTCAGGAGGTGGCGGGGTGCGGTCGCATCGTCCTCGAGCTTGTTGCGGAGCTGGAGGATGAAGTTGTCGATGGTGCGCGGGGTGCCGTGGTGCGCCGGGCCCCACACCTTCGCCTGGATCTGCTCCCGGGAGAGGACCCGCCCGCCGGCCTCGGCCAGGCAGAGCAGCACGTCGAACTCGGTCGCCGTCAGATCGATGAGCGCCTCGCCGCGGCGGACCTCGCGTGTCGCCGCGTTGATCTCGATGTCGCCGGCGCGCAGCTGCGCCCCGTCCGCGCGCGCGATCGCGTCGCGCCGGAGCACCGCCTTCACGCGGGCGAGCAGCTCGGCCAGGCTGAAGGGCTTCGTGATGTAGTCCTCGGCGCCGAGCTCGAGGCCCATCACCTTGTCCATCTCGGCGCCGCGCGCGGACAGCATGATCACCGGCAAGGTGCGGCGCTCGCTCCGGAGGATGCGCAGGAGCTCGAAGCCGTTCAGCCGGGGGAGCATCACGTCGATGATGATGAGGTCGAGCCCGCCGGCGCGGGCGAGCGAGAGGCCGCGCTCGCCGTCCTCGGCCACGAGGACGCGGTAGCCCTCGGCGGTCAGGTTCATCTCGAGACCCATCGCGATGCTGGGATCGTCCTCCACGAGGAGGACCGTCCGCGCCGGTGCTTGAGGGTTCCGGGTCATGCTGAGGACGTCCTCTACCATGTCCAAGTGCGGATCGGAGCGAGCGGCGCGCACGCGGCCACGGGCCGAACCGCACGTGCGCGCGCCGCCCCTGCGCGCGGGGCCGCGATCATGTCCGCGCGTCCGCGCCGGCGCCGCGCTCCTCCGCCCGGGGCTCGTCCGCGCCGGCGCGCGGGGCGGCGGCGGCGGCGGCGGCGGCGGCGGCGCGTGGACGCGACGCGCGGTGCTCGGCGGTCGTCCTGGGCGCGCTCCGGAGTGGGAGGACGAGCGTGAACGTGCTGCCCTTCCCGGGCTCGCTGTCGACGAGGATCCTGCCCCGGTGCGCCCGGATGACATGCTTGACGATCGACAGCCCGAGCCCGGAGCCGTCCTGCTGCCGGGCCAGGAGATCGTCGACCCGGTAGAACTTCTCGAAGATGCGCTTGTGCTCCTTGCGGGCGATGCCCTTGCCGTTGTCGCGGACCGTGAGCAGCGCCGAGCGGTTCCGGGCGCAGGCGGAGACGCGGATCTGCCTCGGCTGGCCGCCGTACTTGTAGGCGTTCGAGAGCAGGTTCACGATCGCGTCGACGAGCGCGCTGCGGTCGCAGAGCACGGGCGGGAGCCCCGCGTCGACGGAGATCTCGAGCTCGACGTTGCGCTTCTCGCGGGTCGGCTCGAAGGCGTGGATCGCCTCCTCGACGACCTCGCCGAGGTGGTGCTCCGCGAGCTCGTAGACGCGCCGCCCGCTCTCCATGCGCCCCCAGTCGAGCAGCCGGTCGATGAGCTGCTGGAGGCGGGCGCTCTCCTTGGTGAGCGCGTCGATGCAACGATCCTCGCTCACCCCGTCGCCGCGCCGGAGCTTGAGCGTCTCGGTGAACATCCGGATCGACGTGAGCGGCGTGCGGAGCTCGTGCGAGACCTTGGACACGAAATCGGCCTGCAGCTCGGAGAGGTTGCGCTCGCGCCGGAGGAAGACCCACACGAGGATGACCCCGGTCGCGAGCGTTCCGCAGAACGTGAGCACCAGGATCCCCATGATGAGGTTGTACTGGGCCTCGCCGAGGACGAGCAGGAGGAAGCCGACGCCCGAGAGGAGCACCCCGGGCACGATGACCAGGTAAACGAGGAGCTGGATGATCCGCCGGTAGCCGAGCGTGGTGAGGTCGCGCCTCGGGGTCCGCATGGTGCGGGGAAGTCTAGTGGGGCGGCGCCCCGCCCGCGAGCGGCCTCGAGGGCGTCGTCTCAGAGGGCGATCCGCTCCAGCACGAGCGGGAACGCCGGGGCCGGCTGCGGGCCGAGCTGGAAGGCGGCGCGGACGCGGCCGGCCGCGGCGTGTGCGTCCTCCGGCCGGCGCGCGTGGATGCGGGCGAGGGGCGCCCCGCGGCCGACGCGATCGCCGCGCGCGGCGGTCAGCTCGATGCCCACGGCGGGGTCCACGCGCTGGTCGGCGCGTGTGCGCCCGGCGCCGAGCGCGACGGCCGTGAGGCCGATCTCGAGCGGATCCAGGGCGACGACGACGCCCTCCTCCTCGGCCGCGACGTCGACGACGACGGGGGCGCGGGGCAGCCGGCCCGCGTCCTCGACCACGGCCGGATCGCCCTTCTGCGCGGCGATCATCCGCGCGAGGACCTCGGCCGCCGCGCCGCTCGCGATGGCGGCCTCGAGCTTCGCCCGCGCCGCCCCGGCGGTGGCGGCGGCGCCGCCGGCGATCAGCATCTCCTCGCCGAGCGCGAGCGTGCACGCGACGAGGTCCGCGGGCCCTCCGCCGCGCAGCACCTCGATCGCCTCGCGGGTCTCCAGGGCGTTGCCCACCGTGCGCCCGAGCGGGGCGCTCATGTCGGTGAGCAGGGCGGTGACGCGCTTTCCGGCCGCGGTGCCGACGCGCACGAGCGCGGTCGCGAGCGCGCGGGCGTCCTCGAGGGTCTTCATGAACGCGCCCCGCCCGACCTTGACGTCGAGCACGAGGGCGTCGATGCCCTCCGCGAGCTTCTTCGAAAGGATGCTGGCGACGATGAGCGGGATCGACTCGACCGTGGCGGTCACGTCGCGCAGCGCGTAGATGCGCTTGTCGGCGGGCGCGATCCGCTCCGTCTGCCCGATCATGCACGTCCCCACCTCGCGCACGATGCGCGCGAAGGCGCCGGCGTCGAGGGAGACGTCGAACCCCGGGATGGCCTCGAGCTTGTCGAGCGTGCCGCCCGTGTGGCCGAGGCCGCGGCCGGAGACCATCGGCACGGGGACGCCGCAGGCGGCGACGAGGGGGGCGAGGCAGATCGAGACCTTGTCGCCGACGCCGCCGGTCGAGTGTTTGTCGACCTTGCGCCCGGGCACGCCCGACAGGTCGAGGACGTCCCCGGAGTGGAGCATCGCGCGCGTGAGGGCGACGGTCTCGGCGTCGTCCATGCCGCGGAAGAAGATCGCCATGAGCAGCGCGCTCATCTGGTAGTCGGCGAACTCGCCGTCGCTGTGGGCGCGGACGATCCGCGCGATCTCGTCGTCGGAGAGCCGCCCGCCGTCGCGCTTCCTGGCGACGAGCTCGACAAGGGTCTTCATCGCCGCGGAGCTTAGCCGGGTTCGACCCTATTTGTCCTGGGCCAGGGCATCCCTATGGTGTGTGTCGCGAGCGCGCGGGCCGGCCGCTTGAGGGCGTCGAGAGCGGGCGCGGCGCGGGCGCTCCGGAAGGAGCCGCACGGGGCCTCATGAACAGCCTCCTTTACGCGAGGGCCCAGATGGGCCTATCGCTGGCGTTTCACATGATCTTCGCCGCGGCCGGGGTGGCGCTCCCGGTGATCATGGTCATCGCGGACGCGCTCTGGCAGCGCACGGGCGATCGCGACTACCTCGAGTTCTCGAAGCGGATGGCGAAGGGGACGGCGATCCTGTTCGCGGTCGGCGCCGTCTCGGGGACGGTGCTCTCGTTCGAGCTCGGCCTGCTCTGGCCGAGCTTCATGGGGACCTTCGGCGAGGTGGTGGGGCTCCCGTTCGCCCTCGAGGGGTTCGCGTTCTTCACCGAGGCGATCTTCCTCGGCATCTACCTCTACGGGCGCGACAAGCTCCCGCCGCGGCTGCACCTGCTCTCCGGCGCGCTGGTCGCGCTGAGCGGCGGGCTGTCGGCGTTCTTCGTGATCCTGGTGAACGCGTGCATGAACGATCCGGTCGGGTTCACGATGGTCGGGGGGCGCCCGACGGACATCGACCCGGTGGCGGCGATGTTCAGCCCGCCGTGGAAGCACGAGACGCTGCACGGCATCCTCGCGTGTTATCAGGCGACGGCGTTCGTGATGACGGGGATCCACGCGCTGGTGCTGCTCCGGCACCCGAAGAGCACGCTGTTCCGCAAGGCGTTCGCGGTGACGCTCGCGGTCGCCGGGGTGACGGCGGTGGCGCAGCCGTTCGTCGGGCATTTCGCGGCGGTGGAGGTCGGCGCCGGGCAGCCCGCGAAGCTCGCGGCGATGGAGGCGCATTTCGAGACGTCGGCCCGGGCGCCGCTGCTCGTCGGCGGGTTGCCCGACGTGGAGCGGGGCGAGGTCGACTACGCGATCGAGATCCCCGGGGGGCTGTCGATGCTCCTGCACTTCGATCCGGACGCGGTGGTGCCGGGCCTCGATCAGGTCCCGCGGGACGAGTGGCCGCCGGTGGCGGCGACGCACCTCTCGTTCCAGGTGATGGTCGGCGCGGGGACGGCGATGGCGCTGCTCGCGGTGGTCGCGGCGGTGCTGGCGTGGCGTCGCCGGGGGATCCCGGATCAGCGGCCGTTCCTCTGGGCGACGATCCTGGCGAGCCCGCTCGGCATCGTGGCGATGGAGGCGGGCTGGCTGGTGACCGAGTTCGGCCGCCAGCCGTGGATCGTGCGGGGCGCGATGCGCACGCGCGACGCGGTGACGCCCTTCCCGCACCTCGCGGCGCCGTTCTGGATGTTCATGGCGGTCTATGTCTTCCTCGGCGTGGTGGTGACGTACCTGCTCGTCCGGCAGCTGCGCGCGGCGCCGCTCGGGGTGACGGGCGCGCGCGGCGAGCCGGGCGTGCTGGGGGGAGGCGCGTCCGATGCACCCTGAGTGGATCCTGGGCGGGGTGATGGTGGCGGCGCTCGTGCTGTACGCGCTGCTCGGGGGGGCTGATTTCGGCGGCGGCGTCTGGGATCTGCTCGCGTCCGGCCCGCGGAAGAAGGAGCAGCGGGAGCTCATCGAGAAGGTGATCGGCCCGATCTGGGAGGCCAACCACGTGTGGCTGATCCTGGTCGTGGTGCTGCTCTTCACCGCGTTTCCGCCGGCGTTCGCGGCGATCTCGATCGCGCTGCACGTCCCGCTCACGCTGTTCCTGCTCGGCGTGGTGTTCCGCGGCTCGGCGTTCAGCTTCCGCAGCTACGATTCGCGCAAGGATCGGCGGCAGAAGCGCTGGGGCTTCGTGTTCTCGCTCGCGAGCGTGATCGCGCCGGTGTTGCTCGGCATGATCGTGGGCGCGGTGGCGTCGGGCCGGATCCGGGTGGCGTCGGGCGTGGTCACGAGCGGCTTCTTCGCGCCGTGGCTCTCGGTCTTTCCGCTGATGGTCGGGCTGTTCGCGCTGGCGCTGTTCGCGTTCCTGGCGGCGGTCTATTTGACGAACGAGGCGACCGAGCCGGCGCTGGTGGACGACTTCCGCCGGCGCGCGCTCGTGTCGGGCGGTGTGGTCGCGGCGCTCGCGCTGGCGTCGTTTGCGGCGTCGTTCGAGGGCGCGCCGCTCATCCGGGAGGGCCTGACGGATCACCCGATCACGTGGCCGCTGCACCTCACGACGGGCATTTCCGCGACGGCGGCGTTCTTCGGGCTGTGGACCCGCCGCTTCCGTCTGGCGCGCTTCGCGGCGGCGGCGCAGGTCACGTTGATCCTGATCGGCTGGGCGGCGTCGCAGTACCCGTTTCTGGTGGTCCCTGACGTGACGCTCGCGGGCGCGGCGGCGAACCCGAGGACGCTGCGATTGCTTGTCTGGATCCTCGGCGTCGGTTTCGTGCTGCTGTTTCCGTCGCTCTACCTGCTCTTCCGCGTCTTCGGCAGCGGCCGGGCGGGGGCGGCGACGGACGGCGCCGGCGCTCATGAGGAGGAATAGCGTGGAGGTATGTGAACGTCGCAATCGGTCGCAATGGGTCGCGGTCGGTCGCAATCAGTCGCAACCGGTCGCGGTCGGTCGCAACCAGTCGCAACCAGGCGACCACCTCTTCCCACCCACCGCAGGGGCGTGAGGACGGCGCGGTGACATGGAGTCTGCGCGTCCGTCCGGGCGCTAGGCGGAGGCGGGGCGAAGTTCGGCGCGCATTGCATTCCTGAAAGCCAGAGGCCTCTCTCATGAGGCCGGTGAAAAAACGCGAGCGCTTTCGCTGGCCTCCCCAGGGCGGGCGAACCGTGTTAGGCTCGCTGTCCAGGAGTTTCAGGATGCTGTGGGGGAAGGAGTCCTGTAGAGATGGCGAACATGGCTAGATACTGTAGGCACGCGACGGTGGTGCTTTTTGCAGCGACAGCCGGAATGGCGGGCTCGTTCGTCGCGTGCTCGGATTCGTACCGCAACGACACGTCCGGCAGCGGCACGGGGCCTGGCGGGCCGGGCGGCGGCGGTGAAGGCGGCACCAGCGGCACCGGCTCGACCGGGGCACTCGGGGAGGGGGGGCTCTGCGAGTACACGTGCTCGAATGACCTGAAGCGGGTCATCAGCTGCAACGGCGCGACCATCCAGGAGTGCGGGCCGGAAGAGGGTTGCCTCAACGCGGCGTGTGTGCCGGGGCCGTGCACGGCGGCGGACGAATCGAAGAGCTCGTATGGCTGCGACTTCTGGGCGCTGAAGACGGCGCAGCGGTCGCAAGCGCAGGGAGCTTGCTTCGCGGCATTCATCGCGAATACGTGGGAAAAGAACGTAAAGATCGGCGTGGAAAGAAACGGCACAGCGTTGCCCGTTGAGAGTTTTGCCTTCATCCCGCAAGGGCAGGGGGCAAATGTTACGTATGAGCCCTACAATCCGGAGGAAGGGCTTGGAGTCGGCCAAGTCGCCGTTCTATTCCTGTCGCGCAGGAGCGGTGGACTGCTCGAATGCCCACGGGAGCCTGCCGTAAGATCGGAGACCGGTGTCCTTGGCACGGGGCGCGGCTCGGCCTTCCACATCACCACGGACTATCCTGTTGTCGCTTATCAGATCGTACCCTACGGCGGGGGCCAGACCAGCTACACCTCAGCGACCTTGCTGTTGCCTACGAGCTCGTGGGATACGAACTATCTCGCCGTCAACGCGTACCCGGTATCGGAGCTGAATCCGGACGGGATGCCGGCACTGGAGATTGTCGCCCGTGAAGACGATACTTCAGTGACGATTTTGCCCAAAGCAGCAATCGAAGGTGCAGGGCCGCCCGATGCCCCGATCGTCGCGCCGGCCGCTGCAGGAACTCCGGTAACGTATACCCTGGGCAAGGGAGAGTTTCTTCAGATTGCTCAGTCAGCAGAACTCACTGGTAGCCCGATCCTGTCAGACAAGCCCATCGGCGTGTTTGGCGCATCGTCCTGCATGAACGTTCCGCTTGAGACGGCCGATTGCGACTCGGCACACCAGCAGATTGCACCGATTCGTGCGACGGGTAACGAATACGCGGCCATTCGGTACGAGGGGCGAATGGGCGGCGCCGATGAAGCGCCGCCGTGGCGTCTGGTGGGCATGGTCGACGGCACCGAATTGACGTGGGCACCGTCGAAGCCGGAAGGTGCGCCTTCCACCTTGAAGCTCGGCGAGGTCGTGGAGTTCAGCGCGGCAGGCCCCTTTGTGGTGCGAAGCCAGGGCGCAGGGAACCCGTTCTACTTGGGCGGCTACATGACAGGAGGTGAAAACTTCCAGCGAGAGGGGGACCCGGAGTGGGTCAACATCATCCCTCCCTCTCAGTTCTTGAATTACTACGTGCTGTTTACCGATCCTACATATCCGCAAACGAGCTTGAATGTGGTGCGGACGCGTTCGAGGGTCAACGGCGAGTTTGCTGACGTTACCTTGGAATGCATGGGCAAGCTCTCCGGATGGCAGCCGATTGGTGACTATGAATATACGAGAGTCCAGCTTGTGAGCGGTAATTTCGAGGGGAACGGGGACTGTATCAATGGTCGCCACGTCATGTCGAGCGACCTCCCCTTTGGTGTTACGGTCTGGGGATGGGGCGCAGTCAATGGTTCACTCGAAGTCTCCTACGCCTACCCGGCCGGTGCGGGGTTCCAGCCGATCAACGAGATCGAGGTACCCCCAGTGCCGCGATGACGCCGAGAAGTGCGTTCCTCATGCCTGGACGCTCTCCACATCAGCGACAGACCTGCGCACCAAGAGCGACTTCGTTTCGAGCACTCAGGCGTGTATGTGCAGGTCTGATGACCTGATGTGCTTGTCGAGTTACATGGCCCCGTCCTGCCGAGCGGTGTTAGGCGCGTTCCACCCCCATGGCTCCAGCCGCTCGGTCCCGTACTCCAGGCTTATGTCTCAGGAGCGCCATCGCTGAGTCGATCTGCGAAGCGATCATCCTGCACAGCTGTCTCGCGCTGCGATCCTCGTTCCGGCAAGCTGACCGCAATCGCCGATGCAACGAGGCGGCGCAGTGGTGGCTTCGGCGCTCTGCGGAGTGGCTCACCGGAAGGCGACGAAGTAGAGGCAGCGGCGTCCCCTGCGTTCTTACCCATGGTCCGAGCGGCCGGTCAGCGCCAGAGCCGATGTGTCGGTTCTCGACGTTGTACCCTCATCCGCTCCTTGACCGTGGCGTTCATGATAGGCTCGCGAAATGAAGGGATTTATAGGTAGAAATCCTCGGGTAGCTATCCTGCTGTCGATTGCGTTTCAGATGCCGGTCGCTGGCTGCGGCATGCTCCTCGAACTCGACGAGTTCTCCGATGCTGAAGGCGCGGAGGGCTCCGAGGGAGGTGGGGCGATGGCGGCGGGCGGCTCCGGGGGAGGTGGGGGGATGACGGGGGGCGGCGCAGATCCGGGCCAAGTCCCCGCTGTGCCCGTTCCGCGGCTCCCTATGAACGGCGCAGACGTAGGCACCATGCGAAAGAGCGGGTCGCGACGTCCCAAGTTCGTGTGGGAAGCTCCACTGGTCGCACCAGGGCAGACTATCGAATACGAGATACAGTACAGCACCGACATGGCGCTGTCCGAGGCTGTTTCGGTCAGAACCGAGCGGACCGAGTATCAGGTGGATTCTGATCTGGACGTAGAGCTGCTCCCGCCGGTGGGTAAGCGTTATTACTGGCGAGTGCGGGCGTGTACGCCGCGTGGATGCTCCAGGTTCTCGCCCGTGAGCTGGTTCAATGTTGGCCGGGTGAGATGCGACTTCAACGCGGACGGTTATGATGATGTCGCTGTGAGTGCCGTCTCTGTGACGTCCTCGCGGGATGACGTGGTCTATTTCTACTATGGACAAGCCGGGGCCGAGTTCGAGGCGATGGTGAATGGAGAGATTTCGAGCTCGGATGATGCGACTCGCGGCTTCGGTTCCTCCCTCTCCTGCGCGGGCGATGTTGACGGAGACGGCTTGGCGGACATCCTGGTCGGTGCGCCCTCAAGCGATGCCCACAACGGCGAGGCAAGGCTATATTTTAGTGATGGTGGCGAGGATTTTTCTGGTCGATTTGTTGATCGTCTTTCTGGTATGCGCGAGGATGGCCAATTCGGCGGCTCAGTTGCTGCTGTCGGAGATGTGAACGGCGATGGCTTCGATGACGTGGCTGTAGGAGAGTGGGCTGCGCCGTATGCATACCTTTATATGGGAGATGCTTCGGGGAGGTTGTCGCGTTCGGTCGAGCTGTCTTTAGGAGTGAGCGCGCAAGATCTGAGCGCGATGGCGTCCTCGGCTGGTGATGTCAATGGCGACGGTTTCTCTGACGTGATGGTTTCATTTGTGTCCAGCTCTTCTGCTAGGCATCAGACAGTGCGCTTGTATTCCGGGGGGCCAGGAGCCACTCTCGACGCCGAGCCAGAGATGGAGCTCATGCCGCCCACGGAGGACTCGAGCTTCGCTTCTGCGGCTGCTTCGGCTGGTGATATGAACGGTGACGGTTTTGGTGACGTGATCGTCGGATCGCCGGGAATTGATCGTGCGTACATATACCTCGGCAGCCCTGAGGGGCTGAATCCCGTGCCGGACCTGACGCTCGATGGGCAGGGCAGCACCAGCTTTGGGTTGGTCGTCGCGTCCGCCGGAGACATGAACGGGGATGGCTTCGGCGATGTTGCTGTTGGCACCGCTGATTACGTCGGTAGCCCTGGGGCTGTCTATGTCTATGCGGGGGGCGCAGGAGCAGCGCTTGACAATCGCCCGGATGTGGCTTTCCATGCGCCTGCACTGGGTGACGGCTTTGGCTCGGTTCTGGGGTCGTCAGGAGACTTGAACGGCGACGGTTACTCGGATTTGGTGGTTGCGGCGCCGTCCGGCGATGCTGTGTACATCTTCCTCGGCCAGTCGGATCTCCGGACTCCGGATGTTGAGGGCGGCTCTGTATCGCAACCACTTTCAGATTTGACTTTCGGTGCCGCGGTGTCGAGGCGGTGAATCGACGCGTCCTGACACTCGCCCGTGATTCCGCCAGTCGTCGCCAGGCGACGCTCCCTCCGGGCCCTGCCTGGGGAAAGCCCGCCCCGGCCCCCCGCCCGCTCGCCCCGGACGCAGTCCCCACGCGCCGGCGCCCCTCCGCGCGCCGGCGGCGCTCGGCGCCCGCCTGCGCCCGCGACGGTCTCGCACCTCCTGCTTCGACCCAGGAGACTTCCTCCTCCGGCCCGAGTAATCTCCCGCCCGGACGCCGGCCCGCATGCGGCGGAACGCTCGCGTCCACCTCGTTTTTCGAGCGTTGCTTGGAGGACAGCTCACCGTGATGGATCGAAGACACGTGCCGGGCGGGAAGACGCGACGCTGGTCGCGCCTTCGCGGCCCGCTGGCCGCCGCGGCCCCGCTGGTCGCAGCTGCCCTCGCCGGGCTTGCGCCCTCCGCCGCCCACGCGCAGGACCGGACCTTCTACCTCGACCGCCTCAGGATGGCCGGCGCACCCGAAGACGGCATCGGCGTCTGGCGCCCGCAGCTCGGCGAAAAGACGCGCTTCTTCGGGCAGTTCGGGCTGGGAGTGTCGATCCACCCGCTCCGCAACGACAACTACGTCGACAACCTCGCGATCGAGGAAAAGCTCGAGGGCCAGGGGCCCGTCACCTCGCAGCTCATCACCTACCTCGACGCCGGCGTCGAGATCCTCGGGCGCGGCGCCCTCCAGGTCTCGTTCCCCGTCATCCTCTTCCAGGACGGCAACCAGACCTACCACCGCGAGCTCGGCATCGAGGAGAGCGTCGACCTCAAGACCGCCGCCCCGATGGATCTCCGCCTCGACGCGCGCCTCGTCGCGCTCGAGCTCGACGAGCGGCGCTTCAAGCTCGGGGTCACCGGCGCCGTCTTCGTGCCCATCGGCAACAAATACTCCTTCGGCGGCGACCGGAAGGTGAGCAGCTCGTTCGGCCTCGGCGCCGAGTACGACTTCCAGAAGTTCTTCGTCACCGTCAACGCCGGCGTCGCGATCCGGCCGCCGGTCCAGCTCCACGAGCTCCGCGTCGGCTCCGAGCTCACGTACGGCGTCGGCGGCTACGTCCCGCTGCGCGACGACACGATCCGCGTCGGGGCCGAGGTCTTCGGGTCCTTCGGCCTGCTCGACGAGACGCGCGGCGAGCTCGACGCCTCGCCCATCGAGTGGCTCGCGAACGGCAAGATGTTCCTCACCAAGGACAAGGCGCTCTACGCCGGCGCCGGCGTCGGCACCCGGCTGAGCGGCGGCTACGCCCCCGATTTCCGCGGCGTCGCCGTCTTCGGCGGCTCGTTCCGCATCACCGACACCGACGCGCGCTCGCCCGGCTTCGACTACGTCATCGAGCAGGAGAAGGACGCCGACGGCGACGGCTACCCCGACGTCATCGACCTCTGTCCGGAGGACCCGGAGGACGGCAAGCAGCCCAAGCCGAGCGACGGCTGCCCGGACATGCCCGATCGCGACGGCGACGGCATCCCCGACGTCGTCGACAAGTGCCCGGACGACCCGGAGGACAAGGACGGCATCGACGACCGCGACGGCTGCCCCGAGGAAGACGCCGACCAGGACGGCATCCCCGACGCGGTCGACAAGTGCCCGAAGGAGCCGGGACAGGTCGTCGTGGACGACCCGGAGAAGAACGGCTGCCCGTACTACATCCGCAGGATCACCGGCTCGGCCGAGATCGAGATCATGAAGCAGGTCGAGTTCGAGTTCGACAGCTCCAGGATCCTCCCGCAGAGCTATCCGATCCTCGACGAGGTCGTGCGGCTGCTCAAGGCGAACCCCGAGATCAAGCTCCTCAGCATCGAAGGGCACACGGACAACCAGGGCACCGCCGACTACAACGACAGGCTCGCCCAGGCCCGCGCCACCGCGGTCAGGTTCTACCTCATCAACAACGGCGTTCAGAGCGAGCGGCTCACCTCCATCGGCTTCGGCGCCCGCCGGCCGCTCCTCTCGAACGACACGCCGGAAGGCCGGCAGCGCAACCGCCGCGTCGAGTTCCACATCAAGTCGCAGACCATCGAAGGCCGGTAGGCTCCGGGCAGGGCTGCCCCCCGCAGCCCCGCCGAGATCCAGCGACGTTTGCGCGCACGCCCCTCGCCGGCGCGCGCGCAAACGTCACCCCCCGCACACCGGCGAGCGCCCCCCGCGCGGCCGCCGGAGGGCAGGGGAGGGGCTCAGTCTACCCCGCGCGACACCGCGCCTCTGCCGATCTGCCATCCTCCGCGTCGCGGGCGGGGTATCTTGTGATCTTGGCGATCGGGCACCTCCCGGGGTGCGCCGCCTCGCAGAGGGAGCAGCTTGCCCATGCCGACCAGAATCTGCGCTGTCCGTCGCCGCCCGCCGCCCTGGACCGGAGGGCTCGTCGCCCTGGCCGGCCTCGCGCTCGCGAGCGGGGTGATCCCGTCGTGCGCCGGCGACGAACCCCCGAGTGACGCCCACGGCGGCGGAGGGGAGAGCGTCGCCGACTGCCCCACCGACTGCTCCACGGATCCGCGCGCTCCGCTGTGCGACCGCGCGACGGGCCGCTGCGTCGCGTGCCTCCCCGGCGCCGGCGCGTGCCCTGCCGGCCACACCTGCGCGCCCGACATGATGGCCTGCGTGCCTGGATGTGAATCCCAGTCCGATTGCCCTGCTCCGCTCGTCTGCGATCCCGCGAAGCGCGCCTGTGTCGGCTGCGTCACGGACACCGACTGCCTCGATGGGACCGTGTGCACGTCGGAGGGCGAGTGTGTTCAGGGCTGCTCGGCGGCGCGCCCGTGTCCGGGCGGCGCCGCGTGTTGCGAGGGCCTCTGTCGGGATCTCCAGACAGACGCGCTGAGCTGCGGCGTCTGCGGTCGAGCCTGCCCGGTGCTGCCCCATGGCGAGAGCGCCTGTGTCTCGGGCGCTTGTTTGCTCGGCGCCTGCGAGAGCGGGTTCATCGACTGCAACAAGGACCCGGCGGACGGGTGCGAGCACGACGTCGCGGAGCGCGGGCCCTGCTCGTGTACGCCCGGCGAGACCAGGGCGTGTTACCAGGGGCCGCCGGGCACGGAGGGGGTATCCCCCTGCGCGCCCGGGGTCTCCACCTGCAGGCCGAGCGGCCTCGCGTGGGGGCCGTGCCTCGGCCAGGTGCTGCCGGAGCGCGACGCGTGCGCCGACGGCATCGACGACGACTGTGACGGCACGGTCGACAACGCCCCCGATCAGGACGAGGACGGGTGGACGATCTGCGAGGGCGACTGCTGCGACGCCAGGTCGGACGGGTGCCCCACCCCTGCGCTCGTGAACCCCGGCGCCTTCGAGGTCCCCGGCAACGGGGTCGACGACGACTGCGACGGCGCGGCCGACAACACCTCGACCTGCGACGATGGACTCGCGAGCAACTCGTCCGCTGCGCGCGACTACGCCAGGGCGATCGATCTCTGCGCCACCACGACGGCGAGCCCGCCGTCGCCCGCGCAGCGCACGTGGGGGGTCATCTCCGCGAGCTTCCACCGGGCCGACGGCTCCGGCGCGCCGGCGGCGGACCAGCGGTCGATCCGCCGGGGCTTCGGCTCGGGCATCTCGCCGCTCCGGGGCGCGCGGCTCGCCGCGCTCTCGACCGGCGCGGCCGCGGCGCAGGCGGCGCCGAACAACACGAGCCCGAGCTTCGCCGCGTTCCAGGGCGGCCGGGACATGGGGACCTCGAGCGGCGTGCCCGAGGACTGGCTCGACGCGAACGGCGGCGACTTCCCGAACGCGCCCGGGTGTCTGGAGCCGCTCGACGGCGCGACCGCCCACGATCCCGTGATGCTGCGGCTGCGCGTCCGCGTGCCGACGAACGCGAGCTCGTTCAGCGTCTCGGCGTTCTTCCTCGCGTCCGAGTACCCGGAGTGGGTGTGCAGCCGGTACAACGACTTCTTCTTGACGCTCCTCGACTCGGCATTCGAGCCCGTCCCGGGCGAGCCGCCGAACCCCGCGGACAAGAACCTCGCCTTCTACGATCCTCCACCCGACGGCGGGCCGGTCTACCCGGTCGGCGTGAACCTCGCTTTCGGCAACACCGGGCTCTTCACCCAGT
This sequence comes from Sorangium cellulosum, assembly GCF_002950945.1. Classification (GTDB taxonomy): domain Bacteria; phylum Myxococcota_A; class Polyangia; order Polyangiales; family Polyangiaceae; genus Sorangium; species Sorangium cellulosum_E. The sequence goes on from NZ_CP012673.1 coordinate 3,702,770, forward strand.
GCGTGAACGGCCAGACCGGCTGCGGCGGCGGCGCCGTCCGCGGCGTGACGAATACCTGTACTGGAATTGAACAGCTCCTCGGTACGGGCTTCGACATCGTGAGGCCGCCCGCCCAGTTCGACGGCGAGCCGGGGTGGTGCGGCGCGAGCGAGCGCGCCGGTGGGGGGACGGGATGGCTGGTCATGAATGGCAACGTCACCCCGGGAGAGACCATGGAGCTTCGCTTCGTGCTCTGGGATACCGGCGATGCCTGGAACGACTCGGTCGTCCTGCTCGACAATTTCCAGTGGTCGACCTTTGCCTCGACGCCCGGCACACACACCGAGCTCTGACGGTGCCGGCGCGGCGGAGCGCGCGCGGCGAGCCTCCGGCGTCGCCGAGGCCTTCGATCGTGGCGTGTGTCTCGCACCTTGGGGGCGTCTCGCGGCGGGGTTCCCGAGGAGCGCGCGAACGCAGCGGACGGACCGCGACCCGATTACACTGCGCGTCGAGCTGGGGACCGCGCCACGCATCCTTCGGCATCGCGCTCCAGGGAGCGCTTCCGTTCCACACCCAAGGAGACTGCATGAGGAGAACGATCACGCCGCTCGCGCTGTTGCTCGCGAGCCTGTCTTTCGCCGCGCTCGGCTGCGACAGCAAGGGGAGCGAAGCGACCCCGGGGGCGGTGGCCGAGGGAAAGCCGACCGACAGCGCCGCGCCGGCGGCCACGCCCGCTGCGACGACGGTGGCCGCGCCGGCCGCGACGACCGCTGAGCCGGCCGCGCCCGCGGCGGCGGAGACGGCGGCGGCCGCGGCGGCGCCCGCGGCGGCGGAGACGGCGGCCGCGGCGGCGCCGAAGTCGGCGAGCTCCGCGGCGGCCGCGGCCTCGGCGGCGCCCGCGGCCACCGGCGCGGCGCAGGCGGGCGAGAAGAAGTTCGATTGCGGCTCGAAGGGCCAGAAGCCCTGTCCGATGCAGGCCTGGATGAAGAGCACGATGGCCTCGGCCACCTCGAGCGGCGACGGCGCGAAGATCGCGGCCGCGTTGACGTACGTGGCGGGCAAGCCGCCGCCCGGCATGGGCAGCTGGGTGTCGATCTCGAAGAACGGCGCGTCCAAGGCGAAGGCTGGCGACATCGACGGCGCCAAGGCGAGCTGCAAGCAGTGCCACGACCTCTACAAGGAGCAGTACAAGAAGACGATGCGCGATCGCCCCTGGTGATCCCTCCCGGCGGCGCCCGGCGCGCGGAGGGGGCGCCCGGCGCGCGGAGCGGATTACGCGCCGGGCCGCGCGCGGGACAAACATCTTGGATGGGCGGGGTCGATGCGATAGAGCCCTGAGCCAATGCCTCGCGCTGCTCGCACAGGCCCCGGGGGTGCCCATGCGTCGGCCGCCTCGCCCGCCCGAGCGCGGGGCGCCGGCGGCTCGGGCGCGTCCGCGCGCGGGTCTGGCCGCTCGTTGTCCGATCCGTTCTCCAGCAGCGCGGTCCCGCCGGCGAAGCCGCGCTCGGCCGCGCCGCCGCGACTCACCGGCGGCGCCGGGGCCGACGTGAAGCCGAGCGCGCCCGTCTCCACGTCGCCGAGCGTGCGCCCTCAAGCCCCTGCCGTACGGACGGACTCGATCGCCCCGGCGTCGCCGTCGAAGCGGCCTCCCCCGCCGGAGGAGGACGACGACGACGGCCGGGGTGGTTCCCAGCGTGGCCGCCCGCGCGGCCCGTTCACGCAGCATCGCAGGCTCGACTCGCTGCGCAGCCTCCTCCAGAAGCACCCGGCGGGCCTGACGATCTACGAGCTCGCGCGCGAGCTCGACGTCACGCCGCGCTCGCTCCGGCGTTACCTCGTCGAGGTCAAGCGCGAGCTCGACATCGTCTCGGTGGCCACACGTCCTGGCGGTCCTCGGCTCTGGCGGTTGTCGCCGAGCGAGGCTCCTCGGCGCGTCGAGGTGCGGCGCACGCAGGCGTACGCCTTGCTTGCCGCCCGCAGGCTGTTCGAGCCGATGCGCGGCTCGACGCTCTTCGAGGAGATCGATCTCGCCGCGCAGCGCCTGCTCGGCGTCGCGCGCCGCCCGGGTCGCGGCCCGAACGCCGGCGTCGCCGACGCGCGCCTGGAGGAGCGTTTCCTCTACCTCCCGTTTGCGCCGAAGGACTACGCCGCGCGCACCGAGGAGCTCGACGACCTGTTCCAGTCCGTCGCCGATCTGCGCCCTCTCCGCTGCCGCTACCGCCGCTCGCGGGACGGCCGTGAGGAGCGTGTGCTCATCCACCCGTACGCGCTGGTCCTCTACAAGGATGCGATCTACTGCGTCGGCCTGCACGTCAGCCGCGGCGAGGTCCGCACGTTCCTGCTCGATCGCATGCGCGACACCGAGTGCGCCGTGACCGAGCGTTTCGAGCTGCCCCCCAATTTCTCCATCGACGACTACTTCCAGGGCCAGTTCGGCATCTGGCGCGGCGGCGAGCCCCGCCGCGTCGTGATCGACTTCGACGAGCGCGTGACCGAGTTCGTGAGGACGCGCAAGGTGCACCCCTCGCAGGAGATCACCCCTCTCTCCGGCGGCGGCGTGCGGCTCACGATGCACATCGGCGACATGACGGAGCTCGCGACGTGGGTCCTCGGCTTCGGCGAGACCGCCCGCGTGGTCGAGCCCCCCGACCTCGTCGACCGCGTGAAGCGCGAGCTCGCCGGCGCCCTTGCCCGTTACAACGAAGCCCCGCCCCCCGAAGGCTGACGAGCGCCATCGCCGACACCGCTCCCGCGGACGGCCTGCAATCTCCCAACCGTAGCGCCGGAGGGGGCGCTGCGCGGCAGGGCGCGGGGGGCGCGATCGAGCACCGACCGAGGTGCCATGAGCCCCCAGCTGGCTCCACGTCCCAGGCGCGCCTTGTGTGGCGCGCATCGAGACGTCTCAGGAGGCGAGGCCCGAAGGGAGACATGCCGGGCGGTGTTCCCAGCGCAAGCTCCCTCGTCCCAGTCTCGGCGATTGGCGAGCGCCCCCCGCGCCCTGCCGCGCAGCGCCCCCTCCGGCGCGAGCCGCTCGGCTCTCCCTCTCTCTCCGCCTCAGCGCGAACCCCGAAGCGCCTCGTCGATCATCTTCTGGTGCTCCGCCGGATCCGCCCACCGCGCGCGCCCCTCGGCCGGCAGCTGATCGATCGGATCGAAGTACGTGTACCGCTGCCCCGGCTTGACGCTCGGCGCCTCGAACACCGAGATCCCGGTCGTGCGATCGTAGTTCTCGAACGAGTGCGCGTCGCGTTTCCCTCCGCCGCCGGGCGCGTCGACCACGAACGTCGGCGTGTTGAACCCGGCGGTCGACCCGCGCACGTGCTTCTCGATCATGAGCCCCGTCGCGAGCGTGGTCCGCAGGTCCTCCACCCCTCGCACCAGGTCGTGGATGTAGACGTAATAGGGGTGCACGTGGAGGTGCCCAAGGCGCTTCACGAGCAGCTTCATCGTCTCGGGCGCGTCGTTCACCCCGCGCTGCAGCACCGACTGGTTCCTGACGGTGATCCCCCGCTCGAACAGCTTGTTCATCGCGTCGCGGGTGATGCCCGTGATCTCGTTCGGGTGGTTGAAGTGGGTGTGGATCACGACCTCCTTGTGCAGCTTCCGCCCGAGCTCCACCGTGCGCGTGACCGCGTCGATCCACTCGTCGTCGGTGAGGATCTTCTGCGGCATCACGGCCGGCCCCTTGGTGGCGAGCCGGATGCGCTGGATGTTCGGCATCCGGAGGAGCGTCTCCCCGATCGCGCCGAGCTGCTCCGGCCGCAGGTTGTACGCGTCGCCCCCCGAGACGACGATGTCCTCCAGCTCGGGTCGCGACGCGATGTACGCGTAGGCGCGCTTCCACCGCTCCTCGTCGACCTTGAAGTGGGTCTTCTCGACCTCCTCGGTGTCGATGCCCACCGCGTAGCTGCGCGTGCAGAAGCGGCAGTAGACGGGGCAGGTGTCGAGCGGCAGGAAGAGCGCCTTGTCGGCGTAGCGGTGGGTCAGCCCCGGGACGGGCGCGTCGGCGCGCTCGTGCAGCGAGTCGAGCCCGAGCTTCGGGTGGTCCGGCAGGAAGCGCGACGCCAGCGGGATGAACTGCGTCCGGAGCGGATCGCTCACCGGGTCGTTCCAGTCGATCAGCGAGAGCAGGTACGGCGAGACGCGGACGCTCATCGGCGCGCGCGCGAAGCCCTCGGTCGCGTCGCGGATGAAGTCGTCGGACACGATCCCGCGCAGCGCGTCGAGGAGCTTGTCCGGGCGGGTGATCGACCGCTTCGCTTGCCAGCGGTGATCCATGAACTGCTCGTCGGTGACGTCGGCGTACGCGGGGATCCTCCGGAAGTCCGGGGTCTCGAGCAGCTGCGTGTGATGGAGCGACGCCGGGTCCACCGGCGGCTTGAGGGGCAGGATGTCTTGGCTTCGCTTGGTGAGTTCGGTCAGGCTCGAGGTGGTCGTCATGTCGTGGACCCTTGGCCGCGCGGAAAGAGGAGATCGTCAGCGGATGACCGCCTGCCCGGGCCGGCGCTTCTCAGGGCCCGTCCGGCGCGGGGCAGACCGCTTCCGAGCGTAGCATCGCGCTCCCCCGCCGGGGACGGCGCGCGCAGGGTCAGTGGTCGTCGTGGATGGACGTCGCGGAGCGGACGGAGGTGCTCTCCCGTGAGCGCGTTCAGGGCTCGATGGAGGCCACCGTCGCGTCCCGGGTGGTGCGGTAGCGCGCGTAGTACGTCCGCACGCGGGTGACGTAGGCCTGCGTCTCTTCGTACGGCGGGATGCCACCGTACCGCATGACCGCCCCTTCGCCCGCGTTGTACCCGGCGATGGTGAGATCGAGATCTCCGTTGAAGAGGTTGGCCAGGATGCGCAGGTAGCGCGTTCCCCCGAAGATGTTCTCTCTCGCGTCGAACGCGTCGCGCACCTGCATGCGCAGGGCGGTCTCGGGCATCAGCTGCATCAGCCCCTGCGCGCCCACGGGCGAGACGGCCCGCGGGTCGTAGTCGCTCTCGCACTTGATGACGGCGCGGACGAGCTCTTCCGGGATCTGGTAGAGCGCCGCCGCCTGCCGGATCCACGCGTCGTAGCGGCTGAAGCGCTCGAGGGATTTGTCGCTCGGCGCGACGGGGGCCACCCCTGCGCGCTTCGAGGCCCCGCCCTTGTCGTCGCCCTTGATGTACAGCTTGAAGCGCCCGTCGCCCGTGCGGCGGTTCGAGAAGTGCACCGTCCCGTCCGCGTCGGTGTACGTGAAGATGTCGGCGAGGGCGCTGCCGGGGTGCAGCGCGAGGGCGGCGAGGCCGAGCGCGGCGCAGACGAGCCGCAGCGGTGCGCGAAGAGAGGAGCCGGAGGTCGCTTTCACGGGCATCGTTCCGCTCAGCATAAGTTGTGATCGCCTGCTCCGGCAAATCGCACCGTGGCGGCGGAAATCAACGCAATCGGACGTCAGAGGACGTCAGAGGACGTCAGAAGACGTCGGAGAGCGTCGGCGGGCGTCACAGCGCGTCGGAGGGCGTCCGCGGACGCCTGCGAGCGTCCTCGGACGTCGGGGAACGCCGCGGACCGCGGCGCCATTCCGCCGACGTCATCGGGGGGCCGCCCGGCGCGTCGCGACCTCCTCCGGAAGCTCCATCTGGTGAGCCTCTTCCGGCCGCTGTAGAAGGCGGCGCCATGGAGATCGGCTGGCGGCACGTGCTCGCGGGGGTTGCGGCCCTCTTCATCCTGTTCCTTCTCGTCAAGATGCGCCCCGCCCGGCGGCGCCGGGACACCTTGAGCGCGGACGTGCAGGCGGCGCGGGAGCGCGCGCGTCGCGCGACGACCCCGCGCGAGCGGGCCGAGGCCCTGTGCGACGCGGGCGTGCACGCCCTGCGCGGCGGCCGCCGCGTCACCGCGGCCGTGGGCTTCTTCGTGCGCGCGATGCGCGCCGACCCCACCTCGGCCCGGACCATCGAGGTCACGAGCGGCGCGCTCGCGAAGCGGCGGCCCCGGCTCCTCGAGAAGATCCTCTGGCGGCGGCTCGCGGTGCTCCCCTGGGACGGCGATCACCGCGACGCCGCGCGCGCCGCGGCGATCGGCCTGCGGGATCTCTACCGGCGCGAGATCCGGGACCGGAACCGCGCCGAGATCATGCGCAAGCTGTCCGACTCGTTCGGCTGACGCGGCGCGCGGTCGCCCCGGGTTCCCGCCTCGTCCCCCGGCGGGCTCCCGTCACGTCCCCCAGAACGAGCGCGGCAGCGCGCCCCGGTTCGACAGCGCGACGATGTCCATGAGCAGCGCGATCGTCACGTGGACCAGGAAACCCGAGTAGATGCTCTTCGTCCGCATCGCGAGCGAGCCCAGCGCGATCCCGGCGACCACGGCGCCGGCCGCCTCGAGGTACGGCTTGCCGAAGTGGATCATGCAGTAGGGGACGATCATCGCGAAGATCGCGCCGGAGCCGAGGGTCTGCCGCAGGCCGGCGAGCCAGAAGCCGCGGAAGAAGATCTCCAGGGCGAAGAACTGGGCGAAATACATCGCCTCCCAGGCGATGAGGTCGAACCAGGAGCGCGAGGACTGCTTGTAGAACGGATAGTAGGCGCCGAAATCCGGCGCGCTCGCGACGATGAACACCGCCGGGACCACGACCGCGAGGCAGAGCAGGTAGATCCACGCGTGCTGCGCGAGCCCGCGGACGCGCAGCCCCATGTCGAGCAGGCTGTCCTTCGGGAAGCAGAGCTTCCACCCGACCATCGGGATGGCCACGTACCCGAAGACGCGGGTGAACGACCACCAGACGTAGCTGTAGAGCTCGTCGTAGCGGCGGAGCGAGACCGGCACCACGGGCGCGCCCTGGGCGAGCGCCTGCGCGAGCTCGATCTCGCGCAGCCACGGGCGGATGTGCTCGTCGTAGACGGTCCGACCGCCGTAGTACTGCTGCAGCATGAGCACGACCGCCGTGATCGTGAACAGGACGGCGGGCCGCCGGTCGTAGCCGCCGGCGGCGAGCGTGCGCCGCTGGTGCTCGTGGGCCTCGACGTCGAGCTCCCGCCAGGTGCGCCGGAAGAAGAACCAGAGGACGGGCGCGAGCGCGATGAACGCGGCGATGGGGAACAGCGCCTTGAGGAGCGTGCTCGCCAGGGCGGACGAGGACCCCGGGGCGACGCGGGGCCGCGCCTCCGCGAGCGGCCGGACCCGGTCGAGGTGCGCCACGAGCCAGCTCCCGAGGTTGAACATCGGCGCGCCCTCTACCATGATCCGCGGCCCACCACAGCGGCAGCGCGCACCTCGACCGAAGCGCGGCCTTGCGGTGACCCGGCCCGCTCTGCTAGATCGCGGTCCCAATTCATGCCGCGCGAGTCATCTCGCGCATTACCGGCGCAGGCCCGCCTGCCCGTGGGAGTTTGAGCAATGGCTAGCAAGAATCCGCTCGCGATCGTGAAGGAGCGCTTCGGCGACAAGGCGAAGCTCGTCGAGGCCGTGAAGGCGTTTACGACCGAGGACCTCTGGCTCGGGCGCGTCAGCTCGGATCGGGGCGGCTCGAAGGGGCTGGATCACGTCTCCAACACAAAGCTCCTCCGCCTTCACGCGACCTTCAGCGAGGTGAAGGAGAAGTTCGGGACCCGCACGAAGCTCATCGACGAGACCCTGACGGTCCTGAACCGGACGAAGGATCAGGGCTACAAGAAGCGCCTCGAGGCGTACCCCGTCCCGCGCCTCTACGATCTCTACAAGTCGGCCTCGAAGCAGGCGAAGGCGGCGACGAAGTCCCAGGCCTAGGCGCCTCGCCTCGCGAGCGCGCGTGTCGATTGACATCGAGTGACAATGTCGGGCCTGCCCGGGCTGCCTGCCCTTGAAGGTCCGGCTTTCCTATCGTAATTGAGCCGCGTCGCCAGCGCGCGGCGTCCAGCCGTCCAGCGTCGGACCGACGATCTGACGTCCCTCTGATGAGCCAGAAGCCCCTCGTGGGCCCTCCCCGTATGTCGGGGTTCGCCCTGCGCGAGCCCCGACAAGGAGAACGACTGTGAGCAGCGCGCCCGAGACCAACACCGACGACTGGACCACGGAAGACGCGAAGTCGCTGTACATGATCGACCGCTGGGGTCGCGGGTACTTCGATGTCAGCGCCGACGGCAACCTCACGGTGGCGCCCCTCCAGGAGCGCGGCAGCAAGATCGCGATCCGCGACGTCGTGGACGCGGCGCTCGAGCAGGGGCTCCGGACGCCGCTGCTGATCCGCTTCCAGGACCTGCTCCACCACCGGGTCCGGGCGCTCAACGAGGCCTTCAACAGGGCGATCGCCGAGAGCAAGTTCCGCGGCACGTACCGCGGCGTGTTCCCGATCAAGGTGAACCAGCTCCGCGAGGTCGTGGAGGAGATCCTCGACGCGGGCAGGACCTATCACTACGGCATCGAGGTCGGCTCCAAGCCCGAGGTCTTCGCCGGCCTCTCGGTCCACTCGGACGCCGAGTCGCTGATCGTCTGCAACGGCTACAAGGACGAGAACTTCATCCGCACGGCGCTCATCGGGCGCAAGCTCGGCAAGAAGGTGATCCTCATCGCGGAGAAGCTCTCCGAGGTGCGGATGATCACCCGCGTCGCGAAGGACATGAACGTCGAGCCCATGATCGGCCTGCGGGTGCGGCTGCTCACCGAGGGCGCGGGCAAGTGGAAGACCTCCGGCGGCGAGAACGCGAAGTTCGGGCTCTCCACGGCCGAGATCCTCGCGGCGATCAGGATCATGGACGAGGCCGGGATGAGCGCCTCGTTCAAGCTCCTGCACTTCCACATCGGCTCGCAGGTGCCGGACATCCTGATCATCAAGCGCGCGGTGCGCGAGGCGACGCGCTACTACGCGAAGCTCCGGAAGATGGGGCAGCGCATCGAGTACATCGACGTCGGCGGCGGGCTCGCGATCGACTACGACGGCTCGCGCTCGACGTTCCACTCGTCGATGAACTACTCGGTCGAGGAGTACGCGCGCGACATCGTGCACAACATCGCCGACATCTGCGACGAGGAGCGGGTACCGCACCCGAACATCGTCTCGGAGTCCGGGCGCGCGATCGTCGCGCACCACTCGGTGCTGGTCGTCCAGGCCTTCGGCTCGATCGAGAAGACGCCGATGTCGCCGATCGACATCCAGACCGAGGAGCACAAGCTCATCCAGAACCTCCTCTACATCAAGGAGAACATCTCGGGGCCGAACCTCGGCGAGTCGTGGCACGACCTGCTCCAGATCAAGGAGGAGGCGCAGAAGATGTTCGAGCTCGGCCTGCTCAACCTCGACGTGAAGGCGCGGGTCGAGATCCTCTTCTGGGAGATCGCCGAGGGCATGCAGAAGATCGCGTCGCAGCTCGAGCCCGAGGAGGTGCCCGACGATCTCGGCGAGCTCCGCAAGCAGCTCGCCGACCAGTACATCTGCAACTTCTCCGTGTTCCAGTCGCTCCTCGACCACTGGGCGCTCGGCGCGCTCTTCCCGATCGTGCCGATCCACCGGCTGAACGAGCGCCCGGCGGCGGACAGCACGCTCGTCGACATCACGTGCGACTCCGACGGCAAGGTCAGCAAGTTCATCGATCTGAACGACGTGAAGGACACGCTGCCGCTGCACCCGATCTCCGGCGACACGCCCTACTACGTCGGCATCTTCCTGACCGGCGCGTACCAGGACATCATGGGCGACATCCACAACCTCTTCGGTCGGGTCAACGAGGTGCACGTCTTCCTCGATGACGACGAGGAGAGCGGGTACTACATCGAGGAGACGATCGCCGGGAACAAGATCCACGAGGTGCTGGCGCTGACCCAGTACGACAACCGCGATCTCGTGGGGAAGGTGAAGGCGCAGGTCGACGGCGCGATCAAGCAGGACCTCCTCAAGCCGACGGAGGGCATGCGGCTCCTCGCCGACTACGAGCGCGGGCTCAAGGATCAGACGTACCTGAGCTTCTGAGCCGCCCTGTGCTCTCCGCGCAGCCGACCACGGCGCCCGGGACCCGCGCGGCGCCTCTCCGACGCGGCGCGCCCGGCTGGGCGCGCCAGGCGTTGCTCGTCGCCCGCAAGGACCTCGCGATCGAGCTCGCCACCGGCGAGATCGTCACGACGAGCGGGTTCTTCGCGGTGCTCGTCGCGGTGATCGCGTCGCTCGCGTTCCACGCCGGGCAGGACGCGACCGAGCGGGTCGCGCCCGGCGTCATCTGGGTGAGCGTGGCGTTCGCGTCGGTGCTCGCGCTGAGCCGCACGTGGCAGCGGGAGCGCGAGGACGGCGCGCTCGCGGGCCTGCTCGTCCTGCCGATCGCGAGGAGCGCCCTCTTCGCGGGCAAGGCGCTCGGGCTCTGCCTGTTCGTGACCGCGGTGGAGCTCATCATCATCCCGGTCGCGGCGCTGCTCTTCGCGGTGGATCTCGCGGAGGCGGGCGGGGGGCTCGCGCTCTTCTGCCTCGCCGCCACGCCGGGCATCGCCGCGAGCGGCACCCTGTTCGGCGCGATGACCGTGCGCACGCGCGCCCGCGATCTCGTGCTCGCGAGCGTGCTCTTCCCGCTGCTCGCGCCCACGCTGCTCGCCGCGGTCGCAGGGACGCGGGAGCTCTTCGGCGGCGCGACCATCGCCGAGCTCACCGATTACATGGCGCTCATGGCCGTGTTCGACGTCGTGTTCATCGCGGGCGGGATCGGCCTGTTCGATCTGATGATCGAGGGCTGACCCGCCGCGCGCTCACACGGCCGGGCCGCGCGCTCACACGGCTGCGCCGCGCTGGGCCAGCACGTCGTCCGCGACGGCCGCCGCCGCGTGCTCGATGCCGGCGGGATCGAGCGCGGCGCCCGTGCACTCGCCGAGCGCCCATACGCCGTCGCCGGCCCGGCCGCGCGCGTCGACGCTCACGGCGTACCCCGCGCGGGGGTCGTAGCGGACGCGCGCGCCGGCCTGCGCCGCCACCTCGAACGAGGGCGCCGCCGGCGCGTCCACCGCGACCGCGACGACCTTCAGGTCGCGGACCTCGCTCCCCTCGGTGAACGGCGCGTCGCGCACGGTCACGCTCTTCACCTGCGAGATCCCGTTCACCGCGACGAGCGCGGCGAGCGGGACGCGCGCCGCGAGCCGGTCGCCGAGGGCGAAAGCGAGCTCATCGGCCCAGAAGCCCTCGCCCGCGAGCGCGACGGGGCCGGTCGGCTCGACGCCGTGGGCCAGGAGCCGGCAGAGCGCGCGCGCGGAGAAGACCCCGGGCAGGTCGTTGTTCGGGACGGCGACGACGCCGTCGTGCGCCCCGGTCGCGAAGACCTTCGCGGGCGCGTGGACGACGAGCGCGCCCGCGTCGCCCGCGACCAGGATCTCGCCGAGGTACACGCCCGCGGCCACGTGCCGGGAGAGCACGCGCACGCCGTCGAGCCGGTGCCGCTCGAGCAGCGCCGCGGCGCGCCGCGGCGCGCCGGCGAGCGAGCCCGCGGGGGCGAGCCCGTCGTCGACGAGCGCGACGCGGAGGCCCCGCGCCGCGAGCGCCGAGGCCGCCGCCACGCCCGCGGGCCCGGCGCCGATCACCGCCGCGTCCACGTCGAGCCGCGCGGCGGGCTCGACCGGGAGCGCCGCGCTCGGCAGCCGCCCGAGGCCGGCGAGCTTGCGCGCGATCGACTGCACGACCCCGGACAGCCCGGGGACGCCGGCCATCAGGTGGTGGTGATCGATCCCCTGCGGGAAGAACCAGTCGGTCACCCGGAGCAGGTCGGCTTGCCGTGAGCCCACCACGTTCTGCGACTCGATGCGCTCGCCGCCCGTGGCCGGGCGCAGGCAGGTCATCACGTTGGGCACCCCGTCGACCCGCGCGAGGCAGCCGTCGCAGCCGCCGCGCAGGCAGCTCGGCGCCCTCGGGCGGTGCAGCTTCGGGCTCCGCGCGAGCGTCACGCGCCCGGAGGCGATCAGCGCCACGGCGAGCGGCTCCCCTCGCTCCGCCGGGACGGCCGCGCCGTCGAGGGTGATGGTGACCGGGTCCTCCAGCGCGCGACCTCGCCGAAACATGAGCGGACGCTAGCAGACGCTCGCGCGATCGTCTTACCGCGCGCCACGCGCCCCGGAGCAGGCGACCGCGCGGCCGCGAGAGCCCAGCCGAGAAGCTGTCCGCCGCTTCGCGCGGTGATCTATGCTGTGGCCGATGCGCCTCGGCGTCCTCGGCCCTGCACAGGGTGACCTGCCCGCGCTCGCTCGCGGCGCGCAGCATCTGCTCGACGAAGGGCACGCCGAGCGGGTCATTTACGTCGCCGAGGACGACGCCCTCGACCGGGTCGTCGAGGGCTGGGCGCTCCGCCTGGTCGGCTCGAACCCCACCGCGGGCGCGCTGTTCGACCGGGCGATCCGGTGCGCCGCCGCCACGCCCGACGAGATCGACGCCTTCGTGGCGTCCGAGCAGGCGCGGCTGCGCCTCCGGGTGCTGATGAGCCTCCCGCCGGGCCAGCGCACGATCGAGATCCTGGACGGCCGCGTCGCGCTCTTCGTGTTCGACAAGGCGGCGCTCGACGAGGAGGACATCGTGGCGGCGTCCCTCCTCGTCTTCGGCAAGAGCCCTGAGCCGCTCATCAAGAAGGTCGGCACGCGGACGTTCTTTTCTCCGGGGCCGATCGGCTCCGAGGGCGGCACCGCGCTCCTCGACGACGGACAGGGCGGCGTCCGGATCGAGGTGATGAACTCGAGCGGCGCGGTGACCGCGCGCGAGATCGTGGGGCCGTCTGCCTCGGTCTCCAGGATGAGGGTGCAAGGTGGCTCTCAAGGTTGAGGAACCGGCGGGCGCGCCCGGTGACGACCGCGCGCGCGCGCGGTCAGGAGCGCGCCGCGTCGCCATCTTCGGGGGCAGCTTCAACCCGCCCCACGTCGCGCACGTGCTCGCGGCGACCTACGCGCTCTCGGTCGCGCCGATCGACGAGGTGCTCGTCGTCCCCGTCTTCCGCCACCCTTTTTCCAAGGAGCTCGTGCCGTTCGAGCATCGCCTCGCCATGTGCGAGCTGGCCCTCGGCTGGCTGCCGCGCGTCGCGGTGTCGGCCGTCGAGCGGGATCTCGGCGGCGAGAGCCTCACGCTGCGCACGCTGGAGCACCTCGCCGCGGCGCACCCGGACTGGGCGATGCGGCTGCTCGTCGGCGCCGACGTGCTCCCCGATCTCCCGAGGTGGCACCGCTTCGATCGCATCGAGCAGCTCGCGCCGCCGATCGTCCTCGGCCGCTCCGGCTTCGCCGCGTCGCCCGCGGATCACCCGGGCGAGGTCGCGGGCGACCCCCGCTCGCCCCTGTGCCCCGCGGAGGTGATGCTCCCGCAGATCTCGAGCAGCGAGATCCGCCGCGCGTTCGCCGCCGGCGATCTGGACGCCGTGCGCCAGCGCGTCCCGGCCGCGGTGCTCGACTACGCGCTCGCGCGCGGCCTGTACGGGAGCGGCCTGTGAGCGCGGTCCCCGTGCGCGAAGGAGAGGGCGCGGGCGCTCCGCGATCGCCGCGCGAGGGCGAGGCGGGGCCGGACGTGGCCGTCTTCATCTACGGCGGCGGCAAGGTCGGTCGCGGGCTCGCGCGCGCGATCCGCGCCGCCGGGCTCCCCGTCACCCTCAGGGCGGCGCGGGACGGGCTCCCCACGGAGCGCATCGACGCGGACCTCGTGATCGTCGCCGTGCGCGATCGCGACATCGCGCCGTGCGCCGCGGCGCTGCGCGCGCGGGGGCTCGTCGGCCACCGGGACGTCGCGGTGGTGCACTGCGCCGGCGCGCTCGGCCCGGAGGCGCTCGCGGCGGTGCGCGGCGGCCGCGTCGCGGTCGCGCAGATGCACCCGATGATCTCCTTCGCCTCGCCCTCGTTCGCGCCCGCCCTGGGCCGCGGCCACCTGCTCGTCGACGGTGACACGCGCGCGGTGCTCGTCGCGCGCTCGCTCGGCGAGCGCCTCGGGATGACGCCGCGCGCGTTCCCCGATCTCGATCGCGTCGCCTACCACGCCGCGGCGGGCCTCGTCGCCAACGGCGCCGCCGCGCTGGCCGCCGCCGGCGTCGACCTGCTCGAGCGCGCGGGCGTCGATCGGACGACCGCCGCGGCGATGCTCGGCCCGCTGCTCCGCACGGTCGCGGACAACGTCGAGGCGCTCGGTGTACCCGAGGCGCTCACCGGACCGGTGCGGCGCGGCGATGCGGCCGGCGTCGCGCGGCACCTCGAGACGCTCCGCCGGCTCGCGCCGCACCTCGTGCCGCTCTACGTCGCCGCCGGCGCCACGCAGCTCCCGCTCGCGCGCGCCCTGGACGAAGCGCCTTCTGCCGCGTTCGACGCCATCCAGCGGGTCCTGGACGGAACCTAGTACCCACACTGAAATTTTCTGTTGATACAGCACACGTGCCCGGGCAACATCCGGCGAGCAGACGGCGGGATCCGTTGATGTGACGTTCAGCGTGGGGGTACGCTTGTGGTGCTTTGGGATCCGTCGCCGCAGCCTGCGCTTCTTCTGCCACACCGAGCGAGGCCGGAGGTTTCCGGACGCTCGATGAGCGCGTTCGTGACGCCGCGTCGCGTGGAGTCCTCCACGTCCATGGACGGCGGCCGGTCCTGGACGCCGTTTGCGCCCACCTCGCGCGTCGCGCGCGCGCTGTGGGACGCTCGCTGATCTCGGCCGCGTACGCCGCGGATCGGGATCCCTGGCGCGATCTGGCGCTGCGCTGCGGGGTCGTCTCTGCAGACCCGGCGGCGGCCGCGCGGGGCATCAGCTCCGCCGCCCAGGGCGCGATCCTGCTCGTCTCCGAGGGGGAGCCGACGAGGTGGGGGAGCCTCTTGCTGGAGGAGCTCTCGCGCCTCGTGGCGGAAGGATCGAGCTCCGCGCTGGTCGTGGTGTGCAGCGACGCTGCCATGCGGCCGTGGACGAGCGCGCTCACGATCGACGCCGTCGCGTCGCCGGACGACCTGCACCGCTTCTGGGAGGCGTTCGCCGCGGACGCGGAGCGCCGGGTCGTCGAGCGGATCGAGCGGCTCGACGAGATCGAGGGCTGGTGCTCCGCCGTGCTGGCCATGCCGCCCGAGCAGCGCCTGGTGCGGCCGCCGCCGAGCGCCGAGGCCAAGCGGCTGCTCGACCGCCTCGCGCTGAGCCAGCGGCCCTGGCCGTCCGCGCAGCTCGGCCTGATCGCCGCGCCGCTCACGCAGCAGGCCCTCGGAGACGTGGCGCGCCAAGGCGCCGTTCAGGAGCTCTCCGCCCTCGGGCTGATCGAGGTCGATCACGGGTGGATCGCGGCGCGGCAGGCGGTCGTCGACCCGGCCAGCGTCGATGCCGAGGATGTGCTCGCGATCGCGGAGGTGCTCGAGGCGCAGGCGCCCGATCCGTGGAGCGCCTCGCGCGCGAGCGAGCTCTTCGCCTGGCTGGGCCACGCCGACCGCGCCGAGGCGGCGGCGATGCTGGCGATCACGTCGGTCGTCGAGCCGTCGGCGCGCGCCGACTTCTGGCAGCGCTGGGCGCGCTCGATGCGGTCGATCCCGGGCGAGCCCGCCGCCGCGGGCGAGCGGCTGCTCCGCGCCGCGGAGCTCGCGCTCCGGCTCGGCGACATCGAGTTCGCGATCGACTTCTCCTCGGTGGCCCGGCGGGAGCGGGAGTCGTTCGACGCGCTGCTCGTGCACGGCCGCGCGACGAGCGCGCGCGGCGACCTGACGACCGCCGCGCTGGCGCTCTCGCGCGCGCTTTCGCTCGCTTGCGCGCCTGCGGAGCGGGCGCGCGGCGCCGTCGAGATGGCGGAGCTCTGCTGCAAGACGGGCGACCTCGCGGCCGCCAAGGCGTACGCGGAGCAGGGGCTCGCCGACGCGGGCGAGCTCGCGACGCGCCTCCAGGCGCGCAACATCCTCGGCAAGCTGCTCCTCTCGGGGCAAGCCTGGTCCGAGGCGGAGCGGCACTTCGCGACCGACGCGTGGGAGGCGGCGTGCGGGGGCGAGCTCACGAGCGAGCTGCGCGCCCGGCTGAACCGCGCGATCGCGCTGCTCTCGAGCGGCCGCCTCGACGAGGCGCGCTCGATGCTCGCCAAGGTGCTCGAGGACGGCGAGCAGCGCGGCGAGCGCATGGCGGCCGCCTACGCGCTCACCAACCTCGCGGTCGTCGCCAACCTGAAGCACGACTATCCGGAGGCGCTGCGGCTCTTCGAGCGCTCGATCGATATCTTCCGCAAGATCGGCGACAAGGTCGTCCTCGTCAGCCTCATCGCGAACCTCGCCGAGCTCCGCCTCCAGCTCGGGTTGCTCGCGGAGGCGGAGCAGGCGCTCGCGTTCGCGCGCAAGGTCTGCGGGCCCGTCATCCCCGGCGTGTGGATCACGCACGTGGCCTGCGTCGCGGCGCAGATCCACGTCGAGTGCGGCCGCGCTCACGAGGCCTGGACCGAGCTCGACGCCGCCTTCGCGTACGGAGTCGGCCCGAAGCTCGGCGAGTGCTACGCCGTCGCCGCGCGCATCGCGCTCGATGACGGCGACCTCCTGCAGGCCGCGCAGATGATCCAGAAGGCGCGCGCCGAGGCGACGTCCGACCGGCGGCGCGCCGAGGTCGCCCTCCTCGAGGCGATGCGCGCCCGCGCCGCTGGCGAGCCGTTCGGGCAGGCCGCCGCGGAGGCGCTCGCGCTGTCACGCCAGGCCCACAGCCGCGAGTGCGCCCTGGATGCGCACGTGCTGCTCCACCACGCGTCGGCGTCCGGGCACCGGCCGCCGCACGCTCCGGAGGACGAGCCGACGGCCGCGCGGTCGCACATCGAGGCGGCGCTCGCGCTCCGGGATCGCATCGCCGAGTCGCTCCCGCCCGAGATCGCGCGCCGGTTCCTCTCGCGTCGGAGCTTCGCCGAGCTCGCCCGGCTGGAGGCGTGCGCGCGCAGCGCCGTCGAGGCGGATCCGAGGGGCTGCGAGCTCTGCGGCTCCAGCGCGTGCGCCGGGTGCGCCAGGGGGGGCCGCTCGCACCCTGAGGCCGTCGAGCACGCTCCCCGCGCTCAAGCGGATGGTGGGGACGACGCCCGCGATGCTCAGCCTGATCCACCAGATCGAGAAGGTCGGCGCGAGCGACGCGACGGTCCTGATCCACGGCGAGAGCGGCACCGGGAAGGAGCTCGTCGCCGAGGCGATCCACGAGGTGAGCGCGCGGCGCATGGGCCCGCTGATCAAGGTCAACTGCGCCGCCTTGGTCGAGACGCTGCTGCTCTCGGAGCTGTTCGGCCACGAGAAGGGGGCGTTTACCGGGGCGGCGGCGCGCCGTCGGGGGCGCTTCGAGCTCGCCGAGGGGGGGACGCTCTTCCTCGACGAGATCGGGGACATCTCGCCGCGCACGCAGGTGGCGTTGCTCCGTGTCCTCCAAGACAGGACGTTCGAGCGGGTCGGGGGTGTCACCCCGCTGCGCGCCAACGTTCGAATCCTCTGCGCCACGCACCGCGACCTGCGTGCAATGGTCTCCCGCGGCGAGTTCCGGGAAGATCTCTATTACCGCCTCCGGCAGGTGGTCCTGGAGGTCCCGGCGCTCCGTCAGCGGCCGCGTGATCTGCCCATGATCGCGGCGGCGATCCTGGAAAGGATCGCCGGGGAGCGCGGCACGCCGTCGAAGCGCCTCTCGAGCAGGGCCGTCGCGGCCCTGTCGCAGCACTCCTGGCCGGGCAACGTGCGCGAGCTCGAGAACGCCCTGCGCGCCGCAGCGATCTTCGCGGACGGTGAGGTGATCGATCTCGAGGACTTCACGATGAACGTCGAAGGGCTGCGCGCCCTCGACGCGGTGGACCCGCCGAGCGCTCCCATGGCGTCCAGACCTGGCATGTCACATGCTTCCGAGCCTCCCAGCGGATCGCGCCCGTCGGTGTCCGACCGGGCAGAGCTGGAGCCTCAGCCCTCCTCGGCCGCCGCGGACCGCACGCCGCTGGAGCTCGCCTACGCGCAGGTGAGAGGCGGGGTCAGCTTGAGCGACATGAAGCGCGAGATCGAGCGCGAGTGCATCGCCCGGGCGCTCGACGAGAGTCGAGGGAATATTACGCGTGCCGCGGTGCTCCTGGGTATGAAGCGGCCGCGCCTTTCCCAGCTTGTCAAACAGTATGGCTTTGGTGGGACGTCGGAGGAATGAAGTGATGGGAGCTTGTAGGAGGAGTTGGCTGTTTGGGGGCCTCGCGCTTGTGCTGCCGGCATCTGTGCTGCTCGCCGGGTGTGTGGTCGCGTCCGAGGAGGGCGACGAGCAGACCGGCGAGAGAGGGAGCGATCTCGATCCGGTGGCCTTCGAGCAGGCGCCCGGGAGCCAGGGCCACGGCGACGCGCGCGTCCGCGAGATCGTCGACGCTGCGGCGCTCCCGGCGCGCGGCCCCACGCGGCTCCCCAGCGTCGAGGAGCGCCTGCCCGCGGCGACCTACGTGCGATCGAGGGAGCAAGAGAAAGCGGATCCAGCGCCGATCCCCTGGCAGCCCCAGGAGGGCTCGGAGGTCAGCGCCCCCAGCTCGTCCGGGAGCGACGGGACGCGCTGAGCCGCGCCGCTGAGCCGGGGCGACGCCGTCGCCCTGGGCGTGTTTTGGCGCTGCGCCGCGCCTCACCGCGGTAGCCTGCGGGCGTGGCGCCGCTCGGGATCGATCTCCGCACACGGACGACCCTGGTCTGCGGGGCCCTGGCCCTCGCCATCGCGGCCTCGACGCTGCTTCGAGGCCGCGTCCGCCGCGTTCACCTCTTCTTCGCCGCGTTCGCCGCCGACGTCGGGCTCTGGTACCTGTCGCAGTCGCTCTTCGGCTTCTTCCAGGCGTCGATCTGGGAGCGCTTCACCGCGATCCTGGCCGTGCTGCTCCCGCAGTTCGCGCTGCAGCTCTTCGAGGCGATGATCCCCCACGACGGGGATCGGCGCTCGCGGCTGCTCCGGTTCGCGGGGGTGCTCGTCATCCCGCTGTTCGTCCTCGTGCTGGTGAGCCGTGAGCCGGGCTCCTGGCTCGACTGGCTCACGCGCGGCTGCATCTTCACCTACGTCTTCGCGCTGCTCACCGCGGGGCTCTACACGCTCGGCCAGCGCGGCAAGCAGAGCTCGTCGCGCGCGACGCAGCGGCGCGTGCGCTTCCTCGTGGTGATCGGCGCGCTCGCCGGGCTGGCCAGCGTCGCCGATTTCGCCTGGTTCCTCGGCGCGGAGCCGCCGCCGGTCGGCGCGGCGCTCTCGATCGTGTTCCTGTTCGTCCTCGCCCAGGCGCTCCGGCACGAGCGGCTCCTCGACGCGTACGAGATGCTCGCGCGCCTGCTCGTCGCCACCGCCGTCGCGTTCCTGATCGCGCTCATCTTCTACCTCCTGCTCACGTTCATCGGCGGCTTCAACACGATGTACCTGAACGCGGTGCTCGCCGCGATCGTGGTCCTCGTGCTGTTCGATCCGCTCCGCGAGCGCGTCGAGGAGCAGATCCAGCGCCTCTTCCTGCGGGAGCGCTTCGATCTCGATCGCTCGCTCGCCGAGGCGCGGCGGCGCCTCGTGCACACGCTGGAGGTCGAGGAGATGGGTTCGATCGTGATGAGCGCGCTCGAGCAGTCGCGCCGGGTGACCGCGGCGGCGCTGTACCTGCGCGATCAGGACGGGACCGGCTTCGACCGGCTCGCCTCGCTCGGGCCCCGGGTCCCCGAGCGGATCGAGGTGGCGACCGCGCGGGCGCTGCTCGAGCGCCTCGATCGGGGGCCGCTCGCGATGGAGGAGCTCGAGCGCGAGGCCCGCGAGCGGCGCGCGCGCCTGAGCCACAGCGACGCGGTCGACGACGGCAACTTCGCGCGGCGGACGGAGGTGCGCCCCCAGGTCCCGGAGGACGCGGTGCTCGCCGCGGCCGAGGTGCTCGGCAGCCTCTGCTCGGGCGTCGTGCTCTGCGCGCGCGACGAGCAGGGCGAGCCGATCGGGCTGCTCGTGGTGGCGGACACGCGGGTGCGCGACGCGTTCTCGCCCGAGGAGCTGACGCTGCTCGAGACGCTCGCCGCCCAGATCGGCGTCGTCGTGGAGAACTCCCGCCTCTACGCGCAGATGAAGGAGCGAGACCGGCTCGCGCTCCTCGGCCAGATGGCGGCCGGGCTCGCGCACGAGATCAGGAACCCCCTCGGCGCGATCAAGGGCGCGGCGCAGCTGCTCGCCGATCCGGTGCCGGAGGCGCAGCTCGATCCGGCGTCGCGCGAGTTCATCGGGATCATCCTGGAGGAGGTCGACCGGCTCGACCGCGTCGTGGGGTCGGTGCTCGATCTCGCGCGGCCGGCGCAGGGCTCGGTCGTCCCGACGGACGTGAACGCGATCGTGCGCCGCACGCTGCAGGTGCTCTCGATCGAGCGCCGGAGCGATCAGCTCGAGGTCGAGGTCACGCTCGACCCCGATCTCCCCCGGGTCGCCATCGATCCCGAGCAGCTCCGGCAGGTCTTGATGAACCTGTTCCGCAACGCCGCGCAGGCGATGAAGGGCCGGGGCAAGGTGGTGATCTCCACGCGCGTCCGCTTCGGCCGCGGGACGCGGCCGGGCTCCGGCTCGGACGAGCCGTTCGTCGAGCTCAACGTCGCCGACAACGGGCCGGGCATCTCCCAGAAGGTGCTCGCGAACATCTTCCTGCCCTTCTTCACCACGAAGGAGAAAGGGACGGGGCTCGGGCTGTCGATCAGCCAGCGCATCGCGCAGAGCGCCGGCGGCCGCATCGAGGTCCGCTCCTACGAGGGCAAGGGGAGCAACTTCGCCGTGATCCTCCCCGCAGCGGTCGACAAGCTGGGCGCGCCGGCCGCGGCCGCGGCGCGGCCGACGGCGGAGCCGGCGCCGATCGAGCGACCCGGCTGACGCAGGCGAGCGCGCCTCGCCGCGATCAGCCGTAACGCGACGAGAGGAGCTGCGCGAGCGCGGGGCTCTCGCGCACGAGCGCGAGCGTGTGCTCGGCGTGGCCGTGCGCGTAGCCGTTGCCGATGTAGAGGTCGATGTCCTTGCCGATCCCCTCGGCCCCGAGGGCGGCGGCGGTGAAGCTCGTGCTCATCGCGAAGAAGTACGCCTTGCCGCGGTCGCGCGTGGCGACGATCGCGCTGAGCTCCACGCCGGGGACGTTGACGCACGAGAGCGTGAGGTCCGCGCCCGCGTCGCCCGTGAGCGGCAGCACCACGTCGCGCACCGCGATGGGGTCGCGCGCGTCCGCGACCGCGACGTGATCGCAGATCCCGAGCGCGCGCAGGTCGGCGGCGTACTCCGGGGACGCCTCGAGCCCGATCACGCGCCCGGAGCGGCCGACGCAGCGCCGCGCCTCGGCCGCGCAGAGCAGGCCCGATTTCCCGCCGGCGCCGAGCACCACCACGCTGTCGCGAGAGCCGGCGAAGCGCGCCACCTGGGGCGCCGCGCCGGCGACGTCGAGCAGCGCGAGCGCGAGCCGCTCCGGCATGTCGCCGGGCATCCGGGCGAGCGGCGCCGAGGCGAAGACGATCGCGGCGCCCTCGACGTCGATCTGCGCGGACGTGGGGCGCACGGCGACGATCCGGCGGAGCGAGAGCGGCGTGAGCGACAGCGACGCGAGCGTCGCGATGCGATCGCCCACGGCGAAACCGCGGTGCTCGGCCAGCGCGCCGACCCTGCGCACGACGCCGAGCAGCATGCCGCCCGAGCCGGTCACCGGGTTGTGCTGCTTGCCCCGCCGCGCCACCGTCTCGAGGACGAGTCGCGCCACGCCGTCCGGGTCGCCGCCCGACGCCTCCTCCATCTGACGGAAGCTCGCGGCGTCGATGTTCAGCGTCTCCACGTCGACGACGATCTCGGTCTCGAAATGGCGCGAGGTGTCGGCGCAGAGCCGCTCCGCCGGCTGCGGGAGCGCCCCCGGTGGATCGAGCACGCGGTGCGTGCCCAGCGGATCGCCTGCGGAGAGGGTGCGTTGCGTCGCTTCGGAGCTCACATCGAGCCCGTTGAACATGACGGCCCCGAAAGCAAGAGCAATGAGCCGTGAAGGACGCAATGACCCTGGCCGGGGGTGTCCGGCGCGCCCGCTCGGGGCCTGCTCGCCCGCCGCCCCAGGAGCGCAGAGCAGCGCTTTTCCCCGAGGATCTCGCGTATTTATCGCTGGCGGAGGGCGGAGCCAGACCGCGGGGAGGGGGGCGGGGCGGCGCGCCGCGTCGAAGGGAGCGGGCCGCCTCGATCGAAAGAACGGAGCGGATCGCTTGACCACCTTTGCTCGGTGAAACTAAGCTTTGCCCCCTGCTGGCGCTCCCGTAGCGCAACGAAGGTTTTTTACTCCCTGCGATGGACAACCACGCTCCCAAGGTGTCGGCAACGCGGCAACTAGCGTTGCGCTTCATCTCCGGGAAGTACCAAGGCGGCGAATTCCCCCTCGGGGAGCAGCAGGAGATCGTCGTAGGGCGCTCCAGCGACCTCGACATGGTCCTCGTCGAGGATATGGTCTCCCGGCGCCACGCCCGGATTGCATGTACCGATCAGCAGATCGTCATCGAGGATCTCGGCTCGACGAACGGCACGTTCGTCAACGGCGAGAAGATCAAGAAGACGACGCTGAAGGAGGGTGACCGTGTGCTCATCGGTACCAGCATCCTCAAGGTCGTCTCCACCGATCCCGGCGCGCCCCCGGCGCGCCGTCGGATGGACGAGCCCTCGTTGAGGAGCGGTCAGACCCGGTCGATGTCCGGGTCGATCGACGAGATCCCGCTCCCGGATCTGCTTCAGCTCTTCGGCACATCGAAGAAGAGCGGAGTCCTCGTCGTCCGCTCCGACGACGACGTCGGCAAGATCTACCTGCGCAAGGGCATCGTGACCTTTGCGACCATCAACGATCTCACCGACGTCCCGCCGCTCAAGAGCGTCTACCGCATCCTCACGTGGGTGGGCGGGACGTTCGATCTGGAGCCGGCCGAGGAGCGGGTCATGACCGGCGAGATCAGCGCGACGGTGCAGGAGCTCCTCATGGAGGGGCTCCGGCAGATCGACGAGCTGAACAACATCCGCCACCAACTCCCGGACCTGTCGGCGCGCCTGGTCATTCCCCAGCCGCTCAAGCCGCTGCTCCGCGACCTCACGCCCGTCGATCTGGACGTCCTCCAGATCGCCTACAACCACGGGCACCTCGCGATGGTTCTCAACAAGAGCCCCGCGACGGACCTCGAGACGGCGCAGTCCGTGCTGAAGCTCATCCACGCAGGTTACCTGCGCGCCGAGTGAGCCGGTCTGAAGCGCGAGGCGCCGTGAGGCCGCGCCGCGTCCGGCGCTGAGCCTGCGGCGCCGCCGCGCTTCCGCGGCGGGATGCACGCGCTGAGATCACGGGTGCGCCGTGCTCTCGCAGCGGCGTGTGCACGCGCTGAGCCCGCGGCGCCGCGCGCCTCCGGCAGGCGGGCTTGCGGGCGCTGAGCCCGAGGCGCGGCGCCCCGCTGGGGGGCGCTGCAGGCACGCCGCGAGGGCTCCCTCAGGGGCCGCGCTCAGGTCTGCAGCAGGCCGCAAGGCAGGAAGATCATTGTCTTTTCTCCCTGCCTTGCCGGCGAGGTGGATCGCGTCGAGGGGCCGCCGCTCCGCCGTCCCGGCGGCGAGGTGGCCTCAGGCCTTCGACGGGTCGCGCCCCATGGCCGAGAGGCGCAGCGTCACGGCGCGGGAGTGCGCCTGCAGGCCCTCGGCCAGCGCCAGCTTCTCGATGACCGGCCCCTGCGCCCGCAGCGCCGCGGCCGTGTACCGGATGAGGCTCGCGCGGGTCACGAAGTCGTAGACGCCGAGCGGCGACCCGAAGCGGGCCGAGCCCCCGGTCGGCAGCACGTGGGACGGCCCCGCGAGGTAGTCGCCGGCGGCGACCGGCGTGAGGCTGCCGAGCAGCGCCGCGCCGAGCGTGCCGATCTCGGCGAGCAGCGCCTCGGCGTCGTCGACGTGGAAGGCGACGTGCTCGACCGCGAGCTGATCGGCGACCTCGGCGAGGCGAGCGCGCGAGCCGACCACCAGCGCCGCCGCGTGCGTCGAGAGCGACGCCTCCACGATCGAGCGCCGCGTGAGCTCGGGGAGCGCGGCGTCGAGCTCGCGCGCGACCGCCTCCGCCAGCTTGGCCGACGTGGTGGCGAGCAGCGCGTAGGACACCTCGTCGTGCTCGGCCTGCGAGAGCATGTCGGCCGCGACGAGCCGCGGATCCGCGGAGTCGTCGGCGAGCGCCAGGATCTCGCTCGGCCCCGTGATGCCGTCGATCGACACGTCGCCGAAGACGAGCCGCTTCGCGCAGGCCACGTAGGCGTTGCCGGGCCCCACGATCTTGTCGACCGGCGTGAGCTCGGGGAGCCCGTAGGCCAGCGCGGCGATCGCCTGCGCGCCGCCCGCGTCGAGCAGGGTCGTCACGCCGGAGAGGTGCGCCGCGGCGAGGGTGGCGTCGTCGGCCGACGGGCTCGCCAGCACGATCTCCCGCACGCCCGCGACGCGCGCGGGGATGGCCGACATCAGCACGCTCGAGGGGTAACGGGCCTTGCCGCCGGGCGCGTAGACGCCCACGCGGCGCAGGGGGCGCACGCGCATGCCGAGGAGGACGCCGTCCTCCTCGTAGCTGAAGCCGGCCTGCAGCGCGGGCCCACCCGGCGCCACGTCCGCGGGGCCGAGATCGCCCGCGTCGCGCTGCCGCTCGTGGTACCGCGTGATCCTCGCCGCCGCGGTCTCGAGCCCGGCGCGGACCTCCGGCGCGAGCCGCGCGAGCGCCTCGGCCCCGCCGAAGCCGCCCTGCGACTCGGGGCCGGCGTGGCGGACCAGCGCCTTCGGCGTCCGCCGCTCGAACTTCTCGATGTAGCCGAGCACGGCGGAGGTGCCCCCGCGCCGCACGTTGTCGATGATCTCGGTCACCGCCGGCGTGACGTTCGCGAGATCGCCCGTGCCGCGGGCGCGCAGGGCAGACAGGGTGGACTCGAACTCGGGCGAACCTTCGATGTAGATGGGGAGCATGGCTTGCGTCGGACCGGCGCGGCAGAGAGGCGCGCGCGGGGCGACACCCCGTACCACAGCGCATCGGCCGGCGGTACGTGCTGGTTCCGCGCGCGGCGCCGGCGCGCGCGGGCGCCGCGGCGGCCGGTGAGTTTCCCGGCCCGAGCGGATGGATTAGGGTCGGCCCATGCGGCCCGGTTCGTTCGGACTGACCTCCTCCGCGCTCGCGCTCGGGCTCGTCGCGCTCGCGCCCGCGGTGCTCGTCGGGTGCCCGGAGAACTCCTGCTTCCTCAAGATCTGCCAGGGCGCGAGCTGCCGCTGCTCGATCTCGTCGTGCAGCGACGGCGCCGCCTTCGACACCACGCAGAACCGCTGCCGGTGCCTGAAAGGGTACCTCTCGGTCGCGGGCCAGTGCCTCACGCCCCAGGCGGCGAACGCGTACTGCGGCGTGGGCCGCCACTGGGAAAATGGCGGATGCGCCGCCGACCGGTGCCGGCCAGGCGACGAGATCGATCAGAGCACCGGCTACTGCGTGTCGCGCGAGCAGGTGGCGACCAACATCGGGGTCGCCGTCGGCGCCGGGCAGCAGCTCGGCTGCCCGCCCGGCCAGCAGCTCATCGTCGACGGCCCCACCGCGGCCTGCGTCCCGCTCGCGCAGACGTGCGCGCGCGACGAGGTCTGGACCGGGCAGGCGTGCGCCAAGGTGGGGCAGTGCCCGACGGGCTCGATCTGGGACCCGGCGCTCGCCCAGTGCGTGCAGTACGCGCAGGGCTCGGGCGAGAGCGGCCTCAGGGTCAACGTGGCGCAGTGGGCGTCCGCGAACTACGGGCCGGACGGCGGCATGGGCACGAGCGGCTTCTGCAGCGCCTTCGCCAAGAAGCCGCACAGCTTCGGGATCGTCGAGGGGGCGTCGGCGTACGTCCGGATCAACGTCATGATGTCCTTCCCGGAGAGCGAGATCACCCGCGGCGTGGTGCAGGCCGTGACGGTGTTCGACGCGAGCGGGAACCCGGTCCCGCCGCGCGGCGCCGCGGAGGTCGACGCGGCGGCGCGCAACATCTTCAGCACGCTCGTCCTCGGGGGCGGGCGGGCCAGCGCGCCGACGTCCTCCACCACCGTCCGGTGCGCGATCGTCCACGCCGGGAAGCCCCAGCCGGTGCCCGCCGTCGGCGGGCTCTGAGCCCGGCGCTCACGGCCGCGTCAGCGTGCTCACGACACGCGTGGAAGGCAGCTCGCTCAGGCGAACGCAGCTGACGACCCGGTTGCGATCCATCACGAAGTTGCGCGCGGACGGCTCGATCTTCGCGAACTCGACGCTCAGGCGGGCGCCGTCGAAGCTCGCGCGCAGGGGGCGGCCGTCCACGGCGCTGCGGACTTCCTGGCAGGTGCCGCGCGAGCGCGCCGGATCGAACTTGCCCCCCTCGGGCGCGATGAAGCGGATCCGGTCCTCCACGGCGAACACCCCGGTCTCGCCGGGGATCTCGCGGAGCGAGAAGCGGGCCTCGCCCTCCTCGTAATCCTGCGGCGCGAACTGCTCCGGGCGGCGCACCCGGAACTCGAGCGTCTCGCCGGCGAGCACGGCCTCGAGCTCGCGCCCGTTGCCGACCCACAGCCCGGTCAGGGCCTCGAGCGGCGACGGCGGCGGCTCGCTTGCGCCCGCGTCCGCGGCGGCGCCGCTCGCGCTCGCCGCCGGCGGCGACACCTGCGGCGTGGCGCCCCGCCCGCGGCCGTCGCGTTGCCCGTCGAGCACGCCGAGCGCGCGCAGCGCGGCGGCGCCGCCGGCGATCGCGAGGATCCCGACGCCGATCGCGAGCCAGGGGCGGCGCGCGCGCGGCGCCCGTGAGGGCTTGTTCCCCAGGGCCGCGCCCGGCGACAGCGCGGCGTCGCGCGCCTCGTCGACCGTCGTGGCCGCGGGCGGCGGGCGGCTCGACCCGGCGAGCGGCGGCGACGACGGCACGGGCCGCGTGGGGCGGGCGATCGTGTCGAGCGCGGCGAGCATCTCCTCGCAGCTGGCGAAGCGGTCGGCCCTGTCCTTCGCGCACGCCTTCTGGAGGAGGGCGTCGAGCTCCGGGGGCACGTCGCGCCGCGCGGCGCTGACGCTGGGGAGCGGCACCTCGGCGTGCAGCCGCATGATCTCGATGTCGCTCTCGGCGTCGAACGGCACGCGGCCGACCAGCATCTCGTAGAGGACGACACCGAGCGCGTAGATGTCCACCCGCTTGTCGAGCGCGCGCTGCCCGAGGACCTGCTCCGGCGACATGTAATAGAGCGAGCCGATGATCCCCTTGGTGAGCCCGCGCCCCGCGAGCGCGTCCGCCTCGGCCTTCGCGATGCCGAAGTCGGTGACCTTCGCGACGCCGTCCTTCGCGCGGATGAGGACGTTGGCGGGTTTGAGGTCGCGGTGGATCACCCCCTCGTGGTGCGCGGCCGAGATGCCGGAGGCGATCTGGCGGAAAATCGAGAGCGCCTCCGGCAGCGGCATCGGCCGGTGCTCCTCGGCGTAGCGGGCGAGCTTCTGCTCCAGGCTCTCCCCATCGATGTACTGCATGACGAGCCAGAGCTCGTCCCGCTCCGCGACCACCGCCTTCAGGTGGACCACGTTCGGGTGATCGATCTGCGCGAGCGCCCGTCCCTCGGCGAGCGTCCGCGCCCGCACGTCGGGCCGGTGCCCGAGCTCCTGCCGCACCGCCTTGAGGACCACGTGCAGCCCGGTGTGGACGTCGCGCGCGAGGTAGACGACCCCCATGCCGCCTTCGCCGAGCACGCGCTCGATCACGTACTTCTGGTCGATGAGCGTCCCGGCGGGGAGGTGACCGCCGGGCATGCGCCGCGGGAGGGAGCCCGCCAGCGGCGCCGGCAGCACCTGCGGCGCCGGGGCTCTGCGCGACGCGTCAGCGTCCCCGGCTTCGGGATGCGGTTGGCTCCCCCGGTGCGCCCCGTCCTCGGGCAGCAACACGTCGGGCAGCGGCTGCCCGGGGACGGTCGCCGTCGGTACGGCGCGCGCGCCGGCCGGCGAGCGCGCCGCGACGCCGGCAGCGCCCGGCGCGGCCAGCGGGGATCCGCAGGTCACGCAGAACCGGGCAGAGCCAGGGCTCTCTGCGTTGCAGGCCGGGCACCTCGGCATGGCGCGATCCGCGAGCTCCACAGCGCGCCACGGAGCGGCGCGCCACGGACGCTACGTCACGTCCAGTGGCCCGCGCGGAGCGCCGCGGAGTCGATCGTCTTGATCTTCGGCGCGAGCGCCTCGCGGAAGATGGCCTCGTCCTCGTCGTCGAGGCCGCTCTCTCCGAACCCGGACGCGACCTCCATCGAGGTCGCGAGGATGCGGAGGAACTGCTGGAAGCTCGAGGCGCAGAGCTCGGGCTTGAGGGAGTCGGTCCCCGTCATGCAGGTGAACACGGGACAGTCTCCCTCGGCGTCGAGCTTCGAGATGTCGAGAAAATAAGGATCTCCGAGCAGGGCGCTGCGCGCGATGAGGATCCAGCTTTTGCGCCAGCCTGGGAGAGAGCTGTCGCCGCCGTTCGCCTGTTGCTCGGCCGCGAGTTTGTCCGAGGGGATGAGGCGCACGCGCTCGACCGGGGTCACCGTCTCGACATCGAGCGGGTCTGCCGCCTGCAAGAAGGCGCGGTACCTGGCGGGCACCCGCAGCGTCCTGCGCAGCTCTTCCACCACCGCTGGAGCCGCCTTTCCGAACCTCGCTGGGATGCCCCTTCGGGCAAAGGCATCCTTGAGCGCCGCAACCGACTCGGCAAGGTCGCTGTCCACCGAACGTCCCTTCCTTTGCAAGTCCACCGGGCGACCGCTGGGGCGGGCGCCCTCATCGCTTTGAAAACCGCTTCGCTCCCGTGGAGAGCACCGGCGCGCACCCGGAGGAATACCCCGCGCCGGGCCAGGTAGTGTAACAGAAAAACGATGGTCGACGTTGCGTACGCTGAGAGCCGATTCCGGGCCCCCGAAATCGCCCATCATTACGGGGCGGGCGTGCACCTTCTCGATGACCCCCTCGCATGGACATTGCTCGCCAGGGCCTGCTCCCCGGAGACGGTCCAGCCCGACGTCGGGCGCCTCATCGGCGTCCTCTACCAGATGCTCGCGCGCACCGTCTTCGCCGCCGAGCTGGGGCGCACGCGCGTGGACGTCCCGACGCGCATGATCACCTCCCATCCGGAGGCCGTCTACCGGGGCACCGCGCTGTCGCGGTCGACGAAGGCGGTCACCGTGGGCATCGCCCGCGCCGGGACGATGCCCTCGCAGGTCGTCTACGAGCTCCTGAACGAGATCCTCGACCCGACGCTGGTCCGGCAGGACCACCTGTTCATGAGCCGGCAGACGAACGAGCAGGGCGAGGTCGTCGGCGCGACGTGGCACGACGCCAAGATCGGGCGCGACGTCGACGGCCGCCACGTGCTCTTCCCCGATCCGATGGGCGCCACCGGCTCCTCGATGGTGAGCGCGCTCTCGTACTACAAGACCGCGCTCGAAGGCCGGCCAGCCAAGTGCATCGCGATGCACCTCATCGTCACGCCCGAGTACATCCGCCGGGTCACCGAGGCCCACCCGGACGTCATCATCTACGCGCTCCGGCTCGACCGCGGCCTCTCGCCGCCGCGCGTCCTGAAGACGGTGCCGGGCACACACTGGGCCGAGGAGCGCGGCCTGAACAACATCCAGTACATCGTGCCCGGCGCCGGCGGCGTCGGCGAGATCCTCAACAACGCCTGGCTGTAGCGCGGGTCAGCGGCGCTTCGCGCGCCGGTTGTGGCCGACGGCGAGGGCGCGGTAGTCGATGGACGCGTGCGGCCGGCTCATGGCCGGGCGCAGGTCCCCGGAGAGCCGCGTGAGCTCGGCGATCATCGCGCCGAGATCGCTCGCGCCCGCGGCCCGGCGCTGGGCGAGCTCGCCGTAGGCGGCCTCGAGCGCGGGGATGCCCCTGCCGGAGACGTGCCCGCGGCGCGAGAGATCGACGTAGCTCCGCGCGAGCGCGGCGCTGTCGAAGTTGTGCGCGACGACCAGATCCTGGGCGACGCGGAGCACGGCGTGCGCGCTGATCCGATCGTCCTCGTGGAGCACGAACGCCGCCTGCAGGTAGTTGTAGAAGGGGACCACCCGGTCGCCGAAGATCCGGAAATCCGAGGGGGAGGACTGCCGATCGAGGTGGATCAGGATCCGCTCGACGACGGGGCCCTTCTCGACGTAGCTGGCGAACCGGATCGCGTCGAGGATCGTGTCCTCGTAGGCGTGCCCGAGCCGCATCACCTCGCCGAGCGCGAGCGGGGTGATCCGACCCTCGCAGACGTCGGCGTAGAGCGAGTAGACGAAGGCGTCGGCCTCGGCGTCGTCCCCGAGGAGCACCTCGCGGATCAGCGCACCGCTCGCGTCGCGCTGGCTCGGGAGCTCGCAGCGGCGCTGGAGCAGCGCGGGCAGCTTGTAGCCGAGCTGGCCGCGCAGCGCGCGGAAGCGCAGCCGGAGGATGTTCTGCAGGTTCGGCTTCAGCGTGAGCGACGCCCACCGCGCGCCGTCGAGCCGGAGCTTCTGCTCGATGCGCGAGCGGAGCTGCTCCGGGCTGCCCGACAGGATGTGGGTCTCGACGCCAGCGCGGCCGAGCTCGCGCAGGAGCGATCCGGCGCCCGGCACCGTGCGCTTCTGATCGGGCCGCTCGATCGCGGTCCGAACGAGGTCGCGCAGCGTGTCGAAATCCGTGCGGAGGTAGGTCTTGTCGAGGTCCCAGCGCGCGATGAACGGGGCGCGCGGCGGCGCCGCCGGCGCGTTCGCCGGAGGTCGGGGCCCTTGCGCTCGCTCCTCGCCGTTCACCGTCTCTCGCTCAGCGCGACGTCCACTCGCGCCGCATCTTGTCGAGCGACTGCACGACGTCGCTGTCGGCGCTCTGCCGGGCGAGGTCGAGCGCCTCCCGGAGGTACACCGACGCCTCGCTCGTGCGCTCGCGCTGGTGCGCCACGTACGCCAGCGCGCCCAGCACGAGCGCGCGATCGGGGCCGCCGGGGCCGGCGAGGTCGAGCGCCTCGCGCAGCACGCCGTCGGCGTCGGTCAGATCGCCGGCGCGCGCGAGCGCCTCGCCGAGCTTGCGGCTGAAGATCAGGACGGCGCGCACGGGGTCGTCGAGCTCGCCGCGGAAGATCTCCCGCCGCGCGAGGTCGAGGCCGCGGCGCAGCGCGAGCACGCTGCCGGCGCTGTCGCCGCGCGCGGCGGAGCGATCGGCCGCCTGCTCGAGCAGCATCAGCGCGACGAACGCGTTCTGCGAGTGGTAGGCGTGGATCGCCTGCACCTCGAGCGGCAGGGCGAGCGGATCGCCCGCGCTGTCGAACGTCGCCTTCGCGTGCAGATCGCGCCGCACGCCGGCCGGGATCGTCGCGAGCGTCACGTCGCGGAGCAGCGGGTGCGTCGTGCGGATGCCCGTCGCGTGCTCCTCGATCATGCCGGCGATGACGAGCTTGCCGAGCAGGTCGTCGAAGGCGCGGATGTCCGGGAGCAGCCGCTGCAGCGTGGCGCGGTCCGCCGCGTCCCCGATGACCGCGAGCGCCTGCAGCGTGCGGCGCGCGTCCTGCGGGAGCCGCTCGATGCGCGCGGCGACGAGATCGGCCATGCGCGCGGGCGGGTTGCTGCCCCCCTCCATGTTGAAGCGCACGAGCTGGTCGATGTAGAGCGGCGGCACCGTCGCGGCGTGGTCGGCGAGGACGCTCGCGGCCGCGGCGCCGGGCGGGAGGCCCAGCGCGGCCTGCTCGGGGCCGCCGTCGAGGTCGCGCCGCGGCGGGTGCCGCGCGCCCGTGTTTGACGGGGGGCTCTTGCGGGAGGCGCGGGTGTCCGCGTTCACGGTGCTGCGGAGCAGCGAGAGCGCGATGTCCTTCGGCAGGCCGCCGAGCGTGCGCACGACGCCGCCCCAGTCCGGCTCGAAGCCCGGCGTGTGGCTGGCGACGATGAGCAGCGCCGCGAGCGGCGGCTCCGCGATCACGTCGGCGAAGGCGTTCCGGCTCGCGCCGTCGACGGCGTGCAGATCGTCGATCGCGAGCAGGACGCGCTGCGGGAAGGCGGCCTGGTGCGCGCGCGAGAGCGCCCAGCGCAGCGCCTCCGCGGCGATGAAGCGGCGGTCGTCGGGCGACAGGCTGCCCGCCGACGGCTTGCTCCAGACGTGCCGGCGCACGTCGCTGCCGCGGTCGCCCTTGCCGAAGATCTCGAGCAGCCCGCGGCGCGCCTCCGGCGTCGCGCCGGTCCAGTGCGACGCGTTGCCGCCGTCGGGGGGGAGCTCCGCGAGCCCCGCGATCGCCCAGCGGAGCGCGTAGTAGCCGACCTCGGCGCCCCACGGATCCGGGCCGGTCTGGATCACGACGTCGCCCCGGCTCGCGGCGGCGTCGAGGAACTCGCGGAGCAGCCGGGTCTTGCCGACGCCGTGCTCGCCGACGATGCGCGCGGCGACGACCGAGCCCTGGACGTCGGCGAGGCAGGCGTCGAGCCACGCGAGGTCCTCCTCGCGCGCGGCGAACGGGAGCGGGAGCGGCGGGACCGCGGACACGCGCTCGCGCCGCGCGCCCGCGCCGTCGCCGCGCGCCGCGCCGGCCGCCGCCCGCGGCGACGGCGCGGGGGCCGGCGGCTGCGCGACCCTGGCGCCGCACTCGCCGCAGAACTTCTGGCCGCGCGGCAGGATGGCGCGGCACGAGCCGCAGATGACCGTCGCCTCGGCGAACGAGAAGCGGCCCGAGGGCGTGTCGAACGTCCCGACGGCGGAGCGCAGCGCGGACGCGAACTCGTCCGCGGACTGGAAGCGCCGCGCGGCGTCCTTCTCGAGCGCCTTCAAGGTGACCTCGACGAGCGGCTCGGGGATCTCGCGCTCGGGCGCGATCAACGCCGGATCGGGCGGCGGCAGGGAGAGGTGCATCAGCACGACCTGCGTCGGCGACTCCGCCTCGAACGGGAGGCGGCCCGTGAGCAGCTGGAACAGGATGACGCCGCACGCGTAGAGGTCGCTCCGCGCGTCGATCGGGTCCCCGCGGCCCTGCTCCGGGGCCATGTAGTCGGGCGTCCCGCAGACGATGCCCGGGCTCGTGATGTTCGTCGAGACCTCGGCCTTCATCTTGGCGAGGCCGAAGTCGACGACCTTCACGAAGTCGCCGCCCGAGCGCATCGGCTCGAGCACGATGTTCTCCGGCTTGAGATCGCGGTGGATGATGCCGAGGTGGTGCGCCTCGGCGAGCGCCGCGAGCACCTGGCAGAGGATGTCGACGATGCGGCGGAAGGGCAGCGGGCCGTCCTCGTAGACGACGCGGGCGAGGTCGCGCCCGCGCAGGAACTCCATGACGAGGTAGAGCTGCCCGCCGTTCTTGCCGAAGTCGATGACGCCGACCGAGTTCGGGTGGTTGAGGCGGCTCGCGGCGCGCGCCTCGGTGATGAACCGGACGGACGCGCTCTCGTCCCCGAGCAGGTGAGGATGGATGATCTTGACCGCGACGGTGCGCCCCAGGGCCTTCTGCTCGGCCCTGTACACGCGCCCCATCCCGCCCACCCCGACGAGCTCGAGGATGACGTAGTTGCCCGGGAGCGTCGTCCCGATCAGCGGATCGTCGGAGGTCCGGTTGAACTCCGAGATCGGGAAGCCGCACACCGGGCAAAATTTGTGCGCCTGCTCGCACGGATTCGCGCATTGCGGGCAGACCACTGTGGACACGCGCGGGACCTTACCACGTTCGGGATCGCGATTGGAGGCGAGGTCTTCCTTCTCCCCCGGAGCGCCGCCGGGAAGGGGGCGGAGAGGCTCGTCCAGCCGTCTGTTAGGTCCTGGATCCCACTTGGGGTAACCTCGGGCGCGATGGTTACGCCTCGCCTACGTCTCGGTCAGCTCCTGGTCGACGCGCGGATGATCACCCAAGAGGCCCTCGAGAGGACCCTGGAGCTGCAGCGCACGGACGGGCGGCGGCTGGGGACGCTCCTCGTCGAGCAGGGCCTCATCAACGAGACGCAGCTGACGCAGATCCTGTCGCACCAGCTCGCGGTGCCGTGGGTCTCGCTGCTGCACATCGAGTTCTCGCGGCAGCTGCTCAACCTCGTGCCGCACGACGTGGCCGAGCGGTACTGCCTCGTCCCGATCTACGTGCGCCACGTCCGCAACCAGGGCGAAACGCTCTACGTGGCGATGGACGATCCGACGAACGAGGACGGGATGAAGGAGTGCATGGCGTACTCCGGCCTGCCCGTGCGCGCGATGATCGCGCCGCCGAGCGACATCCGGAACGCGATCCGGGTCTACTACGGGGCGCGCGCGCGCTCGGCGCCGCCGCCTGCGCCCGCGCCGCGCGCGCAGGCGAGCGAGCCGGCGTCGCGAGGGCGGCCGCTCGATCCGCCGCCGTCCTCCGAGCTCCCCGGGGGCCCGGACACGGCCAGGCACGCGGAGGAGGTCACGTCGACGCCGGAGCCGCTGCTGTTGACGCGGCCCGCCGCCCGAGCCGGGGCCCGCCACGAGGACGTGACGCCGGCGATCGAGGCGTCCGAGGTGGACGACGCGGAGACGGCGAGCGTGCACGACGAGATCCAGGGGTGGGAGGCGCCGCGCCCGGCGGAGCCGCCCGTCGAGCGGGAGGTGCGCAGCCGCCCGGAGGAGCGGGTCATCCGGGGCCGCCCGGACGAGCGCGCGCGGCCCACGCTGAAGGTCGCACCGTCGCCGGAGCTGCTCGCGGCCGCGCAGTCGGAGCGCCGCAAGACGCTGCGCCCCAGCGCCGTGCCGCCGCCCCTGCCGTCTTCTCCCGGCGAGGCCCCCCCGAGCGCCGCGAGCGTGGAGCCGAGCCCGACGCCGAGCTCGCCGGCCGCGGCGCTGCTCGGCGCCGTGCTCGGTCGCGCCGCCGCCGCGCGCCGCGCCGCGGCGGCGGAGCCCGCCCCGGAGCCCGCCCCCGAGCCCGCCGCGGACTACAGGGACGAGCCCCCGAGCGAGCGCGAGGTGCGCAACATCCCCGCGCCGCAGGGCCGCGGCCGCCGGCGGATGGTCTCGCTCACGCTGCTCGACGGCACGACGATCACGCTGCCCGCGCGCGGGTCCAAGGCCCAGCAGGCGCAGCAGCAGCGGCAGGCGTCGGCCCCGGCCCCGTCGTCCCGCTCCGTCGCCCAGTCCGAGCCGCCCCCGGCGGCCGCGGCGGACGACGGGGGCCTCACCGCGCGCGATCTCGTCTCCGCGCTGCGCGCCGTCTCGCACGGCGCGGACGCGAGCGAGATCCTCGGCAACAACGTGCGCTGGGAGGCGATGTTCGCCGCGCTCCTGTCGCTGCTGCTCAAGAAGCACCTCATCGCCGACTGGGAGTTCGTGGACGAGCTGAAGAAGATCTGACGGAGACCAGCCGGCGCGGCGCGCTCAGCGCGCCTCGCGCGCCGCGCCGGCGCGGATCAGCGCGTCCACGTCGTCGTCCGAGAAGCCCGCGTCGCGGAGCACGGCGCGCGTGTGCTCGCCCGCGCGGGGCGCCGGCGCGAACGCGATCCCTCGCGGCGTGACGGGCGTCCGGATCTGGGGGATGCGGCCGCGCGGCGAGGGGATGTCGAACAGGAGCCCGCGCGACACGAGGTGGGGATCGGACGCGGCGGCGCGCGGATCGAGGACGGGCTCGAGGCAGCAGTCGCGCTCGCGGGCGATCGTCTCCCACTCCGCGCGTGTCCGCTCCCGGAAGACGGCGGCGAGCCGCTGCTTGAGCTCGACCTGGTGCGGCCCGGGGACGAGCGCGCGCAGGTCGGGCTCGATCCCGGCGCCCTCGCAGAACGCGATCCAGAACTTCGGCTCCAGCGCTCCGAGGGTCATCGCGTGCCCGTCCTTCGAGAGGTACGTGTTGTAGACCGCGAGCCCGCCGGTGAGCGGCGCCTCGCCGCGCGCCTCTCCGGGCGCGGGATCGCTGGCCGCGAGCGCCGCGGCGAGGGAGGGGAGGGCGAAGCCGAGCGCGCCGTCGGTCATGGCGATGTCGAGCTCCGCGCCGCGCCCGGTGCGATCGCGCTCCCGCAGCGCCGCGAGGATCGCGATCGCGCACCACAGGCCGCCGCTCACGTCGGCGACCTGGGAGCCCGGGACCTGCGGCGGGCCTTCCGCGGGCCCCTGCGCGCCGAGGAGGCCCGCGCGCGCGACGTAGTTGAGGTCGTGGCCCGCGCGCGCGGCCAGGTCGCCGCTCTGGCCGTAGCCGGTCAGCGCGCACACGATGAGTCGCGGGTTGTCCGCGCGCAGCAGCGCGTGGCCGAGCCCGAGCCGATCGAGCACCCCCGGACGGAACTGATCCAGGAGCACGTCGTACGTCGCGGCGAGCCGGCGGAAGGCGTCGCGCCCCTCGGGCCTCTTCAGGTCGAGCGCGGCGCTCCGCTTGCCGCGGTGGAGGAGCTGGAACGCGGCGGACTCGCCGGCGATCTGCGGAGGGACGTGGCGCAGGGGGTCGCCCCCTGCGACGTCCTCGATCTTGTCCACCGTCGCGCCGAGATCGGCGAGCACGAGGGACGCGAAGGGGCCGGGCAGGAGCCGCGACAGATCGAGGACACGTGTGCCTAGGAGCGGGCGCATGGCGATGTCCTTGGCCGCCGCGCGGCGCCCGGGCGAGGGCGAAGAACGTCGGGCACGGTGCGGGAGGCGCTCGGCGAGCGCGCGGGCGTCGAGCCGCCGAGGCGCGCCGGGCTGCGGTCAGCCGGATGCGCGCGCTGCGTGGGGGTCACGGGCGGGCGCGGCGGGGGGCCGCCGCGCGTGGGGATCAGCTGGCGCCCTGGAGCTGGAACAGCTTCGGGAGCTTCATGGCGAGCATCTGGTTGCCGGCGACCTTCAGCTTGCCCGCGAAGAAGAGCTTCATGCTGTTGGCCTGCGGGTTCTCGTGCAGCGTCTGGAAGTCCTCGGCGCTCAGCGTGATCGTGACCTCCGCGGCGCCGGGGTTGCCCTGCTCGATCTTGGGCCCGGAGTCGGACGCGTCGAGGAACCACTCGCCGCCGCCCTCGCCGGTCACGTTGATCTGGTACTTCCCGCCGATCTGCTTCGCCACGTCAGGTTGCTTCGCGAGGGCTGCAGGGATCTCCTCGTTGAACAGCTTCTGGATATCGACGGCCATGGATCGCCTCCGGATGTCGTGTGGGACGCAGCGACGAGAATCGCTCGAGCGTCAGGCCGCGGTGTACCCGCGCCCGAACACGGGCGTCAAGCGAAGCGCGACGCGCCCCCGGGCCTCGCCGGCCTCAGGCGCGCGCGCGGGACGCCTGCGCGGCGGGCCGCGGCGCCTTGTCCAGCGCGGACCGGATCGGGACCATCAGCAGGCGATCGACGGCGACGCGCTGCTCGGCGGGCGGCGGGTCCTCCGGTGTGCCCTGCATCAGCCGGAGGTCGCGGAGGGCGCCGCGATCGAGCGGGCCGAGCGCGCCGTCCATCCCGTCGAGCGCCGGCGTGATCGCGGGGAGCAAGCAGACGAGGACGACCTCGCTCGTACCCTGACGCACCCACGTGCCCTGGTACACCGCGATCGCCTGCTGCCCCAGCGCCTCCTGGAACACGAACGCGCGCCACTCGAGCGGCGCGGCCAGATCGAAGACGCGGCCGCCGGCGCGGAGCTCCCGGCCGTCCAGGCCGAGCATCCCGCCGCGCGCGTCCGTCAGCAGGAAGCGATCGAGGCACCCAGGCGAGCGTCGCGTGAGCTCGTCGAGCAGCGAGGCGAGCGCGGGGGGGCTGAGCGCGATCGGCTCGCCGTCCGGGCCGATCGCCTCGAGGCCGACCTCGTCCGAGCTCACGACCGACGCGCGGTCGAGCAGCGCGGCGAACGTGCGGCGCGACGGCCCGTCGACGACGGCGCCGATCGAGGTGATCCCCGCGGTGGAGCTGAGCAGGGCGACGACGCGATCGCGGCGCGGGGTCGCGAGCAGCGTCACCCCGAACCGCTCGCGCGTGGCGAGCAGCAGGTGCGGCGCCGTGTCGCCCTTGCCGCGCAGGAGCAGCCGGTCGCCGTCGAGGCTCAGCCCACGCCGGCTCGCCTGCGCCGGCGGCAGCCGCCGCCGCCGCCCCCCCCGCGAGCAGCGCCGCCGCCACCGCCGCGAGGGCGAGCGGGAGGACGGCGCGGACCACCGGGCCGCGCGCGGCCGCGGCCAGCACGAGCGCGGCGACGAGCAGCGGGATCGACCAGAGCCGGCGCGACCCCGCGCCCCCCGCGGGCGCCGTCTCGGGGTCGAGCACGTCGAACCACTGCGTCGCCGGGGCGAGCGCCACGGCCGCGTCGTCCGCGTCGCACGCCGGCCCGTCCGCGCGCTGCGCGGCCGGCCAGCCTGTCTCGGGCGGAGGCTCCTTGGCGTGAGCCGCGAGCGGAGGGGGCTTTGCGACGGCCTCAAGAGGGTCCTTCTGGCCCTTCGCCTCGCGTCCCATCACACCTCCACCCCAGCCGAGAGTTCGGGTGCAAGATAGCATCGAGCGGGTCGAGCGCGACAGGAGACTTTGAGCCGACGCGCTGCGTAGCTCTCGGCTCTCGTCCGCCTCGTCCGCCTCGTCCGCGGCGTGTATGTCGCCCGGAGGGCCGCCGGGTATGCGCGCGTGGTCTGCTCGGGTCCTCCCCGGATCTCGCTCGCGCGTGGCCCGCGCGCCACGTGCCGACGGCCGCGGTCAGACCTTACCTGAAGGCCCGGTGCTGGATCACCCAGGGGGAGAGCCGGGGAGCACCCGGCTCGGGGGCGCCGCCGCTCGCCGGGCGCCGCTCCGCCTGGGCGGCCGCGACCGCGAGGGCGGCGGCGAGCGTGGTCTCTTCCTCGGCGGCGACCGCGGTGGGACCGCAGAGCGCCGCGGTGTGCTCGGCGATGAAGCCCGTGTCGTAGCGGCCGGCCTGGAAGTCGGGGTGGGCCAGGAGGTTCTCGTGGAAGGACAGGTTCGTCCTGATGCCCGTGACGGCGTACTCGGCGAGGGCGCGGCGCATGCGCGCGATGGCGGCGCGCCGATCCGGCGCCCAGACCGAGAGCTTCGAGATCAGCGGGTCGTAGTGGCTGGGGACCACGGCGCCCTCGTAGAAGCCGCTGTCGTCCCGCACCCAGGGGCCGGCCGGCGGGCGGAGCGTCGCGAGGGTGCCGGGGCTCGGCAGGAAGCCGGAGCTCGGATCCTCCGCGTAGATGCGGCACTCGATCGACGCGCCGCGCCGCGAGATGGCGTGCTGCTGCAGCGAGAGCCGCTCGCCGCCGGCGATCTTCACCATCTCCGCGACGAGATCGACGCCGGTCGTCCACTCGGTGATGGGGTGCTCCACCTGGAGCCGCGTGTTCATCTCGAGGAAGTAGAAGGCGCCGTCCTCCGCCAGGAGGAACTCGAACGTGCCCGCCGAGTGGTAGCCGACCGCGAGCGCGCCGCGCACCGCGACCTCGCCCATGCGCTGCACGAGCTCGGGGGTGGCGACCGGGCATGGCGCCTCCTCGACGACCTTCTGGTGGCGCCGCTGGATCGAGCAGTCGCGCTCGAAGAGGTGCACGAGGTTGCCCTCGCGGTCGCCGAGCACCTGGATCTCGACGTGGCGCGGCCGGAGGATCGCCTTCTCCAGGTAGACCGTGGCGTTGCCGAAGGCCCGGGCGGCCTCGCTCTGCGCCCGCTCGTAGGCCGCCAGCAGGTCCTCGGGCCGGTGCACGAGCCGCATGCCCTTGCCGCCGCCCCCGAACGCCGCCTTCAGCATCACCGGGTAGCCGAGCCGCGCCGCGAGCGCCTGCGCCTCCGCGACGCTCGCGGGCTCGCCGCCGGGGACGATGGGGACGCCGGCCGCCGCCATCTTGGCGCGCGCCGCCGGCTTCGAGCCCATCGCCGCCATCGCGCTCGAGGGCGGGCCGATGAAGGTGATGCCAGCCCGCTCGCACGCTTCCGCGAACTCGCGGTTCTCCGACAGGAAACCGTAACCGGGGTGGATGGCGTCCGCCCCGGAGCGCCGGGCGACGTCGAGGATGCGATCGATGCGGAGGTAGCTCTCGGCCGCAGGCGCGGGGCCGATGGGGTACGACTCGTCCGCGAGGCGGACATGGAGGCTGCCGCGGTCGACATCGCTGTACACGGCGACGCCCTGGATGCCGGCCTCATGCAGGGACCGGAGGATTCGGACGGCGATCTCGCCGCGGTTGGCAATGAGGACCTTGCGGATCACGAGCGGGCCGTATCACACGGCGGCGCCCGCGCGAAAGGCCCCGTCGCTCGCCGCAGCGCGCCGCGCCCCGCCCGCGGCCCGCCCTGACGCGGGATCAGGCCCGCGAGAGTATTCCCCCAGGCCGAGCAAAAGGGTACGTGTGCCCTGTGCAGCGCCGCGATCTCCCGCCCGAGCTCTCGTTCGCGGCCATCCCCGCCGTGGAGCCTCGCGAGCCCGCGAGCCCACCGTCCCCGCGCCGCCCCCGGGGCGCCGAGCCCGAGGTCGTCTCGGTCGCGGAGCTGGATCGCCGCCTGAAGCGGATCCTCGAGGGGTCGACCGCGGACGTGCGCGTCGAGGGCGAGATCTCGGGCCTGCGCGTCGTGGGCAGCGGCCACGCCTACTTCACGCTCAAGGACGAGCGCGAGGAGGCGGCCATCGACTGCGTGATGTACCGGACCGCGGCGCCGCGCGCGCGCAAGCTGCTCGCGGACGGCGCGCGCGTTGTGCTCACGGGCCGCGCCACGGTGTACGTGCCGCGCGGCCGGCTCCAGTTCTGCGCGGACGACGCGCGCCTCGCCGGCCGCGGGGCCCTGCTCGAGGCGCTCTTCCGGCTCAAGGAGAAGCTCGCCGCGGAGGGGCTCTTCGCGCCCGAGCGCAAGCGCAGGCTGCCGGTCGATCCGCAGATCATCGGCGTCGTGACGAGCGGCGACGGCGCGGCGATCCACGACATCGTGACCGTCGCGTTCCGCCGCGGCGCCGCCCGGCTGATCCTCGCGCGCACGCCCGTGCAGGGCGCCGGCGCGGGGCAGCGGATCGTGCGCGCGATCGCGCTGCTCGAGGAGTTCCCGGGCATCGAGGTGATCATCGTGGGGCGCGGCGGCGGCTCGGCCGACGACCTCAGCGCGTTCAACGAGGAGATCGTCGTCCGGAAGGTCGCGTCCGCGCGCGTGCCGATCGTGAGCGCGGTCGGCCACGAGATCGACGTCGCGCTGACCGACCTCGCCGCCGACGCGCGCGCCGCCACGCCGTCGCAGGCGGCGGAGATGCTCGTCGCGGACGCGGCCGCCCGCCGCGCGGCGCTGGAGCACCTCGAGGCGCGCATGCGCCGGGCGATCGCCCACCGGCTCCGGGCCGCGCGGGCCGACGTCGACCGGCAGCGCGCGCGGCTCGGCTCGCCCGCGCAGATCCTGGCCGAGCCGCAGCAGCGGATCGACGACGCCATGGTGAGGCTCCGGCGCCGCATGGAGCGGATCCTCGCCGAGGACCGCGGCGGGCTCCAGCGCCTCGAGCGCCGGCTCGCGGCGCGGCACCCGCGCGCGGTCATCGCGGGCGCCCGCGGGGCGCTCCGGCCGCTGTCCGTGCGGCTCGGCGCGGCCGCGCACCGCCACGTGGCCCTGCTGCGCGAGGGGTTCGCGCGCGACGTCGCGCGGCTCGAGGCGATGTCGCCGCTCCGCGTGCTGGCGCGCGGCTACGCCATCGCGACGGACGCGTCGGGGCGCGCGGTCCGCGACCACCGCGAGGTCGCGCCGGGGGATCCGATCGCGGTCCGCGTGCACCACGGCGCGCTGCTCGCGCGGGTCGTGGCCACCGCGGCGCCGGGCGAGCCGCTCGTCGACCCCGGCGCGGCGGCGCCGCCCGCGCCGTCCATGTCCGCGTCGGCCGTGCCCCCCGCGCCGGCCGCGCCGGCCGCCTCGGCCGGCGCCCCCGCGCGGCAGGCCGGCGGGCCGCGCGCGGCCGGGGCGGGTCGCGCGCGGCGCCGGCCGCAGGCGGGCGCCGCGGCGTGCGAGCAGCTCGGGCTCGGCTTCGTGGCGGAGGAGCGCGCCCCGACGTTCGGCCTTGCGGGCGCCTCCGGGCAGGTTCCGGCGGGGCAGGGCGGAGCGGAGGCCGGCCCGGAGGAAAGGCATCATGTCGAACCCTGAGCGGCGAATGTTCGGTCTGGTCGGGCACCCGGTGGGCCACTCGGTCTCGCCGGCGATGCACTCGGCCGCGTTTCGGGCGCACCACCTGCCCCATATCTACAGCGCGTTCGACGTGCCCACCGGCTCGGAGCTGGCGCGCTTCGTCAGCGACATCCGCAGCGGCCTCATCGCCGGCGCGAACGTCACGATCCCGCACAAGCGCGCGGTGATGCCGCTCGTCGACGAGGTGGACGCGACCGCGGCGGAGGTCGGCGTCGCCAACGTCCTCTGCGCGGCGGAGCCGCGGCGCGTGACCGCGCACAACACCGACGTGCTCGCGCTCCGCGACGAGCTCGCGCTGCTGCTCAGGTCCGGCGCGCCCCGCGGGGACGACCCGGCCGGGCCGCACAGCGCGGGCCCCCCGCGGCAGCGCGCGGTCATCATCGGGGCAGGCGGCGCGGCGTTCGCGGCGATCGCCGCGTGCAGGATGCTCGGCTACCACCTCATCAGCGTCACGACCCGGTCCTGGACCAGCACCGAGGCGATGCTCGAGTCGCCCGCGGGCGAGCGCGCGTCCGAGCTCGGCGCGCTCACCATGCCGTGGCCGATCCCGTCCGACCGCGCGGTCAGCAGCAAG
The DNA here is from genome assembly GCF_002950945.1 of Sorangium cellulosum. Taxonomy (GTDB): domain Bacteria; phylum Myxococcota_A; class Polyangia; order Polyangiales; family Polyangiaceae; genus Sorangium; species Sorangium cellulosum_E. The sequence continues at coordinate 3,745,133 of NZ_CP012673.1, forward strand.
TCGTCGGTCGCGCTGCGGCTCAACTGGACCGAGTTCGCCGTCGCCGCCGATCTGATCATCCAGGCGACGAGCGCCGGGATGCTCGGCGGGCCCCCGGGGGAGGAGGTCACCGGCATCATCCCGTGGGACTCGCTGTCCCCGGACGTGCGCCTCTACGACGTCGTCTACAACCCGCCGGTGACGCCCTTCCTGCGGATCGCGCGCGAGCGAGGGCTCCGCGCCAAAGGCGGGCTCGGCATGCTGGTCGGGCAGGCCGCGCAGTCGTTCACCCTCTGGACCGGCCTCCCGGCCCCGGTCGACGTGATGCGCGCGGCCGCAGAGGACTCGCTGAGGAAGGCCACCGGCAATCGATGAGCTCTGACGGATCCCGGAGGAACGGCTCGCCCCACGGCGACATCGCGCCCGCGCCCGCGCCGACGCGCCCCCAGGGCGCCGCGCCGGAGCACCCCTCGCCCTGGCCGCACGTCGAGGTGCGCGGCCAGCTCGCGATCGCGCGGCAGGAGTGGCTGCACACGAACGGGGCCGGCGCCTACGCGAGCTCGACGCTCGCGTGCATGCACACCCGCCGCTACCACGGCCTGCTCGTCGCCGCCCTCGATCCGCCGCGGCGCCGGCACGTCATGCTCTCGCACGTCGACGTCAGCCTCCGCGCGATCGGGCAGGGCGGGCCGGCCGAGCGGCGCGCCTGGCCGCGGTGGGACCTCGCCAAGCACCAGTTCCCGAGCATCGATCCGGAGGTGGGCCCCTTCTACCTCGAGCGCTTCGATCAGGATCCGCTCCCCCGCTGGACGTACACCGTGCCGGTCGGCCAGCTCGAGGTGACGCTCGGCCTCGTACGCGGCGAGAACGCCGCGGTGCTGCGCTACGCCTGGCGCGGGCCCGACCCGGTGATGCTCACGCTGCGGCCGCTGCTCGCCGCCCGCCACATGCACCACCTGCTCCGCGAGAACGGCGGCATCTCCCAGAAGGTCGAGCTGCGCGCCGGCGCGCCGCGCGGCGAGCCCGGCTCGGGGCGGGAGCGCCCCTCGGCCGGCGAGGTCCGCGTGCAGCCGAACCGCAACCTGCCGCGGATCTGCTTCCGCTACCAGGGTACTTTTGTGGGCTCACAGGACTGGTGGCGTCGCTTCGAGTACCTGGGCGAGCGCGATCGCGGCCTCGACTTCAACGAGGATCTCTGGACGCCCGGCCTCTTCGAGACGGTGATCAGCAACGAGCCGGTGCACTTGCTCGTCGCCGTGGGCGCGCTGCCCGAGGAGGAGCCGGAGGCCTTGCTCGCGGCGGCCGCCGCCGCGATCCGCGCCGAGGATCCGGGGCCGCGGCGGCCGCTCCTGGAGCGGCGGCTGTGCATCGCCGCGGAGACGTTCCGCGCCGACGCGGCCGCGCGGCCGGGCGTCATCGCGGGCTACCCCTGGTTCGAGGTGTGGGGGCGCGACGCGCTCATCGCGCTGCCGGGCCTCTACCTCGTGCCGCGCAAGACCGAGGCGGCGATCCGCGTCGTCCGCGCGATGATCGAGGCGATGCAGGACGGCCTCGTGCCGAACCGGCTCCCCGACGCGGGCGAGGCCGCCGAGTTCCACACCGCGGACGCGACCCTGTGGCTGTTCGAGGCGGCGCGCCTGCTCGCCGACGAGCTCGGCGACACGCACCCGTTCGTCACGGGCGAGCTCCTCAGCGCGCTCCGCGACGCGTTCGAGGCGGCCTCGCGCGGGACCCGGAACGGGATCCACATCACGGCCGACGGCCTCTTCGCCGCAGGGCGCCCGGGCGAGGGCGGGACCGACGGGCTCACGTGGATGGACGCGCGCGTCGGGGGCCGCGCGGTCACCCCGCGCGCCGGGTGCCCGGTCGAGCTGACGGCGCTGTGGGCGAAGGGCTCGGAGACGCTCGCGCGCCTCGCGCGGGCCATCGGCGAGGACCTGCTCGCGCGGCGCGCGGAGGCGGCCGCGAGCGCGGCGCGCAAGGCCTTCGCCGCGCGCTTCTGGTGCGAGGAGACGAGCTACCCGTACGACGTGATCTCGGAGCAGGCCGAGGGGGAGGGGGCGTTCCGCGACGCGTCGATCCGGCCGAACGCGGTGATCGCCGTCGCCGTGGATCCCGACTGCTTCACGCCGGAGCAGGCGTCGACGCTGCTCGAGCGGGCCCGCCTGGAGCTCCTGACCCCCGTCGGCCTGCGCTCGCTCTCGCCGGCCGATCCGGCGTACGTGCCGCGGTACCACGGCGGGCCCGACGCGCGCGACGCCGCGTACCACCAGGGCACGGTCTGGCCGTTCTTGCTCGGCTTCTACGCGCGCGCGGCGATGCGCTACTCGGCGCTCGGCGAGCACGTCATCCCGCTGCTCCACCGGCTCGTGGCCTCCGCGGCGGCGAACGAGATCGCGCTCGGCCACGTGCCCGAGGTCGCGTCCGGGGAGCCGCCGCACCACCCGGGCGGCTGCTTCGCGCAGGCCTTCAGCGTGGCGGAGCTCCTGCGCACCCTCGCCTGGGATCTGCCCTCGCAGGAGCCGGGCGGGGCGACGGGCTCACCGCAGCGCTGAGCCGCCGGCCTTCGGCGCCCGCGGCCGCGCGGCGCCGAGCGGCGGATCGAGCCGAGCGCCGGCTCGATCCACGCCGCGGCGCGCGCGAGCCACGCGCCGCGCCCACGCGCGCCTCAGTCCGCGCGCTCGAGCGTCGACTCCTCCCGGACCGCCTTGCCGCCGTGGGCCGTGAAGCGCAGGAGCTTGCCCGGATCCTCGGCCTCCATGGCGAAGGCCTCGATCTCCTCGAACAGCGCCTCCACCTTGCGCGGCTCGCACGTGGGGAGGTACCTGCGGAGCACGCGCGGATCAAAGAAGCGGAAGTACTGCTGCTTGCCGGTCCCGCTCTCGACCAGCAAGAACCGGCGGAGGTGCTTCCGCACGTCGCCGAACGGGCGGGTGCTCGTCAGGAAGACGCCCCAGCTGTCGCCCCAGCCGCCGTCGACCAGCGCGTCGAGCAGGCTGGAGCCCTGCGGGAGGTGCACGAGCGTGGGGCCGACGTCCGCGAGGATCTCGCCCTGGATGCCGGTGTAGAGCGAGGCGCTCTGCTCGACCGCATCGCCGAGGAGCAGCCGGATGCGGGGGTCGCGCGCGGCGTCGAGCACCGCGAAGAGCGGCGAGCGCTCCTGCCTGAGCCGCTGCCGCGCCGACGCGGTGAACGGCGCGCCGGGCGCCGCGGGCGCGGTCCTCCGCGAGCGGCGCGAGGGCGGCGCGGGCCTGGTCGGCGCGGAGGCGCGGCTCGACGGGCGGCTCGACTCGCGGCGCACCACCGAGAACACGGTCCCCCCGGCGCGGATCTCGTCGCCCTCGTGCAGCGGCGTCGTGCGGGCGCGCTCGCGGTTCACGTGCGTCCCGTTGCGGCTGCCGAGATCGCGCAGCAGGTAGCCGCCGTCGAGCAGCTCCACCGAGAAGTGCAGGGCCGAGAGCTCTCCGTCGCTCGCGATCGAGAGATCCGACTCCGGCGCGCGGCCGACGAGCAGCGGACGATCGGCCGGGATGCGCGCGGTCTGTCCCGCCAGGGGGCCCGAGATGACCTGGAGGAGGAAGCCTGCTTCCTGGTCTTGGCTCATAGTCGTCTCCATCGCTCCGGCCGCCGACGAGCCCGGCGGGTAAGCGTAGACCACCGGTCGACGCGAAATCCACCCGAAGGCGGGGACCACAAGCGACGCGCTCGCATCATCCGTGGCGGCTGCGCAGCGGCTCGAGGCGGAGCCAGCGCGCGACGAACGCCCGGTCCTCGGGGGCGAGCACGCCGGTGAGCCACGCCGTGACGAGGTAGAGCGCCGCGTAGAGAGGGATGCCGAACGCGAGGCAGAGCGCCGGGCGGCGGTCGACGGCGCCCGAGAGGAGGAGCGCGACGAGCGGCACCGCGGCGCCGAGCGCGGTGGCCGCGACGCGCCCGTAATAGGCCCACGGGAAGACGCCGCGCAGGCCGACGCCGGAGAAGCGCGCGATGCGGGCCACGAGCAGGACGATCACGATGACCTGCGTCAGCACGGCCGAGAGCGGCGCGCCGACCATGCCGATCGTGGGCAGGAGCAGCAGGTTCGCTGCGGTGTTGACCACCATGGCCAGGACCTGGATGCGCAGGATGACCGACGTTTGCCCGAACGCCATCAGCATGATGCCGTACGCCGTCACGCGCAGCGGCAGCAGCGCGGAGTAAATGCGGAACGGGACGGCCGCGCCGGCGTAGGCGTCGCCGTAGATCGTGCGCATGAGCGGCTCGGCGAAGAGGAGGAGGAACGCCGCGATCGGGAGCATGATCAGCGTGGTCTTGCGGATCCCCGAGTGCCACAGGGAGATCGCCGCCCGCGCGCCCTCCGCGCGCGTCCGTCCCTTCTCGACGCAGGCGACGAGGTCGGGGAGCATCGTCGACGCGACGGCGTAGGCGAGCACGCTGACGAGCGGCAGCTCCTGCGAGCCGACGGCGAACTCGGCGTAGAGGTGCGCGCTGAAGAACAGGCCGATGACGAACTTGTCGAGCTTCTGGTTGAAGAGGCCGGCGAAGCGCGTCGCGGAGAGCGGGAGCGCGTACCGGAGCTGCGCCCTGACGCCGCCCGGGAACGGGGCGACGGGGACGCCCTGGAACAGCCGCGCGTAGAGCCGGTAGGAGAGCCAGAGCCGGAGGGCCTGCGCCGCGCACTGCGCGCCCACGATCCACACGATGGAATACCCGAGCGCGGCAGGGATGATCGCGCCGGCGGCGTTCGTGACCGTGACGAGCAACGCGACGCCCGCGGACTTGCGGTGGTTGTTCGTGGCGATGAAGAGCGGGCTGAAGACGCTCGCCGGGAAGGAGACCATGCTCATCAGGCCGATGAGCAGGAGGGGCACCGTGATGCCCTCACGGACGTCGAGGAAGACGCCGGGGGCCAGCGCGAAGGCGGAGAAGGCGATCGCGGAGAGGGCCCCGAGGCCGAGCAGGATGAGCAGGCTCTGCCGCACCAGCCCCTTGAGCTCGGGGCGGCTCACCTTGGGCGTGAAGTAGAGGAGCGACTCCGGAAGGTAGAGCTGCGCGAGGTCGCGGCCCGTCGTGAACAGCATCATCACGAACGCGAGCACGCCGTACTCCGTCTTGCCGAGGAGCCGCACCACCACGATGCCCTGCACGAGCAGGATGAGCGTGCTGACGAACTGCCCGCCGACGATCATCCCGATCCGGTCGGCGAGCGAGGCGCCCTCCTCCTCGGCGGCGGGCGCCCCCTTCGCGGCCTCCGGCGCCCGCGGCGGCGCGCCCGGGTCGGCCGGCGTGGGCTGCTCGTCTCGCATGGCGGCTCGGTAGCACATGCGCAGGCGAATGCGGCCTCCGCTGCGCCGCGGGCCGGCGCGCGGGCGCGGCGGCCGCGGATCCGGCGCGGCGAGGCGGCGCGCGCCGCGGGAGGTGCTGCGTCCCGCGGCGGTTCGGTGTAGGCAGGGGTCGCGCCGTGTGCTCCGCGGGGTGCGGGGTCCAAAAGGCCCGGCGCCGCGCGGGCGGCGGGGGCTCGCGCGCCCCGCGGAGGTGGACGATGGCGGAAGGCAACGGATTCCAGGAGGAGATGGCGGCGATCAACCGCTATTACACGGAGCGTTTCCTGCCCGCGAGCCCCTGGGCCAGCCTGCTCAACGGGCACCCCTACCTCTGCGCGCGGCAGCGGCAGCGCCGCCTGCGCGAGGCGCTCATCGCGTGCGGCGTGCGAACGCCCGAGGCGCTGCGCGAGATGTCGGTGCTCGACGTGGGCTGCGGGTCGGGCTCCAACCTGGCCTGGCTCGTCGAGCTCGGCGCCGATCCCGCGCGCCTCACCGGCGTCGATCTCGTGGCGGATCGCATCGAGCTCGCGCGCTCGCGCTTCGCCAACATCCGCTTCGTCGCGGGCGATTTCCTGGCGTCGGACGTCGGAGGCCCGTTCGAGATGGTGATGATGTTCGCCGTGCTGTCGTCGGTGACGAACCCGGAGCTGAAGCGGCGCCTCATGGAGAAGGCGCTCGGCCTGCTCCGACCGGGCGGCATCTTCTTCTTCTACGACGTCGTCTCGCGGCGGCCCGTCCCCGGCACCGCGGCGTACCAGCGCCTCACCTTCGCGGAGCTCGAAGGGTACTTCGCCCCGCGCAAGGTGCATTACCGCCAGAGGGATCTCCTGCGCCGCGGCGTCGCGGAGCGGCTGTTGCCGCGCTTCGGGGTGACCGTGGCCGAGATCGTCCAGGCAACCCGGCTGTTCAACATCGACGGTACCTTCGCGTACGTGCAGGGGTAACGCCGCTGCCACGGGTGGGGCAAAATACCCCGCTGGGGTGAAAAGGGCCTGCGGATCGGCGCGGGCGTCGAGCGCGCGTCGATGCAGCGCGCCGAACGGGCCGGTTCCAGCGACCCGACGCTGGCATGCTGGATGCCATGTGCCGGATCACGCGGTCTACCGGCGTGCCCAGCGGTGTTTCGAGGGTGGGGCACGGCCGGTGAGCGCAGCGCGCACAGCGCACTGATCGCTGCAGGAGAACCTCAATGTCCCAACGTGTGCTCCCCGCATCGGCCCCAATAACGTGGCACAGCCTGTCCGCCAGCGACGCGCTCGCCAACGTCAAGAGCGTCGAGGCCGGCCTGTCGCAGGAGGAAGCTGCCCGCCGGCTCCAGGAAGTCGGGCCCAACGTCATCCAGCGCGCGAAGGGCGACAGCGCGCTGAAGCTGCTCTTCCGCCAGATCAACGACCCGCTCATCTACGTGCTGCTCGCGTCGGCTGCCCTCGCGGTGGCCATGGGCGAGGCGATCGACGGCGCGGTCGTGCTCGCGGTCGTGGTGCTCAACACGGCGATCGGCTTCGTGCAGGAGCTCCGCGCGAGCAAGGCGATCGAGGCGCTCTCGGGCATGGTGCCCCAGTCGGCCACGGTCGTGCGCGGCGGCGCGAGGAGCGCGATCCCCGCGGCCGACGTCGTGCCCGGGGACGTGGTGGTGCTCGAGGCGGGCGACAAGGTCCCCGCGGACGCGCGGCTCCTGTCGGTGAAGAACCTCGCCGTGGACGAGTCGGCGCTCACCGGGGAGTCCGTCCCGTCCGACAAACACACCCAGCCGGTCGCCGAGGACTCCGGGGTGGGCGATCGGAAGAACCTCGTCTTCGGGGGGACGCTCGTGACGCGCGGCACCGCCACGGCCGTGGTCGTGGCGACCGGCGGCGCGACCGAGCTCGGGCGGATCTCGTCGATGCTCCACGAGGCGACCGAGATCGAGACGCCGCTCACGCGCTCGATGGCCAAGGTGGGCCGCGTGCTCACGATCGCGATCGTGGCGGTCGCGCTGCTCATCGTCGGGATCGCGCTGCTCCGGGGCTACCCGCCGGTGGACGCGATGCTCGCGGGGATCTCGCTCGCGGTCGCCGCGATTCCCGAGGGGCTGCCCGCGATCATCACGATCTCGCTCGCGATCGGCGTGCAGCGGATGGCGCGGCGCCGCGCGGTGATCCGGAAGCTGCCGGCGGTCGAGACGCTGGGGAGCACCGCGGTCATCTGCTCGGACAAGACCGGGACGCTCACGCGGAACGAGATGACGGTGCGCGCGTTATGGACGCCCGCGACGCCCACGACGCCCGCGACATCCGCCACGCCTGATTCCGGCGGCGCCGCGGGTGAGGCGCTCGAGGTGACCGGCGTCGGCTACGCGCCCGAGGGCGAGGTCCGGCGAGACGGCGCGCCGGTGGGCGAGCTGCCCGAGGCGGCGCGCGCGCTGCTCCGCGCCGGGCTGCTCTGCAACGACGCGCGCATGACACGCGAGGGGGACACGCGCGGCATCGAGGGCGATCCCACCGAGGGCGCGCTCGTGGTCGCGGCGCAGAAGCTCGGGGTGGACGTGGAGGAGACGCGCCGGGCGTACCCGCGCCTCGACGCCGTGCCGTTCTCGTCGGAGCGGCAGATGATGGCCACGCTCCACGAGGCGCCCGGCGGCGAGCGGGTGATCTTCATGAAGGGCGCGCCCGAGGCGGTGCTCGGCGCGACGACGATCGGCGAGGCGGAGCGGGCCGAGGTGATGGCGCAGGTGGAGCGGATGGCGGCGCAGGGCATGCGGGTGCTCGCGGCGGCTTCGCGCCCGTTCTCCGACGTCGCCGGCGCCGCCTCGCTCGACGAGGCGCACCTCACGGAGGGCTTCGCGCTGCTCGGGCTCGAGGGGATGATCGATCCGCCGCGGCCGGAGGCGATCGACGCGATCAAGGCGTGCCACGAGGCGGGGATCACGGTGAAGATGATCACGGGCGATCACCTGGCGACGGCGCGGGCGATCGGCGAGCAGCTCGGGCTCGTGCAGGGCGGCGCGCGGGCGATGAACGGCACGGAGCTGTCGCGGCTCTCGGACGAGGAGCTGCGCGGGGCCGCGGCGGGGACGCACGTGTTCGCGCGCGTGGCGCCGGAGCACAAGCTCCGCCTGGTGAAGGCGCTGCAGGCGGACGGGAAGGTCGTGGCGATGACGGGCGACGGCGTGAACGACGCGCCGGCGCTGAAGCAGGCGGACATCGGCGTGGCCATGGGGATCACAGGGACGGCGGTGTCGAAGGAGTCCGCCGACGTCGTGCTGACCGACGACAACTTCGCGAGCATCCGGGCCGCGGTGGAGGAGGGGCGCCGCGTCTACGACAACCTGGTGAAGGCGCTGGCGTTCGTGCTGCCGACGAACCTGGGCGAGGCGCTGATCCTGCTCGTGGCGGTGATGATCTTCCCGATCGCCGGGGGCGTGCCGCTCATGCCGATCACCGCCGTCCAGATCCTCTGGGTGAACCTGGTGGCGACGGTGGCGCTCTCGCTGCCGCTCGCGTTCGAGGCGATGGAGAAGGACGTGATGAGCCGCCCGCCGCGCGATCCGCGCGAGCCGATCCTGAGCCGGTTCGTCCTCGTGCGCACGGCGATCGTCGCGCTGCTCATGACGGCGGGCGCGATCGGGGTGTTCCTGTACGAGTACTTCACCGAGGTGCGCGGCGGCGTCGTGTCGGACGTCGCGTACCGCGAGGCGCAGACGGCCGCGGTGACGACGGTCGTGCTGTTCCAGATCTTCTACGTGATCAACTGCCGGTCGCTGCGCGACTCGCTCCTGACGATCGGGCTCTTCTCGAACCCGTGGATCTACGTGGGCATCGGCGGGCTGCTCGCCCTGCAGCTCTGCTTCGTCTACGTGCCGTTCATGCACACGCTGTTCGGCTCGGCGCCGCTCCCGCTCGACGCGTGGGTCAAGTCGACGCTGGTGGCGATGTCGATCCTGCCGGTGATGAGCGTCGAGCGGTGGTGGCGCCTGCGCCGGGCGCGGCGCTCGGCCGAGGGCGAGCGCCAGGACGCGGCGCCCGGGGTGGGCGGCGTCGCCGGGGCGATGCCGTCGGGCGGCGGCGCCTGACGCGCCGTCAGAGCCCGAGCCGGCGGAGCGCGGCGCGCGCCGGCCCGGGCAGGCGCGCGGCCGCGACGATCTTCCAGAGCGTCCGGTCGCGCGAGAGCCCGCGCCGCAGGGCCGACCACGCGAGCTCCGCGGCGCGGGCCACGTCGCCCGCCGCGTAGTTCGCCTCCGCCGACCGCTTCTCGCCGTGGGCCAGGAACAGCGCCCGGCGCCCGGGATCCGCGAAGAAGCGGGGGTGGCGCGCGACGATGATCTCGTGCGTCTCGTGGTAGCGCCGCGCGTAGCTGCTCGAGACCTTGGTCGGGTGGCCGGTCCGGTAGAGGACGGCGACGCCGCCGCAGTGCACGCCGCGCACCCCGAGCTCGGCGAGCCCGATGTGGAAATCGTAGTCGCCGTTGCCGCGCGCGAGCTCCGGCGCGAACCCGCCGAGCCGCTCCCAGAGCGCCTTCTCGTAGACGCAGCCGGCGGGCAGGGCCTGCCTCGACACGAAGTCGTCCGGCGCGACGGCGGCGGGGTAACGCCAGAACCGGCGCTGCTTGCCGAAGAGCTCGTAATCGCCGTAGACGAGGCCGACGCCCGGGTGCTGCTCGAGGGCGCGGTTCGCCTTGGCGATCGCGTCGGGGGGGAGCTTGTCGTCGCCGTCGAGGTAGAAGTGGTACGGCGTCTCGGTCAGCTCGAAGGCGCGGTTGCGCGTCGGGTAGGGGCCCATGTTCACGGGCATGCGGGCCTTGCGCAGCCTCGGGTGCTCGATCGACGCGAAGACCTCCTGGGTGCGGCGGTGCTCGGTCCCATCCAGGACGAGCACGGCTTCCCAGCGGTCGTCGGTCTGGGCGAGCAGGCTCTCCCAGCACTCGAGGAGCCAGTCGCCCTCGGCGTAGCAGGTGATGCCGACCGTGATGAGCGGACTCGCCACGCGCCTACCCCCGCGAGAGCGCGATGGAGCACGCCATGGCGGCGCGGTAGAGCGCCTCGAACTGGTCGACGCAGCGCTGCCAGTCGGCGTGCTCGAGCGCCCAGGCGCGCCCGCGCTCGGCGAGGCGCGGCGCGAGGTCCGGCTCGTCGATCAGGCGGTCGAGCGCCGCGACGAGCGCGCCGTGATCGCGGGGCGGCACGAGGAGCGCGCGCTCGTCGTGCTGGAGCACGCCTTCGTAGGCCGGCAGGTCGCTCGCGACGATCGGCACGCCGAGCGCGGCGAGCTCGCAGAACGTCGACGGCACGCCGTCGGCCTCGAGCAGCGAGACCGCGGCGTCTGCCATGGCGTAGAGGCCGCGGAGCTCGCTGTAGGGGCACGGGTCGGCGAACCTCACGGAGGCGCCGACGCCGAGCTCGCCCGCGAGCGCGCGCAGCGCCTCCTTGCACGGGACCTCCTCGGGGCGCCCGTGGAGCTTGATGACGAGCACGCCCTCCCTGGCCCACCGGCTCGCGGCGAAGGCGCGGAGGATGCGGTCGGGGTGGTAGTGGGGCTTGGTCTGCCGCGGGCTGAGGAGGACGCGCTGGCCGGGCTCGATCCCGAGCGCGCGGCGGAAACGCGCGGCTCCGTCGAGCGATTTCTGCCGGTCGAAGGTCTCGAGATCCACGCCCCAGAGCACGATCCGGGAAGGGACGGCGGCGGCGCGCGCGCCCATGCGCGCCTTCGCGCGCGAGAGCAGCGGCACGCTGTCGGCCGAGACGGCGGCGGCGCGGGACAGCACGTGATCGAGCCGGCGGGTCGTCCTGCGCGTCTTCTGGAAGACGTCGTCGTTGATGTCGCTGCCCCAGGCGGTCGCGAGGATCGGGGGGCCGCCGCGCATCGTCGACCAGAGGTCGTGCCACGGGCGCAGGAAGTTGAGGTGCACGACGTCGACGCCGAGCTCGCGGGCGCGCCGCTTCGCCCAGAGGCGGCGGAGGGGCTGCGGGATGGCGGCGACCGAGGAGAGCAGCGTGAGCTCCTCGCAGCGCTGGCCGTGCTCGCGGCGGATCGCGGCGGCGACGCCGGGGGCGTCGCAGAGGATGACGCGGTGGCCCCGGGACGCGAGGGCGGCGCCGAGCCGGGCCTGCTGGGGGGCCCGCGGGTCGCCGTGGAGGAGCACGGTCAGATGCACGGGGGGCGTGTACAGGACGGGGGGGCGCGAGTAAATCGTGGGGCGTACGGGAGTGGGGGGCCGGCCGCCGGAGGGGTAGGTGGTCGCGCGGCGCGCGGCGCGCGACGCGCGACGCAGCGAGCGCCGAACTCGCCTGATCCGTGTCTCCCCCGCCGAACCCGAGGAGACACGGCCAATGGGCTCGGACATCGGCCTTCGCTGCGCCGCGCGACCACCTACCGCCTCCGGCGGCCTGACGTTCTCGTGGCAAGTTCGCGAGACCTCCTCTGGATCGCGCGAGGTTGGATGTTGTGCTCGCCGGAAGGAGGGTGTCGCTTCGAGCTGGCTTGTCGGCGCGGGTGGCTCTGTCCGCACTTCATGGCGCCACGCGAGGGCGCGCGGCGATCGCGCCACAACGCGCTGGTAGCGCGCCGCGGAACCCGGCATGCTCCGCGATCCCATGATCTACCTCGTCGCCGCGACGCGCCCGAACTTCATGAAGCTCGCCCCCATCTGCCGCGCCCTCAAGGCGCGCGGCCTGCCGATGCGGCTCCTGCATACAGGACAGCACTTCGACCCGACGATGAGCGACGTCTTCTTCCGGGACCTCGGGCTGCCCACGCCCGATCACACGCTGAAGGCCGGCGGCGGGTCCCACGCCCAGCAGACGGCGGCCGTGCTCGTCGGCGCGGAGGCCGACCTCATCGAGCACCGGCCCAAGGTGGTTGTGGTCGTCGGGGACGTCACGAGCACCCTCGCCGGCGCGCTCGCGGCCTCGAAGCTCGGCATCCCCGTCGTCCACGTCGAGGCCGGGCTGCGCTCGCGCGACTGGACCATGCCCGAGGAGATCAACCGCGTCCTCACCGACCAGCTCTCGGACCTCCTGCTCACGCCCTCTCGCGACGCCCACCCCAACCTGCTCGCCGAGGGCATCCCCCCGGAGCGCGTCCGGTTCGTCGGCAACGTCATGATCGACTCGGTCCACTACGCCCTCAAGCGGCAGACCGACGCGCTCTCGCGCTTCGGGCTCGAGCCGAAGAGGTACGCGATCGCCACCCTCCACCGGCCCGCCAACGTCGATAGCGCCGAGAGGCTCACCGAGACGCTCGACGCGCTCACCGCGATCGCGCAGCGCCTGCCGACGGTGTTCCCCGTCCACCCGCGCACGGTCGCGCGCGCCGAGTCGTTCGGGCTCTCGGCGCGGCTCAAGGGGACGAAGGGGCTCAGGATCATGGAGCCGCTCGGGTACGACGACTTCGTGACCGTCATGGGCAATGCGCTGCTCGTCGCCACCGACTCCGGCGGCATCCAGGAAGAGACCACCGCGCTCGGGATCCCGTGCCTCACCATGCGCCAGGGCACCGAGCGGCCCATCACCGTCACGGAGGGGACCAACACCGTCGTCGGGCTCAACGCCGCGCTCATCGCGCGCGAGGTCGACGCCATCCTCGACGGCAAGGGCAAGCGCGGCACCGTGCCCGAGGGGTGGGACGGCAAGACCGGCGAGCGTATCGCCGACGCGCTGGAGGCGTTCCTCGCGGGCGATCCGCCGCCCAAGACGGCCGGCCCGCGCGCCTGAGCCGCCTGAGCCCGGCACGCGCGGCCTTCCCGCGCCCGAGCCCAGCGCGCGCCACGCGCGCTCACCTCCACGTCTCCCCGGCTCCCCACGTGGCCTACGTGGCCTACGTGGCCTACGTGGCCTACGTGGCCTACGTGGCCTACGTGGGCCGACCGCAGGCCGCGACCCCACGTCCCCCACACCCCCCGACCAAACGGCGCGCGCGAGGGCGCGACGCCTGGTTTCCGATTGTTCATTGACGGAGGGTCAGGTTATTGATGTATCGTGGTAAGGCATTTGCGATCTGACGCGGACGTGGATTGGGCATCTCGGGGGCGGCGCCAACGAGGGTTCTCCCTCGTCGAGGTGATGATCGCCGCGAGCATCGTGGCGGTCCTGTCCGCCCTGGCCACCTACGGGGTGAGGAGATACCTCGTGTTCGCCAAGTCAGCCGAGGCCAAGCAGACCATCGGCGGCATCGCGAGGGCGGTCGTGATGTCGGTCGACCGTTTGCAGGAGCGCAACCAGGGGGGCCAGGCGCTCTGCGCCAGCTCGACCACCGTACCCGATGCGTTCTGGCCTGTCCGCGGGACTCGCTACGTGCCGAAACGGAACGAGGGTGCGGACTACAACACCGGGAGCACGACCGAGGGGTGGAGGTGCCTTGGATTCCAGGTCACTCAGCCGCAATACTATCAGTACCGGTATCGGGTGAACGGGTCGCCGATCCCGGTCTCCGGGCGCTTCCCGTCGGATGTGCCGCTGGAGCACCGGTGGGCCGCCTACGCGCGCGGCGATCTCGACGGGGACGGGCGGGACGCGTGGTTCGCGCTGGAGGGCTACGTGAAGAACGGCCAGACCGTGTTCGCGAGCAAGATCGGCGCCCAGGATCCGGACGAGTAGCGGGGCGCCATGGATACCGCTGCGCTCAGCAGGCTGTTCGGCGCCCTCGCCTCGCGCCGCGGCGGTGAAAGCACCGCGATCGAGCTCCCCGGCGCGGACCTCGAGGCCGCGCACCTGCTCTGCGCCGACCTCCAGGGCGCCAACCTCGCCGGCGCGCGGCTCGACCGGGCACGGCTCGCGGGCGCCAACCTCGGGGGGGCGCGGCTCGACGCGGCCTCGCTCGCCGGCGCCGATTTCACCGGCGCGGACCTGCGCTGGGCCGATCTCTCCGGGGCGCTGCTCGGCGGGGCGCTGCTCACGGCCGCCGATCTGCGCGGGGCCAAGCTCCCGCGCTCGATCAGCGCGGCGAGCTCGCTGTCAGGCGCGCACGTCGACGCGTCGGCCTGCACGCGCTCCGGCTTCGACGAGGAGGCCATCCTGGCGCTCGCGAGCGCCGGCGTGTCGTTCGACGACGTCGCTTCGTTTCCCTCCGTGCTGCGAGAGGCGCTCGCGAGCGCCGGCGCCATCCCCGAGAGCGCGGAATGGAGCCGCCGGCCGGGAGCGCCGGAGTCGCAGAGGCTGGGGTCGGGGCCGTCGTCGCAGCGGCTCGGGGCGGCACCGGAGTCGCAGCGGCTCGGGGCGGCACCGGAGTCGCAGCGGCTCGGGGCTGCACCGGAGTCGCAGAGGCTGGGGTCGGGGCCGTCGTCGCAGCGGCTCGGGGCGGCACCGCGCCGCCCAGCGGAGCCCGAGGACCGGACCGAGCCGTCGCCCGGCCGACGCCACGCCGCGCCTGCTGCAGCGCGCGCAGCCGCGGCTGCCGCCGCCCTGGGCGCACCGCAGCAGGCGCCCCTCGTGCCCCGGCACATCGAGGTGTACGTCGCCCTCGCCGGCGGCGCGCTCCTGCTCGGGCTCGCGCTGACGCTCGCGCTGACGCCGGTCCCTAGCGCCGGGCTGCTCTGGGTGGCGCACGCCGGCGGCGCGTTCGGCTTCGCCCTCCTGACGTTCGCGCTGCCGCCCTTCAACGCCGAGCGCGGCGCCGCGCGCGCCCTCGGCGCCCGCCTCGCGCTCGCCGCCGTCGTCGGGATCCTCGCCCACGGCGTCGAGCCGTCCCGGCTCGTGGTCTTCCGGCTGCGCGCCACGCTCGCTTCGGGCGACCCCAGCGCCCGGGCCGACGCGGTGCACCAGCTTGTGCGGCAAGGGCACCGCCACCTCGACGGGCAGGACCTGTCGGCGCTCGACCTGTCCGGCGCCAACCTCAGCGGGACGAGCCTCCGGAACACGAACCTCTCGGGCGCGGACCTGTCGGGCGCCGCGCTCATGGAGGCGGTCCTCGAAGGGGCCGACCTGAGCGCCGCGAACCTCCGGGGCGCCGACCTCTCCAACACGGACGCCGCCCGGGCCCGCGGCTGGGAGCGCGCCGAGTGCGACGCAGCGACGCTGCTGCCGGACGGCAGCACGTGTGTGCTCGGCCACCCGACCGGCGCGCCGCCGCCGGCGGAGGACGCCACCGCGCGCTCCGCCCACGAGGGCGCGCCGCCCGCGGGATCGCTGTAACCGCCGGCCCGCGGCCGACCCGGGCCGTCAGCCCGGCGCCCGGGCCGCCGCGCTGGCGGCGCGGGCGGCCGCGGCGTCGTCCGCCGCGAGCGCCGCCTCGGCGGCGGCCGCGAGCGCCGCGAACGAGGTCGAGGAGAGCGCGTCCTCCACCGCGTCGAACGACGAGGCGCACATGCTGAGCCGGGTGACCCCGAGGCCGACCAGCAACGGCGCGACGTCCGGATCGCCCGCGGCCTCCCCGCACACCGCCACCGGACGGCCCGTCGCGTGCCCCGCCTCGACCACCACGCGCACCAGCCGCAGCACCGCCGGGTGCGCCGGATCGGCGAGCGCGTGCAGCCGCGGGTGGCCGCGCTCGGCCGCCAGCGTGTGCTGCGTCAGATCGTTCGTCCCGATGCTGAAGAAATCGGCGTGCCGCGCGAGGCGCTCGGCCAGGAGCGCCGCCGACGGCACCTCGACCATGATGCCCGCCGGCACGGGCCAGAGGTGCGGCTTGCCGGCCGCCTGGAGCGCCTCGTGCGCGCGCTCGAGCGCGGCGCGCACCGCGCTCACCTCGGCGACCGTCGAGACCATCGGGACCATGACGCGCACGTCGTGGCCGCGCCCTGCCACCAGGATCGCGCGGAGCTGCGCCTCGAGCAGGGCCGGGCGCTCGAGCGAGAGCCGGACGCCGCGGACGCCCAGGCAAGGGTTCGTCTCGGCCTCGAGCGCGAGGTACGGCAGCGCCTTGTCGCCGCCCGCGTCGAGCGTGCGCACCACGATCGGCGCGCCGGCGAAGGTGTCGAAGATCTCCGCAAGGAGCGCCGCCTGCTCGCCCTCGCCGGGCGCGTCCACGCGGCCCAGGAACAGCATCTCCGTGCGCAGGAGCCCGATCCCGACGGCGCCGGCGTCGCGCGCGGCGCGCGCGTCCGCGGGGCCCGCCACGTTCGCCCAGAGCTCGATCCTGCGGCCGCAGGCGAGGCGCACCCGGCCGTCGCGGGCGCCCGGGGGCCGCCGCGACGCGCGGTAGGCCTCCTGCCGCCGCTCGATCTGGCGCGCCGTCGCGGGATCGGGATCGATCCAGACCTCGCCGGTCGCGCCGTCGAGGCCGGCGCGCGCGCCGCCCGCCTCCGGCACGAGCCCCGCGGCCCCGGCGACCGCGGGGATGCCGGCGCCGCGCAGCAGGATCGCCGCGTGGGAGGTGGGGCCGCCGCGCCGGTCGATCACGCCGAGCACGCGCTGCGCGTCGAGCCGCGCGGCCTCCGTCGCCGTGAGGTCGTCGACCACGACGACCGCCGGCGGCCCCTCCGGCAGCGCCGCCGCGGCCCCGCCGAGCAGCGCGCGCGTCATGGCGTCGCCCACGTCGCGGAGGTCCGCCTCGCGCGCCCGCAGGTACGGGTCGTCGAGCTGCCGGTAGATCGCGGCCGCGGCGTCGACCGCCTGGCGGAAGGCCCAGGCGGCGTTGCACCGGTCCCGCGCGATGTGCTCGAGCGCCCGGTCGACGAGGGCCGGGTCGCAGAGCAGCGCCGTCTCGGCGTCGAGGATGTCGCTGCCCGAGAGCGCGCTAGAGAGCTCCTCGGTCGCGAGCACGAGCGCCCGCTGCAGCCGCTCCGCCTCGGCCTCCGGGTCGTCGACCGTGGTCTCGGGGATCGGCGGGAGCTCGCGCACGAGCCGCACCAGCGGGCCGAACGCGACGCCCGGCGCGATCGGGATCGCGCGGTCCGAGGCGACGGCGGGCTCCTCGGGCGCAACCCCCGGCGCCGCGCGCCCGAGCAGATCCGCGAGCGCCTCGACCGCCTCGGGGGCCTGCCGCCCGACCGCGCGCAGGCGCAGCACGTCGCCGCGGCGCGCCCCGAGCGAGGCGAGCGCGATCAGGCTCGAGGCCGGCACCGGGCCCCGGCCGGCGGTCACGTTCTCGAGGGTGACCGTCGCGTCGAAGCCCGCCGCGCGCACGACGAGGTGCGCCGCCGGGCGGGCGTGCAGGCCGGCCGGATCGGCGATCGCCACGTCGGCCATCGCCGCCGCGACCGCCACGTCGGCGGCGGCCGCCGCGATCGCCAGGTCGGCCGCCGCCGCCGCGATCGCCAGGTCGGCCGTCGCCTCCGCGAGCGCCGCGGTCGCCGCCGCCGCGGTCGGCGCGAACGTCGCGGCGGCCGCCACGACGGTGGGGCGCTCGGCCTCGTCGAGCTGCGCGACCTTGCTGGCGAGCGCCTGGCGCGCGTCGTCCGCGACCTCGTCGAGCGTCCCGCCCGACGCCGCCCGGACCGCGGCGAGCACCGCGCCCTCCACGATCGGCGCGCCGGTGAGGCGCGTCCGCGACCGCAGCGCCGGATCCACGAGCTCGAGCGCCACCCCGGCGCTCAGGATCGCGCCGTTGAGGTCCATCAGCACGACGGCGCCGGCCGGCCCGCAGACGCGCTCGATCGCCGCGGCCACGGCGACGGCATCGGTCCCGAGCTCGGCGCCGCCCTCGCCCGCGCCCGCCGCGCAGGCGATCGCGATCGTGTCGCCGGTCATCTGGCGCACCAGCGCCGCGGTGGCCTCGGCGAGCGCGCGGCTGTGCGCGACCAGGACGAGCCCCACGCGGCTCGCCGCCGCGCTCATGCTGTCGCCGTCGCGGCCAGGCTCCGCAGCAAGAGCCAGCATGACGTGGCGCCGGGGTCCTGGTGCCCAGCGCTGCGCTCGCCGAGGTAGCTCGCCCGGCCCTTGCGGGCGACGAGCGGCACGGTCGCCTCGGCCCCGGCCCGCGCGGCCTCCGCGGCGCGGTCGAGCGCGCGCGCGAGCGGGCCGCCCCCGCCGTCGCCCGCGGCCGCCGGCGCGCGCAGGGCGGCCTTGAGCGCGTCGACCGCCGGGCCGAGCGCGTCGACCATCGTCTTGTCGCCGGGCACCGCCTTGCCGCGCCGCTGGATGCCCTCGAGGCCGGCCTCGAGGCACGCCGCGAGGGCCTCGAGGTCGAGCGCCGCGGCGCCGGCCGCCTTCACGGCGGCCTCGCGGAACAACGTGCCGTAGAGCGGCCCGCTCGCCCCGCCGACGGTCGACAGCAAGATCATCCCGACGCCGTTGAGGAGCGCGCCCACGTCGCCGCGATCGAGGCCGCCGATCCGGGCGCGCACCGCGGTGAAGCCGCGCGCCATGTTGGTCCCGTGATCGCTGTCGCCGATCGCGGCGTCGAGCTCGGTCAGAAAATTCTTCTCCTGCTCGAGCACCTCGGCCGCGCGCTCGAGCCACGCCGCGATCTGGTCGCCGCTCAAGGTCTGCATGGCTCAGGCTCCCCAGCGGAGCGCCGGCGTGTGCACCGGCGCGTCCCACCAGCGGCTCATCTCCTCGTCGAGCCGGAGGAGCGTCACGGACACGCCGGCCATCTCCAGCGACGTGATGTACGGGCCGACGAGGCTGCGCGCGACGTTGAGGCCGCGCTCGCGCGCGATCGCGTGCGCCTTGCGGTAGACGACGTAGAGCTCGATGAGCGGCGTCCCGCCCATGCCGTTCACGAACAGGAGCACGTCGTCGCCCGGCTTGAACGGCAGGTCGTCGAGGACCGGCTGCATCAGGAGCTCGGCCACCCGATCCGCGGGCTCGAGCCTGGCGCGCCGGCGGCCGGGCTCGCCGTGGATGCCGATGCCGACCTCCATCTCGTCGGGGCCGAGCTCGAACGAGGGCTTGCCGGCGTGCGGCACGGTGCAGGCCGAGAGCGCGATCCCCATGCTGCGGCCCTGCGCGTTCACGCGCCGGCACAGCGCCGCGACCTCGTCGAGCGGCCGCCCCGCCTCCGCGGCGCCGCCGCAGATCTTCTCGGCGAGCACGGTCGTCCCCACGCCGCGCCGTCCGGCCGTGTACAGGCTGTCCTCGACCGCCACATCGTCGTTCACGACCACGCCCTCGACCGGGATGTCCGCCTCGCGCGCGAGCTCGGCGGCCATTTCGAAGTTCATGACATCGCCGGTGTAGTTCTTGATGATGTGGAGCACGCCGGCGCCGCCGTCGACCGCCCGCGTCGCTTCGAAGATCTGATCCGGCGTCGGGCTCGTGAACACGGCGCCGGGGCAGGCGGCGTCGAGCATGCCGCGGCCGACGAAGCCGCCGTGCATCGGCTCGTGCCCGCTGCCGCCGCCCGAGACGAGGGCGACCTTGCCCCGGCCCTTCGCCTGCGCCCGCGCGACGAAGGCCGGCGCGGCGTTCACCCGGAGGAGATCGGCATGGGCCAGCGCCATGCCCTCGAGCGATTCGCCGACCAGGTCGTCCGGCGCGTTGATGAGCTTCTTCATTCGGCCCTCCGCTCCGACTCGTCTCCGTTTCGCCCGTCGCTGCGCGCAGGATATCCCCATGCCGTCGCCGGCCGCGAGAGGAGATATTTTCGCGGCGGTGCCTTACGCTGGGCCGCCGTGGATCGACTCGCACCCATGCTTCGCCCCGCGGGGCGCCCCGCGGGCTTCCAGCGCTGGCGAGAGCTGCTCTTCCTCCACTGGGAGACGCCGCTCCCCGCCCTGCGCGCCGTGGTGCCGGCCGAGCTCGAGCTCGACACCTTCGAGGGCAGGGCCTACGTCGGGGTCGTCGCCTTCACCATGCGCGACGTCAGCCCGTGGTGGTCGCCGAGCGTGCCGGGGATCTCGAACTTCCATGAGCTCAACGTCCGCACCTACGTGCACGCGGGCGGCCGGGATCCGGGGGTGTGGTTCTTCAGCCTGGACGCGGCGAAGGCCCTCGCGGTGCTTGTGGCCCGGGCCGGCTGGCACCTGCCCTACCACCACGCGTCGATGGACATGGAGGCGAGGGACGGCGAGGTCCACTACCGCAGCGAGCGGCGCTGGCCCGGCCCGGTGCCCGCGCGGTTCGAGGCGCGATACCGCGTCGGCGCGCCCCTCGGCGCCGCGGCGCCCGGGACCTTCGAGCATTTCCTGGCCGAGCGGTACCTGCTCTTCGCCGCGAGCCCGCGCGGCCTGCAGGTGGGCCAGGTGCACCACGTGCCGTATCCGCTCCACCGGGCCGAGGTGATGGAGGTGGAGGAGACCGTCGTGGCCGCGGCCGGCTTGCCGGCGCCCGAGGGCGCGCCGCACGTGCTGTACAGCCCGGGGGTGGACGTGGACGTCTACTCGCTCCGGCCCGCTGCCGCGGCCGGGG
This sequence comes from Sorangium cellulosum, assembly GCF_002950945.1. Classification (GTDB taxonomy): domain Bacteria; phylum Myxococcota_A; class Polyangia; order Polyangiales; family Polyangiaceae; genus Sorangium; species Sorangium cellulosum_E. The sequence goes on from NZ_CP012673.1 coordinate 3,765,635, forward strand.
GCCGGCCCGCTGCCGCGGCCGTGGGGTCTCTCCGGCGCGTCAATGCCGCCCGAGCCAGTGGATGACCTGGGACTCCAGGCCCGGCACGGTCCCGAACCCGAGGCTCAGCGTCTGCGGGAACCCCACGTGCCCGCCGAGCCGGAGCCACTGGACCTCGAGCAGCGGCGAGCGCGGGTGCGCCTCGAGCGCGGGCAGCACCGTGTCGAGCGGCACCATCGGGTCGGCCTCCGCCGCGACGAGCAGCGACGGGACCGCCAGATCGCGCAGGCGCGGGGCGGCGCTCTCGCGGGCGTAATACACCTCCGCGCTCTCGTAGCCGAACCAGCGCGTCATGATGCGGCGGTCCCACTCGCGGATCGTGCGGATCGCGAGCGCGTCGCGGAGCGGCAGCGGCACGGCCCGGCGCGACGCCACGGCGCTGTACATCTCCTTGAGCCCCGACATCACGTGGCGGCGGTACACCCAGCGCTCGGGCCGGTCGATGGCGGTCACCGTCCGCTCGAGATCGAGCGGCGGGCAGATGGCGGCCACGGCGCGCACGCGCGCGTCGACCGCGCCGGAGGCGGCGTACCGGAGGGCGATGTGCCCGCCGAGCGAGTAGCCGAGCACGAGCACACGCTCGTACCGATCGAGCTCGGGGGAGGTGACGGCGGCGTGCAGATCGGAGAACAGGCCGGCGTGGTAGATGCCGGCCCCGTCGCCCCCAGCGCCGCGCAGGTTGAGGCGCAGGCACGCGAGCCCGGCGCGCTCGGCCCGCGCGGCGGCCTCCATCACATAGTGGCTCTCGACCGTCCCGCCGAGGCCGTGGACGACGACGAGGAGCGAGCGCGTGTCGTCCCGGTGGCGGATCTTGCCGAGCAGCCGGACGGGGCCGTCCGTGGCGTCGTCGACGTGGACCGTGAAGGGCGAGGACGGGGGGAGCGGCGGGGCGAGGATCTGATGCTTGATCCAGGGAGCGATCGTCCAGAAGTGGCCGTGGAGGATGCGCTGCATCGCGTCGTACGTACCACGAGCAGCGCTCCTTTTCTATTTGCCGCGCGCGCTCACGGGCACGTGGCGCCCACGCCGGCGCAGTCGATCGGGCACTCTTCGCAGTACATGCAGGTGGTGAGCTCGCGGTAGAGCGCGGCGCCGGCCGGGTTCCTCGTCGCGCAGTCCTGCCGGCAGGCGTCCGTCCCGCACACGACGTAGCAGTCGATGAAATCCACGCAGGCCTCGCTGTCGCCGCAGGCCCCGAGCTCGTCCTCGCAGTTGCCCACGAGCGCGCACCCGAGGCACCCCGAGCGGTCGTCGCCGCAGGCGCCAGAGCCGTCGCACGTCGGCGGCGGGACGGCCCGCCGGACGTTGAGCGTGAACGCGCCCGACCTGGTGTCGGAGCCGTCGACCACGGCCACGACCGTCTGCCCCGCGGCGAGCGTCACCGTGACCTCCGACTGCTCGACCGTCGTGTCGTCGTTGCACGCGAGCTGCGGCCCGCCGCACGTCGCGTCGTGGATGTGGAGGACCGTGTTGAACGAGGAGCCGAACGTGTCGAACACGTAGTCGCCGGCGACCGGGGCCGTGAACGTGTACCCCGCGTCGGAGGCGGTCGACGACAGCGGGCAGTCCGCCGTCACCGTCGGCCGCACGCTGTTGGGCCGGCCGGCCGTGTTGCCGGTGATCGTCTGCGGCACCGTGGAGGTGAGCTCGCCCGCCGGGCAGCTCGGCGCGCTGGCGCGCGTGATCTCCAGCTCGAAGGCGCCGGTCTCGCCGTCCGCGCCGTCGACCACGATGTACACGGTCTGGCCCGCCCCGAGGTCCTGCGTGACGCGCGCCGCGCCCGGATCGGCGTTGCAGGCGAGCTCGGAGCAGCCCGCCGCGTCGAGCAGCGCGACGACGGTGTTGTAACCGGACCTGCTGGTGTCGAAGGAGTAGACGCCCGCGGTGGCCGCCGTGAACGAGAAGATGCGCTCGTTCGCGCTCGTGGCCACGCAGGAGGGGGAGTACGTGCTCGGCGCGCCGATGGTCGAGCTGTTCACGAACTGGGGCACGGTGCGGCCGAGGTCCTGGCCCGGGCTCACCGTGCACGCGCACGCGCCGGCCTGGCAGACCTGCATGGCGCCGCACGCTTCGTCGCAGCCGCCGCAGTGCGCCGAGCTCGTCTGGACGTCGACGCAGGCCTCGCCGCAGGCGGTGAGCCCGGATCCGCAGCCGTCCTCACACTCGCCGGCCTCGCAGGTCTGCCCCTCGGCGCACGGCTCACCGCAGCCGCCGCAGTGCTGCTCGTCGACCGCGGTGTCGACGCACGCCCGGTCGCAGTTGGTGAGCCCCTCGGAGCACTCGCCGTTCTGGCAGGCGCCGGCCTCGCACGTCTGGCCCTCGTCACACGCGCTGCCGCACTCGCCGCAGTTCGCCGGATCCGAGGCGGTGTCGACGCACCCGCCGTCGCACTCGGCCTGCCCCTCGGGACAGCCGGCCGCCTGGCATTCGCCGGCCACGCACGTCTCGCCGTCCTCGCAGGCGGCGCCACAGCTGCCGCAGTTCGCCTCCTCGGTCTCGAGGTCGACGCACTCGCCGCCGCACGACGTCTGGCCGTCGTCACAGCCGGGAGCGCAGACGCCGGCGCTGCAGGTCTCTCCGCTCGCGCACGTCGTGCCGCACGTGCCGCAGTGGCTCGGGTCCGTGCTCGCGTCGACGCAGACGCCGTCGCATTGCGTTCTCGGGGCCTCGCACGCGGGCGTGGTGGTGCCGCCGTCCGAGCACGCCGGCGCGACGAGCGCCGCCGCGGCGAGCCAGAGCAGGGTGTATGACGGCGCGATCCTGATGCGCGAACTCAGCTTTTCCATGAACCTTCCCTCGGCAGAGCAGCGCTGCCGGCGACGGGGATCGTAGCGAGGAGCTCCCGGTGAGGATACGCCGATGGGCTTCCACGCTGTCAATCCTCGCGGCGGCGCCGCGCGACTCGTGACGGGGGCGCGCGCGTCAGGCTCACGTCGCTGTCGTCCGCTCGCCTTACATCATGTCCTCGGCGCGCCGCGCCGCCGGCGACGCCGTGCCGTGACGCGTCGAGGTCGGCAGGAACTGGAGCAGCGTGAGCGCCTCGGCGATGTCGTCCTGGCTGACGAGGCCCAGGTACCTCTCCCCGTCGTACACCGCGACCACCGGCGTGTTCTTCTCGGACATGAGCCGCAGCACCTCGTCGAGCGAGCGATCCGCGTCCACCCGGACGACGTCGCGTCGCATGATGCCTGCCACGTAGGCGTTCCCCCCACCTCCGGCGAGCGCGCGGACCACGTCGGCGCGCGTCAGCACGCCGATCGGCGCGGCGTCGAGCAGGACCGCGAAGTCGGTCTGGTAGGTCGTGAGGATGTGCTCGGCGGCGTCGCTCACGCGATCGCAGGGCGACAGGACGATCGCGCGGCGGTTGTAAGCGCGCCCGACCGGGACGCCGCCGAGGATCGAGGTCGCGCGCTCCGCCGTGCGCTCCTGCGTGGCGCCGAGGAACACGAACACCGAGATCAAGGCGAGCACGAGGTGGCCCGAGAGCACGGCGCCGGCGAACAGCAGGACGGCGATGGCCTGCCCGATCGAGGCGGCCGCGGCCGTCGCGCGCGCGGGGCCGATCGCCATGGCGAGCCCGGCCCGGAGCACACGCCCGCCGTCGAGGGGCAGGGCGGGGATCATGTTGAACACCGCGAGCGCCACGTTGGCGCCGAGGAGCCAGACGACCGCCGTCCCCAGCGAGGGGACCGCGTCCGGGCCGATGGCGGGCAGACCCGACAGCAGGCCGAACGACGCGCTCACGATGAGCAGCACGGCGGCCAGGACGACGTTCACCGCGGGGCCGGCGAGCGCGATGAGCAGCTCGTGGAGCGGCTTCTTCGGGCGGCCCGTGAGCATCGCGACGCCGCCGATGGGCAGGAGCACGATCTCGCGCACCGCGAGCCCGAAGCGCCTCGCCACGAGGCTGTGACCGAGCTCGTGCATCGCCACGCAGGCGAAGAGCGCCAGCGTCAGCGCGACGCCGAACAGCGCGCCCCGGCCCCCGTGGTGGGCGCTCCACTGGAACGCCCCGAGCGCGACGATGAGGCCGAACGTCGCGTGCACGTTGACATCGATCCCGGCGACCCGGGCGACCCTGAATGACCACTTCATGGTGTCTCGCTCCTGGAGGCGCGCGAGCGGCGCTTCTGGAGCGGGAGATGCCGGCGACCCCACGCGCTGGGCGGTGCCGCCCGGCTCGCTCGGTCGAGAAACCTCTCGATGCCTGCTCGACGATCCTCGATGTCCCTTCAAGCAACGGCTGTACCCGTTTATTCGCCGTCGCGATGCGGGCGAGGGGGCACGCCGCCGCGGCGTCGCGCCGCAGCGGGGCATTTCGCACCGGGCAAGATGGGCCGCGGCGGCGGCGCGTGTAGGCGCGGAGACAGCCGGGGAAACCAGCCGGAGAGGCGGCGATTGCCCGGGCCGCGGCGCCAGTCTACGACGGGCCGGGCGCGCGACCGAGGGCCTGCCATGACACGAACGCGAACCGCTGCGAGCTCGTTCCCCCCCGCAGATCAAGTACATCATCGGAAACGAGGCGTGCGAGCGCTTCAGCTTCTACGGCATGAAGAACATCTTAACGTTCTTCATGATCAACTACATGCTGCTTCACAAGCATGTGGCGAGCGCCAACTACCACCTGTTCGTGAGCGCCTGTTATCTGTTCCCGCTCCTCGGGGGCTTCCTGTCCGATCGTTTCCTCGGCAAGTACCGGACGATCCTCTGGCTCTCCCTCGTCTACTGCGCAGGTCACGCCTGCCTCGCGATCTTCGAGAATAGCCCGACCGGCTTCTACGTGGGGCTCGGGCTCATCGCCCTCGGCTCGGGCGGGATCAAGCCCTGCGTCTCGGCCCACGTCGGGGATCAGTTCACCGAGGAGAACAAACACCTCGTCAAGAACGTGTTCGCGCTCTTCTACTGGATCATCAACTTCGGCTCGTTCTTCGCCTCGGCGCTGATCCCGAAGACGCTGGAGTGGTTCGGGCCGACGGTGGCGTTCGGGATCCCGGGCGCGCTCATGCTCATCGCGACGGTCGTGTTCTGGCTGGGCCGCGACAGGTATGTCCACGTGCCGCCGACCGGCAAGAACCCCCACGCGTTCCTGCGCGTCCTCTGGGACGCGCTGCGGGGCCGGCGCGCCGGCGCGCCGGCGGCCGGGCGCGGGCACTTCCTCGACGCGGCGCGGGGGAGGCACCCCGAGGGCGCGGTCGAGGGCGCCAAGGCCGTCCTGCGGCTGATGACGATCTTCGCCCCCGTCCCGGTGTTCTGGGCGCTGTTCGACCAGAAGGGGTCCACCTGGGTGGTCCAGGCGACCCGCATGGACCTCGAGGTCCTCGGGCGCACGCTCGCGCCCGCGCAGATCATGGCGCTGAACCCGCTCCTCGTGATGCTGATCATCCCCTTCAACACGATGATCCTCTACCCGGCGCTCGAGCGGCGCGGGGTCCGGCTCACGGCGCTCGGCCGCATGACGGCGGGCATGGCGATCGCCGGGCTCTCGTTCGTCGCCGTCGCCGCCATCGAGGCCGCGATGACCTCCGGCGATCGGCTCAGCGTGCTCTGGCAGGCCGGGCCCTACGTGCTCATCACGTTCGCCGAGGTGCTGGTGTCCACCACCGGCCTCGAGTTCGCCTACTCCCAGGCCCCGCGCGAGATGAAGAGCACGATCATGAGCGTGTGGAACACGACGGTGGCGGTCGGCAACCTGATCACCGCCGGCGTCGCGGCGCTCAACGTCTTCACGGGCGCGATGCAGTTCCTCTTCTTCGCGGCGCTGATCCTGATCGCCGCCCTCGTCTTCGGGCTCCTCGCGCGGCGCTACGTGGTCGTCGACTACTTCCAGCGGGCGCCCGCCGCGGCGCCCCCTCTCGCGGCTCCATGACACGCGCCCGCGCGGCGCTGTGACGCGGCGCGCGGCGCCTCGCTCCTGCCCGGCGGCCCCGGTCGGTCCCGGGCGGCCGCGGCTCAGGCTTCGCTGGGCGGCTCCTCGTCGCCCTCCTCGGGGGGCGGCGGGGGCGGGACGTGGATCCGCACGGCGCGGACCTGCCGCGGGCTCGCGTCGACGATGTGGATCTCGGCGCCGTCCGGCGTCGTCAGCACGTCGCCGGGCGCGGGGATGCGCCGGGCGAGCCCCATGCAGAGGCCGGCGACCGTGGACCAGCGGTCGTCGTCCGGCAGCGCGATGGCGAGCTGCCGGCTCACCTCGTGGACCGGCATGTCGCCCGGCACGAGCGCCGACCCGTCCGGATCGCGGCGGATCGTCGCCGCGGGCGGCGTCTCGTGCTCGGCGAAGATCTCGCCGACGAGCTCCTCGACGAGGTCCTCCATCGTGATGATGCCGATCATGCCGCCCTGCTCGTCGACGACGATGGCGAGCTGGAGCCTCCGCCGCTTCATCTCGTGGAGGAGATCGACCGCCGGCATCGACCCGACCACGAAGTAGGCCGGCCGGAGGATGCTCTGCACCGAGAACTCCCCGCCGCCCCAGAGCAGCGAGAGCACGTCCTGCACCGTGACGTAGCCGATCACGTCGTCGACGGACCCCTCGTAGACCGGCAGCCGCGTGTGGCCGTGGTCCAGCACGGCGCGCTGGACCTCCTCGGCCGTCGCCGAGCGCGGGATCGCGACGACGCGGCCGCGGGGGAGCATCACCTGGAGGGCGGTGAGCTCGGCGAAGTCGATGGCGCGGGAGGCGATCTCGCCGGCGCGTTTGTCGACGGAGCCGGCCTCGGCGGCCTCGTCGACGATCTGCTGGATCTCCTCGGGCGAGATGCGCGCCTCGACGAAGTTCGTGCGGTCGCCGAAGAGCCGCAGCACGAGGTTCGAGCTCGCCGTGAGCAGCCAGACGAGCGGGCGGGCGAGCGACGACAGCCCGCGGAGCGGCGCGCCGACGAGCAGCGCGTACCGCTCGGAGGAGCGGAGCGCGAGCGACTTCGGGACGAGCTCGCCGAGCACGAGCGAGAGGAACGAGACGAGCACGACGACCGCGGCCAGCGCGAGCTCGTCGGCCGCGTCCTCGATCCAGGGGAGGGCGCGCAGCAGCGGCGCGAGGTCCTGCGCCAGGGTCGACCCGCCGAAGGCGCTCGCCGTGGCGCCGACCACGGTGATGCCGATCTGCACGGTGGCGAGGAACCGCTCCGGGCTCTCCCGGAGCCGCTTGACGGCGCGCGCCCGGCGGCTGCCCGACTGCACGAGCTGCTCGAGCCGCGTCTTGCGGATCGTGACGATCGCGATCTCGGCGCCCGAGAAGACGCCGTTCACGAGCACGAGCGCCAGGATGATGAGGATTTCCGAGAGAATGATGGATCCCTCCGGGACTCCCGGCTGCATAGCGCATCGCGCGCCGGCACGGCAGGTGCGACGTCAGCGCGGCGTCGGTACGTGCGGGATCGCGCGGGATGCAGGGCGTGCCGGCTTGCCCGGCCCGGGAGAGCGCGCGCCCCTCGCTCAGGGCGCGGCGGCGGTCACGCGGCCTTGCTGGCCCGGCGGTCGCGCACGGCCTGCGCGAGCAGCTCGAGCACCGGCACGGTGTCGCTCCAGCCGAGGCAGGCGTCGGTGATGCTCTGGCCGTAGACGGGGAGCTTGCCCGGCGCGAGGTCCTGCCGGCCGCCCACGAGGTGGCTCTCGATCATGACGCCGAGGATGTCGCGCGAGCCGGAGCGCAGCTGGTCCGCGAGGCTCTCGGCGACGCCCCGCTGGCGCGCCGGGTCCTTCTGGCTGTTGCCGTGGCTGCAGTCGACCATCAGCCGGCGGGGCAGGCCCGCCTTCGTCAGGCGCTCGGCCGCCTCCCGCACGTGCTCGGGCGCGTAGTTGGGCCCGCGCTGCGAGCCGCGCAGGATCACGTGGCACGCCGCGTTGCCGCGGGTCGCCACGATCGCCGAGATGCCCTGCTTGGTGACGGACAGGAAATGGTGCGCCTCGCGCGCGGCCCGGACCGCGTCGACCGCGACCTGGACGTCCCCCTCCGTGCTGTTCTTGAAGCCCACGGGGCACGAGAGCCCCGAGGCGAGCTCGCGGTGGATCTGGCTCTCCGTCGTGCGCGCGCCGATCGCCCCCCAGGCGATGAAGTCGGCGATGTACTGCGGCGTGATCGTGTCGAGGAACTCGGTCCCGCTCGCGAGGCCGAGCTCGGCGATGTCGCGGAGCAGGCCGCGGGCGACGCGGAGCCCCTTGTTGATGGAGAAGCTGCCGTCGAGGTCGGGATCGTTGATCAGCCCCTTCCAGCCGACCGTCGTGCGCGGCTTCTCGAAATACACGCGCATGATCACGTGCAGGTCGTCGCTCAGGCGATCGCGCACCTCCCGGAGCTGCGCCGCGTACTCCAGGGCAGCCTTGGGGTCGTGGATGGAACACGGGCCCACCACCACGATGATCCGGTCGTCCTCGCCCGTGATCACGCGCTCGGCGGCCTTGCGCGCGAACGCGACCGTCTCGGAGGCTTCGGAGCTGACGGGGATCTCCTCGATAAGGATGGCGGGGGGAATCAAGGGCCTCAGCCCTGCGATACGAAGGTCGTCGGTCGAGTAGTACATCGTCGGGACGGCCAGCATAGCGCGACGGGAGTTGCCCCGACCACCCGCCCGTAAAACGTCCCTGCTTTCCTCGCGCCGCCCCGGTCATCACGATCCACCGATTCGGTTCAGGAACATTACGGTCAGCCTGTAGATTTCGAGCACGCTGCCGCGGGCTGCGCCTCGGCGGCCGCGCGCCTAGGGTCTCCGTTCACGGGCTGGCCGCCGGCGGGTGGGCCGGCCCTGCGCCCCGCCGCCGGCGGCGGGGCGCGCCGCCCGGCGGTCGGCAGGGCGCCGCGATCCGCTCCGGGGCGGCGGGGCGCGCCGGCGGCGCCGCTGGCCGCGGGCCCTGCTCCCACGGGTCGCGGCCGGCGGCGCGCCGCGGCGCCTTGCGCGTGCGTTCGGCGCGGGGCTCCTCGACGAGCGCGCGCAGCGCGCCGATCGCGCGCGCGCGCCACTTGTAGGCCGTCGAGAGGGGGATCCCGTGCTGCTCGGCGACCGTCGCCATCGGCACGCCGTCGAGGTCGTGCTCGATGAGGATCTTCCGCTCCTCGGCGTCCAGCGACGTGAGCCGCGAGAGGAGGAGCGTGCGCGTCTGCTCGGCGTCGATCTGGTCCTCCGCGCTCGGGCGCTCGTCGGCGACGCGCGGGGCGCGGCCGGCGGACAGCTCCTCGCGCCGGTGGTGCGCCCGATCGCGGTAATGCGCGGCCACGTGAACGGTGATCCTGTTGAGCCATCGCTCCGGCCGCGCGCGCAGCGGATCGTAGGTGGGGAAGCTCTCGTATCCTGCGAGGAAGACGTCCTGGAGGATGTCTCGCCGGTCGCGGCGCGGGACGCCGAGCCGCCGGAGCCAGTTCCAGACGGAGTCGTAGGTCTTTCCCCGGAAGAGCCGGACGAAGGCGCGCTGCCTGTCCAGCGGCATCGACGGCGCGGGAGCGCGGTGCGGTTGTCCCATGCTCGCTTAATTAGGAGGAGCCGTGCTCCCATCTCAAAAAAAGCAATCGGCCGCCGAAGAACGATCCGCGGCTTCTGTGCGCGCGCGATTGCCGTGATCCCCGCCCCGGAGCGCCGTGGACGTGCGCGCGGCGCCGGCGGCCGCGCGGCGGCGGCCTGATCAGCGCGCGTGCCTGCCGCGGAGCGCGCGCAGGGCGGCGTCGCGCTCCGCGGTGAGGCGGCCCGCGGGGAACCTCCGGGCGTGATCGGCGAGGCGGCGGCGCGCCTCCGCGTGACGGCCGCTCGAGAGGGCCTCGATCGCGCCGTCGATGAGGGCGCGCTCCGCGGCGATCTCGCGATCCTCCGCCGGCCGCGGGCGACGTGGAGCGGCGGCGGCCGGCGAGGGGCGCGACGCCGCGTCGCCCGCTGGGCGGGCCGCGGGCCTGGACCCGGGGAGCGCGGCGCTGCGGGCCCGCGAGGTGAAGGCGCTGGTGGCGCCCGCTGCACGGTCGTCCCCGGGCACGCCGGCCGCTGCGGCGGCGCCCGGGAGCCGCGGCGCGGCAGGCGCGGGCGACGGCGGCGGCGCGGCAGGCGAGGGCGCCGCGGCGGCCATGGCGAGCGCGGGCGAGGGCGCGGCGGGCGGCGCGCTCAGCGCGAGCGCGGCGACCAGACCGGCGCCCACCGCGGCCGCGGCGGCGTAGAGGGCGGCGCGGGCGCCCGCGCCGCCGGCGAGGGCGAGGCGGCGCGGCGAAAGCGCGTCGAGCGCGCGGCGGCAGAACCTCGCGAGCAGCGCGCCCGCGACCTCCCGATCGGCGCGCGCCTCGTGCACCAGCGCGCCGGCGCTGAAGGGCAGCATCGCGAGCCCGCGGCCGCGCTGCCGCGCCTGCCATCGCCGCACCGACGCCTCGATGTCGATCCAGGCGAGCCGGTGCCGGCTCCACGCGGTGCTCAGCGGGATCGAGAGCTGCTCTGCGATCTCGGCCATGTCGAGCTCCTCGATCTCGTGGGCGACGAACACGGCGCGGCGCTCGAACGGCATCTCCTCGAGCAGCTTGTCCAGCACGCCGCGCCGGTCCCTCGCGATGGCGCGCTGCTCGGAGTCCGGCGTGCCGTCGGGCAGCGCGGCGAGCTCGTCGAACGGCCGGAGGCGCTCGCGCCGGCGGTGGGCCCGCCGGAAGTGGTTCGACGCCTGGTGCGTGGCGATGCCCATGAGCCACGACCGCACGCTGCCCCGGCTCGGATCGAAGCGCGGCAGCGCGCGGTAGGCGCCGGCCAGCACCTCCTGGGCGACGTCCTCGACGTCCTGCGCGCGGACGCCGAGGCGCGCGAGGTAGCGGGCGATGAACGCGAAGTGCTCGTCGGCGACGGCCGCCATGAAGGCGTGGGACGGTTCCACGGATCTGCTCTTGCTGTTGCGTACCGGAGACCCCATCTCTATTCCCCCTCGAGCAAAACGACCTTGCGTCGCGAAGCTGGTCAGTGAGGCGCTCGCGCGGCCGGCGCGGCCGGCGTGCGGAGAGCGCGCGGCGCCGCCGCCCGCCGTGGCGCAGAGGTGAGATCGACGACCAGCGTGAGACCGGCGTGCCCGCCGAACGCGGACGCGCTCCAGAGGACCTTCGCCGCGGTCGCGAGCTCGACCGGCGTCAGGCGGAGCGCGATGTCCCCGTGGACCTGGACGGCGAAGTGCTCGGAGATCGACCACTCCACGCCGGCGCGCGGGCCCACGGCAAGCCAGAGCGACGGATCGGGGGTGGTGAGGATCCTTTCCTCGTCCGACCTGAGCAGGGCCCCGAGCGACACGAGCGCGCAGCCGAACAGGCTCTCGTCCTGGATGCACGGCATCGCGCTCACCGTTGCGAGCCAGAGCGCGGCGACGCGCGCCCTGTCGATGCTCAGCTCGGCAGGAGCATAGACGCTGCCTTCCAGGCCGAGCGAGAACGAGGGGTAACGAAGCGCGCCGCTCAGCGAGAGCCCTGGGCTCACGGTCGGCAGCAACCCGATCGCCGCGGCCCCCCCGAACCCGACGCGGATCCCGGGCCCCGCGGCGCGCGCGGGGGCCTCGGCCGGCGGCTCGGCCTCGGGGCGGGGCGGGGCGCCGGGGGGGGGAGCAGGCTCGGGCTGCGCGCGCAGGCGCGGGTCGAGCGCGACGCGGAGCGAGAGGGCCATGTTCAGGACGAGCTCCCTGCAGTCGTCGTTGTAAGCGACCAGGTGGCGGGACCAGGTGACGAGGCCCGCCGCGTCGTAGACATCCATGGTGGCGTGCATCTCCGTGCCCGGCCCACGGAAGACGAGCGCTTTGGCCTGCAGGGGGGCCTCCGGGTGCACCGGATCGTAGCCGAGCTGCCGGGCCATCTCCTCGCGGAGCAGATCCTCGCGCGGGCAGCGCTCCGCCCCCGGAGCGCGCTGGTAGTCGAGCTGCACCGCGGCCCGAGGGGGCGCGGCGCCGGCGCGGCACGGCGAGAGGACGGCGACCGCCGCCGCGATGAGGCAGGCCGGCGCCCGGCCCGCCGAGGCCCTCGGCGCCGCGGGCGGCGCCCCGGTGTTCCTTGCTGACGTTCTCGACATGGTGCTCATCGCGGCGCGGTCGCCGGCTCGCTCGTCCAGGCAGGGCAGCAGGGATCGCGATCGCATCGGCCGCGCTCCGTCCGGCGCGGCGGCCCCGGCGCCGCCGTTACAGACGCCCGAGGGGGAGCACGAGCCCCACGCCGACGACCCCGGAGACCGGCGGGACCTGCCATGTTTCCTTGTTGTTCACCCAGACCGACGGGCGGCTGTAGTGGGCGTGCAGCTCGGCGAACCCGCGCAGCGCCATCCGCTCGGAGAAGCGCCAGTCCCCGCCGAGCCGCAGGCCGATCGAGCTGACCCAGGGCCGGCGCGACTGGATGATGATCCCCGGGTCGCTCGTGATCTGCAGCTCCCCGGCGTCGAAGACGGCGCACACCGAGAGGAGCCCGCGGTGCCCGCACACGCTGAGCGCCGGCATCGCGAGGCTCGCGTGCACGAGGACCCCCTCCGCGAAGGTGTCGGCCAGCGAGGTGAACATGCGGGCCTCGAGGGCGATCGACACGTCGGTCGCGCGGAACGTCGTGCCGAGCCCCGCCCCTCCGCCGAGCGCGGGTAAGAGCCCCACCGCGAGCAGCGGGGCCGCGAAGATCTCGCCGCGCATCACGTCGTCGTCCACAGGCGCCTTCCGTTGCGGTTCAGACCGAGGCGTATCCGCGCGCGCCGCGGAGGTCGCCAGGAGGACAACCAGCGTGGCGGCGCAACCGGCGCGTCGCATCGGCGCACCGGTTAAGGCGGCGTCTCTGCCGCGTCGCGCGGAGCGAACACCACGAACCGAAGCGCCCCACTGGCCCCCGTCCGGCCGCCGTACCGAGCCATGTGACCCTCCTCAGCATCCCGACACCCGCGGGATCACCCTGAGTCCCCCCCTCACTGCACCTCCGCCGTCTGACGGAAGGTGAGCACGACGTGGTCGTCAGCACGTCGTGCTCCTGTAGATACCGGCTTTGCAGCGCACGTAAAGCTTTTTGTGCGCCCGATTCGATGCAGGAAATGCATTGTGGGTTTGTTCTTTTGTTTCTCTATGCATGGAAGTTTTTTTGTGCGGCAAGGCGGATCTGCCGTGGTTGCGCGTAGTTACGCGTAGTTACGCGAGGTGACGCGAGATCGCGAGATGACGCGTGGTTTCACCGTGTGTGCTCCTCCGGGCGTCCTCTGCTGTGACCACGCCCGAACTTGATTCAGGGCATGCCGGACCTGTGCGCTCAGGGGGATGCTGATGGTCTGTTGGAGACGGTCACTCCTCCGGTGCGCCCGGGGCTGCCGCGCAGCAAAAGACGCTCCGCGCCTTCATGCGGATCTCTCCTGTGAGCTCCCCGCCGCTCGGCTCGCAGCTGCCGGGAGCGCTGGCGTGCCAGGTCGCCTGGATGCTCTGCGGGCGAGCTCCGGGCGTCGGCGCGATGCAGGCCGCGGCGTGCTGCGACACCTCGCTGGTAGCGATCCGATCGTTGCACCCGTCGTCCCGGTAGGTGCTCAGCTCCAGGGTGCAATTGCTGCCTGTCGGAGGGCCGCAGGTGCACCGCGTGCATTCGCGTTCGTCCACCATCCTGCCGTAGACCTCCTGCTGAACCGGGTACTCCTGCGGGCAGGTCACCTCTCCGTCTCCGAGGTACAGGATGCACTGCGAGAAGAGCTCCGTGGTGTCGGACGGCACGCAGGTTGCCGACGGATCGTGGCACATGAACTCGCGGAGCACACCCCCACACGCCTTTCCGATGCGCTCCCACGGCGAGAAGACGATGTGCGGTGCCGGGGGGGGACACGACGATCGGCTCGCACGCGCCCACCTCGGGTGGGTTGACGAGGAGCGACTTCCGCCCCGTCGACAGCCCCGCGCCGGGCGCGGCGCAGGCGCCGCTCAGGATGTCCGGGGCGTCGTAGGGCGCGAGATCGTCGCCATCACACGTCGCCGAGCTGCTGATCTGGAGCTCGTCCGGCGGACCGCAGGTGGGCTCGCTGCACGAGCATGGAGGGCAGTCGAGCTGCGCGTCAGGGTCGAGGTAACCCAGGAGGACGGTGACAGGGGCCTCGGGTGGGCAGTCCGGCGTGTCGCGCGCGCCGCCGACCCAGAGCAGCGAAGGGCGGTCGAAGCCCTCCGGGGGCTCGGGAAGGCAGTCCCCGAGACACCGGCCACACCAGGACACGCAGACACCCGAGTCCGTCGTGCTGTTGCATCGCCTCTCGCACGTCCTCTGCGTGACGGTGTTGGTGACCCCGCATCCTGCGGTGCACGCGGCGAGCACCAGGGCAAGCGCGCGACGGGTCGTCTCCATGAGACCTCCTCAGCTCGGCCAGAGCTATCGGCCCAAGGCCTTACTACAGGTTCAACCGCTCCCGGTGGATACGACGTCGAGGGACGTCGGTAGAACGCCTTCGTGTCGCCTTACGGATTGCGTCGAGGAATTCTACGCCCACGCGACGGCGGGCCGCGCTTGCCTGCGCGGCGCAGGGGCGGGCGCAGCGCTGCGTGATGCGAAATGAAGGTGCGTGGGTCTCCGTAATCGGCTCCATGAGGTGAGACAGCGCCTCCAGCCGCGTCTCGACAGCCGGGGCGCGGGGCCGCTGTCGGCGCTTCTCTGGCGCGTTGCAGGCCGTGCGAGCGTGTGGGCGAGCCCCTGTCGCCGGCCGCCGAAAGCGCTCGCGGCGCGCGCGCTCCGTGCGTTACGCTCAACCTGCCGATGAGTGGGGACCCAACCGCGACCGAGCCCGCGCTGCAGCCGTCGACATCCCGCCTTCAGGAAAACGGCTTGCCGGGTGCGGCGAGCGACGCGCCGGTCGCCGCCGCGGTCGTCACCCTCTCGTCCGGGCGGCGTTACGAGATCGAGGCGACCCCGTCGGGGGATCGGCTCATCGTCCGCGGAAAGGGGGGTGGGCCCGTCCTCCAGGTGGAGATCACCGACGCTGGCCCGGTGCTGACGTTCGCGGCGCCGGACGGCGATCGCGCGCCCTCGTCGCGCGGCGCCTGGGAGGCCGAGTCCTCCGTGCCGCCGGGGCGCGCAGCCGCCGCGCCGCGATCGGCGATCGTCCCCCTGCCGCGCTCCGCGGAGAACGAGGCCGACGAGCCGGTCGAGGTGCCGCGGGCCATGCCGCTGCCCTCCATCAAGATGCCGGCGGAGGCCGAGCCGTTCCACCTCGACGGCGGCAGCGCCCGGTCGGGGGTCACCTCGCGGCGGCCTCCCGGCGAGACCGGCGCCGCCCCGGCCGCGCGGGGGACCTCGGGCTTCGCGGCCGCGGGGCCGGCCTCGGAGCGGGACCCCTCGGGGGGGCGACGCGGGCTGCCCTCGCTCACCCTGGAGCAGTACGCGGTCCTCTGCGCCGAGGCCTCCCTCGGCGTGGCCTCGCTGTTCGACCGGGCGCTCCTGCGCCACGGCATCGCCGACCGGGACCTCTGGAAGGCGGTCGACCGCAGCTGGCAGGAGCGGCTCGAGCGCGAGCCGATCCTCACGCTGCGCTGGATGGAGCTCACGACGCGCTACCGCGAGCACCTGACGCGCCGGTAGCGCCCGCGCGGGCGCCCCGCGCCGCCCCGCGCCCGCGGAGCTCGCCTTCCCGGGCCGCACGGCCGGGGAATTCTGCTAGAGCAGCGCTCCTTTCACGCCGAGGCAAGCCCCTCGGAACCTGGAACCGAGGCGGCGGAGCAAGACGCCTGATACGCTTCCCGATCTCTCCGCTTCCTGTGAACATCCTCAAGAAGTGGTGCCGGTCGCCGGTCCAGAGAGCGCGCTCATCGCGCCCCGGGCCGGGCGAGGGCGTCTGGAGTCGCCGTGCAGGGTCTTCTCGAAGCCATCCGCAAAGCCTGTCTTCCGGGCCTCTGGTCGCAGGGGGTGAAGCTCGCCCGCGAGGGCGCCGCCTTCGGCCGGGAGGACCGCGGCGAGGCCGTCCTGATCCGCGTCAAGGCGCCCGGCCAGATCGTCGCGCCCAGCGTCACCCTCTACCCCGCGGACGCCGAGTGGACGTGCGATTGCGGCGGCAAGGTCGACCCCTGCGCGCACGTCGTCGCCGCGGCCATCGCGCTCTCGCAGGCGCCCGCGGCGGGCGCGTCGCCGGCGTCGGGCGCGTCGCCGGCGTCGGGCGCGTCGCCGGCGTCGGGCGCGGCGCCCGCGTCGGGCCGCGTGGGCGTCGGGCCCGCCCCCGCGCCGGCGCGGCTGCGTTACCGGCTCCGGCGCAAGGGCCTCGTGCTCGCGCTCGAGCGGATGATCGTGCACGCGAGCGGCGCCGAGGAGCCGCTCCGGTTCTCGCTCGCCAGCGTCGCCGGGCGCGCCCAGCGCGGGCCCGCGTCCGAGGGCCGGCCCGGACCGAAGCCGCCCGATCTCTACCCCACGCACGAGGACCTCGCGATCGACCGCCTCGTGGGCGCGAAGCAGCACGGCTACTTCCCCTCGGATCGCCAGCCCGAGCTCTTCGCCGCGCTCGCCGGCGTCGCCGACGTGGAGCTCGACGGCGCGCCCGTCCGCGTCTCCAGCGAGGCGATCGGCCCCCGCGCCACGGTGCGCGACCACGACGACGGCGCCGCGCTCCTCGTGGAGCGGGACCCGCGCATCGACGAGGTGATCGCGTCCGGCGTCGTCCGGTGCGGCGGCACGCTCCACCTGCTCCGGGAGACGGACCTCACCGGCCCGAAGCTCGAGCGGCTGCCGCTCCGGCGGGTGTTCGCGCGCGCGGACCTCGGCAAGCTCGTGACCCAGGTCCTGCCCGAGCTGCAGAAGCGCGTCCCGGTCACGGTGCAGAGCCAGCGGCTGCCCCGCGCAGGCGGCGCGTCCCGCCCGCGGATCCTCCTCGAGCTCAGCCAGAAGGACCACACGCTCTCGGTCGTGCCCAGCCTCGTGTACGGCGATCCGCCGGAGGCGCGCATCGAGAACGGGCGGCTCGTGCACCTGTCCGGCCCCGTGCCCGTCCGCGACGAGGCCGCCGAGCGCGAGCTGCTCATCCGCCTGCGCGACGAGCTCCACCTCATCCCGGGCCGCCGGGTCGACTTCGACGGCGCCGAGGCGATCCGCTTCGCCTCGCGCCTCGAGGCGTGGGACGCGCGCGCCTTCGCCGACGCGCGCGGCGAGCTCTTCGGCAAGGCCGAGCTCGTGCCGCGCTTCGTCATCAACGACCGCGCCTTCGACGTCGAGTTCACGCTCTCGGCGGGGCGGGACGACGGGGAGGCCGAGGAGGGCGCGGGCGCGCCGCCGAAGCGCGCGGACGCCGCGGCCGTGATCCGCGCGTGGCAGGACGGCCTGCCGCTCGTGCCGCTGCTCGGCGGCGGGTGGGCGCCGCTGCCCTCGGCGTGGCTCGAGAAGTACGGCGCCCGCGTCGCCGACCTGCTCGCGGCGCGGCGCGACGACAAGGAGGTGCCGCCCGCGGCGCTGCCGGCGCTCGCCGCGCTGTGCGACGAGATCGAGCACCCGCGCCCGTCCGGCTTCGACCGGCTGATGCCGCTGCTCGACGGCTTCGCGTCGCTCCCGGAGGCGCCGCTGCCGCCCGACCTGACCGCGACGTTGCGCCCCTACCAGCGCCGCGGCGTCGACTGGCTCTCGTTCCTGCGCGACGCCGGCCTCGGGGCGGTGCTCGCCGACGACATGGGGCTCGGCAAGACGCTGCAGACGCTCTGCGCCCTGCGCGGCCGCACGCTCGTCGTGTGCCCGCGCAGCGTCGTCCACAACTGGGCCGACGAGATCCGGCGCTTCCGCCCCGGCCTCCGGTTCGCGATCTACCACGGCGCGCGGCGCGCGCTGGATCCCGCGGCCGACATCACGCTGACCACCTACGCCGTGCTCCGCAACGACGTCGAGCTGCTCGCGGCGCAGGCCTGGGACGTGGTGGTGCTGGACGAGGCGCAGGCGATCAAGAACCCCGACAGCCAGGCCGCGCGGGCGGCATTCGCGCTGCGCGCCGACCTGCGCGTGGCGCTGAGCGGCACGCCGGTCGAGAACCGGCTCGACGAGCTCTGGAGCCTGCTCCACTTCACGAACCGCGGCCTGCTCGGCGGGCGCAGCGCCTTCCAGGATCGCTACGGCCGGCCGATCGCCGACGGCGTGCAGGGCGCGGCGGCCGAGCTGCGGCAGAAGATCCGCCCCTTCGTGCTGCGGCGGCTGAAGCGCGAGGTGGCGCCCGAGCTGCCGCCGCGCTCGGAGATGGTGCTCTACTGCGAGCTCGAGGAGGCCGAGCGCGAGCTCTACGACGCGGTGCACGCGGCCACCCGCAAGGACGTGGTGGCGAAGCTCGCCGCGGGGGCGAGCGTCATGGCGGCGCTGGAGGCGCTGCTCCGCCTCCGCCAGGCGGCGTGCCACCCCGCGCTGATCCCGGGCTCGTACGTCGGCGAGGCGGGCGCGGCGCAGGCGGCGCGGACGGCGCCCTCCGCGAAGGTGACGCGGCTGCTCGAGGCGCTCGAGGAGTGCGTGGCGGACGGCCACAAGGCGCTCGTCTTCTCGCAGTGGACGTCGCTGCTCGACCTCGTCGAGCCGCACCTCGCCGAGGCGGGGATCTCGTTCACGCGCCTGGACGGCTCGACGCGCGACCGCGGCGGCGTGGTCGCGGAGTTCCAGTCGGCGGGCGGCCCTCCGGTGATGCTCATCTCGCTCAAGGCGGGCGGCACGGGCCTGAACCTCACCGCGGCGGATCACGTGTTCCTGCTCGACCCCTGGTGGAACCCGGCGGTCGAGGATCAGGCGGCGGACCGCGCCCACCGCATCGGACAGCACCGGCCGGTGATGGTCCACCGGCTCGTCGCGAAGGACACGGTGGAGGAGGGGATCCTCGCGCTCCAGGATCGCAAGCGCGCGATCGCGGGGGCGGCGCTGGGCGAGGCGGACAAGGCGGTCTCGCTCACGCGGGAGGATCTGCTCGCGCTGCTGGGATGACGCGCTTCCCGGCCGCGCCCGGGGCGTCGCCGCCGCGGCGGCGACGCCGAACGAGCCCGGCGCGCGCGGTTGCAGGGGTCGAGCTGCCATGGGATGAGCGCCTGCGATGCGAACCTCCCGCCTGCCCCTCGCCGCGCTGCTGACGTCGCTCGCCGCGTGCACCGTCAACGGTCCGCGAGAGCCCGCGCCCGAGCCGGCGCCGACCGCGACGGCGCCGACCACCGCCGCGCCGACCGCGCCGACCGCGCCGCCGACGTCGAGCGCGCCGCCGGCGCAGGCATCCGGAGACGAGGCGCTGCTCGGCTCCTGGACGTCGGCCGCGTGCGCGCCGCGCAAGTACGAGCGTGTGCTCTCCTTCGGAAAGGACGGCAGCTTCACCGCGGAAGATCGCGTCTCCCCCTGTCCGCCGAAGGTGGCGTGCGTCTGGTCGGGCATCGTCCATCACAAGGGCACGTTCAAGCGCTCCGGCGGCACGATCGCGCTCTCGGTCGCCGAGGCGTCGCAGGGGCGGGGCGCTCAGCCGTTCCCGGCCACGCTCGCCGTCGATCCCAGGACGGGAGTCCCCGCCGAGACAGGCGAGGACGGCAAGCTCTGCCCGTACCAGCGCTGAGCCGCCCCCCTCCGCGCCGGCGGTTCGCGAGAGGGGCGCCGGTGTGTTATGCACCGCCGCTTCGATGAGCTCCGACCGCGAGGCCGCCGGCGCAGGCCGGCCGTTCACAGCCGCCGATCTCGACGCCTGCCTGAAGGTGCTCGAGGCGTTCGTCGACGACCGCGCGTTGCTCGCCGGCGTCAGCGCCGAGGACCGCCGCCGGCTCCTGCTCGCCGCCGGCCGCGTCTCGCGCCCCGAGCGCGCCGAGCAGCGCGAGCTCGCCAGGGCCTTCCGCAAGAGCGACCGGCGCGCGCAGCGGTCCGCCGACACCGCGATCCTCGACGCCGCCGGCATCCGCGTCGCCCGCCGCGAGCCCGTGTTCCGCACGCCGGACGCGCCCGCCCTCTCCCCGTCCACGGCCGTCGCCCCCGTCGCCCCGGCGGTCGACCCCGCCGCCGCCCCGGCGGTCGACCCCGCCGCCCCGGCCATCGACCCCGCCGACGAGCCTGCGCCGCCGTCCGACGCCGGCGCGCCGGAGCTCGCGCGGCCGCGCAAGTGTTATGTCTGCAAGGCCGAGTTCCGGAAGGTGCACTTCTTCTATGACTCCATGTGCACCCCCTGCGGCGACTTCAACTACACGAAGCGCAGCCAGACCGCGCCGCTCGACGGCCGCGTCGCGCTGGTCACGGGCGCCCGCGTCAAGATCGGCTACCAGGCGGCGATCATGCTGCTCCGCGCCGGCGCGCGGGTGATCGTCACGACCCGCTTCCCGCACGACGCGGCCCGCCGCTTCTCGGCCGAGCGCGACTTCGACGTCTGGGGCGCGCGGCTCTCGATCTACGGCCTCGACCTCCGCCACACGCCGAGCGTCGAGCTCTTCACGCGCCACCTCCTCCGCACGCTCGACCGGCTCGACTTCGTCCTCAACAACGCCTGTCAGACCGTGCGGCGCCCGCCGGGCTTCTATTCCCACCTCATCGAGGGCGAGACCGCACCCGTCCGCGCCCTCCCGGGGAGCGCGCAGCCGCTGCTCCGCGACTACGACGTGCTCCGGGAGCGCGGCACGCTCCCCCTCGTCGCCGGCGGCGACCCCTCCGCCGGCATCCGCGAGCCCGCGCTGCTCTCCCAGATCCCCGGCCCCGGGGACGAGCCGCTCGACGAGGTGCTCTTTCCGAGGGGCCGTTACGACGCCGACCTCCAGCAGGTCGATCTCCGGAGCATGAACAGCTGGCGGCTGACGCTCGCCGAGGTCCCCACCGTCGAGCTGCTCGAGGTCCAGCTCGTGAATGCCGTCGCCCCCTTCGTGCTGAACTCTCGGCTGAAGCCGCTCATGCTGCGCCAGCCGACGTTCGATCGGCACATCGTCAACGTCTCGGCAATGGAGGGGCAGTTCTACCGCCGGTACAAGACGGACAGGCACCCTCACACCAACATGGCGAAAGCCGCGCTCAACATGATGACGCGCACCTCCGCGCCCGACTACGCGAAGGACGGCATCTTCATGAACAGCGTCGATACGGGCTGGGTCACGGACGAGGACCCCGCGGCCCTCGCCGCCCGCAAGCTGGAGGAGCACGGCTTCCACCCGCCGCTCGACATCGTCGACGGCGCCGCCCGCATCTGCGACCCCATCTTCTCCGGGCTGCTCACCGGCCAGCACCGCTACGGCCAGTTCCTCAAGGACTACATGCCTGCCGACTGGTGACCGCCGCTCTGGGACGCATGTCCCAGAGGCGGATGAAAGCGGCGCTAGCGCCGCGCGCTGCTCCCCCCGAGACGCGCCCGTCTGCCACACTTTCCTGCTTCTCTCCACCCCCGCCGACACTGCCCGACTGCCCCGTACGTCCGCGGCTCCGCGCCCGCGGCACGCGCTCTGACGCCCTGCGTCCGTCCGCTTGACAGCGTCGCAACCCTGCTGATAAGCGATCACTTAACACTTATCAGGAGGGAGCGTCCGCCGTGGAGGTACTGATTCACAATCCGCTGACCCGCTTCCTCATCCAGGCGTTCTTGATCATCGCCTGCGCGCGCCTCGTGGGGCTGATCGCCCGCAGGCTGGAGCAGCCGATGGTCATCGCCGAGGTCACGGCGGGCATCCTGCTCGGCCCCTCGCTGTTCGGCTGGCTCTTCCCGGAGACGTCCGCGGTCATCTTCGCCGAGCAGTCGCTGCCGCTGCTCAAGCTGGTGAGCGAGGTCGGGCTCATCGTCTTCATGTTCCTCATCGGGCTGGAGCTCGACCCGAAGCTGCTCCGCGGGCGCGGCCACGCCTCGGTCATCATCAGCCACACCAGCATCGTCGTGCCTTTCGCGCTCGGCGGCCTGCTCGCGCTCTACCTGTACCCGCGCCTCTCCGAGAGCTCCGTCCCCTTCAGCTCGTTCACGCTGTTCATGGGTGCGGCCATGAGCATCACCGCCTTCCCCGTGCTCGCGCGCATCCTCACGGAGCGGCGCCTGCTCAAGTCGAAGGTCGGCGCGCTCACGATCACCTGCGCCGCCGTGGACGACGTGACCGCCTGGTGCATCCTCGCGTTCGTCGTCTCGATCACGCGCGCCACCGGCCTCGTGAGCGCCGTTTGGACCACGGTCTTCGCCTGCGCCTACATCGGCGGCATGCTGGTCGTGGTCCGACCGTTCCTGAACCGGCTCGGGGAGCGCGGCGGCAGCAAGGAAGGGCTCTCGCAGGACCTCGTCGCCGTCACGCTCCTCCTGCTCATCGTGTCGAGCTGGACGACCGAGATGATCGGCATCCACCCGCTGTTCGGCGCCTTCATGCTGGGCGCGATCATGCCGAAGGGCACGAGCTTCGCGCAGAGCCTCGCCGAGAAGCTCGAGGACTTCGCGGTGGTCTTCCTGCTCCCGCTCTTCTTCGCCTACAGCGGGCTGCGCACCCACATCGGGCTGCTCAACTCGGCCGACGGCTGGCTGATGTGCGGCCTCATCATCGTGGTCGCCTGCGTCGGCAAGTTCGGCGGCAGCACCGTGGCCGCCCGGCTCACGGGCCTCCGCTGGCGCGAGGCGAGCGCGCTCGGCATCCTCATGAACACCCGCGGCCTGATGGAGCTCATCGTCCTGAACCTCGGGCTCGATCTCGGCATCATCTCGCCCAAGCTGTTCACGATGATGGTGCTCATGGCGCTGGTCACCACGTTCATGACCACACCGCTCCTGCGCTGGATCTACCCGCCGGAGGAGCTCGCCAAGGAGCTCATCGACGCGCCGGGCCAGACGCCGCTCCCCGCCGCGGCGGCGGAGGTCTACACCGTGCTCATGTGCGTCTCCTACGAGCGCACCGGCCCGGGCATGGTGACGCTCGCGAGCGCGCTCGCCCGCCGCGGCCCCGACGCGCGGCGCCTCTACGCGCTGCGCCTCATCCCGCCGACCGACCGCAACTCGTTCTACGTGAACCAGGCGCCCGAGCAGCAGGGGGCGACCGCGCTCACACCGCTGCTCGCGCGGGCCCAGGAGCTCGACGTCGAGGTCCGGCCGCTCTCCTTCGTCTCGCCCAAGCCGAGCCTCGACATCTGCAACGTCGCCGACGTGAAGCAGGCCGACCTCGTGCTGGTCGGGTGGCACAAGCCGCTGTTCAGCCAGACCGCGCTCGGCGGCACCGTCTACGAGGTCATGCGCTGCGCCCGCACCGACGTCGGCGTGCTCATCGACCGCGGGCTCAAGGAGGTCCGCCGGCTGCTCGTCCCCTTCCACGGCACGGCGCACGACAAGGCGGCGCTCGGTCTCGCCCGCCGGCTGGCGCAGGAGGTCGGCGCCGACGTCACCATCCTCCACGTGGTCAAGCCGACGCGCAGGGCCGGCGACGCGCCGCTCGGCGCGCAGGAGACGGTGGACCAGGTGTTCGAGGGCGAGGAGGGCGACGCGCTGCGGAAGTCCAAGGTGACGCTCAAGGTGGTCGAGCACGACTCGCCCGCCGCGGCCGCGGTGGACGAGGCGGCGCGCGGCTACGACCTCGTCCTGGTCGGCGTGGGGCCCGAGTGGGGCCTCGCGCAGCGCCGGTTCGGCATGCGCGCCGAGCACATCATCCAGGGGTGCCCGACCTCGCTGCTCGTCGTGCGCCACCACGAGCCCGCCACGGCGCCCGCCACGGCGCCGGCGCCGGCGGCGAAGGTCTTCGCGCTCGCGTCCGAGCCCGAGCCCGATCGCACCTGAGCCCATGGCCGCGGCCTCCGACATCGGCAGCGCCTCGCGGGCGCGCTCCCTGGCCGAGTTCGGGGCCGCGCTGCGGCTCCTGCGCGTCGAGGCGGGCCTGAGCCTGCGCGCGCTCGCGCAGCGCATCGGCGTGTCCAGCGCCTACCTGAGCCGCGTCGAGCACGGGCACGACGCCATCCCCACGCCCGACCGGCTCACGGCGATCGCGAGCGCGCTCGGGCTCCCGCCGGCGCTCCTCCTGGAGCTCGGCCACCAGGTCGAGCCGCTCGTCGCCCGCTACCTCGAGCGCGTCCCGGCGGCGAACGCGCTCTTCCTCGACATCGCGCGCCGCCGCCTGACCGGCCCGCAGCTCGCGCGCGTCAAGGCGTTCATCGACGCCGAGTTCCCGCCGTGCGCGCCGTTCGGCGCGGCGTCCGCGCAGCGGCTCAGCGCGCTGCTCACGCCGGAGCGCATCGTGCTGCACCTCTCGTGTGCGCACCTCGAGGACGTCATCGACGTCGCGGCGTCCCGGCTCGCCCCGCCCGGCGGCGCGATCGCCGCGAGCGCGCTCGCGCAGGAGATCCTGCGGCGCGAGCGCGAGTCGCCGACCGCGCTCGGCAACGGCGTCGCGGTCCCGCACGCGATCCTCCCGGGCGCCTGCCCTGCGGCCGTGCTCGCGACGCTGGTCGAGCCGCTCGCCGTGCCGACCCCGGGCGGCGCGCCGCTCCGGCTGATCGCCGTCATCGTCTCCGGCGAGGGCGGGCGCGCGCACCTCGAGCTGCTCGCGCAGGTGGCCCGGCTCGCCATCCACGACGCCGCCGACGCGCTGTGCGCCGCGGAGAGCCCGGCGCAGCTCATCGAGCAGCTCGCGCAACTAGAAGCCGGTTGCGGGTGATCGCCGCTCTGGGGCGCATGTGGCAGCGGGCTGAACCCGCCTGAAACGAGCAGAATTTCTGACCGCCAAGGGACGGCGTCACTCGGTGACGCGGACGAGGCGCTGCACGACGTGCGAGCCGCCGCGCACGTCGCGCAGCACCGCGGTGATCGTGGCGATGCCCGGCTCCGCGGGGGGGACCCACGTCACGGCGTGGTCCTCGATGTACCCCGTGGACGCGTCGCTCACGAGCTTGATGCCCCCGTCGAGGTCCCCCTGATCGGCGTAGTAGTTGACCCAGACGCTCTCCTTCAACGACTGCCGCTTCGCGTCGGGATCGATCTCCGCCACGTCCTCCGGGTCGACGAACACCTCCAGCCTGTGCGCGGTGCAGTCGGTGAACGGATCCGGCGCGCTGCACCCGACCTCGCGCCGCTCCTCCACGCTGAGGGGGCAGCGACGGACCTCGCGGATCGCGCCGAAGTCCTCGGGCATGGAGTCGCCGTCGAGCGCGAGATCCACGATCGTCGGGTTCTTGTTCTCGCGGCCGTCGGCGAAGGCGTAGACCTGCGTGTAGCCGGGGACGAAGCTGTCCGCGCTGAGGCGGCGGCCGTTCGAGTCGAAGCAGCCGATGGGGAAGGTCCCGGCGCGGCCGGTGCCCTGGTCCTCCACGGGGCCCGGCGTCCCGGTGCAGGCGACGAAGAAGACGAAGGCGCTGCCGTAGTGCGGGCCCGAGGCGGGGGGCTCGCGGCTCGAGAGGATCTCCTCTCCGATCCGGATCGTGTAGGTGTCGCCGAAGCCGGGGGACACGCCGTTGAGCTCGGGCAGCGGGTCGCCCTCTTCCCAGCCATCGAACTCCTCGGCGAGCGCCGCGAAGTCCTCGTAGCAGCCGTAGTAGTCGTCCCCGATGGGGTTCTCGCACCCGCCGAACCAGTAGACGGACACCGGCCGCGCCGCGTCGCCCTCGTCGCCGAACCCGTCCTGGTAGTGGATCCGGAAGGTGACCTCGTCGCCGGGGTGGGCGTACGGCTTGTCGGCGACCACCGCGAAGACGCGGAGCGCGTCCACGCGGCTCGGCGGATCGAAGCCCGCTACGCACCCCGAGGCGATCGCCGGCGCGGCGAGCGCGCCGAGCGCCAGCGTCCCGAGCAGCGCGCGCCGCCACCCGGGCCCGCGCCGCGCGCCGGCGGGCTTCACCGCGCCGCCCGCGCCGCTCAACGCTCCCGTGGATCGCATCTCAGAACTCTCCTCGCAGCCCGAAGCTCGGCAGGACGGGCAGCCCCGTGACGTACTGGCGGGCCGTGTAGTTGAAGTTGTACTGGATCGCCTCGCTGTTCGTGTTGTTGTAGACGTTCTGCACGTCGAGGTAGGCCGAGAGCCGGAAGCGCTTCCACGCCCACGTCTTGTCGAGCCGCAGATCCAGCTGGTGGAACGCCGGGAGCCGCTCGGTGTTCGTGCCGGAGAACGGGATGGGCGTATAGGTCCCGGTCGGCGCGTGGAACAGCGCGTTCGTGCGGTACGGGTCGCAGGTCTGCTCGTAGACGTTGCACACGTTGGGCGTGACGAGGTTGCCCGAGACGAGGCGGAACCGGGCGCCGAACTCCCAGCCGTCGCCGAGGCGGTAGCTGCCGAGCACCGTCAGGATGTGGGTCTGGTCGAACGAGACGAGCCGCTCCGCCTCGCCGGGCCCCGGCACCCGCGTGCTGCGGGAGAGCGTGTACGCGGCCCAGCCGAAGAAGCGATCGTCGGGCTTGTACTTGAGCAGGAACTCCCCGCCGATGACCCGGCCGCTCCCGGCGTTCCGGTACTGGAGCTGGACCGTGCTCGCCTCGTCCAGGCCGACGACGAGATCGTCGAGCTGCTTGTAGAACCCCTCGGCCGACGCCTCGATGTTCCGGGTCAGCTCCTGCTCGACGCCGACCGCGTAGTGCAGCGCCCGCGTCGACCGCAGGTCCGGGTTGCCGAGCGGCGGGATCACCTCGTTGAACTGCGGCGGCTGGTGGAACACGCCGACGCCGCCCTTCACCGTCGTGCGCGGGAACCCGTGCGCGACGTCGACGCGCCCGTTGACCCGCGGGCTCACGGTGACCTGCTGGTTCAGGTCCTGGTAGTCGAGGCGCAGGCCCGGGACGAGCTTCGCGCGGGCGCTCGGGGCGAGCTCGAGCTCCGCGTAGGCCGCGGGGAAGAAGAACGAGCCCTCGCGCGAGACCTCCTGGAGGGTGCGCGTCGAGAACGGCTGGTTCCGCGGCTCGCCCGGGCGGTTCGGGGCGGGGCCGCGGAAGCTCACCGTGTACAGGCCCGTGGACATGTCGAGCCCCGTGTTGAACGTCGCCCCCTTGGACAGCCGCCGGGAGTACTCGAGGCGGCCGGAGAGCGTCCTCAGATCGATCTGGAAGTAGATCGGCCCGACCCCGAAGTCGGCGTCGTCGCGGCCGATCGCGACGACGCCCTCGAGCCGGTCCCGGTCGGTGAGCTCGTGGTCGTAACGGACCTGCAGCCGCTGAAACGCGGTGTGCACTCCGACGTTGCCGGAGAGGGCCGGCTCGTTCGGCACCGGATCGCTGAGGAGCAGCTCGAGCGCGTCGTCCGACCCGAAGAACGCGAGGCGGAGGCGCGACGAGGGCGTCGGCTCGGCCTCGAGCAGGGCCTGGTAGTCGTAGTAGACGGGCGCCTGGGTGACGCCCGCGCCCGCGGCCTCGAGCACGGGGCCGAACGACTCGCCGATGTAGCTCCGCCGGCCCGCCACCGCGAAGCGCACGTTCTCGAGGAACGGCACGGGCCCCTCGAGCAGGAGGCGCGCGTCGATCAGGTCCATCTGGGCGAGGCCGTGGTACTCGCCGTCCGCCTTGGGGGAGCGCAGCGCGACGTCGACGATGCCGCCCTGCACGCGGCCGTACTTGGCGCTGAAGTTGCCGGGGTAGAAGTCGATCTTCTCGAGCATCTCGGTCGGCACGACCGAGGAGAGGCCGCCGAAGTGGTAGACGAGCGGCACCTGGGTGCCGTCGATGAAGGTCTGCGTGTCCTGCGGGCCGGAGCCGCGCACGATCAGGAGGCCGGCGATGCTCGGGGGGCGCGCCACGCCCGGCAGGTTCTGGAGCGAGCGCAGCGCGTCGCCGTTCGTGCCGGGGATGCGGTTGATCTCGCGCTGCTCGAGCGTGCGCTTCGTGACCTCGCGGGGAGGGCGGTCGCCGCGGACCGTGACCTCGAGGCCCTCGCCGCGGGGCAGGAGCCGGTACTTCACCTCGAGCTGCTCCCCGGCGGCGATGTCCTCCTCGACGGAGAGCGGCTCGAAGCCGGGCGCCTCGATGGTGACCTGGTAGCGCCCGGGCGGGAGGTCGACGAAGCGGAAGGCGCCGCTCTCGTCGGTGGTGAGCTCCGGCGCGGCGGCCGCCGGCGCCGCGCCGCCCGTGCGCGCGACCGACACGGTGGCGCCGGCGAGCGGGACGTCGCCGCCGCTGGCGAGCACGGTGCCGCGGAGGTTCTCGGCGGGCATCGCCGCGCCGGCGGCGTCCGGCGGCGGCGCGGCGGGCTTCAGCGTGAACGAGTAGCGGTACAGGATGCGCGCCGCGGCGGGGGTGCCGTCGGCGCGCCGGGCGGGCTCGAACTCGAGCTTCTGGGCCGCGGCCACGGCCGACTCGTCGAACCCGTGCCCGCCGCTCTCGACGACGACCGCCTGCTTCACGCGCCCGCTCCGGTCGATGTCGAGCTGGAGGGTCACCGATCCCTCGATCCCCTGCTGCTCGGCCTCCTTCGGGTACTCCGGCGGCGTGTAGTTGAGCGCCCGCGGCGGCGTCGCCCGCCCGGCCGGCGCGGGCGCGGCGTCCGCGGGCTGCACGAGCGCGCCGTCGGCCCCGCGCGGCACGCCCGTCGGTCCGGGCGGCGCTGGCGGGGCCGCCTGCCCCGGCGGCGCCTGCGGCGGGGCTGGCGAGCCTTGCGGGGGCTGCTGCGCGCGCGCCGGGGCGGGCGAGAGCGCGGCGGCCAGCAGCGCGGCCAGCGCGGCGGAGGCCCGCCTGCGGGCGCGGGGCGGGGTCGAGCCGTCGAGGCGCACGGGGGCGGGCGTCGGCGTCACCACGAGCTCACACCGGGTCACGCCGCTTGAGGAACACGCACAGCGTGACGAGGAGCAGCAGGGTCATCCCGGAGAGCACCGCGAACGGCAACCAGGTCTGATCGTACGAGGTGAAGCCCCACGCGCCCGCGTAGTTGTCGGCCGCCATCTGCGCGATCGAGCACTTGAACTTTCCACCCTCGATGAACTCCGCGGGGATGGAGTCGCTGCGGTGCAGGTCGATCACCCAGGCCGGGTCCTCGGCGACGGCGAGCCGCTCCGGCGCGATCGCCCCCTCGAAGCCCCACCGCGCCGGGATGATGAACATGAGCGGCCGGAGGTGCGGCACGGTCGTCATCGGCACCATGAGCCCGCCGAGGACGACCTGGGGGATCAGGGCGATCGGCGTGAGCGCCATCGCCGCCTCGGACGAGGCGACCACCGTGGAGAGGAGGAGCCCCAGCGCGACGGCGCTGAGCGAGGTCGCGGTCAGCGCGGCGAGCTGCATGGCGAACGCCTGCACGCCGCCGTGGAAGCCGAGGGTGAAGAACACGATCGCGAGCAGGACGGTGCACTGGATGAGGCAGAACACCGCGAGCAGCAGGTACTTGGAGAGGACGTAATTGACGAGCCCCAGGTTGACCATGCGCTCGCGGAGGTAGATGGACCGCTCGCTGACGATCTCGCGCGCCGCGTTGGAGGTCCCGAACCAGACCGCGGCGACGATGAGGAAGAAGATCGCGGCGGTGTGATCGGTGGTGACCGCCATGCCCTTGATCACGTCGGCCTGCTGGTCGCCGCCGCCGGCGCGGCGGCTGAGCTCCTGGAGGGCGCCGAGGCACCAGGCCGGGATCGCCTTCTCCTGCCCGCCGAAGACGATCGCGAGCAGGATGCCGATGATCGGGGCCTGGAGGAGCATGATCGCGGTGCCGCCGACGTCGCGGATCTTCACCTTGAAGTAGCGCGAGAGGAGCAGGCGGAGCTGCCCCTTGGTCGTGGCGCGGCCCGCCGGGATGCCGCGCTGCCCCTGGCCGGTGCCGATCTCCCGCCGACCGGAGTACATCCGGCGGTAGGTCGGGTTCGCGTCGCTGAAGAACTCCTTGCGCCACTCGATCGCCGCGAGCTTCCGGGCCTCGCCGCGCGAGACGTTCGGGTTCCGCGCGCGGAGCTGCTCGAAGATGGGCCGCTCCCGGAGCGCGAGCATCTCGAACATGTCGCGCGGGTTGTCGACGTCGTTGGGCTGGCCGAGCCGCTCCTTCCAGGTGCCGAAGAAGCGGTAGGCGTCGGGCCGGGTCGGCCCGAAGAACATCGGGATCCCGCCGTAGCCGAGGATGAGCGCGTGGCTGAACTTCTCGAACTCGTCCTTCGCCGGCTGGTGGATCGTCATGATGATCGTCTTGCCGGTGGCCTTCGTGAGGTCGTGCAGCAGGCTGATCAGCGCGGTCGTGTCGTCGGCGGCGAGGCCCGAGGTCGGCTCGTCGAGGAAGAGGATGACGGGGTCGGTGACGAGCTCGAGCGCGATGTTGACGCGCTTGCGCTGCCCGCCCGAGAGGATCTTGTTCTCGGGCTTGCCGATCTGCAGGTTCTTGACCCCCTCGAGGCCGAGGTCCTTGATGGTCTGCTCGACGCGCGCGTCGATCTCCGCCTCGGTGTAGTCGGGCGGCAGGCGGAACTTCGCGCTGTAGCGGACCGCCTCGAAGACGGTGAGCTCCGGGTGCACGAGGTCGTCCTGCGGCACGTAGCCGATGGATCCGCGGAGCGTGTCGTAGATGTTGTAGAGGTCCTCGCCGTTGATGCGGACGACGCCGCTCGTCGGCGGCAGGTAGCCGTTCAGGGTGAGCAGGAGCGTCGTCTTGCCGGCGCCCGACGGCCCCATGAGCGCGATCATGTCGCCCGGCAGCGCCTTGAACGACACGTTGTCGAGCAGCGTCTTCTGCTCCTGGGGGTTGTCGCGGTCGGGGACCTGGAGCACGAGGCTCCACGCCTCGATCTCGTAGAGCGGGCGCCCTGCCCACCGATCGGCGGCGTACTCCTCCTGGACGAGCTCGACGGCGCCCGCGCCCCCCATCTCGATCTGGAGGGGCATGGGCCCGATGTAGATCTTCTCGCCGCTCTGCACGGCGATCTTCTGGCCGGGCGCGATGCGGTTGCCGCGGACGTAGGTCCCGTTGGCGCTGCCGCGGTCCTCGACGTAGAACTGCCCGTTCAGCGAGTGCAGCAGGGCGTGGTGGCTCGACACCTGGGGGTGGGCGAGCACGATGTCGTTGTCGGGGGTGCGCCCGATCTTCTTGACGTTCGGCCCGCCGCCGGAGAAGTCGAGCTGGCCGAGGACGGTCTTGTTCTTCTTCCCGGGCGCGCCGGCGGCGGGCCCGGACGACGCCGCGTGCGGGGGCTGCGGCGCGTAGCCGCCGGGCGCGGGCGGCGGCGATGGCGCGTAACCGCCGGGCGCGGGCTGCGGCGCGTAACCGCCGGGCGCGGGCTGCGGCGCGTAACCGCCGGGCGCGGGCGGCGGCGATGGCGCGTAGCCGCCGGGCGCGGGCGGCGGCGGCAGGGCGCTCGGGGAGTGTGCGGCGCCGTGCCCCGGGGGCAGCGCCGACTGGCGCGCGGCCTGGGCGAGCTGGACGAGCAGGGACACCTGGACCGGGACGGGGCCGAACGCGACGGCGCCTTGCGGATCGATGGGGGTCGGCGCGCCGGGCGGGATGCGCTGCGCGCCCACGTAGGTGCCGCTCGTCGAGTTGTGGTCGATGACCATCATGCGATCGAGCGTGACGGTCGCGTGCTGGCTCGAGACGCTCGGGTGCTGGAGCACCAGCGAGGCGCGTGCGGGGTCGCGCCCGATCACGACCTGGCCGGGCGCGGGCGCGAGCGTGCCGGGCGACGCGAGCATCAGCGTGATGGCCGGGTGGTTGAGCGGGACGGGCGTCTGCGCGACGACGAACTGGGTGCGGAAGTCGAACGGGACCTGCTCCCCCGGCGCGAGCGGTCTCCCGTTCGCCGACGCGGGCCCCTGCCCGCAGGCGAAGGACAACTTGCCGCCGCCCTGGTTGACGATGCGCGCGTGCTCGGGCAGGACGCCGGGAGCGACGAGCACCACATCGCAGGTAGGAGCGCTGCCGATCGTGATGCTTTGTTTGCCTAGCCCCGGGATCATGCGGCCCGCGTTTCACCACAGGCGGTCGGGGAGGGCAAGGAAAGAGGCGCGCCCAGCGGCCCCTCGCTCCTTGTTGGTCGCCGGCGGCGCGGCGCCGGTCACGGAGGTGAGCGACGATCCTGGCTCGCGCGGCGCGCGCGATGATCGGGGGCGCGGCGTCAGAGGCTCGCCTGCGGGGACGGACAGAGCTTCGGAGCGGAGTGTCGTTACGGCTGCGGCGCCGGGTGGGTCACCGGATCACAGGTCGAGGAGCATGAAGCCGGCGCGAGCTTCCTCGAGAGAAAACGTGCGGGCCGACTCGGGCTCATCGTCCATGTCGGCTGGCACGCCATCCGTGTCGTCTCCGTACTCGATCTCCTGGTCTCCAGGCATGGAGCCACCTCCGGAGAGCTAGGCTAATCCGGAATCCGGGGTTTCTTCAATCGCATTTCGTGGCGGAGGGGGTGCCGTCGTCGCTGTTCTCGCTGCGTCTGGCCGCTTCGGGGCTCAGCCCGAGGTGAGGTTCCACAGCAGGACCGCGAGCAGCACGACGACCACGACGGAGACCCCGGCGATCAGCAGGACGAGGCCGGCGCGCGGGGAGCGCAGGGTGCTCGGGAGCGTCGTCGTGGACGTCGACGGGGGGCCAGCGAGGCCCGGCGAGGGTTCGTGCACGTGCCCGGCACGCGGCCCGGTCGCGGCGTAGGCCTGGGCGTGGGCGGGGATCGCCGCAGCCCCGGGGGCGTCCGGGCCCGCCGGAGGAGCCAGGGCGCCGAAGGCAGGGCCCGCGTGGGGGGGGGCGCCGTGGGCGGCGGGGTAGGGCGGAGCGCCGTGGGAGCCCGGGTAGGGCGGAGCGCCGTGGGAGCCCGGGTAGGGCGGAGCGCCGTGGGAGCCCGGGTAGGCGGGAGCGCCGTGGGAGCCCGGGTAGGGCAGAGCGCCGTGGGCGCCGGCAAAGGGCGGGGCGGCCTGAGCGCCGGGATGAGGTGCTGCGCCTAGGGGAGGTGGCGCACCGGGGGCGCCTGCATGAGGTGGAATGCCGGCGGCGGCGTGAGGGGCCGGGCCGTGGGCGATCGGGTGCGGCGTCGAGACGGCGGGAGCGCTCAGGGGGAGGGGAGACAACACGGCGGGCGCGTCGGGCGCGATCGGGTACGGCGCTGGCGCCGGCACCGGGGCTCCCGGCACGGTCAGCGGCTGGATCCGTGCGGCGTCCACCGCGGTCGGGCGCAATGCAGGCGCGCCGGGGATGGCCGCCGCGGTCACGACGGGCACGTTGTCCGTGGCCGTCGGCGTCAGCGCGAGTGTGCCGTCGATGGCCGTAGGGGCCACGACGGGCGCGATGTCGTTGACGGTCGCGGTCACGGCAGGGGCGTCGTCGGCCGTCGCCGCCAGGCCGGGGGCGCTGTCGTCGGCCGTCGCCGTCAGGCCGGGGGCGCTGCTTCTGGTCTCCGCGCCTGCCGCAGCGGCGCTTCCGCCGGCTGCCGCACGTGCGGCCGGCGCAGATCCGGGCGCCGCGGGGCCTGCTGCTGCCGCGCCGGCCAGGGCCGGCGGGCTCACCTCCGTCGGCGCGTCGGTCGCGGTGGGGCGAACGCCGGCGGGCGCGTCGGTCGCGGTGGGGCGAACGCCGGCGGGCGCGTCGGTCGCGGTGGGGCGAACGCCGGCGGGCGCGTCGGTCGCGGTCGGCGGCACGGGGGCCCACGGCGCGCCTGCCGCGGGCGCGGGCGCAGCCGCCGGCGCTCCGGCCGCGCCCGCGACCGCCAGCGCTCCGTGGCTGTGGCCGGGCGGCGCTTTCGCCGGGCCCCGCTGGCTCACCGCCGCCTCGTCTGGCCTCGTCATCGCGACGGTCTCCAGCGGACCCGAGGTGCGCTGCGCCTCGCCGCCGCCGCTGTCGCCGGCGACCCCCGGCGGCGCGTGCGCGATCGTCTGCGAGCGGTTGCCCGCCTCGATCACGCGGGCCATCTGGACGGTGATGTTGTCGTAGCCGCCCCGGCTGTTGGCGAGGTGCACGAGCATCTTGCACGCGTGATCGACCGAGCCCGACGCGAGCGCCTGCCGCGTGCACCCGAGGATGTCCGCGCTCAGCACGAGGTCGGTGAGGCCGTCGCTCGCGAGGATCAGCACGTCGCCCGGGTACAGCTCCATCGGCTCGGGGCGGACCTCGACCTCCACCTCCGGCTTCATCCCGAGCGCGCGCGTGATCTTGTTCGCGTCGGGATGACCGATCGCCTGGGCCTCGGTGATCATGCCCGCGTCGATCATGCCCTGCACCATCGAGTGGTCGCGCGTGAGCGGGTAGATCTGGTGGGCCCGGATCACGTAGGCGCGGCTGTCGCCCACGTGTGCGACGTCGACGCCGGCGTCATGGAGGAGCATCGCCACGGCGGTCGAGCCGGGCCGCACGCGGTTCTCCGCCTGGCCGCCCAGCCGGTAGACGCGGCGCCCAGCCTCCTCGATGGCGGCCTTGAGCGCCGCGCCCGGCGCCGCCGTCGCCGGCGTCTGCTCGATCACCTCGAAGATGGTCTTGATCGCGGTGCGGCTCGCCTCGCTCCCGCCGTAGTGGCCTCCCATGCCGTCACACAGGACGCAGAGGTGACCGAGCTGGGTCTCGGCGTAGCCGCACGCGTCCTCGTTGACCTGCTTGTTGGGATCCCGACCCGGATCGCTGTGCTGGGCGAACTCGATCTTGAGGCGCAGGGAGGACTCGGTCGGGGGCATCATCGCGGGGCATCCGTCGGGGCGTGAGGGCCGGGCCCCGGATCACGCTACTCCAAACGCACGCTGAACTCGACGGGGCCGAACCGCAACGACGCGCCCGGCGGCACCGGCGTCCAGACGGCGGCGGCGATGCGCTGGCCGTTGACGTACGTGCCGTTGTTCGATCCCTCGTCCCGCACGAAGAGCTGGCCCGCCTCGAGCTTCACGCTGGCGTGGGTGCCGGAGACGCGCGGCTCGGAGAGCAGGATCTGACACGCGGCGCCGTCGCGTCCGGCGCGCATCTCGATGCCGGGGTGCACCGTGAAGATGCCCGCCGCGCCCGCCAGCGTCGCCCGGCTGGCCCCCCCAGGGGGAGGCGCCATCCCCATCACCGGGCCGCCGCCGTAACCGAAATCGCCGGGGGGAGGCGGCGGCGCGGCGAAGGGCCCGGGCCCGCCGCCCGCGACGATGGGCCTCGGCGGAGGCGCCGCCGCCGCGCCGCGGCGCCGCCCGCCGCCGCGGAAGATCGAGACGAGCAGCAGCACGATGACGACCCCGCCGAAGGTCACGCCGCCGATGAGCAGGTAGGGCAGCGGCGCCTCCTTCGCCTTCAGCGTGAGGATCTTGTCGGCCGTGACCGCGCTCGTCCGCCGCGCCTGGTTGTCGTAGACGATGAGGCGCGCCGTCATCTGGTCGCCCTTGCCCACGAGGAACTTGTCCGTGTCCGGCAGCTCGAACTCGACGACGCTGTCGCCCGCCGTGACCGCCTTGCCGCGCATCCCGCTCTCGATCAGCGTCCGCTGGGCCTTCTTGGCGTCGTCGAGGCTGCCGCCCTGCAGCGACTGCGGCGCGGCCTGGTTCTTCGGGATCATGTAGATCTCGGCCCGCTGCGCGTTGCCGCCCCAGCAGAAGTTGCCGAAGATCTTGATGGTGCCGCCGGGGTAGAGGGGCGACTTCTTCGCCGCGCGATCGGTCGCCTCGCGATCGACGTCGAGCGGCCACGCGGTGGGATCGATGCCGACGGGGACGTTCTGGAAGGTGGCGTCGCCGGCGATCGGCGGATCCGTGTTGATGAAGGCGAGCTTGAACGTCTGCGTGATGCTCGGCGCGACGCACGAGACCCGCCACTTCACGATGTGCATCTTGTTGAAGCGGGTGCGGATCGCGTTGACGATGTTGGCCGCGCGCCGCTGCTGGCCGTCGCGCACCACGCTGAAGAAGCCGCCGATCTCGGTGTTCGCCATCCCCTCCATGAACTCGCGCGCGTTCGCCGTGAACTCCTCGACGAGCCGGCTCGGGAACCAGATCGAGATGACGGGCACCGGCGTCTTCGGCAGCACGTCGTTGTTCTCGGGGAACCGCCCCTTCGTCAGGTAGTCCCGGAGGAGGTTCGACGCCGCGGCGGTCGAGCTCGGATCCGCGCCGGCGGAGCCGTTCGAGAGCACCACCATGGCCTGGTGCATCGGCACCGGGATCCCCTGCCCGGCGTTGCCGAGCTCCTTGAACGCGTCGGTCGCGGCGTTCTTGATGATCGTGAAGAGCGGGCGCGTGCGGCCTTGCGTCGGGTAGGTGCGCGCGACGCCGGCGATGGCCTGCGCCGCCGTCTGCTTGTTGCTCACCCACTTCGAGTCCTCGACGACGCCGCGGTCGTTGAAGAACATCACGTCGACGATGTCGTTCGGCTGCATCGCGTTCACGAACGCGCTCGCCACCGCCTTCGCCTCGTCGAAGCGGTTGCCCATGCTCGACGCGGCGTCGATCAGGATGAGCCACGCCGTCCCGACGCCCGGCTGACCGGCGCTGTCGCCCCAGCGGGCCTTCGACTCGAACTTCGCCGGCAGATCCGTCCCGTCGACCGTGACGGAGAAGATCGCGTTCTTGTCCGGAAAATCGAAGGACGAGTAGAGCGCCGACGGCTGCTCCATCGCGTCGGCGACGCAGTCGAGGTTCGCGTCGCCCGTGAGCGCGGCGCAGTTGCGGGTGATGTCGCTGAGGCGTTTGTTCTGCACGACCTCGAGCACGGTCGTGAGCACGGGCGAGCCGTCCACGGTGCTCGCGCGCGGGTCGATGCGGAGCAGGTGCGCCTCGGGCGCCGCCTCGGCGCGGCGCTGCCCCGCGAGCAGCGCGAGCAGCGCGGCCGCGAGCGCGAGCAGCGTCGCGCGGAGCGTGGCGTTGGCCCTGCGCCCCTCGCGGCGGGCGGGGGCGCTCAAGGGGTGCATCGGGCGAGTCGCGTCATGAGAGGGAGTCATGCGTGGGAATCTCCAGCGATCGCGGAGGAGCAGAGGAGCGCCCCCCGCGAGCGGGGCGGCCGCCGCGCACGGGCGACGGCCATCCGGTTGGTTTTCACGCAGCCTGGCCGGGGCGCCAGGTGCCGATCGAACGTCGCGGGGGAAGGGGGCCAGGCTCGGCAACGCTCTCCTCGTGCGGTGGGGCCGTCAGGCCCGCGCGGCCACGCTGAACAGGATGACGCTGAAGCCGCCGAAGCGGACCTTGTCGCCATCGCGCAGCTCGCGCCGGCCCTGGAAGCCGATCGCCTCTTCGTTGTGGAACGTCCCGTTGGTCGAGCCAAGGTCGGCGAGGATGAGCCGGCCACCGTCGACCTCGATCGTCGCGTGGTGCGTCGAGGTCGTCCCGTGGGCGATCTCGATGTCGACCTTCTGCCCTGTCTCGGCGCGGCCGACGACGTTCTTGCCCTGCCAGAGCGGCCAGAACCGCCCGAGCGGGTCGTCCTGGAAGCTGACGAGGAAGCCCGCGAGGGCGCGGCGGCTCTCCTGCCCCGAGATCCTCGACGGCGCGGGCGCCTGCGCCGACGGGCGCGCCGCCGGAGGCGGGGGGACGTACGGCGGCGGCGGCGCCGGCATCTGCATCATCTGCTGGGGATACGAGGGATCCGCGCCGTAGCCGCCCATGCCACCGATCGGCGGTGGGGGCGGGGGCGGCGGCGCGGACTGACCTCCGGAGGGCGCATAGGCCGTCTGGTTGAAGGGGTCGCCGCTCACCTGGATCCCGTCGAGCGCGATCGGATGGCCCCCCTCGATGCAGAAGGAGCCGCCGGGCGGGATCGCGTGCCCCTGCAC
Source organism: Sorangium cellulosum (assembly GCF_002950945.1). Classification (GTDB taxonomy): domain Bacteria; phylum Myxococcota_A; class Polyangia; order Polyangiales; family Polyangiaceae; genus Sorangium; species Sorangium cellulosum_E. The sequence continues at coordinate 3,803,061 of NZ_CP012673.1, forward strand.
GCAGCGTGCGCCTTGCTGCTGCGGCGGCGCGGGCGGCGGGCCGAAGCCCGGGCGCGGGACCGGGGGGACGGGGTAACCGCTCACCTGCTCCGGGAAGCCCTGGGGCTGGCCGTAGCCGCCTCCCGGGGCCTGACCGTAGCCGCCTCCCGGGGCGCCGAACCCCGGCGGCTCCGGCGGAAAGGGCGGCGGCTTCATCGGCATCGGCGGAGGGGGCTGGGGCGCGCCGTAGCCGCCGGGCTGCGAGCCGAACGGCGGCGGCGGGCCGAAGCCGGCAGGACCGCCCTCGGAGGGCGAAGGGAAAACCGGAGGCGGAGGCGCCGGAGGAGCGCCGAAGGCCGCGGGCACGGGCGGGGGCGGACCAAAACCCCCGCTGGGCGAGCCGAAGTTGGGAGGAGGCTCGGGGGGTGCGCCGAAGCCCGGGGCAGGATACGGAGGCGGCGGAGGAGGAGGCGGCGGAGGCGGCGCTCCGAACGCACCAGGCCCAGGCGGGCCGAGCGGCGAGGCGCACACAGCGCAGAACTTATCGGCGGGGGTCGCGGGCGCACCGCAACGCGGACAGAGCATGGTGATCCTTCTCGGGTTTCGCGGCGCTGGGGCGCCGCCGCCGCGAGCATACCGTGGGCGCTCGGCCCAGGATCAAGAAGAAGTATGCGGGAATCCTTGCTGGCGGCCGGGAATGCGGCCTGTTCTTGCAGTGCGCCACCGCGCCATCGCGGCGCGCCACCATGCCACGGCCTCGTCGCCCGGTGAACACGAGCCCTGGCGGTGCGCCGGGGCCGCTCGGCGAACGATGGAAGCCGGAGCCCGGCTGCCCACCAGGCGGCCGGGTCTGCGGAGCGTCTCTGCTCGGGCCGGTGCGCCGGCCGGCGAGGATCAGTCCTTCGCGTCGCGGACGCGGGCGGCCTTGCCGGCGAGGTTCCGGAGGTAGAACAGCCGCGCGCGGCGGACGACGCCGCGCGAGACGATCTCGACCTTGTCGATGCGGGGGCTGTGGAGGAGGAAGATGCGCTCGACGCCGACCGTGAAGCTCACCTTGCGCACCGTGAAGGTGCTGCGGACCCCCGCGCGGTGGCGCTTCAGCACGACGCCCTGGAACACCTGGATGCGCTCCTTCTCGCCCTCGACGATCCGGTAGTGGACGCGCACCGTGTCGCCGACCCGGAAGTCCGGGATCCCCTCGCGGAACAGGGGGGCTTCGATCTTCGCGAGGATGTTCGAGGTCTGCATGGTCAATCCTTCAAAGGGTCGGGGTCCGTCTTCGCGGTCCCCTGCTCAGAGGGTGCAGGGTCGCCGCCGTTCGTGGGCTCGGGCCGGCGGAGCGGGCGCCGCGTGCGGCTCCCGTGCTTCACGCCGTGGACGCCGTGAACACAGAGGCGCGGCCCGTCTCCAGCTCCGGGAGCATGGACGCGAGCGCACGTCCGCGCTCCCCCCGGGGGGGTACCGGAGAGGTGCGGCATTATGCATGCGGGCGATCCGGTGTCAACGCCGGGATCGGCGCGGCAGCACGCGCCGCGCCCGGGCCTCAGCGACGGACGGGGATGATCTGGACGCGGCGGGCCTCGCCCTCGCCGTCGCTCTTCGTGACGACGCCGGGGAACTTCGCCAGCGCCAGGTGGACCACGCGGCGATCCTGCGGGTTCATCGGCTCGAAGGTGATGATCTTGCCCTCCTCGACCGCCTGTTTGCCCAGCCGCCGCGCCATGGAAGAGAGCGTGTCCTCGCGGCGCTGCCGGTAGCCCTCGGCGTCGATGATCACGTGGCGCCGCTTCTTGCCAGGCCGGTTGATCACGCGGTTGGCGAGGAACTGCAGCGCCGAGAGCGTCTGCCCCTTCTTGCCGATCACGCGGCCCGCGTCCTTCCCCTCGATCTCGAGGCGGATCTCCTCGGGCGGATCTTCCTCCTCGTTCTCGAGGAGGTCGACGGTGCAGTCCATGCCCATCGCCGCGAGCACGTCGATCACGAAGTCGAGCGCGACGTCGGCGCGCCCATCCTCCACGAACTCGGCCTCGGCCGCGTCGTCAGCGCCCTGCGCCTCTGCATCGACGTCCGCCGCGTCGATTCCCCTTTCGGCAGCTTCACTATCCACGGACACGTGCTTTTCCCTTTCCGAGAGCAGGCGCCGACTTGTCGTCGTCACCCGGAGTCTTCTTCAGCGCGGATTGGGGCTCCGCGCTCGCGACCTCCCTCACCTCGATGCCGCCGGCCCGCTGGTCCCGCGCCTTGAGGTACCGCTCGACGAGCACCTGCTGGCCGATGCCGAGCCAGGTGTTCGTCAGCATGTACACGCCGAGGCCGGCCGGGAGGAAGAGCATCATGGCGGTGAAGATGCCGGGCATCAGGTACAGCATCATCTTCTGCTGCGCCGGATCGCCTTGCGGGGGCATGAGCTTCTGCTGGATGAAGCTCGAGGCGCCGAGGACGATGGGGATGATGAAGTACTTCCCCGGGGCCGACAGGTCGGGGATCACCGGGCCGAACGGGGTGTGGTAGAGCTCGACCGCGGTCTGGAGCGCGGTGTAGAGGGCGAACCACACCGGCATCTGGAGCAGCATCGGGAAGCAGCCGATGACCGGGTTCGCCACCTTGTTCTTGCGCCACAGCTCCTGCATCGCGAGGCCGCGCTGGGCGGCGTCGTCCTTGTACCTCGCGTTGATCTCGTCCATCTCCGGCTTGAGCTTGCGCATCGCCGCCGAGCTCTTGATCTGCTGGATGCTCAGCGGGAAGAGCAGCATGCGGACGGTGATGGTGAGCAGGCAGATCGCCCAGCCCCAGCTGCCGACGGCGCCGTAGAGGACGTACAGGTACGAGACGAGCAGCTTCGCGATCGGCGAGAACCAGCCGAGGTTGATGACCTCGCTCGTCCCGTGCCCCACGACGGCGAGCACGTCGCGCTCCTTCGGGCCGGCGAAGGAGAGGACCTTGTAGGTCACCGCGCCGCCGGGCGCGAGCTCGTGCTCGGGGTAGGCGAGCCGCGCGCGGTAGACGTGGCCGAAGGCCGGATCCTTGGACTTCTGCGGGAAGCTCGCGGTGTTCCAGATCTCCTCGATCTGCGTCTCGGCCGCGGGCGCCGCGGGCCCTTCGAGCGGGATCGCGATCTTGCTGAAGTAGCTGCTCGACACCGCGACGAACCGCGCGGCGCCCGGCGTGCGCCGCCAGCGCTCGGGCGTGAACTCCTGATCCTTGAAGTCGTCGGGCTCGAAGGCGTCGGGGAGCTGGCGCTCGGTTTTCTGATCGGTCGCGGCGACCGTCTCCGTGATCCACTCCGAGATCAGGCCGAGGTGGCCCTCCGTGTCCTTCTGCGTCCGCCACGCGGTCTGCTCGACCGCGAGCCGGTGCTTGCGCGGCTCCTGGCCGGCGTTCTCGACCGTCAGCTGGAGCGAGAGCTCGAACGGACGCCCGGTCGCGGCGACGACCTTGGTGAGCCGCGTCGTGTCGTCGGCGTAGGTGAAGGTGCAGCTCTTGCCGTCCTGCGCCGAGAGCTTCCAGTCGAGGTCGTCGAACGGCACCTGCGGCGTGTTGCCTCCCGGCAGGCGCAGGTCCGTGCGGAGGGGCATCCGCGACTCGAGCGACGTCGTGACCAGGTCCATCGGCCGGCGCTCGCCGTTTCCGGTCGTGTACTTCGGGTCGGTCATCCAGAAGTGACGGACCGACCCGCCCCGGGTGGACAGCTCGGCCCGGAAGCGCTCGCCGTCGATGACGCAGGCCTCCGCGGGGGCGCGTTCGGCCGGGGCGGTGCTGTCGTTGACGTCGAGCGGCTGGAGCTTATCCGCGGAGCTGCCGAAGAGGAGCGGCTGGCCGAACTGGATGAACAGGAAGATGGCAAGGCCGACGAATAGCCATTTGACGAGATTGCTGCGTTCCATGAAGTCCTTCGTCGATCCCAGGATCTCGATCCGCGCCGTGTGCTGCTGAGAGTCTCATGACGCCTCACGAGGCTGCCCAGGGTGGCTCCGGGCGGGCTCCGCTCTGTGGCTTTCGGGCTGCACCGCCGGGCTCGCCGGCGGTCGCGCGGGATCAGTCCATGAGAGTGGCCAGGCCGCTGAAGCCCGTTCACCCGGGGTGCGAGGCGAGCTCCGTGCCAGTAGACGAACTGCGTGCCGTATCCTGCGGGTCAGCGTCCCGCTGCGGTGGCGTCTGGGCCGCCGCGCCACGGCGAAGTCGAGGTGGTGGCGGAGGGTCGAACCCGCCCGGATGAAACGGGTGACACCTACACAGTCGCTTGAGCGAAAGCAAGCTCCCCCGAAGCGCGCCGTGACCGACAATGCAGGCCGCGGCGTAGCGGGAGCACGAGGGCTCGAACCGGCAAACCGGGCCCATCGCCGCCACGATGAGCCTGGAGAGCGTCACCTGATAGGCGCGGATCAGCGCGAGGAGGAGCTTCGCCAGCATGCGAGGGCCAGGAGGAGGGCCGGAGCTTGGGGCTCAGCGCACCACGGCGCAAGGCTCGGCCTCATCTTCCTCCGGATCCGGCGGGCGGTTCTTCCTCGCTCCCGCTGTCGCCGCCGCGGCCCGGCGGCGACGGCGCCCGCGGGCCTGCGCTCGGCGATCCCTCCGCGGCGAGCGCGTCGCGCGCCCGGCGGCGGAGCACCGGGACCACGCTGCGCAGCTCCGCGAGCACGTCGTCCAGACCGAGCGCCCCCGCGCCTGTGCGCAGGATCACCACGATGTCGACGCGCTCCGGGAAGAGCTCCGGGAACCTCCGGTAGGCCTCTCGCAGCAGCCGCTTCGCGCGGTTGCGGACGACGGCGCCGCCGACCTTGCGCGAGGCGACGAGGCCCAGCCGAGACGGCTCGCGCAAGGTCGAGGAGGGCGCGCTCGTCGCGCCTTTCGTCGCGGTGCGCGGGGGCGCCGCGACGAGGATCAGCAGGTGGCGGGTGGTGACGCGGTGGCCACCGTTCTGGATGCGGACAAAGTCGGCGCGCTTGCGGATCCGCCTCGCTCGCGGGAAGGACGACGACGAAGGCGAGGACGGCGAGCGCGGGCGCGCTGCGTTCGCCATCGGGCGGCGTTACTTCTTGTAGATGGAGGGCGCGAGCCGGGCGCGGCCCTTGCGGCGGCGGTTGTTGATGACCTTGCGACCGCCGGCGGTCGCCATGCGCGCACGGAAGCCGTGGGTCCGGGCGCGGCGGGTGTTGTGGGGCTGGTAGGTGCGCTTCATGGCTTTGGTCCCTTGGCTGCTGGATCGCGAACGGCGGCTCCAGGCCGCGCGTCGAGCGGGGCGCGCAAGAAAGCACGGGGTCTCGTCCAGGTCAACACCGGACGGCGCGGCCCGCCCACGATTCGCCGTTCTCTCTCACCTTTCTGGTCGCCTAGTGTAGCGTGTAGCCTCCGATCGACCGCGACAGCCGTTCAAGACGGGTCACAGGAGGGAAATTGGCGCGCACCGGAGGACAAGAGGCGGAGAGGCAGCACGTGACTGCGCGGAGCGTCAAGCGGCGCGCCCTGGGCGCTGCTGCGGCGGGAGCGCTGTTCCTGAGCGCGCTCCCGGCGAGCGCCCAGGTCACGACGTTCTACCTGGACCGGCTGTACATGGCCGGCGCCCCCCAGGACTCGATCGCGCTCTGGCGACCGCAGGTGGCGCCGGAGACGCGCTTCTTCGGGCAATTCGGGCTCGGCTTGGGCCTGAACCCGTTCCGGGTCGAGAACATGCTGAACGATCCGCGCGCCGCCGACCGGTTCAGCCGGGCCAACGGCGAGCCGGTGTCCTCTCAGCTCATCGGCTACTTCAACGGAGGCGTCGAGTTCCTCGACCGCTTCGGCCTCCAGGTGGGGCTGCCGATCATCGCGTACCAGACGAGCAACCGCACGAACGACTCGGCGGTCGCCGGCGCAGAGGACGCCGCGAGCCCCTCGGCCGCCGCGTTCATGGACCTGCGCCTCGACGCGCGCGCGGTCCTGTACCGCTCCGAGGATCGCTTCTTCAAGCTCGGCGTCAACGCGGCGGCGTGGGTGCCGACGGGCGGCGACAAGTCGTTCGCCGGCGACCACAGCGCGAGCGCGAGCCTCGGGCTCTCGGGCGAGCTCGACTTCAAGTCGATGTTCTTCGTCCTGAACACGGGGCTGCACTTCCGCCCGTTCTCGTCGCTCAACGACTTCAACGTGTCGAACGAGTGGACCTGGGGGCTCGGCGGCTTCGTGCCGCTCCGGGACGGCAAGCTGCGGCTCGGCGCGCAGATCTTCGGCTCGACCGGCGTCGGCCGGGACACGACGTTCACCGGCGACAACACCCCGGTCGAGTGGATGGCCGAGGGGCGCATCGCGCTCGACGAGAAGAAGAAGGCGTGGGCCGGGATCGGCGGCGGGACGCGGCTCAGCGGGGGTTACGCGCCGGATTTCCGGCTGGTCGGCGTCATCGGCTACGCGTTCGGCATCTCCGACGTCGAGCCCGCGTCGCCTGGCAGGCGCTTCACGGCGGCCCCGCCGCGCAGCGCGGACACGGACAAGGACGGCCTGCCGGACGACATCGACCTCTGCCCGACGGATCCCGAGGACGGGAAGCCGCCGAACGCCGACGACGGCTGCCCGGCGCTGCCGGATCGCGACGGCGACGGCATCCCCGACACCAGCGACAAGTGCCCGGATCAGCCCGAGGACTTCGACAAGATCGACGACCGCGACGGCTGCCCGGAGGACGACGCCGACCAGGACCAGATCGCCGACGCGAAGGACGCCTGCCCGAAGGAGCCGGGCGAGCCGAGCCCCGAGCCGGCGAAGAACGGCTGCCCGCAGTTCATCCGCCGCATCACCGGGTCGAGCGAGATCCAGATCCTGAAGCAGGTCCAGTTCGCGACCGGCAGCGCGAGGATCCTGCAGAACAGCTACGCGATCCTCGACGAGGTCGTGCGGCTCCTCAAGGTGAACCCCGAGATCACGCTGGTCGCGATCGAGGGCCACACGGACAACCGCGGCCCCGACCAGCTCAACGAGAAGCTCTCGAACGACCGCGCTCACTCGGTGAGGACGTACCTGATTGAGCGGGGCGGCATCGACCCGGCCCGGCTCACCGCCGCGGGTTTCGGGCCGAAGCGGCCGATCGACACCAACAACACCGAGGCCGGTCGCCAGAAGAACCGCCGCGTCGAGTTCCACATCCGCGACAGCACCACGGGCGGCGGCAAGGCCGGTGACCAGGGTGGCAACACCGTCACGCCGTAGCCGCCGCGCGGCGCGCGAGGGGGCGCTGCTCTGCGCTGCCCTCGCGCTCGCCTGCAGCCCCGAGCGGGGCACGCCCTACCGCTGCACGTGCACGTTCGTCACGGACTTCGACGACGACGCGAAGCTGTCCGTGGAGGTCTGCTCGCCGAGCGACGCCCGCGCCGAAGGGTTCGGGCGCGGCTGCGCGCAGACCCACGCGCCCGGCCCCGTCTCCGGGTGCGCCTGCAGCGGCGTCGCCGGCCGGGGTCCGTGCGAGCTCAGCGCGTGTCGCACGACCGCAGAAGCGCCCTGAGCTCGGCCGGCGTCGTGACGGGGGCCGAGCACGATCGCCCTCGGCAGACGTAGGCGACGGCTTCCCCGGGGCGCGCCGGCTTGCCCTCGGCGACGACCTTCACCGCCGCGGCGCTCTCCGGGCGCGCCGGATCCACGACCGCGATCATGCGGTTCGGCAGGTAGGCCCTGAACGCCTCGCGCGTGAGCTCGCGGGCCGCCGCCGCGCCGGCGTCGCCGACCACGACGACCGTCACGCTGCCGCGCGCCAGGTGATCCAGCACGCACACCGTCTGGCCGAGGCCGAAGGGGTTCTCGAGTGCGGGCTGCGCGAGCGCTTCGAGCTGCTGCTCGGCGGGGGGAAGGTAGCGCTCGTCGGCGATCTCGGACAGGCGCAGGCAGAGGCGCGCGGCCATCGAGGCGGCCGACGGCACCGCCTGATCGTAGATGTCCTGCGTGCGCGCGATCAGCGCGTCGCCGTCGTCGGGCGTGAAGAAGAAGCCGCGCGACGGCTCGTCCCAGTGGTGGGTGATCATCGCGTCGGCGATCGCGCGCGCGACGTCGACGTACCGCGGGTCGGCGGTGGCTTCATAGAGGTCGAGGGCGGCGTTGCCGAGGTACGCCTGGTCGTCCAGAAAGCCCGGTCGCACGTCGTTCGCCGCGGATCCGGCGGCCTTCGCGCCCACGGGAGCGCCGTCCTTGAGGTAACGGCCGACGCGGCCGCCGTGGACGAGCTTCCGCTCGAACACCGCGAACGCGCGCGCCGCGGCGTCGACCCAGGCGGGCTCATCGAGCGCTCGGCCCGCGTCCGCGAGCGCGCCGATCAGCAGCCCGTTCCAGCTCGCGAGCACCTTGTCGTCGCGCGCCGGCCGGGGCCGCTGCTCGCGCGCCGCGAGCATCTTGCTCCTGGCGCGGGCGAGCGCCTCGCGGCAGCGCTCGAGGTGCGCCGCCGAGCCGCCGCCCGCGCCGGCGTCGAGCACGGCCGCGGCTTGCTCCACCGTGCGGTGCTGGGAGAGCACCGTCGCGCCGGTGTGCTCGAAGTTGCCCTCCTCGGTGATGCCGAAGACGAGGCGGGCCATGTCGTACGCGAGCGGATCCTCGCCGACGGCCGCGCGCAGCTGATCGAGCGTCCACACGAAGAACTTGCCCTCCATCCCCTCGGAGTCGGCGTCCTGCGACGCGTAGAACCCGCCCTCCGGATCGCGCATCTCCGCGAACAGGTAACCGACGAGCTCGCGCGCCGTCTCGGCGTAGGCGGGCTTGTCGAACGCGCGGACGCCGTCGGCGTACAGCCGCAGGAGGAGCGCGTTGTCGTAGAGCATCTTCTCGAAGTGGGGCACGAGCCAGCGCTCGTCGGTGGAGTAGCGGTGGAAGCCGCCGCGCAGGTGATCCCAGATCCCGCCCTCGCGCATCTTGTCGAGCGCGAGCTCGACGCTCTCCGCCGCGACGCGGTCGCCCTCGAGCACGCCGCGGCGGAGCAGGACGTCGAGCGCCATCGTGTTCGGGAACTTCGGCCGCGTCCCGATCCCGCCGTGGCGGTTGTCGAAGCGCGCGAGCAGGTGCCGCGAGGCGCGCCGGAGCAGCTCCGAGGAGGCGGCCTCGACGAGGCCCGAGGGCCCCGCGGCGCGCCCCGGCGCGCGCTGCGTGCGCTCGATCGCCTCGGTGATCTCCTTCGCCTGGAGCTCGACCTCGCCGCGCCGGTTCCGGTAGGCGTCCGCCACCGCGTCGAGGACCTTGGGGAAGCCGGGCATGCCGTACTTGTCCTGCGGCGGGAAATAGGTCCCCGCGAAGAAGGGCCGCTGGTCGGGGGTGAGGAACACCGTCAGCGGCCAGCCGCCGTTCCGGCCCATGAGCTGCACGACGAGCTGGTAGATGTGGTCGAGGTCGGGCCGCTCCTCCCGGTCGACCTTGATGTTCACGAAGAGCTCGTTCATGCGCCGCGCGATCGGCTCGTCCTCGAACGACTCGCGCTCCATGACGTGGCACCAGTGGCAGGCGGCATAGCCGATGGACAGGAGGATCGGCTTGTCCTCTCTCCGGGCGCGATCGAGCGCCTCGGGCCCCCACGGGTACCACTCGACCGGGTTGTGCGCGTGCTGCAGGAGGTACGGCGACGACTCGTTCACGAGCCGGTTCGTGTGGGCTGACATGAGGCCCACCTAGCGCCGGGCGAGGGGAGCCGCCAGCCGTGGCGGGGCGGCGCGCCGCCGCGACGCTCGTTCTACCTACGGTCGCCTCACGCGCGCTCGCGCGTGCTCACGCACGTTCCAGGACGAGCGTGCAGTTGTGTCCGCCGAAGCCCGCCGAGCACTTCACCGCGTAGCGCACGTCGACCGCCCGACGCTCGCGCACGACGTCCAGGGAGAACTCCGGGTCGAGCTCATCCACGTTGATCGACGGGTGCAGCAGCTGGTCGCGCAGCGAGCACACGACCGCGATCGTCTCCACGGCGCCGGCGCCGCCGAGCAGGTGCCCGATCATCGACTTGGTCGCCGAGAGCGGGATGCGCGCGAGGCGCTCGCCGAAGACGCGCCGCAGCGCCAGGATCTCCGCGGCGTCGCCCTGCGGCGTCGAGGTCGCGTGCGGGTTGATGTACCCGACCGCGTCGGGCGCGACCCCCGCGCGGGCGAGGGCGCGCGAGAGCGAGAGCGCGAGGCCGAGCCCCTCCCCGTGGGGCCGCGTGAGGTGCTCCGCGTCCGTGGTCATGCCGAAGCCGGCCACGTAGGCGAGCGGCGTCGCGCCGCGCGCCCGCGCGTGCTGCTCCTCCTCGAGCACGAGCGCGCCCGCGCCCTCGCCCATCACGAAGCCCTGGCGGCGCCGGTCGAAGGGGCGGCTCGCGCGCGTCGGATCGCCGTCGACGGCGCGGGCCAGCGCCTTCGCGTTGCCGAACCCCGCGACGGTGTTCAGCCGCGTCGCGGCCTCGGCGCCCCCCGCGACCATCACGTCGGCCTCGCCCGCCTCGATCATGAGCGCCGACGTGGCGATCGAGTGCGTGCCGGTCGCGCACGCGCTCGCGAGGTTGTACGACGGGCCCATCAGCCCGTAGCGCATCGCGATGAGCGCCGCCGCGCCGTTCGGCATGACGCCCGGGATGAAGTAGGGCGACACCGCCCTCGGGCCGCGCGCAGCGCTGCGGGCGACCTGCTCCTCGAAGATATCGACCGAGCCCATGCCCGTCGACATCAGGCACCCGACGCGCGTCCGGTCGAGGCCGCCGCTGCCGCCCTCCCCGGCGTGCGCCGGCGCTGCGACCGCCGGCGCGGCCGTCCGCGCGCCCTCCCCCGCCTCTTCGTGCTCCGCGGGCGCGCGCTGCACCGGCGTGATGCCGGCCTCGCGAAGCGCCTCCACGGCCGCCGCCAGGCTCAGCTGCGTCACCCGGCCGTAGATGTCCGCCTCCTTGGGGGACAGGTACTTGCCCGGCTCGAACCCCTTCACGCTCGCGGCGATGTCGCTGCGAAGCTTCTCGACCGGAAAGTCGCGGATGTAGTCCACGCCGGATCTGCCGGCGAGGAGGTTCTTCCAGGTGGTCGCGGCGTCGTTGCCCAGCGGGCTGACGACGCCGATCCCGGTCACGACGACGCGCCTGCGCATCGGGCTGCTCGGTGGGAGGGGTGAGGGGTCAGGCGGACAGCGCCTGGGGGGCGACGCTGTCCAGGTTGGGGGCGAGTCCTTCGATCGACGTGTCGCGGCGGCGCTCGCCGCCGCGGCGCAGGTCGATCGCGGTGCGCTGGGCGGCGAGCATCTCGTGCCGGCTCACGCCGAGGTACTTCAGGATCGGCATGTACACCTTCTGGATGAACACGTTCCGATCCACGCCGGCCTCGCGCATCTTCAGGATGCGCGAGTCGTAGTCGGGGACGATCCCGACGCCCGGCATCTCGAAGTTCGCGAACACGTGCGCCATGTCGGCGAGCGTCCCGGGCCGGTCCTCCTCGAGCAGCACCTTGATCACGCTCTGGTAGAAGCGGCAGTGCGCGATCTCGTCGCGGGCGATGTAGTCGTAGATCGTCCGCAGGCACTCGTCGTTCTCCGTCCCGGCCCGCTCCCGGTGCTTCACGTAGATGACGAACGTCGCCATCTCCTGCACGCACCCGTAGAACGTCATCTGCCGCGGCGTGTGGAACGGGAGGTTCCACTGCTTGGCGAAGATCTGGTTCTGCAGGTCGGTGAGCTGCTCCTCGGTGCGCTTGCCGGAGCGCAGGAGGTACTGCATCAGCGTGAGCGAGTGCTTCGACTCCTCGTAGGCCCAGTTGGCCTGGAACCACGCCTGGCCGAAGTAGCTCCGCACGAGGTTGATGCCGTTCGACACGTAGTCGGGCAGGTACATCTCCACCGAGCAGAACGTCTCCGCGCAGAGCGCGAGCTCCTCGCTCGCCTCCCTGTTCACGCGCTCCCAGGGGATGTCCTGGAAGACGTTCCAGCGGCGCTCGCGCTCCGCCTTCTCGAAGAACGTCATGTACTCCCGGAAGATCTTCTCCTCGAGCCGGCTCATGCGCTCGCCTCCAGGCGCTCTCCCACCTTCTTGCACAGGTCGCCCACGGTGATGAGCTCGACCAGATCCTCGTCCGGAATCATGATCCCGAGCTCGGTCTCCATCTCCCCGACGATCTGCATCATCGAGAGCGAGTCGATGCCGAGCTCCGTGATCACCGACGTCGCGGTGACGTTGGGGAACTCGCGCTTGTCCACGCGGGCGGCAACCGTCTTGAACATCTCGAGCAGCTTGGTCATGTCCGTCATGGTTCAGTCGATCCTGCGAAGCTCGTATTGAGCGAGGGAGCTGTAGTGCTTGTCGAACGCGTTCACGCACGTCGACAGGTAACGATCGTAGTCGTCGAAGACCTTGTTCCCCCACGTCGACCGGATGGTCGTCTCGTTCAGCCGGAGCCGGCGCAGCCACTCCGCGGTGGTGCGCTGGTAGTGCTCGCGCCGCGTGTTCACCTGCACCACTTCCCAGTAGGGGTTCACCGCCTGGATGATGTCCTCGAGCCGAGGATTCAGGCCGCCCGGGAAGATCTCGCGGGTCACGAAGTAGATGTCCTCGAGCTCCGCCTTCGTGCCGGCCGGGAGCGCGCCCCAGGGCGACATCCGCGGCGTCCGGTTGCGGAGGATCGTCTGGAGGCCGAACCAGGCGCCCTTGTTCGTGAGCTCCCAGGCCTTCTTGAAGTAGGCCCGGTAGATGTCGATCGCCTTGCCCTGGCGCGCCTCCTCGGGCGAGCACAGGTGGTCGATCATGCAGATCGAGATGAGGCTGTCGAAGCGCTCCGCCGTCGTGAAGGCGCGGAAGTCGCCGCCGATCACCTCGACGCCGGGGATCTTGCGGGCGTTCACCTCCGCGGCCTGCGCGGTGGAGAGCGTGACGCCGACCGCGCGCTTCACGCCGCGCGTCGTGGCCACGTACTCGAGCGCCGCGCCCCAGCCGCAGCCGATGTCGAGGACCTTCTTCTCGGGCGCCACCTTGGCGAAATCCGAGAGGATCCGGAGCTTGTTCAGCTGCGCTGCCTCGAGCGGCTGCTCGGGGGACTCGAAGACGGCGCATGTGTAGTTCATGCGCTCGTCGAGCCACAGCCTGAAGAACTCGTTCGAGACGTCGTAGCTGACCTCGACCTCGGCCTTACTGGATCCCATCGATAGCTCCTTCGACACGTGCCGGGATGCCGCCCGCGCGGCCCCCATCGTTTCTCACTGCGGCGCCGCCCGCGCGGTCCGCGCCGCCGTGCGGGGGCGGCGCCTCGGCCTGGTCGGCGTCCGTGGCGAGCTCGAGCTCGCCGGCCTCGAAGCGCCGCTTCATCTCGCGGCGCCGCACCTTGCCGCTCGACGTCTTCGCCAGCGTCCCCCGCTTGATCGCCACGACCTCGGAGAGCTGCACGCCGAGCTCCGCGCGCACGGCCTGGAGGACCGCCTGCGCGACGCTGGAGGCGCTCCGCTTGACCTCGGCGACCACCACGGCCCGCTCGGCGCCGGAGGCGCCGAGGCAGGAGAACGCCGCGCAGTGGCCGTCGCGCACCCCCTCGACGGAGGCCGCGACGCGCTCGATGTCCTGCGGGTAGTAGTTCTTGCCGCCCAGGATGATGAGGTCCTTGGAGCGGCCGCAGATGTAGACCTCGCCGCCGGCGGTATAGCCGAGATCGCCCGTCCGCAGCCAGCCGCCGCCGAACGTCGCCTCGGTCTGCTCCGGCTCGTTGAAGTAGCCGGCCGCGATGCTGGGCCCGCGCACCCAGATCTCGCCCACCTCGCGCTCGCCGAGCTTCGCGCCGTCCGGCCCGGCGATGATCAGCTCGTGGCAGGGGAGCGGGCGGCCGCACGACACGAGCTCCAGCGACGCGCCGCCGTTCGCGGGGCGCGCCTTCCCGGCCTGCATCGCCTTCACGTCCACGCGGTCGGTGGTGAGCGGGGCCTCCAGGTCGCTGAAGGAGATCGCCAGCGTGGCCTCGGCCATGCCGTACGAGGGCAGGATGCTCTCCGGGCGGAGCCCCTGCTTGCCGAAGCGGTCCAGGAAGGCGCGGAGCACGTCGGCCTGGATCGGCTCGGCCCCGCACCCGAGCGCGCGCAGGCAGGAGAGATCCCAGCCCGCGGCCTGCGTCTCGGTGACCGCGCGCGTCGCGAGGGCGAACGCGAAGTTCGGCGCGAAGGTGATCGTGCCGCGGAAGCGGTGGATCGCGTCGAGCCACAGCGACGGGCGGCGGATGAACGCCGTCGTCGGCAGGAACATCACCGGCACGAGCGCGTAGAGCGGGGCCACGACGAAGCCGATGAGCCCCATGTCGTGGTAGAGCGGCAGCCAGCTGACGCCGCGATCCTCGGGCGTGGAGCGCAGCCCGTCGAACATGATCGCGTGGCTGTTCACCGACAGGTTGCGGTGCGTCACCATCACGCCCTTGGGCCGCGAGGTGCTCCCCGACGTGAACTGCAGGAACGCGAGGTCGTCGAGCGACACCTGCCACGCGTCGTCCGCCTCGGCCGCGTCGAGGCCCTCGGGCGCGCGGAGGTCGCGCTCGAGCACGACGCGCAGCCCCGGCGCGCCGGCCTGGCCGACCGCGGCCAGGTAGGCGTCGATCATCTCCTTGAGCGGCTCGTTCGTGACGAGCACGCCGGCGCCCGACGCCTCGAGGATGTGCCGCACCGTCTCGCTGTAGGCCTCGAGCTTGGCCAGCGACTGCGGCGGGTACATCGGGACGGCGACGATGCCCGCCGTGAGCGCGCCCACGAAGGTCAGCACGAACTCGTCGGCCTCGGTCAGGATCAGGGCGACCCGATCGCCCTTGCGGAGGCCGAGCGCGCGGAGCGCACGAGCCCGGCGCCGCGCCTCGCGCCAGAGCTCGGCGTAGGTGACCGACCGCTCCTCCCCCGAGCTGCGAACGAACTTGACCGCTCGATCGGCGTGCGCCGCGTTTTGCTGGAGGACCTCGACGAAGGTTCGCATGGCTCTCTGGCAGTCCTGGCTACCCGGCAGGGACAGAGCTGTCCGACAAGGACAACCCGGACTTCGGTGCGCGCCAGCCATAAGCGAAATCCGGGCCAGGGCAAACAGAAAACACCAAATTGCAGGCTTTACGCAGGATTTCTGCGCGACGGTGGCCTCGGATGACGAAAAACCGTGCGCACGGTGCGTCGAAAATTCGTCACATCGACCCCTTGGTGCGAAATGTCATTCGCACGCGGTGGGCGCGGGACGCCCAGTGTGGCCGCGGCGACTCTGCCCGGGCGCAGCACCGACGTGCTGGAGCGCCCGCTTAGCACGTTTGCCGTCGCGCTGGCTCGGTTCCGCGGCGCGGTGCATGCCGTCGCGCGGGGATCGACGGCGCACAAAAAAACGAAGAGGCGCCGGTCTCCCGGCGCCTCTCGATCTCACGCTCACGCGCGACGGGGCTGGCTACTCGGCGCCGCCGAGGTCCATGTGGCTCGCCTCGTCGTCGTGGGCCTCATGGGCGGCGTCGCCCTTCTTGTCGTCCTTCTTCTCGCTCTTCTCGAACTTCTTCTGGTCCGCGACGGCCCAGTCGGCCGACCAGGACGAGAGCACGTAGATCGTGCCGTCGCCGCCTTCCTTCACGGCGTAGCGGCTCGACCCCTTCGCGACCTTGCCGACCTTGATGGTGAAGTCGCCGCCGTCGTCCTTGAGCTTGATCTTGACGATGCCGCCCTCGGTCGCCGCGTTGTCGAGCCCGGTGTCGGACTTCGCGTCGCCGAAGTCCTCCGCGTTGAGGTTCTGGTAGCCGCGCAGGAGGTCCTTCACCTTGTTCTCGTCGAGCTTCTCCCACTTCGGGGCGGGCGCGCCGATCTTGCCGCCCTTGTCGCGGGGCGCGAACGTGCCGGTCCACTTGTCGTCGTTCTTCGAGAAGCTGAACAGGCCGTTCTTGTTCTCGACGGAGGCCTGGATCACGTTGTCGTCCTCGAACTTGAGGATCGACGTCTCGCGCCAGTTCTTCGGCTCCCGCGTGTAGAGGTAGCTCGAGTAGCCGGCCGCGACGTAGACCCCGTCCTTGCCGGCGACGCGCGCCATCTGCCCGCGCGAGCCGCTCTTGCCGAAGTACATGTCGAGCGCCTTCTCGTCGCCCTTGAACGCGACGACGTGGACCGCCTTGTCGTCGTTGAGCTCGTACTGGCCGTAGGTGCCGGTCGTCCGGTCGATCACCTCCTTCAGCTTGAGCTCCTTCAGGTTGTCGAGCAGGCTGCGCACGTTCGCCGCGTTCGCCTTCGCGTTCACCGGCTGCGTGACCTCCCACGCGTCGCCCTTTTTCTCGAGCGTCACGTCGGACTTGTCGGCGTTCTTGATCGAGATCTTCGTGATCTTCTCGACGTCGTCCTTCGGCACCCCGACGCTCGGCAGGTCCGCGGTCGCGGCCGTCGCCGAGTGCGCGGAGAGCTCCTCGCTCTTCTTCTTCTGCGTGATGTACACGCCCAGGCCGAGGAGCGCGAGGACGGCGAGGGCGATGTAGATTCTGTGCTCGGTCTTCATGGCTCTTTACCCCGTGGGGCTCTGGCTCAATCGAGCTTGATGTTCTCGCGGGCGCTCTCGCGCCGCCGCCACCGGACGAGGCCGAAGACGGCGAACAGGGCGGCCGGCAGCAGCGTGAGCGTCCACTGCACGCGCGTCTGCACGCTCTTGCGCTGCGCCCGGTACTCCTCGGCCTTCCTGGTCAGGCTGGCCTCGTCGTCCTCCGCCTCCTGCTTCGGCTTCTCGATGTCCGAGTAGGTGAGGTTCGTCTCGCCGAGCAGCTTCGCGCTGGCCGCGAGGAGCGTGCTGTCCCCCGCCATCCAGTCGAGCGTGTTCTTGAGCGCGAGGATCGTGTTGGTCAGGTACTTCTGCGCGTAGGGCTGCGACAGCATCTGCAGGTCCTCGTCGCCGCCCATCCCGCCCATCATCGCCATCTGCGGCGGCATGGGGGGCGGGTTGCCGGCGCGCGCGAACGGGTTCGCGAGGAACTGCGACGCCGAGACCACGAGCACCCGGCTCGGGCCGGCGCTCTCCGCGGGCGCCGCGATGCCGAGCGCCTCCTGTCCGCCGAAGGCGCTCTTCAGCTTGCCCTCGACGGTCACCCCGATCGCGTGCTGCGCGCGCTCGCCCTTCGGCGCCCAGTCCGAGCGGATCTTCATGTCGATCGTCTCGGCGGCGTCGACGGTCGTGTTCGGCGTCGAGCGCGCGACGACCTTCACCGTCGCCTCGGGCTGCTTCTCCGGGTGCGGCACGAGCGTCGACGGGAAGGGGAAGGCGAGCTCTGCCAGGCGGAAGAAGCCGGGGAACGCCGTGTCGAGGAGCTGCTCCTTCTCGTCGAGGCGGCTGTCCTCCTGGAGCTGGAGGATGCCCGGCGCCCGGAACCACAGGAGCTGGCCGGACTGCGTCTGCACCGGCAGCGCCATGGAGCGGCTCCAGTCGAGGACCGCCTCCTTCTTCATCTCGACGCCGTAGCCATCGAGCAGCTTCTCGAGGCCCCAGGTGTTGAGCGTCGCCTTCATCGCCGGGTCGGACGCCTTGAGGTTCACGGCGCCGGCGAAGACGGCGAGCGCCTTGTTGCCGAGCATCAGGAACTGGTCGATGCGGCGCAGCTCCTTCTCCGTGAACTCCTTGCCGGGCTGGGTGACGATGATCCCGACGAGGTCCTTGTTGATCTCGGCGTCGCCGCCCTTCAGGTCGACGTCCTCGAACTTGTAGAACGGCAGCGCCTGCTCGAGGATGCCCTTCATGTTGGGGCCGGGCCGCCCGCCCTGGGACGCGATGAGGTTCGCCTCGGAGAGCTTGATCTCGTCCTTGCCCGTGACGATGCCGAACGTCTGGTTGATGTTGTCGGCGCGGTCGCGGAGCTCACGGATCTTGTTCGTGATCCAGAACTCGAGCCCCTGCGACTGGTCGGGCGAGAGGATCGGGATCGCCTCCTTCTCGCTGCCGTACTTGAACGAGATGCCCATGAACCCGCGGGTGATGGTCGCCTGGTCCTGGCCGGTCTCGCTCCCCTCGCCGAACGCGGCCTCCTGGAGGCCGGCCTCCTTGGCGGCGGCGCGCTGCTCGTCGGTCTTCGGCTCGATGATCGTGTAGTGGAGCTTGCCGTTCGAGGCCTGCTCGTACTCGTTCATCAGGTCGGTGAGGTCCTGGATGAACGCCTCGTGCTTCGGGAGCCCGCGGGTGACGTAGATGTCGACCTGGAGGTCCTGCTTGAGCCCCTCGCGGACGAGGTGGGCGGAGCCCTTCGACAGCGTGAAGCGCTCGTTCTTCGTCAGATCGAAGCGCTTGTAGGCGCTGTAGGAGATGACGTTGGCCACCACGAGGATGGCGGCCACGATGGCCAGGTAGACGCCGGTTTGCGTCGCGGCTTTGGCTTTCCGTTCCATGGGTAGTCCTTACGCCCACTTCCTGCGCTCGAGCGCCCTGAACGCGGCCATCAGGCAGCCGACGGCGATCGAGAGGAAGAAGACGACGTCTCGGGTGGACACCATGCCGCGCGCGAACGGCGCGAGGCGCGTGTCGAAGCTGATGAAGGCGAGCACATCCCGCACGGCGGGCGGCGCGTTGTCGGACGCGGCGCCGATGAAGTGCAGGAAGAGGAGGAGCATGAAGGTGATGAAGAACGCGATCACCTGGCTCTCCGTGAGCGCCGAGATGAGCAGGCCAATCGCGACCGCCGCGGCGCTGTAGAGCACGAGGCCGATGTAGCCCGAGATCACCGGCCCGCTGTCGAGCGCGCCGAGGTGCCAGGGGGTCACGAACATCATGATCGGGTAGAGCGTGGTCGCGGCGATGAGCACGAGCACGAGCCCCCAGGCCCCGAGGAACTTGCCGAGGATGACCTCGTGGTCCTTGACCGGGAGGGTGATGAGCATCTCCAGCGTCCCGCTCCGCCGCTCCTCGGCGAGGAGGCGCATCGTCACGACGGGGATGACGAGGAACGACAGGCCGCGCGGGGCCTGCGCGAACAGCTGCGCGAGCGAGGCGCGATCGGCCTGCCAGAAGCCGCCGTTCAGGTAGAAGAAGACGAAGCCGAGCGCGATCAGCCCGAGGCAGATCACGACATAGGCCAGGGGGGAATCGAAGTTGGAGCGGAACTCCCGCTTCGCGATGGTCAGGGTGGTGCTCATAACCGTTCAGCCCTTCTTCTTGGCGGGCGCCTCTTCCTCCGCGCCTGCGTCGCCGTCGTCCTTCGCCTCGTCGCCGGCGGTGTCGTCGTCCTCGTCCTCGTCGTCTTCGTCCTCGTCGTCGCTCGCCGAGGCCTCGTCCTCTTCGTCGAGGTCGTCGGTGATCAGCTTGCGGCCGCGGTCCTTCCGCTCGTCGCCGCGGGTGAGCGCCTTGAAGACGTCCTCGAGGCTCTGCGAGTCGCGCCGCATCTCGAGCAGGAGCCAGCCCTTCTGGACGATGAGCTGGAAGAGCTCGGGCCGGATGTCGCCGCCGAGCGCGCCGAGCAGCTGGAAGCTGTGGGCGTTGTCGTCGGTCGGCAGCTCGGTGACGCTGGTGACGCCGGGCAGCCTGGCGAGCGCCTCCTGGACCTCCTGGGCGGTCGGCGGCTTGCGCGTGCCCGCCCGGTAGCCCTCGGCGCCCTCGAACACCTTCTTCTCGTGGACGGTGACGACGTACCGGACCTTGCCGCTCTTCGCGCGGATCTCGTCGAGCGGGCCGTCGGCGACGACGCGCCCCTTGGAGACGATGATGGCGCGGGCGCACGCGGCCTCGACCTCGGAGAGGTTGTGGGTCGAGAGCAGGATCGTCCGCTCCTTGCCGATTTCCTTGATGTAGCGGATGACCTCGGCCTTCTCGTTCGGGTCGAGGTCGCTCGTCGGCTCGTCGAGGATGAGGATCGGCGGGTCGTGCACGAGCGCCTGCCCGAGGCCGACGCGCTGGCGGTAGCCGTGGGACAGGTTCCGGATGTCCTTGCCGAGCACCTGGGCGAGGCCGCAGACCTCGACGATCCCCTTCATCCGCTTCCTGAACACCGACTGATCGAGCCCGCGCATGTCGGCGACGAAGGAGAGGTATTCCCAGACGTTCATCTCGCCGTAGAGCGGGGCGCGCTGGGGCAGGTAACCGAGCTTGCGCCGGACATCGAGCGGGTCGTCGAAGACGTCGTAGCCGTGCACCCGCGCTGTCCCGGCCGAAGCCGAGATGAAGCAGGTGAGGATGCGCATCGTCGTCGACTTGCCGGCCCCGTTCGGTCCGAGGAAGCCGACCACCTCGCCGCGATGGACCTCGAAGCTCACCTTGTCGAGCGCGCGCAGCGACCCATAGCGCTTGGTCAGCGAGCTCGCCTCGATCATCACATCGCTAGCCAAAATAACCTCCTTGATCGTTCCTTGACGGGGAGCGTCCTGCTCCACGATTCCGCGCCTGGCGATCCCTCCCGCCGCTGGCCGGCAGGCGCCTGCTGGCGCCCTGGATCGCCCTTTACCCAGGCGAATGGCGGCGCCATCCTAGCGGTGGGGGGATCTCTGTCAACAGCGCCGACCCGAAGCGGCTAGGTTGGGGGTTTATTCCCTGGCCGCCGGGCCCGGCGGCCGGGAGGTCCGGCGAGCGCGGGCGGGGGGGCGGCATGGCGGCGAGCGTCCGTCCGCCGGCGCAGTCGAGCGTCCACGGGCGGTGTGATGGCGTCCCCGACGGCGCGCGGGCCCCGTCCGGGCGTCCGCGACAGCGCGTGTCGGGCTGTATCCGCGGCGCCGCCGGCGCAGCAGCTGGGCCCGCAAGAGGTTGTGCTCGTCGGCTTTCCTGGAGCTCTCTACATTTCCTCTTGACCTGGGAGCGCGCTTTGGACTAGTTGGCCACACCTCGCGTGAGCCTTATCGTCCAGAAGTTCGGCGGCACGTCCGTCGGGTCCATCGAGCGCATCCAGCGGGCGGCCGCGCGGGCGCTCGCCACACAGCGGGCCGGTCATGACGTCGTGGTCATCGTGAGTGCGATGGCCGGCGAGACGAACCGTCTCCTCAAGCTAGCGTCGGACATCGCGCCGGTGCCGGACGCGCGGGAGATGGACGCGCTCGCGGCGACGGGCGAGCAGGTCTCGGCGGCGCTGATGGCGATCGCCATCCAGGCGCAGGGGGGCAAGGCGCGGAGCTTCCTCGGCCACCAGCTGAAGATCCTGACGGACAGCGCGTATACGAAGGCCCGGATCAAGGCGATCGACGCGCAGCGGCTCCACGAGGCGCTGGCCGGCGGGAAGATCGCGGTGGTCGCCGGCTTCCAGGGCGTGGACGACGCGGGCAACATCACGACGCTCGGGCGCGGCGGCAGCGACACGAGCGCCGTGGCGATCGCGGCGGCGGTGGGCGCCGAGTGCGAGATCTACACCGACGTCGACGGCGTTTACACGACCGATCCGAACATCTGCAAGACGGCGCGGAAGATCGATCGGATCAGCTACGAAGAGATGCTGGAGCTCGCCTCGCTGGGCGCGAAGGTCCTTCAGATACGGAGCGTGGAGGTTGCGATGAAGTATGGTGTCCCGGTGCACGTGCGGTCGTCGTTCTCGGACGTGCCGGGCACGTGGGTCGTCGGCGAGGAGCAGTCCCTGGAGAGCGTGACGGTGACGGGCGTGGCGCTCGACCGGAACGAGGCGCGGGTGATGCTGGTCGGCGTCGACGACAAGCCGGGCGTCGTGGCGCAGATCTTCAGCGCGCTGGCCGAGGAGAACATCAGCGTCGACATGATCATCCAGAACGCGCCGAGCTACGGGATCGAGGCGCGGGGGGTGGGCGGCGAGGTGAAGGCGGACGTGACCTTCACGGTCGGCAAGGCGGACCTGCCGCGGGCGAAGCTCGTCATGGAGAAGATCGCCGGGGGCGTGGGCGCGGTGGGCGTCCGGTACGAGGAGGACATCGTGAAGGTGTCGATCGTCGGCCTCGGGATGCGCACGCACGCCGGCGTCGCGGCGCGGATGTTCCAGCTGCTCGCGGCCGAGGGGATCAACATCCAGGCGATCTCCACGAGCGAGATCAAGGTCTCGTGCCTGGTCTCGACGAAGTACGCTGAGCTCGCCGTGCGCGCGCTGCACGATGGCTTCGGTCTCGCCGCCAAGGTGTGACAAAAACTGTGCTACGGTCATAACGCTCTCGCTGTGAGCGGCCGCCGACACTGTCGGTAAGACTGCTCGCGGCGCGTTGCGTTATGGCGTCGCGATCGCTCCGTGGGGGCGCACGGCGTCGCTTTTGTCGTCGTGGAGGTTCGCATGCGTAGCAGGGATGTCGGGCTGCTGGGGCTGGGCGCGTTCTGCGCCATGGCGCTTTCGATCAACGCCGGCGGGTGCCAGGCCGAGGGCGGTAGCAACCCGCCGGCGGGCCCGACGGGGACGACCGGAGCAGGCGCCGGCACCGCGGGGACGAGCTCGGGGGAGGGCGGCGGTGGAGGCCTGCCGGAGACGACCGGGACGGGGACCGGAGGCGGCGGGGCGGGGGGTGGAGGGGCGGCGCCGCGGGTGGTGACGATTCAAGAGGTCACCATGGGGACCGTGACGGACGGCATCGTGGAGGTGAAGGGCGCCGTCGCGATGAGCCCGAAGTTCCTCGTGTCGAAGAGCAGCGCGGGCCGCTGTACTTATGGCGTCTACCTTTCAGCTCCAGGACTGACCGAGACCGAAGCTTACTCAGGGATCCTCGCCGTCGATCGCGGCAACGACGCGACGACTGGGACCGACGACGAGCTGTACTGCGCGAAGCTCGGCGAGGAGCCGGCAGGAGGCGAGATCCCGGACGACGTGATGCCCGGCGATGTCCTCGACATCACAGGAGAGACCTCATACTTCCTCTTGAACTTCTGTGGTGCAGACGAGTGCGGTGACCTCGATTGCAATGACCAGGAGCGCGCATGTTACGCTGACGAGGCCATGTGCGCCGACCGCGAGCACCGATGCTGGGAGGATTGCGGCGACGACCCGCTGCCGTACGTGGAGAGCAAAACTCCTCAGCGACAGCTCGCCTATCTCTCGAAGATGACGAAGGTCGGGGAGGCGCCCGTGCCCAAGCCGCACCTGCTGAGCAGCCAGGAGGCCGCCTCGCTGAGCGCGTCTGCCGACGGGTCCTTCCATGATCGATGGGGCGGTGTGAAGGTGCGGGTCAGCAACGTCACGGCTGTGCCTTGGTCTCAAGGGAATGTCGTCAACTTCGGCAACATCCTGGCGGATCTAGACCAGGATGCCGGCTCGGCGACGCTCCAGGTCGGCAATAACGTCTACTATCACGGGTACGCGCCCGCGGAGGATGCCTGTCATAAGGGGCCGACGTTCTCGGACGTCACCACGACGTGGGAGCATATCGATGGCTTCAGCACGCTGGATGGGTGCATCTGGACGCTGCAAGCAGTCGATCCATGCGCTGATTTCTCTCCGGCCAGCGAGCTCTGCGGTACGAGGACGAACTGTTACGAGTAGCCTCTCCTTACCCGAGCGTGCGCCTGGGTCGCAACGGTGGGCGGCGCATAGCGTCAGGACCAGCCTGTCCCGTACGATAGTACAGCGATGTTGCTCCTGTCTCTCTATGGGGCAAACATCGACAAGACGATGTCCAAGCCGCCTTGCGCAGAGAGTCGATCGCGCCCGATCATGAGATCTCCGCGGGTGGTTGCTCCCAGCCAAATTCGCCCATCCGGCGCCGGAGCCAGGGCAAAACCTGCCTGCTCTTGGTCGTTTCCGAACGCTCTGCTCCATGAGTGATCGCCGTTCGCCGCGAGCTTCACGAGGTGAATGTCGGTTGCGCCGCGACTGGACAGCGTCTCGCCGCCGAAATTGATCTCTTCATTGAACGATCCAGTGAAGAGAATGTCGCCATTGGCGTCGACAGCGACTCGGCTCCCCCATGCTCCGGCGCTGCTCTCGAACGATTTGCTCCAGAGTGGCACCTTCGCGCTGCTGAGCTTGGCGATGAAGATGTCTCGCTCGCTGCTGGCGCTTAATTGCTTGGATCCATCTGTAAAGAAGTTGATGGTCCCAGCGAAGGTGCCCAAGAGCACGACGTTGCCGAGGTTGTCACTGGCGACGCTTGTTCCTTTCTGGTCTGCTTCGTCCCCATAGCTGGCCGCCCATACAAGATCTCCGTCGCCCGTATACTTGACTATGAAGATGTCGGAGCCGCCACGGCTGGTGAGCGCGTCGCCGTCGAACGCGTTCGTGCCAACAAAGTCACCCGTGGTGATGATGTTGTCGAAGGGGTCAACTGCGATCGAAGTGACCAAGGGGCCTTCCGCATACTTGGGAAGCGTCTTCCTCCATGTCAGGGCTCCCGTGCTGTCATACTTGTTGATCCACATGTGTGACGTTTCGTCGGAGCATCCGTGGCAGTCGGCGACTCCAGTGACGATCAGGTTATCGCGGGAGTCGGTGGCGGTATCCTTCGCCGCCGTGTTCATGTCGTCGTTGAACATCTGACTCCAGAGGAATTCCCCGCGATTGGTGTACTTGGCGACGATGGCAGCGCGCGAGCCCTCGTGGGTGTGCGTCTCTCCTCCCAAGTTGATGGTCCCCATGAAACCTCCTGCGACGGCTGGGTTTCCCGAAGAGTCAACCGTTACACTGTTGATGCTGCTGACTCCGGCGAGCTTGATGCTCCATAATGGGTCGCCATTGTGGCTAAATTTTGCAAGGTAGCTCTCTGTTCTGTTTGCTGAGATTGGTTTGCTTGGATCGAAGGCGATGGTGCCGGAAAATGA
Organism: Sorangium cellulosum; assembly: GCF_002950945.1. Lineage (GTDB taxonomy): Bacteria > Myxococcota_A > Polyangia > Polyangiales > Polyangiaceae > Sorangium > Sorangium cellulosum_E. The sequence continues at coordinate 3,827,596 of NZ_CP012673.1, forward strand.
CCCGGCAATATAGATGGTTCCCGTGCTGTCGGTCACCACTTTGCTGACGCGTTGATCGCTCGCATCGCCGAAGATTTGTGAGCGTAAGGTGCAGTCGCGTCCGTCGCAGTCGTCGTCCGCTGCCGTCGCGCATGTCTCTGCGGCCGGTCTAACTTCCCCTTCGCATGGCCCGTACGACGACCCCTCCTTGTTGCACGTTTTCGAGCCGGCTTTGCAACGCCCGATTCCTTCCGTTTCATCGGGCCCCTCATAGCAACTTTCGACCTCTCCAGGCGCGCAGACGCCGCCTCCACCGTGGCCTCCAGTCTCACCATATCCACCGGTTCCACCGGTGCCCGACGGCGCGTCTTCGAATTCGTCAAGGCCGAGCGCTATCCCGCAGCCAACGCCTCCTGAGGCAAGTGAAACAGCAGCCACCATGGATATTTTTCGGATATCACTGGCTCTCATGATGATACCTCTACTGAACGGGTGACGTTGCGTCGGAGCATGTCCTGATCCTTCGATAGGGCGCGCAGCACCTATTGCTTCGCCGACGCCCCCATGACCACGATGTCGCCGTCCGAGAACAGCGGCGGAGCTCCGAACCAGCGATGACGTTATGCGTCGACGACGCCGTGGCGCCTCACGGCGCGAGCAGCAGCACCTTCACCTGGCTCGGCACCACCCTCATCCCGGGGCAGTTCGTGCTGTTCTGGAGCGACGCGCTCGTCAGCCGGGTCGCCGGCATCCCGCGGATCAGCACCGAGAAGGCCCCGGTCAAGTGGCGGCTCGGCCCCATCACCGTGCCCGACGCGACCCCCATCGCGACCCCGGCGTTGTCCCCGTTGGTCAGCGGGACCGTCGTCGAGAGGTTGTGCGCCGGCGCGGCCATGAACAGCACATTGTAGACCGCCGGCACCCCCATCGGCCCGGCGGCGATGTTCGGGTACGGCACCGGCACCGGCGCCGGCGTGGGCGTCAGGCACACGTCCGGGAGCCCGAGATCGATGCCCATCATCTGCGTGTTGGCAAACATCGCTTCCTCTCTCCAGTTCCGGTCAACCGAGGTGGATCTGCGCGCCGTCGAGCTTGACCAGCTCCTCGGCCGTCACGAGGAGGTTCTCGCCGCGCAGGCTCATGTTCTTCCTCGCCGCGTAGTCGACGCGCTCCGCGCGCAGCTGCTCGAACTCCTCGACATAGCGGTACACCCGCTTCACCCGCTCGATCACCCGCTCGACGGAGGTGTCGAGCGCCGCCGCCTTCACCTTGACCTTCTCGATCTCGGCCTGCACCGCCGTCCCGAGGTAGGACAGGCTCTCCACGAAGAGGCTGCCGCGCCGCGCGTTCACCGTCACCTCGCCGGCCACCACCCCGACCTCCTTGCCCGACGCGAAGCTCACCCCTTCGGACGCGCCGACCACGAACCGCCCTCGCGGCAGCTTCACGTGGAGATCCCCGTCGAGCACCAGGCTGACGTCGCTGCCCTGCCGCTCCAGCACGGCCAGGATGTAGGCGCCGCGCTCGGGCAACACCGAGACGAGCACCACGTCGCCGGCCACGGGCTCCACCATGCAGCTCACGGCCCGACGGGCCTCGATCTCGGCGGAGCCCGAGGCCACCACGAACGCGCCCTCCGCGGCGCGCACCACGCGGCCCGCCTCCTGGTAGGCCACCTCGGGCTCGATCTTCCTCGCAACGTTGTTCCGCATCACGCCTCCCGCGCCGGATCAGCCGGCCTTGTCTCGAAGTCTGTCCTGCCAGGTCTCCGCCTCGGCGAGCGGCTCGTCATCCCCCAGAGCGAGCGCGCGGCCCGTGAAGACGGTCCCCTCGTCCCGCGTCCGGTGAAAGCGCGCGCGGAAGAGCCTGGCCCCCGTGAAATCGGCCCGCCGGACGTCGGCATGGGAGAAATCGGCGTACGTGAGCTCGGCGCCCGGGAAGCGGGCGCGCTCGCAGCGCGCGCGGTGCCAGATGCTCTGCTCCATGCTGGCCCTGGAGAGGTCGGCGCCTCCGAGCTCGGCGTCGACGAAGAGCGCCTGCGTGAGCGTCGCGCCCCGGAGGCTCGCGTCCGTCAGGTTGGCCTCGACGAAGATCGCATTCGCCGCCAAGGCGCCGTCGAGCCGCGCGCCGGTGAGGTTCGCGCCCTTGAAACCGCACTGCGCGAGCGTCGCGCCGCTCAGGTCCACGCCGGTGAGATCCGCCTCGGTGAACTGGCTCCGGGTGAAGTCCATCCGCGAGAGATCCATGCCCACGAATCGCCCCCCGATGAAGACGACGCTCCGGCAGCGCGCCCCGGCGAGCGCGACCGTCGTCATGTCCGCCTTGATCAGGTGCGTGAACGTAAGCCGCGCGCCCGAGAGATCCAGGTGCGTCACCTCCGCATCGGCGAGCACCGTGCGATCCAGGCTCGCCCGCGCGAGCCTCGCGCCGGTGAACCTCGAGCTCGCGAACGCCGCGAGGATCAGATCGGCGTCGGTGAGATCGGCGAGCGACAGATCGGACTCGGCGACCTGCGCCGCAGCCCAGTTGGTCCGGGCCAGCTTCGCCTGCGAGGCGATGCACCGGTGCATCGCCACTTGATGCAGGTTGGCGCCGGTCAAATCCGCCCCCGTGAGGTCGCACGCCGTGAGGATCGACTCCTTGAAGGAGGCCCCGGCGAGGCGCGCCCCGCGGAAGCTCACCTGCTCGAGCAGCGCGCCGGAGAGGTCGGCCCCGCCGAGGTCGGCCCCGTCGAGGCAGGCGCCGGTGACCGCCTCGCCCGCCTTGATCGTCGCGATGAGCTCAGCCCTGTCCACGCGACCTCCGCGGCACCTGCCGCACCTCCGTGACGTTCGCCTCGTCGAAGCGCGTCCGCTCGTCGCCGAGCACCTTGGTGAGATCGGCGCGGAAGAGGTTGGCCCGGGTGAAGTCGGCGCCCATCAGCTTCGCCTTCTGGAGGACGCCCATCATCAGATCGGCGCACGTCAGATCGGCGTCCGAGAGGTCGGCGCGGACGAACCGCGCCTCGCGCGCGGCGATCCAGGCCATCCTGGCGCCGCGCAGGTCGCACTCGCTGAGATCGCTGCCGTTCATCCGCGCCTCGGTGAAGTCGGCGCCGGCGAGGCTCGTCCCCCGGAGGTTCGCGCCGGTGAGCGTGGCGCCGCGGAAGTCTGCGCCGTCGAAGGCGCACTCCTTGACCATGCGCAGGTTCTCCAGGGAGGCGCCCCGGAACACGGCGCCTCGACCCTCCGACGAGAAGAACGCTGTCGAGATCAGCCGCGCGCCGGAGAGGTCGACCCCGTTGAGCTTGCACTCGATCAGCGTGGACCTCGAGAGATCGGCGCCGGTGAGCCTGGACCCCGTGAGATCGACCCGGAGCAGCGTGAGCAGCTGCGCCAGGGAGCCGGAGAGGTCGTTGTCGCCCAGCGTGGCCTCGGAGAGGTCCGCCAGCGTGAGCTCCGCGCCGCGGAACGACGCGCCCGTGAGATCCGCCTGGTACAGCACCGCGCCGGACAGGTCGGCGCCGGAGAGGTCGGCCCCTCGGAGCTTCGCCAGCCCCAGGTTCGCCTCCTCGAGCCGCGCGCCGCGAAGCGTGGCCTGGCAGAGGTCGGCGCGGGCGAGTACGGCCCGCTCGAGGCCGGCGTCCTCCAGGTCGGCGCCCGCGAGGCTCGCGCCCTCGAGCAGCGCGCCGGTGAGGTTCGCGCCGCGGAGATCGAGGCCCGAGAGATCCGCGCCGGTCAGATCGCGCCCGGCGAGCGAGCGCCCCGCGCGGTGCGCCTCGACGACCTCTTCGCGGAGGTGTCGCGTGGCCTCGAGCCGCCCGGCCGCGGGTCCGAGGTGCGCGGTCTGCCGATATCCCTCGAGCACCTGCGCCTCCATCGCCGCGAGCTGCCGATCGAACGCGGGATCCGCGAGGCTCTGCTCCAGCTCGGCGTTCGGGTAACCGGCGTTCGCGAGCAGCGTCGCGAGGTCCTCCAGCCGCTCGCGCTCGGCCTTCGCCGAGAACTTCGGCGGGCCGGCGGCCTGCCTCATCGCGTCCTCGTGGAGCGCGTCGTAATCCATGCCGGCCGCGGCGTAGGCCGCGCGCGCCTCGGCTTCCGCCTTCGCGCGGCGGCCCTCCGCCTCGGCCTGCTCCCGCTCGGCGCGCGCCTCCAGCTCCTCGACGAACGGCGCGAGCTCCTCGATGTCGGGGACGGCCTCCTCCGCGGCGGGCTCCTCGGCCTGCTCGAGGCCGAACTGCGCCGGGTCGAGCCCGAGCTCCACGACGGTCGCGTGCGCCTTCCGGCGGTTCTCCTCCGCCCTGCGCCGCGCGCCCGCCTGGAGGTTCTTCCGGAGGAGATCGTCGCTCTTCAGGAGCCGCTCCACATCGGACTCGTCGCGCGGCGGCCGCGCTCCCGGGGGGAGCGCCGTCAGGAGATCGCTCTCGCGCAGCGAGGCCAGGTGTCCCTTCTTCGGGTCGAGGCGCTGCCTCAGCACCTCGCGGTAATGCTCCACCGGCTTCGGTTCGCCGAGCGCCTCTGCGCCGATCACGATGTGCAGCACGTCGGCCGCGTCGTCCTCGTCGACGAGCGCGAGCCCACGGAACAGGAGGATCCCGCGCTCGGCGTGCGGGAAGAGGTGCACCGTCTCGAGGTGCATGGCCACCTCGCTGAACCTCTCTTCCTCTCCGCTCTTCCGGTTGATGAACGCCCGCGCCGCGAGCCCTGGCAGCGCCGCCTCGATGACCGCCCTGTCCGGGTGCATGTTCTCCAGCACCATCGGCTCGTCGCCCCGGAAGAACCCCTGGATCTGCTGGTCTTCCGGCGCGGCGTTGAACACGCCGAGATCCGTGTCCTCGGCGAAGCCGGGGAACCGCTCCTTGAGCCATTTCTGGTCGTAGGTGCCGATCTTGGCGAAGCGTTGCGGCCACATGAGGTCGAGCGGGCCGAACCCCGCCGGCGCGGGCTGGTCGCGCGGCGACGTGATCAGCGGCTCGGGCAGCTCGATGTTCGGGAGCGGGTGGATCTCACCCGCGTCGGTCGCGACCGGCTGGGCCCCTTTGCCCACCGGGTTCGGCGCGAACCCCGGCCCGCCGAAGGCGCGCTCCCACAGGATCGGCATCTCGGTGAACGGCTCTGGCTCGGTCGGCACTCCGCGCCGCCAGGACCGGTCGCCGATGGCGTAGAGCGTCTTGTCGACCGCGCCGAGCCGTGCCCTCACCGCGCAGGCCGGAGCGCGCCCTCCGCGCGGGTAAGCTCGCCCGGAGATCAAGAGCTCTCCCCGCGGCTTGGGCATGCCCATGTCGAGCACGGCGTCATTGCCGAGCTCGGCCGCGCTGAACTTCCAGAGGTCGACCTCGGACAGCAGGGCTGCCGGCGGGCCGAACGAGAAGAAGGCGAGGATCGTGACCGACAGATAGCAGTCCTCGCCGTCCTCGAAGACCCGGTGAAGGAGGCCGAGCTTCTGGGGTTTGATCGTCTTCATGAGGAGGTGCTTCGCGCGGCGGGCGCGCACGCCCCACGGGCTCGGGGGACGACGTCACCCGAGGCCGTGAGGCTGACTCTGGATCATGGCACCGCGGACAAAGCGGCGGCGCCACTCTCACCGACCCGCTCGCGTCCGTCAACGCTCACGGCGATGCGATCGTGCCTGGCTCGAGCGTCTACTCCTGCGCCATCGCGGCCGCGAAGCGCAGGAGCCCCTCGCCCCAGCCGCCGAGGATGTACGTGCGGTCGTAGAACTCGGGCACGAGCGTGTCCTGGTATCCGGCGACCTGCACCAGGAACACGCGCACGTCGCGGTGCACGCGCGCGCGGTACGCGGCGACGAGCTTGGCCACGTCGATGGTGTGGCCGTTCCACGCGAAGTCCGCGTAGGCCTTCGGGTGCGTCCCGTAGAGGCCGCCGTGGCCGGCCTGCATGTCGCTCAGCACGAACACGGCGTCCCACCGCTGCCGCTCGCGGATCGCGCGATCCCAGAACAGCCACACGCCGTTCTCGGTCGCCTGGCCGATCGTGCGGGCGATGTGCTCCGCGCGATCGAGCTGCGAGAACACGCTCTCCTGCTTGCGCACCGCGAAGGTCTCCAGCCGGTCGCCGAACACGCCGAGGTGCCCGTCGTCCGCGCGCATGCCCGCGATGACCCCCGTGAGGTTCGCGATCGTGGACACTTGCATCGTCCCGAGGCTGCTCGTCGTGCTGCCCTGCGCAGAGCCGCTGTTGTCGCAGAGCACCATCACCCGGCCGGGGAAATACGGCACCTGGTCGAGCGAGCGGTTCAGGCACTGCTCCACGGCGTCCAGCACGGCGCCGGGCGCGTTGCCCTTCACCGCGCGGTAGGCGCTGTAGTACCGGAACGGCAGCTGCTTGCCCTCGGCCGCCGTCGCGACGAGCTTCGGCAGGAACATCTCCGTCGGCACGCCCGCCTCGAGGAGGTTGCGCAGGTTGCGCAGCAGGGCCATGTGGCCCATGATCGGCAGCGCCTTGCGCCACGCGCAGCGGTTCGAGCCGCGGGCCGAGACGATCGCCTCCCAGGTGCGCCCGGTCGCGCGGAGCGTGCCCTTCGCGAGGCGGTCGACGCTCGGGCTCTTCGGGTGCACGAGGTTCACGACGTCCACGGTCTTGCTCCCCTTGCCCTCCAGGCGGTACTTCGCGAGGGCGTGATCATCGAAGCGCTCGAGCGCGTCGCGGAAGGCGCGCTTCAGCGCGTTCGGCACCGGCTTGCCGAACCGGTAGAGCTGGTACGCGAGGCCCACCGCCGGCTCGTCCGCGCGCTGGATGATGCGCTCCGCGAACCGGCGCACGAGCCCCGTCCCGCGCACGGACGCGGTGTTCGCCGCGCGCACCAGGATGACCTGGGGCGTCGTGCGCATGTGCTCCTCGTCGCGCAGCCGCACCGCCTCGGCGAGCGTCGCCTCCGGATCGGCCGCGAGCGCCTCGTCGATCGCCTTCTCGATGAGCGCCGCCGGCGAGAGCTTGCGCCACTCGGCCGGGTCCACGGCGCCGAGCGTCGTGCGCAGGCGCGCGACGTCCGCGTCGGAGAGCCGCGCGCAGCTCGCCGCCTTCTTCCCGCTCGCGACCTTCGCCGGGCGCGGGTCCGCCGGGTCGCGGTGGTAGTACATGGGCTCTCCGAAGAAACACGACGAGGCCGCGAGGCGGAGGCGCTTCAGCGGGTCGGCGATGTCGAAGGAGCGCCCGCCCATCCAGTTCAGGTGCGCGTCGCCGCGGTGCCGGTCCTTGCGCTTGAGATGCTGAAAGAAAGCCATGGTGACACCTCCTTCGTCCTCGACGCACGCGCGGCGAGGGGTCGAGATAACGGGCGCAGCGCGGAGGATGGTGGTCACGGGGTTTGTCGTATTCAGAACGAAGGAACCGTGACGCTGACTGCCGCGCTGCGCCCTGTGCCAGAGGCGGGACTCGAACCCGCGACCTCGTCCTTAGAAGGGAAGTAACCCCGGAGCTCACTGCCGGCGCTCATCGCGCCGGAGAACACCGCCCGGAGTTGTTTGCGCGCTCTACCGCTGAGCTACTCTGGCGTGGACGATGGAGGGTATTGCAGGGAGGATGCCAACCGGGCTCGGCCGACGTGGGGCGCGGAAACCGCGGGGAGAAGGTCAGCAGGGGCGGCGCGGTCTTATACAGGGAGATAAATTCGTAGCCGGCAGGATAAGCCGGCCTGTCCGCTCCCGTGCCGTGCCGTGCCGCAGTCGTGCTGCGGCGGGCCATCGATGACGTGGAGGTCGGCGCTTCGTGTACAGTGCGCGCACGCGCCCGGGTCGTCGGGCGCGCCGCCGACCCAGGACACGATGAGCACCGCGACCGTGGAGTTTGCCGGCATCGAGCTCCTCAGCCCTTGCCCCCACTGCAGCGCGCCGATGGCGATCAACACGCTGGCGGACCGTTGCCGCTGCTCGAGCTGTCTCATGGAGTCGGCGCTGCCGCCGCCGGTCTGGGACGAGGCGCTGCGCGGCGTCGAGAAGGACGTGGTGCAGTTCGCGCCGGGGTACCTGCGCCACGGCCCGGAGTGGGGCGAGGGGGGCCCGCCGCCGGGGCCGCACGTCGAGTGGCGGCGCGGGCACGACACGCCGCCGTGCCCGCGTTGCCAGCGGCCGATGCGCCTCGCGCCGCAGGGGGGCTGCGTGTGCCCCGGTTGTGGCGCGGGGCGGGCGATCTCTCCGAAGCCGCCGTGGCTGCCGGCGGACAGCCCGGTGCTCGGGTTCGTGAGCGATGAGCCGGCGGTGGCCGAGGAGCGGCCGCGAGAGCCGGTGCACGTCGCCTGCACCCAGTGCGGCGGGCCGCTCGTGGCGGACGGGTCGAGCCGCGTCGTGCCGTGCGGTTACTGCGGGGCGCGGGTGGCGTTGCCCGACGCGGTCTGGGCCGCGCTGCACCCGCCGCGCGTCAAGAGAAGGTGGTGGGTCGCCGTGTATGTGACGGACGATCCGCGACGGGGGGCGGCACGACGCGATAGGTTTACCGAGCCAGCGCTCTGGGCTGTCCTCATTGTGGTGCTGGTGATGCCCTGGCCAGTCGGGCTGCTCTTGGTTCTATTTGATCAGAGAGTCGAAGTTTCTGTCGGCAGTCTCTTCGCTGCAAGTGCCATCATGGTTGCCTTGTGGCTCCGAGGGCGTTGGCTTTACCGATGGGTCTGTCGTCCAGAGTACGAAGTCGTGGGCCGCCTGGTCGGTCCTTGGCGTTTGGGGTACACTGCGGAGGTACTTCTCACTCGGCCGCATCAGCGGGACGTGGTCCTGGCACGTTCAGTCCTGCGGCACATCAGCGCAGAGCGGTTCGCCGAGCTCGGCGGCGCGGGCGGCAAAATCCGCGCGTGGATGGTGCCCGGAAGAGCGGATCGGGTCCATGTTGAGGCGGTACCTTCTATTCTTGAGTAGGCGTCTTGCTTCGTCCAGGTTGAAGGGTGGTGAAGCTCGGGCGATGCCGCCGCATCGGCGTCCCCCTCTGTGCCAACGTCGGGTGAGACAAGCTCCCCTGGAAATCTGTGGTGAGAGGGCGGAGAATGGACCTGACCCGTGCCGAAGGCCTGTGGCTGAGCCACAGGTGCTTCAAGCGATCGAGAAGATGCCCACGAGTGTCATTTGAATCGCGTTCTTGTCGATTTTGGTCCCGATGGTCTTCATGTTGACAGCGTTGTTTTGCATCTTGAAGGCGGCGAAGTCGATCTTGAAGCCGGTAATGTCCAGCTTCTGATACCCGATGTTGACGCTTCTGCCGAATGTCTTTGTCTCGGCTATTACCGCTTTCATGTCGAGGCCGATGAAAGCTAACTTGTGCCAAGTTCTCTCATTCCAGGCGGCTTTCACCGTCTCCCAGGCGCCCTTGACTTCCTTGTGGCTCCCCGCGTTGGTGACCTTGAACTCCGGCGTGTCGATCACGAAGCTCGGCGCCTTGATGTAGCCGCTCCCGCTGAGCGTCCAGCTGAGCCCCTTCGTCTTCCAGTCGAGCGCGCCCACCTCCCAGCCGACGTCGCCGCCCTTCAGCTTCGTCGTCCCGAACTCTTCCTCGTGCAGCCCCTTGACGGTCGTCTTGAGGCTCGCGAAGTCCTCGTCCACGGCGCCGGCCTTCGTGTGCCTCTTGCCGTCGATCTCGGTGTCCTGGCTGGCGTAGCGCTCGGTCACGTCCTTGGCGGTCGTCTTCTGTGGCCCGCCGACGGTCGTCGTCAGGGAGGTGTCGTAGTCCTGCTTGACCGCGCCCTCGACGTGGTCCTCCCGCTTGCCTCCGGCGTGGATCTTCTGGTCGCCGCCCACGTTCACGGTCTGGTTCGCGCCGACGGTGACCAGGTTGTCGCGGTGGGCGTGGAGCTCGAGCAGCTCCTCGCCCTTCTTGTCCTCCATCATGATCTGGTTGAACCCCTCGCCCCCGGGCGACGTCTTGCTCTTCCAGATCGACCTCGTCTTCTCGGCCGGCAGCTTGAGCGGCGAGACGTTCCACGCGTTGTGCAGGCGGCCGACGACGATCGGCTCGTCCGGATCGCCGTCGAGGTAGGCGATGATGACCTCCTCGTTCACGCGCGGGGGCATCACCATGCCGTAGTCGAGCCCGGCCCAGCCCTGCGAGACGCGGACGAAGCGGGTCGGGTTGCCCTCGTGTTGATCGCGGCGGTCCCACCGGAACTCCACCTTGACGCGGCCGTGCTCGTCGACGTCGATCTCGTCGACGCCGGCCTTGTTGCCGACGACGAACGCGGTCTGCGTGCCGAAGATGCGCGGCTTGGGCCGGCGGGGCGGGCGCCAGGGATCGACCGCGGGCGCGCAGACGAGGACGTGGCGCCGCACCGGGCGGCCGTCGGCCCCCTCCGCGATCGAGCAGCGCGACCGGAGCACGAGCAGCTGGCCGTTCACGTCGGCGCGCGGGGGCCTCTCGACCGTGAAGCGGCCGCCGGCGCCGAGCGCGAAGCTCGTGTGGCACTCGAAGGTGCGCCGCTCCGAACGGGCCTCCTCAAGGTACTGCCGGGCGAGCGCCGCGCCCCGCTTCTCGGAGGCCGCGGTGACCTTGTTCGTCAGGAACTCGTAACGCTCCAGCGTCGCCTCGCGGACGAAGGCCCTCTGCGACGTCTCGGCCTGCTGCTCGAGGACGTACTCCGGCTTCCTGAAGTCGTAATCCCGCACCGTGACCATCGACGTCTCGATCGACGAGGTGATCGCGATGAACGAGACCGTCGGACCCGCCGCGCCCATGCCGGTGCCGAGCGGCGGCACGAAGGGCACCCGGGGCGCGCCGTCGTCGGTGAAGGCCGTCTCCTCGGCGAGCACCCAGTCGCTCCCCCCAGCGCCATGATCGAAGTAGGAGATGAGGCCCTCGTCCGCGAGCGCGCGGAACATGAAATCGAAGTCCGTCTCCCCGTACTGGACGCGGTACTCTTGCGCCGGCCGCTCCGGCGAGGCGATGAGCGAGACCGGCGCGGGGATCCGGCCGCCGTACGCCCCGGCCACGGCCTTGCAGACGTCGTCCGCCGTGAGGTTCTGGAAGATGCGGTGATCCGTGCCACGGGTGGCGAGCCAGAGCGGCGGCACGACGGCGATCTCGTACCGCGACACGCCGGTGGGCTCCGCCGAGAGCTGTCGTACGCGCCGCACGATGCCGCGCACCTTCTTGAGGAAGGGCTCGTCGCTCAGCTCGACGACGATCTCCTCGCCCACCACGCCGGAGAGATCGACCTCCGCGTCGGTGCTCGTCACGTCGAGCGTCAGCTCGAAGAGCTCGTTGAGCGCGTCCCTGTAATCGACCTGGTGGACCTCGAAACCAGTAACTCCGGAGTTGGGGAACGTCAGGCTCACGTCGATGGCCATGTGTCGGGTCTCCTCGGGGGGGAGCGCCGCGCCGGGCGCAGCGCTCATCTGGGCTCGTTCGGGTCTCGTCGGGCTGGAGAAGAGCGGGATCGGTGCTGCCAGTAGAGCTCCTGCCAGCGCCGATGGGCCGACGGGTCGCGCGCCAGGCGGTCGCGCCAGGCGCTGTCCACGGCGAGGCGCGCCTCGGGCTGGCCGAGCCCGTAGCGGGCGAAAAGGGCCTCGGCATCTCCAGGAGAGGCGGCGAGCTCGGCGCACAGCGACGCGTACTGCTCGAGGGAGAGCGCGGCCGCCGGCGGGCTAGCGGGGGCGTCCGACGCCTGGCGGCGAGCGCTGGACGAGAACGGCAACACCGCCGCGGGCGGGGCTCCCGACGCCGGCTGTGTTCCGGTCGAGCTCGTGAAGCCGCGCATGCCCTCGGGCACCTCGGCGCTCGCGGCGGCGGGCTTCGCGGGCGCGGGCGGCGCAGGGGGGCCGAACGGCAACACGGGCGCGGTGGACGCTGCGCTGGAGGTCGGCTGGGTGCCGCGCAGCGCCGTGAATCCCCGCATCCCCGGCGGAACCAGCGACGCCGGGTCCGCCGACCGGGGCGCGGGGCGGGGAGGGGTGGGCGCGGCGGTGGACGTCGATTCGTCTCCCGCCTTGAAGGGCAGCGCCGGGCCCCGCGGCGCGTCCGAGATGCCCGCTGTGCCGCGGAGCGTGAAGCGCCTCATGCCCTCGGGCACAGCAGACATCGCCGCAGCGTCGGACGTCGGGCCGTCCGATGCCGCGCTCCCAGGGCCGTCCAGCGAAGCGCGCAGGAAGCTGGGCACCGCCGGCGTGCGGCTCGGGGCAGGCTCGCCGGCCGGCCCCGGCGCGGGCGCCTCGCCCTCCCGAGGCGGCGCGTGTGGCTCCGCTCGAGCGGCGCCGACCCTGTCTGCAGGCGCGCAGTCACGGCCCGCCGCCTCCGACGCCGGCACGGGGGACCGGGGCCGCAGCGCGTTGGGCGACGGGATCATCAGCAGGCTCTTGAGCTGTTTCGTGATCATCGGTGTCGTGCGCGCCGCCGCGCCCATGCTCCCCACGCGGACGACTTTCGCCAGTGTCCTCGACGGTTATCACGGCGCCGGCCTTCCGCTGAAACAACGCACGGCGCCGACGGGGCGCCGCGCGAAGCGCCCCAAGAACCCACAGCACGGGCGTCGAACCCCACCGCCCCCGCAAGGCGTCCAGTGTCCGATTCCGTTCATGCTGGATACCACACGACCACGAGAGCCGAGCCACGCCCGCTGGCGCGTGCACCCTCGAACCGGCCACGTTCACCTCGGCGCGCCCCGAGAAATCCCTCCCTGCGCGCGCCTGTGTCATGTAGAGAGCTTTGGCCAAGACCGCTTCTTCCCCAGGCTCACGGCGCTCTCGCGCAGCGTGGCCAGCGGGTCGGTCATGGTGCTGGTTGACGAGCCCTGAGCGCACCAGCGCGCAGCGGAGTTGCCCTCATGTCCGATTCCTACATCTACCAGCGCGATATCCCGGTGTTGGGCCGCTCCGCGGCGTCGCAGATCCGGAAGCTCGTCCTGCCGATGGATGCGGGCTTCAAGCAGGCGCTACGCGCCATGGCGGCGCGCCTCGACGCCGCGACCGCGGCCGTGGGCGAGGCGACGTTGAAGGCGGCGGCCGCTCCTCCGCTCACCGCCGCGCCCCGCCGCTCCCGCCAAGGCCAGAGCGACCCGGTCGCGACAGGCCGCGACCTGATGCGCCGCCTCGTCGCCTGCGCCGCGTCGCGGCCGAGCGGGGCCGCGCTGGCCCGCGACCTCCTGCAGGGCCAGACCCTCGCCACGGTGCTCCGCCGCCGCCCCGCGAAGCTCATCGAGGGGATGACCCACGCTCTGGAGGCCCTCGAGCGGCACAAACACCGGCTGCTCGAGCACGCGGCGTGGATGACCGAGCTCGAGCGCTCGCGGGACGCCCTCGAGCCGCTCATCAGGAGCGTGCGCAAGAGCCGTCTCGCCCGCCGCGCCATGACCCCCGAGATGAAGGCTGCGCGGGCCGAGTGGCTCACCACCTATCACGCCGCAAAGCTGCTTGTGGAGTGTGTGCTCCGGCTCCACGGCAAGGCGTCCCTGATGCCGCAGATCTTCGACGACCTCGCGGACGAGCACCACGTCAGTACGCCGGTCGACCCTGAGCCGACCTCGCAGACCAGCGCGCCCGCGTCCGCCTGAGCTTCGCCCTGCCGGTCAGCTCGGGAAACCCCCCTCTTCCCGAGCGACCCAGGAACCGCCGCGCCTACCGCGCTCCGAGGTGCGTCCGGAAGAACCGCACGATGTGCCCGTACTGGAGCACCTGGTTGTCGCGCTTCTGCGCCCCGTGCCCCTCGTCGGGAAACAGGATGAGCTCGGACGGGATCTTCTTCGCCTCCAGCGCCCGCTGGATCTGCACGGACTCTCCCGCCGGGACGCGCGGATCCGTGACACCCTGGATGATGAGCAGCGGCGCCTTCACCCGGTCGAGGTACGTGATCGGCGACAGCTTGACCAGCGCGTCCCGATCCTTCTCGGGATCCCCGTACTCGGAGATCCGGAGGATGCGCCGGTAAGGCGCCGTGTTCTGGAGGAACGTGACCAGGTTGCTCATCCCGACGACCGCGGCCCCGGCGTCGTACGCCCCGGCGAACATCGTCATGCCGATCAGCGCGGAATAACCGCCGTAGCTGCCGCCGAAGACGCCGACCTTGGGCGGCCGGCCCTCGTGGCCGAAGGTCGCCCTCACGAACTTCGCGGCGTCCTCGATGTCCGTGATGACGTCGAGCCGCTTCGCGCCGTCGTCGGCGTGCAACCACGTCTTGCCGTAACCGTCGCTCCCGCGGACGTTCGGCTCGACGAAGACGAAGCCGGCGTCCACGAAGATCTGCGCCCGCCCGCTGAACCCCGCCCTGACCTGGCTCTCCGGGCCGCCGTGGAGATGGACGATCACCGGACACGGCTGCTCGCAGCGCGCCGGGCGCCGCACGAACATCGGGATCTGCGCGCCGTCGCGCGCCGGGTAGGACTCGAGCGTGGCCGCCGCGAACGCGCCCGCGTCGACCTCCGGCGTGCTCGGGGTGTGCCACTGCGTCAGCTTGCCCGTGGTCCAGTCGAGGACATAACTCGTCGCCGGAGATCTCGAGGTCTCCACGAGCAGCGTCGTGAACCGGCCGTCCCTCGTCGTGGCGATCGGCACCACGTGGTCGGCCTCCGGGAGCGCAGGGAGCTTGATCTCGCGGAGCGTCCTCGCGTCGAGCGCGCGCAGCCGCGTGTAGCCCCGCTCGTTCACCGTGTAGAGGATCCTCTTCTTGGCGCGATCCACGTGGAGCGCGCTGACGTCGAACGGGATCTCCGGGGTGATCGGCGCGAGCTTCCCCTCCTTCCAGCGGTAGAGCCGGCGGTGCTCCCCGAGCCGCGGCGTGAGGACGAAGATCTCGCCGGGCGCCGCGCCGTAGACGGCCCGGTAGTCCTCGCGCTCGCCCTGCCCGAACAGCGGCGTCAGCGTCCCGGCCGCCGGATCGGCCTTCGCGGCGCCCTTCGCGGAAGGCGCCCACTCGTAATATTCGGTCATGTTGGAGCCCACGTCCTTCGCGAGCAGCAGGCGGCCGTCGCTCGCCACGTCCACGGCGCGCCAGATGCCCTCGCGATCGAACACGAGCTCTCGCTGCTTCGACGCGATGTCGTACCGGTAGATGGCATACGCGTCCTTCTTGACGTCGTTGGCGCGGTAATAGACGTGCCGCCCGTCGTCGGAGACGATCTGGAGCTGGGTCTGCACGCCGGGCTTGTGCTGGATAGGGACGAGCGGGCCGCCCTTCGCCTCCTGGAGGTAGAGCCCAGGGTTCTCCTCGCCCTTCCGGTCGCGCGAGAGGACGAGGTGCGCGCCGCCGGGCGTCACGTCCTCGACCACCGTCGGATCCTCGCCGCCCGTCAGCTGCACCGGGAAACGCTGGGGGCCGTCGAGCCGGAAGACCTGCCGCGTCCCGGTGATCGTCCACGTGAAGAAGAGCGTCTTGCCGTCCGGGGCGAGGACGCCGCCCCCGGGGGCACGCACGTCGAGCATCGCCTGGATCCGGCGCGACACGTCGTCCGGGAGCGGCGGCGCCGCATAACGGGCCAGGATCTCCGGCGAGACGCTCGCCGCGCCGTGGCCCTCGTAGCCCGGCCGCTCCGGCGCAGGCGCCGGCTGCGGCGCCGCGACCGGGGTGGTGGCCGCCGGCCAGGCGGGCGCGGCCGACGCAGGCGCCGGCGTCTGCGCCGGCGACGCGGGCGCGCACCCGGCGGAGAGGACGACGAGGGAGAGCAGCGCGCCGTGGCGGCGTCGCCGCCGCTGGGAGAGGTGCGACATGAGGCGCATTTCGCCGGAGAGGCCGCGCCCCGGCAAGATGAAAGGCGGTGCGCGCTGGTGGGAGAAGTTGCGCAACGGCGCCGGGACGGGGCGCGGCGCCGAGGGGCGTCGCCGCGCGGGGCGGTCAGCTCAATCGGCCTCGCCCGGGAGCTTCAGGCGGCCGAGGGCCGCCTCCGCCGTCGCGAGCTGCGCCGCGACCCGCCGCAGCGCCTCGGCCTCCTCGCCCTGGAGCGAGATGTTCGGGACGAGCGCGTTCAACGCCCGGCGGTTGTACGCGAGCCCGAGCGGCGAGCCCTTCTCCAGGTTCATCGCCATCGACTCGGCCAGCACCGCCAGCGCCTCGCGGTGCATCCCCTTCGCCGAGAGCACCTCGGCGAGCGCCGCCGTCGAGCGGGCGAGGCCGATCAGGTCGCCGTGCGCCTGCTCCGCCTCGATCGCCGCGGTCAGGCGCTGCGTCGCGCGATCGAGGCGCCCCTTGCGGAGCTCCAGCCGGCCGATCGTCTCCCACACCCGGGCGAGCTCCCGGGTGTCGCCGATCTGCTTGTAGGTGCGCTCCGCGGCGAGCGCATGGTCGATGCCCATCGAGAGCGCGTCGGACTCGCGCCCGGGCCGGGCCGGGACGTGGAGCGGGATCCGCGCGAAGAGGTGGTCCGTCTCCGCGAGCTCGGTCCGCGCCGCCGGGTCGAGCCGCGCCCGCTCCTCGAAGATCCGGCGCGACTCGGTGAGCAGGTGCGTCGCCCGTACCGGGTCGCCCATGCGCACGTAGACGGCCGCCTGATCGTTGAGCAGCCGGGCCGCGCCGATCGCGTCCCCCGCGTCGAGCAGCAGGCGGCTCGCCGCCGTGAGCTCCTCCAGCGCCCGCTCCAGCGAGCGCATGTCGCCGACGTCGTAACAGACGCTCGCGATGAGGGCGGCGACCTCGGCGTGCAGCTCCGGTGGATCGCCCTGCACGAGGAGCGCGCGCGCGGCGTCGAGCACTTCGAGCGCGCCCGCGAGCGTGAACGCCGGATCCGGGCCGGCCGCCTGCCACTGCACCCGGGCGATGCCCGCGAGCGCGCCGATGCGCAGCCTCCGGCGCGCGGGCGTGGACGGCATGCCGTCGAGCAGCGCGAGCGCCTTCTGCCCGTACCTCAGCGCCTGCGCGTAGGCGCCGACGGCCGCCGCCTCCGCCGCGGCGCCGCGGTAGCGCCGCGCCGCCTCCTCGAGCTCGCCCGCCTCGGTCAGGTGGGCCGCAGCGCGCGCGTCCTGGGCGCGGCGCCCGGCGCTGGGCGCCGCCGCCGCGGCCCCGGCGGCCTCGGCGCGCTCGGGCGCAGGCGGGGCCGGGTGCAGCGACACGCCGTGCGGCGCCGCGGCGCGCAGGGATTCCACGGCGCTCCGCGCCGGATCGACGGCGCGCGCCGCCCCGGAGTCCGTCGCCGCGGGCCACCCCAGCGACGGGCGGGCTGCGCCGGGGCTCCGTTCCGAGATCGTGGCAGGGATGCGCAGCGAGCTCCCGCGCACCGAGCGGATCGGCTCCTCGGTCGAGCCGGTGGCACCCGCGGGCACGAGGTCCCGAGGCACCCGCACCGGACCCGGGATCGGCGCGTCCAGCGAGTCGGGCGGGTTGTCGAACACGACGGACTCGGGCGCGTCCGAGGCGTGGCGGCCCTCCGGGCCCCGGTGGAACAGCTCGGCGTAAGGCCACGGCAGGCTCCCGGTCGCGGCAGGCGCGATCGGCGTGGGCAGCTCCTGGGCGACGCGCGGCGGCCGGCTGCGCGTGGCGCTCACGTGCGCGCCGCCCGCAGGGACCATCGCCGGCGGGGGCCTCAGCGTGTCGGCCGCCCGAGGCACGCCCCCCGCGCGCGCCGCCGGCAGCCCGGGGTCGCCGCCCTTCTCCCGCTCGTCGGCTGCGGCCGCGCCGCCGCCCGATGCGGCGGGCGGCGGCATCCCGGTGGTGTTGCGCGGCGTGACGATCGCGGGCACCGACGTCGACGAGGGGCCGCCCGAGATCGGCGACGCCGTCCCGGATCGCCCGAGCGACGCCTTCGCGGCGGCGTCGTCGCCGCGCGGCCCGCTCAGGCCGGCTCCGCTGATCACGTGCCGCTCGACCGGCGGCGGCAGGACGCCCGCGGCCTGGGTCGGCGGCGCCGCGGCCGGGCCCTTCGCCTCGGCCGCGACCGGCGCCGCCGCGGCGCGCGGCTCGCGCGGCGCCGCCGCGTCCGACGCGAGCTGCTCCTCGCTGAGCAGCCCGGCGAGCCGCCGGTGCCACACGCGCGCGAGCGACGGGAGGATCGACCTCCGCAGCGCGTTCACGGTCTCCTGGGGGAGGTGGAAGCGCCCCTCGCCGCGATCCTCGACGGGGACCCCCGCGTCCGCGGCGCGCTGCAGCCCCTCGAGCACGTCGATCGCGTCGACGCGGAGGAGCGACGCGACGAGGTCGCTCTCGAAGCCCGAGCCGACGATCGCGCCGGCCCGGAGCACCCGGAGCACCTCGCCGGGGAGATCGCGCAGCGACACCTGCGGCGGCGGCGCGACCCCGCTGGTCAACGTGGTGGTGGTGCCGTCCGGGGGCCGGACGACCGCGTCCGGGCCGCAGGCTGCGCGCAGGGCGGCGAGCAGCTCGCCGGCCGGGCCCGCCGGCGCGTGCAGGCGGAAGGCGAGGACGAGCGTGACCCGGAGCGCCTCGGGGCGGGACACCACCCGCCGGAGCACGTCGAGCGTGGCGTGATCGGCGGACTCGACGGCATCGAAGACGATGGCCCACTTGCGATCCGTGTGGCGCGCGAGGCGGTTGAGGGCCTCGACGAAGTCGGCGTCCGCCATGAGCTCGTGCACGTCGCCGAGCAGCCGGCGCCGTAGCCCCGAGACGACGCGGCTGCGCGCCTGATCGAGCAGCGGCGGCGCCCCGCCGACGAGCCGCTCGATCTTCACCTGCGCCTCGTGCAGCGGCCCCATGGTCGCCTCGGGCACGTCGCAGCGCACGCGCAGGACCCGCAGCCCGAGATGGGACGGGGGCTCCCCGGGGACGATGTCGAGCAGGGCCGTGTGCCGGCCCTCAGAAACGCGCTGCCACAGCTGTTCCACGGTCCACTCCTTCGATCGGGCTCGCTCGGAGTCTTTGCAAGACGGCGCCCGCTCCTTCTTAAACGCTTCCCGCGCCCGACGTCACGGGAATGACGGCGCCCTGTCGTGGGAAGCGTGCTGGATGTGCGCCGCGGCGAAGCGACTGCGTCGCGCGCGCAGCGGCTGCGTCGCGGCCCGCCGGCGCGCGCTCACGGCCGCCGGGTGAACCTGTAAATCTCGCCATCCTGCGAGAGCAGGTAGAGCTCGCCGCGCGCGTCCTCGCCGAAGGAGGTCAGTCGCGAGAGGGCGTTCTCGGGGTCGAGGATCCGCTTCCAGCTGGTCGGCTCGGTGGCCCGCCCGTCCTTCCAGCGGAAGCTGCGGACGAGCGCGGTGCAGTAGTCGGCGTAGAAGTAGACCCCGTCGAGCTCCGGCAGCTCGGCGCCCCGGTAGACGAAGCCGCCCGTGATCGAGCAGCCGTCGTCGTGGGAGTACTCGATGGCCGGCCGCGTCAGCCCGTCGAGGCTGCAGGGGAGATCGTGGAGGCAGTGGCCGTCGCCCTCCACCACGTTCCACCCGAAGTTGTGGCCTGCGAGCCGATCGACCGGCACGACGTCGACCTCCTCGTAGCGGTTCTGGCCGACGTCGCCGATGTACAGGTCGCCCGTCTTGCGGTCGAAGCTGTAACGCCACGGGTTTCGGAGGCCGATCTGCACGATCTCCGGCGCCGGCCGATCCTTCCCCGCGCGATCCACGTCGAGCGCGAGCATCTTGCCGAGCAGCGAGCGCCGGTTCTGCCCGTGCCCGTGCGGATCGTCGCGCTTGCCGCCGTCGCCGGTGCCCACGTAGAGCCTGCCGTCCGGACCGAAGGCGAGGTGGCCGCCGTTGTGGTTCTCGTACGGCTGCTCGATGTGGAGCAGCTCGCGCGCCGTCGCCGGATCCGCGCGGTCGGGGGCGCCCTGCGCGGCGTGGTACTCGACGACGCGGGTGTCGCCGCGCCGGTCGGTGTAGTTGACGAAGAAGCGCCCGTTCTCGGCGTAGCGCGGGTGGAACGCGAGCCCGAGCAGGCCCTGCTCGCCCCCCGTCGAGACGAGCGCGGACACGTCGAGGAACGGCTGGCCCTGGGGGCGTCCGCCCGCAAGTACGCGGATTCGCCCAGGTTTTTCGACGACGAAGAGGCGCTCCGCGGCGTCGCCGGGCGCGAAGGTGAGCGCGACCGGCTCGTCGAGCCCGCGGGCGAACACCGAGAGCGTCACGGCGCTGGCGGCGTCCCTGCCCGGCGGGGGCGGCGGATCCGGCGAGCCGCACGTGCAACCAGGCGAGAGCGCGGCCGCGGCCGCGGCGAGGCGCGCGATCCGGCGGGCGGCCGCCGCACGCCGCGCGCCCTGCGCTAGTAGCCCCAGAGGAACTCCGCGCGGACGAACGCCGTGAGGTAGCTGCCCGGGCCCTCGCCCTCGCCGGGGAGGAGCAGCGTGTACTTGCCCGCGAAGCCTGCGGCGAAATCGCGGCTGAAGGCGTAGTCGATGCCGAACGGGACGGAGACCCCGAACTGAGGGTTGTGGCAGTCCGGCTCGCCGTACGCGCCGCAGGGCGCGAGGCGCACGCCGTCGTACGCGCCGGTCATGAGGCCGACGTACGGGACCCACTGCAGGATGTCGATGACGTACGCGGCGCCCGCCGACGCGCCGAGGAACATGAAATCGCCGCCCGGGTGGGAGGCGGTGTTGAGCTCGACGAGCGCGTTGAACGCGTCCGTGAGCCCGTAGGACAGGTGCAGGCTGCCGCCGATCCCCGGGTACGTGCCGCTGTCGGCGAGCATGGCGTATCCGATGCTGGCGCCGGCGTGCCATTGCCGTTCAAAGGCGTCGGCCCGCGAGGGGGCGAGGAGCGCGGCGAGCGCGAGCGCGGCGGCGGTCAGCAGGGCGGCAGAGGTGCGTCTCATGGGTCGGTCGCGGCGAGCAGCCGGGAGCACCCCGCGCAGCACCACGGCGCTCGAGCGGGGAGGGCGCGCGCCGGGCTCTCGGCGTGCGCGCGCGGCGCGAGGCTAGCACGCGCGCCGCGGGACATCCTCAGCGGAGCTGCTGGCGGCGCGGGGAGGCGCGGGACACCCCCACGTCCTCGTCCTCGAACTCCTCGCCGATCCTCGCCGCCGTCGGGTCGGCCGCGCCGTCGCGCGCGTCGATGCGGAGCGAGGGCTGAGGGAAACGGACGCCGGCCTGCCCCGAGATCGCGGGGAAGGTGTAGAGGATCTCGCCACGATCGCCGATCTCGACGCCCACGTCGTCGGGGCGCTCCTTGGCGAGCTCCGTCAGCAAGGCGTCCGCCTCCTCCGTCGGCAGGTCGAGCGCGGCGCCGACCTCCTGCGCCGTGAGCGGGCGGCGGCGGTGCGAGGCGATCGAGAAGATCGCCTGGACCTGCGCGCTGCGCGACGCCTTCACCCCGGAGCGGGCGAGCTTGCGCCCGCTGACCAGGAGGAGCACGCCGAGCGTGACGGCGAGGAACCCGATCGGCAGGCCGATGGCGAGGCCGGCGATCGAGCCGGGGAACAGCCCGGCCGCGAGCAACCCGAGGAGCAGCGCCAGCGCCGTGCCGCCGAGGAGGACCAGCCACCCGAGCACGCCGGCGACCGCCCCGCCCACCCTGGACGGCTTCCCCGCCAGGCTGACCGACTTGCCTGCGAACGGCAGGCGCTCGCGGCCGCAGGCGGTGCAGTACGCGGCGAGCCCGCGGTGAATGACAGGAGCGTTCTTTCCGCAATGAGGGCACATGGGGGGGTCTCCCGCGGGCCGAGCCTCGCGAGCTAAGCCGTAACGTAGGACCGAGCGCCCCGACCGCCAGCTGTTGGCGATGCACTTTCCAGATTGCTCGGCGGGACGGGACGGCGCTTGCACGAGCGTCCGTCCGGGGTGCGTGGGTCAGGGCGCACTTCAGAGGCCGAGGTACCCCGCGATCTCGGCGCGGGTCGGGTCGGACGCCACGGCGCGCAGGGCCTCGTACCGGCGCTGCCATGCGGCCGCGCTCTCGGTGTCGCCGCGCCATCGCGCCGCCTCGGCCCGGGCAAAGGTGGTGTGCCGGAGCGAGAAGCGCGCGGCGTCGAGCGCGAGGAAGGCGTCGAGCCACACCTCGGGGTCGCCGTCGCCGTCGCCGTCGAGCAGCTGGGCCGCGAGCGCGGCGTAAGGGACAAGCGCGCGCGGCGCGTCGCCGCGCCGGCGGAGGGCGGCGTAGCGGAGGGCGCGGCGCTCCGGCGGCGTCGCGTCGCGCGCGGCGCTCCACGCGGCGAGCGCGCGCGCGAGCGCAGGCTGGTCGTCGCGCGCCCACGGCGCGTCGGGGCGCGCGAAGCCGACCCACGGAAAGGCGGCGGAGAGATCGGCAGGGAGCTGCGCGGGCGGGCTGCCCTGCCGGAGCGGCGAGGCGGCCGGAGGGCGGGCGAGGGCGAGCCGGGTCCAGCGCGCGCGGGCGTCGAGCGCGGCGAGGCCGGCGGACGCGTGGGGCGCCTCGCGGGGGAGGCGGATCGAGGCGGCGCGCGCGGCCTCGTCGTCGGCGAGGACGGCCGCGCGCGCGGCCTCGAGCCCGCGCCCCTGCGAGGCGAGGAGCTCGGCGCGCTGGAGGAGCACGGCCGCGCGAAGCGCCGGCGGCGCCGCCGCGAGGTCGACGCGCTCCACGATCTCGATCGCGCGAGCGCGATCCCCCGCGACGGCCCACGCGCTCGATCGCGCGAGCGCGCGGGCCGCCTCCGGCGCGAGCGCCGGGGCGAGCGCGTCGGCGTGATCCAGCGCGTCGATCGCCCGCGGCGCGTCGCCCTCGAGGGCGAGCGCGCGGGCCGCGTGCAGGGCGAGGGCCACGGCGGCGGCGCGCAGCGCGTCGCCCTCCGCCGGCGAGAGCAGCGGGCTGCCCGCGAGCTCGACGGCGCGCGCCGCGGCGCGCGCGCGCAGCGCGCCGGAGACCACGGGCCTCTCGAGGCCGCGCTCCGGGAGCCAGTCGGCCGCGAGCGGCGAGCCCACCCACGGCGCCGGCGCGGCGCCGTGCGCCGCGGCGCCGTGCGCCGCGGCGCCGTTGTCCTCCCCAGCCGCAAGATCGTCCACCTCGGGCTCCGGCCGCGCGAGCGCGGCGGCCGCTGCCGCGTCGAGCCGATCGTCCTCCGCCAGCACGACGGCGAGCAGGTCTGCGCGGGCTCGCGGCTCGAGCGCGACCGCGGAGCCGAGCAGGTCCCGGATCGCCCGCACGGCGCGCTGCTTCGCCTCGGCGGCGCCCTCGCCGCCGGCGGCGGCGGCGAGGCGGACGCGCTGCGCCGCCCGCGCCGCGACGGCGCTGGCCACGCCCGCCTCGGGGTTCTCCGGCATCGGCGGCGGCTCGACGCCCGCCCGGGCCGCGCAGGCGTCGATGACGGCGCGGACGTCGCCCCAGTCGCGCGCCATGCCCGCGTGGCGCTTCGACGCCCGGTTCTCCTCGATCAGCGAGAGCAGCGCGGCGCCGCGCTTCGCCTCCTCGGCCGTGCCCAGGCAGAGGACCGCGCTCACCGTGGTGCGCAGGTCCTCGTCGCGGGGGTCCATGCCCGCGTAGCTGCGCGCGATCTCGATCGCGCGCTCGAGATCGCCCTCCAGGAGGGCCGCGCGCAGGGCGTGCACGCGCACGTGCCAGTCGGGCCAGCGATCCGGCTGCTCCAGGAGCGTGCGGCGATCGCCGAGCCTCGCCGCCTCGCGGCCGAGGCTCGGCGCGCCGCACGCGGGGCCGAGCTCCTCGAACGTGATGCGCCGGGAGCCGGCGGCCACCATGGCTCGAGCCGTCTCCACGCCCCCGGTCGCGCGGGCGAGGGCCGCGCGGTCCGGGCGGCCCACGGCGGCGTCGACGTACTCGGCGACCGCGGCGCGCACGCCGAGCTCCTCGGACAGCGCGCTCGCCGCCTCGTAGGTCCACGACAGCCGCGATGGCAGCGCGAACCAGCGGAGCTCGGGCCGGCAGTCGGGCAGCGCGGGGCCGCGCGGCGCCTCGATGGACGCGAGGCACGCGGCGGCGTGGCGCGTGCCCGCGCGGACCGCCGTGACCGGGCCGAGGAAGGCGATCGCGATCGACGCCGCGCCCGCCGCGGCGAGCGCCGCGACGGCGGGGCGCCGCCAGGGCGGACGCGCCGCGGCACCGCCCTCTCGGGGGCCGGCGCTCCCATCGTTATCCCGGGGGCCTCTCACGGGCTGCTCGCGCACGCGGCCGCTCTTAGCGCACGCGGCGCGCCGGACGCTAGGGCGCGCTCCGGTCCTCGGTGGCGGCGGCGGGGGCGAGCAGCGCGCCCGCGAGGTCGGAGGCCGCGGACAGATCCTCCACGCGGGCGATCTCGAGATCGAGCCCGCGGGCGAGCTGCGGGGCGCTGGCGAGCGCGATCTCGGCGACGGTGTGCGCCTTGCCGGTCAGCTCCTCCAGCGACGTCACCCCGTGCTCGCGGATGCCGCAGGGCACGATGAAGCTGAAGGCCCGGAGATCCACCGCGACGTTGAACGCGAAGCCGTGCATGGTGAGCCAGCGCGACAGGCGCACGCCGATGGCGCCGAGCTTCGCCATGTCCCGCGCCCACGCGGAGCCGGCCCACTCCCCGGGGGCCGCGCGGTCGGCCCACACGCCGATCATCCCCTCGACCACGCCGCCCTCGACGTGGCGCTCGCGCGCGAGCAGGATCATCACCTCCGCGAGCGACCGCACGTACTTGCGCACGTCGCACCGGTCGGGCCGGAGGTCGAGCAGCGGGTAACACACGAGCTGGCCCGGGCCGTGGTAGGTCACGTCTCCCCCGCGGCCGGTCGCGACGAGATCGATGTCTCGCTCGTTGAGCGCGCGGGCGTCGAGCAGCACGTTCTCGGGGTTCGCCCGCGGGCCGAGCGTGATCACGGGATCGTGCTCGAGCAGCAGGATCGTGTCCCCGATCCGCCCTCGCGCGCGCGCCTCGATGAGCTGCTTCTGCAGATCGTGGATCGGGGCGTAGCGGCGCCGGCCGATCCACACGGCGCGCGCGCGCCGCGGCTGGGGCGTCCGGCTCGCGACGCCGGGGTCCCTCGTGGGCTCGAGGAGATCGCGGAGCGACGAGGGCGCCATGGCTACTCGGGCACCTTCTCGCCGCGCTCCCGCCGCTCGTCGCGGTACGCCTCGATCTGCGTCGTGAAGCTCGCCGCGACCTCGGGATCGAACTGCGAGCCGGAGCACCGCTCGATCTCGGCCACCGCGACCTCGTGCGGGAGCGCCCGGCGGTACGAGCGGTCGCTCGTCATCGCGTCGTACGTGTCGGCCACCGAGATGATCCGCGCGATGATCGGGATCTCGTTGCCGCGCATCCGGAGCGGGTAGCCGCGCCCGTCCCAGCGCTCGTGGTGCAGGTGCACGCCGGGGATGAGCGGGTGCAGGAACTTGATCGGATCGAGGATGTCGCGCCCGTAGACCGGGTGGCGCTTGAACACCTCGTACTCGTCGCCCGTGAGCTTGCCCGGCTTGTTCAGGTTGAGCACGCACCCGATCTTGCCGATGTCGTGCATGAGCGCGCTCTGCCGGACGATCTCGATCTCGGCCGGGCCGAGGCCGAGCCGCCGCGCGAGCATCACCGCGTAGAGGGCGACCCGATCCGAGTGGCCCGCGGTGTAGCGATCCATCTTGTCGATCGCCTTCGCGAGCCCCTCGATCGTCTGCTGGAACGTCGCCTGGAGGTCCTGGTACAGACGCGCGTTCTCGATCGCGGCGGCCGCGCGCGATCCGATGATGCTGAGCAGCTTGCGCTGCCCCTCGTCGAAGCGCTTCGTCCGCGTGAACGACGCGACGGCGACGAAGCCCATCAGCCGCTTCTGGATCCGGAGCGGCACGGCGACGAGCGAGGAGAGCGGCAGCGACGGCTCCCGCTGGAAGAACCGGAGCCCCTTCGTGCCCTGCTCGAGGAGCAGCGCCTCGGGGCGGAAGTGCTCGAGCACGAGCGCCGGATCGAGCCGGCCGAGATCGGCGTCCGCTGGCACGGACACGCCGCGGAGGTGCTGCCGCTCGAAGAAGCTCCCCTCGCCGTCGTCGAGCCACGTCGAGACGAGATCGCCGTGCACCTCGTGGAGGCAGCTGTCCGCGACGGTCTCCAGCACCTGGTCGAGCGAGAGGCTCGCGGCGATGGCCTCGCTCACCTTGTAGAGCGACACCGCCTCGCGCAGCCGGATGTTCTCCGCGGCCATCCGCTGCTTCTCGATCCCGCGCTGGACGACGTGCACCACCTCGTCCAGCTTGAACGGCTTCAGCACGTAGTCGTACGCCCCGCGCTTCATCGCGTCGATCGCGGTCTCGACGGTGCCGAAGCCCGTCATGATGACCGTGAGCGCGTTCGGCGCCGCCTTGCCGATCTCGTCCAGCAGCGCGATGCCGCCCATCCGCGGCATCTTGAGGTCGCTGATCACGAGATCGTAATGCCCCTTCGTGAGCTCGCTCAGCGCGCTGGTGCCGTCCTCCGCCGTGCGGACGTAGTAGCCTTCCATGCCGAGGAAATCGGCGAGCATGTCGCGGATCACCTTCTCGTCGTCCACGACGAGGATGCGAGGGCGGTCTTCTGAAAGCGTGGACATGCGGCCGGCAAGCCTACCAGATCCGCTGGTTGCCCACCGTTCCAAGGTGTGGCCAGGTCGGGAACTCGGCCGGGCCCACACCCCGGATGGCGCCGGCCGGACCGACGTCCTGGCCGCGGCCGCGTCCGGCGTGTGGACCTGGCCGCCCCGCTCGTGACGCGGGGCGGCGCGGGCCGTTCAGTCCTCGTCGCCGGTCGAGATGATGGGGTGCCGGATGGTGCGGGGCGACTCATCGAGATCCGGGACGCGGATCGAGATCGGCCCGGGGCTGCGGATCGAGGGCGGCGGCGCCGACTCGGCGTCGTCGCCGCGCATGGGCATCATCCTGCTGCTCGGCGCCGGCTCGTCCGCGGCCGTCGTCAGCACGGCCACCGCGCGCTGCTCGCCGAGGGCGTGCTTCTGCTCGAGGAAGCGCAGCACCGACGGGCCGGTCGAGCGCTCGAGCGCCGACCGCAGATCGCCGGGCAGCGTCGACTCGATGATCATCTTCACCCCGGTGCGGGGGTGCTCGATCTCGATGCGGACGAGGTGCACGAACGAGCGGTCGAGCCCGTGCTTCTCCTCGAAGTAGCGGTTCGTCGGCACGTGGCCGTAGCGCTCGTCGCCGAGGATCGGGTGGCCGATCGCCGCGAGGTGCCGGCGGATCTGGTGCGTTCGCCCCCCGTCGGGGATCACGCGGAGGATCGAGTGGCCCGAGGCGACCGCGAGGCGGCGGTACCGCGTGCGCGCCGTGTAGGTGCGCGTCCCCTCGCGGAGGTCGCGGGTGATGGCGCCCTTGCCCGGGGTGACGCCCTTGGCCGCGGCCAGGTAGATGAGGCGCCCCGTCTTGGTGAGCGCCTCGCCCCAGCGCGCGGCGGCCTCCTCGTTCCGCGCGAGCATCACGAGGCCGCTCGTGCCCGGATCGAGGGCGTGCACGACGACCGGCGCCGCGCTGACGGAAGGGATGCGGGCGCAGCGGGCGAGCAGCGAGCCGAGGTACTCCGGCTGCGTGGCCACCGGCTCGTGCGGGCCCTTCTCGACCACCAGCACACCGTCGTCGTCGTAGATGACCTTGGGCGCGGGCGGCGGCGTCCGGCGCAGGGCGGCGATCGTCTCGATCTCCTCCGTGAGCGGGATCATGTCGAGCGGCGTGAGCTCCGTCGACGAGTACCCGAGCCGGCAGAAGTGATCGAGATCGCGCGCGAGCGTGTCGGGATCACACGAGACGTAGACGAGGAGCGGCGCGCCGAGCCTCGCGATCGCCTCGCGCGCCGTCGGAGAGACGCCGCGGCGCGGCGGGTTCACCACGATGCCGTCGAACTTCTCCGAGCTGTTCACGAGGGAGCTGACGATCTCCGAGACGTCGCCGGTGCGCACCTCGACGCGCTGGCTCAGCCCCTGGGCCTCCGCCGCCGCGCGCGCGTTCGCCGCCGCGGGCGCGAACGACTCGACCATCACGACCCGGTTGCCTCCCTGCGCCAGGGCGAGCGAGATCGCGCCCGAGCCGCCGTAGAGGTCGAGGATGCGCGGCGGCTCCTTGCGCCGGGAGGCCGGGCCCATGGCGGCCTCGCCCTCGATCACCGGGCCGTCGTTCTCCAGCGACGCGATCTCGCGGAGCAGCAGGGCGTGCACGCGCGCGGCCTGCGTCCTGTGCGCCTGCACGAACGAGCCGAACGTCGCGATGTGGTAGGTCTGCCCGATCCGGTCCTCGGCGTGCGCGACGCCGTCGAGCAGGATCGTCTCGGGGCCCAGGATCTGCGGCGCCTCCGCGTCGTGGAAGTTGGCCGCGACGCCGATGACGCGGGGGAGCATCGGGCGGATGGCGCGGCCGGCCTCGCGCAGCTCGTCGCGCGTGCACGCGCGCTCGCGCTGCAGCACGAACGTGATCAGCACGAACGCGGGGTTGTCCTCGGTCGCGCCCATCTCCGCGAAGAGCGGCGTGCCGGGCGCGAGGTGGATCTCGCGCAGATCGAGGGCGCGGAGCACGCCGCCCCGCGCCGGATCGTACGGCAGGAGCAGCGGCTTGACCTCCGGGGGCGGCGACGCGATCAGCGCGCGGAGCGCCGAGGTCACCGCCGCGAGCGCCGGGGCGAGCACCCTGCAGCCCGGGATGTCGACGACCTCGTGGTGCCCCGTGCGTCCGTACAGCCCGATCGCGCCGGAAGGGGCGACGATGAGCTTCGCGCGGCCGCGATAGCCGGTGATGGGATCGGCCGGGATGACCGGGCTCGTTTGGAGCAGCTCGAGCGACGGGTAGTGCGCCGCAGCGGACACCACCCGCGCGCGCTTCGTGCTGAGCTGCTCTGCGTAATCGCCTGCAATGAGCGGACAGCCCGCGCACTCGACCGAGTGCGTGCACTCGATCAACGTGTTCGGGATCTCGCCTGCCTTCAGTGTGCGCCGCACGGGCCCGGACAAAACGCCGCCGCCCGATCCTTCGAGGCTGGAGCTCTCCCCCAGCCCGTGCGGTCCTTCGATACCTGCGCCGGAAGCCATTCCGGGGGAGCTTACAGGGGCTCTCGTCCAGCGTCGAAGGTGTAAAGAGGAGCCCCGCGAGCTTTTCGCCCGCCGCGCCCCCGCGCTGGCGCGGCTGGGATCCCGGCACGAGCGCGTCTCTCACGGGCGATCTGGCCGGACAGCGGCCGTCCATGAACTGTTGGCTCCGTCGCGCCGGCAGCCGGGCGAAGCTGGCGCCAATGTGGGGAACGCGTCGGCCTGCTGGTCATGGCGCATCCGGTCGCGCCGTTCGCGACATCAGCGACCGTGGCGGTGCGTCCGGGGCTCGCGGGCGCAGAGGAGGTGGTAGACTGAACGCCTCTTGCGTCTTCCGATCGCCTCTTTCTTCGGGATCCTCGTTGTGCTGCTCGCCTATCCGGCGGTCGCCGGGCCGGGCGACAAGGAGGCAAACCAGGGCATCAACGCGGCCAAGGGCGGATTCTGCAAGAGGGCGATCCCGCTCCTCGAGTCCGCCGAGGAGCAACGGCACCGCCCGAGCTCCGCGGTCCCGCTCGCGGACTGCTACGCGAAGCAGGGCGAGCTGCGGAAGGCCGCCGAGATCTATCACACGGTCGCGAACGAGAAGAAGGAGCCGGGTTACAGCGCGCGAGATGTCGTCGCCATTACATCGGCGAAGAAGAAGGCGGCCGCCCTCGACGCGCGCATCCCGACGCTCGTCGTCGCGCCGGCGGAGCCGTACGAAGGGCTCGAGGTCGAGGTCAACGGGGAGGTGATCAGCGATCCCTCGACGCCGCACCGCTTCGACCCGGGCGTGCCGCTGGTCGTCGTCGCCAGGGCCGAGGGGTACGAGGAGTCGTCGCAGAAGGTCGTGCTGAAGGAGAAGCAGCGGCGCGAGCTCAAGCTGCGCCTCAAGCCGAAGCCCGGCGCGAAGCCCCCGGCGGAGAAGAAGCCGGTCGAGACGAAACCGGTCGAGAAGAAGCCGGTCGAGAAGAAGCCCCCGGCGGAGAAGAAGCCGGTCGAGACGAAACCGCCGGTGCAGAAGAAGCCGGTCGAGAAGAAGCCGGTCGAGAAGAAGCCGGTCGAGAAGAAACCGCCGGCGGAGAAGAAGCCGGTCGAGAAGAAGCCGCCGAGCGGCCCGGACAAAGCGGCCGAGGCCAAGCCGCGCCCCGACGACAAGCCGCTGGTTGAGCCGACGAAACCCGAGCCGCTGGCGCCCGTGCAGCACAACGTGTGGCTCGGCGCCGGGTTCCAGGGCTTCCTCATCCCCAAGCTCGCGTTCAGCCTCTTCGGTGAAGGGGGGCGGAACGTCCTCGTCCCCGGCGGAGACGTCGCGTTGACCGCCAAGATCGGGCGGCTCGATCTCGTCTTCTCGATCGCTTACGCGCGCTTCCTGATGAAGGACACGCCCTTCAAGCCGAACGGACACCCCGACACGGACTACGAGATCATCGCGAGTGATCTTCAGGCGGTCCAGGCGAGCGCCAGCTTCCTCTGGAACATCCCGCTCGACCGGGGCGAGCTGTTCTCCTTCCGCATCGGGGCGGGGATCGGCGCAGGCTGGACGTTCCTCGGCGAGCTCTACCGGACCCAGGCTTACCCGGGCGACGCCGTCCCGGGCGACCCGAGCACCTTCGTGCCGGGGGACCCGTACCGCTACGTGAAGTGCCGCGGACCGAACAACCCGGCGGGGAGCTTCCGGTACTGCAATCAGCTCGACTACGACGCCGATCATTACAACGGCTACGTCGAGCCGAGCTGGTTCACCCGCCCGAGGGGGAGGCCGCAGGGCCTGAAGCCGGTCGTCTACCCGTGGCTCGTGCTGCCCGAGGTCGGCCTCACGTTCAAGCCCTGGAAACGCGTCGCCTTCGACCTCAGGGCCGGCGCCTCGGTGACGGGCCTGCTCGGGGGGCTCGACCTGCGGTTCGCCCTGTGACCGCGGCTCCGGCGGGAGCGCCCCTGGAACAGGCCCGCGGGCGCGCGACGCCGGCGGGCGGGGCTCAGCGGCCGAGCTTCACGGCGCGCCCGAGCTTCCGCGACAGGACCGACTCCAGCGCGCTCCAGAGCTCATCGCCGCTCTTCTGCGCCACCCAGCGGCCCTCGGACGGCCGGTAGTCGAAGTGCCACGCCGCCCGCTCGGCGGCCATCCAGATCTGCCGCGCCGCACGGTGGCTGTTGACGACGTACTTGGTGCCGTCCTCGAACTCCAGGGTGAGGATGCCGCTCTCGAGGTCGGCCTCCACGCCCTCGGAGATCTCGTTGATCTGCCGATCCAGCGCACGCAGCGCCCGGTCGGCCACCGCGTCGAAATCTTGCTCCGTCAGGGGCTCTCCGCTCATGCTGTTCCGCTTACACCGGCGCGCTCCCAGACGGTATGGGGTAGGTCGCGCCCCGACGGTCAGTACCCCGGCCAGGGATCGGCCGGCTTCGGGGGCGGCGGGGCCGGCCGCTTGAAGCACATCACGCCGGCGTCGAGCGCCACGAGCTCCCAGCCGCTCTCGCCGCGGGCCTTGGCGAGGGCGCGCGCCTCGTCGACGCCGTGCGTCTGCTCGCAGTCCTGCTCCCACCGCCGCGCATCGACGCCCGGCGCGGCCACCTGGGCGCGCCCCCGTCCCGTCACGAGCGCGAGCGCCGCGCCCAGCACCAGACCGCCCAGCACGAGCACGACCCGCTTCTCCATCGACGACGCCTCGCGATCATGGTGGGCCGCCGTGGGGCAGACCGTCAAGCGACCCCTGCGATCCGTGGAGGATGGCACGCCCGGCAGGATTCGAACCTGCGACCCGCGGCTTAGAAGGCCGCTGCTCTATCCAGCTGAGCTACGGGCGCATGCAGGACCAGCGCGTCCTCTCGTACTGCATCGCGGCCCCGGGATCGAGCGCCACGATCGCGCCGCGCCGTCCCGGCCGCGGGCGCTCGCGCGCGCGCCGCTCAGCTCGACGCCGCCAGCCGGCGGACCTGCTCGCCGGTTCGGCCGTAGCGGCGCTGACGCCGGGCGTAGGTCGCGAGGGCCTCGTCGAAGGTCGCCTCGGTGAAGTCCGGCCACAGCGTGTCGGTGAAGAAGAGCTCCGCGTACGCGGCCTCGAAGAGCAGGAAGTCGCTGAGGCGCTTCTCGCCGCCCGTGCGGATGATGAGATCCGGATCCGGCATCGCGCTCGTCGTGAGGAAGTTCCGGAGCGACTTCTCGTTGATCTCCTCCGGGATGACGAGCCCGGCCCGCGCGCGGACCGCGAGCGCGCGCATCGCGTTCGCCATGTCGCGCCGGCCGCCGTAGCTCAGCGCGAGCGCCAGGGTCATCTCGGTGCCGCCCGAGGTGTCCTCCACGAGCTTCTCCATCGCGCGCCGGGTCGGGGTCGGGATGTCCTCGAGGTCGCCGACCACCTGCACCGCGATGCCGCGCCGGATGAGCTCATCGTGCTCCCCCTCGGCGAACTCCTGGCAGATGCGCATCAGCGCTTCGATCTCGTCCTTCGGGCGCGACCAGTTCGCCACGCTGAACGCGTACAGCGTGAGGTACGGGATGCCGCGATCACGGCACGCGCGCACCGAGAGGCGCACGGCCTGCGCCCCGTGCTGGTGCCCCTGCATGCGGGGGAGGTCGCGCGCCGCTGCCCAGCGGCCATTGCCATCGAGGATGATCGCGACGTGCTTCGGAAGATTGCTGGACGTCATGGGGGTTCCTGGGTGAGGGCCGCTGCACTGTGCGCCGGCCATGAGCCGGGCAGGAGGCCTCACCGTGATGCGATTGTGGAGGTTCTGTGGAGGATGGCGCGGAATAGCTCAAGGGCTGATGCGCCGCAGCGTGCCCTCGCCCGGTCCTCGGACGGTACCGCCCGACCGCTGCGCGGCTTCATGGCTCATTTGCCCGCGCGGTGGAACTGATGAAACGCTCCGGAAACGCGGTTCAAACGAGGGCGAGGGCGAGGGCGAGGGCGAGGGCGTGGGCGAGGGGCACCCCGCGAGGCGGGGGAGCTCATCGCGCCGCCGCGTCAGGCGCCCGGCAGCGAGATCCTGAACTCGACCTCGGGGGGGCCGCGGCGGGTGCACTCGGCCGAGCCGCTGTGCGCCTCGGCGATCGCCTTGACGATCGCGAGGCCGAGCCCGGTGCCGCCGCGATCGGCGCGGGTCGTGACGAAGCGGCGGAAGAGGCGGCCGGCGACGTGCCGGCCGATCTGGCCGCGGTTGCGGATCGCGATCGAGACCTGCCCGCCCTGGCGGGACAGCGCGATCTGGATGGGGGCGGCGGCGTCGCCGTGGGTGCGCGCGTTGTCGAGCAGGTTGTCGAGCGCGCGCGACAGCCACTGCTCGTCGCCGCGCACCGTCGCCGACGCGGCGGCGTCGACCTCGACGCGGCCGCCGCGCTCGCGCGCCCTCGCCGCGGCGGCCTGCGCGATCGCGGCGAGGTCGACGAGCGCGGCCTGCTCCACGCCGCGCGCCTCGAGGCGCGCGAGCGACAGGAGCTCCCCGAGGAGCGCCTCGATCCGCGTGATCGCCTCGCGGATGCGACCGACGAACCGGATCGCCTCCTCGGGGTCGTCGAGCGCGCCCTCGGAGAGGACCTCGGCGCTCGCGCGGATGGCGGCGACCGGGTTCTTGAGCTCGTGCGAGAGATCCGCGGCGAAGGTCTCGACGAAGGGGCGACCCTCGAGCTGCCGCCGCATCGAGTCGATGGCGCGCGTCAGCCGCTGGACCTCGCGGCCGTGGGCGGGCGACGGCGCGGCGCGCACCTCCCCCTCGCTCACGCGCACCGCGTACTCGGTGAGCGCCTCGATCGGCGTCGCGATCGCGCGGCCGATGAGGAGCGACGAGAGCGCCGCGGCGGCGCCGAGCACGGTGCTGATCACGAGGATGGGCGGGGCGAAATCGGCGACCATGCGCTGCACCACGATGGTCGGCTTCACGACCTGCACGCTGCCGACGCGCTGGCCGCGGACCTCGATCGGCGCCGTGACGAAGACGGTCCCGGGCTCGCCGGGCGAGGCGCCGCGCGCCCGGAGCACGCGGCCCTCGGGGTCGAGCAACGCGACGTTCTGCGAGGTGGGGCCCTGGCCCTCGCCGTCGAGGGCGCGCACCGCCGCGAGGTCGACGCCGCGGACCTCCATCTCCATCGCCGCGACGGCGGCGAACGCGGCGGCCTCGTCGCGGGCGCTCCCCTCGGCGAGGTGCGTCGCGCGCGCCTCGATGCGATCGATGACGAGCAGCCCGAGCCCGAGCGCGAACGCGCCCACGATGCCGCCGAGCGCGATGAAGATCTGCATCCGGATGCTCATCCCGGCGGTGCGGGCGCGGACCAGGCGCGAGGCGAACAGCGCGACGAGCAGGATGATCGCGATCGCCGCCGCCGCGGTGACGACGAGGCGCAGCATGGCCCCTCAGTCGCCGCCTTCCGCGGAGCTCGGCCGGTCCGCGACGCGGTAGCCGACCCCGCGCACGGTCTCGATGAGGTCCGCGTCGCCGCCGGCCTCGACGACCTTCTTCCGGAGCCCCTTCACGTGGGAGTCGATGGTCCGGTCGGTGATCGCGAACCCGTCGCCCCAGACCCGGTCGATGAGCTGCGCGCGCGTGAAGACCCCGCCGGGCGCCGCGAGCATGCAGGCGAGCAGGTCGAACTCGACGCGGGTGAGGTCGACCTTCTGGCCGTTGACGTGGGCGCGCCGCGTGGCCTCGTCGACGATGAGCGGCAGCGGCGCGGCCGGAGCGGTGGACGGCGAGGGCGGCGCGGCGCGGCGCAGGACGGCGCGCACCCGCGCGACGATCTCGCGCGGCGAGAACGGCTTGGTCACGTAGTCGTCGGCGCCGGTCTCGAGCGCGGCGACGCGGTCGGCCTCGCTGTCGCGGCTCGACAGGACGATGATCGCGGCGCGCGCCGCGCTCCGCCGCACCTGCCCGATGAGATCGAAGCCGCTGCCGTCGGGGAGCATGAGGTCGAGGATGATGAGGTCCGCCTTGTCGATCTCCCGCTCGGCGGCCGCGAGCGTGGTGGCGACGGTGGTCGCGAACCCGTCGCGCCGCAGGAAGTAGGCGATGGACTCGGCGATCGCCGGCTCGTCCTCGACGACCAGAACCTTGGCCATGAGCGGGGAGCCTAGAACGGCGAGGCGGGGGCGTCGACAGGCGGGCGGCTGTAGGGGGAAGGGGGCGCGCTCGGGCGGACTCAATCGCCGTCCGTGTCGACCTCCGCCTCGCCCGCTTCTTGCGCGGGCAGCGGCAGCCCGAGCTCGTTCAGGAACGCGCGCTCGACCTGCGCGAGGTGTGCGGCGCGGGCTTCGACGAAGCCGCTTCGATCGTTGCGCCTTAGCGCCTCGAACGCCTCGAGAGGGATCCCGTGGCTCGCGAGCACGCGATCCCGGACGCCGTCGGGGATGGCGAGGAGCTGTGCGCGCGCGGCCTTGCCGGGGACGATGGGCAGAAGGACGCGGTTCGCCGGGTTTGAAGCCAGCGCGCCCGAGCCTGCAGGGAACACGTGCCGGAACGCGAGGTAGCTCTTCTCCTGTTCCCAGAGCAGCCGGCGCACGTCGAGCGGCGAGCCGTCCGTGTCGAGCGGCGAGAGGCGGCAGAAGAGCGTCGTAAGGAGCAGCGTCCGCACGCGCGCGCTGCGCAGATCGAATCGTTGTGGGTACGGACGCGTAGGGCCGGAGAACCACTCGCGCGACAGCGTCGAGAGATCTCCGCGCGCGAGCTGCCGCATCTCGTCGAGCGCGTCGTTGATCTGCGTCGTGTTGGCACCGGCGAACCAGCCCGAGAACGACGTCGCCCAGAACCATCGTCGGAGAAGCGATTTCTCGTCGGCATCCGGCTCGGGCTTGCGGTGGAAGAACTCGCCGAGGAGGACCATCTGGTTGGCGTAGGGCAGGAGCTTGTCGCCGGGGACACCGACCTCCTCGAGGAGGAAGCGTGCAGCCCGGAGCAGGCCGGCCTCGGCGGCGTCGACCGTCGCAGGCAGCGCGTGGTGGAGCGTCTTGGCAAGGTGCGCCCAGTCGGTGCTGTGCACGTCGGCAGATGCCGCAGCGACGGTCGCGCGGAAGATGGCGCTGCGCGCGAGCCCCTCGAAGTGATAACCGGCGAGCTGTTCCTGTACTCGGTCGATGCGGTCGGCGAGGTTGAAGGCGTTGTCGCCCTCGCGGTAGGTCAGCGCCGCGAGCATCTGGTCGGGCGTCATCGACTGCCCCTTGGTGTTGAGCCGCGAGAAGATGTCGACGGCTTGCTCCAGCGTTCCGCCTTGGATGCGGGTGACCGCGAGCTTGTACGACTTGATCTTCTGCGCGATGCCTTCCGCTTCGGCGACGAGCGCGTCCGCTTCCTGCGGGAGTTTTTCCACGACGGCGCGCGACACCTGGAGGAAATCCATGGTTCGCAGCATCGCCCGGAGCGGGAACAGGTGGGCGGCGGGCTCCTTGTTCGGGACGTGGACGAACTCGTGGGTGCGCAGGTCGTAAAAGATCCACCATCGCCAGTTGTGGAGCTGGGCGTCTCGAGGGAAGTCGAGCGGCAGCCTAAGCGCGCCGAAGAGCGTCGAGAGCCGCTGCTGGCCGTCGAGCACGTAGGTCACCGGGCTCGTCTCCGGTCTCCGCAGATCGAGCGGGCCGAAACGGTCGAGGCTCTGCACGGGCTCGGTCGTATCCCACAGCAGCAGGTTGCCGATCGGGTAGCCACGCCGGATGCTGTCGAAGACCGCGAGCATGTCCTCCGGCCGCCAGACGAACGGGCGCTGGAACCGAGGGATCCTGAGCTTCCCGGCCGTGATCTCGCCGAACAGGTCCTCCAGCAGGGCGACCTCGGGCTTGACGATGGGCGGCGGCGGCTCGTTCGGTGTGACCATGGGCTGCGCCGGAAAGCTCAGACGAGGACCTCGATGGTGTCAAGGAGCCGGGGGATTTCGCCGGGGTTCGTCGTGCAGCGCTCCTCGACGGACGCTGCGGTGATTTCTGACGGCGGCCAGAGGAACAAGCGCCACGCATGGTCGCCAAATCCGCCGCAGAGCTTGCGGAGAACGTCCTGGGCGAGCCCATCGAAGAGCCCCTTGTGCTCCGCGGGCGCGGAGACATCGCCCTCCCGAGTCTTCGGCCGCTTGAAGCCTTCCTTCATGTTGTAGTGATCCCGCTGGACGTCGTTCAGAGCGTCGAAGAACGCCTCGAACACGTCCCGCTTCCCCTGCCGCTTCAGCGATCCCTTCGGCAAGTAGCTCTCGATCGAGCGCTTGTACAGGACGTGACCCGGCACGCAGTGGTGCGCGCAGCAGGCGTGCAACGCCTTGATGGCTTCCGTGTCGTTGTGTTCTGGATGCATGCGATCGCTGTCGCAGAGCACGAAGATCCGACACGGGCCGGGGACGCTGCCGATGAGCTCGTTGACACGCTTTTCGAGCTCGCCGAAGCCGCCTGCGTGGACGACATCGACCCAGCCGCGCTCGATCGCTACCTCCAGCTCGTGTCGTCCGTAGGCCCGGACCATCGCCTTGAGGAAGGCGCCGTCGCTCTCGCCGTTTTCGACGACGACGTGCGCCGGCGCTTCAAGGCAGCGCCTTGCCTGGTCCGGATGGAGGTCAGCGCCGACGACGATCACCAGCGTGTGCGCCCGGCGGTTCGGGGACGCGTACAGCGCCTCGGTGAAGGACTTCCTCATGGTCTCGAGGGTCCGCCGCGCCTCGCGACTACCGGCGTCGCCCGCGATCCAGCGGCTCGCCTCGATGGCGTCGGGATCGTCGATCTCCCAGACGTGGCGTCCCTCGGCGAACGTATCGACGATCCGCGCCAGCGCGCGCCATGCGGTGTCGTCTTCGCGCTCGAGTACCTCTTGCGAGAAGCGAACCCTCACGCGTGCTCCCGCTGCGCGGCGCGGATCGCCTTGGCTTCCTCGAAGTCCTCCGAGAACACACCTCGGGGCCAGTCGGACACGTCTCCGGTTGGCAAGATCTCGATCCGCTTCAGCTCGCTGCCGCCCTGCGGGGCATCGTCGACCCAGTAGAGGCTGACGCGATCCGGATCGAGCTTCCTCTCGGCGATGCGCCGCCGGACGCGCAGCACGAAGTTCTCGGAGTGTGTCTCGATGACGAACCGCGCGCCGTGCTGCTTCGCCGCCTCGATGTACAGATCGGCGAGATCCCCGTGCGCGCCGGGGTGGAGGTGCAGCTCGGGCTGCTCGACGATCTCGATGCCGCCGACCTTGCCGGTGACCACCTCGAACTGGCGCTGCACGACGAGAGGCAGGACCTGGCTCAGGCCGGTTCCAACGTCGGCGAGGTTCACCTCGATGGCGGGGTTCGCGGGGTTGCGCAGGACGACCGAGAACGAGTCACCCTGCCGGGCGATGCTGAGAGGCCAGCCGCCGAGGTGCTGCTGGTACCAGTCGCTCACGCGCTGCAGGACCATGCCCCGGCGCCGCAGGTAGTCGGCGGCGAGCAGCGCGGGCGCACTCACGCCGCGGCGCCCGACGCTCTCGGGGTTGCCACCCGGGAAGCGGTAGAGGCGCTGAGGCGCCTCGCGGAACGGACCGAGGTAGCCAACGCGCGCGAGCGCCGTCCTCATGTGCTCCTCGCACATCGCCAGAGGCCGAAGAAGATCGGTCAGGCCCAGATCGGCGAGCCTCCATCGAGATTCCTGTGCCAGCCGCAGCCCGCGAAAGGAAATGTTGACCTGTCGCGTACCCTCGCCGGTGTCCAGCCGGTAAAGCGCGGGATCTTCGAGCGGGTTCGTGCCGATCCAGGTGAGCTTGAGCCAGAGGGCGCCGTCGTTTGTGCGCAGCTCGAACGCCGAGACCACCTGCAGCATGTACTCGCTCACGTGCTGGATCTTCGCCGACACCTCGATGCGCGCCCGCGCGCTGCTCTCGAAGGCGGCGCCGAGCCCGATGGCGCCGTGCGGGGTGCGGTTGTGGATGAGATCGAGGAACGACGCGCCGAAGTCGACGCCGTCAACCTCGAGATCGACCGGGGACTCGGCCCGGCCGGACAGCGCGTGTGACAGGAGCAGCGGCAGGCGAGCCACGGCGCTCTTGCCGGCGCTGTTGCGGCCGATGAGCAGCGTGAGCGGACGCAGCTCGAGTGACGCTGGGCGATGGAAGGCCTTGTAGTTCTCGAAACGCAGCTCGACCAGTTCCATCAACCCTCCCCCGCGCCGGTGCGGCACCCGTGCGACGCCGGAGGTTCGTTCGGCGTGCGCCGCCACGAGGCGGCGCACGATATAGTCCGGGCCGCGGCGCTGATCCAGGTTC
The DNA here is from genome assembly GCF_002950945.1 of Sorangium cellulosum. Taxonomy (GTDB): domain Bacteria; phylum Myxococcota_A; class Polyangia; order Polyangiales; family Polyangiaceae; genus Sorangium; species Sorangium cellulosum_E. The sequence goes on from NZ_CP012673.1 coordinate 3,866,431, forward strand.
GAGCACCGGGCAGCGTCGCCAGTGCGGCACCGCGCCGGATCATGCGCGGGCACGGACTGGCAGCGCGAGCACGCGGCCCTTGCCTTCCATGCACCTGGAGCACGGATGCATGGTGCCAAGGAGCTGCCACCGGAGTTCCCGGGCTGAAGGACCACCACGGCTCCGCTCGCGCACCGCCTTCCGAGGTGGCCGTGTGCCTGGCAGCCGGGGGTTCGACCCCCGTCCGAGGTGGCCGTGTGCCTGGCAGCCGGGGGGGTCGACCCCTGTCCCAGGTGGCCGAATGCCTGGTGGGCAGGGGGTTCGACCCCCGTCCGAGGTGGCCATGTACCTGGTGGCCGGGGGGTTCGACGCCCGTCCGAGGTGGCCATGTACCTGGTGGCCGGGGGTTCGACGCCCGTCCGAGGTGGCTCTCCCTCCGATCGTGCCGGGGTCGACCGCGGTTCCAGGAGATGACCGCTTTGCTTGTACGTGGTGCGACCCGCAGCGGAGACCAGCTTCAGCGTGCCGCGCGGGTCGATGCCCTCCCTGATCGAGGGCAGAGGCCATCCCTGTCCTCAATCCTCACAGCACGGCCGCGTTGACGATCTCGCGCACAACGCCGAGCAGGCGTTCGTAGTGCTCCGGGACGGGCCGCAGGCCGGCGCAGTGGACCACGAGGCCGCCGGGGCGCAGCTCGAGGTGCCCCTGGAAGCCGCGCGCAGCGAGGAGCTTGCGCAGGCGCGGGCGGAACGCGGCGGCGGCCTCGCGCGGCGAGGCGGCGAAGGTCGCGACGTGGGCGTCCCAGAGCGCGTCGCCGAGGGCGACCCTCGGCGGGGGAGGGCTCTCGATGAAGGCGACGCGCGTCAGGAAAAACTCGCCGACGCGCATCGCGGCGCGGTGCCGGAGGGCCGGATGCGCCGCGAAGCCGAGCAGGGTTCGCTCGAGCGGCTCGGCGCCGTCGTCCGCGTACCAGGGCTCGGCGATCACGGCGTGCCCGGGGCTCGTCATCCACGTGCACGCGCGGAGGTAAGCGGAGGGGGGCGCGATCGTGTCGTAGGGCTCCCAGCGGCGGAACCAGTCCTCGTCGGGGCGGGGCGTGAAGGCGAGGCCGCGCCGGGCAGCCCACGCCGCGATGAGGTCGGAGCCGAGCGGAGGCGGCATCGCGACGAGATTAGTGCGTGCGGCCGCGCCTCGGAAGCCTCCGGCGCCACGCCGCGGCGAGCGCGCCGGCGCAGGCCGCCAGCCACGGCGCCCTGCTCGGCGCAGCCCCGCCGCCGGGGACGCTGCAGGAGCACTGGCCGTGCAGCCCGACGGTCGCGGTGACCGTCGCGTCGTCGTCGTCGTCGCTCCCGTCGCCCCGCGGAACCTCGGCGCCGCCCTCGCCCGCGGCCGCGGGCGCCCCTCCGGCGTTGCCGTCGACGCCGCCGCTGCCACCCGCGCCGTCGCTGCCGTCGACGCCGCCGCTGCCACCCGCGCCGCCGCTGCCGCCGTTGCCACCGCTGCCGCCCGCGCCGCCGCTCTCCTCGGCGCACCGCGTGAGGTGAAGGGGGCGCGTGCTGGTGCAGTCCGTCGGCGACGCACAGCGCGGATCGGGGAGATCGGGCGGCGCGCGGTCGCCGCCGATCTCGCCGGGGTTCGGGTACGCCGCCTCGGTCGCGGCCCAGCGCTCGCCGGTGTGCTCCAGGTGGCCGAACACCCGCTCCTGGTAAGGCGCCGCGCCGCCGATCGCGGGATCGTAGACGCCGCGGCCGGCGTCGTGGTTGGGGTTGTTCGGGTTGTTGACGTACGAGAGGCCGTTGTAGGCCCACACGGCGCTGTACCAGTGCTCGATGATCGCGGGCTGCTGATCGCCGACGCAGCGCGTGGCCCTCCACTTGCCGGCCAGGATGATCGCGCCGGTGGCCGCGTTGTAGGTCGGCTCCGCGGCCACGCGGCGCGGCTCGAAGTCCGGGCTGTCCCCCGCGCGCATGCCGCTCGTGATCTGGGATGCGCCGTAACCGCAGTCGTACGAGATGATCGTCCGCGAGCTCTGCCCTGCCTGATCCGCGGGCCGGTCCGGCTCGCAGAACTGCTGCCACCGCGACTCCTGCATGGCGATCGCCTTCAGGAGCTCGCAGGGGAAGCTGGGAGGCACGTCGCGCCGCGCCTCGGGCTTGCCGCAGCCCTGGCCGATGTCGAGGTCGATGGGCCCGGGGCCGGCGTCGCCCCAGGCCGCGGGGCCCCGCGAGACGAGATCGAAGATGTCGTTCCACGCCGCGACGGACGGGTTCGTCCCGGGCACGGCGTCGACCGCGCAGCCGCGCTGGTTGTACGCGCTCGACGCGGTGAAGCAGGGGCAGTAGGCCGCGCGGGCGGCCGGCGCGATCAGCACCGTGGCGGCGAGCGCCGCCGGCGTCACGAGGCGGCGGCTCATCGCGAGCCCTCCTTCCCCGCGACGAAGCCGGCGATGGCGATGCGCGCGCCGGGCGGCGCGGGGATCGCGGCGACCTCGCCGGTCGGCGCGTGGATCGCGAAGGGGACGGGGAACGCCGAGGGGTTCGTGTGCAGCGCGGCGACCCACGCGGCGTCCTCCGAGACGGCCTGGATGACGTCGACGCCGGCGCCGAGCGGGCCCCGGACGGGCGCGCTGGCGCCGCGCACGAGGAGCCCGGTGGCGCGATCGGGCGTGTACGCGAGCCCGCCGTCCGGCCAGCTGTGCGGGGCGAGGCCGCTGTGCGCGCTCACCGCGAGCCGGGTGATCTTCCCGCTCGCGAGGTCGAGGCGATCGACGACCCACGCGCGGGGATCCGCCTCGTGCCGCTCCTGGAACACGAGCGCGCCCGCCGCGTCGATCGAGAAGTCGCGCGCGAACGGCGGGATCGACGGGGCGATCACGCGCGTCGCGCCCGAGTCGGGGCTCACGCCGACGATGTCGGCCGATCCGGGCGCGACGCGGTAGAGGACGAGCTCGCCCTTCCACTCGCCGGCGAGGAAGACGAGGTAGCCCGTGTGCGCGTGCACGGTGCGGGTCGCCCCGGTGGCGAGGTCGACCTCGTCGATGGTGAGCGCGTCGACGCGCAGCCGCGCGAGATCGCCGTCGCTCGGCGGCTCCGGGCCGGCCACGCCGCGCGAGACGAAGACGCGCCCGCTCCTCGTCACCAGCGGGCGGCTCGCGTGCACCACGCCGTCGCAGAGCGCGGTCGGCTCGGCGTGCGGCTCCATCCGGAACAGGCTCGCGTTGAACGAGCGGTCGCGGGCCGGGTGCGTGTCGGCCGTGGCGACGACGACCCGTGTCCCCGGCACGACGCGGGCGCGGACGGTCGCGTCGCTCAGGTGCCGGAGCACGGCGAGCGGGGGCCCGACCTTGGGGCCGCCCAGCGCCGCGATGTGGAGCGTGGTCGCGGTCGCCCCCGGAGCGGTCGCGAGGAGCGCGACGCTGGCCGGCGCGGGGCGCGCGGCGGTCGACGCGAGGGCCGCGGGCACGAGGGCGTGGCCGACCCGCGAGAGCTCGGGCGCGGCGCTCTCTCCGGCGCTGGCGCCGGCGACCGCCGCCGCCGCGGCGAGCAGCGCGCCGGGAAGCACGAGCCGACGCAGCGATCTCAGAAAGCGCGGAGAGAAGGACGAGCGGGCAGGGGAGCCGATGCGCACGATCGAAGAGTAACGGGCTGCGCGCGAACACGCTCGTTTGCTGCAGACGTCCCCCGGCGCACATCGGACGACCGGGGCGGGAAGTAACGTCGCGCACGACCGCGCCGGCGCGGACCTGGCGCCTCGCGCGCGCTTGCTCTCAGAAGCGGCCGGCGGCGCCTACCCCGGCCACGCCCGGACCGGCGACCGGGATCAGCCGGAGCGCGGGGCCGGACCCGAGCGCGCTCGAGGGCGGCTGGGGGTGGTTGAACCCGAGCTGCCAGATCAGACCGCTGGCGACGCCGGCGGCGCCCAGCCCGACCAGCACGCCGCCGATGGTCGCGCGTGTGCGGCCCTGATTGCCCTGGTCCGCCACGTCCGCCGTGCAGTCCTTGCGCGACGGGCAGCGCTCCTCGGCCTCGGCGATGTCCGCGAACCCGCTCGTGGTCAGGATCCCGCCGACCAGCAGCGTCACGGCGCCAGCGCCCGTCACGGCCCACGGCGCGTAGCCGTAGGGAGGCTCCGGGGGAGGCGCCTCGACCGTGCGGCTCGGGACCGCGGACGCCGTGGGGAGCAGCGGCGGCGGCACGGGCGCCGACGCGGACTCGCTCGCGGTCGGGGTCGGAGCCGGCCGGATCGAGTTCTTCAGGTTCTGGATCTTGTCCCGGAACGTCTGCGCTTCGCTCGCGTCCGGCGTGCGGGCCAGGTACGTCTCCAGCGCGGTCACCGCCTCGGCGCGGTCGCCCTTCTTCTCGTAGGCGTTGGCGATGTTGATGAGCACGCCATGCGCCGAGCAGTCGAGCTGGTAAGCGTCCTTCCAGTATTGGATGGCGCGGTCGTAGTCGGCCCGCTCGTAGAACTGCGTGGCGGCCTTGTGCGCCCCCTTGGCGCCCTCGAGGTCGGCGGCCGTGGCCGTGCGGTTACATTCGGGGTACTCGAGGGCCGGATCTCCTGCTTGTCCCGCCACGGCCAACCCCGCAGCGAGGAACATCCCCGCGCCGAGACCGACCAGCCAAGTACGAAGCACACGCATCCGAGCCGCCCTCCACGAGAAGTGGCCGCAGCATACTGATCCGCCTCGCCGGCAGCGAGAAAAAGGAATCGCGGAGGACCACGGCGCAATGCGCTCCACGGCGGGGCCGGCGGCTCGAGCGGCCGAACGGCCGAGCGGCCGACCTAGCGCCCACGGCCGGAGAGGCCCGCCCGCTGCCGCCGGCGCGCGGCGCCGCGGGCGCTTCGGGCGTCGAGAGGCGGCCGCGGCGCTTGTCCAGTTTCCGGTTCTGCTAGTCTCGCCCGGTGATGCTCCCCGAGAAGAAGCAGATCCTCGTCGTGGATGACGAGGCGAACCTCCGGCGTGTCCTCAGCGCCCAGCTCGGCCGGGATGGCTACGAGGTCCACACCGCGGAAGACGGCGAGGAGGGGCTCGCGTTCCTGAAGGAGCACCACATCGACCTGGTCATCACCGATCTCCGGATGCCCAAGGTCGACGGCATGGACCTCCTCCGGGCGGCGCTCCGCGACGACCCCTCGCGCCCCGTCGTGCTCCTCACGGCCCACGGGACCGTCGACAACGCGGTCGAGGCGCTGAAGACGGGCGCGTTCGACTACATCACGAAGCCGTTCGATCAGAACGAGGTGCGCGTCGTCGTGAAGAAGGCCCTGCGCACCCGCGATCTCGCGAGCGCGGACGCCACGCGGGACGTCACCGCGGCGGCGCCCCGGGGCGGCTCCGACCGGTTCGGCATCATCGGCGAGAGCCCGCCCATCCAGGAGCTCTACGCGATCCTCGAGCGGGTCGCCGACACGCCGACGACGGTGCTCATCAGCGGCGAGAGCGGCACCGGGAAGGAGCTCGTCGCGCGGGCGCTGCACGAGAACTCCAGCCGGCGCGACCGGCCGTTCATCAAGGTCAACTGCGCCGCCATCCCGAAGGACCTCATGGAGTCGGAGCTCTTCGGCTACGAGCGCGGCGCCTTCACCGGCGCGGTCGCCTCCAAGCCGGGGCGCTTCGAGCTCGCCTCCGGCGGCACGCTCTTCCTCGACGAGATCGGCGAGATCCCCACCGAGATGCAGGTGAAGCTCCTGCGCGTGCTTCAGGAGAGCGAGTTCGAGCGGGTCGGGGGCATCAAGACGATCCACGTCGACGTCCGGCTCGTGGCCGCGACGAACCGCGACCTCAAGCGGGAGATCGCGGCGGGCACCTTCCGGGAAGATCTCTTCTACCGGCTCAACGTCGTGCCGATCGCGCTCCCTGCGCTGCGCGACCGGAGGAGCGACATCCCGCACCTCTGCTCTCACTTCGTCGCGAAGTTCAACGCGCGCCTGAAGAAGAACATCGAGGGCATCGAGCCCGAGGCGCTCGAGCGCCTGTCGTCGCACGCGTGGCCGGGGAACATCCGCGAGCTCGAGAACGTCGTCGAGCGCGCGCTGCTCTTCGCGGACGGCGCGCGCATCCGCCTCGACGACCTGCCGGAGGAGATCCGGAGCGGCGCCCCGTCGTCGGCGGTCACGGCGCTGCCGCTCGCGGCCGCGGCGGCGGACACCTCCTTCGCGCCCTCGACGCCCGACGGCCTGAAGGAGCAGGTCAAGGCGGCGATGAGCCGGCTCGAGCGCGACCTCATCGAGCGCGCCCTCAAGCAGACGCACGGCAACGTCACCCACGCCGCGCGGCTCCTCAAGATCTCGCGCAAGGGGCTCCAGCTCAAGATGAAGGAGCTGAACCTCCGCGAGCGCGACCCCGAGTGAGCGCGTGGTGCCCGGCGAAGAGCGATCCGCCCGCGCGCTGACGGGGAGGGCCCTCGCCCTCGCCGCGTCGCTGGCCGGGCTCCTCTGCGCCGCGCCCGCGTGCGACCGCGGCGGCCCGTCGCCGGGCGGGGACGCCGCCCTCGACGCCGCGCCGCCCTGGGACGTAGGCCAGACGGAGCCGGAGCCGCGCCCGGGCATGGCGTGGATCCCGAAGGGCGTGCTCATCGCGGGCACGCCGCCGGATCGGCTGCCGCGCATCGCCGACGAGGAGATGGCGGGCGAGCAGGTGGTGATGCACGGCTTCTACATCGACGTCTTCTCGTACCCGAACGAGGTCGGCGCGATCCCGACCACGAACGTCACCCAGGACGAGGCGCGCGCGCTCTGCGAGGCGCAGGATAAGCGCCTCTGCACCGAGCTCGAGATCGAGCGCGCCTGCAAGGGCCCCGCGAACACCACGTACGAGTACGGCGACACGTACCGCCCCTCGGTGTGCGCGACCGGGCAGAGCCGGGTGCTGACGCCGAACGGGGTGAACGCGGGCTGCGCAAGCGCGTTCGGGGTGCACGACCTCCACGGCGGCGTGTGGACGTGGACGGCGAGCCAGTGGCAGCGGGACACCAGCAAGCCGGGGCTCGTCACGCTGCGCGGGGGCAACGGGCCCGCGGGCGAGCTCGTCGGGCGCTGCGCCAACGGGCGCGGCGTCAAGCCGGACACGCGCCGCCCCGAGGTCGGCGTGCGCTGCTGCGCCGGCGAGGTGAACAGCTTCGAGGTGGTGCTCGAGGTCGCGCGCGACCGGCCGCTCCGGCTGGAGCCGCTCCTCGACACGCGCGTCGCGGCGCAGCTCGCGCAACTCGCGCCGGAGGAGGTGCGCGCCGCGGCCGAGGCGGGGCGGGCCGAGGACGCGTTCAAGGTGGAGCGCATGTGGACCTGGCACCCCCGGGGCAACGAGGAGCTCGTGCTCGGCGGCGGATGCGCGCGCGCGGGAGGGGAGCGAGGGGAGAAGGCGGCGCCGCAGCGGAGCGGCAAGCGCGCGCGGCGGTCGCCGCCGGGCGGCGACCCCAAGCTGGCGTGCGGGCTCATCATCGCCCGGATGCGCCTCAGCGCGCCGGCGCTGCTCGCGTTCGTCTCGTCGGACCGCTGGCAGCCGACCCTCGGGGAGACGGACTCCCCGCGCGATCTCCTGCTCTACGGCGGCGACGCGCTGGGCGCCTTCCGCCGGCGCGTCACCTACGAGTGGGGCAAGATCGCCGTGGCCGACAAGGAGCGCAAGCGCAAGCACAAGGGCCGGCGCGGGCTCTCGTACGACTAGAGCGACAAACGGGTTGAACCCGTCTGAAACGAGCAGATTTTCGAACCGCCAAGGCGCCAAGGACGCCAAGAAGGAGAAGAAAATATCTTGGCGCCCTTGGCGCCTTGGCGGTTCATCTCTCGTTCCTCAACGTGATCGGTGTTCTAGGTGGTTCTGGTTTCCCGGCGGCGCGCCTCGGCCCGTGGCACATTGGCCTTGCGCCCGCGCGCCTGGAAGGGCAGCGCTAGCGCCGCGCGTCGCCCAGTCCGCTCGCTCCCTCCGATGACCCGATCGCCCGATCCCGAACCGCGCACGGTCCCCGCTGAGCGGCCGGACGATCGCCGGCGGCACCGCGCCGCGGCCCGCAGGGCGCTGCGCGGCGCCGTCGCGCTCGCCTGCGCGCGGCTGCGCGGCGCGGGCGGCGGGAAGCTCGGCTTCGCGATGGCCGTGGCGATCTCGCTGGGGTACGGAGCCATGGCGATCGTGCTCCGGCTGGACGATGGGACGACGGCGCTGGGAGGCCTGCTCGGGTCCGCGGCGCGCTGGCTTTCGTGGGTGGCCGCCGGCCCGATCGCCCTCGCCGCGGCGCACGACCGGCCCGCGGCCGACCGCGCCGAGGGCATCGAGGCGCTCGCCGCCGCGCGGGGGCTGTCGCGGACCTCGCTCCACGGCGCGCGGAGCCTCGCCGCCATGCTGGAGGTCGCCCGGGTCATCGCGGCCCCGCTGGCGCTCCTCTCGGCGCTCGCGGCGCTCTTCTCCGGATCGGCGTTGCTCGCCCTGCAGCACCTCGCCTTCGGCGCCGCGCTCGTCCTCTTCGGCGCGGTCTCCGGCGTGACGCTCGGCGGCCTCGCGGCGGCGAGCGGCCGCGTCGCCGGGGCGCGGGGGCGCTCCCTGTTCCTGGCGCTCACCCTCGTCCCCTGGGCCCTCGCCGATCTCGCCGGCGACCCGAGGTGGTCGATCCCCGGCGCGCTCGGCGCGTTCCTCTCCTTCGCGGAGCGCTCGGCGGGAGGCCTCGCCGGATGAGCGCGGACGCGCCCATCGTGCTGCTCGACGGCGTGCGCGCGCGCGATCGCGCCGGCGAGGCGGGGCGTCCCCGCGGTAGCCTCTTCGGCGTGGGCGCGGCGCTCGGCCCGGGCGTGCACGTGATCCTCGGCGCCCCGGAGGACGGCACGCTGGCGGTCGCCGAGCTGCTCGCGGGGCGCGCCCCGCCCCTCGCGGGCCGCGTCCTCGTGGCGGGGCGTGATCCCTTCCGGAGCGCGGCGACGCGGGCGCGCACCGGCGTGCTCTCCGCCGCCCCGGAGCTGCCCGACGCCGCCTCGGTCGCCTCCTCGATGGCGATGGCGCTCCGGGTCCGCGGCGAACCCGCTGCGCGCGCCGCGGCGCTGCTCGAGCCGCTCGGCCTCGCGCCGCTCCTCGCCCGCCGCCGGGCCTCGCTGAGCTTCGCCGAGGCCAGGGCGGTCGAGCTCGCGCTCGCGCTGGGGGTGCCCGCACCGCTCCTGATCTGCCTCGTCGAGCCGTTCGCGGAGGTCGCCGTGCCGTCCTCGCAGCCGGTCCGGGAGCGCCTCCGCGCGCTCTCGGCTGGCGGCGCCTGCGTCGTGTTGATCACGTCCTCGACCGTCGACGCGCGCGCGCTCGCGGACCACATCCACGTGCTCGATCACGGCGTCATCGCGCGCACCGAGCCCGGCGACGGCGATCGCCTCGCCGGCCCGTCGCGTCCGGCGGCGCCGGGCGTGCCTGGACCCGAGGCCGAGCTCTTCGTGCTCGTCCACGAGCGGGCGCCCGATGCGCCCGGCGCCCGCGCGCTGGTGGCCGCGCTCGCGACCTCTCCCGCCGTGCGCGCCGGCGCGTGGGAGCGGGGCCCGGCGGATGTTTCCTCGACCGTGCGGGTCCGGGCTGCGGATCGGGAAGCGGCCGCGCTCGCGATCCTGGACGCGGCGGCCCGGGAGGACGTCGCGATCGTCGCGATCTCGTCGCTGGCACCCTCGATGCGCGACGTGCGGGCTGCGACCGCGCTGCACCTCGCCGCCGCTCGTCCGCGCCGGCCGTTCGGCGCGCCGTCTTCTGCCGGCGCTGCGCCGCTGCCCGGCGCTGCGCCGCTGCCCGACGCTGCGCCGCTGTCCGGCGCCGCACCGCTGCCCGCTGCGCCACCGGCTGGACCGGTCGCCGTGGCCGCCTTCGGTGCGCCCGTGTCCCCTGGCCCGCCGGTGCTGCCTACCCCGTCCGACCCATCCGCCCCGCCGGCGCTGTCCACCCCACCGGTGCTGCCTGGTCCGACGCCGCCCCTGCCGGCGCCCGCCGGCGCGCCGCCGGCGGCGCTCGGAGAGGCGATCGCGGGCGGCCAGGCCGAGGTTCCGTCATCGCTGGCCAACGGGGCGCCGCGTGTTGCGGAGACAGGGCGTCACGATGGCGGGTGAGGGCGCTTCGAACGCCGCGGCGCTCCAGCCGCTGCGCCCTGCGACGTCCGGCGCCGAGCGCGCGGCGCCTGCGCTGCTGGCCGTGCGGCTCGGGATGGAGATGGCCTACAGCCGCCTTCGCGCGCGGCGCCCAATCCTGGCGTTCGGCCTCGGCCTGGCGCTCGCGATCGCAGCGGCGGTCATCGAGGTCTCGTTTGGATCTGCCGGGGCCGTCGACCGGGCGTTGCTCGCTACGTTCCGCCTTGTCGTGCCGCTCACGATCTTCGCCCTCGCCGCGGACGCCGCCGACCGGACCGCGCTGCGCGACGCGGCATGGCCCGCGGCCCGCTTCGGCGCGTCCTCCCACCACGTCGCGCTGGGAATCGCCCTCACCACGGCCCTCACCGCGGCCGCGGCCTCGGCGCTGCTCGCGATCGCGGTGGTCGTGATCGCCCACGGGCCCGCCGCGGCTCCGTTCGTCCGAGACGTGCTCCTCAGCGGCTGGATCGGCGCGCTCACCGGCGCTGCCTACGCCGGCTGGTTCTCGTTGGGCGCCACGTTTCTGCGCCGCGGTCGCGGCCGCCTGGTCCCGCTCGCGGCGGACTTCCTGCTCGGCGGCTCTGCCGGCGTGGCCGGCGCGCTGCTGCCCCGCGGCCATGCGGTGAGCCTGCTCGGCGGACCGTCGCCGCTCGGGCTCGGGCAGCCCGCGAGCGCCGGCCTGCTTGCGCTGAGCGCGCTCGTCCTGGCGCTTGCCGCTGCAGCGCGGTGCCGCGAGTAGCGGCGCGGCCAGGGTGAGCGCACCTGCGCTTCAGCTCGCTTCGAGCGGTCGCTCGGTCTCGCCGGCTGCGGGCGGCGCACGAGGGGGGATGTCTTCATCCGCCCGTTCACGTAATCTGAAGCGGATGACCGACTCCGACGACCAGGCCACCAAGGCGGTCAACACGCCTCGATCGGTCCTGCTCGTCAGCTCGGCGGAGTCGCTGGCGGCGAGGTGCAGGGGGATGTGCCTGCGGGCCCGCGTCATGCTCATCGTCGAGAGCGACCTCGCGGCGCTGACGAACACGGCGGTCGAGCGCAAGCCGCTCGCGCTCCTGTTCCCCGACGACATCTACGCCTTCGACAGCGCGGAGTTCGACGCGCTGGCGCGCGACATCCAGGCTGCGGTGGTGACCCTCGAGCCCGGCGTCACGGACGAGGTCATCGAGGCGCGGCTCGCGGAGGCGCTGCTCCGCGCCGAGCTCCTCCGTCAGCCAGAACCCCAGTCGAGCCGCTACGTGCTCGTGCCCGACGGGCCGCGCCGCTCCAAGCGCCGCTGAGCGCGCGCTCCGTCCCCGCCCTTCCGCTCCCCTGCATCCCCTGCGCGGCGACAAGGATCTCCCCCCGTGAACGAGCTACTCCTCGACCCTGGCGCGTCCAGGCTGATCGTCCGCACCCGCGCCGTCGGGATGCTCGCGCGCCTGGCGCACGACCTCGAGATCACCGCCTCTGATCTGCGCGGCCGGGCGCGCCTCGACGGCCCGTCATGGACCGCCGAGATCGCCATCGACGTGCCCAAGCTCCGCGTGGCGGGGGTCGTGCGCGGCGATCGCCTCGACCCGAACGCGCTCTCGGCCGCGGACCGCCGCGACATCGAGCAGCGCTTGCAGCGCGAGGTGCTCCGGGGCACCGACGTCGTGGACGTCCGCGCGTCGGGGGCCACGCGCGACCGCGCCGAGGTGCGCGTCCAGGTCGCCTCGGGGAGCGCCGCGCTGTCGTTGCCCCTGACCTCGCGCGATCGCGGCGACGGGGCCGTCGGGGTGGAGGGGAGCTGTCAGGTCTCGCTGGCGGCGCTCGGCGTGCGCGAGGTCAAGGGGCCGCTCGGGGCGTTCAAGGTGCGCGACGGGATCGAGGTCCTCTTCGATCTCACGCTGCGGCCGGCGGGCTAGGCGGCCCCTCGGGCAGCTCGGGCGCCGCCTGGCCGCGCGAGCACGCGCCGTGGACCTGGTACGGCTTGCCGGCGAGCCGCTTCGCGAGCGAGGCCCCGCGCCAGGCGACGTACGCCTTGTTGAACTCGAGCACCTGGTCGGCCGCGAAGTACGGGTTCTTCGTCTTGCCGAGCGTGACCAGCGTGAGCACCTGCTCCGCCACGCTCACAGGGCAGCCCTCGAGCCGGAGTGTGGGCTCGTTGCGGGCCATCGCGAGCTTGGTCGTGACCTTCACCATCTTCGCGAGCACGTCGTCGTGCTTCGCGGTGTACGGGTCGCGCTCGGCGCGGTTGCGGTAGAGGCTCTCGACGTGGATCAGCTGATCGCCGATCTTGCCCTTGTACGTCGCGCAGTCGCCGATGAAGACGACCTTCTCGCCGGGCTTCGCGTCGATGGGCCCCTCGTAGGCGCCGAACACCACGTGCATCCGCGGCATCTTCGCGTCGCACTCCTTGTCGTACTCGCGCAGGATCTCGATCGCCTCCTCGATGGCCCCTGGACAGCCGCCCCAGCAGTAGTCCGTGTGCTCGGGCTCGGGCGGAGCGCCCGCGTAGGCGGTGATGTTCGTGCCCTCGAAGTACTTCTCGACGCGGACGAGGCCGACCTTGAACCCCTTGGCGCGCGCCTTCGCCTCCTCGAGCGTCACGTCGCCCGTGATCTCGATCTCGCCGAGGTCGAGCGGCCCGAAGCCGCGCTCCGCGGCCAGGCGGATGTGATCGACGCTCCTCGGATCGACCCCGATGATGTGGCAGCAGACCGCGTCGAAGGCGACCTGGTTGTTCCCCATCAGGACGAGGCCGAGATCGAACGGCGACGGCGTGAGCATCCGCCCCTCGCCGGCGGTGATCGCGTCGATCGCGATGAACTGCGGCTGCACGATGTACTGGAGGTCGGCGACCTTCTCGTTCAGCCGGTGGTCGTGGTCGATGAGCCGGTGCCGGTCGTCCTGGATCCCGATGTAGTTCTTCATCGAGAAGGTCACGGTCGTCCACGGGTGCGACTTGAACTTCGGGCAGTTCACGAAGAAGTCGGCCTTCGCGACCGGCTCCGGCGTGAACACGTAGTCGCGCAGCCGGCGCTCGTGCGTGAGGCGGATCTCGACCTGCTGCTCCTCCTCGAAGTGGTAGTGCTTGACCCCGGTCCGCCGGAACATCGGGTAGTACCCGGCGCCCTCGAACGTCATGCGCGTCGGCAGCGTGATGCCGCAGCGCTCCCCGACCGCGAGCTCGGTCACGCGCCCGTCGTCTCGATCCCGCAGGGCGCCGATCACCCCCTCGATGAACTCGGGCCGCGTGTACGCGTGCGGGAAGTGCGGCCCGGAGGCGACGACGTTCGGCTTGATGAGCGTCCGGCCGTGCGGGCGGAGCGAGAGCTCCTCGAGACCGCCGCGCACGATGTCGCGGATCTTCGCCACATCGTACGTCGAGCATCGCCGCAGAATTACACGAGGGCGCGACGTAATTTTCATGGAAGCCAGCGTAAGGGTCGCCGCGCGGCACCGCAACGTGCGCTGGCGCCGGCGGATCCGCCGCCGGTGGTGCGGCTCAGTGTGGGCGCTCTCCGTCGACGAGCCGCGCCAGCTCGGCGCGGACCTCACGCGTCGCGTCGATGAGCCGGCCCTCGACCTCGTAGATGCGCTCGGCCGGCGTAGCCTCGCTCGGCGCGCTCGGGCCGTCGCACCGGCGGCACCGGGCGACCTTGAGCCGGATCGCCGTCCCGGTCGACCGCAGCGCGCCCTCGACGCGCGCGCCGGGCGCCGAGGATGTGGTCGAGCGGAGCCGCACGCGGTCGCCGTCGATCTCGACGAGCTCGGCCTCGCCGCCCTTGGTCCAGGTGAGGTGCGCCGTCACTCCGGCCTCCGCGTGCGCTCGCGGTCCTCGCCGCGCCCTTCGCGCCGCGCTTCCGTGCGGGGCGGGGATCCACGTCCGCGGTCGCCGCCGCCGCGCGCCCGCTCGATCGCCGCGCGCGCTTCACGCGCGGCGTCCTTCTCCTTCAGGCTCTCGCGTTTGTCGACGGTCTTCTTCCCCTTCGCGAGCGCGATCTCGGCCTTCACGCGGCCGTTCTTGAAGTAGAGGCGGGTCGCGATCACGGTCATGCCCTCGCGCTCGACGCCCTTGCGGATCGCCTCGATCTCGCTCTCGTGCAGCAGCAGCTTGCGCGAGCGCTTCGGCTCGTGCCCGAAGGCCGCCCCCGTCAGCACGGGGATGTTGACCCCCTTCAGGAACACCTCGCCGTGCTCGATGGCGCACCAGCTGTCGGTCAGCTCGGCGGCGCCCTCGCGGAGCATCTTCACCTCGCTGCCGAGCAGCACCAACCCCGCCTCGAACCGATCGTCGAGGGTGTAGTCGAAGGTCGCGCGCTTGTTGCGCACGATGAGCTTCTCCCCCTCGCGTTCCTTCTCTTTGCCAGCGCGGCTCACGCGGCCGAATAGCGCGCGCGCCGCCGCCTGTCCACCGCCCTGAGCCGCGCCGAGGCGGCGGGGAGGGAGGTGAACTGGCGGCCAACACAGCTGGTTCGCGGGGCGCAGGGGTCGTCGCTTGACGCCGATCGCCGCCGCTCCTCCAATGGATTCTGCGCTCGACGGCTGGTGTCGGCGAAAGGATCCGGTGAACCGCGGGCTGCACTTTTCCGCCGGGCTGGTAGCGATGGTGGTGGCCTCCACGCTGGCGCCCGCGTGCAGCTGCAGCTGCGCCGTCGCGACGAGCTTCGTGGATCCGCCCGTGGGCGAAGGCGAGGGTGGGGCCGGGGGCGACGGCGGTCAGGGGGCGGATGGGAGCTCGGGCGGCGGCGGTCAGGGCGGCGACGGGGCGGGAGGCGGCGCGGGGGGCGCGCCGGGGCACGCGCGCGCCGGGGCGGGCGAGCTGGTGAGCGCCGGCGAGGTCGCCAGGAGCGCGCGCTACCGGATGGTGTTCACGCTCGGCCAGCCGACGCAGAACCAGGAGAAGACGACCTCGCGCAGGTACCGGATGCAGGGCGGGCTCATCGGGGCCAGCGGGAGCGAGCGATGACGAGGACCTGGTGATGAAGACATCGACGATCGCGCGATGCGCGGCGGCTTCCGCGCTGGCGGCGGGCGTGATCGCCGGCGCAGGGCGCGCGGCTGCGGCGGTGCCGGCGACCATCACCCATCAAGGCCGGCTCTACGACGCGAACGACGCGCCGATCAACGAGACGATCGAGGTCGTTTTCGCCCTCTACGACGATCTCGACGCGTCGACGCCGATCTGGAGCGAGGTCCACGCGATCACGTTCGAGGACGGCTTCTTCTCGGTGCGCCTCGGCTCGATCATTCCCTTCCAGGACGCGATCTTCAGCGGCGCCGACCGCTACCTCGGCGTCACCGTCGGCGACGATGACGAGCTGACGCCGCGCGCGACCGTCGCGAGCGTGCCGTACGCGCTCCTCGCCGGCAATGTGAACGGCGACATCACGCCGCGCTCGATCGTCGTGAACACGGTGAACGGCAGCACCGTGCTGATCAACCAGACCGGCATCGAGGTGAACGGCACCCAGGTGATCAACGAGAACGGCGAGTGGGTCGGCTCGCCGGCCGGTCTCCAGGGGCCTCAGGGGCTGGCCGGTCCGGCGGGGCCTGCTGGACCGACGGGCCCGGCCGGTCCACCTGGCCCTGCTGGGCCTCGCGGCCTGAGGGGGCCAGCGGGCGCGACCGGTGCCACGGGCGCAACCGGTCCGGCAGGAGAGGTCGGCCCGAGAGGGCCGGCAGGGGACATCGGTCCGAGGGGGCCTGCGGGAGAGGCCGGTCCGATGGGGCCCGCAGGAGAGATGGGGCCGAGGGGACCCGCGGGGGAGACAGGGCCCGCCGGTCCGATAGGGCCCGCGGGAGAGACGGGCCCCATCGGTCCGATGGGGCCGACGGGTCCCAGGGGAGAGATGGGACCCGCCGGTCCGATGGGGCCTGCGGGAGAGATGGGACCCGCTGGTCCGATGGGGCCGACGGGACCCGCTGGAGAGATGGGACCCGCGGGGCCGATAGGACCGATGGGCCCCGCGGGAGAGGCTGGGCCCATCGGTCCGATGGGGCCGATGGGACCCCAGGGCCCGATCGGATTCATGGGACCGCAGGGGCCGGCGGGGCCCGAGGGCCCCCCGGGGCGCGACGGTGCGGTGGGTCCGATCGGGCCGCAAGGACCGCAAGGTATCCAAGGACTTCGCGGGTCCGTCGGCCCAGCCGGCCCGACCGGGCCGCAGGGTGTCGTGCTGGCGGTGATGGCCCACGGCATCGGCCCGCACGAGCACGCGCTGCCGGCGGGGCTCGCCATCGATTTCTTCGGACCCACCGTCTCCGTCGAGATCACAGCGGCCAGCCAGCGGATCTACGCCACCGCGCACCGGTACCTGGGCGCGGGTGACATCCCGGCGACCGGCCTCGACCTCTACGTTTGCTACCAGCGCAGCACGCCCGGTGGGCTGGGCCCCGTGCAGCGGGTCGGGAACGGCATGCTGGGCGCCGAGGTCCCTGCGCACACCCGCGTGCCGTTCGGGGTCAGCGCCGTCATCAACGGCCTCTCTCCGGGCAGCTACAACATCGGAATGTGCGGCCAGGCCTTCGACCCGAACTGGACCAACAACGACTACGGATACCTCTCGGTCCTGGTCCTCAACGGCGGTTAGTCGCTGTGACGGCCTTCGCTGCGTCGACGGTCAGGTAACCGCTGCGTCCGGCTGGTCCACGAGGCGAACCCAGCCGGGTGACCGGGGAGCATGAGCCCTCCCCGGTGCAGGGCGCCGGCGCCGTGCGAAGCGATCCGCGGCAATTCCGCGGCGCAGAACGCAATGTGGCGGCGTGCGTGAGTCGACACGCCGCGCAGTACGATCGTCCGCGACGATCGGCCGAATGGAGGCTACACCCCTGCGGTTTCGCGCGGGCCTGTCCACGCTGGACGTCCTCCCCGCACGTCACGCCCTTCCGCGCCTCCTATGCAACCCATCCGTCTCCGCGGCGCCCGCACGCACAACCTTCAGGGCATCGATCTCGACTTTCAACCTGGCGAGCTCGTGGCCATCGTCGGCGTGTCCGGCGCGGGCAAGTCGTCGCTCGCGCTCGACACGCTCTACTCCGAGGGGCAGCGCCGGTTCGTCGAGAGCTTCAGCCCGTACGCTCGCCAGTTCCTCGAGCGGCTCGAGCGGCCGCCGATCGACGCGCTGGAGCCCGTGGCGGCCGGCGTCGCCGTCGATCGCCGCGCGCCGGTGAAGAGCTCGCGCTCGACCGTCGCCACCATGGCCGATCTGGAGCCGTACTTCTGCGCCCTCTTCGCGCGCGAGGCGGTCCCCGTCTGCCCGTCCTGCGAGGTGCCGGCCGCGCGGACCGAGCCCGCGCGCGCCGCCGAGCTCGCGGCGAGCGCGCACGAGGGCGCGACCGCGCTCGTCACGTACCCGATCCCCGTCGCGGGCACCGAGCGCTTCCTCGACGTGCGCGAGTCGCTGCTCGCGGCCGGCTACCGGCGCCTGTTGATCCGCGGGGAGGCGCGCGACATCGACAGCGTGGCGCCGTCCGATGCGCTGAGCGGCACGGACCGCGTCGAGGTCATCGTCGATCGCGTCCGCGTCGCCCCCCGGGAGCGCCGGCGCCTCGGCGCCGCGATCGAGGAGGCGTGGAAGGGCGGCGGGGGCGACGCGTCGCTCCACCTGCACCGCAAGACCGAAGAGCACGACGGCAACGGCGCGGGGTCGACGCGGCTCCGGCTCGTGCGCGGCCTCGCGTGCCCCTCGTGCGCGCGCGCCTTCGATCCGCCGCGCCCGGGGCTGTTCTCGTACCAGTCCCCGACCGGCGCGTGCGCGTCGTGCCGAGGCTTCGGCCGCACCCTCGGTATCGACTACGACAAGGTGATCCCGGATCCGTCGAAGTCGATCACGGGCGGCGCGATCCGCCCCTGGAACGGCCGCTCGACCACGTGGGAGCGGAAGCTGCTCCGCGCGTTCTGCGAGCGGAACGGGATCCGCGTCGATCGGCCGTGGCGGGACCTCTCCGAGGCGCAGCGCGCGCTCGTGCTGGAGGGCGAGGGCACGTGGAACCAGGGCAAATACCCCGGCGTGAAGGCCTGGTTCCGCTGGCTCGAGACGCGCACCTACAAGATGCACGTCCGCGTGCTGCTCGCGCGGTACCGCACCTACGACGTGTGCGGCGCGTGCCACGGCAAGCGGCTCTCCCCCGAGTCGCTCCTCTACCGCGTCGGCGGCCTCGACCTCGCCGCGTGGCACGACCTCGAGCTCCGCGAGGCCCGCGCGCGGCTCGAGGCCGAGCGCCCGCAGACGGGCCAGGGGGAGATGGCGCGCCGCGAGCTCATCGCGCGGCTCGGTTACCTCGAGCGCGTCGGGCTCGGCTACCTCTCGCTCGATCGCCAGGCGCGCACGCTCTCGGGCGGCGAGGCGCAGCGCGTCGCCCTCACCGCGGCGCTCGGCACGTCGCTCACGGGCGCGCTCTTCGTGCTCGACGAGCCGACAGTCGGCCTCCACCCGACGGACGTCCCGCCGCTCGTCGAGGCGATGCGCGAGCTCGCCGACAGCGGCAACGCCGTGCTCGTCATCGAGCACGAGCCCCTCGTCATCCGCGCCGCCGATCGCGCCGTCGAGCTGGGACCCGCCGCGGGCAAGCAGGGCGGGCGCGTCACCTACGACGGCCCGCCCGGTGGGCTCCCGGCGCGCGGCCCGCTGCCCGCGCCGCGCGCCGCGCGCCGGACGCCGAGCGGGATGATCTCGATC
Organism: Sorangium cellulosum; assembly: GCF_002950945.1. Lineage (GTDB taxonomy): Bacteria > Myxococcota_A > Polyangia > Polyangiales > Polyangiaceae > Sorangium > Sorangium cellulosum_E. The sequence goes on from NZ_CP012673.1 coordinate 3,885,132, forward strand.
CACGGCGCGCGCGAGAACAACCTCCGCGACGTCACCGCCTCCGTCCCGCTCGGCCTGGTCGTGGCGATCACCGGCCCGAGCGGCTCGGGCAAGAGCACGCTCGTGAGCGACGTGCTCTACCGGCACATCGCGAGGGCGCGCGGCTACAAGGACGTCGAGGCGCCCGGCCTGTACAAACGCATCGAGGGCACGGCCGACATCCGCGCCGTCACCCTCGTCGACCAGGCGCCGCTCGGGCGCACCTCGCGGGGCAACCCCGCGACCTACACGGGCGCGTGGAACCGCATCCGCGCCCTCTTCGCCGAGCAGCCGGAGGCGGCGGCGCGCGACCTCGGGCCCGGCCACTTCTCGTTCAACGTCGCGCTCGGGCGCTGTGACGCGTGCGCCGGCGAGGGGAGCGAGACGATCGAGATGCAGTTCCTCGCCGACGTGTCGCTGACCTGCCCGACGTGCAAGGGCAAGCGGTTCCGCGACGAGGTGCTCGAGGTCAAGCTCGACGGCCGCTCCGTCGCCGACGTGCTCGATCTCTCGATCGACGAGGCGTTCGAGGCGTTCGAGCGGGAGCCCGCGATCCGGCGGGCGCTCGCGCCGCTCAAGCAGCTCGGCCTCGGCTACCTCGCGCTCGGCCAGCCGCTCTCGACGCTCTCCGGCGGCGAGGCGCAGCGGCTCAAGATCGCGCGTGCGCTCGGCGAGCCTTGCGCGGGCGCGCTCTTCCTGCTCGACGAGCCGAGCGCCGGCCTCCACCCGGAGGAGGTGAAGCACCTCAACGCCGCGCTCGGCGTGCTCGTGGACGAGGGCGCCTCGGTGCTGGTCGTCGACCACGACCTCGACGTCATCGCCGCGGCCGACTGGGTCATCGATCTCGGGCCGGGCGCCGGCAGCGAGGGCGGGCGTATCGTCGCGGAAGGCACGCCCGAGGAGGTCGCCAAGACGGCGTCGCGCACCGGCGCCGCGCTGGCGGAGTGGTTCGCGCTTCGCGGCGGCGCCGCGCCGCGGCGTCCGCGGCGCGGCGCGGCGGCGGCCGATCCCGCCGTGGCGAAGCCCGGCAAGCGCGGCCCTCGCGGCGCCGCGCGCCCGGCGCTCGATCGGGGGCGGATCGAGGTGGAGGGCGCCCGCGAGCACAACCTCGCCGAGGTCTCGACCGTGATCCCGCACGGCGAGATCGTCGTCGTCACCGGCCCGAGCGGGTCCGGGAAGAGCACGCTCGCCTTCGACGTCGTCTTCGCCGAGGGCCAGCGGCGCTTCCTCGAGACGCTGACCCCCTACGCGCGCCAGTTCCTCCCCACGCTGCCGCGGCCGGACGTCGACCGCGTGACCGGCGTGCCCCCCTCGATCGCGCTCGAGCAGCGCACCACGCGCTCCGGCGCCAACTCGACGGTCGCGACCGTGACCGAGATCGCGCACTACCTGCGGCTGCTCTACGCCAAGGTCGGCGAGGCCCGCTGCCCGACGTGCGACGTCCCCATCGAGGCGCGCTCGCCGGACGAGGTCTACCGCTCGCTGCTCGCGACGCGCGGCGCGCGCACGCTGCTCGCCCCCGCCGTCGTGGCGAGGAAGGGGACGTACCTCGACGTGTTCACCGCCGCCGCCCGCGCCGGCGTCACCCGCGCGATCGCCGACGGCGAGCCGTGCGCGACCGACAGCCCTCCTCGCCTCGACAAGCGCCGCGAGCACTCGATCGATCTCGTGATGTACGAGGGGCGCATGGACGGCCTCGACCGCGCGCTCTTCGATCGCGCCCTCTCGTTCGGCCGAGGCGCGGTGAAGCTCGCCGGCGGCCGGGGCGGCGAGCAGCTGCTCTCCACGACGCGCACCTGCCCGCGCTGCAGCGCCGGCGTCCCGGAGCTCGATCCGCGCTGGTTCTCGTTCAACACGAAGCAGGGCCGCTGCGAGGCGTGCGAGGGGACGGGCGCCTCGGACTTCGACGACGACGCGCTCGAGACGCCGGACCCGTGCGAGGCCTGCGGGGGCTCACGCCTCGCGCCGATCCCGCGCGCCGTCCGGCTCGCGGGCGAGCGCTACCACCAGGCGTCGGGTCGGTCGGTCGAGGCGGCCGCCGCGTGGGCGAGGAGCCTGCGCTTCTCCGGCGACCGCGCGCTGATCGCCGAGGCGCCGCACCGGGAGCTCTGCCGCCGGCTCGACTTCGTCTGCGAGGTGGGCCTCGGCTACCTCACGCTCGACCGGCGCGCGACCACCCTCTCGGGGGGCGAGATGCAGCGCCTGCGGCTCGCGGCGCAGCTCGGCAGCGGCCTCACCGGGGCGCTGTACGTGCTCGACGAGCCGACCATCGGCCTCCACCCGCGCGACACCGATCGGCTGCTCGGCAACCTGCGGCGGCTCGCGGCCATGGGGAGCACCGTGCTCATGGTGGAGCACGACGCGGACACCATTCGCGCCGCCGATCACCTGATCGACCTCGGCCCGTCGGGCGGGCGCAAGGGCGGCAGGATCGTCGCTGCGGGGCCGTCCCGCGAGGTGCTCGCGAACCCCGACTCGCCGACCGCCCGCGCGCTCGCCGGCGAGGACGCCCTGCTCAGCGCGCGCCCGGCGCGCCCCCCGGTGCGCGAGCAGATCGAGCTCGTCGGCGCGCGCGCGCACAACCTCCAGGGAGACGCGCTCCGGATCCCCGCGGGCCGCATGACGGTGGTCGCCGGTGTGTCCGGCTCGGGGAAGAGCACGCTGATCCAGAAGGTGCTCTACCCGGCCGCGCGCCGCGCGCTGAAGCTCGAGGCGCCCGAGCCGGGCCCGCACAAGGCGCTGCGCCTGCCGAAGAGCATCCTGCGGGCGGTGGCCGTCGATCAGTCGCCCATCGGGCGGACGCCGCGCTCGATCCCGGCGACGTTCCTGGGCGTCTGGGACGAGATCCGCAAGCTCTACGCCGCCTGCCCCGACGCCCAGGTGCGCGGCTACGGCCCGGCGCGGTTCTCCTTCAACACGAACGCCGGCGGCCGGTGCCCCGCGTGCGAGGGCCAGGGCGTCATCGCGCACGAGATGTCGTTCTTGCCCGACGTGACCACGCCCTGCGAAGCGTGCGGCGGCGCGCGCTTCGAGCCGGCGACGCTCGACGTGCGTTACCTGGGCCTGTCCGTCGGCGACGTCCTGAACCTCACCGCCGAGGAGGCGGTCGAGGTCTTCGCGGCGCACCCCCGGATCCGCGCGCCGCTCGCGACGATGTGTGATCTCGGCGTGGGCTACCTCCACATCGGCCAGGGGTCCCACACGCTCTCGGGCGGCGAGGCGCAGCGGCTCAAGCTCGCGGCGGAGCTGACGGCCGGCGCGCGCCCCAAGCCGACGCTCTATGTGCTCGACGAGCCGACGACCGGCCTTCACCTCGCGGACGTGACGCGCCTCGTCCGCGTGCTCGATCGCCTGGTGGAGCGCGGCGACACGCTGGTGATCATCGAGCATCACCCGGCGGTCATCGCGTGCGCGGATCACGTGGTGGAGCTGGGCCCGGAGGGCGGCGCGGGCGGCGGTCGCATCGTGGCGGAGGGCACCCCGCGCGAGGTGGCGCGCCAGCCGACGGCGACCGGCGCGGTGCTGAAGCGGATCTTCGCGAAGGCGACGTGAGGGCCGCGCGCCGCCTCGAGGGCGAGGCTCAGGAGTCGGCGCGCTTCGCGTACTGGTACGCCGTGTAGGCGGCGATCACGTGGCAGAGCCAGCCGAGCCAGCCGCCGGTTCCGACCCACAGGCCGGGCGTGATGATCAACCAGAAGACGCCGCGCAGAAACGCGCCGTTATAGATCTGCCCGACGCCCGGAATGAGAAAGGAAAGGACAGCAGCGATCCCGGATTTGCTCATGGCGTCAGAACCTGATCACCTCGGCCGCCATGTCAAGCGGGCTCAAGCGGTCGCTGGGATCCCACGCCGCGCCGCGCTCGACGGCGCAGCGGGCCACGGCGCAGCGCCGGCTCAGTTCCGACCGGGCAGGATGATCTTCTTTCGTCCTGTCGACGACGTGCTGGGAGCGGGCGCCGTGGTCGACGCGGTGGGCGCCGTCTGGGTCGGCGTGGTCGTCAGGACCGGCCGCGTCGTCGAGGTCTGCGCGGCGGTCGGGCTCGTGGCGGGCGTCGTCGGCTTGGGCTGCGGTCGCGGCGGCGGCGGCGTCTGGACCGCCACCGGGGCCGGATCGACCGGGGGCGGCTCAGGCGTTGTGGTCGCGGGCGGGGGCTGCGGCGGATCGCTGGCGACCGACGCTGGCGCGGGAGGCGCATCCACCACCGGCAGCGAGGCGGCATCGTCGGAGGAGCTCCCGCTGCGCGCCATGAAGACGGCGGTCGTGAGGCCTCCGATCACCACGAAGGCGCCGACCCCGATCAACGCGAGCGTCGGGCCGGAGCTCCTGCCGCGCGATCGTGCGCCCATCGGCGGCGGCAGCGCGCCGACACCGAGCGCCTGGGGAGCGCCGCCCGCGTAGGGCCCCGGCATGCCGGCTGCGCCGGGCCCGCCCGCGGCACCGAACGGCGGACCGCCGTACGGGCTGCCCGGCAGCGGCGCCGGCTGCCCGTACGCCCCTCCCGCGGGAGGCCCCCCGTAGCTTCCTGGCGCAGTTCCATAGGGGCCGGGGCCGCCCGGAGGTGCGCCGTAGGCGCCCGCGGGAGCGCCGTAGGGACCCGGCGCGCCCTGCGGGGGTGCGTTGCTCCCGCCTTCGACGATGGTCGGCATGACGCCTGCGCCAGCAGCGCCTGGGTTTTGCGGCGCGGTGCCGGGAGGCACGGGGAACGCGCCGTGAGGCGAGTTGACCCCCGCCGGAGGTTCCCCCGGCACCGTCTTGCCAGGACCGTACATGCCGCTCGGGGGCGCAGGCCATCCGGGGGGCGGACCGCTGTTCTGGTTGCTCATCGAGATCGCATCCTACCGCGCCCGACGGCCGCGTCAGTTGTTCGGTACGATGATCACCCGCCGAGGAGGCTTGCTGGATGGCGTGGGGGACGGGCTCGTCGGCGACGGGCTCGTGGTCGGCTGGGGACCGGGACTGGGGCCTGGGCCGGGCCCGGGGGAAGGCTGTGCGCTGGTGGGCGCAGGGAACGGGAACGGGAACGTCGACGGAATGACGAGGGGGGGCAGCTGCGGGATGATCGTCGTCGCGCTCGGGCGCGTCGTCGGACCCGGCGGAGGCTGCGTGCCGGTCGCGCTCGGCGCCGGCGGCTTCGTGGTGGTGGCCGGCCGGGGCTGAGGTCTGGCGACGACCGGCGGCGGCACGGGCTCGGGCGGCGCCGTGGTCGCAGGGGAGGTGTTGGCCGGGTTGGACTGGGTGGGCTCGGCCGGGAGCGCGATGGCCGGCTGGGAGGTCGGCTCCGTCGGCGACACGTCCGCGCGCTCCGAGCGGCCCAGCTCGTGGGCGATGTACACGCCGCCCACGACCGCGCCCGTGATCCCCGTGGCGAGCAGCAGGATCGTGAACAGCGAGGTCCCTTGCTTCGCGGGCCGCTTCGCTCCGGGCATCGAGGCGCCGTGCTGCGGTCCGGGCAGCGGATCCATCGGCGCCGTTCCAGGGACGTAGCCCTGCACGCCGCCCGCGTACGGGCCGCCGCCATAGGCGGGCGCTGGGCCGCCGTTGAACATGCCCGGAGGCGCCGAGCTCCGGCCCATGAACGGCGCATTGCCGACCGCCGTTCCGCCCGGGCGCGGCGACACGTCGAGCAGCGCCGGCTCGTGGCTCGTGGCTGGCACCCCGTGCATTCCTTGCGGGGGCATGTACGGCGCGGCGCTCACCGTCGCCGGCTGCCCGTAGGGAGGAGGGCTCCCTGCGCCGAAGTACGGGCCCGACGACGGCTCCGGCTTCGGGGTGATCCCCGGCGCCGACGCGGCCGGACCTCGGGCGTCCGAAGAGAAGCCGCCCATGGGCGTCGAGAACCCGGGGGTACCCGGCGGGCCGCTCGCCGCGTGATGCCCGCCGTCTTCCGGCGGGATCGTCTTGGGGACGCCGCTCGGGCGCCCGTCGCGGATCGTGTTCGTGTCGGGCATCGCCGCCGGGTACGCGGCCACCGCCGGCGACGCGAAGGCGCCCGGCGGGACGGCCGCGGACGACCGCGCCACGCTGACCTCGGGCGGCGGCGGGGTGAGGGCCGACGGGGCGCGGGCCGCCCGGGCGAACGGCTCGAGGTCGCTGCGGAACTCGGCGGTGGTCGCGTACCGGTCGGCCGGCGAGGCGGCCATGGCGCGGTGGACGGCGGCGCAGAGGGCCGGCGCGATCTCCGGCGCCAGGTCCGAGAGCCGCGAAATCTGCCCCGACAGGTAGGCGCCGGCGATCTGCTGGGGCTCGTCGCCGCCGACCGGCCTGCGGCCCGCCAGCATCTCGAAGATCATCACGCCGAGCGAGAAGATGTCGGCGCGCGCGTCCACGGTGTCCGCCGAGTAGGCCTGCTCGGGGGCCATGTACTCGGGCGTGCCCATGATCACGCCCGGGCGCGTGAGCCCGCGATCGAGCTCCCCCGTCACCTTCAGCTTGGCGATGCCGAAGTCGAGGAGCTTGATGAGCGGATCGCCCTTCGCCGTCCTCGTGATGATGACGTTGTCCGGCTTGAGGTCGCGGTGCACGACGCCCGCCCGGTGGGCGGCCTCGACGCCCTCGAGCATCTGCATCGCGTACTCGAGCGCGTCGGCGTACGCGAGCCGGACGCCTGCCCGGTAGAGCTCCTCGTAAAGGGCCTGGAGCGTCTTCCCCTCCAGGTACTCCATCACGATGAACGCCAGGCCGGAGGCCGTCTGGTCGACGTCGACCACCCGGACCACGTGCGCGCTCTGGATCTGCGCGGAGACGCGCGCCTCCTGCAGGAAGCGCTGGACGAGGCCGGAGCGGCGGGACAGCTCGGGGTGAAGAAACTTGAGGGCGACCGTCGTCCCCAGCACCTCGTGGCGCGCTTCGTAGACGCTCCCCATGCCGCCATCGCCGATGACGCGCACCAGTCGGTACTTGTTGTTGATGACCTGGCCTGCCTGCGGACGCATCGATCTCCGTTGAGGGCGCTGGAGTTGCTCGGAGAGTCTCACAGGCTAGTAGACGAACGTCAGCCCCATTTGTGCGACACAAGGGCGCGCTTGCCGCAATCCGCTCCGATTTTCGCGCCCAAGGGGCTCGTCCATCCCGCGCCGATCCCGTCCCGGGCAGCGGTGCCCGTCGGGCTCAACCACACGACGACCCCGCCCCCGTCAGAAATGACGCGATGCATCATTCTGAGGGTGGGGTGCGAGCGACGGCGCTGATGCGTGAACGGGAGAGCGAGTATACCTGGGAGCGCCGCCGGGGTGCGGCGTTGGAGGAGATGCCTGTGCTGGCTGCGCCGTTGCTCGACGCCCTGATCGATCGCGCTTTGGAAGAAGATCTCGCGGGGGGCGATCTCACCACCGAAGCCTGTGTCGAGGCTTCCGCGCGCGCGACCGCGAAGGCGGTCGCGCGCAAGCCGCTCGTCGCGTGCGGGGGGGCCGTGTTCCTCCGCGTCTTTCAGCGCCTGGATCCGGCGGTGGAGGGCGAGGTGCTCGTCGAGGACGGCACCGCCGTCGAGACCGGCGCCGTGATCTGGGCGGTCCGCGGCCCTGCGCGCACGCTCCTCAGCGCGGAGCGCACCGCGCTCAACTTCGCGCAGCGGATGAGCGGCGTCGCCACGGAGGCGCGCCGCTACGCCGCCGCGATCCCGGCGGGGTCCGGCGTGCGCATCACCGACACGCGCAAGACGACGCCGGGCCTCCGCGCCCTCGAGCGCTACGCCGTCCGCGTCGGCGGCGCGCACAACCACCGGGACAACCTGGGGAGCGCCGTGATGATCAAGGACAACCACATCGTCGCGGCGGGCGGCATCTCGATCGCGATCGCCCGCGCGCGGGCGCGCGCGCCGCACACGACGAAGATCGAGGTGGAGGTCGCCTCACTCAAGGAGCTCGACGAGGCGCTGTCCGCGCGCGCGGACATCATCATGCTCGACAACTTCACGCTGGACGACGTCAAGATCGCGGCCGCGCGCGCGCGGTCCGGGCAGCATGGCCGGCCGCTCCTCGAGGTCTCGGGCGGCATCACGCTGGAGCGCATCCCCGAGCTCGCGGCGGCGGGCATCGACGTCATCAGCGTCGGGGCGCTCACGCACTCGGCGCGCTCGGCGGACATCGCGCTGGACCTCGCGCTGTGAAGCGGCTCGACGCGGGGGCCATCGAGCGCGAGCTCTCGCGCCTCGGCGCGCCGCTCGGGAGGCCGCTCACCGTGGTGGAGGAGACGGCGTCGACGAACGACGACGCGCGGAGCGCCGCGGCCTCGGGCGCGCCGCACGGGGCCGCCTTCCTCGCCGACGCGCAGACGCAGGGGCGAGGGCGCGGCGGGCGAGCCTGGCACTCCCCGCCCGGGGAGAACCTCTACCTCTCGCTGGTGCTGCGCCCCCGCCTGCCGGCGAGCAGCATCGCCCCGATCGCCCTGGTCATGGGCCTCGCCGTGGCGTCCGTCGTCGAGCGGCGGCTCGCGCCGACGGGCTCCGGCGGGGTGCCCGGCGACCGCCCCGCCGCGGAGGTGCGGCTCAAGTGGCCGAACGACGTGCTCGCCGGCGGCCGCAAGCTGGCGGGGATCCTCGTCGAGGCCCAGCTGCGCGGCGACGCGGTGAGCAGCCTGATCGTCGGCGTCGGGCTCAACGTGCACACGCGGAGCTTCCCGCCGGAGCTCTCGTCGCGGGCCACGTCGCTCGCGCTGCTCGGGCAGGGCGGCGTGCCGCGCGAGAGCCTCGCGGCCGAGCTGATCCAGGCGATGGGCGGCGCGGCGGTGAGGTTCGAGGCGGAGAGGCTCGCCGCCTTTGCGGAGGAGCTCGCGCGGATGGACTGGCTGCGCGATCGCCGCGTCGAGGTCGCCGGCGTGGCGGGCGTCGCGGCGGGGATCGATCCGGAGGGGCACCTCCTGGTCCGGGGCGCGGACGGCGTGCTCCGGGCGGTGGCAGCCGGCGAGGTCAGCGTGATCTCCAGCTGAGCGGCGCGCGCCGCTTGCGTTGCGCGCGCCGCGCGGCCAAACCTTGCGGCCCATCGCGGGTCGCCGCCGGCGCCAAGGCAGCCAGGGCGGCCCGGGCCCCTCGGAGGCGTCGCTTCATTGAAAGAGGACACCCTCGTCGTCCACGAAATCTACGCGAGCGTGCAGGGTGAGTCGACGTTCGCCGGGCTGCCGTGCACCTTCGTCCGGCTCACCGGGTGCAACCTGCGCTGCACCTGGTGCGACACGCCGCAGGCCTTCTACGGCGGCACGCGCGTCCGCCGCAGCGAGGTCCTCGGGCGCGCGCTGGCGTTCGGCACGCCGCTCGTCGAGCTTACGGGCGGGGAGCCCCTGCTCCAGCCCGGCTCGCTCCCGCTCCTCGCGGAGCTCTGCGACGCGGGCCGTACGGTCCTCGTCGAGACGAGCGGCGAGGCCGACGTGTCGCGCGTGGATCCGCGCGTGCACAAGATCATGGACCTGAAGGCGCCCGGCTCGGGGGAATCCCACCGCAACCGCTGGTCGAACCTGGAGCACCTCACGCCGCGCGACGAGATCAAGTTCGTGCTCGCCGACCGCGCAGACTACGAGTGGATGCGGAGCACCCTCCGCGAGCGGCGCCTGCAGGAGCGCGGCGTCACGCTGCTCGCCTCGTGCGTCTGGGGCAAGCTGGCGCCGAAGGATCTCGTGGGGTGGGTGCTCGAGGACGGCCTGAGCGTGCGGGTGCAGGTGCAGCTGCACAAGATCATCTGGGGCGCCGACGCGCAGGGCGTCTGACGCCGCCTCCCGCCTCCGGGCTGGCGAGGGGCGGCGCTCGATCGCGCAGCCTCAGCGCTCGCCGCGCAGGAACTGCTCGAAGTCATCGACGTCGCGGGGCGAGCCGAGGATGAGCGGCACGCGCTCGTGGAGCGATTTCGGGACCAGGTCGAGGATGCGATCGGACCCCGTGCTCGCCTTGCCGCCGGCGGCTTCGAAGAGGAACGCGAACGGGTTCGCCTCGTAGAGCAGCCGCAGCTTGCCCTGGCCGCCGCGGTCGGCGGGGTAGGCGAAGATGCCGCCCTTGAGCAGCGTCCGGTGCGCGTCCGCGACCAGCGACCCCACGTACCGTGCGCCGTAGGGCCGCCCCTCCTCCTTGCGCTCCTCCTTGATCCAGGCGTTCCAGCGGCGCACCGCCTCGGGCCAGCGCGCGCTGTGGCCCTCGTTGATGGAGAACGTCGCGCCGCGCTCCGGGATCCGGATGTTCTCGTGCGACAGGAAGAACTCGCCCACGGTGGGGTCGTAGGTGAAGCCATGCACGCCGCCGAGGCCGGTCGTGAGCACGAGCAGCGTCGACGACCCGTAGAGCACGTAGCCCGCCGCGACCAGATCGCGGCCGGGGCGCAGGAAGTCCGAGGGGTCCGCGCCGAGCTTGCCGTCGCCCTTGCGGAGCACCCCGAAGATCGTGCCGATCGAGATGTTGACGTCGATGTTGGACGAGCCGTCGAGCGGGTCCACGACGACGACGTATTTGGCCCGCGGGTCCGTGGAGAGGATCCTCATCTCGCCGAGCTCTTCGCTCACCACGGCCGCGCAGTGCCCGCGCCTGCCGAGCACGCTGAGCAGCGTCTCGTTCGCGACCTCGTCGAGCTTCTGCACGATCTCGCCCTGAACGTTGGTCTGTCCGGTGTACCCGAGGACGTTTGCGAGCCCGGCGCGACGGACCTTGGACGTCACGAGCTTCGCCGCCAGGCCGATCTGGTTCAGGAGCGACGTGAACGCCCCGGTCGCCGCGGGGAATCCGAGCATCCCCTCGAGGATGTACGTCTCGAGGGTGATCCCGATGCGCGACGACGTATCCGGCGGGTTCCAGCTCAGGTTCCGTTGGTCCGAGAAGAGCGACATGATTCCTCCGCGTTGGTGGCGAGGACATCGCCGCCCCGCCGCTGATCGCGCCGCGGGCACCGCCCCCAGGAGAGCCGACTGACGCGCCCCGAGCATTGCGGATCGCTCGGCGCCGTACAACCTCCTCCATGTGCCGGTTCTCGGAGGCGTTCGGCGGGACACGTCCGTCCCGGTCCTGGAGATGCCGGCCCGTGTCCGCTCGCCCGTTGCGCCCGATCCGTGGCCCAAGGTTCTACAGACGCTCGCCGAGAGGACCCGCCACGTCGTGCAGGCGACCTTCAACGGCAAGCGCGTCGTGATCTTCTCCGGCGGCGAGTCCAAGGCGACCGAGACCCTGCTCGAGGATCCGCGAGCTGGCGGCCGGCGGCTCGTTTGGCTCGATCATGGGGCGCAACGCCTTCCAGCGCCCGCGCGTCGAGGTGCTGAAGCTCCTCTCCGACGTGATCCAGATCTACCGGTCGGCGGGCTGACGCCTGTCCGGATGGGGACGCGGGGCGGGCTCGGGGCAGCGGCGATCGGCGCCCGAGCCCTGCGGGCATCGTCCACGTCGACGGGATTAGCCCTTCGTGGTTAGATGCCGCGCTGGAAGCCCTCCACGTCCGGGCCAGGAGACCGCATGTCGATCAAAGTGAACCTCGCCTCGTCAGACCCGCTGGGCATCGCCGTCGACGTCGTTGTCATCGGTGTGCCCGAAGGCGCCTCGACGGGTGAGGGCGTGCTCGCGAGGCTCCTGGAGGCGCTGGGCGAGTCGGTGGCCCATCAGGTCAAGCGCGACGATTTCACGGGGAAGAAGGACCAGAGCATCGATTTCACGACGCACGGCGCGCTCAAGCCCGGCCGCGTGCTGCTGCTCGGCATGGGATCGGGCAAGCTCACCGATGTCGAGTGTCGCCTGCTGGCGGCGAAGGGGGCGCGCTTCGCGAACGGCGTGCGGGCCCAGAGCGTTGCGGTCGTGGTGCCGCCCGGCGTCGAGCGCGGGGAGCGGGCCGCGGCCGAGGGGCTCGTGCTCGGCGCCTACCGGTTCACCCGCTACTTCACGGGCGATCGCGTGCCCAAGGTCGCGCTCGAGCGCGGCACCGTGATCGTCGAGGGCAAGGCGGGCAAGGCGGCGCGCGACGCGGTGGCGCTCGGCCAGCAGGTCGGCGAGGCGATCTGCATCGCGCGCGATCTCATCAACGAGCCGCCGAACGAGCTTTACCCCGAGGCGCTGGCGCGTGTCGCCGTGGAGGTGGGCAAGCAGCGCGGCCTCAAGGTGACGGTCTTCGACAAGGCGGCGCTCGTCAAGCGGGGGATGAAGCTCATCATGGCCGTGGGGCAGGGGAGCGCGCGCGAGCCTCGGATGGTCCACATGGTCTACTCTCCTGCGGGCAAGCCCAAGCGAAAGCTCGTCTTCGTGGGCAAGGGGTTGACCTTCGACAGCGGCGGCATCTGCATCAAGCCAGCTCCGGGCATGGAGGAGATGAAGGGCGACATGGGCGGCGCCGCGAACGTGATCGCCCTGATGGCCGCGGTCGCGGCCGCCAAGCCGAACGTCGAGGTGCACGGCATCATCGGCTCGGCCGAGAACATGCCCGACGGCGCGGCCTACCGGCCCGGGGACATCTTCGGCTCGCTCGACGGCAAGACGGTGGAGATCATCAACACCGACGCGGAGGGGCGCCTCGTCCTCGCCGATTGCCTCGCGTATGCGCGCGCGCTGGGCCCTGACCTCATCGTGGACAACGCGACGCTCACCGGCGCCTGCGTCGTGGCGCTCGGGCCTACGGTGTCCGGCTTCTTCTCGAACCGCGAGGAGCTCGCGGACCGCGTGCGGAGCGCCGCGAAGGCCGCGGGCGAGTCGATGTGGCAGCTGCCGCTCGTCGAGGAGCTCCGGGATGGCTTGAAGAGCGACTGGGCCGACATCAAGCACACGGCCGACCGCTGGGGAGGAGCCATCACCGCCGCCTTGTTCCTGCGCGAGTTCGTGGGGGACGTCCCCTGGGTCCACGTGGACATCGCCGGCCCGTCGATGGCGAACAAGCCGTACGGCCTCTTCTCGAAGGGCGGGACGGGTCATGGCGTGCTCACCTTCCTCCGCCTCATCGAAGGCTTCACCGGCTGAACCGTGCAACTCCGTCGCAAGCTCGCGCGCGCCATGGGCCGCGCCATCACCGACTTCGACATGATCGCCGACGGCGATCGGATCCTCTGCGCCGTATCGGGTGGCAAGGACAGCTACGCGATGCACGCGCTCCTCGTCGACCTGGCGCGCCGCGCGCCCGTCCGGTTCAGCGTGATCGCGGTCAACATCGACCAGGGGCACCCTGGCTACCCGGGGCACCTGCTGGCCGACTACATGGCCGCGGGCGGCCACGAGTTCCGGATGATCTCCGAGGACACCTACGCGATCGTCACCGAGAAGATCCCCGAGAACAAGACGTACTGCTCCCTCTGCTCCCGCCTGCGGCGCGGCATCCTCTACCGCGTTGCGCGCGAGCTCCGCTGCTCGAAGATCGCGCTCGGTCACCACCGGGACGACGCCGTGACCACGCTGCTCTTGAACCTGATCTTCGCCGGCCAGCTGAAGTCCATGCCCCCGAAGCTCATCTCCGACGACGGCGACAACGTCGTGATTCGCCCGCTGATCTACTGCGCCGAGGACGAGCTCGCCGCGTTCGCGGAGGAGGAGCGCTTCCCCATCATCCCCTGTAATCTGTGCGGCTCTCAGGAGAACCTCCAGCGCAAGGCGGTGAGCCGGCTGCTCGCGGAGCTCGACGCACGCCACCCCGGCACACGCCAGAACATGCTCGCCGCGCTCGGCAACGTGCGCCCGAGCCATCTGCTGGACAAGGGCCTCTGGAAGCGGCTCGGGCTCGAGGTCGCCCGGGAGGAAGGGAGCGCGAGCGGCGAGCCCGGCGCTGGCTCGCCGGCGCCGGACGTGCTGCCCGTGAGCCACCTGCTGAGGAACCTGGCCTAGCAGCCCGGCCATGAGCATGGAGGCCCCGGGGGCGATCTCGAGCGGTGCGGAGCGTGGCGCGGGCCCAGCGGTGCCCGCGTCCGTCGAGAGCAGGGGGGCCCGTGCGCAGGGGGACGACGGGCCCTCGAGCTCGGACCGCTCCGACGCCGGGCCGCAGCCAGGCGCTCCTCGCTTCGATCTCGGCCTCGGCGAAGGGCGCGCTCCCCAGGCGCTGCTCGCGGCGGTCGTCGCCTGGATGATCACGGTCGCGCCTGCCGCGTTCGCTCGCGGCGCGCCGACGTCCGCGGGCGTCGCCGCGACGCTCGGATTCCTGTGCGGCGTCGCTGCGCCCCTGCTCACCGGCGTCCACCGCCGGCTCGCGCGGCACCTCGGCATCTCGGTCTTTCTGGCGCTCGCCACGCTGACGTGGCTGCTCGCCGCTCCCTCCCTTCAGCCGTCTCGCCTCGACCCGGTCCGCGCGGCGATCGGCGCGATCGCCTGGGGCATCTTCGCGTTATCCTGGCGCGATCGCTGGGATGCGCGGCGCCAACCGGAGCCGGACGCGGAGGCCCCGCTCCTTCAGGCCCGGGCGCATCTGCCCCCGCTCGCCGTCCCGATAGTCGCCTTCGGCGCGCTCGTGAGCCTGGCGGTCCTCGTGCTCGCGTGGCGTGTCCGGGATCCCGAGCGGGCCCTCTTGGCCCAGGCTGTCGCCGTGGCCTGCGCGGTGGCGCTGGTCTCTGCGGCGTCGAGCGTTGCGGTCGCCCGCGGCGGCCGCCCTGCGGCTGGCGCTCGGCGGCTCACCCACCACGCCGTCCGGCAGCTGCTCCTCTTGATCGTCTTCGCGGTGCTCGGGGCGATCATGATGATGCTGCGCTGAGCAGCGGCTCGGCCGGACCTCCGAGCCCGCGCCTCGTTCATCGCGGTCCCCGCATCCCCGCCGGTTTCCTGTCAAATCGCGTTACACTCCCCTGCGTGTCCCGCGCCGTCGATGTATTCGCGATTCTGCTCCTTGTCGCCGCCGCGTTCTCCTTCGCCTTCGGGGTTCACGCGCTCGGCGATCGCCAGGATTTCAAGGCGATCTACCTCCTGGTGGTCGGCGGGCTCTCGCTGAAGGCCT